>NZ_AP036014.1:1472500-4132521 GCF_003402415.2 Nitratidesulfovibrio sp. HK-II
AGCTTGACATTGGGTTTTGGGCTTGCATGTGTAGGATAGGTGGGAGGCTGTGAACTCTGTACGCCAGTATGGGGGGAGCCATCCTTGAAATACCACCCTTGCAAGTCTAAGGCTCTAATCCATGCCCGTTACCCGGGATGGAGACAGTGTCTGGTGGGTAGTTTGACTGGGGCGGTCGCCTCCCAAACAATAACGGAGGCACGCAAAGGTTCCCTCAGCCTGATCGGAAACCAGGCGTCGAGTGCAAACGCATAAGGGAGCTTGACTGCAAGACAGACATGTCGAGCAGGGACGAAAGTCGGCGTTAGTGATCCGGTGGTTCCGCATGGAAGGGCCATCGCTCATTGGATAAAAGGTACGCCGGGGATAACAGGCTGATCGCGCCCAAGAGTTCATATCGACGGCGCGGTTTGGCACCTCGATGTCGGCTCATCACATCCTGGGGCTGAAGCAGGTCCCAAGGGTACGGCTGTTCGCCGTTTAAAGTGGTACGCGAGCTGGGTTTAAAACGTCGTGAGACAGTTTGGTCCCTATCTTCTGTGGGCGTAGGAGACTTGAGAGGGCCTGTCCCTAGTACGAGAGGACCGGGATGGACGCACCCCTGGTGGTCCTGTTGTCACGCCAGTGGCACAGCAGGGTAGCTATGTGCGGAAGGGATAACCGCTGAAAGCATCTAAGCGGGAAGCCTGCCTCAAGATAAGGTCTCCCTCTCTTCGGAGCTGAAGGGCCCGGGTAGACAACCCGGTTGATAGGCTGGAGGTATACATGCGGTGACGCATTCAGCTGACCAGTACTAATAGCCCGTGCGCCTTGTTTTCTTCTCTACACTTCCTTTCCACCCTGTTTGATTACATCTTTCGGTCCCGGCCGATGTGGCGGCGCTCAATAGCCAGCCTTGCCGGACGGTGACCAGAAATTTGTGCTGGTGTCCATGGAGGAGGGGGTACACCCGATCCCATTCCGAACTCGGAAGTTAAGCCCTCCATCGCCGATGATACTGCGTACTCTTGCGTGGGAAAGTAGGCCGATGCCAGCACTTATTTTCAAAAGGGATGCGACAAACCGCATCCCGACCCATCACGCAAAGGCCCCGGTGAGAAATCACCGGGGCCTTCGTGCGTTTGTGACAGGGCGCGAGGGGACGGGGGATGCAACTGGCTTACGGATCCCGCAGGAAGACTGGCATATCTTGATCAGTTTCGGCGACACTGGGAGCCAAAGGCTTTCTGTCCGCACAACAATGCCAAGACTGGCGTGAATCGGAATATCCGGCATTGCTCACGGCATGGGAGAGCTTTTCGGACGGACCGGCCGCCCTGCCGAAGGGAGTGCCTGGTTGCGCGCCGGTCAGGCCGACAGTGACGCGCCAAGCGCTAGCGAAACACGCCCTCACTGCATGTGCGAAGCGGCGATGCGACACCACGCCGACAAGGCCGCGGCTGACCGTGCGCGAAATGTGGGCATGGCGGGCGCAGCCAGGGGCAGGCGACCCGGCAGTTGCACTCTGTCCAGCTGTTTCCTTTCTTTGCCAGACGCAAGACGGCCCCGGCAGTTGCGTGCTGCCGGGGCCCGTCGTCATTTTCCGTGTGGCGTTCGTGTGGAGCCCGCCGTTAGCTGCATGGCACCCCGCAGGATGCTCGCATGCGTCTTGCTGCGCTACATGGCGTCGCCCGCGTCCAACTGGTTGATCTGGTCTTCCACGGCCTGTTCCAGCTCGCGCGGCAGGCCCATGATGTCCACGTTCAGGAAGCCGCGCACGATGGTCGAAGTTGCTTCGTCCTCGTCCAGGCCGCGCGCCATGAGGTATTCGATCTCTTCCTGCGCGATCTTGCCGACGGCAGCCTCGTGGGACAGTTCAACGCCGTCCACGGTGCCTTCCAGTTCCGGAATGGCATGGATGACGCCGCTGCCCAGGATCAGCCCCTTGCACTCCAGGTGGCCGCGCGCGGGCACCTGGTAGGCCCCGATGTGTCCCCGGTTGATGATGGTGCCGCCGGTGGTCAGGGTGCGGGCGATGATTTCGCCGCGCGTGTCGGGCGCGTTGAGCAGGATGCGGTTGCCCGTGTCCACGTGCGAGCCTTCCGGGGCCACGATGACCGAGTTGAACCGCGCCACCGACCCGCGTCCGGCAAGGGTGAGGGTCGGGTACATCTGCAGGTCCTTCACCGGTTTGAGCAACACGTAGTTGTTCACCAGCACTGCGTCTTCCTCAAGCACGCCGGCGGAGCGCGGGCGCACCGCCGTGTCTTCGCCCCAGTTGTGGATCATGGTGAAGGTGAGCTTGCCGCCCTTGTGCACGAAGAATTCGGAGATGCCCAGGTGGGCCGCCTCGCGCGTGCCGTGGGCCGTGGCGCAGCCGGTGATGATGTGCATCTCCGCGCCTTCTTCCACGATGACCACGTTATGCACGTTCTGGCCCACGCCGTTGCCCTTGATGAACAGGCACGACTGCACGGGCGCTTCTATCTTCGCCCCCTTGCGGGCGCGGATGAAGTAGCCGCCGTGCAGGTGTTCCGCAGCCGCGCGGGTGTATTCGTCGCGGTTGGGGTCCACCATCTTCCAGAAGTACTGCGGCAGACCGTCGTACTGCTTGAGGGCCTGCTTGATGTCCAGCAGCTCCAGCCCTTCCTGGGTGGACTTGCAGTGCACGCCGCTGTGGTTCATGTGCATGAACGAGCCGCTGCGCTCCTTGGTGTTCACGTCTATGCCAGCGTACAGCAGCCGTTTGCGGTCGAATTCGTCCAGCGTTGTAAGGTCGGTGATGGCGTCTGCCTGCGCCCCTTCGAAGCTGTAGCGCGAAAGATCCACGTTCTTGAAAGCCATGGCTACAGCGCCTCCTTGATCTGGCCGAGCGCTGCGTCGGAATCGAGGCAGCGCAGGCATTCCTGGTAGCCGTACTTGCTGACGTGGTCGAGGATGTCGCGGGGCCGCGCCTCGCAGCACAGGTGCCCGTCGTACATCACCTGGCCGCGGTCGGCGTTGACGTATTCGAGAATGTAGCCGGTGTGGGTGATGATCAGGCCGGAGGTCTTGCAGCGGGCCTTGTGCTGCTTCATCGAGCAGGAGGCCGGGGGCATGCCGTCCAGCAACTGGCGGGCTGTCTGGCCGATGAGGGCCATGTTCTCAAGGTCCACGCCGGATTCCGGCTCGTCGAACAGCACGAGGTCGGGCCGCTGCGCCATGAGCTGAAGCATTTCGGACCGCTTGATTTCACCGCCGGAGAACCCGGCGTTGACGTCGCGCTCCAGGAACCGGTCAAAGTTCACTTTCCGGGCCAGGTCTTCCACGTCCACCTCGCGCTCGCGGGCGCACATCTTCACCAGGTGGCCGGTCTTCAGGCCGTGGATGGTGGGCGGGCGCTGGAACGACATGCCGATGCCGAGCCGCGCGCGCTCGTACATGGGGGCGTGGGTGATGTCCTGCCCCTTGAACAGGATCTGCCCCTGGGTGACGGTATAGTTTGCGAAGCCCATGAGGGTCATGAGCAGGGTGGTCTTGCCGGAGCCGTTGGGACCGAACAGGATGAAGGTCTCGCCGGCCTCTATCTTGAGATCGATGCCTTTCAGAACCTCTACGTCGCCGATGCAGACGTGCAGGTCGCGTATTTCGAGCATGATGGACCCCTTGCGATGTTTTGCGCGATGCGCGGCCCGGTGCGTGCGCCCGGCCTTGTTCCCTTCACGGTGGCAACGGGATGGCATGGCAGGCGAAAACGGCGCGAACCGCCGCGCGGCAGCCCGAAACTTATGCGGCATACCCCCCGGTAAGTCAATGCGGGGAACCCTGCGGAAAAGGTGAGGAAGCACTCGCAACAGGGCGAAAAGACGGGGGGAGGGGGCAGCGCGTCCCGATACGGGCGAGGAGGGCGGACGGGACTGGTCTGGCCAGCATTTTCTGGTCGGCATTGTCTGGCCGGAGTGATTCGGCCGTATTGGTTCTGAACGGGCTGGTTCTGGACAGGCCAAGCGACGGCGCGCAGGGAAGGCAGGCGGGGGCTGTCGCTCCGTCATGCCTCCGGGTCATGGGGCAGGCGGATGACGCCCCGGCCACGCCCCTGGGGCATGTGACAGTAGTAGCAGCGCCCTTTCTGGCGGAACAGGGGCAGCAGCACGAACCCGGCCACGAATCCGCCCAGGTGCGCCCACCATGCGATGCCCGCGCCGTCGCTGCCCAGCGTGGTCAGTCCCGAGAACAGTTGGGTGACGAACCAGATGCCCAGATACACCACGGCGGGCAGGTCGAAAATCAGCGGGATGAACAGCAGCGGCACCAGCGTGGTGACCTTGGCGTGGGGGTACAGCAGAAAGTACGCCCCGAGCACCCCGGCGATGGCCCCGGAGGCCCCCACCACCGGCACCGTGGACGAGGCGGAGAACACCAGGTGCGTCAGCAGCGCCGCCAGCCCGCAGGTGAGGTAGAAGACCATGAAGCGCAGCGGCCCCATGACGTCTTCGATGTTGTCGCCAAAAATCCACAGCGTCCACATGTTCACCAGAAAGTGCCCCCAGCCCCCGTGCAGGAACATGTGGGAAACGAAGGCCACTGCGCCCCCCGGCGGATAGCCGGAGGTCAGCGCCCAGTCCGGGTGGGCGAAGCGCGCGGGCACCACCCCCATGAAATGGAACAGGCGCAGGGTTTCGCCCGGCGTCAGCGTCTGCTGCCACAGGAATACGGCCAGGTTGGCGGCAAGGATGCACCACACCGCCCAGGGGGTGTGCACGCGGGGAATGGTGTCGCGCAGGGGGAACATGCGCTAGCGTCTCACGCCTGCCACAGCGAGGCAAGATGGAGGGCAAGGCGCGCGTCGCGCGCGGCGCGCAGCCGGGCCAGCTCGGCCAGCAGGCCCTGCGCCCGGCGAGCGAGGTCTTCCGGCGTGCCGGAATTGTCCACCACCAGATGGCAGGCGCGCATCTTGTCTGCCTCGGGCCATTGCCAGGCCTCCATGGCGGCGATCATGTCCGGCGGCCAGCCGCGATGTGTTTCCAGCCTGCGGGCACGCTCGGCGAAAGGGCAGTGCACGCCCACCAGCAAGATGGAAGGCGCGGCGGGGGGCAGGACGCCGACGGGTGTGCTCTCGGGGCGCGCACCGAAGTGCGCCGGGGTGGCGTGTCTGGCGCCGGACGTCGCGCCGGACGCTGCGGCAAAGGCGCGCGCGGCCTTGCCTCCCCTGTGTTTCTTGTCGGGCAGCATCGCGGCCGCGCTTGCCGCGCGTACCGGGCCGGTCTTCGCCCCTGCGGCGGGGCCAGCGCCGCCGCTGGAGTATGTCGCCTTCCAGCCCGCTTCCAGAAACAGCGGCACTTCGGCCACGGCCACGGGCTCGCCCGCTGCCTCGGCCCGTGCGAAGAACGCGTCCATGTCGTGCCGGGCCAGGGGGTGGATCATCTCCTCCACCTCGCGGCGCAGGGCGGCGTCGGCCCGCATGGCCTCGAACAGGGCGCGCTTGTCCACCGGCCCTTCGGGCGCGGGCACGAAACGGTCGCCGTAGCGGCCGCGCAGCAGGTGGTGCCCGCCGCCGCCCGCTTCGTACAGCCGGGCCACGGCCGCGTCGGCGCTCCACACCGGCAGTCCCGCGTCCTCCAACTGGCGCATCAGGGCGGATTTGCCGCACCCCGGCGAGCCGGTGACCACCACCCGCTGCGTGCGCCGCGACAGGCGCAGGGCCAGCGCGGCGAAGTCCTGCGGGGGCGGGCAGGTGAAGTGCAGGTCCTCGCCCGATTCCGGGTGGCGGAAGGCCAATTGCCAGGCGTGCAACATCTGGCGTGGGGGAAATTCCGGTTGGCCAGCCATGTCCGGCGGCAACTGCTCCCCCGGGCCGTACACCGCGTCCTGCCACAGGGGATGGCCCAGATGGGCCATGTGCACCCTGATCTGGTGGGTGCGCCCGGTAAAGATGCGTACCGCCACCAGTGCGAAGCGCCCGCCCGGATCGGCCAGCAGCACCCGCCACGCGGAGCGCGCGGGCTTGCCGCCCCGGTTCTCCGGAACCACGGCCATCTTCACCTTGTGCAGCGGATGGCGGCCGATGGGCGCGTCGATGTCGCCCGCCGGGGCGGGCACGCCGTGCACCAGGGCCAGGTATTCCTTGTTCACCTCGCGCTCTGCAAAGGCCCGTGAAAGTTCCAGGCGCACCGCCTCGGTCAGGGCCACCAGCAGAAGACCGCTGGTGTCCTTGTCGATGCGGTGCACGATGCCGGGGCGAAAGCCCTCTTGCGCGGCCAGTTCGGGAAAGTGGCGCACCAGCCGGTGCACCAGCGTGCCTTCCGGGCAACTGGGGCAGGGGTGCACGGTGAGCCCGGCGGGCTTGTCCAGCACGGCGATGGCGGCGTCGCGGTACAGCACGGCCAGTTCGCCTTCCTCGGGCGTCACCCTGGCGGCGGGCACGGCAAGGGTGAGCGTGACCGTCTGGCCCGGCTCCACACGGGTGTTGGGCACGGTGCAGGCGCGGCCCTGCACCGTGGCGGCCCCGTCGCGGATGGCCCGCTTGACCTTCTCGCGAGAGATGGCGTCGGCGTGCCCATCCGCATCGCCCAACCCGGCCATGGCATCGCCCAGAAAGCGGTCCAGCCGTTGTCCGGCGTGCTCCGGGGGGACGGTGAAGGAATGGGTGCGCGCTTCGGCCGGGGGGGGCGGTGAATTCGACATGTTTGGCAACGGTTGTGCTTTCACTTGACCGATGGGGGCGTGTTTTTTACAACCTGTGCGTTTGGGGGGCAAGCGCCCCGCGCACCGAGACAGACAAGGAGACCTATCGTGGCCGTTACCGTGGTGAATCATCCGCTGGTCAAGCACAAGCTGGGCATTCTGCGTCAGCACGACGTGCCCGTAAGCGAGTTTCGCGCCATTTCCAACGAAATATGCCGACTGCTTACCTACGAGGCCACCAAGGACCTCGAAACGGAGAAGGTCACCATACAGGGGTGGGCCGGGCCTGTCGAGGTGGAGCAGATCCGCGGCAAGAAGATCACCGTGGTGCCCATCCTGCGCGCGGGCCTTGGCATGCTGGACGGCCTGCTGGACATGATCCCCGGCGCGAAGGTCAGCGTCGTCGGCATGTTCCGCAACGAAGAAACGCTGGAACCGGTCAAGTACTACGTGAAGCTGGCCAAGAACATCGAAGAGCGCATGGCCATCATCATCGACCCCATGCTGGCCACCGGCGGCACCCTGAACGCCACCATCGACCTGCTGAAGGAAGCGGGCTGCCCCCAGATCAAGGGGCTGTTCCTGGTGGCCGCGCCGGAAGGCATCAAGAAGGTCACCGAACGCCATCCCGACGTGGACATCTACGTTGCCTCCGTCGACGAGCGGCTCAACGAGCACGGCTACATCCTGCCCGGCCTCGGCGACGCGGGCGACAAGATATTCGGCACCAAATAAGGCGCACCACGGGGCGGGACAGCAAATGTCCCGCCCCTTTTTGTGAGGGGCCTCGCCGCCCCGCCGTTGGCGGTTGCCCCCTTCGACCGGCGTACCCAAGGGCATCATCCCCGCGCGGCACCACGCACCACATCAGCACATTTCCGGAGAGGGCCATGGCCAGAAAGACCATCCAGGTGGAGGAAAAGGTACCGTTTCTTCAGGGCATTCCCCTGAGCTTCCAGCACCTTTTCGCAATGTTCGGGGCATCGGTACTGGTGCCCACGCTGTTCAAGATCGATCCGGCCATCGTGCTGCTGATGAACGGCATCGGCACTCTGATCTACCTCGTGCTCTGCAAGGGAAAGGCCCCGGCCTTCCTGGGGTCCAGCTTCGCCTTCCTGTCGCCCGTGTTCGTGGTGCTGGGCGCGGACCAGGCCATGTGGGGGGCCAACTACTCCTACGCGCTGGGCGGGTTCATCGCCTCGGGCTGCATCTTCATCTCCGTGGCCCTGATCATCTGGAAGTTCGGCCCGGACTGGATCGGCGTGGTGCTGCCGCCCGCCACCATGGGACCCATCGTGGCCCTGATCGGCCTTGAACTGGCCGGGGTGGCCACCGGCATGGCCGGCGTCATGCCCGACGCCAACGGCGTGTACAACTCCACCGCCATCATCATCTCCATGAGCACGCTGCTCACCGTGGCCTTCGGCTCGGTGCTGTTCCGGGGTTTCATGGCCATCATCCCCGTGCTCACCGGCATCGCCGTGGGCTACGTGGTGTCCATGGCCCTTGGCGCGGTGAACTTCGGCGGCGTGGCCGCCGCCCCCGTGCTGGCCACCCCCACCGTGTACATGCCCAAGTTCGACATCAACACCATTCTGATCATCATTCCCGCCGCGCTGGTGGTCATTTCCGAGCACATCGGCCACCTGGTGGTCACCGGCAACATCGTGGAGCGCGACCTGACCCGCGACCCCGGCCTGCACCGCTCGCTCATGGGCGACGGCGTGTCCACCGTGCTGTCCGGCTTCTTCGGCTCCGTGCCCACCACCACCTACGGCGAGAACATCGGCGTCATGGCCATCACCCGCGTGTACTCGGTGTGGGTCATCGGCGGCGCGGCCATCATCTCCATCCTGCTGGCCTTCGTGGGCAAGCTCTCCGCGCTCATCCAGTCCATCCCCACCCCGGTCATGGGCGGCATCTGCATCCTGCTCTTCGGCGTCATCGCCGCTTCGGGCATCCGCATGCTGGTGGAATCGCGGGTGGACTACTCCAAGCCCGCCAACCTCACCCTGACCGCCATCGTGTTCATTACCGGCATCAGCGGCGTGCCCGTGCAGGTCGGCTCGGTGCAGCTCAAGGGCATGGCCCTCGCCACCGTGGTGGGCATGATCCTGTCGCTGATCTTCCATGTGCTGGATCGCAGCGGGGTGGCCAGTTCGCAAACGGATTTGTAAGAGTATTGAGGATAATCGGGGGAAGGGAGGGGGCTTTGAAAAGCCCCCTCCCTTCCCCCGAACCCCCACCCCTCCCGCAAACTTTTCATTTGGTTCATTGCATCCCTGTCGCGGTAACGCGGCGGGGATGTTTTTTTGTGGAGGTAGAGAGGGATATTCGCAACGCCAGGGTTAGTATGTTTATCCACGGTTCCGCCGAAACGGGAGTGCAGAACAGCAGCCGTTATGCGAGTCTTCGAGCATTGCCCTAGCCGTTGGTGAGCAAAGCGAACCTTACGGACAGGGGCCGCAAAGCGCGGATGGCGATCGCAACGCGCGATAGCCCTTTGCCCGCCGGAGGCGAACAAAAAAAGTGCCCGTTCAAATGATACGGCCCGCGCTTCACACGAAGTGCGGGCCGTTTGCATGAAAAGCCGAGGGAAAGTCAGTGATGATGGCTACAACCCGCCGCGCGCGGCCATGTGCCGGGTAAGTTCGTCGAACACGCCGTCGATGTCGAGGGTGGTGGTGTCCACCGTGACGGCATCGTCGGCGGGTCGCAGCGGGGCCACGGCGCGGTTGCGGTCCATGTCGTCCCGTTCGCGGATCTGGGCGGCGATGGTTGCGAGATCGGCGGGCTGGCCCTGCGCTTCCAGTTGCAGACAGCGGCGGCGGGCGCGTTCCTCGGGCGTTGCGTCCAGGAAGAACTTGTGCCGCGCGGCGGGAAACACCACGGTGCCCATGTCGCGACCTTCCACCACCAGGGCGCAGGAGGCCCCAAGGGCCTGTTGCGCCGCCTTCAGCCGCTCGCGCACCACCGGCAGGGTGGCGATGCGCGAGGCAAGGGCCGCCACTTCCTCGGTGCGGATTTCCTCGCCCACGGGCACGCCGTTGCAGGACAGCACGGAGGCCCCGCCCGCACCGGACAGCGCGAAGCAGAAGCCTTCCAGCCGGGCGCGCAGCTCGCCTTCCGGCAGTTCGTGCGCGCCGGGGCCCAGCTTCCAGGCCAGGGTACGGAACATGGCCCCGGTGTCCAGGTAAGCCACGCCCAGCGCATCGGCAAGGCGCTTGGCCAGGGTGGTCTTGCCCACGCCCGCCGGGCCGTCCAGGGTGACCACGGGAACGGTGGGCGCACCGGTGCTTCCGGCTGCCTTGGAACAGGCGCAACATTTACCCGGCATGGGACATGATCTCCCCGGCGGCCTTCAGGAACGCCGCGTTCTCGTCCGGGCTGCCCACGCTGACGCGCAAGAGGTCGGGCAGGCCGTAGCTTTTCAGCGGGCGGATGATGATGCCGCGCCGCAGCAGTTCCTCGAACAGGTGCGCCGCGCCCTTCCCGCCCGAGGCCGGGCGGAACATCAGGAAGTTGGCCTTGCTGGGGTACACGTGGCAGCCCAGCGCGGCCAGCCCGGCCGTCAGCGCGTCGCGCCCCTCGGTGGTCACGCGCAGGGTCTCGGCGCGGAACACCTCGTCCGCCAGCGCGGCCATGCCCGCCTCTTCGGCCAGGATGTTCACGCTGAACGGCAGCCGCACCCGGCGCAGGTAGTCGGCCAGTTGCACGGGCAGGATGCCGTAGCCCAGGCGCAGCCCGGCCAGGCCGAAGCTCTTGGAAAAGGTGCGCAACACGGCAAGGTTGGGAAATTCGTCGATGCGCGCAAGCAGCGAGTGGGCCGCCTCGTCGCCGCAGAAGTCCATGTACGCCTCGTCCACCACCAGCAGGCAGCCGGTGGGCAGGGCGCGTGCCAGCCGTTCCAGGTCGGCCACGGGCGGGCAGAAGCCGGAGGGGTTGTCCGGCGTGGTCACGAACACCACGGCGGTGGCGTCGTCCACCAGGGCCAGCAGCCCGTCCCAGTCGAACGAAAAGTCCGCCGCCAGCGGGGCCTGGCGGAATTCCACGCCCGCGAGGCGGGTCTGCAACTCGTAGATGCTGAAGCACGGGTTGAACGCCACCACGTTGTGCACGCCCGGCACCGCGCGCACCCGCACAATGAGGTCGATGATCTCGTCCGAGCCGTTGCCCGCCACCACGCGCTCGGCGGGCACGCCGTGATGCGCGGCGATGGCCGCCGTCAGGCGCGGGTTGCCCGACTGGGCGTAGCGGAAGGCCAGGTCCGCCTTCTGGCGCAGGGCCTGCTGCACCACCGGCGAGGTGCCCAGCGGATTTTCGTTGCTGGCCAGCTTGATGACGTGGGCAAGGCCGTACCTGTCGCGGATTTCGTCGATGGACAGGCCGGGCGTGTACGGCTTGAATCCGCGCACCTCGGGCCGCACGGCGTCGGGCGAGGCGAACGGAAGACCGCTGGGGGCGCTTGTGTCGGCGCTCATGGTGGAACGTGCTCCTTCGTTGGGCGCGCGGCGGGGCGGGGGTGCGCCCGTCGTCGCGGAAGACCCATCAGATAGTCCAAGGGGCGCGCACAGCGCAAGGGGCGGCGCGGTGATGGCCGTGCGGTGGTGAAGCCGGGGCTTGCCCCGTCTGCGCGTGCTTCGCCCTCTTCCTGCGTGGGGCGCATCTTCTGCTGGCCCCTTGCCCCTTGCCCCCGTCCGCCGGGTGCGTATATCGTGAAGGATGGCCGCGTGCCCGAGCGCGGCGTGCAGTACGTCTTGTTTCGCGGGCACATGGTCCGCGGGGCGATGCGAACACTCATGCGGATACACGCGGGACGGCACACACGGAGGCAGATCATGATCGGCCAGAACGATACGGACAGGTTCTCGCGCGGTACCGGCAGGCCCCGCGTGGTCATCGTGGGGGGGGGCTTCGGCGGGCTGTGGGCGGCGCGGCGGCTGGCCCGGTCCGGCCGGGTGGACGTGGTGCTGGTGGACCGCAACAACTACCATACCTTTTTGCCGCTGCTGTACCAGGTGGCGGCGGCCGAGATAGAGCCGGAGCAGATTGCCTACCCCTTGCGCGGGGTGTTCCGGCGGCAGGACCGCGTCAGCGTGGCGCTGGCGGAGGTGCGCGGCGTGGATGGCGCGCGGCGGGTGCTGCACACCGACGGGCCGGACATTCCCTACGACCACCTGATTCTTGCGCCGGGCAGCCTTACCTCGTTCTTCGGGGTGCCCGGCGCGGCGGAAAACGCCTACACCCTGAAATCGCTGGAAGATGCGGTGCGCCTGCGCAACCACATCCTGGCCTGCTTCGAGCGCGCCAGCCTGACCGAAGACCCGGCCCGGCGCGCCGCGCTGCTGACCTTCACCGTGGTGGGCGGCGGGCCCACCGGCGTGGAGTTTGCCGGGGCGCTGGCGGAACTGGTGCGCACCCCGCTGGCGCGCGACTTTCCGGAACTGGCGGGCAAGACGCCCGCCCGCATCGTGCTGCTGGAGGCCGCCGACGGGCTGCTGACCGGCTTTCCCGAGCAGTTGCGCACCTACGCCCGCGACCGTCTGGCCCTGATGGGCGTGGAGGTGCGCACCAAGGCCGGGGTGGCCGAGGTGGGGCCCACCGACGTGCGCCTGGGTGACGGCATGCGCATCGCCACGTGCACCGTGGCCTGGACGGCCGGGGTGCGCGGGCACGACGTGGCGGCGGCGCTGGGCCTGCCCGTGGGGCGGGGCGGCCGCGTGCCGGTGCTGCCCACCCTGCAGGTGGACGGGCACCCGGAAATCCACGTGGTGGGCGACCTTTCGCTGCCCGAGGGACAGAATCCGCCCATGATCGCCCCCAACGCCACCCAGCAGGGCCGCCATGCGGCGGCCAACGTGCTGCGGCTGCTGCAGGGCGGCAAGGCCAAGGTCTTCCGGTACCGCGACAAGGGGGCCATGGCCACCATCGGGCGGCAGGCGGCGGTGGTGCGGCTGGGGCGCTTTGCCTTTTCCGGGCTGTGGGCCTGGGTGCTGTGGCTGTTCGTGCACCTGGCCTACCTGATCGGCTTCCGCAACCGGCTGTTCGTGCTGGTGAATTGGGCGTGGGATTACCTGTTCTTCGAGCGTTCGGTGCGGCTCATCCTGCCGCGCGTGGCCATGGACGACGCAGTGTGCGAGGCCCCGCCGGAGGTGGCGGACGGCGCGGATGCCGGGGCCGGGAACGGGCGGGATGCCGAAGGGGCCAAGGGGACGGGCCAAGCCGCGTCATGACCTTGCGCAAGGGAGCAAAAGGGACGGAGGTTGAGCGGGGAATGTTCCGGAACGCCTCTCATCACGGGAAGTAAACGGAAAGGGCCGCCGCGAACGGTTCGCGACGGCCCCTGGTCTTCAATGAGTAGGGCAATGGGGAACAGGGCTCTATGGCCCGGCGGCCATTCCCTGTAGTCGTCCGGCCGCCCTGCGGGCTACACCGAAGGACGGATGGTCAGCACCGGCTGGCGGGCGCTCTTGACCACCTTTTCGGCCACCGAGCCGAACAGGATGCGGTCCAGCCCCTTGCGGCCATGGGTGCCCATGATGATCACGTCCGCGCCTTCCTTGTCGGCGATGCCCAGGATTTCCTCGGCCGCATAGCCGGTGACGATGCGCCCCTCGGCCTTGATGCCCTGGAAATTTTCGGCCACGAACGATTCCATGGCCTTTTCCGCACCGGACACGATCTCGCCCACGAAGTTCTCGATGGAGTTCGGCGGCACGTGGAAGCCCACGTACTGGCTGAGCGAGGGGGCGGCGTACAGCACCAGCACCGATGCGCCAGCCATCCTGGCGAAAGAGGATGCGTATTCGGCAACGTCCTTGCTGTGCTCGGAAAAGTCCACGGCGCAGAGAATCTTCTTGAAGTCCTTCATGGTGTTCCTCCGTGGTTACGGGTTCCGTGCCCCTCTCGGGGCCGGGTGGCAGTCTGAACCTCTTCGTATTCTTACAGTATGCCCTGCGGGTGAAATAGACAAGGGCGGATTTCATGCGTACTGTCCGGTTGTGGGCAAGCCGTGCCGCCCGGCAGCTTTTTCCCGCTGTTCACGAAAGTGGGAGCCATGAATTTCAGGCGGTTCCATGAATGATGCCCGTGGCAGGGTTCTTGCTTCGGCACGGTCGGACCCTGCATGCACGACATGCGCTACATCCCTGACATGGGGGACGTCATGAAGATCGGCACGGAACAACTGGAGGCCCTGCAACGGCAGGAGCAGACGCAGAAGAAGACCACCGGGGGCGTGAGCGCCACCGGATCTGTGGGCGACTTCGGCGCGCTGCTTTCGCAGGAGCTGGCAGGCACCGAGGCGTCGCAGTCCGCTGCGTCCGTGGTGCCGCCGGGGGCGGCGGGCATCGACCCGTTGCTCATGGCCTCGACGGTGGATGGCGTGAACGGAGTGGACGCCACCTCCGCCGATGCGACCGGCCTCGATGAGGCCATGGCGCAACTGGACGGGCTGCTCGACAACTGGGACGCCTACGCCCGCGAACTGGGGCAGGGGGCGTCTTCCGGCGGGCTGCGCGGCGCGTATTCGATGCTGCAAGGCATCGACAGTTCGTTGCGCGACCTCAAGCAGACCATGCCCAACCTTTCCGACCACGAAGGGCTCGCGGCCGTGGTCAACGAACTCGAAGTGATGGCCGCCACGGAGAAGTTCAAGTTCAACAGGGGCGATTACGCCTCGTAGGCCTGGGCAAACCGACCTTTCCCCGTCGCGCGGGACGTGCGGCGGGGATGTACGGTGAGCCCGTCAGCGGCGTGCCGTTCCCTCGCCCCGGCGGGGAGACGGCATGACAGAGCGGCACGACGCCGCGCCTTCGGGCGCGGCGTTTTCCGTTTTTACATGATTATGGTGTGTTGGCGTGGTTGCGCGAGGCAAATTCAAACAAGCGGCACCGGAACTGCTCTGAGGGGACGAGGCGGACCGAACATCATCCCCGCGCGGGCAGCACGGCCAGCGGGGTGTACACCGGGTGGGGGCCGCCAAGGTCGCTGCGCCACAGCACCATTTCGCGCACCATGCAGGCGGGCCAGGGCGAGGCGGCACGGGTGATTCCGGCGTCAATGGCCGCCAGCAGGGCCGCCAGCAGGGCCGCCAGCAGGGCCGCGCGCGCGCCCGCCGCCTGCGGAAAAGCGGGGAAAGCCGATTCGCCCTCCGGGCGTGTGCAAGCCACCCGTTCAGCGCCCCTTGGTCCGTGTTCCTGCCGGTCGTGTTCGGGGCGGTCGATGCCCCGCGCCGCGTGCACGCGGGCCAGCGTGAGGTGCGGCGCAAAGGGGCGGCCCTCCGGTGCGAAGCCCAGCGGGGCCAGCGCCGCATTGACGGCCCCGGCAAGGGATGCGCACTCCTTCCCGCCCCGCGTCAGGCCCAGCCACAACACGCGCGGCGCGCCCCTGGCGGGGAACGCCCCGGCCCTGCCCACGGCCAGCGTGAACGGGGCGAAGGCCACTTCGGCCAGCGCCGTGGTGAGTTCCGGAATGCGCGGAGTGGGCACATTGCCCAGAAAACGCAGGGTCAGGTGCCAGTTGCCGGGGGGCGTCCAGCGCAGGCGGCGCAGCAGGTCGGCCAGCGCCGGTTGGCGGGCATCGGCGGGCGTGCGGCCGGGCGCGCGCAGGTGGTCGCGCAGCATGGCCAGCCGGTCTTGCCATTCCTGAGGCAGGGGCAGCCCCACGAAGCAGCGCACAGCAGGCTCAGCGCCCTTTTGGGCAGACTGGCAGGATTGCCCCGACTGATCGGCGGGGGCGGCAGCGCCCACGTCTCCGCCAGACTCGGAAACAGGGCGGCCGTTCATGGCGCGTCCGTTTCCCGGGGCGGCTCCTGCTCCCCGAGCAGGGCCAGCAGGGTTTCCACGGCGGCCTGGGCCGTGGCCAGGCGTACGGAGGCCCGGTCGCCGGGGAACAGCAAGCGTCGCGCGTGTACGGTATCTCCGTCGGCCACGGCCAGCCATACCGTGCCCACGGGTTTTTCCGGGGTGCCGCCATCGGGCCCGGCCACGCCGGAAACGGCCACGGCGTAGCGCGTCCCGGTCAGGCGGCGTACCCCCGCGGCCATGGCGCGCACCACGGGCTCGCTCACCGCCCCGTGTGTAGCCAGCAGGACCGGGTCCACCCGCAGCACGTCGCGCTTCACCTCGTTGGCGTACGCCACCACCCCCCCCGTGAACCACGCGGAACTGCCCGGCACGTCCGTGCACAGCGCGGCGATGAGCCCGCCGGTGCACGATTCCGCCGTGGCCAGCGTGGCCCCCCGCGCCACCAGCCGTTGCCCCAGCAATCGGATGCGCGCGTGCGGGGCCTCGGCGGGGCGGGAAAGGGCGTGAGAGCAGGGCCGGGAACCGGCTTCGGGGGCGTGCGGGACACATGGGGCGGGGGGCATGGGCGGCTCCTGATGGACGGGGTTGAGCGTGGTGCGGGCGTGGTGCGGGCGTGGCGGACGGCGCGTGGCGCGCATCCTTCCGCCCGGCTACCACCGAGGAACCTGCGCGGCAAGTGGCGCGCTTGCTACGGGCTGCCAGCGCTGCTACTCTGGTGGCCGACAAGCAGCCATGGAGACGCGATGACCGACCAGCGTGAGGAGATGGTTTCCGCCCTGCAGGATGAAGTGCTCAGCGAGATGGCCGAGACCTTCTTTTCCGCGCGCAAGGCCGTGGACGACGAAATCGAACTGTTCCGCGCCCGCGAGGACGAACTGCGTCGGGCCAGCCAGCGCGCCCTGTGCCTGGCGGCGTGGCTGTCGGACCTGCTGACCGGCAGGGACATGGCCGAACGGCTGTGGCTTGCGCTGGGAGTGCCCGTGGACTTCCTGTCCCTGGTCGACTCCGGCGAACGCTGCCCGCACCGCGACCTGCCCTTTGCCTGGACCCGGCGCGGCCGTTACGAAAAACTGCTGCAGGACGTGTACGAGGACGCTTGGCGCGCCTTCGACGACTATGTCAACGGCACGGCCACGCCCGTGCCGGGGCGGCCGGGCAAGGTGCGCCGTCTGGGCTACCGGCGGTACCGCCGCTGGGCGGGCGAGATCAATCGGATGGTGGAGAAGGTCAACCGCGACCATTCGCCCTCGTGCGTGCTGGGCATGGCGCGGTCCATGGACGTGCAGGGACAGGACAAACTGCGGGTGGCTGGCGGCGGCATGGACGGCTATTCGTGCGCGCTGGACGCCACGCTGGCCCTGCCGTGCCTGGACGAGCGGGTGCCCGAATTGCCCGACCTGCCGGAACTGCCGCCGCCGGACGCGGCCGCGCGCACCTTGCGTTCCTTCGCCCGCAAGGCATGGGACGAGCGGCGTAACCGTGCGGCCGAAGTGCTGGCGCGCGTGGAGCGTACGCAGGAATGACATTTTTTCGATGACACGCTGCGGGCCAGCCGTCCGGCAAGCCGGGACATCCGGCCAGCCGGTGGCGGGCCGAACACGACGGACGTTGCAGACACGGCGGGCATGGACCGAAATGGGGCGGTCCATGCGTGCCCAACGCACAGCAGAAGGTGCGCCGCGCGCAGGGGCCGCACGCGGCGCACGCCACGCAAGAGGGGAGAAGACATGGACGCGAAACAACCGGCGGCCGAACCCGCCGCCAAGTCCGGCGGCGAGCGCAGGCGCGCCGCCCGTGTGGCGGGGCGGTACAAGGGCCGCATCGAGATTTCCGGTTACGGCTTTTCGGTGATGACCTGGGACGTCAGCCTCACCGGCGCGCGGTGCGCCGTGCGCGGCAAGTTTCCCGAGGGCACCGTGTGCACGCTGTTCGTGCAGAACGCCAAGGGCGAGGAAATGGGCCTGCCCGCCCGGGTGGTGCGCGGCACCGGCAACGACGTGCGGTTGAGCTTTTCGGCGGTGTCGCCAGAGGCCAGCCTGTTCCTGCGCGCCCTGACCGGCCTTACGTAATCCCGGCGTGCCGGTGGCCGCCGCCCGGCAGGGCGGCACCGCGCCGAAACGCGGCGCGCGAATGAACCTGCACGGAAGGAACGGGGGAAGCATGCGCGTGCTGGCGGCGGACATAGGCGGCACCAACAGCCGCTTCGCCCTGTACGAGACGGACGGGCTGGCGCGCGGCCATGCGCCGCGCCCGCACGACCGCCTGTGTGCGGTGCGCCTGCCCACGGCCGGGGCCGCGTCCTTTCCGGACCTGCTGCGACAGGCCGCAGCCGTGGCGCCGGGGCTGTTCGCCCCGGCGGACGGAATGCCCCCGGCGCTGGCCGTGTTCGCCGTGGCCGGGCCGGTGCGGGGCGGGCGCAGGTGCGCGCCGCCCAACATCGCCTGGGCGGTGGACCTGGACGACCCCGCGTTGGGGCCCCCTGCCGCGCCGGGCCAGCCTCCGCTGTCCGCGCTGCCCCCCTTGCCGCCGGTGCTGCTGATCAACGATTTCGTGGCCCAGGCCTATGCCTGTCTGCGCCCCGGCATGCTGGACGTGCTGGATGTCCTGGACGGGATGGCGGTGCCGGACGCGGCCATGGCCGTGGTGGGGGCGGGCACCGGTCTTGGCAAGTGCCTGCTGCTGCCGCCCTGCCAGCCGGGCGCGCCGCCCAGGGCCCTGCCCTCCGAGGGCGGGCATGCCCTGTTCCCCTTCATCGACGAGCGGGAAATGGCCTTTGCCGCGTTCATCCGCGCCCATGCCGGGCGGCAGGTCATCGGCGACCTGGTGGTGTCCGGCCCCGGCCTGCGCCTGCTGCATGCCTTTCACACCGGGCAGTGGCTGGAACCGGCCGAGGTGACGGCCCGCCTGGTTCCAGGCCGCGGGCCGGGCAGTGAGCCGGGCGGCGGACCCGATGACGAAGAGGGCAAGGGCCTGGGCCAGGTCCTGTCATGGTTCGCCCGGTTCTATGGCCGCGCCTGCCGCGACTACGTGCTGGAAACCCTGGCCCTGGGCGGGCTGTTCATCGCGGGGGGGGTGGCCGCCGCCGTGCCCGCGTTGGTGACGCACCCGGCCTTCGCCGAAGCCTTCCGCCAAAGCGACACCCACGCCGACCTGCTGCGCGGGGTGCCGGTGCGCCTGATGCGCAGCCCCGACGCCGGGCTGCTGGGCGCGGCCCTGTATGGCGCCCTGAACGTCCCACAGGATACGACTGCAAACGGCGGGCGGGCAGCGGCCCGTCATGCCGAAAAGGAACCTCATGCGGCCAAGGTGGATTGAGACGGCGCGGCGCGCCCTGTTGCTGGCGGTGGTCGCGGCCTGTCTTGCGGCGGCGTGGTGGTCCGGCCTTGGCGAATGGCTGTCGCTGACCCGGCTCAAGGCCTCGCAGGCGGAACTGGTGGCCTGGCACCAGCGGCAGCCCATGCTTTCGGTGGGGGCGTACATGGCGGTGTACGTGGCCTCGGCCGCGCTGTCGCTGCCGTGGGCCACGGCCCTGACCTTGGCGGGCGCGGCGGTGTTCGGTTTCTGGACCGCGCTGTGGTCCACCTCGCTGTCCAGCACCCTGGGGGCCACCCTGGCCTTTCTGGGGGCGCGCTACGTGTTCCGCGACGCGGTGCGGGGGCGCTTTGGCCACCGTTTGGCCCGCATCGACGAGGGCCTTGCGCGCGACGGGGCGTTCTACCTGTTCGGGCTGCGCCTGGTGCCCGCCTTTCCCTTCTTTCTGGTGAACCTGCTCATGGGGCTGACGGCCATGCCCGTGCGCACCTATTTCTGGGTGTCGCTGGTGGGCATGCTGCCGGGCACGGCCGTCTACGTTAATGCCGGACGCGAACTGGGAGCAGTGGCCTCGCCGGGCGACGTGCTGTCGCCGGGGCTGCTGGCAGCCATGACCCTGCTGGGCGTGTTCCCGCTGCTGGCGCGTCGGGTGCTGGAGCGGGCGCGTTCACGCCGCGCGGAACCCGGTTCCGGCCCGGCTGGGCAAACGCGGCACGACGCCCGCAAGGAGAACGAGCATGACCCGGACCACACGACATGACGCGGACCTGCTGGTCATCGGCGGCGGTGCGGCGGGACTGACGGCGGCCGTTGGGGCGTCCCGCCTTGGCGCTCGGGTGGTGCTGGCCGAGCGGGAAGCCGCCCTGGGCGGCGATTGCCTGCACCACGGCTGCGTGCCCAGCAAGACCCTGCTGGCCACGGCCAGGGTGCGCCACGCCATGCGCCGCGCGGCGTTCTTCGGCCTGCCCGCGCCGGAACTGGAACCGGTGGACTTTACAGCCGTGGCCCGGCGCATCCGCGAGGTGCAGGCCGTCATCCAACTCCACGATGCGCCGGAGCGGTTCGCCTCGCTGGGGGTGGACGTGCGCTTCGGCCCGGCCCGCTTTTGCGACGAACACACCGTGGACATCGGCGGGCGGCGGGTGAGCGCGGCGCGCATCCTCGTGGCCACCGGATCCGCGCCGCAGTTGCCGCCTTTGCCGGGGCTGGATTCCGTACCCTTCCTGACCAACCGCGAGGTATTCTCGCAGGACACGCTGCCCGCGTCGCTGCTGGTGCTGGGCGGCGGCCCCATGGCCTGCGAAATGGCCCAGGCCTTCGCCCGGCTGGGCTCGCGGGTGACCATGGTGCTGCGCGGCCCGCGCATCCTGCCGCGCGACGACGCGGACATGGCGGGCGTGGTCCATGCCGCGCTGGCCACGGACGGCGTGCGCGTGCTGGCCGGGGCCACGGTGACGATGCTGCGCCAATGGCGCGATGCGGATGGCGAGGGCGTGGAGGCGGACCTGGAGGCGCCCCTGGGCGAGGGGCGCGGCCCGCTCACCGTGCGCGCGCATCGGCTGCTGGCGGCGCTGGGCCGCACCCCGGAAACCGCCGGGCTGGATCTGGCGGCGGCGGGGGTGGCCACCGGAAAACACGGCGGCATCGTGGTGGACGGCCGCATGCGCACCAGCCAGGGACACATTTTCGCGGCCGGGGACGTGACCGGCGACTGGCAGTTCACCCACGCGGCCGGGCACGAGGCCGGGGTGGTGGTGGCCAACGCCGTGCTGCGCCTGCCGCGCAAGGCGGACTACACGCGCATGCCGTGGTGCACCTTCACCGATCCGGAACTGGCGTCGGTGGGCTGCAACGAGCGCATGGCCGCCGAGCGCGGCCTGCCCGTGGACGTGCACGTGGAGCCGTTTTCCGCCAACGACCGCGCCCTGGCCGAAGGCGCGCCCGAAGGGCGGCTGAAGCTGGTGCTGCGCAAGGGCGGCGGCAAGGTGCTGGGCGTGCAGGCCGTGGGGCCGCACGCGGGCGAGGTGCTGAACGAATGGGTGGCGGTGCTGGGCGGCGGGGTGCGCCTTTCCGCGCTGGCCGGGGCCGTGCATCCCTATCCCACTCTGGGAGAGATTTCGGCCCGCGCGGCGGGCAACGTGGTGTCGCGGGTGCTGTTTTCCGGCGGGGTGCGCAGGGTGCTGCGCCTGCTGTTCGGCTACCGGGGCTGATGGATCTGGCGGGCTGCCCAGACGCATGGAACCGTCCGGACACGTTCGTGGCGCGCTCTTGGCGGGCGGCGGCAGGAAATGAAGTGCCCCCGGAGACGGTGGCAGAAGCGGGGGTACCGTCTCCGGGGGCTGTTCCGGGGGCATGTTGACGAAGGGAGTGACGCTGTGCGCGGCATCCCTTCGATGGTGCCTGTCTAACACCGTTATGCGCTGTGCGATATTGGGTGGAGCACTGAATTCCCGGGTAGGGAAGGCGGTAGGGAACCCCCATGAACGGCGCAGGCGCATGGGGCCAGGCAGCACGGCAGGGGCCGTGCGGCCTGGGGCGCGCCGCCAGCCATGCGATCAGGCCGTGAGTTCGGGGCATGCTATAAGGACGCGCGGCGCGGGCCATGCGAACAGGACGCGCGCGGCGAGGGGCCGTGGGCTTCGCGCCAGACGCGGACAATGTCCAACGAAGTCGGGGGAGGAAGGATGCCGCTGTTCGGGGCGCACATGTCCGTGGCCGGAGGGCTGTGGCGCGCGGTGGAGCACATCGTGGCCGTGCGGGGCGATGCCTTGCAGGTGTTCACCGCCAACCAGCGGCGGTGGGAGGCCCCCCGTCCTCCGGAGGAAGACGCGGAGCACTTCCGCGCCGCCGTGGCCGCGTGGGGCGGCGGGTTCGTGGCCTCGCATGCCTCGTACCTGTTCAACCTCGCCTCGCCGGACGAGGACGCGGCGCACCGTTCGGTGCAGGGGCTGGCCGCGGAAATCGAGCGTTGCGCGCTGCTGGGCATCGCGTGGGTGGTGCTGCATCCCGGTGCGCACCTGGAGGGCGGACGCGGCGAGGCCGCCGTGGCGGACGGCACGCGGCGGGTGGCGGAGCGGCTTGCGCGCGCCTTTGACGCGGCGGGCCGTCTGCATCCCGAAGCCGTCGGGGTGGGGGTGCTGCTGGAGAACACCGCCGGGCAGGGCACCTGCCT
The DNA here is from genome assembly GCF_003402415.2 of Nitratidesulfovibrio sp. HK-II. NCBI lineage: Bacteria > Pseudomonadati > Thermodesulfobacteriota > Desulfovibrionia > Desulfovibrionales > Desulfovibrionaceae > Nitratidesulfovibrio > Nitratidesulfovibrio sp. HK-II. The sequence continues at coordinate 1,494,434 of NZ_AP036014.1, forward strand.
GGGAGCCGACGTGGCGGAGCTTGGGCGCATCGTGGACGCCTGCCCGGCGGGCGAGCGGCTGGGGGTGTGCATCGACACGGCACATGCCTGCGCCGCCGGATACGACCTGGCCACGCAGGATGGCTACGCGCGGCTGATGGCGGCGGTGGACGGCGCGGTGGGCCTTGCGCGGGTGCGGCTGTTCCACGTCAACGACAGCGCCACGCCGTGCGGGGCGCGCAGCGACCGGCACGCGCACGTCGGCCTGGGGCACGTGGGCGCGGCCGGGTTCGCCCGGCTGGTGCGCGACCCGCGTTTCTCCGGCCATCCCATGGTGCTGGAAACGCACAAGGGCAAGGACCTGGCCGAGGACCGCCGCAACCTGCGGGTGCTGCGCCGTCTGGCGGCCGGTGATGACCCGGAGCTTGCGGCGCGCGACGTGGAGGGACTGCAGGAATAGGCGGATGACCGGCCGGGAATCCGGCCGGGCGTTGCCGGATGTTTCGAGCTTCGCTCGGCTGATCGAATTTTGTCCCACGCGGACCGAAGGCGGGTACCTGCGCTTGGTGGTGTGCGGTGAACGCGCGTGGGGGAGGTGACCGAACCTCCCCCTGCTTGTTGGGCTACTGGCGGGATGCGGTGTCGCCTTCCGGAGCGTTGTCCGAGACATCGCCTGCCCCCGCGTCCGCGCCGGATTCCGCCTCGGTACGGGGCGTTTGCTGCCCGGGCAGCAGCGACCCGGGGCACGCCGCACCCGACGGGCATCCGCCTGCTCCGCCTGCACTGGCGGACGCGCATCCGGAACAGCCAGCGGTGTCGCCGCCCGCGCCGGGCGCGGTGACCGCGTATTCCGGCAGCAGGTGGGGCATCAGTTCCTTGGTGGCCGAGCGGTGCGCGGCCTCCACGAACACGCCGCCGTCCCGCGCCGTCACGTCGAAGCGCGTCACCACCCGGCGGTCGTCCGGGAACATCAGTCGTTTCTGGCGGATCATTTCCTCCACGATGCCTTCCAGCGCTTCCTGCGCGTCGTCGGTAAGGTCGAAGCGCACCAGCGACAGGCGCAGGTTGGCGCGCCAGCGCTCGTCGGGCAGGAAGGCCGCGTTCCACGCGAACACGCCAAGGCTCACGGCGTTTTCCGGGCCGCTCAATTCCTCGGCCACGGCCAGCAGCGGGCGGCAGAAGTCATGGATGGTCTGGGAAAAGGGGTCCATCTGCCGTTCGGCCTTGCGGCGGCGGATTTCGGCGATGCGTTTCTTCAGTTTCTTGGCGGTGGGAGCGGCCATGGTGCCTCGCTGCGGTAAGGTGCGTGGCGCGCCCGTGCGGGCGCGAACGGCTGGTGCATAGGCGGTTTCGCGGGCAAGCGCAACCCGCCGGGCCGTGCGGGGCGGATGCTTCGGCGGGAGGGGGGCCGCGCCCGGCAGGCCGCCGTCCGGGGCGTTTGGGGAGCGGGGCCGCCAGATGTGGAAAGCAGGAACCCGCCGGAAACGGCGGGTTCATCGCGTGGAGGGCAGTGTCAGGGAGGGGTGCCGACGCGGACGGGGGCATGCGGTCTGCCCCCGGTCTGCACGCCAGGCCCCAAGGTTCAGCGACGGCGCGAACGGGCCCACAGGGCGATGCCCGCCAGCCCAACGATGTAGCCGATGCCGCCCGCAACATCGGCCATGCGCGGACCGCCGGATTGCATGGCCGCCAGCGAATGGCGCAACGGGGCCACCTGCTCGGCCACGGACTCGGCCACGATGCGGCGCAGGGCCGCTTCGTCCAGCGTGGTTGCCGCGCCGGACCCCGCGCGCGCGGTGGAAACGGCGGGCGCCGGGGCCTTGGGCGCGTCCTGCGCCGTAGGGGCGGGCTCGACGGCGGGGCCGCCCTGCGCATCGGGTTGGGCGGCGACTGGCGAAGCGGCAACTGGCGGCGCGGACAGGTATTCCTCGGCGGGCATGGTCCAGACATTGCGGTGGCCTTCGCCCGCCTGCACCTCTATGACCAGGTCCGCCTTGCCGGCCCGCATTTCCGGGGTGATGGGCAGGGCGCAGCGCCCCTTGGCGTCGGTGATGCCCGTGCCGAGCACCGCGCCGTTGGCGGCGGAGGTGACGGTGACCTTGGTGTCGCGGGCGGGGTTGCCGCTGCTGAACGAACTTTCACAGCGGATGGCCCCGCCTTCCACCCAGGCGAACACGTTCACCCGATGGGCCAGGGCCGGGCGCGCCTGCGCGGCGACAAGCGCGATGGCGACGAACAGGGTCGCCAGAAGGGACGCCGCGCGCAGCGATGCGCGCGAGGGAAACGGGGTCGGTGTGGAATGCATGGTGCCTCCTGCGTGTTGCCCCTTTGCAATGCATCATTTTTTTGCAAAGTTCAAACTTCGAGCGTGCGTTTTTTTAAAACGTGCTACGAATCCTCGACGCGCGGCGGTACGATCGGGCGGCTTTCGCTTGCCTGCGCACGCAGTTGAGGCTATCAGGTCAAGGATATCACCTTCAGGAAGAAGGGTAGACGGATGAAGGACGCAAATCCGAAACATGCACAGGGCGCGCGCGCGGAAGCCGACACGGGCCGCGAGCCCCTTGGCCATTCCTCTGGACATCCTGCGGGCCATCCTGCGGGCCACCCCGCGAACCATCCCCCAAACCATCCGGCGGACCATCCCGTGCTCGACCGGTCAGGGGCCATGCGCCGCCTGGAACTGGACGCCGAAAGCTATGGCCAGTTGCTGGCGCTGATGACCGTGGAGGTGGCCGGGACGCTGGACGCCCTGACCGAGGCGTGGCGCAGCGGCGACCGGCAGTCCATGCGCCTGCACGCGCACCGCCTGAAGAGCGAGGCCGCCAACGTGGGTGCCGAGGAGGTGCGCTTTGCCGCCGCCCGTCTGGAACGGCTGCTGCGGCAGATCGGAGAGGCGGGCGTTCAGGAGGCTGGCGCGGCGGGGGCGGATGCCCACGGCGACGCCGCGGCGGCCGTCAGCCATCTGCGCATGGCGCTGGCGCGTCTGGCCGCCGTGCTCGGCCAGTAGCGGCCAGTGGCGGGCGGTAACGCCGGTCACGGCCAGCGGGGCAGCAGAAGACGCCTGGTATTTCGCGGAGATCCGGCGAGCCAGGGGTGTCCCGCGCATGCCCGATCGCCGCGTCGGCGCGCCGTCGGCAGGGTTTACGGGGGCAACTGTCCCGTTTTGTCGGCTGCGCCATCAGGCCCGCGCGCCTCGGTATTTTCTTGGGGTGTAGCCATCTTCCCGCCTTACGCGGTGCCCGCTCCGCATCCCGCGCTCTAAAGCAAAACGCCATCCGGCCGATGAAGTTTCCGACGGGGTGCGCCCACCCCGCCGCGACCCTTTGCGGAAGGTACGCCCATGCTTCGCCGTTTCCGTGCATTTCCTGCCGTTGATCACGCCGCGCGCGGCTGTGCGCCGCTTTGGCGCGGTCTGTTCCGCGTCCTGTTGCTGGCCGCGCTGCTGGCGCTGCCCGCCTTCGCCGCAGAAGGGCTGTGCGGGCCGACGGCCACGCCGCCGCCGCGCAACGTGCCCGACGAACCCTTTGCCGAAACCCGCGCCGGGCGGACCCTGGACGAGCCCGACGACTGGAGCCGCATGGCCACGGCCACGGCCCTGCGGGTGTACAAGGCGCTGGACGACCGGGCTGACCTGGTGGCCCTGCCCATCCGCATCACCCCGCCCAACGCCCGGCCCTTCGCGCTGGCCTACCAGAACCTGCTGGCCACGGAACTGGTCTCGCGCGGCATGCAGGTGTCCCTCGCGCCAGAGGCCGACGCCGTGGAACTGGACTTCGCGGTGCACGCCGTGCCCGTGGGGCCGCAACAGCCGGTGTCCGCCGCGCACACCCGCCCCGACGACAAGTGGGAGGTGGTGCTGACCACCACCATGTGGCGCGGCAACCGCTACGTCATCCATACGGCTGACGGCTTTCTGGTGCGCGGGAACGAACTGGGCAAGTACGTGGACCCCGACGCGCCCGGCCACACCGTGCGGCCCTTCCGGTCGCGCAGCGTGCCCATGGTCAACAGGTAGAACAGCCGGAACGGCCGCCCAGGCCGCGCAACCGTCAGACCGGGAGGCGACGCATGTCCGCATCCATCACATATCCTGAGTGTTTCCGCGCGGTCCGATCGGCGGGCCTGTCGCTCGCCCTGTCGGCCTGCCTGATGGCGGCCGCGCTGCACGCGGCCCCGGCGCGGGCCGATGCCGGTCCCGTGGGCGCGGCCGCGCGCCAGCCCGCCGCGCCGGACGCCGTGCTGGTCAACCCGCCGGAAGGCTCGGAACTGCTCAACGCCAACACCTACGCGGCCGATGCGCTGCACGCGGTGATGGCCTCGCGCGTGAGCACGGGCAGCCCCATCCTGGTGGCCACCCTGGCCGATGTGGACAACCTGGAGCGCAGCACCCCCTTCGGCCGGGTGACCATGCAGCAGGTGGCCTCGCGCCTGGGCCAGCACGGCTACCGCGTGCTGGAAGTGCGCATGGGGCGCGCCATGACCTTTTCGCAGCAGGGCGAATTTCTGCTCTCACGCGACGCCACCCGCCTGATGCAGTCGGAATACGACGCCCAGGCCGCCCTGGTGGGCACCTATTCGGTGACGGGCGGCACGGCCTACGTGTCGTTGCGCGTGGTGCGGCTGGATGACGCCGCGGTCATGGCCGCCTACGAGTACCACCTGCCGGTGCGCGGCGACGCTCGCCGCCTGATGGCAGGGCAGGGCGACCCGTGGAGCCAGTACGCCGGACGGCGGCAGGCGTTTTCCGGCGCGGCGGTGGCGTCGGCCGTGGCTCCCCCCGCCGCCGTGAGCGGCCCGGCAGGCCCGGCTGGCCAAATCGGGCAGGCAGGCATGTCGGGGGGCCGCCCCGTCTATCCGACGCCGGTGGCGGTACCCGCCGCGCAGCCCACGGACCCGGCGGCCATGCCGCTGCTGAAGGATTTTCCGCCCATCGGGTCCAAGTCTTCCGCCACGGCGGGCAAGCCCGTGGCCAAGAAGGCGGCCCCGGCCCAGAAGCAGGCCGTCAAGAAGCAGGCAGCCAAGCCCGCCGCCAAGGCGGCCGCCAAACCTGCGGGCAAGGCCCCAGCCAAGAAGGCTCCCGCAAAGGCGGCGGACGGCAAGAGCGCGGCGAAATCCGCATCCAACCCCGCGCAGAAGCCCGCACCCACTTCTCCGGCGGCGCCCCAGTCCGAACCCCAGCCGGGGCAGCCCTCGGGGTAGCGCGAACCGGCGCGCCCTTTGTGCTGCACGAGCGCAATATCCGAAACTCCCGGCGGCGCGCGGCAGTGCGCTCCGTCGGGAGTTTCTCGTTGCGGCGCAGGATATGAAAACGCCGTGGCAAACGCCGGGGTTGTTCCGGCCGTCGCGTCGGGCAACGCGGTGGCGATGGGGCAGCGTGGCCGAATCGGATCGGGGCGGCCCCGGCTGGCGCGCCTGCTCTTGCTCCGTCCGGGGCGGGCGCGGCCGCCACGTGGATTTCACTTGAATTCCAAGCCCGAAGGGCCTATGTCTGCGGTGCCGGACGCGGGCGCCGCCCGTTCCGGCATCATCCCCAGCTACATCAGGCTCCACTTGACGCAGACCTGCATACCGGGTAAACAGGTCCGTTCATATTTTTTGAAGGAGAAATTCCATGTCGAAGAGAACCTACCAGCCCAGCAAGATCCGCCGCAAGCGCACCTGCGGCTTCCGCGTCCGCATGAGCACCCCCAACGGTCGCGCCGTCATCCGTCGCCGCCGCGCCAAGGGGCGCAAGAGATTAGCTCTCTAGTCTTCCCCCGGCGCAACCGGCTTGTCCGGCGGCCCGATTTCGTGGCCTGCTACGACAAGGGACGCCGTCTTTTCACCAAGCATTTCGTTCTGTTCGTCCTATTCGACCTGGATCGCACGGCCAGCCCGGAAGGGTGGCGCCTGGGGCTGGCCGTTACCAGGAAGACGGGGTCGGCCGTGCGGCGCAATCGCGTGAAGCGGGTGCTGCGCGAGTTCTTCCGGCTCCATCGCGCCTTGATGCCCGATGGCGTGGACGTCATCGCGGTGCCCAAGCGCCACCTCAAGCCCGAGCGGGTCACTCTCGCCCTCGTCACCCAGGAACTTCAGCCCCTGCTGGCGGAACTTGGCGCGCATCGCCGCGCTGAAGACCGCACTGGCCCCAACCGGCCAACGGCGACAGGGGGGGAGCCTTCCGAACCGGAGTCGCCTTCGGATTCGCCTGGACCGGAATTTTCCGGACCGGAGCCTGCCGGGCCTGAAACGGCCGCGTCGCGAACGACCCGGCCGGACACGGCTCCATCAGGCTCCGCCCACATCGACGAGGCCCGGCCGGACACGGCCCGCGAGGCGGAAACCGGAGCGCAATGAGCACCTTACCGCGCGAACTGGTCGTGTGGCCCATCCGCTGCTACCAGCGCCTCATCTCGCCCTTTCTTCCGCCTGCCTGCCGGTACGTGCCGACCTGTTCCGCCTACGCCGCCGAGGCCGTGCTGACGCACGGCGTATTGCGCGGCCTGCTGCTGGCCTGCCGGCGGCTGCTGCGTTGCCACCCGTGGTGCGCAGGCGGGTATGATCCCGTGCCCCCTCCCCGGCATTCCCGAAGCGTTGCCATCGGCGTTTCCGCCAGCGCAACAGCCAGACACGCAACAGCACAGGAGCTGTCGATCTCCCATGGAAAGTAAGCGCGCCATCATCGCCATCGCCTTGAGCCTGGTTGTCATTTTGGGTTGGAGCTATCTTGCCGACCACATGGGCTGGAACGGCCAGCCCGCGCCGCAGACCCCGCAGGAGCAGGCCGCCCCGCAGGCGGCCCAGCAGGCGGCCCCGCAGGCCGCCGCACCCGCTCCCCGCAGTGAGGCCCCCGTCTTCCTGCCGTCCGCCGGGCGCGAGGTGGCGGTCGTCACGCCGCTGTACAAGGCCGTGCTGCATTCCGGCGGCGGCGTGCTGAAGCACTTCAGCCTGACGCGTTACCGGACCGCCATCACCGCCGGGGCCCCGGCCGTGGATCTGGTGGACACCGCCGCCACGGTCATGTCGCCCCTGGGTCTGCTGGTCAACGGGCAGCCCTCGTGGAGCACCGGCCAGTGGTCCTTCGACGGGGGCGACCTGTCGCTGGCTGCCGGGCAGTCCGGCAGCCTGACCTTCACCGGCGAGGTGGACGGCGTGCGCGTGGTGCGCGAGCTGACTTTCAACGCCGACACCTACCTCATTTCCGAAAAGGTGCGCCTTGCCCCCCTGGCCGAGGCGCGCACCGTGCGCCTTGGCTTCACCGTGGGCGCGGGCAACCTGTCGCCCAACGGCGGCCAGTACGACCACACCCGCGTGGCCTGGCTGCAGGACGGTTCGTTCAACGAGAAGACCAGCGCCTCCGACCTTGAAAAGGGCGTGCAGGAAACCGGCGCCCTGGGCTGGGGCGCGGTGATGAGCAACTATTTTCTGGTGGCGGCCGTTCCGGCCGAGGCCACCGGCGTGACCATGAAGGGCAAGCTGCAGGAAGGCGTGTACCGCGTGGCCATGGAGCGCGGCGACGTGTCCATTCCCTCGGGCGGCGAAACCAGCGCGGCGTGCAGCTACTGGATCGGCCCCAAGGACCGCGAACTGCTGAAGGACGCGCCCAACCACCTGGCCGAGGCCATCAACCTCGGTTGGTTCAGCATCATCGCCCGCCCGCTGGTGGACCTGCTGGTGTTCTTCAACAAGTACGTGGGCAACTACGGGGTGGCCATCATCCTGCTCACCGTGGTCATCAAGCTGGTGTTCTGGCCGCTTTCGCACAAGAGCTACAAGTCCATGGAGCAGATGAAGAAGCTCCAGCCCATGCTCCAGAAGCTGCGCGAGAAGCACGGCGACGACCGCGAGAAGATGAACGAAGAGATGATGCGCCTGTACAAGACCTACAAGGTCAATCCGGCGGGCGGCTGCCTGCCCATGCTGGTGCAGATTCCCGTGTTCTTCGGCCTGTACCAGGCGTTGCTGAACGCCATTGAACTGCGACATGCCTCGTTCATCGCGCATTTGCCGTTCACCGACATGGTCTGGCTGGCCGACCTTTCGGCCAAGGATCCGTACTACATCACCCCCATCGTCATGGGCGCCACCATGCTGTTGCAGCAGAAGCTGACGCCCGCCCCCGGCGACCCGACCCAGGCCAAGATCATGATGTTCATGCCCGTGGTGTTCACCTTCATGTTCCTGAGCTTCCCGTCGGGCCTCGTGGTGTACTGGCTGTGCAACAACGTGCTGTCCATAGCGCAGCAGTGGTGGATGCTCCGCAAGGCCTAGGACGTGGCTTTCGCCGTCCTTCCGCCCGTGCCGCGCGCACGGCGGAAGGACGGCCATGCGCCGGGCGCGCCCCGCATGACGACGCGCCGTCCGGCGGCGGGCCACCCGCCCGCAAGGCCCCTCCGGCTCCGCCTTCCCTCCCTCCCTTTTCGAGGTGACAGCATGGATGGATACAAGGAGTTTCAGGGCAAGAGCCTTGACGACGCCATTCGCGAGGCCTGCTCCTACTTCGACGCCCCCCGCGAAAAGCTTGAGATAGACATCGTTCAGGACGCAAAGTCCGGCATCTTCGGCATCGTGGGCGCGCGCAAGGCCAAGATTCGCGCGCGTCGCGCCCAGATCGGGCGGATGGCCCAGGCGGGCGCCGCGGTGCAGCCGGAGGCTTCGGCCACTGCGCCGTCTGCGGTACTGGCGGAAGACGCGGATGCGTCCGGTGAACGGCCCGCCCGCGCGTCCCGGCCCCGCGAAGAGCGTCCGCGCGAGGACCGTCCCCGCCGCGAGCGCGGGGAGGCCCCGGCCCTGGCCGAGGCGGCCGTTGCCCGGTCCGATATCCGTGACGATGCAGACTCCGAAGACGACGACGAACGTGACGGGCGCAAGCCGGAAGGCGAGCGCGGCGAACGTGACGACCGTGGCGGACGCCGCCGCCGCCGTGGCGGCCGTGGCCGCCGCGAGCGTGACGGCGAACCTCGTGGCGACCGTCCCGATGGAAACGGGCGCGGCGAGCAGCCCGCCCCGCCCCGAGGGGGCGAAAGCGATGCCGACGACGCCGCAACCGACGCTTCCCGTCCTGGCGGCAGACCCGCCCGCGCGCCCCGTGACCAGAATGCGCAGCGTTCTTCTCGCGGGCCGCGTCCCGCGCGCCAGCCGCAGGAAGACGACGGCAACGGCCAATCGGACCAATCGGGCCGCCGTGGTCCCCGCCGTAACGGCGAACAGCCGGACAGATTGGACCGGCCAACTCGTTCGGACAGGCCCGATCGGGCCGCGGGTGACGCCCCCTTCCCGGCCGACATGCTGGACGACGCCGACGAGCACGGCGGCGACGGCCTGCCCGAAATCCCGCTGGAACAGCTGGATCAGGATCAGGTGAAGCAGGTGGCCGTGGAGGTCATGGAACGCCTGGTCACGCCGATCATTGGCGAAGCGGGCTTCGCCGTGGAACTGGCCGAGGGCCGCGTGAACGTTTCCGTGGATTGCGGCGAGAATTCCGGGCTGCTCATCGGGCGCGAGGGGCAGACCCTGTCGGCGCTGCAGTATCTGGCCTCGCGCATCGTCTCTCGCACGCTCGGCTCGTCGGTGCGCGTGCAACTGGATTCCGGCGACTACCGCGAGCGGCAGGACGACAAACTGCGCGACATCGCCCTGCACCTGGCCGAAAAGGTGCGCGCCACCGGCAAGCCGCAGTCCACCCGTCCGCTCAGTTCGTACCACCGCAGGGTGGTGCACGTGACCCTGCAGGACGACGAAGAGGTGGTCACCCGCAGCAAGGGCGACGGCCCGCTGAAACGGGTGATCATCATGCGCCGCAGAAAGGGCTAGATCGGTCCGGTCCGCCGGGCGGCGGCAATCCGCGCCCGTTCGCAAGCGCGAGATTCCGTTTGCGGTGCGACCGTGGACCCTACATAGTGAATGCGCAGGGCGGGGGATACCCACACGGGTTTCCCCCGTTCGCGTCCACAAGGGCGCGCGCCGCCGTGATCGTGGGGATCGGGCGGCACCGCCGCGCCGGGGAGCACGCCATGCGGCAGGAAGGCACCATAGCCGCCGTCGCCACCCCGCCCGGACACGGGGGGGTGGGCATCATCCGCATCAGCGGGCCGGACAGCCACGCCATTCTCGGGCGGCTGTTCCTGCCCGCTTCGCCGCGTTTCGCCGGGTTCCGGCCATGGACGCTGCATCGGGGCCGCGTGCGTGACGCCTCCGGTGCGCCCGTGGACGACGTGCTGGCCGTGGCCATGCCCGGCCCGCGCACCTTCACCGGCGAGGACGTGGCCGAAATCCACTGCCACGGCGGCCCCGCCGTGCTGGCGGCGGTGCTGGAGGCTGCCTGCGCCTGCGGGGCGCAACCGGCGGGGCGGGGCGAATTCACGCGGCGGGCCTTTCTGAACGGGCGCATGGACCTGACCCAGGCCGAAGCCGTGGCCGAGATGATCGCCGCCCCCGCGCGGGGCGGGTTGCGCCTGGCCCAGGCCCGGCTGGAAGGGCTGCTGGGCGCGCGGGTGGCCGCGCTGCGGGCGCGACTGCTGGAGTTGCGCGCGCAGGTGTGCGTGGCCGTGGACTTTCCGGAGGACGAGGTGGATTGCCTTGCCCCCGAGGCCTTCGTGGCCGAATGCGACGCCGTGGCCAGCGGGGTGCGCGGGCTGCTGTCCGCGCACGAGCGGGGGCGCTGCTGGCAGGAGGGCGCGCTGGTGGTGCTGGCCGGGCACGTCAACGCGGGCAAGTCCAGCCTGATGAACGCCCTGCTGGGACGCCGCCGGGCCATCGTCACCGACATGCCCGGCACCACCCGCGACTTCATCGAGGAGCCGGTGCACCTGGCCGGGCTGCCGGTGCGCCTGGTGGACACGGCGGGCCTGCGCGAAACCGGCGACATCGTGGAGCAGGAGGGCGTGCGCATCAGCCGCGACCTGGTGGCCCAGGCCGACCTGGTCCTGCTGGTGGTGGACGCGGCCGCCGGAGTGGGCCACGCGGAACGCGAACTGCTGCGCCAGGTGCGTGGTCAGCATGCCCCGGATTCCCCGGTCGGCGTGTCCGTTCCGCCTGACGTGTCCGGCTCGTTTGATATGGCTTCGTCCGGCGTACTCGGCATGGCGCGCGGCCGGGTGCTGGTGGTGCTGAACAAGGCCGATCTCGCGGCGGGGGAAGAAGGCGCGGCCGCCTTCCAATGCCCGACCGGGGTGGAGGGCTGCCCCTGCGTGGCCGTTTCCGCCCTGCATGGCCAGGGCGTTGACGAACTGGCCGCCGCCGCGCGGGCCATGGTGCTGGCGAGGCTTGGCGAGGCGGGCGGGCCAGGCTCGGTTGACTCGGCGGGCGCAAGCGGCGAACCGGAATCCGGCGATCTCGCCCCCAACTTGCGCCAGGCCCAGGCGTTGCGCCGCGCCCTGGACGAGTTGGATGCCCTGGCGGACGACATTCGCGCCGGGGTGCCGTATGATCTGTGCTCGGTGCGCCTTGACGGGGCTTGCGCCGTGCTGTCCGAGATCACCGGAGAAACCACGCCCGCCGAAGTGCTGGAACATATTTTTTCTTCATTTTGCATAGGAAAGTAGGTGGAATTCGCCCTGCGACGGGACCACCGGGAAGCAAACAAGCCATCCCGCCCGTTGTGACCTGCGTCACCGACCGGAACCCGCCCCCCGTGCCACGGTGCACGCAAGGCGGACACGCCACAGGAGAACCATGTCCGATCGCGCTCCCTCTCCCTTCATCGTCAACGGTTGTCGCGGCACGACCGTCTCCTCCTCGCGCGGGGGCACCTGCCGCTTTTCGCTGCCCGTGCCCGAAGGCTTTCTGGCCCGGCTCGAACAGGTGGTCGTCGGCAGCGGCTGGCCGGAATTCCTGCGCGACGTGGTGCGCGGCCCCATCCTGCACCACCACGCCTTCCGCGTGGCGGTGTCCGCGTGTCCCAACGGCTGCTCGCGCCCGCATATCGCGGACGTGGGCATCATCCGGGCCTGGACGCCGGGCCGCGCCTCCGACGCCTGCACCCGCTGCGGGCTGTGCGAGCGGCTGTGCCCCGACCACGCCATGGTGGTTACGGAGAACGGGCCGGAACTGCACCCCGAGAACTGTCTATCCTGCGGGCTGTGCATCAAGCGCTGCCCGGAAAAGGCCCTGCCCGTGGCCCGCGAGGGCTGGCGGGTGGTGGTGGGGGGCCGTCTGGGCCGCCGCCCCCGGCTGGCCACCGAACTGGAGGGGCTGGACGAGGTGCCCGGCGCTTCGGGCTTCCCCGGCCAGTCGCACCTGCTGGACGACGACGGCGTGGTGCGCGCGTTGCGCAACGCGCTGGCGTGGTACATGCGCGAATACCGGCTGCACCTGCGCTTCGGCGACCTGGTGGCCTCCGACCCCGCCACGGCGGCGCGTCTGGCGGGCGTCCTGCCGGGGCCGGTGCGCACCCCTGAAAAAATGGCCCCCGTCCGCTTCGATGCCCCGGACCCGGATACCGGCGAAGGGGAGGGCGCGGGTGGCGAAACCCCGTAGCCGCCATTTGCAAGAGCATGGCCAGCCACCGCACCGATTTTCCTCCCCCGCATGGCGCAACGCGCCCGTCGCACGACGGGGGTAACGCTGCGGCGGATTGTCCCGGAGGGGGAGACAGCACCGGGACATCACCCGGAAACCGGCAGGCCATGCCACCATTGCCCCATGCTGCATCGCGGCCCGTGCCGCCGTTTTCGCCCGCCATTTCCGATGGCGGCGCGGACGGCGGGCCGGGCCGTGTCGCGTTCTGGTCCGTGGCCGCGCCCTGTCTGTCGGCCTTCGCCCTGCTGGCCGCCCATGCCGTGCGCGCGGGCGACTGGGGCGTGGCTGCGGCGTGGGGCGTGCTGGCGGGCCTGGTCTGCATCCGTCTGGCCTGGGCGCGCCTGGTGGCGCTTGCGGCGCTGTTCGCCGGGGGGCTTTTCTGGGTGTCGGCGGGCGTGGATCTGGTGCGCTTTCGCATGGCCTTCGGCATGGACTGGCTGCGCCTTGCGGCCATCATGGCGGCCATCACCGGCCTGACCATGGCCGCGTGGTGGCGGCTGGCGGGCGAGGCCGGGCGTTTGCGCCATCATCGTGGCGCGGGCACCGCGTGGCCCAGGGCCGTGGCCTTCCTGCTGACCGTGGGGCTGCTGTGGCTGGCCCGCTGGCGCGCGTCCAGTATCGTCTTGTTGCTGTCCGACCGTTTCCTGCCCGGCTCCGGCCCGCTCCAGATCGCCCTGGCCGGGGTGTACGCCGCGTGGGCGGCCGGGCTGCTGCTGGACCCCGCCAGCGCCCGCAAGGCCCGCCCGCGCCTGTGGGCGCTGTTCTCCGCCGTGTTCTTCGGCCAGTTGGCCCTGGGCCTGCTGGGCGCGCACCGGCTGTTGATGACCGGGGCGCTGCACCTGCCGGTGCCCGCCCTGATTCTTGCCGGTCCGTTGTTCCGGGGCGAGGGCGTGTTCATGCTGGTGCTGTTCGGCGTCTCGGTGCTGTTGCTGGGGCCTGCGTGGTGCAGCCACCTGTGCTACATCGGCGCGTGGGACGACGCCTGCTCGCGGCTGGCAAAGCCTGCCGCCCACAAGGGCAGGGGCAGGCGGACCGCGCCGCTGCCGCCCTGGGCCGTGGTGTTCCGCTGGTGCCTTGCCGCCGCCGTGTTCGCCGCCGCGTGGACCATGGGCCGGGCCGGGGTGCCCCTGGGCGTGGCCGCCACGGCGGCTGGTCTGTTCGGGCTGGCCGGGGTGGCGGTGATGGCCGGGGTGAGTTCGCGGCGGGGCATGATGGCGCATTGCACCGCCTTCTGCCCCATGGGGGCCGTGGGCAACCTGCTGGGGCGGATTTCACCGTGGCGGCTGCGGGTGGGGCCGGGCTGCACCCGCTGCTGGGCGTGCCTGGCCGTGTGCCGGTACAACGCGCTGGACGAGCAGCGACTGGAGGAGGGGCGGCCCGCGCTTTCCTGCACCCTGTGCCGCGATTGCGTCACCGTCTGCCGCCACGGGGCCATGCGCCTGACCTTGCCGGGGGTCGCGCCGCGAACGGCATGGCGCATCTTTGCCGTGCTGGCCGCCGTGCTGCACGCGGTGTTCCTGAACGTGGCCCGCATGTGAAGCGGGGTGAAGCCGCGTGAGTCTGCCGGACATGGTGGGGGCCAGGGAGAACCCCGGGGGATTGGGACCTTGACGGACCTTGGCGGAGCTTGGCGAACCGTGGCGGGTGACCGTTCCGGAGCCGGGGGTTTACGTAACCCGGCCCATCATGTATGAATGCCGCCGCCGGAGCCACCGCGCGCTTCGTGCCTTTTTGCATCCCGCGCCGCCGGTCCTCCGCATTTCCGGCTCCGTGGACCGCGCCTTCACGAGTGCCACCTGATGAAGAAGATTCCCGAACGGTATCGGCGTAAGATCAGCAAGGACGAGATCAACGAGCTGCCCCTTGAGCGGTATGCGGGTGATATCCGCATCGTCCGCGACGAGGACGGGCTCGCGGACGCCATTGACCGCCTGCGTGACGAGGACGTGCTGGGCTTCGACACCGAGACCCGGCCCACCTTCCGCAAGGGCAAGGTCAACCTGCCGTCGCTGGTGCAGCTTGCGTGCAGCGACGTGGTCTACCTGTTCCAGCTCAACTGGCTGCCCTTCGGCGACGCGCTGGCCTCGGTGTTGTCCGACCCGGACATCGTCAAGACCGGCGTGGCCGTGCGCGACGACATCCGCGACCTGCAGAAGCTGTACGCCTTCAACGACGCGGGCGTGGTGGACCTGGGCGAGGTGGCCCGCGACCTGGGGCTTGAGACGCACGGCCTGCGCAACCTGGCCGCCAACTTTCTGGAAGTGCGCATCTCCAAGGGGGCCCAGTGCTCCAACTGGAGCAACCGCGAACTGGCCCCGCAGCAGGTGCTGTACGCCGCCACCGACGCCTGGGTGAGCCGCGAGATTCATCTGCGCATGCGCAGGCTGGGGCTCATTAACCGCTAGACTGGCGCTAGTTTGGCGCTAGTTGGCCTTGGCCGCCGTCTTCCATTCCCCGTCCCGCGAATTTATCGCCTCCCGCCAAATCGGGCACGCTTTTCCCGCAGTCCACGCGCGCACCCTGTACGTCACGGTGCGCGCGGTTCGTTGTGCCGTCCCCCGTTTTCTCCGTTCCGTCTTCGTCGTCACGCAGTCGTCACCAACATGCGGCATGCGTGGTGGCGCTGGCCTGGCATGGCCAAGGAATTCCGGCTGTCTTGGCAGTGAGGGGGAAAAATGTCACGTTCTTGTAACGGGGCAACCACGCATCCGTCACCGGCGACGCACATCTTCACGGGCAGGAAAGCGCCAAGGAGAAGCACATGACGAAAGAGCGCATTCTGGTGGTGGAAGACGACGAGGACATCCTGCAGTTGCTGACCTTCACCTTTGAATCCGCCGGGTTCGAGGTGCGGACGGCCACCACCGGGCGCGAGGGGCTGGACATCGCGCTGCGGCAGAAGCCCGCGCTGGTGCTGCTGGACCTGATGCTGCCCGGCATGAGCGGCCTGGACGTATGCCGCGAACTGAAGCGCCTGCCCGAGACCGAAGACGTGCCGGTGATCATGCTTACCGCGCGCGGCGAGGAAGTGGACCGCATCGTGGGGCTGGAACTGGGCGCCGATGACTACGTGGTCAAGCCCTTCAGCCCGCGCGAACTGGTGCTGCGCATCCGCGCCGTGCTCAAGCGAGCGCAGGGCGTGGCGGAAAACCCCCAGCGCTCGCAGTGGCGCGTGGACGGCCTTGCCCTGGACCTGGAGGCGCACCGCGTGGAGGTGGACGGCGAGGAAGCCGCCCTTACCGCCACCGAATTCCGCCTGCTGTCGGAACTGGTGCGTAACCGGGGCCGCGTGCGCACCCGCGACCAGTTGCTGAACACCGTGTGGGGATATGAATTCGAAGGTTACGCCCGCACCGTGGACACCCACGTGCGGCGGCTGCGCCAGAAGATTGGCGGCTACGCGGCCATGATCGAGACCATCCGGGGCGTGGGATACCGCTTCAAGGAACAGTAGCCGGGCAGGACCGCCGACGGCCCAGCGCCGTTGCCCCGCCATTCCGCGGCATCGCCCCCTTTTGCCTAACGCCCCAACGCGCGGCGCGCCACGCGCCGCCGGGAACGAGACATGCCAGACAGCAAGAACGTGAAGATGCACTCGGCGTCGCTGAATTTCTACTACGGCGATTTTCAGGCGCTGCACGACATCAATCTGGAATTCGAGCGCAACCAGGTCACCGCGCTCATCGGGCCTTCGGGCTGCGGCAAGAGCACCTACCTGCGCTGCCTGAACCGCATGAACGATCTCATCCCCATCTCGCGCGTGGACGGCGAGATCTGCCTCGACGGGATGAACATCCATGATCCGAAGCTGGACGTGGTGGAACTGCGCCGCCGCGTGGGCATGGTGTTCCAGAAGCCCAACCCCTTCCCCAAGTCCATCTTCGAGAACGTGGCCTACGGCCTGCGCGTCAACGGCGTGCGCGACAAGGAATACATCGCCGAGAAGGTGGAGCAGAGCCTGCGCCACGCCGCCCTGTGGGAGGAGGTGAAGGACCGCCTGCACGAATCGGGGCTGGGCCTTTCCGGCGGCCAGCAGCAGCGCCTGTGCATCGCGCGGGCCCTGGCCGTGGAGCCGGAGGTGCTGCTGATGGACGAACCCGCATCCGCGCTGGACCCCATCGCCACCCAGAAGATCGAGGAACTCATCCACATCCTGAAGAAGGACTACACCATCATCATCGTGACCCACAGCATGCAGCAGGCGGCGCGCGTCTCCGACCTGACGGCCTTCTTCTACATGGGCAAGCTGGTGGAGTGGGGCGCGACGGAAATGATGTTCACCCGGCCGCGCAACAAGCAGACCGAAGACTACATCACCGGCCGCTTCGGCTAGGGGAGTTTTCGCACTGCCTGGCGGCAGCCCGCCGCCCAACGCCCCCCGCCTTGACAACTCCCCCAGGAGATTTCCGTGGAAACGCATTTTCACCAGCAATTGCAGAAGCTTCGCCTGAAGGTGCTGGAAATGGCCGCGCATTCGCAAACGGCCATCGAAACCGCCGTGCGGGCCCTGCAGCAACGCGACGCCGACGCCGCGCGCTCGGTCATCGCGGGCGACAAGCTGATCAACACCATAGAGTGCGAGATCGATGAACTCAGCTTCCGGCTGCTGGCGCTGGACCAGCCCATGGCCGTGGACCTGCGCATCATCGTGGCCATCATGCGGGCCAGCATGTACCTGGAACGGGTGGGCGACGAGGCCGTGAACATCGCCGAGGCGGCCATGTTCCTGGCATCCCGGCCGCCGTTGCCGGAAATGCCCAGCCTGAACGAACTGGGCGCCCACGCAGTGGACATGTTCCGCAAGGCGGTGATGTCCTTCCGCGAAAGCGACGCTCGGCTGGGCCGCGAACTGCGCGTGCTGGACAAGCGCTGCAACCAGTTGGACATGCAGGTGCTGCGCGAGCTCATGGACTACATGAGCCGCGAGAGCCCGGCCGTGGAACGGGCGGTGCACACCATTCTCGTCTCGCGCAGTCTCGAGCGGGTGGGCGACCTGTCCACCAACGTGGGCGAGACGGTGATGTTCATCGTCGAAGGGCTGAACATCAAGCACAGCTTCCAGATCAATTCCGGCGGCACGTGCGGCTAGCGCGAGCCCCTATACTTCTCCGCAGCAGCGGGGCCGCCCCACACGGCGGCCCCGCTTTGCATTCAGGGGCGGCTGCGGTATGCTGCACGCCCCGCCGCCCGCCGGACATCCGGAAAGGCGGCGGCCCATCCCATACCCTTGCGGCCCCGCATCCACGGTGGCCCGCCCCGGAGACCCGATGACCCAATACGGCAAACGTACCGTGCAGTTTCCCATAGCTCCCGAAGACGCGCCCGCCCTGGTGCGGCGCGTCGGCGAGCAGATGGCCACCGGCACCATCACGCTGGATGGCCGCTCCATAGACATTGAAGGCTACGAAAGCATCGGCATTTCGCTGAAGCGCACCGGCGAGAAGCTGCGTGCCCGCGTGAAGGTGAAGTTTCCCAAGCGCCCCGGTGAAGCGGGCGACGACGCCGGGCATGCTGAGACCGGAGACGATGACGGGGATGACGACTAGCCGCCGCGCCGGGGCAGGCCCTGGCCCGGCGTTCCCGCGCGACGCGGCCCACGGGCCGCGCATCGTCTTCTTCACCGGCGGCACGGCGTTGAAGGCGCTCAGCCATGCGCTGACGCGCCACACCCACAATTCCGTGCACCTGGTCACCCCGTTCGACTCCGGGGGCAGTACGGCGGTGCTGCGGCGCTACATCCGCATGCCCGCCGTGGGCGACCTGCGCAACCGACTGCTGGCCCTGGCCGACCCGGCCGTGGCCAGCCCCGCGCTGGTGGCCCTGTGCGACCTGCGCTTGGCCGACGCGGGCGAGCACGACACCCTCATGCAGCGGCTGTACGCGCTGGCATCGGAGCGTGACCCGGCCTGGCGCGGCATAGACCCGCTGGTGGCCGACGTGCTGCGCCTGCACCTGCGCTGGTTTCTGGAATTCGCGCCGCCCGGCTTCGACCCGCACGGGGCGTGCCTGGGCAACCTGCTGCTGGCGGGCGGCTACCTGCGCCACGGCGGGGGACTGGGGCCGGTGGTGCACCTGTTCTCGCGCCTGTTCCGGGTGCGCGGCGCGGTGGTTCCCATCGTGGACGACGACCTGCATCTGGCGGCGGAACTGGCCGACGGCTCCGTGCTGCTGGGCCAGCACCGCATCACCGGCAAGGGAACGCCCGGCATCACCGCGCCGGTGCGCCGCCTGTTTCTTACCCGCACCCGGCCCAATGGCGGGGACGGCGGGGAATGGGGCGGACCCGCCCGCAACGCAGACCCCGCCGCCTCGTCCGCCAGCGCTCCCGGCGCGCCGGTTCCCGTCGAGGCGGAGGTGGCCGTGGGCGAGGCCGCCGCGCGGCATATTTCCCGGGCGGAGCTGATCTGCTTTCCCATGGGCAGCTTCTACACCAGCGTGCTGGCCAACCTGCTCCCACGGGGCGTGGGCCGCGCCGTGGCCGAGGCCGACTGCCCCAAGGTGTACGTGGCCAACAGCGGCACGGACCCCGAGCAGCTCGGCCTGTCCGTGGCCGACTGCGCCGCCGCCCTGCTGGCCGCGTTGCGCCGCGACGCGGGCTCGGACATGCCCGCGGCCCGCCTGCTGGGCACTGTGGTGGTGGATGCGCGCAACGGGGTGTACCCCGGCGGCATCGACCGCGAAGGGCTGCGCGCGCTGGGCGTGGACCTGCTGGATGCCCCGGTGGTGCGCCCGTTGCCCGACGGGGCGCAGCCGCCTGCCACCGCGGGGCGGCACGACGCCGACGCGGTGGCCGACCTGTTGCTGGGCATGGCGCGGCCGCACTGAACATTCGCTGCCGTCCGGCATGATAAATACCGGGCTTGCGCGGCGTATTGCATGGGGTAGGGTGGACGGATGCGTCCAACCCGGAGGAATACCATGCAGCATTCCCTTCCGCCTCACGCCCGCCGTTCCCAGACCCTCGTCCACCCGGCCTTCATCCAGCCTGACACTGCCGGGCACATCCACTTTCGTCCCTTTCCTTCTGCCCGCCTGCTGGCCTGCTTGTGCCTTGCCCTCGCGTTGTGCGCGGGGCTGGCCGCGTGTGCCGCCAAGGAGCCACGCAGGGCGGGGCAGTCGGGCTTTCTGGGCGATTATTCCCAACTCGTGCCCGGTGAGCCCGGCAAGGCTTCAATGATCTACCGCAAGCCCGGCCTGGACACCCGCAAGTACCGCGATATCGTCATCGACCCGGTGCGTGTGGTGCTGAAGCCGGACGCCGACCGCGAGGTGGACCCCGCAAGCCTGAACAGCTTGGCCACCCTGTATCGTGAACGGTTGGTGGACGAGATTTCGCCCGTGTACCCGCTGGCGCGGGTGGTGAGCCCCCAGACGCTGCGCCTGCGGGTGGCCATCACCGATGTGGTGCCCGGCAAGCCCGTCCGCAACGTGATGTCCATCATGCCGGTGGGGTTCATCGTTTCGCAGGCCACCTATGCCTCCACCGGGGAATACCCGGACGTGGGGCAGTCCGAGACCGAGGTGGAACTGCTGGACGCGGTGACCGGCGAACGCCTGGTGGCCGCAGTGGACCGGCGGGCGGGCGCCAAGGCGCCGTTGCGCGCGCCGCTGGATGATGCCAAGGACGCCATCGAGGCGTGGGCCGGGCGTATTGCCGCGGAACTGGCCAAGGTCCGCGTGCAGTAGCACGCAGCACGGAGCTGCTGGCCGAGTGTCTGGCCGAGTGTCTGGCCGAGTGTCTGGCCGAGCGCTGGCGCCTCACGTCCTTGGCCCGTCGCAATGAAAAAACGCCCCCGCGTGCAGGCACGCGGGGGCGTCGTGTTTACTGGCCGGCTGGCTAGCCCGCGATGGTCTTGCGCAGGATGTCGAAGGCCTCGTCGATGCCCGCCGGGTTGGTGCCCCCGGCCTGGGCCATGTCGGGCCGCCCGCCGCCGGAGCCGCCCACGGCGGCCGCCACGGCCTTGATCAGGGCCGGGGCGGTGAAGCGGTCGTGCAGGTCCTTGGAAACGGCCACGATCAGGCTCACCTTGTCGCCGTCGGGGGCGGCCAGGCAGGCGATGCCAGAGGGCAGCTTGGAGCGCACGTCGTCCATCAGGTCGCGCAGGGCCTTCACGTTGGGCACTTCCACCTTGGCGGCCAGAACCTTCACGCCGTTGATCTCGGCCAGTTCGTCCATGATGTTGCGGCCCTGGCCGGAGGTGGCCTGGGAGCTGGCCTTTTCCAGGTCCTTGCGCAGGCTCTTCACGTCCTTCTGCAGGGCCTCCACGCGCGGCGCGATTTCGCCGGGGCGGGATTTCAGCAGCCCGGCCACCTGCCCCAGTTCGGCGCGCTGGTCCATGACCATGCGCAGGGCGTTCCAGCCGGTGATGGCCTCTATGCGGCGCACCCCGGCGGCCACGCCGCCCTCGGACAGGATCAGGAACAGCCCGGCCTGGCCGGTGGCGCGAAGGTGCGTGCCGCCGCACAGTTCCACCGACTCGTCGGCGATGGCCACCACGCGCACCTCGTCGCCGTACTTTTCGCCGAACAGGGCCATGGCCCCCCGGGTAAGCGCGGCGTCGTAGGCCATGTGGTCGGTTTCCAGCGGCAGGTCGGCCAGGATCACCCGGTTCACCTCGCGCTCCACGGCGGCGATCTCTTCCGGCGTCATGGCGGCGATGTGGGTGAAGTCGAAGCGCAGCCGATCAGGGGCCACCAGCGACCCGGCCTGCTTCACGTGGTCGCCCAGCACGCGGCGCAGGGCGGCGTGCAGCAGGTGGGTGCAGGTGTGGTTGCGGGCCGAGGCCACGCGTTCGTCCTCTTCCACCTGCAGGTGCACTTCCTGGTCGGGCAGGATTTCGCCGTCCACCGTTTCGATCTGATGCACGGTGAGTTCGGGCGAGGGCTTCAGGGTGTCCAGCACGCGGGCCTTGCCCGAGGGGGAGGTGATGGAGCCAAGGTCGCCCGTCTGGCCGCCCGAGGCGCCGTAGAACGGGGTGCGAGTGGTCACCACGTAGCCCTTGGCGCCCTTGGGAAGCCCTTCGCTGGGCAGGCCGGTGGCATCCAGCAGGGCCACCACGCGGCTGTCGCCCGCAAGGTGGTCATAGCCGATGAATTCCGAGCGCAGGCCTTCTTCGAGCAGGGCGTGGAAGCGCGAGGCGATGTCCGATTCGCCCGAGCCCTTCCAGGCGGCCTTGGCGCGTTCCTTCTGCTCTGCCATCAGGGTGCGGAAGCCGTCCTCGTCCACCGTGAAGCCGCGCTTTTCCGCGATGTCGTTCACGATGTCCAGCGGGAAGCCGTAGGTGTCGTACAGCTTGAAGGCCACGTCGCCCGCCACGCGGGTGCTGCCCGCGCCGCGCAGGCTTTCCAGTTCCTCTTCCAGCAGGGCCAGGCCCTTGTCCAGGGTGCGGTTGAAGCGCTCTTCCTCCTCGCGCACCACGCGGGCCATGAAGTCGGCGTTGCCGCGCAGTTCGGGGTAGTCGTCGCCCATGACCTCGACCACCTTCATGGCGGTCTTGTGCAGGAAGGTACCGGTCTGCCCGATGAGCCGCCCGAAGCGGTAGGCGCGGCGGATCAGGCGGCGCAGCACGTAGCCGCGCCCCTCGTTGGAGGGCAGGATGCCGTCGGTGATCATGAAGGCCATGGAACGGCTGTGGTCGGCGATGACCCGCAGGGCGGTGTCGGTGTCGTCGTCCGCGCGGTAGGACACCCCGGCGATGCCGCAGGTGTACTGGATGATGGCCTGGAACAGGTCGGTGTCGAAGTTCGAGAACACGCCCTGACACACGGCGGCGATGCGCTCAAGCCCCATGCCCGTGTCGATGGAGGGCTTGGGCAGCGCGGTGCGGGTGCCGTCGGCGGACTGGTCGTACTGCATGAACACCAGGTTCCAGATTTCCAGGTACCGGTCGCAGTCGCACTTGCCGATGCCGCAGTTCGGCCCGCAGGTCATGTGCTCGCCCTGGTCGATGAGGATTTCCGAGCAGGGGCCACAGGGGCCGGTATCGCCCATGGACCAGAAGTTGTCCTTCTCGCCCATGCGG
This sequence comes from Nitratidesulfovibrio sp. HK-II, assembly GCF_003402415.2. Classification (NCBI taxonomy): domain Bacteria; kingdom Pseudomonadati; phylum Thermodesulfobacteriota; class Desulfovibrionia; order Desulfovibrionales; family Desulfovibrionaceae; genus Nitratidesulfovibrio; species Nitratidesulfovibrio sp. HK-II. Next base: position 1,516,936 of record NZ_AP036014.1, read on the forward strand.
TAGATGCGTTCGGCCGGGATGTCGGTGTGCGCAAGCCACAGGTCGCGCGCCTCGTCGTCGTCGCGGAACACGGTGGCGTACAGGCGTTCCTTGGGCAGCTTCAGGTCTTCGGTCAGAAACTTCCAGGCGAACTTGATGGCGTCTTCCTTGAAGTAGTCGCCGAACGAGAAGTTGCCCAGCATCTCGAAGAAGGTGTGGTGGCGCGCGGTGCGGCCCACGTTTTCAAGGTCGTTGTGCTTGCCGCCCACGCGCAGGCACTTCTGCGAGGTGGTGGCCCGCACGTAGGCGCGCTTTTCCTGCCCCAGGAAAATCTTCTTGAACTGCACCATCCCCGCGTTGGTGAACAGCAGCGAGGGGTCGTCCTTGGGCACCAGGGAAGAGGAGCGCACGATCTCGTGGCCCTGCGACTGAAAGAATTCGAGGAACCGGCGCCGGATTTCGTTGGCGGTGATCACTGGTTGTCTCCTGTGCAAATCGTATGGCGTCGCATGCAGTGCGCGCCGCGCCCGTTGGCCCGTTCACCCGGAATGCCCGGCCGCGTGGCGGCGGGCGGGGCGGGGATGGCGGCGGCGCGGCGCGAAGGCGCGGCTAGAATTCGTCGTCGTCCATGGCGCCCGCGTTGTCGTCCGGGTCCACCACCTTGGTGGGCATCATGCCCAGGTGCTCGATGAGCTTGGCTTCCACGGTCAGGCGCAGGGCCTCGTTTTCTTCCAGCAGGGCGCGGACGTTCTCCTTGCCCTGGCCGAGGCGCTCGGACCCGAAGGCGAACCACGAACCGCTCTTTTCGATGATGCCCACGTCGGAGCCAAGGTCGATGAGTTCGCCGGTGCGCGAGATGCCCGTGCCGTACAGGATGTCGAACAGCGCCTCGCGGAAGGGCGGGGCCACCTTGTTCTTCACCACCTTGACGCGGGTGCGCGACCCGTAGACTTCTTCCTTGTCCTTCAGGGTCTGGATCTTGCGGATGTCCATGCGGATCGAGCTGTAGAACTTCAGCGCGTTGCCGCCGGTGGTGGTTTCCGGGTTGCCGTAGCCCATGGTGCCGATCTTCATGCGGATCTGGTTGATGAAGATGACGGCGGTGCGCGACTTGTGGATGGTGCCGGTAAGCTTGCGCAGGGCGTGCGACATCAGGCGGGCCTGGCCGCCCACCTGCATTTCGCCCATCACGCCTTCCAGTTCCGCCTGGGGAATCAGCGCGGCGACAGAGTCGATGACCACGATGTCCACGGCGCTGGAACGCACCAGCATGTCGGCGATGTCCAGCGCCTGTTCGCCGAAGTCGGGCTGCGAGATGAGCAGTTCATCGGTCTTCACGCCGAGGCGCGTGGCGTAGTTGGTGTCCAGCGCGTGTTCGGCGTCGATGAAGGCGGCGGTGCCGCCCAGCTTCTGGCATTCGGCGATGATGTGCAGGGCCAGCGTGGTCTTGCCCGAGGATTCCGGGCCGTAGATTTCCGACACGCGGCCGCGCGGAATGCCGCCCACGCCCAGTGCAAGGTCCAGCCCGATGGAGCCGGTGGGAATCACCGGGATGTTCACGTGGGCGGTATCGGACAGCTTCATGACCGAGCCCTGCCCGTACTTGCGCTCGATGGTGCTGAGGGCGGTGGCAAGGGCCTCGCGGCGCATTTCTTCGGGCGTCAGGGCGGGTTTCTTCGCCATGGGAGTCTCCGGAGTGGGATGAGTGTAGCCGCGACGTGCGCCGGCAGGCGTCACCATGTGTCGACAGGCTTCACGGGCATATCAGAAGGCGCGGCGGCGGGCAACGGCGGGCGCGCGACTCCGGACGGTCCGGGCCCTGGCCTGCATGTCCAAAGAGCGTCTTGGCGATGGCCAGGGGGCGGTCCAGCTTCTGCCCGTCCTTTACCCGTCTTCCCCCTTCCCCCCCCGCTACCGCACGCACCTGTGCCGCCCTTGCCCCCCTGCCGCCCCTTGCCAATGGGCCGCCCGCGCCGTATGTGACCCCCCATGGAACGCAAACGCTATGACGCCGTGGCCCTGCTGTCCGGCGGTCTCGATTCTATTCTGGCGGTCAAGGTCATAGAGGAGCAGGGGCTTTCGGTGAAGTGCCTGCACTTCGTCTCGCCCTTCTTCGGCAAGCCCGGCAAGGTCAAGCACTGCGAGGCCATCTACGGTCTCGACATCGCCGCCGTGGACCTTGGCGAATCCTTCGCAACGCTGCTGCGCGAACGCCCGGCCCACGGCTTCGGCAAGGTGCTGAACCCCTGCGTGGACTGCAAGATCATCATGATTTCCAAGGCCCGCGAACTGATGGAACGCTACGGGGCCTCGTTCATCATAACGGGAGAAGTGCTGGGCCAGCGCCCCATGTCGCAGCGGCGCGACACGCTGAACGTCATTCGGCGCGACGCCGGGGTGAAGGAACTGCTGCTGCGGCCCCTGTGCGCCCAGAAGCTGGACCCCACCCCCGCCGAGGAATCAGGCCTGGTGGACCGCAGCCGCCTGCACGCCATTTTCGGGCGCGGGCGCAAGGAACAGATGGCCCTGGCCGAAAAGTACGGCCTGACCGAAATTCCCACCCCGGCCGGGGGCTGCAAACTGGCGGAGCGCGAAAACGCCCGCCGCTACTGGCCGGTGCTGGCCCACGCCACGCACGCCACCGCCGCCGAATTCAAGCTGGCCAACATCGGGCGGCAGTACTGGGCCGGGCCGCACTGGCTGTCCATCGGCCGCCACCAGGCCGACAACGACGCGCTGGTGCGCTTTGCCTTTCCGTCGGACCTGCACTTCAAGGTGGCGGGCTTTCCCGGCCCGCTGGCCATCGGGCGGCAGTTCGACGGCAAGGCGTGGGATGGCGAGGTGGTGCGCGACGCGGCCGCTTTCGTGGCCTCGTTTTCGCCGAAGGCGGTGCGCGAGGGCACGCCGGTCACCGTGCGCGTGGCCGGGCCGGACGGCATGACCGAGGTGACGGTGATGCCCGCACGCGTGACCCCCCTGGGCTGGGGCGAACTGAATTGGCAGGGCGTGCGCGAGGAAATCCGCGCCGATGCCCGCGCCCGCGCGCTGCCCGTGCCCGATGGCAATGATGATGGCCCCGACGGCCAGTCGGAATAGCAAGGGAAGACCCGCCCCAATCCCCGAGCTCCCTCGCTCCCCTGTTCCTCAGGCGGCCAACGGCCTGCCGTCCCGCTGGCGGGCGCGGCTTTTACCTGTTGTAGTGGTACCAGCAGGAACGACCTGACTTGCCTTGTTCACAGGCGGCACTTGCGGATGCGAGTGCCGCTTCTTTTTCGTGTGGTCTGCCATTGCGCACCATTTCAAACTGTTGCGCCCGCCCGCCTTGGGGGATGGCACGCTTGCCGTGGAAGCTGGTCATAAATACCTTGATAAAGAAGGGGGATGTGTCTAATGAGGGGTGCCCGGATCGCCCGGAGCCCACATTTCAAGGAAACAGTGCACATGGCGAAACAGATCACCACCGCCCGCGACGGCTTCGCGACGCGCCTCGGCGTGCTCGCGGCCACCCTCGGTTCGGCCGTGGGCCTCGGCAACATCTGGAAGTTCCCGGCCCTTACCGGCCAGAACGGCGGCGCGTCGTTCCTGCTGGTGTACGTGCTGGCCACCCTGCTGGTCGGCCTGCCGGTGATGATATCGGAAATCATGCTGGGCCGCCGCGCCCGGGCCAACGCGGTGGGCACCTTCCGCCAGCTTGCGCCCAAGGGCCAGCCCTGGCATCTGGTGGGCCTGTCGGGCGTGGTGGCCGCGTTCCTGATCATGGGCTTCTACACCGACGTGGCGGGGTGGGTGTTCGCCTACATCTTCAAGGCCCTGTCCGGCGAAATCGCCACCACCGATCCCGCCGTGGCCGCCAAGGCCTTCGAGGCGCTGGTGGGCGACCCGGTGCAGTCGCTGCTGTGGCAGTGGGGCGTGCTGGTGCTGATCAGCATCATCATCATCGCGGGCGTGGCCCAGGGCATCGAACGCACCACCAAGGTGCTCATGCCCGTGCTGCTCCTGCTGCTGGTGGCGGTGTGCGCGCGCAGCCTCACCCTGCCCAAGGCGGCCGAGGGCCTGGCCTTCCTGTTCACCCCCGACTTCAGCAAGATCACGCCAAGCGTCATCCTGATGGCGCTGGGCCTGGCCTTCTTCAAGCTGTCCATCGGCATGGGCACCATGACCACTTATGGCAGCTACTTCCGCAACGACCAGGACATTCCGCTGACGGCCACCCGCGTCATGCTGTGCGACCTGACCATCTCCATTCTGGCGGGCATGGCGGTGTTCCCGGCCGTGTTCAACTTCGGCTTCGAGCCCAGCGCCGGGCCCAGCCTGCTGTTCATGACCATCCCCGCCGTGTTCACCTCGCTGCCGGGCGGCCAGGTGTTCATGGTCATCTTCTTCTGCCTCACCGCCATCGCCGCCACGGGGGCCATGCTCTCGCTGCTGGAAGTGCCCGTGGCCTGGCTGGCCGAATCGTTCGGCATGCCCCGCAAGCGCGCCACCATCCTGACCTCGGTGACGCTGGCCATCATCGGCGTTCCGGCCACGCTGTCCATGTCCACCATGGCCAACGTGAAAATCTTCGGCATGACCGTGTTCGACCTGTACGACTTCATGTCGTCCAACGTGCTGCTGCCCGTGGGCGGCATCTGCATCTGCCTGTTCGCGGGCTGGGTGTGGGGCGCGGCCAACGTGAAGACGGAACTGTCCAACCGTGGCCAGCTGACCAACGCGGGCATCATCTCCGCGTTCCTCACCGTGGTGCGCTGGGTGAGCCCGGTGCTGGTGCTGCTGGTGCTCCTCAAGGGCCTCAAGGTCTTCTAGGGACTGCTTCTAAATTGGCCTTTTGCCCGTTGGCTTCGTCAAACTTCGCCTGCCATGTCGGTCGAATACGATGAGAGTATACGCCCTCATGGCAGGCTCGTTTTCCTTGCCAACGAACAAAAATCCTAATTTATAAGCAGCCCCTGGCGCGCGTTGTCTTTCCGTTTCCGGCTGCGCCAGACCGCGCCCGCCACTCCGGTTACATACGCCGGAGTATGCGCCCTCCGTGGCGGGCTTGTCTTCCTTGCCGGAAAACGGTAATACTGCCGCGCGCAGTTGGAAATATTGGCCGGGGTTCGTTTGAACTCGCCAAGGCATGAATGCAAAAGGCCCCGCTTCGGCGGGGCCTTTTGCGTTGATGGAGCAGGCGGACTGGTAGCAGGAGAAGGGGTAACAGGTGGAGAGGAAAAGGAGCAGGCCATCCCCGGAACCTCACCACTCCTTGCGGCTGCCCGCGTAGGGTTTGGCCAGCCCGCGTTCGATGAGCGCGGAGGCGATGTCCGCCCGTCGGCCTCCACGTCGGTCAGCAGGGGAAAGTACGTGTCGCGACGCGGGTTGCGCAGGGTGACGGTGCTGCCGGGAGCGGCCAGGCGCAGGGGCGGTTCGCGGGCGGGGGCGAAAGCTCGCGCAATTCCCTGCGCGGGTAGCGCTTTTCCGGGGTGTCGCACCCGGCGATGCGCACGCAGATGGCCCGGCCCGCCACGGGCGTGTCGCCGGGAATGTCCACCACCAGGGTGTCGGCGGCCAGCAACCGCAGACCACGGCCCGCGCGTCGCCGAAGGTTTCTTCGGCCCGGCAGGCATTGCCGCTGGCGCGGGACCCGCGTGGCGCGACACGGGGCCGCCATGCGCCGGACACGGAAAGGAATGGAATTTGCTGTACTTTCGGCGGCGGGAGAAAAAACTGCCCCGGCGGCAGCGCCACCGGGGCGAAAAAGGCGGGGATGTGACCGTTGCCGACCGCGCGGGTACGCGGGTGCGCAGCGGCGGGCCGTCAGCCGAAGATTTCTTCCTTGGTCACGGCTTCGGCCTTGATGCGGTCCAGCAGTTCCGCGAACACGGCCTTGACGTTTTCGCGGATGTCGCCCGCCACCACCAGGAACAGCACGTCGTCGCCGGGGGCCAGTTCGCCGTCCACGGCGTCGGCGAGGATGCGGAAAATACCGGGGCGCGCCGACAGTTCACGGCATATTTCATTGATGCGGGCACGGTCGGGCGTTACCCTGATGGCGACAACGTTGCCCTTGTCCTTGCGCGACCAGCCGCGCACCACGCCGTTGTGCACCAGCACCATGCCGACGTTGTCGGCGAAGCCGGGTTCCTTTTTCAGGTCGGCCAGTGCCTTGTTGACGTCCATGTGTTTGCTCCGTGCCGGGTAATGCCCCGGTAAACTGCAGTTAGAGGTCCGGATGCCCCAGTTGCAATCGTTGCTGCGCCGCCTGCCGGAGTTCCGCGAATCGCGCATGAGCGCCGCGGGTCTCTCCCTGTGGCTGAACTGGCAGGGCGACATCAACCCCGCCGTGCCGCAGACCTTGCAGGACTATGGCGGCATGACCATCGCCGCCGAGCGCGACCAGTCGCTGTGGTTCTTCTTCTCGGCGGACGTGTTCCTGGCTCTGGCCCGGCTCGAGATATGGGGCAAGTTCAACCCGCTGCCCGTGGCGGTGCAGGTGCTGCCCGCGCGTCTGCTGCTGGGCATGAAGCGCGAGATATCGCTGTCCATCGAGAACGTGCTGACCACGCAGGAACTCATCGCCCCGCAGGAGTTCCAGGTGTGGGTGCACCCGCGCGCCCGCGAGATGGGCGCCGGAGTGCCCGGCCTGTCCTTCGAGAAGACGGCGGCCCTGCGCGGCATGGTGCCCGCCGAATGGACCATGCTGCAGGCCGACCCGCGCCTGCCGTACCAGTCCACCACAGGATGGTACTCGGTGCTGCGCCCCCTGGGCAACCCCCTGGACAAGGGCTTTCAGGCGGGCTGGCGCGCCATGTTCGGCGAGATTGAGGAAATTCTCAAGCGCCACAAGTTCAAATACATTCTGCATGAATCATTTCTGATCTTTCCGCTGGAAAACCTGCGCCTGTACCGCCAGTGGTGCCGCGACCTGTTGCAGCGCGTGCGCGAGGTGAAGGAACAGCGCCCCGACAGCTACTGGCCGTGCGTGAGCGCCATAGTGGATCGCAAGGGGCTGAACTTCAACAACGAACTTCCCCGCAAGCTGTCCCTGGACTGGGACCAGCTGGTGCCGGACTACCCCCACGCCAGTTTCCGCAACGCCTACCTGCTGGGCGAGGGTTTCACCATCCATGAAGTGCGCTTTTCGGTGGAGCACAGCAGCATGGACGACTGGTGCAACGTGGGGCTCGCCGAAGATGGCCAGGAGGCGGGCGCGCTGCCGGTGGTGGTTTCCACCCGCGCGGTGGCGGGCAACAACCCCTGCTGCTTCTACTGCGGCATGCGCAACCACGAGGTCACCGCCTGCCCCACGCGCAAGCTGGAGTCGCTGACCCCCAGCGTATGGCGCGACGTGGCCCTGCTGGATTTCGAGACCATCAACCGGGGGTTCCAGATCATCGACGGCCAGCTCGCGGGCGACATCGGCGAGGGGTTCACCGCGCTGTTGTCCTCGGAGGGGGCGGAAGGCATCATGACCCGCGCCATGTTCGACATCGGCAGCGCGGGGCAGCACCGCATGGCGCGCCGCATGTGGCTGGCGCGCGGCAAGGAGTACCCCAAGGGGCTCGACGAACTGGCCCCCAAGGACGACAACCCGGTATGGGCCGTGCTGGACGGACTGCGCCACGGCGAACCCATGGCGCTGGAGCGCGAACTGGCCCAGATCCAGATCAAGAACCCCCGCGACTACCGCAACCGCACCATGATGGGCTACGTGGCGCTGGAGCGCGGCGACCTCATGCGGGCCGCCTCGCTGTGGAAGGAGGCGGAAACCCTGTCGCCCACGCAGTTGCAGCAGGCCTGGCACATCTTCTTGCAGGGCCGGTTGCAGGAGGTGCAGGGCAGATACCAGCCCGCCACCCAGCTGTACCGGCAGGTGGTGCGGCTGTGCCCGCAGTGGGCGGAAGCCGAATACCGGCAGGCCGTATGCCACGTGAAGATGGGCTTCGTGGAGCAGGCCACCACCCAGTTGCTGGCGCTGATGGGGCAGGACCCCAACGTGTTCAACCGGATATTGCTGGACCCGGAGATGGAGCGCGGCCACGTGCACCTGCTCACGGCGCTGCACCTGCCGTGGACCGAGGCCGAGAACCGCGTGGAGGAAGAGAAGGAGGGGCTGTCGCGCCTGCGGGGCGAGGTGTCCAGCTGGTTCAGCGACGAGCACCCCTTTGCCGCGCAGACCGACGTGCGCGTGGCCAACCTGATCCGCATGTCCGAAATCCGCAACTTCGTGCCGTATCAGACGGTGATCAACGGCCGCTCTCAGCTGGAAAAGGACCTGCAACTGCGCATCAACCGAGAGGCCAAGGATCTGAAGACAAAGTTCAAGGGGTTCATGGCCCGGCTGATGTACGTGCGCGACGAAGCCGCGTGGTTTCCCTTTCCGCGTATTCTCGTGGAGTTCAACAAGAACTACAACCTGTGCGCCGCCAACCTGAACTGGGCGCTGAAGAACAACCTGCAGGTGGCCGAGACCTTCAAGCGTGCCCATGTGGTGGCCGAAGCCGAGGAGGAACGGCTGCAGAAGCTGGAAGGACGCCTGAAGTTTCTGCGGGTGGTGCGCGATTCCACGCTGTTCCTGCTGCTGCTGGGCCGCAGCTTTCTGTGGATGGAGATCATTGGCCTGCTGCTCATCCTGGTGGTGCTGCCGCTCAGCCTCTACTACGGCGAGCGCGCCGGGGCCACATGGGCCACCGGGCTCATCAGCAACCAGAAGTGGCAGTTGCAGAAGGGCTTCATCCTCATCCTGTCCATCGTGGCCCTGGGGCTGGCCGCCCTGCGCACGGCCCTGGTCTTCGAGAAGAAGAAGGAGAAGCTGTTCAGCGAGGCGCGCCAGGGCAGCGGCAAAAAGAAGAAGTAGACAGGCTCGTGGCCGCCCGGCCATGCGGCGGTATCCCGATCAAGACGGCACGCCCGCGCGACATGCATCGCGCGGGCGTTTTTTCATTGTTTTCGATGGCTATCGGGCGAGGCCGTCCGGCTATTGCTCCACTCCCTTCATGGCCAGGCTCACCCGGCCGCGCGCCCGATCCACCTCCAGCACGCGCACCCGGACGGTGCGGCCGGGGGCCACCACCTCGCCGGGGTCGCGCACGAAACGGTCGGACAACTGGCTGACGTGCACCAGCCCGTCCCGGTGCACGCCAATGTCCACGAACGCCCCGAAGGCGGTGACGTTGGTGACGATGCCCGGCAGCACCATGCCCGGCTCCAGGTCGTCGGGCGAATGCACGCCCTCGGCGAAGCGGAACAGGGTGAACGCCGGGCGCGGGTCGCGGCCGGGGCGGGCCAGTTCCGCCAGGATGTCCGCCAGCGTGGGCAGGCCCACCTCGCCGGAAATGTAGCTCTCGGGTCGGATGCGGTCACGCAGCTCGGCCCGGCGCAGCAGGTCGGCCACCGCGCAGCCAAGGTCCGCCGCCATGCGGGAGACCAGGGCGTAGCGTTCCGGGTGCACCGCGCTGGCGTCCAGCGGGTTGTCCCCGTGCACCCGCAGAAAGCCCGCCGCCTGCTCGAAGGCCTTGGGACCCAGGCGCGGCACCTTCAGCAGGTCCCTGCGGGCACGGAAGGGGCCGTTTTCCGCCCGGTGGGCCACGATGTTGCGGGCCAGCACCGGCCCGATGCCGGAAACGTGGGCCAGCAACTCCGGGCTGGCCGTGTTGGCGTCCACGCCCACGGCGTTGACGCACGAGGCCACCACCTCGTCCAGCGCGCGGCGCAGGGCGGCCTGGTCCACGTCGTGCTGGTACTGCCCGACGCCCAGCGAGCGCGGGTCTATCTTCACCAGTTCCGCCAGCGGGTCCATGAGGCGACGTCCGATGGACACCGCCCCGCGCACGGTCAGGTCGTGGTCCGGAAATTCGCGGCGCGCCGCCTCTGACGCGGAATACACCGAGGCCCCGGTTTCGTTCACCAGCACCACGTCCACCCCGGCGGGCAGGCCCGCGCCCCGCGCGAAGGCCTCCGTCTCGCGCCCGGCGGTGCCGTTGCCCACGGCCACCACCTCGATGGCGTATTTGGCGCAGCAGTCGCGCAGGGTGCGCGCGGCGCGTTCCGCCCCGGCGTCGCCGGTGAGGGGGTGGATGACCTCGTGGTGCAGCAGGGCGCCCTGCCCATCCAGGCAGACCAGCTTGGCCCCGGTGCGCCAGCCGGGGTCCAGCGCCAGCACGCGGCGGCCGCCCAGCGGCGGGGCCATGATCAGTTCGCGCAGGTTGGTGGCGAACACGCCGATGGCCTGCGCCTCGGCCCGTTCGCGCAGGGCCGTGCGCAGCTCGTTTTCCAGCGAGGGGGCCAGCAGGCGCTTCCAGGCGTCGGCAAGGGCAGCGTCCACCTGCCCGGCGGCGGTTTCCGGCCGGGGTGCGGGACCGTTTCCGGCGATGTTCGCGCGGCGGCGCAGGGCGTCCAGCGCGTCGGCGTCCTCGGGGCGCACGGTCACGGACAGGAACCCCTCGCGCTCGCCGCGCAGCATGGCCAGCAGTCGGTGCGAGGGCATGGCGGCGGCGCGCTCCTCGTGGCCGAACCAGTCGGCGTAGGTGGCCCCTTCCGCTTCCTTGCCTGGCACGGCCTTGGCGCGCAGCGCTGCGCGACGGGCGAACAGTTCGCGCAGCGCGCCGCGCAGGGGGGCGGATTCGGCGAAATTCTCGGCCAGGATGTCGCGCGCGCCGGCCAGGGCGGCCTCCACGTCGGGCACGGCCAGTTCCGGGTCCGTCGCGTGCGGGGTGACATGCGCGGCGGCCAGCGCGCGGGCGTCGGCCATGGGTTTTGCCGCGCGCAGCGCCTCGGCCAGCGGGGCCAGGCCGCGCTTGCGGGCCTTTTCCGCGCGGGTGACGCGCTTGGGGCGGTAGGGCAGGTACACGTCTTCCAGCGCGGTGAGGGTGGAAGCGCCCGCCACGGCCCCGGCCAGTTGCGGGGTAAGCAGCCCGCGTTCCTCCAGCGAGGCCAGCACGGCGGCGCGGCGCTTGTCCAGTTCGCGCGCCTTTTCCAGCGCGTCGCGCACGGCGGCCACCTGCACCTCGTCCAGGCTGCCCGTGGCCTCCTTGCGGTAGCGGGCGATGAACGGAATGGTCGCGCCTTCGTCCAGCAGGGCGATGACGGCGGCCACGCCGGGCGCGGGCAGCGCCAGCGCGGCGGCCAGCGCGTTCGGCGCGGCGGCGGTGGGGCAGGGCGTGGCGGCGGGCGTGCGGGGGGAGGCTGTGGCTTCTGCTGTCACGGGAGATTCCTGTTGTTGTCCTGTGGAGGACGATGTAAGCATGTGATTACGTCCATGGATTGAACCATCGGTGCAGCGGAACCGTCCTTAACCATGAAGGAGGCATGCCATGAGCCACACCGAAGCCGATCTGCCCGCCGTCATCCACGAAGCGGAGTTCGTCATCCTGTCCGACGGCACCCAGGTGCGCTACGAGGAAAGCGGCGGCGCGCGCGACGTGTTCGTCAACGACGAATGGAGCGCCCGCGCCACTCTGTTCCCCGGTTCGGACTACTGTCTCGAAACCGGGGGCTGCACCTACATGCTGACCGCCACCGACGATGGGCTGCGCGTGGAAAAAAGCTAGGGCCGGGGCACCCGGCGGGGTGCCGGAATGTGCAGTGGGGCCGCGCGGTGCGCGGCCCTTCGTGTTGGCGGGGCGGTCTGCGGCAGCGCGGCCCGAAGGTTCGGCGGCGGCTAGTTGGCCGGGCCCCGGCCGCGCGCGGTGAGCCGGGCGCGCAGGTATGCCCCCAGCAGCGCCCCGGCATCTTCCTGTCCGCCTTCGCCCTGCGACAGGCCCAGGGCATGCAGGTCTTCGGCAACCTGGCGTTCCATCTTTTCCGATTCCATGAACATCACGTAGACCAGCGCGAGGGTGGCGTCGTTGTCCGCGCCGCCGTCGCACATGGCCGCCAGGTGCTCGTGGGGCACGGTTTCCTGCAGGCGGTCCGCGAACATGGCCGCCCACTTGCCGTACAGCGATTCCGGCAGGTGGGGCACCATGGCCGAAAGCGCGCGCGCACCCCGCTCGTCCATGTCGGGCATGGTCACGGCCATGAATTCCTCCAGGGCTTCGCTGCGGCGTTCCGTGTCACGCGAGAGGTGGCGCAGCACCGTGGCGATGACGTGGGCACGGGCTGCTTCGGGCGAGAGGGGCGCTGCGGACATGGCGTTCTCCTGAAAGGGGCTGGATGCGTGCGGGGCTGTGCCGTCAATCTGTTCCGTACCGTTCGGGGCGTGCAGACCCAATCCGGCCATGCCCGGCGTATCCGGCAACGACCGCCACGGGGACGGGCACGCGACGAAGTGGCGCAGCCTAGCGCACCCCGCCCTGCCGCGCAAGGCGCATGCGGGTCGTGGCGGGTGTCGTCATGTCGAAGATAATCGTTGCAATTTCATTGAGTTGCAACATGGATGCGCGAAACGATAAAACGGCCCCGCGTGAACGGAGCCGTTTTGTCGTTTTTGTAAATCCTCATTCTTTCGCACGGTCCGCTTCGTGTCGGGGCATGCTGGCCGCCCGTTTTGCGTTGCAGGGGAGGACAGGCACGCGGCCGCTAGGCGGGAGAGGGGCGTGGGCACCCCGAAGGGCCGCTACAGCGCGGCGCGCACCGCCGCCAGCGCGGCCTCGTAGTTGGGTTCGTGGCTCACTTCGGGCACGATTTCGGTGTAGGTGACCTTGCCCGACCGGTCCACCACGAAGATGGCGCGGGTCAGCAGGCGCAGTTCCTTGATCACTATGCCGTAGGCGGACCCGAAGGCCAGGTCGCGGTGGTCGGACAGGGTTTCCAGCGCGTCCACGCCGGCGGCCCCGCACCAGCGGGCCTGGGCGAAGGGCAGGTCGCAGCTGATGGTCAGGATGCGCACGTCCGCTCCCAGGCGGGTGGCTTCCTGGTTGAACCTGCGGGTTTCCATGTCGCATACGCCGGTGTCCAGCGAGGGTACGGCGGAGATGAGCAGAACCTTGCCCGTGTAGTCGGCCAGGGTGCGCGGGGACAGGTCGTTGGCCAGCGCGGAAAAGCCGGGGGCCTTGTCGCCCGCGGCCACGGGGGAGCCGGTAAGGGTGAGGGGCGTGCCTCTGAAGGTGATGATGCCGGTACGGTCCATGGGTATCCGCCTCCTGCGGAAGATGGTTCGGAAGGGTCGCCTCGCGATGGGCGAGGAGCCTTGGCGTTCCGCCACGGCGGAGCCGGGCGGCGGCTGCGTGCCCACGCGCCTGCGGCTGGCGGCGGGGCACGGCGGTTTCATCAAGGCATACCACAATGGCGCGGGCATGGAAACCTGAGTGGGATGAATTTCCGCTCCATACTGCAAAAATGTCTGTTTTTACAAAAAAGGAACCGTGTCTGTTTTTAGTGTTACCAAAATGGAAAATTGCGTGAATATCCGGTTTTTGCAACAGGCTGAATTCATTGGGGCAGACCATTTTGTAGGCAGTGGCACGCTCCTTGCCTTTACAGGGGCATGGTTCGGGTTTGCCCCTGTCCGTTCGGTCCGGCAGGGGGTGTACGTCAACTTTTCGAGGAGGTTCACATGAACGCGGCGGATACCGCCTTCATCCTGGTCTGCTCCGCTCTGGTCATGTTCATGACCCCGGGGCTCGCCCTGTTCTACGGGGGGCTCGTGCGTGCGCGCAACGTGCTTTCCACCACCATGCACAGTTTCATTCTCGTGGGCGTGGCCAGCATCGTCTGGGCGGTCATCGGCTACACGCTGGCGTTCGGCCCCGACATCGGCGGGGTCATCGGCGGGCTCGATTTCGCCTTCCTGAACGGCGTGGGCATGGAACCCAGCGAGACGGTCACCAACATCCCGCACCTGCTGTTCATGGTGTTCCAGTGCATGTTTGCGGTGATCACCCCCGCGCTCATTTCCGGCGCCTACGCCGAACGCATCCGCTTCCGCGCCATGCTGCTGTTCTCCGTGCTGTGGCTGGTGGTGGTGTACGCCCCCATGGCCCACTGGGTGTGGGGCGGCGGCTGGATGTTCGGCATTGGCGCGCTTGACTTCGCTGGCGGCGCCGTGGTGCACATGAGCTCCGCCGCCGCCGCCCTGGCCGCCGCCCACGTGCTGGGCCGCCGCCACGGCTACGGCCGCGAGCCCTTCGTGCCCCACAACCTGCCCATGACCGTGCTTGGCGCGGGCATCCTGTGGTTCGGCTGGTTCGGCTTCAACGCGGGCAGCGCCCTTGCCGCCAACGGCCTTGCCGCCAACGCCTTCGTCACCACCCACCTGTGCGCCGCTGCCGCCGCCGTCAGCTGGATGGCCGCCGAATGGCTGCACAGCGGCAAGCCCACCACCCTTGGCGCGGCTTCCGGCGCGGTGGCCGGTCTTGTGGTCATCACCCCGGCCGCCGGGTTCGTGGCCCCCATGCCCGCCATCATCATGGGTCTCATCGGCGGCGCCCTGTGCTACGGCGGCGTGCTGATGAAGCATGTCTTCAAGTACGACGACGCCCTTGACGTGGTGGGCGTGCATGGCGTGGGCGGCACCTTCGGCGCGCTGGCCACCGGCATCTTTGCCTCCAGTGCCGTGAACACGGCCTCCGGCCTGCTCGAAGGCAACCCCTCGCAGCTCTGGATCCAGTTCATCTCCGTGGTCGCCACCTGGCTGTTCTGCTACGTGGCCAGCCGTATCCTGTTCCATGTCGTTGATGCCCTCGTGGGCCTGCGCGCGGACGTGGAATCGGAAGTGGCGGGCCTCGACGTCAGCGAGCACAACGAAACGGGCTACCAGCTCTAGGCTTGCCGCTGCCGCCGTTGTCGCCTAAAAGGCGGAAGGGGTTATCCCTTCCCTGAACACGAACCGAGCTTCAGGATGGACATCATGAAGAAACTTGAGATCATCATTCGCCCGTTCAAGCTGGACGAGGTGAAGGAGACGCTGGCCGGACTCGACGTGAAGGGCATGACCGTCACGGAAGTGAAGGGCTTCGGCCGCCAGCGCGGCCACAAGGAAGTGTACCGGGGCGCGGAATACCAGGTGGATTTCATGCCCAAGGTCAAGATCGAGGTGGTGGTGGATGACGGACAGGTGAAGGCCGTCACCGACGCCGTGGTCAAGGCCGCCCGCACCGGCAAGGTGGGCGACGGCAAGATCTTCATCTCCCCGGTCGAAGACGTGCTGCGCATCCGCACCGGCGAAACCGGCGTGGACGCCATCTAGCCCCCGCAGACAGCAATCAACGGGCGGCGCCCCGGCAACGGGGCGCCGCCACTCCATACCCACCCCATGATGCAGGCTCACGCGCCTTCAGCCACCTCTCCCGCCGGTGTTTCCGGCACGCCGCGCGATGCCGCCACGGTCCTGAAGGAAGGGCGCGCCGCGCTGCTCGCGCGTCTGGACGCCCCTTCCGCGCCGCCAGACAGTTTGCCCGCCGTCACCGACGCTCCCTCCGCCGTCACCGACGTGGCCGTGGGGGCCGTCTCCGTTTCCGGGGGCGACGCCTGCGGGCCCCGCCCCGACGCGCTGTGCCGCGCCACCGCGCCCGCGCCCACGGGGGCGTCGCGCTTCGAGCGGGCCTACAGCCGCCTGCTCGACGACTATTTTCGCCTTCGCTTCGCCGAACTGCGCGGCGGCCACGACAGGGTGGCCCTGGTGGCCGTGGGCGGCTACGGCCGCGAGGAATTGTGCCTGGGGTCGGACATCGACATCCTGATCCTGTGCGGCCGCTCCATTCCGCCGCAGGCCATCGACCTTGCCCAGCCGCTGTTTCTGCCGCTGTGGGACGCGGGCTACACTCTGGGGCACGGGTTCCGCACCATCGGCGACTGCGTGAAGCTGGCCGCCAAGGACCACAAGGTGTTGGCCAGCCTGCTGGACGCCCGGCTGATCACCGGCAACGAGGCCCTGTTCCGCGAACTGGTGGACCGCCTGAACGACAAGGTGCTGCCCCGCCGGGGGGCTTCGTTCCTGTCCTGGAACGACGAGGAGCACGAGCGCAGGCGCTCCGCCCACGGTGACGGCGCGGTGCTGTTGGAGCCCAACCTGAAGGAAGGGCTCGGCGGCCTGCGCGACTACCATCGCATCTTGTGGATCGGCCGCATCCGCAACGAGGCGGGCACGGTGGAGGAAATCCTGGCCCAGGCAGGTTTTTCCGCGTCCGACGCGGCCCTGCTGCGCGAAAGCGTGGGCTTTCTGCATGACGTGCGCAACCTGCTGCACCACCTGTCGCACCGCAAGAACGACCAGCTTTTTCTGGACCTGCAACCGGAAATCGCCGCGCGCCTAGGCTTTCGCGAATGCGGCAACCTGCTGGCCGTGGAATGCTTTCTGGGCCGCCTGCACCGGTGCATGTCGCACATCAAGGCGCTGTCCGCCGCCTTCCGGGGCATACCCGGCGGCCCGGTGCACCCGGACCAGCCCTGCCCCGAAGTGGAAGGGCCGGTGGTCATGGCCAATGGCACCCTGCACATCTGCCTGCCCGACCCCGAGGCCGTCACCCCGGCCCTGGCCCTGTCCGCCTTCGTGCGCGCCGCCGAATGGCCGGGCAGCGAGGCCCCCGCGCCGGACTGGAACACCCGCAAGGCCATGGAGCAGGTGCTGTTGCAGTCCCTGTCCGGCGAGGCCGGGGCGCTTTCCGGCGCGGACGTGGGCGCGGCCCTGATGCGCATTCTGGCATCGGGCAAGGCGTTTCCCGTGCTCGGGCACATGGACGAGACGGGGCTTCTGCCCGCCATCCTGCCCGCCTACGCCGCCGCGCGCGACCGGGTGCAGTTCGACGGGTTCCACACCTACCCCGTGGGCATGCACACCCTGTTCGTGATCCGCCAGTTGGAGGCGCTGGCCACGGACGACGTGGACCCGTTCTCCGCCCTCTGGCGGGGCGGGTGCCTTGGCATGTGCGAGGGAAGCGCCACGGCCTCTCCGTCCGCGTGCGCCCAGGCGGAAGACGCCGCGCGCGACCGGCTGTGCCTGCTGCTGGCCGCGCTGCTGCACGACCTTGGCAAGGGCGGGGCCGACGCCTCGCACCATTCCGAGGTGGGGGCCGAGATGGCCATGCAGTTGCTGGCAGAATGGGGCGCGCCGCCGGAGATCGTCGACGATGTGGTCTTCCTGGTGCTGCACCACTTGCTGCTCATCCGCACCGCCCAGCGCCGCGACCTCAACGACGAATCCGTGGTGGCCCAGTGCGCGGGCACCGTGGGCAGCCTGCGCCGCCTGAACATGCTCTACCTGCTCACCCATGCCGATTCCATGGCCACCGGCCACAAGGCCTGGAACCGCTGGACCGCCAGCCTGCTGTACGAACTGCACGGCAAGGTGGCCAACATGCTGCGCGACGGGCAGCTTGCGGGCACCCAGACCGCGCAGGCCATCGTGCGCACGCGCGACATGGTGCGCGCGCTGGTGCGCGAGCGGCAGTCGTCGCTGCACTACACGCCGGAGACGGCGGGGCTGTTCTTGGACGCCATGCCCTCGCGCTATCTGCTGGCCATGCCCCCGGAAGACATCGTGCGGCACATGTCGCTGGTCTACCAGTTGAACCGCGACGTGGCCGAATCGCGCCGCCGCCTGCCCGAGAACCGGGCGGAGCGGGGCGTCGTGGTGCTGGAGGGCAGGCCGCTGCACGGCGGGCGCGACAGCGAGCTGTGGGAGGTGCTGGTGGCCGCGCGCGACCAGGCCGGGCTGTTCGCCACCATCGCCGGGGTGCTTTCGCTGCACGGGCTGAACGTGTTCGGGGCCGATGCCTATGTGTGGAGCGATGGCACGGTGCTGGACGTCTTTCACGTCACCGCGCCGCCGGACCCGCTGTATGCCAGGGATTTCTGGGGCAAGGTGCGCGGGGCCATCCATTTCGCCCTGACGGGCAAGCTCTCACTGGATTACCGGCTGGAGCAGGCGCGGGCGTCCAACGCGCTGAAGCACAAGGTGCCCAGCGTGTTGCTGGATGCGGTGCGCCGCCCGCCGGAGGTGCGCATCGACAACGAGTTGTCGGATTTCCATACCGTGGTCGAGGTGTTCACGCCGGACCGGCCCGCGTTGCTGTATGACGTTGCGCGGGTGTTGCAGGCGTTGCAGTTGGACATCCTGTTCGCCAAGATCGCCACCCTGGGCAACCGCACGTCGGACAGTTTTTCGGTGCGCACGGTGTATGGCCAGAAGATTACCGACGAGCAGCAGATGGACGAGGTGCGCGCGGCCCTGCTGCATGTGGTGTCGCAGTAGCGGCTGCGGTTCTTCCTGCGGTGTGGCTGCTCCGCCGGGCGAACACCGGTCCCCTTCGTTTTTTGCAAGCCTCCGGCGGGCAGGGGGCCTTGCCCCCTGCACCCCCTTTTTCGTGCGTTCCGGATGCCGGTGCATCCCTTGGGAACGCACGTTTTTTTTGTTATCCAGCGTGGGCGACGCGACAATGCGGGGCAGGGCGAAGGTGCAATGCCCCGCGAACAGGTTTGCGCGGTGGTCGCGCGGATGGGGCCAGGGCCGGTCGGGCAAGTTTTCACGGCACACGGAGGCAGCATGTTCGAGCGGTATGCCGCGCAGGTGGATGCATGGCGCGACATTCATTCCGGGGTGGACTTCATCAACAGCCGCAAACAGGGCGAGACCGAGGCGCGCGCGCTGTTGGACGCGGCCTTTGGGGCGGGCGGCGGCGGGTCCATGTCCGCCGACGACTTTCGGGCCCTGTGCAGGGCCGTGAACCGTGAATGCATCGAGGGCAGCGTGCCCAAGCGCATCACCTGCACCCGGTTCGGGGCGGGATTTGCCAGTCTGCTGCGGCTTGCCCCGCGCGTGGGCGAGCTTGGGACGTGGCTGGCGGGCCTGTGGGCGCTGCCGGTTGCCGGTGCCCAGAACGCGATGCTGACCGGGGCCTTTCGCCTGCACGAGGCGCGCAAGGCTGTGGGCGCGGGCATCTTCGCGTTGTCGCTGCTGTTATACCTGAAGTCCGGCGCGGATACCGACGCCGACGACGCGGATTTCTTTCTGCCGTGCTCCCCGGCCTTGTGGCGCGGGCTGGCCTTCCTGAAGGGGCAGGCGGTGCGTGACGGCTCCGGCCCGCGCACGCAGGCCGATTACCGGCGCTTTTTGCACGACGCCCATGCCCTGCGCGAGCGGTTCTGCCTGCTGCCGCTGGAGGTGGACTATATCCTGTCGCAAGGGGAACGGTTGCGCATCTCCGGGAACTGAACACATTCAAGTAGCGAGTCCGGAACATGCCGTCTGGCGAAGCGTCTGCTTCCGCCCGGCGGCATGTTTTCGTATGCGGGTGGTTTTCTTTGTAGCGGCGTAGCCTTTCTGTTTGAAACATGGCTGTTGCCTTTTCCCGAATCTACGCGCCAGAAGGTGTCCATAAGGATATATCAAGAAAGGGTATCCAGGGGGGTAGCCGCTCTGCGATCGCCATCCGTAATGCTCGAAACTCGCATAACGGCTGCCGTCCCTGGCCGCCGGAGGCGTTCCCTACCCCCCAACGCGCAAAAACGGGCCGCCCCTTGCGGAGCGGCCCGTATGCATTCGTGCCATGGCCCATGGCCCGTGGCGAGGCGGGCGCGCTACAGGATCTGGTTCAGGAACTTCTGCAGGCGGGGGTGCTTGGGCGCGCCAAAGAAGTCCTGCGGCGCGTTTTCTTCCAGCACCTGGCCGTGGTCCATGAAGATGATGCGGTCGGCCACCTCGCGGGCAAAGCCCATTTCGTGGGTCACGCAGACCATGGTCATGCCTTCGCGGGCCAGGGTCACCATGACGTCCAGCACTTCGCCGATCATTTCCGGGTCGAGCGCGCTGGTGGGCTCGTCGAACAGCATGATCTTGGGGTTCATGGCCAGCGCGCGGGCAATGGCCACGCGCTGCTGCTGCCCGCCAGAGAGCATGGCCGGAAAGACGTTGGCCTTGTCGCTGATGCCCACCTTCTTCAGCAGTTCCAGCGCCCGGCCTTCCGCCTCGGCGCGCGGGGTCTTGCGCAGCCGCATGGGGGCCATGGTCAGGTTCTGCAGCACGGTCTTGTGCGGAAAGAGGTTGAAGCTCTGGAAGACCATGCCCAGTTCCTGGCGGATCTTGTTGATGTCGTTGTCGGGCGAGTTCACGTCCAGCCCGTCCACGATGATGGAGCCCTTGTCCACCGTTTCCAGGCGGTTGATGGAGCGCAGCAGGGTGGACTTGCCGGAACCGGACGGCCCGCAGATGACCACCTTTTCGCCGGGCATCACGTCGAGGCTGACGTCGTTGAGGGCCGTCAGCTCGCCGAAGAATTTCCAGGCGTTGCGGATGCTGATGATGGGTGCGGCGCTAGCGGCGGTCATAGTAGTTCAACCTCGATTCCATGATGCTGACGCCCTTGGACAGGAACAGCGTGATCAGAAGATAGATGAGGGCGATCATGGTGTATGTCTCGAAGTACAGGAAGCTCTCCGAGGCGAATTCGCGCCCGCGCCGCAGGATGTCCGCCACGGCGATGATGGACACCAGCGAGGTGTCCTTCAGCATGGCGATGAATTCGTTGCCCACCGGCGGCAGGATGGTGCGCCACGCCTGCGGCAGGATGACCATGAACATGGTCTCGGCCCGGTTGAAGCCCAGCGAGCGCGCCGCCTCGGTCTGCCCCTTGGAGATGGAGTCGATGCCCGCGCGGAACACCTCGCCCATGTAGGCGCCGTAGCACACGCTGAGCGCGATGATGGCGGCCAGCAGGTCCGGCACCTTCAGGAACCGGCCCAGGGCGTAGTAGATGTAGAACAGCTGCACCAGCAGGGGAATGCCCCGCACGACCTCGACATAGGTGGAGGCCACGAGGTTGATCAGCCGGTTGCGCGACAGGCGGCCGAGCCCAGTGACGAGGCCGATGGGGATGGAGCACAGGATGGACAATACGGTCACCTTGAAGGTGACGGCAATGCCGTCCGGCAGGAACTGGAGCAACCGCCAGTAGGGTTCGGGCCGGCTCGTGCACAGGTAGACGAGCGCGGCCAGCGCGCCCACGAAGGAGATGGACCATGCGGTTATGATCCGCCGCTCCTTCGGGTCCGGTATGATCGCGCCGTCGGTGATGACGATGCGGACGTTCTGGGGTTCGGTGGTCATGGCGTTCCGGATGCTTTGACGTTGTAAAAACGGGGGACCGGCGTCATATCGCCAGTCCCCCCTGATACGCAAGCGTCTAGTGGCGCAAGGCTAGCGGCCGATCCACTTGGCGCGGAGCTGCTTGTCGATGCCCTTGGCCTGCACGGCGGCGATGCCCTTGTTCAGAAGGTCCAGGACTTCCTTGTTCCCCTTCTTCACGGCGATGCCGTAGAATTCCTTTTCCTGGGTCTCGATGACGAAGGCGATCTTCATCTTGGCGGCGTACTGTTCCTGCTGCAGGGCGTAGTTGGCGGCAACGGGGTCGTCGCACACCACGCCGTCGATGCGGCCGTTGAACAGGTCTTCCATGGCCAGGCCGATTTCGTCGTACGACTTGGCGGTGACGCCAGCGGTCTTCTTGATGGTGAAGTAGCCGGTGGTGCTGATCTGGCCGCCCAGGGTCTTGCCCTTCATTTCGTCCAGCTTGGTGACGTTGGTGGCCTTGGGCACCACGAGGGCCTGGCGCACTTCGTAGTAGGGGGTGCTGAAGTCCATGGCCTTCTTGCGTTCGTCGGTGATGGACACCGAGGAAACGATGGCGTCGTAGCTGCCCGCTTCGAGACCGGCGAAGATGCCGTCCCAGGCCACGTTCTTGTGCACGACCTTGAAGCCGGCTTCCTTGGCCATGGCGTCGGTGTAGTCAACGGCGAAGCCGACGATGTTCTTGTTCGCGTCAACGAATTCCATGGGCGGCCAGGTGGCGTCGTGGGCGACGACGATGGTCTTCTCGGCAAAGGCCACGTTGGCGGTGACCAGCAGGGCCGCAAGGGTGAGGACGATCTTCTTCAGCATCCCGGATACTCCTCTGGACATGTGGTTGGTGTGACGGACGGACTCCCTTTTGTGGAGCATAAGTGGGCAGATTGTCAATGAATGAGTGAGAAAACGCCAGACCCCTGCGGCATGATTGACACATTTGTCATCACTTCGCGGGGCGGTCCCGAAGGGGGTGTGCGCTCACTCTGGGCCGTTCCCGCGCGCGTCGCGCGGCCCGCCATGCAGTCTGCCAGCCTCACCGCCGGAATACGCACCGGATAGCCGCCCTGTCCCTCTGTCCGCCGCGCGCCAGCAAAGGGGCGGGCGCTTCTGGCGCACGGATGGTGGCGCGTCCCTACATCCAGGTGAAGATGGCCGTCACCAGAATGGGCACGGCCACTGTAAGCACCATGCCGCTGAACACGGCGATGATGCCGTACCGTTCACCGGCGAAGCGCGCGATGACCGGCAGGCTGGTGTCCATGCTGGTGGCCCCGCCCGCCATGACCGGGGCCAGCCCGCCGAACAGGCGCACCAGCAGCGGCGCGGCCAGCAGGGTGGCCAGTTCGCGCGAGATGTTGGCGATGAGCGCCATGGACCCCAGGGCCGCGTCGCCCATTTTGGTGATCATGATGCTGGAAAGGCTGTAGTAGCCAAAGCCCGCGCCCACGCCCAGCACGTCGCGCAGGGGCATGTCGCCCAAGAGCGCCCATGCCGCCAGCGAACCGCCCATTGTGCCGATGCCCACGAACAGCGGCACCAGCGCCACCTTCACGTGCAGTTCGCGCAGGATGCGGAACGAGCGGGTGTCGAACCCGATGCCCATGCCCACCACGAACAGCAGCATGTACAGCGCCCACGAGGCCAGGTTGCCCGCCTCGGCGGCGCGGGGGATGATGTCCAGCCTACCCAGCAGCACGCCGGACAGGAAGAAGCCGAGGATGACCAGGCTACCCTTCATGCCGCGCCTCCCCGGCGTTTGCGGCGGGATCGGCGGGTACGGCGGCCATCGCGGGGCGCGCGTCCTTGCCGGGGGCGGTGGGGCCGTCCAGCGCGCCGCGCAGCAGCACGTGCTGCAACAGCCATCCGGCGGCCACGCTGCCCGCCAGCGAAGCCATGCTGATGACCACGGCCCGCAGGCCGATGTCCCCGGCCTGGGCCACCAGCCCGTCGTCCGAGCCCAGCGACAGGCCCAGCAGGAACAGCAGCGCATAGATGGACCACGTGGTCAGGCGGTCCACCGCGCCGACCACGGCCGGGCGCGTGCGCAACAGGTAGCCTGCGGGCACGCCCACGGCGATGCAGGCGATTTCGACGATCATGAAAACCTCGGCGCGGCGTTGCCCTGGGAGTGGTTCCGGAAAGGGGGCTGCCGATCGTGCGCGGCAACGGGCCGCCGTTTTTGGGAAAGGCCAAGCGGTAGCCCGCCCCGCCGCGCGCTGTCAACCCGCGCGGGGCACCGATGGACCCACCGACGGCAGGCGCGCGGCGCACGGGGTGCGCAACGCGGCCCCCCGGCAAGAAAAAAGCGCGCGCCCGTGATGCGCGTCACGCACGCATCGCGCGGCGGACCTATTGTATGGTCGAGGGCGGCGGAAACCACCCCCCGCATCAGTCGACAACACACCAGGGCGGCGCGGCCGCCGGGAAAGCAAAAGGAGACCATCATGCGCCACATCCGTCTAGACGACATGCGTACCTTCAAGGATGCCGGGTTCGCCATGAACCTGGTGCACGATTCGGAAAACTTCAAGATCATCAATTTCAACTTCAAGGCTGGCCAGGAACTGCCCGTGCATAGCCACGACATCGACGGGGAACTGGCCATCACCGTCATCGAGGGCGAGGGCGAATTCCTGGGCGCGGACGGCGCGGCCATCCCCGCGACGCAAGGCGACATGCTGGTCTCGGAAATCCGCGTGCCGCATGGCGTGCGGGCGAAGACCGAGATGCGGGTTGTTGTCGTTATCGCCCCTCCCATCTAGGGGCCGTTTCTAAATTGTCTTTTCGCCCGTTGGCTTCGGCAAACTTCGCCTGCCATGTCGGTCAAATACGATAAGAGTATATTCCCTCATGGCAGGCTCGTTTTCCTCGCCAACGAACGAAAATCCTACTTTAGAAACAGCCCCTACGGGCAAACAGCACACTGCCGGTCGGACAGCACCCCCCGACGATAAAAGGGAGGCCCCGCATAGGGCCTCCCTTTGTCGTTTGCTGGTCCGGCAACGCATCCGCCTGGCTACTTGGCCACCTTGGAGCGGCGCAGCTGGATGTAGGCGTTGCGCACAGAGGTGTACGGCTCCACCGCGCTCTTGGTCACGGCTTCGTAGCCCGCGATGGCTTCATCCGCCTTGTTGAATTCGCCGTAGGCGCGCGCGCCCAGATAGACGGTCTGGTCGTCCACCATGTAGCCGAACGGCTCGGCCAGGTAGTGGCCCGCAAGACCCACGCTGTCGCGCAGGGTGCTGGGGCCGATCAGCGGCCAGACGATGTAGAAGCCTTCTCCCGCGCCCCAGACGCCGAGCGTCTGTCCGAAGTCTTCCTTGTCCGGCTCCACGATGGGCTTGTCTTTCTTGGCCACGTCGATGAGCCCGGCCATGCCCACGGTGGAGTTGATGATGAACCGGCCCATCTCCACCCCGGCCTCGCTGGGCTTGCCCTGCAACAGACAGTTCAGGAAGCGCAGCGGAAAGCCCAGGTTGTGGAAGAAGTTGCGCACCCCGCTGCGCAGTTCGTCGGGGGTCACGGCCACGTACCCCTGGTGCACGGGCTTGATGACCTTCAGCAGCAGCACGTCGTTGACGGCGAACCACATGCGGTTCCAGCCTTCCAGCGGGTCGGCCACCATGTCTTCATTGCTGGTGTCGTAGTCGTCAAGGTCCGCCGCCAGCGTGGGCGGGGCATGGGGCGCGCCTTCGGCGGGCGTGTCGGCGAACGCGGCGCCGGGGGCCAGCAGCAGGGCGCAGGCAAGGCAGGCCGCGTACAACAGCGGGGCGATTCTGATGCGGGACAAGCCTTCGGTCATGGAAACCCCCTTGGGAGCGGATGCATGTGGCGACGCACCGGCCCCGGGGGCGCGGTTCCTCGCGGTCCCGGGTCGCGCGGTTCTGGCTACTTGCCCACCTGGGCCGGTTGGGCCGGTTGGGCAGGTTGGGCGGGCTGCTTGCGCACTTCCTCGGCCTTGGCCTTCACCCGGTCGATGAGCTGGTCGGCCGTGCCCTTCTCCAGCAGGTCCTGGAACTGGGTGCGGTAGTTCTTCACCAGGCTCACGCCTTCCACGATGACGTCGTACACCACCCAGTCCTGCTTCTGGAGCATGCGGTAGGCCACGGGCACCTGCTTGTCCTTGACCACCACGGTGGTCTGGACTTCGACCTTGTCGCCCTTGCCGCTGACCAGTTCGCCGGTGAACAGGACCTGCTGGCCGGTGTAGCCGTCGAACTTTTCCAGATAGGTGGCCCGCAGCAGCGAGGCGAACGCCTCGGCGAAGCGTTCCTGCTGGTCCGGGGTGAACGAGCGCCAGTTGGCCCCCACGGTGCGGGCCGAGAACTCGCGGAAGTCGAAAATGCGGCGGATCTCGGACTCCACCTTGTCCATGAGGGCGGGGCGCTGCGCGGCGTCGGTGAATTCCGGACGCTTGATGATGTCCATGATGCGGTCCACGGACGCCTTCAGCGTCTCGCGGGCCGCCCCCGCGTTGTCCGTGCTGCCCGCGGCGGCCGCCATGGCCGCGCCGGTCCAGCAGGAAAGGGTGATGGCGAGCAGCGCGGCAAGAAATGCGCCGCGCAGGATGTTGTGAATGGACATGGTTAGACTCCCCCGAACACGTACTTGCTGATCAGCGATTCGATGTCGATGGCCGATTCGGTTTCCGTGATCTCGTCGCCCTCGCCCAGGGCGTCTTCGGAGCCGCCGGGAGAGAGCTTGATGTACTTGTCGCCTATGAGGCCGCTGGTCTTTACCGAGGCGATGACGTCGTCGGTCAGCTGTACGCCTTCCTTCATGCGCAGGCTGACCACCGCCACCGGCTTGTCCGGGGCAAGGGCGATGCCCGCCACGCGCCCCACGGGCACGCCCGCTATCTCCACTTCAGCGCCCACACGCAGGCCGGTGATGGAACTGAACCGGGCGTGCACGGTGTAGCCCTTGTCGGACAGAAGTTCCATGC
Source organism: Nitratidesulfovibrio sp. HK-II (assembly GCF_003402415.2). NCBI lineage: Bacteria > Pseudomonadati > Thermodesulfobacteriota > Desulfovibrionia > Desulfovibrionales > Desulfovibrionaceae > Nitratidesulfovibrio > Nitratidesulfovibrio sp. HK-II. Next base: position 1,542,840 of record NZ_AP036014.1, read on the forward strand.
GCCCCAGCTTCACCGTGAGGTAGCCAACGCACAGCAGCCCGATGAGGACGAAGATGCCGACCGATGTTTCTCGCGAATACTTCTTCATGATGCCCTTCCCGTATCCGTTGGGGGCTGTTGCAAACCGTTCAGCGGTCCAGCCAGGCGTCCAGAGCCTGCTGCACCTCGGGGGCAAGCGACACGTCCGTCCGTTCGCCCTCGTCGGCCCGCCGGTCCAGAAAACTGCGCACGTACGGGTCGCGCGATGCACGCAACTCGTCCACCGGTCCCGCGAAGGCGGCCGTGCCGTCGTGCAGCATGAGCACGTAGTCGGCGATGGCGTCCAGGCTGCGCAGGTCATGGCTGACCACGACGATGGTCATGCCGGGAAAGTTGGCCCGCATGTCCAGCAGCAGGTGGTCCATGCGCGCGGCGTTGACCGGGTCAAGGCCCGATGTCGGCTCGTCGCACAGCAGGATGGGCGGGTCCATGACGATGGCCCGCGCCAGGCCCGCGCGCTTGCGCATGCCGCCGGAAAGCTGGTTGGGGTAGTAGTCCGCGTAGTCGGCCAGGCCCACCAGGGCCAGCTTGTGCAGCACGATCTGGCGGATGGTGGCCTTGGGCAGCCCGGTGTGTTCGCGCAGGGGCAGGGCCACGTTGTCGCCCAGCGTCAGCGAACCCAGCAGCGCGCCGTCCTGGAACAGCACGCCCATGCGCCGCCGCACCTTGCGAAAGTCGCGCCCGGGCAGGGCGAACAGGTCGCGCCCGCCCACCGAAAGGGTGCCCGACATGGGGCGTTGCAGGCCCAGCACGTGGCGCAGCAGGGTGGACTTGCCGCAGCCCGAGCCGCCGATGATCATGGAGATTTCGCCGGCGGGCAAGAGCGCGTTCACGTCGCGCAGCACCACGTGGTCGCCGTAGCCCACCGTGAGGCCGTCAAGCCGTATGTCCCAACCCGATGTCGCGCGCATGGCCATGGTCTCTTGTTACAGCAGGAACGAGGTCAGCACGTAGTCGGCCACCAGCACGAACACGCACGAAAGGACCACTGCCGAGGTGGTGGAGTTGCTGACGCCCTCGGGCCCCACGCCGTCGCGGCGCATGTGGGTGAAATAGCCCTGGTAGCAGCTTACCGTGGCCACGATGACCGCGAACAGCAGCGACTTCATGAAGCCGCCGGTGATGTCTGCCATCTCGACGCTGGTCTGGATGCGGTAGAAATACACGCCCTCGTTGATGCCGAGCAGGGTGACGCCGGTGACGTACCCGCCAAGGATGCCCACCACGTCGAACACCGCCGTCAGCAGCGGAAACGAGATGAGCGAGGCGGCGATGCGCGGGGCCACCAGGTAGGCCATGGGGTTGATGTCCATGACGTCCAGCGCGTCGATCTGGTCGGTGATGCGCATGACCCCGATCTCGGCGGCCATGGACGACCCGGCCCGGCCCGTGACCATGATGGCCGTGAGCACCGGCCCCAGTTCGCGGATCAGCGAAAGGGCCACGGCCGCGCCCAGCAGCCCTTCGGACCCGAACTTGACCAGCGTGTAGTAGCCCTGCAACCCCAGCACCATGCCGGTGAACACCCCGATGAGCAGGATGACGAACAGCGACTTGGAGCCGATGACGAACACCTGGTTCAGTATCTTGGGTATCTGCTTGGGCGAGGCGAAGATGAGGCGCAGGCCGTCCGCCAGGAACAGGAACATGGCCCCCAGTTCGCCCAGCAGGCGCAAGGTGGCCGCGCCAAGGGCGGTGACGGGGACGAGTATGTTCGGGCCTGTGCTCATGGTGTTCTCTCCCGGCGGGGCGGGCGGCGGAAACGGGGCCTGCCTGGGCAAACCGTTTCCGGCGTTTTTACATCTTTACATGCTAGCCCCGTCGCAACATGCCGTCAAGGCAGCGCTATCGGGAAACCGGCGTCTTGCTGCGCAGGATGACCTTGTCGATGCCGTGCTTGGAAAGCGCGGCGCGCAACTGGCGCGTGTCTTCCGGCGTGCCGCGGAACAGGGCGTTCAGCCGGTACCACGACACGCCGTTTTCCACCGAAGTGTCCAGGCGCACCTTGATGCCGGATGCCTCCAGCCTGGCCTTCAGGGCGTTGGCGGGGTCCGCCGCCTTGTAGGCCGCCACCTGGTACACGTAGTCGAACCGGTCGCCGTCGGCGGGCGGGGCCTCCGCCGCCTTGGCGTCCCTGGAAGCGGGCGCGGCGGCCTTCTTGTCGTCCTTTCTCGGTTCGGGCTTCTGGGCGGCCTTGGAATCCGACTTGGAATCCGTTTTGGCGTCGGGTTTCTTGTCCGCCGCCTTGGCGTCTGCCCTGGCGTCCTTTTTCGCGTCGGCTTTCGGATCGGGCTTCTGGTCCTTCTTGCCGTTCTTGAGCACGATTTCGGTGGCGTTCACCGACACGCCCGCGTTGCCCGATACCGGGGCGGGCTTGGCCCGCAGGGAATCCATGAACTGGAGATCCTCGGGCTTGATGACCCCGCCGGGCATGGGGGTTGGTTGCGAGGCGTTCACGGCGGGCTTGGGCATGATGCGCTCGATGCCCAGGCGTTCTTCCGGATTGTAGCCCCGCCCCACGATGACGCCGAGCACGAATACCCATCCGAAGCCGATGATGGCCACGATGCCCGCCGAAATGAGCGAGGGCAGGGTGACGTGGATAGTGTAGACGCCTTTCTTGCGTCCGCCATCCTTCTGCCCCTGTCCCCCTCCGGGTTGCCCTTGTCTGGGTGCTGCCATGCCTGGTTTCCGCGCCTTGGCGCGCTACATGGCCTCGGGCGCTTCGACGCCGAGCAGGTTCAGGCCGTTGGCCACGGCCCTGCCCACGGCGCGCAGCAGCGCAAGCCGGGCCACGATGGTTTCCGGGGTGTCGGCGTTCAGCACCGGCACCTTGGCGTAGTAGCTGTGCAGCGCGCCCGCCACTTCCATCAGGTAGAAGCTGACGTGGTGCGGGGCCAGCCCTTCGGCGGCGGCGGACAGGGTGTCGGGCATGCGGTCCACCAGGCGCAGCAGGTCCAGTTCCTCCGGCAGGGTCAGGGGGGCCAGCGCCGCCGCGTCCATGCGCGCGGGCGGCACTATGCCGCGTTCGGCGGCCTTGCGCAGCACCGCGCACACGCGGGCGTGAGCGTACTGCACGTAGTACACCGGGTTGTCCATGGAGCGCTGCTTCACCAGTTCCAGGTCGAAGTCGAGGTGGCTGTCGCTCTTGCGCGAAAGGAACATGAACCGCGCGGCGTCGGCGCCCACTTCCTTGACCACGTCGTGCAGGGTTTCGAACTGCCCGGCGCGCGTGGACATGGCGATCTGCTCGCCGCCCTGCAAGAGGTTCACGAGCTGGACGAGAATCACGTCGAACTGCTCGGGCCGCTTGCCAAGGGCCGCCACGGCGGCGCGCATGCGCGGCACGTAGCCGTGATGGTCCGCGCCCCAGATGTCCACGACGAGGTCGAAGCCACGGTCATACTTGTTGTCGTGGTAGGCGATGTCCGAGGCGAAGTAGGTCAGGGTGCCGTCGGACTTGCGCAGCACGCGGTCCTTGTCGTCGCCGAGGGTGGTGGTGCGGAACCACAGCGCGCCGTCCTGCTCGAAGGCGAGCCCGGCGGCCTTCAGCCGCTCGAAGGTCTTTTCCACCGCGCCTTCGCGCACCAGGGAAAGTTCGGAGAACCACACCTGGTGCTCCACGCGGAAGTCGATGAGGTCCTGCTTGATGCCGTCCATGATGGAATGCATGGCGTACTCGAAGCAGCGGTCCTGCCCTTCGGCCTCGGGCAGGTCCACCAGACCGGGGTCTTTGGCCAGCATCTCGGCCGCGATGTCCTTGATGTAGTCGCCGCGATAGAAATCTTCGGGCAGGGTGAACGGGCGGCCGGAAAGCTCCAGCGCGCGCAGCCACACCGAAAGGCCCAGCAGGCGCATCTGCCGCCCGGCGTCGTTGATGTAGTATTCGGTGGTCACGTCGTACCCGGCGAAACGCAGCACCCGCGCCAGGCAGTCGCCCAGCGCCGCGCCGCGCCCGTGGCCGATGTGCAGCGGCCCGGTGGGGTTGGCGGACACGTATTCCACCTGCGCCTTGCGGCCCGCGCCCACGGTGGTGGCGCCGTAGCGTTCGCCCGCCGCTTCCACGTGCAGCACGGTCTCGCGCCAGAAGTCGGGAGAGTAGGTGACGTTCAGGAAGCCCGGCCCGGCGATTTCCACGGCGTCGATGGCCGGATCGGAGTCGCGCAGGGCGCCCGCCAGGCGCGATGCCAGTTCGCGCGGGGGCACGCCCGCGTCCTTGGCGAGCACCAGGGCGATGTTGGCGGCAAGGTCGCCGAACGACTTGTCGCGGGGCGGCTCCAGAGTGGCCTTTTCGGGCCAGGAAAGCCCCATGTCCTTCACGATGGCCTGAAGGGAGGCCAGCAACTGCTGACGTGCGCGCATGGATGTATCTGTGTCCTGTTTTCTTTGGGATGTGATGGCTGCGTGGGCGGTGTCGGCGCGCCCCGAAGGGGGCCGCGCGGACGGAAATCCGCAATCCGGGCGCGGCACGGCCGTCCGGCCCTGGGGGGCGGGCGCGATGCCGCGGCGGCGGGGTGCTTGTCCGAAGTGGGTCGTGTACCAGAAATCGGGGCGACTGCAAAGCCGCATGGGCGTCCGGCGTCAGCGGGCAATTGCCGGAGGGCGGACGCCGGGGCCGGGCAGGTGCGCAGTCCGTTTGAGATCGGCCTGTTCCCGGCCACGGCGCGGGGGCGGCCCGCGCGCGGGACGCACAAGGCCGGGTGCGCAAGCGCACACCCGGCCCGGCGTCATGAAAGGGAATGCGGCGGCCCAGGCGGGTCAGACGGCCCAGGCGGCCCAGGCGGGCCAGGCGGGCCAGGCGGCCTAAATCGTCAGGGCGTCGGCCGCCCCGAGGCTGCCAGCCCCCTCGGCGGCCCATCCGCCTTCCTCGGCGGCGGGCACGCCCGAAGCCGCAAGGATGGGGCCCACCATCTTGGTCAGCACGCCCTTGGGACCGGCCTCCACCCAGCGGCGCACGCCGTCGTTCCACTGGTTGGTCACGGTGGATATCCACTGCACGGACGAAGTCATCTGTTTGGTCATGGCCTCGTGCAGCGATTCGCCGTCGGTGACGGCCCGGCCGGTGACGTTGCAGTACACGGCAAAGCGCGGGCGCGCCCAGGTGGCCGAGCGCATGGCCCTGGCCAGTTCCTTCGCGGCCTCGTCCATGAGCGGGCTGTGAAAGGCCCCGCTGACGGGCAGCACGAGGGCGCGGCCCTTGCGCTCCTTGACCCTGGCGGCGGCGTCGGCGATGGCGTCGCGGGTGCCGGACAGCACCAGTTGTCCCGGCGTGTTGTAGTTGGCGATGCGGATCATCTGGCCGGTGGCCTCGGCGGCCTCGCGCACCACGTCCTCCACGTCGGCCAGCGCCAGCTTGAGCACGGCGGCCATGGCCCCCTTGCCGTCGGGGTCGGCCTCGGCCATCAGCTGGCCGCGCAGGGACACCAGTTCCAGGGTGCGGTCCACCGAAAGCGCGCCGGAAGCGGCGGCGGCGGCGTACTCGCCAAGGCTGTGCCCGGCGGCGCAGGCCGGGGCAACGCGCCCGGCAAGGCGCAGCCACAGGGAAAGATTGACCACGGTCAGCGCGGGCTGAAGGTTGCGGGTGTCGGCCATGGCCTTGTCGTCGCCGCCGTCCCAGTAAATTTCGCGCAGGGGCAGGCCGCTTGCGCGTTCGGCCTTCTTCCACAGGTCCATGGCCTCGGGCATGGCGTCGGCCACGTCACGGCCCATGCCGGGTTCCTGCGAGCCCTGGCCGGGGAACAGTATGGCGAGGTCGGTACGGTTCATTCGGTGTCGCTCCAGAATGTGGGATTTCGCCGGGTGTGTCCCGGTCGATGGATGTGCGGTATCGTGTGTCGGGCGCACGCGGGGCCGTCCCCCTCAGGACGGGTGCGCCAGCTTTGCCGCGCGCGGCGCGTCGCCCGTTCGCTGCATAGTCAAACACGCGCGCCGATGCAAGTGGTGCTGTCGTTTGCGGCCGCGCGGGGCCGTGCCGCAAGGGACGGGAGGGCGCATCGCCGCGCGCGCATCCGCTGGCGGGCCGGTGCTTGCCACCGCCCGCCGGGGCGGCTACAAGGCCGCCAGTTCCCGTGTCCGGCCCGTGCGGACCGGACCCTTTTCCAGGAGATGCCCATGCCCCCCGCTGAAGTCCATGTATCCACGAAGGAACTGGCCCGGCTGTGCGCCGAGGCCGGTTTTGGCCCGGAATCCGTGCCCGATGCCGCGCTGGCCGCGCTGGCGGGCTATCTGGAACTGCTGATGAAGTGGAACCGGGTCATGAACCTGGTGGGCACGCGCACCTGGCAGGCCACCTTCCGCACCCTGATCGTGGACAGCCTGCATCTGGCGCGCTTTCTGCGCACGCTGCCCCTGCCGGAAGCGCCGGAAACGTGGGACCTGGGGGCGGGAGCGGGGCTGCCGGGCATTCCCTTGCGCGCGGTGTGGCAGGCGGGCGCCTATCATCTGGTGGACGCCCGCGAAAAGCGCACCCTGTTCCTGTCCAACGTGCTGGCCCGCCATCCCCTGCCGGGCACCGTGGTGTTCCGGGGCAGGGTGGAGGAATTCATGCCCACCCGCCCCAAGGCGCACTGCGTGGTGAGCCGGGCCTTTCTGCCGTGGCCCGAAGTGCTGGAACTGGTTCGGGGCCACGTGGCCCCGGACGGCCTGGTGGTGTTTCTGGCCAATGAAGGCCCGCCCGCGCAACTGTCCCCCAGCTGGCGGGTGGCGGCACGGGCGGAATACACGGTGCAGGCCCCGCCGGCCCACGGCACGGGGGGCACGGGCGGCACGGGCGGCAAGGCGGTGGGCAGGGGAAGCGTGGAACCCGAATCCACGGTGCGCCACCTGTGGGCGCTGGCCCAGGCGTGACGCGGAACCTGCGGGGGCGTTCCGGCGCGGTGGCTGGACCGACCCGTGGCGGGGTTATTTTTCGGGCGGGGTGCCCATCAGCGCGCCAAGCTGCGATTTGCGGAAGATGAGCTTGGTGGCGGCGGCGTCGGCCTTGTCCGCCACGTCCATGAGGCGTTCGAGGAATTCGAGGATTTCGTGCCGGCGTTCCTCGGGCGAATATTCGAATTCGTCCTCCAGGCGTTCCGACGTAAGGTATTCCTCAAGTTCGTCGAGATACTTCATGTTCAGCATGGCGGCGTCTCCATGGGCCGGAGGGGGCGTCCCTGCCGGAGCGGTGTGGTGGCGGCGTCCCGCGCTGGGCGGGCCGGTTCGCCGCACGGGGCGGCGCTGGTGTCCGGTTCGCGGAAGGCTCTACCCCATTTCGCGCCGCAGGTGAAGCGGCGACTCGCCCCCGCTGCGCGTGCGGCTTCGCATTGTCCCGGCAGCGCCCCGGCGCGGCCGTCCGGCCCGCCCCGCGCGGAAAGGCGTCATGGCCCAACCGTTCCCGCACGTCCCGCCAGCGCGTTCCGGCCCCGCTGGCGATGCGCCGCCGTTTCGCGTATATCCCCCCTGCGCGGCCCGTGGGCCGCAGCCCTTTTTCACGGCAGGAAGCCATGAGCGTGCACGCGTCCGAAACATCCCCCATAGCCGCCTCTTGCGGTGCCCCCCAGAACACCGAAGGCAGCGGCGAATCCGCCTCCCCGCGGGACGGCCGCCGACTCCTTGCCGCTGTGCTGCGCAGCGTCGCAGCCTGGCTGTGTTCGCCGGGCGGGCGCGCCGTGCTGCTGGCCCTGCTGGCCTTCGGCGTGGCCTTCGCCATGCGCATGCTGGAATACCCGGCCTGGCAGACCCCGGAATACCAACTGGACGGTGAATACCTGCTGGCCACCCACGACGCCTACCACTGGACGGCGGGGGCCGACGGCTTCGAATTCGGCACTGGGCACCCCATGTCCGAACTGGTGCGCTACGTGGCCCTGCTTACCGGGGCCACGTCCGGGGCGGTGGGCTTCTGGCTGCCGCCGGTCATGGGCAGCCTGCTGGCGGTGGCGGTGTTCGCCTGGGCGGCGGCGCTGGGCGGCATGGAGGCCGGGCTGTGCGCCGGGGTGCTGGCCTCGCTCGCGCCGGGCTTTCTGGCCCGCACCCTGCTTGGCTACTGCGACACCGACCTCGTGACCCTGCTGTTCGCCCTGGTGTCCGGGCTGGGACCGGGGCTGTGGCTGGCCCCCCGCCTGCACACCCTGCCGGAACTGGCCGTGGCGCTGTACCGGCGGCTGCGGCGCGGCCGCCCGCTTTCCGCATCAGCCCCGCCGGAGACTCCTGATGTGACGGGCGCGGCCGACGATCCCCTGTCCCCCCGCTGGATGGTGGTGCTGCTGTGCAGCGGCCTGCTGGGCTGGTGGTCGCAGGAATGGCATTCCATGTTTCCGTATCTGGTGCGCTACTACGCGCTGCTGGTGCCGGGGCTGGTGGTGGTGTTCGGCATGCGCGGCCGCCGGGCCGACCTGCTGGTGGGCGGGCTGCTGTACGCCCTGCCCGCGCTGGGCGGCTGGCCGGGCTTCGCCGGGGCGGCGCTGCTGGCCGTGGGGCTGCGCGGGCCATGGCCTTTCCTGCGCGCGCTGGCCGAGCGGCGGGTGGTGCACGGGCTGCTGTGGCTGGTGGTGCTGTGGCTGGTGGCCGACGCCGAGGTGTTCCAGACCATGCTGCGCTCGGCCCAGAGCTACGTCAAGCGGGCGGGCGATGCCGTGGCCCAGCCCGACGGCGACGTGCTGGTCTACCCCTCGGTGGCCCAGAGCATCATCGAGGTTCAGGACCTTTCGCTGGCAGAGGTGCTGGCCTACTTCCATCCGTGGATGCCCGCCGCGCTGGCCGGGCTGGCCGGGTTCGGCGTGGCGCTCGTCGCGCGTCCGGCGGCGCTGTTCCACCTGCCGCTGGCGGTGCTGGCCTTTTTGTCCATCAAGCTGGGCGGGCGCATGGTGATGTTCGGCGCGCCGGTGATGGCGCTGGGCATCTGCATGCCGGTGCACTGGCTGGCGGGCCTTGTGCTGCGCGACAACTTCTACCGCACCGCCGGACGGCTGCTGGTTTCCGCCGTGCTGCTCACGGTGCTGGGCGCGCCGTACCTGGAAGTGATTCCGGCCATGACCCAGGGGCCCATCCTGAACAAGCGGCACGCGGCGGCCCTGAAGTTTCTGCGCACCAACACCCCGGAAGATTCCATGATCTGGAACTGGTGGGACTGGGGCTATGCCACCCACCATTTCGCGCACCGCTCGACCATCGCCGACGGCGCGAGCCACGGCGGGCCTTCGCTGTTCGTGCCCGCCGCCGTGTACGCCTCGGACAATCCGCGCTTCGCCCGGCAGCTCATCAAGTACGCGGCCAGCAAGGGCAACATTCCCGGCAACGTCTTCGAGGGCATGAACAACCACGACGCCGACGACCTGATGCGCAAGCTGGCGGCCCGAAAGGAACCGCTGGTGGCCGCGCAGGGCAGGCAGTACCTTGTGGTCAGCTTTGACATGCTGCGACTGGGCTTCTGGATAACCACCTATGGCCGTTGGGACTTCCTGGCCAGGGAAGGGCGCGGCTACCAGATCGCCTCCATCAGCAAGCCGTTGCAGTTCAGCATGGAGAACGGCGTGGTGCTGGTGCAGAACATGGACCCGGTGTACGCCGAATCCATCGACGTGCTGGACGATACCGGTCTGAACCGCCAGATGTATTTCCGCTTCAACGGGCGGCACTTCCTCTTCAACCGCACCACGGGCGACAAACTGGTCATCGACGACGACATGTACAACACGCTGATGGTGCAACTGCTGCTGTCGTCACCGGAAGACCCGCGTTTCACGCCGTACTTCAAGCTGGTGTTCGACAACGTGCATACGCGCGTCTACGAAGTGCTATGACCCGCACCCACCCGCCAACGTGTTCTATTCTTATGATGGGGCGCGCTGGCCGCTAGCGTGTGGGTGCCGGAGTTGCGGCGAAAGCACCCTTCGCGGCTAATGGTGGTAGGGTGAACCGCGCAGTATGCAATCCGCGCGGTACAGCTGTTCCAGCAGCACAACGCGGGCCATCTCGTGGGGAAAGGTCATGGGGCCAAGCGACACGCGCAGGGCGGCCCGCTTGAGCACCTCGCCGTCCAGGCCGTAGGCCCCTCCGATGACGAAGCAGGGCGCGGCCGTGGCGTTTTCCGTCAGTCGGGCGAGCAGGGCGGCGAACTCTGGCGATGTGTGGGCCTTGCCCCGCTCGTCCATGCACACCACGATGTCGGAGGGGCCAAGGGCGGCCAGCAGGCGCGCGCCCTCGTCGGCGTTGCGTTTGGCGGGCGGCAGGGCGGCGTCGCCGTCGCGGACCAGGGTTTCGGTGACGCGCCAGGTGTGGCGCAATCGTTCCAGATAGTGCGCGGCGGCCTGCTGCCAGAACGGCGTCTTCAGCTTGCCCACCGCCAGAAGGCGCAGTGACTTCACGAAACCTCCGGGTGCGTGTGTTTCCGGCCAAGGTCTATCCCGGAGCGGGACGGGCGGCAAGCCGTTGCCGCGCGGGCGGCGCGCTGCCCGGCGATATCGTGTTCCCTTTGCAACATCACGTCCAACAACGGATTCGGGTATGCTGAATATGGAGGCCGCGGCCGCGCTGCTGCGCGCGGGACGGGTGGTGGTGTTCCCCACCGAGACCTTTTTCGGGGTGGGGTGCCTGGCCACCCATGCCGCTGCCGTGGACGAGGTGTACCGGGTGAAGCGCCGCGCCCACCGGCTGGCCCTGCCTGTCATCGTGGGGCACGTGGATCAGTTGGCGCAGGTGGCGGCCCGCATTTGCCCGGTGGCGGAAGATCTGGCCCGGCGGTTCTGGCCGGGGCCGCTGTCCGTGCTGCTGCCCGCCGCGCCCGGCGTGCCCGTGCCGCTTACCGGCGGCACAGGGCGGGTGGCCGTGCGTCTGACCCCGCACCCCGTGGCCCGCGAACTGTGCCTGCTGGCCGGTGGTCCGCTGGTGGCCAGCAGCGCCAACATCAGCGGCCGCCCGGCCGTGACCCGTGCCGCAGAGCTTGACCCGGAACTGACCGCCGAGGTGGCCGGGGTGCTGGACCTTCCGCCCGCCCCACCCGGCGGGTTGCCCTCTACCCTGGTGGAGGTGCTGGAAGGGGATGGGGACGATGAGGGCTCGCCGCGCCTGCGGGTGCTGCGGGCCGGGGCCGTGACGGTGCAGGCGCTGCGCGATGCCGGGTACGCGGTAGCGTGAGCGATTGGGGGTATTCCCTACCTGTGGTACAAAAAATTGCAGGCGGCGCGGGGCACGGGGGCGCGGCGGGACAAAAAAGTTGAACTGATTGGCTGAACGGTTCAGCGGGTCGCCCGGCTGTGGGGTGAAGGTGAAATGTCTTGTACTTCGCTGGGATGTCAATGTTTTTTTCATTCTGAACGGGCGCGAATGCCTGCATTCTAGTACTGGCACGCCGTTTGCTATACCCAGATTACCTTCTTTTCTTTGCAGAGAGCCGGTCCTACAGGGGTGTGGGGCCGGTTTTTCTTTTGTGGTTCGCTTGCCGCCGCCTGCCGTGCCTCTGGCGGCCCCGTTCGCGTGAGGCCGCGCGGGTACGCCTGCGTGCACGCTGACGGGCGTGTGTTCAGGCGCTGCGTTCCAGCAGATCCCATATCGCTTCCAGCACGGCGTCCACCTCGATGCCCGCCATGCAGGGGGCCGCGCCAAGCGCGGCATCCACGCCGCCGCAGCCAAGGCTGCGCAAGGTGGCGGAGCAGGGCGCGCAGGCAAGCGGGCTGGCCAGCGCCACGGCCCCGTGCGGCCTCCACGCGGCGGCGGGCGCGGGACCGAACAAGGCCAGCACCGGCGTGCCGTGCAGCGCGGCAAGGTGCAGCGGGCCGGAATCGTTGCCCACGATCAGCCGCGCGCGGCGCAGTAGTTGCGCCAGTTCGTCGTGGTCGGCGGGGGTGATCACGGCCGCTTTCAGGTCGGGGGGCAGCAGTGCGGTGCGGTCCAGCCCGCGCTCCAGTTCCGCCGGGCCCAGCACGTACAACGGATTGTACCCGGCTCGCGCCAGCGCGTCCGCCACGGCGGCGAATCGTCGGGGCGGCCACTGCTTGGCCCGGTGCCCAGCGCCGGGCACCAGCACCACGGTGCGCGAAGCCGCGCCCTCCCAGCCGCCGAAGAGGCGTCGCCATGCGGCGGGCCAATCCGCGTCCCAACGGGGAGGCCAGGGAAGGCTGGCCGGGGCCGCGCGTTCAAGGTAACCCCGCAGCGCGTTGGTGACGTGCTGCCCGTGGCAGGATTCCCGCGCTGTGGCGTCCTGCCTGTCCGTGTCCTGCCCCCCTGTCAGGCAGGGCAGGGGAACGATGCGCGGGTGCGGGGCCGCCGCAACCCGGTCGAGGCAGAACCACGCCACCGTTGCCCCAGCCAAGGGTTGCGGCCACTCCGTGGCGTTGTGTGCACCATCTTCGCCGCAACCTTCACGCCCGCAGCCGTACAATTCTTCCAGCGCCCGGCGCATGGCCGGGGGGCAGGGCGCGTACCCCAGCGGGGCCAGCCAGGGCAGGCGCTCGGCGCTGCCCGCGAACAGCAGGCGCGGGGTGTCGTCCTGGCTGGCCTCGGCCCGTTCGGGGGGCACGGCCGCACCGGACCCGGCCGTGCTGGATTCGCCCGCTGCCATGCCTCGCGCCAGGGCCAGCAGGGCGGGCCACGCGCACAGGAAGTCGCCCAGCGCGCCGTTGTGCACGGCTATCAACTTGTCACTTTTCATCTCTGCGCGTACTCTGTGAAAGTGGTGTCGTATCCTCGCCGCCTACCGGGACAGTGCGTTCCGGTCCGCGGGGGCGGGGCGACGACCCGGCGACGGCCGGGACATCCCCCGCAACCCCATTCCGGAACCGGCAAGAACGGATTCGCCCGCCATGGAACATCGCGTCCCCTGCCCGCACTGCGGCGGCCCGGTGGTCATGTACCGCAACCCGGCGCCCACCGTCGACATCCTCATCCACGAGCCGGGGCGAGGCATCGTGCTCATCCGGCGGCGCAACGAGCCGCCCGGCTGGGCGTTGCCCGGCGGGTTCATCGACTACGGCGAATCGGCCGAGGCGGCGGCGCTGCGCGAGGCCCGCGAGGAAACCGGGCTGAACGTGGAACTCACCGGGCTTGTGGGGGTGTATTCCGAACCGGGGCGCGACCCGCGCCACCACACCCTCAGCGTGGTCTATGCCGCGCGGGTGCGGGGCGGGGCCGCAGCCATACCGGCGGCGGGGCCGGTGGCCGGAGACGACGCGGCGGACGCGCGGTTCTTTGCGCCGGACGACCTGCCGCACCCCATGGCCTTCGACCATGCAACGATCATCGCCGACTGGCTGCGCGGCCGGGCCGTCTGCCCGGAGCGCGTGGGGGAAGGGAATTGAGGGCGGCGCACCACGGGGCTTTCAGGGCGTGAACGGTTGCTGCCGGGCCGCCTCGCGGCGCAGGCATTTTCGGGACGCACGCGCCTGACGGCGCGCAACGCATCGCGCGGCCATGCCGCGCGCGCAAGGGGAGGAACGCGCGATCATGCGACGTGAGGTCGTTTTCGTCACCTCGGAAATGTATCCCTTCTCCAAAAGCGGGGGCCTTGGCGACGTGCTGGGCGCGCAGCCTCTGGCCCTGCACCGCATGGGCGTGCCCACGTCGGTGATCACGCCGTTCTATGGCCGCCTGCGCACGGCGGACTACGGCATCCACCTGACCATTTCCGACTGCCACGTGGGCTACCCGTGGGGGCCCATCACCTGTGAGGTGTACGAGGCCGACTACCACGGCATGAAGGTGTACTTCGTGCACCGTGGGGAATACTTTGACCGCCGCTATTACTATAACGACCACAAGGGCGACTATTTCGACAACTGCGAGCGGTTCATCTTCTTCTGCCGCGCCGCCCTGTCGCTGCTGCGCCGCCTGGGCACGCCGCCCGCCGTGCTGCACGCCAACGACTGGCAGACCGCGCTGGTGCCCGCCTACCTGCACTTCTGGCGGCAGACGGACCCGTTCTGGGCCGACACCCGCAGTGTCATGACCATCCACAACCTGGCCTTTCAGGGGCGGTTCGCCTCGCGCCTGTTCACGGGCTGCGGGCTGCCGCCGCAGGCATGGGCCATGGACGGGGTGGAATTCTGGGGCGACTTCAACCTGCTGAAGGCGGGCATCGCCTACGCCGACATGGTCACCACGGTCAGCCCCAGCTACGCGCGCGAAATACTGGGCCCGGCCTACGGCAGCGGGCTCGACGGCATCCTGCGCGCCCGCCAGCGCTCGCTGCACGGCATTCTCAACGGGGCGGACTACGGCATCTGGAACCCGGCGCAGGACAAGTTTCTGCCGTGCCGCTACGGTCCGGACGACCCGCAGGGCTTTGCGGGCAAGCAGCGCTGCAAGACGGCCCTTCTGGATGAACTGGGCCTTGATCCGGCACTGGCCCACCGGCCGGTGCTGGGCTTCATCGGGCGGCTGCGCGGGCAGAAGGGCATAGACCTGCTGCTGGACATCGTGCCCCGGCTCATGGAGCACAACGTGGGCGTGATCATCCTGGGCGAGGGCAACCTTGCGCACGAGGCCCGCGCGCTGGACCTGATGGAAACCTACCGGGGCAGGCTGTGCGCCATCGTGGGCTACACGGAAGATCTCGCCCACCGCATCCAGGCGGGCAGCGACATCTTTCTCATGCCTTCGCGCTACGAGCCCTGCGGCCTGACCCAGATGTACGCCCTGCGCTACGGCACCCCGCCCGTGGCCACGGCCGTGGGGGGGCTGCGCGACACCATCGTGCCGTGGCCGTCGCCCGAATCCACGGGCTTCACCTTCGGGCGGCCCGAGCCGCAACTGTTCCTGGAGGCCATTCTCGACGCCGTGCACTACTGGGAGCACGACAGCGAGGGCTGGCGCGCCATGATGACCCGTGCCATGCGCCAGGACTTTTCGTGGGAGCGGGCCGGGCGCAGCTACGTCAACCTGTACCGGCAACTGGGCTTCGACTTTTCCTGATTTCGGCCTGCCGCTGCCGCAAACCGCCCGTCTCCTTCCGAACCGGTTGACTCCAAGCCACTGGACGCACACGCCATGCAGCTTACCCACCCCGCCTTCATCGAGCCCTTCGACCTGTACATGTTCGGCAAGGGCGAACACTGGGACCTCTACCGGGTACTCGGGGCGCACCCCATGGCGCAGGACGGCGCGGAAGGTTACCGGGTGGCCGTGTGGGCCCCTTCCGCCCGCGAGGTGCACCTGGTGGGCGACTTCAACGACTGGCGCTGGGGCGAGTACCCGCTCTATCCCGTGGGCGTTTCCGGCGTGTGGGCGGCCTTCGTGCCCGGCATGCGCAAGGGCGCGCTGTACAAGTTCGGTATCCGCACCGGTGACGGCGACAACGGCGGCGGGCGCATCGTCTACAAGACCGACCCCTTCGCCCTGTATGCCGAAATGCGCCCCGGCGTGGCCGCCGTGGCCTGGGACATCGACAACCACCAGTGGGCCGACGGCGACTGGATGCAGCGCCGTGCCGAGGCGGGGCCGCCGCTCCGGCAGGCCGTGTCCATCTACGAGGTGCACGCGGGCTCGTGGCAGCGCAAGACCGACGGCTCGGGCGTGGGCGGCCATCCCTTTCTGTCGTGGGACGAACTGGGCGACGGGCTGATCCCGCACGTGCAGAACCTGGGCTTCACCCACATCGAACTGCTGCCCGTGGCGGAACACCCGCTGGACCAGTCGTGGGGCTACCAGACCGGGCACTATTATGCGCCCACCTCGCGCCACGGAACGCCGGAAGACTTCAAGCGCTTCGTGGACCGCTGCCATCAGGCGGGCATAGGGGTCATTCTCGATTGGGTGCCCGCGCACTTTCCCAAGGACGATTGGAGCCTTGGCCGCTTCGACGGCACGGCCCTGTTCGAGCACCTGGACCCGCGCCGGGGCGAGCACCCGGACTGGGGCACCTTCATCTTCAACTACGGCCGGCACGAGGTACGCAACTTTCTGCTGGCCAACGCCCTGTACTGGCTGCGCGAATTCCACATCGACGGCCTGCGCATGGACGCCGTGGCCTCCATGCTCTACCTCGACTATTCGCGCGAGGACGGCGACTGGCTGCCCAACGAGCACGGCGGGCGCGAGAACCTGGATGCCGTGGAATTCCTGCGCCAGCTGAACGTGGTGGTGCACGGGCAGTTCCCCGGGGCCATGACCATCGCGGAAGAATCCACGGCCTGGGCGGGGGTGTCGCGCCCGGTGTATACCGGCGGGCTTGGCTTCACCTTCAAGTGGAACATGGGCTGGATGCACGACACGCTGGACTACTTCCGGCACGAGCCGGTGCACCGCGCCTACCACCACAACGCGCTCACCTTTTCGCTGCTGTACGCCTTCACCGAGAATTTCGTGCTGCCGCTCTCGCACGATGAAGTCGTGCACGGCAAGGGCGCGCTGCTGTCCAAGATGCCCGGCGATGCGTGGCAGCAACAGGCCAGCCTGCGTGCGCTGTATGCCTACATGTGGGCGCATCCGGGAAAGAAGCTGCTGTTCATGGGCGGCGAGTTCGGCCAGTGGAACGAATGGGACGAAAGCAGGGCCCTGGATTGGTGCCTGTACCAGTTCCCCGCGCACGGCGGCATCCACGCCCTGCTGCGCGACCTGAACGGAATCCTGCGGCGCGAACCCGCCCTGCACGCGCACGACCATGACTGGACCGGCTTTCGCTGGATGGACTTTTCCGACTGGGGCGGCTCGGTGATCAGCTTCGTGCGGCAGTGTGACGGCGCCCCGCCCGTGCTGTGGGTGTTCAATTTCACCCCCGTGGTGCGCCAGTACTACCGGGTGCCCGCGCCCAGGGGCGGCACGTGGCGCGAGGTGCTGAACACCGACAGCGAGTATTACGGCGGCTCCAACGTGGGCAACGGCGGCGAATTGCAGGCCCGCACCGACGAGTGGAGCGGGGGGCACCATCTTGTGCTTACCCTGCCGCCGCTGGCGGGGGTGGCGTTGATGCCGGGGTAGTTCGAACGCAGCGTCGGAGGCGTAGCGACAGACTGCTGGCAAATCCAGATTCTTGCGGGGGAGGGACCCTTTTGACGCGCTGCGGTCGCCATCTGTAAGCCTCACGCTTCGCGTTCGGCTACATCTGCCGCAAAAGGGTCTCCTCCCCCGCACCCCCGCTTTGCTGTCTTTATCCGTAATGCTCGAAGACTCGCATAACGGCTAAAGCTCCCCCAAAAACTTTCATTTGTGTTTCCTGCGTATTACGAGAATACAGAATGTGGGGTTCCAAGGGGCGGCAGCCGCTCTGCGATCGCCATCCGTAAGGCTCGCAAGCTCGTCTAACGGCTGCCGTCCTTGGCCACCGGAGGCTCACAAGAACAGATTTTGTCAACAACCTGAGCGATTCGTGTAGTGCACAAAGGGGCCACTTCGTCCCTGAATATCCGCGCGTCCTGTCTTCCTTCCCCGTTCTTTCCCCCTGCCTTTCCGCTTCACCTTCGGGCCGCAATTGCGTAGATTCCGCCCGCCCGCGCACAATGCGCGGGCGCATTCCGGAACCGCAGAGACACACATGACCGAACCGAGAATCATCGTGCACGGCGGCGCGTGGACCATCCCCGCCGACCGGCGGAAGGCCCACATCGACGGTTGCCGCGCCGCGGTGGACGCCGTGTGGGGCGAACTGCAACGCGGCATGCCCGCGCTGGAGGCCGTGCGCCTGGCCGTCAACGTGTTGGAGGCCGACCCCACCTATGACGCGGGGCGCGGAGCCGTGCTGAACGCCGACGGCCAGATCGAGTTGGACGCCGCCATCATGGACGGAGCCACACTGAACTTCGGGGCCGTGGCGGCGGTGCGCAGCTTTCTGCACCCCGTGGACATCGCCCGCAAGGTCATGGACACGGAATTCTGCTTCCTGGTGGGCGAAGGGGCGGAACGCTTCGCCCGCGAGTCGGGCATTGCCGCCATCGACCCCGCCGAACTGGTGGTGGAGCGTGAAGTGCGCCTGTTCAACGAACTGCGCGCCCGCGCGGGCTTTTCCACCCACGACGCCTTCCGGCCCCAGGCCGTGACGGCGGACGGCACTGCGTGCAACTGCCCGGTGGGGCCGGAACCGGCCATGCCCAAGGGCACCGTGGGCGCGGTGGCGCTGGACGCGGCGGGCAACATCGCCGCCGCCACCTCCACCGGCGGCACCCCCATGAAGCGGCCGGGCCGGGTGGGCGATTCGCCCCTGTGCGGCGCGGGCACTTACGCGGACAACGAAACCGGCGGGGCATCGGCCACCGGTTTCGGCGAAGGCATCATCCGGGTGCTGATGACCCGCTCCGCCTGCGATTTCCTGCGCGATGGGGGTGCATCCCCCGATGAGGCCGCCCGCAAGGCCATCGACCTGCTGCACCGCCGCGTGTCCGGCCACGCCGGGCTGATCATGCTGGACCGGCAGGGGCGCTACGGCGTGCACTGCAACACCGAACACATCGCCCATGCCTATGCCCTGCCGGGCGGCGGCATCCACGCGGACGTGGACGTGCGGCGCTGACGGCGCAATGCAAAAGCGAAACTGCATGCGGGCGGCGGCGGACTTTGGTCCGTCGCCGCCTTTCGCGTGCAGCCGCCAAGCCTGCCAACCCCCGCCAGGCCCGCCGTCCGGGCAGGGGGCGCGTCCATACGCATATGGACAGCCCGCGCGATTGCGCATAGCCTGTGCGGCATGCGTGCGGAACCGTTGCTGATAACCCTTGGCGACGCCAACGGCCTCGGGCCGGAGCTGGCCTGCCGCCTGCTGTCCGGTCCACAGGCCGCCCCTCTACCCGCTCATTTGATGGGCAGGGCGCTGCTGCTGCTGGGGGCGGAAGCCTCCTTGCGGGCGCATCTTTCCTTTGCCGGGGGCACTCCCTTCTGGACCCGGGTGGACGACCCGGCGCGGGCGCTGGCGGCTGACGCAGCCCCCGGCGTGTACCTGTACGAGCCGCCGGGGCTTGCCGACATCCGCGTGCAGGTGGGCCAGGCCACCCCGGACGGCGGCAGGGCGGCGGGCGTGGCCCTTGCCACGGCCTGCGACCTGCTGCTGGCCCCTGCGCCTGCTGGTGCTCGGTTCCCTCGTGCTCTCGTCACCCTGCCGCTGCACAAGGCCATGCTGCATGCGGCTGGCTACGACGTGCCCGGCCACACCGAGTATCTTGCCCGGCGCGCGGGCCTTGGCGACGACGAGGTGTGCATGCACCTTGGCGGCGACGTGCTGCGCGTCAGCCTGGTGACCACCCACCCGCCGCTGCGCGAGGTGCCCGGCCTGATCACCCGGCAGCGGGTGCTGCACTGCCTGCGCCTGACGGCGGCCCATGCGCGGGCCATCGGCGCCGATGGCCCGGTGGCGGTGTGCGGGCTGAACCCCCACGCCGGGGAATCGGGCCGCATCGGCCGCGAGGAGATCGAGGTCATCGCCCCGGCCGTGGCCGACGCCGTGGCCGAGGGGTTTCAGGTCATCGGGCCGCTGCCCGCCGACACGCTGTTCGTCAAGGCGGCGCGCGGGGCCTATGCCGCCGTGCTGGCCATGTACCACGACCAGGGGCTGGCCCCCCTGAAGATGCTGCATTTCTCCGACGCCGTGAACGTGACCCTGGGGTTGCCCTTCGTGCGCACCTCGGTGGACCACGGCACGGGCTTCGACATCGCCGGAACCGGCGCGGCGGATCTCGGCAGCTTTGCCGCCGCGCTGCGCCTTGCCTGCACCCTCTGCGACGGGAAGGACTGAGCCATGTACCTGGGAATCGACGTCGGCGGCACGCATACCGATGCCGTGGTCATGGATGGCCGCACCATAGCGGCCAGCGCCAAGGTGCCCACGAACCACCACGACCTGCTGGCCTCGGTGCGCGCGGCCATGCAGGGCCTGTTGCGGGTGGTGGAACCGGGCCGCATCACCCGCATGAACCTCAGCACCACCCTGTCCACCAACGCCATCGTGGAAGGCAAGACCGAGGACGTGGCGGTGGTGGTGTCCGCCGGGCCGGGCATCGACCCGGAGCACTTCCGCGTGGGGCGGTTCTACTTTCCCGTGGGCGGGTCCATCGACCACCGGGGCGAAGAGATTGCTCCCCTCGACCCGGCGGAGATGGGCCGGGTGGCCACCGCCTGCTGCGATGCGGGTGTGCGCTTGTTCGCGGCGGTGGGCAAGTTTTCCACCCGCAACCCCGCGCACGAGACGGCCATGGGCGAGGCCCTGGGCGCACGCGGCGGCGGCAGCCCCGCACGCTGCGGCTGCGGCGACTTCGTCTCGCTGGGGCACCGCCTGTCGGGCCAGCTGAACTTTCCGCGCCGGGTGGCCACGGCCTACTACAATTCGGCCGTGTGGCGGGTGTACAACCGCTTTGCCGACGCCATAGAGCAGTCGGCCCGCGAATTCGGCATCACCGCACCCATCCACATCCTGAAGGCCGACGGCGGCACCATGCCGCTGGCCGTTTCGCGCGAGCTGCCGGTGGAATCCATTCTGTCCGGCCCGGCGGCCAGCGTCATGGGCATCATCGCCCTGTGCGACATCCGCGAGGACTGCGTGATCCTGGACATCGGCGGCACCACCACGGACATCGCCGTGTTCGCCTGCGGGTCGCCGGTCATCGAGAAGGACGGCATAGAGGTGGGCAGCTATCCCACACTGGTGCGCGCGCTGAAGACGCGCTCCATCGGGGTGGGCGGCGATTCTCGCCTGCACGTGGCCGCCGGGGCGGTGCGCGTGGGGCCGGAGCGGGCCGGGGCCAGCATGGCCATGGGCGGCAGACGGCCCACGCTCATCGACGCGCTGAATTTTCGGGGCCACGCCGCCGTGGGCGACGTGGCGGCCTCGGCCCGGGGCATCCGCGAAATGGCCGGGCTGTGGGACCTGTACCCGGAACGGCTGGCCGACGACGCCATTGCCGAGGCCGTGGCGCGCATCCGCGCCGCCGTCGCCGACCTGGTGGACGAGGTCAACGCCCGTCCGGTGTACACCATCATGGAACTGTTGCAGGGCAGGGTGGTGGAGCCAGCCGCCGTGTACCTGATGGGCGGCCCGGCGAAGGTCATGCAGCCGCTGTTGGCCCCGGCGCTGGGCAAGCGGGTGGAGGTGCCCGACGACTTCGCCGTGGCCAACGCCATTGGCGCGGCGCTCACCCGCACCACGGCGGAACTGGAACTGTTCGCGGACACCGAAAAGGGCGTGCTGTTCATCCCCACCCTGGGCGTGGAGCGCAAGACCGAACGGGGCTACGACCTGGAACGGGCCAGGGCGGAAGCGCGCGACGCCCTGCTGGAGCATCTGGCGGGCCTTGGCGTTACCGGCGGCGAAGCGGCGGTGGAGGTGGTGGAGGCCTCGTCGTTCAACATGGTGGGCGACTACGGCACCGTGGGCCGCAACATCCGCGTGAAGTGCCAGGTGCGGCCCGGCATCATGGGGGATGACGGCGGCCGGAACGTGTGCGGGTGCAAACCCTGCCCCGATGGCGGTGACGGCGCGTGAAAAAGGATGTTTGCCGGGGCGCGGGGCGGATGGAGTTCGTCCGGCGCGCCTGCCTGCCGTTGCTTGTCGCTGTCTTCGCGCTGGCCTGCACCGTGCTGCCGGGCGGCGGAGGGATGCCCCACGGCCTTGCTGGCGTGTTGCGTGCGCCAGCGGCCCTGGCCGCATCGGCCAACGCCACGGTGGCTACGCCCAAGGCACCGACGGCTCCCGCGGTTGCCGCGCCCGTGGTGGCCGCGCCCAAAAGCCCGGCAGTGCCCGGCGTCACCAGTCCCACGGTGCCCAAAGGGGCGGCGGCCGCAACCCCCGAGGGGGCCAAGGCGCAGACCGCCACCCGCGCGGGAACGCCAGCGGGCGCGTCTTCCCCCTCGCTTTCCGCCATGATCGGCCAGATGCTCATGGTGGGGTTTCGCGGCGCGCAGCCGCAGGCCGTGGCCCCTTCCGCAAGCGACATGCTGGGCATGGGCGCGCTGCTGCACCAGGGCCGCGCCAAACACAACGCCACCACGGCCGATGCCGCCAGGGCAGGTGCCGCCGGGACCCCCGCAACCGGGGCCAGCTACGGCGTCAACGAGGTGCTGTTCGATATCCGAGCCGGGCGCGTGGGCGGGGTTATCCTGTTCGACCGCGACGTGACCACCGGCAGCCCGGAGCGCAACGTCATCTCCCCCAAGCAGGTGCGCGCGCTGTCCGCAGCCTTGCAGGCGGCTGCCGGGGCATCCCCCGCCGGGCTGCCGCTGTTCGTGGCCGTGGACCAGGAAGGCGGCCGGGTGCAGCGGCTGAAGCCGGAACGCGGCTTCACCCAGTACCCCCCGGCACGCCAACTGGGGCAGGGCACGACGGGTGAAACCCGGCTGCGCGCCGTGGCCATGGGGCGCGAACTGGCCGACGTGGGCGTGAACCTGAACTTCGCGCCGGTGGTGGACGTGGACGTGAACCCGGACAGCCCGGCCATCGGCAGGCTGGGTCGGTCCTACGGGCGCGACCCGCGCGCGGTGGCGGCACACGCGGCGGCGTTCATCAACGGCATGGCCCATGCGGGCGTGGTTTCGTGCCTCAAGCACTTTCCCGGGCACGGCAGCGCCCGCGCCGATTCGCACCTGGGCGTCACCGACGTTTCCGCCACTCGCAGGCCCGAGGAACTGTGGCCCTACCGCACGTTGCTGCGCCCGACGGGCAACGCCTGGGCCGACGGCTGGGGCGGCATGGTCATGGTGGGCCACCTGTACGACAACCGGTTGGATGCGGCGCACCCGGCCACCCTGTCGCGCGCGACCATCGACGGCCTGCTGCGCCGCGACATGGGCTGGCGGGGCGTGGTCATCACCGACGACCTGCAGATGGGGGCCATCACCGAGCGCTACCCGCTGGAAGAGGTGGTGTTTCGCGCCGTGGACGCCGGGGCGGACATCCTGCTGTTCGGCAACAACCTGCGCTGGCAGCCGGACCTGGCGGCGCGGGTGCATGCGACGCTGACCGGCCTCGTGCAGTCGGGGCGCATTTCCGAAGAGCGCATCCGCCAGTCATACCAGCGCATCGCCCGGCTGAAGGGGCTGCTGCGCGCGGGCGATGCCCCGTTGGGCGGCAGCGGCCTTGGCGTGCCCGTGCTGCCGGATGCCGGGGACGATGCCGAACAAGGTCGGGTGGGCATCGGCGTGGGCACCACCACCGCGCCGTAGCTGCTGTTGGGCGTTGTCGGCTGTTCGGTGCGCCGGAACGCGTGTGCCATCCGGTCTTTTCTTCCCCCTCCATCGCGGGTAGGGTGCGCCCCGTTCCGGCACGTCCCGCTTCCGGCTTCCGGCCGCACGGCGCAACCCCTCTTTCATGGTGCCACCGCATGCATATCGTCCTGTATCATCCCGAAATTCCTCCCAACACGGGCAACGTGGCGCGGCTGTGCGCGGCCACGCGCACCGCGCTGCACCTCATCGAGCCGCTGGGCTTCAGCCTGGACGACCGCTACCTGAAGCGGGCCGGGCTGGATTACTGGCCGCACGTGGACCTTTCCGTGTGGCCGGACTGGCAGACCTATCTTGACGGGCCGGGGCGCGAGCGCCGCCTGGTCATGACCAGCGCCCGCGCGGGCGCTGCCGTGCACCGCTTCGACTTCACGGACCGGGACGCCCTTGTCTTCGGGCCGGAGACCACCGGCCTGCCCGCCGAGGTGCTGGACGCCACGCCCCACCACGTGCGCATCCCCATCTGGGGCGAGGTGCGCAGCCTGAACCTGTCCACGGCCACGGGCATCGTGCTGTACCAGGCGCTGGCCCACACCGGGGCGCTGGAAGGGCGCTGATGGATTCCCTGTGGGGCGCGTGGGGGGCATGGGGCCTGCTGGCCGTGCCGCCGCTGGCCGTGGCCCTGGACCTGTGGCTGGGCGACCCGCGCGGGCTGCCGCACCCGGTGTGCGGGGTGGGCCGGGTGTTGCGCCCGGCGGAGGCATTTGCCCGTCGCCATGCCAATGGTCTGCCGGAAGGGGAACGCCCCGCCGCGTTGCGCCGGGCGGGCGTTCTTGCCGTCGTGGCCGTGGCGGGGGGAACCGCGCTGGCCGTGTGGGGGCTGGTCAGCCTTCCCTGGCTGGGCGCGCTGGCGGCCGTCTACTTCGCGTGGGCCGGGCTGGCCCTGGGCAGCCTGTTGCGCGAGGGACGGCGCACCCTGCACGCCATCGAACACGGGACGCCGGCCGAGGCCTGCGCGGCGGTGTCCATGTTGGTCAGCCGCGACACGGCCGCGCTGGACCGGCCGGACCTGCGCCGCGCGCTGGCGGAAACGCTGGCCGAGAATTTCAACGACGGGTTCGTGGCCCCGCTGTTCTGGCTGCTGGCGGGCGGCCCCGCCGCGCTGTGGGGCTACAAGGCGGCGAGCACCATGGATTCCATGTGGGGCTACCGCACGGACCTATGGCGCGACCTTGGTCGGGCCTGCGCCCGGCTGGACGACGTGCTGGCGTGGCTGCCCGCGCGGCTGTCCGCGCTGTTCCTGTGGCTGTCGGCCCCGATGGTTCTGACGGGCGGCGGGCGCGGCGGCTGGCAGGGCTTCGGCCCCATGGCCCGCGATGCGCGCAGCATGGAATCGCCCAACGCGGGCTGGCCCATGAGCGCCGCCGCGTGGCTGCATGGCGCGCCCATGGGCGGGCCTACTCCCTATTTCGGGGTGGTGAAGCACAAGCCGGTGCTGGGGCCGCGTTCCTGCCCCGGTTCCTGCGCCTGCGGGCACGCGGAACCCGCTGGTGGCGCACCTTCCGTCCCAGCGTCTGGCCCCGCGTTCGATCCCGCATGGGACGCCGACCGGCTGGAAGGGCTGCTGCGCCACCTGCGCGTGGCCGGGCTGGTGGCGGCGGGCTGCCTGTGGGGAGCGGCGCTGCTGCTGCGTTTGCTGGCATAGCGGACAGGCGCACCGCAAGGCAGCGGGCGAAAGAATACCGACCGGAAATGCAAAGGGAGGCGCTTCGCAAAGCTCCTCCCTTCCTTTTGGCCTCGTGCCGAAGTACCGGGCGTTTACGCTCCCCCCGGCAGATCCGTTGCGGTCAGCGCAGTTGGCTGTCCTTGCTGCCCTTGCGATTGTACAGCGAAACCACCCGGCTGTCGCGGTCGGCCTCCTGCTGGCAGGTCACGCACAGGCGCACGCCGGGCAAGGCCTTGCGCCGGGCTTCCGGAATGGGGTCGCCGCATTCCTCGCAGAAGTCCAGGCCCGGCCCCTTGGGCAGGCTGTCCCGCGCCCGCTGCACTTCGTCGGCGATGGAATCGCGTATCTGATCGTTGACGGCGCTGTCGCCCGCCCATCCGGTGGCCATGTTCGTCTCCCCGCGCGGCGTACTGCCCGCGCACGGATAGTCTGTAATGCCTTCGTCCGCACTTGCAAGGGCAGGGGGGCGCTGGACGGCAAAGGGAAGCGCACGGGTCCGCAAGAGGGGCAGGGGCCGCGCACGGGGTGGGCAGACCGTCACCTACGGCGCGTCGTCGCCCACGTCGTCGGCGCGCTCGGGATCGGGGGTCACCAGCACGCGGTCGATGCGGCGGCCGTCCATGTCCACGATCTCGAAGCGGTGGCCGCGCCAGCGCAGGGCGTCGCCCATGGCGGGCATGCGCCCCAGCCGGTGCAGCATGAATCCGGCCAGGGTCTCGTACGAGCCGGGCCGGTCGCCTCGCCCGCCCCGTCCGTCCGTCCCGTCCGATTCGTCGGGCACGCCCAGCCCCGCCAGCGAGCACATCTCGTCGAAGGGCAGCAGCCCGTCCAGCAGCCAGCTGCCGTCCTCGCGGCGCACGGCCGCCGGGTCGGGGTCGCCGCTTTCGTCGGGCAGTTCGCCCACCACGGCTTCCAGCACGTCGTTGGGGGTGACCACCCCCTGCACCTCGCCGTATTCGTCCACCACCAGGGCGAAGGGCAGCCCTTCGGAATGGCGGAACAGGTCCAGCAGGGTCAGGGCGCGAGCCGTTTCGGGGATGTACAGCGGCTGCCGGATGAACCCGTCCATGGGAATGTCCGGGGTTGCCAGCCGCGCGGCCAGGAAGTCGCGCGCCTTCAGCACACCGGTGGCGGCGGCGATGTCGCCCCGCGCCACGGGAAAGCAGGAATGGGACGACTGCGCGATGCGCAGCATGTTTTCCTCGTCGGGCATGTCCAGGTCCAGCCATTCCACCTGCGAGCGGTGGGTCATCAGCGACCCCGCCCGCCGGTCGCCCAGCCGGAAGATGCGTTCCAGCATGTCGCGCTCGGCGTGTTCCACCACGCCCGACGCCGCGCCCTCGCCGATGAGCCCCCGGATGTCTTCTTCCGTCACGGCCCGGTCGCCGCCCTCGGGCAGGCGCAGCAGGCGCGAGGCCGCGCGCGACGACGCGCTCAGCAACTGCACCAGCGGCATGGACACGCGCAGCAGCAGGGCCATGAACGGGGCGGTGCGGCGGGCGCATGCCTCGGGGTTGCCGAAGGCCATGCGCTTGGGCACCAGTTCGCCCAGCACCAGCGTGAGATAGGTGATGGCCAGGATCACCAGGCCGAAGGCCAGCGGGCCGCTGTAGGGGCGCAGCACGTCCACGCGGGACAGCGCGTCCGCCAGGTGCTCCGAAAGCGACGCCCCACCATAGGCCCCGGTAAGGATGCCCACCAGGGTGATGCCGATCTGCACGGTGGAGAACAGCCGGTCCGGCTCGCGCAAAAGCCGCAGGGCCGTGGCCGAACGCTTGTCGCCGCGTTCCGCGTCCTGGCGCAGGCGCACCTTGCGCGAGGCCACCAGCGACATTTCCGCCAGCGAGAAGAACCCGTTGATCAGGATGAGCAGGACGATGACGCCTGCCTCGAAATAGATGGAGCCGGATGTGCCTGTGTCGTCCATGAGCGTGTGGGGGGTGCGAGGGCGCGTTGCTCCAAGTGGGCCAGCCGGGCCGGTCTGGCCGGTCTGGTCAGTCGGGCCGGGCGCGGGTGGTGGCCGCCGGAAGGGCCTGTGGAATGGGGGCGCGGGTCCGTCCGGTCTGCATCATCGGACCGCGCACGTGTCATTCCGTGATGTTAGGACGCGCGCGGCCCGCAGGCAAGGGCGCGGGGGAAAATTCGTGGAAATGCCATGGAATGGGCAGGAAGGAACGTTGAAAGGTCAGGGGCTGTTTCAAAATTCTGAGTTAGAAACAGCCCCTACGCCACCTCTCCGGCTGCCTTGCCGCTGGCCCAGGCCCAGTGCAGGTTGTAGCCGCCAAGCTGCCCGGTGACGTCCAGCACCTCTCCGGTAAAGAACAGGCCGGGCCGCAACGCGCTTTCCATGCTGCGCGAGGAAATGTGCTCCACGCTCACGCCGCCTGCTGCGGCCTCCGCCTTGCGCATGCCTTCGGTGCCTGCGGGCACGGCGGCATGGGCGTGCACGGCCGCGTGCAGGGCGGCGCGGGCGGCCTTGGACAGTTCCGCTATCTTGCGGTTTTCGATCTCCGGCGGCAGCAGCCGCTCCGCCAGTCGGTCGGGCAGCAGGCGGCCCAGCAGGGTGCGGGCCAGCAGCTTGCCGTGTTCCGGCGCGCGCAGCAGTTCTTCAAGGTTCTGGCCGGGCAGGAAGTCGATTTCCACCGGCGCGCCGGGATGCCAGTAGCAGGATGCCTGCAACGTGGCCGGGCCGCTGATGCCCCGATGAGTGAACAGCAGGGGCAGGGTGAACGCTGCCCCCCCCGTGGCCACGCGGGCGGGCAGGGCGATGCCCGCAAGGCCGTGCAAGGGCCACTGCGGGTCCATGACCAGCGGCACCAGCACCGGGCGCGGGGGCGTCACCTTGTGCCCGAACTGCCGGGCGATGCGATGGCCTATGTCGGTGGCCCCGATTTGCGGCCAGGCCTGGCTGCCCGTGGCCACCACCAGCGATGCGGCGCGCAGACGGGTGGCCTTGCCGGAGGCGACAGTTGAGCCTCTTGGCGTACCCCCTTGCGTGGTGTCGTCTCCATCGGCGGCAGCGGCCTGCGCGGGGGCCATGGTCACCACGAAGGCGTCCCCGTCGTGCTCCACGTCCTCGATGCGCTGACCCAGCAGAAAGCGGCAGCCCGCCTTGCGGCAGCGCGCTTCCAGCATGTCGGCCACGTCGTCGGCAGAACGCAGGCAGAACAACTGGCCGTGCTCGCGCTCTTCCCAGGCGATGTCCTGTTCAGAGACCAGGCTCACCATGTCCCACGGGGAGAAACGGGCCAGGGCCGACTTGGGAAAATGGGGGTTGCCGCCCACGTAGTGCCTGGCGTGCATTTCCAGGTTGGTGAAGTTGCACTTGCCGCCCCCGGCGACGCGCACCTTGCGCCCGGTGGCGCGGGCATGGTCCACCAGCGCCACGCGGCGGCCGCGCGCGGCGGCGGTCATGGCGCAGAACAGGCCGGAGGCCCCGGCCCCCAGTATGATCACGTCGGTGGCGATTACGTCGGTAGCGGTGCTGGTCACGTGGTGTACGGTATGCCGGGGGTGCCCGGCGCTGCCAGAAGGTTGGGGATGGCGCGGGATGCGCCCGTGGCGGCACTCCTACCCGAGGGCGGGCCGCTTGTCACCCCGCGTGCGGGTGGGGCGGCATGGCGGGTGCGCAACCGCCCATCGACAGCCCTGGCCGGGTGCCGTATGGTCGCCCCGCCGCGATTCCACGTTCATCCGCGCCCGGAATACTCCGCCTGAAAACGCCCCGGAATGCCCACCCGGAAGACGCCCCGAGAAGCTCCCAAGGACCGCCCCCCATGCCCGTTTCCTTTGCCTCCAGCTACCGCGCGCCGTTCTTTCTGCGCAACGGGCACGCGCAGACCATTTTTCCCGTGCTGTTCCGCCCCCGCCCGGAGGTGGAGCAACGCCGTGAGCGCCTGACCCTGCCCGACGGCGACTTCATCGACCTCGACCTGACCACCGCCGACCCCTTCGCCCCCTTTCAGGGCGTGGCCGTCATCTCGCATGGCCTGGAAGGCAATTCGCGCCGCCGCTACGTGCAGGGCATGGCCAGCGCTCTGGCCGCCACCGGCTGGGACGTGGTGGCCCGCAACTTTCGGGGCTGCGGCGGCGAAACCAACCGCCAGCCGGGCATGTACCACAGCGGCGAAACGGAAGACCTGCACGCCACCGTGGAATTCTGCCTGGCCCGTGGCTACCGGCGCATCGCGCTGGTGGGCTTCAGCATGGGCGGCAACCAGACCCTGAAGTACCTGGGCGAGAATCCCGGCCGGGTGCCCGCCGAAGTGGCCGGGGCGGCGGTCTTTTCCGTGCCGTGCGATCTGGTGGGCGCGGCGGCCGTGCTGGACCGCCCGGCCAACCGCATCTACATGGAATACTTTCTGCGCTCGCTGCGGGTGAAGATGCGCGAGAAGGCGGCCCTGTTCCCCGGCATGTTCGACCTGACCGGGCTGGACGCCATGCGCACCTTCGCCGAGTTCGACGAGCGGTTCACCGCGCCGCTGCACGGCTTTGCCTCGGCCATGGACTACTGGACGCGCAGTGGATGCCTGCCGGTGCTGCACGCCATTCGGGCGCCCACCCTGCTGGTGAACGCCTGCGACGACCCGTTCCTGTCGCCAGGCTGCTTCCCCGAGGCCGAAGCCGCGCGCAATTCGGCGCTGCATCTGGAAATGCCCAAGGCGGGCGGCCACGTGGGCTTCGTGACGCTGAACGGCGGCAACCGCTACTGGTCCGAGGCGCGGGCGGCGGATTTTCTGGCGGGATTGGGCGCGGGGCAGGCCGGGCAGTGAGGCGGCGCGGCCGGAACTGAAGCCAGAAGCCGGGCCGGAATGCAGCCGGGACGCCGCAAGACGTCGCCGGGCGGCCTTTCGCCCTTAACCGCCATTTGCCGCAAACGACGCGACGACGGGACGATGCATGCGCATCGCTCCGTCGTCGTTGCGTTCCGGGGCGGAAACGGTGGCGGGCCGCTAATGAGGCTGCCGCAGGGGGCAGCGGGTGGGCCGCCTGTGAAGCGTTAATTGAGCCGCTTGTTGTGCTCGGGCATGACCGCCAGCAGGGTGTCCTTGTCCAGCGCCTCGGACCGGGCCAGCAGGGTCTGGCCGCGCAGGGCGGAGGCCCCGATGCGCCGCATCACCGACTGGTAGGCGGGGTGGGCCTTGTCGGGCAGCGTTTCCAGAAAGCCGTGGCGGTTCAGCAGGGTCAGCAGGCTGCGCACAGACTCGGCCATTTCGGCCATCTCGGCGCACAGGTCTGCCCGCAGGTCCATGTCCAGCGCGGGCTTGGTGCCGTCGGTGCGGGTGGCCTCGCCAAGGCGGCGGAGCATGTCCTGGTCTTCGGTGGTCAGGTTTTCGGCGGCCTGCCGCATGATGTTCTGTTTCATGAGTGCGCCTCCTTGGGCTTGCAGCCGGAAAAGCAGGAAGCGTGCCGTTGGCGTATTTTGCTGAAATTGCATGTGTTGTCTGTTGAAATGTCGGAAACCGGACAGCCCCGTGGCGCACCGGCGGACGGTTGGCTGACGCAGCCGCGCCGGGCAGCAGCAGCGCCCGTGCCCTTTGCGGCAACGCGCCGCAGGTCACAACGCAAAGGCGGCCGGAACCCTTTCGAATTCCGGCCGCCGTGCATTGCGATGCGGCTGGCGTCGGCACGGCTGCCCGCGCGAGTCGGCCCTGCCGTTTGCCTTCGGCTACTTGCCCTTCTTTTTGGCGGCTTCCATCTGGTAGCGCTTCTGGGCGGCCAGGATGGACTTGCGCAGGCGGATGGACACGGGGGTTACCTCCACCATTTCGTCCTCACGCACGAAGTGCAGGGCGCGCTCAAGGGTCATGGGCCGCACGGGGGTAAGGATGACGTTCTCGTCCTTGCCCGAGGCGCGCATGTTGGTGAGCTTCTTTTCCTTGGTGGGGTTCACGTCGATGTCGTTTTCGCGGTTGTGCTCACCGCAGATCAGCCCTTCGTACACCGGGTCGCCGGGCACGCAGAACATTTCTCCGCGCGGCTCCAGGTTGAACAGGGCGTAGGCCACGGCGTTGCCCGCACGGTCGGACACCAGCGAACCGGTGAACCGGGTGGGGAAGTCGCCGCGATACGGCTCGTACCCTTCCAGGTACGAGTTCATGATGCCGGTGCCCTTGGTGTCGGTAAGGAATTCGTCGCGGTAGCCGATGAGCCCGCGCGAGGGCACGGAAAACTCCAGCCGCACGCGGCCGGTGCCGTTGTTGGCGCAGTTGGTCATGCGGCCCTTGCGGATGGACAGCTTTTCGGTGACCACGCCCATGAACACCTCGTCGCAGTCCACGTACAGGTGCTCGATGGGCTCAAGGCGCTCGCCGTCCTTCTCGCGCATGATGACTTCCGGACGGCCCACGCACAGTTCGAAGCCTTCGCGGCGCATGGTCTCGATGAGGATGGCCATCTGGAATTCGCCGCGGCCCTTCACGATGAAGCTGTCACGCTCCTCGGAGTCTTCCACGCGGATGGCCACGTTGGACAGGGCTTCGCGCAGCAGGCGTTCGCGGATCTTGCTGGACTGCACCAGCTTGCCTTCGCGACCGGCCAGCGGCGAGGTGTTGATGGTGAAGCGCATGGCCACGGTGGGCTCGTCCACGCGGATGCGGGGCAGGGCGCGCGGGGCTTCGCGGGTGCAGATGGTGTCGCCGATCTTCACGTTCTCGATGCCCGCCACCACCACGATGTCGCCGGGTTCGGCCTCTTCGGCGTCGCGCAGTTGCAGCCCTTCGTAGACCTGCAGGCGGGTGACGCGCAGGGGGTTTTCCTTGCCGTCCTCGTCGATGCAGACCAGGGTGTCCTTGGCCTTGACCGAGCCGTGGAACACGCGGCCCACGGCCATGCGGCCGAGGTAGTCGGAGTAGGCAAGGTCGGCCACCAGCATCTGGAAGGGTTCCGCCGGGTCGTACGCCGGGCCGGGCATTTCCTTGACGATGGTCTCGAACAGCGGGCCAAGGTCCACCTGCTCGTCCTCAAGGCCGTGCATGGCCACGCCCTCGCGGCCGATGGCGTACAGCACGGGAAATTCCAGCTGCTGTTCGTTGGCGTCCAGGTCGATGAACAGGTCGTAGATCTCGTTCAGCACTTCCTGCGGGCGGGCGTCTTTGCGGTCGATCTTGTTGACCACCACGACCACCTTCAGCCCGGCTTCCAGCGTCTTGCGCAGCACGAAGCGGGTCTGGGGCAGGGGGCCTTCCGAGGCGTCCACCAGCAGAATGGCGCCGCTGGCCATGGACAGGGCGCGCTCCACCTCGCCGCCGAAGTCGGCGTGGCCGGGGGTGTCGATGATGTTGATCTTCACGCCCTGCCACGACACGGCGCAGTTCTTGGCGGCGATGGTGATGCCGCGCTCGCGTTCCAGGTCCATGCGGTCCATGACGCGGTCGTCCACCTGCTGGTCGGCGCGAAACACGCCGCTCTGGCGGAACATGGCGTCCACGAGGGTGGTCTTGCCGTGGTCAACGTGGGCGATGATGGCGACGTTGCGCAACCTGTCGTTGTGCACTGCGGTGCTCAAGGGAAATTCTCCTGGCGGGATGGGCTTCGGCCACGGGCGGGGCAGGGCCTCTGGCCCGGCGCGGCTGGTGGCTTGTGGGGGAAGACGCGTTCCCGCATGCGGCGGGGAGGCGGGGCGGGGCGACGGACCCGACCACGGCGACCCGGCGAGGGGTCTGGCAAAGGCGGTCACGGCATGTCGCGGACGGCATGCATACACCTACGCGGGCCGGGTGGCAAGCGTGTGTCGGCGGATTGGAATGATAAAGGAAAGCTGTGGCGGGCCACCGGCTTTCATTTCGAATGGCTGCCTTCAACCTGCAATCCCACCGAACAGGATGCCGGTCAGGGTCGCCATCACGATAACCAGCGAGACATAGACCACCGTCTTCTGCGTTCCCATGACCGACCTGATGACCAGCATGTTGGGCAGGCTCAGCGCGGGGCCAGCCAGCAACAGGGCCAGTGCGGGGCCCTTGCCCATGCCGCTGCCCAGCAGCCCCTGCACGATGGGAATCTCGGTCAGCGTGGCGAAGTACATGAATGCCCCCAGGAACGAGGCGGTGAAGTTGGCCATGAAGGAGTTGCCCCCCACGGAGGACGAGACCCAGGCGGAGGGAATCAGCCCCTCGTTGCCGGGACGTCCCAGCAGCATGCCCGAAACGAGCACCCCGAAGAGCAACAGCGGCAGTATCTGCTTGGCGAAATCCCAGCTTGCCCGAAACCACTCGCCGGTTTCGTCCTCGCGCACGCTGATGATGGCCGAAAGGCCCACCACGCCCGCTACGAAAGGAACCAGCGGCAGATGCGGCAGCGCACCCGCCAGCATGGCCACCACGCCACCCACCCCCACGACGCGTGAGAGGGGCAGGTCGAACCACCGCACAAGGGCCATGCCCAGCAACAGGCCAAAAGCGCCCGCCGTCCACCAACGCCACGTGTAAATCATCGCCCACAGCCCTTCCGATTCTGCGGGCCGCCCCCAGTTGGCGAACACGAGAATGCCCACCATTGAGGCGAAATACACGACATCCTGCCCCAAGGTGCGGCGTGTTTCCGGAATGGGCATGGCCGCCATGCCCTCCGCCTTTTCCGTCTCTTCCTTGCGGTATATCCAGTGCATGGCCAGCCCGATCACCACACTGAACAGCACCGCCCCGACGGCGCGCGCGATGCCGATTTCGGCGCCAAGGATGCGCGCGGTGAGGAATATGGCCAGGATGTTGATGGCGGGGCCGGAATACAGGAAAGCCGAGGCAGGCCCCAGCCCTGCCCCGCGCCGGTAGATGCCCGCGAAAAGCGGCAGGATGGTGCAGGAGCACACGGCAAGGATGGTGCCGGAGCAGGAGGCCACGGCATAGGCCACGGCCTTGTTGGCCTGCGGCCCAAGGTACTTCAGCACCGAGGCCTGGCTGACGAAGACGGAAATGGCCCCCGCGATGAAGAAGGCGGGCACGAGGCACAGCAGCACGTGTTCCTGTGCGTACCACTTGACCAGGTGCAACGCCTCCAGCACGGAATCGTCAAACCGGGCCACGCCCACGGGCAGCCAGAAGCAGGCCACGAAAACAACCAGCATGACCGCAAGCGGTTTCCATTGCTCCTTCCAGAACATGATACCCTCCGGGCGGCAAAGCCGTCGGTTTCGGGTTACGAATCGAGAAACGGGCGGATGATGAAATAGCCGCCAAGCAGCCCCACGGCGATGCCCGCCAGACGCCGGAACCAGGCGCTGCCGCGCTGCATGGCGCGGGCAGCCAGCAACCGCTGCACCAGCGCGGCGGAACTGCCCGCCGCCACGATGGGCAGGCAGTGGCCAAGGCCGAACAGCACGACAAGCACGATGCCTTCGGCCACCCGCTGCTGCACCGTGACCACGGCCAGCAACGGCGCGATGAACCCGAACGTGCACGAGCCGGAAAGCACCCCGTAGGCAAGTCCCAGCACGAACGCACCGCCGTGCCCGCGCACCCGCAGCCTTGCAATCAGGCCGCCGCCGGACATGGTGCAGGCGGCAACGCCCAGCATGCCGAAGGCCACCCACAGCAACAGCGCCCCCACCGGAATGGTCCAGTATGGCCCCACGTCGCCAAGCATGCGCCCGAGCAGGGTACAGGCCACCCCGATGAGGGCTATGGTCATGAACAGCCCAATCGTGAACAGCGCCGCATAGCCTGCCGCCTGCCGTCCCTCCACCAGTCGGCCCTGACCGGCCACGTAGCCGACGATGAGCGGGATGGAGGCCAGATGGCACGGGCTGAACAGCACGCTCACCAGCCCCCAGAGAAAGCTGCCCAGCGCGGCCACAAGGAACCCGCCGGAAAGCCACGTGGCGACCGCAAGCAGGAAATGGTCGAACATGCCGTACACCCCGGACACGGCGGTCAGCCCTTCAGAAGCACGTCAAGCATGCGCCGGATGCTGTCCTTGTCCATGAAGCCTTCGTGCCGGTACACCTCGGCCCCGGACTTGTCGTAGAATATCTGGGTGGGAATGACCCGGATGCCGTAGGCCTCTGATTGGTCGGGGTTCTCCCATACGTCGATGAACACGACGTCGGCCTTGCCCGCATATTCCACCTTCAATTCCGACAGGATGGGGGCCATCATCCGGCACGGGACGCACGACTTGGCCCCCAGGTCGATGACCGTCACCGTCCCCTTGGCGGGGTGGGCGGCGTTTCCGGCATATGCCGGGAACGCGACCGCACCCAGTGCAAGCAGACACAACAGGGCAACTGGCAGCACATGTCGCGTCACATCAGATGTCCGCATTGAAGAACCCTTGATGGTAAAAAGTCATGGCGTGTCAGGCGGCCACTGGCGGAAAGGGAGTGCTGCCCCATACTGCCAACGCAGCGCCACCCGCCGATGCTAGCCGCCGTGCGCGTCGCCGCCGGGCTTGCGGTTGGCCAGCGCGGTCCGCAGGGCCGTACGTATCACGTCCGCCGGAATGGTCTCGTACAGAGCGCCACCCAGTTCCAGGGCACGGCAGTCCGTGGCCGCGCCGAGCAGTTCGCCGCAGGAATCGCAGCAGGTTTGGGTAACCCGTGCGCCCGGCAGCAGGCGTTCTATGGGCACCCCGTCCACGAGAATGCCGTTGGACGCGGCGATGTCGAAGGGGTCCAGCCGGGTTTCCCGGTACTCTATGTGCACGCCGTCTCCGGCGAATTCCGCGGAGAGCGCCTTGATGGCACTCCGCAGTTCTGCCCCGGTGTCGCGGCACCGGTCGCAGGTCTGGCCCTGCACGTCGAGGTGCCGCCACTCCACGACCATGGCCCGCGCCTCCGCGCTCATGCACAGCACCCGGTACCGCTCGGGGTGGCGGGGTGCAGCGCACGCACGGCGGCCTTTGCCTGCTCCACCAGACCGACGGGGATGGCCAGTTCGCGGTCCTTGACCTTTTCGATGCCAAGGTCCGTCAGGACAAGGTATTCCCAGCCGGACACCTGGGCATTCTCCATGATCTTCCTGGCGCACCCAACGGGACAGCCATCGAGCACGACGATGCGCGACGTATCCTGCGCCGACTTCACGAACCCCTGCAATTGCGCCCCGATGCCCGCGAGGCAGAACATCTTGCCGTGTCCTTCGCGCGTGAGTTCCACGGCGGCCTGGTTGGTGATCTGCCCGACGTTGGACCCGCCGGAACAGGCCAGGATCATGACTTCACCCGCATTGCCGCAACAACCGCTCATGGTCGCCTCCTACCTGCCCAGCCAGGACAAGACGTCTTTTTTCGAGGGCACCTTGCCCACGCACTTGACCTCGCCATCAATGACCACGGCTGGCGTGGTGAAAACGCCGTGCATGGTGATGTCCTTGATGTCGGACACCTTCTCCACGTCGGCGGCTACCCCCGCCTCCTGCACTGCCTCGCGCACAACCTTTTCCGCCTCTTTGCACTTGGGGCACCCCGGCCCGAGAATCTTGATCAGCATTGTTCCTCCAATGTGTTGTGAACTAACGAAAATCTGAACTGCAATCGGGCATGTCCAAGGCACATCTGCACATGCCCACGTCTTGAATGCCGCGGGTGGCGTCCGTGCACCGACCCAGCGCCGCCGCAGCCATCCCCTGCGACCTCCCGCGAGGTTATGGCTCCAGAAACAGGCCCTGCTGAACCTCCCCGGCTGCCTCAATTTCAAGGCAACCGCATCATTACTCTATTTGGCAAAATTGCCAAGTAAATAGATGCTCACATTTTGCCGAATGTCCAGCAAAATAGCTGGGCAGTGCGGAGGCTTTGCTGCTTTTAATGAATTATTTCGGAAGGATTCAGAGTAAGCGGGGTCTTGTCGGCATTGAACGAACGGCAGGCACCCTCTGCGGTGCGCGATCATGGGAGGCGGTGGGTGCGCCTTTTACCCACAAGCACGGGGGTGCGGATTGTCAACCAAAAGACAGGCCGATGGGCGGGATAGGCGGAAACGCTGAAACAAGGTGGATTTTTTTGTTACCCGGAAGCGCAGCACACCTGACAAAAACGTACGGAACAGGGCAAGGAACAAGGCAGCATCTGCCCAAAGCGTTGCACGTGTGCCCAAGCAAGGGGGAGAGGGCGGGTTTGCATGTGGCGCCCTTGAGTAATCGCCTTGGCCGTACTTTGGAAAACCTTAACGGGGCGGTCTGTCGGGCATGCGAGAAATCCGTCTTTACGGATGTGTCCGAGATTGCCTGCAGCACATCCCGTCATGAAAAGCAGAATGCGCGCTCCACCAACAGTGGAGCGCACTTCTCTTCCAACCTCCCCCCTACACCCTCTCCACCACCGCCGCCACCAGCCGGGTCAACTTGTCCCCGGCCTCATTGGCCACGCGGATCACTTCCTCCAGCGGGGCTTCCTTCATGCAGTCCGGCAGGTTCTTGTTGGTCAGGCACGAAATGCCCAGCACCCGCAGCCCCATGTGGCGCGCGGCGATCACTTCCAGCACCGTGGACATGCCCACGGCATCGGCCCCCAACTGGCGGTACATGCGGGTTTCCGCCGGGGTTTCCATCTGCGGGCCGGGCACGCCCACGTACACCCCGCGCTCCAGCCGCACGCCAAGGCGCGCCGCCTCTTCCATGGCGATACGGCCCAGCGCCGCGTCATAGGGGGCGCTCATGTCCGGAAAGCGCGGCCCCCAGGCGTCGTGGTTGGGCCCGGTCAGGGGGCTGCGGCCGGTGAAGTTGACGTGGTCGGCGATCAGCATCAGGTCGCCCGCGTCCCAACGCGGGTTCAGCGCGCCCGCCGCGTTGGTGATGACCAGGGTTTCCACGCCCAGCGCCGCCATCACCCGCACGCCCATGCACACGTCTTCCGGCGCGTAGCCTTCATACAAGTGGCAGCGCCCCTGTTGCAGCACCACCTCTACCCCGCCGATGCGCCCGAACAGAAACCGTCCCTCGTGAGAGGCCACCGTGGACTGCGGAAACCCCGGTATCCGCGCGTAGGGCAGGGCAACGGGGGCGCTCAGGGCGTCGGCAAGCCCGCCAAGGCCGGTGCCGCACACAACCCCCACGCGGGGGGCGTGTCCGGTCTGACCGGTCTGTCCGGTCTGGCCGGGCATCTCGGACAGGGTGGAAGCGATAACGGATGCCGCATTCTGGACATTTTCCGGGTTTTGCATAAGATCACCGACATTATTGATTGTGCGTGAACGGTGGGGGGCCACCAGACCGGTCAATCCGGTCCGCACTGCCTGCGTCCGCATTGGGGGGAACCGGCGGCGCAGCACAGCGAACAGGCAGGATATTAGGCCGAACCTATGGATATAGCAACTTTTTTCGGGGTGCTCACGGGCTTCGGCCTGGTTGTCGGGGCCATCATGATGGGTCCCGAGCCGGGGAAGTTTTTCGACATCGCCAGCGTGATGATCGTGTTCGGGGGCACCGGCGCGTCCATCCTGGTCACCTTTCCGCTGGAAGAGGTGCTGCAGGCGGTGCGGGGCGGCTTCAAGGCGTTCGGCTCCAAGCGGGTGCAGGCGCAGGACGTGGTGAACACCATGGTCCGCATCGCCGAGATAAGCCGCCGCGAAGGGCTCATCGCCCTTGAGAACGTGCAGACCGAGAACGCCCTGATCAAGAAGGCCTGTCAACTCATTGCCGACAACGCAGACCCCGGGCTTATCCGGGGCACCGTGGCCATCGAAATCGCCTCCATGAAGCGGCGGCACAACGTGTCCATCAGCGTGTTCAACCGGCTGGGCGGCTACGCCCCGGCGTTCGGCATGATCGGTACGCTCATCGGCCTCGTGCAGATGCTCGCCACGCTCAACGACCCCTCGTCCATCGGCCCGTCCATGGCTGTCGCCATCATCACCACCTTCTACGGGGCGCTGCTCTCGAACCTGCTGTTCCTGCCCATCGCGGGCAAGCTGAAGGCGCGCAGCATGCAGGAGGAACTGCACCTGCTGATCATTTTCGAGGGGGCCAAGTGCATCCTTGAAAACAACAACCCCAGGCTGGTGTACGAGAAGCTTTCCTCGTTCCTGCCGCCCAAGGAGCGCAAGGATGGCCGATGACGACGAACTGGACATGGAAGTCGAAGAGGACGAGCCGCCGACCGAATGGCTGGCCACACTTGCCGACGTTTCCATGCTGCTGCTGTGTTTCTTCATTCTGCTCTTCGCCCTGTCCACCATCGACAAGACCAAGATAACCGAGACGTTCGACGCCGTGCGCACGGTGTTCGGCGGCAAGGACAAGGAACTTGCCACCTCGTCCGTGCGCAGCGAGGACACGAGCGCGCTGCTTGAATCGGTGCGGCTGCAACGCCAGATCATCGAGGCCCAGCGCAACACCTATTCGGAAATGCGCACCTACTTCAACAAGCAAGGGGTAGAGGGCGTTATCGGTTCGGTGTTCGACGAGGGCGTCATAACCCTGCGCATTCCCGCGGAAGTCATGTTCGCCCCCGGCGAGACGGACCTGAGCCCCCAGGCCGAGCGCTACCTGAAACCGCTGGCCGATCTGTTCGTGCGCAAGAAGGACCAGTCCATTAATATCCGGGGGTTTACGGACGACTCACGGCCTAGTCAAACCTCAAGATTCCGGGATAATTGGGAACTTTCTTCGTTGCGCGCGGTGAGCGTATTACGCTATTTCCTGAAAGCGGGCATCGACTCCAAGCGGTTGACAGCCACCGGGCTTGGTGAGTTAGACCCCCTGTTCCCGAACACCACGGAAGAAAACCGTGCGCGCAACCGGCGCGTGGAATTCATGCTGGAACGCCGGGTGACCAAATGATGCCGGGGGGCTTCACAATCCGGGGGTGGCAGCGGGGATGGCGATGACACACGACGAATTCGACGATTTCGACTTCACGCTGCCTTCGGACCACGAGGGCGAACGTCGGGCCTACCGCACGTCGGTGCCCGGTCTCGAGGCACGCGTGGCGGGGAAGGACGGCACGTTCCCCGTAGAGAACGTGAGCGCGGTGGGCATTGCCATGCATGCCGCCGGCCACGCCTTCACGGAAGGGGAGGTCCTCAAGCTCGATCTGCTGATCCAGAACAGGCCCTACATTCCGGCGCTGCCCGCAAGGGTTGCGCGGCGGGTGAACGACGGCCTGGTGGGCTGCGAATTCACCGCGCTGGATTTCTGGCAGGAATCGCGCCTGGACAAGCTGGTGCTTGAGGTCCAGAAGCGGATTATCGCCCAGCGCAAGGCGGAATCCGAAAAACGTGATGCGCAGGCCGCCGGGCAACCCCGGATGAACGGGGATGCCCCCGGCGCACCCGCCAATGCGGGCAGCGCCACCGTGATCACGGTGGACAGCGCCGCCGGGACGGAACTGGACGTCTGACGGTCCGCGCGGGCATGAGGGTGCCCGCGTTGTGGCCCGCGATGTTCGTGCGTCGCGGTGGCGATGTTGTGCGGCCTTTGAACATGTACAACCATATCGAGGGACATTGGTGCAGACGAAAGACCACAAGGTGCTGGTGGCGAACAGAGGGGAAATCGCCATTCGCATCGTTCAGGCCTGCCGCAAGCTGGGCCTGGCTTTCACGTGCGTGTACACGGCGGAGGACGCCGCGTCGGGCCATGTGCGCATCGCCCGCGAACTGGGGGGCGACAAGAGCCTCTACCGCGTATCCTCCTATCATGACGCCAACGAACTGATGGCCGTAGCCGACGATGCGGGCGCCACCGCCGTGCATCCGGGCTACGGCTTTTTTGCCGAAGACTATCGCTTTGCCCGCCGCGTGTCCCAGCGCGACAGAAAGCTCATCTTCATCGGCCCTTCGTGGCGGGTGATTCGCGAGCTGGGCGACAAGATCAATACCAAGCGCCTCGCGCGCAGCCTGGGCGTGCCCACCGTGCCCGGTTCCGACCGGCCCATCTACGACGAGATGGAAGCGGAAAAGGTGGCCCAGAGCCTGTTCGAATTCCAGGAACAGCAGGGCATCCGCAAGCCGCTGGTGCTGGTCAAGGCATCGGCGGGCGGCGGCGGCATGGGCATCGAAGAGGTGTACGACATCGACCTCTTCCGCTCGGTGTACCGGCGCATTCGCAACTACGCCCTGCGCCAGTTCAAGGACGAGGGCGTGCTCATCGAGCAGCGCATCCGCGACTTCAACCACCTGGAAGTGCAGGTGGTGTCCGACCGCAGCGGGCGCAACCCCGTGCATTTCGGCACCCGCAACTGCTCCATCCAGTCCACGGGCCTGCAGAAGCGCATCGAGATCGCCCCCGGTTTCGATCCTTCGTCCATCGAGTACGGTTTCGACGCCGCGCAGGTGCTGCGCGACATAACCCAGCACTCGCTGGCCATGGCGCGCAAGGTTGGCTACGATAACGTAGGTACCTGGGAATGGATCGTCACCCGCGACGGCCGCCCCTTCCTGATGGAAGTGAACACCCGCATCCAGGTGGAGAACGGCGTGTCGGCCACCATCGCCCGCGTGCGCGGGCAGAAGGGCGTGGATATCATCGCCGAGCAGATCCGCATCGGCCTTGGCGAACCGCTGGGCTACGGGCAGGAGGACATCACCTTCGAGGGCGTGGGCATCGAATACCGCCTCATCGCCGAAGACCCGGACAACCGCTTCACCCCGTGGGTGGGCCGCGTGGACGGCTTCGGCTGGCCCGAGCGCCCCTGGCTGGCCATGCATACCCACGTGCCCAGCGACGACCCCTACGACATCCCCACCGAGTTCGACCCCAACCTGGCGCTGGCCATCATCTGGGGCAAGGACCTTGCGGAAGCCAGGGAACGCGGTGTCGAATTCCTTGACACGCTGGTGCTGGAAGGCGCCAACAACGCGGGCGAGCCGCTGCGTTCCAACGTCCGGTTCCTGCGGGACAACACCGGGCGCATCCTCAAGTTCTAAAGGGTACCTTCCAAGGGTCACGTCGCTTTCCAGTCTGTCTGGAAGGCGCGGCCCGGCCCCGGCCATCGCCGTCCGCCATCCATACCGGCGGACACGCGGCAGCCTTCGCCCGCCACGGCACCGGCGCGCGAACGTCCACCGCCAAGCATGCTACCCGACCCCGCCGGAACTGCGGGAAAGCGACATATGGATACCGAAAAGAGAACGCAGCACCTCGCCGAACGCCTTGGCTACATCCGCGATGTTTTCGGCGGCAAGCACAACGAAAACATCGCGCTCCTCGAGTCGAAGTTGCAGGAATTCAACCTGCGGCTGTCGGAAGGCTCCATCAGCGACGAAAACGCGGCGCTGACCACCCTGGAAGACCTGTTCGACTTCGTGGAGCGCAAGCTGGAAGCCGAGCTGACACCCATGGACAAGGTGCGCATCGTGCGGCACCCGCAGCGCATCTGCCTGCGCGACATCCTGGAAAACGTCTACGACAACTACACCGAAATCGGCGGCAAGGACGAACACTCCATCGATCCTTCCATGCTCATCGCCCGCGCCTACATCACCCGGCGCAGCGGCAAGAAGACCATCAACCAGCCGGTTCTGGTCATCGGGCAGGAAAAGGGCCACGGAGAGGAATTCCGCAACGGCGGCTCGGTGAAGCCGTGGGGCAACGCCAAGGCCCTTCAGTACATGAAGGTCGCCGAAACCGAAGGCATCCCCATCCACACCTACGTGTTCACGCCTGGCTCCTACCCGGTGGAGGACTACCCCGGCGCGGCCCAGCAGATTGCCCGCAACCTGTATGAAATGGCGGGCCTGCGCGTGCCGGTCATCGCCGTGTTTTCGGAAGGCGGCTCCGGCGGGGCAGAGGCCATCGGCCTTTCCGACCGCCGCCTGATGCTTTCGCACGGGTACTATTCGGTCATCTCGCCCGAAGGGGCGGCGGCCATCGAGGGCCGCCTGCGCCACGGGCAGCGCGCCGCGCCGGAACTGATCGAAAAGTGCGCCCAGCAACTGCGCATCACGGCCGAAGACAACCTGCGCATGGGCTACGTCGACCATGTGGTGACGGAACCGCCCCTCGGCGCGCGCCCGTACCACTACGACTTCTTCCGGGGCCTGCGCCAGGAGATCATCCGCGCCACGGACGAGGTGATCCTGGGCGTGAAGGGCTTTGCCCCGTTCCGGGCCATGGTGCTGCGCCGCCGTCGCGGCAAGGCCGAAACCATGGACCTCGACAACATGTACGTGCGCTGGAGCCTGTCGTCGTCCGCCAAGGACCGGCTGGTCAACCGCCGCCACCGCAAGTTCAATCGCCTGGCCCGCAACGCCGCGCGCGACAGGCGCCCCGTGCTGCGCAAGCTGTCCAACATGGGCTGGGACGCCTGGTGGGACATCTACTCCTACTTCAAGTACGACCTGCTGCGTAAGCACCAGCAGAAGATCGCCTACCTCGTGGAAGAGGTGGAGGCCGAAGCACAGGTGCTGATGGAAAAGGTGGCCGCCCCGTGGCGCAAGATCACCTGCGCGCTGCCCGGCGGCGCGTGCCAGAGCAGCGAGCAGACCGAGCGCGAGCTGACCACCCTGTCCGACTGGGACGAGGAAGGCCAACGCAACGGCAACTGGAGCTACGTCAGCCCCCGCGCCAAGGAAGACCGCGCCATCACCTGCCCCAACGCGGGCAGCCACGGCTGCCTCGATCTGTGGGCCCCCGACCTGTTCGGCGAATTCGCCGGGGTGTGCACCTACTGCGGCCACCACTTTCCCATGGAATACCAGTGGTACCTGCACAACGTGTTCGATGAAGGCTCCATCTTCGAGTTCAACGCCGAGATCGAGGCGGGCAATCCGCTTGGTTTCGAGGGCTTTGACGTCAAGCTGGAGCAAGCCAAGAAGCAGACCGGCCTCAAGAGCGGCTGCGTCACCTTCGAGGCGCGCATCGACAACGTGAAGCTGGTGGTGGCCATGCTGGTGGCCCCGTTCCGGGGCGGTTCCGTGGGCGCGGCCGAGGGCGAAAAGTTCGTCCAGGCCGCCGAGCGCGCCAAGAAGAAGCGCTATCCCTTCCTTGCCTACGTGCACGGCACCGCCGGCATCCGCATTCAGGAAGGCACCAACGGCGTCATCCAGATGCCCCGCTGCACCATGGCCGTGCGCCGCTACATAGAGGCCGGGGGCCTGTACCTGGTGCTGTACGACACCAACTCGTACGCCGGTCCGCTGGCCAGTTTCCTCGGCTGCTCGCCCTACCAGTTCTCCATCCGTTCGGCCAACATCGGCTTCGCCGGGCCGGGCGTCATCAAGGAGACCACGGGCGTGGACATCCCGCCGGACTACCACCGGGCCTACCGGGCCCTGTCGCGCGGGCACATCCAGGGCATCTGGGACCGCCGCGACGCGCGCGCCAACCTGAAGCAGGCCCTTCTGACCATGGGCGGCCGCAACCTCTACTACCGGTAGCCCGCGCGCCGCAGCAGCAAGGAACAGGTGACATCCGTGTTCGACATCACGCAATTGCTGGATGAGATAAAGGCGTCTCCCTACGAGGAGATCGTCGTCACCGCGCCGCATACCGGCGTGGTCACGTTCGCCGACGTGCGCGAAGGCGCCCGGGTCATCGGGCCTTCCGGCACGTGGAAGGAAAAGAAGGGCACGCTGCTCGCCACCATCGAGCGCGAGCGCAACCAGAAGCCCATCCACGCCGTGGAAAAGGGC
Organism: Nitratidesulfovibrio sp. HK-II; assembly: GCF_003402415.2. Classification (NCBI taxonomy): domain Bacteria; kingdom Pseudomonadati; phylum Thermodesulfobacteriota; class Desulfovibrionia; order Desulfovibrionales; family Desulfovibrionaceae; genus Nitratidesulfovibrio; species Nitratidesulfovibrio sp. HK-II. The sequence goes on from NZ_AP036014.1 coordinate 1,587,155, forward strand.
GAGGTCAAGGAAGTGCTGCGCCACCTGGAAGGCACCTTCGTGGAGGCGGGCACCCCCCTGGTGCGCCTGCGCCATTTCCTGTCCAAGGACGAGGTGCTGGCCATCATCCTGAAGAAGGCCCTGCACCTCTTCGTCGCGCCGGAGCGCGCCAAGTACTACTTCGCGCCCGACGTGGACAAGAAGGTCAAGGCCTCCGGCCCGCGCTCCGTCTCGCTGCACGAGGGCATGGACCTGTTCATCATGTCGCGCATGAAGCGCGAGGCCTCTCTGGCCTATTCCGGCCCCAGCGGCGTCATCTACGCCGTGTACTTTCAGCACAACGAGAACGTCGATGCGGGCCAGCCCCTCATCGGCGTGTGCCCGCCGGACCAGCTGTCGCTCATTGAGGACGTGGTGGCCCGCGTGCAGACCGAGTGGGAAGAACGGGAGTAAGCCATGGGCAAGGTGTTGCAGGTGCGCGTGTGGGCTTCCACCTACCGCGACGAGGACGTGGAAAAGGCCTGGCCGCTGCTCGTGGCCCTTGTCTGGCCCGAGCCCTTCGTCCGGCCCGTGGCCGGGCAGGTGCTGGGCCCGGCCGACCGGCGCGGCGTGCTGGAATTGGTGCAGGCCCTTGACGACGGGCTGCGCTTTGCCGGGTGGGACGCCCCCGTGCGCGACGCCCTGGCCGATCGCGTGCCCGCCATCGTGGCCCTGCGCGACAAGCTGGACGCTGCCCTCGCCGAATGGGACGCCCGCACCGCCAACCGCATCACCGATGAACTGGAAGAAGCCCTGGATCAGGCCGAAAAGGCCATGGTGAAGGCGAAGTAGAGATAAAGCCTGAAAAGGCGGAAAAGATAACGGGGGAAGGGGAGGACACTTTGAAAAGTGCCCTCCCCTTCCCCCGACCCCTTCCCCTCCCACAAACTTTTCAGTTGTGGGGTAGGGTAAGCAGATGGGGCGAGCAGTCGGCATTCCGGGTTGTGTGCGCCCCCGCTCGGGCAGGGCAGGGGATGGCCCCGGCCCGCCTTCGCCGCGCATCACGGTTGCGACAAAATGCATCCCACGGTATCACCCCATAGGGATGGCGCATGCCGTCCCGCCCCCACGCATACAAAGCAGACCATCGCAAGGAAATACGCATGCTCAACAAGGTCATGATCATAGGACGTCTCGGCCGCGACCCCGAACTGCGCTACGCCCAGAACGGCACCCCCATCGCCAACCTGCGCATCGCCACCGACGAATCGTACACCGACCGCGACGGCAACAAGGTCGACCGCGTGGAGTGGCACACCGTGGTGGTCTTTCAGCGCGCGGCGGAAAACTGCGCCAACTACCTCGGCAAGGGCAGCCTTGTCTTCGTCGAGGGCAGCCTGCAAACCCGCAAGTGGCAGGACCAGAACGGCCAGGATCGCTACTCCACCGAAATCAAGGCCCAGCGCGTCCAGTTCCTTGACCGGCGCGGCGAGGGTGCGGGCGCCCAGCCCGCCGAAGGCGGCGGCGCTCCCCGCCGGTCTTATCAGCAGCCCAGCCCCGGTGGTCAGGGCGGCGGGCAGGGCGGCCAGCGCCGTCAGGCCCCGCAGGGCGATCCCTACGGCGCGGACGAGGATCTCGGGCCAGCCTTCCCCTCCGAAGCCAGCGGCATGGACGACGTGCCGTTCTAGCCAGTTTGCATGGGGCCGCCGCAGGGCGGCCCCTTTGCCTTGCGCACCCCGGCGGCTCCACCCGAGCCGTCGGGGTTTTCTCATGTCGCAAGAAAAAAGATGTGCACACGTCAGAAGGCGGGAGTGATTATTTTCGTGCTTCGATGGAAAATTGGCTGTTTAGTTGCTTGAAATTGCGAGGAATGATCTTTTTTGACAAAAAAATCCTGTGCGCCATATCAAGATTTCTGTTGCCATGACGCGGAAAGGTGACATATGTACGTTCTGTGAACAAAAGTGCCGAGCAGGCCGCGCGCCATGACGGAAACCGGTGTTTCGCACCGCTTCCGGGCACGAAGCAGGGAACGCGCGCAGGGTCTGCGGTACCACCTTCCGCCGCCATGCGCGGCAGGAGACGCAGATGATGCACGATCCCATGGAACGCGGGCTGCTCAGCCGCATAGCATGGGCCTACTATGTCGAGGGCATGACCCAGTCCGACGTGGCCGATTGGCTCGGCATCAGCCGGGTTCGGGTCAACAGGCTGCTTCAGGTCTGCCGCGACGAAGGCTATGTGCAGATCCTGGTCAACGCCGATCGGGCTGTCTGCTACGAGCTTGAGCGCAGCATGGAGGCCGCCTTCGGCCTGCGCCGCGCCGTGGTCATCCCCACGCCCCCTTCGCAGAAATCGCTCAACCGCAACCTTGGCCACGCTGCCGCCCAGTACCTTACCGGGGTGCTGCGCGATGGTTGCTCATTGGGCCTCGGCTGGGGCACCACCGTTGCCGCAGCCGCCACCGCCGTGCCGCGCAAACCCGCCCAGGGGCTTACCGTGGTCTCCCTGTATGGCGGCCTGCCCTACAGCGTGGTGATCAATCCCTACGAAATAGTCGCCACCTTCGCCCGGCGGCTGTCCGCCGCGCAGACCTACTACATTGCCGCGCCCATGTTCGCCCCCAGCCCGGAATCGTGCCGCCTGCTGAAGTCGCAGGAGCTGTTTCGCTCCGTGTACGCGCGGGCGGTGCGGGTGGACGTGGCCCTCATAGGCATAGGCCAGCTTGCCACCGACGCCACCAACGTGGTGCTCGGCGCCATAACCCAGGATGACGTGCGTTCGTTGCAGCGCACCACCGCCGTCGGCGAGGTGTTCGGCACCTTCGTCGACGCATCCGGCGTGCCCGTCGACCACCCCATGAACGCCTGTTTCATGGGGCCCAGCCTCGACGAGGTGCGCTCCATACCAATGACCATCGCCGCCGCGGGCGGCGAGAACAAGACTGCGATCATAAGGGCGGCGCTTACCGGCGGCTTCGTCAACGTGCTGGTCACGGACGAGGGCACCGCGCTGCGCCTGCTCGATCGGGAACATGGAGGAGATGCATGAACAGGTCAGGGTTGCTGGAACGACTGAAGTCCGGCCGCGAATTCGATCTTCTGGTGATCGGCGGCGGGGCTACCGGTTGCGGCGTGGCCGTGGATGCGGCAACGCGCGGGCTGGACGTCGCGCTGGTCGATCGGGCCGATTTCGCGCAGGGCACCAGCAGCCGCAGCACCAAACTGGTGCACGGCGGGGTGCGCTACCTGGAAAAGGCGGTGCTGCAATGCGACCGCGAACAGTTCGGCCTGGTGCGTGAAGGACTGCGCGAACGCGGCTTTCTGCTGGCCAACGCCCCCCATCTGGCCCACGCGGTGCGCCTGCTGACGCCCGTGCCCACCTGGAAGGACGCGGGCTACATGTTTGCCGGGCTTACCCTGTACGACCTGCTGGCTGGCCGCCTTGGCCTTGGCCACAGCAAGTTCGTGGGCAAGCGGGCGGCGGAACGCATGTTCCCCACCCTGCGCATGGGCGACTACAAGGCCGCCGTCACCTACTGGGACGGCCAGTTCAACGACGCGCGCATGGCCGTGGCCCTGGCCCGCACCGCCAACGCCCACGGCGGCACCTGCTGCAACCACGTGGAAGTCACGCACCTGATCAAGGAAGGCGGGCGGCTGCGCGGCGCGGAACTGCGCGACATGCTGACCGGTGAAACGTGGACCCTGCGCGCCAGGGGCATCATCAACGCCACCGGCCCCATGGCCGACACCGTGCGCCGCATGGACGACCCCGGCGCGGACGAGATCCTCAAGGTCAGCTCGGGCATACACATCGTGCTCGAGGCGGGCTTCACCCCGCCGGACCTGTCGCTGATGATTCCCAAGACCGAGGACGGCCGCGTGCTGTTCATGATCCCGTGGCAGAACCACGTGGTCTTCGGCACCACCGACGAGCACGCCAACCCCGAGCACGATCCCGTGCCCGACGTGGCCGACATCGACTACCTGCTGCGCTACGCCAGCAAGTACCTGTCGCGCCCGGTCACGCGCGGCGACGTGCGCGCGGTGTGGAGCGGGCTGCGGCCGCTGGTGTTCGCGCCCGGCAAGGGCAGCACCCAGGAACTGGCCCGCACCCACGTCATCGAGGTTTCGCCCGCCGGGCTCTTGACCATCGCGGGCGGCAAGTGGACCAGCTACCGCATGATGGCCCAGGACACCGTGGACCGCGCCGACGTGGCCTTCGGCCTGAACCTGACGCGCCCCTGCGTGACCCGCCATCTGAAGGTTGTCGGCGCGCGCGGGTTCATCCCCGGCGGCCACACGGAAATCGCCCGCGAATTCGGCGTGCCGGTGGAACTGGCCAAGGCGCTGCACGGAACCTACGGCGACGAGACCGGCCAGGTGCTGACCATCGCGCGGGACGAGAACCTGGGCGACCGGGTGCACCCCGACCACCCGCACATCATGGCCGAAGTGGCCTTCATCGTGCGCAACGAACTGGCCATGCGCCTGGTGGACGTGCTGGTGCGCCGCCTGCCCATGGGCCTGCTGGACGTGGAGCACACGCTGCAGGCCGCGCCCGGCGTGGCGCGCGTCATGGCCGCCGAACTCGGCTGGGATGCGGCCCGCACCGACGCGGAACTGCAATACCTTGAAGCCTATCTTGCAAGGTGGCGCGCGCCCAGGGATTGAGGTTTGCCACGCGGGGCGGGGGGCGTCACACGGCGCGCCCCGTCCCCGTGATACGGAAGATGCGTGCGGCGCAAGGGTCGCCACGGGACAGTCACCGCGCCATGCCAGGCAGAACTTCCGGGCGGTTGCCCGGAACATGGCGCGAGGCAGCCTGGCCCGCCGCGCATGATGGATTTGAACCGTCAACGGATTCACCGGGTTGGTGCAGGCCTGGCGAGTCGCAAGGAGGGATGTGGCGTTCAAGCCGCCCCTGCCCGGTGGTTGGGCCGCATGGCCCAGGCAGAGCCGGGAAGGGATGCCGCACCCGCAAGGGTGTCGATCGTCGCGCGGAGAACGCAGGGTACTCCGCGTATTCGTAAGAGAGGGTGTATCATCAGGAGGATTCTATGAAGGAACTTTCGCTGGGCCGGGAAATGCTGTCCGAATTCATGGGCACCATGGTCCTGATCATCTTCGGCGCAGGCAACGTGGCCATGACCGTGCTTTTCGGCAAGGGCCTGAACATAACCTGGGACAACATCACCTTCGGGTGGGGTCTCGCCGTGCTGCTGGGCATCATGGCCGGCCTGCCCTCGGGCGCGCACATCAACCCCGCCGTCAGCCTGGCGCTGGCCGCCACCGGCCGCTTCCCCTGGAAGAAGGTGCTGCCGTACTCCATCGCGCAGGTGGCGGGCGGCTTCGTCGGCGCGGGCATCGTCTTCGCGGACTTCTACGCCAAGTGGATCGGCGTCGACCCGCAACTGGCCAGCACCGCGGGCATCTTCTGCACCTTCCCGGCCATCACCACGTCCTACCTTCCCGGCTTCATCGACCAGATCATCGGCACCGCCGTGCTGATGTTCGGCATCCTTGCCATCGGCGACTTCGCGGGCAAGAACAACATCGGGTGGATCGGCGGCATCCTGGTGGCGCTGCTGGTGGTGGCCATCGGCATGAGCCTTGGCGCCATGCACGGGTACGCCATCAACCCCGCGCGCGACTTCGGCCCGCGCTTCTTTGCCCTGGTGGCGGGCTTCACCCAGCCCAACCTGATGGAACCCGGCATCGTGCTGGTGCCCATCGTCGGCCCGCTCATCGGCGGCCCGCTCGGCGCGTTCATCTACGACTGGACGACGGGTGCCGTGCACAAGGCCCAGTCCGCCTAATGGTGGTGCAAACCGCCTTTTTTCCGCCCGTCCCGGCTGATGTACGCCGACGGTGGAGGGAACCCCCGGTTTGCATTCGTTGAAAGTGTTCCCGGCGGGCGGCCGGGCCACCAAACCCCGAGCCGCCCGTGCCGCAATCCCCCCAACCCAGGGAGTAGCACGACATGACCAAGTACGTTCTCGCACTTGACCAGGGCACCACCAGTTCGCGCGCCATCCTTTTCTCGCGCGAAGGCGACATCATCCAGATTTCCCAGAAGGAATTCACCCAGATATACCCGCAGCCGGGCTGGGTGGAACACAACGCCAACGAAATCTTCGACACCGAATCGTGGGTCATGCGCGACTGCCTGAAGCAGGCGGGCATCGACGCCTCGCAGGTGGTGGCCGCGGGCATCACCAACCAGCGCGAAACCACGGTGGTCTGGGACAAGGCCACCGGCGCGCCGGTGTACAACGCCATCGTGTGGCAGGACCGCCGCACGGCGGGCTTCTGCGACGAACTGAAGGCGCGCGGCCTTGCCGACACCTTCCGCCAGAAGACCGGCCTTGTGCTTGACGCCTACTTTTCCGGCACCAAGGTGCGCTGGATTCTCGAAAACGTGCCCGGCGCGCGCGCCAAGGCCGAAAAGGGCGAACTGCTGTTCGGCACCATCGACACCTGGCTCATCTGGAACCTGACCAAGGGCAAGGTGCACGCCACCGACGAATCCAACGCCAGCCGCACCCTGCTGTTCAACATCAACACCGGCCAGTGGGACGACGAACTGCTGGGCATCCTGGGCGTGCCGCGCTCCATGCTGCCCACGGTGACCCGCTCGTCCGAAGTGGTGGGCGAGATCCATCCGGAGTTCCTGGGCAAGGCCATTCCCATCGCGGGCAACGCGGGCGACCAGCAGGCCGCCACCTACGGCAACGCCTGCCTGAAGCCCGGCATGGCCAAGAACACCTACGGCACCGGCTGCTTCATGCTCATGAACACCGGCAAGGAAGTGCACGCCAGCAAGAACAACCTGCTGACCACCATGGCCTGGGCCACCCCGTCGGGCCGCTACTTCGCCCTGGAAGGCAGCGTGTTCATCGCCGGTGCGGTGGTGCAGTGGCTGCGTGACGGCCTTGGCATCATCAAGGACGCCCCCGAGGTGGAACAGCTGGCCCTGAGCGTGCCGGACAACGGCGGCGTGTACCTGGTGCCCGCCTTCGCGGGCCTTGGCGCGCCGCACTGGGACCAGTACGCGCGCGGCACCATGGTGGGCATCACCAGAGGCTCCACCAAGGCGCACATCGCCCGCGCGGCGCTGGAATCCATCGCCCTGCAAACCCTGGACATCATGGATTGCATGCAGAAGGACGCGGGCATCAAGCTGGCGGCCCTGCGCGCCGACGGCGGGGCCACCCGCAACAACCTGCTCATGCAGTTCCAGGCCGACGTGCTGGGCGTGCCGGTGGAACGGCCCAAGGTGACGGAAACCACGGCGCTGGGCGCGGCGTACCTGGCCGGTCTGGCCGTGGGCTTCTGGAAGAGCGAAGAGGAAATCGAGGCCATGTGGCAGCTTGACCGCCGCTTCGAGCCCAACATGTCCGCCGAGGCGCGCGAAAAGCTGGTGTACCAGTGGCAGCGGGCCGTGGAGCGGGCCAAGGCCTGGGCTCAGGAATAAAGCGCAACGCCTCGTTCTGCCAACGCATGACCGACGCCGGGAAGGGAAACCTTCCCGGCGTTTCGCGTTGCCAGTGGTGCAGGAACATGTGCCGGGCATGCGCGTCGGCAGATGTGAGGGCGACGGGGCGTGAAATGGGGAGCGGGCGCGACTACTCCCGCGCCGCACGGCTGAAGAATTCGCCCGGCGTGCGGCCCATCAACTGGCGGAAGGCGGCAATGAAGGCCGAGGTGGAATCGTAGCCCATGTCCAGCGCCACTGCGGTGACCCCGCGCCCGCGCTCCAGTTCCGGCAGGGCGGCCAGCATGCGTGCCTGCTGACGCCATGCACGCAGTGAAAGGCCCGTTTCGGCCCGGAACAGCCGGGTCAGGGTGCGCTCGCTCATGCCCGCGCGCGCGGCCAGGCGCGGCAGCGAATGGTCCTCGCCGGGGGCGTCCAGCATGGCTTCGCACAGGGCGGCCAAGCGGGCATCGGCGGGCAGCGGCAGGGACAGTCCGGCCTCGGGCAGGGCCACCAGTTCATCCAGCAACACGGCAACCAGCCGCCCCTGCGCGCCGTGTTCGTCGTAATCCCTGGGCAGTTGGGTAAAGGCCAGCACCAGTTCTCGGGCCAGCGGGGTTACCTCCACCACCCGGCAGCGGGCGGCGGCATCGGCCACTAGCCCTGCCACGGCTGCGGGGTCGATGTACAGGCTGCGCTGCTCCGCCGGGCCGCTGGTCATCACCTCGTGCGGCAGCCCGGCGGGAATCCAGATGGCCCGCTGCGGCGGGGCCATGTGGCTGCCCTGGCGGGTACGTATTTCCAACACCCCGTGCACGGCATAGCTGAACTGCACCCAGCCGTGGCTATGCGGGTGGGTCCACGATCCGGCGGCCAGCGATTCGGCCCGTGCGAACACGGGGCGGGGCAGGGCGGCGATGTCCGGTATGGCGCGGGGGATGGTCATGGCGGACTCCGGTGGCGGTGCACGGGCGGTTCGGGTGTACGGGCCGTGCATGGCCGGTACGGGCCGGAGCACGGCAGGTTGGACATACGCGGGAAAGACGTTTTGGCGTATTCCCGACATATCTTGTCTCCGTGTCGATAGCAGGAAGGCGCGCGGGTGGCTAGATGACTGGTGCGGGCGGCGCACGGCCGTCCGACGATCCCCGGACCGCCGGACCACACGGAGAGACGACCATGTTTGCAAAGTACGCGCGAAGAATGGCCAGGGACTGGTTTCTGGCTGGCATGCTGGGCGCGGTGGCGCTGGCCACCCTGCTGCCCGACCTGGGGGCCAGCGGCGGCGCGCTGCACGCCGACATGCTGGGCAACGCGGGAATTTTCCTGATCTTTCTGTTCCACGGTGCGGGCATCTCGCCCGAAAGCATGCGCCACGGCATGTCCCGTTGGAAGCTGCACACCATGGTGCAACTGACTACCTTCGTGGTGTTCCCGTTGCTGTGGTTCGGCTTCCGCTTCGCCTTCGACGGTCTTGTCCCGGCGGACCTGATGCTGGGCTTCCTGTACCTGTGCGCGCTGCCCTCCACCATTTCCTCGTCGGTGGCCATGACCGCCATCGCCCACGGCAACGTGCCCGGGGCCATCTTCAATGCCACCCTGTCCAGCCTGCTGGGCATCTTCCTGACCCCGGTGATCATAGCGCTGGCGGCGGGCGCGCAGGGTGGGGCGCTGTCGCTCACCGACGCCATGATCAACATCGCCGGGCTGCTGTTCCTGCCCTTCGTGCTGGGGCAACTGGCGCGTCCGTGGCTGGGCCGGTTCATGGCCCGCCACAAGAAGAAGGTGAACACCTTCGACAAGCTGGCCATCCTGATGCTGGTGTACAACTCGTTCTGCGATTCCGTGCGCGGCGGCCTGTGGCGCGACCACGGCATGGACCTGCTGGCCCTGACCATCGGCGGCGCGGCCCTTATCCTGCTGGTGGTGCTGGTGCTGAACACCGTGGTGGCCCGCGCCCTGGGCTTCGACAAGCCCGACGAGATCGCCGCCGTGTTCTGCGGCTCAAAGAAGACCCTGGCCTCCGGCGTGCCCATGGCCCGGTTGCTGTTCGGCGCGCATCCGGCTCTTGGGGTCATCGTGCTGCCCATCATGTTCTACCACCAGTTGCAACTGTTCGTGTGCTCCATTCTGGCCGAACGCTACGCCCGCGAGATGCAGCACGCCGGGCGGCAGGGCCCCGACACCCCCTCTGCGGAAACCGCCGCCCTGGCCGACGAGTCCGCCGTCCCCGCGCAGGCCGCGACCCGTTCGTGAATGTTGCCGGGGCCGCAAGGCTTCGGCACGGGGCGGGCACGGGGAGAACCGTGCGCAGCATCCTCGCGCGGCGTGCCCGCCCCATCCCCACCGGCCTCGACAGCCAGTGTCCATCGGCCCGGTGGTTCCCCTTGATTCCCCTTGATTCCCTGTGATTTCCCTTGATCCCGCTGACCTGAAAGGCCGATGTCCCTCGCCGTCTCCCTCCGCCTCATCCCCTCGCCGCCCCTCCGCGCGCCTGCACGCGGAGGGGCTTGCGTTTCCGCGCCGTCTGCCGCACAGGAGGGACATGCGTGCACGCACCGCCATATCCGATACCCCGCCCGCACCCCGCGCCCCAAGGGACGACACGGCCCCAAAGGGCGGCGTGGCCCCGAAGGAAGATGTGGCCCCGAAGGAAGATGTGGCCTGGATGGCCGCCTCGCGCCTGCCGGGGCTGGACCTGCTGCGGGCGCGCTACACGCGTCAGGTGTTCGCCCGGCACTTTCACGAGGGATACGCGCTGGGCGTCATCGAGGGCGGGGCCTTGCGCTTCCGCTATCTGGGGCGCGAGCATGTGGCCGCGCCCGGCGCGGTGAACCTGGTGGCCCCCGGCGAGACGCACGACGGGCAGGGCCATGGCGACGCGGGCTGGGCCTACCGGATGTTCTACCTCGACCCGGACATCGTGCGCATGGCCGGTGAAGAGGCGGGCCTGCCGCAGGGCGCGCTGCCCGATTTCGCCAGCGGCGTGCTGGACGACCCGGAACTTGCGGCGGCCATCGACACCCTGCACCGCGACATGGAACGCGCCGGGCCGTGCATGCCCACCCTGGCGCAGGAAACGCGCCTTTCCGCCGTGCTCATCCATTGGATAACCCGCCATGCGGCCCAGCGCGCGCCCGCCGCCCGCCCGCTGCGTGCCGCGGGCGAACCCGTGGCCGTGCGCCGCGCCCGCGACTACCTGGACGCCCACTGCGCCGACGACGTGCGGTTGGCGGACCTGGCCGGGGTGGCCTGCCTCAGTCCGTTTCATCTTGCCCGCGCCTTTGCCGCCGCCGTAGGCCTGCCCCCGCACGCCTATCTGGTGCAGGCGCGGGTGCGCCGGGCGCGCGGCATGCTGGCCGCAGGGTCCACCCCCGCCGAGGCGGCGGCAGCGGCGGGTTTTGCCGACCAGAGCCACCTTACCCGCGCCTTCCGGGCGCAGGTGGGCGTGACCCCGGCCAGATTCCGCAAGATGCTTCAAGACGCGCGCGGCACATGGGCCGTAGCCTTCGTGGAAAACAGGACTTCCACGGAGGATTCCCATGACCACGCATGCACCACGCCGGATGGCCGGGCAGACGCGGACGCCTGCCGCCCAGATAGTGGAGATGACGGAGATGGCGGAGGCAGCGCTCCCCGCCGCTGAGCTCCAGGCCTCGGGCACGGCGCGTTCCGTCGCCACGCCTTCCGTCACAACGCCTTCGTCCGCGCCTGACACCGTTGCGCCTGACACGCAACCGCATTCCACGCCATCAGCCCCCATCCCCGCATGCTCGTCGCGCGTCGTCGTGCGCTTGCCGCAGCCCACTGCCGGGGCGTCGCACGGCCCCGCATGGGGCGCGTACTTCGACCTTGCCGCCGCCATGGTCATCGTGGGCTCGTCGGTGGCGGCGGCGCGCTTCGTGTCCCTGTCGCTGCCGCCGCATCTGGTGCAGGAACTGCGCTTTCTGGTGGCCGCGTGCATCGCCGTGCCGCTGCTGTACCGGCGCGAGGGCGGCCTGCCGCGCCTGCCCGCGCGCGACTGGGGCGTGCTGTTCCTGCAGGCTGCCGCCGGTTCGCTGCTTTTCAACGTGCTGCTGCTGGCCGGGGTGGCCCGGCTGGACGCGGCGGCGGCGGGGGTGGTCACCAGCACCACCCCGGCGGTGATGGCCCTGGCCTCGCTGGTGCTGCTGCGCGAGCGCCCCAGCCTGCGGACCCTTGCTGGCATTGCCTGCTGCGTGGCCGGGGTGCTGGTGCTGCGGCTGGCCCCGGTTTCCGGCGCGGGGGCGGGCGACGCCATGCACGCCGCATCCGGCACCTTCGCCGCGTCCGGGGTGGATGGCGTGGGCCTGCTTCTGGTGCTGGGCGCGGTGTGCTGCGAGACGCTGTTCCTGCTGCTGGGCCGCACCCTGCGCACGCCCGTGTCGCCGCTGGCGGCGTCCACGGCGTGCACCCTGTTCGGGGCGGTGCAGTTTCTGCCGCTGGCCTTGCCCGAGGCGCACCGGGTGGCGGAACTGGACGTCACCGGCTGGCTGCTGGTGGGGTACTACGGCGCGGTGATCACCGTGGTTGCGTACATCTTCTGGTTTCGGGGCGTGGCGCGCGTGCCCGCCGGAACTGCCGGGGCCTTCACCGCCGTGCTGCCGGTGAGCGCATTGGGCTTTTCCGCGCTGTTGCTGGGCGAGCCGGTGGGATGGGCGCACTTGGCCGGGGTGGCCTGCGTGTTGTGCGGCATCGCCTGCGTGACGCGCCGTTGAAGGGGCGGACCGCCGGGGAGGATGTCTCGCGCGGGCGTCCTCCCCGGTCCGTCCCTTCCGCCCCTTCCGCGTCTTCCGCAGCGGTTGCGCGGGCCTTGTCCGGTGCGCCTTTTTGCCGGTGCGTGATGAAAGATGACGGCGTGGAGCGGAAATTCATTGCCGCTGACAGTATGACGTCATATAAGGAAAGTGAGGGAGAGTGGATACTTTCCCCGCGCGTCCGCGCTTGTTCCTGACGTCACGAAGTCGGCGGGCCTGACAGCCGCCGACGCCCCTTCCGCCTGATGCTTCACGGACGCTTCCTCCGCTGCCACGCGCGCCGCCCGCTGGGGTGCGGCACGCTTTTGACCGGAACGCCGGAACATCGGAAAGGAGGAGCCATGAAGATTCTCGTCGCCGTCGATTCGTCGCAGTTTTCCGAAAAGGCCCTGGCCAAGGCCGTGGACATGGCCCAGAAGGGCGGGGCGGAGTTGATCGCCCTTGCCGTGGCCGAACAGCCCTTGGACATGGGCGAGATCGCCGTTCCCGTCGATCTTTCCGCCCACTACAAGGCCGTGGCCGCCAAGGCCCTGGACAAGGCCGCCGAAGTCGCCAAGTCCAAGGGCGTTGCCCTGCGCCCGGTGCTGGAAGGCGGCAGTTCGCCCGCCGACAACATCATCGAACTGGCGAAGAAGGAAGGCGTGGACCTGATCGTCACCGGCAGCCGTGGCCGCACGGGGCTTGAAAAGTTCCTGCTGGGCAGCGTGGCGTCCAAGGTGGTGTCGCACGCAGCCTGCTCGGTGCTGGTGGTGCGGTAAGGCTGGGGCTTCCCTGCGGGAGCGCTTCTGGCCTTCCGGCAGCCCGATTCATTATTCTGCACAGGGCGGGCGCGCATGCAGCGCCCGCCCGTAGTGACGCCCGTTCGGGGGCAGTCTGAAGGCATTGCGGTGCATCCATGCGGATGCATTCGTGAAAATGGACCAGATGCGGCTGGCCGCGTTATCGCGCCATCCGCCGCACCGTCTGCATTTGCCGCTTTACATCCTCCCGCCTAGGGGGTATTGATCGCTCATTCAGCTAGGGGAGCCCGTAGGGCTGAGAGTGGAGCACGCCTCCAGACCCTCTGAACCTGAAGCAGTTCACACTGCCGTAGGGAAGCTGAGCGTACCGCGCCCGAAATGCCGGAAACGCCCGTCCACCCTGCGACGGGCGTTTTCTTTGTTCGCCCGCCGCAAGGATGAAGGGCGGACCGCACGGCGGGCGCGCCATGACGCGAAGCTGGGGGAGCCCGCACGGGCTGAGAGGGAAGGGCAGCCTTCCGACCCCGAGAACCTGATGCAGGTCATCCTGCCGTAGGGAAGCTTCCTCGCCCTCGGGCCATCAAAGGGGAGCTTGCCATTCGCAGGCTCCCTTCGCTTTCTCGAACGTCGCGGCAGCGGAGATTTACGGCAATGACGATACGCGTGAACGGACAGCAGATGGAATGCGAAACCGGCACGACGCTGCTCCAGTTGCTGGAGCGGATGGCCCTGCGGCCCGAGGCCGTGGTGGTCGAGCGCAACCGCGCCATCGTGAAGTCCGGGGAGTACGGGGCCACCCGGCTCGATCAGGGAGACGAACTCGAACTACTGCACTTCGTGGGAGGGGGCTAGTGACGCACGACACGCACGACAACGATACGCTGGTGATCGGAGGGACGGCTCTGACAAGCCGCCTCTTCATCGGCACCGGCAAGTACGGCACAGACTCCCTCATCCCTGACGTGGCCGGGGCCTCGGGCTCCCAGGTCATCACCGTGGCGCTGCGGCGCGTGGACCTGGCCAACCCCAGGTCCAACGTGCTGGCCCACATTCCGCCGCACATGCGGCTGTTGCCGAACACCTCCGGCGCGCGGACGGCCGACGAGGCCGTCCGCATCGCCCGGCTGGCGCAGGCCGCCGGGTGCGGCAACTGGATCAAGATCGAGGTCATTTCCGACAGCCGCTTTCTGCTGCCGGACGGCTACGCCACGGCCCGCGCCACGGAAACGCTGGCCAAGGAAGGCTTCGTGGTGCTGCCGTACATGAACCCCGACCTGTACGTTGCGCGCGACCTGGTCAACGCCGGGGCCGCCGCCGTCATGCCCCTTGGCGCGCCCATCGGCACCAACCGGGGGTTGCGCACCGCCGAGATGATCGGCGTGCTCATAGAGGAAATCGACCTGCCGGTCATCGTGGACGCGGGCATCGGCAAGCCCTCGCAAGCCTGCGAGGCCATGGAGATGGGCGCTGCCGCGTGCCTCGTGAACACGGCCATAGCCACGGCGGGCAACCCGGTGGCCATGGCCCGCGCCTTTGGCCAGGCTGTGCGCGCCGGACGCGCGGCATACCTTTCGGGCGCGGGACCTGTGGCTGCGGCGACTGCGGACGGGGCCAGCGCCTCGTCGCCGCTGACGGGTTTTCTGGGGGAATAGCCGGGCCGGGTGGGGCAGGAGAAGGGCCGCTGCATGCGGTATTCCACCGGATGCCCATCCCGTCCGTCCAGTATCCGCGTTCGCCGTCCCCCCGCGTCTTCCCGCACAAGGAGCAGGACATGAGCATGTACGACGTGGTCCGCGAATGGACCCCCCGCGTGGCGGACGCCCCCCTGCGCGCCTTCATGGATGCCGCCACGCCGGGTGACGTGGCCCGGGTGCTGCGCAAGGAACGCCTTTTTCCGCACGACCTGCTGACCCTGCTTTCTCCGGCGGCGGCCACCCAACTGGAAGCCATGGCCCGCCGCGCCCGCGAACTGACCGTGCGCCACTTCGGCCGCACCATCCAGCTGTTCACCCCGCTGTACCTTTCCAACCACTGCACCAACCAGTGTCGCTACTGCGGCTTCAACGCGCGCAACCACATTCCCCGCCAGCGTTTGACGGACGAGGAAATAGTGGCCGAGGGCCGCGCCATTGCCGCCACCGGGCTGCGCCACCTGCTGCTGCTCACCGGCGACGCGCGCCACGTTTCCGGGCCGGAGTACATCGCCCATGCCGCGCGCCTGCTGGCCCCGCTGTTCCCCTCGCTGTCGGTGGAGGTCTATTCGCTGGCAGACGAGGAATACGCGCTGCTGGTGGACGCGGGCATCGACGGCATGACCATGTTCCAGGAGACTTACAACGAGACCCTGTACCCGGACCTGCACCCCGCAGGCCCCAAGCGCGACTATCATTTCCGCCTGGACGCGCCGGAGCGCGCCGCCCGCGCGGGCATGCGCAGCGTGGGGTTGGGCGCGCTGCTGGGGCTGGACGATTGGCGGCGCGACGCCTTCTTCACCGCCCTGCACGGCGAATGGCTGCAACGCCACTATCCCTACGTGGATGTAAGCTTTTCCGTGCCGCGCCTGCGCCCGCACGCCGGGGCCTTCCAGCCCGCGCACGCGGTGTCCGACCGCGACCTGGTGCAGGTCATCCTGGCCTACCGTATCTTCATGCCCAGCGCGGGGATTACCGTATCCACCCGTGAACGGGCGGACCTGCGCGACAACCTGATTCCCCTCGGGGTCACCCGCATGTCCGCCGGGGTGAGTACCGCAGTCGGCGGCCATGCCGGTCGTGCGCAAGACGGCCATGCCGTCCGTACGCAAGACGGCCACGCCGTCCGCAAGGATGTGGAAGGGCAGGGAGATGCCGATGGCGCCACCCCGCAGTTCGTGATTTCCGACCCGCGCAGCGCCGACGAAATGGCCGTCGCCATTGCCGCGCGCGGCTACCAGCCGGTGTACAAGGACTGGGAATCGGTGCTGGACGGCGGGTATGGGTGTGGGATAGCGTGCGCCGCGCGACGCACCCCGTCTGGTGAGCGTACGGATGAGCTTGCCGGGCAGCCAGCAGGGGCATCTGCCCCGCCCCCCCGCCCGGCAGCCTGCTGACCGGCAGCCCCCGCGCGCCACGGCTCGACCGTTTCGTCGGCCGCCGGACACGCGAAAAAGGGCGGGCAGGCGGACCTCTCGCGAGGTGCGGCCATCGCAATCCCCCCTTTCAGGAGCTTTCGTGAGCATTCTCTCCGACGGTCTCGCCCGGTATCTCGAACATGACCACCTTGAACGCATGGCCGCGGCCCGCGTGGGCATCGCGGGGGCAGGGGGCCTTGGCTCCAACTGCGCCGCCATGCTGGTGCGCAGCGGTCTGCGCCGTCTCGTGGTGGCCGACCGCGACGTGGTCGAACCCTCCAATCTCAATCGCCAGCAGTACCAGCCGTTTCATCTGGGCAAGTCCAAGGTGGACGCGCTGGCGGAAAGCCTGCGCATCATCGAGCCGCGTCTGGTGGTCACCGCCCGGCGCGTGGAACTGACCCCCACCAACGTGGCCGACGTGTTCGCCGGGTGCGACATCCTGGTGGAAGCCCTGGACGAGCCCGAGGCCAAGCGCATGTTCGTGGAAGCCGCGCTGGAAATGGGCGCGTTCGTGGTGTCCGCATCCGGCATGGGCGGCTGGGGCGGCCCGGCCATGCAGATGCGCCGCATGGGCGAGCGCATGGTGCTGGTGGGCGATTTCACCAGCGAGGTGGGGCACGACCTGCCGCCGCTGGCCCCGCGCGTGACCATGGCGGCGGCCATGCAGGCGGATGCCGTGCTGCACCACATACTCGGACCTTGCCCCGGCTTTGTGTAATCGGCGTCAGGGTGGGCATATGCTGCGTCAAACAGGCTTTCCGCGCGGGTCACGTACCGACGACGTACGCTCCCCTTGCGGAGAGCCTGTTTTCCTTGCCTCTACCCACCCTGACGCCGATTACAGGCGAGGTGCCGAACCAGAGGGGCGTATTTTCGGATGGCTGTCCGGCCTGACTTTTGCCAGGTCGGCACCCGTGGCAAGAAAGCGAGTTTTTCCGTTCCATCAACCCCCAAGGAGCATCCCATGCCGCGCATCCTCCCCGGCAGCACGCCGGAAGCCGACATCTACTGCCTGACCGACGAGGGGCTGTCGCGGGGGCGGTCCGCCGTGGACGTGGTGGACGCCATGCTGCGCGGGGGGGCGCGCATCGTGCAGTACCGCGAGAAGGACAAGCACGCCGGGGAGATGCTGCGCGAGTGCATGGAACTGCGCCGCATGACCCGCGAGGCCGGGGCCTGTTTCATCGTCAACGATCACGTGGACATCGCCATGCTGTGCGATGCCGACGGCGTGCACGTGGGGCAGGAGGATCTGCCCGTGCAGGCGGTGCGGCAACTGATGGGGCCGGGGCGCATCATCGGCCTTTCCACCCATTCGCCGGAGCAGGCCCGCGCCGCCGTGCAGGGCGGGGCGGACTACATCGGCGTGGGGCCCGTCTTCGCCACAAAGACCAAGAAGGACGTCTGCGCGCCCGTTGGCTTCGAGTACCTGGATTGGGTTGTGGGCAACGTCGAGTTGCCGTTCGTGGCCATCGGCGGCATCAAGCTGCACAACATCGGGCAAGTGGCCACCCACGGCGCGCGGTGCTGTGCGCTGGTTTCGGAAATCGTGGGCGCGGACGACATTGCCGCCCGCTTCGCGGAGGCGCGAGCGGCCATGCGCACGGCGCGCGGGTAGCTGTCCGTCTGTCCCGGCGCAGGGCGTCGTACCTCGCCGTTTGGTAATCCCCCTCCTTGCCTCTCTTTCAGTATCCCGCCCGGCAATGTAAAAACGCGGCGCTCCCGAAAGGGCAGCGCCGCGCTGTTCATTGCATGCAGCAACGGCATTGTATTGTTGCCGCCCGGATGGATTGCCGGGCGGGCCGCCGGATCGGCTAGGCGATTTCCTCCAGCAGCCCGGACACTCCGGCCGACGTGGTGGTCGAGTCCGAGGAGGCGAACAGGCTGGTGAAGTCGAACCCTTCCGAACTGCCGTAGGCGTTCATGGCCCGCCTCAGTTCGGCGGTGGAACCGGAGCCGTCCTCGCCGCGCGCAAGGCGGAGGGCCTCGGCATAGCCGGGGATGGCGGCGGCCAGTTCCTCGGTGGAGACCATGCCGTCCTTGTTGGTGTCCAGTTCGTCGTATTCTTCCTCTTCATCGTCTTCGTTCGACGAACTGGACGAACTGGCCGAACTGGCCGACGAGCCGGAAACCGCCGCCGTCAGGCTGGAATCGGACGAGGATGCCACGCCGTTCTCGATGGCGCTGGACAGTTCGTCGCCGGTGATCACGCCATCGCCGTCAAGGTCGTACTGGCTGAAGGTGTCGTCATCCAGTCCGGATTCCTCCTGCGTCAGGTCGCCGCTTTGGTCGGAGTCCGCAAGGCCCATGATCATGGCCGTGAGGGACGAATAGGCCTGCGCGGCCGCGTCGGAGGCGGCAGAGGCGTCCACGGTGAGCGTGCCGTCGTCGCCGATGCTGGCCACGCCGGAGTTGAGGGCGTCTTCAAGCTCGAAGCCGGTCACGGTGCCGTCGCCGTCCGCGTCCAGGGCGTCGAACGAGTCCTGCTCCAGCCCGGATTCCTCCAGCGAAAGCCCGCCGCTGATGTCGCTGTCCAGTTGCCCAAGCAGCGAGGCGGTCTGCGCGAAGGCCGAGCCTTCGTCGCCTTCGCTGAGCATGGCGATGAGCTTGTCGCGGTTGCTGAACAGCCCGGTTGCCTGGGTGGTGCTGCTCTCGCTGTCTTCACCGCTTGAGCCGACAAGGCTGCTGAACGTGGACGTGGCGCTCTGGGTGGCTTGCGACGCGTAGTCGCTGCTCCAGGACGCCAGCAATTCCTGTAGCGTGGAACTGCCGGAACTTATTCCCGAAATGCTCATGAGTACCTCCTATCGTACCTCATGTGCGCAGCGCCGTGCTCGCCCGCAGCCCGAGGGCAGGAAAACCGTGCCGCACCATGCGGCACGGTCGCGGAAAAGCAAGAATCGCACCAGCGGCAAAGCCTGCCGGGTGCGCGATGGGCGGCGGTCGTTGCGAGAGGGCTACACCCGCCGATAACGGCGGGGACGGGCACGAGGCGGAAGGGAAGGCCAGGGCCGGGGACGGTGAAGTTCCGTTACGGCGGAACATGGCCTGCCGGGCGGCATGGCGAGGTGGGCCGCAACGAACCCACCCGGCAGGCGATCAGTGATGGCGAGGTGCGCGCGGATCAGGCCGTCACGCCCTCTGCGGCTTCGGTTCCGGCCTGCGCAGCCTCTGCGGCGGCCGCGTCCGCCAGCACGTCGGTCAGGTCGCCCACGGCGTCGCTGGCGCCGTCGGTGGTGGTAGTGGACGAATCACCAGTGGCCGCCACGCCGCCCGAGGCGCCGGTGGCTTCAGCGCTGGTGGAGCCCGTGGTGCCGGTGGGGGCGGTTTCGAACAGGGCGGTCATCAGGCCGCCCATGTTGCCCTCGTACCGTTCCACGGCCTCTCGCGCGGCCATGCCGTAGGCCTTGCGGCCGTAACTGTTGCGCGCCACGGAACTCATGGCGTGCAATGCGCTCATGACGTCCAGCATCTGTTGCAGCGAACCGCCGAACTCGTTGGCGGTGACGCTGCCGTCGCCGTCCGCGTCGATCTGCGCGAAGCGGTCTTCGTCAAGGCCCGATTCCGATTGCGACAGGCCGCCGTTGTCGTCGGCGTCCAGCCGTTCCACGATGCGCTGGGCAATGCGCGAGGCCAGCGCCCCCACCGTAGTGGACGCGGTGTCGGTGGCAGCCGTACCGGCGGTCGTGGCGGCGGTGGTGTCCGTGCCCCCGTCGGTGGTTGTGGTCGTGCCCGTGTCCTGCTGGGCGGCCGGGGCCGTCAGGCGCACGGCCAGCTTGCCGTCCAGGGTGGCGGCAATGGCGCCCGCCAGCGCGGCGGTGGAAAGCTCGCCGGAAGAGAGCAGTCCATCGCCGTCGGTATCCAGGCCAGTAAACACGTCGCCCGCAAGGCCGGTTTCGGCGGCGGAAAGTGCGCCGTCGCCATCGGCGTCGCCTTTTTCGATGAGCAGCCCGGCCACCGCCCCGGCCTGTTCCGCCGTGGGGCCGGCGGCATCGGGCGTTTCGCCCGTGCCGGTTTCGCCCTCGGACTCGGCGCGCATCAAATCGATCAACTCGTCACGCTTGCTGCGCAGCCCGGCGCGCAGTTCGCGGGTGGTGACGGCCCCGTCGCCGTCCTCGTCCAGCGCGGCGAACGCCGCCTCGGACAACGGGGACTCGGTGGCGGAAAGGCTGCCGTCGTCGTCGGCATCCAGTTCCTCCATCATGGCCCTGGCCAGCCGGGCAGTGGCCCTGCCCCGGCCCCGGTTTCGCCACGGGCCCCATCCGTCGCACGAAACTCCTCCGCAATGTTCGATGCTCATGCGTACCTCCGTCTGCCCTCCCAGGTCTGCCCGGGGCTAGCCCCCGGGGTATCAAGCCGCAACAGGAACGGCGGCAGGTTTTTCCCCGTTTCCGGAGTGCCCCGGAAGAGGCAAGTTTCGTTCCGGGGGCGTTATTTTCCGGGCTGGAACCTGACGGCGCAATGGCGGGGGGCGTGGCGGGCATGAAAAACGGCGCGCCTCCGACATGGGGGCGCGCCGTTGTTCGTCGCATGGGGCTGGCAGGGCAGGGGCGGGCAGTGGGCAGCCGTCCGCTACACGTCGAACAGCATTTCCAGGTCTTCGCGGGTCAGCGACTTCCAGGCTTCCTGGCCGGGGATGATGGCCTCGGCCACGCCGCGCTTCATGTCCTGCAACTTCAGTATCTTTTCTTCCACCGTGTTTTCGCAGATCAGCTTGTAGCTGAACACCTGCCGGGTCTGGCCGATGCGGTGCGTGCGGTCGGTGGCCTGGCTTTCCACGGCGGGGTTCCACCACGGGTCGTAGTGGATGACGTAGTCGGCCGAGGTCAGGTTAAGGCCCGTGCCGCCCGCCTTCAGCGAAATGAGGAAGATGGGAATCTCGGGCGTGTTGTTGAAGCGGTCCACCTGCTCGAAGCGGTCCTTGCTGGTGCCGTCCAGGTAGCAGAAGGGAATGGCGTTGATCTGCAGCCACGAGCGGATGATGTGCAGCATCTGCACGAACTGCGAGAACACCAGCACCTTGTGGCCTTCCTCCACGATGTCGGTGATCATGTCCTTGAAGGCGTCGAACTT
This sequence comes from Nitratidesulfovibrio sp. HK-II, assembly GCF_003402415.2. NCBI lineage: Bacteria > Pseudomonadati > Thermodesulfobacteriota > Desulfovibrionia > Desulfovibrionales > Desulfovibrionaceae > Nitratidesulfovibrio > Nitratidesulfovibrio sp. HK-II. Next base: position 1,608,292 of record NZ_AP036014.1, read on the forward strand.
GCCGGAGGGCAGGTTGGTGGTCAGCCCCGGCATGTCCAGCTTCAGAAGGCGCGGGTGGCAGCAGATCTGGCGCAGCTTCAGCAGCGCGTCGAGGATGGACATCTGGCTCTTGGCGATGCCCTTCTCGTCCACGTCGGCCATCACCTGTTCCTTCAGCTTGCGGGCAAGGGCGGTGTACAGTTCCGCCTGCTCTTCGGCCAGGGCGCAGTAGTAGGTGTTCTCGATCTTGGGCGGCAGGTCTTTGGCCACCTCGGACTTGGTGCGCCGCAAAATGAACGGGCGCACGCGCGTGCGCAGGTAGTCCAGGGTTTCGCTGTCGCCGTCCTTGATGGGCTTGATGATGCCCCGCTGGAAGGCGTGCTGCGACCCCAGAAAGCCGGGCATCAGGAACTCGAACAGCGACCACAGCTCGAACAGGTTGTTCTCGATGGGCGTGCCCGACAGGCACAGCCGCATGCGGGCGTTGATGCGCCGCACCGAACGCGCCGTGATGGTGTTGGGGTTCTTGATGTTCTGGGCTTCGTCCAGGATGATCGAGTTGAACTCGTGCTCCTGCAACTCTTCCAGGTCGCGTCGCAAGAGGGCGTAGGTGGTGACCACCAGGTCCGATTCGTCGATGCGGCGGAACATGCCCTCGCGCCGGGTGCCGTAGATGATCAGGCGGCGCAGCTCGGGCACGAACTTCTGGGCTTCACGGTCCCAGTTGGGCAGCACCGAGGTGGGCACCACGATCAGGTTTGGCCCCTCGGCCCCGCGTTCCACCATGTGCTGGATGAACGAGAGGGTCTGGATGGTCTTGCCGAGGCCCATTTCGTCGGCAAGGATGCCGCCGAAGCCGTATTCGCGCAGGAAGTTGAGGTACGACAGCCCCTGCTGCTGGTAGCCGCGCAGCGAGGCGGTAAGCCCCTTGGGCGGATCAATGGGCCGGATCTCGCGGAAATTGCGGATCTTGTCGCGCAGGCTGTTCCAGAAGGGGTCGGTCTGGGCGTCGGGCAGGTCGTCCAGCAGGCTGTCCAGCACCGGGGCCTCGAACTGCTGGAACTGCTTCTGCGGCGGCTTTTCCGGGTCCAGGCCAAGGGCCTGCAACTTGTGGGCGATGCGCTTCAGCCAGGCCTCGGGCAGGCTGGTGTACGAGCCGTCCTTCAACTGCACGTAGCGCTTGCCCTGGCTCCAGGCCTTCCAGATCTTGTCGATGGGCACCTTCTGGCCATCGTACTCCACGGTGATGTCGAGCGAGAACCACTTGTCTTCCTCGCTGCTTTCCACCTTGGCCGTGATGATGGGCTGCGACAGGCGCACCTTGTAGCGCGACAAGGCCTTTTCGCCGTACACCCGGTACAGTTCCACCAGCTTGGGGTACGCATCGAGCAGGAAGTTGATGGCCTCTTCCGGCTCCAGGAACCACATGCGGTTGCTGCGCGGCTGAAAGCGCATTTCGGCCAGCAGCGCGGTAAGCGACGCCTCTTCTTCCTGATGGCGGCGGATGAGGCAGGTGTGGCCGTCGATGGTGTAGCTGCCGGTCTGGAAGTCGGGGTTGGGGCCGGGCAGGTAGAATTCGCCGTGCACCGTCTCGTAGATGTTCTGGATTTCCAGGGTCAGCAGGCTGCCTTCCTCGTCCAGGAACAACTTTGGGTTGTACGTGGCCGGCTGGAAGATGGGTTCCATGTGCTTCAGGAACTCTTCCTGCCCGTACAGGTCGCTGGTGGGCAGCTTGGTCCACACCCGGTCGAGGAATTCGGAAATGTCTTCCTGCGGGATGACCGGGGGCTGGCGGACGAGGTCCTGCACCAGTTGCGAGTTCAGGCTGGTGTGCACGGGGTAGAACCCCTTGTTCCAGCACACCCACAGCGGCATCTGGCCGTGGAAGGTCACCTCGCTGCCGATGATGGAGAACGGCTGCTTGCCCTCGCGGTGCAGCATCACGTCGAACGACAGCCCGTCATCGGCCAGTTGCGGCTTCAGCTTCAGGCGCATGGAGGTGCGTTCGATGCGGCAGGGCTGGTCGGTGTCGCCCCAGAACAGGTAGTATTCGTTGCGGATGGCCCACAAAAACCAGGTCAGCAGACCGTCCGGCACCTCTATGCGGTGGCCGTAGTAGTCCACGATCTGGCCGATCTGCTGCGCCACCTGCGCCAACTGGGGCGAAAGTTCGCACCAGTCGGGGTTGCGCAGGATCTGTTCCAGCGTGATTTCGTTGTGCACGGTGGACAGGCCGGACTTGTTCTGGCGGCCCCGGAACAGCGAAACCAGAAGCCTCCCCGGCTCGGGGTGAAAGCGGAAGATCAGGTAGTGCTGGCCCGCCTCCGGCTCGATGGCGGTAGAGAAGAAGGCGCGGAAATTCTGCCGCCATTCGGTCTTGGGCCGGGCGGGTTCCTCGCCGCCGGGGCGCGTGTCCAGCGTCGAGAGCATCTTGAGGGCGGTGGCCCCCACGTGTCTGCACACCCCGGAGAACGAGTCCGGGCAGTTGCAATGGTACGCGGTGGTGCCCTCGCCAAGGCTGATGGACAGCCTGGGCGAATATATCTGGAAGTCTTCCCCCTGGATGCTCCCTTCGACTTCCCAATAGCCGTCGGCCTTCTTCAGGCTCAGCTTCTGGACGCCGCCTTCGGCGAGGATGTCCTGCGACCCGTCCAGGATGTATTCCGGGATGGAATCATGGACGAAGTCCTGCAGGAGCGAACGGACGGATTGCTCCTCGTTCAGTTCCATATGCTCGTGTGCTCCTCTGGAGTCGCAACCGGAAGGGGAGGCGCGCGGCCGAATGCAGGCGGGGCGCGCTTCGTGTGTGTCCCCCCGTACGAAGCGCAATTGACTAGTTTAGTCCAAAATTGCGCCATTATCAATAGCTGGGGCGTTTGCTCACGGCGCTGGACAATGATATCCAACGCGCTCGGGGTGGTTCCGGCGCGCCACGCGCGGGAATGCGCCCATGCTATCGTGAAATCATACCCCATCCACGGGAATAGGCAATAGCCGGAGGCAAACGCATGACCCGCACCACCCCGCCCGCGCCGCGCGCCGCGCGCCAGGGCGCATTCCCCATCGCCCTGCTTGCCGCGCTGCTGCTGTGCCTGCTGCTGTCCGCCTGCGGCGATTCCGCCCCCCAAGGCGGCAAGGACGGCGACAAGGCCGCCGCCAACGCCACTGCCGCCGGGGGCAACGCCACCCTCCCGCAGGGCGCGCCCGGGGAGCCAGTGACCGGCGACCGGATCATCCTCGGCACCATCGGCGAACCGTCCAACCTCCTGCCGTTCATCGCCTCGGACGCCTCGTCGCACGAGGTCAGCGACCAGATCTTCGTGGCGGCCCTGCGTTACGACAAGGACCTGAACATCGAGAAGTGGGCCGCCGCCTCGTACGAGGTGCTGGAAAACGGCACCCTGTTGCGCTTCACCCTGCGCGACGACATCCGCTGGGAGGACGGCAAGCCCCTGACCGCCGACGACGTGGAGTTCACCTACAAGCTGATGGTGGACCCCAAGACCCCCACCCCCTACGCGGAGGACTACCTGGCCATCAAGGAGTTCCGCAAGACGGGGCCGCTCTCGTTCGAGGTGCGCTACGCGAGGCCCTTCGCCCGTTCGCTGATCACCTGGATGCACGGCATCATGCCCAGACACCTGCTGGAAGGGCAGGACCTGATGAACACGCCCCTGTCGCGCAAGCCCGTGGGCGCGGGGCCGTACCGGCTGAAGGAATGGGAGGCGGGCACCCGCCTGACGCTGGAGGCCAGCCCCACGTACTTTCTGGGCCGCCCCTACATCGACGAGGTGGTCTACCGGGTCATCCCCGACCTTTCCACCATGTTCCTGGAACTGAAGGCCCAGCGCCTGGACATGATGAACCTGAGCCCGCAGCAGTACCTGCACCAGACCAACGGGGCCGAATGGGACATGGCCTGGCGCAAGTTCCAGTATCTGTCCTTCGGCTACAGCTACCTTGGCTACAACCTGTCGCTGCCCATGTTCAAGGACGTGAAGGTGCGCCAGGCCCTGGCTTGCGCCATAGACCGCAAGGCGCTGGTGGCCGGGGTGCTGCTGGGGCAGGGCATGCCCACCGTGGGGCCGTACAAGCCCGGCACCTGGGTATACAATGACAAAATTGATGATTATCCGTATGATGCTGCCAAGGCCAGGGAACTGCTGGCCCAGGCAGGCTGGGCCGACACCAACGGCGACGGCCTTCTGGACAGGGACGGCGCGCCGTTCGCGTTCACCATCCTGACCAACCAGGGCAACGACCAGCGCATCAAGGCGGCCACCATCATCCAGAGCCAACTCAAGGCCGTGGGCATCGACGTGAAGATCCGCACGGTGGAATGGGCGGCCTTCATCAAGGAATTCGTGGACAAGGGGCGCTTTGACGCCGTGCTGCTGGGCTGGAACATTTTGCAGGACCCGGACCTGTACGACGTGTGGCATTCGTCCAAGGCGGTGCCCGGCGGGCTGAACTTCGTGGGCTACAAGAACCCGGAAGTGGACGACCTGCTGGAGCGCGCCCGCTCCACCTTCGACCAGGCCGAGCGCAAGAAGCTGTACGACCGGTTCCAGGAAATCCTGCACCGCGACCAGCCGTACTGCTTCCTGTACGTGCCCTATTCGCTGCCCATCGTCAGTTCACGCTTCCAGGGGCTGGAACCCGCGCCGGCGGGGCTGACTCACAACTTCACCCGCTGGTGGACCCCGAGGGAGCAGCAGCGGTATCGCATGCAGCAGTAGGGTATTGATTCCAAGGATTTTTTCAGAAACAGCCCATTAAGAAGTATATTCGGCTTCCTCCTCCGCACCCGGCCCCGCACCCGGCCCCGCCGCCGGGTGCGCGCGGTTTCGCGTCACCGGTCGGCGGGAACACACAGCCAACTCCGGCCATGGCGGCAGTCCGCCGTGGCCGACATACACAGGCCCGAACCGCATGATCCGCATCCAGGACGTTCTCGACAAGGTGGCGTCGGTCAACAAGGACGCCGACCTTGCCCTCATCCAGAAGGCCTACGTGTACGCGGCCGCCGCGCACGCGGGCCAGACGCGCCTTTCGGGCGAACCCTACCTGTCGCACCCGCTGGCGGTGGCCTATTCGCTGGCCGAGATGCGCTTCGACGAGGCGGCCATCGCCGCCGGTCTGCTGCACGACACGGTGGAAGACACCACCGTGAGCATCGAGGACATCGACACCCTGTTCGGCGAGGAAGTGGCCGACGTGGTGGATGGCGTCACCAAGATCAGCCAGATGACCTTCGAGAGCAAGGAAGAGGCCCAGGCAGAGAACATCCGCAAGATGATCCTGGCCATGGCGCACGACATCCGCGTGCTCATCGTGAAGCTGGCCGACCGCCTGCACAACATGCGCACCCTGGACTTCCAGAAGCCGCACAAGCAGAAGCTGATCGCCCAGGAAACCATGGACATCTACGCCCCGCTGGCCAACCGGCTGGGGCTGCACCGCATCAAGCTGGAACTGGAAGACCTCAGCTTCCGCTACGAGAAGCCCGACGTCTACGCCCAGATCAACGAATGGCTGGACACCAACCAGGTGGTGGAAAGCCACTACATCGAGCGGGTCATCACCCGCATCAAGGAGATTCTGGACAAGAACGAGGTCAAGGGCGAGGTGCGCGGGCGCATCAAGCACAAGTACAGCATCTACAAGAAGATGGTGCAGCAGGACCTGACGCTGGACGACATGCACGACATCATCGCCTTCCGGGTGATCGTGGACGACCTGCGCGACTGCTACGCCGTGCTCGGGCTGATGCACGCCCAGTGGAAGCCGGTGCACGGCCGGTTCAAGGACTACATCTCCATGCCCAAGGCCAACGGGTACCGCAGCCTGCACACCACGGTCATCGGGCCGGAGGGCGAGCGCATGGAGATCCAGATCCGCACCGAGGAGATGCACCGCCTGGCCGAACACGGCGTGGCCTCGCACTGGCTGTACAAGGAAGGCGGCCGGGTGAACCCGCGCGACCTTGAACAGTTCACCTGGCTGCACGAGATACTCGACCGCCAGAAGATGGAGACCGACTCCAAGGAATTCATGCAGTCGCTGCGCCTCGACCTGTTCAAGGACGAGGTCTACGTGTTCACCCCGCGCGGCGACGTGAAGGAACTGCCCGAAGGGGCAACCCCCATAGATTTCGCCTACCTGATCCACACCGAGGTGGGCAACCGCTGCGCCGGGGCCAAGGTGAACGGCAAGCTGGTGCCCCTTGGCACCGCCCTGAAAAGCGGCGACACCATCGAGGTCATCACCGACAACAGCCGCCGCCCCAGCCGTGACTGGCTGAAGTTCGTCAAGACGGCCAAGGCCCGCAGCCGCATCCAGCACTACATCCGCACCGAGGAGCGCGAACGGTCCATCGCGCTGGGGCGCGAGATGCTGGAAAAGGAAGGGCGGCGCATGGGCGTCAACATCACGAAGGCCCTGCGCGACGGCGACCTGTTGCCCGTGGTGAAGGAACTTTCGCTGGGCAGCGTGGAGGACCTGCTGTCCAGCGTGGGCTACGCCCGCTACACCCCCAAGAAGGTGCTGAAGCGCCTTCTGCCCAAGGACGAGGAGGCCGCGGCCGAGGAAGCCGCCAGGGCCGCAGAGGCCAACGCCGCCACGGCCGCCACGCGCGAGGCCAACCGCAGGGCCGACAGCGTGAGCATCAAGGGGGTGGACGACATCCTGGTGCGCTTCGCCCGCTGCTGCAACCCGCTGCCGGGCGATCCCATCATCGGCTTCATCAGCCGGGGGCGCGGCGTCACCGTGCACACCTCCGACTGCGCCAACGTGCAGACCATGGAGCCGGAACGGCTCATCTCGGTGTTCTGGGACGGGCAGGAAGACAAGCCCTACCCGGCGCGCATCCACCTGGTGTGCCGCAACGAAAAGGGCGTGCTGGCCCAGATTTCCGCGCTGCTGGCCGAAGAGAACGTCAACATCGACTCCGGCACCATGCGCTCCATGGTGGACGGCAAGTCGGAAGTGGACTTCACCGTGGAGGTGCGCGACGTGGCGCACCTGTACCGGGCGCTGGACAGGCTGCGCAAGCTGCCTGCGGTGGTGGAGGTGCTGCGCTCCACCTCGACCATCGAATAGGGGCGGGTACGCTTGGTGCCGGGCTGCGGCCCGGCGCACGCATTTTTTCGCAATCCGCGCGCATTTCCTTGCAACCCGTGCGACAAAAGAGGGGCCTCCTTGCGGAGGCCCCTTTTGCTGGCGCTTGTGAGTGGAGAGGCTGGCCGATTCCCTTGGGTTTGCATGCCCGCGGCCCCGGCGTGGTCTGGAAGTCTTGTCGGGATTGACGATGTCCTTATCGTCCGTTCGGCTAGGTGCCCAACAGGTTCAACGCGAGACGGGGCAGGGCGTTGGCTTGCGAAAGCATGGCCACCGACGCCTGCGACAGAATCTGCTGGCGCACAAATTCCGTCATTTCCATCGACACGTCCACGTCCGATATGCGCGACTCGGCTGCCTGAAGGTTTTCGGCCTGGATCTGCAGGTTGCTGATGGTGTTCTCTAGGCGGTTCTGAAGCGCGCCGAGCGAGGCGCGAATCTTGTCCTTGGAGATGATGGCGTTGGTCAGGCCTTCAAGGGCCGCCTGCGCCGCGGATTGGGTGGAGATGGACTGCCCCTTGCCCGCGGCGGCCTGGCTGCCCACACCAAGGGCGGACGCGGTCGCGTTGCCGATCTTGATGTAGTAGTAGTCCTCGGCGCAGTCGTTGGCGGAGCCGAAGTGCACCTTGAGCTTGCCGGTGGACTCGATGCCGGAGCCGTCGTGGGTGCCGGAAAGGTGCCCGTTCAGCAGGTGCACGCCGTTGAAGTCGGTGGAATTGGCGATTCGGGTGATTTCCGAGGCCATGGCCTGGTATTCCGAATCGATGATCAGCCGTTGGTCCGACGTGTAGGTGCCGGTGGCGGCCTGTTCGGCCAGTTCCTTCATGCGGATCAGCTTTTCGTCGATGACGCCCAGGGCGCCGTCGGCGGTCTGGATCAGCGAGATGGCGTCGTTGGCGTTGCGCGCGCCCTGGTTGAGCGACGCGATGTCGGCCCGCATCAGTTCGCGAATGGCGAGGCCCGCGGCGTCGTCGGCCGCCGTGCCCACGCGCAGGCCCGAAGAGAGCCGACGCACGGAAGTTGCGAGCTTGCCGTACGACTGGCTCAGGTTGTTGGTGGCGTTCATCGCCATCAAGTTGTGATTGATGATCAGTGACATGACCATTCCTCCTTGAATGTGTCGTCACGACTTCCATCGCCAATAAGGGGGACGCGGCCTTGCGCTTGTGGCGCGGTATCACCTCCGGCTGGCCGTAGATTCTCCCCTCCCCACTCGCAGGTCCTATCGGCGGCTATAAAAATCGCTTTAGGGTCGGGTGGGCATTTTTTTGTTTTTTCATGAGTAATATTTTCCAATATGCTGGAATGTAATGGCTTATCCGTCGCGTTATTTTTTGCGGAGGGTTGCGCGGCCCGCCCCTTTTGCCCGGTTGCCCCATAACGGCGGGTGGGCCGGGACCGGCACGGTGCGGGAACAGTTCCGGGGTATTGGCGCACGGCGGGCGCAACGAAAAGGCCCGCGCACATCACCTCGAAGAGGTGGCGGGCGGGCCGGGGGGGGCGGACGGGCTGGACGAACTGAGCGGGCAGAAGGCGGTTGCGCCGTCCGGCCGTGGGGCAATGTGGTTATTTCAGGAATTCCGCCAGGGTGCCGTGCCGTTCCTTGAGCAGGCGCAGCATCTGCTCCTGCTGGCGCAGCCTGCGCACCGCCCGCAGCGACAGCCATGCCCCCAGCACCAGCAGGGCGAGGTTCAGCGCGCCCACCGGCAGCAGGAAGTGCAGCACGTCTTCCGTGTCGTAGTAGCGCGAGGTGGCGATGAGGAAGGTGGTCAGCGACATGGGCAGCGCCACGATGGCGATGCCCGTGCGCAGCGCGGCCAGCGAGGTGCGCTTTTCCGCCAGGATCAGTTGCGCCTCGTTGATGATGATGGGCGCGGGGGGCGGTGGGCAGGCGGCGTCGTCATGCTCCGCCGGGGCGGCCGGGGCCACCGCCTGAAAGTCCACGGGCGAGGGCTGCTTGGCCTGTGCGGGGGCGGCCTGGCTGCCGGGGGACGTGCCGTTGGGCGAGGTGACTGTTCCGGCTGGCGGGGTGGGTTGGGTCATGGCGTCGCGCGGGGTGGGGGTGAAAGGGATGAGGCAGAGTTGCCGGAACCAAAAGCGGGCGGATTGCGGGGCCAACCAGGCCCAACTGGGGCCAGACCGCGCCGGGGTCATGACCGGGCGCGGGAGGTGGCGCGGAGCGTGGCGCGGGCGTTCGGACGGGTTCAGGGGCGGGTGGTCTTGCCCGCGCTCACGTCATACTGGCCGCGCGAACGCACGGTGCAGCCCGCATCCAGCACGAGGCCCAGCGCCAGGACGCACGCCAGCGCCAGCAGCGCCCAGCGCGATGCCCCGCGCGTCAGGGCGGACCCGCCGGGCGTGGCGCGGCACGGGCCGTGCGTGGCGTTCTGGGTGGGCATGAAAGCCATGGCATGCCTCTGGCCGTTGCATGGTGCTTGTCTGTTCGTGGATAGTAGCGCGCGCGGCGAAAATGGCAACCCCGACCCGCTGCGACGGGGCGATGGCGCAAGGCCGCGCGTTCGCGTCGGGGAGGCACCCGCGCAGGCGGCATCGCCGTTCCGGCCTTGCATATCAACGCCCGGCGTAGCGGATGCGGTAGATGGCCCCGGCGTAGTCGTCGGCCACCAGCAGGGAGCCGTCCGGCAGCACCAGCAGGGCAGCGCGGCGCGCGTCAGCGTTGCAGCACGGCGGGCAGGGGCCGCCACCAGAAGTCGGTGCCCGGCAGGGCGGCGTAGCCGATGCGCTGGTAGAACTTGTTCAGGCTGGCCAGCGAGCGCTTGGGGTCCACCCCGATGCACTGCGGGCCGATGAGCGCCAGGTCTTCGGGCCGCAGCCAGTCCAGGCAGAACTGCAGGGGGCACGGGCGCAGCAGCGATGCGCCGCAGTCGGCGTGCAGCCACGAGCGCTCCAGCAACTGGCGGGCCAGGCCGTAGCCCCGGTAGGCGGGGGCCACCAGCAGCACGTCCACGTAGGAAATGGGGGCGTCGTGGGTGGCGGCCATGGCGAAGCGCACGGCGTTCACGGCCTCGCGCAGGTCGTCGTGGTTCAGCCCCGCCAGCGCGGCCACGCCTTCAAGGTTGTGGTATTCAAGGACGAAGCCCCGCAGACGGCCCACCACGCGCCCGTTGTGGTGGGCGTCGATGGTGTAGGGATGGATTTCCGGGTCGGCGGTGGGTTCGACGGTCAGGTGGGTGACGCAGCTTGCGTGTGTCGGGTGCATGGGAGGGTGGGTTTTGGTTGCGGGCGGCGAATGCCGCGCGGTTTCGGCGTACCAGAGCGCGGCCCGGCCCGCAACAGTGATGAAGGGGGGATGAAGACAGGTGGATGAAGAAGAGTGGACGCAGGCGGGGCGGTTGCGGTTGAGCCCGGGCACGCGCCGGGCGCTGCTGCCCGCGATGAAAGCGGCGAAGGGCTGGCCGCGGGGCGCGCCATCAAAAAAAGAACGCGCCGGGCAGGCCCGGCGCGTGTGGATGCGAGATGGAAGGCCGCGCGTCAGAACACGCGCTTGGCTCCGGCCCACTGGTTGCACCACGGCTTGGCGTCCAGCTTGGAGATGACCACGCCGTCGGATGAACTGCTGTGGATGAACTTGCCGTCCTCCAGGTAGATGCCCACGTGGTGGATGCGGCGCTTCTTGTTGCGCTTGAAGAACACCAGGTCGCCGGTTTGCAGTTGCTCGCGGCGAATGGTGCGCCCTTCCAGAAATTGCGACTGCGAACTGCGCGGCAGGTCCACGCCCACGTTATCGTACACCCACCCGGTGAAGCCGGAGCAGTCGAAGCCGGTCTCGCCAACGCCGCCCCGGCGGTAGCGGGTGCCCAGCTTGGACATGGCCACATTGACCAGCCGCATGCGGGCGTCGATGGCCGACATGTCGTCGTCGGCTTCTTCCACCTTTGGATGATGACCGGCGGCTTCGTCCATGGCGTTCAGGGCTTCGTCCAGGTCGGCGATGTCGCTGAGCACGCCGTCGGCCATGGTGTCTTCGCCTTCCTCTTCGTCCTCGGCGTATTGGGAATCGGCATTGCCGAGGCGGGGCGCGATGTCGCAGGATGCGCCCGCGTCCCCTTCGGCGGTGGGGGCGGCGGAGGAGTCCACGGCGGCGGATGCGTGCTGGTCCGCGTCATGCGCGGACTTTGTGATCTGGGTGGGCTTTACGGACGGGGCACCCTGTCGGACGCAGGCGGGGCCGGAAAGGGCAATGGCAAGCAGCAGTGGCAACAGGCGGGCGCAGGCGCGGAATAGTGGCGACGGTCCTAGCTTTGTCGTCATGTGCATGGCGGCGTTCGGTGGTGTTTGCGGTGTTGGCGGATTTTGAGGCGAATTCGCCGTGCTCGGCTGCGTGCCTTGCGTTGCAGGGCCAGCGGCCGTCCGGCGTGCGGAGGAACCGGTGTGGTCCGAGTACTGTATGCGGCTGGCGGAAACGGATGTTTCAGGCCGACGCTTCCTTGGTGCCAAGAAAAAGACATTTTGGCAACCCGCATGTGACGGCGGGCGCAAGCTGCCGCCCGTGTGCCCGCCGCTGCGCACCAACGGAAAAGGGCTTGTGGCGGTAACCACAAGCCCTTGACCATTCTGGTCGGGATGAGAGGATTCGAACCTCCGGCCTCAGCGTCCCGAACGCTGCGCTCTAGCCAAGCTGAGCCACATCCCGTCGAGGAAGTGGTGTTTAGCGCGGGTGGGTGGGAATGGCAAGCGTTTTTATGGGCGGTTGTCAAAAAGAGTGGGTTCACCTATTGTACATACGGCCCAGTTTACTGGCAGTCCCGCCGCCAAGGGGCGCGGGCGGAAGGCCCTGTCGGCGCGGCCCGCACGCATTCGGGCCGCCCGCCTGCCGGTAGCCGGCCACGACACGAACAGGCATTGCGAATCGCACGCGAGTTCCGGGGTCGGAACACCTCGTTCCGGTAGAGGGAGGACCCCGACGCCCGGACGTTCTTTAGGAGAGACGAGTGATCACGGTTGTCGTTGTTGATGATTCCGCCTTCATGCGCAAGGCGCTTTCGAGCATGCTCGAGAAGGACCCCGAAATCAAAGTGGTGGCCGTGGGCCGCGACGGCGAGGAAGGGCTTGAACTGGTGCGCAAGCATAACCCCGACGTGGTGACGCTCGACATTGAGATGCCGCGCATGGACGGGTTGACCGCGCTGCGCCGCATCATGATGGAAATGCCCCGCCCGGTGCTGATGGTCAGTTCGCTGACCACCGAGGGGGCCGAATCCACCCTGAAGGCCCTTGAACTGGGCGCCGTGGATTTCATCCCCAAGCAGTTGTCCAAGGTGTCGCTGGACATCGTGCGCATAGAGGATGAACTGCGCGAGAAGGTGAAGGAAATTTCGCGCCGCAAGTTTCTGCGCGCCCCCCGCGCCCTGCGTGCCCCCCGCCCGGTGGGCGATGGGGGCGCTCCCGTTTCCTCCGGGGCGGCGGGGGCAGGCGGCGCGGCGGCTGACGGCGCGCCGCGCCCGGTGCTTACCCCGCGCAGCGGCCGCCCGGTGCGCGACATCGTGGCCATCGGCGTTTCCACCGGCGGGCCGCCCGCCGTGCAGAAGGTGCTTTCGCAGCTTCCGGCGGACTTTCCGGCCAGCATCCTCATCGCCCAGCACATGCCCGCCGCCTTCACCGGCCCCTTCGCCAAGCGGCTGGACGGCGTGTGCCGCATCACCGTGAAAGAGGCGGAAAACGGCGAGCGCCTGCGCCCCGGCACCGCGTACATCGCGCCCGGCGGCAAGCACCTGCGGGTGGACCAGCGGATAAGCATGGTGGAGGTGGTGGTTACCCCGGAACCTGCGGAGGCGCTGTACAAGCCCTCGGCCAACGTGCTCATCGAATCGGTGGCGCAGGCCATGGGCCGCCGCACCCTGGGGGTCATCCTTACCGGCATGGGCAGCGACGGCCTGGAAGGCGTGCGCGTCCTGAAGCAGAAGGGCGGCCGGGCCCTGGCCCAGAGCGACGCCACCTGCGTGGTCTACGGCATGCCCAAGGCCATCGTGGATGCGGGTCTGGCCGATGAAATCATAGACATAGACGACATGGCCTCTGCCATAATGTCGGGACTGTACAAATAGCCTACCCCGCGATTCGCCCGGTCCGTCTGGCTCGCCTGGCCGTCTGGGCCGAGCACAGCGAAGGCGTCCCGGTGGACGCGGAGCAGGCCCGGAGTGCCAACGGGCGAACGGTCGCGAAGGTACGTGGACGCAAGACGCGGACGACGTGAACGGCAGTCGGGGCGGGAAGCCGCAGGGCGGCATGGGGTAGGCAATAAGGCCAGCCATTCCACGGAAGGACGGGAGTATGTCCGAACAGCAGATCATCGAGCAACTCCAAGGCGACAACGTCGAGGAAATCCGCGAGGCGGCCTACGCCGCCGGGAACCTTCGGCTGGAAAGCGCCGTGCCGCATCTGGTGGCGCAGATTCAGAGCCACAACATCGGGGTGCAGGAAGCGGCCGACCGGGCCATCCGCAAGATACGGGGCGCGGCCGCCGTGCGCGGGGTGCTGCCCCTTTTGCGGTCGGATGACGCGCCCATCCGCAACATCGCCATGGACGTGCTGCGCGAGATCGGGGCCGACGACTTCGACTCGCTGAAGCAACTGCTGCATGACGACGACGCGGACATGCGCATCTTCGCCTCCGACATCCTCGGCACCTCCGGCAGCATCCTTGCCGTGCCCTCGCTGTGCGAGGCGCTGCTGCGCGACCCGGAAGTGAACGTGCGCTACCAGGCCGCCGTCAGCCTGGGCACGCTGGCCTTTCCCGAAGCGGCGGAATGCCTGAACAAGGCCATGATGGACGAGGAATGGGTGCAGTTCTCGGTCATCGAGGCGCTGACCAAGATCCGGGCCGAATCCTCGGTCAATGCCCTGGTCAAGGCGCTGGACGCGGCGTCGGACCTGGTGGCCTCCATGATCGTGGACGCCCTGGGCGAGATGGGCAACATCAAGGCCGTGCCTCTCCTGCTCAAGCGCCTGGACAAGTCGCCCGGCCCGCTGCGCAACAAGATCGCCAAGGCCATCGTCAACGTGCTGGGCGGCAAGTCGCTGTCCCTGCTGGGCGAGAAGGACCGGCTGCGCCTGCGCGACTACCTCTTGGCCGCCATGGACGACGAGGACGAGGACGTGCAGAACGCCGCCATGCGCGGCCTTGCCAGCATCGGCGGGGCAGAGGCCACCGAGGCGGTGCTGAAGGTTGCCGTGGCGCTGGACCCAGACCGCGACCACGAGCGCCTGGTGGACTGCGTGCAGAGCCTGGCCGACATCGGCTTCAACAGCGCGGTGGACCGGCACGTGCGCGGCGACGACGAGCACACCCTGCTCATCCTCATAGAGGCCATCCGGGGCATGCCCAGCCGCCACGGCATAGACCTGCTGCGCGGGGTGTTCTGGGACAAGCCCCGCGACGCCCAGCGGTCCATGTCCACGGTGCTGTCCGAACGCTGCGACCCCAGCGACCGCGATTTCTTCATCGACGTGCTGGACCGGCACAACGACGCCCACGTGCTGAAGGCCGCGCTGCTCTACCTGGGCCGCAAGGCCAAGGCGGTGGAAGCGGGAGAGCGCATGCTGGCCCTGCTGGAACACCCCTACGACGACGTGAAGGAAGCCGCCCTCAACGCGTGCATCGCCCTGAACGACCCGGGCATGAACGCCCGCTTCCGCGAATCGTTCCGCAGCCCCGACCCGCTGCACCGCATGATGGCCGTGTACGCCATGGGGCGCTTTGACGTGGACGAGAACCTCGCCGAACTCACCGAGGCGCTGGAGGACGAGGTGCCCGACGTGCGCAAGGTGGCGCTGGAGGCGGTGGCCAACGTCTGCCCCTTCACCAGCGAACGGCTGGAACTGGTGGTGCCCCGGCTGCACGACGAAAACCGCGAGGTGCGCCTGGCCCTCATCGAACTGCTGGGCAATTGCGGCGAAGGCAACGTCTTCCCTTATCTGCTCCAGGCCCTGGGCGACCCGGATGACTGGGTGCGGGTGCGGGCCATCGAGGCGCTGGGTACGCTGAAGGATTCCGACGCGGTGCCGCAACTGGTGGCGCTTACCGAAAACGCCGGGCATCTGGTGCTGCTGAAGGTGGTGGAGGCGCTGGGGGCCATCGGCGGCAACGTCGCGTTCAGGGCGTTGCTGAACCTGATGGAGTCGGAGGATCCGGAAGTCCAGCAGGCCGCCGAGGCGGCGGCCGCCCGCATCCACGAAGAACAAGGAGTGGATGACTGATGTCCTCGCTGTTTTCCAACTCCATCAGCCTGCGCAAGGAACTGAAGATCTCCGACGAGGAGTTCGTGCAGCTGCGCGACTTCATCTACCAGCAATGCGGCATCTACATCGCCGAAAACCGCAAGTACCTGGTGGAAAACCGCCTGTCGAACCGCCTTAAGGAACTGAACCTCAAGAACTTCGGCGAGTACTATTACTTCCTGCGCTACGACGCCAACAAGCGCGTTGAGCTCAACCGGCTGTTCGAGGTGGTGACCACCAACGAGACCAGCTTCTATCGCAACCCGCCGCAGTTGCAGGTGTTTCAGGAACACGTGCTGAAGACGACCCTGAACGACCTGCGTTCCAAGGGGCAGAAGCGGCTGCGCATCTGGTCCGCCGGGTGCTCCACCGGGGAAGAACCGTACACCCTCGCCATCATCCTGCACGAGGTGCTGAAGACCGAGCTTGCGAGCTGGGACATCAAGATCACCGCCAACGACCTGTCCGAGGCGGTGCTGGCCTCGGCCCGGCGCGGTGTCTATTCCGACTACGCCCTGCGCACCACGCCCAAGGAGATCACCGACCGTTATTTCATCAAGGAAGGCACCCAGTTCAAGGTGGACCCCAAGCTGAAGCAACTGGTGAATTTCGGGCAGATCAACCTCAGCGACCGCGCCGGGCTGAAACGGGTGGAGCGCTCGCACATCGTGTTCTGCCGCAACGTCATCATCTATTTCGACGACGAGATGAAGAAGCAGGTCATCGGCTCGTTCTACGACAACCTGCTGCAGGGCGGGTACCTGCTCATCGGGCATTCGGAATCGCTGCACAACATCACCCGCGCCTTCAAGCCGGAACACCATACCGGGGCCATCATCTACCGCAAGCTGGAGTGACGGCGGCGAAGGACAGGGAGACGGCAACGTGACGGAACGGAACAGGCCCGCGCCCGGTGCGCTTCGCCCCATGGGGCGGGCGTTGGCGGGCGGCGCAAGGGATGGTCGATGGGCGCGCGCGTAGTGGCCATCGCCAACCAGAAGGGTGGGGTGGGCAAGACCACGTCCACCCTGACGCTCGGCGCGGCGCTCGCGCGCCGGGGCCAGCGCGTGCTGATCATGGACCTTGATCCGCACGCCAACGCCTCGGTGCACCTCCGGTTCTATCCGGAGGACCTGGACGTGACCATGTACGACCTGTTCATGGTCGACGAGGCGGCCTGGCCCGCACTGTGGAAGCGCATGGTGCGCCGCAACGAGGGGCAGGCCTGGGACGTGGCCCCGGCAAGCATCCAGCTTGCCGAACTGGACGTGGACCTGAAAGGACGCAAGGGCAAGGGAGCGATACTGCAACAGGCCATCGCGCACGTGCGCGACGACTACGACTTCATCATCATAGACTGCCCGCCGCATGTGGGCATCCTGCTGGTGAACGCGCTGGTGGCCTGCGATTTGCTTGTCATTCCCATCCAGACGGATTTTCTGGCGCTGCACGGCCTGAAGCTGTTGTTCGACACCATCCGGGTGCTCAACAAGGTGCTGCCGCAGCCCATACGATACAGGGCCCTGGCCACCATGTTCGACAAGCGGGCGAGGGCGTGCAACAGGGTGCTCGAACTGCTGGCGCAGAAGATGGGACCGAAGATGTTCAACACGGTGGTCGGCATGGATACCCGCTTTCGCGAGGCCAGCGCGCAGGGCAGGGTGATCTACGATCTCGACCCCGACAGCCGGGGCGCGCGCGCCTACGACGCGCTGGCCGAAGAGATGCTGCAATCATGACCCAACGTTCACCCGAGGAATACTTCCGCCAGCACGACTTCGGCTCGGAAGCGGCCACGGGCGGCGGGGGCGAGTTCACCGCCGCCGAACGAGCCTTCATGCAGAAGTATCTTGGCGTGGAGGAAGGCGACATCCTGCGCCGCATCGGCATCGACCCGGCCCGTGCGGGCGCTGCGGGCGTCGCCGCCGGACTGGAGGACGAGGCGGAAACGCTGGAAGCCCGTCTGCGCCGAGAACCCGTGCTGCAGATGGTGGGATTTTTCCTGGGCGCCCAGGAATTCGCCGTGCCCACAGAGGCCGTGCAGGAAGTCATCAAGTTTTCCACGCCCACGCGCCTTCCCGCCGCGCCCTCGTTCGTGGCGGGCATCGTCAACCTGCGCGGGCGGGTCACGCCGCTGGTGCGGCTGCGCGAACTGCTGGGCGTGTACGAAGGCGGCGGCGAGAACGCCGCAGACGCCGGGGGCATCGGAGGCGAAGACAAGTTCATCATCGTCTGCCGCAGGCGCGGCCTGCAAATGGGCATGATGATCGAGCGGGTGCACACCATGTACCGCGTGCCGCAACAGGATATCGACTGGGCCATCGAGGCGCATCTCGGCATCAGCGTGGATTTCGTGTCCGGCCTGCTCAAGGCCGACGAACGCCTGGTGAGCATCGTTTCGGTGGACAAGATACTCGACTGTGTTCTGAAACGCTGAGGAGGCATGCATGAGCAAGCATATATTGATCGTGGACGACTCCAAGACCGTTCGCAACCTTGTCGCCTTCATAATGAAAAAGGAAGGCTTCAAGGTGACCACGGCGGAGGACGGGCTCGACGGTCTGGAGAAACTGTACTCCTCCGAAAAGGTAGACCTGATCATCTCCGACGTGAACATGCCGCGCATGGACGGGTTCACCTTCATCAAGACGGTGCGCGAGCAGGAAGCCTACCGCGACCTGCCCATCGTGGTGCTGTCCACCGAAGGGCAGGAAAAGGACATCCAGATGGGCATGAGCCTTGGGGCCAACCTGTACATGGTCAAGCCCGCCCAGCCGGAAAAGATGGTCAAGAACATAAAGATGCTGCTCGGTTGACCGATAGGGACATGTGTAGCGGAACGCAACGCGCGGCATGCCGCCGCGCCAAGGTTTTCTGGGGGCCCGGGGGCCCCGGCGGACGCGGCCGTCGAGCCGCGCCGGACGGCATCCCGGCTATCGACCACGGCCACGCCCCGGCCTACCTGAGGTGAGGGTATGAGTCAGGATTTCATGGATCCGGAAATATTCGCCGATTTCATCGTCGAAGCCAAAGAGCACCTCGAGACCATCGAGCCCAACCTGCTCGAACTCGAGAAGGCGCCGGACAATCTCGCGCTGCTGAACGAGATATTCCGCCCCATGCATTCGCTGAAGGGGGCGTCCGGCTTTCTGGGGCTGAACCGGATCAACGGCCTTGCGCACCGTGCCGAAAACATCATGGACGAGTTGCGCAAGGGGGACATGACCGTCACCTCCGAGATCATGGACGTCATCCTTTCGGCCACGGACGCGTTGCGCCAGATGGTGGACAACCTGGATTCCACCGGCGGCGAAGGCGACGTGGAGACCGAATCCATCATCACCACCATCGACGCCATCATGGCGGGCGATGCGCCCGCTGCGGCCCCGCGCCCCGCGCCCGCCGCACCGGTGGCGGCCCCCGAGCCGGAGCCGGAACCCGTCGCGGCGGCCGAGCCGGAGCCCGTGGCGGTTGCCGCGCCCGTTGAACCGGAGCCAGCGGCCATTCCGCCCGCAGCGCCGCCCCGGCAGGAGCCGGAGCCCGTCGCCCAGGCCGAGGGCGGATCCGCCGAGTGGATCGCCACGCTGGAGCCCATGGAGCCCTACGCCCTGACCGCCTTTGGCGAAGGGCATCTGAAGGACTTCATCGACGAGGCCCGCGAGATGGCGGAAAACCTCAGTTCCGGGCTGCTGGAGCTGGAGCGCAACCCCACCGAGCAGGGCGAACTGGTCAACGATCTGTTCCGCTTCTTCCACAACCTCAAGGGCAACAGCGGCATCATCGGCTTCGCCGAGTTGAACAGCCTGACCCACGAGGCGGAAACCCTGCTCAACAACGTGCGCCGGGGCGAGATGACCGGCTCGCACGAGCTGGTGGACCTGCTGCTGCTGGTGGTGGACCTGCTGGAGGCGCTGGTGTCCCGCATCGACCCGGCCACCGGCAACGTCACCCCGTTCGATATTTCGGCCATCCTCGACTGCCTGCGCAAGGCGGTGGCGGGTGAAGAGATAACCCTGCCCGCAGGCCTTGGCGGCCGCCGCAACGGCGGCCCCGCGCCGGAAGCCGCGCAGGCGCACAGCACGTCTGACGCAGATGACGACGAGGATGCGCTGTCCCCGCCCGTGGCCCCCGGCTACGACCCGGACGACGTGGCGCTGTTCGTCAACACGGTGCGCCAGCAGATGGACAATATCGGCGTTGCCCTGAAGACCCTTGCCGGTGACGGCACGCAGCGCGAGTACATTGATGCGCTGTACCGGTGCCTGGTCACCATCCAGAATTCCTCGGGCTACATGGGGCTGGACGAGGTTCGCGTGTATGCCGAGCGCACCGCAGGTCTCGTGGATCAGGCGCGCTTCTCGGGCATGGATTTCAGCCTGATGGTGGACCTGATGGAGCAGGAAACCTCCATCATCGGCGACATGCTGGAAAAGCAGATCGCCCGCATCAGCACGCCAGCGCCCGAAGCGGCGGCACCCGCAGCCGCCCCGGCGCCCCAGCCCAAGGCTGCGGCTGCACCTGCCCCTGCCCCAGCCGCGCCCACCGCCGCCACGCCGCAGGGCGACGACGAGGACGAGGAGCCGGAAGACGACGATACCGCCGTGGTCACCATTTCCTCGGTGACCGGGGCCACCGCGCCGACCGCTCCGGCCGAAGCGGTGAAGCCCGCCGCGCCCGCCGCCGCTGCCGCGCCCGTGGCCAAGCCCGCTCCGGCAGCGCCCCCCAAGCCTGCCGCCCCGGCAGCGCCCCCCAAGCCAGCAGCGCCCGCTGCCCCAGCAGCCCCCGCCGCGCCCGCGTCAGCAGGGGGCCAGGGCGGCGCCGCAGCAGCGGCCCAGGTTCAGCAGGCTCAGCAGGCCGGTACGGCCAAGGCCTCGTCCACCATCCGCGTGGACCACGAAAAGCTCGACCACCTGATGAACCTCATCGGCGAACTGATCATCAACCGCAACCGCTACACCATGCTGGCCCGCCGCCTGGAGGACGACACCAACGTCGTCATCGCGGAAGTGGCCCAGGACCTGTCCGAAACCACCTACGCCATGGCGCGCATTTCGGACGACCTGCAAGACACCATCATGAAGGTGCGCATGGTGCCGGTGTCGTCGGTGTTCTCGCGCTTTCCGCGCCTGGTGCGCGACCTGTCGCGCAAGAGCGGCAAGGAAGTGGACCTGCTTCTGGAAGGCGAGGAGACGGAACTGGACAAGAGCGTGGTGGAAGTCATCGGCGACCCGCTGGTACACCTCATCCGCAATGCCGTGGACCACGGCGTGGAGTCCGAGGACGAGCGCGTGGCCAAGGGCAAGAAGGCCAAGGGCAAGGTGACCCTGCGCGCCTACCACAAGGGCAACTCCGTCGCCATCGAGATAGAGGACGACGGCAAGGGCATCGACCCCGAGAAGATGCGCGAAGTGGCCGTGCGCAAGGGCATCATCACGCCCGACGAAGCCAAGGCCTTGGACGACCGCGAGGCCATGGAGCTTATCTTCGCCCCCGGCTTCTCGTCGGCGGAGAAGATCACCGACATTTCCGGGCGCGGCGTGGGCATGGACGTGGTGCGCACCAACATCAAGAACCTGAAGGGCAGCGTCAGCATCCATTCCGAGATTGGAAAGGGCACGCGCTTCACCCTGTCGCTGCCGCTCACCCTGGCCATCATCGACGCGCTGATGGTCAACGTGGCGGGCGAGATGTACGCCATCCCGCTGGACGCCGTGTCGGAAACCACCAAGATCGAGGCGCGCCGCCTGACGGACGTCAAGGGCCGCAAGGCCGTGACCCTGCGCGGCGAAGTGCTGGGCATCGCCTCGCTGTCCGAACTGCTTGGCCTGCCCAAGGGCGACAAGCAGGAGGTGCTGTCCGTGGTGGTCATCCACGACAACGACCGCAGGCTGGGCCTGGTGGTGGACCGGCTGCTGGAACGCCAGGAGATCGTCATCAAGCCCCTGGGGGCCTACCTTGGCGACCTCAAGGGCATCTCCGGCGCGACCATCATGGGCGACGGCAGCGTCATCCTGATCCTGGACCCGCATGAGGTGTACATGATGGCCACTTCAAAGGCCATCTAGGGCTCGATCAGCCGTAGCTGCACAATCAGAACGCCCCCGTCCGGCAGCACCGGGCGGGGGCGTTTTTCTTTGGATTCGGGGATACCCCTACATGGGCGCGTGCAGCCGCACCACGTAGGCCAAAGTGCTGGCCTCGCAGCCGCAGGCCACCATCAGCAGCACCAGCGCGCTCACGATGCCCACCTTGTGGCGCAGCGGCGTGGCGGAGCGGATCACCGTGCCCCACAGGCCGCAGGCGGCCAGCGGCAGCACCAGCGTGCCCGCCAGGGGCAACAGGGGGGGCAGCATGGTCAGGTCCGGGCTGGTGAGGGTGGCGGCGCGGTACAGCACGTACACGCCCACGGGCACTGCGCACAGGGTGCCGCCCAGCGCCCAGCGGGCGCACACGCCCAGGGCATAGTTGTAATAATCGCGGCCGAAGTCGTCCTTTTCGCGCCGGGTCAGCAGCCAGGCCAGGCACAGCGCCCCGGCGGCCCCGGCGGCCACGAAGGTCGACTGGCCCAGTACCGCCCACAACAGGGAATCCGCGGGCGCGCCGATCATGGCGCGCATGGTGTCCATGGGAGATGCGTCGGTGGGCAGTGGATGCCCCGGCAGCAGCAGGGCACGGGCAAGGGCAAAGCCGGACACCGTGGCCTCTATGCCGCCAATCCCGGCGGCAAGGCCCACGAAGCGGTGCATGGCCGAACCCTTGATGTATTTCCAGCCCACCAGGTACAGGGCGGCGCAGGCCGCCGTGCCCACCAGCAACGCGGGCAGGGAGAGCAGCGGCACGCGGAACGGCCCCGCCATGAGGTCGGGCTGCAACTGGGCCATGCGGAAAACCATCACCGCGCTCACGGCCACCAGCAATGCGGCGGCAAGGGCGGCCAGCAGGGCCCCCTGGCGGGCCAGCTTGTCGGGGAACGAGGTGCGTTGCGTCACGGCAAGACGCTGGGCGGCCAGGCACAGGAAGGGAATGCCCGTCACGGCCAGCAGCAGGCAGGCCAGAATGCCGCCCGGCAGCGCCAGCGACCAGACGGCGGCATCGGGAAAAAGGGTCATGCGCGAAAGCTCCGTTGGGGTGATGCGGCGGCGCGCGCGGGCGTTGCCGCACCGGTCTTGTGCCCCAAAACCGCTTGGGGCGCAAGGTGCCGGGGCCAGCGGTGGCGCGGCGGGGCGCGGGGAGCCGGATGGAATCAGGCCGGGCCGGGCAAGGCTGGGTTAGGGATGGCCGCGTTATGGATGGCTGGTCGGGCCGCTCCGGTGTGCTGCAGGCAGGGCGGAGCCGACGTTTGCCCCACGGCGTGGGCGGAAACGCGCGTCCGCCCGTCCGGAGCGCCGCTGCGCATTCATTTCCTTGAAAAAATGACGGCCATCGCCTATGGAGGGTACAGTTCCGTCAACGTACTCGGCCAGTTCGGAGATTCCTCATGCAGCATCGGCGGCTTCGCGCATCGGCGGCATCGCTTGTCCCGGCCCTTCTCCTTGCCATGGCTCTTTCTTCCGGCTGCGCCGGGCAGGGCGGGGCGCAGGGCAGCACCGAATGGCGGCTGCGCATGCTGGAGGAAAAGTACCTGTCCTACGAAGAGGCCCGAAAGGCTCGCGATGGCTCCGTGGACGAACGGTTGCAGGCGCTGGAGGAAAAGCAGGCCGCGCTGTCCGCGCGCGTGGACGGCGACCGCGAATCCGACGGGCGCAGGCTGGACGCGCTGGAAAGCGCCCTGACCGGGGTGAAGCCCGGGCGCGCCGCCGTGGCTGCACCCGCATCCGCACCCGCGCCCGCGCAGGAGGCTGCCACGGCCCCGGCTCCGTCCGCCGAAACGGTGGAGTCGGCCGGGGACGCCGCCGTGTCCGTTCCCTCGGTGAACGCCGACGACCTTGGCAAGGGGGGCCGCCGCGTGCAGCCCGAGCCCGCCAAGCCCGCTTCCCCCCCCGCCAAGGCAGTCCAGAAGGCCGAACCCGCGCCCAAGCCCGCCAGGGGCGTGTCCGACAAGGCCGCCTACGAGGCCGCGCTGAGCCTGCTGCAACGCGGCAAGACCGAAGAGGCCCGAGTGCGCTTCGACGGGTTTCTGGGCGATTACCCCAACAGCGCGCTGGTACCCAACGGGCTGTACTGGAAGGGCGAGGCCCTGTACGCGCAGCGCCGCTACGCCGATGCCATCGTGGCCTTCAAGGAGGTCACGGCGCGCTTTCCGAAGCATCACAAGGCGGCGGATTCGCTGCTGAAGACGGCGCTGGCCTACAAGCAGCTTGGCGACGACGAGAACGTGCGCTTCCACCTGAAGGCGCTGCGCGAAGACCACCCAGATTCCCCCGCCGCCAAGCTGGCGCGGCAACGCTTCCCCAACGGGTAG
Source organism: Nitratidesulfovibrio sp. HK-II (assembly GCF_003402415.2). Classification (NCBI taxonomy): domain Bacteria; kingdom Pseudomonadati; phylum Thermodesulfobacteriota; class Desulfovibrionia; order Desulfovibrionales; family Desulfovibrionaceae; genus Nitratidesulfovibrio; species Nitratidesulfovibrio sp. HK-II. The sequence continues at coordinate 1,632,029 of NZ_AP036014.1, forward strand.
CGGCCCCGCGTCGCGCATGGCCCCCGCTTCCCCGGCGTCCTCCGCCAAACGAACACCCGTGGCTGCTTCCACGCGCCCCGGTTCCGCCGTGCTGCCCGCCTTCGTCGATCTGGACGAGGCGGGCCGCGCCGAGTTGTGGGCCGCCCTGGCCTTGCGCCACAGTCCCGGCATCGGGCCGCGCACCGTGCGCCGCCTGCTGGCGGGGTTCGACTCCGCGCTGGCCGCCGTGCAGGCGGCCAATGGCGGCGGGCGCGAATGGGCGCAAGCCGGAGTGCGCCCGCACATGGCCGCGCCGGTGGCGGAAGGCCGCTGGCGCGAGGCCGCCCGACAGGAGTGGGACGCGGTGCGCGGATGCCGCTGCGCCATCCTGCTGTGGACCGATCCGCGCTACCCGGCCCGGCTGCGTGAAGTTCCGGATGCCCCCGCCGTGCTGTACTGCCGGGGAGACGCCTCGCTGCTGGCCAACCACGCCGTGGCGGTGGTGGGGTCGCGCCTGTCCTCGCGGGCGGGGCGCGGCGTGGCGGCGGACATCGCCTACAGTCTTTCCTCGGCTGGCGTCACCGTGGTGTCCGGCCTTGCGCGCGGCATAGACCGCGAAGCCCACGTGGCCGCGCTGGAAGAGGTGGGGTCCACCATCGGCGTGCTGGGCACCGGCATCGACGTGGTCTATCCGCCGGAGCATGCGGATGTGTTCGAGCGCATGGAATCCACGGGGCTGCTGCTGTCGGAATACGCCCCCGGCACGCTGCCTCTGCCCGGCCATTTCCCCGTGCGCAACCGCATCATCAGCGGACTTTCCGTGGGGGTGCTGGTGGTGGAGGCGGCGGCCCGCAGCGGCAGCCTGATCACCGCCCGCCTGGCCCTGGAACAGGGGCGCGAGGTGTATGCCGTGCCCGGCCCGGCCACGGCGCAGTACACCTGCGGCTGCCGGGGGCTCATCGAGCAGGGCGCGCGGCCCGTGTCCACGGCCGAAGAAGTGCTGGCCGACCTCGCCCCGGTGCTGGGCATGGAACTGGCCGCCCTGGCCGCACCGTGCCCCCCGCCGGGGTGGGACGACGACCCGCTGGACGACATCTTTCCGGCGGATGTCCCGCCTGCGGCAGGGGGCGAAGCGCGGCCTGCCGCGGCCAGTGGTGCCGAAACCTCGTCGGCGGACCATTGTTCCGCCCACACCTCGCGGGCTGCCCCGTGCGCATGCCCCGACCCGCGCGGCGCGGCCCCGCAGGGGTTAAAGTTTTCCGGCGAATCCGCCGTTTCTTCCCACGATGGTCATGCGGCGCGGGCAGCGGCGTACCCTGTCGATACCGCGCAGGCGTCGGCCCGTCCGGCCAATACGGCCAATGCGGGCAATCCCGCCAATCCGGCCAGGCCGGAACCCGCGGGAACGGCCACGGATGCCTTTACCCCAGCCACGCCCGGCATCCCGTCGCCCCCGTCGCCGAAGGCACCGCCCGCATCGCCCGCACCGGCCGCACCGCGCAAGGCGGTGCGATCCGCGCGCGGCCACCGGGCAGCACCGGTGGGTGTTCCCGCGCCCGTCCCCGCGTCAGGCGGCAGCCCCGAAGACGCCATCCTCGCCTTTTTGCGCGACAGGCCCGGCGCGCACGCGGACGACGTGTGCCGCGCGCTTGGTCTGGGCGCGGCCGACGTCAGCGCCCGCCTTGTGTTGCTGGAGGTAAAGGGCGCGGTGCGCCGGTTGCCCGGCATGCGCTACGAGCGTATGTAAGGGAACGCCCCAACGGCAGATCACGCGGCGGCGCGCATGCGCCGCCGGAGAGAGACATGCAGAAGATACCGCTAGACCTCGCCGCGCCCGGCATGAAGCTGGCCAAGCCCGTCACCAAGTCCGACGGGCTGGTGCTGGTGGGCGCGGGCGTTGAATTGACCACCACCATCATTTCCCGTTTCCGGGCCAGCGGGGTGCAGTCGCTCACCGTGCAGGGCCGCCCCGTGGACCTTGGCGACGACGGCGGCAACGACCTGGAGCGCATCGCCGGGCGGCTGGACCACCTGTTCCGCAAGCACGGGCAGGACCGGTTCATGACCACCCTGCGCAACATGCTGCGCCGCTTCTTTGCCGAACGCATCGCAGCCGCCAAGGCGGCGGAAGAGGCCGAGGCCGCCGCCATCGCCGCCGCCGCCGAAGCCGCGCGGGAAGAGGCGGAAGCCCAGGCCGCGCAGAACCGCATTTCGCTCGTCGATGACGAGCCGGACGGTATGCCCGCCCGGCCCGAAATGGCGGACGGCAACGGCGCGTCGCGGGAGAACGGGCGATGAGCGAAGATCTGCGCACCACCTACAAGGGGCGGCTGCTGGCGGTGAAGGACCTCCCGACGCTGCCCACGGCCCTGCAGGAAGTTTCGCGCCTGCTGGAGTTGCCCAACACCACCACCGACCAGGTGGCCAAGGTCATTTCCTTCGACCAGGTGCTGGCGGCCAAGGTGCTGAAGATGGTCAACTCGCCCATCTACGGCTTTCCGGGGCGCATCGGCACGGTGAAGCACGCCCTGGTGCTGTTGGGTTTCAACGTCATCCGGGGGCTGATCATCTCCACCTCGGTCTACGACGACATGAACCGCGCCATGCGCGGCCTGTGGGACCACAGCGTGGGCTGTTCGCTGGCCTGCGGCGAACTGGCGCGGGCGCTGGGCATGAAAGACCCCGAGGAATACGCCGTGGCCGGGCTGCTGCACGACCTCGGCAAGGTGGTGTCGGCCCTGCAACTGCCCGAGGCCAAGGCCCGCGTGGACGGCGTGGTGAAGGAACAGGACCTTTTCTACATCGACGCGGAAACCCAGGTGCTCGGCTTCGGGCACGACCGCATCAACGCGTGGCTGGCCGAACACTGGAACCTGCCCCCGGCCATCCGCGAGGGCATGGCCTTCCACCACAAGCCCATGAGCGCGCGCATCTACCCGCAGATGGCCTGCGTGGTGCACGTGGGCAACTTCATGGCCCGGCTGTTCGAGTACGGTTCCGGCGGCGACGACAACGTGCCCCCGCTGTCGCCCCACGCGCTGAAGCTGCTGGGCATGAACCAGCGTTCGCTGGAGGCGCTGCTGGACAACCTGTGCGAGAAATTCGCCGACGCCGGGGAACTGGGCTTCGCATGATCCGTGACGCCGCCGTTATGCCGCCAACCTTCCTGCCCCACATGTTGCGGGCGGTTTGGGCGTTGCGCATGACCCGCCCGGCGGGGACGCCGTCGTGAGCACGCGCCCCCCTGGTTTCGGCGACGCCGCGCCGACGGGCGTGCCGCGCTGCTGGCTGGTCACCGCCGACGGGTGCCTGTCCGCCACGGTGCGCGCCCTGTGGTCCGGCGAGGGCGGCGCGGCTTCGGGCCGCCCCATGGATTGGCGGGTGTTCGACAACGGACGCGCCGTGCTGGAGCAGTTCTTTCTCGACCCGCCGGACCTGCTGCTGGTGTCGGCCACACTGCCGGACATGTCGGGCGTGTCGCTGATCCAGCTGGTGAAGGGCGAGAACGTGTATCGCCAGGTGGCCACGCTGCTGTGCCTGGATGCGCCGGGCGTGGCCGGGGTGGAGTGGTCGTCCATCGATGCCGATGATTTCATGGTGCTGCCCACGCAGGCAGCACCGCCGACGGAGGGCGACGTGGCCTGCGCGCCGCTGCCGCCGCCGCTGGCCACGGAACTGCGGGCGCGCGTGGACCTGGCCCTGACCCGCGCGGGCCGCGCCCTGGACGCCAGCCCGCTGACCAAGCTGCCGGGCAACACCTCGATCATCAAGTACATTCAGGGGCTCATCGACCGGCGCGTGGATTTCGCGCTGGCCTACGCCGACCTCGACAACTTCAAGGCCTTCAACGACAAGTACGGCTTTTCGCGCGGCGACGAGGTGCTCATGCTCACCGCGCGGCTCATCGCCACCACGGCGCGCGAGGTGCGCGGCCAGCCCGCCTTCGTGGGGCACGTGGGCGGCGACGACTATGTGTTCGTCACCCCGGTGGATGAGGCGGAAGACGCCTGCCGCCGCGTGGTGGGGGCCTTCGACGCCATCGTGCCCGGCTTCTACGATGCCGAGGACCGCGAGCGCGGTGCCATCGTGGCCCACGACCGCCAAGGGCAGGTGCGCAGCTTTCCGCTGATGGCCGTGTCCATCGCCGTGGTGTGCAACCGGCCCGGCGCGGGATTATCGCTGGCCCACTACGGCGAGGCCTCGTACCGGGCCAGCCAGGTGAAGAAGCTGGCCAAGGACAGGACGGGCAGCTGCTATGTCTTCGACCGGCGACAGACCTGACCGTGGCGACGGCAGGAACGGCGGTGGGGGGAAACTCCCCCGTCGCGCGCAGCCTGCCTCCGGCCATCCCGCTGCCGGTGAAGCCGCTGCCCCCGACACCTTCCTCCCCCATGCCCGCGCCGAACTTCTGGACATGTTCCTGGCCCATCTGGGCATGGAAAAGGGCTACTCCGCAGCCACGGTGACGGCCTACGGCACCGACATGGACCAGTTCGCCGCGTTTCTGTCGGGCACGGGCGACGGCCCGGCCATTCCCGGCAGGCCGTCCTTGCCGAATCTCGCGTCGTCCTCCGCCTCGCTTTCGCTGGATACCCCGGAACTCATCACCAAGCGCCACGTGCAGCGGTTTCTGGCCGAACTGCATCGCCTGCGCATCGCCAAGTCCAGCGTGGCCCGCAAGCTGTCGGCGCTGCGGGCGTTCTTTCGTTTTCTGCTGCGGCTGCGCCGGGTCACGGCGGACCCCACGGCGGGCGTGCACAACCCCAAGCAGGAACAGCGCCACCCCCACGCCCTGAACGTGGACCAGGCCTTTGCCCTGCTGGACGAGCGGCGGCAGCGCAAGGGCCTTGCCATTGCCCACGCCGGTCAGGCCACGGATTCGGGACCTGCCGACGCGACACTGCTGGCGCGCGACCTGGCCCTGGCCGAACTGCTGTACGGTTCCGGGCTGCGCGTGTCCGAGGCGCTGGGACTGGACGTGCTGGACGCGGACCCGGCATCGGGCGTGGTGCGGGTGATGGGCAAGGGCGGGCGCGAACGCATGAGCCCGCTCAGCGATACCGCCCGCGACGCGCTGTCCGCTTGGCTTGCGGTGCGCCACGAGGTGGACGAGGGCCGGGGCGAAGCCGCCCTGTTCCTGGGAGCGCGGGGCGGCCGCCTGAACCGGCGGCAGGCCGCGCGGATCATCGAGGCGCTGTGCTTGCGGGCCGGGCTGCCGCAGGCCATATCCCCGCACGGGCTGCGCCACTCCTTCGCCACCCACCTGCTGGAGGCCGGGGCGGACCTGCGCAGCGTGCAGGAACTGCTGGGCCACGCCCGGCTTTCCACCACCCAGCGCTACACCCACCTGACCCTTTCGCGCCTGGTGGACGTGTACGACAGGGCGCATCCCCGATCGGACATGGCGAAACCCGCGGACCCGGCAGACCGTGCGGCTCGGCGCAAGCCCGTCGCAACGCCGGAAAAAACGGCCCGCGCCGCCACGCCCCGCAGGGGCGGCAAGTCCACGCCCAAGCGGTAGAGGCCTTTTCCACTTTTCCCTTCGCCAACGAAAACGGGCCGGAACCTTGCGGGGTTCCGGCCCGGTGTTTTTGGGAGGGGGGCATTGCGGGCGTTGCGGAAATTTCGCTCTCCGGCAAGGAAGGCAAGCCGGTTGCGACGGGAGCGCACTAAAGGTGCGTGACCAGAGCAAGCGGCGCCGCCTGACGCGGCCCGAGAGCGAAAGAACGCAACGCTAAGCGCGCAACATGCCAAAGCGCTTGCTGATAGCCTCTTCGAACTCCTGCTGGAGCGAGGACACCAGTTCGTGCACCGACTGGATGCGGTCCACCCGGAACACGTTGGCCCCGGAGAAGGCAAACCCCTTCTCCAGATTCCCCTTCATGGCGTTGATCAGCGCGGCGGCGATGCAGTACGGGGTCTGCTCCTGCTCGCAAGTGCTGATGCACTTGAACACGCACTTGAAGGGTTTTTTCGCGCCTTCGCGCATGGACTCGATGAACGAGTTGCCGATGGCGCGGCCCGGCATGCCCACGGGGCTCTTGATGATGGTCACGTCCTGCTCGGTGGCGTCCACGTAGGCCTGTTTGAAGCGGTCGTCGGCATCGCATTCATGGGTGGCCACGAAGCGGGTGCCCATCTGCACGCCAGCCGCGCCCAGTTCCATGAACCGGGTGATGTCCTCGCCGGTGTACACGCCGCCAGCGGCGATGACCGGAATGCGGCGGCCCTTTTCGTCCTCGAAGGGCTTCACCGCCTCCACCACCTGCGGGATGACCGTTTCCAGCGAATGGTTGGGGTCGTCGATCTCCTCGGCCTTGAAGCCAAGGTGCCCGCCCGCCTTGGGGCCTTCCACCACGAAGGCGTCGGGCACGTAGTCGAAGCGGGATATCCACTTCTTGGCGATGACCGAGGCCGCGCGGGCGGACGACACGATGGGCACGAGCTTGGTGCGGAATTCTTCCTTCTTCTGGTCGCAGGCGTCGCGCAGGTGCTTGGGCAGGTCCAGCGGCAGGCCCGCGCCCGAGAAGATGATGTCGGCCCGTTCCTCGATGGAGGTGCGGACCATTTCGCCAAAGGTGGTCAGGGCCACCATGATGTTCACGCCCACGATGCCCTGGGTCATTTCGCGGGCCTTCTGCAACTCGCGGCGCAGGGCGCGGACGTTGGCTTCGATGGGGTTTTTGGCCACGTCGGGCTCTTTCATCCCGATCATGGCGGCGGCGATGACGCCGATGCCGCCTTCGTTGGCCACGGCGGACGCCAGGCGCGACAACGAGATGCCGACGCCCATGCCGCCTTGCACGATGGGTATGCGGGCGACCAGGTCGCCAATGTTCAGGGTCGGGAAAGGCATGATTCAGTCCTCCGGTGCGGTGCGTGCGTGCCGGTGAGGGCACGCGGAATGAACCGGGCCCGCGCGCGCCTGGAATGGGCGTGGGCGTGGGCGCTCCGGTGTGCCGCCATGCGCTGGCGGCGTGCGGAAGGTTGCGCGGTCCGGCGGTATGGCCGGAGGCCGCATGGCCTTCGTGGGCGGCATCGGAGTCTTTCGGGCAGCGAACGCTGGGTGGCGTCGTGCGGTGCGGTGGCGGCGGTGCGTAGTTTCCCGTGCAGTCCCCACTGCATGGGCGCAACCGCCGCCGGGCCGAAGCCGGGCGGACGCCGCGCTGGCGGCGCGGAAGGGCCGATGCGGCCCGTTCCCTCAAGCACGCATTTTACACAGTTTTGCGCAAGAGCACCAGTCGCAATGTTTGCCGTCGCGCGGCAGCAGCAACGGCGCTTCGGCCATGTGCCGCAACAGGAAGGAGAGCAGGGCGGGGATGCGGGTGGTGATGGCCGTGTCGCGGGCTTCGTCGTCCACGCCGTCTCCGAACAGGGGCAGTTCCTGCCCGGCGTCGCGCAGGATGACCCAGGCGGCGTCGTGCACGTCATGGCCGGAATGCTGGCCGTACATGTACACGTAGGCGGGCAATTGCACGCCGTGCAGGGCGCCGGCCACGTCGGCCAGCAGGCCGGGGTCGTGGTCCGGGGTCCACACCTCGATGCGTTCCCACAACGCGTCGTCGGACCACGCGCGGGTGGACCATTCCACCTTGCCGGTCTTGTAGTCCAAGATCACCGCGCCTTCGCCGTCTTTGAATCCGCGCAGGTCCACCCGGTCCACCCGGCCGTGCAGGCGGCGCACGCGGTGGCCCGCGCTGCCAGGCACGTCGATGGTGGCCTCCACCGGCTCTTCGAGGTCCAGCACGGTGAATCGTTCCGGCTGGCGGGACAGGTAGCGCCCCAGGCGTTCCGGACCGGCCACCTCCAGCATCAGCAGGGCGTCGGGCGGCAGGCGGCCAGACAGGCCAGACGTTGCCAGCCGTTGCAGGAACAGGCGGGCGAGGTGCTCGGCGGAAAGCTCGTCGCGGCGCACCTCGCGCCCCTTGTGGGGCAGGTGGAAGTCCTTCAGCACCTCGTGCAGCAACTCGCCCACGGCCAGCGGGTCGTCGCCCTCGTTCACCTCGTCCGGCGGGGCCAGTCCGGCCAGCCGTTCGTGAAAGAAGCGCACCGGGCAGGTCAACCAGGCGTCGAGGGTGGAGGGCGACACGGGCGCGTCCAGCAGCCGCTCCAGCGCATCATTGATGGCGGTGGTGCGTTCGATGGGGCGCAGCGCGGAACGGAACGGGCGCACCGTGCAGGCGGCGGCATGCAGCGGGGGCTGGCCGGGAGAGAGCAGGCTGCCCCGCGCGCGTTCCTCGCGCCACAGCAATTCTTCGACAAAGCGGCTGCGGATTTTCTTTTCGTCCAGCAGGCCGCTGCGGTCCACGCCCGTCTGGTAGCACAGCACGGCCTCTTCCGCACCGGCCAGCAGGCGGTGGAAGTTGTGCGCGGCCACCCGTTCGCGGCGGCGTGAATCGGGCAACCCGGCCATGGCGCGCAGGCTGTCGGGCAGCAGCGGGTCGTGCCCCGGCGCGCCGGGCAGGCGGTCTTCGGTGGCGTCCAGCACGATGATCCGGCGAAAGCGCAGCAGGCGCGTTTCCAGCATGCCCAGCACCTGCAACCCGGCCAGGGGCGTGGCCTCGAAGGGTACGCGTTCCTCGCGCAGGGTTTCGCGCAGGATGGTGTGCAGCACCTCGCGCGGAAAGGGGGTGTCCGCCAGTTCGCAGTCGCGCAGGGCGGGGATGACCCGCTGCATGAGACGGAACAGGCATTCCGCGTCGATGGGAAAGCGTTCCCACAGGGTGCCGCCGTGGGCCAGCAAGAGGTCGCACAACGCGCCCACGGCCTCGGCTACGCGGGCCGGGGTGTCCGCCGTTTCCCAGCGGGTCAGGCACAGCTCCAGCACGCGGTGCAGCAGGGCGGCTGCCGGGCCGTGCTCACCGCCGGGGGCCTTCTGGGCCACCTGGCGGGCCAGCGCGCGCGGTTCCACGAAGCTGGCCCCGCCGCGCACCGCGTTTTCCATGAGGTGGAACAGGTCGCGCAGGGGGCGGTCGCCATCTAGTTCCAGCATCTTCAGGTAGGGGTGGCGGATGCACTCGATGACCGTGCGCCAGTGGTAGTGCATGGCAGACGGCGCGGCGTCCGCTGTGCCTGCGGCGGGGCTGGCCCCGCCTTCGCCCGGCTGTTCGTCCTGCCCCTCTCCCAACCCGGCCAGCGAGGCGGCGGGCCGGGCGGTCTCCTGCAGGCGCATCAGGGTTTCCACCAGCCGCACCAGGGTGGAGCGCACCAGCGGATACCCCATGGAGATGTTCACGTCCTTGTCCGGCAGATGGTGCAGCACGGGCATGAGCAGCCCGGTATCGGGCAGCACCACCGCCGTGCCCGCCAGTTCGTCGGCATCCGGCGCGGGGGGGATGGAACTTTCGGTGCTTTCGATTGCTGGCGTTAGACTTGATTCCTTCAAGTTGTCGGAACCGGGCGCGCTTTCCCTTTCGGAACGCAACTCCCTTTCCATGACCAGCAATTGGGAATGCAGGTCGTAGCCTTCGTGAAACGCGATCGAAGGGATGTGCCCGGAAGGGTGGCAGGCCATATCGGCGCCAGCCCGCCATGATGTCAGCCAGCGCACATGGTCCTCGCAGGTCCAGTGCACAGGTCGCGCCCCCAGTTCCGCCACTGCCGCGTCGGTGTGCAGGCACACCGTGGCCCCTTCGTGCCGCCACAGGTGCAGGAACAACGCCTCTTCCGTGCCGGTGAGGGTGGAGAACCCGGCCACGAACAACCGCTTGCCCGCCAGCAGCGGGGGCAGGGCGAAGCCGTCGGGGCGTTCGGTGGCGCGCCCCGTTTCACCGGGGCCGGGCAGCAGACGCACGGAACGGAAGGCGTCGAAGCCCGGCGTGGTCCAGCCGAGCTCGGTCAGCGCCGCCGCGTACGCCTCGTGGATGCGGCCCAGCGCGCCCAGCAGGGCGGCGGCAAAGGGGGCCACCTGGCCTTCCATGTACTGGTAGTCTTCCGGCACGCGGTTCTGGACGAAGAATTCCTCCATCAACGCGGCAAGGCGCACGCCCCAGGGAAAGAAGCGGCGCTGGTCCGTGGCGGCGAGGTGCGCGTACAGTTCGTCGCCGGGTTGGGCCAGACCGCGCACGCAGTCCATGAGCAGGCCCACCCGGTCCAGCAGGGGGATGGGCCGGGCCGGGCGCGCGGCGGGGTCTTCCGCGTGGGCGCGCAGCAGCGCGAACATCTGGCGCACCGTGAACACGCGGGGCAGCAGGCAGGGCCGGGCGGTGTCCGGGGCGCGGCGGATGCGGTCCACCAGGTAGCGGCCGGGGCGGCCGTGCGGAAAGACGAACACGGCGTCGCCGGGGCGGCCGCCGGTGACCTTGATGAGCGTCTTGGTGAGCCCGGCCAGGAAATCCGTGTCCCACGGAAAGATCAGGAACGGGCGTGGGCCGGACCCGTCATGCGGGGCGCGGGATGACGCGCGCGGGGCGGCGCGGCGGGCGGCTGACCGTCTGGGCCGGGCGGCGGCCGCGCCGGGCATGAGGATGTCGTCTGGGCCGGTCACGGGCGGTGTCCTTCATTGGCATCATTCGGAGGGGCGTCACTATGCGGGGCGGCGTCGGTGGCGCGCAGTTCCACGGGCCGCACCGTGCGCCCGTCAAGGTACACCAGCACGCCCCGCACGCCGGCGGAGCCGCGTCCGGTGGCCTCGGCCAGCAGGCCGAGGTAGCGGCGCACCTGGGCCACGTGGTCGTCAGAGGGGCGGCCCGTCTTCCATTCCACCACGGTGCAGGATTCCCCGTCGTCCACCATGAGGTCGGTGCGGTGGATGCTGCCCTGCGCATCCATGATGGACTGTTCCGGCACGCCGTGGGTGAACCAGTGCGCGGCCTGCGGCAGCGCCGCCAGCCACGCCAGCATGGCGGTGAGCTCGCGGGCGGTGCCCTCCGGCTCGGGCACCGGCAGGGGGAAGGCCCGCATGCCGTGGCCCACGGCCCGCGCGGCGTCCTGCTCCGGGTTGCCGGTAAGGCGCAGTTGTTCCAGGCAGGCGTGCACCAGCATGCCGCGCCGCCGTTCGGTGAAGGTGAATTCCTCCAGCTGGTTGCGGAAAATCTTCAGGCGCGGCAGCCACTGCATGGGCCGCCACGGGGCGGCGTCTGGCAATTGCTCCGGTGATTGGGCAGACGGCGCGTGCGGGGTGGCGGGTGGCGTGGTCTGCGGTGCGTCTGGTGCGGCATGCGGCACGGCTCGCGCGTATTCCATGTCCTGCGGGACTTCCGGCGTCGCATCACTCGGCGTGTCTTCCCCCTGAGCCGGGGGCACCGCGCCGGTCACGTATTCCTGCTCCGTGTCGATGCCGCACCCGGTGAGCAGGGCGCGCACCCCGGCCAGCAGCGACGAATGCGTATCCGCAAACGGGGTGGAGGTGACGTAGGCGTGCAGTTCGTCCACCGGGCGCGTCCAGCCCACGTACAGCAGATGCAGCTTTTCGGCGGCGGCGGCCGCCTGCGCGCGGTGGTAGCGGTCGCCCATTTCCGGGCACAGCGGGGCCAGCAGCGGCTGGCCGTCCAGTTCCGCCACCACCAGCGGCGGGTCGGTGCGGTCGGGCTGATGATGGAAGGGAATGACCACCACCGGAAATTCCAGCCCCTTGGACTTGTGCTTGGTCATCACCCGCACGGCGTCCATGGCCTCGGGCATGGGCACCTTTTCCTCGCCGCCGCTTTCGACCCAGAATTCCAGAAAGGTCGCCAGCGAGGTGAGCCCGCGCGATTCCGCGTTGTGCACCACTTCCAGAAAGCGGCGCACGTAGCCGATGTCCTCGGGGTGGCGCTGCGCCACGCGAAAGCGCTCGAAGATTTCGCGCACCGTGTCGTAGGGGCCCATCAGCCCGGCGCGGGCGTAAAACGGGGCCAACCACGTTTCCCAGGCGGCCGGGAACGTGGCGCGGAAGTCGGCCAGCAGCCCCTTGCCGCCGCGCGGGTCATCGGCGGCGCGGGCGGACCGCTCCGCCAGCCAGTCGCGCAACGCGCGGTCGGAAAGGCCGCTGACTTCGCCGAACAGTTCCGCGCCGGTCAGCACCTCCCACAGGGCCAGCGCGTTGGGCGGGTAGTCCAGAAAGGCCAGCAGGGCCACGGTTTGCGTTACAAGGGGATGGTCGGCGAGGCGCAGGCTGTTCTCGGTGACCACCGGCACGCCCCAGTCCATGAGCCACGAGGCCACAAGGGCGGATTCGTCGTTCTTGCGCACCAGTACGGCCACGTCGCGCCACGGGCGGCGGGCGGCCAGATCGTCCAGAAACAGCGCGCGCAGCTGCTGGCGCACCTTGTCGCGCAGGTCTCCGTTGTCCTCTCCGTGCACGGGGACGATGCGCACCAGCCCGCCTTGCGCGGCGGGCCTGTCGGGCACGCCCTGCGCCGCCCCGGCAAAGGCCCGCGCCACCGAAGCGGCGGCCTCGTCCAGCACGTGGCCGGGCGTCTTTTCGCCCAGCATGGCCGAAAGCACGCCCCGCGCGCGCAGCGGGTCGTCCAGTTGGGCGAACACCGTGTTGTTGTGCTGCACGATGGCCACGCGGCTGCGCCAGTTGCGGGGCAGGGTGTCGCGCTCGGGCGTCGGGACGATGGCGGTAAGCGCCGGGGATGCCAGGATGTCGTCGAAAAGGGCGGAATCGCCGCCCCGCCAGCCGTAGATGGCCTGCTTCACGTCGCCCACCCAGGTCAGCCCGCCCCCGCGCGACAGGCATTCCACGGCCAGCGGCTCGATGGCGGCCCACTGGTCGCGGCTGGTGTCCTGGAATTCGTCGATGAGGATGTGCGCGAGGCGCGTGCCCATGCGGCAGAAGGCTTCGGACACGCCGAATTCGTTGTTCAGGATGTCTCGGGCGTGCAGCGGGATGAGCGGCTGGGGCAGCTTGCCCTCGCGCCGCTGGAAGTCGGGAAGATGGGCGGCGATGGCGCGGGCAAGGCCTGCCAGCGGAGCCACCTGCAAGGCGCGCTGGATGAGCCGCCCGCGCATGGCGAAGTCGTTGCAGGCGTCGCGCCAGGCATCGAAGGCCGCGCGCGCGTCGTCGCTGCCCTTGCCTTTGGACGCCTTGAGCAGGCAATCGTCCAGCCCGCCCTTTTCCAGGTAGACAGACTTGGACAGCGGAGAAAAGGCGCTGTTCTGCGCACACTTGTCCAGAAACTTGTGCAGGGTCGCGGCGGCGGAAAGCTGCTCTTCGGCCAGGATGCGGGCCAACGCGGCCGTGGCGTCGCGCATGTCCGCGTGGATGGCGACCAGCTTGGCGGCCAGCGCGTCGGTATCGATATCGGGCAGGCCGCCCCGGGGCGCATCCTCATTGAAGGGGCTGGGGGCGGACATGCCCCCTTCGGCCAGATGCAGCTGCAACAGCTGCGAAAGGCGCACGCGCAGCCCGGCCCCAACGGTGAATCCCTTGAGGTCGGTGTGGAAGAGCAACAGGCGGCAGGCGTCGCGCACGTCATCGCGCAACTGGGCGTCGCCCCGGCGGGCGCGGTCCAGCACCAGGTCGTAGAGCGGATCGAAATACTCGTCGGGCGAGAAGGACGGCTCGAAGTCGGGCGGCAGGGACAGTTCCAGCGCGGCAAGGCGCACCAGCATGGTCAGCAGGCTGTCGATGGTGCGGATGTTCAGCGCGCCGTAGCGCCGAAGGATGATGTCCACCCAACGGGCCGCGCGGGCCGGGGGCCATGCGCCACCGCTGCTGTCGCCCCCGCCTTTTTCCGCCCGCTTGGCCTTGTCCGGATCGGCCAGGGCGTGCTCCTTGAGCAGACGGATGACCCGCTCCTTCATTTCCGACGCCGCCTTGTTGGTGAAGGTCACCGCCAGGATGTCGGGCCAGCAGTGTCCGCCCTCCGCGGCCAGCGCGCAGGCCCGTCCGTCCTCGTCGCGCGCCCCCGCCAGCAGCGACAGGAACCGCCGGGTCAGGGTGTAGGTCTTTCCCGATCCGGCGGAGGCCTTGATCTGCGTCAGTGTTGGCGTGGGCATGGGGTGAGATTCTTGACTATTGGGAATTAGCGATTTGGAAAAGGCAGGCAAAATTATTGTGTATGAGCGCGACACCGTTTCCGGACGGGGATTTCGTCATCTGGCAAGGAAGCCCCGTGTTCCGTGAGGGGAGCGTATCTTCGGTACGTGACCCGAGCGGAACACGGTGGCTGACGCCGCCAGAGGGGGAAAGCCCCTCCGGAAACTAGATTGGGCAGGCGCGAGTGGTATCCGGCACCATCCCCGCCAGATCCACCTGCCCGGTGGACTCCAGCACCGCCCGCCAGTAGTCGGACGCCACGTTCAGCCTGCGCCGGGTGCGCGTCACCAGGTCCAGCGGCAGGTGCACGTACCTGTCCATCAGCTTGGACACCACCATGCCGGTGCGGCCCGCCATGGCGGCGTGCACGGCGTGCTGGCCCAGAAAGCCGCAGTAGACCCGGTCGTTGGCGTTGGCGGGCACGGACCGGATGATGTAGCTGGGGTCGATGTACTTCAGGGTGAAGGGCAGGCTGCGTTCCTCGCAGTAGCGCTTGATCTCGGTGCGCAGCAGGGTGGAGATGTCGCCCAGGATGGGGTTGCCCGAGGCGTCGGTTTCGCCGGTGCCTTCCAGCAGGTGCTGGCCCGCGCCCTCGGCCACCACGATCACGGCGTGGGCGCGCGAGCGCAGCCGCTTTTCCAGGGCGGGCAGCAGACCCCCTTCGCCATGCAGGGTAAAGCCCACCTCGGGGATGAGCACGAAGTTCACTTCCTTCAGCGAAAGGGTGGCGTGCGCGGCGATGAAGCCCGACTCGCGCCCCATCAGCTTGACCAAGCCCACGCCGTTCATGGCTCCCAGCGCTTCCACGTGGGCGCACTGGATGGCTTCCGTGGCCTTGTACACGGCGGTTTCGAAGCCGAACGACTGGCTGATGAAGTTGATGTCGTTGTCGATGGTCTTGGGAATGCCGATGACCGAAATGCGCAGGTTGCGCCGCGCGATTTCGGCCACGATGCCCGATGCCGCGCGCATGGTGCCGTCGCCGCCGATCATGAACAGGGCGCTGACGTTCATGCGTTCCAGCGCGTCCACCACGTCTTCGGGGGGCTGCGGCCCGCGCGACGAGGCCAGGATGGTGCCGCCGAACTGGTGGATGTCCGACACCCTGTCCGGGGTCAGTTCCATGAACTCATGCCGGAACTTGGGGATGAACCCTTCCAGCCCGTAGCGGATGCCGATGACGGCGGGCACGTTGTAGGCGTGGTGCGCCTCCATGACGATGGCCCGGATGACGTCGTTGATGCCGGGGCACAGGCCGCCGCAGGTGACGATGGCGCACTTGGTCTTGGAGGAATCGAAATACAGGTGGCTGCGCGGCCCGGCGGGCTCGAACAGCAGGGGCACGGATTCCGAGCCCAGTTCCGCGATGTGCTCGCGGTCCAGGAACAGGGGAATGCCCTGTTCGTCGGCGTAGCTGCCGTAGCAGAGCGGGGTGGGTATCTTGGCCGGTCCCAGGACGGGAATGGCGGTGTCCAGTTGCAGGGAGCCGTTGTCGAAATGCGTCGAGGGCATGGGGTGTCCTCCGAATTGGCCGAATTGGCGGTATGGGCGATGGTGGCGGCGTTGGCCGGGGCTGAAGGCTTGGGGCCGACCCTGTGCCGGATAGGAGGCGAACGTCAGGGGCGGCTGGGCGTGGGACGCCGCGCGGGTGCGGCGTGGGGCCGCCCTGGGCGGCACGCCCCGCATTACGCATATTCTTCACAGGATAGCACGGGGCGCGCCATAAGGCCAGCGCGCGGCCCGTGCCACGAAGGGCGCCCGGCATCTGCGGCGGGTGGTAATCAGCCCGGTTCGGGGGGGCGACCGGTGAAAACGCAGGAGCGGACGGCTTGCGCCGCCCGCTCCGTTCGCATCGTCGGGTCCGGCAGCCCCGCGCGGGCAATGCCCGACGGGGGGGTCGCCGCCCGGAACTACCAGGGGGTGGTGGGGTACTGCATGCCCAACTGGGTATCCAGCATGGCCCGCGAGGTTTCGCGCAGCACGGCCGTGTTGTGGCGGGCGCACTTGTCGCAGCCGATGCCGGGCAGCATGGACACCACGTAACGCACGCTGGTGCCCGCCAACTCCAGCAGGCTGTTGCCCAGCGAGGTGAGCACGCAGTAGTTCTTCCACACGTACAGCATCTCGTCGCGCACGCGGGTGCGCACCACGCCGTCTCCGTTCAGGTCGAAGTCCTCGACTTCGGGGCGCAGGACAAAGGCGTCCTGCGCGCAGGCGCGGGCCTGCGGCACCACGGCCACGTTCCAGTCGAACATCACCGCGCGGCGGATGCGGCGGCACAGGTCGTGCCCGGTGAAGGCGTCGCCATGAAAGCGTTCGTCCAGCGGGCCCAGCTTGCGCAGGGCGGCGGCCTTCACGGCGGCGAAGGCCAGCGAGACGGCCTGCACGCGGGTGGGCTGCTGGAAGTGCTTTTCGCCGTAGGCGGGCCAGTTGAACCAGGTGCGCGGCAAGCGGCCGGGCAGGCCGCTGAGGCGGGCCAGCTTGACGATGAGGCCGGGCAGGCGTGCCGCGCCGCGCAGCACGGCGTCCTTGGGGCCGGTGACCATGCCGCCCGCCACCATGCAGGCGGGGGTGGTGTCCATGTGCTCCGCCAGGCGGCGGGCCGCGCCGGGGCACAGGGTGACGGCCGGGTCCACGAAGATGAACACGTCGCCGGTGGCGCGGGCGATGCCCAGGTTGGCGGCGGCGGCAAAACCCAGGCCCGCCGGGGCGTCCACCAGCACGGCTTCGGGCGCGGCGTCGCGCACGGCCTTGGCGGTGGCGTCGGTGGAGGCGCGGTCCACCACGATGATGTCGGCGGATTCGGCAAGACCCGTCATTTCGGACGCGGCGGCGCGGACCGAGGCAAGACAGTCGCCGATGTACTTCGCCGCGTTGGCGGCGACGATGACGAACGAGAGCTTCATGCGGGGTTCCTTGAGGGCGGTTGTGTGGTGTTGCGGTGCCGTTGTCGGCGAAAGGGGCGCGTCCGTGCGCATCCGTGCGCATCAGTGCGCGTCCGGGCAGGGCCCGGCGGCACCGTGGGTCGGGCGCTGGCCAGCGGCTGTTTCCGGATGGGGGTTTTCGAGAAGCAGCCCCTAGCGGGCCAGGCCCAGTTCTGCGGCCGCCGGGGTCATGGCGTCGATGGCGATGGTCAGGAACTCGCCGAGTTCAAGGCCGATGGCCTCGCACTCGCGAATCCGCTCGCGGCTGACGCTGGCGGCGAACGCCTTGTCCTTCATCTTCTTCTTCAGGCTGGAGGCCTGCATGCCCTCCATGCCCGTGGGGCGCACCAGCGCGGCGGCGCTGACGAGGCCGGTGACGCTTTCGCCGCAGCGCAGGGCGCGGTCAAGCAGGGTGGCTGGCTCGCGCCCGGTGCATTCGCTGTTGTGGGCCACGATGGCGTTCACTGCCTCGGGCGGCAGCCTGTCGCCGATGAGGTCCACGGCCACCAGGCCGTGCCGGTCGGGAGCGTCCTTGGTGAGCGGGTAGTCGATGTCGTGCAGCAACCCGGCCATGCCCCACAGTTCGGCGTCCTGCCCCAGGCGCGCGGCCAAGCCGCGCATGACGGCCTCCGAGGCAAGGGCATGCTGGACGAGGTGGGGTTCCGGATCGTGCGAACGCAACAGGTCGAGAGCTTCGGCGCGGGGGAGCATGTGGGCCTCCGGTGTGCGGTCTTCGTGAAACGGGTCACATGGGCTTCGGACCTTGTACGGCACGAGCACGGGCATTGACAACCGGGTCGGACGCCTTCCGTCCGGCGCGCGGTGCCGCCGCCGGGGCCGCGCGGGGCGTGGCTTTATTGACACGTGCCCCATAAAAGCGGAAAAGAGGAGGTTATTTCGCCAAGGAAGGCGGGGATGGCCCGACACGCGGCCATGCGGCGGTTTTCGCACGCATCCCCCTTCCGCCGGAATGTTTCCGGACGGGCGTCAACCGGCTGCGACCGGCGAGCATGATGGAACGAATACTCGGCATAAAGTTCCGTGAATACGGACAGATATACTATTTTATTTCCGGTGGTCAGCCCGTTGTCGAAGGCGACAGGGTGATTGTGGAAACCGACCAGGGCCAGGGCATCGGCGAGGTGGTGGCGTTGCGCGACGACCTGCCCGAAGACGCGGGCGAAGCCGAAGGCGACCTTCGGCCCATTCTGCGCGTGGCCGTTGGCGAGGACCTGGAGCAGGCGGCGGAAAACGAGAAACTGGGCGACGAGGCCCGCGCCTTCTGCAACGAGTGCATCCGGGGGCGCGACCTGGAGATGAAGCTGGTGGACGTGGAGGTGTTCTTCGACCGCAGCAAGATCATCTTCTATTTCACCGCGCCCACCCGCATAGATTTCCGCGAACTGGTCAAGGACCTGGTCAAGAACTACCGCACCCGCATCGAACTGCGCCAGATAGGCGTGCGCCACGAAACGCAGATGATCGGCGCGGTGGGCAACTGCGGCATGGTCTGCTGCTGCCGCCGCTTTCTGCGCAAGTTCGCCCCGGTCACCATCAAGATGGCCAAGGAGCAGAACCTGTTCCTGAACCCGGCCAAGATTTCGGGCATCTGCGGACGCCTGCTGTGCTGCCTGAGCTACGAGCAGGAAAACTACGAGGAATTTCACCGGCGCTGCCCGCGCCTGGGCAAAAAGTACCTGACCTCGCGCGGCGCGGTGAAGGTGCTGCGCGCCAACATGTTCCGAAGCAGCCTGGCCCTGCTGACCGAGACCAACGAAGAGGTCGAGGTCACGCTGGAGGAATGGCAGCAGATGGAGCCGCGCCGTCCCGACCAGGGCGGCGGGTTTGGCGGCGGTGGCGGCGGTGGCCGCCCCGAAGGTCCGGAGGGCCATGGCCCGCGCGACGGCCGTGACGGGCGCGACGGGCGCAGGCCGGAACGGGGGGACCGCCCAGAGCGAACAGACCGTACAGACCGGCCAGACAGGCAGGGCCGGAGCGGCAACGGCGAGCGTGGTGACAGGCCCGACAGGCCCGACCGATTGGACAGGCGCGATGCCCGCGTCCCGCAGGAAGGCCAGCCCCCCTTGCGGGAAATCGTGCCGTCCGGCGCGGCGTCCGCTCCGGCGGGCAGCATCGCCCAGGCCGCATTCGCCGCCACCTTCGACACGTTCATGACCGGCGACCCGGCGCCGCTGGCCGAAGAGGCAAGCTCTCCGCAGGCTGCGGCGGGCGGGGTCGGCATTGCGCCGGAAATTTCCGGAACGGCCGGGGCAGACATCACCGTGGCACCCGTCCAGGGCGGCTCGGACACGGCCCCGCAGGGTGCAGCGCCTTCCTCGCCTTCCGCGCCCATGGGAGCTGCGGGCGGAGACGCGCCGCAGGCCCCCGCGGCGGAGGCTCCGGCTGGTACGGCAACCATGGCACCCCAGGCAACCCCGGCGGTTTCTTCCGGGACAGCCCCGGCCAGTGGCGCTCCTGCCGGTGGCGCACCGGCGGCCATCGCCATGCCGCGCGCGCGCGGCCCGCTGAAAAACACCGATCCCTCCACCCTGCGCTCCAGCAGGGGGCGGCGCAAGCGCAAGCGGCGTCCCTCCGGCCACCGTGACGGCGGACAGGGCGAAGGCGGACAGGGCGGCGGTGGCGGAATGAACGACTAGCGCCCGCCAGGCCCCGCAAGGGCGCCAAGGCGCTGCGATTACACAGGCGACAGCTTCCGCCCCCGGCACGCGCCGGGGGCGGCCATCATATCGGAACGGCGGCGCGGCGGGTCCGCACCGCCCGCATCGCCCCAATCGGGGGGAGACCCACGTGGACCGCTTCTACATCACCACACCCATTTACTACGTCAATGCCAAGCCGCACCTCGGCCACGCCTACACCACCATAGTGGCCGATTCGCTGCGCCGCTTCCACCGCCTGCTGGGCAAGGACACCTACTTCCTCACCGGCACCGACGAGCACGGCGACAAGATCGTGCAGGCCGCCGAAAAGGCCGGGTGTTCGCCGCAGGAATTCGTGGACGGCGTGAGCACGCAGTTTCGCGACCTGTGGCCGCACCTGGGCGTGGAGTACGACCAGTTCATCCGCACCACCGACGCGGAGCACAAGAAGTGCGTGCAGGATGTGCTGCAGAAGGTCTACGACAGCGGCGACATCTACTTCGGTGAGTACGGCGGTCACTACTGCTACGGGTGCGAACGCTTCTACACCGAGAAGGAACTGGAAAACGGGCTGTGCCCCCAGCACCAGGTGAAGCCGGAATACATCAGCGAGAAGAACTACTTCTTCCGCATGTCCAAGTACCAGGGCTGGCTGCGCCAGTACATTCTGGACAACCCCGACTTCATCCGGCCCGAACGCTACCGCAGCGAAGTGCTGGGCATTCTGGACAGCGGCGCGCTGGAAGACCTGTGTATCTCGCGGCCCAAGTCCCGTCTGACCTGGGGCATCGAACTGCCGTTCGACAAGGACTACGTGTGCTACGTGTGGTTCGACGCGCTGATCAACTACATCTCCGCGCTGGACTGGCCCGGCGGCGAGAAGTTCGGCCGTTTCTGGCCCGGCGTGCAGCACCTGGTGGCCAAGGACATCCTGAAGCCGCACGCGGTGTTCTGGCCCACCATGCTGAAGGCGGCGGGGCTTGAGCCCTACAACAATCTGAACGTGCACGGATACTGGCTGGTGCGCGACACCAAGATGTCAAAATCGCTGGGCAACGTGGTGGACCCGCTGTCCATGATCGACAAGTACGGCCTGAGCGCCTTCCGCTACTTTTTGCTGCGCGAGATGCATTTCGGCAGCGACGCCAGCTTTTCCGAAGACGCGCTGGTGGCCCGCCTGAATGCGGACCTGGCCAACGACCTTGGCAACCTGTTCAGCCGCGTGCTGTCCATGACCGCCAAGTACTTTGGCGGCGTGGTGCCCCCGCAGGGACCGCTGACCGAGGAAGACGAGGCCATCCGCACACTGGCGGAAGAGGCCCAGCGCAACTACGTGCGGTTGTTCGAACGGGTGCGTTTTTCCAACGCGCTGGAATCGCTGTGGGAGCTGGTGCGCGCCCTGAACCGCTACGTGGACCATGCCGCGCCGTGGACCCTGTTCAAGCAGGGCGACACCGAGCGCCTGGGCACCGTCATGTATGTGATGCTGGAATGCATGCGCAAGGTTGCCGTGCACCTGTGGCCGGTGATGCCCGAGGCGTCCGCCGTCCTGCTGGGCCAGTTGGGCCAGACGCTGGACCCGGCCACGGTTGACCTGGCCGGAGAGGCCGACCGCTGGGGCGGGCTGCCCGCCGGTACCGCCGTTGCCGCCTCGTCCAACCTGTTCCCCCGCGTGGAACTGGAAAAGACCGAAGAGGCCAAGCCCGCCAAGGCGGAAGGCAAGAAGAAGGACAAGGGCGCAGCCCCCGCGCAGGCCGCTGCGTCTGGCCCGACGCCTGTTGCGCCCGTTGCTGGAGACACGCCCCCGACCATCGAGTTTGCCGATTTCCAGAAGCTGGACATCCGCTTCGGCACGGTAGTGGTGGTGGAGCGCCACCCTAACGCCGACAAGCTGCTGCGCGTGGAAGTGGACCTTGGCGAAGCGGCCCCGCGCCAGATCGTGGCCGGGCTTGCCGAGTACTTCGAGCCCGACTTCCTGTTGGGGCGTCAGGTGGCCGTGGTGGCCAACCTTGCCCCGCGCAAGCTGCGCGGCCTGGAATCGCAAGGGATGATCCTTGCGGTGCGCACCGAAAGCGGCATGCAGCTAGTGGCCGCGTCCGGCCCCGTGGCTAACGGGGCCAAGGTGTCGTAACGGG
This sequence comes from Nitratidesulfovibrio sp. HK-II, assembly GCF_003402415.2. Lineage (NCBI taxonomy): Bacteria > Pseudomonadati > Thermodesulfobacteriota > Desulfovibrionia > Desulfovibrionales > Desulfovibrionaceae > Nitratidesulfovibrio > Nitratidesulfovibrio sp. HK-II. The sequence continues at coordinate 1,653,693 of NZ_AP036014.1, forward strand.
GCCGTAGCCGCCACCGTCCGGAAGTTTGAAACGCAAACCGCCCGCCGAAATGCATCGGCGGGCGGTTTTGCGTTGCGCGAAGGCGTATGCAACGCGCCGGGCGGATGGCCGGACGCGGAAAAATTCGGGGTGTTGCTGCCAGGCTATTCGCCCTTGCGGACGGCGCTGCCGTTGTCGTCGCCGTCCCCCGGCTCTTCCTCGGGGACTTCCAGGGTGTCGTCCACCCGGTAGCGGCGGTACAGCAGGTAGCCCAGCAGGCTGGACACCACGAACAGCAGCGCGCTGGCGGTGGTGCGCAGTTCCGGGGACACGCGCACGCCGCTGCCCAGCAGGGCGAAAATGAAGGTCTGCGGCACGTATCCGGCGGCCGACCCAGCGAAAAAGGGCAGCGCGGGGATGGCGCTGACCCCGGCCAGCAGGTTGGTCAGCATGTTGTTGCCCACCGGCAGGCAGCGGATGATGAACGACATGGCGAACGGGTCGCGCCCGAGAAAGGCGTTGATCTTGGCCACCCTGCGGCTGAAGCGCCGCGCCACGAACGACTGCCCGCCAAGGCGCGCGTAATAGAAGGTGACCACGCAGCCAAGGGCGGTGGCCAGCGTGCCCCACACCGTGCCCAGCGCCGCGCCGAAGGCGTAGCCGCCCAGAAAGCTGACCACCTGCCGGGGCATGCCCACGGCGGTGAGCAGGCAGCCCACGCCAAGGTACAGGGCCAGCCCGGAGACGCCATGGTCGCGGATGTTGGCGTCCACCCAGGCTGTGTCCAGGGCGTCGTGCAGGCCGGAAAGGCGCAGCAGCGCGATGGCGGCCGCAAGGCCGAGAAAGACGAACGCGCCCTTGAGCACGCGTTTGAGCAGTCGGGCGGGGGGATTGGTCATGCGGGCTATGGCAGCGGCCGGGTGAAGGTGGATGAGCTGCCGCCGGAACGGCGCGGGATGTCTTCGCCACACCACCCGAACAGGGTGAGCGGCATGCGCCGCATGTGGGCAGTAGCGGCAACGGGCCGCAACGTCAAGAAGATGCGGCCGCGCGGGCGGCGTGCCCGGCTGCGGGCGCTGGAACACGCCGGATCAGCGCAGGCGCGGCCATAGCAGCGGCAGCACCAGCGCCTGCCCGGCAAGCAGCAGCATGTCGCGCTCCAGCAGGGCAAAGACGGCCACGAGGCCGCAGCCGGTCAGCAACAGCCCGCGCAAGATGCGCAAAGCGCTGGCGGCCGTAACGGATGGGGAACCGTCGGCCGGTCCGGGGTCGGGCGCGGCAGAGCTTTCAGGCTGGCGGATGCGAAGGGGTGATGGTGTGGCGCAAGTCCGCGCAGTTGCCCGGCGCATGAGCGCCAACGCGGCCAGTTGCGCCAGCAGGCCAATGGTCAGGATGGCCCAGCGGGCGGGCCAGAGCATCCATTCCAGCGTGTCCATTACCGCAATCCCTTGGAAAGATGAGGGGCGGTCCGGCCAGAAACATGGCGGCGGCGCACCCCGCCCTTGCATCAGTTGCGGTCGGCGATATCGTAATTGATGTAGCGGCGTTTCATCCATGCCACGGCCAGCAGGTCGAAGGCGGCGGTCTTGGCGCGGCTGAAGGCCCCGTACTTGGAAACGCCGTGCAGGCGCGGGCGGTGGTTCACCTTCAGCTCGGAAACGGTGGCTCCCTGCATCTTCATGAGCGTGGGCAGAAAGCGGTGCATGCCGGTGAACATGGGAATGCGCCGGGCCATGGCGGTGCGCAGCACCTTCAGCGAGCAGCCGGTGTCCTTCACCGTCTCGCCGGTCAGGCGGTTGCGGATGGCGTTGGCCCATTTGGAGGCGATGCGCTTGGCAAAGGTGTCCTTGCGCTTGGCGCGCCAGCCGATGACCATGTCGTACCCGCGCTCGTATTCGACGAGCATGGCGGGGATGTCGGCGGGGTCGTTCTGCAGGTCGGCGTCCATGGTCACGATGACCTCGTGGCGCGCGGCCTGGAACCCGGCGGCGAATGCGGCGGATTGACCGCAGTTCTTGCGGAACGACAGATAGCGCACCTGGGGGTGTTCTGCCGCCAGGGCCTTGATGACTTCCAGGCTGCGGTCCTTGCTGCCGTCGTCCACGAACAGCACTTCCCACTCCTTGCCAAGGTTGGCGACGGAGCGGCGGATTTCCTCGAACAGGGCGGGCAGGTTGTCCTGTTCGTTGTACACGGGCAGCACGACGGAGAGTGAGGTGATGTTCTGCATGGCCCGCACTACATAAGGAATTTGCCCGGTGATGTAAATGTGCTGTTGACAGCCCGACCACCCCCGCGTATACACACCTTCTTCGCTGGGGAGGCAGTCCCCACATCGTGTCGCGGGGTGGAGCAGCTCGGTAGCTCGTCGGGCTCATAACCCGAAGGTCGTCGGTTCAAATCCGGCCCCCGCAACCAGAATATCGAAACCCACAGGTTTGCGCCTGTGGGTTTTTTGTTTTTCAGCCAAAGCACGGGTGGGCATCGTGCCGTTTTCTTACTGGTTTTCTTTGTTGAGAAAACCATTTTCGGGACAAGGTTCAGCCTCTTCCTACCCGTCCTTCCCCATCCTTTCCAGCAGCCGCGCCATGGCCAGTTCCCGGCCCATGTCCTGCAACAGCCCATCGACGTGCTCGAAGCTGAAGCGTGAACCCAGGTACAGGTGCATGTACCCGGCGGGCACGCCGCACAGCGGGGCCATGCCCTCGGCCAGTGCGCGTGTGCGCTGCTGGGCGCGCCCGCTCCAGGGCCAGTCGGAATCGGCCAGAAAGCCGATGGCGTGTTCCGCCCGCACGTCCTCTGCCCGCATGGTCAGGCCGGTCAGGCCGATGTCCAGATAATGGTTGACCACGGCCAGCGGCTTCACCCCTTCGGCCAGGCTCACGTCGTCCAGCCCGTGCATGGCGGCGGTGGCCAGGATGATCTCTTCGTCCGCTCCGCGCGCGGCCAGTTCGCGCAGCACCCATGAGTGGTGGTCCTCGTTGCGGGCGATGAATGAGTCTTCGGACTTGTGCAGGGTGTAGTCCGCGTCGAAGGCGTACACGAAGCGCTTCAGGCAGTCGTGCAGCAGGATGGCGGCGTAGAGCAGGCCGCGGTCCAGCGGCAGGCCGCGCGCCTCGTGCGCGTCGCCCAGGGCGCGGGCGTTGCGCAGGTCTTGCAGCACGTGCAGGGCCAGCCCCCCGATGTGCCCGTGGTGCGCGCCGGAGCCTGGCGAGGCGGCAAAGCTCCACGCCGGGTGCCGGGGATGGGCATAGGGCGTCAGGGGCTCTTCCAGTTCCATGAATTCTTCCACCAGGCCGCGCCACACCGGGGTGGTCACGGCGGGCACGAATTCGCGGCGGATGGCGGCCAGGGCCGGTTCACCCTGATGGCGGGCCAGGCGGGCCAGTTCGTGCGGCGGAATGATGTCGAGTTGCGGCATGGCTGTTTCCCGGTGGGCTGTTTCCCGATCCCCTGCTTTCCGGCCCTACTTGATGCCCGCCCGCATGAACGACTGCACGAACTGGCGCTGGAACAGCAGAAACCCGACCAGCAGCGGGCCCGAGGTCATCAGGGTGGCGGCGGTGATGATGGACCAGTCCACACCCTGCTCGGTGGACGAGAACACCTGCAAGCCCACGGTGAGCGGGCGCGAGTTGGTGGTGTTGGTGACGATGAGCGGCCACAGGAAGTTGTTCCAGTGGTAGCTGACGGAAACCAGCGCGTAGGCCAGGTACACCGGCTTGCCCAGCGGCACGTAGACCTTCCAGAGAATCTGCAGGGTGCTGGCCCCTTCCACGGCGGCGGCCTCGTCCAGTTCCTTCGGTATGCTCTTGAAGGTCTGGCGCAGCAGAAAGATGCCGAAGGCAGAGGCCATGTACGGCAGGCCGATGGCCAGGGTGGAATCCAGCACGCCGATGGCGCCCATGGTGCGGTAGTTTTCCACCACCAGCACGTCGGGCATGATCATCAGTTGCATGAGAACCAGCGCGAACAGCACGCCCTTGCCAGGGAAGTCGTACTTGGCGAAGGCATAGGCCCCCAGCGTGCACAGCACCAGCTGCGCGGCCAGCACCATGGTCACCAGCAGCACGGTGTTGACCAGGTAGCGGGCAAACGGGGCCGCGTGCCAGGCCGACACGAAATTCTCCAGCGTCAGCGGGGCCGTGAGCGTGAACCGGGTGGAAAATTCCGAGGGGTGGAAGGCCGTCCACACGGCGTACAGCAACGGCAGGGCCCACAGCAGGGCCAGGGTCCACGCCGCGGCGGTGTCCAGCAGGCGGGCCAGGCCCCGGCTGTCGTAGATGTTGGTCTGGCTCATCTGTAATGCACCTTGCGCTCGAGAAAGCCGAATTGGCCGATGGAGGCCAGGGCCAGAAAGCCCAGCAGCACCATGGTAAGCGCCGCGCCGTAGCCGGTATCCCAGTATTTGAAGCTGACTTCGTAGATGTAGTAGAGCAACAGGGAACTTGCGTTGTTGGGCCCCCCCTGCGTGAGCACGAACAGGTGATCCACCATGCGGAAGGCGTTGATGGTGGCGTTCACCAGCACGAACAGGGTGGTGGGCATCAGCAACGGTATGACCACCTTGCGGTAGTAGTAGAAACGCGATGCCCCCTCCAGCATGGCCGCCTCACCCAACGAAGGCGGTATCTGCTGCAACGCCGCAAGATAGAAGATCATGAAGAAGCCAGCATCCTTCCATACCGCTACGGCGATGACGCACGGCAGGGCCGTGGCTTCGCTGCCCAGCCAGTTCACTCCGGTGAGACCCAGCGCCCCGCGAATCTGCTCCAGCAGGCCGTATTCCGGCGTGTAGAAGAACAGCCAGATGTTGGCCACCGCGATCATGGGCAGCACGGTTGGCACGAAGTAGCACAGCCGCAGCGCCGACTGCCCGGCCAGCCCGGCGTTGACCAGAAAGGCCATGGTCATGGCCAGGCTGATGGACAGCGGAATGGTGCCGCAGGCGAAGAGCAGGTTGTTCACCAGCGCCTTGTGGAACACCTCGTCCTCCAGCAGGTACTGGTAGTGCTCCAGCCCCACGAACTGCGCGGGCGCGCCGCCCCTGCCATCCAGGAAGAAACTGTGGATGAAGGTATTCACCGCCGGGTAGTGGGTGAACGCCGCGATGAAGGCCATGGCGGGCAGCAGCAGGAGCCAGGCGTGGATGTTGCGCATGGCGGCGGGGCTGCGGACGGCTGGTGGCACGGATGAACCTCCGGATCAGGCTGTGCACGGCGTGCGGTGAACGGCCGATGCCGTGCGCTGCCAATGTAGTGCTGGTATCCCCCTGCCGGGGCGGAGCGCGCGGCCCCGCCCCGGCAGGGGTGTTCGGTCAATCATTCGGACAGGCAGTCAGTCAGCGGGAGTGCGCCCTACTTGCCGTAGCGGCGCAGGATGCGTTCCGCTTCCTTCTGGGCGTCCTTCAGGGCCTCGGCGGGCTTCTTGGAGCCGGTCACGGCGGCTTGGATGGCGTCGTCCAGGGCCTTGGTCACGCGCTGGTTGTCGTGGGTGGACAGTTCCGGCACGGCGTGGGCCAGTTGGTCGCGGGCCACGGCCGCCACGGGGAACTTGGCCACGTAGTCCTTCATGGCCGGGGTTTCCCAGGCGTCGGGGCGCACGGCCACGTAGCCGGTGTCTATGCCCCACTGGGCGGCGCGGTCCGCGCTGGTCATCCACTGCACGAAGGCGACGGCCGCCTTGCGCTCGGCGGGGCTGGCCTTCTTGAAGATGTAGAAGTTGCCGCCGCCCGTGGGCGAGCCGGGGCGGGCGCTGGCGGGCAGCATGCCCACGCCGAAGGGGAACTGTGCGTTGTTGCGCACGTTGGTCAGGTTGCCGGTGGTGGTCCACATGATGGCGGTCTTGCGCTCGAAGAAGTCGCGCGGGGTGGTGGCCCAGTCGATGGTGCCCTTGGGCGAGACCTCGTGCTTGTGGGCCAGATCCACCAGGAATTGCAGCGCCTCGACGGCCTTGGGGGCGTCGAAGAAGGTCTTGGTGCCTTCGGCGTTCATCAGTTCCACGCCGTTCTGGATGGCCAGGGCCTGGAACATCCAGTAGGCGTACCCGGTGGAGGGAATGGCCACGCCCCACTGGGTGACCTTGCCGGAAGCGTCACGCACGGTAAGCTTCTTGCCCATTTCCACCAGCTCGTTCCAGTTGGCGGGGCCCTTTTCGGGGTCCAGCCCGGCGGCCTTGAAGGCTTCCTTGTTCCAGTACATCACGATGGTGGAGCGCTGGAAGGGAATGCCCCAGGTCTTGCCGCCGGTCTGGCTGTTGCGCATGAAGCCCGGGAAGAACGCCTTGGTGAAGCCCATTTCCTCGGGCTTCAGGATGTCGTCATAGGCCACCACCGCATCTTCGTCGATGAGGGTGTACATGTCGGTGGACAGCAGCACGGCCACGTGCGGCGGCTCGCCCCCGCGCAGGGCGGTAAGGGCCTTGGTCAGGGTTTCGCGGTAGATGCCCGCGTACACCGGCGTGACCTGGATGTCCGGGTGTTCCTTCATGAACTGCTCGGTCATGCCTTCCACGATCTTGGTGATGGGCCCGCCCACGGAAACGGGGAAGTAGAAGGTGAGGTTCACCTTTTCCGCCAGCGCGGAGCCCGCCAGCAACGTCAGCGACAGCAGGGCCGCCGCCATCACGGTGCACGCTTTTCTGAAACCGGTCATGTGTGATGCCTCCTGCGATGTTGCGTTGAATATGGTCGTAAGCCGCCGGAATCACCCATACGGGGCGAATGTGTCCGTTGTGTCGCGGGGGGGTGTCAACGGCAGGTGCCGCGCCGCTCTCCGGTTGCCGCGTCGAAGACGTGAATGTGCTCGTCCGGGCAGTGCAGGTATATTTCCGCCCCCACGGCGATGGGCGACACGCCGTCCACCACCACGGAAAGCTCTTCGCCGCCCACGCGGCAGCCCAGTACCGAACTGGAGCCCAGATATTCCACGCTTTCCACCACGGCACGCCAGCCTTCGGGCGCGATGCGCACGTGCTCCGGCCGGATGCCCAGGATGTGGTTTGCGCTGTCCACCACGCTCACCGTGCCGGAGCGGCTGCCCGCCACGCAGACGCTGCCGCGCGCGTCGTCCAGCCGCACCAGGTTCATGGGCGGCGTGCCGATGAAGCTGCCAGCGAATGTGGTGGCGGGGCGGGAGTACAGTTCCGACGGGGTGGCGTTCTGCACGATGCGCCCGCCCTGCATCAGGATGATGCGGTCGGCCATGCTCATGGCCTCGGTCTGGTCGTGGGTGACGTAGACCATGGTCATGCCCAGGGTCTGCTGCAAGGCGCGGATCTCGCGCCGCATCTCGTGGCGCAGCTTGGCGTCGAGGTTGGAGAGCGGCTCGTCCATCAGGCACACGGCGGCCTCGGCCACCAGGGCGCGGCCCAGGGCCACGCGCTGCTGCTGCCCGCCGGAAAGTTCGCCCGGCTTGCGCAGCAACAGGCCGCCCAGGCCCAGGATGTCCACGGCGCGGGTGAGGCGCTTTTCGCGCTCGGCCTCGGGCACCTTGCGCACGGTGAGCCCGAACAGGATGTTGTCGCGCACGGTCAGGTGCGGGAACAGCGCGTAAGACTGGAAGACCATGGCCAACTGGCGCTGGGCCGGGGGCAGGTTGGTGACGTCGCGCTCGCCGATGGTGATGCGCCCGGACGTTACGGATTCCAGTCCCGCGATGAGCCGCAGGGTGGTGGACTTGCCGCAGCCCGAAGGCCCCAGCAGCACCAGCATGGTGCCCTGTTCCACCTCGAAGGACACGTCGTCCACGGCGCGGACGTCGCCCCAGTGCCTGCTGACGTTCAGAAGTTGAATGGCGGACAATGCGACCCCCTGTCGCTTGGGTTGGGCGGGTGTGGCGTGAACTGGTATGGCGGGTGTCGAAATAGATGAAGTGTTACACAGAATTACATCAGTGCCCGTGAGAGGGCACTGCTATGGGCAGGGTATGTTGCTCATATTTGCAGTTTCACGTCAACATTCCGAAGTTGTATGGTTAATCAGTCATGCAACCCGATATGGTGGCGTTCGCGTGGCAAATTGGTGCCGACGGATGTGGGTGGACGGAGCCGCACCGTCACTTGACACGGCAGCCCCCGCTGGTGGCGGGGGCTGCCGTGTAAGGAGGGCGGAAGGAATGCAAGGGGGGCGGGTGCGGGATGGCCCGCCGGGGACGTGGAGATTGTGGTGTGCGGCGCGCTGTGGTTATCCCGCGCTCCACGGGTGTGGAGCCAGAGGGGAGTACCCGGCCTGCCGCGCCAGCAGTTCCAGCGGCAGCATGGCCAGCGCCGCAATGGTCGCATCGGGCAGGTTGATGCATTCCGTGGCATCCAGACACAGGATGTACCGTTTGCAGTCGTCGCAGGTATCGGCCCGTTCGAAGGGGCGTTCCCGCGTTGCCAGCAGGCCCAGCCGTTCCGGTTCCTCGTTGCCGCAGCCGGGGCAGGATACCCGTTTGTAGCGCCATTCAGTGGCGCAGGCGGCGCAGTGCAGGAAACGCACGCCGCCGTGCCCGGTGATGAATTCACTGTCGTCCCGTTCGCGTTGCAGGCGCGAAACGTTGGGTGCTCCTCCGCATGTCGGGCACACAGGTCGTGCCCAGGGCATGGCGCGCAGGACGGGCGCAAGGTCGCGGGCTTGGCGTTCGATGAACGGGCGCACGGCCTCGCTCGCCACGAAGGATGCCACCTCGGCGGAGACGCCGGAGGGCAGGGTGATGGCGCGTCCTTCGGCGAGGGCGGACAGCGCAGAGGCGTTGATATCGCCGACGGCAAGAGCCCGCCGCAGGGCTGCCAGTTCCGGCGCAAGGGCGGGGAACGCCTCTTCCATTACCGGCAACAATTGTTCGAGGGCGGCGGGCAGGTGTTCCGTCACATCCTGAAAGCCGATGCCTGACAGCAGGGGGATGCCCTTGACGGATGCGTCCGGCGTCGGGGTCGGCAAGGGGCCGACCCAGCCGGGGGCAGCATCGCGCAGCGTGGCCCGGGCCTCCAGCAGGGGGACGAAGGCGTCCAGCAGCGGGCGCAGGGGGGGCACCTCGCGCACAAGGCGTGCGGCGTCCTGATGCAGGCGGGTGGGGGCATCCGGCATGGGGCCGTGGGGTGCGGCAGGCGTTTTTTCGTCAGGCACGGGCGTGGCGGTTATCGTTGCAGCAGGTGTTTCGGGCGTGGCGGCGTGCATGCATGGCTCCCTTGCGAATGCGGTGCGAATGGCCCGTGCGGCAGCCCGCAGTGGGCCGCCGCACGGGGGATGTCATGGTCAGCTGTTGGCGGTGTCGGCTAGCCCCCGCAGCGGGGCGGCCAGCCGGGCCACGAACTGCTTGCGGGTCATCTGGCGGGGTGCGGCATCGGCCACGGCGTGGGTGTGGTACTTCTTGGGGTCGTCGGCCACCAGGAAGATCACCGAGACGTCCTTCACGTTCAGCAGTTGCGCCGCCGGGAAGGTCTTCTTCACCGCAGCCAGCCGTTCTTCGGCCAGTTGCAGCATGGCCGCGCGATCACCGAAGTTCATGGCCCCCATGGCGCAGCTTTTCACGCACATGGGCAGCATGTTGGCGCGCACGCGGTCAATGCACATGTCACACTTGACGATGCGCCCGGTGGCCGGGTCCTTGCGGGGGATGTCGTACGGGCAGGCCCCCCGGATGTCGTCGAAGTTCTCCTTGGCCGTCAGTTCGGTGTAGATGACCGCCCCGGTATCCGCGTCCTGGATGATGGCCTCCGGGTTGGAGGCCACCAGCATGCACGGCGCGTCCACGCAGTGCCTGCACTGGTCCGGGAAGAAGTACCATTGCACGGCCCCGTTCACCATGTGCTCGCTGAAACGCACCAGCTTGTAGTTGTAGGGATTCAGGTCCGGCGGGTTCTGGTGGGTGCCGGTCTGTTTGGTGGGTACCGGGGGCAGGTTCTTCCATTCCTTGCAGGCCACCTGACAACCCCGGCAGGCCGTACACCGCGTGGTATCTATCAGAAACGCCTTGGGCATTTCGGTTCTCCTTGGCTTTTGCGCCGTCAACGTCCGGCCGTCTCGGGGCGGTTGTCCCACCCAGCGACGGCGGATGCGGCTACAGTTCGGTCACCTTGGCGGCCTTGCGCAGGTTGACGAGGCTGGCCTTGTATTCGGGAATGGTGGTGTTGGGGTCGCCCACCGAAGGGGTGAGGCGGTTCACCGAATCCCCGCACTTGGGCTTGGTCCACCCGAAGCAGAAGGGCATGCCCACGAGGTGCACGGTCTTGCCCTCCACCTTGAAGGGCCGGATGCGGATGGTGACCATGGCCACCGCCTGCACCACGCCGCGAATGCTTTCCACATCCACAACGTCGCCGTTCTTGATGCCCTTTTCCTTGGCCAGTTCGTGGCTCATCTCGATGTACTGCTGCGGTTCGGCCTCCAGCAGGGGCGGCGCGTTGCGCGTCTCGGAGCCGGAGCACCAGTGCTCGGTCAGGCTGTAGGTGGTCAGCACGATGGGGTACTTGGGGTCGCCGTTGGCGGCCAGCCTGTCCATGTCGCTGGTGGCCACCTTCATGCAGGGGTTGCTCATCTGCTTCGAGAAGGGGTTGACCTTCAGCGGCGTTTCGGCGGGTTCGTAATGCTCGGGGAAGGGACCGTCCTCGCGGCCCGGCCCGTACAGCTGCGAGCGGCCTTCGGTGGTCATGATGAAGGGATAGGTGCCCTTTTCCATGGCCATGGGCGGGGCGGCCCCGTCGGGCACGTCGCCCAGCCACTTGCCGTCCTGCCATTCGATGACCACGCGGTCGGGGTTGTACGGCTTGCCCTGCGGGTTCACCGAGGCGCGGTTGTACAGCACCCGCCGGTTCATGGGCCATGCCCAAGCAAAACCGGGATACATGCCGATCCTGGCCTGCATGGGGGTCTGGGTCAGGTCGCGCCGCTTGGCCAGGTTGCCTTCGTCGGTATAGCCGCCGCAGTACACCCAGCACAGGCTGACGGTGGAACCGTCGTCGCGCAGGTTGGCGAAGCCGGGCACCTGCTGGCCCTTCTTGTATTCCTTGTCGCCGATCTTCACGTCGCGGGTGAACCAGCCGTTGCACTTGCGGGCCACGGCGTCGGCGTCGAAGGTTTCCGGGTAGTCCATGTGCAGCAGGGCTTCCGGCAGCGCGCCGCCCTCCTTGGCGTACAGAGCGCGCACCCGGCTCATGATGGCCGTGCACATTTCGCCCATGTTGCGACTGTTGCCGTAAGGTTCCACGGCCTTGTAGTGCCACATGTGCCAGCGGCCGCTGTTGGAGATGGTGCCTTCCTTCTCGGCGCGGTAGGCCGAGGGCAGCAGGAACATCTCGGTCTTCACCTTCTTCGGGTCCACGCCGGGCCTGCGCCAGTTGTCGGTGGTCTCGTTGTGGAACACGTCGGCCATGACCAGCCAGTCCAGGTTGTCCAGCGCTTTTCGCACCTTGTGGATGTTGGGGAAGCTTTGGGCCGGGTTGTGCCCGAAGATGAACCCGCCCTTGATGGAGCCCTTGTACATGCGGTCGAAGATGAACAGGTGCGAGCAGTCCATGCCCGCGTCCAGCTTGGGCAGCAACTGGTAGCCGAATTCGTTTTCCGGCGTGGCGTTGTCGCCATACCAGCCCTTCAGCAGGCTGACCACGTACTTGGGCCGGTTGCCCCACCAGTTGACGCTTTTCGGGTCCTTGCTGACCGGGGTGCTGGCCTTCAGGTAGTCGGCCAGGGTGGGATAGTTGGCCGTGAACATGTTGTGGTAGCCGGGCAGGTAGCCGTAGAGCAGGGCGTGGTCCGTGGTGCCCTGCACGTTGGGTTCGCCGCGCAGGGCGTTGATGCCGCCCCCGGCGATGCCGATGTTGCCCAGCAGCAGCTGCACCATGGCCGAAAGGCGGATGTTCTGCACCCCCACGGTGTGTTGCGTCCAGCCCAGCGCATAGATGACGGTGCCCGCCTTGTCCGGGCGGCCCGTGGCGGTGAAGGCCTCGTACACCCGCTTGATGTCCGCCTGCGAAACGCCGGTCACGGACGAGACGCGCTCCATGGTGTAGCGGTCGTAGTGCTTCTTCAGCAGGTTCAGCACGCAGCGGGGGTGGGCTAGGGTGGGGTCGCGCCTGGGCAGGCCCGCCTCGTCTTTTTCAAAGGCCCAGGCGGCCTTGTCGTACTTGCGGGCCTTGGGGTCGAAGCCGGAGAACAACCCGTCGGTGAAGGAATACTTTTCGCCCACGATGAACGCGGCGTTGGTGTACTCCATCATGTACTCCTCGAAATACTTCTTGTTTTCGAGGATGTACTTCACCATGCCGCCCAGGAAGGCGATGTCCGTGCCCGAACGGATCGGCACGTGGAAGTCGCTGCGGGCCGAGGTGCGCGAAAACTTGGGGTCCACGTGCATGACCACCGCGCCCTTTTCCTTGGCCTTGATCACCCACTTGAAGGTCATGGGATGGTGTTCGGCGCAGTTGCTGCCCATGATCAGCACGGCATCGGCATTCTGGATGTCGTTGTAGTGGTTGGTCATGGCGCCGCGCCCGAACGATTCGGCCAGCGCGGGCACGGTGGAGCTGTGGCACACCCGGGCCTGATGGTCGAAGTGCACGATGCCGAGGCCGCGAATCATCTGGTGCAGCACGGCGGCTTCCTCGTTGGAAACCTGCGAGGACCCGAGGTGGAAGACGGACTCCAGCCGGTTCACCACCTGCCCGGCGTCGTTTTTGAGCCGGAAGTCCTTGTCGCGCTGGTCCTTCACCTTGCGGGCGATGCGGTCGAGCATCCATTCCCAGTCCTTTTCCTCCCACTTGTCGCTGCCGGGGGCGCGGTACAGGGGCCTGGACAGGCGGTTCTCGTTCACATGCAGCGAACGCAGGGCCGCGCCCTTGGCGCACAGCCCGCCGCCGCTGACGGGGTAGTCCGGGTCGCCTTCAACGTTGATGATCTTGCCGTCCTTGACGTGGACCAGCGTGTTGCATCCGCAGGAACAGAAGGGACAGATGGAGATGTACTCCTTGGCCCCCTCGATTTTCATTCCAGCGGCATAGGCCGAAACCGGCCCCAGATCGATCCCGAACCGGCCAAGCGCAAGCCCTGCGACTCCGGCGCTGGTCAGTTTCAGGAATCCTCGACGTGACAGTCCCATGGCAGCCTCCTTGATGTGGATGCGCGCCCGATGCGCCCGATGCGATTCGTGCAATTGGTGCGATCGATACGCGCGATGCGCCCCCGTGGGACATGCCGCTCGGCATGGTCTTGCATCGGGCTGGCCGTCGCGCGACGCTGCGCGCTGCGCAACGCTCGCGTCTGCCGCGTCTTCAGCGTTGGGGTGCGGCAGGCCGTTTCGTGCGTTTCGGGCAATCCCGTTTGGGGGTGGTGGAGCCATTGGTATGCCGCACAATGCGCTGGCGTCAATATTTAAATTCAGAATTTTCAAATAGTTATATGTATTTTTTGCAATACATATCCGCAGGGATGGTCTTTTGGAATGGCACGTGTCAAAGGCTATTGATGCAAAAAATGACACGACCCGGAATGGTCCGGGTCGTGCGGCCTGGCTATCAGGGCCGTGGCGTGGGGTTCCCGTACCGGGAACCGGAAGACGGTTCAGGTCGTGAGCGCGGGCGGTGGCAGGGTGCAGGCCAGGCAGGGGGCAAGCCCTTCGCCAAGCACGGCAAAGGGCGATACCGGCCAGGGGAACAGGCCATCGGCCCGTTCCAGGGCGAAGCGCTCCACCTCTTCGAACCACTGGCGGAACGAGGCGCGCAACGCCTCGCCGTGTGGGGTCAGGCGGCATCCGTCGCGCTTGTGCCCTGCTGCTTCCACCAGGGCAACGCCGAGGGCGCGTTCCGTCGCGCGCAGCTTGCACCACGCGGCGCGGTACGACATGCCCATGGCCTGTGCCGCCTTGCGGAGCGAGCCATGCCGTTCGATCATGTCCAGCAGGTGTACCCGGCCCAGGCCGAAGACCATGGAATCGTCGTTTTCCAGCCACAGGTGCAGCCGGACCGTGGCATTTCGGGACATGCGTCTACCTCCTTTGCCCGCGCGCGGGCGAGCCGCTGCGCCCCGGCCTTGCCGTCCGGAAGGTGGCGTCCGGGAAAACCGGGGCAGGATGATGCCGCAATCCTACGGTGGCGCGGGGCAGGCTTCAAACGGCAGGCAGGGGGCAACGCAACGGTCTGGCAGTATGGCACGGCAGGCACGCGGCACAAGGGGGCTGCATGGCCGGGAGACTGCCGGGCCATGCGGCACTGGGCCTAGCGGGGCGTGTGAGGGGCGGGGGCGAGGTGTGCGGGCGTTCTCAGGAAGCGGAATGGCCCGTTTCATCACGAATGATGACAAAGGCGTGGCATCCGGTGCATAGACAAGGCCGATACGGCCACCTGGGCGATTTCATGCCATGGACGCGCCGCAACGGGGCAGGAAGCAAGCAAGTGGATATACTTGCCTTCAATGACTTGGTTTCTTCGGAAACCAGAGCACGCCGCTACATTTTGGGATTCTGCTGGAAAAACCATCAGCGATTCTGTCCCAAATGCCGCGAACGCAAGCTGTACCCCGTGGACGGCGGCGACAGGCGGCGCTGCGCCCGCTGCGGGTACACCTTTCACGATTTCAGCCGCCGCTTCCTGAACGGATGTGCGTTCGACGCCCGGCGCTGGCTGTGGTTCCTGAAGCTGTTCGAGTTGGGCGTGGCCCCGGCGGACATGGCGGCACAACTGGGCGTTGCCTATGCCACGGTGCTGAAGGCGCAGGACATTGCCCGCAGGGCGGTGCTGGCGCAGGCGCTGGACGCCCCGGCGTTGTACCGGGCGGGGATATGGCCTGGCCCCGGCGCGCCCCGCCCCAAGGAGAGCGCGGCGGATTCCCCGGTGTTCGGCATCATCGACCTGAACGGCATGGTGGTGTGCGACGTGTTGTCGGAGATCACGCCCAATACCCTGCTGTCGTTCAAGCTCAATTTCGGCCTGCGCACGGCGGCGCTGGGGCGCGTGGTGTATACAGCGCCGTATCGGCAGTACCGAGCCCTGCTCTGTTGCGGGGAATCGTTGTGGCCCAGCCGTCTGGTGCGGCACGACGACAGAAAGCTGGCCGCCGAGGCTGCGGGGTTCTGGGGTTTTGCCCGGCAGCGGCTGGCGCGGCTGCGCGGCGTGACCCCGGCCCAGTTTCCCCTGCATCTCAAGGAGCTGGAATTGCGCTACAACCAGCGCGAGGGAGGCCTGTTCGAGTTGCTGGTACGGGCCGTGTGCGGCTTTGTGCCAGATGGCTGACGCCCGGCAGCGCATGCGCCCATCGGTGATGGGCCGTCGCTCCGTTTGGCCGCCACGGCCAGCCCGCGCTCCTATTCCGTGGTCACCGGCTGTCCGTCCACCCATGTGCCCAGCACGGCAATGTCCGCGACGGCGGCCACGTCCGCCGGGGTATCCGGCACATCCAGCGGGTCGTGGCCCAGCAGCACCAGGTCGGCCAGCATGCCGGGGGCCAGGCGGCCCTTGTCCCACTCCTCGAAGGCGGAGAACGCGGCCTCGACGGTGAACATGCGCAGGGCCTCGGCCATGGTGGCCGCCTGTTCGGGGAAGGGATGGTTGACAGCGGCGGCCATGCCGCGCAGCGGGGCGTAGTTGGTCACCGGGCTGTCGGAGCCGCCGCACACCCGCACCCCGGCGTCCAGGATGGCGCGGTAGGGGTGCAGGCGGCGCACCCGGTGCGGGCCGAACAGCGAGGTGCAGTGGGCCAGCCGGTGCCCGGCGATGAACGATTCCACGAACGCGGGCTGCATGGAGGCCACCACCCCGGCGGCGGCCATGCGGTCTATCTGGTCCCACGTGGGCAGTTCGAAATGCTCGATGCGGTGGCGGCAGTCGATGCGCGGCTCCAGCCGCTGGGCGCGCTCGATGGCGCGCAGCACCTGGTCGATGGCCCGTTCCGACTCGCAGTGCACGGCCACCTGCAACCCGCGCGCGTGGGCCTGCAGCACGAAGTCGTCCATTTCCTGCTGGGTGTACAGCAGGGTGCCGTCGTTGTCCGGCTCGTCGCTGTAGGGCTCGAACAGCGCGGCGGTGCGCGCGTCCAGTTCGCCGTCGGCGCAGATGCACCCGCCCACGCGCGGCAGGGCCAGTTGCTCCACCTCGGCAAGGTCCATGCTCTGGTTCCAGCACACCACGCGCAGCGGCAGGCGCGCCGCATTGTCCAGCAGCACCGGCGAGCAGCCGGGGGTCAGTTCACCCCCTTCCATGGAATGCGCGGTGGTGATGCCCACCCGCAGCGCCGAGCGGGCGGCCACCAGGGCGGCGGCGTCCAGGTGGCTGCGCTCCATGGAGCGCAGCATGGCCGGGAAGACCCAGGTGAGAATGCCGGGGTCGCGCACCAGCCCCGTGAACGGGGCGTTGCCGCGCCCGCCCTCGGTGTCCGCGCCGGGCAGCCCGCGCGGCACGGCCAGTTGCTTAAGCGCCAGCGAATTCATGATGCAGCGGTGGCAGGTGGCGTGCATCAGCAGCACGGCCCGGCCGGGAGCGGCGGCGTCCAGTTCCTGCCGCGTGGGCATGCGCCGCTCGGCCAGGTCCAGTTCCTCCAGCCGGAACCCGCGCACGAAGCCGCCGGGGGGCAGGGCGCGCGCGGCGTCGGCCACCATGTCCAGCACGTCGCCCAGGGTTTCGGCCACGGAAAGGTCCATGCCCAGGTCCATGATGCCGGTGAGCAGCAGGTGCGAATGGCAGTCGATGAAGCCGGGCAGCACCGTCGCCCCGCCAAGGTCGGTGCGGATGAACCCCCGGTCGGCGAAGGGGGCCAGTTCCGCCGCGCGGCCGACGGCCACGATGCGCCCCCCCTCCACGGCCATGGCGTCCGGCAGGTCGGCCCCGTGCAGGCTGGCGGGGGGCAGCGGGTCGCGGAACCGGGCGTTGACGAGCAGGCGTGCTTCCGCGTGGGTGCGCCCGCCATCCGGCGGGGTTGCGTCGGCCATTGTTATGCCTCCCCGCCGCAGTTGCAGCCATCGCCGCACCCGCATCCACCATGTTCGTCCTCTTCGCCGGGCATGCCGTCCAGCCCGTCGAAGGTCAGCAGCGGGTGGTACAGGTCGGGCCTGCGGTCGCGGAACAGGCCCCACCCGGCGCGCTGCACTCGGATGGCCTCGAAGTCGAAGGCCGCCGTCAGCACGCCTTCTTCGGCGCGTCCGGCCTGCCGGACCAGTTCGCCCTGCGGCCCGGCGATGAACGACGAGCCATAGAAGGTCATGGAAAAGCCCTGTCCGAACTCCTCGCCCACCCGGTTGGACGCCACCAGCGGCATCATGTTGGCGGCGGCGTGCCCCTGCATGGTGCGCATCCAGTGGCCGGACGAATCGCACGACGGGTCGGCGGGCTCGGTGCCGATGGCCGTGGGGTAGAGCAGCACGTCGGCCCCCAGCAACGCCATGGACCGGGCGCACTCCGGAAACCACTGGTCCCAGCATACGCCCGCGCCCACCGTGCCGTAACGGGTGCGCCAGACGCGAAACCCGGTGTCTCCGGGGGTGAAGTAGTATTTCTCTTCGTAGCCCGGCCCCTGCGGAATGTGCGACTTGCGGTACAGCCCCAGCACCTTGCCGTCGGCGTCGATCATGGCCAGCGAGTTGTAGTAGGCCTGGTTGGAGCGCTCGAAGAAGCTCACCGGAATGACCACGCCAAGCTCGGCGGCCAGGGCCGACATGTGGCGCACGGCCGGGCTTTCGTCCAGCGTGCGGGCCAGCGCGAAATGCCGGGGCAGTTCGTCCTTGCAGAAGTACGGGCCGGAGAACAGTTCCTGCGGCAGCACGATATGCGCGCCAAGGGCGGCGGCCTCGCGCACCAGTTCGCAGGCGCGGTCGATGTTGCGGGATTCGTTGTCGGTGCAGGCCATCTGGGTGGCGGCGACGATGACTTCGGCCATGCGATCCTCCGGCGGTGTCGGGCGCGGTGTGTGGTGTGTGGCGGTGTGTCCCGGCGGGAAGGTGAATCCGCACCCACTCGCGTGGGGAAGGGCGGGCGTGCCGGACGTGACGGCCCGAACCTAGACCCGCGCCACCTCGGCTTCAAATGAAAATTTCATGGGACAAAGGGGGAAAAGGGCCGGAATCTGCCCCAAAGGTTGGGGCATGTTGCCGAAATGAAAGAATGTATGTCTGTTTACAATTTTCGTAATTCACAGTGCTTTTTTGGGGGGTAGAACGCAAGCCGCGTCGTTGCCGGTTTGACGAGGGGTGCGCTAGAAGCAGGATGCGGCGCGGCGGTGCGCCGTGCCGGTCCCTGGCAACCACCCCCCGCCGCCGTGAAAAGCCCGCACCCGCCGGATGTCGCGTTTGCCGCGCCAGCTTTCATCCATGCCCGGAGCAGCCATGACCAGACCATCCCGTACTAGTGACAGGGGCGTCGCCGCCGAATCCGCTTCCGCCGAGGCCTCGTCCGCCCCCGAACTGGCCGCCTGCCGGGACGAGGTGCGCCGCCTGCGCGCGGCCTTCGATTTCGCCAGTGACGGCATCTGGATCACGGCGGGCGACGGCACCGTGCTGGACGTGAACAAGACCTCGTTGGCGCTCAACCGCATCCGCGCGGAAGAAGTGCTGGGGCTGGACGTGCGGGCCATCGTGGAACTGGGCATCGTGGACCGCTCGGCCAGCATCGAGGTGCTGCAACACCGGCGGCAGGTGGGCTTCGTGCAGCAGGCGGGCCGCACCGGGCGGCACCTGTTTGTCACCGGCATTCCCGTGTTCGACGAGGCCGGTGAAATTTCCTTGGTGGTGGTGCACGAGCGCGACGTGACCGACCTGCGCAACATGCGCGACACCATGGAGGAAACCCGCCGCGCCTTCCGCAAGGCAGAAGAGGAACTGACCGAACTCAAGCTGCTGGAACTGGCGGACCGGGACATCGTGGCGGAAAGCAAGGAGATGCGCCAGGTGCTGTCCATCTGCCTGAAGCTGGCCCGGCTGGATGCGCCCGAGGTGCTCATCCTGGGCGAATCGGGCACCGGCAAGGGGCTGCTGGCCAAGTTTCTGCACCGGCACGGGCCGCGCGCCGAGGGGCCGTTCATCCAGGTGAACTGCGCCGCGCTGCCGCCCGCGTTGTTCGAGGCCGAACTGTTCGGCTACGAGCGCGGGGCCTTCAGCGGCGCGCAAGAGGCGCGGGCCGGGCTGCTGGAACTGGCGCGCGGCGGCACCTTCTTTCTGGACGAGGTGGGCGACATGCCCCAGGAAGTGCAGGCCAAATTGCTGAAATGCCTGGACGAGCGTGAATATTACCCGCTTGGCGGACGCGAACCGCGCTCCGTGGACTGCACCATCGTCACCGCCACCAACCGCGACCTGGAACGGGAAGCCGCCGGGCGTCGTTTTCGGCAGGACCTGTACTACCGCCTGTCCACCTACGTGGTGCGCATCCCCCCGCTGCGCGAACGGCCGGAGGACATGCTGGCCCTGGCCCAGCGCGAACTGGACCGCCTGAACGGCGAATTCCGCACCAGCAAGCGGCTGACCCCGGTTTCCATGAGCCTGCTGCAGGCGCATCCCTTCCCCGGCAATGTGCGCGAACTGTCCAACCTGCTCAAGAAGGCCGTGGTCATTGCCGAGGGGGACCAACTGGACGCGGTGCTGGCCGAAACGCTGGGCGCCCGGCCGTCCTTCGCAGGGGCCGCCGGGGGCGCGGTTGGGCTGGAGGAGGAGCTGGCGGCGGTGGAGCGGGAACTGCTGCTCAAGGCCGCCGCGCGTTGCCGTACCACCCGGCAGATGGCGGAATACCTGGGCGTCAGCCAGCCCACGGTGGTGCGCAAGATGGCCCGCCACGGCGTGCGTCTGCCGGAGCGCGGAAAGGAAAGGCCCGGAGTGCGAGTTGGTCGGAAATGACGATTTTGTTTATTTTGAGCTATCCATAACATGCTGAAAAAACATGCGTCAGCATGGTGTGCTTTGCAGGCGTAGGAGCCCATGCCATGCAGAAGCGTGAATTTGCCAAGCCAAGCCTTCAAAAGGAACATTTTTGTAATTTTAAAAATATACATGGTAACACTCTAAAATAAAACATTTTATCTTCACAGTTTCAAGTTTTTGAGCGTCACTGCTTGTCTCTGCTGCGGTAAAGGGCACGGCACTATTTTAGAAAATTACGTTTATGTAACCGTGTTGTTTTGATTCAATAGGGAATCATTATAATATCATGTAAGATAGCTATATTATGTGCGTTATTGATTCAATATAGAATCATAACGGTTTTGATCCTTGTGGTGCTTCTCTGCAAAAGTATAAAATATAAAGATATTTTTCTGTTGGCCCGCTGCTTGCTTTTACGCAGTCATCCCCCTTGCGCTGGCGGGGGGGCAATTCTGCGAAACAGGCGGCACCATCCATGTCCACTTCCTCTTCTCTCCTGGAGCGTCGTCGCACCGCCGTCCCGCGTGGGGTCGGGAACCTCTGCGACTGTTTCGCCGCATCCGCTTCGGGTGCGGTTATCCGCGACGTTGAAGGTCGCGAATACATCGATTTCGTCGGCGGCATCGGCGTCAACAACGTGGGGCATTGCCACCCGGACGTGGTGGCCGCCGTGCGCGACCAGGCCGGAAAGCTGCTGCACTCCTGCTTTCACATCGCCATGTACGAGCCGTACGTGGCCCTTGCCGAGCGCCTTGCCGCGCTGACCCCCGGCGACTTCCCCAAGAAGACCCTGTTCCTGAACAGCGGCGCCGAGGCCGTGGAAAACGCCGTCAAGATCGCCCGGCGCGCCACGGGGCGGCAGGGCGTCATCGCCTTCGAGACCGGCTTCCACGGCCGCACCCTGCTGGCCATGAGCCTGACCAGCAAGGTCAACAACTACAAGCGCGGCTTCGGTCCCTTCGCCCCCGAAGTGTACCGCATGCCCTACGCCTACTGTTACCGCTGCCCCATGGGTCGCACCCACCCCGAATGCGGGCTGGCCTGCGCCGAACACCTGGAAAGCTTCTTCATCGACCACGTGGCCCCGGACCAGGTGGCCTGCATGATCGTGGAACCGCTGACCGGAGAGGGCGGCTTCATCGTTCCCCCGCCCGGCTACTTCAAGCGGCTCATGGAACTCTGCCACAAGCATGGCATCGTCTTCATTTCCGATGAAATCCAGACCGGCGTCGGCCGCACCGGCACCATGTTCGCCATGGAGCAGCACGGCGTGGCGGCGGACATCACCCTGGTGGCCAAGAGCCTTGGCGGCGGCATGCCCATTTCCGCCGTGGTGGGCCGGGCAGAGCTGATGGATGCCCCCGATCCCGGCGGCCTTGGCGGCACCTATGGCGGCAACCCGGTGTCCTGCGCCGCGGGCCTGGCCGTATTGGACGTGTTCGAGAAGGAACGGTTGCTGGAAAGGGGCCGCGCCCTTGGGGATTCGCTGCGGGCCATCTTCACCGCGTGGGCGGGCGAGATGGACTGCATTGGCGACATTCGCGGCCTTGGCCCCATGCTGGCGCTGGAACTGGTGCGTGACCGCGCCACCCGCGAGCCCGCCGGGGCGGAGACCAAGGCCATCGTGGCGCGTTGCCTGGAAAAGGGCTTGCTCATCCTTTCCTGCGGCCACCACGGAAACGTGCTGCGCATGCTGATGCCGCTGGTCATCGGCGACGATGAACTGGCGCGCGGCCTCGCCATCCTGCGCGACGCCCTGGCCGAAACCTTCGGCGGCAAGGGCCAGGGGGCCGCATGACCATCGCTTCCATCAGCCCCACCACCGGCGAAACCCTCGCCACCTTCGAGGAATGGACGCCCGAGGCCACCCGCGCGGCACTGGACCACGCGGGCGCGGCATGGCGGCACTGGCGCGCCGCCGCACTGGAACAGCGCACCGCCGTGCTGCGCGGTGCGGCGGAGATTCTGCGCCGCGACGCCTCCCGTCTGGCCCGCATCATGGCCGACGAGATGGGCAAGCCCGTCAGCCTGGGCGAGGGCGAGGCCGTCAAGTGCGCCGCCGTGTGCGACTACTACGCCGACAACGCCGCCGCCTTCCTGGCCCCCGTGCCCCTGCCCAGCGACGCGACCCGTTCCTACATCGCCTACGAGCCGCTGGGGGTGATTCTGGCGGTGATGCCGTGGAACTTCCCGCTGTGGCAGGTGTTCCGCATCGCCGCGCCCGCGCTGGCCGCCGGCAACGGGATGGTGCTCAAGCACGCCTCCAACGTGCCGCAGTGCGCGCTGGCCATCGAAGCGGTGCTGCGCGAGGCGGGCCTGCCGGAACACGTGTTCCGCACGCTGCTCATCGGCGCACGGCAGGTGGAGTCGGTCATCGCCCACCCGGCCGTGGCCGGGGTGAGCCTGACCGGCAGCGGCCCGGCCGGGGCGCAGGTGGCCGCAGCCGCCGGACGCCACCTGAAGCGCAGCCTGCTGGAGCTTGGCGGCAGCGACCCCTTCGTGGTGCTGGCCGACGCAGACCTGGAGGCCGCCGCATCCGTGGCGGTGACGGCCCGCTTCGCCAATTCCGGGCAGACCTGCATCGCGGCCAAGCGGTTCATCGTCGAGGACGCGGCGCACGACGCCTTCGTACGGCTTTTCGCGGCAAAGGCGGCGGCGCTGGTCATGGGCAACCCGCACGACCCGGCCACCCAGCTCGGCCCGCTGGCGCGCCCCGCCTTCGTCGCGGAACTCGACGCCCTCGTTGCCGCCAGCGTGGCGGCCGGGGCCACGCTGGCCCTTGCGGGCGGCCCGGTTTCGGGTCCGGAAGCCGGGGCAGGCGCGTTCTACCGCCCGGTGATCCTTACCGGGGTGACCCCCGGCATGCCCGTGTTCGACGAGGAAACCTTCGGTCCCGTGGCCGCCGTCACCCGTGCCCGCGACGCGGAGCACGCCGTGGAACTGGCCAACGCCACCCCCTATGGCCTCGGCGGCTCCGTATGGACGCGCGACGCGGCCAAGGGCGAGGCCGTGGCCCGGCGCATCGAGGCCGGTGCCGTGTTCGTCAACGGGCAGGTCAAGAGCGACCCGCGCCTGCCCTTCGGCGGCGTCAAGGCCTCGGGCTACGGGCGCGAACTGTGGGCCTGCGGCATGCACGAGTTCATGAACGTCAAGACCGTGTGGGTTGGCTAAGCCCATCCGGAAGGAGCACGCATGAGTCTTGAGGCATACGCCATCTACAAGAATTACGGCGAGGTGGAGGCCCTGCACAACGTGGACCTGGTCACCGAGCGCGGCGAATTCTTCACCCTGCTGGGGCCTTCGGGCTGCGGCAAGACCACCCTGCTGCGCATCATCGCGGGGCTGGAGCTGCCCGATTCGGGCACGGTGATGCTGACCGGCGGCAACGTGACCACGCTGCCCGCCAACGAGCGCAACGTGAACACCGTGTTCCAGAGCTACGCGCTGTTCCCGCACCTGACCCTTTTCGAGAACGTGGCCTTCGGCATGCGCTCGCGCCGCCTGACCGGCTCGGTGGTGACGGAAAAGGTCATGGCCGCCCTTGCCATGGTGCACATGGAAGACAAGAAGGACCGCCTGCCCAGCCAGCTTTCCGGCGGCCAGAAGCAGCGCGTGGCCTTGGCCCGCGCCCTGGTCAACGAGCCGGAGGTGCTGTTGCTGGACGAGCCCATGTCCGCGCTGGACGCCAAGCTGCGCCACGCCGTGCAGGCCGAGCTGCGCCAGTTGCAGCAGAAGCTGGGCAAGACCTTCATCCTGGTCACCCATGACCAGGAAGAAGCGCTGACCGTGTCCGACCGCATCGCGGTGATGCGCCAGGGCAGGGTGGTGCAGTGCGCCCCCGCGCGCGAACTGTACGAGCGCCCGGTGAACCGCTACGTGGCCGACTTTCTGGGCAAGGCCAACATCATCGCCGGTCGGCGCGCCGAGGGCGGCGTGGAGACGGAACTGGGCCTGCTGCGGCTGGACGCCCCGCCCGCGTGGGAACAGGGCGAACTGGCCATCCGCCCCGAGAACATCGTGTTCCACCCGGAGCGCCCGGCCGTGAACGGCCTGCGCGCCCGCGTGAGCGAGGCGTTCTACCGGGGCGACAGGGTGGAGGTGTGGCTGGAGCCCGGCAACCTGCGCATGAGCGCCGCGCCGCGCCGGGGCATCGCCAAGGGCGACGAGATCTGGATCGAACTGCTGCCGAGCGCGCTGGTGCCCCTGCATGAGTAGCCAACACCATCTCGTCTGGAACGGCGAACTCACCACCCGCCTGCGGCTGATCCGCCGGGGCATGTACCTGGCCGCGCCGGGCATGCTGTGGATACTGCTCTTTCTCGCGCTGCCCAGCGTGCTGCTGATCGTGGTCAGCATGACCACGCGCGGCGACTACGGGCAGATCGAGTGGGTGTTCTCGCTGGACAACTTCACCCGGCTCATGGGCTACAGCAGCTACGGCTGGTCGGCCGACTACCTGTGGATTCTGTTCCGCAGCGTGTGGGTGGCCTTCTGGACCACGCTGGTGTGCGTGCTGCTGGCCTACCCGCTGTGCTTCCACATCGCCAACCGCGCGCCGGAAAAGCGCTATTTCTGGCTGACCCTGATCATCATTCCGTTCTGGACCAACCTGGTCATCCGGGCCTACGCGTGGCTGCTGGTGCTGGCTCCGCAACTGCCCCTGGCCAGGTTCGCGTCCGTGCTGGGCATCATCCCGGACGGATCGCCGCTCTACCCCAGCGCGTTCGCCGTGTACCTCGGCATGGTGGCCACCTTCCTGCCCTTCGTGGCCATGCCGCTGTACGCCAACGTGGAAAAGCTGGACTGGGCGCTGGTGGAGGCCGCGAAAGACCTGTACGCCGGGCCCGCGCGCATCTTCTGGCACGCCATCTGGCCGCAGACGGTGCCCGGCCTTTCCGTGGGCATCACGCTCACCTTCATTCCGGCCATGGGCATGTTCGTGGTGCCCGACCTGCTGGGCGGGGCCAAGTACATGCTGGTGGGCAACCTGATCCAGCAGCAGTTCGGCACCAGTCGCGACTGGCCCTTCGGCGCGGCGGTAAGCCTTGCGCTGATGGTGCTGACCCTGGTGGGCCTGCACATCCACCGCACCAAGGGCGGGGAAGGGGGGGGGGCATGAGGCGCTTTCACTGGCTGGTCCCCTTCCTGGCCGTGGGTTCGCTGGCCTTCCTGTACGTGCCGCTGCTGGCCATCGCCGTGTATTCGGTGAACGCCTCGCGCTTCGGGCTGACCTGGCAGGGCTTCACCCTGAAGTGGTACCAGCGCTTGTTCGCCAACGAGCAGATCCTGGAGGCCGCGTGGAACACCCTGTTCCTGGCCGGGGTGTCCACCGTCATCGCCACGGTGCTGGGCACGGTGCTGGCCATCGGGCTGAAGCGCTACCCCTGGTCGCGCCGGGTGTACGCCATGCTCGACATCAATCTGCACCTGCCCGTGGTGACGCCGGAAATCGTCTTCGCCGCCGCGCTGGCCGTGGCCTTCGGCCTGCTGCGCCTGGTGTTCTCGGTGTTCGAGCCGGGCATGCTGAACATGATCATCGGGCACGTGACCTTTCAGGTGTCCTTCGTGGCGCTGGTGGTGGGGGCGCGGCTGGCCTCCATTTCCACCGACATCGAAGAAGCCGCGCGCGACCTGTACGCCGACAACGCCTACATCATGCGGCACGTCATGCTGCCGCTGCTCAAGCCCGGCATCGTGGGCGGGGCCATGCTGGCCTTCACCCTCTCGCTGGACGACTTCGTCATCAGCTTCTTCACCGCCGGTCCCACCTCGGTCACCCTGCCGCTGTACATCTACGCCACCGTGCGGCGCGGCGTGACCCCCGAAATCCACGCGCTGTCAACGCTGGCGCTCTGTGCCACCGTCATCCTGGTCATGCTCTCGGAGCGGATAACCCGCAAAACCAACAAGGAGTGATCCATGCGCAAGATTCTTCTCATGGCGCTGGCGATGGTCCTGCTCGCCGCAAACATGGCTTTGGCCGCGGACAAGGAACTCCGCATCTTCATCTGGTCCGAGTACATGCCCGAGGACTACATCCCCAACTTCGAGAAGGCCACGGGCATCAACGTGCGCGTGGACCATTACGAGTCCATGGAAGAAATGATCGCCAAGCTCCAGGCGGGCGGCGTTTCGCAGTACGACATCGTGGTGCCTTCCGACTACGTCATGCCCACCATGATCAACCTTGGGCTGCTGGCCAAGATCGACCACGCCAAGGTGCCCAACATCAAGAACCTGGACCCGCTGTTCGTCAGCCCCAAGTACGACGCGGGCAACACCTACAGCGTGGCCTACCAGTGGGGCACCCTGGGCATGATGTACAAGAAGGGCAAGGTGCCCGGCGACCCGCCCTCGTGGTCCGTGATGTTCGACGAGAAGAAGCAGGTGGGCCCCTTCGTGCTCATCGACTCGGTGCGTGAAATGCTGGGCAGCGCCCTGGTCTACATGGGCAAGGACGTGAACACCACCGACCCCGCCGACCTGAAGGCCCTGGCCGAGTTGATGCTGAAGGTGAAGAAGAGCAAATACTTTCAGGGTTTTGAAGTAGGCACCGGCGCGCGCAGCAAGGTGGTGGCTGGCACCGCCGTGGCCGCCATCGTCTACAACGGCGACGGCCTGCGCGCCGTGGCCGAGGACCCCACCTCCGGCTTCGCCAACCCCGCCGAGGGCGCGGTGATGTGGGTGGACAGCATGTGCATCCCCGCCAAGGCTCCCAACCCCGAAGCGGCCCTGAAGTTCATCAACTACGTGATGGACGCCAAGAACGGCGCGGACCTGTCCAACTGGACGCAATACCCCACGCCCAACAAGGCCGCCATGGAGTTCATCACCCCCGACGACCTGAAGAATCCGGCCATCTACCCGCCCAAGGACTACATCAACAAGCTGCAACTGCTGCGCGACTTGGGCAAGGACAACCGGCTGTATGACGAGCTGTGGACCATGATCAAGACCCGATAGGCAGCACGCTTCGTCCTTTCGTTCTCCAGCGTGGTCCGGTTCCGGTTTTCCTCGCCGGAGAACGAAAGTCCTGTCACGCGCCGTCCGGGTGCGTGCAGGGAACGGGGAACAGCACCGCCGCCACGGCGGCGGGATTCGCGACAGACCGTACCAGACAGTTTTTCGATTTCCCGGGGGCGCGTCCCTCCGGCTCCGCAGCGGACCCCGAAAGGGGGGAGCGGGGGGCTACGGCCCCCTGCCCGCCGGAGGCGTCAGATACCAAGGCATACCTGCCCCCCTCACCCCAACACAGGAAGGCCGTATGAGCCGCGACATCGCTCTCGCAAAGCAGGAAGCTACACGCATTCTCGACATCATCCGCCGCCCGGCGGACGCCATCACCCGCGAGGAGCGCGAACGCATCGCCCGCGACACCGCCGAAAATTTCGCCAACCACATCAACAAGGGCTTCCTGCAGTACCGCAAGTCCGTCACCGAATCGGGCGGCTTCGCGGTGACCGAATGGGTTGGCAGCGGGTCGGTCATGCGCGACGCGCTGGACCGCGAATACATCGACATGCTGGGCGGCTTCGGCCTGTACAGCCACGGCATGCGCCACCCGCGCATCGTCGAGGCGGTGAAGGCCCAGCTCGACCGGTCGCCCCAGTACAGCCAGGAGATGCTGGACCCCCTGCGGGCGCAACTGGCCAAGGTGCTGGCCGCGCTGACCCCCGGCGACATCCAGTACGGGTTCTTCGCCAACAGCGGCACCGAGGCCATCGAGGGCGCGCTGAAGCTGGCCAAGTTCTACACCGGCAAGTCGGGCTTCGTGTCCATGCTCAAGGGCTTTCACGGCAAGACGCTGGGGGCGCTGTCGGTCATGGGCAAGTCGGTGTTCCGCGAACCCCTGCTGCCTCTGCTGGGCGGCGTGCAGTTCGCCCCGTTCGGCGACGCCGACGCGGTGGAACGCATTCTTGCCTCGGCCCAGGCCGTGGGCGCGGGCATTGCCGCCGTCATCGCCGAACCCATTCAGGGCGAGGCCGGGGCCGTGGTGCCGCCCGACGACTTCTGGCCCCGGCTGCGCGAAATCTGCACCAGATACGGCGTGCTGCTCATCGCCGACGAAGTGCAGACCGGCTTCGGCCGCACCGGCACCGTGTTCGGCGTGGACCACTGGAACGTCGCGCCCGACATCATGTGCTTCGGCAAGGCCCTTGGCGGCGGCGTGGTGCCCATGTCCGCCTTCATGGCCACGCCGGAAATCTGGAAGGTCATGGAGCCCAACCCGTTCATGCACACCACCACCACGGGCGGCAACCCGCTGGCCTGCGCGTCCGCCCTGGCGGGCATAGAGGTGATGCTGGACGAGGATCTGCCCGGCCAGGCCAAGGCCAAGGGCGAGTACATGCTGGAGCGCCTGCACGACCTGCAGGAACGCTACCCCGGCATCTTCCGCGAGATTCGCGGCAAGGGCCTGCTCATCGGCATGGACTTCCTGGACGGCGAGACCGGCTACAAGGTGGCCGCCGGGCTGTTCGCCCGCAACGTGCTGACTGCGGGCACCCTGACCAACTCCGAATGCATCCGCATCGAGCCCGCCCTGAACACGCCCATGGAACTGCTCGACGAAGTGCTCAACCGGCTGGAGGATGTTCTCCGCCACATCCGTGCCTAACTGATGGCAACTCGGCCTTTTGCCCGCTGGCATCGTCAAACTTCATCAGCCGTTACGGTCAAATACCATAAGAGCGCGATGCGGTCGCCATCCGTAATGCTCGAAGACTCGCATAACGGTTGCCGCATGTTCCCTCCACGGCAGACTCGTTTTCCTTGCCAGCGAACAAAAATCCGAATTGCGGCCGAGACGTTAGTGCTGCACGCCGCCAAAGGAGGCCAGCAATGGACATGAAGCTCTGGATCGACGGCGCGTGGACCGAAGGCGCCGAAGGGCGCACCCTGCCCGTGGAAAACCCCGCCACCCGCGAGACGGTGGGCACCGTCATCGCCGCCACGGCGGCGGACGTGGACAAGGCCGTGGCCGCCGCCAAGGCCGCCTTTTACGACGGGCGCTGGTCGCGCCTGTCGCCCGGCGCGCGCTCGAAGGCGCTGTGGAAGCTGGCGGACCTGCTGGAGGCCAACATGGAGGCCTTTGCCCGCGTGGAATCGGAAGACACCGGCAAGCCGTACGAGTTCCTCAGCCTGGGGGGCGACCTGCCGTTCTGCGTGGACAACCTGCGGTTCTTCTCCGCCGCCGTGCGCGACACGCACGGCCACCATGCCGGAGAATACCTGCCAGGCTACACCTCCATCTACCGGCGCGAGCCGGTGGGGGTGGTGGGCCAGATAGCCCCGTGGAACTACCCGCTGCTGATGGCGGTATGGAAGCTGGGGCCCGCCCTGGCGGCCGGGTGCACGGCGGTGCTGAAACCCGCCACCATCACCCCGCGCACCGCGCTGATGCTGGCGGAACTGACCGCGCAGGCGGGCATACCCGACGGGGTGGTCAACGTGATCACCGGCAACGTGGGCGAGATGCTGGTCAAGCACCCCGACGTGCGCATGGTCAGCCTGACCGGGGCCACGGAAACGGGCCGCTCGGTCATGCGCACCGCGGCGGACACCCTGAAGCGCGTGCACCTGGAACTGGGCGGCAAGGCCCCGTTGCTGGTCTTTGGGGACGCGGACGTGGAACTGGTGGCCGCCAAGGCCTCGCTGGCCGCGTTCTGCAACACCGGCCAGGACTGCACTGCGGCCACCCGCGTCTACGTGCAGCGCGAGAAGCTGGCGCTGGTCACCGACGCGCTGGTGGCGGCCATGCAGGGCGTGGTGGTGGGCGATCCCTTTGACGGGGCCACCCAGATGGGCCCGCTGGTGTCCGCCGGGCACCTGGCGACCGTCGGCGGCTTCGTGGACCGTGCCCGCGCCGCAGGGGCAAAGGTGCTGTGCGGCGGCAAGCCCGCTGCGGGTGCCGGTGCCGGATACTACTACGAGCCCACCGTCATCGTGGATACGGACCAGAAGTCCGAGATCGTGCAGGAAGAGGTGTTCGGCCCGGTGCTGACGGTGATGCCCTTCGACACCGAGGAGGACGCCGTGCGCCTTGCCAACGACGTGGTGTTCGGCCTGGCCTCGTCGGTGTTCACCAGCGACGTGGGCCGCGCCATGCGCGTGTCCGCCGCGCTGGAATTCGGCACCGTGTGGGTCAACGACCACCTGCCCCTGACCTCGGAAACGCCCCACGGCGGCTTCAAGCAGTCCGGCTTCGGCAAGGACCTGTCCAGCGAGGCCGTGGGCGATTACCAGATCACCAAGCACGTCATGATCAACCAGGGGTAGCCCATGTTCATGACACAGGAGGATACCGACGTGAGGCGCACCGCACTCACGCCGCCACGTTTCGCGCCGGTGCGGCTGCCGGTGCGCGCCCCGGCCTGCGACGGGCTGCACATGCCCGCCGAATGGGAACCGCACGCGGGCTGCTGGATGGCCTGGCCGTGCCCCGGCCCGCTGTGGCAGGACGCGCTGGAACCCGCCCGCGCGTCCTACGCGGCGGTGGCGCGGGCCATCGCCCGGTTCGAGCCGGTGACCATGCTGGCCCGCCCGGAAGACGCCCAGGCCGCCGCCACCCTGTGCGGGGCCGCCGTGCCGGTGGTGCCCGCGCCCATCGAAGACGCCTGGATGCGCGATTTCGGCCCCACCTTCCTGGTGGACGGCGCGGGCGGCGTGGCCGGGGTGCACTGGCTGTTCAACGCCTGGGGCCATACCTACGACGAACCCACCCACGACGACGGGGTGGCCCAGCTGATCCTGTCGCGCCTGTCCATGCGGCGCTACGCGGCCCCGTTCATCCTCGAAGGCGGGTCCATCCATGTGGACGGGCAGGGCACCCTGATCACCACCGAGCAGTGCCTGCTGGACCCGCGCCGCAACGCGGGCATGACCAAGGCCGACTTCGAGGAACTGTTCGCCGCGTATCTGGGCGTGCGCAAGGTTGTCTGGCTGGGAGAGGGGCTGGAAGGCGACGACACCCACGGCCACGTGGACATCGTGGCCAGCTTCGCCCGGCCGGGCGTGGTGCTGCTGCACCGCTGCGACGACCCGGACGACCACAACCACGCCGTCTACCAGGACAACCTGCGGCGGCTGGAACTGACCACCGACGCCTGCGGCAGGCCGTTCGAGATCATCACCATCGACCAGCCCGCCCGCGTGGACCACGGCGGCAAGCGGATGGACCTTTCGTACATCAACTTCTACGTGGCCAACGGGGGCATCGTCATGTCCGCCTTTGGCGAGCCGGGCGACAAGCTGGACCGCGCGGCCTGCGAAACCCTGCGCCGGGTTTTTCCGGGGCGTGAGGTGGTGCAGGTCGCCTCGCTGGACATCTTCCGGGGCGGGGGCGGCATCCACTGCATCACCCAGCAGCAGCCCACGGGCAGGCCGTTGCCCCCGTTCTGATCAGACCGACGACATCGCGCTGTCTTCCCTTCCGACAGCGGGCGGCCCGTGGCGCAAGCTGCGGGCCGCCGTGCGTTGGCGCTGCGGCGGGGAAGGAGGGGGGCGCAACCGCGCGGTACGGGTGGTGTGGGCCGTCCAGGACGAGTGAAGGCGGAGAGGGGCGTCAGTCGCGCTTTTTGCGGAACAGGTGGAAGGGATTGGGAATGCGGCCTCGGGCGGAAGGCGTGGTCGCCTCGTCCGGTGCGCGGGCGGGTTCTCCCGCGCGGGGTGCATGGCCGTGCGGCGGCATGCCGGTGCGCGGCGGAGCGCCTGCGGTATCGCTTCCGGCGTCTTCCGGGTGGGCATCGTCCCGGAAGGGCATGGCCTTGGCCACGGAGGTGGCCATGTCGCCCGCCAGATGCACCACGCCGCCCACCCCGTGGGCGGTGGCGCGCGCCCCCTTGCGCACGGCGTCCGCCGTGCGGCGGGCGGTGCCTTCCAGCCCCGACCGGATGCCCGAGGCCACGCCGCCCATGGCCGCCTTGACCACCGCGCGCACCAGCCCGGCGGTCATGCGGCCCAGCAGCGCGGCCGATTCCCGGTATGGGTTCGGGCGCGCCGGGCAGCCGGGCAGCACCGGCGAGAGCATGTTGCGGGTGACGATGCCCACCCGCAGGGCCAGCAGGGCGTTGGCCGATCCGTCCACCAGCGCGGCGGCCAGCAGTGTGCCCACGTGCGAGGCCCCCGGCACCGAGGCCAGCGGCGATGCCGTCAGCAACGGGCCGAGCAGGGCGTGGACATGCTCTTCCAGCCCCGCCTCTTCCAGCGCGCCCGCCGCCAGCGCGGTGCCCGCCACGTTGACGTACAGGCGCACCATGTCGCGCGGGTGGGGCCGCTGGTCGTAGATGGACGAGACGCGCCACACCAGCCGGGCCAGCAGCGCCAGCACGATGAGCGTGTCCAGCCGCCCGTTGCGGGCCACGGCCGTGGAAAGGAAGATGCGCGAGGCGGTACGCTTGGTTTCGCGCAGGGCGGCGGCGTCGAGCAGGCGCAAGAGCGCGGCGGCTTCGGCCACCTCGGCGGCCAGGCCGGGGGGCGGGGTCGATGGATCGGCCCTACCGGTGCGGGAGGCCGTGCGGCCGTCGGGTTCCGCCGCCACATGGGCCACGCCGCCCTCGCGCAGGTGCGGGTTGGCCCGCAGCCGCGCGGTCAGGCGGCGCAGGTAGTCGCGCAGTGCATCCGGGGTGGGGTCCTGCGGCAACACCAGCGGCCGGGGCCGCAAAAACCAACTGGCCCCCAGCCAGGCCAGCGCGGCGAGAAAGGTGGTCATGCCCACCCAGAACACGGCCTGGCCCAGCAGCGGGTGGATGCGCGCTGCAATGTCGGCAAGGGTCAGCACCTGCCCGCCGATGAACACGAGCAGGCTCGCGCACAGGGCGGCGAGAAACAGGAACACGGCTCGGGGAACGAACTGGCGCATGGGAATCCTTGCTGCGGTGTAGCCCGGAGAGGTGCGTGGCCGGGCAACAGACCGGCCACGGCCCGATATGGGGATGTCCTTTCTAGGTGCGACAGCAAGGGGGCATCGTCAAGCCCGGCGGGCGGGCGGCGGCATGGGGCGCGGCGTGTCCGGCCTGGTGTGTCCGGGCGGGTGTGTCCGGGCGGGCGTGTCCGGGCGGGTGTGTCCGGCCGGACGTGTCTGGGCGGGCATGTCCGGACGCATCCGGCTGGGGGAGAGGTCGGAGGGACGTGCGGAGCAGGGGGCGGCGTGCCCTGGGCTACGTATCGCCGTCGCGCGGCTTGTCCTCGAACTGGCGCACCGGCCATGGCAGCACGGCGGCGGCGCTTTCCACGGCGCAGCGCTCCACGGTGGCGAACCAGGCGCGAAAGCGGTCCATGGCCTCGCGCCCGACCGGGGTCAGCCGGTACCCCTCGCGGTTGCTGCCTGCCTTCTCCACCAGCCGCAGGCCCAGGGCCGTCTCGGTTTGTTTCAGCTTGCCCCACGCGGCGCGGTAGGACATGCCCAGCGCCTCGGCCGCCTTCTTCAGCGAGCCGTGTTCGTCGATGGCCATCAGCAGCATGGCGCGCCCCATGCCGAAGACCATCTCGCCGTCTTCCTCCAGCCACAGGTGCAGGCGGACAGTGGGACGGGGGGGGCGAGGGAGGCGAGGGGGGCGCGGAGCGGGGTCCGGGCGGTGGGGCGTGGTGGTCATGCGCGTGTCTCGTGTAGGAAGGGATGCTGTCGGGTGCAACAACGCAACGGATTGGCATGTCTTGACATGTCACGGATGTTGGGCGTCGCGTGACTTGCGTGGATATGTGCTGGTCCGGGCATACGTGCTCATTATGACATAATTGCGGGCCGGTGAAAACCGGCCGCAAGGCCGGGGTGGC
Source organism: Nitratidesulfovibrio sp. HK-II (assembly GCF_003402415.2). Lineage (NCBI taxonomy): Bacteria > Pseudomonadati > Thermodesulfobacteriota > Desulfovibrionia > Desulfovibrionales > Desulfovibrionaceae > Nitratidesulfovibrio > Nitratidesulfovibrio sp. HK-II. The sequence goes on from NZ_AP036014.1 coordinate 1,687,253, forward strand.
GCGCACGTGCCGCCCCGCAGGGGGATGAAACCTGCGGGGCGGGCCGTCGGTGCCCTTACATTCCAAGGAAAGCGCCGACCGGGGGCCGGTCGGCGCTTGTGAACGGCAGGGGCCGGAAGGCTATTTCTTCTTGGCGGTCGCGGCTTCCTTCTTGGCCTGCGCACTCATGTGGCAGGGGCGGCAGCCCGAGAACTGCGGATTCTCGGCGGCCAGCTTCTTGTGGCAGCCGTAGCAGGAACGGTCGGTGTCCTTGGCGTGGTAGGCCACGAACATGCTCATGGTGTCGCGCTCACGCGGACCGGGGGTCGCGTGGCAGTCGGCGTTGGTGCAGGAAACGAAGGGCTTCTTGGGGTCGGGCGTGTCGTGGTGACACTGGTCGCACGCCACGTCCTTGTGGGTGGCGTGGTTGAACATCACGTGCATCCGCTTGGAGGTGCCGTGCTTTAGTTCCATGGCCTTCTTCGGGGCCTTGGCGGCGTCCCCGGCGTCGGCCGCCAGGGCCGTACCGGCCACGAGCAAGGTCAGTGCAAACAGGGAGATGACCAGGTATTTCATCAAACTGCTCCTGCTCAATACATATTCCAGAAGGAAGGTCTGAGCGGGCGCAACTTTTTGCGCGCCGCCACCATGTCCAGGTGCATCATGCCCAGCGCCAGGGCGTCCAGGTTGGGGACGGCCTCGCGTTCCCGCAGGTCCACGGCGGGGCAGTAGGTGTTGCATTTGGTGCACCAGTCCAGCCGTTCGCCACGGGAGGCCTCGGTTTCACGCAGCATTTCCATGGTGCCGCTGACCTCTTTTCCGCACGAGGGGCAGGCCCCCCGCAGGTACTTCCAGCCAGCGCCGCACAGGGAGCAGTGCAGGTGCTTCTTGCCGCCGCCGCCCGCCAGATAGGCGTTTTTCTCGTCCAGCAGGGGCTTGTCCAGCCAGGCGATGGTGGGAAAGGCGCCGCACACCGGGCAGTAGCCCTGTTGCCATGCCCCGTCCTTGTCCCAGGGGGCTTCCCCGTCTTCGGGCAGGGCGTTGGCGACCATGGCATGCAGCACCGGGGACAGCACGAAGCCGGTGACGAACGCAAGCACGTCCGGCTCCACGCCGCCATCCCTGGCGATGGATTCGATGGACCGGCCCGCCACTGCGGCCTCGGCCAGGGCGTCGCGGCTGTCATTGGAGCCCACTGGGGCTTCCGCCGGGGTTTCCACCGGGCGCAGGAAGAAGGCCCGCAACGCTTCCGCGTGCGGCGCCACGGCCTCTATGGTGGTCAGCAGCGGCAGCAGTTCTTCCGCCGCCTGGCGCATGGGACTGGCGGCGCCGGTCAGGGAAACGCCCGCCAGCAGGGATGCCCCTTGCTGGGCGCGGTCCCACTGGAGTTCCGGCAGGCGCAGGCCCGCCTTGCGTACGGAATCCGCCAGCTTTCCGGCCAGCGCATCGCCAGCGGAAAGCAGGGGCTCGAAGGTCCGCAGCACGGGTTCAAGGACAGGACGACGGGCAGTGACATCAGCCAGCGTATCCGCGACACTTTGACGTTTGGCGGCCATGAATGCTCCACGAGAACCGGAGGCCGGGGCCTCCATCAGAGGGTGAACGCGGCGCGCAGGGCGCCCGCAAGGCAGCTACATGAAGCTGGCGTATTCGTAGTAATGCTCTTTTTCTTCCGCCAGCAGGTAGATGACGCTCACGTCCTCCATGTCCACCAGGTGGGCCTTGGGGAAGCGTTCCTTGGCGACCGCCAGGCGCTTCTGCGCCACGGCCAGCACTTCTTCGCGTTCGCCGAAGACCATGGTGCCGGTGGGGCAGGTCTTCACGCAGATGGGCTGCATGCCGGCGGACACGCGGTCGAAGCACATGTCGCACTTGGTGATGCGCTTGGTTTTGGGGTCGATGCGTGGGATGTTGTACGGACAGGCCTCGGCCACGGCCTTGGCGTCGGCCGGGCTGAGCTTGGCCGACTTTTCGGTGGCCAGCACCGCGCCGGTCTTCTTGTCCTTGATCATGGCGCCGGGCAAGGCCATGTCGGCCACGTCCACGCACACCGGGGTCACGCAGTGGCGGCACTGGTCGGGAAAGAAGTTCCAGACCACCACCCCTTCCTTGGTCAGCCGCTCGTTGAAGCGGACAATCTTCAGGTTGTTGGGGTTGAGGTCCGGCGGGTTCTGGTGCGAACCGCGCTGCTTGGTGGCGTTGGCGGGCAGGTCGTGCCATTCCTTGCAGGCCAGCTGGCAGCCGCGACATGCCGTGCATCGGGTGGTATCTACTAAAAATGCCTTGGGCATCGTAGTGCTCCTTGGAGGGGGCGCGCCCCGCGGCGGGGCGCGCCCTGTTCCGGTTAGGCTATTTCGGTCAGCTTGTCGGCCTTGCGCAAGTTGACGAGACAGGCCTTGCTTTCGGGAATGGTGGTGTTCGGGTCGTACGCGCCAACGGTAAGGCGGTTGGTGGAGTCACCGCACTTGGGCGTGGTCCAGCCGTAGGCGAAAGGCATGCCCACGAGATGCACCGTCTTGCCCATGACCGTGAAGGGCCGGATGCGCACGGTGACCATGGCTATGGCCTCCACGCGCCCGCGCGCGCTTTCCACGATCACGCCGTCGCCGTTGTTGATGCCCTTTTCCTTGGCCAGCTCGTGGCTCATCTCGATGTAGAGCTGAGGCTCGGCTTCCAGCAGGTTGGGCACGTTGCGCGTTTCGCCGCCGCCGCACCAGTGTTCCGTCAGGCTGTAGGTGGTGAGCACGTACGGGTAGTTGGGGTCGGCCGCCTTGGCCATCTGGTCCATGTCCGAGGTGTGGAACTTGTACACCGGGCTGGACAGCTGCTTGGAGAACGGGTGGCTGTCCAGCGGGGTTTCCGCGGGTTCGTAGTGCTCGGGGAAGGGACCGTCCAGCCGCCCCGTTCCGTAGAACTGGGCGTAGCCGTCCTTGTTCATGATGAACGGCAGCTTGCCCTTTTCCTTGTCGGCCACGGGCGGCCACGGGCCGTCGGGCACGTCGCCGATCCACTTGGAACCGTCCCATTCGATGACGGCGCGCTTCGGGTTGAAGGGCTTGCCGTTCACGTCCACCGAGGCGCGGTTGTACAGGATGCGCCGGTTCACCGGCCAGCACCACGACCAGTTGGGGAACAGGCCGATGTTGGCCTGCATGGGCGTCTGGCTGGCGTCACGCTTTTTGGACTTGTTGCCGGCTTCTTCGGTGAAGCTGCCAGCGTACAGCCAGTTCAGCGACGAGGTTGTGCCGTCGTCCTTCAGTTGGGCGAAGGCAGGCACCAGTTGCCCGCGCTTGTATTCCTTGTCGCCGATCTTGGTGTCGGCCCAGAAGAAGCCGTTGATGCGGCGAGTCCATTCTTCCGGTTCGAACTTTTCGGTCCAGTGCAGCTTCTGGACGGGGTCGGGCAGGGTGCCGCCCTCCTTCCGGTACAGGTCGCGGATCTTGTTGACCAGCGGCACGAAGATGTCGGCGAAGTTGCGGGCCTGTCCGCCCGGCTCCACCGCCTTGTCGAACCACTGCAACCAGCGGCCGCTGTTGCTGATGGTGCCCGCTTTTTCGATGCGGTGGGCGGACGGCAGCAGGAAGACCTCGGTCTTCTTGGTCTTGGGATCAACGCCGGGGCGCTGCCAGTTGTCCGTGGTTTCCGAGTTGTGCAACTCGGAGCAGACCAGCCAGTCCAGCTTGTCCAGCGCCGCGCGCATCTTGTTGGTGTTGGAGAAGCTGTTCATGGGGTTGACCCCGAAGATGAACCCGCCCTTCATCTTGTCATGGTACATCTTGTCCATGACGTACATGTACGAGTAGTCCACGCCGGGTTCGAGCTTCGGCAGGTAGTCGTAGCAGAAGTCGTTTTCGGGCGTGGCAGCGTCGCCGTACCAGCCCTTCAGCTGGCTGACCACGTACTTGGGCCGGTTGCCCCACCAGTTGGCGCTGTTCTTCAGCGTGGTGACCGGGGTGTTGGCCTTCTGGTATTCTGCCAGGCTCTGCAGCGGAGCCGAGGGCATGGGGTTGTAACCCGGCAGGATGTGGTACAGCAGCGCGTGGTCGGTGGAACCCTGCACGTTGGGTTCGCCGCGCAGGGCGTTGATGCCGCCGCCCGCGATGCCGATGTTGCCCAGCAGCAGCTGGATGAGCGTGGAGGTGCGGATGTTCTGCACGCCCACGGTGTGCTGGGTCCAGCCCAGCGCGTACAGGATGGTGCCCGCCTTGTCCGGCGTGCCGGTGGCGCAGAACGCGTCGTACACGCGCAGCAGGTTTTCTTCAGACACGCCCGTGACGTCCGAGACGTTCTTCAGCGTGTAGCGTTCGTAGTGCTTCTTCATCAGGTTGAAGACGCACCGTTCGTTCTTCAGGGTTTCATCGATGACCGGACCGCCGTCGGGACCCTTTTCAAAGGCCCACTTGGACTGGTCGTACTTGCGGGTCTTGGGGTCGTACCCGCTGAAGACGCCCTCGTTGAAGGCATAGTCCTTGCCCACGACAAAGGCGGCGTTGGTGTAGTTGAAGACGTAATCCTTGAAGTAGAGTTCCTTTTCAAGGATGTGCTTCACCATGCCGCCCAGGAAGGCGATGTCCGTGCCCGAACGCAGGGGCACGTGGAAGTCGCACCGGGCGGACGTGCGGGAGAACTTGGGGTCCACGTGCATGAGCACTGCCCCGTTGTCCTTGGCCCGCATGATCCACTTGAAGGCGACAGGATGGTGTTCCGCGGCATTGCTGCCGATAATGAGCACTGCATCGCTATTCTTGATATCGATCCAGTGGTTCGTCATAGCCCCGCGACCGAACGACTCTGCCAGAGCCGCAACAGTGGGACTGTGTCAGACCCGGGCCTGGTGGTCCATATGGACAACACCCAGGCCGCGCATGGCTTGATGGATGACGGCGCATTCCTCGTTGGAGGCGTGCGACGTGCCCATCATGAAAATGGATTCAAGGCGGTTGACGGTCTGGCCCTTTTCGTTCTTGAGGATCATGTCCTTGTCGCGGGCGTCCTTTACGCGGCGCGCGATCTGGTTCAGGGTCCAGTCCCAGTCCTTTTCCACCCACTTGTCGCTGAACGGAGCGCGGTACATCGGCTTCGTCAGGCGGTGCGGGTTGGTGTACATGGAGAACAGGGCGGCGCCCTTGGCGCACAGCGCCCCTTCGTTCACGGGGAAGTCGGGGTCGCCTTCGGTCGAAACGAGCTTGCCGTTGCGCACGTAGGCGATGATCTGACAACAGACGGAACAGAAGGGGCAGACGCTGCCCACTTCCTTCGCGCCCTCGATCTTGAGCTTGCTGGCATACGCCTGCGCTTCAGCAAGATCGAACCCAAGCTGGCCGAGCGAAAGGCCGACAGCGCCCACGCCCACAAGCTTGAGAAAACTCCGCCGCGTAGTTTTCATGATCCTCTCCTTGTTATGGCCCTTCACACACCGGAGATGGCCGGTGGCCCCTCCTTGCAGGGTCCGTAGACCATGCAGAATCCGTCGAACCGTGCGCGCGGCCGTGCGCGCTTTCCCCTTGCGGGGCGGGGAAACGACACGATGCCGCCGGGCGCGTACGGGAGGCGACGCCGTTGCGGTTCCGCAGGCCCACTGGTCAATCGCGTGCGCCTGCTTCGGCTGCGCGCGGTCGGTACGACCCCTCGGTTCTGCGGGGATGATGGCCCGGAGCCAACTCCGCATCGTATCTTTGCGGTCACCATAACAGAAATTTGGGCGATTACAAGAAAATATTAATACAAATCGGATAGTTAAATGCAGCATATGCGCAGATTTTGTCACGGGACAAGAGATGCTGTTGTCGTCTTTGGTGCTTTAGAGTTATTATTAGTGATAATTTATCGATATTTGACGTTTTATGTTGTTATCCGCTGTTTTTATCGCCAAGAATTGCCTGAAAATACTAAAAGTAACCCATGCTATGGATGATCCTAGCCTGATATAGGCTGTCACTCCGGATGGTTGTTTAGGAGATGATGTGTTGTTTCTGTAACATGGTGTCATGTTTTAATTAACATTAAGCGTGCGTTGACCGTGACATGCCAGGGCTGATACATATCCAAGCTAGGAGTGCCTGCATACCCAGTCCGGCCATGCCCTTCTCTTTGCGTCCGAGAGGGCTCCACACACGACTGCGGCAACGCCGGAATGCTGCCTGTCCCTTCACGGGAGCAGAAGCACATGCAAGGTCACGAGCACGATCTTTCGATCGTACCGGTCCACGATGCCGTGGGCATGATGCTGTGTCATGACATGACGCGCATCGTGCCCGGCGTCGAAAAGGGGCCGGGGTTCCGCAAGGGGCACATCATCGCCCCCGAGGACATTCCCCTCCTTCTGCAAATGGGGAAGGAGCACGTCTACGCCCTGCGCCTTGGCGCGGGCCAACTGCACGAAGACGATGCCGCCATGCGTCTGGCGCGCGCCGTCGGCGGTGCGGGCGTGGCCCCCGATGCCAAATGCGAGGGGCGTGTCAACCTCATCGCCGAGCACGACGGGCTGCTGCACGTCGATGTTCCCGCCCTGGGCCGCCTGAACGGCCTGGGCGAGCTTGCCGTGTCCACGCTGCACGGCCTGTGCGCGGTGCGCGCGGGCCAGATGGTGGCGGGCATGCGCGTCATCCCCCTTGTCGTCCACGAACGGTTGCTGCACGAAGCCGAACGCGCCCTTGACGGTGCGCCGGTGGTTTCCGTGCTGCCCTTCCGCCGTGCCCGCGTGGGCATGGTGACCACGGGCAGCGAGGTGTTCCACGGCCGCATACAGGACAAGTTCGGCCCCGTGGTGCGCCGCAAGTTCGCCGAACTCGGCAGCGAGGTGGTGCGCCAGGTGCTGGTGGCCGACGACCGCGAGGCCACGGCGCGGGCCATCCGCGAATTGGTTGACGAAGGGGCGGACATGGTCGTCGTCACCGGCGGCATGTCCGTGGACCCAGACGATCAGACCCCGGCGGGCATCAGGGCCGCCGGGGCGCGTGTCGTCGCCTACGGGGCCCCGGTGCTGCCGGGCTCCATGTTCATGCTGGCGTATCTCGGCGAGGTGCCCGTCATGGGCCTTCCCGGGTGTGTCATGTACCACCGGGCGTCGATATTCGACCTGGTGGCGCCCCGGCTGCTGGCCGGGCTTGCCGTCACCAGGGAGGACATCACCGCGCTCGGCCATGGCGGCCTGTGCCTCGGCTGCCAGGAATGCCGGTATCCCGCCTGCCCGTTCGGCAAGGGGGCGTAGCCCCGCCGGACCGGCGGAACGGGAGGGGCGGCGGCCAGCCGCCCATGCAGGAAAGGGCGAACCATTCGCCCGCGACGGATTGGGCGGCATGCCCGCCCGCGCAACATGCAACGGACAGATCCACGGAGGCCAGGCTCATGATCAACAAGCATTTTATCGTCAACGGCATACCCCGCAACCTCGTCGTCGATCCGGAAGCGACGCTGGCGGACGTGCTGCGCGGCCAACTGCTGCTCACCGGCGTCAAGGTGGGTTGCGGCGAAGGGCAGTGCGGCGCGTGCAGCGTCATCCTTGACGGCAAGGTGGTGCGTTCGTGTGCGTACAAGATGCGCCGCCTGCCCGACGGCGCATCGGTGACCACCATCGAGGGCGTGGGCAGCCCCGACTGCCTGCACCCGCTGCAGCTGGCCTGGGCGGCCCACGGCGGCGCGCAGTGCGGCTTCTGCGCGCCGGGGTTCATCGTTTCGGCAAAGCAGTTGCTGGAAGAGAACAAGAGCCCCAGCCGCGACGACGTGCGCGACTGGTTCCAGAAGCACCGCAACGTCTGCCGCTGCACCGGCTACAAGCCTCTGGTCGATGCGGTGATGGACGCCGCAAAGGTGCTGCGCGGCGAAATGAAAGCCGACGCCCTCGCCTTCAAGATTCCCGCAGATGGTCGCATCTGGGGAACCAAGTACCCCCGCCCCTCCGCCATTGCCAAGGTAACGGGCACCTGCGACTACGGTGCGGACCTGGGCCTGAAAATGCCCTCCGATGCGCTGCACCTTGCGTTGGTGCAGGCGGAAGTGTCGCATGCCAAGATCCTGTCCATCGACACCGCCGAAGCGCAGAAGATGCCCGGCGTGCACAGCGTGCTCACCCACAAGGACGTCAAGGGCAAGAACCGCATCACCGGCCTGATCACCTTCCCCTCCAACAAGGGCGACGGCTGGGACCGGCCCATCCTGTGCGACGAGAAGGTGTTCCAGTACGGTGACGCCATCGCCATCGTCTGCGCCGACAGCGAAAAGCACGCCCGCGCCGCCGCCGAAAAGGTGAAGGTGCAACTGGAAGAACTGCCCGCCTACATGAGCGCTCCGGCCGCCATGGCCGAAGACGCCATGGAAATCCACCCCGGCACCCCCAACGTGTACTTCACCCAGAACATCGCCAAGGGCGCGGACACCAAGCCCATCTTCGACGGGGCCGACGTGGTGGTGGAAGGCGACTACTACGTAAGCCGCCAGCCGCACCTGCCCATCGAGCCGGACGTGGGCTTCGCCTACACCGACGGCGAAGGCCGCCTGGTCATCCACTCCAAGTCCATCGGCCTGCACCTGCACCTGTACATGATCGCCCCCGGCCTTGGCCTTGAACCGGAAAAGATCGTCATGGTGCAGAACCCCACGGGCGGCACCTTCGGCTACAAGTTCAGCCCCACCATGGAAGCCCTGGTGGGCGTTGCGGCCATGGCCACCGGCCGCCCGGTGCACCTGCGCTACAACTATCGCCAGCAGCAGAACTACACCGGCAAGCGCTCGCCGTTCTTCGTCAACGCACGCTACGCCGCGGACAAGACCGGCAAGATCAAGGCCATGGAAACCGACTGGACCGTGGACCACGGCCCGTATTCCGAGTTCGGCGACCTTTTGACCCTGCGCGGCGCGCAGTTCGGGGGCGCGGGCTACGGCATCGCCAACATCCGGGGCCAGGGCCGCACAGTGTGCACCAACCATGCTTGGGGGGCCGCCTTCCGGGGCTACGGCGCGCCGGAAATCGAGTTCCCGACCGAAGTGCTGATGGACGAACTGGCCGAAAAGCTGGGCATGGACCCGCTGGAACTGCGCTACCTGAACGTCTACCGCAAGGGCGACACCAACCCCACCGGGCAGGACCCGGAAGTGTACAGCCTGCCGGAAATGATCGATATCCTGCGGCCCAAGTACAAGGCGGCGCTGGATGCGGCCAAGGCCGGTTCCACGGCGGCGGTCAAGAAGGGCGTGGGCGTTTCCGTGGGCGTGTACGGCTGCGGCCTTGACGGGCCGGATACCTCGGAAGCCGATGCCGAACTGAACCCCGACGGCACCGTGACCATCTACAACTGCTGGGAAGACCACGGCCAGGGCGCGGACATGGGCAGCCTGGGCACCGCCCACGAGGCGCTGCGTCCGCTGGGCATCGCGCCGGAGAACATCCGCCTGGTGCTCAACGACACCAGCAAGGCGCCCAACAGCGGCCCGGCGGGCGGCAGCCGGTCGCAGTACGTCACCGGCAACGCCGTGCGCGTGGCCTGCGAAAACCTGGTGGAAGCCATGCGCAAGCCCGGCGGCTTCCGCACCTACCAGGAAATGGTAGACCAGAAGATCGCCACCAAGCATCGCGGCGCATGGACGGCGGCGGGCACCCACTGCGATGAAAACGCGCAGGGCAAGCCCTTCACCTCCTACATGTACGGCGTGTTCATGGCCGAAGTGGCCGTGGAACTGGCCACCGGCAAGACCACGGTGGACAAGCTGACCCTGGTGGCCGACATCGGCAAGGTCTGCAACAAACTGGTCACCGACGGCCAGTTGTACGGCGGCCTGGCTCAAGGCGTGGGCCTGGCCCTGTCCGAGGACTACGAGGACCTCAAGAAGCACGCCACCATGGCGGGCGCAGGCGTTCCGTACATCAAGGACATTCCCGACAACATCGAACTGATCTACGTGGAAACCCCGCGCGGCGACGGTCCCTTCGGTGCGTCGGGCGTGGGCGAGCTGCCACTCAGCGCGCCGCACGCGTCCATCATCAACGGCATCTACCACGCCTGCGGCGTGCGCATTCGCCATCTGCCCGCCCTGCCTGAAAAGGTGCTGGCAGGCCTGAAAGGCGCGTAAGACGTAAGGAACACGGCCCCGGGGTGGACGCGCTCCGCCCCGGGGCATCATTTTTCGGTGCGTGGGGTTATGCCGCACGCTCCGGCCGCCTGGTCAGAAAGGGGAGGCACGGCATGGACCAGACCCCGCTGCGCGACTGGGAGTCGCGCTGCATACAGGAAGAACCGCCCCGCTGCCAGGCGGCGTGCCCGCTGCACGTGGATGCGCGCGCCTTTCTGGGACATGCGGCGGAAGGCCGCTGGCGCGAGGCGCGCGGCGTGCTGGAACGTATCATGCCCCTGCCTGGCGTGCTGGCCCGGCTGTGCGAGGCCCCGTGCGAAGCGGCCTGCCTGCGCGGCGAGGTTGGCGGGGCCATTGCCGTGGGCGCGCTGGAGCGGGCCTGCGCCGCGCTGTCCGCCCCGGCGGCGGACCCGCGCCCCCTGCCGGGCCGCGGGCTGCGCGCCGCCGTGCTGGGCGGCGGACTGGCCGCGTTGACCGTGGTCTGGGACCTGGCGAAGAAGGGGCATGCGGTGACCCTGGCCGGGTGGCTGGAAGACAGCGGAGAGCATGGGGGCGAGAGCGATCCCCGGCTGGCCGCCGCTGGCCGCCTTGCCGCCATCCCCCCGGATGTGCTGCCGCCGGATGCCCTGCGCAAGGAACTGGACCGGCTGGCCGGACTCAAAGTGCGCTTTGCCGCGCCGGTCGCCCCCACGACGGCGGTGCTGGAAGAGATGCGCGCCGCGCACGGGGCGGTGTTCGTGGCGTGGAGCCCGGCTGCCGCCAGTGCGCTGCACCTGCCGGGCCGCGACCGGTGCGACGCGCTGACCCTGGCCCACCCCGACCTGCCCGGCGTATTTTGCGGCGGCTGGCCCGTGCGCGGTTCGGCAGATGCGCCGCGTTGCATCGACGAGGCGGCCGATGGCCGTCATGCCGCCACGTCCATGGACCGGCATCTTACCGGCGTGTCGCTGGCGGCGGGCCGCGAGCGGCAGGGGCCGTTCGAGACGCGGCTGTTCACCAGTCTGGAAGGCGTGGAGACGGTGGCGCCCGTGGCGCTGCCCGCGCAGCCGCTCGCAGGGGAGGGTGGAGCAGCAGGTAACGGCAACGACGAGGGCGATCCCGCGCCAGACGTCGCATACATGGCCGAAGCCGCCCGTTGCCTGCAATGCCAGTGTCTGGAATGCGTCAAGGTGTGCCCGTACCTCGAAAAGTATGGTGAATACCCCAAAAAGCACGCCCGACGCATTTACAACAACCTGTCCATCGTCAAGGGCGTGCATCAGGCCAACCGGTTCATCAACTCATGCAGCCTGTGCGGACTGTGCGGCACGGTGTGCCCCACCGGGTTCGACATGGCCCCGCTGTGCCACGAGGCGCGGCGTACCCTGGTGCATGACGGCAAGATGCCGCCCTCCACTCACGAATTCGCGTTGGACGACATGGCCTTCAGCAACGGGCCGCATGCCGCGCTGCTGCGCGCCCCGGCTGGGGCGGAGACCTGCGCGTGGCTGTTCCTGCCCGGTTGTCAGCTTGCGGCGTCCGCACCGGACAGGGTGGCGCAGGTGTGGGGCATGGTGGCCGACCGACTGCCCGGCGGCACGGGCATCGCCCTGCGCTGCTGCGGCGCGCCCGCATTGTGGGCCGGGCGCGACGACCTGGCCGCTGCCGCCGCCGAGGAACTGCGCCACGGCTGGGAAGCCATGGGCCGTCCCACGCTGGTGGTGGGGTGTCCGTCCTGCGCCACCACGTTGCGTACGCTGCTGCCCGATCTGCCCCAGACCATGCTGTGGACCGTGCTGGCGGAATACGGCGTTGACGGGCTGAAGATGCCCGCACCGGCTGCGCTGACCCTGCACGACCCCTGCGCCGCACGCGAGGACGAACCCCTGCGTGCCACGGTGCGTGGCTTGCTGACCGCGTGTGGGGTGGCGGTGCACGAGCCGGACCTGACCGGGCACCACACCGAATGTTGCGGCTACGGCGGCCTGATGGCCGAGGCCGACCCAGATTTGGCCCGCACTGTCATCCAGCGCAGGGCCGATGCCTCGGACCTGCCCTTTGTCACTTACTGCGCCATGTGCCGCGACCGGCTGGCCGAGGCGGGCAGCTCCGCCAGCCATCTGCTGGACCTGCTGCTGCCCCCCCTGCCCGGCGGCAATCCGGACCCGGCAGCGCCGGGACCGAACATCACCGCCCGGCAGGAGAACCGCGCCCGTCTGCGCGACCGCCTGCTGCGCGAGGCGTACGGCGAAATCCCGTCCGGCGCTTCGCCGGAAGTGGCGTTGCGCATCGGGCCGGACATGCGCGTGGTCATGGAGCGGCGGCGCATTCTGGATGATGACCTTCGCGGAGCAATCGCCGAAGCCGAACGTGCCGGGCGCTATTTCATCGATGCCGATACCGGTATGCGTCTGGCCTGTTTGCGCCGGGTGCGCGTTACCCATTGGGTGGGGTACGAGCCCGTGCCCGGTGGAATTGGGGGCGTAGCGGGAGGCAGGGCAGGGGGCGACGACACGCCCGCGTACGCCATCCGGCAGGCCTATGCCCACCGCATGGTGCTGCCACAGGGGCCGCCCGCCGGAGGATGGAAGGAATCGCCCCATGAACCGGCCTACCTGCCCGCGTCCGGCAACTGGACCTGCGCCTGCGGCGGCACGCCGCGCCCGCTTTCGGTGGAACTGACCTACCTTGGCAGCACCTTCAACGTGCGGTTACTGACCTGCCCGGACTGCGGGCAGGTGCTGGTGGACGAGGCCCTGGCGCTGGGCAAGATGCTGGAAGTGGAACAGTTGCTGGAGGACAAGTGACCGTGCCGTCCGCCGTCGGTGTCACCATGCCCGGGGGGCCTCCCGCGCCGAAGGTGGCCGCAGCGCCTGCGGATGATGGTGGGTCGGTCATCGGACAGTGCGGCCCGTGGGAACATCCGACCCTGCGCGGCCCGTGGGAGCATCCGATGCTGCGCGCCGTGGCCGGTCCCACGTTGCGCCCCGGTGGTGTGGCCCTGACCTGGCGCGCGCTGGAACTGGCGCGTCAATTGACGATGTTGCCTCATGACGCGCGGGTGATGGATCTGGGCTGCGGCCCCGGCGAAACCGTGGCCCTGCTGCGCGAAGGGGGCATGGCTGCGGTGGGACTGGACCTTTCCGCCAGCCTGCTGGACGAGGCGCTGGCACGGAATGGGCGCATGCCCCTGATTCGAGCCGATGCGGGGGGCGGTGACGGGGCCGGTGCGGATGCTGCCCCCGGCCTGCCGCTGCGCACCGCCACACTTGATGGCGTGTTCTGCGAATGCGTGCTCTCGGTGCTGCCGCAGCGGCAGGGCGTGCTGGCGGAACTGGCGCGGGTGCTGCGTCCCGGCGGGGTGCTGGTCTGGACCGACCTGTATGTGCGTCCGGGCCGTTCGTCTGGCGTGTGGCGTGGCGAGAACGGCTGCCCGGACAATTGCCCAGACGGCTACGCGGACGGCTACGCTGCCCGTGGTGAATCCCGGTGTTCCGGCCCGCAGCCTGGCGTACTTTCCTGCCGGGCCGGGGCCATGCCGCGCGCGGACATGGAGGCCATGCTGCGTGGTGCCGGGTTCACGGTGCTGGCGTTCGAGGATCACAGTCGTCTGCTGGCGGAACTGGCGGGCAGGCTGCTGTTCGCTGGGGCGGACCCGGCGGAATTGTTCGGGTGCGGCGGCGCTGGCGGCGGGCGACCCGGCTACGCGTTGCTGCTGGCCCGGCGCAATGGCCCGGCACGGAGCGAATCACAAGGGGACGAGGCATGAGCGACGATGCGTTCGGACGGGTGTTGGCCCTTGGTGCCTCCGGCTACTGCTGCACCCAGATCATGATTCAGTTGCTGCTGGACGTGCAAGGGCGCGATGCGCCCGACGCGGTGCGCGCCGCTGGCGGGCTGTGCCGGGGCTTCGGTCTGGCAGAGGGCACCTGCGGCATCCTGCTGGGCGGGTGCATGGCCATGGGCCTGTGCGCGGCCAAGGGGCACGATGGCGAGGACGCCCACGAGGCGCTGGAGGCCATGACCACGGACTTCGCCGAATGGTTCCGCGAGCGCACTGCCGCAAGCGGGGGCATCTCGTGCGGGGCCATTCTCGGCGATACCGGCGGTGGCCGTCCGGATTTCGGCAAGTGCCACGGCCTGCTGCTGGAGGCGCATGCCAGGATGTTCGAAGTTCTGGCGGCCTACGGCGTGGACCCCACCCAGCCGCGCGAGGGCTAGGCGACATGGCCGGGCGCGACGTCCTTTCGGCGGATTGTGGCCGCCGTGCCGATGACGCGGGTGGAGCCGGGCTCTCCGCGCATCCGCACAGCCGCGTGCTGGCGCGCACCGCCAGCGTGTGCCCGGTGTGCCTGGGCCCGGCCCCTGCCGAGCGGGTGGCCGTGGGCGACATGGTGTTGCTGGTCAAACGCTGTCCGGAACATGGCGAATTTTCCGCGCCGGTGTGGCGGGGCGAGCCTGCCTTCACCGGCTGGGTGCGCCCCAAGATTCCCACCGCCCGGCGCGGCACCGGTACGGAGCGCGCCCTGGGCTGCCCGCGCGACTGCGGGTTGTGCCCGGACCACGGGCAGCACACCTGTACCCTGCTCATCGAGGTGACGCAGCGTTGCAACCTGCGCTGCCCGGTGTGCTTCGCGTCGGCAGGGCAGGGTGGCGGACAGGCGGGCGGGCAGGGCGGGGAACAATGTGCCCGGCGGGGCGAAGGCGATGCCCGCGCATTCCGCCGCGAGGACGATCCCACCCTGGGCGAACTGGTTTCCCGGCTGGCCGTGTTGCGCCCGCGCGCGGGCGACGCCAACATTCAGCTTTCCGGCGGCGAGCCGACGTTGCGCGACGACCTGCCGCAGCTTATCGCCGCCGTGCGCGGGCTGGGCTATCCCTTCGTGCAACTGAACACCAACGGCCTGCGTCTGGCGCGCGAGACAGGCTACGCCGGGCGTCTTGCGGCCGCCGGGCTGGATTCGGTGTTCCTGCAGTTCGACGGGCCGGACGACGCGGCCACGGCCCGGCTGCGCGGCCTGCCCCTGCACGCGGACAAGGTGCGCGCGGTGGATGCCTGCGCGTCGGCGGGGCTGGGGGTGGTGCTGGTATGCACCGTGGCGCGCGGGGTCAACGACCATTGCCTGGGCGACATCGTGCGCTTCGGCTTGTCCCGCGTGCCCGTGGTGCGTGGTGCGCACTTTCAGCCGGTGAGCTTTTTCGGCCGGTACGAGGGGTTCGGCGCGCCGGGCGGCGACGGTGGAAAGGGTGGGGAATCCGCGCGCGAGGCGGCCCGCATCACCCTGCCGGAGGTCATGCGCGCCGTGCGCGACCAGACCGACGGGCTGATTCCGCTGTCCCATCTGCACCCGCCAGGGTGCGAGCATGCCCAGTGCTCGTTCAGCGGCACGTTCACGGCCCACGGGGATGGCACGTTGGAACCGGCGGGCGGGGCCTGCTGCGGGACTGGCGGAAGTGGCGGAAACGGCACGGCGGCAGGCGGCATGTTCCCGGCCCCCATCCCCGCCGCGCTGGGCGCGGAGCGGGCGCGGGCCTTCGTGCGCCGCCAGTGGAGGGCGCCCGACCCGGCGGCAGGCCCGGCAGGCCCGGACGGCGCCATGGACGCCGCGCCGCCGCGTGACGATTTCGAGCGCTTCCTGGCGCGGGCCGGGCGGCGGTTTACCGTGTCCGGCATGGCCTTTCAGGATGCCTGGACCCTGGACACCGAACGGCTGCGTGGTTGCTGCATCCACGTGGCCGCGCCCGATGGGCGCATGGTGCCGTTCTGCGCGTGGAATCTGACCTCGGTTGACGGCACGCCGCTTCACCGTAACGGCGCGCCGGGCAGCCTGGGGTCGGTTGGCGGCAGTTCGATCGGTTCTGGCGAAAGGGAGGGAGCATGACCCGGCCCGCCGCATTCCCCGCAGCGCAAGGCGGCAACGTGGCTGCCCCGTGCCCGGCGTGCGCCGCGCCCGAGGCGCATGGGCAGGACACCTTTTTGCCGGTTGCCCCGGCACGCTCCCCGCTGGACCCGTGGCTGGCCGCGCGGCTGTCCATTCCCGTTGATAACTTTTCCCCGGCCATGGTGCGCGCCCGGCAGGACGACCTGCTGCGCGAGGCGGTGCGCCGCGCCCTGGATGCGCCGTTCTACCGTGCCAGGCTGGCGGGGCTGCCCTTGCCGCAGTCGCTGGATGATCTCGCGGGCTTGCCTTTCACCACGCCCGAGGACCTGCGCGAGGGGGGGGATGCCCTGCTGCGCGTGGCCGATGACGCCGTGGCCCGCATCGTCACCCTGCCGACATCGGGAAGTACGGGGGCACCCAAGCGACTGCGCTTTTCCGATGGGGACATCGAACGCACCGTGGATTTTTTCGCCGTGGGCATGACCACCCTGTGCCGCCCCGGCGACGTGGTGGCCGTGCTCATGCCCGGCCAGCGGCCGGACAGCGTGGGCGATCTGCTGGACCGGGGCCTGCGCCGCGCGGGCATGCAGCCGGTGCTGCTGCCCCCGGCGGCCAGCGGGGTGGAGCATGCCGCCCGGCTGTCTGATACGGGGGCGCAGGTCTTCGTGGCCACGCCCACCCAGGCCCGCGCCATGGCGCAGGCCGTGTTGGCGGGCCAAGGTCTGGCAGCTCGCCCGCGCGCCTGTCTGCTGAGCGCGGAGGCCACCCCGCCGGAAACGGCGGACAAGGTGCGCACGGCCTTCGGCTGCGAGGTGTTCGACCATTGGGGCATGACCGAAACCGGCTACGGCGGCGGCGTGGAATGCGCCGCCCATCACGGCTTTCACCTGCGCGAGGCGGACATCCATGTGGAAATCGTCCACCCGCTGACCGGCGCTCCGCTGCCGGATGGCCAGACCGGCGAGGTGGTGGTGACCACCCTTGCCGCGGAAGCCATGGTGCTGCTGCGCTACCGTACGGGCGACGCGGCGGCCATGCTGCCCCCGCCGTGTCGTTGCGGCAGCCCGTTGCGGCGGCTGGGGCCGGTGCGGGGGCGCATCCGGCGCTACGGAAACCATTGGGACATCATCACCCTTGCCAAGGGGGTACGACCATGACGCAGTTCTTTGGACAACTGGCCGACGCGCTGGAGCGCGACGGTGCTGCGGTGCTTGCCACCATAGTCACGGCGGAAGGGTCCGCCCCGCGCATGGCCGGGGCGCGGCTGTTCGTGCGCGGCGACGGGCAATCCTTCGAGGGTACCGTGGGCGGGGGCATCCTGGAGGCCCGGGTGCTGGACGCCTGCCGGGCGGCCCTGAACGACGGGCTTGCCCGGCTGCTCACCTTCGATCTGTCGGCCGATGAGGCCGCCGGGTCGGACATGATCTGCGGGGGCAGGGTGCGCCTGTACGTGGAGCCGCTGCGCGACTCGTCCTGCCCGCATCTGGCCCCGCTGCTGCGCCAGGCGGACCGCCTGACCATGCAGGGGCGGCGTTGCGTGCTGGTGAATATGCTGCATCCCGACGCCGCGCCGGACTGCCGCCGCCTGCTGTTGACGGGCGAAGGGCAGGGGGCTGAGGCCAGCGGCGACCTGACGCTGGAACCGGCGGAGCTGGCCGAACTGCGCGACGCCGTGGCCACGGCCAGCGGCCCGCTGTGCGTGGAGGCGGGCGGTCTGTCCCTGCTGGCCGACCCGGTGGCCTCGCCGGGACGGGTGGTCATTGCCGGGGCCGGACACGTGGGGCGGCAGGTGGCCCTGATGGCCTCGCTGGCCGGGTTCCGGGTCACCGTGCTGGACGACCGGCCCGATTTCGCCAGGGCCGATCGGTTGCCCGGCGCGGACGAGGTGCGGTGCGTCACGCCCGGCGGCGACTGGCTGGAGGGGCTGGGGATGCACGAGGACTGCTACGTGGTCATCGTCACGCGCGGGCACCGCAATGACGGCGAGGTGCTGGCCAGCGCCCTGCGCACCCCGGCCCGCTACGTGGGCATGATCGGCAGCCGCCGCAAGCGCGATGCCGTGTACCGCAGGCTGGAAGAGGCGGGCACCCCGCGTGCGGCCATCGAGCGGGTGTATTCGCCCATCGGGCTGGACATCGGCGCGGAAACGCCGGAAGAGATAGCCGTGAGCATCGTGGCGGAACTGGTGCAGGCGCGCGCCGCCAGCCGGGTGCGTCACGCGGTGCCGCCCATGCAGGCAGTGACCGCGCTTGATGTGCCGGGCAGAGCGTGAGCTTGGACGGCGCGTAGCGCTAGTGCACCACCTGAAGCAAAAGTTAAACCTGTGGTTTCGATAGTGGCGCGCAAACCAATCGAAAAGAACGAACAGGATGGGCCGAGCATCGTCGCGCCCAGCGCCGTTTCGGCTGGCGCCACGCGCGCCGTGGGCGTGGTGCTGGCGGCCGGGGCGTCGTCGCGCATGGCCCCGGACTTCAAGCCGCTGTTGGATCTGCATGGGGCCACGGTGCTGGCCCGTTGCGTGGAGACGTTGCGGGCCGGTGGCGTGGCCGATGTGCTGGTGGTCACCGGCCACCGGGCGGAGGAGGTGGCAGCCGAAGCCGGGCGCCTTGGCGTGGCCACGGTACGCAATCCGGCGTGGCGCGAAGGGGGCATGTTTTCTTCGGTGCGCACTGGCCTTGCGGCGGTGGCCGGGCGCGTGGACGATGCCGGGGCGCTGCTGCTGCCGGTGGATGCCGCGCTGGTGCGCCCCCTGACCGTGCGTTTGCTGCTGGAGCGCGCGTCCCTTTGTCCCTGCCGGGTGCTGCTGCCGGTGTTCGACGGGCAATGGGGGCATCCGCCGCTGCTGCCTCCCGCGCTGTTATCGATCGTCCTTGCCGATAATGGCGAAGGGGGGCTGCGCGGCGCGCTGCACCGGCTGGGGCGGGAGAAGCGCGCAGAGGTCGCCGTGCCGGACCGGTTCATCCTGCGCGACATGGATACGCCGGGCGACTACCGCGCGGCCCGCGCCGACTGGCCAACCCGCGACGAGCCCACACCGCAGGAGGCGCGCGCCCTGCTGGCGGTGCGGTCCGTTCCCCCTGGCGGCATGGCCCACGCCGAGGGGGTGGCGGCCGTGGCCGTGCGCCTCGCCGACGCCCTGAATCGTGTGCGAGGTGGCGGGCTGACTGGCGGGAAGCCGGTGAACGTCCCGCGCCTTGACCGCGACCTGGTCGAGGCCGCCGCGCTGCTGCACGACATCGCCAAGGGCCAGCCCCGCCACGAGGCGGCCGGTGGCGCGCTGCTGCGCGAACTGGGGTTTTCCGGCGTGGCGGACATCGTGGCCGCCCACCGGGATAGCGCGCTTTCCGACGATCAGCCCCTGACAGAGCGGGAACTGGTCTATTTCGCGGACAAACTGGTGCGTTGCCATATGGTGGTGGACGTGGAGGCCCGCTTTGGCGAAAAGCTGGCCCAATGGCGGCACGACCCGGAGGCGGCCGTCGCCATCGAGGGGCGCTTGCAGCGTGCCCTGGCCTTGCGGGCGCGTCTGGAGGCCGAGGCGGGCCGCCCGCTGCAGGACATGCTGTTTCCGTTGTGCGTGGGCCAGCCTGCATGGGCACCGGCGCTGGACGGATCGGCGGCGCTTTCCGCGTGCCCCGCGACTGCCCCGTTACTCTTCGCCGGTCCGGGTGTGTCGGCCGTACCGGCCGTTCAGCATGTGCAGACGGAAACCTCTGCCAGTTCGGCCATCGGCCCTGCCGGGGGGCGCGGGCCAGCGAGCCGGAGCGGCGGGCGCGCATGACCCGGCTGCCGGATATCCTGCTGTTTCGCCACGCGGCCACGGACATGGGCAAAGGCCCGCGCCGGTACATCGGCCGCACCGAAGTCCCCCTGTCCGACGAGGGCCGGGCGCAGGCGGCGGCATGGCGGGCGCGCATGGCCGGTCTGGCGGTGGCGCGGGCCTACGCCTCGCCGCTGGCGCGGGCGCGGGACACGGCCCGGCTCATGCTGGGGCAGGCTGGGTGCGTGCACGGCGGCGGGCGAAACTGCGCCGTCGGCGGCAACGGTTCGCCGCGCGTGCCGGAACCGTGCGATCCCTCGGGCATTCCGCTCGCCATTCTGTCCGACCTGGCGGAAATGGACCTTGGGGAATGGGAAGGCCTCGTGCAATCCCAGGTCCGGGAAACGCAGCCCGAAGCCTACGCACGGCGCGGCCGCGAACCATGGACCTTTCGTCCGCCGGGGGGGGAATGCTGCGCGGATGTGGGCGCGCGCGGGCTGCGCGCGCTGGCCGCCATGCTGCGGGATTGCGCGGGAGAGGGCGCGGAAGGTGAGGGAGTTTGCGCGGTGCGGGGTGGGGCGTGGCCGTCACCGTGTGTGGGCACGGCCGACAGCGGCCCTTTCGTGCTGGGCGTTACCCATGCCGGGCTCATCCGCGCCGTGTTGTGCGCGCTGGGGCGCATTGGCCGGGACGAACTGTTCACCCTGCCGGTGCCCCATCTGCACTGCGTGCGGCTGCGCGCCCATGACGCGGGGTGGCGCGTGGTCTCTGCGGACTGGACTCCGTAAGGGGTAGGCGCGCGTGCGCCTAGTCCATGTCTTCCACGGAAAGGATTTCCCATCGCAGGTTGTCGTCGGAAACGCGGAACGTGGCCACGGCGCGTGCGCCGCAGGCGCGGCAGATGAGCACCCGGCGGTGCTCGCCGTTTTTCTGGCCCGCCCACGAGGTGTCGGGGGGGCCGAAGTGGCAGCGCGTGCAGCGGAACATGGGGGCTACGTTTGTCTTATGCAGGCTGAGCGTGTCTGCTTCGAAACTGGGCATGTGCAAACCTGTGCTGTTCGTTGGTCGTGTCGTCCGGAGGACGCATGGTCCCGTGCCCGTATCGGAAAGGTAGGGCGATGCCGCATGAATCGGTATGCCGTGTGCGGGCTGAACCGGAGTGTCCTGTGTGCTATCGCCTTTCCATTTTTCGGTCAAGTATCAGAGAAATTTTCATCTGCAACTTCATCATGCAGTAACGCTTTATTTTTTGCGGCACGCCATGTAACGGCGAATGTTGTGGGTTGTGAGACAGTAACGGATGGGCGCGACGTCCGCCACGGGATGGGGAAAACGGCAACCGGTGAAACGCGCGGCCACGCGACGCGGGCTATGCGTTTGCGCGCAAAGCATGTTCTGGTATGGTGCCGGTGCCCGCTGCATGCCGCCATGTGGCCGTTGCGCGGGGCATATCCCCTTCATGGACCGTGATGCCGTGCGAGCCCACATGACATCTTCCGACGCTTCATCCACCACTTCTTCGGCTGGCGGCGCAGCTTCCGCCGCTCCTCGGGCGGGCGAAACCGCGCAGCCCGACCTCGGCAGGCTGTCCATCGACAAGACCGGCTGGCAGTCGCCCCGGCGTTCGTCCCGGCGGCGCTGGCCGTGGCTGCTGCTGGCGGCGGCGCTGGTGGGCGCGGCCGTGGCCGTGCGGCTGCTGTTTCCGTCCGAGCGCGAGGTGCGGCTTGCCGTGGTGGCGCGGGTGTACCCCACCCAGTCCATGACCACGCTGGTTTCCAGCGGCTACGTCACCGCGCAGCGCAAGGCGTCGGTGGCTTCCAAGATCACCTCGCGGCTGGAATGGCTGGGGGTGGAGGAGGGCAGCCGGGTGACCGCCGGGCAGGTGCTGGCGCGGCTGGAAAGCGACGACGCGCGTGCCGCCCTGGACCGCGCCCAGGCCAACGAACGCGGCGCGCGGGCCGACATCGGCCGTGCCGACGCGGAACTGCTGGACGCCAACCGCAACCACGCCCGCATGCGCAAGCTGCTGGCGGAGAACGTGATTTCTCGGTCCGATCTGGACACGGCGGAAACCCGCGCGCTCACGGCCGCCGCCGCCGCGCGCGTGGCCCGCGAGGCGTTGGACGCCGCCGCCGCCGCCCGGCGCGAGGCCGCGACGCAACTGGAATACACCTTTATCCGCGCTCCCTTCGATGCCGTGGTGCTGACCAAGAACGCCGACGTGGGCGACATCATCACCCCCCTTGGCGCGGCGGCCAACGCCAAGGCCAGCGTGGTGACCATCGCCGACATGGGTTCGCTGCTGGTGGAGACGGACGTCAGCGAATCCAGCGTGGGCCGGGTGAAGCCCGGCGCGCCGTGCGAAATAGCGCTGGACGCCCTGCCCGACGAACGCTTTCCCGGCCGGGTGCACGTCATCGTGCCCACGGCGGACCGCAGCAAGGCATCGGTCATGGTCAAGGTGGCCTTCGACGCGCTGGACCCGCGCGTGCTGCCGGAAATGAGCGCCCGCGTGGCCTTTCTGGACCGCGCGCCCACCCCGGAAGAGCGACGCCCCCGCCCGGCCGTGCCCGCCGCCGCCGTGCGCGGGGAGGGCGAGTCCCGTTTCGTGTTCGTGGTGCGCGAGGGCGTGGCCCGGCGCGCTTCCGTGCGCACCGGCATGGCCCTTGGCGATGCGGTGGAACTGCTGTCCGGCCCGGCGGAGGGCGACCGCGTGGTGGCCGACCCGCCCGCCGACCTTGCCGACGGCGACCGCGTGCGGATGCAGCCATGACCAATGGGCGCGAAGTCTTACGGCAGGGCATCGGGCGCGCCGTTCGTCAAGGCGTGGCAATCGGCCAACCCGATAATGTTGCCGCGCCGGGGCACGCCGCCGCGCCCGGCCCTGGCGGCGCAGTGGGGCGCACCGCCACGGCCAGCCCGCCCATCCGCCTTGCGGGCGTGTCCAAGTCTTACCGGCGGGGCGCGCAGGTGGTGCCGGTGCTGACCAGCGTGAACCTGACCGTGGCCCCCGGCGAATTCCTGGCCCTCATGGGGCCGTCCGGCTCGGGCAAATCCACCCTGCTGAACCTCATCGCGGGCATCGACAGGGTGGACGCCGGGTCCATCTTCGTGGGCGAGACGGACATCACCACCCTGGACGAGGCGGACCTGGCCCGCTGGCGCAGCCGCAGCGTGGGGTTCATTTTCCAGTTCTACAACCTCATTCCGGTGCTGAACGCGCTGGAGAACGTGGAACTGCCGCTCTTGCTCACGCCCCTGTCCGGGCGCGAACGCCGCGAACGTGCGCGCACGGCGCTGTCCATGGTGGGCCTGGCCGACCGCATGGACCACTACCCCGGCCAGCTTTCCGGCGGGCAGCAGCAGCGCACCGCCATCGCCCGCGCCCTGGTGGCCGACCCCGACATCCTGGTGGCCGACGAGCCCACCGGCGACCTTGACCGCGTGTCCGCCGGGGAAATCCTGGACCTCATGGACGGGCTTAACCGCACCATGGGCAAGACCATCATCATGGTCACCCACGACCCGCGCGCGGCGGAACGGGCGGGCCGCCTGCAACTGCTGGAAAAGGGCGAACTGGCCGATGCTCACCCTTAGGTTCGTGCTGCGCAACCTGGCCCGGCACCCGCTGCGCAACGCGCTGACGGTGCTCGGCATCGCCATTTCCATCATGGCCTTCGGCCTGCTGCGCACCACGGTGGAAGCCTGGTACGCCGGGGTTTCCGCATCCGCCGCCAATCGCCTGATCACCCGCAACGCCATCTCGCTGGTGTTTCCCCTGCCCATCGCCTACGCGGGCAAGATCCGCGCGGTGGAGGGGGTGACCCACCTTTCGTGGGGCAACTGGTTCGGCGCATACTACGTGGACGAGAAGAACTTCTTCGCCAACTTCACCGTGGACATGCGCAGCTACCTGGACCTGTACCCGGAATTCGTCATCCCCGCCGACCAGAAGGCCGCGCTGCTGCGCGACCGCAAGGGCATGGCCGTGGGCGCCAAGCTGGCCCGCCGCTTTGGCTGGAAGCTGGGCGACACCGTGCCGCTCAAGGGCACCATCTACCCCGGCGACTGGAACCTGGTGGTGCGGGCCATCTACACCGGGCGCTATCCCAACACCGACGAGACGCAGGCCTTCTTCCACTGGGAATACCTGAACGAGCGGATGAAGGTGGAGCGCCCTGCCCGCGCCGACCACGTGGGCTTCTACATGATCGGCGTGGACCGGGCCGAAAACGCCGCCCGCGTGGCGGGCGACACCGACGCCCGCTTCCGCAACTCGCTGGCCGAAACCCTGACCGAGACGGAACAGGCCTTCCAGATGGGGTTCATCTCCATGAGCGAGGCCATCATCGTGGCCATCCGGCTGGTGTCGGGCATCGTCATCGTGATCATCATGGCGGTGGCGGCCAACACCATGGCCATGTCCGCGCGCGAACGCATGGGCGAATTCGCCACCCTGAAGGCGCTCGGCTTCGGCGGCGGGTACATCGCCCTGCTGGTGACGGGCGAGGCACTGGCCCTGTCGTTGCTGGGCGGGCTGGCCGGGTGCGCGCTTTCGGTGCCGGTCACGGGCGTCATCTCTCGGGTGCTGGGCGACTACTTTCCGGTGTTCCTGCTGTCCGGCGAAACGCTGGCCCTGCAAGGCGGGGCGGCGGCGCTGGTGGGGCTGGTGGCGGGCGTCGTGCCCGCGCTGCGGGCGCGGCAGGTGCGCATCGCCGACGTGCTGGGAAGATAGGGAAACGGCATGGCCTCGCTCTTTTCCTACAGCCTGCGCAACATGCTGGCGCGCCGCCTGACCACGGCCCTGACCGTGGGGGGCATGGCACTGGTGGTGTTCGTGTTCGCGGCCATGCTCATGCTGTCCGAGGGGCTGCGCACCACGCTGGTGCTTACCGGTTCGCCCGACAACGCCGTGCTGCTGCGGCAGGGGGCCAAGTCCGAGATGGAAAGCGCCGTGGACCGCGACCAGGCCCCGCTGGTGGAAAGCCTGCCCCAGGTGGCCCGCGCCGCCGATGGCGGGCCGCTGGCCGCGCGCGAACTGGTGGTGCTGATCACCCTGAACAAGCGCGGCACCACCAAGCCGTCCAACGTGGTCATCCGGGGCATCGGCACCCATTCGCTGGAGCTGCGTCCGCAGGTGAAGCTGAAGGAAGGCCGCATGCCCCGCTTCGGCACCTCCGAAATCATCGCCGGAGAAAGCATCGCCCGGCGGTTCAGCGGCACGGGCATCGGCGAAAGCCTGCGCTTCGCCATGCGCGACTGGACCGTGGTCGGCGTCTTCGAGGCCGGGGCTACGGGCTTCAGTTCAGAGGTGTGGGGCGACGTGGACCAGTTGATGGCCGCCTTTCGGCGCAGTTCCTACTCGGTGGTGGTGGCCCGCATGCAGGAGCGGGACGGGCTGGCGGGGCTTGATGGGCTGCGCGCGGGCCTTGCGGCGGACCCGCGCCTGCAACTGGAGGGCAAGCGCGAAACCCGGTTCTACGAGGAACAGTCGGAAATGATGGCCAAGTTCCTGGGGGTGCTGGGCACCATGCTGCCCGCCATATTTTCACTGGGGGCCATCATCGGGGCCATGATCACCATGCACGCCGCCGTGGCCAACCGGGTGCGCGAGATAGGCACCCTGCGGGCCATCGGGTTTCAGCGGCGGGACATCCTGCGCGCGTTTCTCGTGGAGTCGCTGCTGCTGGGCGGCAGCGGCGGGGCCATCGGGCTGCTGCTGGCTTCTACCCTGCAATTCGTGACCATCTCCACCATGAATTTTCAGACCTTCTCGGAGCTGGCGTTCAGCTTCACCCTCAGTCCGCGCATCGCCCTCTGGTCGTTGATGTTCGGCACGTTCATGGGCTGCCTGGGGGGCATTCTGCCCGCCATCAAGGCTGCGCGGCTGGTTATCGTGGACGCGCTGCGCGCGGCCTGATGTTAGAGTCGCGCTGCGCGCGGCCTGATGGTTGAGTCGCGCTGCGCGGCGTGACACCGTAATAGCATCCTGTTTTGGTAGGGCTTGTTGTCGCTACCGAATCGTGACTGTGTTATTTCAGCTGATTACAGCAGGGGGCAGGGCAACGCCCCAGTCAGGGCAAAAGCCCTTGCAAAGGGATGGCTCCGCAGCATGCAAGAGCGCCGGAATGAAGGATTCCGGCGCTCTGGTTTTTTATCATGCTGAAAAATAGCAACATATTTTTTGAAGAAATTTTTGGAAGTCCCGTTGACAATATCCCACCAGCTAGGTAGGAAATAACCCATACCAGCACGGTAGGAATTAACGGAACACGCGGACTGCCACCCGCACCTCCGTGCCGGTGACTGAAGGTCTACGCTGGATCACCCCGGTCAGCACGCGGAACCATGCCCCCGCGGCCGCCCGGATACCGGAACAAGGCGATGAGGTTTCCCAAGCTGGCCCGGCGGTGCACCCGCCACGGTCCCCGCAGCCGGATGGCGCTGGCAGCGGGGACCAGACGGAAGCACCGGGGCAGGATTTCCCAACCTTTCAGTACACAGGGGCAAGCCAATGCAAGTGCAGGAGATGTTCGCGATGGCTGAGGCGGGCGACGCAAGCGCCCAGTTCAATCTTGGCATGTTGTACTACGAAGGCAACGGCGTTGCGCAGGATTTCGGCAAGGCCGCCCAGTGGCTGGGCCGCGCGGCCAAGGCCGAGCATCACGAGGCCCTCAACTTCTACGGCGTGCTGCACGCCACCGGCAAGGGCGTGGCGCAGGATTTCGGCAAGGCGCTGGAACTGTTCCGCAAGGCCGACAAGTGCGGCTACAATTGCGAACCGGTGTACGACGATCTGCCCACCGACTTCCGCGACAAGCAGTACGGCATGGAACTGGTGGCCGCCAAGCGCGACTTCGTGCGCAAGGCGCGCCTGCTGGCCGCCGAGGCCCGCTGCAACGTGGGGCTTGCCTACCACGGCGAAGCCACCGATGCCACCTCGCGCAAGGTGGCGCGCGAACTGTTCCTCAGCGCCGCCACCCTGGGCAACGGCAAGGCCATGCACCTGCTCGGCACCATGTGTCGTGACGGCGCGGGCGTGCCTGCCAGCGACGTACGCGCCTACATGTGGTTCGACCTGGCCGTGGCGGCGGGCTTTGCCAAGGCCGGGGAAGCCCGGCGCGAACTCATCGACAGGATGAAGGACAAGGACGTGACGCGGGCCGAGAAGCTCGCGGCGCGTTGGCTGCGTTGTTTCCCGCTGCCGGAGGGTGCGGCCCAGTAACCGGCGGCTGGCGGCGCGGCGGGTTCCTTCACGCCTGCCGCGCCGCCGCGCACAGGCCGCGCGCGGCGGTTCCCTCCTCCTTGTGCCGCACAACGGCCGATGCACGCGACGCACGGGGCTCCCTGCCGAAAGGCAGGGGGCCCCGCATCGTTTGCGCGCGGTCATGTTCTGTCGCAGGCAGCCCCGCTGCCGCCGCGCAGGATTCCGGGGCGGGCCGTGCGGCAAATTCCTACTTGCTGCGTATGAATTTGACCAATTTAGTCCGAATTGCGCAGGTGAACCGGGATCGAGGTGCAGCGGAGCTAGCGATTCGGTGAAGAGCGGCGAGCCGGAGGAGGATGGCTCACCTGCGCGGGTAGGGGCGGGCGGAGCGGATGCGGCAGTCCGGGGGCGGTCTGCGCTGTACGCGGGAGCGGCCCACGGAGACGGCAATGCTAGGCGTGGGCGGGAACGGCCTTGCGGATGGCGTCCAGCAGGGCGGTGGGCATCACCGGCTTCTGGTGGGTGGGCACACGGCGGGCCAGGCGCGCGGGGCGGGGGCCCACGCCGCTGACTACCACCACGGGGGTTTCGCGCAGGGCGGGGCTACGGCGCAGCCGGGCATAGAACACCGTGCCGCCGGGGCTCGGCAGGTCCATTTCCAGGGTGATCACGTCGGGACGGAAGCTGGCGGCGGCCTCGAGAGCCTCGGGCGTGGAGGCGGCGGTGCGCACGGCGTGTCCTTCCGCCGTCAGCAGCCCGGCAAGGCGTTCTCGCTCGGCGGGGTCGTTGTCGACGACGAGCACGCGGCGGTGGGCGGCACTCATGTTGGTCGCGGACATTGATAACTCCTTCACAAGATGAGGGTAAAAAGGACCCGCCGGGCCTGGGTGGGCGACGGCGGGTCCGTTCGATGTCGCTAGTCGTTCTTGGCCGGGACGTGCGCGGCGCAGCCGCAGGCGCAGCAGCCGTCGCCCTTCAGCGCGCCGAGAGCCTTCAGCACTTCCATGGCAACGCCAAGGCCTTCCTTGGCTTCCTTGGAACCGAGGGCGCCGACCATGCCGAACATGCCCACGGGCTTGGCCTGCGACAGGTCCAGCTTGGCCAGCATGTCCACCGCGCGGGCCAGGAAGGCCTGCACGTTGGGATCGGCCAGCTTTTGCAGCAGCACGGTCATGAAGGCGAGCGCGTCGCCCATCTTCTCGATGCCTTCGGGGGTGTTGGCGTCCAGCACCTTGCCGCCCGCGCCCTTCAGGGCCGCCAGCTTGGCGAACACGCCTTCCTGCTCCCACTTGCCCAGCCCTTCGATGATGTGGGGCCAGGTGGGGGCCACCGCCGGGTGCATGGTGCGCCACAGGTCGATGAGGTTTTCCAGCTGGTCAAGGCAGTAGTTGAGGTTGGGGACGCCGCGCAGGCCGCGACGCAGCAGCTCGAAGATGTCGTCGAGATGCACGTGGCCGTGCACGTCCTGCAATTCTTCCACCATAAGGCGGAAGGCATGGTTGCCGATGGGCGTCACTTCCTCGATGAAGTATTTGGTGCCCATCGCGCGCTCGTGCAGGAAGGCGATCCGCTCTTCCATGGCCTCGAGGCGCTGGAGAATGAGTTCTTCATTGGTCATTGGTGCCTCCGGCTTACTTCTTCCGCATCAGGGAAGTGTCCTTGCCGTGCAGGTACATGTTCGGCTCGAACGGCAACTCGTGACCCTTCAGCATCAGGCTGTAGTACACCCACTTGAACATCAGCTTGCCCCAGTAGTTGATGTGGCTTTCGGCCAGCAGCGCGCAGGGGCCAACGCCGGGGAAGGGGAACATGCCGGGCAGCGGTTCCACGTCGTAGCTGAAGTCGATGAGCGAGGCCTTTTCGTAGCCGGTCACGATGAAGCAGGTGGAGTGACCGTCGAAGTGGTGGTAGTGCTCGCTGCCGTCGATGTCGGACATCAGGTTTTCGGCGATGATGTCGGCCTCGTAGTGGGCCACGGAGCCGGCCTTGGAGGTCGGCACGTTGGTGGTGTCGCCGATGACGTACATGTTGGGATACTTCTTGGACTTCAGGGTGCCCTTGTCGGTGTCCATGAAGCCCATGGGGTCGGCGATGTCCGAATCGATCAGGAACTGCTGGCCCATGTTCGGGGGAATGGTGACGAGCAGGTCGTAGTTGATCTCGTCGCCGGTGACGGAGGCGATGGTCTTGTTGCCCGCGTCAACGCTGTCCACCACGAAGTTGGGGGTGACCTTGATGTTCTTCCTGTCGCACAGTTCGCCCAGGATCTTGGCGGCCACGGGCTTCGTGAACGCGCCGGTCAGCGGGGTGACCAGTTCGATTTCGATGTTGTCGCGCACGCCCATCTTGGTGAAGTACCAGTCGGCCAGGTAGATGAACTCCAGCGGCGCGACGGGGCACTTGATGGGGGTTTCGCAGATGTGGTGGACGAGGCGGCCCTTCTTGAAGTTCTTCAGCTTGGGCAGCAGGGCGGCGGCGCCGTCGGGGGTGTAGAAGTCGTGGATGTTGCCGCGCCAGTCGTCCAGCAGGCCTTCCACTTCGTCGGGGGCGATGCGGCAGCCGGTGGCGATGACCACCCAGTCGTAGCTGTACTTGCCACCTTCACAGGTGACCACCTTCGCTTCCGGATCCACGTTGGTGATGGTATCCTTCACGAAGTTGACGCCGCGGGGGATGAAGTCCTTCTTGGGCTTCTCGCAACCCTTGGGGGTGTCGATGCCGAAGGGTATGAACAGCCAGCCGGGCTGATAATGGTGGGTGAGGTCGCGGTCGATGACCGTGATCTCCCATTCACGCTCGCTGAGCTTTTTCCTCATTTTGGTGGCGAGCATGGTGCCGCCGGCACCTGCGCCAAGAATGAGCAGTTTCTTCATGCCAGGTTTCTCCTTCACTTATTGGCTTTGATGAGAGCAGGTTCGGGTATTGCAGTCCCGCAGGGCACGGGGTGTTCTGCCGTATCGTGGCGTGTTCAGCGGCTTGTTGCCGTTCAGCCTGGTGGAGGGCGCCGGGCGGGCGTCCTTGTCGGCGTCGGTAGCCATGTGGGCGCAGTCGTCGGGGCGTTCCGCGCCGTGCATGATGTCGGTAAGGGTGAACTGGTCCAAGGTTTCTTCCAGGGCCTTGGCGGCGCTGGTCCATGCCGCCTTGCAGCGGCAGGGGGCGTCGTCGCAGTCCGCGCCCACGCAGCAGTTGGGGGGCTGCACCCCGCCTTCCACCACGCGCAGCACGTCGCCAAGGGTGACGTCGTCGGGGTTCATGGTCAGCACGTGGCCGCCAGCCGCGCCGCGCACGCTGCGCACCATGCCTGCCGTGCGCAGTTGGCGGATGATCTTTTCGATGAACTTGACGGAAATGCCGGTGTGCTCGGCCAGCTCCGACGCGGAAAGGGGCCCGTCATGCGGGCCGTGCAGGGCAAGGTTGACCAGCAGCCGGGATGCGTAATGCACCGTGGAGGAAATTCTCATGCCGTTCTCCAGTGCCTGTGCGGGGCGGCGTTGGCGGAGCGCCGGTTCGCGGTATGACTGTTGACCGGGTGATTCCGGTATGACGCGTATGTATATTGATGCAATTTTGTTCGCGTTAATCTGAATCTCTACGAATCAGATTAATTTCGTATGAATTAAACCCATCCGAATTTAGGTGTCAAGCACCCCCTTGAAAATGGGGTATTTTTCAAAATTCTGAATTTATTGTGATATTTTGTTATTGTGAAAAAAATCTTGTTTTGGCCGCAAGGCGCAAGCGATGCGAGGAGCACCTGTGGTGCGCTGCGTGCGCACCTTCGGCAAGGGCTTTTGGGAGGGCTAGACGGCAGAGCGGGTAGTGCTGCGACCGTTCGCAGGCTGTGGCTTTCGGCTGTGCCCATCAGCGCGGCATGGGCCCTGAACCGTATTGCTCCCGAATGCTGTACGATGCATGCTTTTGAGTGAGTACATGCATCATTTCGGGGGAGCTGCGGTTTTGCCAGTCCGCGAGAGTGGCGCTGCACGATGGCAAAAGGGATTGTTTTTATTTACCCATTTGCCTGAATTTGGTGGTTAATGATTACTAACATGTTGGCGTTCCAGCGATTTTTTCCGCGTGGAGTGAAAGCGAATTTTTTTAATTCCTATTGACAAAGGAGGATATTTTCTGTAAGAAGTTTCCTATACTTATGTAATAGCTCACTCATTTTCGCCGTGCCGTGGGGCGCGGCGTCGAGTGACCGGCGCGGGACCCATACAATGAAGCTTGCAGCAAAGACCCGATACGCGGCGCGCATCCTTCTTGCTCTGGCCATGCACGGCGAAGACGCCCCCATGACCACCACGGCGCTGTCCCAACACACCGGCGTGACGGTCCAGTTCATCGAGCAGATACTCAAGACGCTGAAGCGCGGCGGACTGACGCGCAGTTCCCGGGGTGCCTCGGGTGGGCACATGCTGGCCCGCACGCCCGAGGACATCACCCTTGGCGAAATCGTGCGCCTGATGGAAGGCGGCATCCAGCTCACCGTGTGCTGTTCGGGCGATGCCAACGCCTGCGCGCGCCGGGCCTCGTGCCTGACCAGGTCCGCCTGGGTGCGGGCGTCGCAGGCCCTGGAACGCTCGCTGGAAGAGACCACCCTGGCCACCCTCATGGAGGGCGAGCAGCCGCTGTCCCCCCATGACGAAGCGGTCTGTCGCACGGCGGACGGCGACACGGCCGGGGCCAGGCGTTCCGCGGCCCGTCGACCCGCCAGGGCGACGAACCCGGCTGAACTGTACTGACCTCAGCCCGCGCATTCCTGCCGGACCGGCTCCATGCTCCCGCATTCGGGGGCGCTGCGCCTTGGTTGCGCACTCTCGTGCAGTTGTCCCGCCTTGAGCCGGAGCAACACCGCGACGCACCACCGCCGGATTTCTTCCGGCGGTTTCTTTTTCTCTTCCGGGTGGCCGCGTTGCCGCCATGGCGCGCGGCCTGCTTCCCCCCGTCCCGCGCATGTTTCCGGGCGTGGCAACCTGCCATCGGTCGCCAGGTTTCGTCCGCATGCGGACCGGTGCTTGCGGGGTTGGGCGCGCCGGTGCATGACCGTGGCGTCAGAGCTATCCCGGCGTGGTTTTTGCAAGATTCCGTGACGCCATGCACCCGCCCAGGCACAATCTGCCGGAATCCTGCGGTGACATGGTTGTGCTGTGTCTTGAAAATCACTGTGAATACGAATTGTTAAATGCGCTCCTTGCGCATGGGCACGCGGTTTGCCGCACTCCGTGAAATGCGATAGGGGTGAGGCCCGGCGCGCCCTGGCGCACGCCGGTTCAAATTCTCGACGGGCAAGGGGTTTCCGGATGCTCAAGAATTGCAGTCTGTTCATGAAGCTCAGTCTGGGATTCGGCTCGCTGCTGCTGATCGTGGTGGTGGTGGTCGCGTTTTCGTGGCGTCAGCAGCGACACCTGTTGCGCCAGTCCGAGATCACCAGCAATGCACAGGCGCTGGTGGCGGGCATGGAGCATTCGCGCGTGGAGGTACTGTACTACCTGCTCAACCGGGGGCGGGAGCATGTGCGCGCCTTCGAGTCGCAGCACGGCAAGGACGTCGAGGGCATTGCCGCGCTGCGCGAGCGTCTTGCGGCGGACGGAGTGCGCGGCGGCGGCATCGACATGCTGGGCCCCATGCACGCCGACTACCGGCGCAAATTCCTGGAACTGGACGGTGCGCTGACCCACCGCGAGCAGACCATCAGGAACGCCGTCCAGGCCGCCAATGCCCTGCAGGAAGGGGTGGAACGGCTGCACGCCGCGCGCCTGAACATGATCGTCCAGGCCAACCCCGCCCTTGCGCCCCGGCGCGACGAACTGCAAACCCTGATGGGGCTGGAGACGGAGTTCCTGCAGTCGCGCGTGGACGTGCTCTATTATCTGTGGCGGGGCGATGCCGATGCCCTGGCGCGCGCCCGCATGCGCCTGGACAAGGCCATCGCCGCATCGGCCGGGCTTTCGGCCAGCGAGGGGCCGGGCGAAAGCTGGAAGTTGGCCTCGTCCGTGCTGACCAGCGCGCGGGCCTACCGCGAGCAGGTGGAGGAACTGGTCAAGGACGAGACCGAGCGCGACGGCAGGTTGTCCGGTATGGCCAGCGTGGCCGAGGGTGTGCGCAACACCGTCATCGCGGTGAAGGACGCCCAGCAGGACCGCATGGAAGACGAGGTGCGACGCGCGTCCATGATCTCGCTGGCCGTGGCTGGCGGGGCGTTGGTGCTGGGGCTGCTGTTCGCCATCCTCATCGGCAAGTCGGTGCGCGGGGGCATTGCCCGCGCGGCAGCCGTGGCCGAGGCCGTGGCCCTGGGCGAGACCTCGCTCGAGGTGGAGGTGCAGGGCACCGACGAGGTGGGCAGGCTGCTGCAGGCCATGCAGGAGATGCTGTTGGCCGAGCGCCGCGTGGTGGAGACGGCCCGCGAACTGGCCCGGGGCAACGTGGACATAGAGGTGGTCATGCGCGGCCCGCGCGACGAGTTGATGCGCGCCCTTGGCGAGATGGTTGCCGTGGAGCGCTCCATTTCGCGCAACGCCTCCACCCTGGCCACCGGCGACTTGCGCGTATCGCTGGAGCCGCGCGGCGACAACGACCGCCTGCTGACCTCGTTGGGCAACATGGTGCGCCGCCTGTCCGACGTGGTGCGCGACGTGCAGGTGGGCGCGGAGAACGTGGCGGCGGGCAGCGAGGAACTGAGCGCCACGGCAGAGGCCCTGTCGCAGGGGGCCACCGAGCAGGCGGCATCGGTCGAGCAGTGCTCCGCCTCCATGGAAGAGATGGTGGCGCGCATCGCCCAGAACGCCGACAACGCTCGCACCACCGAATCCATCGCCGTGCGCGCGGCCGACGACGCCCGCGAATCGGGCGAGGCGGTGTCCGCCACGCTGAAGGCCATGCGCGAGATCGCCAGCAAGATTTCCATCATAGAAGAGATCGCCCGGCAGACCGACCTGCTGGCCCTGAACGCCGCCATCGAGGCGGCCCGCGCGGGCGAGCAGGGGCGCGGCTTCGCCGTGGTGGCCTCTGAAGTGCGCAAGCTGGCCGAACGCAGCCAGGCGGCCGCCGCCGAGATCACCCGCCTTTCCGGCGCCAGCCTGGAGGTGTCCGAACGGGCCGGGGGCCTGCTGGGCAAGCTGGTGCCGGACATCGAGCGCACGGCGGAACTGGTGCAGGAAATCGCCGCCGCCAGCATCGAGCAGCGCGAGGGCGCGAGCCAGGTCAACGAGGCACTGCACATGTTGGATCAGGTCATTCAGCAGAACGCGGCGGCCTCCGAAGAGGTGGCGTCCACGTCCGAAGAGCTTTCCGCCCAGGCGGCGCATCTGCAACGCACGGTGTCGTTCTTCCGCCTTGGCGCGGACATGGCCCCCAAGATGCAACGCATGGCCGGGCCGCAGTCGCCCGCCGTGGCGGCGCTGTCGGAGAGCGATCCGCACAAGGTGCGCATCGACCTGACGGATGATGCGGATGACCAGGATTTCGAGCGTTTCTAGCGGAACGTGTTCCGCGCCCAGGGCGGATGGCCACGGATGGACGACGTGCAGCAGGCAAACCACGGACAGGGGCCGCAGGGCAATGCGGACGACAGGGGCGCAACGGCAACGCCGGGCGCCCCCGCCGCGCCGCGCGCGTCTCGGCCGGGGCAGGGGCAGGGGCCGCTGGCTCCCGTCCGCAGGCTGCTGGCCCTCACGCTGGGTGACGAGCGGTTCGCCCTCGACATCGGCGTGGTGCGCGAGGTGCTGGATTTCGGCGCGTTGACGCGCATTCCCCGCATGCCGCGCCACGTGCGCGGCGTGGTGAACCTGCGCGGCGCGGCCGTGCCGGTGGTGGATCTGCGCACCCGGCTCGGCATGGGAACCGTGGAACGCACGGTGCATGCGCGCATCGTCATCGTGGAGGCCCCCGCGCCGCCCGAGGCGGGAGGCGGCGTAACCCTGGTGGGCGCGCTGGCCGACGCCGTGCGCGAGGTCATCGAAATCACCGCCGCCGCCGTGGAGCCACCGCCGCGCATGGGCACCCCCGTGCCGGTCGAAGTGCTGGCGGGTATCTTCCGGCACGACGGGCGGCACGTGCTGCTGCTGGACGCCGATCGCCTGTTCGACGATGAAGAACCGGGCGCGGCCATGGCCCTGGGCGATGCCCGCACGCTTTCGCCAGCGGCGGAAGGCGCGGCTTCGAACGCGGGCCAGGCGGAAACTCATCGGCTGGCCGCCACCCTGCGCGGCGGAGGCGGCGCATGAACCCCGGCGGCACCGCGCGGCGCGTGTTCACCGAGGAAGCGCGCGACTTGCTCATCGACCTCGAAGAAGCGCTGCTCGAACTGGAGTCGCACCCCGGCGACGGCGCGCTCATGGCCCGGGTGTTCCGCGCCCTGCACACCCTGAAGGGCACCGGGGCCATGTTCGGCTTCGACGCCGTGGCCCGCTTCACCCACGTGGTGGAAGACCTTTTCGACAGCGTGCGCAAGGCCGCCGCACCGGCCACGCCGGAACTGCTGGCCCTGGGCCTGGACGCCAAGGACCACCTGCAGGACTTGCTGGCGGCGGGCGTTTCCGGCCAGCCCGGCCAGCCCGTTCAGCCCGGCCAGCCGACGGGGGACGCTCCCGGCCAGGATGGCGCGGAACATGCGGCCAGGGCCGCCGCAACCGCCGCGCGCGAACGCGACCTGCTCGACCGCATCGCCGGGCTGGCGGCGCTGTGGGCAGCACCCGCGCCGCATGATGTCGCGCCGGTCGCGCCTGCGCCGTCGGATTGGTCCGGCGGCGGAGCAGGGTTTGCCGCCCCGGCAGTGCCAGGTCATGCTGGCCATGCCGGTTCGTCCCCGCATCCAACAGAAGGTGATGGCGCGGCCTTACCCTTCCTGCCGCCCGCCAGCGGCCAAAGCAGCACGGCCAAGCCGCTGGTGTACTGGCTGCGCTATGCCCCGTCGGCCGACGCGCTGCGCCGGGGGCTGGATCCTTCCCGCCTGCTGGACGGCTTGCGCGCCCTGGGCGCACTGCAACTCTGGCCTCATTGCGAGACGGTGCCCGGTCTTGACGGGCTGGATGCGGAAGCGGTCCATCTGCGCTGGGATGCCGTGCTGGTCACGGAACACCCCGCCGTCATGGTGCGCGAGCCCTTCGCCACGCTGATGGACGATGGCGGGTTGGACGTGATGGTGCTGGGCGAGGAACGGCTGCTGCCCCCGGCCGAATTGTTGTGCCGCATCGCGGCGCAGGGCGGCGTTGCCGACGCGGCCGGTCTGCTGGCCGCCGCCGGAGCTGGCGGCGAGGCGTTGCGCGCCGTGGAGGGACTGGCCTCCATGGCCTCCATGGCCACCATGCCCGCCACTGGGCCTGTCCGCCCCGTGCTTCCGCAAGCCGCGGCGTCTGGGCGCTCCGCCTTGGAATGCGCCCCGGCCCTGGGCGACGACGCTTCTCCGGTGGGCGCCCTGCGCCCCGGCGGCGACGAAGGCCCCACCACCAGCCTGCGCGTGGACAGCGCCAAGGTGGACCGCCTGCTGGATAACGTGGGGGAATTGGTCATCTTGCAATCGCGCCTTTCGCGCATTGCCACGGACCATGACGACCCGCGCCTGCGTGAACTGGCCGAGGGGCTGGAGCGGCTTACCGAATCGCTGCGCGACAGCACCATGTCGGTGCGCATGGTGCCGCTGGACGCCACCTTCCACGCCTTCCGGCGACTGGTGCGCGACCTTGCGGCGCGCCTTGGCAAGGATGTGCGCTTCGTGGCCGAGGGCGGCGAGACGGAATTGGACAAGACCGTCATCGACCACCTGCGCGACCCACTGCTGCATCTGGTGCGCAACGCCATGGACCACGGGGTGGAAACGGCCGAGGCGCGGGTGGCGGCGGGCAAACCCGCCGAAGCGGTGCTGCGCCTGTCCGCCGCGCATGCCGGGGGCGAGGTGCTGATTACCGTTGCCGACGACGGCGCGGGCATCGACCTGGACAAGCTGCGCGCCGTGGGCGTGGCCCGTGGACTGCTGGCCCCCGACGCGGAACCCGGCGACGCGGAACTGCTGCAACTGCTTTTTCTGCCAGGCTTCAGCACGGCCAGCGGCGTGTCCGACCTTTCCGGGCGCGGGGTGGGGCTGGACGTGGTCAGCACCGCGCTGGGCGCGCTGCGCGGCAGCGTGGACGTGGTCACCCGGCGGGGCGAGGGCACGTCCTGGCGGCTGCGCATTCCCCTGACCCTGGCCATCATCGACGGCCTGCGCGTGCGGGTGGGCGACGAGACGTTCATCCTGCCCCTGACCCAGGTGGAGGCGTGCCTGGAGCGCTTCGTGGACGGCGAGGCCGCCACGCTGGGCCTGGTGGAATACCGCGACCGGCTTGTGCCGTGCCTCAGCCTGCGCCGCTTTCTGGATGTGCCGGGTCAGCAGCCCGCCTACGAGCGCATCATCATCGCCAACGTGGACGGCCAGCCCGTGGGGTTTGCCGTGGATGGCGTGACCGGGCTGGAACAGGCGGTCATCAAGCGCCTGGGCGGCCCGTGCCGCCGCGCCGCGTGGATTGCCGGGTCCAGCGTGGACGCCGAGGGCGGCATCTCGCTGATTCTCGACGCCGCGCAACTGGTGCGCGTGGCGCAGGCCATGCAGGAACGCTGATCAGCGCTTCCGTCCGTTCTTCCCGTCCTTCCTGCCCGCCGCGCAACATTGCCCCGCCCCTGCTGGCGGGACTTTTTTGCTTGTCGTCCTTCCCCCCGTCACTTCCGCAGTACCGCAACATGCCATGCCCTCCGTGCCCGGCCCGACTTGCCTGTCGGGCCTGTCTTGCTTGCTCGGCCTGTCTGGCGTTGCCATCAGCGCCTGGCCGCCGTCCCTGCCGCACGAGATGCGCGGCGGCATCTCGTGCATCAGTTCCAGCCATGCGGCCGCCGCCGGGGACAGGCTGTGCCCCTTGCGCCAGGCCAGCACCGCGCGCCAGCGCAGTTCGTCGTCGTCCAGCAGGGCGCGGTGGACGCCGTCGGGCAGCGGTTCCGTCAGCATCAGGCGCGGCACCAGCGCCACGCCAAGCCCGGCGGCCACCAGGCTGATGATGAAGGGTATCTGGCCGCTGCACAGGGTTTCGTCCAGACGCACCCCCTGTTTCAGGCAGCGGTCGCGGATGCGCGCGTTGAGCGCGAAGCCCTGCTCGAACTGGATGAACGCGCTGCCGTCCAGGTCGTGCAGGCACAGGGCCTCGCGGCCCTGCAAGGGGTGCCC
The DNA here is from genome assembly GCF_003402415.2 of Nitratidesulfovibrio sp. HK-II. Taxonomy (NCBI): domain Bacteria; kingdom Pseudomonadati; phylum Thermodesulfobacteriota; class Desulfovibrionia; order Desulfovibrionales; family Desulfovibrionaceae; genus Nitratidesulfovibrio; species Nitratidesulfovibrio sp. HK-II. Next base: position 1,725,316 of record NZ_AP036014.1, read on the forward strand.
TTGCGGCAGCAGGGCCATGAGCGGCTCGTCGCACAGGGGCGATACCTCGAACTGGCCGGATACGGGCAGCAGGGCCAGGGCCATTTCCAGTTCGCCGCGCAGCACGTCCTCTTCCAGCGCATAGCAGCCCTTTTCGCGCAGTTCTATGCGCACCCCCGGGTAGCGGCGGCGGTATTGGGCGAACTGCCGGGCGAAAAGCAGGGTGCTGCCCACCGGCGGCACGCCGAAGCGCAGCGTGCCCCGGCGCACGTTGCGCAGGTCGTCCAGTTCCGCATCCATGGCCTCCTTTTCGGCCAGCATGGCCAGCGCGCGGCGGTAGGTCACCTCGCCCGCCGCCGTCAGGGTCACTCCCGCCGGGGTGCGTTCCAGCAGGATGGCCCCGCAGTCCTCCTCCAGCCCGCGCACGGCCTTGCTGACCGTGGATTGGGTGGCGCACACGGCCTGCGCGGCGGCGGAAAACCCGCCCGCGCGAACCACCTCCACAAAGCTGCGCAATACCCTGAGGTGCATGGCTATTCCGTTTTCGACTGGGGTTCATGAAGACAATTCATTTCACAACTGCCAGACCCCTTGGCTAACAGCAGAAGCAGCGAGGTTCAAGCGGCCACGGTGCCGTTTCCGCCGCCCGGCATCGCGCGGGCGGACGGGAATGTGGCCGCGCCACGCACCATGCGGCCAGCCGCCGCGCACGCGGTGCGCGCGCGGGGTCGTCCATGCACGTCAAACCACAGGGGGCATTCATGAACTGGGTGCAGCAGTACGATCCGTTTTCCAACATCGCCGCATCGGCCTGCGTGGCCATGCTGCCGCTGGCGATACTCTTCTACATGCTGGCCGTGCGGCGGGCCAAGGGCCACATGGCCGCCGCGCTGGGGCTGGCCGGTGCGCTGTGCGCCGCCGTGGGCGTGTGGGGCATGCCCGTGGGCCTTGCGGTCAACGCCACGCTGTACGGCATGGCCATGGGGCTGTTCCCGATCATCTGGATCGTGCTGACGGCCGTGTGGCTGTACAACATGACCGTGGAATCGGGCGAGTTCGAGATCATCAAGGGCTCGCTGGCCCGGCTTACCGACGACCGGCGGTTGCAGGCCCTGTTCATCGCCTTTGCCTTCGGCGCGTTTCTGGAAGGCACGGCGGGTTTCGGCACGCCGGTGGCCATCACGGCGGCCATGCTGATGGGGCTGGGCTTCAGCCCGGTGTACGCCGGGGGCATTTGCCTGGTGGCCAACACCGCGCCCGTGGCCTTCGGGGCGCTGGGCATCCCGGTCATCGTGGCCAGCCAGGTCAGCGGCCTGGACGTGACCACGCTCAGCCAGTACGTGGGGCGGCAGCTGCCGGTGTTCGCGCTGGTGGTGCCGCTGTGGATGACCGTGGTCATGTGCGGTTTCCGCCGGTCCATGGAGGTGCTGCCCGCCATAGTGGTAGCCAGCGTGTGCTTCAGCGGCACGCAGTTCCTGTTCGCCGAACTGCATGGCCCCACGTTGCCCGACGTCATGGCGGCCATCGTGACGATCATCGGCCTGCTGGTGCTGTTGCGCTTCTGGAGGCCTGCCAGCACCTGGCACTTTGCCGATGAACAGCCCGCCAGCGCGGCGGCCAGCGCCCACCACTCCACCGGCGAGATCCTGCGGGCCTGGGCTCCGTACGCCATTCTGGCGGTGTTCGTCTTTTTCTGGGGGCTGGACGGCGTGAAGGCCGGGCTGAACAAGGTGTACATCCAGGCCATCGAATGGCCGGGCCTGCACGGCGCCATCGCCAAGACCGTGCCCATCGTGGCCAAGGATGCGCCTTATGCGGCCAAGTACACCTTGAACCTGCTGTCGGCCGGGGGCACCGCCATCCTGCTGGCGGGGTTGCTGTCGGTGCCCATAATGCCGGGCTACGGCATGAAGCGGGCCATCGGCTGCTTCTGGCGAACCTGCCACCAACTGCGCTTTCCGGTGCTGACCATCATGCTCATCCTCGGGCTTGCGCAACTCATGAACTATTCCGGCATGAGTTCGACCCTCGGCATCGCCTTCACCCACACCGGCGCGCTGTTCCCGTTCTTCGCGCCCATCATGGGCTGGCTTGGCGTGTTCCTGACCGGTTCGAACACCTCGTCCAACGCGTTGTTCGGCAGCATGCAGCAGGCCACGGCCCGCGCCGTGGGCGTGGACCCGTACCTGACCGTGGCCGCCAACGCCACCGGCGGGGTGACCGGCAAGATGATCTCGCCGCAGTCCATCTCGGTGGCCACGGCCTCCACCCACACCGTGGGCCAGGAAGGGGCGCTGTTCCGCTTCGCCCTTGGGCACAGCATCGCCATGACCCTTGTGATCAGCGTGCTGGTGACGCTGCAAGCCTACGTCATTGGCTGGATGCTGCCCTAATTCGGGAAACAGCCCTGACGGGGTGATTCAAAGACGTCCGCCGCCCGTCGCGCCTGGCGTGACGGGCGGCGCAACATTCGTCCGAAAGCACGGAGCCGTGCGCTCCTCCTGTGGGCTCCGTGCCCGCGTGCACCCGCCGGACGGACAAGCCCCCCCGCGTTGCACCGTGGGGGGGCCGTCGTGTGCGGAGCATGGCAGCCGCGTGATTTCAGTGCAGGGCGCGCATCTGGCACACCCCGCATTCCAGCACGTAGGCGTTGCCGGGAATGGCCTTGGCCAGGTGCTTCACGTGGGCGGCCCGTTCGCCGATTTCGTGCAGGTTGCTGCGTTCGTGGCAATCCAGCACGGCCAGCGACACCGAGACGAAGGGAAAGCGCCGCTCCATGCCGTCGCGCCCGCGCGCGGTGATCCACCCGCGCACCTGGTCGTCGCCGCAGTAGCAGCCGCGCACCAGCCGCCCGAAGCAGCGCGTGGCGGCCCGGCACACCCGCTCGGCGTGGCGGGGCGAGGTGATGCACACGAAGTCGTCGCCGCCGATGTGCGCCACGTAGTCGCCCTTGGCCCCGTGCCGCTGCACCGCCCACGACAGCACCTTGGCCAGCAGCAGGATGATCCTGTCGCCGTTCTTGAAGCCGTAGGTGTCGTTGTAGCTCTTGAAGTTGTCCAGGTCCGCGTACAGCAGCGAAAAGGGCTGCCCTCCGGCCAGCCGGGTCTCCAGTTCCTTCTCCAGCGCCACGTTGCCGGGCAGGCCGGTGAGCGGGTTGGTGCCCTTGGCCAGTTCCACCTGCACCTGGGCCAGCTTGTGCAGCAGCCGCTGCACCGAAACGGTGCCCGTCAGGGCGCCGCCCCGGGTGACCAGGATGTCGTCGTAGGCCTGCAACCGATTGCGCGACATGGCCCGGCGCGCGGCGTCCTCCACCGGGGTGGTTTCCTCCACCACCAGCGGTTTGGTGTCCATGACGGCCGACACGGGCCGCTTGAAGTACAGCGCCACCCCGTACTGCGCCGAAAGCTGCCGGTTGAGGTGGTAGTCCATGATCAGCCCCAGCGGCTTGGAGCGTTCGTCCACAACGGCGATGCTGGTCAGCGGATCGGACGTCTCGAACAGTTTGCGCACTTCCCCGGCCAGGGTGGTGGCGGGCACGGTGTGGGCGGGTTCGGCCAGTTCGCCCACCGGCATGGAGCAGGCCAGGCCGCCCACGCTGGGCAGTTGCGCGGCGGGGCGCAACTCGCCGATGTCCACGTGGGTTTCCGGCTTGGGGTAGTCGGGGCGCCCCAGGTAGTAGCCCTGCCCGTAGTGCGCGCCGATGGCCATCAGGGTGGCGGCTTCCTCGCGGGTTTCAATGCCTTCGGCGATGACCCGCGAGCCGATCTTTTCGGCGAAGCTGACGAGCGTTTCCATCAGTGCGCGGCGCACCGGGTCGCGGTTGATGTTGCGGATGAGCGACATGTCGATCTTGATGAAGTCGGGCTTCAGTTCGGCGATGGTGGCGAGGCCGGAATAGCCGGTGCCCGCGTCGTCGATGGCCACCTTGAAGCCTTGGCCCCGGTAATGCGAAAGCGTCTTGTAGAACACCCCGAAATCGCGGATGGAATGCCGCTCGGTGATCTCGAACACGATGTTCTCGGGCGCAAGGCCCATGGCCCGTACCGCTTCAAGCGTGCTGCCGGGGGTAAAGCCGGGGTCCGTCAGGGTGCGCGGGTGGATGTTCAGGAACAGCTTCTGGTCAGGGGCCAGGGTGCCCGCGCTGGCGATGGCCCGCTCGCGGCAGATGCGCTCCAGCGCGAAGAGCATGCCCAACTCCTCCGCGATGTCGAAGAGCATCATGGGCGAATGGAAGGGCGTGTCCACCGGGCCTCGGCTGAGCGCCTCCCAGGCCATGATCCGCCCGGTGGGAAAGCGCACGATGGGCTGGTACAGGGTGCGGATGGCGTTGTCCTGCAACACGGCCTTGAAGTCGCGCGCAAGGCGCAGGTCGGAAAGGTCCATCTCCTTGCGGGCCATGGTGCGCGCCTCGCGCACGGCCTGAAAGAAGTCCTGACGGGGCTCGCCATCCGGGCGGCGTCGGTAGGTGGCGCAGCCCACGCCGATGTTCACCTCGCGCCCGGTCCAGCGCAGCACCGAATCCTTCAGGTGGTGCTGCAACTTCAGCTTCATGGTGAAGGCGGCGTCGGCCAGCCGTTGCGGGCGGGTTGCCGGTTCCGGCCAGAACACCAGGAATTCTCCCGATTCCAGCGGCAGCAGATGGTGGGCAGAGGCGGGCTGCCCGCTCAGGCCGGGCACCGCCGCCCACAGTCCTTCCACCAGCAGCGACTCGATGCCGACGGTGACTTCCTCTCCGTACAGGTCGCGCACCAGCACGTGATCCACCATGCGCACCAGCAGCAGGTGCAGGGCGTCGTGCCGGGTGACCATGTCGCGCACGGAGGCGTCGACGGATTTACGGGAATGCGGCGAATCCTGAAGGGCCGGGGCATTGGGGCCGCCGGAGCCGGAAACCTCGAAGGGGTTCAGGTCCATCAGGGTATGCGGCGCGGGCACGGCATCGGAGCGCGCCCAGCCGACGTGCGGATGGGCGGCGCCGTCGCGCTTGCGGCCGAGCATTTCCAGAAACGGCTCAAGCCAGGTGTGTTGCATGTATCCCCCCGGATACGCGCCAGATGGGCTGGGTGATTCCCCGTGGCGGACATGCGCGCATCACTCCGCCACAGCATCCAGGAAGGGGCGCGCCGGGGCTGCGTCCGGTGGCGGCGGGCGGAAGTCGGCGGTCCGCGCGGAAGCGTGAAAGGCGGCAACCGTGGGCAGGCGGTGAGTGTGTCGCCCTGCCGCGCCCACGCCGGGCGTGGTGACGGTTGCGTGACGCCGCGTGGCGTCCTGTACGTCTTGCGTCAGGTAGTTAGCACGGAAGCGTGGGTGACGGCGGTGACGGATGTGTGACGATTTGCAGAAGCCCCGGCGCTGGTGCGGCAACCCATGGCACGGGCGGGGAAAGAAGAGTGGGGAACCTTCAGGGCAGAGGCTGGGCGGGGGCAGGCGCGGGGGGCGAGAGTCCGACACGCCGTATGCGAGCCAGGGAGTAGGGGGCTTCTTCAAACCTGGGGCAGGCGCACCACGAACACCGCGCCGCCATTGGGCGCTTCCTCTATGGTGATGGAGCCCTTGTGGTTGGTGACCACGATGAAGTAGGCCACGGAAAGGCCAAGGCCGGTGCCAGCGCCCGCCTCGCGCGTGGTGAAGAAGGGCTCGAAGGCGCGGCGGCGTTCTTCGGGCGACATGCCGGGGCCGTTGTCGGCCACTTCGACGCGCACGTGGGCCGGTTCGCGGGCGGTGGTCAGGGTCAGCACGGGGGGCGGTCCGTCGTCGCGCTGGGTCAGCGCCTGCGCCGCGTTCTTGAACAGGTTCAGGAACACCTGCTCCATCTCGCTGGCGGAACAGCGCACCGGCGGCAACTGCGGGTCGTAGCGGCGCACCACGGTGATGCGCTTGAAGTCGTAGTTGCGCGCCAGACTGTAGTCGGTGACGGCCAGTTCCAGGGTGCGTTCCAGCAGATCGTTGATCTGCACAGGCAACCGCGAAGGGTCGCTGCGGCGGCTGAAGGTGAGCATGTTGGCCACGATGCGCGCCGCCCGCTCGCCTGATTCGCGGATGCCGTCCAGCAGGCTGGCGATGCGGCGTTCCACGGCGTAGGCGGACACGCTGTCAAAGGTCATGCCGTGCTGCTCCGCCGCCGCCCGGTTGGCGGGCAGGTCGTCAAGCAGCCTGCGGCGCAGGTTCTGCACACCTTGCAGGATGCCGGCGAGGGGGTTGTTGATCTCGTGGGCCATACCCGCCGCAAGGCTGCCCACGGAAGCCATCTTTTCGGCCTGCACCATCAGGTCTTCCATGGCGGCCCGTTCGCTCACGTCGTCCAGGCGCAGGATGCCCCAGGTCTCATCGCCGGTTTCCAGCGGGATGGCGGTCACGTCCTCAACCCGGCGCACCTCGCCGGGCTGCGTGCCCGCAGGGGTATCCGTCCGGGTGACCACCCGTTCCGGCGGCGTGGCCGCGCCGTTGCGCCGCGCGGCGTGCAGCCGGGGCAGGTGGCGACCCATCTCTGGAGCTACCTCCGCCAGGGGGCGGCCGTGTGCCGCCTTTGCCGTGACGTTGAAGCGCCGTTCGGCAGCCGGGTTCCACAGCACCACCCTGTCGGCGGCATCGGCCACCACGATGGCCGAGGGCATGGCGTCCAGCACCCCCTGCAGATGGCGCTGGGCGCGCGACAGGGCGCGGTTGGCGCGCGTCAGGTCGGCCAGCAGCATCTGCCGTTCGCGTTCCGATTCCATGAGCACGGTCAGGTCGTGCAGCACGAAGGCCACGGCATCGGGTTCGCCAGCTGCGCCGCCCACGGGGTACAGGCGCAGGGCCAGCCAGCGGGCTTCGCCGTCCGGTGTGGCGTCTGGCGGAAATTCCAGCGGTTCGGTAACGATGGCCTCGCCAGCAAGGGCGGCCTCGGCCAGTCCGTGCAGCCCCGCGCGCAGCACGTACCGATCCTGCGCCAGCGTGTACGGGGTCAGGGTGTCGGACGGGCTGCCGGGCAACCCGTTGCGCCCGGCGTGCAGCCCGTGCAGGGCCAGCCATTCGGCGTTGGCCTCGCGCAGGGAGCCGTTGGGGTGCAGCAGGGCCATGGCGAAGGGGGCCTGGGTGAGCACTGCGCGGAACTGCTGTTCGCGCGCGTGCAGGGCCTGTTCGGCCTCCTTCAGGTCTGTGATGTCGGTCAGCATCACCAGTACCGCCGGGCGACCGTCCCATTCCAGCAGCACCCCGGTGCCGAACACCCAGCGTTCGCCCTCGGGCACGAGGATGCGCAGGGGGGGATAGGTGCCCAGCGCCTCTCCCTGCAAGCGGCGCATGTAGCGGTCCTGGGCCACGGCGCGGTCGTCGGGGTGCAGGTGCTCGATGAACGGGGTGCCCGCCACTTGCTCTATGGGGCGGCGCAGTATGTCGCCGATGCGCGGATTGACGAAGGTGAGCAGCCCATCCTGGATGACGATGATGCCTTCCTGCGCGTTCTGGAAGATGGAGCGGTACTTCAGCTCCGCCTCGGCCAGGCGCTGCTCCGTGGCCTTGCGTTCCTCCACCTCGCGCTCCAGTTCCGCGCCGCGCCGGGCAAGCGCGCCCAGGGCGGTGACGAAGGTGAGCCCCAGCAGCAGGAACACCGTCACGGCCAGGGCGGCCGTGGCCAGAATGTAGCGGCGTTCCCCCGCGTGCACGTCGCCGAGGTAGGTGCCGGTGCCGATGTAGCAGGACAGCTCGGGCAGGGGCAGCACGAACGACAGCTTCTTTTCAGGGGAGTTGCCGCCGGGGGGCGTGTAGCGGTAGGTGAAAAACCCGCCATGGGGATTTTCACGCGCGGTGCGGATGAGCTCCACGATGATGGCAACGCCGTCGGCATCTCGCAGCCCCAGGCCGCTGCGTCCCTCCATCTGCGGTTCGTAGGGCTGGACCAGCACGGTGCCGTCGTACCCGCTCATGAAGATGTAGTTGGGGCCGCGCGTGTCGCTGAAGGTCATGGTGCGCACCCGTTCGCGCGCCAGCACCAGGGCGTGGTCTCGCCCGTAGGCACCGGCGGCCAGCTCGTCCAGCACCGGTTGCACCTGGTTGCGGGCCAGCAGCACCATTTCGCGCAGGTGGTTGCGGCGGTATGTTTCCGCCGTTTCCCAGAAGGTGTGCACCGCGTGCAGCAGGAACAGGGTGAACACGCCGCACGCCAGCACCAGCAGCAGCCACAGTCGCCGGACGTGCGGGCTGCGCAGCAGCGAGGACAAGGTGCGGGGATGGATGGCGTTCATGGTCTGTCCGGGCTGTTCGATGCGTCTTCGTTGCGGATGCCGGGGCGGCGGGCAGGGTTATCGCCGGACATGCAGCCTAGCATCGCGCGGTGCGGCCCGCCGTGATAAGGTGATGCCCACGTGGGGGCGTTGCGCGGCCAGACCGACACGGGCCAGTTAGAGCCTGTTTGGGCCGACTCCGGCATGGCGCGCTTTTCTTTCCGCGCCGCTGCTGGTAGTGCTGTGCCCCACCGGCCTGCGGGTTGCGCTGGACAGGGTGCGTAAACCCCGTTGATACCTGAAACTTGCCCCGATGGGAACAGTACCGGCGCTTCCGGGTGTTGCCGTGAGCGCTATATCCGGCCTTCGTGGGCCGCGCAATACTACCCGTGCCGGGGAGGCCCGGCGGAGAAAGGATGGCCCTGCCGAAAACATGGGTTGTGGTGCGCCTGAGCGCCCTTGGGGACGTGGTGCTGACCACGGGCGTGCTGCTGTGGCTGCACCGCACCCGTGGCTGGCGCTTCGTGGTGCTGACGCGGCCGCAGTGGGCTCCGGTATTCCGCAACCACCCGGCCGTGGACCGCGTGGCCGCTGCGAATCCGGCGGACTTGCGTCCCGCGGCGCTGCCCGGCTTCGTGCGCGGGCTGGCGGCTTCGCTGCCCGGCGCGGGGCTGCTGGACCTGCACGGCACCCTGCGTTCCCGCCTGATGGGCCTGTTGTGGCCCGGCCCGGTGCGCCGTTACCCGAAACTTTCCCTGGAGCGCCGTCTGTTCCTGCGTTCCGGCGGGCGGCTGTTCCGCGACAGGCTGCGCGCCTGCAACGTGCCGCAGCGCTATGCCCGCGCCGTGCAGGCCACGCCCCCCCCGCGCGGCGAACTGCTGCCCCGCATCCTGCTTGACGATGCGGAACGGGAACGGGGCAGGGCGCTGTTGCGCGAGGCCGGGCTGGCGCAGCCCGCCATGGCCCCATGCGACGCGGACGGCGTCCGCAGCCCGCTGGTGGCCCTGCATCCCTATTCCACCCACCCGGACAAGGCCTGGCTGGCCGAATCCTGGCGCGAACTGGCCCGACGGCTCTCCGCCGCCGGATATGCGTGGTTCGTGGTGGGGCGGTCCGGTGGCGCGGAAGGCGGGGAGGATAGGCCCCTGTCTGAACTGACTGGTCTGACCGGCCTTGCTGGTCTGTCGCATATGGCGGGGCAGGGCGGCCCGGCTGATCTGCCGGGTTCCCCTGAAGTGCTCGCGGCGGATTTCACGGATAGCACCGACCTGCGCGAAACCTGCGCGCTGCTGGCCGCCGCCGACGTGCTGGTGACCGGCGATTCCGGCCCCATGCACCTGGCCGCAGGGGTGGAAACACCCGTGGTGGCCCTGTTCGGCCCCACCACGCGGGAATGGGGCTTCTACCCCGAAGGCCCGCGCGACGTGGTGCTGGAGACGGACGACGCCTGCCGTCCCTGCTCGCTGCACGGCAGCAGGCGTTGCGCCCATGCCGGGCGGTGCATGGCGGGCATCACGCCGGACGCGGTATTCGCGGCGGTGCGGCGGGTGTCGGGCGGCGCGTCAGGGGAAGGAGCCGAACCGGAAAGCCGCTGACGGCACATGCCATCGGCGGCGTCCGGACGGTAGCGGCATTGCCCGGCGGCACGGAAGAAAGGAGCGGCGGGTTGACGCGCGGGCGTCGGCCCGTCGCGTCGTTTCGGCCTTCAGCGCATCAGCCGGGCCACCAGTTCGCGGGCCTCGGTCAGGGAAGGGTCGGCCTGCGCGGCCCGGTTGGCGTATTCGTACGCCTTGTCGCGCTTGCGCCATTCCATATACAGCTTGGCCAGGTTGAGCATGGTGCGCGGGTGCGACCCGAACTGGCGCAAGGCGCGCAAATACACGCTTTCGGCCTTCTGGTATTCGCGCAGATCCATGTAGGCGGCCACGGCACCGGAATAGGCCTGGGCCTCGCCGGGAAAGACTTCCAGCGCCGCCTCGAACAGTTCCGCCGCCTCGTAGAACAGCCGAGCCCGCAGGAAGCGCTGCCCGATGTCGCTGAGCACCCCCGGCTCGTGCCCCCACTCCTCGGCCACCCGCCGCAGCAGCGCCCGGCCGCGCGGCAGGTCGCCCGCGTCCAGCCGGGCCTGGCCGTTGCCGGTCAGTTCCATCTTGCGCATCAGCACCTTCTGGGCCTGTTCGGCCGCGCGAGCGCGTTCCTCCTCCAGCATGGCGTGGCGGATGGATTCCAGCCGCTCGGCCAGCGGCAGTTCCTCGCCGGGCATGTACGCCACGTAGGGACCGGCGAACACCTTGCGCTGCTCGAAGAACTTGCGGACGGTGTGGTTGCGGTTCAGGTCGTTGACGAATTCGTGGATGTGCACTTCCGTCTCGAAGCGCGGCTGTCCGATGAGGGTGGTGCCGGAGTAGGCCCGCAGGGCAGTTTCCATGGCCTCCAGGGCGCGCGTCAGGTAGCCGCGCGTCAGATAGGCGCGGGACCGGGCGATGTTGTCGCGCACGGCTTTGGGGGCGGTCATTCGCATGGGGCGTCCTTGTCGGAGCAGTGGGGTCCGGAGCCGTGCGGCGTGGGAGCGGCATGGGGAACCGGGGCGGAGTGTGCCCAGCAGCGGCGCACCGCGTCGGCGTGGGCGCGCAGCAGTTGGTCCACCCCGTCGGGCACCAGCAGGCGGATGTCCGCGCCGCGCAGCCATTTGCCGCGCAACAGGGATGCGCTGATGTCCAGCCGGGGCAGGGGCAGGAAGGTCAGGGTGGTGTCGCCGTAAAGGCCGCCGGGCAGCAGGTGGCGCTCCATGCCCGGCACGGCATGGGCGGGCCCGTCCGTTTCCACTGGAGTGGGCGGGGCGGACGGCAGCGGCGCGGCATCCGGCCAGTGCGCTGCCAGGGCGGCTCGGAAGGCTTCCGGCCCGCTGCCCGCGCGGGGCACCACCACGAAGTCGGCGATGCGCGGCAGCTCCGCGCCCCTGTGCCAGTGGGGCAGCATCTCGAAATCCTCGCCGCCCAGGATGAAGAACGGCGCGGCGTCCGGCTCGGCGGCACGGTAGGCGCGCAGGGTGTCCCAGGTGTACGAGGGCCCCCCGCGCCCGCCTTCCAGGGCGTTCACCGCAAGGGCGGCAAAGGGGTGCACGGCGCTCTCCAGCAGGGCCAGCCGCAGATCGAAGGGCAGCAGGTCGTGCCCGCTCTTGTGGGGCGGTACGGCGCACGGCACGAGGTCGATGCGTTCCGGCCGCAGCGCCTCGGCCACTTCGATGGCCAGGCGCAGGTGGCCCGCATGGACCGGGTTGAAGCTGCCGCCGAGTATGCCGATGCGCCGCATGAAGGTTTCGCCGTCTCCGTGGTGTTCTGTCGGTGCAGCAAGCGCTTGCGTACCGCGCGGGGCGCGGCAGGACGCCCGCCGCCCGCGCGCCGCTTTCGCGTGTTCCGCTATTCCCGCTAGTCCCGGACCTGGCCCGCGCCGAATACCACGAACTTGGTGGTGGTCAGTTCCTGCACGCCCATGGGGCCGTAAGAATGCAGCTTGGACGTGCTGATGCCTATCTCCGCGCCAAGGCCCAACTGTCCGCCGTCGTTGAAGCGGGTGGAGGCGTTCACCGCCACCATGGAGGCGTCGGCCTCGCGCAAGAAGCGCATGGCGTTGGCGTGGTCGCGGGTGCAGATGATTTCGGTGTGGTTGGACCCGTGCGCGGCGATGTGGGCCAGCGCCTCGTCCATGTCGTCCACCACCCGCACGGCCAGGATCAGGTCGTGGAACTCCATGCCGTAGTCTTCCGGCGCGGCGGCGGTGGCCGATGCGCCCAGCAGCGGCAGCGATGCCGGGCACGCCCGGAAGGTCACCCCGGCCGGGGCCAGCCGGGCGGCCACGGCGGGCAGCAAGGCGGCGGCCTCGTCCTTGTGGACCAGCAGGCATTCCAGCGCGTTGCACACGCCGGGGCGCTGCACCTTGCCGTTGAAGACGATCTCCACGGCCTGTCCCAGGTCCGCGCCCGCGTCAACATAGGCGTGGCACACGCCCTTGTAGTGCTTGAGCACGGGCATGGTGGCCTGCTGCACCACGGCGCGGATGAGCGTTTCGCCCCCGCGCGGGATGATCACGTCGATGTACCGTTCCAGCGCGCACAGCGCGCCCACGGCGGCCCGGTCGGTGCGCGAGACCACCTGCACGGCGTCGCCGGGCAGGCCCGCCCCGGCCATGGCCTCGGCGATGAGCCCGGCCAGCGCCAGGTTGGAGTGGATGGCCTCGGACCCGCCGCGCAGGATCACCGCGTTGCCCGCCTTCAGACACAGGATGGCGGAATCTATGGTCACGTTGGGGCGCGATTCGTAGATGATGGCGATGACGCCGAGCGGAATGCGCATGCGGCCCACCAGCAGGCCGTTGGGGCGCTGCCACTGGGTTTCCACGGCGCCCACGGGGTCGGGCAGGCCCGCCACGTGGCGGCAGGCGGCGGCCATTTCGGCCATGATGCGCGGGGTAAGGCGCAGGCGGTCCATGCGCGGTGCATCCATGCCCGCCGCTTCGGCGGCGGAGAGGTCGCGCGCGTTGGCGGCCAGCATGTCGGCCTCGCGCGATTCCAGCAGCCCGGCCAGGCGGAGCAGGGCGTCGATCTTGGCGGCGGGGGACGCGGCGGCCAGCTTGCGGGCGGCGGCCTTGGCGCGCTTGCCCATGGATTCGACGAGCAGGGCGATGTCGCCCGTGTCGGCGTCCCGAGTGGTGCCGGGGGCGGGGGAAATGTTCTGCGTGCTCATGGCGGCTCCGGCGCTCTGGCGTTCCGCGTGGCGACGGAACGACGTGAAGGTTGCGAAAGATTGCTATAGCCGCAGCCCCCCGGCAACGCAACAGGCCAGCCGTGCCCGTCCGGCAGGCGCGCGGGCGCGCGCGGGACGGGAAACGGGCGGCCGGAGAACCGTGCGGAAAGGGTGGGACGCCTGGTCTGGAATCGGGGCGTGCGCATCGCGCAATGCATCTTGCATGATTTGCGCCCCGTGAGCCGCCGGGTGGTAAATGCCCTTGTCAAAACCCGCGCGGCCAGACGGGCCGCGAGGAACGGCCTTCCGTCCGGAATCCTTTTGACATTTCTGTAATGGGCACGTAAAAGTATCGGGCTTCGCCATTACCAGCCACAAAGCGGCCATGCGCCGCATTCCAAGGAGCAATTCGCATGTCGGAGAACACAATCCGGAAAGGCCTGCCGCGCGCCCCGCAGCAACCCGAAATTCCCCAGCCGCTGCAGGGCGAGGTGGCCGGAGAGGCCGCGCCGCTGCTGCGCTTCGTGCTTGACAACGCCCGCACCATCGCCATCGGTCTCGGCGTGCTGGTGCTGGCCGCTGGTGCTGGCGCGGGCTACCGCTGGTGGGACGCCGAACGGACGCGCGAGGCGCAGGCCGACCTGGGCATGATCATCGCCACCAAGACCGGCTCGGAACGCGTGCAGGCGCTGGACGCCTTTGCCGCCAAGGCCCCGGCTGGCGTGCGCAACGCCGTGCTGCTGGACCTTGCCGCCGCCGCCATGGAGCAGAAGGACTACGACAAGGCCGCCGCCACCTGGGAACGCCTTGCCGCCGCCGACGGCGCCACCGGCGTGGTGGCCCGCATCGGGCGCGCGCAGGCCCTGTCGCAGGCGGGCAAGGACGCCGAGGCCCTGGCCGTGCTGGAAGGCCTGGAGGGCTCGGTGAGCGAGATTTCGCGCAACGCCGTGCGCGGTCAGTTGGCAGTCGTGGCAGAACGTGCGGGCAAGCTGGAACGCGCCGTGGCCGCCTACGAGCAACTGATGGCTTCCGATTCCGCGGGCAACAAGGACTACTTCAAGAGCCGCGTGGAAGCGCTGAAGGCGCGCATGCAGAAGGGGGGCGCGTAAGTCCATGAGCGAATCCACCGCAAACCCGGCCCCGCGCCCGGTGAATCCCCTGCTGGTCGACGAGCCGGGCGCACGCCGCCTGCTGCTGGGCAACGAGGCCATCGTGCGCGGCGCGCTGGAGGCGGGCGTCAACCTGGTTGTCTGCTACCCCGGCACGCCCTCGTCCGAAGTGCCCGACACCTTCCGCCGCATCGGCGGCGGGGGCCGGTACCGCCTGGAATATTCGGTGAACGAGAAGGTGGCCATGGAAGTGGGGGCGGGCGCGTCGCTGGCCGGGGCCCTGACCCTGGTGACCATGAAGCACGTGGGCGTCAACGTGGCCGCAGACCCGCTGCTGACCATGACCTACACCGGGCTGCCCGGCGGCTTGGTGCTGCTTTCCGCCGACGACCCCGGCTGCCACGCCAGCCAGAACGAGCAGGACAACCGCACCTACGCCCGTTTCGCGGGCATGCCGTGCTTCGAGCCCGCCACCGCCCAGGAAGCCAAGGACATGACGCGCGACGCGCTGCTGCTGGCGCGCGAGCTTGAACAGCCCGTGCTGCTGCGCACCACCACCCGCGTCAACCACCTGCGCGGCGCGGTGGAATACGGCCCGCTGGGCCAGCCCGCGCCCATCGTGCCCTTCCAGCGCAATCCCCGGCGTTTCGTGCCCGTGCCCGCCGTGGCCCGGGTGCGCCACGCCGAACTGGTCAGGCATCTGGGCATGGCCCGGGAGAAGGCCGAGCACTCCCCGTGGAACACCGTGCGCGGCGACGGACGCATCGGCGTCATCGCCAGCGGCATCAGCCGCGCCTACCTGTCCGACGCCCTGCACGAGACGGGCTGGGCCGACCGGGTGAAGGTGCTGGACCTTGGCATGACCTGGCCCCTGCCGGAAGACCTGCTGACCGACTTCCTGTCCGAATGCGACGCCGTGCTGGTGCTGGAAGAACTGGAGCCCCTGCTGGAGAACGACGTGCGCGCGCTCGTTCAGCGCAAGGGCCTGCCCGTGGCCGTCAGCGGCAAGGGAGGCGCGCTGACCATCTACGGCGAATACTCCACCCAGACCGTCACCCAGGCTCTGGCCGACCTGCTGGGCGAAACCGCCCGGCTGCCCATGGCCTGCGACCCGGAAACGGCCCTGCCCGTGCGCCCGCCCAACCTCTGCCCCGGCTGCTCGCACCGCGCGCTTTACTATGCCGTGCGCAAGGTGTTCGGCGACGACGCCGTGTACTCCAGCGACATCGGCTGCTACACGCTGGGTCTGCTGCCGCCCCTGCGCATGGCCGACTTCCTGTTCTGCATGGGCTCGTCGGTATCCTCCGGTTCCGGCTTCGCCACGGCCTCGGGCAAGCCCACGCTGGCCTTCATCGGCGACTCCACCTTCTTCCACTCCGGCATCACCGGGCTGGTCAACGCGGTATTCAACAAGCACGACCTGATCGTGGTGGTGCTGGACAACGGCACCACGGCCATGACCGGCCACCAGCCCAACCCCGGCGTGGTCCAGGACGTGCTGGGCAACGCCTGCGTGCACCTGGACATAGAGGCCGTGGTGCGCGGCTGCGGCGTGGCCGACGTGGTCAAGGTGCGGCCCTTCAACGTCAAATCCACCATGAAGGCCCTGGCGGAGATGAAGGAACGCTCCGGCGTGCGCGTGATCATCGCCGAAGAGCCGTGCGTGCTCTACGCCCGGCGCACCCTGAAGAGGCCGCGCAACCAGGTGGCCTACGTGGCCGAGCAGGGGCCGTCCGTGTCCGACTGCCTGGAACACCTGGCCTGCCCCGCCTTCTTCCGGGACGACACGGGCATCCACGTGGATGAAAACCTCTGCGGCGGCTGCATGGTCTGTCTGCAGGTCGCGGACACCATCAAGGCCCGCAAGAGGAGCGACGCATGAGCACCGCAGCACGCATCCGCATTTATCTTACCGGCGTGGGCGGGCAGGGCACCCTGACCGCCACCACCCTGCTGTCCCGCACCGCCCTGGACCAGGGGCTGGAGGTGACCTCCGGCGAAATCCACGGCATGGCCCAGCGCGGCGGGGTGGTGGAATCCACCATCCTGCTCGGCGGCTGGATGAGCCCCAAGATCGGCCATGGCGAGGCGGACCTGATTCTTGGCTTCGAACCCCTGGAAACCCTGCGCGGCATGACCCACCTGGCCGCCGGGGGCAGCGTGTTGTCCAACACCGAGCCGCTGCCGCCGGTGGGCGTTTCCACCGGGCGCGAAGCCTACCCCGAGATGGAGCGCATCCGCGCAAAGGTGGAAGGCTGCGCCGCGAAATCGTGGTTTCTGCCGTGCCGCACCCTGGGCCTTCAGGCCGGTTCGGTGCAGGCGGGCAACAGCGTGCTGCTGGGCGCGGCCTGCGCCACGGGGCTGCTGCCCTTTGGCCCGGAAGCGCTGGAAGCCGCCATCCGCACCCATCTTGCCCCAAAACTCATGGACATGAACTTGAGGGCGGTCGAACTGGGCGTTCGGGCCGTAGCCTCCGCGAGCTGACCGCATGACCACCATCACCGACGACAAGCGCCTTCAGCCCTATCTCGGCACGCTCCAGAAGATCGTGTCCGACATGGGGCCGCAGCGGCCGTTTCAGTCCACCCTGAAGTCGCTGCTCCGCACGCTGGCTGAAAACCATGACTTCCAGCGGCCGCATATCGTCATCTTCGACCCGGAAACACGCACCCTCAAGCTCAGCCTGTCGCAGACGCCCGCCAAGGCGGACCACGTTGAATACGAGCCGGGCGTGGGCGTGACGGGGCAGGTATTCTCGACGGGCCAGCCGGTCATCGTGCCGCGCATCAAGGACCACCCGGCGTTCCTGAACAAGGCCTTCGGCCGCACGGACGAGGAGCAGGAAACCCTGGCCTTCATCTGCGTGCCGGTGCTGGGCCCCGCCGACGAACCTCGGCAGGGCCGCGAGGTCATCGGCACCCTGAGCGTGGACACCCCCTCGGTGCCCATGCCGCAGTTGGAATCGCACTGCCGGTTCCTGGAGGTGGTGGCGGGCATGATCGCCAACCACGCCTCGTACCTGCAGGAGGAAATGGCCCGCCAGAAGCACCTGATGACCCAGGGCCTCATCGTGGGCGACAGCAACGACATCGGGTTCACCCCGTCCAACGTGGTTGCCGCCTCCAAGGCCATGCGGCTGGTGCTGAACCAGGCGGCCCAGGTTGGCCCCAGCCGCGCCACGGCGCTGCTGCGCGGCGAATCGGGCACCGGCAAGGAACTGCTGGCGGAAGCCATCCACCAAGCCAGCCCTCGGCGCGAGATGCCGCTAATCAAGCTGAACTGCGCGGCGCTGCCCTCCGAACTGGTGGAAAGCGAACTGTTCGGCTACCAGAAGGGCGCCTTCACCGGGGCGGTGCACACCAAGAAGGGCCTGTTCGAACTGGCCAACAAGGGCACCCTGTTCCTGGACGAAGTGGGCGAACTGTCGCCCAACGCTCAGGCCAAGGTGCTGCGCGCCATCCAGGAGCAGGAAATCCAGCGCCTGGGCAGCGAGCAGACCATCACCGTGGACGTGCGCCTGATCTGCGCCACCCACCAGCCGCTGGAGGAACTTGTCGAGCGCGGGCTGTTCCGCGAGGACCTGTACTACCGCATCAACGTGTTCCCCATCTTCATTCCCCCGCTGCGCGAGCGGCGCGAGGACATCCTGCCGCTGGCGGAACACTTCCTGCGCATCTATTCCGACGAGTATTCGCGCAGCATCAAGCGCATCTCCACCCCGGCCATCGACCTGCTGACGCAGTACCACTGGCCCGGCAACATCCGCGAACTGAAGAACTGCATCGAACGCGCCGTGCTGGTGTGCGACGAACAGGTCATCCGCACCTACCATCTGCCGCCCTCGTTGCAGACGGCGGAATCCACCGCCACGGACACCAACCTCTCGTTCTGCGAGGCGGTGGCCAAGTTCGAGCAGGAACTCTTGGTGGACGCGCTGAAGAAGGCGCGGGGCAACATGCTGCAGGCCGCCCGCGACCTGCGAGTGAGCTACCGCATCGTCAACTACAAGGTGAAGAAGTACGGCATCGACGCCAAGAAGTTCGCCGTGGCCAAGGCGCGCGGCATGAAGTAGGCGACGCCCGTCCGGCTGACGCACGCATGTGATGCGACCGGCTTCCGGCGACGGGAGCCGGTCGTTTTTTATTGCCTGGCGAAAGTCGGGCGTTCACGTGCTGGCGACAAAAGAAACGGACGGGTCACGCGATGTGTCGCGCGATCCCGCCCGCAGCATTTCGTTGGCGTCAGGCGGCAAGGGCTGGCTGGCCGGAATCGCCTAGGCCGAGGGAGCTTCGTCCAGCCAGCCCTGCAAGGCCTCGATGATCTTGCGGGCCTGGTCGGCGCTGGAGATGTTGAACTTGGACTGGGCGCGGTATTCGCCGTTCATCTTCTTGTAGCGCTTCACCACGTACTTGTCCGCGCCGTAGTCTTCGGTCTTGGGGTCCCACTGCTGGTAGCGGAACAGGATGGTGGTCCATGCGCCCTTGGAGAGCACCGACTTGTCCAGTTCCTTGACCACAAGCTGGCCGTCTTCCTCGTAGTTCACCGTCAATTCTTCAATGGTCGTGCTCATGGTCTGGTCCGTCTGCGCCCGGCGAGGGGCGGAAATGCGTTGTTTCTGGCGGGTTGTTTGCGTCCCGCCTTCGGCGCTCTTTCTTGCGCGCGGCGTGAATTTCGTTCTCCGGCAAGGAAGGGGAGTTCGCCGCGATGGGAACGTACTCTTTGGTACGTGACCGGAGCGGCGAACGAAGCCTGACGAAGCCGGAGGGCGAAAGCGCGCCGCGCGCCTACACTATGATGTCGTCTTCAGAGTGCGCCCCATTCTCCTCCGCCGCCGCCCAGATGCCGCCCGCATCGCCGAAGTGGCGCTGCGCCTGCTTCAGCCCCAGGGCGAAGGCCTTGGCGTTCACCTCGCGGATCTTGGCGGGCAGATTGGCCTCCAGGCTCTTGCGCATCACCCGCGCGTCGGCAAAGGGCAGCAGGTGCGTCACCGCGCCCATGACCATGGTGTTGATGGTCATGGGATTGCCGATCTGCTCCTTGGCCATCTGCGTGAACGGCAGGCCCAGGTAGACGTTGGTGGGCGCATGCTTCACCAGCGTGGTGTCCACCAGCAGCAGCCCGGTCTTCTTGAGCAGGCGGTAGTAGCTGTTGCACGCCTCGGGGCTCAGCGCCACCAGCAGATCCAGGCTTTCGGTCTTGGGGTAGCTGATGGGGCGCGAACTGACAACCACGTCGGCGCGGCTCGATCCGCCGCGCGCCTCTGGGCCGTAGCTCTGGGTCTGGGTAACGTAGTAGCCGTGGCCCAGCGCCAGCGCCGAGCCCAGCAGGCGGCCCAGGGTGATCAGCCCCTGTCCGCCCAGGCCGGAAAGGCGGATTTCGAAACGGTCTATGGGTTGCGGCGCCTTCATCGGTTCTGCCCCATGAGTTTGCGTTGCAGCTCGAAGTAGCGTTCCTCAAGCCCCGGCTCGTCCACGTCGCGGAACACCCCGATGGGTATGCGTCCGTCGTCCGGCTTCTGCGTGGGGTCCTTCAGGGTTTCCACCTTCACGGTGTTGGACTTCAGCCACTTGTACATGTCCACGGCGTTGCGGAACTTGTTCTTGCGCCCGTACTGGGTGGGGCAGGGGCTGAACACTTCCACCACCGAAAAGCCGGGGTGCATGATGGCCGAGCTGATCAGGCGGTCCAACTGGATGGCGTGGAACGATGTGCCCCGCGCCACGTAGCTTGCCCCGGCGGCGCGGCACATGTCCGCGATATCGAAGGCCTTTTCCAGCGAGCCGAAGGGCGTGGTCATGGAAATGTCGCCCTGTGGGGTGGCGGAGGAACACTGCCCGCCGGTCATGCCGTAGATCTGGTTGTTCAGGATCAGTGCGGTGACGCCGATGTTGCGCCGCGCGGCATGGATGAGGTGGTTGCCGCCGATGGACAGGGCGTCGCCATCGCCCATGACGCAGATGACCTTCAGCTTGGGGTTGGCCATCTTGATGCCGGTGGCGAAGGTAAGCGCCCGGCCGTGGGTGGTGTGCACGGTATTGAAGTCGACGTACACGGCCATGCGGCCGGAACAGCCTATGCCCGCCACCAGCACCACGTCGTCCTTGGGCAGGCCCAGGGCGTGCACGCTGCGGATCAGCGATCCCAGCACGATGCCGTGGCCGCAGCCCGCGCAGAACACGTGCGGGAACTTCTTGTTATGGCGCAGGTAGTCGTGGATGAGTTGGGTAACGTCCGCCATGGCCCACCTACAATATGGCTTTCAGGATTTCGGAGGGCGTGATGATCTGCCCGTCCACCCGGTTGATGGTGCGCACCTTGGTGCGGCCGTTGTTGACGCGCTTCACCTCGCGCGACATCTGCCCCATGTTCATTTCGGGCACCACCACGGTGTGGCAGCGGTGGGTCAGCTTTTCCACCGCCGGACGGGGGAAGGGGAACAGCGTCTTCAGAGTGAGCAGCCCGGCCTTGGCCCCGCGCTCGCGGGCCTGTTCCACGGCCAGATGGGCGGAGCGCGCCACGCTGCCGTAGGCCACCACGGCCACTTCCGCGTCGTCCATCATGTATTCGTCGCTCATCTGGATGTCGCCGTAATACTGGTCGATCTTGCGGAACAGGCGCAGCATGGCGTCCTTCACTTCGTCCGGGCGCTGGGTGGGGTAGCCCATCACGTCGTGGGTCAGGCCGGTGACGTGGGTGCGGTAGCCGGAGCCGATGGGGGCCATGGCGGGCACGCCGCGCGCCGTGTCGGCATAGGGCTTGAACCATTCCGGCGGCACCGTGGGGGTGACGCGGGAAAGGATTTCCACCTCGTCCGGGTCGGGCACGGTGATCTTTTCGCGGGTGTGGGCCGTCACCTCGTCCAGCAGCAGGATGACCGGGGTGCGGTACTTTTCGGCGAAATTGAAGGCCGTCACGGTCATCTCCAGGCATTCCTGCACGTCGGAGGCGGACAGCACGATGATGGGGTGGTCGCCGTGGGTGCCCCAGCGGGCCATCTGCACGTCGGCCTGGGCGGGGCTGGTGGGCAGGCCGGTGCTGGGGCCGCCGCGCATGACGTTGACCACCACCAGGGGGGCCTCGACCATGCAGGCGTAGCCGATGTGCTCCTGCATCAGGGCGAAGCCGGGGCCGGAGGTGGCCGTCATGGCCTTGCGGCCCGCCAGTGACGCGCCGATGGTGGCGCCCATGCTGGCGATTTCGTCTTCCATCTGGATGAACACGCCATCCTCTATCAGGGGCAGGCGGTTGGCCATGACCTCCATGATTTCTGTGGAGGGGGTGATGGGGTAGCCGGCGTAGAACGAGCACCCGGCCAGCAGTGCGCCCTCGGCCACCGCCTCGTTGCCGAGCGCGAACAGTTCGCGTCTCTTGCGTTTCTTGCGTTGCACCGCCATGGCGTCACTCTTCGGGGTTGGGGTTCGGTTCGGGCGTGGGCTCGGGCGGGGAGGCGCGGCCGTGTTCGGACTCGGGGTCTTCCCAGCCGCTGCGCGGATCCGGCTGGGCGGCTCCGTTGCGGGCGCGCGGCTTGATGGCGATGGCGAAGTCCGGACAGTGCAGTTCGCAGAATCCGCAATTGATGCACTCGTCCTCGTTGGCCACCTCGGCCTTGCCGAAGGCGTTCAGCACAAGCACCTTGGCCGGGCAGAAGGCCACGCACAGGCCGCAGCCCTTGCACCAGTCGGGATAGACGCAGACGCGGGTCTGACCTTTTTGCTTCTTTGACATGGGCACACCAGTGGTGGCTTTGGGTGCAACGGAGCAGGGCGTCCGTTCCATGGTGGCCGGGCCGCTTGGGCCGGGAAGATGCGCGCGGTGAAAGTGCCGCCCCTGCGCGCGTTTGGGCCATCAATAAACGCAACCACGGGTCACGGCAAGAAAAATCCGGCATGCTGCACGGTTGTGCGAACAATGGAAGAATGGCGGGGGCATGCCGGGGCTTGGCCGCGGTTTGACGGGCAAGGCGGTAGATGCAGCGATGGCGCGGCCCCGGCGGCGGGCAGCCCGGCGGTTCTGGCCGGACATTGGGCGCGAGCGTGTTGGGCGATGCGGCAAGGGGCCGAAGGACAAGGGAAGCTGGATTGCGTGGCGGGCGGATGGTGCGTGGTTCCTTTCGGAACGACGAGGCCGGGCCGGGCAGGCCGCCCGAGCGCACGTTTCGGGCCGCTCGGGCATGAGAAAGGCGGCCTCCAAAGAAGCCGCCGTGAATGCCGTCAGATGGACCAGCTTGCGATGAGCCCCCGGAGTATTTCCGGTGGAACCCCGCGTTGCGAGGCCGTCATGACCTTGGTGGGATACTGCTCCGCTATCTTCAACGAACGCAGGTAAAGGGCGATGATCTCGTCGGTGACCTGAAGGCGTGCACCGGCGCGCACCTGCTGCCCAAGAACCATCTCCAGCATCCTGCGGCCGGAGAAGGTGGAGATGTCTGAATAGACGTACGCCATGGCGCACCCCCTTTGGCACGAAGCCATGGCGGCACGGTGCGCGTCCCCCGCGTTCATCCGGAATGCGGGGCGGGACGCCTTCGTGTCCGCCAGTTCGGGGCTGCCTGTCCGTGGCTGCCTGTTATGCCTGCGTGAAAGGCCATGCGGAACAAGCCCGCTGCCAGCCATCCATAAGGAACAGATAGCCGCAAGCGGGGCGTCTGACAAGGGTGCTGCGGCGAAAAGCCGCATCCGGCGCATGATTATCGGGGCAAAGGGGGCGGCCTTGACCGTATCGGCCCCGATGATGTTCCCTGCGGCGCTTCACGCAGTGCAGGCTGGCCCGGCGCAACGCGGCCGGGCGCGGAATCAGGCGTCTTCGGTGTCGCCCAGCAGGGCCACGGCGCATGCGCCGGGGCCGCTGTGGCAACCCAGCACCGGCGAGGCGGGCACCACGTACAAGGGGGCCACGCCGAAGCGGGCCTCTATTTCACGGGCGTAGCGGGCGGCGGTTTCCGGCGCGCCCACGTGGGCAATGGCGAAGCGGGGGTTGGAAAGCCCGGCCAGTGCCTTGCCCAGCAGCGCGAACAGCTTTTCCCCGGCGCGGCGCGGGCCGATGCCCTTGCCCGCCACGTCCACCTTGCCGCCTTTGCGCGGGTCGAAGCACAGCAACGGCTTCACGTGCAGCAGCTTGGCCACCATGCCGGTGCCCCGGCTCATCCGGCCGCCGCGCACGGCGAAGTCCAGCGTATCCATGGAAACGTACACGTGCAGGTTGTCGGCGTCGCGCGCGGCCAGGCGGGCCACCTCGGCGGCGTCCATGCCCTGCCTGGCGCGGCGGGCCGCCTCCAGCACCACCAGGCCCAGGCCCACGGTAAGGGTGCGGCAGTCCACGGCGGCGATGCGCGGCGAAACCATGCGGGCCACGGCGGCGGCGGACTGATGGGTGCCGCTGTACATGGCGGTGACGTGCAGCGAGGCCACCTCGGCATGGGTGGTCAGCACGTCGTCATAGACGGTGCGAAAATCGGCGGGCGCGGGCTGCGAGGTACGCGCGGAGCGGGACGAGGGCAGGCGGCGGTTGAACTCTTCCGCCGAGATGCTCACCTTGTCCACGAATTCCTCGTCGTTCAGGAACAGGCGCAGCGGCACGGTGCGGATGGCGTATTCGTCCAGCAGTTCGCGCGGCAGGTCGCAGGTGGAGTCGGTGACGATGGCGGTGCCGGTGGGGGCGGGCGCGGCCTGCGGCGTGCCCGGGGAGGCGGAAGCGGCCACGGCGGCCAGCAGGTCGCGGTGCTGGCGCAGCATGTCCTCCGCCTTGTGGTGCGAAACCTCGCCGTATTCGGCGGCGATGGCGAACACCGCGTCCGGCGTGTCGGTGTGCACGTGGACACGGGTCACGGATCCGGCCCCGGCCACCACGATGGAATCGCCCAGATCTTCCAGCCGGACGCGCAACTCTTCGCGGTCGATGGGCTGGCCGCCTGCGTCGCGGATGAGGCATTCCGTGCAGAAGGCGTAGGTCAGTGCTTCCACGGCCACCCGTTCCTGGGCCTGGCCCAGGGGGGCGTGGTTGCCGCCGTCCGTTGCATCCGCTGCGCTGGCCGCATCGGGCGCGTCAGGCGCACCGGCTCGCCGCCGGTTGATGGTGCCCCGCTCGGTGAATTCCACGATGCCTTCCAGCAGGTACACGAAGCCAAGGCCACCCGCGTCCACCACGTCGGCGGCCTTGAGCGCGGCCAGCTTTTCGCGCGTTTCCTGCACCGACTGGCGGGCACGGTCCAGCGAATCGTGCAGCAGGTGGTGAAAATCCTTGTAGGAGTGGCAGTTGTCGCGCAGGTGGTCGGCCCAGTCGCGGATGACCGTGAGGATGGTGCCTTCCTTGGGGTGGGCGATGGCCTCCACCGCGCGGCGCGCCGCCAGCGAAGCGGCCTCGGCGAAGTCGCGGGGGCTGACGCGCGAAAGATCCTTCACGCCTTCCGAGAACCCTGCCAGGAACTGGGCCAGGATGACCCCGGAATTGCCCCGCGCGCCCATGAGCGCCGATTCGGCCACGATGGAACTCATGCGGCCGATGGAACTTTCCAGCGTGGCCGTGGTGGAGGCCACGATGGACTTCATGGTGCCGGCCATGTTGCTGCCCGTGTCGCCGTCCGGCACGGGAAACACGTTGATGGCGTTGAGGTGGCCGTGCTTTTCGATAAGGCGGCGCGCAGCCGCGCGCACCACCCGGCGGAAGCGGATGCCGTCAAGGTAGCTGATGCGCGAAGGCGGGGTCTGGCTTCCGGATTCCGGGAGAGCCTGGGGCTGGGTCTGCCTGTCCTGCAAAGTGTGGTCGCTCCTGGCGGGGCAAGGTGTGTTCTTGGCGCGCGGCATGCCGTGTGGCGGGGCATGCGGTGCCCCCGTGGGGGATGCCGCGCGCGCCTTTGGTACGGCTGGCCCGCGCGGCGCGTTAGCTATAATGGAGTTGCCGTGTCACTGCAACATTGTTGTAACACTGCGTAATGGAACGGAAACATCTGCGCGATGCGGCGTCTTGGCCACCCCCGCACCGCAAAATCGGGCCGTCGTCGTTGACGCAGGGGGCCGGGCGTGCGACATGCTGCGGGGGGCGCTTCGGCCCGCCGGGGGCAGGCTTGCCGGGCATACGCCGGATCTGCCGCGCCAGCGGGGTGTCCGCGAGTGGGGGGCAGCGGGTTGTCGGACAACAGCGCCGAACCTCTTCGCCCGCACCGCCGCCTTTGCCGCGCCAGTACCCCCGCCGGGGGCCGAGGTCTCCCAAGCATCCCGGCGGCCCCGCGCCGCGCATCCTTGAATACCATACGCACCGCACCCACGGATAACTCATGAATCTCGACCAGAAGCGCTGCATCATCTTCGACCTGGACGGAACGGTGTATTTGGGCGACAGGCCCATTCCCGGCACGGTGGACTTCATCCGCCGCAACCTGGGGGTACGCGACATCCAGTTCCTGACCAACAACACCTCCAAGAATCTGGCCGACTACACGGCCAAGCTGGCGGGCATGGGCATCCACATCGGGCTCGACCGCATGCTCTCGCCGCTCTTGCCGCTGGTGGACCATCTGCGCGAACACGGCATCACCCGCGTGTACCCGGTGGGCAACGCCAACTTCACGGCCTTCCTGTGCGAACGCATGCCCGACATCGTGTTCACCGCCGGGGACGACTGCCAGGCCGTGCTGCTGGGCTACGACACCGAACTGACCTACCGCAAGCTCACGGAATCGTGTCTGCTGCTGCAACGCCCGGACGTGGCCTTCCTGGCCACCCACGCCGACAGGGTGTGTCCTTCGCCGCAGGGTCCGCTGCCCGACGCGGGCAGCTTCATGGCCCTGTACGAGGCGGCCACGGGGCGCACGCCGGACGTGGTGTTCGGCAAGCCCAACACCATCCTGCTGCGGTCGCTGCTGCAAAAGTACCAGCCGCACGAGATGGCCATGGTGGGCGACCGCATCTACACCGACAAGCTGCTGGCGGAAAACGCGGGCATGGATTTCATCCTCGTGCTCAGCGGCGAGACCCGGCGCGAGGACCTTGCCGCGCTGGAGCGCCAGCCAGCCCTGGTGGTGGACGACCTTGGCGGATTGTAGACCCGCTGGCCGGTTGCTGCCTTGCCTATGCCCGCCATCGGAATGTCGCTTGCTTCGCCGCGCCGCGTTCTGGCAGGGTCGCCCGGTTGGCCCCGCCCGTTCCCGCCGCATGTCCGACGGGGAAAAAATGCTTTGAGAATACGTGGCTCCGGATTATAATGTGACGATTTTGCGGCGTTTCGGTGACGGAAATGAGGCGCCGCAGGGGCCGTTCATTCCAACGTCAACGCCAATCGAGGAGAAGGCAATGACAAAGAAGTGGATGCAGTTGCTGCTCGCTCCGGTCATCGTGGCCGTGGGCCTGTGCGTCATGTCCGCCAATATCGCCAAGGCCGCCGATGACTGCGCGAACCGTGGCTCGCTGGACAACATGTTCTGCGACGAGAACAAGGACCTCGTGGCCGACACGCCCAAGGACAAGGGCAAGTGGAAGGACCCGGGCACCCTGGTGTTCACCTACACCCCCGTCGAAGATCCCGCCGTGTACAAGGACGCCTTCGCCGACTTCCAGGCCTTCCTGGAAAAGCGCACCGGCAAGAAGGTGATCTACTACACCGTGCAGTCCAACGCCGCCGAAGTGGAGGCCATGCGTTCCGGCCGCCTGCACATCGCGGGCTTTTCCACCGGCCCCACCTGCTACGCCGTCAACCTGGCGGGCTACGTGCCCATGGCGGTGAAGGGTGACGCCGAAGGCTTCCAGGGCTACCGCCTGCTGCTGATCGTGCGCAAGGACAGCCCCATCCAGACCATGGCCGACCTGAAGGGCAAGAAGGTGGCGCACACCTCCGCCTCGTCCAACTCGGGCAACCTGGCCCCCCGCGCGCTGTTCCCCAAGCTGGGCATCACCCCCGAGAAGGACTACACCGTGGTCTACTCGGGCAAGCATGACCAGTCCATCCTGGGCGTGGGCTACGGCGACTACGACGCCGCCCCCGTGGCCGGCGACGTGTTCAAGCGCATGGCCCAGGCCGGGCGCATCAACGAGGCCGACTACCGCGTCATCTGGCAGAGCGACGTGTTCCCCACCTCTTCGTTCGGCTACGCGCACGACCTGAACCCCGAACTGGTGAAGAAGATCGTCGCCGCTTTCAACGAATACCGCTTCACCCCCGAAATGCAGAAGACCTTCGGCGGGGCCGACCGGTTCTTCCCGGTGACCTACCAGAAGGATTGGGCGGTCATTCGTGACATCGCGGAAGCCAATGGCGAAACCTTCAACCAGAGCGGTCTGCAGAAGATCGCCGAGAAGGAAGCCGCCGAGGCCGCCAAGAAGAAGCAGGAAGCCGAAGCCAAGAAGCAGTAGTTTTGTCTGAACGACGGGTGCCGGGCGCAGTGCCTGGCACCCGTCTTGTTGTTTGTCGGCAGACGGGGTGCCGCTGCCGCCGGACGGATGCGCGCCGCGCGCCGTTCGGGGCCCGACCGTGAGGTCGAAAGTCCGGCCAGACCGCAAGGTCGAAAGTCCGGCCAGACCGCAAGGCCGTCATGCCCGTCCAGACCGCGAGGTCGAAAGGTCCGGCCAGGCCCATCCGCATTCCGGGGCGTGCGTCGTGCGACGCACAGCGGAGTGAAGTGGGCATCCCGCCAGGGAACGCGCCATGCCTGTCGGCAATAGGTCCGCCGCGCGCGCTCCGATTAGCGTCGGGTCGCGCCTTCACCCGTAGCCTTGGGAATACGCAACGTGCACATGGCAACCGATTCCACCGCCAGTCCCCGTCGCCCCGCCTGTACCGGCGGCGACAAGTCGCTCGTCGTCGAGAACCTGCGCAAGGAATACACGCGCGGCAAGCCCGTCCTCAAGAACATCAGCCTGACCGTGGCCGGGCAGTGCACCACCGCCATCATCGGCCCGTCCGGCACCGGCAAGAGCACGCTGCTGCGCTGCATCAACCGGCTCATCGAGCCCACGTCCGGCCGCATCCTGGTCAGCGGGCAGGACATCTGCACCCTGCGCGGGGCCGCCCTGCGCGCGGCGCGGCGGCGTATCGGCATGGTGTTCCAGGAATACAACCTGGTGGAGCGCCTGTCGGTGATGGAAAACGTGCTCTGCGGCCGCTTGGGCTACATCTCGCCGTGGCGCGCCTGGCTGCGCAAGTTTCCGCAGGAGGACATCGAGCGCGCCTACGATCTGCTGGACATGGTGGGGCTGACGGAATTCGCCCGCGCCCGCGCCGACGAGCTTTCCGGCGGCCAGCGCCAGCGCGTGGGCATCGCCCGCGCGGTGATGCAGCAGCCGCACATCCTGCTGGCGGACGAGCCCACCTCGTCGCTGGACCCCAAGACGTCTGTGGAAATCATGGAACTGTTGCGCGAGGTGGCCGCCGCCAACGACATCCCCGTGCTGGTGAACATCCACGACGTGTCCCTGGGCCGTCGCTTCGCCGACCGGGTCATCGGCATGTCCAAGGGCGACGTGGTTTTCGACGGGGTGCCCGGCGACCTGACCGACGGCCACCTCAAGCTCATCTACGGCGGCGAGGACTGGCTGGCATGAGCGCTGCAACCGTCGCCCGTCCCGCGCCCTTCGCGGTCAACTGGTGGGCCCGCCTGGGCTACCTGCTGGCCGTGGTCTACTGCGTGTACGCCGTATCCATCCTGGACATTTCCTGGGACCGCCTGCTGGCGGGCCTGGACAACGGCGCGCGTTTTCTGGGGGCCATGTTTCCGCCGGAATTCAAGCGCTGGAAGCTGCTGATCGACAACCTGCTGGAGTCGATGCAGATAGCGCTCATCTCCTCGCTGTTCGGGGTGCTGATTTCGCTGCCGGTGGGGCTGTGCGCCTCGCGCAACCTGATGCCCGACTGGCTGACCTGGCCCGCGCGCGCCTTCATCGCCGTGTGCCGCTCGTTCCACCCGGTGATCTTCGCCATCCTGTTCGTGAAGGCCGTGGGCTTCGGCCCGCTGGCGGGCATCCTGACGCTGATCTTCGCGTCCATCGGCTTTGTGGCCAAGCTGTTCGCCGAGGCCATCGAGGAAATCTCGCTGAAGCCGGTGGAGGCCGCCCGCGCCGCGGGCGCGCCGTTTCTTTCGGTGCTGACCTTCGCCGTGCTGCCGCAGGTGCTGAACCGGTTCATCGGCTTTTCCACCTACCAGGTGGACTCGAACCTGCGTAACTCCACCATGATCGGCATCGTGGGCGCGGGCGGCATCGGCGGCACCCTGGCCGCCGCGTTCCAGCGCTTCGACTACAGCTTCGTGTGCGCCATCCTGCTGGCCATCATCGCGCTGATCATGGTTTCCGAGTATGTGGCGGTGCGGGTGAAGGGGGTGTTCCAATGAGCGCGGCGCGCATCTGGCAACGCTTCACCCCGGCGGAGCGCATGGCGCGCTTCGTGGTGTTTCTCGTGGCGGGCATCCTGATCGCATGGTCGCTGCGCACGGTGGAGATCATCCCCGAGTTCCTCATGGACGCCCCCGAACAGGTGGCCGACCTGTTCAAGCGCATGTGGCCGGTGGACTTCGCCTACTACGAGCGCGGCGTGCACGCCGTGCTGGTGGAAACGCTGCACATCGCCACGGTGGGCACCATCCTTACCCTTGGCATTGCCATACCCGTGGGCATCATGGCGGCCAGCAACGTGTGCCGCGTGCCCGTGCTGAACTGGCTGGCCACGTTCATCCTGGTTTCGTCGCGCTCGGTCAACACGCTGGTCTGGGCGCTGCTGTTCGTGGCGGTGTTCGGCCCCGGCACGCTGGCGGGCACGGTGACCATCGCCGTTCGCTCCATCGGTTTTGTGGGCAAGCTGTTCGGCGAGGCGCTGGAAGAATCCGCCCCCGGCCCCATCGAGGCGCTGCGCGCCGCGGGCGCGCCATGGATCAGCGTGTTCCTGAAGGGCTACTGGCCGCAGGTTTCCCCGGCGTTCTGGGGCATCGCCCTGTTCCGGTGGGACATCAACGTGCGCGAATCGTCGGTCATCGGGCTGGTGGGCGCGGGCGGCATCGGCATGGCTCTCGACGAGGCGCTCAACCTGTTCCATTGGGACCGCGTGGCGCTTATACTGACATGCATCTTCGCGGTGGTGGTCATCGCGGAGGTGTTCGTCACCCACATCCGGAAGCGTATTATTTAAACGCAACACGCGATGTTCATGGGGCGGCGAAAGCCGCCCCTTTTCGTTTGATGGTCGTATGGACGGCCCCGCCTGGGCGGGGCGGGAGGGACACATGGAACGTCTGAAGGGAAAGCGCGTCCTCATGTTCGTGGACGACGTGTATGAAGACCTGGAACTGTGGTACCCCAAGCTGCGCCTGATCGAAGAAGGCGCGGAAGTGGTGGTGGCCGGGCCGGAGAAGGGCCGCACCTACACGGGCAAGAACGGCTACCCCTGCAAGGCCGACGCAGCCATCGCCGACATGGAGGACATCAGCTTCGACCTGCTGGTCATCAGCGGCGGCTTCGCCCCGGACAAGCTGCGCCGCGACCCCAAGGTGCTGGAACTGACCCGCCGCATGCACGAGGCGGGCAAGGTGGTGGCCCACATCTGCCATGCCGGGTGGATTCCCATTTCGGCGGGCATCATGCGCGGCTTTCGCTGCACCTCCACCCCCGGCATCAAGGACGACCTGATCAATGCCGGGGCCATCTGGGAGAACGCCGAGGTGGTGGTGGACCGCAACCAGGTCAGCAGCCGCAAGCCCGACGACCTGCCCGCCTTCTGCAAGGCCATCATCGAACTTGCGGCCGGGTAGCCCGCATACGGCCAGGGATCGCCTGACCCGGACCACCGCCGGAAATCGGCACCGAGCGGTGCCGGACCCCATGCAACGCAAAAGGGGAGGGACGTCGGTCCCTCCCCCTCCTGTTCTTTCTTCTGGCAGGCAGCATGCCGCCCCGCGCGCATGGCTACTTGATGGTCACCAACTCGTAGGTTCCGCTGCCAAGCCCGATGGCCTCGGCATGTTCGATCTGGCTCCGCCAGTTGGTGGTGGGGTGGACGAAGCGGAAATGGTCGTGCTGCCCTGTGTGCCCGGTGTGTCCTGCGTGACGGGCACACCCGCAGGCGGATTCGCCCTGGCCTTCCGTCTGTTTGCCTATCCTGTCGCCCAGCGCCGACCCGGGGATGACCGGTGCGGCATTGACCGCGTCGATGCAGGCCTTGTCCAGGGCCACGGGGTCGAAGCTGGCGAAGATGCCGATGTCCGGAATGATGGCGGCATCGTTTTCGCCGTGGCAGTCACAGTTCGGCGAGACGTGGTTGACCACGCTGATGTGAAAGTGAGGACGCCCGTCCAGCACGGCCTTGGCGTATTCCACCATCCGGATGTTCACGTCGTCGCTGCTGCCTTCCCACGGCGTGTCTATCGCGTCGAAGTTGCAAGTGGCGATGCAGCGTCCGCAGCCCACGCACAACTCGTGGTTGATGGACGCCTTCTTCTCTTCGTTGAAGCTGATGGCGTCCTGGTTGCAGTATCTGGCGCAGGTGCGGCAGCCCACGCACTTGTCGTGGGCGACGCGCGGCTTGCCGTTGTTGTGCATGATCATCTTGCCGGCCCGGCTGCCGCTGCCCATGCCGATGTTCTTGATGGCCCCGCCGAAGCCGGTAAGTTCATGCCCCTTGAAGTGGTTCAGGGAGATGAAGATGTCGGCATCCATGATGGCCCGGCCGATCCTGGCGGTTTTCAGGTGCACGCCGCCCTCGATGGGCACCTCCACATCGTCCGCGCCCTTCAGGCCATCCGCGATGATCACGTGGCAGCCGGTCGAAAACGGGGTGAAGCCGTTTTCATAGGCGGCGTCCATGTGCAGCAGGGCGTTGTTGCGGCGGCCCACGTACAGCGTGTTGGCATCGGTGAGAAAGGGCATGCCGCCCAGCTTCTTCACCCTGTCCGCGACGGTCTTGGCGAAATTGGGGCGCAGGAACGCAAGGTTGCCCGGCTCGCCGAAATGGATCTTGATGGCCACGAAGGCGTTCTGGAAGCTGATCCGCTCCATGCCCGCCGCCAGCATGAGCTTGTCCAACTTGTCGAGCAGGCTGGTGCCGATCCTGCACCGCATGTCGGTGAAATACACTTTTGAGGGTTCCGGGCCCGTTCCCTTTTTCCCGGTATCTTTCGCGCCGTCCTTCGCGGCGCGGCGCCCGCGCGCGGGGCGTTCGTTCTTTCCGGATGCCGGAGATGCGTGCGCTTTTCTGGGTTTTGCCGTTTCGCTCATCGTCATGTGCCTCCATGATAGGTATGCGCTGCCGTGGAGCCGCACGTGCCGCGCGGGATGTTCCCTGTCCGGCTGTCTTTTGTTCTGCCGGGGCAATGGCGTTTCAACCATGTTTCTTACCGCAGGGTGGCAGGCTGTGAAAGATACGATTCCACCTTTCTTTTGCACATTCCTCTCATTTGCGCCTGTATGCGAAGGGCGGACCAGTTGTGTCCCGGCGCGGCATGTCGCGGCAAACGGAGACTGGGGGAAATGCACCAGGGCCTTGCGGACAACATCCGCAAGGCCCTGGTGCATTCGGCTGGTCCGGGAGGCCGATGACGGGTTAGTGCAGCCGCCACGCCGCCAGCGCGAGCATCAGGCAACTGACAACGGCCCCGCCCGTGAACACGGCGGGCAGGTCGCCCCCGGCGTACAGCAGGCCGAACAGCAGCGGGGCGATGGTCTGGCCGAGGCGCAGCAGGGTGCCATTGACGGCCATGATGGCGGCGCGCTGCTGCGTGGGGGCCAGCGATGTAATCATGGTGGACAGGTTGGGCAGGTTCAGCCCCTGGGCCAGGCCGAAGCACAGCACCGGCCCAAGCAGCCACCACAGGCCGGGCATCAGCGGCAGCAACAGCATGGCGACGGCGTACAGCACATGGCTGAGCATGATCAGCCAGCGGGCCGGAAACCGCTCCGACAGCCGCCCCAGTTGCGAGGCGATAAGGGCCGTGCCCAGCGAGGACACGGCGAAGATGGCGCCGATGCGCGAGGGCGCGGCGTGAAAGCGGGTGTCCGCCAGCACCGGGAAGAAGGTGACCATGGGGCCGTACAGTTGCACGAAGGTGAGCAGGGACAGGCCGAACAGCACCAGCGCGCGCGGTGACAGCACGATGCCCAGGGTGGAGCGGAAATAGTCGCCCAGGGTCTGCGTGGCGCGCGAGGCGGGCAGGCGCAGCCGCGCGGCGGCGATCATCAGCGGCAGCACGGCCAGCGGCAACAGGAAGGGCACGTTCCAGCCCAGTTCGGCCAGCAGCCCGCCCACGGCCGGGAAGATGGCCGTGCCCAGGCTGAGCACCCCCGCGTTGTAGCCCATGGCGCGCACTCGGTCGTTGCCTTCGTACAGGTCGCCGATGAGGGTGGTGTACAGCACGCCCATCGGGGCCGCGCCAAACCCCTGCACGAAGCGGCAGGCCAGCAAGGTGGAAAGGTCGCGTGCGAAGAAGCAGGCCGCGCCGCCTATGATGAACAGGGCCATGGCGGGCAGCAGGACGCGCTTGCGGCCCAGACGGTCGGCCAGCACGCCCGCCACCGGGGCCAGCACGATGCCGGGCAGGGTGAACGCCGTCAGCACCAGGCCCACAGAAGCCAGGGGAATGCCCAGTTCCCGCGCCATGAGCGGCAGGGCGGGCATGACGCTGGAAACGCCCATGATTACCGTGAGGGTGATGCCGAAGATGGTGTGCAGGTTTCTGTCGCGCAGCAGCGGATGCATCGGGCTCCCGTGGGGGTTCGGACGTTCGGGGGGTTCTACGCCCCTCCGCGCGGCGAGGTCAAGGCGGGTTCCGGCCCGTGCGGCACGCGTGGGCGCGTGTCGCCCGTCTGTCGCCCTGTCTGGCGTTTGTTTGCCGCGCGCGGCGCTGGCAGGGCCGCATCCTGCCGTCATTGTTGCATCGCTGTCGGTTACCGGATAGGAAGAAAGAAGGGGCCAGCATCTTGTCGCCGTTTTCCGGCGTCGGGCATGCAAGATTTCGGCGGGGGGGCAACCGCGTTCCTGGTTGCAG
Organism: Nitratidesulfovibrio sp. HK-II; assembly: GCF_003402415.2. Classification (NCBI taxonomy): domain Bacteria; kingdom Pseudomonadati; phylum Thermodesulfobacteriota; class Desulfovibrionia; order Desulfovibrionales; family Desulfovibrionaceae; genus Nitratidesulfovibrio; species Nitratidesulfovibrio sp. HK-II. Next base: position 1,759,298 of record NZ_AP036014.1, read on the forward strand.
GGACATGCAAGGGTACGCAAGGGGAGAACGTGATGCAGGCGGCCGATCAGGAAGGCGTGAGAATTCGCTGCCCGTACTGTCAGAAAGTGTTCATGCTGCGCAAGAAGCAGCCGCTGTCCGAGTCGGGCAAGCTGAAGATGAAATGTCCCCACTGCGGCGAAGAGGTGCTGCTCCCCTGCGAAACGCTGGCGAAAACCTGCAAGCCCGCGGGGAAGGGGTAGGCTGTCGCCCGTGGCGTGCAGCGCCGGGATGTGCCCGGTGGTCGCGGGGTGACGGTTACCTTGGCTGCATGCTTTGGGTAATATCCTTACCGCGTCGTCGGTGGGCCTGATTGGCCGCGCGGATTTCCCGCGTGCGGGGTAATGATGTTCCGGCAATAGCGCAATGCTCCGATGACGGCGGCCACGCGGGCCGCACGGTGCGAAGCCCCGGCACGCCATGCGTGCCGGGGCTTCGTGCGTTGCCGTATATGGGGTATGCCGCCAATCTGGCGGCGGCGCGGGCCGCGCCGCCCGCTACCGTTTGCGCTTCTGCTTGAAGGCGTCCTTGGCCAGGCGGCCCAGTTCGGCCAGCCGCCGGTCCACCTTGTCGTAGAGGGTGCCGGGGGTGAAGGTGGAATCGGCCCGCATGCGCCCGGCGGGCATGCCGGTAAGCAGTTCCATGGCCTCGGTGATGTGCGCCACCGGCCAGATGGAAAAACGCCCCTCGTTCACGGCGGCCACCACCTCCTGCTTCAGCATCAGGTGGGCGATGTTGTCGCGCGGCAGGATCACGCCCTGCTCGCCGGTAAGCCCGTGGCGGCTGCACACCTCGAAGAACCCTTCCACCTTGCGGGTCACGCCGCCCACGGCCATGATCTGGCCGGACTGGCTGACCGCGCCGGTGAAGGCCAGAGAAAGCCGGATGGGCACATCCGCGATGGCGGACAGCAGCGCCGCCAGTTCCGCGCCGGAGGCGGAATCGCCCTCGATGCCCGCGTAGCTCTGCTCGAAGCACAGGCTGCCGGTCATCACCAGCGGCTTGGTGCGGGCAAACTGGCTGACCAGGTAGCTTTTCAGGATCATCATGGCCTTGGTGTGGATGGGCCCGCCAAGCTCGGCCTCGCGCTCGAGGTCGATGATGCCCCCGTGCCCCACGCCCACGGTGCAGGATATCTGGTGTGGCAGGCCGAACTCGAAGTCGCCGTACCAGGTCACCGAAAGCCCGTTCACCCGGCCCACCTCGCTGCCGCTGGTGCGCACCTTGATCAGTTCGCGGTCGTACTCGTCCATGAAGTTCTGTTCGACGAGGTTGGCGCGGTAGGTGCGGGCCACCATGGCGTCGTGCAGGGTGGTGCGGTCCACCAGCGGGCTGCCCTTCATGGAGGCCAGGGCGGACGCCTCGATCATCAGTTCGCGCAGCACCGGGAATTTCAGCGACAGCTTGCGCTGGTCCTCGATGATGCGCGAGCCGTAGTCCACAAGGCCCGCCATGGCGTCGCGGTCGAAGGGCAAGAGCTTTGCCTCGTCGATGATCCGCGCGATGCGCGCAAGGTACACCTTCACCCCGTCGGCGTTGCGCTCCGTGGCCTCGGTCAGGTGCGCCTTGATCTTGAACAGCTTGGGGAAGCGGTCGTCGTTGACCAGGAGCGTCTCGTACATCTCCTCGGTGCCCACCAGCACCACCTTCAGGTCAAGGCGCAGCGGTTCCGGTTCTATGCCCTTGGTCTTGCTGGAATCCTGCCCGTCGCCCGCGTCCTCTATGCGGGCCTGGCCCGAGCGCAGGGCGCGCAGCAGCCCTTCCCAGGCGCTGGGGTAGGACAGGATGTCCTCCATGTGCAGCACCAGGAAGCCGCCGTTGGCCTTCTGCAGGGAGCCCGCCTTGACCAGGGTGAAGTCCGTCACCAGCGCGCCCATTTCCGATTCGCGCTCGATGCACCCCAGAAGGTTGGACGGGGTGGGGTGGTCGTCCACCACGATGGGCGCGCCGTGGGTTTCGCTGTTGTCCACGAACACGTTGATGTCGTAGCGGAAGGAGGTGTCCTCCGGCGGCGGGCCAAGATCGGGCTGCTGCTGCGGCATGTGGGTGGGCAGGTCGCGCTGCACGAAGCCCTCGATGTTGTCCAGGATGTCTTCGCGCATGTCGGCGAAAAAGCGCTTCAACTCGTCGCACGGGCAGGACTTGGCGAACTTTTCGGCCAGCGGCGTCAGGAACTGGTCCAGCACCTCGCGCACCACTTCCTTTTCAAGGGTGCGCTCGTCCTCCACGAGGTCCTGCTCGGCGCGGGTCAGCTTGCGCATCAGGCCGGTCATGGCCTGCAGCAGGCGGTCGCCCTTCAGCTTCAGGCTCTTGCGCAGGGTGGCGTCGAGCTTTTCGTACTCGTCCTCGCTCAGCCGTTTGCCCTCCACGATGGGGTACAGGGTCAGGCTGCCGGAATCGTCCATGTCCAGGTTGAAGCCTTCGCCCACGGCCACCGTGTCCATTTCCTTGAACAGCTTGCTGCGCTGCGTCTGAAATTTGTCCAGTAAAATGGTGCGTTTGCGAACAAAGGCGTCGTGCTCGAAGCGGCTGGGGGCTTCCTTGCGGGCCTTGGACAGGGCCTGGGTGAGGGCGGTGCGCAGCTTGCGCCCCTGCCCGGCGGGCAGCGCGATGAGGCGCGGTCTGTCCGGGTCCTCGAAATTGTAGACGTGGATGAGGTCTGGCGGGGTGTCCATCTTGCGGGCGCGCGGCGCGAGGTATTCGCGCAGCATGTAGGTGCGGCCAAGGTTGGCCTCGCCCGAAAGGTAGACGTTGTAGCCGCCGTCGCGGATGTGCAGCGCCAGCTCCAGCGCCTGCAGCACGCGGGGCTGGGGGGTGCGGCGCATGCCGTTGCGCGGCGGGCGTGGAATGGCGTCGCTGGTCTCCCACTGGATGCGGGCGGGGTCGAGCGTGGCGCGAAGGCGGGCGGCGGGCAGCGGGGAAACCTTGGTCATGATGCTCCTGCACGGCGAAGGGATTGAATCTGAAGAACGGACCGGCGCGAAGGGCCGGGTTTTCCAGCGTAGCGCGTTGCCCCGCGCTTGTCACGCCCCTGTCGCCCCCGTCGCCCGCAAGGCCACGTCCAGCGGGGCTCGCGGGGGATGGCTGTCTTCCGCCACGGTTCTGGGCCAGGGTTGGTAGGGCTTGGCAGCCGGGGCGGAACGAGGAAGGGCGGGGGATGGCTGGGCGTCCGGGTCGTCTGGAGGGGTTTGTCAGCCGGGACGCGAACGGCTATCATCCGCGCCATGACCGCAGCCCACCGTCCGGAGCCGACCCGCGAGGCGAATGCCACCGGCGGGGAACTGCACCCCGTGGCCCCGCGTAAGCAGGGACCGGGGGTTCTCCTGTCCGTGGTGGTGCCGGTGCTGCACGAGGCGCACCGCATCGCGGATCTGGCCGGGCATGTGGCCGCGCTGGCGGCGCATCTGCCCGGCGGCGCGGTGGAACTGGTTGTCGCCGACGGCGCGTCCGAGGCGGACACCCTGGCCGCGCTGGCGGCGTGTCGAGCCGATATGAACACGGACGCCGGGGCCGCGTGCGGAGCGCCGCAGCGCCTGGGTGTCGAAGGTTTTTCTGGTGGCTCTCTGTCCGTGCGCGGCGTGGCCGCGCCGCGTGGCCGGGCCCGGCAGATGAACGCCGGGGCCGCCGTGGCCGGAGGGCAGGTGTTGCTGTTCCTGCACGCGGACACCCGCCTGCCGGACGACGCCTTTCCCGCCGTGCTGCGGGCCGTGGGCGTGGACGTGACCCCCGTCGTGGGGGCGCACGAGGCGGACATGGACGCCCATAGGGACGAGAACACGCCCGCCAGCGGTGCCGGGCCTGCGGGCAACGCGGCCCCCGCAACGGATGTCCGCTCCGGGGCGTTGCGCCAACGCGCCGGGGCGTTCACCCTGTCCATCGACGCGCCTGGCGCGTGGTTTCGGGTGGTGGAGGCGCTGGCCAACCTGCGCAACCGGCTCACCCGCACGCCCTATGGCGACCAGGCCCAGTTTTTCCGGGCGGAGTTGTTCCGCGCCATGGGCGGCTACCCGGACCAGCCGCTGATGGAAGATGTGGAGATCATGCGCCGCCTGCGCGGCGCGGGCGAACCGCTGGCCCTTTTGCCGCAGCGGGTGGCCACCTCGGCCCGGCGCTGGCGCGACGAAGGGGCCGTGCGCTGCACCCTGCGCAACGCCTGTCTGCGGCTGCTGTATGCGCTGGGGGTTCCGGCGCAGCTACTGGCGCGCTGGTACCGCGCCCGAAAAGGAGCATCATGAGCGACACCTGCGTACTCTTCTTCGTCAAATACCCCGAGCCGGGCGCGGTGAAGACCCGCCTTGCGTCCGTCATGGGCGCGGAACCGGCCGCCGCCATGTATCGCCATTTCGTGCAGGACATGCTGGGGGAACTGGCCCAGGTGAAGGCCGACCTGCGCATCTGTTGTGACGTGGAATCGGCCCCTGGCGGTTCCGGCGGCGCGGATGCGGCGCTGGCCGCCTACAAGGCGTGGCTGGGGCCCCGGCATGCCTACCGGCCCCAAGCGGGCGACGACCTTGGCGCGCGCATGCGCACGGCCCTTGCGGACGCCTACGCCGAAGGGTACGAGCGCGTGGTGGTGCTGGGCAGCGACATCCCCGACTTTCCGCACGAGCTGGTGCAGAAGGCCCTGGACGACCTGGACCTGCATGATGCGGTCATCGGCCCGGCCTTCGACGGCGGGTACTATCTGATAGGCTTCCGGCGCGACAGGTTCCGGCCCGAGGTGTTCGATTCCATCGCCTGGAGCGGCACGGCGGTGTACGCCGCCACCATGGAGAGGCTGGAAGCCGCCCGGCTGGACGTGGTGCGCCTGCCGGAATGGAACGACGTGGACACCATGTGGGACCTCAACGTGCTGTACCGCACCAACCGCAACAGCTCGTTCCGCAAGTCGGCCTCCTACGCCGCAATGCGCGAGCAAGACGCGCTCATCCGCCAGTACGACATGGAACTGCCCGTTTGGGCACGGGAAACGGAAACAGGAAAATGAAACCCGCCTTGTTCTTGCCGCGCGCGGTGCTGTGCAGCGGCCTGCTGGCCCTGCTGCTGTGCGCCCCCACGCGTGCCCTGGCCGCCGACGATGCTCCGGCGGCCTCGTCGCTCGATGTCCCGCCATTTTCCGCGTCACCGTTCCCCGCCCCGGCGGATGACGGAACGGATTCCCCGGCGGATGCATCCGCCTCAACCGCAGAACCTGCCGCTCCGAAGACCGCCAAGGCCTTCAGCACGGTGGTCATCTACTTCGAGAACGACCTGTTCGGCGGCACCGACCAGTACTACACCAACGCGGTGCAGGCCCGGCTGGTTTCGCCCGACCTCAAGACCCTGTCCGACGACGAAATGCTGCCCGACGTGCTGGATCACCTGATCGAGCGCCTGCCCTTCGCGGGCGACCCGGACGCCCAGTACAACGTCAGCGTGGCCTTCGGGCAGGCCATCTACACCCCGTCGGACACCCAGGCCAGGCACTACCTGCCCGGCGACAGGCCCTACGCGGGCTTTCTGTACGGGGCCATCGGCCTGCACGCCAAGAAGGGCGACCACATGGACACCCTGCAATTCACCGGGGGCATCGTGGGGCCGTCGGCCAGGGGCGAAACGGCCCAGAACGAGATACATGAACTGCGCGACATCCCCACGGCCAAGGGCTGGGACAACCAGTTGCACGACGAACCGGGCGCGATGCTGACCTGGCAGCGCAACTGGCGGCTGAACCCTTCATCCATCGGGCGCGGTTTCGGCTGGGACGTGCTGCCCCGCGCGGGGGCCACGGCGGGCAACGTGCTGACCCAGGCCAACGCGGGGGGCGAGGTGCGCCTTGGCTGGAACCTGCCGGGCGACTTCGAGACCTCGCTGATACGCCCCGGCGGCGGCATAGAAGCCCCCACCGACGACGCGGACCCCCGCGTGCGCGAAAGCTGGGGCTGGTATCTGTTCGCCGGTGCCGATGGCCGGGCCGTGGCGCGCGACATCTTTCTGGACGGCAACACCTTCCGCGACAGCCACGACGTGGAAAAGAAGTACTTCGTGGCCGATCTTTCCGGGGGGCTCGCCGTGATCATCGACGGGGTGCGCATAACCTACACCCATGTCTACCGCACCGAGGAATTCGTGGGACAGGACCGGGGCCAGCACTTCGGCTCGCTGACCGTGGGGCTTTCGTTCTAGCCACGGCCAGTCGCCGTTCCGGCATTGCATGACAAGGGAGCGCTCCTTCGGGGCGCTCCCTTGTTGCGTTCAGCGGGCGGCTTTCGGATGGGTTGGCGGGGGCTGCCGCACGGGGCACGAACCACGGTGCGGGTCGGCATGGCGTCGGCCGGAGACTGCATGTCCGGGGTGCGGAAGGGTACGCGTCATGCGTTCATGAAGTTGTGAAAGGATATGTGTTGCAGAATAATCTTCGTGATGTCGAGGGCAAGTGTCGCACATGTTGTTTTTGAAGGCTTCAAAGGTATGCATTTTGAAATATGCTTTTAAATTATGATGTGAGTAGGCACTTTTTTGCTGTAAGGTGCTGTCGCTTGCCGCCCCTTTCGAGTACAGCGCCGTAGCTGCGTTGCGGCCCGGTTTTCAGGCGGGTACGGCCGGTATTCGAAGACGGCCCATTGGTCCATGGCGCATACAGGCTGCCCGGCTCTCTTGCGCTTTTTCCTGCCAGCCGCGTTTTCTGCGTGTTTCCTGCAGCTCCGGCGTGCAGGCTGGCTCTTGCCGCTGGTCTCAGCGGGTATGCCATGATTTATAATAGTGATTGCCCGCATCGGGATGGCTACAATAGTATAGACAAAAAAGTGAGCGAGATGGGTAGGCTACTCGGAAGACTCGTCAGAGAGGCACGGCTTGAACGGAACCTGGGCGGCAAGCCGCTGTCCATACGTCAACTGGCTGACCGCCTGGGAGTGCATCATTCGTATCTCAGCCGCATAGAGCGGGGCGACGATGTATGCCTGAAACCGGACAAACTGCTGAAGCTCGCGGATCTGCTGGGCATGGACCACCACCTCGTGCTGGCCGTGGCGGGCATCGTGCCCGAGCGGCTGCGCGAAGCCATTTTCGACAACCGCAAGGCCTTCACCAGCTTCGTGCGCAATGTGCTGCGCGATGATCCGTCACCCTGCATCCGTGACGTCCATGCAGAGGACCGCGCAAGGCGCTGCTGGCGAATAGCCTATGCCGACGATGCGGACCTGCTGCTGCGCCTTGCCGATGCCATGTCCCGCGAAGGATGGATCGTCTCGCGGCGGGCTCTGGACCATCTGGCGGCTGCCCTGGCCCTGGCCGAGCCTTCCTTTTGCGACGTGGGGCTGGGGCGGGGCGTGGTCAACACGGCGGGCATGCGCAGCCTGAGGATATTTCGGCGGCACGACGCGGGCGGCAAGGGCCGGCTGGCGGTGGTCTACCGTTCCCGCCGGACGGGCACGGGAACTGTGCGCACCGTGGTCGACCTGTTCCGGCGCATGCGTCACGCCTTCGGAGTGCGCGTGCAGGTGACGGACGGCTTCGATGTGGTGGTTTTCGATTCATGCGCGGATCGGGAGGCGGCCAGGGAAGACGCCGGTCCGTTTCGCCCTTTCGGTGGTAATGGCGGTTTCCCCTTGCAGGCCGGGGCGCGCAATTGCCCCGTGCCTGTGGATGGGGGCGATGCGCCCCATGGCGGCCTTACCACGCCGGTCCTGTCGGTGTGCATGTGTTTCCAGTGGGACGAGATGGATGCTTTCTCCGTTTTCGTGGATGCGGGGAAGGGCTTCGCGCAACCAGTAACGAAGGAGTGACCACGTGAACAACGTTCGCGTCAGCATCCGCTTGATTCTGGGCTTCATCTTCGTGGCCGTGCTCACGCTGATCACGGCCGGTTCCGGGTATTTCGCCATCGAGAACGCGGGGGAAAGCCTGCGCGAGGTCAACGAGGAAATGCTGCCCGCCGTGGCCCACACAGGCAGCATGGAACTGGCCATGCGCGGCATCGTGGTGGCCCAGCGCACCCTGATGATGGAGCGCCTTTCGGCCACGGAGCGCGAACGCCAGCGCGAAAACATCCGCCAGGCCCGCGAGGTGATCGCCAAGGCCAAGGGCGAGATGGAGCGGATAGACCTGTCGCCCGCCGTGAAGGAAAAGTGGGCGACCTTCAACACCACGCTGGAGCAGGTGCGCGCCATCAACGACGAGATCATGTCGTCCATCCAGGAGTGGGAGCGGGACATCGCCAATGACGACAAGCAGGCCAAGGCTGCGGACCTCGTTATCGGCAAGGGGGTTCAGGCCAACGCCCGACTGGCGGAAGCCGCCGCCGCAGTGCAGGCAACAGTCCGCGTGGAGGCACGCGCGGCCCGCGCCGCAAGCGCGGCCGACGCCCGCGTTGCCCACAACACCGCCATCGGCCTCGCCATCGGCGCGCCGCTGCTGTCGCTGCTGTTCGGCATTCTCATTTCCCGCTCCATCACCCTGCCGCTGGGCAGGGCGGTGTCGTTCGCGCAACTGGTGGCGGGCGGCAACCTGAACGCCGAACTGGCCGTGCGCGGGCGCGACGAGATCGGCGCGCTGGCCGACGCGTTGCGGGTGATGGTGGACACGCTGAAGCTGAAGATCGCCGAGGCCGAGGACAAGAGCGAGCAGGCCGCCCGTAAGGAGCAGGAAGCCCTTGTGGCCATGCGCGAGGCGGAAGAGGCCCGCAAACAGGCGGAAAGCGCCAAGCGCGAGGGCATGTTGCAGGCCGCCGCGCGGGTGGAGGGCGCGGTGGAGGTGGTGTCTTCCGCGTCCGAGGAGCTTTCGGCCCAGATCGAACAGGCAGACCGGGGCGCGGAGGAGCAGGCCAAGCGCGTTTCAGAGACTGCCACGGCCATGGAGGAAATGAACGCCAGCGTGCTGGAGGTGGCCCGCAACGCCGGGGACACGGCCGAGGTTTCCGACGCCGCCAAGGCCAAGGCCGCGCGTGGGGCCGAATTGGTGGAACGGGTGGTGGGCACCATTGACGGCGTGCGGCGGCAGTCGATGGACCTCAAGACCGACATGGAAGACCTGGGACGCCAGGCGGAGGCCATCGGCCAGATCATGAACGTGATCAGCGATATCGCCGACCAGACCAACCTGCTGGCGCTGAATGCGGCCATTGAGGCCGCGCGGGCCGGTGACGCCGGGCGCGGCTTTGCCGTGGTGGCCGACGAGGTGCGCAAGCTGGCGGAAAAGACCATGCAGGCCACCGTGCAGGTGGGCGATTCCATCCGGGGGGTGCAGCAGGGCACCCGCAAGAACATGGAGAACGTGGACCGCTCGGTGCAGGGAATCGAAGAGGCCACGCTTTTGGTGCGCGAATCGGGCGAGGCGCTGGGCGAGATCGTGCGGCTGGTGGAAACGGCCAGCGACCAGGTGCGGTCCATCGCCACGGCCTCGGAGCAGCAGTCCTCGGCCAGCGAGGAGATCAACCACGCGGTGGAGCAGGTCAGCACCATTTCCGGCGAGACGGCGCAGGCCATGCGCGAATCGGCGCGGGCTGTGTCCGCGCTGGCCGAGCAGGCCCAGGTGCTGAAACGTCTGGTGGACGAGATGAAGGCGGGGTAACCGCCCGCGTTACGGGGCCAGGGAAGAATGAAAGCGGGCCGCCCCTCCGTGCTGGAGGGGCGGCCCGTGTCGTTCCGTGAAAATGCGAGGAAACGTCTAGTTCACGGCTTCACCGCTGCCGTACACCTCGGCCAGGATATCCCCCGCGCCATCGGCCACCAGTTGCGCGGCAAGGTCCAGGCCGACCGTGCGGGCCTGCGCGCCATCGGGGGCGCTTTTGCCGTTCATGGTGCGGCGGATAACCCGCGCGCCGGTCAGGTCGGCCACCAGACCTTCAAGGGTAAAGGTGTCGTTGCCGGTCATCACGGCGTGCCCGGCGATGGGCACCTGGCAGCCGCCCTGCAACCCGGCCAGGAAGCCGCGCTCGGCCTCCACGCGGATGCGGGTGGGCGTGTGTTCCAGAAAGGCCAGCAGGTCATGCAGGTCGGTCCGGTCTGCCCGGAATTCTATGCCCAGCGCGCCCTGGCCCACGGCGGGCAGGAAGGCGGGCGGACCCAGCACCTCGCTCTTGGGCGCGGAAAGGCCAAGGCGCTTCATGCCAGCGGTGGCCATGATGATGGCGTCGAACTGGCCCTCGGAAAGCTTGCGCAGGCGGGTGTCCACGTTGCCGCGCAAGGAGACCACGTTCAGGTCCGGGCGCAGGGCCAGCAACTGCGACTGGCGGCGCAGGCTGCTGGTGCCCACGGTGGCCCCGTGGGGCAGGGCGGCCAGGGATGCGTGGTGCACGGAAAGGAAGGTGTCGGAAGGTTCCTCGCGCTCGGGAATGATGCCCAGCACCAGCCCTTCCGGCAGTTCCATGGGCACGTCCTTCATGCTGTGCACGGCAAGGTCGGCCCGGCCGTCCAGCAGGGCTTCCTCGATTTCCTTCACGAACAGGCCCTTGCCGCCCACCTTGGCCAGCGGCACGTCGAGGATGATGTCGCCCCGAGTCTTCAGCACCAGCAGTTCCACGGAAACGCCGGGGTGCTTGCCCTCGATGCAGGACTTGATGTGTTCGGCCTGCCACAGGGCCAGCTTGCTGCCTCGGGTGGCGATGACGAGTTTCTTCATGTGGTTGGGTGCTGTGAGAGGATGAAATCGTGGGCGTGCGCCAGCGGACGAAAAGACAATCCGGATGCGGCCGCTAGCTGCACGTGGAGCAGTTGCCCCCAGAACACCCGGAGCAGCCGCTGCGGTTGGACTTGGGGAAGGTCACGGTCTGCCCCACGCGCGAGGGCGCGGGCATCTTGAAGCAGGCGCAGGACAGCTGCTTTTCGGTGCGGGCGGAACCGCAGGCGGGGCAGGGCGGCACGTCGTCGCCGAAGACGAGTTCCTCGAACTTCTTGCCGCAGGCGGTACATTCGTATTCAAAGATGGGCATGATGCGGTCTCCTCCAAGGCGGTGCGAAAGGCAGCCCTGCCGTATCGCATGATGGCCCCGTACCATGCGGGGCCGTGCGCGCGGGGCGGAATATGTTCAGGCGGAACGGGGGCCGGGCCGGTGCACCAGCGCGCCGGGCTGGCCGGACGCACTGCCCGCTCGTCACCACGTGCGGGCTAGCCCGGCGTCTGGCCTTCCAGATACGGTTGCAGGGCCAGCACGTTCTCGAACAGGAAATGGTCGGTCAGCTGGCACAGCAGGTGCCCCACGGTGATGTGGATTTCCTGCACCAGCGGGGTGCGTCGGTCGGAAACGTCCAGCAGGTAGTCGCACAGCGGGGCCATTTCGCCGCCGCCGCGCCCGGTCATGCCCACCGTGGCCATGCCCTTGTCGCGCGCGGCCTTCAGCGCCAGCACCACGTTGGGGCTGTTGCCGGATGTGGAAATGCCCACCAGCATGTCGCCGGGCTGGCCCAGCGCCTGCACCTGCTTCAGGAACACCTGCTCGAAGCCGTAATCGTTGCCTATGGCGGTAAGTATCGAGGTGTCGGTGGTCAAGGCCAGCGCGGGCAGGGGCGGGCGCTCCATCATGAACCGGTTCACGAATTCGGCGGCCAGGTGCTGGGCGTCGGCGGCGCTGCCGCCGTTGCCGCAGAACAGTATCTTGCGGCCGCGCGCCAGGGTGAGGGCCATCTGCAGGGCCAGTTCCACCACGCGGTCAGCGTTCTGCTGGAAATAGCGTTCACGAAGCTTCGCGCCTTCGGTGGCGTGTTCGAGCACGATCTGACGGGCGGTGTCGGTCATGGAGCGGTGGATACCTCTGCGGCGGGCCTGCGGGCTGCCCGTGGAAGTTGCGGAACCACTCGGCAGTATACCAAATGGCCGCATGTGACAACCGTGGGGCGCGCCGGTAACGCCCGTGACTCCCGCGAAGTCAGGGGGTGGGCAGGGTGCGGGGCCACCCTTCGCGCCTTCGGGGCGGGGTTCCGCCGCGCCGCCCTTCGCGGTTATTCCTTGAAGGCGCGGGCCGTTTCCTCTAGGAACACTCCATGCACACCGCGCTTCGTTCCATTCTCATCGTCACCAAGTCGGGCCACCGCGAGGCAGAGGCCCTTGGCGAGCGCATGCGCGCCTGGTTCGTCGCGCGCGGCCTTGCGGCGCACGTGGTGGAGAACACGGGCGACGCCGTGTCCCAGGCCGTGGCCGGGCAGGAGTGCAGCCTGGCCCTGGTGCTGGGGGGCGACGGCACCATCCTTGGCGTGGCCCGGCGGCTGCTGGGCACCGGCGTGCCGCTTCTGGGCGTGAACCTGGGCAAGGTGGGCTTTCTGGCCGAGGTTTCCGCCACCCGCTGGGAAGCCAGCCTGGAACGGCTGCTGTCCGGCGGCGTCACCGTGCAGGAACGGCTGGCCCTGTCCTTTCGCGTGGAGCGAGACGGCCGCACCGTACATTCCGGCGGCGCGGTGAACGACGTGGTCATCAATCGCGGGATTCTCGCGCGGGTCATCAACCTGGACCTGCGCGTGGGACAGGAACGGCTGGGCGAACTGCGCGCCGACGGGCTCATCGTATCCACCCCCACCGGGGCCACGGGGTATTCCGTGTCCGCGCGGGGGCCGCTGGTGCACCCGCAGTTGCAGGTGTACACGGTGACGCCCATCTGCCCGTTCCTGAACAACCTGTTGCCGTTGGTGCTGCCCGGCGAGGCCCGGCTTTCCGTGGCGGTGCGCGAGCGCACCACCGACGTCTACCTGACCCAGGACGGGCAGGAAGGCTACGCCCTGCGCGCGGGCGACGTGGTGCACGTGGAGCGCGCGCCCGGCGGCATGCTGTTCGCCGCCATCGAGGAACTTTCGTACTACCGCAAGCTGAAGGCCAAGGGGTTTATCAAGGACCAGGCGTAGGGGCTATTTCCAAATAGTCCTTTCGTCCGTTGGCTACGTCAAACGTCGCCTGCCATTTCGGTCGAATACGGCAAGAGTATGCTCCCTCATGGCAGGCTTGTTTTCCTTGCCAACGAACGAAAATCCTGATTTGGAAACAGCCCCTTGGAGAATCCTTAAGGTCGGGATTGGAGCAAGCCCAATACGATCGGCACCCGTAGACGTTCGCGCTCGCCGCCGGTCCGCCCGCCTCGTTCTCCGCGTCGGCCCTTTGCCGGGGGGCCGCCCCGCCATGCCACCCGGCACGCCGACACGAGGTCGCCATGCGAAAGCTGCCCGAGTTCGACGCCGTCAGGGACATCCGCCTGCGCAAGGACCCCTATTTCGACGCGTGGGTCTACAATTTCATGACCGAGAACAATCTCGAACACCTCATGAACCCCACGCTCATCGCCACGCCGGAGCAGTTGCGCTTCATGGTGGCGCTGGCCGACGACCAGGTCTACGTGCCCTGTTCGGACGAAACATTCCGCCTCATGTGCGCGTCAGAGACGCCACGGGATCTGCAGAAGCAGTACAACCGCGCGTGGCGCATCATCATGCGCCTGGTGCGCAGCGCCACGCACATCGAAAAGCAGGTCAAGCGGCGCATCATGCAGTACTGCCGCCATCGCTTTCGCCTGCACATCAGCCAGCACACCACCATCCCCTCGCGGGTGGTCAAGCGGTTGACCAGCATCGTGCTTACCCAGTCCGGCCAGGAAGACCCGTGGGTGGGCCGCAAGCAGGCCGCCAACCGCAAGGCCCGCGCCTTGTTGCAAGACCCCGCGTTGCAGCGGTTGCTGCGTCGCCCCCCGGCCACGCTGGACCCGCACCGCGACATCGTGGACATGCGCTGGGAACTGGACCTGACCGAACTTGTCCGGCTGCTGCACGTGGCCATGCACGGCCGCCAGTGGCTGGAATGTCCCCCCTCGCCGCTTGCGGTGGAGCAGGCCATGGAATCGGTGGGCGAACCTTCGGCCCAGCTGCGCCTGCTGTTCGGCCCGGAAACCGAGCCCCGCAAGAAGATCCTGTACCTGTGCGACGGCGACGGCGGCGTCATGTTCGACCTCGCCATCGTCAGGGTGCTGCTGCGCATGGGCCACCAGGTGGTGCTGGCCCTGAAGGAGGGCTTCTTCTTCTACGCGCCGGTGATCTGGGACGTGGAGTCCGACCCCACGCTGAAAGAGGAGATGGAGTCCGCCTTCGTGCTGCACGACGACAGGGTGAGCAAGAACGACCTGCTGCGCCACCTGCGCGAGCACCGCTTCGTGGTCATTTCCGACGGCACGCGCGAACGGCTGAACCTGTACCGCGCCAGCGTCACCTTTGCCCGGTCCTGGAAGGAGTGCGACGTGGTCATGGCCAAGGGCTGGCGCGCCGACAACATCTTTCTGCGCACCAGCCACCAGTTCACCCGCGACATCGTGTGCTTCTGGGGCGAGGACGACGGGCAGTGCAACATCGTCTGCAAACCCCGCGCGACCGGGGTGCGCAAGTTTACCGAAAAGGATCTGGCCGGCAAGGCGGCAGAGATCATCGAGGCCATGCGCGCGGCGCGCCAGGCGGGCAAGGCGGTGATGTTCTACAGCTGCATCATCGGCTCCATTCCCGGCCAGACCAAGACCGCCATCGCCGTGGTGGACGCCTTCGTGCGGCACCTGCGCGAGAAGCTGGACACCACCTTCATCGTCAACCCCGCCGAGCACTTCGAGGAAGGCATGGACGGCGACGACCTGATGTTCATGTGGGAGCGGGTGCAGCGTAGCGGGCTCATCGACATCTGGCGTTTCCAGACCGTTGAGGATATAGAGACGAGCTTCGCGCTGCAGGAACGCAAGGTGCCCTCGGCGTGGTCGGGCAAGGACGCCACGTACTCCACCGGCTGCACCAAGGAAATGCAGATCGCCCTCGACATGCAGAAGAAGCACCGCGAACTCCAGATCATCGGCCCGTCGCCGGACAACTTCTTCCGCCGCCGCGAATACGGCGTGGGCAAGTACTTCGACGTGGGCATCAGCGGATAACCGCAGCCTTCAAGGATACACGATGCATACGCCCCATACCGTGGCCGCGCTGCTCACGGACTGTTTCGACGCCCAGCACAAGGCCACCGCCGCTTGGCACATGGCCGAACCCCCGGCGCACAAGCCCGCGCCAATCGTGACGGACGCCCCGGATGCCGTGGCCGACGCCGCGCTGCTGCACCGGCTGGTGCTGGCCCAACACCTGATGAACTTCCGCCTGTGGCACGTGGAGGACACCGCCCGCCGCACCGACGTCGGGCCGGATGTCATCGCCGGGTGCAAGCGCACCATCGACGGCCTGAACCAGAGCCGCAACGACTACATGGAAAAGGTGGATGCCTGCCTGGTGGCGCTGCTGCGCCCGCTGCTGCCCGCGCCCGCCCCCGGTGAGCGCCCGCGCCACAACACCGAGTCGCTGGGCATGGCCGTGGACCGGTTGTCCATTCTCAGCCTGAAGGTCTTCCACATGGAAGAACAGGCCGAACGTACCGACGCCGCGCCCGACCACCGCGAACGCTGCGCCGCCAAGCTGGCCGTGCTGCGCGAGCAGCGCGCCGACCTGGCCCAGGCCGTGCTGGACCTGGCCGCCGAGTTCCTTGACGGCCGCAAGCAGCCCAAGGCCTACTACCAGTTCAAGATGTACAACGATCCCAGCCTTAACCCCGAGCTGTACAAGCACGTAAAGGGGTAGGAGAGGGAGAATTGTGAAGAGAATGACCGGGGGAAGGAACCTTTTGGAAAAGGTTCCTTCCCCCGGACCCCCATCCTCCCAAACTTTTTAGTAGGGGCATACCCCACAAAAAGGGGTCAAGGGGGCGCGGCCCCCTTGCGGGGGGCGGGGCGGAGCCCCGCATTGCCTTTGCATCCAAGCCGTTCAGGAGATTCGTCATGGCCTTGTATGAAGCCGTCATCGGGTTGGAAGTGCACGCCCAGTTGCGCACGCGGTCCAAGCTGTTCTGTTCCTGTTCCACCGCGTTCGGGGCGGCCCCCAACACCAACGTGTGCGAAGTGTGCTCCGGCATGCCCGGCGTGCTGCCGGTGCCCAACGCCCGCGCCGTGGAATACGCCGCCCGCATGGGCATGGCCGTGAACTGCACGGTGAACCCGGTTTCGGTGTTCGCGCGCAAGAACTATTTCTACCCGGACCTGCCCAAGGGCTACCAGATCTCGCAGTTCGAGACGCCCATCTGCGAACACGGCCACCTGGACATCACGGTGAACGGCCAGACGCGCCGCATCGGCATCACGCGCATCCACATGGAGGACGATGCGGGCAAGAACATCCACTCGGCGGGCGACAACGCCAGCTACGTGGACCTGAACCGCTCGGGCGTGCCGCTTATCGAGATCGTCAGCGAGCCGGACATGCGCAGCGCGGAAGAAGCCGTGGCCTACCTGAAGGCCCTGCACTCCATCGTGGTGTACCTTGGCGTGTGCGACGGCAACATGGAGGAGGGCAGCTTCCGCTGCGACGCCAACGTGTCCATCCGCCCGAAGGGACAGAAGGAATTCGGCACCCGCGCGGAGCTGAAGAACCTGAACTCGTTCCGCAACGTGCAGCGGGCCATCGAGTACGAAATCGCCCGCCAGCAGGACGTGCTGGAGGACGGCGATGCCGTGGTGCAGGAAACCCGCCTGTACGACGCGGTGAAGAACGTCACCGTGTCCATGCGCGGCAAGGAAGAAGCCCACGACTACCGCTACTTCCCCGATCCGGACCTGATGCCCGTGCGCATCGCGTCGGAAGACCTGGCCCGCTGGCGCGCCGACCTGCCGGAACTGCCGCAGGCCCGCCGCGCCCGGCTCATGGAACAGCACGGCCTGTCCGAGCAGGACGCCGAGGTGCTTACGGCGGACAGGGCGCTGGCCGATTTCTTCGAGGCGGCCACGGCGGCCTGCGGCCAGCCCAAGAAGGTGGCCAACATGATGCAGGGCGCGCTGCTGCGCGAACTGAACCAGCGCGCGGTGACGGTGGACGCCATCGCCATGCGTCCGGAAGCGCTGGGCGAACTGGTGCGCATCGTCGAGGCCGGGCTGATCAGCGCCAAGATCGCCAACGACATCTTCGGCGAGCTGCTGGAAAGCGGAGCCATGCCCGAGTCCTTCGTGAAGGAGCGCGGGCTGGTGCAGATTTCCGACACCTCGGCCATCGAGACCGCCGTGGACGAGGCCATCGCCGAAAACCCGGCCGAGGTGGAAGCCTACAAGGGCGGCAAGACCAAGCTGATCAGCTTCTTCATGGGGCAGATCATGCGCAAGACCAAGGGCAAGGCCAACCCGGCCCTGGTTACCGAACTGCTGCAGAAGAAGCTGGGGTAGCCCCCGGAACGACAACGACGCCAGACGCAACGCGGGGCGAAGGAACCGGTAGGGTTTCTTCGCCCGCTTCATTTTGGGGACGGGGGAAGGGAGCCGTGTTCAGCGCAAGGCCGCCAGCCCGGCCTCTTGCGCGGCCTCGGTGAAGTCGTCCATTTCCGGGCCGTGGTCGTACCCGGCCAGGTGGCCAAGGCCGTGCGCCAAAAGGCGCAGGGCGTGTTCCACCGGCTCCTGCCCGTACAGCAGGCATTCGCGCCGCCAGGTATCCAGCGACAGCACCAGCCAGCCCAGATGGCTGGGGGGGGCTTCGTCCGCCCCATCATGCGGGCCGTCATGCGGACCGTCTTCCGGCAGAACGGGGGGCATGGCGGGCTCACCGTCTTGGGCGGGAAAGGACAGGATGTTGGTGGGGCCGGTGCAGCCAAGGTGTACGGCATTCAGGCGGGCGATTTCCTCGTCGCCCACCAGGTCCAGCTCCACGGCGCACCCGGCAAGGCCCGTGGCCTCCTGCATGGCCGCGAACACGGCGCGCAGTTCGCCGGGGGCCAGGGGCAGCATCCAGCCCATGCCGAGTGCGCGGCGCAACACCAGCATGGCGGCCTAGACGGGCTTGGCGGGCTTGGCGTTCGCCTCGGGCCCGGCGGATTCCGGAGCGTCCTGTGCAGGGTTCGGCGAAGCGTTCGGCGGAACGTCCGCCTTCACCGGGCCGTCGCCGTTGCCGCCATCCAGCGTGCCGTAGCAGCAGGGCATGGCCGGTTGCGGCTCGTTGCAGGCGGGGCAGGGCGGACACTCCGGGCAGGGGCCGTCGGGCTTCCTGCCGCTCTTTTCGGTCGCTTTGCCGCTCCTGTCCTGTCCGCTTTTCTCGGCTCCGTTCCTGTCACCATTTTTTTCGGGGCACTTTTCCGCGCCCTTCTCGCCGCATTTGGGCGCGTCACGATCTGGGCTGCGGTCGGGCTGGCCGGGCTTTGCCGCGTCCGGGTAGCCGATGCGCTGGTGGAACAACCCGGTGAGGATGCGGTGGAAGTTCTCGCCCAGCTTGTGCAGGTCCTTGAAGGTCAGTTCCGATTCGTCAAGCTGCCCTTCGGCGAAGATGCCCTTGACGATGGTGTCGATGTGCCCCTTGATGCGCGCCGGAGTGGGGTCCACCAGCGTGCGGCTGGACGCCTCCACGGCGTCGGCCAGCATGACGATGGCCGCCTCGCGCGTCTGCGGGCGCGGGCCGGGGTACTGGTAGTCCTGTTCGCGCGGGTTTTCGCCCAGGTTCACGGCCTTCTGGTAGAAGTAGCGGATTACCCGCGTGCCGTGGTGCTGGCCGATGATGTCCACGATCTCCTGCCCCAGGCGGTGCTGCTGGGCCAGTTCCGCGCCCTTCTTGACGTGCGAGGTAAGAATCAGCGCGCTCATGGACGGGGCCAGCTTGTCGTGCTTGTTGCGCCCGCCGAACTGGTTCTCGATGAAGTATTCCGGGCGGCTCAGCTTGCCGATGTCGTGGTACAGCGCGGCCACCTTGCACAGCAGGCTGTTGGCCCCGATGGCCTTGGCCCCGGCCTCGACCATGTTCGAGACGATGAGCGAGTGGTGGTAGGTGCCGGGCACGGCCACCATCAGGTCCTGCAGCAGCGGCTGTTCCAGGTTCATCAGCTCCATGAGCCTGAAGCGCGTGGTGTAGCCCAGGCACAGCTCGATGATGGGCGAGAGCGCGAACAGCAGCAGCAGCGAGAGCATGGCGTTGACCACCACGGCCAGCAGCCCCCACGCCAGTGCGGCCGGGTCCACGTGCCCGCCCAGCGCGGTGGCCCCCAGCCAGACCAGGCCCAGGCCCGCGCACAGCGGCAGCATGCTCCACACCACGTCCTGGCGGGTCTGGGCGCGGGTGACCAGCCAGGTGTTCCACATGGCTCCCAGAAAATAGAACATGAACAGGGCAAGGCCCCCGTCGGCCAGCACGGTGCAGAAGAAAGCCAGCAAGAGCCCGGTGACGCAGTAGCGCCGGGCCGAAAAGATCAGCGCGGCAAGGCCCGCCGCCCCGGCCACGGGAAAGGCGAAGGCCAGCACCTCGGGCGTCAGGCCGCCCCCCTGTTCCAGCACCCGCTGACCAAGCAGGGTCAGGCCCTTGGACATCAGCGCGAACACCAGCAGCAACAGCGCCACGAAGAACAGGTCCTTCTGGCGCACGGCGGAACCCATGCGCCCGCTGGGCGAGAACAGCATGCCCGTGCCCAGCAGCAGGGACGTCAGCAGCACCCCGGCCACGGTGGCCATGTGCACCTTTTCGCCCTTGCGCGCCCACAGGGCCTGCAACTTCAACTGTTGCTCGCGGCTTACCCGTTCACCCTGGCGCACCACCACCTCGCCCTTCTGGATGCGGTAGAACACCGGCTCCACGGCGCCGGCCATTTCCGCGACCCGAGCGTCGGTGGCCTCGCGGTTCAGGGTAAGGGTGGGCGAGAGCAGGGGCGACAGCAGCAGCACGGCGGTGCGGCGCACAGCCAGCGAGGCCTTGGTTTCGTTCTTCAGGTTCTGGCTCAATTCCGAAACCACGGACCGCAGGTCGTGCAGGTTCTGCAAATCGGTGCGCAGGGTTTCGCCGCCGGTGGCCAGATCGCGCAGCAACACCCCGCCCTTGAACTGGAGCACGATGCGCGTGTCGGCCGAAACGCCTTCGGCCAGGCGCGATTCCACCCACGGCAGGGCGCGGGTGGTGACCAGGGCCTGCAATTCTTCGCTGGCCAGCACGGCCAGGGTGCGTTCGGTGATTTCCGCGCCCAGGGCCTCGGCCAGCTGCCAGCGCAGTTGTTCCTGCTCGGCCGGGTCGGCGTGGTTCACGGCCAGGAAGATGTCGTGCACGCGCTGGCGCAGCAGCGCGATGGGCTCGCGGCTCAGGTCGAACACGGCGGGCTGCAGTTGGGCCACCTGATCGCGCCGGGCGCGGGTGCCCTGCTGGTCTTCCACCAGCAGGTCGCGGTCGGCCGTCACCTCTTGCGCGGCGATCTCGCCAGCCACGAACAGCCGCACCGAGGGCGAAAGGTTGGCGCCCGCCAGCACGGCCAGCGCGACCATGGTCAGGCAGAAGAAGAACAATCCCGGCCCGGCCTGGTGCCGGGCCAGCCAGCGGATGGGCGCGGCCACGAACTCGGCCGTCAGCGCCCTGGGTCTAGCGGGAGTTTGCTGTTTCGTGGCGTTCATAGGCCTGCACGATCCTCCCCACCAGGGGGTGGCGGATCACGTCGTCTTCATGGAAGCGGATGGAGCGGATGCCCTTGACGCCTTCAAGCACGCGCAAGGCGTGCACCAGGCCGGAGCGCGCAAGCGCGTCGGCCTTGCCCGAGGCGGGCAGGTCTATCTGGGTGATGTCGCCGGTGATCACCGCGCGCGAGCCGAAGCCCAGGCGGGTGAGGAACATCTTCATCTGTTCCTGGGTGGTGTTCTGCGCCTCGTCCAGGATGATGAACGCGTCGTTCAGGGTACGGCCGCGCATGAAGGCCAGCGGGGCGATCTCGATGATGCCCGTCTCCAGCATGTCGGACACCTTCTGGAAGTCCTGCATGTCGTGCAGGGCGTCGTACAGCGGGCGCAGGTAGGGGTTCACCTTCTCCACCAAGTCGCCGGGCAGGAAGCCCAGCTTTTCCCCCGCCTCCACGGCGGGCCGGGTGAGGATGATGCGCTTGACCTTCTTGGCCAGCAGCATGGAAAGGGCCACGGCCACGGCAAGATAGGTCTTGCCGGTGCCCGCCGGGCCCACGGCGAAGACCATGTCGTTTTCGCGCAGGGCGGCCACGTAGTCGCGCTGGCTCAAGGTCTTGGGGGTGATGGTCTTGCGGGGGGAAACCACGAACACCGCATCGCGGAAGATGCGCCGCAGGTCGGCCGAGGGGTCGCGGTCGAGCATGCCGTAGGCATAGGCCATGTCGCGCGGGTAGACGGGGTGGCCCGACTTCAGCAGGCCGTACAGCTGCGCCAGCAGGTTCAGCACCGTTTCGCGCACGCGGGGGTCTTCGGCCTCCACGGTGACGGTGGACCCGCGCGTATCCAGGCGCACGCCGGACTTTTCGGCGATCAGGGAAAGATTGGCGTTGTGCGCGCCGAACAGCTGGTTGGCCAGTGCTGCGTCGTCGAATTCCAGCGTGGCGGCGGTGGTGGTTTGCGACATGAGTCTCGCTGGGTTGTGGTGGGCGGAGTGGCGTTGCGGGCCATGCATGGCGAACGCCTGCGGGCCGGTCCGGGATGCGCCGCCGTGCGGCATGCGGTCCGGGAGCGGCCAGGGCTCCGGCCGGGCGCTGGCCCGGCTGCGGCTAGGCGGCGAAATGCCCGAATGGCGAGAAGATGGGGCGCGCCGCGTGGATGTCCGTTACCGCCCCGATAGCCCGTTTCCGGCGTGGCGTCCAATGGTTTCACCGCCTAGGGCGCGGCGGTATGCGCTGGCGGATGCGCGTGCGCGGGGATGGCCGCGCCCGCCCGGAAAGCGCGGGGATGGATGTCGGCACGGCAACTGCCGTGAGTCCGCGCTGGCATGGCCGATGCATTAAGAAGTGTAAAGGCGGAACCCGGAAAAATCGTCCGCCCCGGAGGCAGCATGTCCATCTCGTCCATCTACAGCAGTTACGGCACCTACGGCATCGACCTTTCGATGAAGAAGACACAGGAACAGGCGGAGAGCGGCTCGTCCTCCTTGTCCGCCTCTTCTTCATCCACCTCGTCCTCTTCGTCCAACACGGTGACCGGGCTTTCGCTCGACTACCTGAGCCAGCTTTCCGCCGTGCTGAAGGAAATTTCTCCCAACGCCAGCGGCAAGCTGACCTTCAGCATGGTGGAGGACTACCGCAAGGACCTGGAGGAGGAGTTTTCCGCCAAGGTGCGCGAAGACCTGACCAAGCTTGGGGTGGACAAGGACGTGGAATTCCGGGTGGTCACCAATGACAAGACCGGCGGCGTCTCGGTGATCACCGACAGCGAGGACAAGGCCAAGATAGAGAAATATTTCAAGGACAACCCGGACATGGTCAAAAAGTTCCAGAAGATCCAGACGTTGTCCAACCTCGAGAAGGCCCGCAAGGCGGAAGGATATTCCGCCCAGGACGTGAAGACCCGTCTGCAGATGGAAGCCATGAGCGCCTGGTGGAGCGAGGACGGCGCGTCCTCGCAGATCATGGACTTTACGGGGGGGCAGGCCACGTTTCTTGCCGGTTTGAGCGCGCGGGTGTAGCCCGGCGCGCAGGCGGCGCGCCTAGTGCGGCCCCATGCCCTTGCATGCATTTCATGCCCCCGGACATTCCGCGCGGCTTTCCCGCTACGCAGGTTTTCCTGCCAGCCGGGCGGAGCGGAATGGCCGGGGGTTGTCATTGCCGGGCGATTGCGGCATGACGTGCCCGTGAACGCACCAGACCCCGCCACCCTTGCGGCCGCACCCGCCGCAGCGCCGTCCCCCGTGGGGGGCGACACGCCGTTGCGCACCATCCAGGTGGTCAACGTGCGCTGGTTCAACGCCACGGCGTGGTACGGCATGATGCTGGCCCGCCTGTTGCGCGAGGCCGGGCACGAAACCCTGGTGCTGGGCCTTGCGGGCACCGAATCCTTCGAGCGCGCCCGCGCCTGGGGGCTGGACCCCATCCCCCTGCCGCTGAATGCCGCCAATCCCGTCACCCTTGCCGGGCTGTACGGCTCGCTGCACCGCATCGTGCGCGATTTTCGCCCCCACGTGGTCAACTGCCACCGGGGGGAAGCCTTCGTGCTGTGGGGCCTGTTGAAGGCGCTGCACGCGCGCGGGCCGCACCGCTTCGGGCTGGTGCGCACGCGCGGCGACCAGCGCCTGCCGAAAGGCAACCGGCCCAACCTGTTCCTGCACACCCGCGTGGCCGATGCGGTCGTTGCCACCAACTCGGTGATGGCCGGGCACTTCATCCATGAAATGGGCGTGCCCGCAGACCGGGTGCATACCATTCTCGGCGGGGTGGACGAGGCCGTGTTCCGCTTCGACGCGGCGGGCCGCGCCCGCGTGCGCGCCGAATACGGCTGGACGGACGACGATTTCGTGGTGGGGCTGCTGGGCCGGTTCGACGCGGTGAAGGGCCAGCGCGAACTCATCGAGACGGTGGCGGGGCTGCGCGCGGGCCGCTGGGACGGCACGCCCCGTCAGAGCCTGCGGCTGATGCTGGCCGGGTTCGATTCCGCCACGCCCGAGGCCACGGTGCGCGGCTGGCTGCGCGAGGCGGGCATCGAGGACAGTTCGGTGATCACCGGCAAGCGGCCCGACGTGGCGGCGTGCATCTCGGCCATGGACCTTGGGGTGGTGGCCTCGCTGTGGTCGGAAACCATTGCCCGCGCCGCGCTGGAGATCATGGCCTGCGGCAGGCCGCTGGTGTCCACCACCGTGGGGGTCATGCCCGACCTTCTGCCCCACGGCGCATTGGTTCCGCCGGGCGATGCGGCGGCCATGGCTGGGGCCATCGCCCACGCCATGGACAGCCCGCCGTGGCTGGAAATATTGCGCGACGCCTGTGGTCTGCGCATCGCCAGCCTGCACCGGGCGGACTTTCTGAACCGCACCCTTGCCGTCTATCGGGACGTGTGCCGCGGCGTGTGGCAAGGCGCCTGCCGCCTGAATGGTCCTGACACCCCAGACACCCCTGACCACGCGCGCGGGGCCTGACGTCCGCCACATATTTCCCCATCCCGACGGCGCGTCCGCGCCGCCACACCATGCACCACGGGCGGGGCCGCCCACGCCGCTCCGCCACGCAAGAGCCAGAGCAGGAGACACACCAGTGAGCCTCAAGAGTTTCGCCAGCGACAACACCTCGGGCGTGCACCCGCGCATTCTCGCCGCCATGGAGCGCGCCAACGCCGGGCAGGCCCGCCCCTACGGGCAGGACCCGTACACCGAGCAGGCGAAAGAGGTATTCGCCCAGCACTTCGGGCCGGACATCGACATGTACTTCGTGTTTCTGGGCACGGCTGCCAACGTGCTGGGGCTGCGCGCCGTGACCCGGCCGTGGCATTCGGTGGTCTGCGCGGACGTGGCGCACATCAACGTGGACGAATGCGGCGCGCCGGAATCGGTTACCGGGTCGAAGCTCCAGGTCATCCCCTCGCACGACGGGCGCATCCGGGTCATGGACGTGGTGCCGCTGCTGCACATGATCGGCAACTTCCACCACAGCCAGCCCCGGGTCATTTCCATCACCCAGTCCACGGAGCTTGGCACGGTGTATTCCCCGGCGCAGGTGCGCGCCCTGGCCGATTTCGCCCACGCCAACGGCATGCTGCTGCACATGGACGGCGCGCGGCTGGCCAACGCGGCGGCGGCGCTGGACGTGAGCCTTGCGGAACTTACCCGCGACGCGGGCGTGGACGTGCTGTCCTTTGGCGGCACCAAGAACGGCATGATGTTCGGCGAGGCGGTGATCTTCTTCAACCCCGAACTGTCGCGCGAATTCAACTTCATCCGCAAGCAGGGCATGCAGCTCATTTCCAAGATGCGCTTCATCGCCGCGCAGTTCATCGAAATGCTGCACGACGGCCTGTGGCTGGAAAACGCCCGCAACGCCAACCAGATGGCCCGGCTGATGGCCGACAGCCTGCGCGGCCTGCCCCACGTCACCATCACCCGGCCGGTGGAGGCCAACGCGGTGTTCGCGCGCCTCTCGCCCGAGCACATCGCCCGGTTGCAGCAGGATTTCTACTTCTATGAATGGGACCCGGTGCTGCACGAGGTGCGCTGGATGACCAGCTTCGACACCACCGAGGAAGACGTGCGGGCATTCACCGACGCCGTGAAGGCGCTGGGGTAGGGAGGGCGGCCGTTCGACACGACTGCGGCGGCAGGATGATGAAAGAGTGGGCGTATGCATCTGCATACGCCCACTCATGCATTTGTACGGAAAGCGTGTTCGATAAGGCGTTAGTCGTAACAATCATCGCCCGCATGCAGTATCCTGGGGCGAAATTCAAGCCAAACGTTTCTGCAGCGGTAAGCGGGTAGCCGCCATGCCGCAGTCAGGCCGGATATCAGGGGGATATCAGAACTCGTACATCAGCGACAGATTGCCCCCCACGCCCTCGCGCACGCCGGTATAGCCCTGTGCGCCCAGATCAAGCGAAAAGCCGCTGTCTGGCAGGGGTTTCCAGATAATGCCCGCCTCGCCCACGCCCGTGCCGCCCTTCAGGGTTGGCGCGGGTGCGTCGACCCCGGCCACCACGCTGTGCGCCGTGCCGTCGAATTCGTATTCCCATGCCGCGCCGGTGTACGGCGTGATGCACTTGTTCAGCGCATAGCCAAAGCGCGCCCCAAGGCGGGTGCGGTACGAATCCACGTCGTCGAACGTTACCGGGTCGCCCAGTATGCGCACGTCCGCCCCCGTGGTGTGCGTCCAGAGGTACTTGCCGTACAGGTCAAGCCAGGCCTGTTCGCTGATGTTCCAGATGTACCCCACGCCAGCGTGCGCGCCGTAGTAGGCGACGTTGATGTCGTATTCGGCCTCTCCCAGCGTGGGGTTCAGGTCGTCGCTCCTGTAGTCGGAACTGAGTCTGCCCGCGCGCACCGTTGCTTCTGCGTACAGCCCGCGCGCCATGCCGTCGGTGGCTTCCACCCGGCCCAGCAGGCCGCCGCCGTTGGAACGGCTGTCGCCCCGGGCCGTGATGCTATCGCCCGCCGCCGTTTCGTTGTGGCTGTCGTAGGAGCCGACGCTTGTTTCGAAGAAGGCCCCCACAAGCAGGTCGGTGCCGCTTACCGGCAGGCGTTTGGCCAGACCGGTCATGAGCGAGAAGCTCTGCACGTCCACATGAGACCCGGTTGCATAGCGGGATGTGCCGCCGGACGTGGCCCCGAAGCCAGCCCAGCCAGCCTGCGCCATGTTGTCCGCGCCAAGGACGGCTGCCGCGCGCGCGTTGCCCATGCCCGGCCCGGCCGCAAGGTCCGCGCCTTGCGTCACAAGGGCGACGCCAGCCGCCTTGCCCTCGGACGGGGATTTGCGCACGCTTTCGTCCGTCTGTTCGATGCTGGTCACACGGGCCAACAGGCTGTTGACGGTTGTTTCCAGGCCGAAGGTGTAGAGGCTGGAAATGCCCGCCATGCCCGTTGTGGTGTTGGTCATGCCCGTGTCGGCGAAGAGAAAGGAGGTGCTTTTGATGAGGGTAACGGTGTCGTTGACGGCCAGCGGGGTTCCGCCGCCCACGATGCCGACGCCCACGGTGGTCGGGGCGGTGGAAGGGCCGCTGGAGGGCGTCTCGATAACAACTCCGTTATCCACGGTAAGCACCGTGTCGCCCGCCCTGACCGTATCGGGCAGGTAGAAGCGGAAGTGCTGGAAATTATCGATACCAGATGTCTGAAGGTTCAGGGTGTGGATTTCCAGCGTGTTGCCGGTGCGGGTGTCCTGGAGAGCACTCATGCCGTCCCAATGGAAGCGACCACCAACAAGGCCGGAATTGCGGAGGTCGGGGGTGCCGAAGATGCGCAGGGTGTTGCCGGTGGCGGTGCCAGCCTGAGAATACCCCCCAAATACCATGGTGCTTATCGCGCCGCCGGTGATGGTTACGATGTTGTTGCTGGCGCTGCCGGAACCGTCGCTGAAGCCGCCGTATATCCCTTCTCCCGTGTGTGTGCCGCCGGTTACTGTTACACTGTTGCCATTGGCGTTGCCGGCATCGCTGAAGCCGCCGATTATGGGGCCGGTTATGCCGGTGTCGATGGTGACGTTTCCGCCTGTGGCGTCAGAGGCGTCGGGCCGATAGACGCCAACGTAGCCGGGATTGGCGAATTGCATGCTCGGCAAGGCGAAGGTGGCACCGCCCGAGTTGGCGGCCCGTGTTGGTGCGGCCAGCGCGAGCAGCGCGAAAAAGAGTAGCGCCGCCGCAGCGCGCGCGGAATGGCTGCGTGCGCGCCGTGGAGATTTTTTTGCCTGTGGGCCCCCCTGGCGCAAGGACAAAAACATGACTCCCCCCTGATGTAATGCTGTGGTGTGGTGCTTCCTCTGGTGATTTGCGGGCGTAAGAATGCCCGGTGCAGCACGCGCTGGCATCGGGCATTGATTGCGGCTCGGTTCTATCGGATGTTATCTAAACTACACGTATGTTAACTAAATGCAAAGCAGATGTAAAGTGAATGTAAGGCTGCCATGCCCCGTATCGGTTGCAAGTTTAGGCCGTGGGCATGGGGGTGTCGTGGGGCGTCAGAATTTGATAGTGGCGCTTCATATGGCGGATTTACCACTGCACTGCTTCAGCAAGCTTGCAATCTGTCCTGCAATATGTTCGTCACATGGCTTTAAATCGGGGAGACGACCGGCGTTGCGGTAGGTCCGGCGTGAGGCGGGCGGCACGCTGCGGTGCCATTATCAGGCAGATGGGATGTGTCGCAGACTCCACACCAGAACTTTCTGTGCCTACAGCCGCATCTTCGCGTACAGCCGGGCCAGCCAGGGGCGGGAGTACAGGAACAGGCGCAGCAGCAGCCACGAGCCGGGCTTGTCCTTGGCCTTGAAGCGGTGGACGTGGGCGGCGCTGCCGGGCAGGTTTTCACCCATGGTGGTGGCGAAAAACACGGAAAATCCCTGGGCCCGCGCGATGTCGCGGGCCTCGTCGCAGTATGCGCCCCACGGCCAGCACAGCGAGCGCACGGGGTGTCCCAGTTCGCGGGCCAGGGTGGCGGCGCAGTCGGACAGTTCGCGGGTCATGCGGGCGGTGCGGTCGGCATCGGACTCGTGCGCGCCAAGGCCGCCCGGCGTGGCGGTGAAGGTTTCAGCCAACGCTTCAAGTTCTCGCACCTTGCCGGAATCCTGAAAGAAGGCGTAGGCCCCGGCCTTGTCCTGCGGGACAAGGCCGCGGATGGCGTCCACCAGTTGCGGGTCGGGCACGAAGGCGCGGCGCAGCAGGGCGGGCCGCTGCGGAAAGGCGGGCAGCCCCCACGGCACGGGAAAGTCCACCCGGTCGAAGGTGCGCGTGCGGTGGCCGGGGGCGTGAAATCCCTTGTATTCCGGCTTGGCGAACACGGCGTGGTGCCAGTGGGAATGGGCGGCGATGGCCATGGTGCCATCGGCCTCCATCAGCCGCGCCTCGTCCCAGTTGCAGAACAGGTCCTTGCGCTCGTCAAAGCCCAGTGCGTGGCGCACGTAGGGCTGGTCCACGCGGGGCAGCCCGTCCTCGCGGACGCGGCCCGCGCGCACGTCGTCCAGGGTGGGGCGCGGCGTGCCCTGCTCCAGCCTGCCCGTCACGGCGAAAATGACGCCCTTGTGCCCGTACTGCTTCAGGATGGGCCAGGCGTACACGTAGTTGTCCAGAAACCCGTCGTCGAAGGTGATCAGCGCACTGCGCGGCGGCAGCGGGGCCTGGCCCAGAAGATACGCCTCGGCCTCGGCAAGCCCGATGCCGGTCCACCCGGCGCGGCGCATGGCGCGGCAGTGGG
Source organism: Nitratidesulfovibrio sp. HK-II (assembly GCF_003402415.2). Taxonomy (NCBI): domain Bacteria; kingdom Pseudomonadati; phylum Thermodesulfobacteriota; class Desulfovibrionia; order Desulfovibrionales; family Desulfovibrionaceae; genus Nitratidesulfovibrio; species Nitratidesulfovibrio sp. HK-II. The sequence goes on from NZ_AP036014.1 coordinate 1,787,887, forward strand.
CCTCGAAGGTATCTGGGTGGACGGCGATGGGATTTTTCTTGCGACTGACGTAGTGGTACATCAGCACGGGCAGGCTTTTCAGGCCAGACAGGCCAGACAGGCCAGATGAGGCGGACGCTGCGGCGGGGCGGGGTGCGGACATGCGGTGACGGTGGCTTGGCCGGTTGAGGATGAACGATGTCGGGCGCGCCATTGCCGGGTGGCCCGTCGCGCGGCTTGTCCGGCGTGTGTAGCGCAGCGGGCGGCGTCCGTCGAGAGGTGGGCGAGAAGTGTGGGGCGGCGTGAGGGGCGATACGTCGGCTGGCGGGGGGCGCGGGTTCGCGATGCCTTGGCGGCAGCGGGGCACCGCCTGATATTTCTGCTCCGGCCAAGCGATGCGGGCCGGTGCGACGCCGGTCGTGTCGGTCTTTTGACATTGCGCCGCTTGACACCACGGCGCACCGGATTATCCTACAATGGCAGCAGGTTTGCGGCACGTATCGTCGATAAAGGAGAGCTAGGCGAGATGGCAGTCGAATACAAGGACTACTACAAATTGCTGGGCGTGGAGCGTTCCACCCCGCGCGACGACATCTCGAAGGCGTACAAGAAGCTTGCCCGCAAGTATCACCCGGACCTCAATCCCGGTGACAAGAATGCGGAAGAACGCTTCAAGGAAATCAACGAAGCCTACGAGGTGCTCAAGGACGACGAGAAGCGTCGGCTTTACGATCAACTTGGCCCCAACTGGCAGCATGGACAACAGTTTCAGGGTGCGCCGGGCTTCGAGAACATGCGCTTCGACTTTGGCGGTGGGCGCGGCTTTGAAGGGGCCGGGTTCAGCGATTTCTTCGAGACGCTGTTCGGCGGCGGCGCGCGGGCGCGCGGGCAGGGCGGCTTCGGGCCGGACCCGTTCGGCAATTTTTCCGCCCGGCAGCGGCGCGGCCGCGACGTGGAGGCGGAGTTTTCGCTGACGCTGGAGGAAGCCTTCCGGGGCGGCCGCAAGGCTGTGTCCCTGCGCGAGGCCAGTGGCGGCGCCAAGACGCTGGAGGTGAACATACCCGCCGGCGTGCGCGAGGGGGCCCGCATTCGGCTGGCCGGCCAGGGCGACCCCGGCATGGGCGGCGGCCCTGCGGGCGACCTGTACCTGAAGGTGCGCATGGCCCCGCATCCGCAATTCACCCTGGACGGCGACAACGTGATCTACGACCTGCAACTGGCCCCGTGGGAGGCGGCGCTGGGGACCACGGTGCGCGTGCCCACGCTGGACGGCGATGTGGACATGACCATTGCCCCCGGCGCGTGCAGCGGGCGCAAGCTGCGGCTGCGCGGCAAGGGTCTGGGCAGCGGCGTGGCGCGCGGCGACCAGTACGTGCGCATAGGCATCCGCACGCCGGGCGAACCCACGGAGCGCGAACGGGAACTGTGGCAGGAACTGGCCCGGACCTCCGCGTTCCGGGCGCGGGACTGACGCGGAAGCCGGAAACAGCATGACTGGCGCGGAACAGGGCAGGCACGGGAACAACACGGCCCGATTTTCATCCGGAGGTGACGCCTGATGTGCCCCGACGAACGACACGACCACGGATACGACCTTGCGCAGGGCGGTGAACTGCCCATCCGTTCAGAATTCATCGCCTGGGCGGAATTCCTTCAAATATCCGGCGTGCACCCCAGCCGCCTGGGTGAGCTGATCGAACTGGGCTGGCTGGAACCGCGCCGCACGGCGGGCGAAGGCTACCTGTTCCGCCGGTTGGACGTGTACCGCACCCGCAAGCTGGAACGCATCTGCGACGACTTTGAACTGTCCAGCCTTGGCGGGACCATCGTGGTGGACCTGCTGGACCGCATCGACCGTCTGGAACGCAGGGTGCGGGAGCTGGAAGCGCAACGGTAGCGAGCCGCCCCGCGCCGGGTTGGCCGCTCCATCACGGAATTTCTGCCTTCGGGCGCGCCGCCCCCGGCTTTTACCGGGGGGCAGGCCGCCGCCCAGGGCACACCGTATTCTTGGCCCGGCCCTGCCGGGCAAGGGGGAATGAGAGATATGGACATCAACAAGTTCACCGAAAAGTCGCAGCAGGCCATTGCCGAGGCCCAGTCCACGGCCGTGCGCTTCGGGCACCAGCAGGTGGACGTGGAGCACGCAGCGCTGGCCCTTGTGCGTCAGGAGCAGGGGCTGGTGCCGCGCCTGCTGGAGCGGGCTGGCTACAAGCCCGACGCCTTTGCCGCAGCCCTCGAGGCCACGTTGCAGAAGCGCCCGGCCGTTAGCGGCCCCGGCGCGGCGCAGGGCCAGATCTACGTCACCCAGCGGCTGAACCAGGCCCTGGTGCGCGCGCAGGATTTCGCCAGGCGGCTCAAGGACGAATACGTCAGCGTGGAGCATCTTATCTGTGCCTTTCTGGAAGAGCCGCCCGCAACCGATATGGGCAAGGTGGCCCGCGAGTTCGGCCTGACCCAGGACAAGCTGCTGGCCGTGCTTGAAGACGTGCGCGGTGCGCAGCGCGTTACCTCGCAGAATCCGGAGGACACCTACGAGGCGCTCCAGAAGTACGGGCGCGACCTGGTGGAAGAAGCCCGCAAGGGCAAGCTGGACCCGGTCATCGGGCGCGATGCGGAAATCCGCCGGGTGGTGCGCATCCTGTCGCGGCGCACCAAGAACAACCCCGTGCTCATCGGCGAGGCGGGCGTGGGCAAGACGGCCATCGTCGAGGGCCTCGCCCACCGCATCCTGAAGGGCGACGTGCCGGAAGGGCTGAAAAACCGCAGCCTGTTCGCGCTGGACATGGGCGCGCTCATCGCCGGGGCCAAGTACCGCGGCGAGTTCGAGGAACGGCTGAAGGCCGTGCTGAAGGAAGTGGAAAAGGCCGAAGGCCGCATCCTCATGTTCATCGACGAACTGCACACCATCGTGGGCGCGGGCAAGAGCGACGGGGCCATGGACGCCGGCAACCTGCTGAAACCCATGCTGGCGCGCGGCGAGCTGCACTGCATCGGCGCGACCACGCTGGACGAGTACCGCAAGTACATCGAGAAGGACCCGGCCCTGGAACGCCGTTTCCAGCCGGTGGTGGTGGACGAGCCCACGGTGGAGGACACCATCTCCATCCTGCGCGGCCTGCGCGAGCGGTTCGAGGTGCACCACGGCGTGCGCATCAGCGATTCGGCCATCGTCGAGGCGGTGACCCTGTCGCACCGCTACATCACCGACCGCCAGCTGCCGGACAAGGCCATCGACCTCATCGACGAGGCGGCGGCGCTGATCCGTACCGAAATCGACTCGCTGCCCGCCGAACTGGACGAGGTGAACCGCAAGGTCATGCAGCTCGAAATCGAGCGCGAGGCCCTGCGCCGCGAGACGGACGCCGCCTCGCGCGAGCGGCTGGAACGGCTGGAGAACGAACTGGCCGACCTGCGCGCCAGCCAGGCCACCCTGCTGGCCCAGTGGGAGCGCGAAAAGGGCTCCATCGACGCCGTGCGCCACGTTAAGGAAGAGATCGAGCGCACCCGCCTCGCCATCGACGAGGCGGAACGCAACTACGACCTCAACCGCGCGGCGGAACTGAAGTATTCCAAACTGCTGGAACTGGAGCGCAAGCTGGCCGACGCCGAACGCGGCGACGACGAGAACCGCCTGCTGAAGGAAGAGGTGCGTCCCGACGACGTGGCCGAAATTGTGGCCCGCTGGACCGGCATCCCCGTCACCCGGCTGCTGGAGTCGGAACGCGAGAAGCTGCTGCGCCTGGGCGACGTGCTGCACGAGCGGGTGATCGGACAGGACGAGGCCGTGCAGGCCGTGGCCGAAGCGGTGCTGCGCGCCCGGGCCGGGCTTTCCGACCCCGGGCGGCCCATCGGGTCGTTCATCTTCCTTGGCCCCACGGGCGTCGGCAAGACCGAACTGTGCAAGACGCTGGCGGAATCGCTGTTCGACAGCGAGGACAACATCGTGCGCATCGACATGAGCGAATACATGGAGAAGCACGCGGTGGCCCGGCTCATCGGCGCGCCCCCCGGCTACGTGGGCTACGACGAGGGCGGTCAGCTGACCGAGGCCGTGCGCCGCAAGCCGTACAGCGTGGTGCTGTTCGACGAGATAGAAAAGGCCCACGCCGATGTGTTCAACGTGCTGCTGCAAATCCTGGACGACGGGCGGCTCACCGACAGCCACGGCCGCACCGTGGACTTCAAGAACACCATCATCATCATGACCTCCAACATCGGGTCGGCGCACCTGTTGGAGGGCATCACCGAGGGCGGCGAATTCCGCCCCGGCGTGCGCGACAGGGTGATGGACGAGATGCGCCGCCACTTCCGGCCGGAGTTCCTGAACCGGGTGGACGAGATCGTCATGTTCCGCCCGCTGCTGCCCGAGCAGATCGGGCGCATCGTGGAACTGTTGCTGGGCAGGCTGCGGGCGCGTCTGGCCGACCGCAAGATCACCGTGGATCTTTCCGATGCGGCGCGCGACTTCATCGCCGAATCGGCCTACGACCCGGTGTACGGGGCGCGGCCCCTGCGGCGCTACCTGCAAACCAACGTGGAAACCCCGCTGGCCCGCCGCCTGATCTCGGGCGACCTCAAGGACGGGCAGCACGTGGTCATTGGCGTGCGGCTGGACAAGCTGACGTTTGAGTAACCTGTCGCAATTTTGAACGTATATTGAGAGAGATGCGTCGGGGAGGGGACCCTTTGGAAAGGGTCTCCCTCCCCGAACCCCGCGTTGCTGTCGCCATCCGTAAGCACTCGCGCGGGGCGCTCGTGCAACGGCTGCCGCTCCTCCCAAACTTTTTAATAAGGACGACCTTGGTCCGCGTGACCAAAAGGTACTCGGTACTATTTCGTGGGAAATTCAAGGACGCCTTTGAAGAGTACCTTGAAAACCGCCGCAACCGCGCGCCCCTTACTCTTGCCATAGCAGATGGCGCACCCTCCGCCCATTGGTACGCCATGCCGATTGCCCTGCGGTGGCGCTTCTGGTAATGGCACCGGCACGGGCGGTTCGCCCATCCAACTATCACACTCCCGGAGCAAAGCATGCGTTGGTTGCTGCTGGCCGCGCTAACGGCCCTTTTCGCGTTCGCAGGTCACGGAACCGCCATGGCGGCTTCGGCACAGAGGGGACACACGGTGATCAAGCTGGAAACGAGCATGGGCGACATCGTCATCGAACTGGATGACGAAAAGGCCCCCAAGTCCGCCGCCAACTTTCGTGAATACGTTGCGGCCGGTCACTACGACGGCACCATTTTCCACCGCGTCATCGACGGGTTCATGATCCAGGGCGGCGGCTACGACGAGAAGATGCGTGAAAAGCCCACCCGCGAACCCATCGAGAACGAGGCCAACAACGGCCTGCGCAACGAGAAGTACACCGTGGCCATGGCCCGCACCATGGCTCCGCATTCCGCCACCGCCCAGTTCTTCATCAACGTGAAGGACAACGCCTTCCTCGACCACCGCGCCCCCACCATGCAGGGCTGGGGCTATGCCGTGTTCGGCAAGGTGACCGAAGGCACCGACGTGGTCGACAAGATCAAGGCGGTGCGCACCGCCACCGTGGGTTCGTTCGAGAACGTGCCCACCACGGCCGTGGTCATCAAGAAGGCCACCGTGCTGACCCCGGCGGCGAAGTAGTTCGCTCCGCGACGGACAAGAGCGCATCGGCAGCGCCCCGCGCCCGGCAAGGGTGACGGGGCGCTATCGTTTTGCGTTGCGCACCGCGTATGGTCCCGGCGAGCCCCAGCCGCCCACAGTCGCCCCCCCGGCGTGTCCGCTCCGCGACGGCTGGTCCGCAACGGGCCGCGACCGTCACGGCGGGCGGGAGTGTCACCCATCGGACCGCAATGGACCATCCCGGCGGACCATAGGCGGGCGGCGGCAAGGGTGGTATGGTCCACCATGCGCGCGCCGCTCAGGACGGCACGGTTCGCCCAGGGCATCCATTGCGCGGCGCATCACGTTCACCCCGGAACCCCTTGCCCAAGGACGCCACATCCATGGAATACCGCATCGAGCGCGACAGCCTTGGCGAACGCAAGGTGCCCGCGCATGTCTACTACGGCGTGCAGACCCTGCGGGCGCTGGAGAACTTCGACGTCACCGGCCAGACCATCGGCCGCCATCCGCGCTTCGTGCAGGCGCTGGCCGCCGTGAAGAAGGCCGCAGCGCTGGCCAACATGGAACTGGGCCTGCTGGACGGCGGCGTGGGGCAAGCCATCGTGCAGGCCTGCCGCGAGGTGCGCGCGGGCCGCTTCGACGACCAGTTCGTGGTGGACGTGATCCAGGGCGGGGCGGGCACCTCGGTGAACATGAACGCCAACGAGGTCATCGCCAACCGCGCGCTGGAGCTCCTGGGCCATGCGCGCGGCGAGTACGGCGTGGTCAGCCCGCTGAACCACGTCAACCTCTCGCAGTCCACCAACGACGTGTATCCCACCGCGCTGCGCATTGCGCTGGTGTGGTACGCGCGCGACCTTGGCGGCGCGCTGCGCGAACTGCGCGACGCCTTCCATGCCAAGGGCGAGGCGTTCGCCGATGTCATCAAGATGGCCCGCACCCAGTTGCAGGACGCCGTGCCCATCACCCTGGGCGCGGAATTCGCGGCCTACGGGGTGACCGTGGGCGAGGACACCGAGCGCCTGACCGAGGTGACCCGCCTGCTGTGCGAGGTGAACATAGGGGCCACGGCCGTGGGCACCGGCATCAACACCGTGCCCGGCTACGCGCCGCTGGTCTGCGACCGGCTGGCGGACATCACCGGGCTGCCGCTGTCCCTTTCGCCCAACCTGGTGGAGGCCACCAGCGACGCGGGGGCCTACGTCACCCTGTCCGGCCTGCTCAAGCGCGTGGCGGTAAAGCTCTCCAAGATATGCAACGACCTGCGGCTGCTGTCGTCCGGGCCGTTCACCGGCCTTGGCGAGATATCCCTGCCCGCCGTGCAGCCGGGCTCCAGCATCATGCCCGGCAAGGTCAACCCGGTGATTCCGGAACTGGTCAACCAGGTCTGCCAGCAGGTCATCGGCAACGATCTTACGGTGACCCTGGCGGCGGAGGCGGGGCAGCTGGAACTGAACGTGTTCGGCCCCATCATGGCCTGCAACCTGTTCCAGTCGCTGGAAATCCTGACGCGCGCTGCGCGCATCTTGCGGGTGCGCTGCGTGGAGGGCATTGCCGCCAACCGCGAACGCTGCCTGGAATTGCTGCACGGCTCGCTGGGCATGGTCACGGCGCTGGCCCCGGTCATCGGCTACGAGGCGGCGGCCGCCGTGGTCAAGGACGCCCGCGCCACCGGGCGCACCCCGCGCGACCTGCTGGTGGAGCGCGGCCTGATGCGGCCGGAGGAATACGACGACCTGATGGACCCGGCCAAGATGCTGGGTCCGCGCGACGTGCGCGGCCACCGGCACGGCACGAACGGGCAGGGCGGGGGGGACGCATGTCCCACGGCCTGACGTTCACCCGCCTGGCGGACCTGAGTCATCCCATAGGCGCCGGCATGCCGCGCTGGCCGGGCGACCCTCCGGTGACCTTTCTGGAAATGGCCTGCCGTGAAGAAGACGGCTACGACCTGCGCGCCTTCGCCATGGGCGAGCACAGCGGCACCCACGTCAACGCGCCCGGCTCGTTCCTGGCGGACGGGGCGGACGTGCGCGCGGCGGCCCCGTGGCCGCTGCTGCTGCCCCTGGCCGTGCTGGACCTGCGTACGCGGGCGGCGGCGGACCCCGGCACGCGCTGCGCGCCGGACGACGTGCTGGCGTGGGAGGCGGCCAACGGTCGCGTTCCGCGCGGGTGCCTGTTCGTGTGCAATACCGGCTGGCACCGGCTGTGGAACGAGCCGGAACGGTTCATGGGAATCCAGTGGGGGGCGCTGCGCGCCGGGCCCGGAACCGCGCCGCCCATGCGGTTCCCCTCGTTCACGCCGGATGCGGTGCACCTGCTGGTGCACGCGCGCGGGGCGCGGGGCATCGGCATTGACACCCACGGCGTGGATGCCCCCGACGACGGGGAATTTTTGTGCAATCGCATGGCCCTGGCCGCCGGAGCGGTGGTGGTGGAATGTCTGGCCGCGCTGGATGGACTGCCCGCCGCCGGGGCGCACGTCTTGCTGGCCCCGCTGCCGCTGCGCGGCGGCACGGGCGCGCCGGTGATGGTGACGGCGTTCATTCCGTAGGCCGATCGGGGTTTGCCAGCCGTCAGCAACATGTCGAAGGGGGAGGAACCTCACGGTTCCTCCCCCTGTATTCTTGCAGTGTCTGCGAAACGGCGGGATGATGCGTCCCCCTGCGTTCTTTAGGGGCTGTCTCCTAATTAGGATTTTCGTTCGTTGGCAAGGAAAACTAGCCTGCCATGAGGGAGTGCGGTAGCCGTTAGGCGAGCGCGTAGCGCGAGTCTTACGGATAGCGACCGCAACGCGTACTCTTATCGTATTCGACCGACATGGCAGGCGAAGTTTGACCGCGTTGCGCACGATGCCCGTAGGGCTCGCAAGCTCGCCCAACGGGCACGCTTCGCGCCCTTCGGGTCGGTCAGCCAACGGGCGAAAAGACAATTTGGAGACAGCCCCTAGCTGCGCATGTCGCCAATGACACGCTTCAGATCCGAGGCCAGCCGCGAAACGTCCTCCACCGCCTGCGACGAGTGGCGCATGGCCTCGGCCGTTTCGGCGGCGATGCGGGTGATCTCGTCGGTGGAGCGATTGATCTCCTCGCTGGCCGCGGACTGCTGTTCCGAGGCGGTGGCGATGGAGCGCACCTGGTCGGCGGTGCTTTCCACAAGGCCCACGATCTCGCGCAGCACGTCGCCCGAGCGGCGGGCCATGCCCGTGCCTTCCTCGATGGCGGCGGTGGCCTTTTCGGTGTTGTCGATGTTCTTGCGCGCGCTTTCCTGAATGCCCCGGATGGCGCTGCCCACCTCGTTGGTGGCGGTCATGGTCTTTTCGGCCAGCTTGCGCACCTCATCGGCCACCACGGCGAAACCGCGCCCCGCGTCCCCGGCCCGCGCCGCCTCGATGGCGGCGTTGAGCGCCAGCAGGTTGGTCTGGTCGGCGATGTCGGCGATGACGTTCATGATCTGGCCGATGCCCTGGGCCTGGGTGCCCAGTTCGGCCATGTCGGCCTTGAGGTGCGAGGCAAGCTCATGGGCATGCTGGATGGTGCGCACCGAGCCGTCCACCACCCCGGCCCCTTCCTGGGCGCGGGTCTTGGCCTTTTCGGCCATCTCGGCGGCACCCCCGGCGTTGCGGGCCACCTCGAGCACGGAGGCGTTCATCTGTTCCATGGCGGTGGCCGCCTCGGCCGTGCGCTCACGCTGGATGTCCGACCCGCGCGCGGACTGCTCTATCTGCGCCGAAAGCTCTTCCGAGGCGGCGGCCAGTTGCGAGGCCACGTCGTCGGCCTCTGCCGAGGCCCGCGCGATGCGTTCGTTCTGCTGGGTGATGATGGCGGCCTGGCGCTTCATCTCTGTGGTGTCGATGTACAGGCAGAACCCGCCGATGATCTTGCCGTCCAGGTCCTGCAGGTAGGTGACGTTGGCCAGCACGTCCACCTTGCCGCCCTTGTGGCCGGTGATGACCACCTCGAGGTTGGTGATGCTGGTCTTCTCGTTCATGGCCCGTCCCACGGCGGTCTTGCGGCCGGGGTCGTTGTAGAACACCTCGGCCAGGGTGCGGCCGTATTGCGTTTTGGGGTCGGAGTCGATTTCCAGCATGTCCATGCAGGCCTTGTTGGTGAACACCGTGCGTTCCTCGCGGTCCACGATCAGCACGGGCACCACCATGGCCTCCAGTACGCTCTGCGAGAAGCCCAGCTTCTCCTTCAGGTCCGCCACCATGGACTGGATGGAGCGGGCCAGGTCGTCCAGTTCGCAGCGGTACGCGCCTTCCATGATGGCGCGCAGGTCGCCCCCGGCCACGCGTCCCGAGAAGTCGCGGATGCGGTTCATGGGGCCAAGGATGACGCGTCGGGTCAGCAGCACGATGGAGCCGGTAAGGGCGATGATGGCCACAAGTCCCACAACCGCCAGCAGCATGCGCTGCTGGCGCGCCACCCCGGCCAGGTCGTCCTCGTAGGCGGAGGAACAGATCTTCCACCCGGTGAGCGGCATGGTGCGGCTGACGAGAATCTTGGACTTGCCGTCCCAGGGGTATTCGATCTGGGTCGTCTGCTGGGCCATGACGGTGCGGACGAAATCGTACTTCGTCGCGTCGGAGAACAGCAGATCCTTGTTGGGGTGCGAGATGAACCTGCCCTTGGCGTCGAGCACGAAGGGGTAGCCCTGCTGGCCGAACTTCACGCTTTCGACGAAGCGGGCGCTGAAGCTCGTCCAGTTGAGGGTGATGGCGATGCCGCCGCCCGACTGTCCCATGACGTTGAGCACGGGAGCCGCGATGGTGAACAGCACGTCGCCCTTGGGTCCCTTGAAGGGCGTTGCGCCGACGAATTCCCTGCCCGCGCCGGTGGCGGCAAGCGCATCGGACATTTCCAGCGGCTTGCCGGACATATCCTGGCCGTCCGCCGTGTAGCCCGCGAGCACCTTGCCCGTGGCGTCGTAAGCGTGGATGGCGGCATAGTGCGAGTTGCCCTTCAGGGTCTGCTGCAACTGGTCCTTCATGACCAGGCTGGCGCTGCCGTATAGTATGCCGCTGGCCAGCGCCTTCTGCTGCGCAAGCCCGCGCACGGCGGTGAGGTTGCCGGTCACGAAGTCTTCCGCCGCCTTCTCTATCTGCTGTCCCACCTGGGCCATGTTGGCCGTCTCGGTGCGCAGCATGCCGTCGTAGGCGGTCTTGGACGCGATGAACACGAACGCGCACATGAAGAAGATGACCAGTCCGCCGGTAAGGACGGTGATCTGCGTGGAGATGCTCTTGAAGCGCATGCGATACTCCCGGAAGCGGTGCGTCTTGTGCGAGGCTTATCGGCACGTTCCGGCCATTGTTTAGGCAGGCCGGAGGCGCCGGGTCAATCGGCCCGCGTGGTGTCGGCGTGACGTGCGCGCGGCATCGGCGCTGCCGGTCCGCGCCCCGGCTTCATGCACCGGGGCGGAACGCGACGCATGAAGGGCGCTGCGGCGCGGAGGGCGCCAGCCGTCATGAGGGCTCATGCAACAGGCTAGCCGGAACCGTGTCCGCTGCCAAGCGGTTTTGCGCCGGTTTCACGTCGGGCGCGGGAGCGTGGGGGGACGTTGCGTGGACCCTGCGGTGGGAGTGAAGGCGTTTTGGCGAAATGGCGCGGCATGTTGCAGTGCGTTGCATGGGGCAGGCGGCGTCGCCGGGCGCAATTGCCGTCCGGCGTGGGGCTTGCGGAAGACGCGTTGCGGCAAGGACGAACGGGGGACGCCTTGCGGCGTCCCCCGTGATGTTGCGTGGACAGGCAAGGCCCGGCGCGAGGCCGGACCCTGCGGCTAGACGATGCCCGCCGCCGAAAGGATGTCGCGCAGGCGTGACTGGTTGGCCGGTTGCAGCGGCACCATGGGCAGACGCAGCTCCAGTTCCATCTTGCCCATCATGGACAGGGCGGTCTTGACCGGGATGGGGTTGGTTTCCAGGAACATGGCGCGGTTGATGGACGCAAGCTCGTAGTGCACGCGGCGCGCGGTGGCCAGGTCGCCCTCGAAGAAGGCGCGGCACAGTTCGGCCATCTTGGCGGGCACCACGTTGGAACTCACGGAAATGACCCCGCAGCCGCCCACCGCCAGCAGCGGCAGAACGGTGAAGTCGTCGCCCGAAAGCACCTGGAAGTCCGCGCCGCAGTACTCGATGATTTCGGAAACCTGGATCAGGTTGCCCGTGGCTTCCTTGATGCCGATGACCTCGGGAATGTCGCGCTTCATGCGGGCCAGCGTTTCCGGGCACAGGTTGGTGCCCGTGCGGCTCGGCACGTTGTACACGATGAAGGGCATGGGCACTTCGGCGGCGATGGCCTTGAAGTGCTGGTACAGCCCTTCCTGGGTGGGCTTGTTGTAGTACGGGGTTATCAGCAGCGCGCCGTCGGCGCCGGCCTGCTTGGCGTAGCGGGTAAGCTCCACCGCCTCGCGGGTGTTGTTGGAACCGGCCCCCGCCAGCACGGGCACGCGGCCCTTCACCTGCTCGACGCAGATGCGGATGACGTCCTTGTGCTCCTGGTGGGTGAGCGTTGCCGATTCGCCCGTGGTGCCGCAGGGGACAAGGCCGTTGATGCCCTGTTCGATCTGCCATTCGATGAACGCACGGTAGCGTTCCTCATCCACGGCGCCGTTGCGGAACGGCGTGACGAGAGCGGTGAAAGCGCCTTGAAACTGCATGTTGCCTCCTTTGGACCGGGTACCTGCTGCCCCGGCCTTGCGGCACGCCGCGCCCGGGATGGCCGCCTTCCCTGCCGCCCGCGCGGCCTGAACGCGCGGCAATGCAAGGGGGGCCCGCCGGGCGGGGTGCGTTACGCCAGGGCCAGCCCCAGCCCCTCCAGGAACATTTCGCCCGAGAAGACGCGCACGGCCTTGCCGGAAAGGAAGACCGAGCCGCCCTCTATGGATATGCCAAGGATTTCGCCGCCGGAACTCCTGACATTCACCGTGGATTCGGTAAGCCCCAGCGCATGGGCGATGAACGCTCCCGCCGCCGCGCCGGTGCCGCAGGCGTAGGTTTCGTCCTCCACCCCGCGCTCGAAGGTGCGCAGATGGATGTTCCTGCGGTCGATGACCTGCGCGAAGTTGGCGTTGGTCCCGGCCGGGGCGAAGTGCGCGTGGCGGCGCAGGGCAGCGCCAAGGGTGCGCACGTCCACGGCCGAGGCGTCGCGCTGGAACACCACGGCGTGCGGCACGCCGGTGTTCACGAAGTGCACCATCTCGCGGCCCTGGCCAAGGTCAAGTTCGATGCCCAGGGCCAGGTCGCGCGGCGGGGTCAGTTCCACCTTGGCCATGCCCGCCGCCACGTCGGCCTCTGCGCGGATGAGCCCGGCGTCGGTGCCGAATACGTGTTTCGGTCCGGCAAAGCCCAGCTCCACGGCAAGGAGCGCCGCGCAGCGCGATGCGTTGCCGCACATCTCGGCGCGCGAGCCGTCGGCGTTGTAGAAGTGCCAGATGTAGTCGCCTTCGCGGTCCTTCGGCGTCTCGTCCAGAAAGACGAGGCCGTCGGCCCCCACGCCGAAGGCGCGGCGGCACACCGCGCGGGCCCAGTCGGGCATGGCCGCCAGGGGCAGGCGCAGCGCCCGGTTGTCGATGAATACGAAGTCGTTCCCGCACCCGTGCAGCTTGTGTATGGGTACGGTGCGTGCCTTGCCGCTCATGCTGCGTGCTCCTTGTGTTGGCCGGGGCCGGGCGGGCGCGCGTTGCGCTGCCTACCTCGCGGCGGGAACCGTGCCGACGACCGCCTCGACGACAGGGTCCGGCTCCACGGCGTCCTTCAGGGGAACCTGCCGGACGGAAATATCCATGCCCACGATCCAGTGCCGGGGCTGCGGGCGTCCTTGCGCCCGTTCGGGCCAGACCAGCACGTCCACCACGTTGACGCTGCGGCCCTCCATGTCTGGCCGGGACCATAGCAGCGAAGGTGCCGCGCCGTCCACGACCCCGTCGAACCCGGTGCCGATGCCCCCGCCGAGCAGGATGTGGAAGGCCTGCCCCAGTTCGGCCAGGTAGCGCCGCTCGCCAAGCCCGCCCCATGCGGCCACGCCGATGACGAGGTCCGCGCGCTCCTGCGCGGCAAGCCCCGACTGTACGGCCTGCGCGGCCATGGCGGGCGTGGGGTCTTCCCACGGCTTCGGCAGCGCGGGCAGGAAGACCACGGCCACCTTGCGCCCGGCCACGGCGTGGATGCGCGTTGCGGGTTGGCCGCCCACTTCGCGGAATCCTGCGGGCGCGTCGTTCGCGTGCTTGCGGAACCAGGCGGCGGCAGCGCCGGAAAGGTAGCCGTCGTCCACGCGCAGCAGGTCGTAGGCCTTGCGCACCATGGGGGCCAGGCGGCCTTCGGCGTCCTCGCCCACGTCGGCCGGAAATTCATCGGGCCCGGCCAGCACCAGGGTGGGAATGCCGTCCTGCCCGCGCCACTGCTTGAACATGCTCGCCCGCCGGGCAAGCCCACCAGAGGTGCCGCCCCCTCAGGAGGGGCAGGGATGCAGCGTGCCCCTGGTGCTGGCGTTGTACAGGATGCGCAGCACGGGGCCTTGCGTTGCGTCGGCCCGGGCGCTGGCGTCCTCGGCGGACAGGGGCGCACCCTGCCCCAGCAGGGCGAAGTCTGCCAGGCTGCGCGGCGCGACTGTCTGGGGCTGCGCGGCGCTTGGGTCGGCGTTGGGGACGGCGCTGTCCGTGGCCGGGACTGGTGAGACTGGCGAAGCTGGCGACGGCTGGAGCCCAGGCATATGCACGCGGGGCTCACCGGCCGTGGCGAAGGGCAGGCCAGAGGGCAGCCCGTCACGCGTCATGGCCGGATTTGTCACGTTCGCGGGCGTCGCCTGCGTGGTCGCGGTGGGCTGCTGCGCTGTCGGGCCTTCGCTGCCGTCAGGTCGTGCGCAGGCGGCCAGCAGCACGCACAGCGCCGTTGCCGCAAGGCAACAGACAACCCACGCCGCATCCCTGTGCGGGCGCGGCTGGCGAAGCTGGAAATGGGGGGACGGAAACGGGCGAAGCGCCGGGGCGGCGGCACGGAGAGCCCGTGCCGCCGTGCCGTCAGGCGATGATCGCAGGGTCATCGCCTAGTCGTTGAGGAATTCTTTAAGTTCCTTCCCGGCGCGGAAGAAGGGCAGGCGTTTGGGCTCGACCACGACCATGTCGCCGGTCTTGGGGTTGCGGCCGGAGTAGCCGCCGTAGTCCTTGACCTTGAAGCTGCCGAAGCCGCGGATTTCCACGCGGTCTCCATCAGTCAGCGCGTCCTTCATGCTGTCCACGAAGGTGTTCACGACCATGGCGGCTTCCTCGATGGGGATGTTCGTCTCTTCGGACAGCGTCTTGATGAGTTCGCTCTTGTTCATGGAATCCTCCGTGGTGCGGCGGTGCGGTTCGTTCCGCCCCGAAAAACGTCTGCGGGAAGACGGCGGCCGGAAAACGTCGAATCGTCACGCGGGGCGCGCGGGGCTTGCCGCCGGATGGAACCGGTGCGCCTTGCCCGGATTTCCTGCCCGCAAGGTAGGGGAAGGGTGGGGGGCAACTCCAAAGACGATGAACGCACTATGGCCGAAGATGGTCAAGGTTTCAAGGGGTTAATATGGCTCTTCCGCAAGGGCGCGCAAGGGGTGCTTGTCCGCCAGTTCCGGCAGCAGTGCGGATCGCATGCGTTGCAGTTTGACCGCGATGGAAAAAAGGTCTTGCGCGGCGGGAGATTGCGGCGCAACGCGCATCAACGGCTTCTGCTTGCGCACAGCGTCCGGCAGGGCCTTGTCCAGGCGCACGCCGCCCAGGAACTGCGGCTCTATGTCCAGGAACTTGCGGCAGGCGGCGGCCAGGCGCTCGAAGGTCTGGGTTTCTTCCTTGCGCGATTCCGCCTGGTTCACGATGACGAAGAAGTCGCGCACCCCGTGCTGCGTGGAAAGCACCTTCATCAACGCGTAGCTGTCGGTGAGCGAGGTGGGTTCCGGCGTCACGATGACGATGCGCAACTGGGTCATGGCCGCGAAGGCCAGCACCGTGGGGTTGATGCCCGCGCCAAGGTCCAGGAACAGGAAGTCGTAGGCGGCGAACAGCGGCTCCAGCTTGCGGACCAGCAGGGCGCGCATGTCCCCGTCCATTTCCACCAGTTCGGGCACGCCCGAGGCGGCGGGCAGGAAATCGAATCCGCCCTGTTCGATGGGCACGGCGATGTCGCGAGGGGCCGCATCGCTGTCCAGAAGGTCCTGCATGTTCCTGTCGGGCGCGATGCCCAGCAGCACGTCCAGGTTGGCCAGCCCGAGGTCGCAGTCCATGAGCAGCAGGGGGTGCCCGCCGCGATACAGGCAGTAGCCGAGGTTGAGGGCGATGTTGGTCTTGCCCACGCCGCCCTTGCCGCTGAGTATGGAAACGCTGAGTGTGGTGTTCTGCGTCATGTTCCGTCCGTGGATGCGGCCCCGTGGGGAGCCAAATTGCCCTAAGGGGCTGCCTCCCAATTAGGATTTTTGTTCGTTGGCAAGGAAAGTGAGCCTGCCATGAGGGAGTATACTCTTGTTGTATTCGACCGACATGGCGGGGGAAGCTTGACGCAGCCAACGGGCAAAAGGACAATTGGGGTGGAGCCCCTAGTCGTCGTTGCCTGAAAAAAGAAACTGCTTCTCGTCCGACTGCACCATGGTGGAACGGTCATAGTCGGGCACGCCCGGCAGCCGGTGCACCCGCACGCGGGCCTTGCCCGAGTTCTTGGCCTCGTACAGGGCCTTGTCCGCCCGGTCGAGCAGCTCTTCCGCCCGGCACACCGTGGCGCCCTTGCACCCTGCGATGCCCGCGGAAAAGGTGACCCGGAAGGTCTCGCCCCGGCACTCGAAGGCTTCTTCCCGCATCTGTTGCAGCAGGCGTTCCAGCAGGGCCTGGGCGCGCATGGGCGAAGCCCCCGGCAGCAGCAGCACGAATTCCTCGCCGCCGATGCGGCCCGCCACGTCATAGGCGCGGGTGGCGTCGCGCAGCACGTCGGCCATGCGGCGCAGCACAAGGTCGCCGCAGGCGTGGCCCCAGGTGTCGTTGATGCGCTTGAAGTCGTCCAGGTCCACCATGGCCAGGCTGAGTTCCGCGCCGCCCCGGTGCACGCGCTGGAGTTCCAGTTCCACCTGGCGCAGGAAGGCCCGGCGGTTCATCAGGCCGGTGAGCGGATCATGGTCGCGCTGGTGGGCCAGTTCTTCCACGGCCTTTTGCAGTTCGCGCAAATTGAAGTTCGAGCTCTTGTCGAGTTCGATGGCGAACCATTCACGCAGGCCGTGTTCTTCGGCCAGGGCCAGCCAGCGGTGCCGGGTCATGCCGGGAAACAGACGGGCCACGGCCAGCAGCGGGCCGTCGTCGGTCAGGTCCCGCCGTTCCGTCCCGGAATCTGTGCCCTCGGGCGCACGGGCGACGCGGGCGGCCTCTTTGGCCAGCGCCCGGCGCAGGGCGTCCAACTCCCCCGGCAACTGCCCAGATTGAGAGGACTGGGCGGGCTGGGAGGCTTGTGCGGAATCGCCCGAATCTCCGGGGGGAGCGGCGTCAGTTGGTCTTCTGGCCATGGAGGTACAGCAGGTAGTCCCGCAGGAGCTGATCAATGCGGCCGTCCAGCACGGCCTCGACATCGCCTATTTCCGTATTGGTGCGGTGGTCCTTGACGAGGCGGTACGGCTGCAGCGTGTAGGTGCGGATCTGGCTGCCGAAGCCGATGGCGTCCTTGCCCGCGTACTGGGCCTTCTTCTCTTCTTCCAGCCTGCGCAGTTCCAGTTCGTACAGGCGCGCCCGCAATATCTGCATGGCCGTGTCGCGGTTGCTGTGCTGCGACTTTTCGTTCTGGCACTGCGCCGAAATGCCCGTGGGCAGGTGGGTGATGCGCACGGCCGAACTGGTGGTGTTCACGCTCTGGCCGCCGGGGCCGCTGGAGCGGAAGATGTCGATGCGCAGGTCCGTATCCTTGATGTCCACGGTGATTTCCTGGCCCACGTCGGGGATCACGTCCACCGAGGCGAACGAGGTGTGGCGGCGGCCGGATGAATCGAACGGCGAGATGCGGATGAGCCGGTGGATGCCCTTTTCGCCCTTGAGCAGACCGTAGGCGTTGGGCCCGGCCATGCGCAGGGTGACGCTCTTCACGCCCGCCTCGTCGCCCGCGAGATAGTCGAGGTATTCCGCCTTGATGTCGTGGGTGTCGGCCCAGCGCAGGTACATGCGCACCAGCATCTCTGCCCAGTCCTGGGCCTCGGTGCCGCCCGCGCCGGGATGGATTTCCACGATGGCGGCCAGGCGGTCTTCCTTGCCGGAGAGGAGCAGGTTCATCTCCGTCTCCTGCAGCAGGCTTTCCAGCGCGGCAACCTGTTCGGCCAGCGATTCCAGGGCCTCCTGGCCGGGTTCGCCCGTGGCGTCCTCTTCCTCCGCCAGGGTCAGCCATTCGGTGACGTCGCGGCGGCAGGTTTCCAGGCGCTCCAGGCGCGTTATCTCGCCTTCCAGCTGGCTTTTTTCCTGCAGGACGGGGGTAAGCTTTTCGGGGTTGTTCCAGGCGTCGGGGCTGGAAAGCTGGCGTTCGATTTCGTCGAGGCGGTTGCGGTTGCCCGCAAGGTCAAAGACGCCCCCAGAGGGTGGCGTACTGGTCGATGAGGGCGGCGCTGCGCGCGCGCAATTCGGCAAGCTGAAGCATGTGGGTGGTGTGTCTGTTGCGGGGTTGTGCGTGATGAACGGGATGGGCCGTTGCGGGGCGGGCGGTTGTGCCCGGCGCTCTGCTCAGGCCCGGCGGCGGCGAGTGGGCAGCAGCAGCGCGGCGGCCGCAAGGCCCAGGGCCACGGGCCACACCAGGTGGTGTACCCGGTGGAACACGGTGGTTTCCGCGCGGGCCGTGGCCATGCCGCCGATCACCTCGGCCCGGAACAGGCCGCCGCGCTCGGCGATGCGCCCCTGCGGGTCGATGATGGCCGAGATGCCGGTGTTGGTGCCGCGCAGCACGTAACGTCCCTGTTCCACGGCCCGAAGCACAGAGAGCTGCAGGTGCTGTTCCGGGGCCGCCGTGGTGCCGAACCACGCATCGTTGCTGATGTTCACCAGAACGTTGGCCCCGTCGGCAACGCGTTGCTGGGCCAGTTCCGGAAAAATAGTTTCATAGCAAATGAGTATGCCCAGCGCAAGGTTGCCGAGACGCAGCGGGGCAACGGCGGCTCCGGGGGTGAAGTCGCCCACGCCCTGCATCAGGGTTTCCAGGAAGGGCATGTCCAGGCCGGGGGGGGCGTATTCGCCGAAGGGGACAAGGTGCTCCTTGTCGTAGTGCCCGGCGTCGCCGCCCGCCTCGTCCACCAGCATGGCGCGGTTGTACAGCAGAAAGCCGCGCTTCACGGGGGCGTTGACGTAACCGGGCGTGCCGATGAGCACAGGCGTGCGGTTGGCGGCGGCAAAGGCGCGGATGGCCGGGCCGAATTCCTTGTGTTCCTGGAAGTAGAAGGGCATGGCCGTTTCCGGCCACACGATGAAGGCGGGGTGCCCGGCGGACACGGCGTCCTTGCTCAGCGAAAGGTAGCGCTCCACCGTGGCCCGCTGGAAGGCGGGCTCCCACTTCTGGTCCTGGTCGATGTTGCCCTGCACCAGCGCCACCCGGAAGGGCTCGCCATCCTTGGGCAGGCCGCGCGACAGGGTGTACGCGCCATAGCCCACCAGGCCGAACGCCACCAGCGAGGCCCCCAGGGCGCAGGCCAGGGTCTGGGCCAGCGAAGAGGGCGTCACGGAACGGCGCGCGCCGGGGCAGTGCAGGCCGCATTCCGGGGCCATGGCCCCCATGGCCCAGCACACCACGGCCACCAGCAGGCCGGAAAGGCCGTAGGCCCCCACCAGCGACGCCCCCTGCACGGCCACGGGCCACGGGGCGAAGGCGGCGGAAAGAACAAGCCACGGAAAGCCGGTAAGGAACACCCCGCGCAGCATTTCCAGCAGCAGCCAGGCGCAGCCCAGGAACAGTCCGCGCCGGAAGGGGGTGAGCCGGTCGCGCGTCAGGTGCGCCAGAAGGCAGAACTGCCCGGCGTACAGGCCCACGTACGCGCCGATGGCCACGGCGCACGGCACGGCCAGCGCCCAGGGCAACTGGCCGTATTCGTGCACGGGCAGGGCCAGCCAGTACAGGCAGGCCGAGGAACCGGCGATGCCGGTAAGCCAGCCCACGCGAAAGGCGGGCCAGCGGCCCGGCGCGCCAAGGCCCAGCAACAGCAGGGCAAGGGGGTAGGCAAGGGCGAGAAGCGGCAGTTGGACCACCGGGTTCGGAAAGCCCAGCCACAGACCCGCCGCGCCGAGAAGGATGCAGAGTGCGTTGCGCATAAGCGGAGGTGAAAACCCCTGGGAGGGGAAAAGTCAAGCACGGCACGGTGACGGATGTGTTGCGTGTGTCCGTCGTGCCGCGCCGCGCCGTGACGCGTCGTGCCGCGCCATGAGCCAAGCCGGGCCGCATCGGGGCGGCAGCGGAGGCTGTACGGCGGGGGTGGGAAACCGCCCGGCCATGCCGCCGGGGCAGGTCGTGAACGGCAGGCCCGTGAATAGAGGACCGGTGAACGGGCAGCCGGGTAAGGGCGGGGCCGGGGAACAGGGAACCGGCTATGCGGCCGCGATGGGCCCCACGCGCACCGTGCGGATCTGCTTGGCGTCGGCCTCCACCACCTCGAAGCGGCGTCCGGCCAGATCGAAGGCCTCGCCCGCCTGGGGCACGTGGCCCGCCAGCATGCTGAGGTAGCCGCCGATGGTGTCCACCTCGTCCGAGGCAAGGCTGATGCCCAGTTCTTCCAGGTCTTCCAGCAGGGCGCGCCCGGAAAGCTGGTAGTTATCGCCGTCCAGCACCACGATGTCCTCGTCGCGCGGGGCATCGTGCTCGTCCTCGATGTCGCCCACGATGACCTCCAGCACGTCCTCGATGGTCACGAGGCCAGAGGTGCCGCCGTACTCGTCGAGCACGATGGCCATGTGGTTCTTGCGGCTGCGGAATTCCTGGAGCAGTTCGTAGACGTTTTTGGTCTCGGGCACGAAGTACGGCTCGCGCATCAGGTCAGCCACCGGAGTTCCGCATCCGGCGGGGTCGACGAAGCAGCGCAGCAGATCCTTGGCGTAGACCACGCCCACGATGTTGTCGCGGTTGTCGCGGTAGATGGGGATGCGCGAATGCCCGGAAGCGACGATGCGCTCGATGACTTCCCCCAGGGGGTTGTCCACCTCGACGCAGTCGATGTCGGTGCGGGGGGTCATGATGTCCTGGACCTGCGTGTCGTCGAGGCTCAGGATGTTCAGCAGCATCGAGCCTTCGTCGGCGTCCAGTTCGCCGTCTTCGCGGGCCTCGATGATGGCCTGTTCCACCGAGTCGTTGGTGCGGCCATGGAACAGCCGCGTGATGCGCGACCAGATGGGACTGCCCGATTCTCCGTCCAAAGGGGGCTCCTGTGTTGTGGTGACGTCGCCGTGGGGCGGGGCGGTATTCGCCACCGGCGGCTGGCGGATGCGCCGCCGCGCACGGCATGCCGGAACCCCATGCATGACCCGGTGGTGATGCCCGCGGCCCGCCGTGCACGGCGGGGGCGCGGAGCGGCGCGTGGTCAGGCGGGGGTTGCCAGCGGGCACGGGCGCTTGCGGTCCGGCGTCACACTACATCGCTCCCGCTTTCCCTGTAAAGCTCAAGGTGGCGGCGGATTACCCAGTTGCCGAGGGGTTCCGCCTCGCCCTCGTCGGACAGGGGCTTCCAGTCGGCCATGTGCGGGGCGTCGGGGCGGGCCTGGCCCCAGGCCAGCACCTGCGCGCCCAGTTCCACGTCGCGCGTTTCAAAGGCCACGAAGCGGTTCTGAATGCGGCAATGCAGCCAGAAGCCCAGGCTGCGGTCGTGCTGTGGGTCGTACAGTTCCAGCAGGGCGGCGAAGCGCCCGCCCACGTCCAGGCTCATGCCCCGCGCCGTGGCGGAGCGGGCCGTGGCGCGCGGCGCCAGCAGGCGCAGCCCCCCGCCGGAAAGGTTCAGCAGGCCCACGGGCAGCGCGGTGGTGATGTCGGGAAAAATGGGGGGGATGTCGTCTTTGGCAGCGGGGGCAGCGGGGGCAGCGGGGGCGCAGGACGCCGGGGGCTCCGTGGGGTGCGGCGGGGAGTGGGACGGGGGGAGGTCCCGTGCTGGCGGCGCGTCGTGGGCGGGGTCGTCGACTGGCACGGTGTCGAAGTCTTCGGGCAGGGCGGTCTCGCCGGAAAGTCCGGCCCGATGCGCGGTGAAGCTGTTCAGGGTGGTGGCGTCGGGCAGGGCCAGCAGCGGCGTGCCCAGCCTGCGGCCATCGGCAGGGGCTGGCGTGTCCGGCCCCATGGGCCATGCGGCAAGGCCCAGCACCAGGTGGCGCGGCACGTCCAGCCGCAGGAAGGCCCGCTTCTGCCGCCGTTCCAGCTTTTCCGGCAGGGCCAGGTCCACCAGCCAGACCGAATCGGCATCGCCGCCGGGGCTGCGGGGCGCGTCGCGGTTGGCGGAGGGCGCACGGTGCGCCCCGATGATTTTCGTGGTGAACTGGTAGTAGATCTGGATGCGCTTCTGCTGGGTGCGGAAGTAGCAGTCCACCTCGCGGCCCTTCCACGATTCCGGCACGGTGCGCAACAGCGAACATTCCAGCGTCAGGTCCGAGCGCGACACCGACACGGCGGTGCAGTAGGTGGAGCGGCGACCCGTGGGGCCGTGGAACTGCATCTCGAAGCGGCCGCGTTGCAGGATGGCGGCCTCGAACAGTTCGCGGATCACGTGCGGGTCGTTCACCCAGCCTTCGGGGGTGTAGCGCTGGCCTCGCTGGCGCAGTCCGCCGATAAGCAGCACCGCCGCCAGCAGCGCGGCCACGGCCGCCACGATGAGCATGAATTCGCGCACCAGCGAAAAATCGGACTGGTAGTCGCCGAAGTGGCGCGAAATATCGGCCAGGAAACTGGCCGCGCCCGGAAGAGGGAAGGCATGCGGGGAAGCGGGAAGGCCGAGGAGGAAGGCTTCGGCAAGGGTGCGGGCAAGACCGTTGAAGACGAAGTCCGACAGGAACGGTGCGGCGCTGTTCATGATGATGCCCCGGACTGTTGGTGTACGCCGTAGGGTGCGCGGCAGGCGGCGTGCGAACCCGGACGGACGCATCTTGGACGGTAGCCGCAAACGGCCTTCGTCGCAACAGGCGGAACGTTAGAGCTTGGGCGTCGTGCGGGCGGAACGCGGGGCGCGAGGCGAAGGGGGAAGAGGGAAGGGACGAGGGTGCGGCACCCGGCAACGGGCGCGGCACGCCGCGCCCCGAGCGTTTCGCGCCTAGGCCCGTTCCAGCTTGCGCAGGTGGATTTCCAGGCAGGTCAGCGCGGCCGGGGTCACCCCGGAAATGCGCGATGCCTGCCCCATGGTGCGCGGCCGGACGCGGGTGAGCTTTTCCACGATCTCGCGGGTCAGCCCGGCCACCGCGCCGTAGTCCAGGTCTTCGGGCAGGGGGGCGGATTCCTGCCGGGCGGCGCGCTCCACCAGTTCCTCCTGCCGGGCCAGGTACCCGGAATAGCGGATGATGGTTTCCGCCTCTTCGCACACCTCGGGCGCGTGGTCCGTGGCTTCGGGCCAGAAGACACGCAGCCGTTCCAGCGACATGCTGGGGCGGCGCAGCAACTCGGCCAGCGACACGGCGCGGGTGGGCACGGCTTCGCCAAGTTCGGCGAAGATGGCGCGGGTGGCGGCGTCGGGCGTCACCCGGCGCTGTTCCAACTGGTTCATGAGTTCGGCCAGGGCATCGTGGCGGGCGCGGAACACGGCCCAGTGGGCGTCGTCCACGAGGCCCAGGTCGCGGCCCAGCGGGGTCAGCCTGGCGTCGGCGTTGTTCTCGCGCAGCAGCAGGCGGTGTTCCGCGCGAGAGGTGAACATGCGGTACGGCTCGCGCGTGCCCTTGGTGACCAGGTCGTCCACCAGCACGGCCATGTAGGCCACGTCGCGCCCCGGCAGGAACGGCGGCATCCCGCGCAGCGCGCACGAGGCGTTCAGCGCGGCCCACAAGCCCTGCGCCGCCGCCTCTTCGTAGCCGGATGTGCCGTTGATCTGCCCGGCCAGGTACAGGCCCGGCAGCGTCTTGGCTTCCAGCGTGGGGTGCAGCTGGATGGGGTCCGCGTAGTCGTATTCGATGGCGTAGCCGGGGCGCACGATCTGGGCGTTTTCCAGCCCCGGAATGGTGGCGATCATGGCCTTCTGCACGTCCAGCGGCAGGCTGGTGGGAATGCCGTTGGGGTAGCATTCCGGGCTGGTCAGCCCTTCCGGCTCCACGAAGATCTGGTGGCGTTCGCGGTCGGGGAAGCGGGCCACCTTGTCCTCGATGGACGGGCAGTAGCGCGCCCCGGTGCCGGTGATGACCCCGGTGAACATGGGCGAGCGGTCGAACCCGGCGCGGATGGCCGCGTGGGTGCGCTCGTTGGTCCAGGTCATGTGGCAGGGCACCTGCGGCAGGCGCACGCCGGGGCCGCGAAAACTGAACGGGCGCGGCGGTTCGTCGCCGGGCTGCTCTTCCATGACCGAAAAGTCGATGCTGTCCCGCAGCAGGCGCGGGGTGGTGCCGGTCTTCAGCCGCCCCAGTTCCAGCCCGTGGCCGCGCAGCGAGGCGGAAAGCCCAACGGCGGGCGCATCACCCAGCCTGCCGCCGGGAAAGTTGGTGAGCCCCACGTGGATCAGCCCGCACAGGAAGGTGCCTGTGGTCAGCAGCACCGACCGGGCGCGAAATTCTTGCCCAAGGCCGGTGCGCACCCCGGCGGCGCGGCCCTGTTCGCTCAGGATGGCCTCTGCCGTGTCCTGCCAGACCCACAGGTTGTCCTGTGCGAAGACGTCGCGCCGCACCGCGTGCAGGTAGGCGTCGCGGTCTATCTGGGCGCGGGTGGCCCGCACGGCGGGCCCCTTGCTGACGTTCAGGGTGCGGAACTGGATGCCCGCCTCGTCGGCCCACAGGCCCATCATGCCGCCCAGCGCGTCGATTTCCTTGACCATGTGCCCCTTGGCAAGCCCGCCGATGGCCGGGTTGCACGAAAGGTGGCCGATGCGGTCGGCGTTGCTGGTCAGCAGCAGGGTGGGGTGGCCCAGGCGCGCGCTGGCCATGGCGGCCTCGCACCCGGCATGCCCCGCCCCGACCACGATGCAGTCGAAGATGGCGGGAAATGGGGGTTTGCGCGGCGTGAGGGATGCGGACATGGGCGGTACCGTGGGGTTGGGGGCTGTGACGGCGAAGGCGGCAAGGTGACGTTGTGACGACGCGACGGGGCAACGCCGAAGCGCCCGACCAGACGGCGAGGCAAGGCGCAAGGGTGGGCGCGTTACGCCCCCGGCTGCTTTCCGTCCTTGAACAGCATGGTGGCGATGACCTTGGCGTCTCCGATGTTGCAGGAGATGCGCGTGGCCTCGTTGGGCACGTGAGCGTTGGGCACCAGCTTGGACCATACGGCGGCGGAAAGGCCCATGCGCCGCACGATGGCGGCCACGGTGCCCCCGCCAATGCCAGCGGGCCGGGCGGTGACGCCGTACACGCCGCTGATGGCCGCGCGCAGCCGGGTGACCACCTCGGCGTCGGGGCTGGTGGGCGGCGCGGCCTGCTCGCGCAGCACGTGCGAAATGGCGATGGAGGCCCCGTATTCGCGCTCCACCTCATCGGCCAGGCCGCGCACGGCCGCCACCACGTCATCCAGGTCGTAGCGGGGCAGCACGCGGCAGTCCACGTAGAACACGTCCGAGCCGGGCACGGTGTTCACGTTGGGCACGTTGGCTTCTTTCTTGGTGGGCACGAAGGTGGACGTGGCCGGGTTGAACAGCGGGTCCGCGTCGGGGAAGCGCTCGTTCAGGCGGCGGATGCGCAGGATGAGCGCGGCGGCGGCCGCGAGGGAGTTCACCCCCTCGTCCGGCGTGGAGGCGTGGCACTGCTTGCCGGTGACGGCGATGCGCAGCCAGAGCATGCTCTTTTCCGCCACCTCGATCATGGCCCCTTCGCTGTCGCCGAAGTCGGGCACCACGATGAGGTCGTCCTGCCGGAACAGGTCGGGCCGCACGGCGGCCACGTGGGCCATGCCGTGGGTGTTGCCCGTTTCCTCGTCGGCCACGAAGGCGAGGCCAAGGGAAAGATCGGGGGTGATGCCCTGCTCCAGCAGTTCGCGCGCCACCAGCAGGCCAGAGACGATGGCCTGCTGGTTGTCCTCCACCCCGCGCCCGAACAGCACGTCGCCGTCCACGCGCATGGTCCACGGATCGCCGTCCCACAGGGCGGGGTCGCCGGGGGGCACGACGTCCATGTGCGCCAGCACCCACACCGTGCGGGGGGATTTGCCCGGCACGCGGGCGATGATGTTGGGGCGATGGCCGCAGGGCACGCGGGGGTCGGGGGCGTCGATGGTCTCGATGTCCGTCACGCCCATGTCGCGCAGGTGGGCAAACAGCCAGTCGGCCTTGGCGCGTTCGCCTTCGCCGCCGCTTTCCGGGCCAAGGGCCGGGCGGCGGGTCAGTTCGCGCTGCACTTCGATGACGGTGTCGCGGCGGGCGTCGAGAGCGGATAGGATGCGATGCGGCATGCGGCAAACCCCGTGCGCGTGGCGCGTGACGCCCGCTGCCGCACGAAGCGGCCCGGCCGCCGAGTCAGAAGGGTGCCCCGCCGGGCATGACCATGGCTGGCGCGCGGCGGAGAAAAAAAGAAAGGGCGAGGTCGCCCGCGCCCTTTCCCGTGGTGTCGAGGTAGGGTCTAGCGGCCCTTGGCGGCGCGCTTGGACGCCTTGAGGGGGTTGACCTTCGCGGCGGCGGCGGCCTGCGTCTTGATGTGCGTGGCGAAGTTGCACTTGCCGCCCACCCACTTGCGTTCGGGCAGGGGGTAGCTGCCGCAGAACTTTTCGTCTTCGAAAAGGCGAATGCGTTCACAGCCTTCGCACTGTTCGACGATGGGCTTGATGGCGATGCCGTTCATCACCACGCCGTCGGCCGTCTTGGTGGCACCAGCAAGGACGTTGCTCGTTGCGCTCATCTCGAAATCCTCCGTCGCGCGCGAAGCGCGTTTGTTCTTTCAGAAAGCAGGTTCCAATTATACAGTTCGCCCCGATTGTCAACAGGAAAATGGCGAAGCGGGGCCGGATACCGATGGGCGTGGAAAAACGGCGCTCCCCCCGGCGGGCGGCAGGCGGCTACCTGCCCAGCTTGTCCAGCACCCAGCGGCGCACGTCGCGCATCTGGGCCACCAGGACGGGGTAGTCGAAGCGGGTGAACCGGCCATCCTGATACAACACCTCGCCCGCCACCATGGTCAGGCGCACCTCGTGCCCGGTGGCGGCGTACACCAGGTGAGAGACCGGGTTGTACATGGGTTGCAGGTTGGGCGCGGTAAGGTCCAGCGCGGTAAGGTCGGCCGGGCAGCCGGGGGCAAGCTGGCCAAGGCCGGGCCAGTGCAGGGCGGCCGCGCCGCCACGGGTGGCCATGTCCAGCACGGCCTGGGCCGGGGCGCAGGTGGGGTCCATGCAGCGCAGCTTGTGCAGCATGGCGCAACTGGTCATTTCCGTGAACATGTTCAGGCTGTTGTTGCTGGCCGCGCCGTCGGTGCCGATGCCCACCGGAACGCCCAGTTGCAGCATGCGCACCACGGGAGCCGCCCCGGACGCCAGCTTCATGTTGCTTTCCGGGTTGTGGGCCACGGCCGCGCCGGTCCGCGCCAGCAGTTCGATTTCGTCGTCCGTCAGGTCCACGGCGTGGGCCACGGTGGCGCGGGGGGTGAGCAGGCCAAGGCCGTGGCAGTAAGGCACGGGCCGCTGTCCGAACATCTGCTGGCACTGGGCGGTTTCCGTGGTGGTTTCCGCCAGGTGGATGTGCAGGGGCAGGTCCAGTTCCTCGGCCAGCGCCTGGCAGCGTTGCAGCAGCTCCGGCGAGGTGGTGTACACCGCGTGCGGGGTGACGCACTGGCGGATGCGCGGGTTGTGCCGCCAGCGCTCGTGCAGCTGCCGCACCAGCGCAAGGCCCGCGTCGGCGTCGGGGTAGGCGGGCGAGGGAAAGCCGAAGATGCCCTCGCCGCCCAGGCAGCGCATGCCCGCCTTGTCCACGGCGCGGTAGGTGGCGTCCTGGATCAGGTACATGTCGTTGAAGGCGGTGGTGCCGGTGCGCAGCATTTCGGCGCAGCCCAGCAGGGCCCCGGCTTCCACGATGTCGGGTGTGAGGTGCTTTTCCACGGGAAAGATGTGCTGCGTCAGCCATTCCATCAGCGGCAGGTCGTCGGCCACGCCGCGCAAAAAGGTCATGGCCGCGTGGGTGTGCGCGTTGACCAGGCCGGGCAGGACCAGCGCATCGCCAAGGTCCAGCACCCGCGCCGGTGCATGCGCGGCGGCCACGGCCTCGCGCGGGCCCACGTCCAGCACCATGCCGTCGGCCACGGCCAGCGCGCCGTTCTCGACGACGGTTCGCAACCCGTCTTGTGTAACGATGCAGGCGGCCTGTATGAGGATGTCGCAGGGGCGTGTCATGGTGGCTCCTTCAGGTGGCGGAGTGCGGCAGGGCGGGCCAGCGCGGTGCGCGCCGCGGGTGATGTCGATGGCTTTCGGCCGGGCAACGAAACGATTTTCCTTTAATATAGGGCATGGCGCGCGGCAAGCGTGCGGAATGCGGCAATGAGCGCCAGGGAGCGCCAAGGAGCGAAGGATGCGCGTGGGATGCCTGCTGGTGCACGGGTTCACCGGAGCCCCCTTTGAAATGGAACCGCTGGCCGGACCGTTGCGGGACGCGGGGTGCGTGGTGCGCAATATCCGCCTGCCGGGTCACGACACCTCGTTCGAGGACTTTCGACGCACCGTGTTCGCCGATTGGGCGGCCCACGCGGAAGCAGAATACCGCGCGCTGGAGCAAGAGGTGGACGCGGTGGTGCCCGTCGGGCTTTCCATGGGCGGCACCATCGCCCTGCACCTGGCGCAGGTGTTCCGGCCCCTGGGCGTGGTGGCGCTGGCCGCACCCGTGTACGTGTACCGCATCGTTCCGTGGCGCATGAAGGACTGGCGGTTGCCGCTGGTGGGGCTGCTGCGCCACGTGCGCCCGGTGTGGCCCTCCGCCCCGCGCAGCGAGGCGGCCCGCGCCGTGGCCCCGTGGCGTGGATATGAAGACGCCACGGCCCTGCCGCAGTTGCACAGCCTGATCAGGGGCGCGGCCGACGTGCGCAGGGGGCTGCACCGGGTGACGGCCCCCCTGCTGGTCATGCAGGCGCGCGGCGACGCCACCGTGCATTTCTCCAACGCCTTGCACATTGCCGCCCACGTGGCCTCGCCCGACGTGACCCTGAAACTGTTCGACATCGCGGACAGGCGCGCCGGGCACCACGTCATCACCACCCACGCTGAAAGCCGCGACAGGGTGTGCGCTGTCGTGCGCGACTTCGTGTGCGGGCTTTTTTGTTGAGACAAAAATGTTATTTTTTGCCTTTTTTGCCGTTTTCTCCAAAAAACATAATTTCACAATCTAATATTCCGCAACAATTACACTGTTTCTGCTGTGTGACCGGTCAATCCCGACTTGTGCTTGTGGCGGGATTGACGATTTTGCACGGAATCGTTAAATCCTGATCATGCCGGACGCTCCGGGGGAATCGCGTTGGCGCATTCCCGGCTTTTCGCGGCACGTTCCGCTTTCCGACGGCAAACGCCGGACACGGGTGCGGAAACATGCTATGCGGGAGGCGAACCGGGCTGCCGTTCCGGCCGTATCCCCACAGGTTCGCCAAGCAGAGGTTACCAGCGTGCACGTGAAGCCCATCAGCCAGCATTTCAACGACTTCGTCATCGAGCGCGAGCGCGCCCGGTGCATCAACTGCGAGGTCTGCGTGCGGCAGTGTTCGTACGAGGCCCATTTCTGGGATGAGGCCAGACAGTTCGTGGTGCACGACAGTGCCCGCTGCGTGGGCTGCCACCGCTGCGCGGCCATGTGCCCCACCAGTTGCCTGACCATCCGCAAGAAGCCCTCGGATTTCCGCGACAACTCGCTGTGGACGTCCACGTACATCAAGCACATTTTCAAGCAGGCCGACACCGGCGGGGTGCTGCTGTCCGGCATGGGCAACCCGCAGCCCAAGCCCATCTACTGGGACAACATGCTGCTGGACGCCAGCCAGGTGACCAACCCCTCCATAGACCCGCTGCGCGAGCCCATGGAACTGCGCACCTTTCTGGGTGCCAAGCCCGACGCCGTGGACTTCATCCACACCCCGGAAGGCCCGCGCCTGAAGCAGCCCCTGCCGCCGCAACTGCAACTGGAATACCCCATCATGTTCGCGGCCATGTCGTTCGGGGCCATCAACTTCAACCTGCACGTGGCCATGGCCCGCGCCGCCACGCAACTCGGCATCTGCTACAATACCGGCGAAGGCGGCCTGCACCCCGACCTGTACCAGTACGGGGCCAACACCATCGTGCAGGTGGCCTCCGGACGGTTCGGCGTGCACAAGGACTACCTGAACGCCGGGGCCGCCGTGGAGATCAAGGTGGGGCAGGGGGCCAAACCGGGCATTGGCGGCCACCTGCCGGGCGAGAAGATCGACGAGGAAGTCTCGCGCACCCGCATGGTGCCGCAGGGTTCCGACGCCATCTCGCCCGCGCCGCACCACGACATCTATTCCATTGAAGACCTGCTTCAGCTCATCTACGCCATCAAGGAATCCACCCGCTACCGGGTGCCCGTGGCCGTGAAGATAGCCGCGGTGCACAACGCCCCGGCCATCGCGTCCGGCATCGTGCGCGCCGGGGCGGACATCGTGGTCATCGACGGCTTCCGGGGCGGCACGGGCGCGGCCCCCACCATGATCCGCGACAACGTGGGCATTCCCATCGAACTGGCCCTGGCCGCCGTGGACAACCGCCTGCGCGACGAGGGCATCCGCAACCATGCCTCGCTGGTGGTGGCCGGGGGCGTGCGGTGCAGCGCCGACGTGGTGAAAGCCATCGCCCTGGGCGCCGACGCCGTGTACATCGGCACCGCCGCGCTGGTGGCCGTGGGCTGCACCCTGTGCGGCCGCTGCTACACCGGCAAGTGCCCGTGGGGCATCGCCACCAACGCCGCGCAACTCAAGAAGCGCCAGAACCCGGACGTGGCCGCGCAGCGCATGGCCAATCTTGTCCGCGCCTGGGGCCACGAGATTCAGGAAATGCTGGGCGGCATGGGGCTGAACTCCATCGAGAGCCTGCGCGGCAACCGCGACAAGCTGCGGGGCGTGGGGCTCAACGACGTGGAACTGAATGTCCTGGGCATCAAGCACGCGGGGTTGTAACCCGGCGGTGCGGATCGCGGGCGCTGGCTGCGTCAAACCGGCTTTTTGCGCCGGTCACGTACCAAAGAGTACGCTCCCTCTGCAAAAATGCCGGTTTTCCTTGCCATCACCCACGCTGCGCCCCGCCGGGGTTGTGCGGGGTATGGCGTGATGAAGAGTTAAAGAAGAACTTGAAGTCGGTGCGGCCCACTGACACCACGGAGAAAGGCCATGCAGGCTCCACGCGATTTCTGGCATTTCGAGAAGGACATTTCCGGCTGCGGCGTGTTCGGCGTCATCGACCGGGCGCGGCGGCTCATACCGGGGTCGGAGCCCATTGCGGCCATGTGCACCATGCACGACCGGGGCAACGGCCTGGGCGGCGGCTTCGCTGCCTACGGCATCTACCCGGACCGGGCGGACTGGTACGCCTTCCACCTGATGTGTGACGACCGCGACGCGCTGGAACGGGCGGAAGGCGTCATCAAGCAGTTTCACGACATCCGCCATTCCGAGCCCATCCCCACCCGCAAGGTGGCCAGCGTGAAGAACCCGCCCGTGGTCTGGCGCTTCTTTGTCACGCCCAAGGCCAACCGGCCCGCCTGGGCCACCGGCGACGAGGCCGACTACATGGTGGGCACGGTGATGCACATCAACACCAAGGTGCCCGGCGTGTTCGTGTTTTCCAGCGGCAAGGACATGGGGGCCTTCAAGGGCGTGGGCTTTCCCGAGGACATCGCCGACTTCTTCCGGCTGGACGAATACCACGCCCACATGTGGACAGGGCACAACCGTTTTCCCACCAACACCCCCGGCTGGTGGGGCGGGGCGCACCCGTTCACCCTGCTGGACTGGGCCATTGTGCATAACGGCGAAATCTCGTCCTACGGCATCAACAAGCGCTACCTGTGCCAGCACGGCTACGAGTGCACCCTGATGACCGACACCGAGGTGGTGGCCTACCTGATCGACCTTTTGATCCGCAAGCACGGCCTGACCAAGCGCGAGGCCAGCTGGGTGTTCGCGCCGCCGTTCTGGGACGAGGTGGACCGCATGCCCGAGGCGGAGCGCGAGGCCTTCAAGGCGTTGCGCATGGTCTACGGTTCGGCCCTGCTCAACGGCCCGTTCGCCATCCTGGTGACCGATTCCCACGGGATGATGGGCCTCAACGACCGGGTCAAGCTGCGCCCGCTGGTGGTGGCCGAAAAGGGCGACCGGGTGTTCATGTCCAGCGAGGAAAGCTCCATCCGCGAGGTCTGCCGTGACCTTGACCGGGTCTGGGCGCCCAAGGCGGGCCAGCCCGTGATCGTAGACTATCTGCCGCAGGGGGATGCAGCATGAACGCCGACGTGATGTGCGACGAAAAGGGCTTCTGCGTGCAGCGCGAGGGCGAGCGGTGCGTCATCGACGCCACCGGGGTCTACTACCGTCAGCTCAATGAACACATCCGCGCCGCGCTGGAGCACGGCGTGACCGACATCGAGGTGGTGCAGGTGCGCGGGCAACGCTACATCGCCACCGCCGTGGAGGGCGACGTGCGCTTCACCGTGCGCGGGGTGCCGGGGCAGGACCTGGGCGCGTTCATGCGCGGGCCCACCATCCATGTGCACGGCAACGCGCAGGACGGCGTGGGCAACACCATGGACGGCGGGCGCATCGTCATCCACGGCATGGCGGGCGACGTGCTGGGCTACGCCATGCGCGACGGGCGCATTCTGGTGCGGGGCGACGTGGGCTACCGCGTGGGCATCCATATGAAGGCCTACATGGACCGCGTGCCGGTCATCGTGGTGGGGGGCAAGGCGGGCGATTTTCTGGGCGAATACATGGCGGGCGGGGCCATCATCCTGCTGGGCATGCATTCCGGCATGGCCGATGCGCCCATCACCGGGCGCAATCTGGGCACCGGCATGCACGGCGGGGTCATCTACCTGCGCGGCCGGGTGCCGGAATACCAGCTTGGGCCGGGCCTTTCCATGGAGCCGGTGGACGACGGGGACATGGAGTTCCTGCGCGGGCATGTGGCGGACTTTGCCGCCGAGTTCGCGGGCGAGTTCGGGGCCGTGGGCGATGAACCAGCCGATGCCGCGACGCTGACCGATGCCATCCTGTCCGAGCCGTTCGTGAAGATACGCCCCTTCTCGCACCGACCCTATGGCAACATGTACGTGGGGACGAACTAGCCGCCACGTCGGCAATAGCACGGGATATCGAACGGAACGGAATGCAACGGGGCCCCGGCGCGTCAACGCGCCGGGGCCTTTCGCCGTTGCGGCGCGTTGTTTGGGGCGCGCCGGGGGTTGCGCGGCATGGCCGGAGTGCGCATAGTCAGGCATTGGTCCGCATTTCCTCGTTTCCGGCGTCGCCCCATGCGCCGCGCCTTCACCCCGACGGGAGCGTTTCATGCCGCACAATATCGACCTCATCCTCACCCTGGCGGGCGGACTTACCGCCGCGCTGGCCCTTGGTTTCATCACCCAGAAGCTGCGCCTGTCGCCCATCGTGGGCTACCTGCTGGCGGGCATGGTGGTGGGGCCGTATTCTCCCGGTTTCGTGGCCGACGCGGACACGGCCACCCAGTTCGCGGAACTGGGCGTCATCCTGCTGATGTTCGGGGTGGGGCTGCATTTTCATCTCAAGGATCTCATGGCCGTGCGTTCCGTGGCCGTGCCGGGGGCCATCGTGCAGATCGCCGCCGCCACGGTGCTGGGCATGCTGGCCACGCATTTCTTCGGCTGGTCGTGGACGGCGGGGGCCGTGTTCGGCATGGCCATTTCCGTTGCCAGCACCGTGGTGCTCACCCGCGTGCTGTCCGACAACCGGGCCATGCACACTCCCGTGGGCCATGTGGCCATCGGCTGGCTGGTGGTGGAAGACCTGTTCACCATCCTGGTGCTGGTGCTGCTGCCCGCGCTGTTCCCGCCCGCTGCCGCTCCCGGTGCGGGGGGCGCGTCGGTGTGGGCTACACTGGGCATGACCACCCTCAAGCTGGGCGCGCTGGTGGTGTTTACGCTGGTGGCCGGGCAGCGGCTGATCCCGCTGTTGCTTGCCTATGTGGCCCGCACCGGCACGCGAGACCTGTTCACCTTGGCCGTGCTGGTGCTGGCCCTTGGCATTGCCGTGGGTGCGGCGGAGTTCTTCGGAGCGTCCATGGCGCTGGGGGCGTTTCTGGCGGGGATGGTCGTCGGGCAGTCCGACTTCAGCGCCCGCGCTGCGGCCGAGGCGCTGCCCATGCGCGACGCCTTCGCGGTGCTGTTCTTCGTGTCCGTGGGCATGCTGTTCGACCCCGCCTCGCTGGCCACCGGCTGGCCGCTGATGCTGGTCACCCTGGGCATCGTGCTGGTGGGCAAGCCGCTGGCCGCGCTGCTGGTGGTGCTGGTGCTGGGGCGCCCCCTGCGCAAGGCCGTCTCCGTGGCTGTGGCGTTGGCCCAGATCGGCGAATTCTCGTTCATTCTCGCCTCCATGGGCACCGCGCTGGGGGTATTGCCACCGGAGGCGGGCAACGCCCTGGTGGTGGCGGCGGTGGTGTCCATCACCATCAACCCCTTGCTGTACAAGGGTATTGATCCGATGATGAAGGCGCTGGCCCGGCGGGGCATCGGCGTGGCCCGCGCCGGGGGCGACGGTGACACGCCCGTTCCACCGCCCGGCGACAACGCCCACCGCGTGGTGCTGATCGGATACGGTCCCGTGGGCCGGGCCATTGCCCGCATCCTGCGCGACAACGACATGGACGTGGTGGTGGTGGAGATGAACATCGACACCGTGCGCGAACTGCGCGAACTGCGCGAACAGGCCGCGCGCGAGGCGGCGGAAGGCGAGGGCGGCGACGCCGACGGCACGGCCCATGCCCCGCATGACTCGCATGACGGGCATGGCCTTGCGGCCGTGCACGGCGACGCCACCCAGGCCGAAATATTGCGTCACGCCGGGCTCGAACAGGCCGAGGCGCTGATCATCTCCACGGCTACCGCGCCCGCGCGCGAGATCATCGAGGTGGCACGGGGGGTGAACCCCAGGGCGCGCATCCTCATCCACACCACCTACCTGCGCGAGGCCGAGGCCCTGCGCGCGGGCGGGGCGGAAGTGGTCTTTTCCGGCGAGGGCGCGGTGGCGCTGTCCCTGTCCACCTTCCTGTTGCGTGAACTGGGCGCCACCGACGAACAGGTGGACGCCGAGCGCCGCCGCATCCGTGAGGAATGGTGTTGAATTCGCCGCGTGCCTGTGCCTTGGTGCGTTGAACGGTGGGAACCAGCGGCAACGGGATGTGGCGCGCCCCGCCTGCCCGTAAACGGGCCGGCCCCCCGCACCGCAGGGCCGTTGCTTTCGCGTCGGGACGCGGGGGAAAGCGTCTGGTCGCACTCGGCCGCACCCCGCCATGCCCGGCCGAAGGCCCGCGCCGCTTGGCGCGCGCGGTTCCCCGGCCAGAAAAGCGTTGAAAAAAAAGGCCACGGCAGGTAGGTATGTCACGTTTTGCGACCATAACGCCCTCGCCTGCGGGGGCGTAACCTTCAAGGAGGCATCATGCTCTGGACCAACGTGGCGTACGCCATGGGCGCTGGGCAGCCGGCCGGCGGCGGGGCCAACCCCATCGCGTCTTTCGTGCCGCTGATTCTCATGTTCGCCATTTTCTACTTTCTCCTGATCCGTCCCCAGCAGAAGAAGGCCAAGGAACACAAGGCCATGCTGGAAGCCATCAAGAAGGGCGACAACGTGGTCACCGCTGGCGGCCTGTACGCCCGCGTGTTCGAGGTGCAGGACGACGTGCTGGTGCTCGACCTTGGCGAAACCAAGGTCCGCGTGGGTCGTTCCTTCGTCAGCGCGGTCATCGACCCCAAGGCGAAGAAGGACGACAAGAAGCCCGCCAAGGGCGCGGACAAGAAGGAAGACGGGAAGGACGGGCAGAAGTAGCCCCGTTTCCACCGGCATGGGCAAGCACGCGCGCCGCCAAGGCGGATTGCGCCTGCTTGCCTTTTTGCCGTGAATGCGGCCGCGCGCCGCACCCGCGTGACATACCGCAACTCCAGGAGTCGCAATGAAAGAGGGTTTCCGCTGGAGACTCGCCGTGGTGCTGGCCGTGCTGCTGTTCGCCGCGGCCTACGTGCTGCCGAGCCTGCCGGGCGTCAAGTCGTCGCCGCTGGGGCGGTTTCTGCCCGACAGCACCATCAGCCTCGGGCTCGACCTCATGGGCGGCATCCACCTGACGCTCGGCGTCGACGTGGACAAGGCCGTGGAAAACTCGCTGGCTCAGATGGGCCAGGACATCCGCACCATGGCGCGCGAGAAGGACGCCTTCGTGCTGCGCCCCCGCGTGCTGCCCGGCGACCGCATCGAGTTCGTGCTGGCCAAGGCAGAGCGGCGCGAGGTGCTGGGCGAACTGCTGGCCAGGCAGTTCCCGCAGCTCAGCGTTGCCGCGCCGCAGACCACCGATGACGGACAGTTGCGCTACGTGGCCACCATGAAGCCGGAATATCGCAAGACCATCAGCGATATGGCGCTGGAGCAGGCGGTCAAGACCATCCGCAACCGCATCGACCAGTTCGGCGTGGCCGAACCGGACATCCGCAAGCAGCAGGACAACCGCATCCAGATCCAGCTGCCCGGCCTGCACGACACCCAGCGCGCCATCCAGATCATCGGCCAGACGGCCCACCTGGAATTCCACATCGTGCGCGACGACGTGGACGCGGAAAAGGCCGCGCGCGGCATCGTGCCGCCCGGCACCGAGGTGCGGCCCATGGTCCGCCGCGGCGCCGACGGCAGCCAGTCCGAACTGCCCCTGGTGGTGGACAAGGAAGCCGTGCTCACCGGCGAATACGTGGCCGACGCGCGCCCCGGCTTCGACAATTTCAACCAGGCCTATGTGATGCTGACCTTCAACAGCCGCGGCGCGGCCATGTTCGAGCGCATCACCCAGGAAAACGTGCGCAAGCGCCTGGCCATCGTGCTGGACGGCAAGGTGTACTCCGCGCCGGTCATCCAGGAAAAGATCGGCGGCGGCCGCGCCAGCATCACCGGCAAGTTCTCCACGGCAGAGGCGCAGGACCTGGCCATCGTGCTGCGTGCGGGTTCCTTGCCCGCGCCGGTGAGCATTCTCGAAGAGCGTACCGTGGGTCCCTCGCTGGGCCAGGAATCCATCGACAAGGGCATCATGGCCGCCGTTGTCGGCGGCGCGGCGGTGATGCTGTTCATGGTGGTGTACTACGGCGTGTCGGGCCTTATCGCCGACGTCATGCTGTGCGTCACCGTGCTGCTCATCCTTGCGGGCATGGCCGCCTTCGGGGCCACCCTGACCCTGCCGGGCCTTGCGGGCATCGTGCTGACCCTGGGCATGGCCGTGGACGCCAACGTGCTGATCTACGAACGCATCCGCGAGGAACTGCGCAAGGGGCACACGGTGCTTTCCGCCATCCATGAAGGCTTCGACCGCGCCACGCTGGCCATCACCGACTCGAACCTGACCACCATCATCGCGGCGGCCATCCTGTACCAGTTCGGCACCGGCCCGGTGCGGGGCTTTGCCGTCACGCTGTCGCTGGGCATCATCGCGTCCATGTTCACCGCCATCTTCGTCTCGCGCGTGGTCTTCCAGGCCTGGAAGGGCGGTTCGGGCGACAAACGCCTCAGCATATAGCGGAGGAGAACCACAATGGGTTTCTCGTTCATCCGGCATGACACCAATGTCGACTTCGTGGGCATGCGCCACAAGGCGTACGTGCTTTCCATCGTGCTCATCCTCGTGGGCCTGCTGTCCATCGTCTTCAAGGGCGGGCTGACCTACGGCATCGACTTCGCGGGCGGGGCCATCGTGCAGGTGAAGTTCGACCGCCCCGTGGCCGACGACACCCTGAAGAAGAGCCTGGAAGGCGCCAACCTGCCTGGCCTTGCCGTGCAGCGTTTCGGCGAGGGCGAAACCGAATACCTCATCCGCATCTCGAACTCCGACGAATCGACCGATGTCATCCGCACGGCGGTCACCGCGGCGTTGAAGGCCAACATCAAGGACGCCAGCTTCGAGGTGCAGCGTCTGGAGATGGTCGGCCCCAAGGTGGGCGCGGATCTCAAGAGCAAGGCGGTGGAGGCGCTGTACTACGCGGTGCTGCTTATCGCCATCTACATCTCCGGCCGGTTCGAGCGCCGCTGGATGGCGTCTGCCGTCATGGCGGGCACCCTTGCGGGCGGCATGTACCTGCTGGGGATCATCGGAGTGCCCCGGTTGTGGCTGGTGCCGTTCTCGCTGGTGCTCACCATGGTGCTGTGCTGGAAGCTGCGGCTCAACTTCGCCCTGGGGGCCATCGTGGCGCTGGTGCACGACGTGCTCATCACCCTGGGCGTGCTCTCCCTGCTGGACAAGGAAGTGGACCTGAACATCGTGGCGGCCATCCTGACCCTGGTGGGCTACTCGCTTAACGACACCATCATCGTCTACGACCGCATCCGCGAAACGCTGCGCACCCACCGCAAGGAATGGACGTATGCGCGCATCATCAACGCCAGCATCAACCAGACGCTCAGCCGCACCATCCTGACGGGCGGCACCACGCTGGTGGTCATTCTGGCGCTGTTCGTGCTGGGCGGCGGGGTCATCCACGACTTCGCGCTGACCATGCTGGTGGGCGTGTTCGTGGGCATCCTGTCCTCCATCTTCGTGGCGAGCCCGGTGCTGCTGCACTTCGGCATGCCCGAGGAAGAAAAGGAACCCGCGCCCCGCGTGGGCCAGGAAGGGGCCGTGTAGGCAGCCTTTTCAGGTTCGCATCAGAAATGGACGGGCGGCGCGCAGGTGCCGCCCGTTTTTCATGTTATCATCCCAAATCGCCGTTCGATGCGGCATGGGGGAACGAAATCGCGCCAGGCTGCCGCCCAAGGCATGATGGCGGTTGCTTTTTTTCGTGTTCAGGCGTTATCCTACGGGTACTTGCAATCGTTTTTGTCCCGTGGAGGCGACATGAAGGCAATCGTTGCGGGTGGGGCGCTGGCCGCCCTGCTGGTCGGGGCGGCCCTGGGGGCCATGACGGTCCCGGCAGTTCCGGCCCTGGCGGCGGACGGCGCGGCGCTGTACGCGCAGTGCGCGGGTTGCCACGGCGATGACGGCGGCAAGGCAGCCCTTGGGGCAGCGCGCCCCGTGAAGGGGCAAACTGCCGAAGCCCTGTACGGCAAACTGAAAGGCTATGCCGAGGGCAGCTACGGCGGATCGAAAAAGGCCGTCATGGCGGGGGTCGCCAAGAAGCTTTCGGACGAGGACATGCGGGCCTTGGCCGCGCACATGGCCTCCTTTTAGAGCCGACCGCCGCACAGGGCACGCCTGCGGGGCCTGCCCGTCGAACGGTCTGGTAAAACAGGCATCATCAAGAACAGGAGAACTCGCATGAAACGCATTCTTGTGATCATGAGCATCTGTGCCGCCCTTGCCTTCGGCATTTCCGCTGCAGTGGCCGCCGACGGCGCCGCCCTGTACAAGTCCTGCGTTGGCTGTCACGGGGCCGACGGCTCCAAGGTGGCCATGGGCGTAGGCCAGCCCGTGAAGGGCCAGAAGGCCGACGAACTGTTCAAGAAGCTGAAGGGCTACGCAGACGGCAGCTATGGCGGCGAGAAGAAGGCCGTCATGACCAACCTCGTCAAGCGCTATTCCGACGAGGAAATGAAGGCCATGGCCGATTACATGTCCAAGCTGTAGGAGCCTGACGATGCGCGTCCGCCATCATGACCTGACGAGTGTTGGCGTGCGCGCGCTTGCCGCCACGGCCTTGTTGCTTGGTTTGATCGCATCGTGCGCCACGGGGGCGTGGGCGACGGCTCCGTCCGTCGGCCATGCCCCCGTTCTCGTGGCTGCCGTCGATGCCTCCCCGGCCTCCCCGACCACGCCGGGCGATGCCGGGCATGGCGGACATAACGGACATGCCGGGCAGGGTAGCGCCACCATGCCCGACGATCCTGCGGAGCACACTGGGCATGCGGGGTCCGCGGGCCACGCCCCGGCCACTGCAGCACCCGCCCAGGATGCCCATGTCGGCCACGGCGTGGCCGACGCCGCACAGCCCCCGGCGGAGCACGTGCACCCGGTGCCCCCGCCCACCACAGGCAAACTCGGCCAGCCAACGCCCGCGGGTCAGTCCGGCCAGCCGCCTCAAGGAGCCCAGCCTTCTTTGGCGGGGGTGGACGAGCGCCTCGGCGAGATCATCCCCGAAGGCGTCCTGCTGCGCGACGAGATGGGCAACCCCATCGACCCGCGCAGCCTGATGGACG
The DNA here is from genome assembly GCF_003402415.2 of Nitratidesulfovibrio sp. HK-II. NCBI lineage: Bacteria > Pseudomonadati > Thermodesulfobacteriota > Desulfovibrionia > Desulfovibrionales > Desulfovibrionaceae > Nitratidesulfovibrio > Nitratidesulfovibrio sp. HK-II. Next base: position 1,827,909 of record NZ_AP036014.1, read on the forward strand.
TGCCGGTGATCATCGCACCCATCTATTATTCCTGCCCCACCGTGTGCAACATGCTGCAAAGCTCGCTGGCGCGGGTGTTGCCGCAGATTTCTCTGCAACCGGGCAAGGACTATCGCGTGCTGTCCGTGAGTTTTGACGAGACGGACACCCCCCAACTGGCCGCGCGCAAGAAGCAGAACTATTTCGCGGCGATGAATTTTTCCTATCCGGAAGACGGCTGGCGCTTCCTGTCCGGCGACCTTGCGTCCATCAACAGGTTCATGGACGCCATCGGCTTCCGGTTCACCCGGCAGGGGCGCGACTTCATCCACCCCGTGGTGCTGGTGGTCACCGCGCCGGGGGGCAAGGTGGTGCGCTACCTGTACGGCCAGAACTTCATGCCCTTCGACCTGACCATGGCCGTCACGGAAGCCTCGCACGGCACCATCGGCCTGTCGGTGAAGCGCGTGCTGTCGTACTGCTTCACCTACGACCCGGAAGGGCGGCGCTACGTGTTCGACTTCATGCGCATCGCCGGGCTGATCATCCTGTTCGGCGCGGCGGTGCTGCTGTTCGTGCTGGTGCGGGGCGGCCCGCGCAAGAAGGAACGCAAGGAACCGGAAGGCACGCCCACGTCTGGCACGCCCACGGAAGGCACGCCCCCTTCCGGCGCATCTTCATCCGATCTGCCTCCGTCAGATTCGCCAAAGCCGGGGCCTCCCCAGGGCTAGGCCGCCAATTCGGCCTGCTGCGTCCGACGGTTCGGTTCCGTTGTCAGTTCTTATTCCCGGTTCACTGCCCGTACCAGCTACAGGAGATCATCGCATGAGCGCAGACGCGCACGACCACCCGAACTTCTTCCAGCCGCTGCCCGGCACGAAGGGAGGGATTGCCTCGTGGATCTTCAGCACCGATCACAAGCGCATCGGCATGCTGTACCTGTACTGCATCGTCGCCATGTTCCTGGTGGGGCTGACGCTGGGCTTCCTGATCCGGCTGGAACTCATCGCGCCGGGTCGCACCATCATGGGGCCGCAGACCTACAACGCGCTGTTCACCCTGCACGGGGTGGTGATGATCTTCCTGGTGGTCATCCCCAGCATTCCCGCCGCGTTCGGCAACATCTTCCTGCCCATCCAGATCGGGGCGGAGGACGTGTCCTTTCCCCGGCTGAACATCTTTTCATGGTGGCTGTACATCATCGGCGCGTTGCTGGCCGTTGTCTCGCTGGTCACCGGCAAGGGTGCGCCCGACACCGGCTGGACCTTTTACGTGCCTTTCAGCGCGGTGACCACCACCAACGTGGACGTGGCGGTCATCGCCGTGTTCATCCTGGGCTTTTCGTCGATTCTCACGGGGCTCAACTTCATTACCACCCTGCATCGGCTGCGCGCCCCCGGCATGACCTGGACGCGCCTGCCGCTGTTCTGCTGGTCGCTGTACGCCACGGGCTGGATTCAGGTGCTGGCCACGCCGGTGCTCGGCATCACCGTGCTGCTCATCTTTGCCGAGCGGGTGCTGGGCGTGGGGCTGTTCGACCCCTCGCGCGGGGGCGACCCCATCCTGTACCAGCACCTGTTCTGGATCTATTCGCACCCGGCGGTGTACATCATGATCCTGCCCGCCATGGGCGTGATTTCCGAAATCCTGCCGGTGTTCGCGCGCAAGCCCATCTTCGGCTACAAGATGATTGCCTTTTCCAGCCTTGCCATCGCGTTTGCCGGGTCGCTGGTGTGGGCGCACCACATGTTCGTCAGCGGCATGAGCGACACTGCGGTGATGGTCTTCTCGTTCCTGACCTTCGTGGTGGCCATTCCCTCGGCCATCAAGGTCTTCAACTGGGTTTCCACGCTGTACAAGGGGTCCATCCGGGTGGAACCGCCCCTGTGGTACGCGCTGGCGTTCATCTTTCTGTTTTCCATCGGCGGCCTGACGGGCCTTGTGCTGGGCGCGGCGGGCACTGACGTGCATGTGCACGACACCTATTTCGTGGTGGCGCACTTCCACTACGTGATTTTCGGGGGGCTCGGCTTTGGGCTGTTCGGGGCCATGCACTACTGGTTCCCCAAGGTCTATGGACGCATGTACGACAAGCGCATCGCCAACTGGTCGTGTCTGATCGCCTTCGTGGGCTTCAACATCCTGTATTTTCCCATGTTCATCATCGGGTTGCAGGGCATGCCGCGCCGCTACTACGACTACCTGCCCAAGTACGCAGATGGGCACTTCATCTCCACCATGGGGTCGTGGGTGCTGGCGGCCGGGCTGCTGCTGATGTTCTGGAACCTGTGGCGGGGCATTCGCCACGGCAAGCCCGTGGGCCGCAACCCGTGGGGCGCGGCCACGCTGGAATGGATGGTGCCTTCCCCACCGCCGCACCACAACTTCGACGTCGAGCCCGTGGTCACGCACGGCCCCTACGACTACACGGGGGTGAAGCCCGATGCATGAGCACCGCGACTACGAAGGGGCCAAGATAGGCATGTGGCTCTTCCTGTTCACGGAAGTGCTGCTGTTCGGCGGGCTGTTCCTGCTCTATGCCGTGTACCTGCACCGCTACCCGGCGGAATTCCATGCCGCGGGCAAGGACTTGAGCCGTATCTTCGGCACGGCCAACACCATCGTGCTCATTACCAGTTCGCTGTTCATGGCGCTGGCCATCAGCGCGCTGCAACGCGGCAAGGTGCTGCTTTCGCAGCGGCTTGTGCTGCTTACGGTGGCCCTGGCCGGGGTGTTCCTGGTGAACAAGTTCTTCGAGTGGAGCGCCAAGATAAGCCACGGCATCTATCCAGACAGCCCCGCGCTGCTCAAGCTGCCGCCCGGCGAGATGGTGTTCTTCAACCTGTACTACCTGATGACCGGGCTGCACGGCATCCACGTGATCATCGGCGGTGCCGTGCTGCTGTATGGCTGGCACCTGATGCGCGTGGGCCGGGTGACTCCGGAGCACTTCGTGTTCCTGGAAAACGGCGGGCTGTACTGGCACCTGGTGGACCTGGTGTGGATCTACCTGTTTCCGCTCTTCTATCTTGTGGTCTAGGGGGCCAGCATGACCGGACACGACACAGAGCACCACGCCGTCCCGGCGCGCACCAACATGCTGGTGTGGGCGGCCCTGATGATGCTGACCGCCATCACCGTGGGCGTTACCGCCTACGACTTCGGTTTCCTGAACGTGGTGGTGGCGCTGAGCGTGGCCACAACCAAGGCGGGGCTGGTCATCCTGTGGTTCATGCACCTGCGCTACGAGGGCAGGGTCATACGGCTGATGGTGTTCACGGCCTTCGTCATCCTTGCCATCGCCATCGGGTTCACCTTCTTCGACGTGGCCTACAGGTAGGTTGCCATGTATCCGCAATCATTGACGCCCGTGCAGCAGGTGGACCTTGCGTTCGCCATCATCTTCGGGTTTTCGGTATTCGTGCTGCTGGCCATCACCGCAGCCATGCTGTGGTTCGTGTGGCGCTACCACGAATCGCGCCACCCCGTTGCCGCGCAGTTCTCCGGCAACGTTCCCGCCGAGATCGCCTGGACGGTGATTCCCTCCATCATCGTCATGGGCCTGTTCTACTACGGGTGGGAGGGCTACAAGGCCCTGCGCACCGTGCCAGAGGGCGCCATGGAGGTTAAGGTGACCGCCCGCATGTGGTCGTGGGTGTTCGAATACCCCGGCGGCAAGCGGAACAGCGTGCTGGTGGCGCCCGTGGACACCCCGGTGAAGCTGCGCATGACCAGCGTGGATGTGCTGCACAGCCTGTTCGTGCCCGCCTTCCGCATCAAGATGGACACCGTGCCCGGCATGGAAACCTATGCCTGGTTCAAGGCCGACCGCCCCGGAGAGTATGACCTGCTGTGCGCCGAATACTGCGGGCTGAAGCACGCCAACATGATCACCACGGTGAAGGTGGTGGACAAGCCTGCCTTCGATGTCTGGCTGGCCAGCACCGAGGCCCCCGGCGGCAAGGGCAGGGCGCTGATGGAAACGTACGGCTGCATCTCGTGCCATTCGCTGGACGGAACGCCAGGCGTCGGTCCCACCTTCAGGGACCTGTACGGGGCCGAACGCGAGGTGGCCCTGCCCGACGGCACGAAACGCAAGGTGTTCGCCGACGAAGGGTATCTGCGCCGCGCCTTCACCGACCCCAACGGCGAACTGGTAGTGGGCTACGACCCCATCATGCCGTCCACCGAGGGCATGGTGCCGCAAGAAGACATGGAACAGATGCTGGCCTGGCTGATGCACGGCAATGAGGTGGGGCGCGAGGAGGGCAGGCGGCTGATGGAGGCCGAAGGCTGCATCTCGTGCCATTCCACCGACGGTTCGATCATTGCCGGGCCCAGCCTGAAGGGGCTGTGGAACGCCCCCTCCACCGTGCTGCGCGACGGCAAGGAACAACAGGTCACCGCCGATGATGCGTACCTGCGCGCCAAGATCGCCAATGCTCAGTCGCTGGGCACGGTGAAGGGCTACGACCCCATGATGCCGCCGTATGAGCACCTGACGCCGGATCAACTCGGGGCCATGGTGGAGTACATCAAGTCCCTCGGTGAGCACGCACATTGATGCACAAGGTTCGCATGCCCAGTCTGCACGACCTGCGCCTGTTGCTGCGCCTGAACGTGACGTTGATGGTGGGCGCGGCCACAGCCTTCGGCTTTCTGCTGGCCGTGCCGCTGCCCTTTGCCGCGCGGGGGGGGACGCCGGTTGCGCTGGTCTGCGTGGTGGCCGGGGCCATGCTGCTCGCGGCGGCGTGTTCCGCGTGGAATCAGGCCCAGGAGCGCGACATCGACGCCTTGCTGCCCCGCACGGCGGGGCGGCCGTTGCCCGCCGGGCGCATGACGCCAGGCACGGCCGTGGGACTGGGGGCGTTGCTGTTCGCGGGGGCGTTGGGTTGCCTGTTCACGGCCGGGGCGTTCGCACCGCCCGTGGACCAGCCCCCGGCCTTCGGCAGCTTGCCCGCCGAGGCGTATCCGTTGTCCGGTCTGCGCCTTGCCCTGGTGGGCGCGGCCATCGCCGTTGTTTACAACGGCGCGTACACCCCCCTGAAACGGGTGACGGCCTTTGCCCTGCTGCCGGGGGCGCTGGTGGGGGCCATGCCGCCCCTGCTGGGCTGGATGGCGGCGGGCGGAGACCCGGCCGACCCCGTGGCCATCCTGCTGTACGGCGTGTACGTGTTGTGGCAGGTGCCCCATTTCTGGCTGCGGGCACAGCGTGAAAGCATCCACTACGCCCGCGCCGGGCTGCCCGTGCCGCCCGCCCAGTATGCGGCCGAACGCTACGGCAGGCTGCTGCGGGTGTGGTATCACGCCTACGCCGTGGCCGTGCTGATGCTGCCGGTTTTCCCGCTGCTGCACGACCCGCTGACCCGCGCCGGGGTGGTGGGGCTTGGCGTGGCGCTGCTGGCGGCGGCCGCCCTGCCGCGCCGCGCCAAGAGGGGCGGAACGCCCGATGGTCATGGGCTGGCCCTGCGCGTCGCGGACGCCGCCATGCCCGCGCTCATGCTGCTGTTGCTGCTGGACCGGGTGCTGCCTTTATTTTAAGTTCAGATACCACCTCTTTCCTCCACATCCGCATCGGGAGCCGCACATGGTCTGGATTCATCCCGTCCTGCAGTTCGTCGCCACGCTCATCGGCCTGTACGCCATGTATCTGGGCTGGGTCCGTTTCCAGGCCGCCCACATGGGGCGCAAGATGGTCTTTCCGTGGAAGCCGCACGTGAAGTGGGGCACCGTGGCCCTGGGCGTATGGGCGGCGGGGGCGTTGCTGGGGCTGGCAGTGGCCCGGCTGGCGTGGTCCAGCGTGTTCATCACCGGCGCGCACGCGTGGGTGGGCCTGCTGATGGTGCCCCTGTGCGCCGTGGGCTACCTGACCGGACAGCGCATGGACGTGGTGAAGAAGCGCCGCAAGCTGCTGCCGCTGCTGCACGGAGCGAACAACCTGCTGCTGGTGGTGCTGGCCCTGTGGCAGTTGTGGACGGGCATCGTGGTGGTGCGCGTTTATCTGCTGTAGCCAGGATTGTGCTGAATCTTTGCGCCCGGCGCGGCAGTGGCGACCACTGCCGCGCCGGGCATTTTTTGTCTTTGGGCAGCCTTGGCGGGGCGCGGGGGAGGGGACGCACGGGGCTGGGCGGATCATTCCGCCGCCATCCCTCCCGCGTGGCTGGGGCTGATGCCGAAATAGCGGCGAAATTCCCGGCTGAACTGCGAAACGCTTTCATAACCCACCATGCGGGCCGCCTCGCTGGCGCGCACACCATCCTCGCGCAGCAGGCTGCGCGCCTTGTTCAGGCGCACCCGTTTCAGGTACTGGATGGGCGAGAACGAGGTAACGTCCTTGAAGGCCCGGTGGAACGTGGACGGGCTCATGTTCACGAACCCGGCCAACTGGTCCACGTTGAACGGCTCAGAAAAGTTGCCGTGGATCTGCTTCAGGGCCTTTTCGATGCGCGACATGTTGGTGTTCTTGGTGACAAGGGCATGCAGCGCAGCCGCGTTCTCGCCGCACAGCACCCGAAACAACAGTTCGCGCACCAGCCCCGGCCCCAGCACCTGGCTTTCCAGCGGGCAGGTCAGCGCCCACAGCAGGCGCAGCACCGTGTTCTTGAAGGCCGCGTCGGCCCTGGCCAGAAACAGCCCCTGATGGGTGCAGCCTTGCGTCAGCGACCGGTAGTCGATACGGTCTTCTATCTGATCTATGAGTTGGTTGAGCAGCCCCAGGTCAATGTCCACCACCAGGGACAGCAGTGGTTCTTCCGGCGTGGCCACGGCCTCGCATTCGGCGGCAATGGGCACGCTGAGGGCCAGGTAGTGGTCCTCGTCATATTGGTAGACCCGCCCGCCGAAGTGCACCAGCTTGGCCCCCTGGCCGAGAATGATCAGCCCCTGCTTGTACAGCAGCGGCGTGCGCTGGATGGAGCCGGAGGTTCTGTACAGCCCCACGCCGGACAGGCCGGTTTCCGTCTTGCCCTCGCCGACGGCAAGCCTGTTCATGAGTTCCGCGATTTCGTGCATCCGTCCTCCATTCCGAAGCGGGGCTGGGGTGCCCGCTGTTTGAAGCGGTGGTAACAGTTCTGACGCGTTTCTGCCACCGCTGGCAGGATCAGGCAAGATATCGGCAGGAATGTGCCTTCTCTTCCGGGCACGGGATGGGTATTCACCGGAGCATTGAACATTCCCCGCGCCGGTCCGAACCAACGGGACGAACCCCGGCCCGGGCGGATGGCGCAACGGCGGCCCCGCACGCAACGGAAAGGCCGCCGACCGCGAAACCGTGAACGGGCGCACCGCGCCCGGCCCCGAAGGAGCGAGACGTGCTGTACAGAACCATGCCCAAGAACGGTGACACGCTGTCCGCGCTGGGCTTCGGCTGCATGCGCCTGCCCATGCTGGACGGCAAGGTGGACGAGGCCCGCGCCATCGCACAGATCCGCAGCGCCATCGACGGCGGCGTCAACTACGTGGACACGGCGTGGCCGTATCACCACGGCGAGAGCGAGATCGTGCTGGGCAAGGCCCTGCGCGGCGGCTACCGCGAGAAGGTGAAGGTTGCCACCAAGCTGCCCTCGTGGCTGGTGCAGGACCGCGCCGACATGGACCGCTACCTGGATGCGCAACTGGAGCGCCTTGGGGTTGCGTGCATCGACTACTACCTGGTGCACGCGTTGGACGGCCCCCTGTGGGACACCGTGCACGGCCTGGGCGTGCTGGAATTTCTGGATTGTGCCAAGGCCGACGGGCGCATCGCCAACGCCGGGTTCTCGTTCCACGGGCTGGCGGAAGACTTCAGGCGCATCATCGACGCCTATCCCTGGGTGTTCTGCCAGATTCAGTACAACTACCTGGACGAGACCTACCAGGCGGGCACCGATGGGCTGCGTTACGCCGCGGGCAAGGACATCGGCGTGATCATCATGGAGCCGTTGCGCGGCGGCAATCTGGGACTGATCACCGCGCCCCCCGCCGTGCAGGCCATCTGGGACGAGTCGCCCGTGCGGCGCACCCCGGTGGAATGGGCGCTGCGCTGGATATGGAACCACCCGGAAGTGACCGTGGTGCTGTCCGGCATGAACGAAGAGGCGCACATCGCCGAGAACCTGGCCATCGCCGGGTCGGCCCGGGCTGGCTCCATGACCCCGCAGGAACTGGAACTGGTGACCCGCGCCAGCGACAAGTACCGCGAACTGATGAAGGTGCGCTGCACCGGTTGCGGCTACTGCATGCCGTGCCCCATGGGCGTTTCCATTCCCATGTGCTTCGAGACCTACAACAAGATGCACATGTTCGGTAACATCGAGGAAGGCAAGTTCCTGTACGCCCTGCGCATGAGCGGCGAGATCGGCGGCGAGGGTCCCGGCTACGCCTCGCAGTGCGTGGCCTGCGGTCAGTGCATGGAAAACTGTCCGCAGCACATCGCCATTCCGGATGTGCTGGCCGAACTGGCGGCCGAACTGGAAGGGCCGGACTTTGCCCAACTGCAGGAGGCGGGGCGGCAGTTCTTGCGCCGCACGGCGTAGGTTGCCGGACAGGGCGGACAGAATTGGATAGAATGAGCCGGGCAGGCCGGGGCGGCCCATCCACCTCGGCCCCCGGGTACACTTCTGCTGGACGTGGGACAGGCTTCAGACCCGATTTTGATGCGCAACACGTGTCGCACCGCCCGTTCCGTGCGGGCAGCGACGGCCAACGCCGACCGGAGGGATACCCGGCGTGAAGATACTGTTCTACGATTGCTTCGCGGGCATCAGCGGCGACATGCACCTTGCCGCGCTGCTTTCCCTTGGCGTGGAGCCCGACTACCTGCGGGCCGAACTTTCAAAGCTGGGGCTGGACAACGAGTTCGAGTTGCGGGTGACGCCCGACATGCGCAAGGGCATTGCGGGCCTGCGGGTGGACGTTGTGCTGCCGCACGAGGGGCAAAATTGCGGGCAGGGCGATGGGCACGGGCACGATCATGACCATCCGCATGGGCACGGTCGGCATGCGGACAATGACCGCGGGCACGGGCATCATCACGCGCACCACGAACATGGTGCCCATCATCACGGGCGCCACCATGGAGAGCACCGCGACCACCATCATGCCCATGCTGATGGGCATGGCCTCCATCACCCCCCGCACCGCAACCTGCCGGACATAGAGGCCATCATCACCGCCAGCACGCTGCCCGAGCCCGTGCAGCGCACCAGCCTGGCCATCTTCCGCAGGCTGGCCGAGGCAGAGGCCAGGGTGCACGGCAAGCCGGTGCACGAGGTGCACTTTCACGAGGTGGGCGCCACCGATTCCATCGTGGACATCGTGGGCGCGGCCATCTGCTACCACAGCCTGGGCGTGGACGCGGCCTGGGCATCTCCCGTGGAACTGGGCGGCGGGTTCGTGCGTTGCGCCCACGGGCTGATGCCCGTGCCCGCCCCGGCCACGGCGGAACTGCTGTCGGGCATACCCACCACGCGTGGTGCCACCCCGCACGAAACCACCACCCCCACTGGCGCGGCCATCCTGGCCACGCTGGTGCGCCGGTTCACCGCCGCGCCGCGCATGGCCGTGCAGCGCACCGGCTACGGCATCGGCCACCGCGACACGGAATTGCCCAACCTGCTGCGAGTGCATCTGGCCGAAGTGGACGAGACGCATGCGGGCACGGCGGCAGATGCCGCAATGCCGCATCCCGCAGGGCTGCCCACGGAGTCCGCGCGCCTGCTGCAATGCAACATCGACGACATGACCGCCGAGCAACTGGCCGTGGCCATGGAACTGCTGATGGAAGAGGGGGCCATGGACGTGCACTTCACCCCCATCACGATGAAGAAGGGGCGGCCAGCCACCTGCGTTTCGCTGCTCTGCGCCCGGGGCGAGCAGGAGCGCTTCGCGCGGCTGCTGTTCCGGCACACCACCACGCTGGGCATCAAGAGCGTGCCCATTGACAAGCTGGTGCTGGAAACGCGCTTCGAGCGGCTGGAAACCCCGCTGGGGCCGGTGACCATGAAGCTGGCCCTGCTGGACGGCGAGGTGCTGCGCGCCAAGCCGGAACTGGAAGACTGCAAGGCGCTGGCGCGCCAACACGGTATTCCCCTTGCCGATGTGTATCTGGCCGTGGGCAAAGCGCGTAACTAGGGGCTGTACCTTCAGAACAGCTTTCAAGGCATACCGGCAGCGCCCGTGTGGCGCGCCGCAACGACGGACGACGACATGGACAGGACAGACGCCCTGCGCGACCTGCTGGAAGGCATCCGCACGGGCACCATCGACGTGGACAAGGGCATGTCGCAACTGCGCGACCTACCGTACCTTGAAATGGGCCACACCCGCTTCGACATGCACCGCAAGCTGCGCAACGGCTTTCCCGAGGTGGTCTACGGCGCGGGCAAGACGCCCGAGCAGGTGGCGGACATCTTCACCCGGCTGCGCGGCATCAGCCACGTGCTGGCCACCCGCGTCTCGCCGGAAATGGCGGAGCACGTGCTGGCCGCCTGCCCTGGTGCCACCTACAACCCCCTTGGCCGCACCCTGACCATGCTGCACGGCGAACTGGCCTTCAAGCCGGGCGAGATCGGCATCATCACCGCAGGCACCTCGGACCTGCCCGTGGCCGAGGAGGCCCGCGTGACCTGCGAAATGCTGGGCAGCAAGGCGTGGGTCATTTCCGACGTGGGCGTCGCGGGCGTGCACCGGCTGTTCGACCGGCTGGACGAGTTGCGCAAGGCCCGCGTGCTCATCGTGGTGGCGGGCATGGAAGGCGCGCTCACCAGCGTGGTGGGCGGCCTCGTCTCGCAGCCGCTCATCGCCGTGCCCACCTCGGTGGGGTACGGGGCCAACTTCGCCGGGTTGTCCGCGCTGCTCGGCATGCTCACCTCGTGCGCCAGCGGCGTCACCGTGGTCAACATCGACAACGGGTTCGGCGCGGCCTGCGCGGCGTGCCGCATCAACAATCTGTTTGCGGAGTAGGTGTGGAGGGGAGCGTTTTTTTGCGCCTCCGGCGGGCAGGGGGATTCTCCCCCTGCACCCCTTTAACAACAAAAACCGCCCAATTGGGCGGTTTTTCTGTTTTGTGGATAAGAGCAGCCTCTGATCCTCCGATATCTCGCAATATCATTTTCGGGGGTGCAGGGGGCGTTCGCCCCTTGCCCGCCGGAGGCTGACAAAAAACTTCCCCTCTAATCCACCCGGTAATGACACCCCAGACTCTGCTTGTTGCGCAGCGCGGCCATGGTCACCATGTACGAGGTCTGGCAGCCGTGGAACAGGTCCACGAGCGGCTTGGAAAGCGGGGTGCGCTTGTAGAAGTCGTGCAGGTGGCGCGACAGGTCGCGCAGGTCTTCGAAGGCGCGTTGCAGACGGCTGCGGGTGCGGGTGATGCCCACGTAGTTCCACATGGTGTGGCGGATGGTGGCCCAGTCCTGCGCGATGAGGGCCGGGTCGTCGTTGCGTTCGTCGCCGGAGGATTGCCAGTCGGGGATGGAGTCGCGCAGGCGCTTGCCAAGGCCGCGTCGTGCCCCGGCGCGGCTGGCGATGTCTTCCGCCGCCGCGCGGCCCCACAGCAGCGCTTCGAGCAGCGAGGTGGAGGCCAGGCGGTTGGCCCCGTGCACGCCGGTGCAGCTGCATTCACCCACGCTGTACAGCCGTTCCAGGGTGGTGCGGCCAGCGAGGTCGGTAAGAATGCCGCCGCAGAAGTAGTGCGCGGCGGGCACCACGGGGATCAGGTCGCGCCGGATGTCGATGCCCAGTTCCAGGCACCGCGCGAAGATGGTGGGGAAGCGTTCCGAGGGGTCCTGCTCCATGTGGCGGGCGTCCAGGTACACGCATTCCTCGCCGTTGCGCAGCATTTCCTCCACGATGGACCGGGCCACGATGTCGCGCGGGGCCAGGTCGCCACGGGGGTCGTAGCGTTCCATGAAGTGCTCGCCGCTGCCGTTCACCAGCCGCCCGCCTTCGCCGCGCATGGCCTCGGTGACCAGGAACCGGCGCGAGCTGCGGTGCAGCAAGGCGGTGGGATGGAACTGCACGTATTCCAGGTTCTCGGTGCGCACGAAGGCGCGGCTGGCCATGGCCACGCCCGAGCCGATGCAGGCCGGGCTGTTGGTGGTGTGCAGGTACACCTGCCCGATGCCGCCGGTTGCCAGCACGGTGACGTCGGCGAGGATGGTTTCCACCCGGCGCAACTGCTCGTTGAAGACGTAGGCCCCCACGCACTGGTTGTTGAGTTGGTAGCGGAACTCGTTGTTGCGCGCGTGGTGGTGGCTGGTCAGCAGGTCGACGGCGGTGCGCTCGGACAGCACGCGGATGTTGGGCGCGGCGTTCACCGCCGCCATCAGGCCGTCCATGATGGCCCGGCCGGTGTAGTCGGCGCAGTGCAGGATGCGGTGCGCGCCGTGGCCGCCTTCCATGGTCAGGTCCCATTCGCATTCGGGGGTGCGCCCCTTGGCGAACGGAATGTGCAGCCGGTCCACAAGAATGTCCTGCACGGCCTTGGGACCGCTGCGGGCGATGTGGCGCACCGCGCGCAGGTGGTTGTGGCGGTGCCCGGCGATGAGGATGTCGGTTTCAAGCTGGCGGGGGTCGCCGTCGCCCGCGCGGAACACGATGCCGCCCTGGGCCAGGGCGGAATTGCCGCTGTCCAGGTGCTGGCCGCTGTTGATGAGCGTGACGTCGATGCCCTGGTCGGCCAGGGTGAGCGCGGTGGTGCACCCGGCGATGCCCGAACCGATGACCAGGACCGGGGTGTGCAGGCGGTAGGTGGAATTGTTCATGGCGCGTCCCTTGCGAAGTGGCGGGCGTGGGGGGATGTGGTGCGCTGCCCGTGCGCCGGGCCTTCCGGTTGGCAGGGGCATTCCCGGTGGCGGAAGGGGCGGCTGGCGCGGGCGGAGAAAAGCCGTCTCCTGATTGGGCAAGCCGGGCGCAGGATGCTGGTCGGCCCGCGCGATGCCCCGTGTCGGCGGGCGTCGCGCGGGCCGTCCGTCAATCTCTACGCCTGCTCAGGCGCAGGCGTCCAGCATGCGTTGCAGGGCGGCCTTGGCGGGTTCGTGCAGGTCCATGGGCACCGTGACCGGGGTTTCCGTGCCCGCCGCCACGCCTTCCAGGGTGCGCAGCAGCTTGGGCTCGGTCACGCGGGCCATGTGCGAACAGGCGCTTTCCAGCAGAGGCAGCACGGTCAGCCGCCCGGCATGCTGGCGGGCCAGCCGCTGCACGAGGTTGATTTCCGTGCCCACGATGACGGTGGAGCCGTCCGGGGCCTCGTCGGCAAAGCGGATGATGGTGGTGGTGGACCCGGCGGCGTCGGCGGCGTTGACCACCTCTGGCGAACATTCCGGGTGCACCACGATGCGGCAGCCGGGGTGCGCGGCGCGGGCCGTTTCCATCTGGCGCAGGTTGAACCGCGCGTGGATGGCGCAGCAGCCGGGCCAGATCAGCAGTTCCGCCCGGCGGGCCTCGTCGGTCAGCACGTCTGTACCGAAGCTGGCGGCCCGCACGTCAAGCATGTGCCGCTTGTCGTCGGGAATGCCCAGCAGGTTCGCGGTGTTGCGGGCCAGGTTCTTGTCCGGCATGAACAGCACGGCGTCGCCCTGTTTCCGGGTCCATTCCAGCATGGTGCGCGCGTTGGCGGAGGTACACACCGCGCCGCCGTGCCGCCCCACCACGGCCTTTACCGCCAGCGAGGTGTTCACGTAGGCCAGCGGCACAACCTTGCGGCCGTCGGCCTGAAGGGCGCGCAGCACCGCGTCCACCCGTTCGGCCGGGGCCATCTGGGCCATGACGCAGTTGGCGGAATGTTCGGGCAGGTACACCTTCTGGCCGGGGCGCGCCAGCAGGGCGGCCGATTCGGCCATGAAGTACACCCCGCAGAACACGATGCTGGCGGCGTCCGTCGTGGCCACGCGGCGGGCCAGTTCCAGCGAGTCGCCGCGCAGGTCGGTGTGCCGGATGACCGATTCGTGCTGGTAATGGTGCCCCATGATGGTCAGGTTGGGGCCGAGCGCGGCGCGCAGCGCGGCGATGCGCTCTTTCTGGGAGGGCTGTGCGGTCATGTCATGCCTTGCGTATGCGCATGCTGAAGTCCGCCACCGGGGCGGAGTGGGTGAGCCTGCCCACGGAGACGAAATCCGGCCCGTGGGGGGATGCCTCTGCCAACTGGCGCAGCGTTTCCAGGGTGACGCCGCCGCTGGCCTCGGTTTCGATGCCGGGGGGCACAAGGGTAAGCGATTCGCGCAGGAGCGCAAGGTCCATGTTGTCCAGCATGATGCGGTCCACCTTGCTGGCCACGGCCTCGCGCACCTCGTCGGGGGTGCGGCATTCCACCTCTATGGGCGGGCAGGGCGCGTAGGCGGCGCGCAGCGCCGCCACGGCGGCGGTGATGGACCCGGCCGCGTCGATGTGGTTGTCCTTCAGCATCAGCATTTCGGCCAGGGTGCGGCGGTGGTTTTGTCCGCCGCCCACAAGCACCGCGTACTTTTCGGGAAAGCGCAGCCCCGGCAGGGTCTTGCGCGTATCCAGCAGGCGGGTGGCCGTGCCCTCCAGTTCGCGCGCGTAGCGGCGCGTAAGGTTGGCGATTCCGGACAGGTGGCAGATGAAGTTCAGGATGACCCGTTCCGCCTTCAGCACCAGCCGTGCCGGGCCTTCGATGTCGGCGGCGATGAAGCCGGGCGGCAGTTCGTCGCCGTCGGCGGTGTGGGGGGTCCACGTCCAGCCGCCCACCACCGGGCTTTCCAGCAGGGCGGCACAGCGCTCCATGACCAGCGGGGCAATGGGCAGCCCGGCCACCAGGGTCTGCTGCTTGGCCACGATGACCGCCGCCAGCCGGTCCACGGGGCCGAACACGGCGTCGCTGGTCAGGTCGGGGCCGTCCTCGGTCAGGGCCAGGTCGATGGCGGCCAGCAGGTGTTCGCGGGCCTGCCCGGTAAAGAAGGCGTCGAAATCCGGTACGGTATGCGATGACATGGATTGTGCCGTCACTGGCTAGATGGTACACGCAGGGTGCCCCGCGCAGCGCCTGCGCGTGGCGCTGGCAACGGCGGAGAGGGTGCTTGCCGTGTAGTAGGAGGCTGCCCCGCTTTCGTCAAGCCAACGCCGCCGTGCCGCCACACGGGGCGGGCATGTCTGATGACTGTCTTGCGCAGGCGCGGTGCCGCCATGCATCACGCAGCACGCATCATGCGACCATCGAGTGGGGGATTTCATGACCGGGCAGGAACACGGGCACGAAAGCGGCGCAGACCGCGCATGTCCGGAAGGCGCCCCGCGCGACGATGCGGACGCCTGCCGGGTCATCGTGCTGCCCGAAGAATGCCGCGACCCTTCCGTGCAGGGCGAAGACGCAGAATTCGCCCACCCCGCCGACGTCGCCGACCATCTTGAGAATCTTTCGCTCGAACGCCAGGTGTGCGTGCTGCGCCACCTGCCCGCCGAAGACGCCGCCGACGCCCTGGCCGAGCTTGACGAGCACGTGCGCGTCGACCTGCTGGAAAACCTCGACGCCGACGTTGCCGCCCAGATCCTGTCCGAAATGTCGCCCGACGACGCGGCCGACGTGCTGGACGAACTGGACGAGGACCACCGCGACGTCCTGCTGAACAGCCTCGAAACCGAGGACGCCGAGGAAATCCGCCACCTCATGGCCTTCGACCCGGATACCGCGGGCGGGGTCATGAACACCGAGGTGATCATCCTCGACCATGGCCTGACCGCCGACCAGGCCATCCTGCAGATCCGCGCCGAGATCGAAGACAAGGAAATTCCCTACTACGCCTACGTGGTGGACGAGCAGGACCGCCTTGTGGGCGTGCTGTCGCTGCGCGACATCATGCTCTGCAAGCCCGGCAACAAGCTGCGGGACGAGGTGCGCGGCCAGGGCCTCATTTCCGTGCTGTTCGACCAGGACAAGGAAGACGTGGCGCATCTGCTGGGCCACTACAACTTCATGGCCATGCCCGTGGTGGACTACGAGGGCCGCCTGCTGGGCGTGGTCACCCACGACGACATCATCGACATCATCCACGACGAAGCGTCCGAGGACATGCTGGGCATGGTGGGCGCGGGCACGGACGAAAGCGTGGACACGCCGTGGCACGAATCGGTGCTGAAGCGGCTGCCGTGGCTGGTCATCAACATGCTGAACTCGGCCGTGTCGGCGTCCGTTGTCTACATGTTCGAGGGGTCCATCGCCCAGATGGCGGTGCTGGCCGTGCTGATGCCCATGGTGGCCAACCAGGCGGGCAACACCGGGCAACAGGCGCTGGCCGTGATGATCCGGCAGCTGGCGGTGGAACGGTTCGACCGGCGCAAGGCTTGGTGGGCGGTGCTGCGCGAGGCCAAGATCGGCCTGTCCAGCGGGGCCATTGTCGCGCTGCTGGTGCTGTGCGCGGTGTGGGCGTTTGCCGGGTCGTGGAAGCTGGCGGCGGTGATGTCGCTGGCGCTGCTCTTGGACATGTTGCTGGGGGCGCTGGCCGGGGCGTCCATACCGCTCATTTTGCGCGCGCTGCGGCGCGACCCGGCGCAGGCGTCCAGCATCTTTCTTACCGCCATCACCGACGGCGCGGGGTTCTTCATCTTTTTGGGGCTGGCGACATTGGTATTGTTTTAGGCGCCATGCCACATGCCTTCGTGGCGTGATAATGTGCAGGTGGGCGTCCGTACAACGCGCGGAGACGCTCGATTGCTGAGGCTGCATGAATGAAGAAGGGCCGGTCCCCCATGGTGGGACCGGCCCTTGGCCGTTCGGTGCGGCAGCCCGCCGTCGCGCGGGCTACAGGGTGAGCACCGAGGCGTCTATGATCTCGCGGCGCATCTCCAGAAAGCGCTTGCCCGTCAGGTCTCGCGGGCGGGGCAGATCCACGGTGTAGGTGCGTTGCACCCGGCCGGGCAGCTTGCCTTCGATGGTGACGATCCGGTCGGCCAGGAACAGCGCCTCGTCGGTGTTGTTGGTGACGAAGATGACGGTGCGCTTGTCGGTCTGCCAGATGCGTTCGGTCTCCTGCTCCATGAAGATGCGCGTCTGGGCGTCCAACTGGCCGAAGGGTTCGTCCAGCAGCATCACCCGGGGCTTGTTGGCGTAGGCGCGGGCAATGCCCACGCGCTGCTTCATGCCGCCGGAAAGCTGGTGCGGGTAGTGCTTCTCGAAGCCTTTCAGCCCCACCAGGTCGATGTAGTGCAGGGCGATGTCACGGCATTCGTCCTTGGGCAGGCCGCACAGTTTCGGCCCCATTTCCACGTTGCCGAGCACGGTCTTCCACGGAAAGAGCATGTACCCCTGGAACACCAGCCCACGGTCGGCCCCCGGCCCGGTCACCGGCTCTCCGTCCAGGATCACGGTGCCGGTGGTGGGTGTTTCCAGCCCGGCGATGATGCGCAGCAGCGTACTCTTGCCGCTCTGGCCGGGGCCCAGGATGACCACGAATTCGTTGGCCTGCACGTCGATGCTCACGTCGTCGAGCACCGGCACTTCCTGACTGCCCTTCTGGATGAAGGTCTTGCTCACGTTGCGGCATTCGATCACGGCGTCGTCCCTTCCTTTCGGGTGTGCGATTGCTGCGGGCTGCGGGCGCGGTGGGCAAAATCCTGGCGGGCTACAGCCCGGCGATCTTGCGCTTCCACGGGCACAGCTTGCGTTCCAGCGCGGTGACCAGCAACGTGGTGCCCCACGCCGCCGCCGCGATGACCGCCATGCCGCCGATGACCATGGCCGGTTGCGACAGGTTCATGCCCTGCACGATGATGTACCCCAGGCCCGAGCGGGCGCTGACCAGTTCCGCCGCCAGCACGCAGGTCCAGGCGATGCTGAGCGATATCTGCAAGCCCGCGAAGATGGCCGGGAACGAGGCGGGAAAACAGACGTGCAGGATTTCGTCGCGCCGCTTGCCGCCCAGCATGCGCACCACGTCGTACAGTTCCGGCTCCACCAGGCGCACGCCGTTGTAGGCGTTGAGCAGGCAGGGCACGAAGGTGCCCAGCACGATGATGAACACCTTGGACGTCTCGCCGATGCCGAACCACAGGATGGAGATGGATATCCACGAGATGGGGGGCATGGGCTTCAGCAGGTCGAACAGCGGTTTTACGATGGCGTTGACGTAGCGGTTCAGGGCCATGAACAGGCCCAGCGGCACGGCGATGGCGGCGGCGATGGAAAAGCCCGTCACCACGCGCCGGGTGCTGGCCCACACATGGCCCCACAGGGTCAGTTCCGCCAGTTCCTCGCGGGCGAGAACCACCAGCTGTTCCAGCACCTCGTGCGGGCGGGCCAGGGCGCTGCTGCCGCCGCCCAGCACGTTGGAACCGGCCAGCCAGTCCCACGTCCAGAAGAACGTCACGATGGACACGGTGTGCAGGAACCAGCGGTTGGTGAGGATGCGGACGAGGCTGAAGGGGCCGTGGTCCACCACCTGGCCCACGGTTTCGTTGGCGATGGAAGAGGTTGCGGCGTTGCACGTGGCTTCCTGCGACATGGTCTACCTCCTGATTCCGGCCAGCAGCCGCTTTTCCACCCTGTCGATGATCACGCCGATGAACGCGCCGGTCAGGCCCACCATGAACATGCCCAGCACCACCATTTCGGGCATGGCCAGGCGGCGGCCCATGGTGATCATGAACCCCAGGCCCGCGTCGGCTGCCAACAGTTCTGCCGCCACAAGGTTGGTCCAGCAGCAGGCCAGCGCGATCTGGAGTGCGCCGAAGACCATGGGCAGGGCCGAGGGGATGCACAGCTGCCTGAAAATCTGCCAGTCGCTGGCCCCGTAGGTGCGGGCCATCTGGATGAGCGTGGGGTTGGTCATCTTGACGCCCACGTAGGCGTTGATGACGCAGGGCACCAGCCCCCCCAGCCAGATGATGAATATCTTGCCGGGCAGCCCGATGCCGAACCAAAAGATGGTCAGGGGTATCCACGCCACCGGGGGGATGGGCCGGATGATCTCGAAGATGGGCCGGGCCAGCCCCTCGGCCACGTTGAACCAGCCCATGGCCAGGCCCAGCGGCAGCCCCACGGCCAGCGCCAGGAAATAGCCGCCGAAGGCTTCCTGGATGCTTACCCAGGCGTGCTCGTACAGCAGCGCGCCGTCCGGGTCGATGTTGGTGAACTTGTCGAACAGAAGCTGCGTCACGGTTGTGGGCGCGGCCAGCATGGTGTCCGGCACGACCCCGGTGCGCACGACGATCTCCCATGCGATGAAGAACGTGGCCACGCTGAGAATGGGCAATATCTTCAGCGCCAGCGGTGTTCTTACGACTACCTCGCGATACGCGGTCATGCAGACCTCCGGTGTCGGCGGGTGGGAAGGGGCGCCCGCCCCGGGCGGGGCGGGCGCTGCGCGTAAGCGGTTACTTGACGGTGGGCACCAGCTTCAGGAACTTGTCGGTGATGTAGTAGCCGGACAGCAGCTTTTCACCTTCGGCGGGCTTCAGCTTGCCGAGTTCGGTGAAGAACTTCACCAGGTCCTTCTGCCATGCCTGCACCTGGCTTTCGCCAGCGGAGGCGTCGAACATCTTCAGCTGTTCCTGCAGGGTGAACACCGGGTGCAGTTCAAGGTCCATCTTCGCTTCTTCCTCGGTCATGTTCAGCCCGGCCCACTTCAGGAACTTGGCGTATTCCGGGGCCAGCTTCACGCCTTCGGAGCGCAGGGCGTCGATGCCCTGGAAGTACACCTTCAGGAAGCGCGCGACTTCCTCGGGGTTCTTGTCGCAGTACTCCTTGTCGCCAATGAGCACGATGGGCACGAAGCCGCCCGCCGTCTTGACGTCGGAGGCGACCTTCCAGCCCTTCTTGAGGCCGTTGTACATCTGCGGGGCCCACAGCACGACCGCGTCGCCGATGCCCTTCTCGAACGCGGCCACGCACTGGGCGGGGTCCATGTTCTTGATGGTCACGTCCTTGTCGGTCAGGCCCAGGGACTTCAGCCACAGGCTCATGGCGTAGTGGCCGGACGAGATGGTGGTGGCCAGGATGGTCTTGCCCTTGACGCTTTCAGGCGAGCCGAACACCTCGGGGTGCTTGGGGTTGAATCCCTTGGTCTTCAGGATGGGGCTGTCCGGACGCACCAGCACCGCGTTGGTCACCGACTCGTCGTTGGCGATGGCGATGAGGTAGGCGTTCTGGCGCAGCGCGCCGAACATCATGGGCACGCCGCCCGTGCCGCCCACGACCCACTGTTTGGCGGGCAGGGCTTCGATCTGGGCCATGCCCGAATCGAACATGTGCATCTTGAAGTCGAACCCGGCGGCCTTGTCCCAGCCCTTCTGCTTGGCGTACCAGGGCACGAAGGTTTCGTGTTCGGCCTGCCAGGTGGTGTTCAGGATCTTCACTTCCGCAGCCAGGGCCGTTGCCGCCATGGCAAGAAGAGCCATCACGGCAGCCGCAAATCCAACCCAACGTTTCATCTGGAGCATGGTCAGACCTCCTTGAAGCAGGTTACGGTAGACTGTCTGGGGCGTATGTTCTTGCCATTGCGAGTCCCCTTGCGGGGTTACCACCATCTGATGAGCTCCGTGACGTGTTCACGGATGCGTACGAATTCCGGGTCCATGAAGTCGCGCGGGCGGGGCAGGTCCACGCGGACCTCGGCCTTGATGCGCGTGGGCTTGTTGGACAGCACGAGGATGCGCTCGGACACGTAGACCGCCTCCTCGATGTTGTGGGTGATGAACAGCACCGTGCTTTGCAGCTTGCGCCACAGGTTCACCAGTTCGTCCTCCAGATAGAACCGCAGCTTCACGTCCAGCTGGCCGTACGGCTCGTCCATCAGCAGCAGGTCCGGGTCCACGGCGAACGCGCGGGAGACCGCGATGCGCTGCTGCATGCTGGCGGATATCTGGTTGGGGTACAGGTTCGCGCACTGGGTCAGCCCCACCAGGTCCAGGATGTGGTCGAGCCGCTCGTCGATTTCCTTTTGCGGGCGACCCTTGACCTCCATGCCGTAGGCCACGTTTTCGCGCACGGTGCGCCAGGGCAGGCAGGTGGGTTCCTGGAAGACGTAGGAGATGTTGTGGCGTTTGGGGTTGGCGGGCGTGCCGTCGATGAGTATCTGGCCGCCCGATGCGGGCAGCAGGCAGGACAGGGCGTTGAGGAAGGTGGTCTTGCCGCAGCCCGTGGGGCCGACGATGGCCACGAATTCGCCCTCCGCCACCGAGAAGGATATGTCGTCGAGAACCAGCAGTTCACCGAACCGCTTGGTGAGGTTGCATACTTCGATCTTGGTCCGTGGTCTGGCGGCGTCTTGCACGGGTACGCTCCATCGGCCGGGGGCTGTCGGCTCTTTCCGTCCGGTCTGGGCCGGAGGGGGAAGGACCGGGCCACCGCGTTGTCGGAGGCGGCGGATTCCGCGTCGTCGTCATGGCTGCGGGGGCCGGGCGTACCCGGCCGACCCCCGCGCGGAGGCCGGCCGGACCCGGAACGCCCCGTCTACAGCACCTCTTCCACAGGCACGTGCGACAGCCCGAAGGCTTCGGCCACGGCCGGATAGGTTATCTTGCCGTCCACCACGTTCAGCCCCTTGCGGATGTCCGCGTGGCGGCGGCAGGCTTCCTTCCACCCCAGGTCCGCGATGGTCAGGGCGTAGGGAAGGGTTGCGTTGGTCAGCGCGGCCGTGGAGGTCATGGCCACGGCGCCGGGGATGTTGGCCACGCAGTAGTGGCTCACGCCGTCCACCACGTACACCGGTTCGGCATGGGTGGTAGGCCGCGAGGTCTCGAAGCAGCCGCCCTGGTCGATGGCCACGTCCACCAGGATGGAGCCCTTGCGCATCAGCGCGAGGTCTTCGCGGGTGACCAGGTGGGGGGCCTTGGCCCCCGGCACCAGCACCGCGCCGATGACCACGTCAGCCTGGGGCAGCAGCTTGCGGATGGCGTAGGGGCCGGACATCATGGTGATGCAGTTGGGCGGCATCACGTCGCTGAGGTAGCGCAGCCGGTCCAGGTTCTTGTCCATCAGGTACACCGTGGCCCCAAGGCCGCAGGCCATCTTGGCCGCGTTGATGCCCACGGTGCCCCCGCCGATGACCACCACAACGGCGGGTTCCACGCCGGGCACGCCGCCCATCAGTTTGCCCATGCCCCCGGTGGGTATTTCCAGGTACTTGGCGGCCTGCTGGATGGCCATGCGGCCCGCCACCTCGGACATGGGGGTGAGCAGCGGCAGCGAGCCGTCCGCCTTCTGGATGGTTTCGTAGGCGATGTTCACGTTGCGCGCTGCGGTCAGGGCGTGGGTCTGCTCCTCGTCGGCCGCCAGGTGCAGGTAGGTGAACAGTATCTGGTCCTTGCGCAGCATGCCGTATTCCGAGGGCTGCGGCTCCTTGACGTGCATGACCATGTCGCACTCGGCGAAGATGGCCCGCGCGTCGGACATGACGGCTCCGGCGGCCACGTATTCCGCGTCGTCGAATCCCGCGCCCGCGCCCGCCCCGGTTTCCACCAGCACCGAGTGCCCGTGCGCGCGCAGCGCCACCACGCCCGCGGGCGTCATGGCCACGCGGTTCTCCAGCACCTTGATCTCTTTCAGAACGCCGACCTGCATGGGATGCTCCTTTGCGGGTTGGAGTATCAGCCGAGCACCTTTTCAAGGGCCGCACGCAGGGTGCGGAGGATGACGTCGATGTCGCCCCTGGTGACCACATAGGCCGGGGCGATGTTGATGATGTTGTTGTAGCCGGGCAGGCTGCGGTTGGTGCGGCCCACCAGCACGCCGTTGGCCGCCATTTCGCCCACCACCTGGATGACCTTGCCCTCGGGCACGGGCTTCTTGCCTGCCCTGTCCTGCACCAGTTCGATACCGCACAGAAGGCCCTTGCCGCGCACGTCGCCGACATAGGGCAGCCCGGCCAGTTCCCGCAGGCCCGCCAGCAGGTAGTCGCCCATGGCCACCACGTTATCGAGCAGCTTTTCCTCCTCGATGATGGCCATGTTCTCAAGGGCGGCGCTGCACCCGGCGGCGCAGCCGCCGTAGGTGCTGATGTCGCGGAAGTAGGCCATCTTGTCGGCCGGGTCGTTCAGGAAGGCGTTGAAGACCGCCTCGGTGGTGGCGGTGACCGAGATGGGCATGTAGGCGCTGGCGACGCCCTTGGCCATGGTCACGATGTCGGGGGTGACGCCGTAGTGCTGGTAGCCGAACATGGTGCCGGTGCGGCCCATGCCGCAGACCACTTCGTCCATGATCAGCAGCACGCCGTGGCGGCGGCAGATGTCGGCCAGCACGGTGTAGTATTCCGCCACCGGCGGGATGACCCCGCCGCCCGCCGTGATGGGCTCGACGATGAGGCCGCCCACGGTTTCCGGTCCTTCCTGCTCAATGATCCGCTCCACCGCCCGGGCACAGTCGATGTCGCAGCCGGGGTAGCTCTTGCCGAAGGCGCAGCGGTAGCAGCAGGCGTGGGGAAATTCGACGAAGCCGGGCACCAGCGGGCCGAACCATTCCTTGCGTTCCGCCTGGCCGGTGGAACTGAGCGCGCCCAGGGTGGTGCCGTGGTAGTCGCGGGCGCGGAACAGTATCTTTTTCTTGGCGGTGTTGCCGGAAAGATGCGCCAGCGCGCGCACCATCTTGTAGGCCTTTTCGTTGGCCTCGGACCCGCTGTTGGAAAGGTAGGCGCGGGTCAGCCCCGGCATGTGGGCAAGCAGCTTTTCGGCGAACTCGATGTAGGGGATGTTGCCCGCCGTGGCCGCGTAGTAGGGCATGGCCTTCATCTGTTCGTACACGGCCCGGGCGATGCGTTCGCGGCCGTAGCCCACGTTCACGCACCACACGCCGCCCGAGGTGGCGTCCAGATATTCCCTGCCGTTGATGTCCCGCAACTTCAGCCCTTCGCCTTCGACCACGATCATGGGGCCTTTTCCGGCGAGGGCCTGGTGCTGGACGAGATGATGCCACACGTGGGCCATGTCGGCCGCCGCGTATGCCGCTGGGTCATGCTTCAGACTGGGGCTCATGTCCTGCTCCTTGGGGTTGTCAGGAAAAACGATGATGCCTTCCGTGATGCGGACCGCGGGGAGCAACCTCCGGGCGGGAATGATGCGGATGTGATCCGTCAATTGTCGGCGTTCCGGGCGGTCCTCCAGTAAATCCGGGGAAATCTGCGAAAATCCGTGAAGGCCTTCCGCCTTCTTTTTTCGCTTTGTCTAGACATAGCGATGAGACTTTGCTATTTTTTTGTCAAGCGTTTTTTGCGACGGGCGGGAACCTGCCGTAAAATAACCTCAACGCCACGCAACATCATGAAATGACAGCGCGGCATACCCCTCTGAGGAGGCTTCGACATGCCCAAGATGACCCCCAGTGAAGCAATGGCGGAAGTGCTGGTGCAGGAAGGCGTCACCCATGTCAGCGGCATTCTCGGCTCCGCTTTCATGGACCTGCTGGACCTGTTCCCGGCGGCGGGCATCGATTTCATATCGGTGCGGCACGAACAGACGGCGGGCCACATGGAGGACGCCTTCACAAGAATGACCGGCAGGGCAGGCGTTTGCATCGGCCAGAACGGGCCTGGCATCACCAACTACGCCACGGCGGTGGCCACGGCCAACATGGCCCACACGCCCATGGTGCTTATTTCGCCCAGTGCTGGCAGCATTTCCGTGGGTTGGGACGGCTTTCAGGAATGTGATACTTGGAACATGTTCAAGCCGATCACGAAAGCGTCACTCCGCGTGCCGCACCCCAAGCGCGCGGCCGACATCCTGCGCACGGCCTTCCGCATCGCCTACGCCGAACGCGGACCGGTGCTGGTGGATATCCCGCGCGACTTCTTCTACGGCGAACTGGACGAGGACATCCTGGCCCCTTCGCAGTACCGGGTGGCCCCCGGCGGCATCGGCAATCCGGAACAGTTCCGCGACGCAGTGGAAGTGCTGAAGGCCGCCAAGCGGCCGGTCATCGTCTCCGGGCGTGGCGTGGTCGATTCCGGCGCGCTGGAAACGGTAAAGGCCCTGGCCGAGCACCTCAACGCCCCTGTGGCCTGCACCTACCTGCACAACGACGCCTTTCCCTGCGACCATCCGCTGTGGACCGGCCCCATCGGGTACATGGGCTCCAAGGCGGCCATGCGCATCCTGCAGCAGGCCGACGTCATCCTGGCCATCGGCACCCGGCTGTCCTACTTCGGCACGCTGCCCCAGTACGACATCAACTACTTCCCCAAGACCGCCAAGATCGTCCAGATCGACATCAACCCCCGCCACATCGCCAAGACCCACCCCGTGGCCGTGGGCCTGTGCGCCGACGCAAAGGACGCCGCCGTGGAACTGCTGGCCCGCGTCCGCGAGGCCATTCCCAATCCCAAGCGCGACGATGCCGTGTACGCCATGGTCAAGGCCGAACTGGAGGACTGGTACAAGGAAATCGCCGCCATCGCCGACGAACCGGTGCAGGAAGGCCGCATGCACCCGCGCAAGGCGCTGGAGGTGGTGGGCCGCTTCGTCACCGCGCACAACGCCATCGCCACCACCGACATCGGCAACACCTCGTCCACGGCCAACAGCTACCTGCGCTTCCGCAACGCCAAGCGTTCGGTGGCCACGCTGACCTTCGGCAACACCGGGTTCGCCTATCAGGCGGGCCTGGGCGCGCAGCTTGCCTGCCCCGAGGACGCCGTGGTGGCCATCGTGGGTGACGGCGCGTGGGGCATGAGCCTGTTCGAGGTGCCCACCGCCGTGCAGTACAACCTGCCGGTCATCGCCACCGTGTACAACAACGGGGCATGGTGCGCGGAAAAGAAGAACCAGGTGGACTTCTACAACAACCGCTTCGTGGGCGCGGACATCTGGTCCAACTCGTATGCGGCCATCGCGGAAGCCATGGGCGCGGTGGGCTACAAGGTGAACACCCAGGCCGACCTGGCCGACGCACTGGACGCCGCCCGCAAGAGCCGCAAGCCCTCGGTCATCGAGATCATGACCGACGGCACGCGCCTGGCCCCGCCGTTCCGGCGTGACGCCCTGGCGCTGCCCACGCGGCACCTGCCCAAGTATGACCACCTGGACAAGCGGCACTTCCCCAAGTAGCCGCCGCCAAACTGCGATACGGCAAGGGCGGCGCGCCCGATGGTGCACGAGAGTGAACCCGGACAGGTCATGGCTGATGCACGGAACGGGCGCGCCGCCCGCGCCTTTTGGAAGCAAGACGGAAACACGGGGGCTTGCCCCCGCACGTGCGGCGCCTGCCGCCCCCTTGCAGGGGGGCGGCAGGGTCCGGCGGCTGTTCCCTTTCGGGGGGCGGTTTGCGTGCAGGAGCAGGAAATGTAGTCCGGCGTGCGCCTGGCAGCCACGGCTTCGGCCTGGCACACGCCGGGGCACGCCATTGGGCGCGTCCCCACCATACATGGGCAGGTGAACATGAATCCCTTTCTTCGCACCCGCGTGTACCAGGGCCCGGTGCGGGCCGTGGTGCTGGACTGGGCGGGCACGGCCGTTGACCACGGCTGCCTTGGCCCCGCCGCCGTGTTCGTCCGGGCCTTCGCCCTGCATGGCGTGGAGGTGAGCGTGGCCGAGGCGCGCGAGCCCATGGGCAGCGAAAAGCGCGAGCATGTGCGCCGCATGCTGGGCATGGACTCCGTGGCGGCCCGCTGGCGCGCCGCGCATGGCCGCGCGCCCGGCGAGGCGGACGTGGACGCCGTGTACCGCGACGTGGAGCCGCTGATGCTGCAAACCATCGCCGCCCATGCCGCGCCGGTGCCCGGCCTTGCGGAATTCGTGGGCCGCGTGCGCGGCCGGGGCATGGGCCTTGGTTCGTGCACCGGCTACACCGGCCCAATGATGGCGGTGCTGGCGCCGGAGGCGGCCCGTCAGGGCTACAGCCCCGACGTGGTGGTGCACGCCTCCGAGGTGCCGACGGGCAGACCGTACCCGTGGATGTGCTACCTGAACGCCATGCGGCTGGGGGTGCACCCCATGGAATCCATGGTCAAGATCGGCGACACCGTGGCCGACGTGCACGAAGGCCGCAACGCGGGCATGTGGACCGTGGGCGTGGTGCGCACCGGCAACGACGTGGGCCTTTCCGAGGCGGACGCTGCGGCCATGGACCCGGAACGCCTGGCTGTTCTGGCGGCATCCGCCGGGGCGCGGCTGCGCGATGCCGGGGCGCATTACGTGGTGGATTCCATCGCTGACTGCTTTGCCGTCATCGAGGCCATCGAGGCGCGCCTTGCCCGGGGCGAGTCGCCGTATCCGGGCTGATGCCGCCCGCGAAGCTGGGCGGAATGTTCAGCGGGGGCTGGTCTGCCACGCGCGTCCGTGGTACGCGGGCGTGGCCCGATGGTGCGGGTTTTTGCCTCCGGCAGGGGCGGTCGTGGGCCGGTCCGCCCTCGGGACGGGGAGAACGAAGGGGAAACGCGTGCCGGTGCGGTGGCGCACCGCGCGCGGCCATGGGAAGGGTATGGGCAAATCCAAGTATCTCGTCATTTACGAATGGCTTTCCGAGCAGATACGCAACAAGGTGTACCAGCCAGGGGACAAGATCCCCAACGAGAACGAGCTGGCCGCCATGTTCGGCGTGCATCGCATGACGGTGCGGCAGGCCATCGACAAGCTGGTCAACGACCACATGCTGGTGCGCAAGCGCAGCAAGGGCACCTTTCTGCTTTCCGAGAAAAGCCCGGTGCTCACCCGTTCGCTCGAAAGCATCACCACCTATTACGATGACATCATCAGCGCCGGGCTTGAGCCGCATTACCGGACCATCGCGGCGGGCATCGAGTTCGCCGACGCCGAGGTGGCCGCCCACCTGAACATCGCCGTGACCCAGCCGGTGATCTTCCTGTACCGGCTGATGCTGGCCAGCGGCGTGCCGCTGGTGCTGGAGCGTTCCATCCTGCCCACCGACCTGGTGCCCGGCTTTCTGGAAAAGAAGCTGGACACCGTGCTCTACAAGGTGCTGCACGAGGACTACGGCATGCGCCTGTTGCATTCGCGGCAGGAACTGGGTGCGGTGATGCCCACCGAGAGCGAGCGCAAATACCTGAAGATCGGCGATAATTGTCCGTGCATCTGGGTGGAGAGCGTGGTCTACGCCGATACGGGGCGAGCCGTGGAATTCAGCCGCGCCCTGCATCGGGGCGACAAGTACCGCTTCCGCTGCGCCATTGGCGGCTACGTGTACGACAAGGACGGCAAGGCGGGGCAGGTTCCCCTTGCCGGAGCGCTGGTGGACCCCGCCGGAAACGGCGGGGCAGGCTCGGAAGGCAAGGCTGGGCAGACGGAAGGCTGACCGTGTCCCGCCATGCCTGCGGGCAGGGGAAAACGCACGCGAAAAAGGCCGTGCTCCGTGGGAGTTCCGGCCTTTTTCGCGTGCGCCGCCATGAATCCGTTTGACGGACGTTTGGCGGGCGATGGGCAGGGGATGTCAGCGTTTGGGGGGCAGCAGCGACAGCCATTGCGCCGACTCGGGCGCGGGGTCCGGCGTGCGATGGGCGGCGGGGCGTCCGGTCGGCGCAGCCGGGGGTGCGTCGGACTGGTCCTGAGGCTGTTCTGGAGCAGGGGCCGGGGCGTCGGTGAGAACCTCTGCGGGGCTGTTTCCAGAAGTTGCCGGGGGGAACGCGGGCGGTTCCGGCTCGCCGGTTTCCTGTTCCGGCGTGTCCCACAACGAGGGGTGGCGTTCTTCCGCCAGCGCGGAGGGGGCGGAGGGCGCGTCGGGCAGCCCGGCGGACGGCCCCCTGCCGGGCTCGATTTCAGGCGCGGCCTGCGAAAGGGCATGGAGTGCGGCTTCATTCCCGGCGTCGGGCGCTGCGGCCGGGTGTTCAAGCGGTGAGGCATCGAACGCCGGGTCCTCGTGCTGGTATGGAGGCACGCTGCCCGCGTCGGCATCCATTCCGCCGTCCGTCATATGGTCCGGCCCGGCATGAGACATGCCCGGATCGAATTCCGGTTCCATGTCCATGGCGTTGCCCCAGACCGTTTCCGGTCCCATGTCGGACGCTTCGAAGGGCGTGTCGCCAGGGCCAGACGTGTCAGGGCCAGACGTGTCCGGGCCAGACGTGTCCGGGCCAGACGCGTGCGGGTCGAACATGTCCGGGAGGAACATGTCCGGCGCGGAGGCCATCATGTCCGCATCCGGGTCGGTGAAGGCGGCAGGGGCGATATCTTCGGAATACTCGGTTTCCGGGTAGTCCCAGTTGTCGTCCCGAGCGTCGTCTGCCCGGATGTCTTCCCGCGCGTCTTGCCGGATGTCTTCCCGGACGCCGGGGGCAAGGGATTCATCACCGCCGTGTTTCGCGTTGTCTTTGGCGGCGGCCAATTCCGCATCCGCCGGGGCCTGGTCGTCGTCCCCGGCCATGGGGGCGGCGTCCGCAGGGGGCGATGGATGGACATCCGGCACGATCATGGCCTCGGGCGCGTGGTTGGTCGCGGTCGGCGTGTTGTCTTCGGCCTCGGCGGAAAAACTTTCGGCCTCGCCGGGTACGGCCGGGCGTTCGCCATTCCCGCAACAGGCTGCGGGTGCGGCGTCCCGTGCTGCATCGGTCGGCACGAGGATGGTGGCCACGTCGGCCATGGGGCACGGAAAATTCCAGGCTCCGCTGGCCCTCGCTCCCTCCCCGGCCGTGTCGGCGTAGGCGGCGCGGCACAGTTCCATGAACGTGTCCATGTAGGGCGATACCCACTTGCCCTTGTGGCGCACCATGAGCACGGCGGTTTCAAAGGGCTGGTCCGTCCACGCCAGCGCGCGCAGGTTGCCTGCGCGCAGTTCGTCGCGCACGGCAACGCCGGGCAGCAGGGTCACCCCCACGCCAGATGCCACGCAGCCGCGCAGGGCCGCCGCGCTTGAAAATTCCAGCCCCGCCGCAAGCTGCACCCCTTCGGCGGCCAGGGCATCCTCGATCACCGCGCGGTACGAGCAGTCCGCAGTGGAAAGCACCAGCGTCGCGCCGTGCAGGTCGCGCGCGGACAATGTTTCGCGGCCCGCCAGCGGGTGATGCGGCGCCGCCACCAGCACCAGCGGCTCCACGCCCAGGGCCTCCACCACCAGGTCGCCGCCGCGCACGCTGTCGGTCATGACAAAGGCGAGGTCGGTTATGCCCTGGCGCAGGTCCTTTTCCAGTCCGTTCAGGGTACAGGCCGTCAGGTGCAGGGCCACTTCCGGGTGGCGGCGGCGGAACGCCGCGATGACCGGGGGCAGGCGGTAGGCGCACAGCGATTCCGGCACCCGCACGGTGAGCAGGCCGCGCAGGCGCGATTCGCCGGTGACCCAGGCGCGCGCTTCGTCCTCCACGTCGATGAGCTTGGCCGCGTACTGCACCAGCCGTTCACCGGCGTCGGTCAGCGCCACGCGGCGGCCCAGCCGTTCGAACAGCCGGACGCCCAGTTCCGTCTCCAGCGCGGCGATGCGCGCGGAAACCGTGGACTGCGCCGCGTTCAGTTCCGCCGCCGCGCGGTGGAAGCTGAGCAGGCGCGCCACTGCCGCAAAGGTCCTCAGATCGCGAAGCTCCATGGCCGTCCTCGTTATCGTTCGGAAACCGCGATTACCCGCATCGAAACGTATCGTTGGATTCGATTTTGAGCAATGCGTATGCAGCGCTTTAGATACTGTCGAGCGGGGCATCCGGGTGGCCCGGACCTGTCGGCAACACCCTGAAGCAGGAGGCATATCCATGGATATCAGCGTGATCGAACGCAAGGTGCGGGAACGTTTCGAGGCCGGATTCAATTGTGCCGAGTCGGTATTTCTTGTCGTCACCGAGGCGTTCGGCCATCACGCGCCGGAACAGGCGCGACTGGCCACCGCCTTTGGCGGCGGCGTTGGGCGGTGCAAGGAGGAGATGTGCGGGGCCGTCGCGGGTGGCGTGCTGGCCGTGGGGGCGTTGCACGGGCGTGACCGCGCCGGGGCCGATTGGGATACGGCCGCCGAGGTGGCGCGGGCAGTGCGCAATGACGCCCTTGCGACCTGCGGCAGCACGCGGTGCGCCGATCTCCTGCATGCCTTTGGCGAGCAGCAGGGCATGGCGGCCTGCATCCGGTTCACGGCCACGGTGGCGGGGCGCGTGGCCGCCCGGTTGCTGGAGGCGGAAGGTGAAGCGACCGCCTGTGATGGTCCCGGCGGTTGCGCCTGCGGGTGCTCTGCCTCCCGGTTGCCGGAAACCCCCCGTCGGCAAGGGTGACAGGCGGACTGATCGGGCCGGAGATTCAGGAGCTCCTTGATTCGGGACATTCGATCTTTGGCGCACTGCGCCGTCGTGTATGCGCTGTGCGCACGTGACCCTGCCGCGCAGACGGGCAGCGCGGCAGAGGGCGATGGCCGAACGCAAGCGGGGCGCTCGGAAAGGAGCGCCCCGCATCGTTTCGACAGTCACTTGCCCGGCTAGCCGGTAGCCTCGGCGTCTTCGCAGCCGGACATGGTGCACACCACATTGCGGCCGTTGGCCTTGGCCAGGTACAGCGCCCGGTCGGCCTCGCGCACCAGTTCCTCCACGTTGGCGAACGCGCCGGGGCGAAAGCCCGCCACGCCTATGCTCACCGTGGCCGAAAGCTGCACGCCGTGGTGCGTCACCCGGCATTGCTCGATGCGGTGGCGCAGCCGTTCGGCCAGCATGTGGCCTTGCGCCTCTTCGGTATGCGGCAGGATGACCACGAATTCCTCGCCGCCGTAGCGGGCCGCGAAGTCGGTGGCGCGGATGCCGTGGCGCAGCACGTCGGCCAGTTCGCGCAGTACGGCATCGCCCGCCTGGTGGCCGTACGTGTCGTTGATGGCCTTGAAGTGGTCCAGGTCCAGCAGCAGCAGGCTCATGGAGTGCCCGTAGCGGCGGTGCCGCTCGAACTCGGTGCGCAGCCGCTCGTCCAGGCTGCGCCGGTTGTGCAGCCGGGTCAGGGCGTCGTGGTCGGCCTGCAGCTTCACCTCGCGGTAGATCATGGCGTTCTTCAACGCCAGCGCCAGGTGTTTCATGGCGGAATCCAGCGCCTGTGCCTGATCCTTGCCCAGCGACTGGCTGCCGTCGGTCAGGATGGCCAGCGCCCCCATGGCTTCGGTCCCGGCGCGCAACGGCATCAGGATCACCCTGCCGGGCAGGGGGCCCGATGGGGGCTCCACGGCACAGCCGGTGGCGTCGACCACCTCCGCCATGCCCGGCACGTGGGTGACGCGGTAGCCCGCCACCGGCGCGTTGCCCAGGCGACGGGCCGATTCCAGCAGCAGATCCACCCATTCCACGTTCACCGGGCAGTCGGGCGAGGTGGCCACGAACAGCTCCGCCTCCAGCGCGCCACCATCGGCCACCGGCGGCCAGAAGATGCCGTGCACGGCCGATACGGGCAGCAGCAGCGCGAGGTCTTCGCGCACCTTGCCCAGGATGTCGGCCGGGTCCAGGCTTTCCGTGGCCCGGGTAAGAAAGGTGACCAGGAACGACAGGGTGTCGTTCTTGCGGGCCAGCATTTCCCGTTCGAGAAAAATCTCGCGCGTCATGCGCAGGATGTCGTGGTAGAGGTTGCGCGTTTCCACGGCGCGGCGCAGCACGTCCAGCACGCGGGCCCGGGTGAGCGGCGGCTTGATGACGTCGGTGAAGCTGCTGTCCAGCGCCCGTTCTATCTCGTCGCGCGAGTAGCCGGGCTCCAGCACCAGCACGCGCGGGACAAGGTCGAGGTGCTGCGACTTGCCTTCGCGCTGGCTGGCGATGGCGTTCCACGCTTCGGACGTGAGCCAGAACAGGCACGGGTCGTCGCGCTCCATTTCAAGGGCCGACGGCGCGTGTCCCGGAGGCAGGGCGATGATGCGGTAGTCGCTGCCCGCGTGCGCGGCCAGCAACCCCGCCGCGGCCTCTGAAAGGCCCATGGTCCACATGGTGTGCTGTTGTGTCTTCTTCATGGTCCGGTCTCCCCCCCCAGGGGTGTGCGGCATACGGTCGGTGTCCGTCTGTGTCGGCGTTTCGGGCTCCCCTGTTGCGAAACGCCGGGCAGGCGTCGAAAGCACGACGCTTGCACGCGGAACAAGCAAGAAGTGGTCCATGTGGCCTTTGGCGCGGTGTGGATGCACCGCAACACGGCGCGACGGCAAGGTTTGCCGCCTGCCCGGCGTAAGCGGGATGCGGCGGGAGAGCGCAGGGTGGATGCGCAAGGGCACGAGGGGCGCGCCTGCCGCGCGGGGCGGCGTGCCCGATGTTTCCGGTTGGTTTGACAGCCTCGACAAGTTGTGTCTTTGCTGCACCATGAGCACCAAGCGCGCCTGGGGCACCCTGCACCCCTTTCTTGAAACCGGCGACATCATGGGACGGCCCGTGGCCAATGCGGGCTTTCTGCGGGCGCTGCTGCGCGCCGACCCCTTTCCGGAGTACCATTTCTTCCTGCCGGGCCACGACGTGGCCAGGGCCACGGAAGTCCGCCTGCGCGAGGAGTTTCCCTCCATCGTCTCGCGCAACGGATTCAGGGTGACCACCCGCAACGAACTGGCGTGGATGCTGGCGCGCAAGCCCTACCACTGCTTCCACCTGTCCGACAGCGTGACGGACCAGCCTCATGTGGCCCGGCTGCGCAACGCGCACGCTCCGGTGCTGTTCCCGGTCACCGGGGTCACCCATTCGCTCAGCTACGCCCGCTATCCCGCACGGTTTCTGGCGCATCTGTGGCCGGGCACCACGGCGCGCGACGCCGTGGTGGCCACCTCCACCGCCGGGCAAACGGTGGTGCTGCGCATGTTCGAGCACCTGCGCCGCGTCTACGGGCTGGACGAGGAAACCCACCCCGCGCCGCATGTCGAGCGCATACCCCTTGGTGTGGACGCGAATTTCCTGAACGCCGCGTCCGGTGCAGCAACCGGTGCAGCAACCGGTGCTGCGTCCGGTGACGGCACGCCCCGAAAATCCGCCCTGCGCACCGGCATGCGCCAGCGGCTTGGCGTGGCCGAAGAACCGGTGCTGCTGGTTTTCGCGCGCATCGCCCACTATTCCAAGATGGACCTGCTGCCCCTGCTGCGCGCCCTGCAGCGCACCGAGGGCCTGGGCCTGCCCCGGGGCGGCTACCTGCTGGTGGTGGCCGGGTTCGTGAAGCCCGGCGACGAAACCCCGGCGCGCATCACCGAGCTTGCCGGGCGGCTGGGCATCCGCATCCGGGT
Source organism: Nitratidesulfovibrio sp. HK-II (assembly GCF_003402415.2). NCBI lineage: Bacteria > Pseudomonadati > Thermodesulfobacteriota > Desulfovibrionia > Desulfovibrionales > Desulfovibrionaceae > Nitratidesulfovibrio > Nitratidesulfovibrio sp. HK-II. The sequence goes on from NZ_AP036014.1 coordinate 1,861,879, forward strand.
GGTTCCTTCGCCCGGCGACGCCGAGCGGGCCGCGCTGTTCGCCGCGGCGGACATCTTCGTCTCGCCGGTGGACAACATGCAGGAGACCTTTGGCCTCACCCTCGTGGAAGCCGGGGCCGCCGGGTTGCCCGCCGTCGTTTCCGACTACGACGGCTACCGCGACATCGTGGTGCACGGCGAAACCGGGTTCACCGTGCCCACGCTGGCCCCCGTGGCCACGCCCGACGTGGACATGTTGGCCCCGGTCTTCTTCGACAGCCAGTACCACCTGCTGCTGGCCCAGCAGACCGTGGTGGACGTGCCCGCACTGGCCGACGCCCTGGCCCGCCTGGCCACCGACGCGGCCCTGCGCGCCCGCATGGGGGCCGCCGCGCGGGCGCGGGTGCTGGCCGAATTCACCTGGGACGGCGTGGCGGCCCGCTGGCTGGACCTGTGGGAGGCGTTGTGGCGGCAGCCCGCGCCTGGCGGCCATGGCGGATACGTCGTATCCGGCGGCGAAGACGGCGCGCACGGCGACGTCGATGCCGGTGCCGACGCGGAGGCCCTGCGCGAACTGCGCGAGGCCGTCCACCCGCTGCACATGCCCTACGCCGAGGTGTTCGGGGCGTATCCCTCCACGCTGCTCGACCGCGACATGGCCTTGCGCTGGACCCGCGCGGGTGAGGCCGTGTACCGCAAGCAGGAATTTCCCGTGCTGTACGCAGGCGTGGACCGGCAGGTACCCCCGGTCCTGCTGCAACGGATGCTGTTCGCCGCGCGGCGCCCTGCACCGGCCGGGCAGCTGCTGGACATGCTGACGGGCGAGGGCTTGGCTCGCGAGGCGGCCACCTTCCTGTTGCTGTGGGCGCTGAAGCAGGACCTGCTGGAACGGGCCGGGTCCGGCTTGGGCTCGTCAAACGGGCACGTCGGGCCAAACGGGGCAAACGGACAAGACGGGACAACGCCATGACCACCCCCCCGGCCGCGCTGCACTTCCATACCCTGCTTTCCGACCGGGGCGGGGCCACGCGCGTGGCCCGCATGCTGGCGCGCGGCCTTGTCCGGCGTGGGGTGGTGGTGCACCATACCTGCGAAATCCTGGACTGCGACGCCTGCAACGACGCTGGCGGCGACGACGCTGGCGGAGGGTGCGCGCAGGGGGTCGTCCCCGCCGCCGGGGTGGGCGGCTGCCTGCTGCCCGGCATGCCCCTGCACCTGCATTCCACGCTGGACTGGACGGCCTGCCTGCACTCCGTCGCGGCAGCGGGGCAGGGCGGCCAGCCTGTGCCGCTCATCGTCACCGTGCATGACTGCTCACTGCTCGCGGGCGGGTGTGTGTATCCCATCGATTGCGACGGCTGGGGCACGGGCTGCCCCACGCCGTGCCCGCGCGGCTACCCCGGCGCTGCCTCGTTGCAGGACAGCCGGGCGCGGGCCCTTGTGGCCGCCGCCCCGCTGCTGGTCAGCCCCTCGGGCTGGCTGGCGCGCATGGTGCGCGCCCGGTTTCCGGATATGCCGTGCGTCGTGGTCCCCAACGGGGTGGAGGCGGCGGGCGGCCCCCCGCCGCATGAGGCCCGCGCCGCGCTGGGCATAGCGCCCGACGCGCGGGTGGCCATCTTCGTGGCGCACGGCGGCGAGCAGGCCATGCTCAAGGGCGGGCACCGCTGGTTGGCCCTGTGGAACGAGGTGAAGCGCGCCGTGCCCGCCGCGGTGGGGCTGATGGTGGGCGGCGACGTGACCGAGCGCGACGGCGACCTGCTGCGCTGGCCCTACGTGGGCCGCGCCATGCTGGACACCCTGCTGGCTGCGGCGGACGTGTTCGTCTATCCCACGCTGGCCGACAACCATGCGCTGGTGGTGCTGGAGGCTATGGCGGCCGGGGTGCCGGTGTGTTCGTTCCGCGTGGGCGGGCTGCCGGAACAGGTGGAGGACGGCGTGACCGGTGCCCTGGCCGACGAAGGCGATTGGGGCGGCCTGGCCGCTTCGGTGGCTGGGCTTCTGGAACGCCCTCGGCTGGCCCGCACCCTGGGCAGGGCAGGGCAGGAGGCGTGGCGCGCCCGTTTCACCGTGGACAGGATGGTGGAAGACTACCTGAAGGTTTACGCCCGGCTGTAGTCGGCATCTTGCCGGACGCGGGCGCGTTCCGTCTCGTCGGCGTCCCGGCCCCCTTCCGCATTCCTGCCACATGCCGCAGCGCCTGGCGCCTCTGGCGCGTCTGGCGTATCGGGGATGGTCGCCGTGCATTCCCGCTCGGCATGGGCGCGGCCGTGCGCCAGTTCGCGCAGCGCATCAATGGCGAGCCGGGCCGTGTTGCGGTCCCAGAGCATCCAGATGTGGCTCACGGCCGGGGACGTGCGCAGGGTCCAGCCGGGCGTGGTCACGTGCAGCCCTTCCTGCGGCACCACCATGTTGTCGATGGGTGAGTACAGGGCCACGCAGCCCACTTCGGCCGGGGCCTCGCAGGCTTCCAGGTTGCGGATCAGCGCGCCCCGGAAGGTCAGGCTGCGCGCCAGGCTGCCCGCGCCCAGCCGGGCCAGGCTGCTGCCCTGGTGCGGCGTGCCCAGGGTTACCGCCCCGCTCACCAGTTGCTGGTTGGCGGCGTCGGCCAGCCAGCCCCGGATGAGCAGCCCGCCCAGGCTGTGCCCCATGAGCAGGGGCTTTTCGCCGGGGTGCGCGGCCACCAGGTCGCGCACCGCCTCGTCCAGTTCGTCCACCAGCAGCCCGAAATCGGTACGCCAACTGGAATAGCCGTGGCAGTACACCCGCGTGAACCCGGCCGCGCGCAGCCAGCGGCGGTACAGGGTCCATGCCGTGACGTTGTGGTACAGGCCGTGGACCAACAAGACAGGAGGCGTGACGGGCGATTGATCCGGCGCGGGCGGGCAGGGAAACGGACGGGGGCGGCAGCGCCGCCGAAACCAGGGGGCCAGCGGGTAGAACGCCAGGGCCAGCAACACCCCGGCCACGCTGTAGGCCACGCCCCGCAACACCAGCGAGGCGGGGGGCGTGGGGGCGGCGTCGCGGCGGGCGGCGCGGAAGAACAGCAGGTAGCTGACCGCGGCCACCGCAAGGGCGATGCACAGCGGCGCAAGCAGGTAGGACATGCACGGGCCTCTTCGGGCGGAATGCGGCGCGGGGGGGCATGCGCCCGCCGCCGCGCCGGGTTGTCTTGACGCGGTGAGAGTAGCCAATTACTGTTTACGGAACAAGCACCGCCGGGCAACGCCGTTCGCGTCGTGCCCGAGCCGTTGCGGCAGCAGGAAGTCCTGCCAGCCGCATGGCTTCGTCCCATCCCCGTTTCGCGGCGCATCTTCCGGGCCAGCCCGCCCTGCGCCGCCCACCCATGCCGACATCCCACCCGTCACGAGGTTTTCCCGTCCCATGTCGATGTCTTTTCTTCCGTCTTTTTCTGTCGCAGCCCGTTCCGCCGCCAGCCGCGCGGTTTCCCTGGCCGTGGCCGTGGCCGCGGTTGCCTGCTTCCTGACCCTTGCGCCCTTGTCGGCGCTGGCGTCGGACGACAACCCCGACAAGTCCAGTGAAAAGGGCAACCTTCCGGAGCCCCTGGAGGGCGCCATCTCCATGTTGCTCGCCGCCGTGGGCGACCGCAACGCGGCCTTCGGCAAGGGCATCGACCCCGCCGAACTGCGCACCCTGCTCGACTTCGCCATGCAGCCCGCCGCCGCCACCGAAAAGGCCCTGCCCGCCAAGCGCGACCCCGGCTACGGCATCTTCTACCGCAGCCAGATCGGCGCGCCGCTGGATAAGCTGCTGCGTTACTGCTACGACCCGGCCATTCCGCAGGAAGCGGTGTTTCCCGCGTCCATTCGCAGCAGCCGCTGGCAGCCGGGCAGCGACATCGTGAAGAACGGCGTGCGGCTGTGGGAGCGCGTTCCGGACCAGGGGCTTGCCGATGCCCCGCTGGTGCTGCACGGCGCGGAGCGCGAGGAAATCACCCCCGACACCTTCAGCGGCTGCTACTACGCCTACACCCTGAACCGCCTGCTGGTGCTCATGCGCCACGAAGGCCGGGCGGTGCTGGTTTCCGTGTCGCGGCAGGCAGAGCCTTCCACCGTGGGCCGCAAGGGCGCCATCGTGGGCAAGGACGCCGACTGGGAATACGTCTATTCCGGCGTGCCCGGCGCGACCACGCGCGGCATCAGCTGGATGGACACCTACATGTACGATTCCGCCACCATCACCGTGTTCTTCGAGGATCAGCCCGGCTCCAAGACCACCGGCTACGCGCTGTTCAAGTGGGTGAAGGCCGGGTGGGCCAACCTGAACGTGGTGCAGCGCAAACACATCCGCTCCGGGGCGGAGCGCTTTCTGTCCGGCTTCCGGCAGGTGCTGGAATCGGACCGGCTGCCCCCGGCCGAAGCCATTGCCGCGCGCACCGGCGAGTTCGACCGCATGAACGAGGACGCCCTGCGCACCGCGCTGGCGGACTACAGCGTGCGGCTGGCCGTGGTGGCCAAGGAGGATTCCGTCCTCTCCCGCGACGATTTCTGGAAGATCATCAAGGACGGTGCCTACGCCAACCATCTCAGCCGCGAGGAACTGGTCAGCGCGCTGCTCAAGAACTTCATGAAGGAACGGCTGGGCAAGCCCGCGCTGGGCTCGTAGCCGGGCCCGTTCTCCACGCCATCAACGCCCTTGGCGGCAACGGCAACGCGCGGCGCAACGTCGCGCGTTGCCTCGTTTCCGGCGAGCGGCTATAGTGCGCCCAGCGTGCGGCGCGGCCATCGCATCCCCGCGCGCGCATCGTTTTCCGTACCCCAACAGCAGGAACCGCATGTCCTCCTCAGCCAGCGATATTTCCTCCTCCCTTTCGGCATGCGCCGGGGACTCTTGCGAACCGGACGCTTCCGGACCAGACGTTTTCGGGCCAGACGTGGCCTGTCTGCTGGCGTCCACGGCTGGTGTCGTACCCGTGGACGACGCGGCCTTCGCCGCCGCCTACGAGGCCACCGGCGACGTGGACCGCGCCCGCCTGAAGACCTGCATCGCCCGGCTGCACGTGCTGTATGGCTCTGCGAGCGGCCTTGGCGCGGGCGACGTGCGCGAGGGCCGCACCGCCACGCGCTGGCGGCACGGCTTCACCAGTCTGGAACAGGCCTCTCCCTGCGCCTGGACGCTGCTGTGCGTGGATGCGTCGTGGTCCTCCGGCCCGCGCCTGCTGGCGGCATTGCTGCCCGCGCTGTTCGCGGGGGTGGGCAGCGTGGCCGTGCTGCGCGTGGGCGGTGGCGGGGCGTGGCCGCCGCAGGTGCTGGCGGCGCTGGAACTGGCCGGGCAAGAAGTGGCGGCCGATGCGGAACCCGCCGCAGTGCCCGCGTTGCTGGAGGCGCTTGCGGCTTCGGGCGGGGTAGGGGGCGCTGCGGGCCGCCTGCTGCTGCTGGGCGAGCATCCCGATCAGATGGCCGCCCTGGCCCGGGTGCAGGGGGTGCCCGTGTGGCGCGACGCACCTTCACCGACCATCGCGATTGCATCATGCGGCGATGGTATCGAGAATTCCGATTGTCCCGATGGTGCGGCCCTGCGCGCCGCACATCCCGACGCCACCTTCGTGGATGTCCCGGCCCTGCCGGAGTCCCTAGGCCGCGCCGTAGCCCCTGCGCCGCTCGTCCCCTTGTTTCCCCTGGCTCCCTTGTCCGCTGTCGCTTGCGCTCCGGCGCATGCCGGTGGCTGGCTGCCCCACACCGGGCTGGTGCTGGGTCCCGGCCATGAATGGTGCTGGATGCATCCCGGCCTGACCCCGGCCTGGTTTGCCCGGCGCTCCGTGGCCCTGCTGCCCGCGTCGCCTCCGCCCGAAGACTTGCTGCCCTGACTGTTCCTGATCGTTTTGGGCGGCACCCGCTGTTTACCCGCCCGTACAGTTCTCCGGTTTCCCACTCCCTCGCACGCCAATCCCCGGAGCCACCCATGTCCCACGCAGCCACCGGCGGCAAACGCACCCATCCCCGCGAGAAGGCGGGGCCGCTGCGCAACATCGGCATCATCGCGCACATCGACGCGGGCAAGACCACCCTCACCGAGCGCATCCTGTACTATACCGACCGCATCCACCGCATGGGCGAGGTGCACGACGGCACCGCAACCATGGACTTCATGCCCGAAGAGCAGGAGCGCGGCATCACCATCGCTTCCGCCTGCACCACCTGCGCGTGGAACGGCCATACCGTGAACATCATCGACACCCCCGGCCACGTGGACTTCACCATAGAGGTGGAACGTTCGCTGCGCGTGCTGGACGGCGCGGTGGGCGTGTTCTGCGCCGTGGGCGGGGTGGAGCCGCAGTCGGAGACGGTGTGGCGGCAGTCCGAGAAGTTCGGCGTGCCCAAACTGGCCTTCGTGAACAAGATGGACCGCGCAGGGGCCGACTTCGGCGCTGTGCTGGAGGCCATGCGCACCCGACTGGGGGCCGTGGTGGTGCCGGTGATGGCCCCGGTGGGGCAGGGCGAGGATTTCGAGGGCCTGCTGGACCTGGTGACCATGGAATACCTGTCCTTCGACCAGGCCACCCAGGGTCGCGAGTACACCCGCACCCCGCTGGAACAGGCCGCCTCCCTGCCCGACGCCCCCGACCCGGCGGCGCTCGCCGCCGCGGCGGCCTGGCGCGAACGGATGCTGGAAACCCTGGCTGAGGCGGACGACGCGTTCATCGACGTGTACCTGGGCGGCGGCGACATGCAGCCCGGCGTCATCCGCGCCGCGCTGCGCCGGGCCACCCTGGCCCGGCGGGCCGTGCCGGTGTTCGCGGGATCGGCCCTGCGCAACGTGGGCGTGCAGCCCGTGCTGGACGGCGTGTGCGACTACCTGCCCGGCCCGGACGAAACCGCTCCGGTGCTGGGCTACGACACCGCCGTGGGGCGCAAGACGGCCGTTCCCTCCGATCCTGACGCGCCGTTTTCCGCGCTGGTGTTCAAGGTGGTCATGGAGGGCAGCCGCAAGTACGCCCTGTTGCGGGTATACGCGGGCGCGGCCTCGGAAGGGGATGCCTGCCGCAATGTCACCCGCGAGAAGGATGAGCGCCTTTCCAAGCTGTACCGGCTGCACGCCGGGCGGCGCGAACAGATCGAAACCGCCGTGGCGGGCGACATCGTGGCCGCCGTGGGGCTGCGCTCGGTGCGCACCGGCGACACCCTGTCCGACCCGGCCCGGCCGCTGCTGCTGGAAAACATAGCCGGATACCGCCCGGTGATCTCGCTGGCGCTGGAACCCCGCAACACGGAGGAAGGGGCCAAGCTGGACGAGGTGCTGGAGCGCTTCACCCTGGAGGACCCCACCCTGGCCGTGGAACTGGACGAGGGCACGGGCCAGCGCATTGTTTCCGGCATGGGCGAACTGCACCTTGAAGTGGTGCTTGAACGCATGCGCCGCGAGTACGGCGTGTCGCCCCGAGTGGGCAACCCGCAGGTGGTGCACCAGGAAACCGTGCTTTCCGCCGCCACGGGCAGCGGGGAATTCGACCGCGAACTGGGCGACCAGCCCCACTACGGCTTCGTCGGTGTTTCCCTTGCCCCGCGCCCGCGCGACGAAGGCACCCGGGTGCGTTTCGAGGTGGACGTGCAGCAATGGCCCCGCCCGTGGGTGGACGCCGTGGAACAGGGCATCACCGACAGCCTGCAGAGCGGGGTGGTCAAGGGCTACCCGGTGCAGGACGTGGAGATCGCCGTCACCGAACTGCGCCGCCGCGACGGCGCGTCCAGCCCGGCGGGCTACCACATGGCCGCCGTGGCCGCCGTCAAGGACGCCCTGGCCAAGGCCGACCCGGTGTTGCTGGAGCCCATCATGTTCGTGGAGATCGGCGTGCCCGAGGCCCACGTGGGCTCGGCCATCGGCCTTCTGGGGGCGCGCGGCGGCAAGGTGGAGAACATGTTCGACCATTCCGGCCAGAAGGTGGTGCAGGCCCTGGCCCCGCTGCGCGAACTGTTCGGCTTTTCCACGGCCTTGCGTTCGGCCACCCAGGGCCGCGCCGGGCTGGTGATGCGCTTCGAGCGCTTCGACAGGATGGAATGAGGATCCCGCCGATGCGCATGACGGTAAGGCCGGTATGGCGCTTCATGCCCTGCGCGGACAAGGATTCGCGCCGATGACGTGGTGGACGAGGTTGCGTCGCTGGACACGTTTCCAGTACCTGAGGCTGGTGCGCCAGCCCGCGTCGGCCCATTCGCTGGCCGTGGGGCTCGCGGCCGGTGTGTTCGCGGGCTTTCTGCCCATCATCCCGTTCCAGATGGCGGTGGCCGTGACTCTGGCCCTTCCGGTGCGCGGCAGCAAGGTGGCGGCCGCGCTGGGTACGTGGGTTTCCAACCCGGTCAACGTCATTCCCCTGTACGCTCTGATGTACTGGGTGGGCGGGTTGTTCGTGGCCACCGACGCCGCCTTCGACCCCGCGCACCTCGCCATGCGCGACATGCTGACCATGGGGGCGGATTTCTTTCTGGTGATGTGCCTGGGCGGGGTGGTCATGGGCATTCCCGCCTCGTGCATCACCTACGTGCTGGCCTTTCGCGGGGTGAACGCCTACCGCCACCGCCGGATGATCAAACTGATGCGCGCGTGGCAGGCCCGGCAGCCGGTGGTGACGCCGGAGGCGGCGCAGGCCGCGCCCCCATGCGCCTTGCCGGGCGATGTCGGCGGGGGGGACAGCCCCAAGCCCCGCAGCCCTGCAGATAACGGAGACCGTTCATGACCGCCCGCAGCAAGAATTCCGGCAGAACCGACAGAACTGGCAAAGCAGGCAGCGCCGGAAAGCCGGGCCATTCCCGCAGCGCCTCAAATCGTTCGGGGCGCGGTCCGGCCGCGCGTGGGCGCAACCGTTTCGACGGCGCGCCGCAGGACGCAGGCGGTCTGCCCGCGGATGCGGACGCTGTGGAAAGTGCGTTTCCCGTTTCCTCCGCCGAAGACGCCATGCCCTCGCCCGACGGGGCAGGGGGGCCGCGCGCCAAGAAGAGCCTTGGCCAGAACTTCCTGCGCGACCGCAACATCGCCGCCAAGATCGTGGCGGCCCTGCGCATCGGGCCGGAGGACCGGGTCATCGAGATCGGCCCCGGCCCCGGCGCGCTGACCCGGCACATTCACGCCGCCGGTCCCGCGCAGCTGTTTCTGCTGGAAAAGGATTACCACTGGGCCACGGAGCATGGCCGCACCCGCCCGGCCGAGCCGCCGGTGATCACCCCCGTGCTCACCGACGCGCTGTGTTTTCCGTGGGAGCGGCTGACCCCGGCACGGTCGTGGAAGGTCATCGGCAATCTGCCCTACAACGTGGCCTCGCCGCTGATGTGGGACATCCTGAGCATGGCCCCCGGCCTTGCGCGGGCGGTGTTCATGATTCAGAAGGAAGTGGGCGAGCGCATCGTGGCCGCGCCGGGCAGCGGGGCCTATGGCGCGCTTTCGGTGTGGTTGCAGAGCTTTGCCGTGCCGCGCATGGAGTTCATCGTGCCGCCGCAGGTGTTCGTGCCGCGCCCCAAGGTGGATTCCGCCGTGCTGTCCTTCGTGCCGCTGGGCCCGGCGCGGGGCCGGTTCGACCCGGCGCGCCTTTCGCGCCTTTTGAAGGTGTGTTTTCAACAGCGCCGCAAGCAGTTGCAAAGAATATTGCGTGGTTATATTGCGGAAGACGTGCCCGCGCTGCTTTCCGCACTTGGGCTGGACCCGGCCATGCGGCCGGAGAACCTTGCTCCGGAAGATTTTCACATGCTGTCGGAAGCCGTCAAAATCCCCTGACAGCCTTGACTTTGTGCCGGGAATCATGTTTGTCGATGCGGAGTGTACCGTTGTTCCGTTGCGTGCGGGGTGCGCCTCTGGTATTGCTGGGGCGGCTTGAGAAAAAAAGCGCAAACGTGGCGGCCACACCGCCCGCGCCGAAAGCTTCAGGCAACCTGAGCGCAGCTAACCTGAGAGGAGGAGAAGGCAGATGACCAAGGCTGATCTGGTCGACAAGATCGCGGCAAAGGCCAACCTGACCAAGGCCAGCGCCGAGCGCTCGCTGAACGCGTTCCTGGACGCGGTGAAGGACGCTCTGGCCGCCGAAGGCAAGCTCACCCTGACCGGCTTCGGCACCTTCGCCGTCGAGGCGCGCAAGGCGCGCAAGGGCCGCAACCCCCGCACCGGCGCCGAAATCAAGATTCCGGCGTCCAAGGTGGTCAAGTTCCGCCCCGGCAAGACCCTGAAGGACTCGATCAAGTAGGGTCGGAGGAACAACATGCTGCACGGTGAAACCATCCATAGCCCCCTGCCGCAGGACATCCCGTGGTGGATGCCCGACCACGCCATCTTTTTCGGCGTGCTGTACGGCGTCCTGTTCGTGATCTGCAGCGGCGTCGGCTACGTGATTCTCAAGTCGGTGATGGAATCCTGCAAGGGCGGGTGCCATTCCGAGGGGCATCACTAGGCAAGAGTTTTTCACCCGTTTCCGGCGGCCGTACGCGGCGCCATGAACGGGTTCTTTTTCGGCCCTGTCCGGTTTCGGGCAGGGCTTGCCTTTTGCGCGCGGGCGGAGTATACAACCCGTTCGCACCCACCCCGCAAGGGGATTTCTGGCGAAGGGGGTGATTTCTTTGCCCGGTGTGTATCTTAACGACGACGAATACAACTTCGACATCGCGCTGCGTCGCTTCAAGAAGCAGGTCGAAAAGGCCGGCGTTCTTTCCGAAATGAAGAAGCGTCAGCACTACGAAAAGCCCAGCGTGATGCGCAAGAAGAAGAAGGCGGCCGCCCGCAAGCGTCTCCTGAAGAAGATCAGGAAGATGAACATGGCCTAAGCCGCCTGCTTGCGACCCGCTTGTGAACGGACACGCGCATGCTGTCCGAACCGAGTCAGGAACGGGAAACCCGGAGGCCTTCCGGGTTTCCCGTGTTCCGTATTTTTCGCCCTTCCTCATCCTTTTGCACCCGGTGGCGACCATGAATCTTTCCGAACGCATCGAGAAGGACTACGTGTCGGCCTACAAGGCCAAGGACGCGGTGCGCCTGGGCGTGCTGCGCATGCTGAAGACCGCCGCCAAGAACCTGCAGGTGGAGCTGATGCGCCCGGTCACCGAGGCGGAACTGCTGGACGTGGTGCTGAAGCAGGCCAAACAGCGGCAGGACTCCATCGAGCAGTTCACCGCCGCCGCGCGCGTCGATCTTGCCGACAAGGAACAGGCCGAGCTGGTCATCCTGCGCGAATACCTTCCCACCCCGCTGGAAGGCGACGAGCTTGCCGCCGCCATTGATGCCGCCATCGCGGAAACCGGGGCCAAGGGTCCGCAGGACATGGGCCGGGTGATGCAGGCCATCATGAATGCCCACAAGGGCCGGGTGGACGGCAAGGCGCTTTCCGCCACCGTCCGCGCGCGTCTGGCGGGGTAGCCCCCAGCATGGAATCCCGCAGCCTTCAGGTGCTGGAGTTCGGCAAGGTGCTGACGCACCTTGCCGGCATGTGCGTTTCCGAAGCCGGAGCGGAAGCGGCCCACGCGGTGCGCCCGCTGACCGACATCGGCGCGGTGCACCACGCCGCCGCCCTGTTCGACGAGGCGCGGCGCTGGGCCGGGCACACGGGGTTCCGCCTCTCTTCCTTCCCGCCGCTGGACGGCGTGTTCCGCGCGCTGGACGCCCCGGCCACGGTGCTCGACCTCGACGCCCTGTGGGCCCTGCGCCAGACCCTGGGCCTGGCCCGCAAGCTGGCCTTGTCCATCCGCGAGGGGCAGTCCACCGGCGGGCGCTGGGAATTGCTGGTGGCCCTTGTGGATGGCCATCCGCTGCCGCAACGCACCGTTTCGGGCCTGGACCGCTGCGTGTCCGACGACGGCCTGCTGCGCGACGAAAGCTCGCCCGAGCTCTCGCTGGTGCGCGGCGAAATTCGCCGCATCCACCAGCAGTGCACCCGCAAGGTCAAGGAATACGCCCAGCGCTACAACATCGGCCACTACCTGCAGGACGAGTTCATGACCCTCTCGTCCGACCGGTACGTGCTGCCCCTGAAGTCCAACTTCAAGGGCCGCTTGCAGGGCATCATCCACGACTATTCCCAGACCGGCGAAACCTGCTACTTCGAGCCCATGTTCCTGGTGGAGCTGAACAACGGCCTGCAGGAACTGAAACGCGAGGAACGCGAGGAAGAGCGCAAGGTGCTGCGCTATCTCACCGACCTCGTGCGCGACGAGCTGGCCGCCGTGCGCGGCGCCTACGACCTGCTGGTGGAGGCCGACGTGCTGTGCGCGCGCTGCGCCCTGTCCGCCCGGTTCGAGGAATGCGGCGAGGCGGGGGCGGTTTCCATCGTCGAGGGGGGGCATGTTGCGCTGCTGGGCGCGCGCCATCCGCTGCTGGCTCTGGCCGCCGCCCGCGAGGCGAAGGCAGGGGGCGCGACCGTGCAGTCCGCCGCCCGCGCCACGGGCCGGGACAAGGCCGCCTCCGGCCATGGCCCCCAATTCCCCCAGGCCCCCCAGGCAGTGGACATCGAGCTTTTGCCCGGCCAACTCGGCCTGGTCATCAGCGGCGGCAACGCGGGCGGCAAGACGGTGTGCCTGAAGACGCTGGGCCTCATCGCGCTGATGGGGCTGGCCGGGTTGCCCGTGCCGGTGCGCCCCGGCAGCACGCTGCCGTTCTGGACCGACATCTTCGCCTTCATCGGCGACGAGCAGAGCCTTGAGGACAACGTGTCCACCTTCACCGCGCAGATCCGCCACCTGAGCGGCGTCTGGGACCGCCTTGGTTCCGGCGCGCTGGTGATCCTGGACGAATTCGGCGCGGGCACGGACCCGGCGCAGGGCGCTGCCCTGGCCCAGGCCGTGCTGGACGAGGTGATGGATGCGGGCTCCACCGTGGTGGCGGCCACCCATTTTCCGGCGCTGAAGGCCTACGCGCTGACGCGCGAGCAGGTGCGCGCCGCATCCGTGCTGTTCGACCCGGCCACCAAGCGGCCGCTGTTCCGCCTGGCCTACGACCAGGTGGGGGCCAGCCAGGCGCTGGACGTGGCCCGCGAGCACGGCCTGCCGGAAGCGGTGCTGCGCCGCGCCGAGCAGTACCTGCTGCTGGACGGCGAGGACACCAGCGCGCTGGTGGACCGCCTGAACGCGCTGGCCGTGCAGCGCGAAGCCGAAATTTCCTCGCTGCGGGCGGAAGAGGCCCGTTTTCGCGACAAGCGCGCCAAGCTCGACGAGCGCTTCGAGCGCGAACGCCGCACCCTGTTCGAATCGGTGCAGGGACAGGCCAAGACCGTGCTCCAGGAATGGAAGTCCGGCAAGGTCAGCCACAAGCAGGCCCTGAAGGCTCTGGCGGAAACCCGCGCCAGGCTGGCGGGGGGCGCGCCCGGAATGCCGGGCGAGGGCGGCGGCCCGGAAGAGCCTTCGCAGGCCCCCGCGCTGCAGGTGGAAACCCTGCGCACCGGGCAGGCCGTGCGCTACGTGCCGTGGGGCAAGAAGGGCACGGTGGTCGAGGTGGACGCCCGGCGCGGCCGGGTGCGCGTGGACCTGAGCGGCGTGACCATGTGGGCCGAGGCTAAAGACCTGGCCGCATTGGACGAAAAGCCTCGTGTGGCCGTGGGCGCGGTAACCCGCACCATTTCGGACGCAACCGCGTCCATGAGGGTTGACTTGCGCGGCATGCGTGCTGATGTTGCCGTAAGCGAACTGTCGCGCGCGCTGGACAAGGCCCTGCTCGCGGGCATGTCGGCGGTGGAGGCCATCCACGGCCGCGGCACCGGGGCCCTGCGCAAGGAAATCCACGCATTTCTCAAGACGTTTCCGGCCGTGCGGTCGTTTGCCCTTGCCCCGGAAGACCAGGGCGGCGACGGCGTGACCGTCATTGAACTCAAGTAGCTGGTCCAGTTGCAGAATACGGTGAAAATGGAGCAGGGCGGCCCGCGCACCACGCGGTCCTCCCTTTCGCGCACCCGGAACACCGGAACGGCGGCATGAAACGCAGGGACGGCTCGGTCGTGCAGGCCATCAAGGCCCGCCTGAACCTCGTGGAGGTGGCGCGCCGCTACGTCGAGCTGCGCCATACCGGCGGCCCGCGCTGGATGGCCCCGTGCCCGTTCCACCAGGAGACCAAGCCTTCCTTCTCCATCAACGAGGAGGAAGGATTTTTCTACTGCTTCGGCTGCCAGGCCTCGGGCGACATTTTCGATTTCTACGGCCGCATCCACGGGCTGGAATTTCGCGAGACGCTGGAGGCCCTGGCCGAGGAGGCGGGCGTTTCGCTGGAGGACGACTGGAAGCCGGACCCCAAGGTGCAGCGCGAACAGTCGTTCAAGCGGCAGTGCCTGCGCATGTACGACGTGGCGCGCGAGCATTTCCGGCGCAACCTGACCATTTCGGACGGCCAGGAATGCCGCGACTACATCGCGCGCCGCCAGCTTTCGCCGGAGATCGTGAACGGTTTCGAGCTTGGCTGGAGCCTGCGCGGATGGTCGGCCCTGGCGGACGCGTTGCGCCGGGCGGGCTTTGCCCAGGCGGACGCCGCGCAGGCGGGCCTTTTGTCGCGCAACGACGCGGGACGCATGTTCGACCGTTTCCGGGGCCGGATGATCTTTCCCATCAAGAACCTGGCGGGGCAGGTCATCGCCTTTGGCGGGCGCATCATCGCCGACGAGGACCAGGCCAAGTACATCAACAGCAGCGATTCGGCCATCTACAAGAAAGGGGAGCACCTCTACGGCCTGTTCCAGGCGCGCCGGGCCATGACCCAGCACAAGACGGCCATGCTTACCGAAGGGTACATGGACGTGCTGACCCTGCACCAGTACGGCTACAACATGGCCTGCGGCGTGCTGGGCACCGCGCTGACGCCGGAACAGGTCAAGCGCCTTGGCGGCTTCTGCTCCACGGTGGAGCTCTTGTTCGACGGCGACAACCCCGGCCGCAAGGCGGCCATGCGCGCATGCGAGATGCTGCTGACGCGCGGCATGCGCTGCAAGGTGGTGCTGCTGCCCGACGGCGAGGACATCGACAGCCTGCTGCACGATCAGGGCAAGGATGCCTTCGAGGCGCTGCGCAAGAGCGCGCCCGACGGGCTGGAATTCTGCATCGACACCCTGCGCACGCTCTATTCGCCGGGCGACGCGCTGGAATGGTCGCGCAACCTTTTGCGGCAGGCGGGGGCGGGCCATGCGGACGGACAGTTGCTGGCGTCGCGCTTTCTGTCCCGCATCGCCTCTGGCCTTGGCATCCGCGAGGACGCCATCCGCGAGGGACTTTCGGGCGATTTCTACAAGGGCGCGGCCGCGGCCGCGCCCGGTGGCCGCGAGGCGCGGCAGCCCGCGCCGCAGCGCCAGGTGGACGCCGTGCACGCCAGCGGCGACGCACCCGCCAAGCGTGACCGGGCCGTGATGTTCTTTCTGGTGCGCTACCCGCACCATTTCGCCCGCCTGCGCGAGGCCGGGGCCGAACTGGTGCTGGCCAGCCCGTGGGCGCGTGAACTGTGGGCCAAGATGGCCCGCCACGGCGCGGAGCCGGAGCAGCTTCTGCCCAATCTTTCGGAACGCGAAAAGGAATTCTGGATCAGGTGCAGGACGGGCGATGTCCCGCCCCGCGACAAGGAACTCGAGGAATTGCAGGATCTGCTTTCCGGCATCGAATCGGTGACCACACGGGAACTCGGCGCATCAAGCATGATGGCCGCCCTTCGCCAGACGGCGACATCCACCGACCCTGCCGCAGGCATTGAATTGCTGAGGGCCCTTCAGGAAACGTTGGGGAGATCGAATGGGTAACATCAAGGATATTCAGCAGATCAAGTCGCTCATCGCCAAAGGCAAGGTGAACGGCTTTCTGACCTTCGACGAGGTCAACAAGGCCCTGCCCGCAGAGGTCAACACGCCCGAGCAGATCGAGGAGATCATCGGCATCTTCGACCAGCTCGAGATCGCCATTGTCGATACCGAGAAGGACGGCAAGAAGATTTCCGTGTCGCCCGGCGAGTCGGAAGAGGAACCTTCCGGCGAACCGGGGCTGGACCTTGTGGAGGACGAGGAGTCGGCGGACTATTCGTCGCGTTCCACCGACCCGGTGCGCATGTACCTGCGCGAAATGGGCGCGGTGCCGCTGCTGGACCGCGACGGCGAAGTGCAGATCGCCAAGAAGATCGAACTCGGCGAGCAGGACGTGCTGTACGCCCTGGTCGAAGTGCCGGTGGCCGTCGAGGAACTGATCAACGTCGGCGAAGACCTGAAGCAGAACCGCATCAAGCTGAAGGACGTCGTCAAGACCATAGAGGAAGACGACCCCAGCGAAGACGAGATGAACCAGCGTTCGCGGGTCATCCTGCTGCTGGACGAGATCAAGCATACCTACAAGAAGAAGCGCAAGGTCTACGGCAAGCTGGACGACTGCTGCACCCTGGAACGCCGGGTGACGGCCATCCAGAAGGAAATCCTTGGCTTCAAGGAAGACATCGTCAACCGTCTGCGCGACATCAAGCTGGAAAAGACCCTCATCGACCGGATCATCGAGACGGTGGAGGACTACGTGCGGCAGATGCACAACTGCCAGCGCGACCTTTCCGCCTACATCCTGTCCACGGGCAAGAACCAGGCCGAGATACAGGACATCTTCCGCATGCTGGAAGCACGCGAGATGAACCCCGTGGCCGCATCCGCCGCGCTGGGCATGACGGTGGAAGAACTGTTCTCGTTCAAGGAAATGATCATCGGCAAGATCGAGATCCTGAACCGGTTGCAGGACAAGTGCTGCCACAACGTGACGGACCTCGAGGAAGTGCTGTGGCGCATCAAGCGCGGCAACACCCACGCCATGCGCGCCAAGCAGGAGCTGATCCGCTCCAACCTGCGCTTGGTGGTCAGCATTGCCAAGAAGTACACCAACCGCGGCTTGCAGTTCCTGGACCTGATCCAGGAAGGCAACATCGGCCTGATGAAGGCCGTGGACAAGTTCGAGTACCAGCGCGGCTACAAGTTCTCCACCTACGCCACGTGGTGGATACGCCAGGCCATCACCCGCGCCATCGCCGACCAGGCCCGCACCATCCGCATTCCGGTGCACATGATAGAGACCATCAACAAGCTCATCCGCACCTCCCGCTACCTCGTGCAGGAACTGGGGCGCGACCCCACCCCCGAGGAAATCGCCGAGCGCATGGATTACCCCATCGACAAGGTGAAGAAGGTGCTGAAGATCGCCAAGGAACCGATCTCGCTCGAAACGCCCATCGGCGACGAGGAAGATTCGAGCCTCGGCGACTTCATCGAGGACAAGAAGGCTGTGGCCCCGGCGGAAGAGGTGGTCAACACCAAGCTGTCGGAGCAGATCGCCTCGGTGCTGGCCGACCTTACCCCGCGCGAGGAGCAGGTGCTGCGCAAGCGCTTCGGCATCGGCGAAAAGTCGGACCACACCCTCGAGGAAGTGGGCAAGCTGTTCAACGTCACACGCGAGCGCATCCGGCAGATCGAGGCAAAGGCCCTGCGCAAGCTGCGCCACCCCGTGCGCAGCCAGATGCTGCGTTCGTACTACGAAAGCTAGAATTGGCGCGGCGCCCCATGGCGGCGCAACGCATTCGCTGATAACATCGGGGGCGGCCAGCAGGCCGCCCCTGCCGCGTGCTGGGGGCCAACGTGCAACCGTTGACGGCACGCGGCGGCGCATACGCACGGTGCTTCTCCGTACCGACCGGGCGATGCGCGAAGAACACACTCTGACGGTACGAGAACGAGACCTTCATGGCACAGGACAACACCTGCAATTGCACCCGCCGCGACTGCGCCTTCTCGGGGGAGGGGCGTCTGTGCGATGTGCTGGACCGCGCCGGGGTGCCGCGTGACGGCAAGTGGCGCACGCTCATCTTCTACATGCGCGGGTTGGGCGAGTTCAGCACCCTCAGCGACGAACAGAAGGCCCGCATCCAGCAACTGCTGGTGGACGTGCTGAACCGGCGGGATTTCAGCGAGGCCAGCTATCACGACGTGCTGCGGGCCGACAGGGACATCCGTGTGGAACCCTACGAGTGCCGCATGCGCGAGGCCCTGCAGGAAGCGGAACGTCTGGCCCGCGAATTCCGCTCCATGCTGCACCAGCGGCGGGGCGACATGGACAGGCTGGAACAGGACAGCGTGCGCGCCGTGGAAAGCGGGCTGGACCCGGCCGAAGTGGTGCGCCTGTTGCGGGCCACCTTCAGCGAAGTGCGCGAACAGTTGGAGAACGACGCAGCCCGGGTGGGCGAACTGACCGTCACCGACCCGCTCACCGGGCTGGGCAACCGGCGCGCCTTCGACGCCGCCCTGGCGGCGGGCGAGGCGGCGTGGGCCGGGGGCACCCCGCTGGCGCTGGTGCTGTTCGACGTGGACCGCTTCAAGCTGATCAACGACCAGCACGGACACCGCATCGGCGACCAGGTGCTGCGTACCGTGGCCGAGGTGTTGCGCCGCAAGGTGGATGACTGCAACCGTAGCGTGGGCGAGGGGGCCGGAGAATGCGCCTCTGCCGTGGCGCGCTACGGGGGCGAGGAATTCGCCCTGGTGCTTACCGGCGAAGGCGCGCTGCGGGCCGGGGAGATCGCCGAATCGGTGCGCGCGGGGCTTGAGGGCGTCAGCTTCGCCATCCGCGACGGCAATGGGCAGACGGTGGAGCATGGCGTGCGCGTGACCATGAGCGCGGGCGTGGCCCATGCCCGTCCGGGCCTTGCGGCGCCGCTGGCGGAAAGCCTGTTCGACCTGGCCGACAAGGCCCTGTACGAGGCCAAGCGCGAGGGGCGCAACCGGGTGCGGGTGTTTTTGGCCGAAGACGGCGGACAGCCGAAATAGCTGCCCCCGCCCTGTGGGACTGGAGCACGGGTCGCGCGCGGCAGAGCCCATGCGGGACGATGATTCTTCCAGGATATTGCCGCACGCACCCGGATGGCGGGGCGGCGGGCGAAAGCGCCATCGGCCGGAACGGCCGGGGCGCTTTTCGCGTTGCGGGGCCGGGGCTTTCCGGGCGCGCGAGCGGGCAGAAGGGACAGTGTGCCGCGCGCCGAGTTGCGGCGAACGCCGGTTGGTGTACACTGTGCCAAACCGCCGTTGCCGCGCGGCATCCCGAACAGGCCGGACTGCGTGCCGCGCCCATGTTTCCTCTGGCCAAGGAGGTGCATCCATGTCGTCTCGATCCACCCGTGCACCCAAACGCGTGACATCTGGCCAGCAACGCCTGGGGGGCGACCGCCCCGATCTTTCAGCCCGTTCCGTCACCCGCGCCATCTCCCATCCCGGCACCCTGACCCGCCGTGGGTTCCTGCGCCTGGCGGGCGGCGCGGCGCTGGGACTGGGCATTGCCACGGGTCTGCCCATGTGGGCCGCGTGGGGGGGGCGGGCCTGGGCGGCCGCCGCGCATCCGCTATCCGGCGGGCCGTTGCCCCTGCCCGGCCAATCCGGCCAATCCGGCCAATCCGGCCAGTCCGGCAAGTCAGGCCTGTTCGGGCTGCTGACCCCCACGGGACCGTTCACCCTCACCGCCGCGCCCCAGCCGGGCCTGCTGCCCGCCACGGGCGGCCCCCTGCTGACCTACATGGCGGAACACGAGGGCCGCGTGTACCACAACCCCGTGCTGGTGCTGGACAAGGGGCAGGACTTCGCCGTGCGCCTGGTGAACGGGCTTGGGGCCATAGGGCCCGCTCCGGGCGGGCACGGCGATGTGCATGGGGCAGGGCACGGGGGGCATGCTCCCGCCGCGGCGTCCGGCTCCAACGATGCCGGTCCGGACACCATCATCCACTGGCACGGCGTGGACTGCCCCTGGCGTCAGGCCGGGCATCCCATGTATGCCGTGGGTCCCGGCGGGCACTACGACTATGCCTTCCCCATCACCAACCGGTCGGGCACCTACTGGTACCACCCGCATCCGCACGGGGACACGGCGCGGCAGGCCTATCTGGGGCTGGCCTCGTTTTTCATCGTGCGCGACGACGAGGAGCGCGCCTTCGCGCGTGAACTGGACCTGACCCTGGGCGTCACCGACATTCCACTGGTGTTGCAGGACAAACGCATCGGGCCGGACGGCGGGCTGGTTTACACTCCCACGCAGGACGAACTGTTCATGGGTTACCTGGGCGACCGGGTGCTGGTGAACGGCGCGCACCTGCCCACGCTGTCCGCTGCCACCCGGGTCTACCGGTTCCGGCTGCTCAACGGCAGCACGGCGCGCATCTTCAACCTGTCCTTCGTGCCGGGCGGGGGCGCTGGCGACAGCAGGGGCAAGGCGACCGCCCGGCCGCCCGTGCTGCCCATGACGCTCATCGCCAACGACGGCGGCTTTCTGCCCGTACCCTGCCAGATCGACGGGCTTTTCCTTGTGCCGGGAGAGCGCGCGGAAGTGCTGCTGGACCTGCGCGGCCTTGATGTGGGCGAGGTGGCGTGGCTGCGCAATCTGTCGTTCGACCCCATGCACAACGAGATGGATCATGCGGGCGGGGGAACAGGCGAGGCCGGGGGCACTGGCCATGGCGGCGGGCACGGTGATGCAGCCGTTGCCACTCCCTCGGACGCGCAGGGAATGAGGATGGGGCATGACGGTTCCATGCCCCACGGCATGACCAGGGCCACCATGCCCAAGGTGACGGATGCGGCCGAGGGACACGGCGGCCACGGGGCGGGCGGTGGGGCGCACGGGGAAACGGGCGGCCTGGCCGAAGGCGGCGCTTACCCCATCCTGCGGGTGTCTGTGGAACGCGCGGAACGCTATGACCGCAAGATTCCCGAGCGGTTTTCCTCGACGGGAGATGCCACCGACGCTCTGGCGGACCTGCCTGCATTCACACGCACCCTGCGGCTCGCGGCCGACGGCAAGCGCTGGACCATCGCCGGTGAGACCTTCGCCATGGACCGCTTTCCCATCACGGTGCCGGACAGGCGGCGCGAGCTGTGGGCGATTGTGAACGCGGCCCGCAGCATGCCGCACCCCATGCACCTGCACGGGTACTTTTTTCGCGTTCGCGAGCGACGTGGCAGCCCGGCGCAGGTGCGCTCCCTGGCCGTGGACGGCGCGGGCAGGCTGCCCACGGACCTGGGCCTGAAGGACACGGTGCTGGCGTGGCCCGGCGAAACGGTGCTGGCCGACGTGGATTTCAGCGCGCCGGCCTACCCCGGCGAACAGGTGTTCCTGTTCCACTGCCACAACCTGGAGCACGAGGACCAGGGGATGATGGTCAACGTGCGCCTGCCATAGGCGGGGGAGAAGAAGCATTCCGGAATCGTGCCGGAAGGTTGCCCGCAAGTCCGGCCACGGGCGCGGCATTGCCGCAACGCCATGAACGAAGAAGCCCGCCGTCCCCATCTGGGAGCGGCGGGCTTCGTGCGTTTTCGGCGTGAAAGAGGGCGCGCGGGCGCTACTTGTTCATCACGTTCAGGAACTCGCGGTTGCTCTTGGTGGCGCGCATCTTGTCCAGCAGGAATTCCATGCTGTCGATGGGCGACATGGGGGCAAGTATCTTGCGCAGGATCCACACGCGGTTGAGCACCTCGTCGGACAGCAGCAGGTCTTCCTTGCGGGTGCCGGTGCGGTTGATGTCGATGGCCGGGAACACGCGCTTTTCGGCAAGGTGGCGTTCCAGGTAAATCTCCATGTTGCCGGTGCCCTTGAATTCTTCGAAGATCACTTCGTCCATGCGCGAGCCGGTGTCGATGAGGGCGGTGGCGATGATGGTCAGGCTGCCGCCTTCCTCGATGTTGCGCGCCGCGCCGAAGAATCGCTTGGGGCGTTGCAGGGCGTTGGCGTCGAGACCGCCGGACAGCACGCGGCCCGAAGACGGGGTAACGGCGTTGTACGCACGGCCAAGGCGGGTGATGGAGTCGAGCAGGATGACCACGTCGCGCTTGCGTTCCACCAGGCGCTTGGCCTTTTCCAGCACCATCTCGCAGACCTGCACGTGGCGCTGCGGCGGTTCGTCGAAGGTGGAGCTGACCACCTCGGCGTTCTTCACCGTGCGCTCCATGTCGGTCACTTCTTCGGGCCGCTCGTCGATGAGCAGCACGATGAGGTAGGCATCGGGATGGTTGGCGTTGATGGAATTGGCGATGGTCTGGAGCAGGATGGTCTTGCCGGTGCGGGGCGGCGCGACGATGAGGCCGCGCTGGCCACGGCCCACGGGGGCCATCATGTCGATGACGCGGCTGGAGTAGTTCTTGTCCCCGTTCTCCATGATGAACTGGCGGTCGGGGTAGATGGGCGTCAGGTTGTCGAACAGGACGAGGTTCTTGGCGTTTTCCGGCGGCTCGAACCCGATTTCGGTCACCTTCAGCAGGGCGAAATAGCGTTCCCCTTCCTTGGGCGGGCGAATCTGGCCGGAAACCACGTCGCCCTTGCGCAGGTTGAAGCGGCGGATCTGCGAGGGCGAGACGTAGATGTCGTCGGGCCCCGGCATGTAGCTGCACAGCGGTGAGCGCAGAAAGCCGAAACCGTCGGGCAGTATCTCCAGAACGCCGTCGCCGTAAATGGCGCCGTTCTGCGAGGCGCAGGCCTGAAGCAGGGCGAAGATCAGCTCCTGCTTGCGCATGCCGCTTGCGCCTTCGACGTTGTACTGCTCGGCAAGCTCCATGAGCTCGCCCATGCTCTTGATCTTGAGTTCCGAAAGATTCATGGCCGTTTCGGAACCCTGAACGTTCTTCTTTTTCCTCATAGGCGTGGTGGGATACTGCTTTGGAAGGATGTGGAGGGTATATGAAAGGATAGGACCACAGTCGGCCGCACGGCGCGAAAGACCGCACGATGGCGAACCGGTCACGAGGCGGGACTGATGTCGGAGTGACTATAAGAAGGAAATACGTCGAGATGGTCGGGCGGGAACACTGTACCGGGTCCGCTGCCGGGTTTTCATTGCCCGGAATGGAGGGGAGAGGACCCGCAAGAGTGGTGTTGCAACAATCGGTTGCTTCCACCCGCCGTACAAGGGGCTACCTAGCCCATTCGACACGGGATGGCAAGAGGTCTACTCGTTTTTTTCCCTGGCCTGCAAGACGTCCTGGAACATCTCTTCGATTTCGGCGCGCACATGGTCCTGGGTGCGGTCGAGCACGCAGGCCAGTTCCAGGGTAATCAGGCCCATGGCCTGCTCCAGCAGGCGGCGTTCGCCGAACGAGAGTTCCTTGTCGCGGCCGATGAGCAGCAACTCGCGCAGCACGTAGGCCACGTCCGCCAAATCGCCGCTTTTCAGCTTTTCGGAATATTCGCGGTACCGGCGGTTCCAGTTCTGGCCGGTGTACCCGGTGAAGCCGGTGCGGTCGCGCAGGGATTCGAGGATCTCGGCCCCGCGTTCCGGCGCGCACAGCGGCCGCAGCCCCACGTTGGCCGCGTTGCGCACGGGCACCATGAGCGTCACGTTGTTGCCGAGGATGCGGACGATGTAAAAGTCCGTGGCAACACCGCCAACTACCTGCGACTCGACGCGTTCGACCTTGCCGACGCCTTGAGCCGGGTAGACGACGAGTTGATCCTGGGCAAACACTCGGTGAACTCCATGCGGGGGAAAATAAGGTTGATCTCGGCAGGAAAGAACAGTCTATCCCAATCCGCAGCAAGAGTCCATCCCGCGTCAGGTTGACGGCGCAGCGCATGCTGGCGGGGGCGCAGGCCGCGCCTTGCGGACGGGCGGGAAGAACGGTTGTCCGTGCCGGGTTATGTGGGAGTGCAGGCTGGGCAGCTTGCCGTGCGGCAACGAAAGCCGAAGGTTTGCCTCGGCCGGGCCGCACCTGTAGCGTGCGGACGGTACGGGCTCTACAGCGGTTCGTGGCCCTGCCAGCGTCAGTCGGGCAGGAAGGCGTTGGCGAACTGGGTGGTGGCCGTGGCGCCCTGGGCGGCGAAAATGGTCATGGCCTGCACGGCGGCGGGCAGCAGCTTGTCCAGCAGCTCCTGTTCCGGGCCGGACAGGCGGCCGAGCACCCAGTTGGTGGTTTCGCCGCCGTGCGGAGGGCGGCCAATGCCCAGGCGCAGCCGGTGGAAGTCGGGCGTGCCGAGCAGCTGGGTGATGGATTTCAACCCGTTGTGCCCGGCGTTGCCGCCCCCGGTCTTGAACTTCATGCGGCCGAAGGGGATGTCCAGTTCGTCGTGCACCACCAGAATGGAGGCTGGCTTGACCCGGTAGTACGAGGCGATGGCCAGCACCGCTTCGCCGCTCAGGTTCATGAAGGTCTGCGGCTTGGCCACAAGCCAGGGATCGCCGGATGGCGTGATGCGGCAGCGCCACAGGTCGTATTTCTTCTTGCCGCCGGAAAGCTGGTCGCACCCGCCGCCCGGTTCGCGGGCGGCTGCTTCCATCAGCGCGTCCACGGCCATGAAGCCCAGGTTGTGGCGCGTGCGCTCGTATTCCTTGCCCGGATTGCCCAGGCCGACGATGAGACCGGCGACGTTCATGCGTGAAAGGGGTGGTTGTAGGTGGCGGAACGGAGAGAGGAGCGCCGGAAGCAGGCATGACCGCCATGGCTCGGCAGAGCTGGCAGATCTGGCGGGGCAGCCGGATTATGGGCAACCCTGGCTACGTCCGTGCGGACTGCGCCGCACCGGGCTTCGCCAACGCGGAAACCGGCCCCGCGCATCTGCGCGGGGCCGGAGGGAAACCGCGGTCCGAACCGTGGGAACACGCCTGAATCATGCCGCACGCACCAAGGTGCGCGGCGCGGCAGGGGCGTGACGCCCGGCCTTGGTCGCTATTCCTCGCCCTTGGGCGAGACGACGGCGACGATGGCGAAGTTGCGGTCGGCAACGGCAGTGACGCCTTCGCCGAGCGGCAGGTCGTTCACGCTGATGGTCTTGCCGATTTCAAGGTCGGTCAGATCGATGGTGATCTTGCTGGGCATCAGCAGGGGCTTGGCGCAAATGTCCAGCGCTTCGCGGTACACTTCCAGCTTGCCGCCCACCTTCACGCCCTTGGAGGTGCCGGTGAATTCGAGGGGCACGCGGATCTTGACGGGCTTTTCCAGGTCCACGCCGCGAAAATCGATGTGCGAGAAGCGGCTTTTCACCGGGTGGTACTGGATCTGCCAGAACAGCGCCGGGTAGGTGGTCTTGGTGCCGTTGTCGTCCAGTTCGAGGTTGAAGACGGTGGTGCGGCCCACGGCTTCGAACATCTTCTCGACGGGAAGCGTGTCCATCACGATCGGCACGTTCAGGCCTTCGGCGTTGTAGAACACGCCGGGGACCAGGGTTTCGACCCGCAGCTTGCGGTTGGCGCCCTTGCCAAGGCCGTCACGCTTGCGCACGCTCAAAGTCTTCAGTTCGGACATTGCAGTTCTCCTTAAATTCATTCCCGCGTAAGCATCCCGCCCCGCGTCGGAATGTGAATTGCTTATACGAAAAGCACGCTCACCGAGGATTCGGTGTGGATGTTGTGGATGGCCTTGGCCAGAAGGCCGGCCACGGACAGCACCTTCAGCTTGCCGCACGCGGCCAGCTTGTCGCCCAGGGGCACCGTGTCGGTAACGATGACCTGCGAAAAGGCGGAATTGCACAGCCGCTCGATGGCGGGGCCGGAAAGCACGGGGTGGGTGGCGCAAGCCATGACTTCCTTGGCCCCGTTCTTCAGCAGCACGTCGCCCGCCGCGCACATGGTGCCCGCGGTGTCGATCATGTCGTCCACCACGATGGCGATCTTGTCCTTCACGTCGCCGATGACGTGCATGGCCGACGCCTGGTTGGGCCTGTCGCGGCGCTTGTCGATGATGGCGAGTCCCGCGTTCAGCTTCTTGGCGAACGAGCGGGCGCGCTCCACGCCGCCCGCGTCGGGCGAGACGATGACGATGTCACCGGCGTACGGACGCAGGTATTCGAGAATGACCGGCTGCGCGTACAGGTTGTCCACCGGAACGTCGAAAAAGCCCTGAATCTGCCCGGCGTGCAGGTCTACCGTAACCACCCGGTCGGTGCCGGCGGTGGTCAGGAAGTCGGCCACCAGCTTGGCGCTGATGGGCGCGCGCGGGCTGACCTTGCGGTCCTGCCGGGCGTAGCCGTAGTAGGGCACCACGGCGGTGACGCGGCCCGCGCTGGCACGCTTGAGCGCATCCAGCATCAGGCAGAGCTGCATCAGGTTGTAATTCACGGGCGAACAGGTGGCCTGAACGACGAACACGTCGTCACCACGCACGTTGTCGCCGATCTCGATGCGAATCTCGCCGTCGCTGAACGTCTCGCACAGGGCCGGGGTGAGCTGGCACCCCAGATGGTCACAGATGGCCTTGGCGAGGGCGGGGTTCGACGTGCCGGTAAGAATCTTCAGATCACCGTGCATGTTTCGACTTCCGGCTTGTGGTTGCGATGGCAAGCGTCATCGGAAAAGTGGCTGGGGCGGAAGGATTCGAACCCTCGGATGACGGGACCAAAACCCGTTGCCTTACCAGCTTGGCGACACCCCAGCATGAGGGAAAACTGATTTGTTACGCAGGGGCTGGCCTGCGTGCGCCGGTCAGGCGGCGCGCCTCTCACAGCGCGTGCAAAAAGGCCGCGATGTTGTCGTTGCGAAGCGCTTCGGCCACATCGCGCGCCGTGCCGTGTTTTCTGAACAGGGCGAAGAGGCTTGCGCCGCTCCCGCTCATCAGCGCGGCACAGGCCCCGCGTCGAAGAAGAAATTCCTTGGTCCGGCGCAGGGTTCCATGTGTCTGAAAAACAACCGGTTCAAAGCTGTTGGTCAGCCACGGGCTGCGAGAGAGTGGATTTCTATCTTCTAGACTTTCCGATGTCAAGCAAGGGCGCAATGATTTCGCGCACCGCCCGGCTTCGGGGGCGTCGTGCGCGCACGCCGGGTTGGCGGCATCCCATGCCCGGTAGGCCCACGGGGTGGAAACGCGCAGCGGCGGACAGGCCAGCACCAGGTGCATGCCCGCAAGGCCGAGGCCCGCGAGTTCCCCATGGGGGACCGGGGTGAGCTCGTCGCCGATGCCGGTGGCCCGCGCCGGGCCGTCCATCAGAAAGAAGGGCACGTCCGCGCCCACCTTGGCCGCGATGGTCCGCAGGGTTTCTGGCGTGGGGACCATGTCGGGGGCCTGTTTCAGGCACAGCGCGGCAAGGTGGCGCAGCAGCGCGGCCGCGTCGGCGCTGCCGCCGCCAAGTCCGGCCCCGTGGGGGATGCGCTTTTCCAGGTGTACCCCAAGGCCGGGGCGAAACCCGGTGGCCATGGCGAAGCCTTCATAGGCGGCGACCACGGTGTTGCGGGCCGGGGCCACGTCCGGCTCGGTGCAGGTGAAGCAGATTCCCTCGCCCGCATGGGGGGCCACGTGCAGCAGGTCGTGCGGTTCGGGCAGGGGCAGGAACAGGGTGTCCAGTTCGTGGTAACCGTCGGGGCGCACGCCGGTGATGCGCAGGTACAGGTTCACCTTGCACCCGGCGCGCAGGGTGACTGCGGGGGATGGCGCGGTGATCATGCCGCCGCGTCCGCGCCGCGCCGCAGGGTTTCCACCGTCAGGTGCCCGTTGGTGAACACGCACAGTTCCCCGGCCACGGCCATGGCCTCGCGCACCACGGTTTCCGCGTCCAGCGCGGTATGCCGGGACAGGGCGCGGGCGGCGGACAGGGCGTAGGGGCCGCCGCTGCCGATGGCGGCGATGCCGTCGTCGGGTTCGATGACGTCACCGGTGCCGGTAAGGATGAGGATGGTTTCCGCGTCGGCCACCAGCAGCATGGCCTCCAGCCTGCGCAGATACTTGTCCTTGCGCCAGTCCTTGGCCAGTTCCACGGCGGCGCGGGTAAGGTTGCCGCCGAATTCCTCCAGCTTGGCCTCGAACCGCTCGAACAGGGTGAACGCGTCGGCCGTGGCCCCGGCAAAGCCCGCCAGCACCCGGTCACGGTACAGACGGCGCACCTTGCGGGCGGTGTGCTTCATCACCACGCTCTGGCCCATGGTCACCTGGCCGTCACCGGCCATGGCCACGCCGTTCGCGTCGCGCACGGCCAGGATGGTCGTTCCCTTCAGTTCCATATGTCGGTTCCTTCGGCGTCGCGCGCCGGTGTCGTGCTGTCGTGTTCGTCCGCTGTCGTCCCTGGTCGTTCTCAATCGTCCGGGGTGTCATGGGGATGCGCGCTCAGGCGTGCGGTTGGCCGCCTGCAGTATGTCCAGCATCGGTGGCCTGCGCGGCAAGGCGTTGGAAGGCAGCGCGCCACACCGCCAGCATGGTCTGCCCATGCAGGACGAAGCGCACCTCGCGCACCAGCCCGGCGCGCAGGCCGCGCACGGCCTCGGCCAGGGCGATGGGCGCGGCCAGTTCCGGCGGGTAGCCGTAGCTGCCGCAACTGACGGCCGGAAAGGCCACGCGGGCAAGCCCGTGCTCGGCCGCGAGGCGCAGACTGTTGGCATGGGCGGCGGCAAGCGCCATCGGCTCGCCCTGCATGCCGCCGCGCCAGATGGGCCCCACTGCGTGAATGACATGGCGCGCCCGCAGGTTGAAGCCGGGGGTGATGACGGCCTCTCCGGCCGATAGCGGTCCGCGCGCGGCCACGATGGCCCGTCCGGCGGACAACAGTTGCGGCCCGGCGGCGCGATGCAATGCGCCATCCACGCCGCCGCCCCCGCGCAGTTCGGCGTTGGCGGCGTTGACCACCGCGTCGGCCTCCGTGGCAGCCAGGTCGCCCGTGGTCACCAGCAGCCGTCCGGGGCCGACGGGGGCATCAATCATCAGGGAGAGTGCATCCATGGACGTGCCTGTGGACGTTGCCGTATGCGAGATTGGCGGCCGCAGCGGTAGGCGGAAGGGCGGGCGGCAGCATTCCTGCGGCTGGCGGCGCGCTCCGCCATTACCAGAATGCCTTGCGTTCCTGATACCTGGCGTCGAAGCGCTCCAGGTCGGCCTGCTCCTCAGGCGTGCGGATGGCCCCGCGCGCCTTGTCGCGCAGCTGCTCCACCTTTTCCTTCTCGTTGGCGAACAGTGCGCTGTAGGCCAGGTGCAGGTAACCCTTGAACACCTGCCCGTCCATGCCGAGCGCGCGGCCGTAATAGTCGTGCACTTCGGAATCCTCGGGCAGATGCCGCAGCACTTCCTTGTAATAGGTATAGGCTTCGGCGCGCTGGCCGGAATCGAACAGCAGGCGCGCGTAGAAGAACAGGCCCATGTAGTCGCGCGAATTCATCAGCACGGCGCGTTGCAGCATTTGCGCGGCGCGGTTGCGGTCGCCCTTGGTGTAGTGGAACCGTCCGGCCTCGCGCCAGACCAGCTGGTCCTTGGGGTTGCAGGCGATGGCCTTGTCGAACGCGGCCGTGGCCTCGCCCACCCGGTTCAGGCGCGAGTACAGGATGGCCAGCCCCAGTTGCGACATGCAGTCGCCGGGCTTGGCCTGCTCGAAGGTGCGCAGGGCGATGTTGGCGTCTGCGTAGCGGGCGCGCACCAGCAGTTGCACCCGGCGGAAGCGTTCGTCGTCGTCCTTGCGATCGCGCACGCTGGCGGGCAGCTGTTCCACGCGCAACCGCACCTCGCTGATGCGGTCGGTCACGTTGGGGTGGGTGCTGAGATAGGTGGGCACGTCGGTGCCGGTCATCCAGTGCTGGCGGCGAATCTTCTCGAAGGCCCCGGCCATGCCGTCGGGTTTGAAGCCTGCGGCCACCAGGTACTGCATGCCCACCTGGTCGGCGTCGGTTTCGTCGATGCGGCTGTAGTTGAGCATGGCCGTCTGCCCGGCAGCCAGCGAACCGGCCATGGCAGCGCCCTTGCCGCTGCCCGCCCCCACGAAGGCCCCGGCCAGCGCCCCGGCCAGGCTGAGCAGGGTGATGCGCTGCGATTTCTCGATGCGGCTGGCGATGTGGTGCTGGGTGACGTGGGCCATTTCGTGGGCCAGCACGCCGGCCACCTCGCTTTCGTGCTCCATGGCCATCAGCAGGCCGGTGTGCACGAATATGTATCCGCCGGGGCTGGCGAAGGCGTTGACGGCGTTGTGCAGCAGCACGTTGGTCTCGAAGTCGAAGGGCTGCGGCGGCACCACCGCCTTCAGCCGCTCCACGATGGACCGCACGTACTCCTTCACCTCCGGGTCTTCCACCAGCGGCAGGCGCGCCTTGATGAGCACGTTGAACTTCTTGCCCAGTTCCACCTCGTCCTTGACCGTGAAGTCGCCAAGGAAGGCCCCGGCGGGCGGCGCGAAGGCGGGCAGGGCCTGGCCCAGCAGCAGGAGCGCGCACAGGCACAGGGCAAGAGCGCCCCGCAGGCTGGCGCGGAGCCAGCCGGTGCGGGGCGCGGAATGATGGCGGAAGCGAGTGGTCATGCGCGTGCTATAGCACGTCCCACACCGCGCCGGAAGGCGTGTCACGCACTTCTATGCCGAGGGCGGCGATCTCGTCGCGGATGGCGTCGGCGCGGGCGAAGTCCTTGTCGGCGCGGGCGTTGATGCGGGCCTGCATCAGTTCTTCGACCCTGGCCGGGTCGATGGACTTGCGGGCCACGCGGCAGGCGCGCAGTTCCGCAAGGAATTCTGCGGGGTCGCGGCCGAACACGCCCAGCACGGCGGTCCAGGCGCGGGCCTCGACCAGCACGCGGCGGAAGAGTTCGCGCGCGCCCTCTGTCTTGCGCTGGCCCTTGTTGTCCAGGATGCGGTTGGCCAGGCGGACCATGGTGAACACGTGCCCCAGGGCGGCCGCCGTGTTCATGTCGTCTTCCATGGCGTCGGCGAAGGCCTGGCGCAGGCCTTCGAATTCCTCGGTCACGTCCTTGGGCAGGGGGCCGGAGGTCCACTTTTCGCGTTGCAGTTCGGCGTGCAGCAGCCCCAGCGCCTCGTAGATGCGCTTGAGGTTCTTTTCCGCTTCGTCCATGGACTCGAAAGTGAAGTCGATGGGGCTGCGGTAGTGCTTGGTGAGCAGGAAGTAGCGAAGCGTCTCGGGCAGGTAGCCTTCCAGGATGTCGCGGATGGTGCGGAAGTTGCCGAGCGATTTGGACATCTTTTCGGCGTTCACCTGCACGAAGCCGTTGTGCACCCAGTAACGCACGAAATCCTTGCCCAGGGCGGCCTCGGTCTGGGCGATCTCGTTCTCGTGGTGCGGAAAGACCAGGTCCTGCCCGCCGCCGTGGATGTCCAGGGGCAGGGGCAAGTGCTTTTCGCTCATGGCCGAGCACTCGATGTGCCAGCCGGGACGGCCATGCCCCCACGGGCTTTCCCAGTATGGTTCGCCGGGCTTGGCGCCCTTCCACAGGGCGAAGTCGAGCGGGTCTTCCTTTTCCTCGCCGGGGGCCACGCGCGCGCCGGAGCGCAGGTCGTCCACGTCGCGTCCGGAAAGCTTGCCATACCCGGGAAAGGCGCGCACGCGGAAGTACACGTCGCCCGAGGGGGTGGCGTAGGCCTTGCCCTGTTCGATGAGCCGTTCGCACAGCGAGATCATCTCGGCGATGTGCGTGGTGGCGCGCGGCTCTATGTCGGCCCGCAGCACGTTCAGGCGGTCCATGTCCTCGTAGAAGGTGGCGATGTACTTTTCCGCCACTTCCTGGCTGGAAAGGCCTTCCTGGTTGGCGCGGGTGATGATCTTGTCGTCCACGTCGGTGAAGTTGCGCGCGAAGGTGACGTCGAGGCCGGTGTGGCGCAGGTAGCGCACCAGCACGTCGAACACCACGGCGGAGCGGGCGTGGCCGATGTGGCACAGGTCGTACGCGGTGATGCCGCAGACGTACATGTTGACCTTGCCGGGCACGGCGGGCTCGAAGTGTTCCTTTTTGCGGGTCAGGGTATTGTACAGTTGCATTGATGCTCCCGTGGATGTGCGGTGTGGTGCGGCAGCGGACGCGGTACGCGCCGTGTCAGTTGCACCCTGCGCTTTCGGCGCGGTGCGGGAATAAATGTGACGCCAGGCGTTCGGCTTGTAAGGCCGACGCTCCGCCCGTCAGATGTGCGACGGGTGTACGGCAGCGTCTGACGACGGCTAGCAGCCGCCGGTGCGGGCGGACCCGTCGAACTGGTCGATGCGGCGCTGGTGGCGGCCGCCCTCGAATTGCGTGTCCAGAAACACGTCCACGAGGCCCATGGCCACGCCGGGGCCGGTCACCCGTTCCCCAAGGCACAGCACGTTGGCGTCGTTGTGCTGGCGGGTGGCGCGGGCGTGGAATTCGCAGGTGCACAGCGCGGCGCGGATGCCGGGAAAACGGTTGGCGGCCATGGACATGCCGATGCCCGTGCCGCAAACCAGGATGCCGAGGCCGCCGGTGGCCAGCACACGTTCCGCCACCTTGGCGGCGTAGAGCGGGTAGTCGCAACTTTCGGCGGTCTGGGGGCCAAGGTCTTCAACTTCGCGGCCGGTGGCCTTGAGGTGGGCGACGATGACTTGCTTCAGGGCGAGACCGGCGTGGTCGGAGCCGATTATGACGGGTGCGGACATGGGTTCCCTCGCTGCGTGCTGACGGAAATATGGGATGTGCGCCGATGTCGTGCGCGGTGCGTGCCGTGGAAGTTGAACGCTGCCCGTGCGCCGGACCGCAACGACGTGGGCGGGACGGCTGCCGGACGGCGCTGGAAATGTGCTGTTCCCGGAGCCGCTTGTCAAGACGGTGGTGCGCCCCGTGCGGGCGCGGAGGACGGCGGTCGCCTGCCCGGTCAGCCCTTGCCGCCGTTTCCGCAACATCGGGCCATGCGGGCCAGGTGCCGCTCGCGGTCCGCATCGGCCCCGGCGGCGTGGCGGGCCAGTTCGTCGCGCAGGAAGGCGGCGCGGCCAGCCAGTTCATGAATACGGGCATCATCCGTGGCGGGCACTCCCGCATCCAGCAGTTCCATCATGCGGCGGCCAAGGGCGGCGTGCTCCTCGTCCATGCGGCGGCGCAACTGGCGCGCCTCCATGCAGCGTAGCACGCCGGTTGCCATGCGGCCCAACTCGCCGCGCAGCACGCACAGCCCCACCTTGAGGTTGGACAGCACGGCGGAAAGGGAGAAGGAGGTGAAGGTGTCGGGCGCGGTCATGAACGTCTCCGTCGCGTTGTGGTGCCTGCGGGGCTGGTGGTGTTGGCGGGCTGGACCTAGCGCCGCGCGCCTTCGCGCAGCGGCAACACCTCGGTGCCTTCGGGCAGGACAAGCCCCAGCTGTTCGCCGGTGAAGGCCTGCGGCCGCTCCCGCTCCTTCACGAGCAGGATGGCGGAATATCCCTTGGCGTGGGTGATGGCGATCTTGCGCGGCAGGGGGGGCACGGCGTCGTCGTAGTCGATGCGCATGTCCCATCCGTCCTGGGGTTCGCCGGGGGGCGCATCGGTCCAGCGGCGGGGCAGCCCTTCAGGAGAAAGTTCAAGCATTCCGCGAACCCTGCCGCGCGGCAGAGTGTAGGCGATTCCCCCGTCCGCCACAAGCCTGGGGTCGGCGTGGGCATCATCGAACACCTTGGCGAACCTGCCGTTGAGCAGGTTGGCGAGATCCGGCACCGAAAAGGGCACCGGCACGCCGAACGAGAGCAGGGCGCGCCCGCCTCGGTTCAGTTCGCCGCTGTGGTAATAGGCGCGGTTCTCGTTGGGCGCGTAGGCGAGAAAGGTGGTGTCGTCCTCGCGGATGCGGGCCACGGTGGCCCCGATGCCCGCCATGATGTCCAGCCGCAGCGGCACGTCTCCGTTGGACCACAAGAGCGCCACCACGCGGTTGCCGTCATGTTCGCTTGTCTTGTAGCGCAGGCTGGCGTTGACCCGGAAGGGACCCGCGTCGGCCTCGTTGGACTGCGCCCAACTGCGGTAGGCGTGCCAGGCGGCGTCGGCCTCGGCCTGCGGGGCGGGCACGCCGGGGGCCACGCGCGGGGCACAGCCCTGGGCCAGCGCGGCCGCGACGAGCAGGAGCAGGACGCAACAGCGCACGGCAATGCCGTGCGCCAGGGATTGGTCGTGGGAAAGACGAAGGGGATGCATCATAGGTTCTTGAGCTTGGCGGTGATGTCCGCCGCGTTGGCGGGTGACATTTCCAGCGCCTTGCGGTAGCCCTTGCGCGCCTCGGCCTTCTTGCCGAGGGCGGCGGCGATGTCGCCGTAGTGTTCCCAGATGGTGGGGTCGCTGGCGCCCTGGTCCACGGCGCGGTTGATGGTCTGCCACGCTTCGTTCAGCTCGCCCCGGCGGTAGTGCGTCCAGGCCAGCGAGTCGATAATGTAGGTGCTGTCGGGCGACTCTTCAAGGGCACGGGTGATCAGCTCCAGCGCACGGTCCAGGTCGCGCCCCTGCTCGGCCAGGGTGTAGCCCACGTAGTTCAGGGCCTGGGCGTGGCGCGGATGTTCGGCCACCACCTGTTCCATCACCGTGAAGGCCTCGGCCTTCATGCCCCGCTCATCCAGGATGATGCCGCGCATGAAGGCGATTTCCGCGTCGTCGGGCCAGAACCTGCGCGCTTCGTCCATGACGGCCAGGGCTTCTTCCGGCTTGTTGCTGTTCAGGTACAGCTGGGCCTCCATCTGCCAGAATTCCTTCTGGCCGGGGTAGGTCTTCTGTCCTTCCTTCAGCGTGGCCAGGGCGGCGTTCAGGTCGCCGGTCTCGAACTGCAGCTGGCTTTTCAGGCGCAGGGCTCGGTCGTGGAACTTGTTGGACGGGGTGATCTCGCCAAGCCAGTGGATGGCCCCGGCAGGGTCGCGCTTGCCCTCGAAGGAGAGCACGGCCAGGTAGAAATACACTTCCTCGGGCGCGCCGGGTGTGTCCTTGACCACGGTGAGCAGGGCGTCGGCCTGTTCGTAGAATTTTTCTTCCAGGAACAGCGTGGCCGCCGTGAGCAGAAAGCCGAAGGTCTCCGGCCCCTGACGGGCCAGTTCATAGGCCTTGGCCGGGTTGTTCAGCTTCAGGCTGATGGCGATGAGCCGCAGCCACACGTCCTGGTTGCTTTCGTCCAGGGTGATGATCTGCTCATAGGTGCGCTCGGCCTCCACGTAGTCCTTGCGCAGTTCGTAGATGAACGCCAGTTCCGCCCAGGCCTCCAGAAAATCCGGCGCGGCCTTCACGGCCTTGCGCAACTGGCCCAAAGCCTCGGAGTGGCGGTTCAGCCCCACCAGCGCGCGGGCGTGGTAGTAACGCAGCACCGGCGTGCGGTTGCGCTCGGCGATGCCGGAGAGCAGCTTGTCCGCCTCGGCGAAGTTGCGGGTCTTCACCAGCAGCAGGGCCAGTTCCTGGCGGGCCTGCTCGTCCTCGCCATGGGCGCTGGTGAAGGCGCGCAGGGTGTACAGCGCGTCGTTGGTGCGGTTTTCCTCAAGGTAGGTTTCCACCAGCAGCAGGGTGATGTCGAGGTCGTCGGGATAGCGCGACACGCCTTCCTGCAACACCTGCCGGGCCAGGGTGGGTTCCTTGCGCGAAAGCAGGAACGAGCCGCCGTCGATGAACACCCTGGGGGACGGGTCCAGCGCCACCAGCTTTTCGATGGCGGTCATGGCGTCGCGCAGGTTGCCGGTGCGGCTGGCCTGCTCCAGAAGCAGATAGTAGTAAGTGGTCGCCGCTTCCGGCGTAAGCCGCCATTCCACCGGGGCCGCGGGCTGTTCCGGCGTGGCCTGGCGGGTGGCGCAGCCCGCGACGCCGGTGGCCAGACAGACGGCGGCCAGCAGCACGGCAGCGCGGCGCAGCGGCCACGGGCGGGCCTGCCGCGCCAAACGTGCCAGACGTGCGGCGAAGGTGCGGCGGTGCGCCCCTTGGGGCTGGTGCGCCGGGGCGTTCCGGAAAATGGCGATGGGGAAAATGGATGGCATGAAGGGCTCGTGCAACGGCCTGACCGGGCCGGGCGGCTACTGTGAAATCCAATCCGAGGAGAAGTCGCGGATTTCCTTGAAGAGGTGGTCACGCAGCTTTTGCAGCAGACGCGCCTCGATCTGCCGGACGCGTTCCCGGGTGATGTCGTACTTTTCGCCGATCTCGCGCAGGGTGACGGGCTGTTCCGAAAGCAGACGGTGCTGGAGGATGTACGCCTCCTTGTCCGAAAGCTTCGGCAGGATGGTCTGCACCCTGTCCTGCACCATGCGCGCGATTTCGCTGTTGGCCAGCGTCTCTTCAATGCCGGGGCCCAGCGCGGGCAGAAAGTCCATGCGGGTGGCCCCGCCGGAATCCTCGCCCACGGTGATGTCCAGCGACATGTCGGACGAATCGAGCCGCTGTTCCATCTCCACGACCTGCTCGACGGTGACGTTGAGCTTTTCGGAAAGGGTGGCGGCGTCGGGGTCGTACCCCTGCGCGATGAGGCGCTGGCGTTCCTTGTTAAGGTTGTAGAACAGCTTGCGCTGGGCCTGGGTGGTGCCTATCTTGACCATCCTCCAGTTGTCCATGATGAACTTGAGGATGTAGGCCTTGATCCAGAACGCGGCGTAGTACGAGAACTTGATGCCTTTTTCCGGGTCGAACTTGTTCACCGCGCGCATCAGGCCCACGTTGCCTTCCTGAATCAGATCCAGCACATTCTGCATCCAGCGGCGCTGGAAGTCCATGGCGATCTTGACCACCAGGCGCAGGTGCGAGGTAACCAGGCGGAAGGCGGCGTCGCTGTCGCCCTGTTCCTGCACGCGCCGGGCAAGGTCGAATTCCTCGTCCGGCTTCAGCAGGGGAAAGCGGCTGATTTCGCGCAGGTACAGGTGCAGGGAATCGCGCGTGGAGGCCCCAGGCGTGGACGGGCGCAGCACGGGCAGGGCCTGGCGCGGGCTTTCGCCGTCGTCGTGCGCCTCTGCGCCGTGCGGGGCGGCTTCGCCATGCAGCATATCCACGTCGATGGCGTCGTCGCTGGCGCCGTCGAAATCGATGTCCAGGTCTTCTTCGTCCGCCCCTTCCGTACCATCCGGGGTTTCTTCGTCATCCTCGGCGGAGATGCGCGATACGGGAGACGGATCGTCCTCGTCGGCGGGGGCGTTGCGGCGGCTTCGCGCGGGTTTTCCGGCAGTTGCCTTGGCGGAAGCGCCGCGGGCGGCCTTGGCGCGGGGCGTGCCGCTGGGCACGTCATTGGTGACGTCACTGGTCACGTCACCGCGCACGTCAAGGATCACCTCGGCATCAACCACTACGGGGTCGACGCCGGGCGTTTCGGCTGGCGCGGCGGCCTTGGCGCCGCGTGCGCGCGGGGCGGGGCGCGGCGTTCTGGGGGTATCGGTCATGGTATCCGGTAAGGCGCGGCGCGGGCCGCGCCGGTTCGTGCGTCGTGCAGCGGTGTCCCAAAATGCTTGACGGGGGCCGTACAGACGATGATGGTATGATTTTTGTTTGTCCTTTACAAGGCTTTCCGGTACACAGGCCTACCCGCGCGGCGTCGCGCGCCAGTGTGCGCCAAGGTGCGCCAAGGTGCGCATGTCTCGGGCATGTTTCGGAACCCTCGCGGCCTACGGTCATCCGGTCGTCGGCGAGCCAAGTTTCAGGAGTACAGGCTGTGCCAGATTTTCGTCAAGCGCTTCGCTCCGGCCGTCGACTGGTCTTCGACGGCGGCATGGGCACCATGCTGCAATCGCGCGGGCTGCCGCCCGGCGTGAGCCCCGAACTTTTCTGTCTGGCCCGGCCCGACGTGCTGGTGGGCATCCATGCCGACTACCTGCGCGCCGGGGCCGACGTACTGACCACCAACACCTTCGGGGGCTGCGTCTACAAGCTGGGCACCGGCACGCCCGACGTGGTGGAATTCAACCGGGCCATGGCCCGCGCCGCGCGCGAGGCGGTGGCCTCCAGCGGCCGCGAGGCGTTCGTGGCGGGCAGCGTGGGGCCGTCCGGCCACTTCATGCGTCCGTTGGGCGACCTGGACCCCGCCGAACTGGTGGCCGCCTTCCGCGCCCAGATCCGGGGGCTGGTGCAGGGCGGGGTGGACCTGATCCTGGCCGAAACCCAGTTTGACCTGGCAGAGGCCCGGGCCATCGTGCTGGCCGTGCGCGCCGAATGCGACCTGCCCGTGGGCGTTTCCATGACCTTCGAGAACGGCGTCAGCCTTACCGGCACGCGGCCCGAGGTGTTCGTGCAGTCCATGCTGAACATGGGCGTGGACCTTGTGGGCACCAACTGCAGCGCTGGTCCGGAGCAGATGGTCGAGGTGGCGGACGAACTGCTGGCCATCTCGGAAGTGCCGGTGCTGGTGGAGCCCAACGCGGGCCTGCCGGAACTGGTGGACGGCAAGACCGTGTTCCGCCTGGGGCCGGACGACTTTGCCCGGCATACCGCGCGCTTCGCCGCCGCAGGGGCGCGCCTGCTGGGCGGCTGCTGCGGCACCACGCCCGACCACATCGCCGCCCTGCGCGGGGCGCTGGACGCCCTTTCCGGCGGCCTTGTTCCCGACCCGGCCCGGCGCGACGGCATCGTGCTGACCACCCGCGCCCAGGCCGTGCACATCGGGGCAGGCAGCCCCATTCGCATCATCGGCGAGCGCATCAACCCCACCGGCAAGAAGCAGCTCATCGCCGAATTGCAGGCGGGCGAATTCGCCCAGGCGCTGCGCTTCGCCGACGAACAGGTGGAGGCGGGCGCGCCGGTGCTGGACGTGAACGTGGGCGCGCCCATGGTGGACGAGGCGGTGCTGCTACCCGCGCTGGTGGAGCGCCTGGTGGCCCGCCACGCGCTGCCGCTGTCGCTGGATTCGTCCAACGCGGACGCCATCGCGGGGGCCCTGCCGTTCCATCCCGGCTCGCCGCTGGTCAATTCCATCAGCGGCGAACCCGGCCGCATGGAGCATCTGGGGCCGCTGTGCCGCGACCACGGCGCGCCGTTCATCCTGTTGCCGCTCAAGGGGCGCAAGCTGCCGGTGACGGCGGCCGAGCGCATCGCCATCATCGAGGAACTGTTGCAACAGGCGGACGGGCTGCGCATTCCGCGCCGCCTGGTCATGGTGGACGTGCTGGCGCTGGCCGTGTCGTCCAAGGCCGAGGCCGCCCGCCACTGCCTGGACACCATCCGCTGGTGCGCCGCGCAGGGCCTGCCCACCACCATCGGCCTGTCCAACATCTCGTTCGGCCTGCCCGCGCGCGAACTGTTGAATTCCACCTTCCTGGCCATGGCGGCGGGCGCGGGGCTTTCCTCGTGCATCGCCCACCCCGGCAACGCGCGCATCCGCGAGGCGGTGGCCGCCTCGGGCGTGCTGCTGGGGCTGGACGCCAACGCCGAAGCCTTCATCGAGGGCTATTCCGGCTGGACGCCGGGCAGCGGGGAGGCCGGTGCGGTCCAGACGGGCGGGGCAGGGGGGGCTTCCGGTGCCAGTGGCGTGAAGGCCAAGGCCGCCACGCTGGAAGAGGCCGTCATCCGGGGCGACCGCGAGGGCGCGCTGGCCCTGGTGGACCGCGCCCTGTCCGAAGGGGCCGACCCGTTCTCGCTGGTGCAGGACAAGCTGATTCCCGGCATCACCGAGGTGGGCCGCCGCTACGAGCGGCGCGAGTACTTCCTGCCGCAGCTCATCCGCTCCGCAGAGACCATGCAGCATGCCTTCCGCAAACTTCAACCATTGCTTGAAGCCCAGCGGGGGCAGGAAACGCGGCCGGTGATCATCATGGCCACGGTGGAAGGCGACATCCACGACATCGGCAAGAACATCGTCACGCTGATGCTGGGCAACCACGGGTTCGACGTGGTGGACCTGGGCAAGGACGTGAAGGCCGCCGACATCGTGGAGGCCGCCGAGCGCCACGGGGCCGGGGTGATCGGGCTTTCGGCCCTGATGACCACCACCATGGTGCGCATGGAGGACACCGTGCGGCTGGTGCGCGAACGCGGCCTGCCCATCAAGGTCATGGTGGGCGGCGCGGTGGTGACGCCCGCCTTTGCCGAGGCCATCGGCGCGGATGGCTATTCCGCCGACGCCGTGGAGGCCGTGCGCGTGGCCAAGGAGTTGCTGGCCGTCCAGTAGGGACGTTGGCGGCGCCCGCGTGGCGCCGCTGCCGTGCCCCATGACCGGCCAGGGGGTCTCCGCGTTTTTTTCCGCGTTGCCAACGGGGCCGCCATTCCGGCGTCCGTCTTCATCCATTTTCCGCGCGGCCGTTCCGGACGCGCCGGTTGCCCCGGCGCACGTTCGGCGGTAAGAATGCGCTCCGCCCCTGCGGCGGATGCCGGGGGTGCGCCGGGCCCGTGCCCGTTGCCGCGCCGTTTCCGCCGGTTCCATCAATCGGAGGCTTCCTGATGAAACGCCTGATATCGCTCGTTCTTCTGCCGCTGGTGCTTGCCGCCCTGTGCGGCGCGGCCATTGCGTCCCCCACGGGGGTGGAAGAAATGGGCTCCGGCGAGTTGCTGCGCCGCGTCACCGCCGCCAAGGGCAAGGT
Organism: Nitratidesulfovibrio sp. HK-II; assembly: GCF_003402415.2. Lineage (NCBI taxonomy): Bacteria > Pseudomonadati > Thermodesulfobacteriota > Desulfovibrionia > Desulfovibrionales > Desulfovibrionaceae > Nitratidesulfovibrio > Nitratidesulfovibrio sp. HK-II. The sequence goes on from NZ_AP036014.1 coordinate 1,901,896, forward strand.
GGTCATCGTCAATTTCTTTGCCTCGTGGTGCCCGCCGTGCCTGGAGGAGATTCCCGGCCTGATCAGCATGCGCGCCCGCTATCCAGAGGACAAGGTGGCCCTGTACGGCATCTCGCTGGACGATAACCCCAAGCAACTCGCGGCCTTCATGTCCCGCACGCCGTTCAACTACCCGGTGTGGAAGGGCAAGGACGAGTTGCAGCGGTTCTTCAACGTGTCGTCCATTCCGCAACTGCTGGTCTATGACCGCGAAGGCAAACTGGTGGCCAACCACGTGGGCCTTGTCGAGGCGGAGGAACTGGGCAAGTTCGTGGATACCCTGCTGGGGGGCAAATAGATGGGCCAGCCTTACATCCGCAAGGCCCGCGTGCAGGACGTGAAGGCCATCCACGGCCTGCTCATGCACACCTCCGGCCAGGGGCTGCTGCTGCCCCGTTCGCTGAACCAGCTGTACAGCCACCTGCGCGACTTCGTGGTCATCGACCCGGACGACGGCGGCCCGCTGGTGGGCTGTTGCGCCCTTTCCATCGCCTGGGACGACATCGCCGAGGTGCGTTCGCTGGTGGTGGCCGACGTGCTGCGCGGCAAGGGCTGGGGCCGCAAGCTGGTGGATGCCTGCCTGAGCGATGCCGTGACCCTGGGCATCTTCCGGGTGTTCGCCTTGACCTATCAGGTGGATTTCTTTCTGAAGATGGGGTTCCGGGTGGTAGAAAAGGATGTGTTGCCCCAGAAGATCTGGGCGGACTGCATCCACTGCCCCAAGTTCCCCGACTGCGACGAGACGGCGGTGCTGCTGGAAATGTAGCCGCCGATGCGGCCCGGCGATCCCGGTGCCCCCTGCGATCGTTGACGACAGTGCACTGCCCTTGCGGGGCGGCTCCTCACCTCGGCTGCAACCCATGCCGCGTGGCGATGCCCCTCCCTCGCATCATCAAAATACCCAGGCCCGGAGGCCGGACGACAATGACGATCAAGGAACTGAAGGTGGTGTACGACGCGCAGGCCATTGCCGCGCGCGTGGCCGAGATGGGCCAGGAGATCAACCGCCTGTACGCGGGCGAAGAAGTGGTGGTGGTCTGCGTGCTGAAGGGCGCGTTCATGTTCTTCGCCGACCTGGTGCGGCATCTGGACATGCGCCCCGAACTCGATTTCGTGCGCGTGGCCAGCTACGGCGCGTCCACCTCCACCTGCGGCACCGTCAGCTTCACCAAGGACGTGGAGGTGCCCTTGCAGGGCAAGCACGTGCTGCTGGTGGAAGACATCGTGGACACCGGCCACACCGTGGACTTCCTGTTCCGCCAGTTGGCGGCGCGGGGCGCCAAGAGCCTGCGCCTGGCCGCGCTGGTGGACAAGCAGGAACGCCGCGCCGTGCCCGTGCGCGTCGACTTCGCCGGGTTTGCGTTGCCCGGTGGCTTCATTGTAGGGTATGGGCTCGACTATGCCGAACGGTATCGCGAACTTCCCGGCATCTACGAAGCCGTCATCGAACCCGAGGGTGCGTAGGGTGGGCGAAACCGCCAGCCTGTCGTCGCGCCCCGGCCATTCGCCGAGATCCCACGTCCGAGGTGCCCGATGATCGTCATCTGCCCCAGTTGCTCGACCAAGTACAACCTCCCCGACGATCGCGCCCGCCCCGGTGCGAAGTTGAAGTGCACGCTGTGCAAGTCCGTTTTCCCCATCGAGGCGGGCACCCCGCCCACGACACCGCCGGGCGGCGTTCCCGATTTTGACGCCGCCATGGGCGACATGGGCATGGGCAGTGACGACGCGCAGGGCGCCGCCAATGGCCTTGTCTCCGCCAACGGCGCGGAACTGGACCACGGCCCCTTTGACGTCGCCAGCGACGCCGCCGATCTGGACGCCGCCGTGCGCGCCAAGGTGCAGGCCGAAGCGCGCAAGCGCGACCGGGCCGGAGACGAAGGTCCCGACGTCAGCGACATCATCGGCTCCATGAAGGGCTACAACCTGGATGACGCCCCGCCCGCCGTGCCGCCCAAGAAGTATGGCTGGCCGGTCGTCGCCGGTTTCGTGGCCGTGCTGCTGGCCGTGGCCGTGGGCGTCACCCTGCGCTTCACCGGCATCTGGCCCTCGGATAAGGCGGCGGATACGCCGCCGCCGGTGGTCAACGGCACCGAGCAGATCAAGAACATCGCCTTGCGCAATTACCGCCAGTACTACGTGAACAACGAGAAGGTGGGCCAGGTGGCGGTGATCGAGGGCAAGGTGGTGAACAACTTCTCCTCGCCCCGCGAACTGATCAAGATCGAGGCTTCGCTGTACGACGCCAACGGCGCGGCCGTGGTCACCAAGCAGCAGTTGTGCGGCGTCACCGTGTCGCTGTTCCAGTTGCAGGTGCTGGGCGAGCAGGAGCTGGAAACGGCCCTGAACAACAAAATTGAAATCCTCACCAACAACACCAACGTGCCCCCCGGCGGCGAAGTGCCGTTCATGGTGGTGTTCTACAATCCGCCCGCCTCCGTGGCCGAATTCGGCGTCAAGGTGGTGGAGGCGCGCACCCCGCCCGAAAGCAAGTAGCGTGCGCCCGTGAAGCTGCGCGAAACCTACGTCTGCACCGCCTGCGGGGCGCGCGCGCCGCAATGGCGCGGCCAGTGTCCCGCCTGCAAGGAATGGAACACCCTGGAGCTTACCGTGGCCCCGCGCGAGGGCCGGGCAGGGGCGCGCTCCGGGGCGTCGTCCGTTGGCGCGCAGGGCAGGGCGCAACCGCTCAAGGATGTGGCCGATCACGGGGCCGAGCCTTTCGGCAGCGGTCTCGATGCGCTGGACCGCGTACTGGGCAAGGGATTGGTGCCGGGCGCGGCCATTCTGGTGGGCGGCGAGCCGGGCATCGGCAAGTCCACGCTGCTGCTGCAGGTGGCCGGGGCCGTGGCGGCCTCGAACCGCTCCGTGCTGTACCTTTCCGGCGAGGAATCGCTGCCCCAGCTCAAGGCGCGCGCCGAACGGCTGGGCGTGCTGCATGACGAACTCATGGCCGTGGCCACCACCAGGCTGGACGACGTGCTGCCCCTGCTGGAAGGCCCCGCCGCCCCCGCGCTGCTCATCGTCGATTCCGTGCAGACCGTCAGTTCCGACCGGGCGGAAGGACTGCCCGGCAACGTCAGCCAGGTGCGCGCCGTTTCCACGGAAATCGTCGAGGCCTGCAAGCGCAGCGGCACCACGGTGCTGCTGGTGGGCCACGTGACCAAGGATGGCGCGCTGGCGGGACCGCGCCTGCTGGAACACCTGGTGGACACGGTCATCTCCATCGAGGGCGACCGGCGGCAGATGTTCCGCCTGCTGCGGGTGCTCAAGAACCGCTTTGGCCCCAATCAGGAACTGCTGGTCTTCCGCATGGCCGAGCAGGGCATGGAGGTGGTGGAAGACCCTTCCACCTTCTTCCTCGGCGCGCGCGACCCGGCCCTGTCCGGCACCGCGCTGGTCATGGCCGTGGACGGGCAGCGTCCGCTGGCGGTGGAGGTGCAGGCCCTGGTCACCCGCAGCTATCTGGCCATTCCGCGCCGCACGGGCCTTGGGTTCGACGTGAACCGCCTGCATCTGCTGCTGGCGGTGCTGGAAAAGCGGCTGCGCCTCAACTTCGGCCAGGTGGACATCTACGCCAAGATCGGCGGCGGCATGAAGCTGCAGGACCCCGGCATGGACCTGGGACTGGTGGCCGCCGTGCTCTCGTCGTTCTACGACCTGCCCTTGCCCGAGCGGGCCGTGTTCTGGGGCGAGGTGGACCTCAACGGCCAGGTGCGCCCGGTGGCCGCCCATGCCATCCGCCGCGACCAGGCCCGCAGGCTTGGCTACACGCCCCTTCTCCACCCCGCCGACGATGACGCGCGCGGCGTGCCCACCGTGGCCGCCTTGCAGGACGCGCTGTTCCGCCGCGCCCGCCGCCCCGCGTATGCCGCCCAGTCCGACGGGCAGGGCGCGCGCGGCCCTGCCGTCGATGGCGGGGCCACGGGCGCCGATTCCGGCAGCGGCGAGGACGACGGCGTCTAGCATAAGAGGGGGGCGTCCGCCGCGTACGTGCGCCTTCCCGCCGCCTCATTCCCCTTTTCCCGCATCCAGCCCCAGCATCCGCACCCGGCGTTGTCACGCCGCGCTTCCGCATCGTTCCCCAACGCGTCGTCGTAACGGCCTTCGCTGTTTCGTACATGATAATCTGGGCAATGCCGTTTGCTTGGGCCGCCCAACAGGGTACATTCAGGGCAATTTTCCCGAACGTCATCACCGCGATAACGGAGACCGCCATGAAGAACCCGCGCGCCTCGTTTCCGCCTGTTCCCGCCATCCTCGGCACGGTGTTGAGTCTGCTCGCCGCCGGTCTCGCGTTGCCCGGCGGCCTTCTCTGGTCTGGCCTTGCGCTCTGCCTTGGCCTTGCCATGACCGCCGGGGCCTTTTTCTACGACATGCGCATCCGGGAGGCCCGGCAGGACGGGTTGCGCGCAGAATTCATCGCGCGCGGCCCAGGGCGGGTGCTGGAAGACATCCGCGCCCGTGGGGGCTCGTCGTACCCGGCCCTGGAGGAGGCCGCCCGGCTGGAGGCGGACACCGCCCTGCTGCACGCGGCCTTCGACGTACTGGCCGCGCCGGTGCTGCTGCTGGACGCCTCGGGGCGCATCGCCCGGGCCAGCAAGGGCGCATCCACGCTGACGGGCGTTCCGCCGGACCGCATGCTCGGCCGCACCCCGGCGGACGCCCTTGCCGGAGGAGCAGGCGCAAGCGGAGGCCTGGACTTCATGCCCGTCGTGCCCGCCACCTCCCTGCACCGCGACGTGGAATTCGTCACCCCCGGGGGTGCGCGCCTGTCGTTGCAGGCGCTCTCCGATTCGCTGGCCGACGTGCACGGTGCCGTGTCGGGCGCGGTGGTTGCCCTGATCGACCACAGTGATTCAAGGCGCGAATGCTCGGCCCTGGAGTTGCGCCAGCAGGAACTTCTGGTCACGGGCGCGGACATCAGCAGCCTGGCCCAGCGCGTGGCCTCCGCATCGGAAGAGCTCTCCGCCTCGTCGGACGAGCAGGCGCGCGGCGCGGTGCGCCAGAAGGAGCAGTCCGCCTCGGTGGCCACGGCCATGGAGCAGATGCGCAACACCGTGCTCGAGGTGGCGCGCAACGCCTCGGCCACGTCCGACGCCGCTCGGGACGCCCGCAACGACGCCAACGAAGGCGCGGCGCTGGTGCAGCGCGCCGTGGGGGGCATCAACGCGGTGGCCGAATCGGCCGACCGGCTGGCGGCTGAACTCAAGCAACTGGACGGGCAGGCCGGGGAGATCGGCCGCATCATCGGGGTCATCAACGACATCGCGGACCAGACCAACCTGCTGGCCCTCAACGCCGCCATAGAGGCGGCCCGCGCCGGTGACGCCGGGCGCGGCTTCGCCGTGGTGGCGGACGAGGTGCGCAAACTGGCGGAAAAGACCATGTCGGCCACCAAGGAAGTGGAGCAGGCGGTGCGTACCATCCAGCAGCGCTCCACCGACGCCATGCAGTCCATGCAGGTGACCGGGGCCCAGGTGACCGAGAGCACCCAGCTTTCCAACGAGGCGGGGCAGGCCATCACCCGCATCACGGTGCGCATAGAGGACATGGTGGAGCGTGTGGCGCAGATCGCCACGGCGGCCGAACAGCAGTCCGCCTCGGCGGAAGAGGTGACCGGCGCGGTGGAGGCCATCGCCGCCGTGGCCGGGGAATCGGAGGCGGGCGCGACGCAGGCGTCGGCTGCCACGCGCGACCTGGCCGGGCTTTCGCAGGAACTGCTCACCCTGGCCGTGCGCTTCAGCGAGGCCAAGGTGGACGCCACCAAGCTGTGGAAGTCCCAGGGGCAGATGCGCGGCGTGCTGCCCAAGCTGATGCAGGAATTCGCCGTGGGCAACTACGGGCGGGACGTGGTCGCCAAGGTTCTGGAAGCCATGGGCAACCCCGTGTTCCTGGCCACCGGCAACTACCCGGACCAGGTGCTGAAGCAGATGGCGCACGAACTTTCGCGCATCACCGGAGATTCCACGCGCGATGTGTTCCGCAAACTGGGGCGCTACACCATGGACGGTTTCTACAGGATGTATCGCCGTTACTTCAAGACCAACGATCTCAAGGAAATGTACCTGGGCATGGATGCACTGCACAAGCAGCTTACCAAGGACTACCCCGGCATCAATCCGCCAGCCTTCACTTACGAGGACAGGGGCAACACCCTGATAATGACGTATCGATCCTCTCGCGCGCTGTTTGAATACTTCGAGGGGATACTTATCGGCGCGGCCGATTTCATGAGGCGAAAGGTGGACGTCAAGGTGACGCCGCAGGGGGAACATACCGCACGGGCGGAAATCCGTTTTCTCGACTGACCGTGCAATGTCGGATATCGGCGTGGGGCTCTCCCTGGCGGGGGTTCCCCCATTTTATACTTTAAACGCGATGGGGGCTGCGTTAACGTAGGTCTGCTGCCACCCTGACCATGCGCCGGTTTGTTGCGCCCGTTTGCCCGATTGCGGCTTGCGGGGGATATCCGGTACAACCGGCAGGCACGGTCGGGCGATCAGCTAGGGGCGGTGCCCCTACAGGGCAACGGCGTGATGGCGGCGGAACTGGGCGCGGGGGACGGCCAGGCGATTCAGGACACCACGGGTGCCGCGACATCCGGTGCATCGGCCGCGGGGGATGCAGGAACCACTGGAGACGGGACGCAGATGCAGGAATACACGGCGCTGGCGCGCGAGGTGCGGGAGCGGCTTGGGCGCGTGGGCAGCGGGCTTGCCCTGCTGGTGCAGCAGCGCGAGGACGATTTTCTCGCCCTTGGCGCGGAATTGCAGGACGTGGCCCTTCGGGTTCAGGACATTGCCGCCGACAGCCAGAAGCTGACCCACATCGCTTCGGGCGACACAGTGCGCCATATTCTGGAAGAACTGGTGGCCGAACTGGATGCCATGCAGACGCTCTGCCACGTGGACGAGGACGCCACAGATCTCGCCATGCTGGCCCGTGCGCGCGAACTGGTGCACGAACTCTCCAAATCCATTCGTGATTACGCACGGGTTGTGCGCACGCTGCAAATGCTGGGCATCTCCACGCGCATCGAAAGCGCGCGCCTCGGTTCGGACGGGCGCGGCTTCAGCACCCTTGCCGACGACGTGGAAAAACTGGGCTACAAGATCGTCGAATATTCCGACCGCATCATGCTGCAGGCGAAAACGCTGGACGCGCTGGCCGAAAAGGCCGAAACCAGCACCCGCGAGATGCACGAAATGCAGCGCGAGTGCGCCTATTCCGTGTTCGGGTCGCTGCGCGACAACATGGACACCCTGCACGAGGTGGCCGACTCCAGCCGCAAGGCCTCGGAAGAGGTGCGCGGGCATACTGCCGACATTGCAACATCCATGGGGCGCATCATAGGCTCGCTCCAGTTTCACGACATCGTGCGCCAGCAGGTGGAGCATGTGGAAGAGGCCCTGGCCGACGCCCGCACGGGCATCGAGGGCGCACCGGAAACCGACGAGGCCGCGCTGGCCGAGGAATTGGCCGTGGCCGCCGATATCTGCGCCCTGCAACAGGCCCAGTTGGACAACGCGCGGAACAGCTTTGCCGATGCCGTGTCCACCCTGCGGCTTGAGCTGACGGCCATCGCCGCCAGCGTGCGCGGGGTAGGCCAGCGCACCGGGGGATTCTCTGATGAGTCACGCCTGGGTGAGGGCTGCGGGGGCACCGCCGTGCTCGACCACTTGGAGCGTAGCGTGGCGGAAATCGCCGCGCGCATGCTGTCGTTGGCCGAGCAGGGCGAACGCATGGGCCACGTGATGGGCGAAGTTGCCGAAATGGTTGCGCAGATGAGCGTTTTTCTTGAAGATATAGAAGACGTCGGCGACGAGATAGAGCTCATCGCACTCAACGCCAGCATCCGGGCCGCGCATACCGGAGAAAAGGGCAAGGCGCTGGGCGTACTGGCCTCTTCCATCCAGCGGCTGTCGCAGGATGCGGGCGAAAGCACCACGGCCCTTGCCACGCTGCTGCGCGAGGTGGACGGCGTGGCAGGGCAGCTCAAGAGCTATGCGACCGCCTACCTCGATTCCTCGCGCGTCACGGAAATTTCCGATGAACTGGAGGGGCTTACGAACGGTCTGCGCCAGGTGAACGGCGAAGCCGCACGCCTGTTCGCCGGGGTGGGCAATGCCTGCTCCGAGTTGGCCAGACAGGTTGACCACGCCGTGAGCGACCTTGGTTTCGATGCCCAGGTGAAGGCCGGACTTTCCGACGCCGCCGCGGACGTGGGCGACATGGCCGCCATGCTGCGCGACCGGGTGCCCGCCTCCGCGCGCGAGGCCGCGTCACGGCGCCTTGCCGCCCTGCGCGACCGCTACACCATGGAGCAGGAACGCGTGCTGCACGGCCGCGTGCTGGGCGGCGCGCACGCCGCTGCCCCGGCGGCCGGGGGTGACGACGGCTACGGCGACAACATCGAACTTTTCTGACCCCGCCGCGTCGCGGCTACCGTCGCGACGCCCGCACGAAACCGCCAACTCAGAACATTCGAGCACGAGGGATTTCATGAGCAAGCTCATCATGACGGTGGACGATTCGGCGAGCATCCGGCAGATGGTCGGCTTCACCCTGCGCAACGCGGGGTACGAGGTCGTTGAGGCCAAGGACGGCAAGGACGCCGTGAGCAAGCTTTCCGGGCCCATCAAGATGGTGATCACCGACCTGAACATGCCCAACATGGACGGCATTGAACTTATTAAACAGATTCGCGCCAACCCCGCCTACAAGTTCATCCCGGTCATCATGCTGACCACCGAGTCGCAGGCTACCCGCAAGCAGGAAGGCAAGGCCGCAGGAGCTACGGGCTGGATCGTCAAGCCGTTCCAGCCGGAACAGTTGCTGGCCGTGGTCAAGAAGGTGCTCGGCTAGGCCCGGGCGCGCACCGTCCGGAAACGCCGCACATTTCGGACAAGGAAGGGCCGCATGCAATCGCAGGAAGACGCAAACAGGGCCGCCTTCATCGAAGAAGCGCAAGACCTGCTGGCAGAGCTGGAAACGGCGTTGCTGGAACTGGAGGAGCAGCCCGATGACCGCGACCTGGTGGCGCGTGTGTTCCGGGCCATGCACACCATCAAGGGGTCCGGGGCCATGTTCGGCTTCGACGACATCGCCCACTTCACCCACGACGTGGAAACGGTGTTCGACCGGGTGCGCAATGGCGAGATGCCCGTCACCCGCCAGTTGCTGGACCTTACCCTGGCCTCGCGCGACCACATCGCACGGCTGTTGCACTGCGCCGTCAGCGGTGAAGCGCCCGACCTTTCGCACGCGGCGGCCATCACCGCGTCGCTGCGCGCCCTGGTGCCGACGGCTGCGGCCCTCGCTGCCGAAGCCCCGGCTCAGGACGCCGACGGCGCGGAATGCCTGGCTCAACCCGACGCATCGTGCCCCCCCTGTGCCCGCACCTGGCGGGTGCGCTTTCGCCCCGCGCCGTCCATCCTCTTCAGCGGCGCGAATCCCTTGTCCTTGCTGGATGAACTGCGCGAGCTTGGCGGGGCGCGGGTATTCCCGCACTTCAGCGACGTTCCCGCCCTCGACGAATTGCAGCCAGAACTGTGCCACGTGTGGTGGGACGTGCTGCTTTCCACCGAAGGGGACGAGACGGCCATTCGCGACGTGTTCCTGTTCGTGGAGGACGACGCGGACATCGACATCCGCCTGGTGGACGACGCGCGCATTGTGGACGACGCCGCCTACAAGCGTCTGGGCGAAATCCTGCTGGAGCGCGGCGACGTCAGCGCAGACGACCTGCACCGCGTGCTGGACGAGCAGCGCCCTCTGGGCCGTCTGCTGACCGACGCGGGCGTGGTGATGCCGGAGCGGGTGGAGGCGGCCCTTGCCGAGCAGCAGGCCGTGCGCACCATCCGCCAGTCGCGTGACAAGGAAACCGCGACGCGCGACGATTCCGGGGCCAGCATCCGCGTGGCCGCATCCAAGCTGGACTTTCTTGTGGACCTGGTGGGCGAACTGGTCATCGTGCAGGCCCAGCTTTCGCAGGCCGCGCACCTGCGCAGCGACCCCGGCCTGCTGGGGCTGGTGGAGGAACTGGAGCGGTTGAGCGACGAGTTGCGCGACACCACCCTGGGCATCCGCATGCTGCCCATCGGCACCACCTTCAGCAAGTTCCGCCGCCTGGTGCGCGACCTTTCGGCGGAACTGGGCAAGGACGTGGAACTGGTGACCCAGGGCGGAGAGACCGAACTGGACAAGACCGTCATCGAACGGCTGGGCGACCCCCTGGTGCACTGCCTGCGCAACAGCCTGGACCACGGGGTGGAGCAGCCCGACGTGCGCGTCGCGGCGGGCAAGCCGCGTACCGGCACGGTAACCCTTGCGGCGGCCCATGCCGGGGGGGAGGTGCTGATCACCATCGCCGACGACGGCGCGGGCATCGACCCGGCCCGGGTGATGGAAATCGCCCGCAGGCGCGGCGTCATCGCCCCGGACGTGGAACTGCCCCCGCGCGAGGCCATGGAACTCATCTTCGCGCCCGGCTTTTCCACGGCGGAAAAAGTCACCAGCGTTTCCGGCCGAGGGGTGGGCATGGACGTGGTGAAGCGCTCCATAGAGGCGCTGCGCGGCCGCATAGAACTGGACAGCGCCGTGGGGCGGGGCACCACGCTCACCATCCGCCTGCCGCTCACCCTGGCCATCATCGACGGCCTGCAGGTGCAGGTGGGCGGCGAATCGTTCGTCATTCCGCTGAACCATGTGGAGGAGTGCGCGGAACACACAACCCCCCGCTCCGGCGACGACAGGCAGCGCATCATCAACCTGCGCGGCGAGATCGTGCCCTACATCCGCCTGCGCGAGCTGTTCGCATCTCCCGGCCCTGCGCCGGGCATCGAGCAGGTGGTGGTGGTCGATGCGCAGGGCAGCCGTTTCGGGCTGGTGGTGGACTGCGTGGTGGGCGAGCACCAGACGGTGATCAAGAGCCTTGGCCGCATCTACAAGGACGTGCCGGGCATTTCCGGGGCCACCATCAAGGGCGACGGCAGCATGGCCCTGATCCTGGACGTGCCGGGGCTGGTGCAACTGGCCGCCGGACAGCCGCAGGGCGGGCAGGCCGGGGCTTCTGGGGCCGCTGGCGGGGCGGCGCGTCCGCGTTCGGCCCCCATGGCCGCCCCGTCGCGCGGGGGGGCTGCATGACCAACGGCGCCACGGCCCTTCCGGCGGGGTGCGCCCGGCCAGGCCCCATGGCCCAGAAGCTGTTCGACCGCATGAGCCGCTTCGTTTACGAGCAGGTGGGCATCAAGCTGCCCGCCTCGAAGCGGGTGATGCTGGAGGCGCGCTTGCAGAAACGCCTGCGCGCGCTGGGCATGACCACCTACGACCAGTACGTGGACTACCTGTTTACGGACAAGGGCATCGACGAGGAACTGCGCAACTTCATCGACGTGGTGACCACCAACACCACTGAATTCTTCCGCGAACCGCGTCATTTCGACTACCTTGCCGCCACCGTGCTGCCCGGCTGGACTGCCGCTGCCGCGCGGCAGCGCGCCCAGCGTGCGCTGCGGGTGTGGAGCGCGGGTTGTTCCATTGGCATGGAGCCCTACACGCTGGCCATGGTGCTGCGCGACTACGCGGAGAGTACGCCCGGCTTCACCTTTTCCATTCTGGCCACGGACATTTCGTCGCGGGCGCTGCAACAGGCGGTGCGGGCCGTGTACGAGGAAGAGCGCGTGCACAACGTGCCGGATCACTTTCGCAAGCGCTACCTGCTGCGCAGCCGCGACCGTTCGCGCCGCCTGGTGCGCATGGGGCCGGAACTGCGCTCGTCCGTGCGCTTCGAGCGGCTGAATTTCATGGAGCCCTTCGGTTTCTCGGAACCCATGGACATCATTTTCTGCCGCAACGTGATCATCTATTTCGACAAACCCACGCAGGAAGGGCTGTTCACCCGGTTCTGCCAGTGTCTGCGCCCCGGCGGGCACCTGTTCATCGGGCACTCCGAAAGTCTTACCGGCATGGCGCTGCCCCTTGAGCAGGTGGCGCCCACCGTCTACCGGAGGACACGATGACCGCGCGCCGCATCAAGGTGCTGGTGGTGGACGATTCCGCCCTGGTGCGCCAGACCTTGGCGGACATCGTCTCGGGCGACGAGGAACTGGAGCTCATCGGCACCGCCTCCGACCCCTTCGTGGCCGCCAAGCGCATGGAAAACGTGGCCCCGGACGTGATCCTGCTGGATGTGGAGATGCCCCGCATGGACGGCATCACCTTCCTGCGCAAGATCATGACCCAGCATCCCATCCCCGTGGTGATCTGCTCGTCGGTGACGGAGCAGGGGGCCGAGGCCACCTTCAAGGCCATGGAGTACGGCGCGGTGGAGGTCATCCAGAAGCCGCGCATGGGCACCAAGCGCTTTCTGGAGGAATCCAGCATCCGCATCTGCGATGCGCTGAAGGCCGCCGCCCGCTCCCGGTTGCGCAAGCTCAGCCCCCTGGCCGCCGGGGTGCCGCCCAAACTTTCCGCCGATGCGGTGCTGCCCGCCGCGACGCCGCTGACCACCACGGTGCAGCAGACCGAGAAGGTGGTGGTCATCGGCGCGTCCACGGGCGGCACCGAGGCCCTGCGCGTGGTGCTGGAGGCCATGCCCGAAGGCTGCCCGCCCATCGCCATCGTGCAGCACATGCCGGAACACTTCACCACCGCCTTCGCAAACCGGCTGAACGCCATCTGCCGGGTGACGGTGAAGGAGGCGCAGGACAACGACGTCATGCGGCGCGGCCAGGTGCTCATTGCGCCGGGCAACCTGCACATGCTGCTCAAGCGCAACGGTTCGCGCTACTACGTCGAGGTGCGCGAAGGCCCGCTGGTGCGCAGGCACCGGCCTTCCGTGGACGTGCTGTTCCGTTCCGCCGCGCGGTACGCCGGGCGCAACGCCGTGGCCGCCATCATGACCGGCATGGGCGACGACGGTGCGGCGGGCATCAAGGAGCTGTTCGACGTGGGCGCGCACACCATCGCCCAGGACGAGGCCAGCTGCGTGGTCTTCGGCATGCCGCAGGAAGCCATCAAGCTGGGCGGGGTGCGCAAGGTGGTTTCGCTTGAAGAAATAGCCCCGGCCATCGTCCGCGCCTGCGGGGGGTAGCGGCCGCAGGAACGCGCCCGTGCCTGCACCATGCCCCGGCAGGGACGCCATCAGGCCCGTAGAGAACGTTCCGCACGGTTGCGGCGCGCCCCGGGGCGCGCCGCAACCCTTCTGGAAACGCCCGTCGCCACGGGCGTTTTCCATCGTCCTGCAGGCACGACAGAGTACGACAACGCAAACGGACCAAGGAGCATCGGACATGACAGAAACCGGCACGCCGGAACCGAGAGGCGCCATCCTTCAGCGCGACAAGCAGACCTACGCCATCGTGCCGCGCACCCCCTGCGGCATGCTGACGCCGGAAATACTCGACGCCATTTCCCGCGTGGCGCGCAAATACGGCATTCCCATCATCAAGATCACCTCCGGGCAGCGCCTTGCCCTGGTGGGCATGACGGCCGAGCAGGTGGAGCCCATCTGGGAAGATCTGCGCATGGACGTGGGCCGCGCGGTGGAGCTGTGCGTGCACTACGTGCAGGCCTGTCCCGGCACGGCGGTGTGCAAGCTGGGGCTGCAGGATTCGCTGGGGCTTGGCATCGAGATCGAGCAGACGCTGGCCGAGCAGCCCTTTCCGGCCAAGGTCAAGTTCGGCGTTTCCGGCTGTCCCATGTGCTGCGGCGAAAGCTACCTGCGCGACGTGGGCCTGGTGGGCACCAAGCGCGGCTGGAACGTGATCGTGGGCGGCAACTCTGGCGGGCACCCGCGCATCGGCGATGTGCTGGCCGAGGACCTGACCCGCGAGGCGGCGCTGGAGCTCGTGCAGCGCTTCATGCAGCTGTACCGCGACAATTCCGGCAAGCGGCTGCGCGTGTCCAAGTACGTGGAGAAGACCGGCATAGAGGCCATACGCGCCGCGCTGCTGCCCGCCGCCGAATAGGCGCGCGGCGATTTCGCGAGCAGAAAATACTGGCGGCAGGACTGCTTCGGGCGGTCCTGCCGCCTTCGTTGGCGGAAATGGTGAACGCGAGCGCGGTGGTCAGGGGGCAGGCAAAGGCGGCACGGCAGCGCGTGCCCTTGGCCCCGCCTAGCCGCCGCTGCCGGGGGCGCGCGGCTCCTGCGCGGCCTCCTTGCCCGGGCCGTGCCGATACAGCAACACCTGCACCGGGTCCACGGTCACCAGCCCTTCGGCCAGCAGTTCCTCGACGCGGGGCAGGAATGCCTCTATCTTGGCGGCGTCGTCGACGATCTCGACCACGATGGGCAGGTCTTCGGACAGGCGCAGCACCCGCGCGGTGTGCACCACGCTGTTGGCCCCGAAGCCCGCCAGCCCGCGGAATACCGTGCCGCCCGCCAGCCCGTCGCGCCGGGCGGATTCCAGGATGACCTCGTGCAGGGCGCGGCCCTTGTGGGTGTCGCGTTCGCCGGTGTAGATGCGCAGACGCAGGGCGTCGCCCGATATGATGCGCATGGCGTGCTCCTTCCTGTGGTGGATGCGTGCCGGTGGTGCATGCCGGTAGGCGGTTCTACACCAGCCGTCCGGCTCCCAGGCCCAGCCACAGCAGCACGAGGCCCAGCAGCAGCTGGCCGCCCGCATACAGGGCAAAGGCCATCCACTGCCCGGTCTCCATGAGGCCGAGGCTTTCGAAGGTGAAGGTGGAAAAGGTGGTGAACGCGCCCATGAAGCCGGTCAGCAGCACCACGCGCACGTCGGGATGCAGGGAGATGCGGTTTTCGCACACCCCCCAGACGAACCCGAAGGCCAGACAGCCCAGCACGTTGACCACGAACGTGCCGAGCGGAAACGTGCCGGGCGTCGCGCGCTGCACCAACCCGGCAAGGCCGTAGCGGGCAAGGCTGCCCAGCGCGCCCGCCAGGCCCAGCAAGACGATCTTCTGCACGGATTGGTCCTTTCTTCCGCCCATCTTCCGCAGTGCCGGAACGATGCGGCCCATGGAGTCCACATGGCGCTGGAAATGGAAATCAAGTTCCCCGAGGCGGACCTTGCCGCGCTTCGCGCGGCTTTGCAAGTGCTGGGGGCAACCGGCGGCGCTCCCTATCTGGAATGCAACCGGGTGTACGACACCCCCGGCCGCGACCTGCGCGCCGCCAATACCCTGCTGCGGCTGCGCACCAAGGCCGGGCCGGACCTGCGTGCCGCCGTGCTGACCATGAAGCGTCCGCCCCATGCGGCGGATGCCGGGTCCGCTCCCATTCCGGATGACGTGAAAGTCTGGGACGAGGTGCAGACCGCCGTGGCCGACGCCGACGCCATGCACCACGTGCTGACGGGGCTGGGGTACACGGTGGCCTTCGGCTATGACAAGGTGCGCGAGGTATGGAGCCTGGACGGGGTGCACGTGTGCCTGGACACCATGCCCTTCGGTCCGGTGGCGGAACTGGAGGGCGACCGCGAGGCCATCATGGCCGTGGCCGACAGGCTCGGTCTTGACAGGGCGCGCGCATCCATCGAAACCTATCACGATCTCAACCGCCGTTGGCGCGCGGCCCACGGGCTGCCCCCGGCGGAGGACTTCACCTTCGACGCGGCAGGGCTTGCCGCCGCCCGCCGGATGGTCTTCGGCGAAGACGATGGCCGAGCCGGGGCGGAATGACCCCTCACGGTCACGAAATTCCATGGGCGCAAGGTGTGCCGCGCGGCCCCCGTGGCCCCTCGACAGCACGCGCCGCGATGTTAGTATAAGGGCGTGGCCGCCGCAGGCCGCCCGGAAACAGCGAAACGAGCACCCATGAGCACCCATTTCGACGATCTAGGTTCACCGGCGGTTCCGGTCCGCATGGCAAGGCCGTCAGGTCCCTCCGGACCGCCAGATATGCCAGACATGCCGGATGGCGGCAGACACACGGATATCCTCATCGAGGATGAAGTGCGCGAGCCCCGGATGTTCCGGGTGCTCCTGCACAACGACGACTACACGACCATGGAGTTCGTGGTGTCGATTCTGGTCGAGGTGTTCCGCAGAACGCCCGACGAGGCGACGCGCATCATGCTGGCCGTCCACGAGAAGGGCGTCGGCGAATGCGGCGTGTACACGGCGGAGGTGGCCGAGACCAAGGTCGCCCTCGTGCATGCCCGCGCCCGGCGCGAAGGCTATCCACTGCGCTGCACCCTCGAAGAGGTATGACATGATCGGAAGACGCCTTGAAGCAGCGCTTACCGCCGCCGTCAACGACGTGCGGACGCGCAACCACGAGTTCCTGACGCTGGAGCACCTGCTCTACGCCATCTCCGGCGAGGACGCGGGCAAGTCCATCCTCGAATCCGTCGGGGTGGACGTGAAGGCCCTGCGCCTGCGCCTGGAAACCTTTTTCGCCACCCACCTGGAGCCGCTGCCCGCCGACACCCCCACCGAGGTGGTGCAGACGCTGGGCGTGCAGCGCGTGCTGCAGCGGGCCATCCGCCACATGCAGTCTGCGGGCAAGGCCGCCGTGGAAATCGGCGACGTGCTGGCCGCCATCTTCGAAGAGGACGACGCCTACGCCACCTATTTCCTGAAGTCGCAGGGGGTGAGCCGACTGGACGTGCTGCAGCACATCTCGCACGGCATGCCGGAGGACGGCGAGGGCGGCGGCGCGGGTGACGCCGAAGGCGAGGAGGGCGCGCCCGATTCCCCGCGCACCGACGCGCTGGAAAAGTTCACCGTGGACCTCACCGCCCGCGCCCGCGACGGCCGCATCGACCCGCTGATCGGTCGGGCGAAGGAACTGGAGCGGACCATTCAGGTGCTGGCCCGGCGGCGCAAGAACAACCCGCTGTACGTGGGCGACCCCGGCGTGGGCAAGACCGCCATCGCCGAAGGGCTGGCCCTGCGCGTGGCGGGCGGCGAGGTGCCCGAGGAATTCCGCGACGTGCGCATCTTCGCCCTGGACATGGGCGCGCTGCTGGCGGGCACCAAGTACCGGGGAGACTTCGAGCAGCGCTTGAAGGGCGTCATCACCGACCTCGGCAAGGTGCCGGGGGCCATCCTGTTCATCGACGAGATCCACACCATCGTGGGCGCGGGTTCCACCAGCGGCGGCTCCATGGATGCCTCCAACATCCTGAAGCCCGTGCTGGCCGACGGCAGCATCCGCTGCATCGGGTCCACCACCTACGAGGAATATCGCAACCATTTCGAGAAAGACCGCGCCCTGTCGCGCCGGTTCCAGAAGATCGACGTGCAGGAACCCTCGCAGGACGAATGCGTGGACATCCTGAAGGGGCTGCGTCCCTACTACGAGGACCACCACAAGGTGCGCTACACGCTGCCCGCCCTGCGCGCGGCCGTGGAGCTTTCCGCCCGGTACATCACCGAACGGCTGCTGCCCGACAAGGCCATCGACGTGCTGGACGAGGCGGGCGCGGCGGCCCGGCTGCGGCGCGGAGCCCGCGCGGCTTCGGCTTCGGACGCGGCCATCAGTGTGAAGGACGTGGAAAAGGTGGTGGCGCGCATGGCCCAGATACCGTCGCGCACGGTGTCGTCCAGCGACCGCGACCGCCTGCGCACCCTCGATGAAGATCTGCGCAACGTGGTCTTCGGCCAGGACGCGGCCGTGGGCGTCCTGGCGCGGGCCATCCTGCGCGCGCGGGCGGGCCTGGGGCGCGAAGACCGGCCCACCGGCAGCTTCCTGTTCTACGGCCCCACGGGCGTGGGCAAGACCGAACTTGCCCGCCGCCTGGCAGAGGTCATGGGCATCGGCTTCGTGCGCTACGACATGAGCGAATACATGGAGAAGCACTCGGTGTCGCGGCTCATCGGCGCGCCCCCCGGCTACGTGGGCTTCGACCAGGGCGGCCTGCTGACCGAGGCCATCCGCAAGCAGCCGTACACCGTGCTGCTGCTGGACGAGATCGAAAAGGCCCATCCGGACATCTTCAACATCCTGCTTCAGGTCATGGACTACGCCACGCTCACCGACAACACCGGGCGCAAGGCGGACTTCCGCAACGTGGTGCTGATCATGACCTCCAACGCGGGCGTGCGTGAAATGAGCGCGCCGTCCATCGGCTTTGGCGCCACCGCGCAGGAAGACGTGGCGGGCAAGGGCCGCAAGGCCGTGGAGAACATGTTCAGCCCGGAATTCCGCAACCGGCTGGACGCCATGATTCCCTTCGCCGGGCTGACCACCCCGGTGATGGAGCGCATTGTGGACAAGTTCGTGCTGGAACTGGAAGCCGGGCTGAAGGACCGGCGCGTGCGCCTGGAGCTGACCCCGGCGGCCCGCGTGCGCCTGGCCGAAAAGGGCTTCGAGCCCGCCTTCGGGGCGCGCCCGCTGCGCCGGGTGATCCGCACCGCGCTGGAAGACGAACTGGCCCGCGAGGTGCTGTTCGGCAAGCTGCGCAAGGGCGGCACCGCCATCGTGGACGTGGCCGCGCCGGAGGCGGCCGCCGCGCCCGCCCGCAAGGGTAAGGGCAAAGGCGCGGCGAAGGATGCCGCACCGGCGCCTGTGACCGAGGCAGCACCGGTACCCCTGTCCGGCGCCCCGCAGTCCGTTGCCGGGCTGGGCCTGGTGTTCCGCTATGAGCCGCTCGGCGGCGACGACGCCGCTGCCGATAAATGAACGTGCGCGTGCTGGGCCGGATGACCGGGGACGGTTCCGACTTCCCCGACCCGGCCGCCGCCCCGCCCGAAGGGCTGCTGGCCGTGGGGGGCGACCTTTCGCCCGCCCGGCTGGTGGCCGCCTACATGCGCGGCATCTTTCCCTGGTACGACCGGGGCACGCCCATCCTGTGGTGGTCGCCCGACCCGCGCTGCGCGCTGCTGCCGGGCAACCTGCACGTGTCGCGCAGCCTTGCCCGGCGCATCCGTTCCGATACGTTCGAGATTTCCTTCGACAAGGCCTTCGCGCTGGTCATCCGGCGCTGCGCGGCCACGCCCCGGCCGGGGCAGCGCGGCACTTGGCTGGTGCCCGCCATGATCGACGCCTACGAGGCGCTGCACCGCCTGGGCATCGCCCATTCGGCGGAGGCATGGCAGGGCGGCAGGCTGGTGGGCGGGGTGTACGGCGTGGCCCTGGGCGGGGTGTTCTACGGCGAATCCATGTTCCATCTCGCGGACGACGCCTCCAAGGTGGCGTTCACCTGGCTGGCCGCGTGGCTGCGCGAGGCGGGCTGCACCCTCATCGACTGCCAGCAGACCACCCCGCACATGGTGCGCTTTGGCGCGGTGGAACTGCCCCGGCCCGAATTCCTGGCCCGGCTGGCGGAAGGGCTGCGTGGCGCATTGCGTCTTGCCGACGGCCGCGAGGCGCGCTGTCCGGACGTTTCCGGGCTGCCCGCGCGGGGGGCGACGTCTGCGGCCGAAGTTCCGTGGGCAGCCGGGCAGGATGCGAAACCGGCCGGGCACTGGCGTGTCCCGGCCGGTTTTCGACCTTCCTGGTAGGGGCGCGGACCGGACGGTCCGCCTCATGATGCATTTCGCCACCGGCGTTGGCTGCCCCGTTGGGCGGCCAGCATGGCCAAGGCGACCGGCCCGTGGCGCGCACCCGTGTGGCGCGCTGGAGCGGGGCGGGTTATTCCTGCTCGTGCACCAGCGGCTCGTGCTGGGCCAGGTCGTAGAAGCCGCGCATGGCAAAGTGTAGCGGGTAGCGGGGCACGTCGTCGAAACGGATGACGCCCATGGTCTTGCCTTCCGGCAGGGCGGAGAAGGGCACCACGCCGCGCGGCACCGGCAGTTGCAGCGGACAGGCGATGATGCAGGTCAGCCGGTCGGCGTAGCGCCTGGACAGGTAGTCCACCACCGCGTCGCGCTCCGCCTCGGTGAAGGCTTCCAGCACCGTGCGCAGGGCGTCTGTTTCCGCCTCGGGGCCGGTCAGGTCGTCGGCGCCTGGTGCATTCGGATCAAGCGGCGCGCCCACCAGGCCGGGCACCCCGCGCAGGGCGGCCAGTTCTTCCGCCGCCTCCGTTTCGTCGGCCAGCCGGAAAAGGTGCGCCTGCACGTTGCGCCGCCCCTTGAAGGTGCGGATGGTGACGGATATGACGTGGGTGCGCGCCACCGGGGGCGTGCCTTCCACGGGAATGATGTTCAGTTCCATGCGGGCTCCATGCGTGGTTCCTGCGCGCCGGGCATCGTGCCAGCGGCCGGGAGTGCGTGCGTCGTGCGTGTGTCGTCGGGGCGGTGCGTCCGCAATCCGTGCCCATGGGCACGGGGGCATGAGAGGTCTGGAAGGCTCCATGCCGGGCAACGGGCCGCATCGCTTCCAAATTTTCTAGACCATCTTTCCGGCGGATGGAAGGGGGCGGGCGTCATCCGGCCATGTTCGCGGGCCTTGCCCCCCTCTGGAGAGGCCGTGCGGGCCGCCGTTTCCGTTTCCCGCCATCTGGCTGGCCGTCCGCGAGGGCGGCCGACCCCTTCCGAAAATGCACACCGGCCCGCGCAACGGGCCATGGAAACAGATATGACCCAATCCCCGTTCACCCTGCGCACCGACTACGAGCCGCGCGGCGACCAGCCCGAAGCCATCGACCAGATCGTCGCCAACATCGAGGCGGGCGTGAAGGACCAGGTGCTGCTGGGGGTCACCGGTTCCGGCAAGACCTTCACCATGGCCCAGGTCATCGCCCGCTGCGGCAGGCCCGCCCTGGTGCTGGCCCCCAACAAGACCCTGGCCGCCCAGTTGTACAACGAGTTCCGCCAGCTGTTCCCGGAGAACGCGGTGGAATATTTCGTCAGCTATTACGACTATTACCAGCCGGAAGCCTACGTGCCCTCGTCAGACACGTACATCGAGAAGGATTCGTCCATCAACGACAACATCGACAAGCTGCGCCACGCGGCCACCCACGCGCTGCTCACCCGGCGCGACGTGGTCATCGTGGCTTCGGTGTCGTGCATCTACGGCCTGGGTTCGCCGGAATACTACGCCAAACTGGTCATTCCCGTGGAGACCGGGCAGCGGCTGTCCATGGATGCCCTGGTTACCCGGCTGGTGGAGGTGCAGTACGAGCGCAACGACTACGACTTCCATCGCGGCACCTTCCGGGTGCGGGGTGACGTGCTGGAAATCATCCCCGCCTACCATCACGAGCGGGCGCTGCGCATCGAGTTCTTTGGCGACGACATCGACGCCATCAACGAGATAGACCCGCTCACCGGCGAAGTGCTGGCTGCGGTGGGCAAGACGGTCATCTATCCGGCCAGCCACTACGTGTCCGACCGCGACAACCTGGTGCGGGCCATTTCCGACATCCGCGGCGAACTGGGCGAGCGCCTGCGCGAACTGAAGGGGGCCAACCGCCTGGTGGAGGCCCAGCGGCTGGAGCAGCGCACCATGCTCGACCTCGAGATGATGGAGGAAATGGGCTACTGCAACGGGGTGGAAAACTATTCGCGCCACCTCGACGGCCGCGAGCCGGGCGGCCCGCCTTCGTGCCTGCTGGACTACTTTCCCGATGATTTCGTGCTGTTCGTGGACGAATCGCACATCACGGTCTCTCAGGTGGGGGCCATGTACAAGGGCGACCGTTCGCGCAAGACCACCCTGGTGGATTACGGCTTTCGCCTGCCCTCGGCCCTGGACAACAGGCCGCTGGAATTTCACGAGTTCCTCGCGCGGCTGAACCAGACCGTGTACGTTTCCGCCACGCCCGGCAAATGGGAGCTGGACCGCTCGCAGGGCATCGTGGCCGAGCAGATCATCCGGCCCACCGGCCTTGTCGATCCCATCACGGAGGTGCGCCCGACCAAGGGGCAGGTGGATGACCTGCTGGGCGAATGCCGCCTGCGCGCCGCGCGCGACGAACGCGTGCTGGTGACCACGCTCACCAAGCGCATGGCCGAAGACCTGACGGAATACTTCAACGAGATGGGCGTGGCCGCGCGCTACCTGCATTCCGACATCGACACCATGGAACGCATGGCCATCATCCAGGCGTTGCGCCGCAAGGAATTTGACGTGCTTGTGGGCATCAACCTGCTGCGTGAAGGTCTTGATATCCCGGAAGTTTCTCTGGTATCTATTCTTGATGCGGACAAGGAGGGCTTTCTGCGCTCCACGGGTTCGCTCATCCAGACCTTCGGCCGCGCCGCGCGTAACGTGGAAGGCCGGGTGATCATGTACGCGGACGTGGTGACCCGGTCCATGCAGGCCGCCATGGACGAGACGGCCAGGCGGCGCGAACGGCAGACCGGCTACAACGAGGCGCACCACATCGTGCCCGCCACCATCCGCAAGGCGGTGGATACGCCGTTCGACGCCATCTACGCCGAGGCCGCAGAAGCCAAGGGACGCAAGGGCAAGGGGCGCAAGGACGCGGCGCAGGCGGCGACAACCGTTGCCCCGTGGTCCAGCGATCCGCACGAGTTGGCCAAACAGATCCAGCAGCTGGAGCGCGACATGCGCGAGGCCGCCAAGGAACTGGAATTCGAGCGCGCGGCGGAACTGCGCGACCGCATCCGGCTGCTGCGCGAGCATTTGCTGGGTGCGTCCGGTACGAACTAGTACGGCACGAACTACTACGGCGCGACCATATTCGGCACGAACTGGGCTCGGCGGCATCATGCAGCGGGGCGCACGCCCCGGATGGCGGTTCAGGCCTGCCCGGCTTCGGGCGGTAACGGTCAGACAGGACGACGGCACATGCGGCAACACCCGCTGATCACCGCCTACCACCGGTTGCGCATCCGCCTTGGGGCATGGGGCCCGCTGGTCATCAGCCAGTGCACCATGCTGCTGGTGTTCGCCACGGCAACCTGGGCCTATTCGCACATCGAAGGCTGGAGCCTGTGGGACAGCTTCTACATGGTGGTCATCACCCTTTCCACCGTGGGCTTTCAGGAGGTGCACCCCCTGTCCGTCCCCGGCCGGGTGCTGACCACGGTGCTGATCCTGACCGGGGTGGGCAACTTCGCCTTCATCCTTGGCGCGTTCTCGCAACTGCTGGTGGATGGCAAGCTTTACAAGATGCTCGGGAGGCGCAGGGTGCTGAAGACCATATCGTCGCTACGCGGCCATTGCATCGTCTGCGGCTACGGCCGCATCGGCTCTGTGGTGGCGCGCGAACTGATGCAGGAAGGCGTGCCCATCGTGGTGGTGGAAAACGACCCGGTGGCCGTGGAGCGGCTGGAAAACGACGGCATCGTCCATCTTGCGGGCGACGCCACCAGCGACGACGTGCTCAACGCCTGCAACATCGGACACGCCAAGGCGCTCGTGGCCGCGCTGTCGCTGGATTCGGCCAACGTCTACGTGGTGCTCAGCGCGCGCCAGATGAACCCGGACATGATCATCATCGCCCGCGCGGGCGACGCCTCGCACATCGGCAAACTGCAACTGGCCGGGGCGGACCGGGTGTTCCTGCCGCACCACCTGGGCGGGCTGCGCATGGCCCAGTCCATTTTGCGCCCCACCGTGACCACGTTCATGGAACTGGCCCACTCCAAGACCGACCTGAACATCCAGATGGAAGAACTGACCGTGGGCGAGGGCTCGGAACTGTCGGGCAAGACGCTGATGGCCTCGGGCATCCGGCAGCGGTTCAACCTCATCGTCATCGGGGTCAAGAAGCCCGACGGCCAGATGTTCTTCAACCCGGAATCGACCTACGAATTGAACCCCGGCGACACCCTGGTCACCGTGGGCAAGCCGGAGAACTTCCGGCAGTTGCAGGAGATTCTGTGACGGCAAGCGGCCGGGCAGGGCGGAATGCCGCTGACGGGGGCGGCGACGCGCCCATGGCGGAACAGGCCGCAGCGCCTTCCGCAACGCCCGGCAGCGACACGGCCAATGTCCCGGTCATCGCAACGGTCATCCTGCACTACGGCGACCCGGCGCTGGCCGCCAATCTGGCCGACACGTTGCGCCGGGCCGATCCGGACCATGCCTCGCGGGTGCTGGTTCTGGACAACGCGGCCCCGCGACCGGCCATTGGCGCATGGCGCAGACTGCCGGACAACCTGTTCTGGGGCGGCGCGCTGGCGTACAGCCTGGACGCCGCGCGCGACATGGGCTGCACGCACCTGTGGTTCCTGAACAACGACATTTCCTTCGAGACGCGTCCGCCGCTGGTGGCGCGGGCGGCCCTGCGCATGGCCCGCATGGGCGCGGCGCTGGCCGCGCGCGGGCTGGGCGGACCAGCAGGCAGGGTGGGGGTGTACGCCCCGGCCGTGGACCGCAACCCCTACCACCCGCAGATGGTGCGCGACGCGCGCGTGCAGTACCGGCGCGTGGCGCTGGTGGACGGCATCGCGCCGTGCATCGACCTTGATTGCGCGCGTGCCGTGGGCGGCGCGGACTGCGCCGACAACCCGCGCGGCTACGGGGTGGACGTGTGGCTGTCCCTGCGGGCGCACCGGGCGGGCTGGCCGGTGGTGGTGGACCATCAGCTGGTGGTCCGGCACCGCTACCACACCACGGCGCGTTCCGTGGACGGCTTCATGGATGCCGCCGCCCGCGCCGAGCACGAGTACATGACCCGTCGCCTCGGCCCCGCATGGCGCGACGAGGTGGCCAGCCTGCAACATCAATGGACCGACGAGACCACGCTGTGAGCATTTCCGACGGTATTTTCCCGGCCGATACCGCGCAGGGCGATGCGCGTGACGCCGCCCCCGCGCACGTGGCCGCGCGCGCCGAATCCCTGCGCGAGCAGCTGAACTACCACAGTCATCGCTACTACGTGCTGGACGACGCGGAAATCTCCGACGCCGAATACGACGCCCTGTTCCGCGAACTGCAGGACATCGAGGCGGAATGGCCCTCCCTGCGCACGCCCGATTCGCCCACCCACCGCGTGGGCGACGCCGTGGTGGCCGCGCTGGAAACGCAGGCCCACACCCTGCGCATGTACAGCCTGGACAACGCCTTTTCGGGCGAGGAATGGGACGCCTTCATCCAGCGGTTGCTGCGGGCCGAGCCGGATGCCCCCACGGCCTTCTGGTGCGACCCCAAGATGGACGGCCTGGCGCTGGAAGTGATCTACGAAAACGGGGTCTTCACCACGGCCCTCACGCGGGGCGACGGCGAAAAGGGCGAAATCGTCACCACGGCCATGCGCACGGTGCGCAACCTGCCGCTGCGCCTGCACGGCGAGGGGCCGCATCCTATTCGTCTGGAGGTGCGCGGCGAGGTGGTCATCACCCGCGCGGAATTCGACGCCCTCAACGCCGCCCGGCGCGGGGCGGGCGAAAAGCTGTTCGCCAATCCGCGCAACGCCGCCGCCGGTTCGGTGCGCCAGTTGGATGCCTCGGTCACGGCGGGGCGACCGTTGCGTTTCCTGGCCTACGGGGTGGGGCAGGTCATCTGGCCTGATGATGTGACCGGGGGGGCGCAGGGGCTTGAAGCCCGCTGGGTCACCCACGGCCAGGTCATGGCCGCGCTGGCCGACTACGGCTTCGGCACCCCGCCCGATGCGCGCCGCTGCGAAAACCCGGCGGACGTCATGGCCTACTACGAGGAGCTTGGCCGTCGCCGATCGGAACTGCCCTTCGACATCGACGGCGTGGTGGCCAAGCTGGACGACCTGTCCGCGCAGGAGGCGCTGGGCTATACCGCCCGCGCGCCGCGTTGGGCCATCGCCCTGAAGTTTCCCGCCCACCAGGCCACCACCCGGCTTGAGCACATCGCCATCCAGGTGGGCCGCACGGGGGTGCTGACCCCGGTGGCGGAACTTGCGCCCGTGGCCGTGGGCGGCGTCACCGTGTCGCGGGCCACCCTGCACAACGAGGACGAAATCCGCGCCAAGGATTTGCGCGTGGGCGACATGGTCGTCGTGCAGCGCGCGGGCGACGTGATTCCGGAGGTGGTGCGTCCCCTGCCCGAACACCGTCCCGCCGACGGCCTGCCGGAGTTCGAATTTCCCCGCGCCTGCCCGGTGTGCCACACCCCGGTGCGCCGCGAAGAGGGCGAGGCCGCGTGGCGCTGCGTCAACGTGGGCTGCCCCGCCGTGGTGCGCCAGTCCATCATCCACTTCGTGTCCAAGGCCGGGCTCGACATTCAGGGCGTGGGCCGCAGGTGGGTGGAACTGCTGGTGGACCGGGGCAAGGTGACCAGCCCGGCGGATCTGTTCAGCCTGGACAAGCAGGCCCTGCTGGCCTTCGAGCGCATGGGGCCGAAGCTGGCGGAAAATTTCATCGCAGCGTTCGATGCCGCGCGCACCGGAGCAACCCTTGCCCGGCTTATCTGCGCACTGGGCATCCGCCACGTGGGCGAACAGACCGCGCGCACCCTGGCCACCCATTTCGCCCACCTCGACGCGCTGGGCGCGGCCGAAGGCGAGGCGTTGCAGCAACTGCCGGACATCGGGCCCGAGGTTGCCGGGTCTATTCGCGCCTTCTTCGCCAACGAGGGCAACCGCGCCTTGCTGGAGCGGCTGCGCGGGGTGGGCCTGTGGCCGGTGCGCCCAGTGCGCTCGGACGCGGACGCCGCGGGCACGCCGGGCGAAGGCAATGGCCCGCTGGCCGGGATGGGTGTTCTGTTCACCGGTTCTTTGGTTTCCCTCACCCGGTCCGAGGCGGAGCGGCGCGCCGTGGCCGCCGGGGCGCACATCCTTGGCGGCGTCAGCAAGAAGCTGGACCTGCTGGTGGTGGGCGACAAGCCCGGCTCCAAGCTCGACAAGGCCACGAAACTCGGCATACGGGTACTGCGGGAACAGGAGTTTCTCGACCTGCTGGAAGGCAGGGGCGGGGATGGGAACCCCGCAGGCGGTGCCGGCACGCCCGGCAATGAAGGCGAAGGCGACAAGGCTGGCGGTGCGGGTAACGATGCGGCTTCAGCATCTGCCTCGGTCGCTCCGGCTTCCTCGGCCCCGGCCGTATCGTCCGTTCCCCGCAAGAAGGACCAGCATTCATTGCTGTGATTCCGGCATTTCCGTTCAGACGCCACGCTTGCCGGGCCGCATCCCGGGTTTCGGCGGCGCGCGCATAACGCATAAGGAGCGAGCATGAGCACTTCGATCATCGTCACGGGCGCTGGCGGACGCATGGGGTCCACCATCTGCCGCATGGCGCAGGAAGACCCGGCCCTGACGCTGGCCGCCGTCGTCGAGCGTCCCGAACGCCTGGCCTCGCTCGACGTGTGGAAATGTCCCGCTGGCAGCGACCCGGTCGCGGTGTTCGCCCAGGTGCCCGGCGGCGTGGTGGTGGACTTCACCTCGCCCGAGGCCAGCCTGGCCAACGCCCGCGCCGCCGCCAAGGCCGGAGTGTCGCACGTCATCGGCACCACGGGGCTCACCGCCGAGCAGAAGGCGGAACTGGCCGACCTGGCCAAGACCGCGCGCATCTTCTGGGCGCCCAACATGAGCATCGGCGTCAATGTGTTACTGAAAATCCTGCCGCAACTGGTGCAGCAACTGGGCGAACAGTACGACCTGGAAATGGTGGAACTGCACCACAACCGCAAGAAGGATTCGCCCAGCGGCACCGCCCTGCGTCTTGCCGAATGCCTGGCCGAGGCACGCGGCTGGAACCTGCCCGCCGTTGCCAACTACCACCGCGAAGGCATCATCGGCGAACGGCCCACGAAAGAGATCGGCATCCAGACCATTCGCGGCGGCGATGTGGTGGGCGTGCACACCGTGTACGCCATGGGCCCCGGCGAACGCATCGAAATCACCCATCAGGCCCACTCGCGCGAAAACTTCGCCCAGGGCGCCCTGCGCGCCGCCAAGTGGCTGCCCCAGCAGCAGCCCGGCACGCTCTACTCCATGCTGGACATGTTGTAGGCACCGGACGCTTAAAGACGAATCGGGGGAAGGGGGAAACTTTTGAAAAAGTTTCCCCCTTCCCCCGAACCCCCTTTCCCCTTCCAAACTTTTTGTTTGTTGCGTGGTTGCATATGTCATCTGTGCCGTCTTCACATAGCTGAATACTATCGGCATGGTAAGCCCCAATGAAAAAGTTTTGAGCGGGTAGGGAGGGGTTCGGGGAGGGAAGGGAGAACTTTTCCAAAAGTTCTCCCTTCCCTCCCCGATACTCTCCACCTTTTTCCGATTCGGAGAAGCTTAATGAACATCGCGCTGTTGCAGCTGAACATGGTGGTGGGCGACGTGGCGGGCAATGCGGCGCGCATCGAGGCGGCGGTGCGCGATGCCGCGGCGCGGGGTGCGGGTCTGTGCGTGACGCCAGAGCTGGCCATCTGCGGGTACCCCCCGCGCGACCTGTTGCTGCGGCGCGACTTCGTGCCCGGCTGCCGCAAGGCGCTGGAGGCGCTGGCGCTGCGGCTGAAGGATGGGCCGCCGGTGCTGGTGGGCGCGCCGGTGCCCAATCCCACGCCGGTGGGCAACCGGCTGCACAACGCGGCGGTGCTGCTGCACGAGGGCACGGTAACGGTGGCCACGCGCAAGGTGCTGCTGCCCACCTACGACGTGTTCGACGAGCGCCGGTATTTCGAGCCGGGGGTGAACTGCGGCGCGGTGACGGTGGCGGGCTGGCGCATCGGCGTCACGGTGTGCGAGGACATCTGGAACGACAAGACCTTCTGGCAGGAACACCGCCAGTACGAGACCGACCCGGTGTCGGACCTTGCACTGGCGGGCGTGGACGTCATCGTCAACCTGTCGGCCTCGCCGTTCACGCTGGGCAAGCAGGCGGTACGCGAACGCATGCTGTCGCGCGTGGCCTCGCGCTACCGGGTGCCGGTGCTGTATGCCAACCAGGTGGGCGGCAACGACGACCTGCTGTTCGCGGGGAAGAGTGTGGCCTTCGACGCGGTGGGGCACCTCATGGCGCGGGGCCGCCCGTTCGAGGAAGACACGGTGCTGGTGGACGTTGCGGCGGGCACGGGCTCCATCTGCCCGGACCCGGCCGAGCCGGAGGCGCAAGTGTGGCATGCGCTGGTCATGGGCACGCGCGACTACGCCCGCAAGTGCGGGTTCACGGGTGCGGTGCTGGGCCTTTCGGGCGGGGTGGATTCGGCATTGGTGGCGGCAGTCGCGGCAGAGGCGCTGGGGCCTGGGAACGTGCGGGTGCTGCTGATGCCTTCGCCCCATTCCAGCGAGGGCAGCGTGACCGACGCGCTGGCCGTGGCCCGCAATCTGGGCCTGTCGGCGGACGCGGTGCATACGGTGCCCATCGGCCCGCTGATGGACGGCTTCGACGCGGCGCTGGCCCCGGTGTTCGGCGCGCTGGGCCGCACCGTGCGCGACGTGACGGAAGAGAACATCCAGTCGCGCATCCGGGGCAACCTGCTCATGGCCGTGTCCAACAAGTCCGGCGCGGTGCTGCTGACCACCGGCAACAAGTCGGAACTGGCCGTGGGCTACTGCACCATCTACGGCGACATGGCGGGCGGGCTCGCCGTCATCGCTGACGTGCCCAAGACCCTGGTGTACCGGGTGTGCCGCTGGCGCAACGCCCAGGCCGGGTTCGACCTGATTCCCACGGCCATCCTGGACAAAGCCCCCTCGGCGGAACTGCGGCCGGACCAGAAGGATACCGACAGCCTGCCCCCTTACGACGTGCTGGACGCCATCCTGGAGCGCAGCGTGGTGCACCACATGGACCGCAACGCCGTGGTGGCCGAAGGCTTCGACCCCGCCGTGGTGGACAACGTGCTGCGACTGGTGCGCATTTCCGAATTCAAGCGGCGGCAGGCCGCGCCCGGTCTGAAGGTTACCGACCGCGCCTTTGGCACCGGCTGGCGCATGCCCGTGGCAAGCCGGTTGGTGTTGCCGTGACAGGTGGTTGAATAAAGCAGGTTTATTCGCAGTGTGCAGGGTCAGCTATAGCTTTTTTATATCTCGAGACCCAAAACGAACTTTTGTTTTCATCCCAAGCTGTGATTGATGTGCTATTCTCTGACGTTTCGTTGAATTCTATCATTAAAATCACGTTTCCTGCCGACCAGCCAGGGACTTCAATTTTGACGATGCCATATTTTTTGTTTTTTGGATCTAGTGTTGCCGTTGCAATGTTCCCGCATTTTGTACTAAACATATATATGTTGTGAGCTATGTCTATTAAGCTTTTTTCTTCGCGCCATGTTTCCACGAAATATTTCTCTGTTCGCAGCTCGTCCGCAGAACGGTTGGAGTAGCGTACAACCATGCAACCAGAAAGCATCACTATAAACAATAAATAGACGACTGGCTTCATTTTGTAGCATCCAATTTTTGTGTGTTTATGTGGCTATCCTAATATTTATTTCGTGTTACGTCGCGAAAGATGAGCATGTCAATGACTGCCAGAGAGATGGCGATATAAGCGCCTGCCTCTCCATTGTGCTACGAGCCCGGATTCCATAAGCAACGTAACGTTTTCTTTCTTTAATTCTCCAGTCGCACCCGCTGATCATAATACGCGGTGCTGTCGCCCATGTCGGTGGCCAGCGGGGCGATGAGCGCATTGGGCGAGCGGCCATGGGCCAGCCAGCCGCCGCGCGGCATGATCACGGTGCGGGGATGGATGCCGGGCCGGGTCTGCACTTGCACGGGCATGCGGCCATGCGGCGAGACGATGAACACGGGGCGGTCCATGTCCAGCGTGGCAAGGGCAGGGCATTCCGGGGCCACCTGCACGGTGACGGGCTCCGTGTTGCCGCCGGGCTGGCGGTCCGGCAGGCCCACCTGCGAGTTGACGTAGTCCGGGGCCAGCAGGGTCAGCAGATGCAGGGGGTAGTCGCTCGCCGAAGCGCCATGCGGAGTGGTCGCGGCGGCACCGTCCATGTGCAGGGCCTCCGGCAGATGGTACAGCCCGTCGGCATGGGCGAAGCGCAGCCCTTCCCAGGCCACGGCGGCGCGCCTGGCCTTGGTCCAGCCGGTGGCCTTCAATTCTTCAAGCGATACTTCAAGCCAGGGAGAGCGCAGGGCCTGCCGCAGCACATCCTCCCGATCCGGGAATGAGATGGGCCGGGCCAGCCGCTCCGCCACGCCGCGCGCGATGTCGAAGTCGTGGCGCACATCACCGGGCATGGGGCAGGCGGGGGCGGCGTAGGCGATGTAGTTGTGGAAGGCGGAGCCAAAGATTTCCTCGCGCTCCAGCACCAGCGCGCAGGGCAGCACCACGTCGGCCCGGCGCGCGGTGTCGGTGAGAAAGGCTTCCACCACCACGGTGAAGTCGATGGCCTCCACGGCGCGGGCCAGGGCCGGGGCGTCGGGCGACTGGTTCACGGGGTTGAAGGCGTCAACCCACAGGAAGCGTACCGGCGGGTCGGCCTGGGCCAGTTCCTGCGCCAGATGCGAGAGCAGGAAGGTGCGGGCGGGCGTGCCCGCCTTCTTGCCCCACGAAAGGTCCAGGCTGCGGCCGGAGGAAATGCCGTAGT
Organism: Nitratidesulfovibrio sp. HK-II; assembly: GCF_003402415.2. NCBI lineage: Bacteria > Pseudomonadati > Thermodesulfobacteriota > Desulfovibrionia > Desulfovibrionales > Desulfovibrionaceae > Nitratidesulfovibrio > Nitratidesulfovibrio sp. HK-II. The sequence goes on from NZ_AP036014.1 coordinate 1,933,160, forward strand.
ACGCGCCGCCGCCGGAAACGCCCATGTTGCCGGACAGCATGACCAGCGCATTGATGAACCGCACGCTTTCGCCGCCGCGCAGGTAACGTTGCAGCCCCCAGCCCAGCAGGCTGGCCGTGGGGCCGTCGGCCCCTGCCTCGCGGCACATCCACCGGCACAGGGTGTCCAGGTCCGCCGGGGTGGCGTCACAGGCGGCCAGCAGTTCAGATTCGCTCATGGCCAGCAGCATGGCCCGGAATTCCGCGAAGCCCCGCGTGCGTTCGCTGATGGCCCGGGGCACGGCATCGTCCGCCAGCAGGCGGCGGATGGCCGCAGCGGCCAGAAACCGGTCGCCGCCGGGGCGGATGCGGATGCGGGCGTCGGTGAAGGCGTCGTTGTCGTCGCCGCCGGGAGAGATGGTCAGCACCGGCACGCCGCGCTTGCGGGCGTCGCGCACCATCAGCCCCAGATGCAGCGAGGACCGGGCCAGGTCCTTGCCCCAGTTGACGATGGCGGCGGCGTTGGCCAGGTCGTCGCTGTCGTTGTGGTCCGGCGCGCCGAAGTCGGCCTCGCAGGCGGCATCACCCGCGCCGTCGCACAAGGATCCGCGCTTGCTGGCCGCGCCCAGGCTGTTGAAAAGGTAGTTGCTGGCCTCCGCCAGCGCGCCCCGGTAGCCGAAGCCGCGCAGGTGCAGGATGGATTCCGGCGTGTGCCGAAGGGCGTCCAGCCTGGCCGCGCACAGGGCCAGGGCCTCGTCCCACGTGGCCGGGTGCAGCGCGCCGTCCCCGCCGCGCACCAGCGGCGTGGTGATGCGGTCGGGGCTCAGGCGGCGGGCGGCCAGCCCGCGCCCCTTGACGCAGACCACCCCGCGCGTGAACGGGTGGTCCGGGTTGCCGGAAACGCGCACGCCCCCGGCGGTGTCGTCATGCAGGCTGGTTTCCTCGTCCGGCAGGTGCACCACCAGTGAACAGGCCCCGTGACAGTCAAGCGAACAGGCGGAAAGACGTTGCATGCGAAACTCCGTGGGGGAGCGGGTTGGCGGAAAATGGCGGGCATCCGGGCGGGAGAGGGTGCGGGCCGCACGGCCACTGAGCGCCACACTTACCGGAGCTTCCGTGACCCCGGTCACGGAAGAACGGCGCGGGCCGTGCCACGGTTGAGACGCCATGTAAAAAGGGCCGGACCCGGCAGCAACCGGACCCGGCCCCGCCCGGTCAGGGAAAGGGCGAAGCTGGCGGCGGGCTAGTTCTGGTACAGCTTGTCGCCGGAAATGACGGGGATGCCCGCCTCGTTCAGTACTTCGATGGCCTGGTCGGTGCGGTCGAAGCGGAAGATGAGCACCGCGTTGGCGCCGTTCTGCTGCACGAAGGCGTACATGTATTCCACGTTGACGCCGCGGGTGCTCAGCAGTTGCAGGATACTGTCGAGGCCGCCGGGATGGTCGGGCACTTCCACGGCCACCACCGAGGTGCGGCCCACGGTGAAGCCCTTGTCCTTCAGGGCGGCCTTGGCCTTTTCGTGGTCGTGCACGATCAGGCGCAGGATGCCGAAGTCCGAGGTGTCGGCCAGCGACAGGGCGCGGATGTTGATGCCCGCCTCTGCCAGGGTGTGGGTGACCTCGGCCAGACGTCCGGCCTTGTTCTCGAGAAATACGGAAATCTGTTCCACTTTCATGGCGACAATCCTTTTGCGGGGTGAAGCAGGCCGGTTCGCCCTGCCGTTGCAGTCATTGAAGGTGGATAGCATCCCCGGCGGGCTGTTGACAAGCCGGGTGCGGACTGGCCCGGGCCGGATGAAGGGCCGTGCGCAAGCGATGCGGGGCAGATGCGTAACGTTTCCAGCCCCCCCTGCGTCCCGGCGCGGGGTGTCCTTTCTCGACCGCTTGCGGAAGCAGGCCCGGTGGCTATATTGAACACGCACGCTGCGCACGCCGCACTTCGCGGCACGGCGCACGGCAAGCACCGTGGAGCACAGATGTCCAACGCCATGAATTTCGCCTTCATGCGGGAAGAACCCGCACCGCCCAACGGGCGGCGTGTCGCCATCATCGGCGCGGGGCCTTCGGGCCTTGCCGCCGCCGGATATCTGGGGTGCCTTGGCTACCAGGTGGAGGTCTACGACAAGCTGCCCAAGCCCGGCGGCCTGATGCTGTTCGGCATCCCCGGCCACCGCATTCCGGCCGACCGCATTCAGCGCGGGGTGTTCATCCTGTCGCGCAAGTTCGGGGTCAATTTTCACAACAAGACCAAGATCTGTTGCAGCGCCCCCCTGCACGAGGAGGAGGGCGACCACTTCTCGTGCGACATCCGGGGGCTGGGCGAACTGGTGGAGGATCACGACGCCGTGATCATCTGCAGCGGCGCGTGGAAGTCGCGCAAGCTCGGCATTCCCGGCGAGCACCTGAAGGGCGTGTACTCCGGCCTGGAATTCCTGTTCCCCATCCGCGCGGTGAAGTACGCCACCAGCAACGTTTCCGTGCCGCCGGTGGAAGGGCGCACCGTTGTGGTGATCGGGGCCGGGCATTCGGCCATGGATGTGGCCCACAGCGCGAAGGCCCTGGGGGCCAGGCGCGTGGTCATGGTCTACCGGCGCACCAAAAAGGACGCCCCGGCCGGCAGCTACGAGGTGGACCGGCTTATCGACGCGGGCTGCGAATGGCTGGAGCGGCGCACCCCGGTGCGGGTGGTGGCCGATGAAGCCGGAGAACACGCGGCCGCGCTGGAAATGACCGACGCCAACACCGGCGAGACCGAAGCGCTGCCCGCCGACGTCATCGTCACCGCCATCGGCGAAATTCCCACCCCGCCGTTTCAGAAGGAACTGGGGCTGGAAAACGTGCGCAAGGGCGAAGTGCGCTGGCTGCACATGACCAGTATAGAGAACGTCTTCGTGGCGGGCGACGTGCTGACCGGGCCCAGCAAGATCGGCAAGGCCGTGTACAGCGGGCTGCGGGCCGCGCGTTCGCTGACCAACTGGCTGGACCTGAAGGCGCAGCACCGCGAAAGCGAATACAACTACGACGCCGACGTCATCACGCGCCCCGGCGCATCCAACGAGCCGAGGTAGCGCGCCATGTCGGAATGCCAAGGCAGGGGCAAGACCCTGCACATCGACTACAGCAAGTGCATCGGCTGCGAAACGTGCGAGGCCGTGTGCGGCTTTCTGTACGATACGCCGCGCATCGCCATGGCCCGTACCAATGACGGCCAGATGATTCCCATCTACTGTCAGCACTGCGAGCAAGCCCACTGCATGAAGGTATGCAACCGTGGCGCGCTGATGCGCGACCGCGACGGAGCCGTGGTGCTGCAACCCATGCTCTGCCGGGGCTGCGAGACGCGCAACTGCGTCATCGCCTGCCCCTATGCCGCCTTTTTCGCCACCGACCGGGGCGTGGCCGTGCGCAAGTGCGACCTGTGCGTGGGGCGGCGCGCCGTGGGTCTTGGCCCCGCCTGCGCGGAAATGTGCCCTTGCGGGGCCATCCGCTTTGCCGACCGCGATGAACTGGACGAGCTGGAAACGGAAGCCTCGCGCGAGGCCCGCGACCGTGTGCTTGCGCACATCCGGCCCAAGAAGTAGCCAGCTCGAAAAAACGTGAAAAGCCAACGGCGGGGCGACCTTGCAAGAAGGTTGTCCCGCCGTTGCCGTTTTTGCTTGCGTTGTTCTTCTCTATCCAGCAGAGCGTTGGCATGAGGCTTTTGCCATGCGGGTTATGTGGTGGACATGGTGCCGTCGGGCGTAGCCCGTTCGGGGTGCAAACGGCAGCTCGACGTACCAGGACGCAAGCGGATGGTGGCGCATGTTATTCAAGTGGATGACTCTGGTGGCGCTGGGCGTCGGGATTCCCTGCTTTCTCGTCGGTGGGTACCTGAACGGACCCGCCGAGCTGAAGATTCTGGATTTCCTGCGGCAGGACTTCAGGGACAGCCAGCTCCGGAAGGCCTACCTCGCTGAATTTGCCTACGATCTGTACATTCCTTTGGAAGTGCGCCGTCAGTACTTCGTCTCCAACATGCTGATGGGAATTGCGCTGGTGTGTCTGGCCGTTCTGATGTTTCAGATCAACGACGTCATGGCGAAGGTGTTGGCCCCCGTGATGGGAAGCGGCGTTCTCGTGGGGATGTTCTGGGAAAGCCGGCGATACCTGAAAAGCACGCGGCCGCGCTGACGAGGTGTGGCGTCTGCTGGCAGGGCAGCGCACGGCGTTCGACAGGAAGAACATTGGCGGGAAGCACATCTGCGAACAGTACATCTGCCGGGCGCGGCGACTGTCGCGCAAAAAAGAAGGGGGCCGAAGCCCCCTTTCGTTTTGCAATCTGCACGCGCCGTGACTACGACTTCTCGCGCATGTCGATGACGCGCTTGGCCTTGCCCTCGGAGCGCTGGATGGAGCGCGGCTCCACCAGACGTACCTTGGCAGTGACGCCCAGGAATTCCTTGATGGTCTTCTGCAACCGGGCTTCGCGGCGCTGCAGGTTCTTGATCTCGTCCGAGAAGAATTCCTCGGAAACTTCCACCTGCACCTCGATGTTGTCCAGGTTGCCTTCGCGGGTCACCAGCAACTGGTAGTGCGGGGCCAGGCCCTCGGTTTCCATCAGGATGGATTCGATCTGCGAGGGGAACACGTTCACCCCGCGGATGATCAGCATGTCGTCGCTGCGGCCCGTCACGCGGCGCATGCGCACATGGGTGCGGCCGCAGGCGCAGGGGGTGTAGTCCAGCGAGGTGATGTCGCGGGTGCGGTAGCGCACCAGCGGGATGCCTTCCTTGGTCAGGGTGGTGATGACCAGTTCGCCGGTGGCGCCGGGGGGCAGCGATTCACCGCTCACCGGGTCGATGATTTCCGGCAGGAAGTGGTCTTCATAGATGTGCATGCCGCACTTGGCTTCCACGCATTCCATGGAGACGCCGGGGCCCATGATTTCGGACAGGCCATAGATGTTCAGGGCGTCGATGCCGAGTTTGGTCTCGATTTCCGCGCGCATTTCCTCGGTCCACGGTTCCGCGCCGAACACGCCGATGCGCAGGGGCAGTTCGCGCAGGTCGATGCCCGCTTCTTCCGCCGCTTCGTGCAGGTACAGGCTGTACGAGGGGGTACAGCAGATGACCGTGGCGCCAAAGTCGCGCAGCAGCAGCACCTGGCGCTTGGTGGCCCCGCCGGACACGGGAATGACCGTGGCCCCCAGGCGTTCCGCCCCGTAGTGCGCGCCAAGGCCCCCGGTGAACAGGCCGTACCCGTAGGCGTTGTGGATGAGGTCGCGGCGGGTCACCCCTGCGGCGGCCAGGCTGCGGGCCATCAGTTCGGCCCAGTTGTCCAGGTCGCGCTTGGTGTAGCCCACCACGGTGGCCTTGCCGGTGGTGCCGCTGGATGCGTGCAGCCGCACGATGGTGTCCTTGGGCACGGCGAACAGCCCGAAGGGATAGTTGTTGCGCAGGTCCTGCTTTTCGGTGAAGGGCAGCAGGGTAACGTCGGATAGCCGCTTGATGTCCGCCGGGGTAACCCCCGCCTCTTCGAACCGGCGGCGGTAGTGGGGCACGTTGGCGTAGACGCGCTCGCAGAGGTTCTTCAACCTGCGCAGTTGCAGCGCTTCCAGCTCCTCGCGCGGGAGCGTCTCGCGGTCGACGTCGAAAATCATGGGGGGCTCCTCTCGGGTTCACCGCAGGTGGCGCCGCGCGGCGCAATGGCGCGGGCGGCCCGTGCGTCACGTGTCGGGCAAGGCCAACTTGTGCCCCAACTGCCCGCATGTGGTCAAGGATGCCGGGGCGGTGCGGGCCGCCGCGGCCTTGCAGCCGCATTCACCTTTTGCCCGGAAGCGCGGTTCGTCCGGACACGGGGAGGGGGCGGCCCGTATGCATTTGCGGAGATGTAGCGAATGCGATAGATGGAATGTTTGGACAGTGAACCGGGCGGATGTCCCCGGATTTTCCGGCCCGCCCACGTTGCCCAGGCATGACATTTCGCAGGACCATCGCACCATGACCATACCGCAATCCCCCGCGCAGTCGCCCGATTTCGCCGCCTTCGCGCAGGCGGTGCGCGGCGCCCGCACCTGCCGCCGGTTTCGGGAAAGCGCTGCCGTGTCCCTTGCCATGCTGCAAGCGCTGGTGGACACGGCGCGGGTGTGCCCCAGCGGGGCAAACCGCCAGCCGCTGCGTTATGCCGCGTGCGTCGACCCCGTGCGCAATGCCGCCGTGTTTCCGCACCTGCGCTGGGCCGCCTACCTCAAGGACTGGGGCGGCCCGTTGCCCGGCGAACGCCCGGCGGCATACATCGCCGTGCTGTGCGACAAGAAGGGATCGCCCACGCCGGAAATAGACCTTGGCATCGCGGCGCAGACCATCCAGCTTGGGGCGCACGCGCTGGGCCTTGGCTGCTGCATGATCGGCGCGTTCGACCGCGACGGCGTGCGCGCGGCCCTGGGGCTGGACACGCCGGATTTTGCCGAATTGGACCTCGTGCTTGTGCTGGCGCTGGGCGTACCCGCCGAAACCCGCGTGCTGGACGCCGTGGGCGACGACGGCGACATCCGCTACCATCGCGACGCGGACGGCGCGCACCACGTGCCCAAACGAAGCCTGTCGTCGGTGCTGCTGCTGGCGCACGGCGGCGGGGACGTACTGACGGAATAGGGGCGGCCCCCCTGGTCCGGCGCATTGCCGGATGCCGGGACAGGCCGCGAACAGGACAAAACCGGCGGGCCATCCGCCGCCCGATATGAACACCACGGTCCGCGCCGCGCGCGGGCCGGACCACAGGACACCGCATGAAACCCATCGAAAAGAAGTTCAAGGACATCCCCACCGCCGAGAAGGTGGCCACCTTCGTCAACTGGCTGGAAGAAAAGAAGGGCCGCGACGTGCTGGCCCTGAATCTCGCGGGCATGAACGCCTTCGCCGAATCCATCATCATCGTCACCGCCGGCTCGGTGCGCCACGCGCAGGGCCTTGCCGACCACATCCTGGGCATGTGCGACGACGAGAAGATCGAATTCCTGCGCATGGAAGGCTACCAGGCCGGGCAGTGGATACTGCTCGACTGCAACGACGTGATCATCAACGTATTCCAGCCGCCGGTGCGCGAAATGTTCCGGCTGGAAAGCCTGTGGTCCGACGCGCCGGTGCTGCATGACGGGCGCGAACTGGCCCCGCCGGTGGAGGCCGCCACCACTTCGGCGGGCACCCACAGCGGCGTGCGCCGCATGGCGGGCAAGGTGGCTGGCGCACGCGCCGCCGCCGTGACCACCAAGCGCGCGGCCACGTCGTCCGCGAGCGCGGACGCCGAGGAAACCAAGCCCAAGCCGCGCACCCGCAAGCCTGCCGCGCCCAAGGGCGGAGCCGACCAGTGAGCAGGGCGGCCGCCGGGCAGACCCTGACCCCCACGGTGCTGCTTATCCTGGACGGCTGGGGCATCGCCCCGGCCGGGCCAGGCAACGCCGTGTCGCTGGCGCGCACGCCCAATCTCGACAAGCTTGTTGAGCTGCCCTCGCGCACCACGCTGGCCTGTTCCGGCCGCGATGTGGGCCTGCCCTCCGGGTTCATGGGCAACTCCGAAGTGGGCCACATGAACATCGGCGCGGGCCGGGTGGTCTATCAGGACCTGACCCGCATCGACATGGCCGTGGAAAACGGCGACCTCGCGCGCAACCCGGCGCTGTGCGGCCTGCTGGCCGCCATCGCGGCACGGGCCGGGAGGCTGCACCTGATGGGCCTGCTTTCCGACGGCGGCGTGCACAGCCACATCCGCCACCTGCGGCCCATCGTCGACGCCGCCAAGGCGCAAGGCGTGCCCGTGCTGGTGCATGCCTTTCTGGACGGGCGCGACACCTCGCCCACCAGCGGCGCGGGCTACGTGGCCGACCTTGAAGCCATCCTGCGCGACGCGGGCTGGGGGTGCATCGCCAGCCTGACCGGCCGCTACTACGCCATGGACCGCGACAAGCGCTACGAGCGCAACGCGCTGGCCTGGACTGCGCTCACTGGCGGCAAGGGCACGCTGGTTGATGCGGCGTCCATGCCGTGCGGCTCCCTTGCCGAGGCCGTGCGCGCGGCCTACGCGGCGGGCGAGACCGACGAGTTCGTCACCCCCCGCGTGGTGACGGAGGGCGGCGCGCCCGTGGGGCTGGTGGCCGACGGCGACGGCGTGTTCTTCTTCAATTTTCGGGCGGATCGCGCCCGGCAGCTCACCCGTGCCTTCATCGACCCGGCCTTTGACGGCTTCGACCGAGATGCCGACGGCGGGCGGCGGCCCGAACTTTCAGGCTTCGTGACCATGACCGGCTACGACGCCAGCTTCGCCGTGCCCGTGGCCTTCGCCAAGGACAACCTGGCCATGACCCTCGGCGAGGTGGTTTCCGGCCTCGGGCTGCGCCAACTGCGCATCGCGGAGACGGAAAAGTACGCCCACGTCACCTATTTTCTGAACTGCGGCCGCGAGGAACCCTTCCCCGGCGAGGAACGCCGCCTGGTGGCATCCCCGCGCGACGTGGCCACCTACGACCTCAAGCCCGCCATGAGCGCGGTGGAGGTCACCGACCTGCTGCTGGAGGAATGGCGACAGGGCGGGTACGGGCTGGTGGTGTGCAACCTGGCCAACTGCGACATGGTGGGGCACACCGGCATCATTCCCGCGGCCATCGCCGCCGTGGAGACCGTGGACGCCTGCGTGGGCCGCATCGCCGAGGCGGTGCTTGGCGCGGGCGGGCGGCTCATCGTCACGGCCGATCACGGCAATGCGGAGGAACTGCTGGACGGCGAGGGCAAGCCCCAGACCGCGCACACCACCAACCGGGTGCACTGCATCGTGGCCGAGCGCGATGCGTCGAATCCCGACGGCATGCGCACGCTGCGCCTGCGCGGCGACGGCAGGCTGGGCGACATCGCGCCCACCATCCTCGGCCTGTGGGGCGTGGACATGCCGGACCTGATGACCGGAACATCCCTGATCCTGCCTGAGACAGCAACACGTGATGACGGCGACACGGAGGCGGCATAGATGGCCGATGACAAGAGAAACGGGCAGGACGGCAAGAGCCGCAAGCCGCTGAACCCGGTGCGGCCCGACGGGCTGGAAGTGATCTTCTTCTACCCCTGCCCGCACTGCCGCCGCCAGGTGCCCCTGATCAGCCCCACGCAGCCCTCCATGGCCCAGTGCGATTCGTGCATGCAGCACTTTCCCATCGTGCCGGTGGACGAGCGCACCGTGCGCTTTCTGAAGGTGATGCTGGACAACGGGCGGGCGGCCATCGACCCCGATTTCGCGTAGCGTTCGGCTGGTTCGCGTGTCCTGCCGCCCCCTCCGGGCGGAGGGCAGGCAGGGCGAGCCGGTGCATGAAAAAAAACGTCCCCCGTTCGCGGCTGCGAGCGGGGGACGGCCTTTTTGAAAAACTCAGGTCCGGCGGGGGCTACGCGTTGGCGCGGCAGTGGGCAAAGGCCTCGGAAATGCGTTCCTTCACGTATTGCATGAAGTCTTCGTCGCCGTCTTCCAGGTTGAAGCAGCGGGCGTCGTTGCCGTTGAGGCCGGTGGGAATCCAGTCGCCTCGCTCCTCGGGGTCGGTCAGGGAATCGTCGTGAAAGCAGACCGACAGCCAGCGCGCTGCGGGGTCGTCGTCCACCACGTCCACCAGCACGGCCAGCTGGCGGGCAGCCCAGCCGGGGTAGGTGCCGCGCAGCGAATGGCTGACGCCGGGGCGGCTGACGAATTCCACCACGGCCCCTTCGTGGGCGTGCAGGTGGTCGCGCAGGGCAAGAAATACGGGCAGCACCCCCGTGGCGTCTTCACCGGCGGTCCATTCGGCGATGAAGGCGTTCGCGGCGGTTTCGGTGGCGGCATCGGCGTACATGGGCGTCTCCGTGGTTGTCGATTGCGGTGGCCGCGCGGGCCGGGCGTCTGCAAGCGCTTGCATATGCCTTTGCATGCAGGGGCTGTCAACACGGGCGGGAGACGAACGCGGAACCGGGGCAACGCATGCGGGCCGCATGGCCCCAAGAGAAGTCGCGCAATCGGCGGGGCCTGATGCGCGGCGGCTACGCCTTTCCGGCGGCGGGGGCTGGCACGGGCCGCAGGTCGTAGCGGCGGATCTGGGCCAGCGGAAAGAAGCGCAGGGTGCGGTCGGGCAGCAGCACCTGCAACGTGCCGTGCGGCGTGGGGGTGCAATCGAGGCAATCGTGCGTCACTTCCCCCCCGTCGATGAAGGCAACCTCAAGCCGCCACACCTGCGGCACACCCGCCTTGTGGCCGGAAAGCTCGTTCATGGCGTGTATCTCGCGCTCCATCAGCGCGCGCCACGCCGCCTTGACCAGCTTGCGGTTGTCCGGGGTGTCGTGCTCCCGGCACAGGCCCATCTTGAGGCTGTCGGGGGAAGGCACGAAGCCGTGCACCCAGCCGGTGGAGGCGTCCGCGCCGCAGGCAAGGCAGGGGATCATGGCGTGCGCCTCCTGACGTGGGGTGAAGGGCAGGGCGGCGGACGGCGCGCCCCGCTCACTGGCCTATACCGCCCCGGCCGCCGCTTGGAAAGATGCGTGCAGCCGGAAAACGAAACGCGGGAAGGGGATGCGTGCATTCCCTTCCCGCGAGCGGATTTTCCGGTCTTCGCGAGCTACTGGCCGCGCAGGTGGCGCACCGCGTTCTCGAACAGTACGGTGCCCAGCGTTGCAGGTTCTCCGCGCGTCCAGCCCGGATGGTTGGTGGGGTGGTTGAAGGCCTCGGGGTGGGGCATCAGGCCCAGAATGCGCCCGGTGGGGTCGGTAAGCCCTGCGATGCCCAGCGGCGAACCGTTGGGGTTCCACGGGTATTCCATGGTCACCGCGCCGGTTTCCGGGTGGGCGTACTGCAGGGTAACAAGGTTTTCGGCCACCAGGCGGCGCATCACCTCGTCGTCCAGGGGCACCAGCTTGCCCTCGCCGTGGCGCACGGGCACGTACAGGGTGTCGATGCCTTTAGTGAACACGCAGGGGCTCTGGGGGTTCACCTTTAGGGTCACCCAGCGGTCTTCGTAGCGGGCCGAATCGTTGTGCCCCAGCGAAACCTGGCGCTCGAAATACTTGCCGTCCAGCGCGGGCAGAAGACCCAGCTTCACCAGCAGCTGAAAGCCGTTGCAGATGCCGAGGGCCAGGCCGCCCCGGCCGATGAACTCCTTCAGCCGGTCCAGCAGCGACTGCCCGTCGGCGTCGGAAAGGTGCAGCCAGCGCTGCGCGGCGGCGTGGGCCGCGCCAAGGTCGTCCCCGTCCAGGAAGCCGCCGGGAAAGACGATGAAGTTGTAGTCCTCTATTCTGGTCCTGCGGGCCACGATGTCGGCGAAATGCACCACATCCGCCCGGTCGGCCCCGGCAAGGCGGGCCGCGTGGGCCGATTCCTCGTGCGAGTTCGTGCCGTAGCCGGTGATGACCAGCGTGTTCACCTGCGCCATGCGCTGCTCCTCGATGGTTTTCTTGGCAGTGTTGACTGCCTTGACAGGGGGATGTGCCTCGACTAGCTACTCGTCAGCGCTGCGCGCCGTGCACACGAAAGTGCGCGTTGGCCGTTGCGTCGGCCCGGCCGTCGTTCGCCTGCCTGGAGGCATGTTCGCCATGCCTGTGGGGACGCATGCCCGGATGGGGCCTGCCCGTCAAGAGATGTTTCCGGGGATGTTTCCGGAAAGGTTTCCGGAGCCTTGAACGACGCGGCGGAAACGGAGGGCGGTGCCCGAACCGTTTCCGCAGACGTGCCGTCCGGCGTTGCGGGCGGCGGGCGCACCCAGCGCACCCGTTCCGAAAACCCCGGCCAGCGTGCCGCGCGCGGCACGTAACGGTTGCCGCGCAACGGCCGTGCGGCATGCGGCGACATGTGCCGCAGTGCATCGCGCACACCGCTTTCGTGCGTTGGGGATAGCCGGGACCGTCGATATTACGTTCCAGTGGTACATCACGTCAACGGCTGACCTTCATGCCGAAAATGTGGCATAAGGTCCTGATGGCGTTTTTTTGCGTATCGCGTCAACCGAAGGGCGAGCGCTGTAACGGGCGTGCGGCAAGACCTGCGCGCCGCGAGCGAGAGCAACCAGTCACTCAGGCAGGAGTTTCATGAAGACCAAGTTCATATTCATCACCGGGGGCGTGCTGTCCTCGCTCGGCAAGGGGCTGGCCGCCGCCTCCATCGGAGCGCTGCTGAAGGCCCGTGGGCTCAAGGTAACCATCCAGAAGCTCGACCCCTACATCAACGTCGACCCCGGCACGATGAATCCGTTCCAGCACGGCGAAGTGTACGTCACCGATGACGGCGCGGAAACCGACCTCGACCTCGGGCATTACGAGCGGTACCTTGGCGAGTCGCTGTCGCAGAAGAACAACTACACCTCGGGGTCCATCTACCACCGCGTCATCACCAAGGAACGCCGGGGCGACTATCTGGGCGGCACCGTGCAGGTCATCCCGCACGTGACCGACGAAATCAAGAACGCCATCCTCAGCCTGGCCGAGGACGAGCCCGACGTGGCGCTGATCGAAATCGGCGGCACCGTGGGCGACATCGAGGGCCTGCCCTTTCTGGAAGCCATCCGCCAGTTGCGCGGGGACCTCGGCAAGGACCACTGCCTGTACGTCCACCTGACGCTGGTGCCCTACCTGAAGGCTGCGGGCGAGCACAAGACCAAGCCCACCCAGCACAGCGTGAAGGAACTGCGTTCCATCGGCATCCAGCCCGACATCATCCTGTGCCGTTGCGAAAAGGCCATCAGCGCAGAGCTCAAGCGCAAGATCGCCCTGTTCTGCGACGTGGACCAGGACGCCGTGTTCTCGTCGGTGGACGTGGACAACATTTACGAGGTGCCGCTGCGCTTCTACGAGGAAGGCTTCGACCAGAAGATCGCCATCATGCTGCGCCTGCCCGCCAAGAACGCCAATCTGGAGTCGTGGGAGACGCTTATCCACACCTGCTCGCACCCGGAAGGGCAGGTGACCATCGCCATCGTGGGCAAGTACGTGGACCTCAAGGAAGCGTACAAGAGTCTGCACGAGGCGCTGATCCACGGCGGCGTGGCCAACAAGGTCAAGGTGAACCTGCGCTACGTGAACTCCGAGGAGATCACCGAGGCCAACGTGGCCGAAAAGCTGGCCGGGTGCGACGGCATCCTGGTGCCGGGCGGTTTCGGGCATCGCGGCGTGGAGGGCAAGATCCGCTCCATCCGCCACGCCCGCGAACACAACATACCCTTCTTCGGCATCTGCCTTGGCATGCAGTGCGCGGTCATCGAGTACGCCCGCAACGTGCTGGGCCTGGCCGACGCCAATTCCGAGGAATTCAACGAACTTTCCGACAACAAGGTCATCTACCTGATGACCGAGTGGTACGACTTCCGCAAGGGGGCCGTGGAACGCCGCGACGCCTCCAGCGACAAGGGCGGAACCTTGCGTCTGGGCGCGTACCCCTGCGTGGTGGTGCCCGGCACCAAGGCGTGGGACGCCTACGGGGCGGAACGCGTGGACGAGCGCCATCGCCACCGCTTCGAGTTCAACAAGGCCTACTTCGAGGCCATGGCCGAAAAGGGCCTGGTGTTCAGCGGCCTTTCGCCCGACGGCGAACTGGTGGAAATCGTGGAGCTGCCTGACCACCCGTGGTTCCTGGGCTGCCAGTTCCACCCCGAGTTCAAGTCCAATCCCATGCAGCCGCACCCCCTGTTCCGCGAGTTCATCAAGGCGGCCAAGAAGGAAGCGGTGGGCGGCGGCAAGAAGAAATAACGCGCCGCATGCCGGGCACGCCACGCCTCTGGTTTCGATGCAACGCGCCTTCCCCGGCGGAAGGCGCGTTGCCCCGTCTGGGTGGGGAGGGGGCGGAAAATGCCGTGTCGACCCCGGCGCGCCTTTCATCCGACATCGCGCATGCCGCACCCGTTGCCCCGGCCGGATCCAGACCGGCCCCTTGACGCGCCACGGTTACGTCGCATTGTAAATCGTCGGCCCTGCGCGAGCCACCGGCAACCCGGTATGGCGAAAGGCGTCGACTGGTGGTAAAAGCGTCCGGCGGGGCAGGGGGGATACGCCGCTTCAGCCCCGCCGTCCGCAGCATCTTTTCGGAAGGTCCGCCCGCCAAGGCCGCGCGCACGCGCGGTCACGTCAGGGCGGGCATCCATCCGCCACGGAGAACCATGCATCCCGAAGCACCCAGCACCAGCCCGGTCCAGGCCACCCCGGATTCTTCCGGCGGCCTGACGCCCGACGCCCTGTACGAGCGCCTTCGCGCGCGCCGTTTCATTTTCGCGGGCCCATGCGCCCTTGAAAGCCTGGAACTGGCCCTGGACACCGCCCACGCCGTGCGCGAGGCGGCCGAGGCCGCCGGGCTGTTCGCCGTGTTCAAGAGCTCGTGGGACAAGGCCAACCGCACCTCGCTGGACGGCTTTCGCGGCCCCGGCCTTGTGCGCGGCATGGAATGGCTGGCCCGCATCAAGCAGGAAACCGGCCTGCCCGTGGTCACCGACATCCATGAGCCGGAACAGGCCGGGCCCGTGGCCGAAGTGGCCGACGTGCTCCAGATTCCCGCCTTCCTGTGCCGCCAGACCAGCCTGCTGCTGGCCGCCGCCCAGACGGGCAGGGTGGTCAACGTCAAGAAGGGCCAGTTCGTGGCCCCGTGGGACATGGCCCCCGCCCTGGACAAGCTGCGTTCCACGGGCAACGGCCGCATTCTCCTGACGGAGCGCGGGTCCAGCTTCGGCTACAACAATCTGGTGGTTGACTTCCGTTCGCTGCCCATCATGCAGGGCTTCGGCGTGCCGGTGGTGTTCGACGCCACCCATTCGGTGCAGCTGCCCGGCGGCAAGGGCACGTCATCCGGCGGCGACCGACGCTTCGTGCCCATGCTGTCCCGCGCGGCCGTGGCCGCCGGGGTGGACGGGGTGTTTCTGGAAACCCACCCGGACCCGGACCGCGCCCTGTGCGACGGCCCCAACAGCTGGCCGCTGGACAAGCTGGCCCCGCTGCTGCGCGACTTCGCCGCCCTCTGGAGCCTGCCGTATGCAAGCTGAAGACCTGGCCCGGTCCATTTCGCTGCTGGTGCTGGACGTGGACGGCGTGATGACCGACGGCGGCCTGTACTACGACGACGAGGGGCGCGTCTCCAAGCGCTTCAACGTGCAGGACGGCCTGGGCATCAAGCTGGCGCAGGCCGCGGGCATCACCGTGGCGGTCATCACCGGGCTCACCTCCGGCGCAGTCGAGGCGCGCGTGCGCTCCCTGGGCATCACGGACTACCACGCAGGCTTCCGGCACAAGTCGGAATGCATCGACGAAATCCGCCGCAAGCACAACGTGGAATGGTCGCAGGTGGCCTACCTTGGCGACGACTGGGTGGACTTCGGTCCCTTGAAACTGGTGGGCCTGCCCATGGCCGTGGCCAATGCCCAGCCCGAGGTCAAGGCCCTGGCCCGCTACGTGACCACCGCCAATGGCGGCCACGGCGCGGTGCGCGAGGTCATCCGCTTTCTGCTGACCCAGCAGGGCCTGCTGGAGCGCATGCTGGAAAGCTGGCCGGAGCAGGCATGAGACGCCGCACGCTGTTGATTTTGCTGGCGGTCCTCGTGGCCGTTGGCGGCGCGGCCGCCTGGAACTGGCAGGCCGGGGTGCGCAAGGCCCTGGAAACCGCCATGTCCGGAGACGCGCCGTCCTCCACCACGCTGGAAGAGGCCGTGGGCGTGGCCATGAAGGGCATAGAACTGGTTCAGGGCGAGAAGGGCATAGAACTGTGGCGGCTGAAGGCCACCTGGGCCCAGTTACGCCAGACCAACAATATCATCGACGTGGACAAGCCCGACCTCGTCTACCAGATGGACGGGGGCAAGCAGGTGCGCATCGTGGCCCAGAAGGGCGAGGTGCAACAGCAGGTGCAACTGGTGCGCATGTGGGACGACGTGCACGCCACGCATGAGCGGCACGAACTGTTCGCCAGCCTGATGGTGTACAACGGCACCAGCCGCACCATGTATTTTCCCGAAGGGGCGCGCATGGCGGGCCAGGGCATGTCGGGCAACGCCACGAAACTGGAATGGGACGTGGCCGCCGACGTGCTGCGCGGCAGCGACGGGGTGTCGTTGCTGCTCATGCCTCGCGCCGATGAGAAGGGCGGGCAGGCCGATGGCGCGCAGCCCAAGGCGGTCGCCCCGAAAAAGGATGCCCCGCGCAAGGATGTTGCGAAGAAGGAAGCCCTGAAAAAGGACGTTTCCGGAAAGGCCGCCCAGCACAAACCGGGGCAGACCGCCCGAAAGGCGTCGCCCCCCAAGGCCCCGAACACTGACGCGGGCGCTTCCAAGCCAACCAAGCAGGAGACCAGGCAATGAAATATACCGGCATCCGCTCCGCGCTGTGCGTGGCGCTGCTGTTGACCTTTTCGGCATCGGCCGTGGCCCCCGTGCCCGCCATTGCCGCCGACGCCAAGTCCCCCTCCCCCGTGCGGCGCGACGTGCCCACGGCCGTCAAGTCGGACCGCATGCAGTACGACGCCAAGGGCCAGGTGGTGATCTTCGAGGGCACCGTGTACGTGCAGCGCCCGGACTTCGAGATGTGGGCCGAGCGCATTACCCTGCATCTCAAGAAGAAGTCGGCCAAGCCCGGCAAGGCCGACACGGCGGGAGACGCCGCGCAGGGCCAATCGGGCCAGCCCGGAGTGTCGGGGATGGACGCGGGCGAGATCGACCGCATCGTGGCCGAACGCAACGTGCGCATGAAGCGCGAGAACCGCACCGGCGAATGCGAGAAGGCCACCTACACCGTGGACAACGCCGTCATGGTCATGGAAGGCAACCCCGTGCTGCACGAGGGCGACAACAGCATCAAGGGCGAGGTCATCACCTTCTACACCCGCGAGAACCGCAGCGAAGTGCGCGGTTCCGGCGCAAAGCGGGTGCAGGCGGTGTTCACCTCGTCGGGCGACGTGAATCCCCTCGGCGAGTCCAAGGACAACGGCAAGGATGACGGCAAGGACGCCGCCAAACCCTCGGGGGCGGCCCAGTGAGCTCGGTGCTGCGCGGGGAGGACCTGCACAAGCAGTTCGGCCAGCGCGAGGTGGTGCGCGGCGTGTCCCTTTCCGTGTCGCAGGGCGAGACCGTGGGGCTGCTTGGCCCCAACGGCGCGGGCAAGACCACCACGTTCTACATGCTCATCGGCATCATCAAGCCGACCGCGGGGCGCGTGGAGCTTGACGGCCGCGACATCGCCGACTGGCCCCTGCACGAGCGGGCCCGGGTGGGGTTGAGCTATCTGCCGCAGGAAAGTTCCATCTTTCGTCGGCTCACGGTGCGCCAGAATCTTCAGATCATCCTTGAGCACACCGGGCTTTCCAGGGCCAGGCAGCAGGAGCGGTCGGACATGCTGATGGCCGACTTCGGCATCAGCCATCTGGCGGATTCCGTGGCCATGCACCTGTCCGGCGGCGAGCGGCGGCGGCTGGAGATCGCGCGGTCCATGATCCGCGAGCCCAAGTTCATCCTGCTGGACGAACCGTTCGCGGGCATCGACCCGCTGGCGGTGGACGACATCCAGCAACTGATCACCGGCCTGCGCGACCGGGGCATCGGTGTGCTCATCTCCGACCACAACGTGCGGGAAACCCTGCATATCTGCGACAGGGCCTACCTGGTCCACCAGGGCGAAGTGATCCTGGAGGGCACCCCCGCGCACATCGTGGACAACCCGCGCGCGCGCGACGTGTATCTGGGCGAGGGATTCTCGCTCTAGCTCCATTTGCATTTTTGCCGCATTCACGGCGCCTTCCGCATCGCGGGGGGCGCCTTTTTCGTGCCTGCCGCCGGGGTGCGGGGCATCCCTCCGGGGGTATCCGGCGAAATGGCGACAGCGGTTGCATACTTTTTGCTTCTATGGCATGGTTTCCCTAACCTCTTGGGGAAGGGAACACATTTCCACAGTGGGCCGTTTCTTGCTTGACGTCGCACCCCGCGTTGCGTCGTCATCTTGCTCGCCCTCAACGTTTGGTGCATAGGGGTCGTCCACGCATGGCATTGGAACTCAGGCAACAGCTCAAGCTCACCCAGCAATTGGTGATGACGCCGCAACTGCAACAGGCCATCCGGCTGCTGCAGCTTTCGCGGCTTGAGCTTGTCGAGACGGTGCAGCAGGAGCTGCTGGAAAACCCGTTCCTGGAGGAAGCGCAGGACGAGGGGCCGCAGTCCGAAGCCCCCGACCAGCGGGACGCCGCCCCCGAAGCGGCGGCGGATGTCGCCTACGACCGCGATATTGCCCGCGAGGCCGACTGGGAGGATTACCTGGGCGATTTCGCCAGCACCAGCCGCCAGTCAACGGTGCGCGAATCGGAAATGCCCGAGGAGATGACCTCGTTCGAGGCGCGCTACGCCGCAAAGCCCTCGCTGGAAGGGCACCTGATGTGGCAGTTGCGCCTTTCCGCGCTCACCGAGCGCCAGAAGGACATCGGCGAGGTGATCATCGGCAACATCGCCTCGTCGGGCTACCTGCATGCGACCATCGACGAGATCGCCGAAATGGCGGGCGTGGCCCCCGGCGAGGTGGAGCCGGTGCTGCACGCCCTGCAGCGCTTCGACCCCGTGGGGGTGGCCGCGCGCACCGCGCAGGAATGCCTGCTGGTGCAGATAGAGATGCTGGGCTACACGCGCGACAAGGTGCTGGTGGAACTGGTGCGCGACCACCTGGAAGACCTTGAGAAGCGGCGCTACAAGCCGCTCTTGCGCAAGTTCCGCCTGACCATGGAGGACCTCAAGGAGTACCTGGACCTCATCCAGACCCTGGACCCCATGCCCGGCGCCAGCTACGGCGGCGGCGACCCGCAGTTCGTCAGCCCCGACGTGTTCGTCTACAAGTACGACGACGATTTCATCATCATGCTCAATGAGGACGGCCTGCCGCACCTGCAATTGAGCACCATGTACGAGCGCTCTGCCGCTGCGGCGGCCTCGGCGGGCGAGCGCGAATATTTCCAGGAAAAGATGCGCTCGGCCTCGTGGCTTATCAAGAGCCTGTACCAGCGCCAGCGTACGCTGTACAAGGTGGTGGAATCCATCGTGAAGTATCAGCGTGGCTTTTTCGAGGACGGGGTTTCGCGCCTGAAGCCGCTCATCCTGAAGGACATCGCCGACGACATCGGCATGCACGAATCCACGGTCAGCCGCATTACCACCAGCAAGTACGTGGCCACGCCGCACGGCATCATGGAGTTGAAGTTCTTCTTCAACAGTGCGCTGGAACTGGACGACGGCAGCCAGGTGGGCTCCGAGAGCGTGAAGGCGCTGATCAAGAAACTGATCGGCGAGGAAGATCCCAAGGAACCCCTGAGCGACGAGCGCATCGGCGAAATTCTGAAGGAACAGCTCAAAGTCAATATTGCCCGCAGGACCGTTGCGAAGTATCGTACTGCCATGGACATTCCCTCCTCTTCCAAGCGGAAGGAACTGTTCTGACGGTCAGAGCCCCGCGCCGGACCAGGCGCAGGGCGGCGCACCCGGCAGGCGCACCCCAGCGTGCGCGCCGCGCGACGCGCGTCGCATTCCCCTCTCACCACTGGAGGAGCGTATGAACATCTCTTTCACCTTCAAGAACTTCGAACCCTCCGACCACCTGAAGAAGTACGCCCGCCGTCGCCTTGAAAAGCTTGGCCGGTTTGTCGGCAAGTCCGCCCTTGAAATGCAGGTGAACCTTTCCGTCGACAAGTTCCGCCACAAGGCTGAAGTGCAGATGACCGGCGACGGGTTCACCCTGTCGGCCGTCGAGCAATCGGAAGACATGTACGCCACCCTCGACCTGGTGCTGGAAAAGCTGGAATCGCAGCTGCGCAAGCAGGTGGAGAAGCAGAAGGACCGCCGCCGCACGGTGCAGTCCGAAAAGCTGGGCAAGGGCATCGACGTGTTCACCTTCGGCACCGTGGGTGAAGGCGACGAACGCACCATCACCGGCACCGACCACTTCGCCCCCAAGCCCATGCACGTGGACGAGGCGGCCATGCAGCTGGACCAGGGCGACAACGAGTTCCTGGTCTTCCTGAACGCCGAAGTGGAGCGCGTGAACATCATCTACCGCCGCCGCAACGGCGACTTCGGCCTTATCGATCCCGTCGTCTAGGCGTCATACATGCGGCTTTCGGACTATCTTCACGATGAACTGATCCTGCCCGAGCTCTCCGCCGGCACCAAGAAGGAGGTGCTGGCGGAACTCGTGCAGGCCGTGGTGCGGCGGCATCCCGAAGTGGATGCCGCCGTTGCGCTGGGCGTGCTGCAGGACCGCGAGGGCCTGGGCACCACGGGCATCGGCGACGGGGTGGCCATTCCCCACGGCAAGCTGGCCACCATCAGCGACATCGTCGTCGCCGTGGGCCGCAGCGTGCCCGGGCTGGACTTCGACGCCCTGGACATGAAACCGTGTCATCTCTTTTTCCTGGTGCTGGCTCCCGAACAGGTGGCGGGCATGCACCTGCGCATCCTGGCCCATATCTCGCGCCTGCTGAAGGACCCGCAGTTCCGCCGCGCCATGCTCGACGCGCCGGACGGGGCGGCCTTCACGGCGCTGATGCGCACCACGTAACGCGGAACACCTTGCGCACATCATCGGCAGGCGCGCGGCGCGGCGCGTCTGCCGAAACGCCATCCGGCACCGGCCCGCCCGAGGAGTCCGCCATGCCCACCAAGGCTTCCCACCCACCCACGCCCGATGCTTCCACGGCGTCGGACGCACCCGCCCCCGGCACGGCGTCGGACGCGGGCAGCCCCGTGGCCGCCGCCGACTTTCCCGTCATCATCGTTACCGGGCTTTCCGGCGCGGGCAAGAGCACCGTGCTCAACGTGCTGGAAGACTTGCGCTATTTCACGGTGGATGGTCTGCCCGCCACCCTGGCCCCGCAGATGGTCACCATCCTGAACCGCGAGGCCCTGGCCCATTACCAGGGGCTGGTGCTGGGCATGGACCTGCGCGAGAGCAATTTCGTCCGCAACCTGGAAAAGTCGCTGGAACGGTTGCAGGGCATGGGCGTGCGCCCGGCGGTGGTCTTCATAGAGGCCAACCCCGCCGTGCTTAACCGGCGCTACGCCACCACCCGCCGCCCGCACCCGCTGGAAAGCGAGGGCATGGGGCTGGAACAGGCCCTGGAGCAGGAACGGCTGCGTCTTGCCCCGGTGCGCGAAACCGCCGACCTCGTGGTGGACACCTCCAGCTATTCCATCCACGACCTGCGCCGGGTCATCCAGAAGAAGTGGAGCACCATCCAGGGGCGCATCCGCTCGCTGCGCATCAACATCGTCACTTTCGGCTTCAAGTACGGCGTGCCCGCCGATGCGGACCTGGTGTTCGACCTGCGCTTTCTGCCCAACCCCTATTTCGTGCCGGACCTGCGGCCGCTGTCCGGCCTGGACGAGCCGGTGGCCAAATACGTGCTTGAAGCGGGCCACGGCGACGCGTTTCTCGCCAGGCTCATAGATTTTTTGCATTTCCTGCTGCCGCAGTACGAGGCGGAAGGGCGCTACCGCCTGACCATCGCCATCGGCTGCACCGGCGGGCGGCACCGTTCGGTCTCGGTGGCCGAGGCCCTGCTTCGCGCCTTGAAAAAATCTGATTATGCCGTATCCATAGAGCACCGCCACATGGAACTGGGCTGACGCCCGCTGCCCGCGCGGCCAACCGCCTTGCCCTGCCGCAGGGCGCACGGCTCAATCCGACAACCCCTCAGGCCCAGCCTGCACGCACCAGCATGTCCACCACCGCACAGTCCCCGGCCGCACAGCCCCAGACGGAACCGCGCATCGGCGTGATTCTGGTCACCCACGCCGACTACGGCGCGGCGCTGCTGCGCGCCGCGGAATTCATCCTTGGCCCCCTGCAGGACTGCGCGTCCATCAGCGTGGACGTCTCGCAAGAGGTGGACGAAACGGTGAAGCGCCTGAACGAGGCGGTGAAGCGCCTGGACACCGGGCGCGGGGTCATGATCCTTACCGACATGTTCGGCGGCACGCCCACCAACCTCAGCCTTGCACTGCTGGGCAAGGGCAACGTGGAAGTGCTGACCGGCGTCAACCTGCCCATGCTGCTGAAGGTGTTTGGCGGGCGCGACGGCGATCTCGCCACCCTCTCGCGCGACGCGCGCGACGCAGGGGCCAAGGGCATCGTCGCGGCGGGCGAACTGCTGCGCAGCCGGGTCAAGAACGGGTAGGGCCATGCTCTGGTTCCGCATCGACAACCGCCTGGTGCACGGCCAGATCATCGAGGCGTGGCTGCCTTACACCGGGGCACGGCGCCTGCTGGTGGCCAACGACGCCCTTGCCGCCGACGACCTGCAACAGCAGATCGTCTCGCTGGCCATTCCCGGCCGGGTGGAAGTGCACTTCGTGCGGGTGGACGCGCTGTCCACGTACTGTACCGGGCGCATCGACGAGGGGCACGACACGCTCGTGCTCTTCGCCACGTGCGCCGACGCCCGCCGCGCCTTCGACGCCGGAGTGGGCATGAACACCCTGAACATCGGCAACCTGCACTATACCCCCGGCAAGAAGCAGCTGTGCGCGCATGTTTCCGTGTCCGACGACGACGAAGCCTGCCTGCGCTTTTTCAGCCGCCATTCCGTGGCGCTGGATTTTCGCTGCGTGCCCAACGAACCGGTGCAGATAAAGGGGTGGTCATGACGGATATGCTGCCCGTGCTCACCCTGGCGCTGCCCATCGCTTTTTTTTTGCCGTTTTTTCGCTGCTGCGCTTTTCGCTGAACCTGGGGTTTCTGGAACGCCCGCTCGCCATCGGCTTCTTGTGGGCAGTCATGACCGGCGAGTGGGGGCTTTCCATGCACCTCGCCATATTCCTTGAGCTGCTTTGGCTCGATCTGTTCCCGGCGGGCACCTACATCCCGCCCAACTCCATCATCACGCTGCTGCTCACCCTGGCCGTGGCCGGGCATTTCGGCCTGGAATCGGCCGGGCAACTGGCCATTCCCGTGCTGCTTGCCCTGCCCGCCGCACTTACCGGCGCGCACGTGGAATACCTGCACCGCCGCTGGCGCAACCAGCAGTACACGGACCTTCTGCACTGGGGCAGGGTGGCCGAGCACCCCGGCAAGGGCGATTCGCCCCTGTGGCGCATCATGGTGCGGTCGCTGGGTGAACTGTTCATGCTGAATCTGGGCCTGTTCTGCGTGTGGCTGCTTGTGCTTGTGGGAACTATCGAGCTTATGTCCAACTATATCGGGCATCTTCCCGCAGTTCCCGGCATTGCCTGGGGGCACGTGTGGTTCGTGGGGGCCATGGGCGGCATGCTGGCGCTGCGCCTGCGCCGCGCCTATGCGGCCTTTGCGCTGGCCTTGCTGGCCGCTTCGGCCGCATCCTTCATCTGATTCGCATTCGTCACCGGAAATTGACGTTGCCGAGGCCTGGGGTACTTGGCAGCCCCCAAGGTTTGTGCTATTTGGCACAAACAATTTCGCAGCAGCATGCGAGCTACTCGCAGCAAAAACCCCAATGCCACATGCAACGGAGGAAACCGACATGGCAGCTCTTGTTCTTGGTCACATGAACCCCGATACCGACTCCATCATCGCCGCCATCGGCGTTGCCGATCTGATGACCAAGCGCGGCATCGAAGCCAAGGCCGTCGCGCAGGGTGCCTGCACCCCCGAAACCGATTTCGTGCTCGGCAAGTTCGGCCTGAAGGCCCCCGAAGTGGTGACCTCCGTGGCTGGCCAGAAGGTCATCCTGGTCGACACCACCGAACGCGCGCAGCTGCCCGCCGACCTGTCCGACGCCGAAATCCTGGGCGTCGTCGACCACCACAAGCTGGGCGACGTGACCACCCCCAACCCGCTGGAAATGTGGGTGTGGCCCGTGGGCTGTACCGGCACCGTGATCAAGGCGATGTACGACTTCTACGGCATCGAAGTGCCCAAGGGCATCGCGGGCGGCCTGCTGTGCGCCATCCTGTCCGACACCGTCATGTTCAAGTCCGTCACCTGCACCCCCGCCGACAAGAAGGCCGTTGAAGCCCTTGCCAAGATCGCGGGCGTGGCCGACGTGATGGCCCTGGGCATGGAAATGTTCAAGGTGAAGTCCGCCGTTGACGGCGCGTCCATGAAGGACCTGGTCTTCCGCGACTACAAGGACTTCGACATGGGCGGCAAGAAGGTCGGCATCGGCCAGCTGGAAGTGGTGGACCTGTCCATCCTCGAGCCCGTGAAGGCCGGCCTGTACGAAGAAATCACCAAGGTGAAGGGCGAAGGCCGTCACTCGGTGTTCCTGCTGCTGACCGACATCATGAAGGAAGGTTCCGAAATGCTGATCGTTTCGGACGACGCCTCCGTGGTTGAAAAGGCGTTCGGCGTGAAGGCCGAAGGCAAGTCGGTGTGGCTCGACGGTGTGATGAGCCGCAAGAAGCAGGTGGTGCCCAACTTCGAAAAGGCCTTCAAGGGCTAGTCGAAGCGGCAACCCGACCGACGCAGACTGACGCATTCTGGGCCCGGCGGCATATGTCGCCGGGCCTTTTGCGTTTGCGGGGCGGTACGGGTGGTGCCGAGGGGCGTCGGAAGGGCGCGGAACGGCCCGGCCGGACTTGCAAGGCGATGGCGGAAGGGACGCAGCCGGACGGTCTTGGCGCGGGACGGGATCAGCCCTGTTCGCGTCCGTGCGCGTGGACCTGTTCATCCAGACGGGCAAGGGCCATGCTGCGCAGTTCGCGCAGGTGCGCGCCCGAAGAGGCCCCCTGGTTGCGGAACTCCGGCGGCAGCTTCACGGCCAGCAGGGTGGCCAGTTCCGACTCGGTGCGGCGACGCAACGCCTCCAGCCGGGACATGCAGGCATCGGGAATACGCGGCGGATCGTACGGGGCAAGGGCGTCGCCAGTGCCGGAAGCGGGCGACGACGCTGTTACGATCGCATCGTCAGGCTGGCGCTGCGCGCAATCCGGTCCGGTGTCCATGCCCTTGCCCGTGCCGTCGGCCAGCACCAGCAGCCGCATGGCGGGCAGCAGCCCGCGCAGGTGCATCGCCAGCAACAGGTCCACCCGAGTACCGGGCCGCAATTCCGCGTACCGGGCAAGGCGCATGTGCAGCCGGGCGGCCATGTCGCCCGCTTCGATGAATCGTACGGGCATGGCCAGCCGCGCGCCCAGCGCCCTCGCCAGCGGCGCGCCGCGATCCTCGTGGCCGTAGTGGTGCGGCAGCACGTCCGCGCCCGTCGTCACCTTGCCGAGGTCGTGGCACAGGGCCATCCAGGCCACCAGTTCCGGCCGTGGCGGTTGCATCCCCGACATCTCCGGCGAGTTCCACGTATCAGGGGCCGGGCCGTTTGCTGCTCCGTGGGGCTGCGGCGCGCCGCCCCCCTCGCCCGGCGGCCTGTGCTCGGCCAGCGCGGCCGCAATGTCCATGACCCGCGCCACGTGGTCCAGCACCGACTCCGTGTGGTAACGCACGGGTCCGGCGGGCACCCCGTCGGCCCCGGCCAGTTCGGCGAACCATGGCGAAAGGCAGCCGCCCGCGTGCAGCACCTTCAGGTAGCGGCCGGGGCAGGGTGTGGCCAGCGCCTTCAGGGTTTCGCGGCACACCTGCTCGGCGGGCAGGCTGTCCAGCGCGCCGCT
Source organism: Nitratidesulfovibrio sp. HK-II (assembly GCF_003402415.2). Classification (NCBI taxonomy): domain Bacteria; kingdom Pseudomonadati; phylum Thermodesulfobacteriota; class Desulfovibrionia; order Desulfovibrionales; family Desulfovibrionaceae; genus Nitratidesulfovibrio; species Nitratidesulfovibrio sp. HK-II. The sequence continues at coordinate 1,958,680 of NZ_AP036014.1, forward strand.
GGCGGCCACCTCGCGCATCTGGGCCAGCGTTTCGGGATGCACGCTGAACTCCGGAAACCTCGCCGCGAAACGCGCGGCGCGAAACACCCGCACCGGGCTGTCGGCCAGCGCCGTGGGCGAGGCCGGGCGCAGCACCCGCGCGGCAAGGTCGGCCAGCGCCTGCGGGTGCGCATGCAGCATGCCGGTTTCGGTCAGGGCCATGGCGTTGACGGTGAAGTCGCGCGCGGCCAGGTCTTCGTCCAGTGTGCCGCGCAAGGGCAAGTGCTCAACACCGCCCAGCAGGTACACGTCGATGTCGCGCCCAACCTTGCGGGCGCCGGGGTTCTGCCGTACAAAACACGCCGCGTCGCCCTCGAAGGCCACGTCGTGTTCGCGCGGCATGCCGCCCAGCAGCAGGTCGCGCACGGCTCCGCCCACGAGATACGTCTTCATGCGGTGAACGTATCCGATTTCGGCCCGGACGGAAATGCGCCCGGCTCCGCAACGCCCCATCCCGTGGGAAATCACTTCACGCCATGCCGGGAGGTACCATGCCCAGCAGTACTGGCCACTCCGCCCGCAACCGCGGCAGCGCCTCGCATGATGCCGCCATCCGGACGGGGCAGGGCATTCCTGTTGCGCATTTGTTGCACGACGGCCTGCCCCAGCCGTCATCCGGCACGCCATCCCACATAGCCCCCGGTCAGCCGCCCGCCGCGCCACAGTGGATGGCCGATCCGCTGCCGCCCGAAATCCTGCGCGCTTTGCCTGGCTGGGGAGACGACCTGGCCGCGTGCCCCGGCTTCGTCCCGGTGACCGTGGGGGGCGTGCCCCTGCTGGCGGCGCGGCTGGGCATGCCCGAACCGTCCGAATCATCCGCTGCTTCCCTGTCTTGCGCCGTCGCGGGCCGCGACGCCCCTTTTCCGCCCGGCGGCGCGCCAGCGCCGTCCGCCACGGGCTCCGCCCCTCCTTCGGTGATCATCTGCGGACCGTGCACCTCCAGCCTCGACGTGGCTCACGCCCTTGCCGCCGCCGGGGTCCTGCCCGAGTGGGGCGCGGTGCTGGCCGTTTCGCAGCGCGCCGGGCGCGGCCAGTTGCGCCGCCCGTGGGAATCGCCGCCCGGCAACATCTACGCCGCCTTGCGCCTGCCCGCCGCTGGCGTGTTCGCCACCGAGACGGCGGCCATCGCCCTGGGCTGCCTGTTCGCCGAGTCTTTCGCGGCGCTGGGCGTGCCGGTGCAACTGAAATGGCCCAACGACCTGCTGCTGGGCGACGCCAAGATCGGCGGCATGCTCATCGAGGAAAAGCGCGGGGTGGTGCTGGCGGGCATCGGCATCAACCTGGTGTCCGCCCCCCCGCCTGAAGCCCTGCGCCAGGGCTGGGCGGTGCCCGCCGCCAGCCTGGCCGACCGCGACATTTCCGCCACGCCGCTGACGCTGTGGCGCCATCTTGTGGAGGGGGCGCTTTTCTGCTATGAAGCGCAAGTTCTACGCGCCGGTGGGGCCGATTTCGTATCGTGCGCGGAAAAGCATCTTGCCTGGGTAGGCCGTGGGGTTGTGGTTCACGGTGGCGATGTGGGTGACTGTCCGGGCAGGATTCTTGGACTCGAACCGCAGGGGGGCCTGCGGATTGTCATTTCGGGCAGGGAACACATACTCCGCTCCGGCAGCATCACGCCCATACCTTCGTGATCCGTATTCCATGCGCCCCGCGCATGCGCGCACGTCAATTCCGGTCGCCCCTTGCGGGCCGGACAGCCAGGATACCGAGGATTAGATGGGCATCAAGACCTTCGAGCAGGTGTTGGAAGAGGTGAGGGGCAAGGCGATTCTGGTGGCCAACCGGGGCATCCCGGCCCGCCGCATCTGCCGCTCGATCCGTGAACGCTTCGATGCCGTGGCCGTGATGACCGCCACCGACATCGACAAGACCTCTCCGGCCGCCTCCGCAGCGCAGGAGCTACTGCTGCTCGGTTCCGACCCCAGAGCGTATCTGGACATCGACCACATCATCGCGCTGGCCAAACAGCGCGACATGGTCGCCATTCACCCCGGATGGGGCTTCGCTTCCGAAGACGAACGCTTTCCCGCCAAGTGCAAGGCCGCCGGTCTGACCTTCATCGGGTCCACCGCGGAGGCCATGAACCTGCTCGGCAACAAGGTGCAGGTCCGCAAGCTTGCCAAGAAGCTGAACATCCCCGTCGTTCCCGGCTCCGAGGGGGCCGTGGACATTCCCACCGCGCGCACCATCATCAACGAGATCGGCCTGCCGGTCATGCTGAAGGCGGAAGGCGGCGGCGGCGGCCGGGGCATTTTCGCCATCCATCGCGCCGAAGAGCTTTCCGACGCCTTCATGAAGGCGTCCACCATGGCGCAGGCATCGTTCGGCAACCCGCGCCTGTACGTGGAAAAGTACCTGCCTTCGGTGCGCCACATCGAAATCCAGGTCATCGCAGACATGTACGGCAACGTGTTCGCCTTTGACGAACGCGACTGTACCGTGCAGCGCAACCACCAGAAGCTCATCGAGATCACGCCCTCGCCGTGGGCGGGCATAACCCCCGAGCTGCGCGAACGGCTGAAAGAATACTCGCGCATGCTGGTGCGCGAGGTGGGTTACCATTCGCTGTGCACCGTGGAATTCCTGGTCACCGCCGACGGCACGCCGTACCTCATCGAGGTGAACACCCGCCTGCAGGTGGAGCACGGCATCACCGAATGCCGCTACGGCATCGACCTGGTGGAAGAGCAGATCGCCGTGGCCTTCGGGGCCAAGCTGCGCTTCACCGAGGAAAACACCGCCCCGCAGCACGTGGCCATGCAGGTGCGCATCAACTGCGAGGACCCGCAGAACCACTTCGCCCCCAACTCGGGCCTGGTCAGCCGCTACGTGTCGCCCGGCGGCCCCGGCGTGCGCCTGGACTCGAACATGTGCGCGGGCTACGAGTTTCCGTCCAACTACGACTCGGCGGGATCCTTGCTCATCGCCTACGGGCAGGGCTGGGAAAAGGTGCTCGGCATCATGGAGCGCTGCCTTGGCGAGTACGTCATCGGCGGCATCAAGACCACCATCCCGTTCTACAAGCAGGTGCTGAAGCACCCCAAGTTCCGCGCGGGCGACCTGGACACCAACTTCATCGCCAACACGCCGGAACTGATGTGCTACTCCGACCTCGCCCCCGAGGCGGAGCGCCTTGCGCGCCTGGTGGCCGAGGTTTCGGCCAAGGGTTACAACCCCTACGTGCAGTTGGGTGAATACCGCACCCGCGAAACGCCGCGCATGCCCCGCTTCGAGCCGGTGCTGCCGCACATTCCCGGCGCCGTGCGCCGCGCGCCCTCGCCGTATCCCACGGGCGACCGCACCGCGCTGCTGGACTACCTGCGCGACGCGGGCCACGTGCACTTCACCGACACCACCCCCCGCGACATGACCCAGTCGAACAGCGGCAACCGCTTCCGCCTGGCGGAAGACGCGCTGATCGGCCCGTATCTGGACAACTGCGGGTTCTTCTCCATCGAGAACGGCGGCGGCGCGCACTTCCACGTGGCGCTCATGGCCAACATGACCTACCCGTTCTCGGAAGCGAAGGAATGGAACCGCTTCGCGCCCAAGACGCTGAAGCAGATCCTCATCCGCTCCACCAACGTGCTGGGTTACAAGCCGCAGCCCAAGAACCTCATGCGCATGACCGGCGAGATGGTGTGCGATACCCACCACATCATCCGCTGCTTCGACTTCCTGAACCACATCGAGAACATGCGCCCCTTCGCGGAAGTTGCGCTGAACCGCACCGACGTGGTCTTCGAGCCCGCGCTGTCGCTGTCGTGGGCCAAGGGCTTCGACGTGGACCACTACGTGGGCGTGACGGAAGAAGTGCTGCGCATGGTGGGCAGCGTGGCCGGGGTGGGCCCCGACCAGGCCGCGAAGCAGATCATCCTGGGCCTGAAGGACATGGCGGGCATGTGTCCGCCCCGGTTCATGACGGCCCTGGTCACCGCCCTGCGCAAGCGCTGGCCCTCGCTGGTGCTGCATTACCACCGCCATTACACCGACGGCCTGTTCGTGCCTTCCGTGGGTGCGGCCGCCAAGGCGGGCGCGCACATCGTGGACGCGGCCCTTGGCGCTTCGGTGCGTTCGTACGGGCAGGGCGACGTGCTGGCCACGGCCGCCTACCTGGAAGACGAACTGGGCCTGAAGACCAACCTGAACAAGAACATGATCCGCGACTGCAACTTCGTGCTCAAGCAGATCATGCCGTACTACGACCGCTACTGCGCGCCGTACTTCCAGGGCATCGACCACGACGTGGTCGAGCACGCCATGCCCGGCGGGGCCACCTCGTCGTCGCAGGAAGGGGCCATGAAGCAGGGGTACATCCACCTTCTGCCGTACATGCTCAAGTTCCTGGCGGGCACCCGCAAGATCGTGCGCTACCACGACGTGACGCCCGGCTCGCAGGTTACCTGGAACACCGCCTTCCTGGCCGTGACCAACGCCCACAAGCGCGGCGGCGAGGAAGAAGTGCGCTACCTGCTCGAAGTGCTGGACCACGTGGCCCGGCACGACGAGGCCGAACTGACGCCGGAAATGCGCAAGGCGCGCCTGTCCATCTACCAGGACTGCAACGACGCCTTCCGCAACCTGCTGCTGGGCCGCTTCGGCAAGCTGCCCCTCGGCTTTCCGGCCGACTGGGTGTACGAAAGCGCCTTCGGCAACGAATGGAAGAAGGCCATCGCCTCGCGCACGGAGGCTTCGCCCCTTGATTCGCTGACCGACGTGGACCTTGCCGCCGAAGAGCGCGGCTACGTCGAGATCATACGCCGCAAGCCCACGGAAGAAGAGTTCGTCCTGTACCTGAACCACCCGGGCGACGCCATCAAGACCATCCAGTTGCGGGCTCGCTTCGGCAACCCCAACAACCTGCCGCTGGACGTGTGGTTCGAGGGCATTGCCCCCGGCGAGGACCTGAACTTCCTCGATTCCAACGGCAAGCCGCACCATCTCGCGCTGCTCAGCATCTCGCGCCCCAACGAAGCGGGCATGAGCGTGGTGCGCTACGTGCTGGACTCGGAATTCATGAGCTGCGAGGTGCAGGTGGCCAAGGCCGCCATCTCCGACGCCAAGGGCACGGAAAAGGCCGACCCGTCCAACCCCATGCACGTGGCCGCGCCCAGCAACGGCGACCTGTGGGTGATGTACGTGCACCCCGGCGACGTGGTGAAGGCCGGCGAAGAGCTGTTCAACATCTCCATCATGAAGCAGGAAAAGGCGGTGCTGGCCCCGGTTTCCGGCATGGTCAAGCGCGTGCTGAAAACCGCCGACTACCGCGAAAGCAAGCAGATGATGCCGGTACGCGAAGGCGAGCTGATCGTGGAGCTTGGGCCCATCCCGCGCACCTGCCCCAACGCGGCGTGCTCGCGGCCCATCACCATGGAAGGCATCGACTTCTGCCCCTACTGCGGCGAGGCCTTGAATCCATAAGCAGACATTCCGCGCGCGGCCCCGGCACCACTGCGGGCCGCGCGCGGATACATCCTTCGGCTGTATCAGGCACCGCCCGGCCCGGCTTTCACGGGCCGCGGGCGACGATGCGAGAACCCCCCATAAGGAGACCGGCACCCCATGCCAGCCCCCTGCATGATACCCACCGGCTGATCACAACGCCCCGCGCGTGGGACAAGACCGGCATTTTCGGGTATCGGACCTTCAGGCAAGCGTTTCTATCCCCCATAGGAGGATTCACGAATGGGCAAAACTCCGGTTGAAAAGCCCGCGGCCAAGGCCGCCAAGGCTGGCGCCGAGATTTCCGAACTCACCAAGAAGCTGGTGCTGACCGGCGCCGACATCGTGCGCATCGGCGATGACGCCGAACTGCTGGTCGGCGGCAAGAACTACAACACCGCCATCATCAGCCAGGTGGAAGGAATCCGCGCACCCGAGTTCCGCGCCATATCGTCGCAGGCGTTCCACATCCTGCTCGACGAAACCAAGGTCAACGCATCGCTCGTCCGCGCCACCGTGGACAAGGAATACAACCGCATCGACTGGAACGACCCCGAGATCAACAAGGATTCGGAGTTCCTGCAGAAGTTCGTTCGCAACCTGGCCAAGGAAATCCGGACGCAGGCGTCCGCCAAGCCGGGTGAAACCCAGATCAAGCTGCGCACCTTCGTCAACAACGTGGTGGAAGGCTTCGCCACCTCGCCGGAAGGCATCGACCAGCTGCGCAAGCGCTCGGTGCTGGTGCAGGCGGGCATCCTGTGCGTGGAACTGCCCAAGGAAGTGGACGAATGCGTGCGCGCCGCCTACCGCTCCATCTGCAAGGAAGCGGGCGCGGAAGACGTGCCCGTGGCCGTGCGCTCCTCCGCCGCCGGTGAAGACTCGCGCAAGAAGGCCTTCGCCGGGCTGCAGGACACCTACCTGAACATCGTGGGTGAAAGCCGCGTGTCCGCCGCGTACCACTGGGACTGCGCATCCGCCTACAACCTGCGCTCCATGACCTACCGCCGCGAGGCGATCCTGGACGCGCAGGCCCGCGCCGAAGCCACCGGCGACGAATCCATCGCCATCAAGGCCAAGCAGGAATGGGCCATCGAGAACACCTCGCTCTCGGTGTGCATCATGCGCATGATCAACCCGGTCATCTCCGGCACCGCCTTCAGCGCGGACACCGCCACCGGCTGCCGGGGCACCGCGCGCAAGGACCTGGTGGGCATGGACGCCAGCTACGGCCTCGGCGAGGCCGTGGTGGGCGGCATGGTCACCCCGGACAAGTTCTACGTCTTCCAGCGTGACGACGGGCCCGAGGTGGTCATCCGCCAGATGGGCTGCAAGGACAAGAAGATCGTCTACGACGAGAAGGGCGGCACCAAGAAGGTGTCCGTGCCGGAAATCGAGGCCTTCCGCTGGTCGCTTTCGCTGGCCCAGGCCGAGCAGGTGGCCAAGGGCGTGCGCGCCATCAGCCGCGCCTACGGCGACATGATCATGGACACCGAATTCTGCATCGACTCGGCCGACCGGCTGTGGTTCGTGCAGGCCCGCCCCGAAACCCGCTGGAATGAAGAGCTGGAAAAGCACCCGCACACCATCTTCATGCGCCGCCGCGAGGTGGACCCGAAGGCGGCCACCCAGGCCGAGGTGCTGCTGGAAGGCAACGGCGCGTCGCGCGGGGCCGGGCAGGGCAGGGTGAAGTTCCTGCGTTCCGCCCTGGAACTGAACAAGATCAACAAGGGCGACATCCTCGCCGCCGACCGCACCGACCCCGACATGGTGCCCGGCATGCGCGTGGCCGCCGCCATCCTTGCCGACGTGGGCGGCGACACCAGCCACGCGGCCATCACCTCGCGCGAACTGGGCATCCCCGCCGTCATCGGCATCCAGCGCCTGGAAATCCTGCGCGCCCTGGACGGCCAGGAAGTGACCGTGGACGGCACCCGCGGCCGGGTGTACCGGGGCATGCTGCCCCTGCGCGAAGTGGGCGGCGAGATGGACCTGTCCAAGCTCCCCCCCACCAAGACCAAGGTCGGCCTGATCCTGGCCGACGTGGGCCAGGCCATGTTCCTCTCGCGCCTGCGCGAGGTGGAAGACTTCGAGGTGGGCCTGCTGCGCGCGGAATTCATGCTGGGCAACATCGGCGTGCACCCGCAGGCGCTGGAAGCCTTCGACAGCGGCGAACTGGACCACGCCGTGCAGGCCAAGCTGCGCGAACTGGACGCCCGCCTTTCCAAGATCCTGCGCGAACAGCTTGCCGCCGGGCTCATCGCCATCGACATGAAGCTGCGCGAGTATGCGGGCCACATCACCGGGCTGTCCGCAGAGATAGAGGCCCTGGCCTCGCGCGAGAATCTGCGCGGCACCGAACAGGTGCTGGTCATGCACCGCAAGATGCGCGAACTGGACCATAAGCTGGACGAGCATGTGGAACTGGCCACCCGCCGCATCGACATCCTGAAGACGTCCATTGACCTTGAAGACCACGTGCGCGTGATCATGGGCTACGACGACCAGTTGGCCATGCTCAACGGCATCGACCCGGACACGGTGAAACGCCGCGCCGAGATAGAGGCCAACGTGCGCGCCCACGTGGAGCGCATCGAGGACATTCCCGCCGTGCAGGACGCGCTGGCCAAGATCGCACGCCTGCGCCACGAGGTGGGGCTGCGCAGCGGCCTGCAGAAGGAAATGGACGACATGCGCGCCGTGCCGGACAAAATCCGCGCCCTGATCCGTTCACGCGGGTTCCGCACCGGCAAGGAACACTACGTGCAGACCCTGTCGCAGGGCCTGGCCCTGTTTGCCATGGCCTTCTACGGCAAGGACATCGTCTACCGCACCACAGACTTCAAGTCGAACGAGTACCGCAACCTGCTGGGCGGCAACCTGTTCGAGCAGATCGAAGACAACCCCATGCTGGGCTTCCGCGGGGTGTCGCGCAACCTGCACGACTGGGAAATCGAGGCATTCAAGCTGGCGCGCGGGGTGTACGGCGGGGTCAACCTGCAGCTCATGCTGCCCTTCGTGCGCACCCTTGAGGAAGCGCGCTCCATGCGCCGCTACCTCGAGCAGGTGCACAAGGTTAAGAGCGGCGTTGACGGACTGAAGATGATCCAGATGTCGGAAATTCCGTCCAACGCCGTGCTGGCCAAGCAGTTCATCGAGGAGTTCGACGGCTTCTCCATCGGCTCCAACGACATGACCCAGATGGTGCTGGCCACCGATCGCGACAACGCGCGCCTTGGCCACATCTATGACGAGGAAGACCCGGCCGTTGTCTGGGCCATCCTGGTCACCATCTTCACCGGCCAGAAGTGCGCCCGCAAGGTGGGCTTCTGCGGCCAGGGCGTGTCCAACAGCAAGATACTGCGCGGCCTGGTGGCCATCGCGGGCATCGTGTCCGCCTCCGTAGTGCCCGACACCTACTACCAGACCAAGCTGGACATGGCCGAAGTGGAAGCGGAGAACATCCCCACCTCGGAACTGGGCACTTGGCTGCGCGACCAGCACCTGGCGAACCTTCGCGCGCTGCTGGAGGAAAAGGGCTACGGCCACATCCTCAAGAAGTACACCCAGGCCGAAGACCTGATGGACTGGTACGAAGGCGAACTGCGCCGCCTGCACGAACTGCTGCGCGAAAGCCTGGAAACGCCCAAGGAGAAGTTCTACCGCTCCGAGCTGGAACAGTTCCGGGCCACCTTCCACAAGCCGGTCATCTACGCCACCTGGAACTGGTCCAGCACCGTCTCCGACGCGCTGCACCAGGCCGGGTTCGCCAACTTCGAGGAGCAGGCCAAGGCCCTGGAGGCCCAGCGCGCCAAGAAGTGGTAGACGCCGGTCGCGGCACCCGTTTCACCACGCCCTGCGCTCACGCCGCCGGGTGATGGCCGGAACGACATCGCCAGTAAATGCCGACACACGGCATGCGCCACACGCGTGCCGGAAGCACGTTGAAGAGAAAAGGACGGGCGGTCTTCGGGCCGCCCGTTTCTCTGTATCCCGCTGCTGCAGCTACAGGGCGCTTTCCCATGCCGGAGGAAGGCGCCCTTGCCGTGCTTCGGCCGTCCCTCCGCCTGATCCTTCCTGCATGACGGTCATCCTGCGAACACAGATTGTGCTGAGCTAGTTATTACCTGACAGTAGGCCCTCCGAAAGGAAGTGGTCATGCCGTGCCCGACTGGGGTAGCGATGAGGTTGCGAAGCGTCATCAACCACCAGCAAGGAGACCGACATGACCACTGGCAAGAAGGTAGCACGAAGGAAGTTGAGCCTGCTAGAGCTTGCAAGCGAACTGGACAACGTGAGCAAGGCGTGCCGCATCATGGGGTATTCGCGGCAGCAGTTCTACGAAATCCGTCGCAATTACCAGACGTTCGGGGCTGAAGGGCTTGTGGACCGCCTGCCGGGACCACGAGAACCGCACCCGAACCGGGTGGATGAGGCGACGGCGGAAAGGATTCTCGCGTACAGTCTTGATTTCCCGACGCACGGCCCGGTGCGCGTGGCCCAGCAACTGGTGCTGCAAGGTGTGCAGGTCAGTTCCGGGGGCGTGCGAGGCGTTTGGAGCCGCAACGGAATATTGACCCGACATGAACGGTTGCTGCGCCTGGAGCGGCATGTGCGGGATACCGGAATCTCCCTGAATGACGACCAGGTTCGCACTCTGGAACGATTTAGCCCGGAATTCCGGGAGCGCCATATCGAAACCCGGTGCAGCGGGGATCTGGCGGCCGTGGATACGTTTTTCGTAGGCACGCTGAAGGGCGTGGGAAAAATCTATATGCAATCGGCCAACAGCTGCCACAGCCGCTACGCCTTCGGCAGGCTGTGCACCAGCAAGCTGCCGGTTACGGCGGTGCATATGCTCAACGAGTCCGTGCTGCCCTTATTCGAGGAACACGACACGCCGGTCGTCACGGTGCTTTCGGATAATGGCCGGGAATTCTGCGGGCGTCCCGACAGGCATCCCTATGAGTTGTTCCTGCAACTGGAAGGCATCGAGCACCGGACAACCCGCATCAGACGCCCGCAAAGCAACGGCTATGTGGAGCGGCTGCACAGGACATTGCTTGACGAGCATTTCAGGATTCAGGGGCGCAGGAACTGGTACGAGTGCTTAGACGAAATGCAGACGGACCTGGACGTTTACCTGCACCACTACAACCACGAGCGGGCGCACCAAGGCAGAAACATGAACGGTCGGACACCCTACCAAGCCTTCCTCAATGGCCTTCCCGGAGGCCAGCCGGAAGAGGACAGCGAAGGGCAGCAGGCAGCCTGATCAGCGCCCCGCCGGGCACGGCAGTGTCAGGTGAATACTATCTCTGTACATACAGGGGGCTTTTACTTTGTTAGAGCAGCCAGCAGCAGCAAACTCTAAAGTGATTTGTCACATGTTCTATCCAAAAAATTGCCTGCCAGTTTCGCACCTGCCTTGAATCGCTTCCAAAGAAGCACCATTCCTGTGGCAAGCAACCAGAGAGCGAGCATTTTGGCCGCAGTGCGGTTAAAGAAAAATGCAAATTTGCATCCGAACTGTTCGAGGTTGCCGATCAAGATGACAACGGTTGTGGCTATTGCGAACAGGGCTATCCACTTGGGCAATACTTTCGTTTTCAGTATCGAGATACCGAAAAACAGAAACATCATAGACGAAAAGAGAAACTGAGCATGTTCGGCAATCGATTCGCCGACATAGGTATTCATCGCTTTGAAAACGAGATCGATATCAGCTGCGTCGAACTGGCCTGTTGCACGCAATTGCCCAAGAGAAGGAAATAGGATGCTGTACCTGATGATACCTGTAAACAGTAGCACTCCTGCGACTATGCCACAGCACTGTCCGAACTTTGAGTAAACGCGCTCCCCAGAATATTCCAGGAGCATTCCAAAGATAATTGCAAAAAAGAACATGCTTATTCCGGCACCACCTACGCCGAAGTAGTACAGAAATGGCACGATGTGGCGCAACTCGTGAATCCTTTGCAGAATGACGCCCGGCTCGGCGCGGATGATATCGGGATACCCAAAATAATATTTCAACCCCATGATGCCAAAAACAACACATAACCCACCACAAAGACCGGCTATCCCACCAGCGGTGTGAAGCGTTCTCACTACATTCATAGCAAAACCTCCAAAAAAGTTTAGCAGCTAAACCTTTGATGAAAAAATTACTTCCCAGCAAAGTCGGCGACCATGTCAACGACGGATGCAAACGCCTCGACGTCATTATCCGACATTTTTTCAAGCCTCGAAAGTATGTCACCCACAAGAGCCATTTCATGCCTCTCATGTTCTTCGTAAGCCTTCCAGCCAAGCGCTGTCAGGTAAAGCTCATGAACTCGGCTATCGTTTGGATGATAACGCTTCTCTAGGACCTCCTTGTTCAAAAGTTTTGTGGAAAGTTGCGAAACAGCCCCTTTAGTGACTTTGAGTATGTCGGCAATCTGCCAAGCGGTGACTCCCGGATTCTGCCCAATCATCTCAATAAGATGTATCTCGGCTTTATGAAAGTCCATCCCCGCGTAGCTTCTGGCTTCTCGCTTTCCGGCGGTGAGGATATGAATGAGTCTCTTGAGCGAAAGAAACAGGGCTTTTCGTGAATCGTTCATGAACAGATAGTATAGAAGCTAAACAATCATGTCAAGCAGGCTTTAGAGCCTAAGATCGGCGCGAAAGCCTCCCACACAGGTCCCCACTCAACGGGGCTTGGTGAAGAAAAAGTTTTTGACAACAAAGACTTACCATTTCACCCAAAAGACCAACGTCGTCGGATTGCCCGGGGCTAGAGCTCTAGAAATTCTACTATCCTGGGGGGGGATCGCTCCAGAGGAAGAACAGGATGTGCTGAGCTAGTTATTGCCTGACGATTCTCAACAAGGCTCCCGCCCTGATATGGCGTGCAGGAACCGACGGCCAGTGCGACTGGTTCAACGAAACCTGGCTCGCCTTTACTGGCAAGAGCATGGCACAAGAGCGCGGTGACGGCTGGACGGCTGGCGTTCACCCAGAAGACGCCGAGAACTGCCTCCGTACATACGAAAACGCGTTTTCGCAGCGCCATCCGTTCGAGATGGAATACCGCCTGCTCCGCCATGACGGCACCTATCGCTGGATCGTCGACTTCGGAAAGCCGCTGTACGCAATCGACGGGGAGTTCGTTGGATACATCGGCTACTGCTACGACATCACCGAGCGCAAGCAGGCCCTCGCGGAACTTACAGAGGCAAAAAGCAACGCGGAGAAGGCCAGCAAGTCGAAAAGCGAGTTCCTGGCCAACATGAGCCACGAGGTGCGCACCCCCCTCAACGGAATTCACGGCATGCTGCAACTGCTTCTGACCCTTTCCCCAGAAGGCGAACAGGCTGAATATGCAAGCATTGCCATACAATCGTGCGAACGCCTCACCAGCCTGCTATCGGATATTCTGGATCTCTCTCGGGTAGAGGCGGGCAAGCTTGCCATTCAGTCAAAGCCCTTCAACCTGCGCGAGACGCTACGCAATGTGGACGACCTCTTTCGCCCTAATGTCATCAAGAGTGGTGTGCATCTGAACATGCAGGTTGCGTCTTCAGTGCCAGCCATGCTCGTTGGTGACGAACTGCGACTGCAACAGATATTGAACAATCTTGTGGGCAATGCCTTCAAGTTCACGGATTCTGGCCAGATCAGCGTGGAGGTGTACCCCCTCTGGTCAGCAGAGCCGAATGAATGCCGTCTGCTGTTCGCGGTATCGGATACCGGCATCGGTGTTGCGGCAGAGCATATTCCCCACCTGTTCCGGCCGTTCGAGCAGGCAGGGTCCGGCTACGCGCGCAGACATCAGGGGGCGGGCCTGGGGCTGTCCATATGCCGCCAGTTGGTTTCTCTCATGGGTGGGGACATCACATTCGAAAGTGAAGCAGGGGAGGGGTCAACCATCCTTTTCTGCATCACGCTACGGCGCGACGCGGAAGCAAGTGCGGCTTACGAAGAGGCGGCGGACAATCCCGCGCGACTTGCCGGGCTCCGTATTCTGCTTGCCGAGGACGACGCCGTGAGCCGCCTTGCCTTCGGCAGACATCTCACGCAGTGCGGCGCCCAGGTCCTAGAGGCCGGAGACGGCAGGCAGGCGTTGGACCTGCTGGCGCGGGAGCATGTTGACGTAGTCGTCATGGACATCCAGATGCCGGACATTGACGGCCTTGAGGCTACAGCACGATTGCGCCGTGGCGATGCTGGGGAAGCGAACCGTCATGTTCCGCTCGTCGTCATGACGGCATACGCCATGACCGGTGACCGGGAACGATTCCTGGCCATCGGGGCTGATGGCTACCTCGCCAAGCCTGCTACCATGGCAGCCTTGCGCGGCGCCATCAGCGAGGTTCGAGCCCGCAGGCTGGGGGTGGACAAGAGAGCGTCGGCCATTTGAGGGCTGGTGTGATGAAAGCTTCAGCAACCGGAGGAGGCATAGGGCAGGGGCGTGCACGTGCGCCAGTCCCCGTCGGATACGGTGCGCTCGCCAGTTGCCGTCGGGCCTGCCTCTTAAAGTGATGAGTGAAGGTTGTCGGTTCTTGCCGTGCCGTTGGGGGGCACGCCTTCACGAATGCTTCGCAACATTCTGAACACCAATAAAAACGGGGGGGCCATGCCCCCCCGTCATGCACTCGGATGGCCTTTCCCTGCCTCGCCTCTTGTCTCGGCAGGGGGCGGCGCTACTTCAGGCGCGAGGTCACGTTGTCCTCGATCCAGTGCGGGTCCAGCCATTCCACGGGCTGCACCTGCACCCCGCTGATGGTCACGCCGAAGTGCAGATGGTCGCCGCCCGCCATGCCGGTGGTGCCGGTCTTGCCGATGACGTCGCCCTTTTTCACTTGTTGGCCCACGTTGGCCGAAATCTCGCTGAGGTGCGAGTACAGGGTCTGCAGGCCAAGGCCGTGGTCGATGATCACGAGATTGCCATAAATGCCCAGCTGCCCGGCAAAGACCACGCGCCCGCTGTTGGAGGCGGGCACCTCGGCCATGGCCAGCGAGGCGAAGTCCAGGCCCAGGTGGGTCTGGTTGTCCACCTTCTGCCCGTTGTAGATGTAGCTGCGGTTGTCCGCGAACCCGGCCCGGGTGGCCGAGTTGGGCAACTGCAGGAAGGCACCGTGCCAGAGCATGTTGGGAGCGGTATCCTTGCCCACTTCCAGCAGCTTGCGTTCGTTGGAGGTGCGCAGTTCGCTGTTCACCTTCAGGAAGCGCTCCAACTGGGTCATTTCGCCGGGCACTTCCTGCTCGAACTCGGGCATCTTGCTGGTCAGGAAGTTTTCGGAAAGATTGATGTTGTCATGCCGGAATACCTTGTCCAGCGGGCGGATGACCAGGCGGCTGGCCATGGCGTTGCCCGAAAGGTCCACCGCGGTTATTTCCGGCGCGTACTGGGCCATGGTGAGAAAGTGGGGGAAGGCGAAGAAGCAGAGATAGTCGCCGCTGGGCTGCCGGAACCCCGGAAAGTACAGGTCGCCCACCTTCACGCCGGTGCGTTCCACATCCTCGTTCACCGAATAGAGAATGGAACCGGTGCCGCCACGCCGCACGTAGGGGGGCATGCTCTTCACCGAAACGCGCGGGGGCTGGGTGTCGAGGCGCATGGGGTAGACCCGGGTGGTGGTGTTGCCCTTGCCGAACCCGGCCAGCGAGGTGTCGGTCGCGCGCACTTCAAGGTCGAACGCGCCGTCCTTCAGGCCCGCGTCCTTCAGATTGAAGGTGACGCGCTGTTCGCGGCGACCGTCTGAAAAGGCGCTGTCGAGCACGACCAGAGAGTGCGAATTTTTCTTCACCGTGACGGAGACGGACCGGATGCCCGACTTCTTGTCGCGCAGGGTCAGCGCCAGGTCCTGATGCGGCGAGGCGCGCCCCGTGTCCGGGGTAAGGATGACTTCCGGCCCTTCCATGTCCTGGAAGAGCATGAAGCCGCCGATGCCGAGCAGCCCCAGCAGGGCCGCGAACACGATCACGATGGAAAGATTCTTTGCTGCAGTCATGTCTCCTGATCCTTTCAAGTGAAAAGCCGCCCTGAAAGCCGGGCGGCTCGTGTCGGAACCTTTGGGGAATGGCTTCGGTGCTGGCGCGCGCTCCTGATTTCCGGCTGGCCGGCAGGGATTGCGGATTTGCTACGGATGCTCGACCGCGTCCAGCAGACTGATGGTCAGCTTCAGGAAGTCGGCCTCGGTCACGATGCCCACCAGGCGGTTGTCCTCGGTCACCGGCAGGCACCCGTACTTGTGGTGCAGCAGCAGTTCGGCCGCGTCGCGCAGCAGGGTGCCGGGGTGCACGCACACCACGTCGGTGCGCATGATCTCGCCTACGGGAATGCCGGAATCTATCTCGTTCTGCACCGCCTCGTCCACGTCGGCGAAGCGGGAAATGGTGGCGGACAGGATGTCGCGGTGGGTCAGCAGCCCCTGGAAGTCGCCCTTGGCGTCCACGATGGGAATGTGCCGGATGCGGGCCAGCTGCATCAGCGAACGGGCCGCCCGGAGCGAATCGGTCTTCTTCAGGGTGAAGAGGCCTGTGGACATCAAGTCGCCGACGTAGAGCATGGCTTCCCCCACATGCATGTTTCGCGAAGTGTCGCATACTCCGCGCATAAGTCAAGCAAGCCCGGGCGCGACATGCGCCCGGTTGCCCATTGCGCCCGGCCGCGCAACGTCCACCGGCGGGCAGACATTCACCCGCCCGATTGACGCCGGAGGCAAAATCTGTTTTCCAAGCCATGCCGGGGCCGTAAGGACGAAGCGACTCGCAGCGCCCGTCCCCACGCCTTTGCCCCCTTCCGCAGTCCGCCCGATGCCTCGCCGACGCGACAACGCCCGCCACGCGGCGTCCGCACGGCCTTGCGGCCCTGTCGCGCGTGTTCACGCGCAGGCGCGCCGTGCCGAAGGATGAGAAGGCAGCCCGCGCGACCGTTCGCGATCGCCCCATCGGCGTGTGCGGCCGGATTTCCGGCGCGGCGGCCACGGCCCCGGCAGGGCACCCATTCCCAAAAAGGACCGCGCATGCTCGACATGAAGCGCAACCGCGAGCGCATGGTGAAACAGCAGTTGGAGACGCGCGGCATCACCGACCCGGCCGTGCTCGTGGCCATGCGTTCCGTGCCGCGCCACCTGTTCGTGCAGGAAGCCCTGCGCGCGCAGGCCTATGAAGATCACCCCCTGCCCATCGGACATGGCCAGACCATTTCCCAGCCGTTCATCGTGGCGCTCATGTCGCAGATCATCGAGCCGCAGCCCGGCCTGCGGGTGCTGGAAATAGGCACCGGTTCGGGCTACCAGGCCGCCGTGCTGGCCGAAATGGGCATGGACGTGTACACGGTGGAACGCATCCGCGAACTGCATGGGGCCGCGCGCGACCTGCTGCGCACGCTGAAGTACCGCAAGGTGCGCCTGAAGCTGGACGACGGCACCCTGGGCTGGCCAGAGGCCGCCCCCTACGACCGCATCCTGGTCACGGCGGGCGGGCCTGAAGTGCCGCTGCCGCTCATCGAGCAACTGGCCGACCCCGGCATTCTGGTCATCCCCGTGGGCACCAGCAAGCGCATGCAGGAGCTGGTGGTGGTGCGCAAGCAGGGCGGCCGCGTGGTGCGCGAAAGCAAGGGCGGGGTGGCCTTCGTGGATCTTGTGGGCACCCACGGCTGGCGGAATTGACGCGTACTCGCCGCACAGGCGTCGCTCGCAGTGCGAAATCGCACGAGGGCGCCCCGGCACCTGCGGTTTCCGGCCGCATACGGCTTTTTCTCCGCCTGACTACCGTTCCTTTCCCTCCCGTTCTGCCCTCGTTTCGCCCCTGTTTCGCCCCTGTTTTGCTTGACGGGGCGGCGCGATTCATTACCTTACCGGGGCGGGGGAAGCCCCCCGCAAAACGGCCGTCCGCGACAGCGAGCGGCTGCGCGCAACCGGCCCGCCACCGTTCTGAAACCGGGCCGCCATCACGCCGCGACCACATCGAAATTCCCATGGTCGGCCATGCCACGCGGCGGGCCACCACAGACAAGGAGCATACCGTATGTCCTCGTGCAGCACCTGCCCCTCGGCCAAGAACAAGGCCGAAACGGGCAAGCCCAGCGCCGGCATGGCCATTCAGGACGAGATCATCTCCTCCACGCTGGGGCGGATCAGATACAAGCTCTTCATCATGAGCGGCAAGGGTGGGGTGGGAAAAAGCTCCGTCACCGTGAACACGGCGGCGGCGCTTGCCGCGCGCGGCTACAAGGTGGGCATCCTGGACGTGGACATCCACGGGCCCAGCGTGCCCAACCTGCTGGGCCTGCGCGCGGGCATAGAGGCCGACGAGCGCGGCGGCCTGCTGAATCCCGCGAAATACAACGACAACCTGTTCGTCATCTCCATGGATTCGCTGCTCAAGGACCGCGACACGGCGGTGCTGTGGCGCGGGCCAAAGAAGACGGCTGCCATCCGCCAGTTCGTGTCCGACGTGAACTGGGGCGACCTTGACTTTCTGCTTATCGATTCCCCCCCCGGCACCGGCGACGAACACATGACCGTGCTGAAGACCATTCCCGACGCCCTGTGCGTGGTGGTGACCACCCCGCAGGAAATCTCGCTGGCCGACGTGCGCAAGGCCATCAACTTCCTGCAGTATGCCCAGGCCAACGTGCTGGGCGTGGTAGAGAACATGAGCGGCCTGTACTGTCCGCACTGCGGCGGCGAAATCTCGCTGTTCAAGAAGGGCGGCGGGCGCGAACTGGCCGAGAAGTACGGCCTGACCTTCCTGGGCGCGGTGCCGTTGGACCCGGCCACCGTGGTGGCCGCCGACCGGGGCGTGCCCGTGGTGATGCTGGAAGAGGATTCGCGCGCCAAGCAGGGCTTTCTGGAACTGGCCGACAACATCGCGGCCGCGTCCGAGAACAGCCTGGAAGCTGTGGCCAGCACCCACGCCTGATCCCGTCTGCGAAAGTTACCGGCGCGGGGCGTGCAACGGCGCGCCCCGCGCGACCTGCTTTCCATAACTTTACCTGCCTTTCACGACACCGGCGGCATTCCCGCCACAGCATGACGCCCACCCGCCCTTTGCCAGCGCGGCGAAGTATGCTAGGAACACCCTCATGACGCAGCAACCAAGCCCCCTCAAGCGGATGTTCAATCTGGCCAACCGCATCACGCTGGCGCGCATCTTCATCGTGCCCGCCATCGTCGTGCTGCTGATGTTTCCGGGCCGCATCACCTGCCTGGCGGCGGTGGTGCTGTTCGCGCTGGCTTCGGCCACCGACGTCATCGACGGCCACATCGCGCGCCGCTCGAACATGGTGACCAGCTTCGGAAAGTTCCTGGACCCGCTGGCGGACAAGATACTCATCGGGTCCGTGCTCATCATGCTGGTGGAACTGGGATGGATTGCCGGGTGGATCGCCATCGTGATCATCGCGCGCGAACTGATGGTCACGGGCCTGCGCGCCGTGGCCGCCGACGAGGGGCTGGTCATCGCCGCCGACAAGTTCGGCAAGATGAAGACCGTCATGCAGATGTTCGCGCTGGTGCCGCTGATGCTGCACTTCCCCTGGTTCGGGCTCGACCCCAACCCGGCAGGGCAGTTTATGCTTTACATCGCGTTGTTTCTCACGGTATTTTCAGGCTTCAACTACCTGTATACATTTTACGGAAACTGGCTCAAGGAAGGCGCCGGACGGGCATAGCCCGCAATGGCGGGGCGCATGGCCGGAGACGCATTCATGCAGGATCACGAGGGACTGCACAGCAGGCTGAAGAACTGCCTGCAGACCATCCTTGAGCTGGAACCCGACCTGGAACGGTTGGAGCTTGGGGGTGAACTGATGCAGGAGTTCACCGTGCTCAAGTCGTTCATGGAACGGCTTGACGCCGTGCTGCTGGACGAGGACGATGTGCGCCGCATAGAGCGCGCCACGGCGAATTTTCTGGAAGAACTGAAGGGGCCGGTTTCCGCCATGCGCCGTCGCGGCGAGCAGCATCGGCTGCTGCAGTAACCGAAGATGTTCTGGCGTCGCCTGCTCATCGGCCTGTCCGTGGCCCTCAACGTCGTCCTGCTGTACCGCCTTGTCTGGAGCGGGCAGGGCATAGTGGCCTACAAGGCGCTGAAGCAGCAATGCACCGCCATGGAGACCCGGCTGAAGGATCTCGACGCACGCAACCTGGCGCTCAGCCGTGAAATACGGCTCTTGCAGGCGGACGGAAAGTATGTCGAAAAGATGATCCGCAAGCGGCTGAACTTCGTGAAGGACAACGAAATCCTCTACATCTTCCCCGAGACGCAGGTGGAAGCGGCCACACCGGGAGCCGGATCTGATGAAGGCAAAAATTGAGTGGTATCAAGAGGTACTTGAACTCGAACCGAGTTCTAAGGTCTTTTTTCCGCTCGCCCGCCTGCTGGCCGAAAACGGTCAATCCGATGACGCCATAGCCACCCTGCGCCAGGGGCTGGATCGCCATCCCGAATTCATCGAAGCCCGCCTTTTCCTTATCGAACTCTTGCATGCAAGCCACAGGGACGACCTGCGCGACGGCGAGGTGGGCAAGCTGGCCCGTCTGCTGGGCGCGTATCCCGGTTTCTGGGACGCCTGGAGCGCCTGCCTGGCCGCAGGGGACAAAGGCCGCGACACCGCGCTGGCCCTGGCCTTCCTGGCCGCCTCGTTCCGCTCCGGCCCGCAGGGCGCGCTGTCGTGGACGGCAGTCATAGAGCACGGCCTGCGCGCCATGCTCGGCGGCAACGGCGCACAGGCTCCGTCCACCGCACCTTCTCGTGCCGCTGCAGCCCCCTCCGTCTCACCGTCCGCGCCTTCCGATTCCGGGATTTCCGAAGCCCCGGATTTCGTGCGCCTGCAGGATGCGCCGGAAGTGCGCGACGGATTCGCCGTGTCCGCCGCAAGCGGCGCAGCCGAAGCGCAAGACGCGCAGGACGAGGAAGAGGAACATTTTTCGCTGCGTACCCGCTCCATGGCCCAGGTGCTCTCCGAACAGGGCGACCTGAAGGGCGCTCTCGACATCTACGAGGAACTGCTGGCCGCAGCGGGCAGCGACGAAGAACGCGCCGACATCACCGGCGTGATCCAGGAACTCACCAATCGCCTCAAGTCCGCAGGGGAGGGAAGCCAGCGGCAGCAGGCGATCGACGAGGGGCAGCCCCTTCAGGGCAAACACAAGCTCATCCACATGCTCGAATCGCTGGCCGAGCGCCTAGAGGCGCGCGCGCAGGGATAGCGGGCAGGAACATCCGTACCGAAACCCACGCGCGGGGATACCGCGCGGCAGCCGTGCGCGTCCTTCGCCATGAAGGGGGGAACGGGGCAACGCCCCGCGCCACGCGGACTGCCGCAGATCGCAACGATCCATTCAGGAGAAAGAGAGTGCAGCGAGTCAACAAGGCCGCCTGTCTGCTGCTCGCGCTGGGCGTGCTGCTGGCGACGGGGTGCAAGCACGAGACCAAGGAGTACTGGAAGGACACCCGCCGGTACTACCGCGAATACCTGAACACCCCGGCCAAGCTCGACCTTGAGGACAAGGGCGAGGTGGAACCCGCTGAGGCCCGCCTCGCCGAAGGGTTCGCCGGCATCGACATCCAGCTTCGCGCCCTGGAGCGCGCCTTGGAAAACAGCGACCGCAAGCCCGACGCCGCGTGGGCCAAGCAGATGTTCCAGCGCTTTCCGTGGATCAGCGGCCTTGCCGCCGTGGACAGCACCGGCAACGTCATGGCCCAGCAGCCGGACGCCCCCATGAAACCCCTGGACTTCACGCCCCTGCTGCAGGAAGACGCCAAGCAGAACATGCGCGCCCTGCGCGGCTACGTCCAGGAAACGCCCCTGGGCTCCGAAGTGTACGTGGGCGTGCCGATCTACGTGGGCTCCGATTTCCGGGGCCTCGTCATCGCCCATTTCGACATGCGCGCGCTGCTGCCGTATTCGTCGCGCCCTGCCGACCTGATGATCGCCGCCCCCGGCCAGGTCGTGTGGCCCGGCCGCTTCGACGCACAGGCCACCCCCATCGCCTCCACGGATTGGGACAAACTGGTGACCGAACACGCCTACGGCTCCGTTTCCAACGGCAATGGCGAGTTTTACTGGGTGTCGCGCTACCTCGGCAACCTGCCGCTGGTCTTCGCCGTGCCCGAAGCGGGCAGCTTTCCCGAAAAGCCGGAACAGCTTGCCATCCTCAAGCAGGCCACCGCGTTGGGTTCGGCCAACGCCCCCAACGAGCCGGTGACCGAAATCCAGCCCGCCTATCCCGAACTTGACGAATCCGAGGGCAGCATCCTGACCAAGCCCGCGCCGCAGGCGTCGGACGATCAGAAGGTCAAGGAAGAAGCCATCCGATAAGGTTCGCGTCGCGCCGGGGCGTGCCCGCTTCCGCCATGCGGCGGAGGGCGCGTCCCGGCGCGCGCCGTTTCTGGCCCTTTTTGCCATCCGCCGGGCCGGTTGCGCCCGGAAATCGCCACCACCGCGCCGCACGGGTCGCGGTTTCGCCAGGAGCATTCCATGCCAGAGGTCACCGTTACCGAGCACCTGCTGCTGCACCAGAAGCGTTCACCCGCAGCCACCGGCCAGTTCACCACCCTGCTGAACGACCTTATCCTGTCCGCCAAGATCATCGCCCGCAGCGTGAACAAGGCGGGTCTGCTGGACGTGCTGGGCGGCACCGGCGAGGTCAACGTGCAGGGCGAGAACGTGCAGAAGCTGGACGAATTCGCCAACCGGGTGCTCATCTACCGCATGGAGCGCTCCGGCGCGCTGTGCGCCATGGGGTCCGAGGAAAACGCCGACGTCATTCGCGTTTCCGAAAAGCTTACCCGGGGCGACTACATCCTCATCTTCGACCCGCTGGACGGCTCGTCCAACATCGACGTAAACATCAACGTCGGCACCATCTTCTCCATCCTGCGCCGCAAGTCGCCCTCGGGCGACGACGCCACCATGGAGGACGTGCTGCAGGCCGGCACCGAGCAGGTGGCCGCAGGCTACATCCTGTACGGTCCCTCCACCATGCTGGTATATTCCACCGGCCAGGGCGTGCACGGCTTCACCCTGGACCCCACCGTGGGCGAATTCCTGCTCTCGCACCCCGACATCCGCATTCCCGAGCGGGGCAAGATATACTCGGTCAACGAGTCGTACTGGCACTACTGGGACGACGCGACCCGCGAAGCCGTCGGCTACTTCAAGGGCACCGCCAACGAGCGCGGCAAGCCCTATTCGTTGCGCTACGTGGGTTCGCTGGTGGCCGACTTTCACCGCACCCTGCTGTACGGCGGCATCTTCATGTATCCCATGGATCAGCGCGACCCCCAAAAGCCCCAGGGCAAGCTGCGCCTGCAGTGCGAAGCCTCGCCCCTGGCCTTTCTGGCCGAGCAGGCTGGCGGCCAGGCCACCGACGGCACCGGCCGCATCCTGGACATCAAACCCCAGGTGCTGCACGAGCGCGTGCCCCTGTTCATCGGTTCGCGCCGCGACGTACAGGCCGTGACCGACATTTACACCCGACACGCGAAGTAGGGCGGGGCACTGGATAATTACGGAAGAAGCAACCGGGGGAGGGGAAGGAAACATTTGCGACACCCGTTGGTGAGCGAAGCGAACCTTACGGATGGCGACCGCAGCGCGAAAATGTTTCCTTCCCCTCCCCCGTACCCCCTCCCCATCTTTCCAAACTTTTTAATTGGGGCTCACACCCGCTACGACGGCTTACCATGCTCTGTCTCGGCATAGAAACCTCGTGCGATGAAACCGCTCTGGCGCTGGTGCGCGACGGCGCGGTCATTGCCGACGTCATGTCCTCGCAGGCCGATGTGCACGCCCTGTTCGGCGGGGTGGTGCCGGAACTTGCATCGCGCGAGCATTACCGGCTCATCGGCGCGCTGTGCGACGAGGTGCTGCGCCGCGCGGGCGTCACCGCCGCGGACATCGACGTGGTGGCCGTCGCGCGCGGGCCGGGCCTGCTGGGCAGTCTGCTGGTGGGCATGGGCTTCGCCAAGGGCCTCGCCCTGGCCACCGGCGCGCGGCTGGTGGGGGTCAACCATCTGCACGCCCACCTGTTGGCCGCCGGCATTGCCGAAGAACTGCCGTACCCCACGCTGGGGCTGCTGGTATCCGGCGGGCACACCCACATCTACCGCCTGGAATCGCCGCGCCACATGCGCCTGCTGGGCCGCACCCTGGACGACGCGGCAGGCGAGGCCTTCGACAAGGTGGCCAAGCAGCTCGGCCTGGCCTATCCCGGCGGACGCACCATCGACGAGTTGGGCCGCAAGGGCAGGGTGAACCCCACCATGTTCCCCCGGCCTTACGTGGACAACGACAACCTCGATTTCAGCTTCAGCGGGCTCAAGACCGCCGCAGGGCTGGTGGTGCAGGCCAACCCCGCCCTGTCCCAGGCCGCGCGCGCCGTGGCGGCCAGTGCGGACCTTTCTGCCCCTTCTGCCGATTCAGCCTGTGCAGATGGCGCCGCGCCAGATTCGGCGTTGTGCGGCCTGTACGACATGTGCGCCTCGTTCAACCACGCCGTGGCCGACACCTTGCGCATCAAGCTGGAGCGCGCCCTGTTGCGCGAGAATGGCCCGCTGCCCGGCACGCCCCCCCCGGCGAAAAAGAAAGGGAAGAAGGGCAGGGCGGCGGCGCGCGATGGGCAACAGCTTGCGATGCATGAAATTTTCGACCCGGCCGACGGGTGTTCCCCCAGTTCGGAGCACGGCCGTGCCCTCGATTGCCCCCCCGAGGCAAACCGCGTCCCCGTGCGGGCGCTGGTGGCCGCGGGCGGCGTTGCCGCCAACTCGTACGTGCGCGAGGCCCTGACGGACCTTGCCCGCCGCGCGGGCCTGCCGCTCTTGCTGCCCACGCCCGCGCTGTGCACCGACAACGGCGTCATGGTGGCCCATGCGGGCTGGCGGCTGGCGTCCCTGGGGCTGGGGCACGACCTTGCGCTGGAGGCCATCCCGCGCGGACGAACGATTCCCGATGATTTCACCATGTTCCGGGCTGTATAGAAGCGGTGCTGCCACGCCGTCGTGCTTGACACGCCAGCAGCGCCCTACTATTTCTTCATAGGTTGGCAGGAGGCGGGGCGCCCACCGCGACGACACATCGTGCGGTGCCACGCCAGCACCCTGAAAACAGCGTTTCCTGCCCATGCCGCAACGGGTCCTGTCCGTATCGAAACCGGGCTTTGACCGTCTCGTGTGCGGTCGCCGCATGCATATACGACCAAAAGGAGTGCACCATGGCCGTTCAGATCACCGACGCCAACTTCGAAGCCAACGTCCTCAAATCCTCCATTCCCGTGCTGATCGACTTCTGGGCTCCCTGGTGCGGTCCGTGTCGCGCGATGGGTCCCGTCATCGACGAGCTGGCCGCTGAATACGACGGCAAGGTGCTCATCGCCAAGATGAACGTGGACGAGAACCCCGCCACCCCCTCCAAGTACGGCATCCGCGCCATTCCCACCCTGATCCTGTTCAAGGGCGGCGAGGTGGTGGAGCAGATCACCGGCGCCGTTTCCAAGAGCAGCATCAAGGACATGATCGCGCAGAAGGCCCTTGGCTAACATGAAGACATACGACGCCATCGTCATTGGAGGAGGGCCGGCCGGCATGACGGCCGCCCTCTACCTTTTGCGTTCCGGCGTGAGCGTCGCCTTCGTCGAAAAGCTGTCTCCCGGCGGCCAGGTGCTCATGACCGCCGAGATAGAGAACTACCCCGGCTTTCCCAAGGGCATCCAGGGGTGGGAGCTGGCCGACCTGTTCACCGCCCACCTCGAACGCTACCCCCACGACAAGTACAACGACGCGGTCACCGCGTTTGAACCCGCGCCCGGCGCCAACCGTGTGCGCGTGGGCGACGAATGGATCGTCGGCAAGACCGTGGTGGTCTGCTCGGGCGCGCGCTACAAGAGGCTGGGCCTGCCGGACGAAGACCGGCTCATCGGCAAGGGCATCTCGTACTGCGCCCTGTGCGACGGCAATTTCTTTCGCGGGCAGAAGGTCGGCGTGGTGGGCGGGGGCAACTCCGCCCTCGAGGAATCGCTGTACCTCGCCAAGCTTGTGGCCAAGCTGCACCTGATCCACCGGCGCGACGAATTCCGTGGCTGCAAGTGCTACCAGGAAAAGGTGCAGTCCGCGCCCAACATCGCCATCGAGTATTCCTCCGTCGTCCGAAAGCTGCACGGTGACAAGGCCCTTGAGGGCGTCACCCTGGCAGACGTGAAGACGGGCGAAGAGCGCTTTCTGCCGCTGGACGGGCTGTTCATCTTCATCGGCTTCGAACCCGTGGGCGACTTTTTGCCCGACGGCATCGACAAGGACCCGCAGGGCTTCATCATCACCGATACCGAGATGCGCACCAGCCTGCCGGGTGTCTTCGCCGCCGGGGACATCCGGGCGAAGTCCTGCCGTCAGGTGACCACCGCCGTCGGTGACGGGGCCACTGCCGCAACCGCAGCCTTCACCTACCTGGAACAGCTCGATGCGTAACGCCCTTTCCCGTATCCTGGCCGTCGTGCCCCTTTTGCTGCTGCTTTCGGGCTGCGGCATCATCGACTACTTCTACCTGCCCCCGCCCGAAGAAACGGCGCAGGAACTGTTCGAGTCCGGCAACGACGCCATGCGTGAAAAGCGCTACGGTGAAGCGGCGGAATCCTTCAGCAAGCTGAAGGAACAGTTCCCGTTCAGCCCTTACACCATAGAGGCCGAACTGTCCCTGGCCGACGCCCACTTCCTGGACGAGGACTACCTGCTGGCGGGTGAAGCCTACAAGGAATTCGAAACGCTGCACCCCCGGCACGAGGCCATCCCCTACGTGCTGTACCAGGTGGGGCAGTCGCGCCAGAAGGCCTATCTGTCCATCGACAGGCCCACCACGGGCCTGGTGGAGGCCATCCAGTACTACCAGCGCCTGCGCGAAAGCTACCCCGGCACCGAATATGCCGAAAAGGGCAAGCAGCACATCGCGGAATGCCGCCGCCTGCTCGCCGAGCGCGAACTGTACATCGGCGACTTCTACTGGCGCGCCGAACGCTACGGCGCGGCCTGGCGGCGCTACGAGTACGTGATGGAAAACTTCCCCGAGATCACCGACCTGCGCGACCATGCCGAAGCCAAGAGCAAGGTCGCCTACCTCAAGTACCGCCAGCAGCAGTCGCAGCAGGTGCACGAGCAGCGCGAAGGATCTTGGAAGCGCTGGTTCAACTGGCTGTAGGATTCCGCACCATCGCACGCATGAAGGCGGCCCCCCGGAAGGGAGGCCGCCTTTTCACATGGGGAAAGACCGGATGTTTCGCTCGGTTGCTGCCGGGGGAGGGGGGGCAGCGGACGGATCCGTGCCCCGGCATGCAGGTGCAGCGCCCGAAACTGCCCCCCGAAGTCGATGCGGCGCAAGCAAAGGGGCGGTGCACGCCGCCCCCCTCACACAACGGATGCGGCCGCCCGGACCTTGGCAAAGGGCGGCCGCTTGCATGTGGTAGCGAGTACGACTGGGCCGGGAGAAGCTCTTCGGCCCGCGCGAATCAGTTCAGGAACCCGCGCACCCCGGTGAACACGATCTGCGCGGACAGGGCCGCCAGGATCAGACCGGTGATCTTGCTGAGGATGGAAATGCCGGTGCGGCCCAGCAACTTTTCGATGGCCGGACCGATGTACAGGATCACCGCCACGCACAGCACCGCCGCCAAGAGGCCCAGGCTGGCCACCACCCGTTCCAGCGGACCGCGCACCGTGGCCCCCATGACCATAAGCGCGCCGATGGTGGCGGGTCCCACGGTGATGGGAATGGCCAGCGGCACCACGCTGATGTCGCCGTTCACCTCCTGCACGCGCGAGGGCTGCGGGTCGCGCACCAGCGCCACGGCGGAAAGGAACAGCAGCGCGCCGGAGCCGATGCGGAAGGCGTCCAGGGTGATGCCGAACAGGTCGAAGATATACTCACCAAAGAAATACAGGCACATGCACACGACGTACACGGCCACGCCCACCCGCACGGCAAGGCGGCGCTGCGTCTGCGGCACCATGTCCCTGGTCATGGTCAGGAACATGGTCAGCACGAAGAACGGCGTCAGCAGAAAGAACATCTTGACGAAGGTGGTCACGAACAGGTTGGCGATGGCGCTCATGGATGCCGCTCCGATGGGGTGGCAGGGGGTATGCGTGCCCCTCGCCACGCCGTTTCGCAAGCGGCGGGGGAGGGCAGACGGATTATACAGCGCCGGGGGGTTCGCCGGGAAGGGGGAAAACTTCCGGGCGGCCGCCCGGAGTTTCGGACGGTGCTAGGCGCGGTGCACGGGCAGCGCGCCGAAGGATTGGCTGGTGGGCATGACCTCGATGCGGCTCACGTTGACGTGGGCCGGGCAGGACACGGCCCAGGCGATGGCGTCGGCGATGTCCTCGGGCCGCAGGGCTGACGCCCCTTCATACAGCCTGGCGGCGCGGTCGGCATCCCCGCCGAAGCGGACCACGGAAAACTCGCTTTCCGCAAGGCCCGGCTCGATGTTGGTCACGCGCACGCCGGTGCCGTGCAGGTCGGCCCGCAATCCGCGCGAGAATTGCATGACGAAGGCCTTGGTGCCGCCATACACGTTGGCGCCGGGGTAGGCATAGGTGCCGGTGATGGACCCCAGGTTGACCACATGGCCGCGACCGCGTTCCACCATGCCGGGCAGCAGAGCGCGGGTGACGTGCAGCAGGCCCTTGATGTTGGTGTCCACCATGGTCGTCCAGTCGTCCAGGCTGCATCGGTGCGCCGGTTCCAGTCCCAGGGCCAGGCCCGCGTTGTTCACCAGCACGTCCACGGCGCGCCACGCTTCGGGCAGGTTCGCCAGCGCTTCTTGCACCGCGTCCGCGTCGCGCACGTCGAAGCACAGCGGCAGGCAGTTTCCGTCACCCAGTTCCGCCGCCAGCGCGTCCAGCCGGTCCCGGCGGCGGCCGGTGGCGATGATGCGCCAGCCGTCGGCGGCGAAGCGGCGGGCGGTGGCCGCGCCGAACCCGGCGGTGGCCCCGGTGATGCAGACGATGCCGTTGGACGATGCGGAGCGGGCGGTGGCGGAACGGGAAGCGGTGATGGTCATGGTCTTTCCTGTGGGGCTGCGAAGTTCCTGCGGTGGCGGCGCGCGCGCCGGTTCACGGTCCAGGCGGCACGGAGGCGCATACTAGCCCCCGTGCGGCCGTCAGGCAAGCCGTTCGCCCGCACAAACGGCAGTGGGCGCTCCGCCGTTGACGACCGGCTCGCGCCATGCATGTTGTCGGCGCGTATCGACATGGAACGCGACCCCGTGCTAGGCTTGTAGCAAACACCGCCGGACCGGCGGTGTGGTGTCACCGCGCCAGCGGCCCTTTCGCGCCCCACGCGGCATCCGCGCGGTTTCCGGCCACGTCGAAGCCCGCCAGCGGCGCGGGCACGACAGCCCCCCTCCCGGCGCACGTCCAACCGCAACCCAGGAAGGCACACATGGCCCATACGTTCACCTATCCCCGCGACGTGAAAACCGTCTACTACTTCGGCACCTGCCTCGTGGACATGTCGTTCCCGCAGGCGGGCATGGCGGGCATTCATCTGCTGCGCCGCGCCGGGGTGGAGGTGGTCTTTCCGCAGGAACAGTCGTGCTGCGGCCAGCCCGCGTACAATTCCGGCTTCCTCGAAGAGGCCAGGGCCGTGGCCAGGGCGCAGATCAAGGCCTTCTCCAAGGCCGACTGGCCCATCGTGGTGCCCTCCGGCTCGTGCGCGGGCATGATGCGCCACCACTACCCGGAAATCTTCGCCAACGACCCGGAATACTTCGACGTGCGCAAATTTTCCGAACGGATTTTCGAGCTGGGCGACTTTCTGCACAACGCCCTGCACGTGCAGTACAAGGACAAGGGCAAGCCGGTGAAGGTCACCTGGCATTCCTCGTGCCACGCCATGCGCGAAATGGGGGCCACGGCCGCGGCCAAGGCGCTCATCGGCCAACTGTCCAACGTTGAGCTGGTGGAAATCGAGCGGGAGTACGAATGTTGCGGCTTTGGCGGCACGTTTTCCATCAAGCAGCCGGAAATCTCGGCCGCCATGGTTGCGGACAAGGTGGAGGACATCCGGTCCACCGGGGCGTCCGCCATCCTTTCCGGCGACTGCGGCTGTCTCATGAACATCGGCGGGGCCATGGAGCGCGCGGGCGTGCCCGTGGCGCCGCGCCACCTTGCCGAATTCATATGGGAGCGCATCAATGGGTAGCCAGCACCTCGACTTTACGGCCAACGTCACCGAGGCCCTTGCCGACCGCCAGTTGCGCGCCAACTTCAAGTCGGCCCTTACCGGTCTGATGAAAAAGCGCGTGGCCGTGCTGCCCGACGAGGCGGAACGCGAACGCATGCGCGACGACGCGGAAGCCGCCAAGCGCAAGGCCCTGGCCAAGCTGCCGGAACTGCTGGAGCGGCTGGAGCGCAAGTGTACGGAAAACGGCATCATCGTGCACTGGGCCGAAACCACGGCCGAGGCCAACGAGATCATTCTGGGCATCATGCGCAGCCACGACGCCACCAAGCTGGTGAAGGGCAAGTCCATGGTCTCGGAAGAGATGCACCTGAACCACTTCCTGGAAACCCACGGCATAGAGGCGCTGGAAACCGACCTTGGCGAGTTCATCATCCAGCTGAACCACGAGCCGCCCTCGCACATCATCGTGCCCGCCGTGCACAAGAACCGCCAGCAGGTGGGGCGCATCTTCGCCGACAATCTGGAAGGCATTCCCTACACCGACGTGGTGGAGGAACTGAACGCCATCGCCCGCAAGACCCTGCGCGAAAAGTTCCGCACCGGGCACGTGGGCCTTTCGGGCGTGAACTTCGCCGTGGCCGAAACGGGCACCCTGGTGCTGGTGGAAAACGAGGGCAACGGCCGCATGTGCACCACGGTGCCCCCGGTGCACGTGGCCGTCATGGGGCTGGAAAAGGTGGTGGAATCGCTGTCCGACCTGCCGCCCCTGCTGCGCCTGCTGACGGCGTCGGCCACGGGGCAGCTGGTCACCACCTACGTCAACTGCATCACCAGCCCCCGCAAGGAGGGCGAACGGGACGGCCCCAAGGAAATCCATCTGATCATCCTGGACAACGGCCGCTCGAAGATGCTGGCCGACGCCCAACTACGCCGCACGTTACAGTGCATCCGCTGCGGCACCTGCCTGAACCACTGCCCGGTGTACATCCGCATCGGCGGACACGCCTACGGTTCGGTGTATCCCGGCCCCATCGGCAAGATACTCACCCCGCAGATCGACGGACTGGCCGACAAGGGCGTGCTGGCCACCGCGTCCAGCCTGTGCAACGCCTGCGAAGAGGTGTGCCCGGTGCGCATCCCCATTCCGGGCATCATCCGGCGCATGCGCACCGAAGCCTACGACGAGAAGGGCGACGGCGTGGTGAAGGGCCACGGGGCCAAGAAGAACCTGCTGGAAACCCTGGTCTGGAAGGGCTGGGAACTGACCTACCGCATTCCCGCGCTGAACCGGTTCGTGGTGTCCATGCTGGGCAGGTTCGGCGACAGGCTGCCCAACGTCGGCCCGCTGAAGGCGTGGACCAGCGTGCGCACCGCGCCGCGCTTCGCGCCCAAGAGCCTGCATCAACTCGTGAAGGAAGAGGGAATTCGCCATGAGTAGCACCGCCCGCGACCGCATCTTCGCGCGCCTGCACGCGGCGCGCACCACCGTATCGCCCTATGTGCCGCAGGGCGGCAACTGGCAGGCCCCCATGCTGGACAAGGCCCAGCGCATCGAACTGCTGAAGAAGCGCATGGAAACCGTGCGCTCGGAAGTACACGTGGTGCCCGAGGCGGAATGGCCCGCCAAGCTGCTGGAGGTGCTGAAGACCCGCGAGGCCAAGACCCTGACCTACGGCCACGACGCGTGGTTCGGCGGAACCTTGCGCTCGAAGATAAAGGGCAAGGGCCTGCCCAAGCTGGTGCCCTACGGCGAGAACGTGGAGGCCTTCCGCGACGAGTTGTTCGGCATCGACGTGGGCATTACCTCGACTCTGGGCGGCATTGCCGAAAACGGCACGCTCATCGTCTGGCCCACCCCGCAGGAACCGCGCCTGCTCTCGCTGGTGCCCACGGTGCATGTGGCGCTGCTGAAGGCCGACACCATCTACAGCACCCTGGCCGAGGCCATGCGTGAAATGCGCTGGGCCGAGGGCATGCCCACCAACGCGCTGCTCATCTCCGGCCCGTCCAAGACGGCGGACATCGAGATGACCCTGGCCTTCGGGGTGCATGGTCCCAAGGAACTGATCGTTCTCGTGCTGGAATAACCCCCGCGACGCGAACGAAAATCCGCATTCGCGAGGTGACTCGCCTCACAGTGCCTGACAACCGCGCGCCGGGAAGGGGGATTCCCTTTTCCCGGCGCGTCGCGCATGGTGCGGCGAAGCATAAACCACGGGGAGCCCAATGCCGCAGGACGCCTTTTCCAACGACCAGCCCGGACCCGACCACGCCGCCGACCGCCATGCCTTCTACCGGCACTTCAAGGGCCGCTACTATCAGATGGTGGGCGAGGCGCTGGACACGGCCACCGAGGGCAGGGTGGTGGTGTACCGCACCCTGTACCCGTCCGGCCATGCCCTGTTCACCCGTCCGCACGACGAATTCCACGGCTGGAGAATCACCGACGACGGTGAGCGCGTGCGCCGCTTCGCCCCGGTAGACTATGCCGACCTGCCCGATGAAGCCCGCGCCCGCGTGATCACGGCGCTGCAACTGGCGGCCGGGTAGGGCGGCCCAAGCGCATAGGGTGATCGGTCCGAACGATTCCGCCGTCTTGCCGAACCTGCCTGTACCCCGCCGGGTCGCCCCGCGAGACCCCATCCTCCGCCCCCGCCCGGCCCGGGCGCACGTCTCGCGTGTTTCCGACCACGTCAGTCTTCCAGCTTCCCCCTGAAGTCGATGTTCATCATCAATGACGGCAAGATGCGCTCTTTGCTGGTCACACCGGAAGGGCCGTGATAGGATGCCGTGCGCCTGTTCCCCGGCCATTGCCATGGCGGCCCACCGTGCCGCCATGGCAGCAGCGGGGTAGGGGGCGCGCAGACCATGCCGGTCCAGGCTGGGCCACATCCGCACCGCATCTCACAGGACAGGCCAGATCGGAGGCATCATGCAGCAACCCCACGACTACGAAACCGCCCTGCGCGAAAAGAACGCCGCCGCCCTGTCCTCGGTGCTGGCCGCCGTGCTGCTGACCGCGCTCAAGCTGGTGGTGGGCGTTTCCACCAACAGCCTCGGCATCCTGTCCGAGGCGGCCCACAGCGGGCTGGACCTGGTGGCGGCCGCCGTCACGTGGTTCGCGGTGCGCATTTCCTCCCGTCCGCCCGACGCGCGCCATCCTTACGGCCACGGCAAGGTGGAGAACCTTTCCGCGCTTGTGGAAACGCTGCTGCTGCTGGTCACCTGCGGGTGGATCGTGTGGGAGGCCATGCACCGGCTGTTCGTGGAACCGGAAATGGTGCGGCCTTCCTTCTGGGGTCTTGGGGTCATGGGCATTTCCATCGTGGTGGACATCTCGCGCTCGCGCATGCTGCGCCGCGTGGCCAAGAAGCACAACAGCCAGGCCCTGGAAGCCGATGCGCTGCACTTTTCCACCGACATCTGGTCGTCGGCCGTGGTCATCGTGGGCCTGCTGGCCCTGCTGGCGGCGGACCTGCTGCCGGAAGGCTCGGCCCTGCGGCCCGCGCTGGAACGCGCCGACGCTGTGGCCGCGCTGCTGGTGTGCGTCATCGTGGTGCACGTCAGCCTGGGCCTTGGCCGCCGCGCCGTGGACGCCCTGTTGGACGGCGGCGACGCGGGGCTTGCCGAACGCATCGAGGCCGCCGTGGCCGCCCAGCCCGGCGTGGTCCGGGTGGAACGCACCCGGGTGCGTGAAAGCGGCCCGCACGCCTTCGTGGACATGACCGTCATCGTGGCGGCCGGGCTGTCGCTGGAAGCGGCCCACGACATCACCCAACTGGCCGAAGAAGCCGTGCGCGAGGAAGCCCCCGGCGCGGACGTGACCATCCATTTCGAGCCGCAGGCGACGGGCGAGCGCGACGCGATGGCGCGCATCCGTTGCGTGGCCGCTGCCCACGCGCTGCCCGTGCATGCCGTGGAAGTCATAGACGCCCAGCCCAGGGCCGACGCCCCGCACGAACTGATGGTGGAACTTCATGTGGAACTTGAAGGCCACATGACGCTCGGGGCGGCCCATGGCCGCGTCACGGCCTTCGAGGAGGCCCTGCGCGCCGAACTGGGGCCGCTGCACGTGGCCACGCACATCGAGCCCGCGCAGGACATGGCCGCCGCCGCAGTTTCGCGGGTGGTGGAATCGCCGCGCATCAAGGCGGAAGTGCAGGCGGCCGCAGATGCCGAGCCCGGCGTGCACGACTGCCATCACGTGCACATCCGCCGCCACGGCGAAGACATTTCCCTCAGTTTCCACTGCCGCATGGCCCCGGAAACTTCGGTGACCGAAGCCCACCGGGCGTCCGCCGCCCTGGAGGCGCGTCTGCGCGCCAGCCTGCCGGAACTTGGCCGGGTGGTTGTGCACATGGAGCCGGAGCAGGGGTAGGTGCGGGCCCGGGGCGGTGAACCTGCGGCAGGCAGGCCCAGCGAGGCCGCGACGCAAAATGTATCACCCCGTTGTATGCCGTGTCGCCCCGGAGTATATGTACTGAAAGCCGGGACCAGGCAGCCACGGCGGCTTCCTGCGCCATTGGCTTCCATGTACCGGCGAGGCCCACATGCCCTTCCACCCGCTCCACGGCCCCATCCGCAAAAAGCTCGCGCTGTTGATCCTCATGTCGGCCCTTCCGGCGCTGGTCCTGATTGTCGCCTTTGGCTTGCAGGCCAGGAACAGGGCCATCGAAAACGCCACGCACGAATTGCAGTCCTTCGTGCGCAATGCCGCGGAAACGCAGGTGCGCACAACCGCGGCAACCCAACTGCTGCTGGAAAACCTGTCGCGCGTGCCAGAGGTGCAGAATGCCGATATTCCCGGCTGCACCCGCATCTTCAGGGACGTGCTGCGCATCAACCCCCGCTATTCCGTGCTCCACCTCGTGGACATCCAAGGCCGCATCATCGCCTCCACCTACGCCACGGCAGGCACCAACTTCGCCGGAGTCAAACATTTCCGGGATGCGTTGACCACCAAGGGCTTTGTGGTAGGTGAATACCAACTTGGCGTAAGCCTTGGCGTGCCCGTGATCCCCTTCGGGTGCCCAGTGATCGGACCTGACGGAAAACTCCGCGGCGTACTGCTCACCAGCATCCTGCTCCGCAGCTACGGCGACCAGTTTGCCGAAATGCGCTTTCCGCCAGATTCCTTCTTCGGCGTCTCTGACCACCAGGGGCTGCGCCTGTTCCGTTTTCCCGTTACCGACGATCTTCCGCTGGGACGGCCCATCCAGGCATCCATGTTCCGTATCGCCTCTGCCGCCGATGAAGAGGGGCTTGCGGAGAACACGGGGTCCGACGGCGTTGAGCGTATCGTAGCCTACAGGAAGATGCGGACCAGTGTGGCGGCCCTTCCGTACATGTACATGTTCGCAGGTATTCCGAAGTCCACCCTCCATGCTGCGGCCTGGAAAAGCCCGCTTCGCGAGCTGACCATTGCGCTGCTCATGGTGGTGTTCATGCTGGCCAGCGGTTGGTTCTTTGGCGGGCGCAACGTGGGCCGCCGACTGGAAGACCTTGCTGCGGCGGCGACACGCATCGGCGAAGGACATCTTTCCACGCGGGTGGACCCCGAACCCGGGATAACCGAAATCGACATCCTGGCAAGGTCGTTCAACGACATGGCCCAGGCGCTGGAACAGGACAGGCGAGAGCGCGCCCGCACAGAAGACGAACTGCGCGTGGCCA
This sequence comes from Nitratidesulfovibrio sp. HK-II, assembly GCF_003402415.2. Lineage (NCBI taxonomy): Bacteria > Pseudomonadati > Thermodesulfobacteriota > Desulfovibrionia > Desulfovibrionales > Desulfovibrionaceae > Nitratidesulfovibrio > Nitratidesulfovibrio sp. HK-II. The sequence continues at coordinate 1,994,003 of NZ_AP036014.1, forward strand.
GAACCCAGGCCGAGGCGGCCAACCGCGCCAAAAGCCTGTTCCTGGCCAACATGAGCCATGAACTGCGCACCCCGCTCAATGGCCTGCTGGGCATGCTGCAACTCATCAAGGGGAACGAAGACCCCAACGAACGGGACGCCTACCTGGATTTTGCCCAGCGCGCTGGCCGCCGCCTGACGGATTTGTTGAGCGATCTGCTGGACCTGTCGCGCATCGAGGCCGGGGGCATGCGCATCGAATGCAGGCCCTTCACCCTGGCCAGCATCTTTGCGGCGCTGGCCGAGACCTTCTCGCCAATGCACCAGAGCAAAAGGGTCCCCCTCGTGCTTGCGTGCGCGCCGGAAATCCCACCGGTGCTCCTGGGCGATGATGTTCACGTCCGGCAGATCCTTTTCAATCTCGTGGGCAACGCCATGAAGTTCACGGACAAAGGCGAGGTCCGACTCGAGGTCTTTCCGCTGCTGCCCATGCCGTCCGGCGCGATCCGGCTTTTGTTCATCGTCAGCGATACCGGCATCGGCATCCCCGACGACAAACTTGACCATATCGTCCACCCCTTTGCCCAGGTGGAAGAAAGCTACACCCGTGCCCATCAGGGGGCGGGGCTTGGCCTGTCCATCGTGCGCAACCTCGTGCTCGCCATGGGGGGAACACTGCAGTTCGACAGCCTGATGGGGCAGGGCACCAGCGTCTGCCTGACCCTGCCGTTCGCCGTTTCCGCCAGTGCGCCTCCGGCAAAGCCGCCCGCAGAGTTCAGCCCGGAAGGCGCCCCCCAGGCAGGATTGCGCATCCTGCTGGTAGAGGATGACGAAGTGAGCCGCCTGTGCGCCCGGCGGATGCTGGAACATCTGGGGCACGAGGTGACCACCACCACCAACGGCGCGCAGGCCCTGGACGAATTGCGGGCCAAGCCGTTCGATTGCGTGCTCATGGACGTGCAGATGGCCGTGATGGACGGGGTGGAGGCCACGCGGCACATCCGGAGCGGCATGTCCGGCGTGCTGGATGCGCGGGTTCCCGTTATCGCAATGACGGCATACGCCATGGCCGGAGACAGGGATAAATTCCTGGCCGTCGGCATGGACGGATATGTGGCCAAGCCGGTCTTGGCCACGGAACTTGCCGCCGCCATCGGCAGTGCCGTGGCGCAACGCCGTTCGGCATGAGCCGCCCGCCTTGCGTGCGTGCCATCACCGGAAAGGGCAGCGCGGCGCGTGAAAACGCAAGCGGTTACTCGCATCGGGGTTGCGCGGCGGGCAAAAAAACGTACAATGCCCAGTTATCCGGGAGAAGCGGCGTTCGCCGCGCTCCGGGCCCCGTACGTTTGCGCATTCCGTATCATGTCCCCCACACCGCATCCCGTCCCGCACGGCAGTTCCGGAGCCTTTCATGCCCGCACCCGATCTTGGCCGCTTCATCGCCGGCTTCCGGCGTTTTCAGAAAAGCTGGTTCTGCCGCGACCACAACCTGTTCGAGAACCTGGTGGAAGAGCAGTCGCCCAAGGCGCTGGTCATCGCGTGCAGCGATTCGCGCGTGGACCCGGCGCTGCTTCTGGACTGCAACCCCGGCGACCTTTTCGTGGTGCGCAACGTGGCCAACCTGGTGCCACCGTACGAGGCGCACACCACCACCCAGCACGGGGTCAGCGCCGCACTGGAGTTCGCCGTGCGCAGCCTGAAGGTGGAGGACATCATCATCCTGGGCCACGCCCGGTGCGGCGGCATCAAGGCCCTGCTTTCCGGGGCGGCCGGGGGCAGGGACGACACGGAGTTCCTGGCGCGCTGGGTGAGCATTGCCGCGCCCGCGCAAGAGCGGGTGCAGAAAAGCTGCCCGCACTGTTCAGAGCAGGAGTTGCACCGGGCCTGCGAGCAGGAATCCATTCTGGTTTCGCTGGAAAACCTGATGACCTTCCCCTGGCTGCGCGAACGGGTGGAGCAGGGCGAACTTTCGCTGCACGGCTGGTTCTTCGACCTGGAGAAGGGCGAACTGCTGGGGTGGGACGCAGCCACCAACACCTTCCAGCCCATGGTGCGCGAGTGCGTCTGATGGCGGTGCGCCGCGCATGACGCCGCGTGTTCCCGGCTGGCTGCCGCCGGGAACTCTTCCCCTCGGCTGTCGGACCGTACCGCCACGCCCGTGCCGGTCTGATACGACCTGACGCGGCCCGACGCGACCAGACGGGCACCGGGTTTCCGCCTGTACCTGGCCAGCGTTCACGCTTTCCCCTTGCGTGAATCCACGCCGTTCGGCGGCATGCGTCGCGTCCGGCTCATCGGGCGCATCGGGCGCGGGTGCCGTCTTTCCTTGCGCCTTCCGCCGTATTCTCTCCTTCGGACACCTTGAGAAAAGCTGCCGCGCATCGTATGGTGATAGACGGAGTAAAGGCGCTCCTGCCGCCCCGCGCACGCCTGACGGCGACGCGACCGGCGGAAGGCGCCCCCAGCCCGCCATGCGCGTCGGCCGGGGGCGTTTTCCCGTCACCGGAACCGAGCAACCCGCACGAAACAACACGGCACGGCAGCCGCACGGATATTCCCGCATGTTCTTCTCGAAATTTTCGTCCAACCAGAAGCGCGAACAGCAAGACGCCCCCGGCGTGCCCCCCGAAGAGGCGGGCGTGTCCGGACAGGCCTCCGAACACGGCGGCGAAACGCCCGAATCTTCGGCGCAGGCCTCTGGACGCGGGGGATTCGGCGGGCTGGGCGACCTGCTGGGCGAGCAGGAGCGCAAGTACGTTCTGGCCTACATCGTCATCGGCATCGTGCTGGTGGAATTTCTGGTGGCCATCGTGGCCATCTGGCAGGGTGTGGCCAACGTGCAGAGCATGCCCGACGGCACGGTGCGCTTCCGCTTTCCGTGGGGCGGCTACCTGGTTTCGGTGGCCGCCGCGCCGGTGGTGGTGCTGCTGGTGTTGCAGGTCATCGCGCTGGGGTACACACGCCTGATCAAGGGCGACCCGGTGCTGACAGAGGCGCAGTTGCGCCAACTGCCGCCGTGGCTGCAAAAGATGCTGGCCGCCGTGAACGGCGTGCCCACCTTCCTGCTGTTGCTGGGCGTGACCCTGCTGGCCACGGTGATCTACTATTTCGACAAGGTGCTGGGCTTCGTCATCCGGCTGGGTGAATCCACGGAACACCTGGTGCTGTGGGTGGGCGGCGGCGTGCTGGCCGCGTGGTGCGTGGGGTATCTGGGCCGCATGTGGTTCGCCTACAAGGTGCGCCGCATGCAGGAAGAATACGCCTACCGGCGCGAGGTGCTGGACCGCACCGGCATGATCATCGTGGACCAGCGCACCATGCTGGCCCAGCTGCCCGGCCAGGCGGACCCCATGGCCCCGCGCGCCCTGCCGGGCACCATCGACGTTTCACCTTCCGGCGGGGTGCGCCACGCCAAGGTGCTGCCGCCCGCCCCGTCCGCACCATCTGCCCCGCCTGGCCCAGTCGAGGCGGATGCCGATCCGGACGGCAACGCGGCCGGGGCGCACGTGGTGGATGTTCTGGACGCCGTGCCCCCCATGCCCCCCGCGCCCACCCCCGACTACACGGCTCCCGCAGCCCCCATTGACGGCGGGCCGGAGGACGATGAGATCGAACCGGGCCTGCACGAACCGCCCCGGGCAAAAACCGCTGAACCCGCCCCGAAGAAGCCCCGCGCCCGCAAGAAAGCGCCAGACTAGCACGGCGGCGGAACAAGTGCCCCCCAAAAGACCGGAAGCCGGTCGGCGTTGCGCAACGCCGACCGGCTTCGTGATGTTGTCCGGCCTTCCCGGCCCACGCGGCATGCTCCGGAACACCCGGCGGGATCAGCAGCGGGCAACCCGCAGGGCATGCGGGCAGCCTGACGCGCGTTGCGCCCTGCCGGTGCGTGCCGTGCCCTCTCAATTCCCGCGGCCCGGCTACCATTCGGCCGGGGCGATGCCCAGCAGCCGCTGCACCTTGACGATGGCGGCATCGCGCGACCTGCGCCCCGCCGGGGCGGGGTTGTCGTCCTCGTCCTCCAGCAGGTGGGCGAAAAGCACGGTGCGGCCATCCCCATTCCGCACCCAGCCCACGAACCAGCCGACCTGCCGGTCTTCGACGCGCGTCCCGTCGGGCAGCAGGCGCACGCCGCTGCCGGTCTTGCCGTACAGCTTCCAGCCGCCCTGCATGTCCTGCACGAACAGGATGCGCCGGGTCATTTCCTGCGCATGCGCCGACACAGGCAGCTCCGAACGCACCAGCCTGCCGATGAAGTCCACCTCTTCCTGGGGCGAGACGGCCAGGCTGCTGGACAGCCACGAGCGGGTCAGGCCGTCGTCCGTGCCCCCACGTCCCGATGGGCCGCGCCGCCCCGAAACATCGCGGTTGCCGTAGCCCAGCCGGTCCACGTAGGCCTTGAAGCGCTCCATGCCCAATTCCCGCGTGGTGGCCTGCGAATACCACACGCAGCTGTTGCGCATCCACATGACCGGGTCGTGCGGCTGCTTCCACATGTCGTAGGCCACGTTCAGGCTTTCGTCGTAGGGGCGCACCGGGTGCGTCTCGTCGATCAGGATGCCCGCGTCGTAGCCCATGAGGCTGATGGCGATCTTGAACGTGGAGCAGGGCGCGCGGCGGGTGGCCAGGTCGCCTTCCGCCGCCAGCACCTCGTCGCCCTCGCGCGCCAGAAAGCTGGTGGCGGCAAAGGCCGGGGCGGATAGGGCCGCGCACAGTGCAAGCAGCAGCACGAGTACCGCCGGGGGGAAAACACGATGAATCCGCATGCGTCACCTTGGGCATGTCTATGAAAAGGCACGCCGCCGGAACGATTCCGGCGGCGGCCTTTCGTTTCAGCCCCTGCGTTACGCCGGATGCGTTATTGTTTCAATGGGGTGCGATGACCGGGGGCTGCACGGCGACGGGGCACGCAGCACGGACGGCGGACCGGGCTGAAAGGAACCGGAAAGGCGACAGAGGCAAGAGGAAGGAGAACGCCGGACAATCGGCGGATGATGCAGCCAGCGCGCTACCGCCCCAGAAACGGGGCCACGATGCTCTGGTAGCCGCCATCCTTCTTCATGTCGCGCAGAGCATCGGCCAGCCGGGGCACAATGTCGGCATGGCGGCGGTTGAGGTACATGTACATCTCGCGCGTGGCCAGGGGCGGGTCCAGCGCGCGCAGGTTGTCCAGGCCCAGCTTGCGCCCGTAATGCAGGCCGCCAAGGTGGTAGTACAGCACCACGTCCACGCGCCCGGCGCGCAACAGCGCGAACAGGTTTTCCGGCGTGGCCACCTTTACCGTGCTGCTGGCGCGTACGTTCTCGTCGTAAATCTTCCAGCCGATGATGTAGGCGACGGTGTAGTGGCGCAGATCGTCCCAGTGGCGCACGCTCACGTCCGGCCGCAGGGCGAAGGCCGTGAATTCGTAGGTCATGTTGCTTTCGGGCACCCGGAGCAGGTTGGGATAGGCGGCTTCCAGCCCGCTGATGCGGTTGGCGTCGCCATCCACCTGCCCGGCGTCGGCCATTACCAGCCCGCGTTCGCTGGGCAGTTGTTGCAGGGCTACATCCAGCCCCGCACGCCCGAAGGCCCCCTTGATAATCAGGTCCAGCATGCCTTCATGGTCGGGCTCGCTGAGCGGCGGGGACACAGTGGTGGCCAGGATAAGGGCAGGCGCGGGCTGCGCGGGAGTGGAAGGAGAAGGTGCGGAGGACGCGGTAGCGGCAACAGAAGGGCCGGATGCGGAAGCCGCTGGGGGGGACTGCCCGGCACATGCGCCGGAAGCGACCGCGCACAGCAGAAGCGCGCATGACATCGCACGGGGCATTACCCTCGTCATGCCCCGTAACATCGCCCGCAGTATCTTCATTCGTGCAAAAGCCATCAAGCGCCCTGTGAACCTTGAATCTTCGGCCTGATCGTCAGCGCGCGCTCATGGTGCCGTGGCCTTTGCAGGCGGCGTATGCGACGTCCGGAACACGCACGACGTTGGGCCGCCCACGGCCCGCAGCAACAGATACACGTAGGTTAGACGGAAATCCGGAGTTGGTTTGTCGAGTGTCTATTCTATCCTGAATTTTCGTCAACAGGCTAGAGCGGGCACGACGTGCATTTTCGCCCGGCGGCGCTGGAGTTTTCACCGACGGGTGCGCGCATCCCGTTGCGGAAGAAGCAAAATGATTCGGACCTGCCTGCCGGAAAAGCCCTGACGAACACGAGGGGGAAAAGCCATGCACAAGAACGATGCCCAAGAGCGATGCACATGACAGGCATGCCCACAAAGAAAGACCTGTGAATTTGCCATGGGCATCTGCCTGCAATCACATGGAAAAGGGCTCTGAAGCCTCGCTGTTCAACAGCGCAAGATGATCTGCCCCAGTGTTTGCCAACTTTACTGCCATTGGCTTGCCGCCGTTGCCCATGGACCAACACCCCCTGAATCAAGCCAGATGGGCAATATGATGTCATGTTATATTATATGCCAATTGACGGCATGACGTACGGACACTACGCATGACAATGAAGATAATGTTTTTTTTAACGTCACTTTCAATGGAGGCAGTATGAGAATCGCGTGCATTCTTTCAGCGTTGCTAGCCTTCCTTTCGTTCGGTCTACCATCGGGGGCCGCAGCGCCGTTGGCGGACAAGCCGGTCGTGCCCCCCGTGGCGGTTGTGTATGAGCAATTCGCCCCGCTGACCGCCATTCCCCGGCCATCGCTCAAGGAGGACAAGGTTCGCGACCATATCCGGCGCATGGCGGACAGCCTTGGTCTTGCGTGGAAGGTGGATGCGGCGGGGAACATGCTGGTGACCAAACCTGCCGCCAAGGGATACGAATCCGCCCCCACGGTGGTGTTGCAGGCGCACATGGACATGGTGTGCGTCACCGATGGCCGCCCCTTCGACTTTGCGACCCAGCCCATCGTCATGACCACCGAGAACGGTTGGATGCACGCCGAAGGCACAACGCTCGGGGCCGATGACGGCATGGGCGTGGCCATGATGCTTGCCGTGCTGCAAAGCAGGGATATGGTGCACGGCAAGATCGAATGCCTGTTCACCGTGGACGAGGAAGGACAGATGACGGGCGCCGCCAACCTGCAGGCGGGGTTCCTTACGGGCAGGATGTACATCAACCTGGACGCCGAGGATTACGACGTCGCCTACATCGGCAGCGCGGGCAGCTACATCGCGACGGGTCGGCTGCCGTTCGTCATGGCGGCTGTCCCGGCGGACACGGCCTTCTACAGGCTTTCCATGGATGGAGGGCTGGGCGGCCATTCGGGCCTCATGATCGACAAGGGCCGCGCCAACGTCATCAAGCTGGCCGCGCAGCTGCTGCAAGAAGCCAACACGCATCACGGCGTCGTCCTTTCCACCATTGATGCCGGGCAGGCCCACAACAGCATCGCCTATTCGCTGGCGGCGGTGGTGGGTGTTCCCACCGCTCGCAAGGCGGATTTTGCGACCCGGGTTGCCGCGTTCGCCAAGGCGCAGGGCGAGGTCTATGCCAAGTCGGACCCCGGGCTGAAAATATCCCTGGCCGAGGTATCACCGCCCGACCAGGTGGTGGCCAGGTCCGCAAGTGATGCGCTGCTGCGCGTGCTCACCGGATTGCCCAACGGTGTTCTGGCCATGAGCACCAAGGTGCCGGGGCTTGTGGAAACGTCAAGCAACGTGGGCATGCTGCGCACGGGCGAGAATTCCTTCGCCATCACCACCCATACCCGCAGCAACGTGCCCGCCAGTCTCGCGGATGTCCGTTCGCGCATCGGGGCATTGTATGGGGCGCAGGGCGTCACCGTGGCTTCCGCCGATGTCACCGAGTTTCCCGCGTGGGATGCGCCGCTGGGAACGCCTGTGCAAAAGTACGTTCAGGCCGCCTTTCACAGCCAGACCGGGCGTGAACTCAAGATGGCCACCATCCATGCGGGGCTGGAGTGCGGGCAGGTGACGCGCAACTACCCGGATATGGACATGATATCCATCGGCGCGTTGCAGCAGGACGTCCATACCCCGCGTGAACGGGTTGAACTGGCCAGCGTTGAAGGTATCTGGAAGGCGTTGGCGGAAAGCCTGTATCTGGTCGCGCGGCAGTAACGACGGGTTCCGGGCGGGAGGCGATGGGCGCGGGGCGAAGGCAGGGCCGAAAGCCATCCGAAACGGCGGCGAATGCCCGGCAGGATGACGTCCGGCGTACCTTAAGCAGACGGTCATGAAGGACCCAGCCTTGTCACGGCAACTCGCTTCGACCATGCCTGACATGAGTCTCATGGGGACTGAGAAGCTGATCCGACATGCCGGGCGGCCCGCTTTCGGAAAGACACACGCCCCCATTCCCTCTACCGCCAAAAAGATTTGGGCCGACCTGCCTCGCGGCGGGTCGGCCCAAAAATTTGTGGAGGCGGCGGGCGTCTATGTACCTGCCAGCCTCAACTGTAACACCCAGAATGATATGGATACGCCAAGGAGGCTGTATCTCGTGTTTGTATCCACGCTTTGTACTCATCAGGGTAGCCTGTTAGTCTCCGAAATGCAAGAAGGGTGAGGGTGAAGACAGGGGGAACAGTTAGCCCAGCCTGAACATGACTACAAAAAAGACCCGTGGTGTATCGCCGGTCTTTAGCTTGTTGTTGCCGGGGGAGAGACCCGGAAGACTCATCGTGCAGCACTATGACTGTGAACGAGATATCTGTATGGATTCCGCAACAGCTTCATAGGGAATCGTCCTCGAACGGCAACGGCGAACGCGAGATCATTTTCTTTCACGGGCGATGTCGATGGTCTCTTTCAGTATCTCGACTTCCATCGTTTTTCAGCCAAGGAGCCGTTCCAAGTCTCGGATACGCTTCTTCAGGGCTTTTGCCTCAGCCGCGGTTACCACTTGGTCATCGGCCTGAATGGCCACCTTTCCGCCATCGCTCATAAGATTTCTCCATTGGAAGACCTGATTCGGAGTGATGCCGTATTTACGGGCTACGAAGGAGACGCTCAAGCCGGGCAGGGAGGATACCTCGATCACCCGGAGTTTCTCGGCAATGGTCCACCGGCGACGCTGGACCACGGTTACGACCTCGACCGTGGGACTTTCATTAGCGTTATTGCAAGAGAAAGGGCGGGATACTGAAGCGTCCCACCCTTGTTGGTTTGTCTTGTTTTTCCAAGATGATCGTTTGGTTTTGGGTCATTGGGGCTGCAGTGGTGCAGGGCGGATGTATTCCATGACAGCGGATGTTTCCCGCCAGAAGTCTTCGTACCGGACTCCTGCATCCAGTTGGGCTGCCTTGCGTACGGCATTCAACTCCTGAAAGTTTGATTCCACAAGCGTGAATATCTCGGGATCAAGGTGCAGATTCTCTGCCATTTTACGCATTATCTTCAGTACGTCGGCTTCGCCAAGTCCACTTCTGTACGGGCGATCTTCTGTAAGAGCGGTGAAAATGTCGCTTATGGCCAATATGCGGGCCGGGATATCGTATTCCTCCGGTGCCGGTCTGAAGGGATAGCCCGTGCCGTTCAACTTTTCCTGGTGTAACGAGGCTGTTCTGGCAATATCCTTCAGCCCGCTGGAGTGATTCAGCATACTGAATGTGTAGAATGGGTGTGTTTCTATGATGGCTCTTTCTTCATCTGTAAGAGGACCGTTCTTTTCAAGAATCTCATTGGGGACTATCAGCTTTCCAATGTCGTGTAATTGACCTGCCATCTGCAGGTGGAATGAATCATCGAATCCTGCCAGTTTGCCGAGAGCTACGGCAGATGCAGATACCCCCGACGAGTGGGTGGATGTGAAACGCGATTTGTAGTCAATGGCAAGAGTGAGAATATCCGTAAGTTCGACAATCTGCTTTGCGGAAAGCATTTCGTCTGCTTCGTGTATCGTTTTATTGCTGTGCTCATAATGAATACCGTGCAGCCAGAATGAATCCCTTGCGGACGCATCATCAAAGGCCCGTACAACACGCGGCGAGAACAGGGTTCCCGCAAGGCTGGCTATGGTTTTGATGATCTTGTCCTTGAGATAAAGTATCTGGCGCTTGTCCGTGATGCTTATGTCTATTCTGTCCGCAAGGTGGATGATGTAGGCATCGAGCGGAATGGAATTACCATCCTGATCGTATCCCTGCGTTGCGTCCCATCTTACATGGTGGTGTAACACAGTGCGGTTGATATCTTTGAACATGTCGCTCTGACTGAGAAGAATGAAGCCGACTGCACAGTGTTTTTCCGGAGAAAGAACATCAAAGGCGTGGAGGTCGACAATTTCATTGATGGAGAGTGTGAAACAGCCGATATCGTGCAGTTCTGCGGCAAGAACAAGACGCTCCCTTTCAGCCTGCGAGTAGCCGAGAGACTCTGCGATGAGTGATGAAAAAATCGCGACGCGTCTTCCGTGTCCGGCGACAACAGGACAGACCAAATCCTGTGTAGCGGCAAGAGTTCTTATCATCTCGGTGCGGGAAATGCGAATATCCATATTTCCTCCGGTGACGCAGGGGTGGAATGTAAGGGGATTGGTCAAGTGTCTATTTGCTTGCTATGTAAGCGCAGATTCTTGCCCTGTTTCAACTTTCAACATCCTGTTACCACACCAACTGTCAGCGGCAGGATATTGCGGGAATAATCCTCTCCTTTCGTCATTGGACTTCACGTTCGGCAGCCTTTCAAAGATACAGTGCAGATACCGTAGCAGACCAACGCGTTGGCTGTAGCTGTATTGACTAGACTATACAAGGCCGCGCTTGCCGCAGCGCCTCTGAGCGAGGCTGAACAAAGCCAGTTTTTCCGGCCGACCGCAAAGGGACGAATGGCTTTCTCGGCCAAACTGTTATCCGGCTGCAGGATGCCGCCTCCGAGACACGCGTCACCTCGCTCCCATTGCCCCAAGGCGTAGGAGATGACGCGACCGAGCAGGCTTTTGGACGGCGTGGTCCGTCCCGCTCAAGAAGCAAAGCCTTGATGGTGCCCATGGCCTGATGGGATTGGCACTGACACATCGTCAAAATGAGATCCACATCAAACCCCGCTTGTCTGGCCTGCTTTTCCAGGCCACCTAGAGTTGAGCGATGAGATCGACCACCTCATGAGCAGTGCCACGTTTCTTTGTCCGGGCCTTGAGCACGTCCATGACCTTGCGTGCACGTGCGCCAAACAGCCCACATGAGCTCCCCCAGGGCGTTGTACCCCACGTACCCATCGGCTTGCAGGTAGCCTGAAAAGTCACGCACCAGCTCCTCGGCAATTTCTCCGGAACGCGAGGGTGAAGAATGAAAGAGTACGCCTGGTTTTCCAGGAGAACCGCCCCGTGCGAGCCACATATACGACTTGCTCGTCTTTCGGCCTGGTTCCTTCAACACCTGCACCGTGGTTTCATCCAGATTCAGGACCGGCCCAGAGAGAATCTCTTCATGCAAAAGGTCCATTATTGGCTTACATGCCTCGGCTGCCCACAAAGCCCAGCCGCACATGGAGCTTCGGGAGACATCCAGGCCAAATCGGGGAAACATGCCTTTGGCGATAGCACGGCAGCCCGTCCACAAGCTTGGAAGCTAGGATATGCGCCAGGAGACCGGCGTAGCGATACCTTTGGGAATGACCTGCGGCGGCATGGGAACATTTTTTACAGTGTGACGATCGTCTTCGACTCCCTCGCACTTGCGGCAGGCGTACATGGGACAGATGTGGCGCACAATCTGGACTTTAGCCGGAACGAAGACCTCCTGTTCGCTGACTTCTTCACCGATGCGGGTCAGGGGTGAGCCGCGGCATGCCTTGTCCTCGTCAGGCAAGTCGTGAACAGCTTGGCATTCCGCGTGTGCTGTACGGGATGGGTCGGCCGTCATGGTGCGCACGGGCATAGACCCGGTAGCACACATCTGTGAGAACCGTGGCGGGCACCTGCAATGCACCCTCCTGGCCGGTCTTTTTCGCAGGCCCAAGGTCGTTTGTTGTGTAGTGATGGTAGTAGAGCGGAGCGCAATGTTCGACTTTGACGGCGACGACCAAGGCATGCTCGAGGAGCAGGATGGCCTCGAAAATGCCGCGAAGTGCGGAGTACGTGGGCACAGGATACGAAAGGGGAGACGATCCTGTGTCTGGGCGGAAAAATAGCTGTTTTTCCTGCCCCCCCTAGAGAAACTTGGAACGCGTCCATCAGTACATCCTGCTAATATTTGCTAGCAAGCACTGCCTCACTAGTCTTCTTTATACGTGCGACAGCTAGGCGTGGTGCAATTATTTTTGCATAGGCGATATCAATTATGCTCATGGCAAGTTCGCGCCTGAACTGTCAGCCTAAAGCGAGCGGTACGGGGGGTGTGCTGAGCTAGCTATTACCTGACAGTAGGCGATCCAAAAGGAAGTGGCCATGCCGTGACAGCCGTTCGCGACGAGTGCGATCCGACTCATGAGCCAACCACTGATTGGCCAACTGCTTGGCATCCTGCTCAAAAAGCTTCTTCATTGCTAACCCCCCATCGATCCGAAGAAACATCTCGCCAATACGTGAGGACAAGGCATTAGCTGCCTCGCGAGCCTCGCGCAAGTACGAAGTTTGAAGCGTGGTGCGAATTTCACATCGCCCCAGCAGCCAGCGGTAGCGATGGGGAACAACCTTCCGGAAGTGGTAGGTCGTCCTGTTCAGGACAAGCAGTGAGGGGGATTTCGACGGCAAAGGAAGACCCCGATTGGATCAGCAGTTTGTATCCGCTGGTACAACCGGGGTCTTCAAAGGCCAGCCAGCATCTGTAATCTCAGCATGTTGGCTTACAATTTGGTGGAGGCGGCGGGAATCGAACCCGCGTCCGAGAACATTCCACGCGAAACGTCTACAGGCTTATGTCGGGAACAATTGTCGTCACGGGCTTGGCCCCCGACCGGGCGGCCCTAGACCAGCTCACCTGCTTTTCTCACACCCTCGGCGGCGAGCGCCCTTGGATGCCAGCCCGATGAAGTTACACCTCGCCGACGTATCGGGCGTCGATCGGTTCGGCGTGGCCACTAATTAGGCAGCCAGTGCGTATTCGTAATTGTTGGCAATTACTTTTGGTGCCGCTTTTTACGAGGCCAGCGGCGCCTCGGCCTGCAGTTCCGGCTTCCACATCCCCGTCGAAACCAGGGCGCCCCCGTATGTACGGCGGTGTCCGGCGTGAACGGCGTGTCGTGCCGTAATGCTGTGCGGGCCACCATCCCGCTTTGCATACTATAATGCCGTCTCCGGCAAAGGCAAGGCGTACCGGGCCAACCGCGTCTGGCGAAATATCCAGCCCCCGACCTTGCCGGAAGAGGGGCTATACGGGCTTTTGCAGCCCGTGGCAAGCGATCCGCGCCGCGCTGGCTGCAACGCAAGACGCCCGTGCCGGGGCGTCGCGCCATGGCCGGGCGGAAAAGTCTTTTCTCAATGATGGGAGAACGTGGGGAAGGGGGCGCCAGATCCGCATGGCCCGGTGCGCTTCCGGCGGATGCACCGCACGGCATGAATGCGCGGGTCAGGAATGAAGCGTCAATCCTGACTGACAGGCCAGTGCAGGCCGGAGCAACAGCGCCCGGCAACGCCGCAAGGGCAGGGCTTAGGCGTATCTGCCAAAATAGAAGTGCGACATGGCCCCCTTCAGGCTGACCCGATAGGCCGAGGTGGAACTTTCTGCGGTGCTTTCCTGGGTGGCGGCGTCCACGGCGTCGTAGGCGGATGCGCCCACGCGGGCGGTGACCACGCGGCGCAGGCTGCGGATATCGCGGATGATCTCGGACTGCGAGGCCAGCTCGCCGAAGGCGGAGGACAGTTCCGGCGTATCGGCCAGGGCCTGTTCGATGCGTGCCTTGTCGGGGTGGTCGCCCACCACCGAGAGCGAACCCGCATCGTCCATGGACAGGGTAAGCTTTTCGTCCAACGACACGCCGGCGGCGTCCATGCGCGTGGAAAGGGCGTCCAGAAATCCCTCTTGCAGGTCGGCAACGTTCTGCTCCAGCGTTTCCAACACGTTGCCGCCCCGCTCGGAAATATCTTCCAACGTCGATCGCAGCTTGGGGCTCAACGCGGAAAGGCTGGCGCTGTCGGTCAGGCGGGCAAGGCCGCCGTCGCTCGCCTGCGGCTGCTCGGACGCGGACGCCGCGCGCCCCGTATCGGCATCTTGCCCCGTGGTGCGATGCACGACCATCATGCTGCCGAGATTGTTGTAGATGCCGTCTATGGCCACGCCCGCCTCCGTCGTGCAGAAATTTCCCTTCCCGTGCCTGGGCTGGAAATGAGCAAGATCGGTGCCAGCCTGCCGGGCAGGCGGCAGGGCAGGGGGCTGAAAATGCCAACGGCCAGCCGGGCAAAGCGCGTTGACAGCCATGGGCCTTTTGCCGGAATCTGGCGGAAAGTCCGGGGTTGCCGCCATCAGCGGACACCGGCAGGAGAACGCCATGCAGAACAGACATGCCGGACGCCCCGGCGCCGCCGGGTGCGGAACGAAAGCCGTTCATGGCCGGTATGGGGGGCGACGCCTGGCGGCGGCGTTGTTGTGCGCCGCCCTTGCCGTCGCTGCCCTGGGCGGCCTGCCCGCGCCAGTGCGGGCACAGGCGCAGGGCTCGCAATTGCCAGGGGGCGACTACCCAGACGCGCAATGCACCTCGCCCCTGCGCCCCTTTGCCGGGGACAAGGCGTGGGAGTGGGAACTGTACCGCCAGAAGATGGGGGCCTACCGGGCCTGCGTGGACGCGTACGTGCGCCGCGCCCGCGCGGATATAGAAATCATCCAGGGCAAGATCGACCGGGCCGTGCGCGAGTACAACCGCGAGGTCACCATGCCCTGACGGGGATTCCGGACTGGTAGGACGGACTGGTAGGACGCACGCGCTGCACCGCGGTGCGGCCGGGCGAGACCGGGAAGGCACCCGCCCGCCGCACCGCCAAACGGGGAAAGGGCACGCGGAAGACGAACCCTAGCCCGGCCCGTTCCAGTGCCCGCAATTCTCGCAGGCAAAGCCGGAGAAGTCCGCCGCCCCGGCATCGTCGGTCCAGACTTCAACCTCGTTGACATGCCCGCAGTTCTCGCAGGGAATGCGGGCCATGTGCCCTTCGGGGTCGTAGTCGCATTCCTCGCCACGGATCAGCAGGGTGGTGGTGTACTCGGGCATGGCGACCTCCGGGATTGCGGTGCCGCCCCTTTCTCGAGGCGCCGACGATCACGCCTGGAAGGGTGCATGAAGAAACTGTCCATCCTGACAATGCAGCAGGTTTCCGTCGCGGTCAACACGGGGCGCGGGGCCGATGCTCCCCCCCGTCGCATCGGTTCGGACAGCTTGACCGGGCCGCCGGGCTGCCCTATATTGTCATACATGCCGCCCAATGGCGGCCCCGTACTGTGCCGCTGCGCGGGTTTTGCCCCGGCAGCGGGACACTTTCTTTTTGCCTACCAACAGACCATGCCCAGATATCGCAAGGAACGAGCATGAGCAGCATTCCCATCTCCACCGAAGGCTACGAACGACTGAAAAAGGAACTGGAACGCCTGAAGTCGGAGCGCCCGGCGGTCATCCAGGCCATCAAGGAAGCCCGCGAAGAAGGTGATCTGAAAGAAAACGCTGGCTACGACGCCGCCCGCGAACGGCAGGGCATGCTTGAGGCCCGCATCACGTACATCGAATCGCGCATGGCTCAGTTCAACATCATAGACCTGGATTCCCTGTCCGGCGACAAGGTGATGTTCGGCGCCACGGTGGCCATCGAAGACCTTGAGAGCGGCGAAGCCAAGCGCTACACGCTGCTCGGCCCCGATGAGGCCGATTACGCTCAGGGCACCATTTCCGTCCTGTCGCCGGTGGCGCGCGCGCTGCTGGGCAAGGAAGAAGGCGACGAGATCGTGGTCGAGGCCCCGCGCGGCCGCATCAGCTACGAAATCATCTCCATAGAATTCGAGGGCACGCGGCGCTAGCGCGCGGCAGCCCCTGGCCGATACGGACGCCCCGGCCCCGCCGGGGCGTCGTCGTTTCGGCAGCCGTCAGGCGCGGGCATGCCCGCCCGGAAAAAACGGGTGGCGCGGGGGGGGCTTTCGCCCCGGCGAGAAAGATGGCATGATCCACGTGAAAGAAAGCACATGCGGGCCGCCGTCCAGCACCGGCCCGGCAACGGAAGGAGTGCACCATGGCCCCCGCCAAGAACCTGACAACCGATCGGCTTGACGCCTTGCGTCACAAGCTGTTGGCCATGCTCGCCACGGTGGAGCAGGCCATCGACAGTTGCATCGAGGCCTATTGCCAACGCGACGAGGCCAGAGCCTGGACCGTCGCCTCGCATGACCACGCCATCAACGAAATGGAAACCTGCATCGACGAGATGGGCATGCGCCTGCTTGCCCGCGAAAGCCCGCTTGCGCAGGACCTGCGCACCGTGCTGGCCACCATGCGCATCGCCAACGACATTGAGCGAATGGCCGACGAGGCCGCCAACATCGCCGAGCGCACCATGCCGCTGGTGGCCCTGCCGCCGCTGCCTTTCGACGATGACTTCAAGGCCTATGTCCCTCTGGTGCGCAACATGGTGCATCAGGCCGTGCAATGCGTGGTGGACATGGACGCGGACCTCGCCCGCAGCCTGGCCGAACTGGACGAAGGAGTGGACTGCGGCCTGCGCCAGATCACCCTGAAGGTCGTCCAGTACATGAAGGCCAATCCGGAGAGGATGGAGGCGGCGTTGTCGTTCCTGATCATCTGCCGCAGACTTGAACGCATCGGCGACCTTTCCACCAACATCGGCGAAAGCGTGTACTTCGCCGTTCGCGGGGTCAACGCCAAGCACAGCCACTTCGAGGAAGACGAACAGGCATAGTGCCTTCACAAGATGCACAGCATTATGCGCAAATTACGCTGACAAGACACAGCATGACGGTCTACAAGAACGGCTTCGGGCACACATGGTCCGAAGCCGTTCTTGTTTTCGATGAATGTTTCTGCGGCACCACATTCACTCGTTGCATTTGCATCTGTATTTTTCATTAAATGCTTGCGATGCTGCTTGCACAGCATGCACGCTGCATGATGAGTGTGCCACCACATCTCGCGCATGCGCCGCGATTCCATGGAGATACCTGTTCCGAAACTTGACGCTGGCAGGTCGAAATGCTACCTCCCCGCTCATTGCTTGATCAATCAATTAATCCGGCATGGCGTGAGGACATGCCGGATAGCGTGAACGTTCACTTCGGAGGTGCATCCCACAATGGCGTCCATGGATTATCTGCAACTGGCGGCAGCGCTCGCCCCCATCGTCTGGCTGATTTTTTCGCTCGTCGTGCTCAAGCTGCCCGCCTATCGCACCTGTGCGCTGACCCTGGTCGGCACCCTTGCCCTGGCCGTGCTCGGCTGGTGGAAGATGCCGACCGTCATGGCCCTTTCCGCAGCGCTCGAAGGTGCCGCCATGGCCCTGTGGCCCATCATGATCGTGATCATCGCGGCCGTGTTCACCTACAACCTTGCCCGCCACACCGGCAGCATGGACGTGATCACCCGCATGCTCTCGTCCATCACCACCGACAAGCGCCTGCTGGTGCTCATCGTGGCCTGGGGCTTCGGCGGCTTTCTTGAAGGCGTGGCCGGATACGGCACCGCCGTGGCCATTCCCGCCAGCATCCTTGCCGCCATGGGCTTTCAGCCCGTTTTCGCCGCAGTCATCTGCCTTGTGGCCAACACCGTGCCCACCGCCTTCGGGGCCATCGGCATTCCCATCGTGACCATGGCCGGCGTTACCGGCCTGCCGGTGGAGACCATCAGCTACTACACCGCGTTGCAGCTGTTCGTGTTCATCATCCTGATCACCTACCTGCTGGTCATCCTGACCGCCGGGTTCAAGGGTATCAAGGGCGTATTCTGGGCCACCCTTGTCTCGGGCCTCGCCTTCGCCTTTCCCCAACTGTACACCGCCAAGTACATGGGCGCCGAACTGCCGTGCCTTATCGGCAGCGTATGCAGCATGATCGCCACCATCGTCTGGGCGCGCCTGTTCCACCGCGACACCGCCGCCGAGGTGGCGCCAATTCCCACAGCGGAAAAGGTGAAGGCCTGGCTGCCGTACATTCTGGTGTTCGCCTTCATCATCCTGTGCAGCAACCTGTTCCCGGCCATCCGCGACGCCCTGGGCGCCGTGAAGACCACCGTGCGCATCTACGGCGACAACCCCTTCATCTTCAAGTGGATAGCCACTCCGGGCGCGCTGATCATCATCGCCACCTACATCGGCGGCATGATTCAGGGCGTGAAGGTGCGCGAGATCAGCGGCGTGCTCGGCAACACCGCCAAGAAGCTGGTGCACTCGGGCATCACCGTGGTTTCCATCGTGGCGCTGGCCAAGGTCATGGCCGCCAGCGGCATGATCAACACCATCGCCATCGCCGTTGCCGATTCCACCAGCAGCTACTTCCCGTTCATCTCGCCGCTGCTGGGCGCGCTGGGCACCTTCGTCACCGGCAGCGACACCTCGTCCAACGTGCTCTTCGGCCAGTTGCAGATGGAAGTGGCCAACCGCATCAGCATCGACAGCGCCTGGATCGTCTCCGCATCCGCCGCCGGGGCCACCGCAGGCAAGATGATCTCGCCCCAGTCCATCGCCGTGGCCACCGCCGCCACCGGCCTCACCGGTTACGAAGGGCGCATCATGAACCGCACCCTTGCCGTGTGCGCGGGGTACGTCCTCGTGCTCGGCACCCTGGTCTACGTGGCCATTCCGTACCTGCACTTGCTGTAATACCGGCAAATCGCCAATCTTGGAGGGGGCGTCTTCGGACGCCCCCTCTTCGTTTTCCGGATGCAGGTAGACACGATGGGCAACCGGGACAGCGCCAGCCTGCTTATCGCGCTGTCCGCACGGCGGCTACGCGGAAAGCGCACGAGAAGGAGGCGGCTGGTGCGGATACGGCGAAACCGGTGAGGGGCACGCATGAAAAAGGCCACCCGAAGGGTGGCCTGAACGTCGACTGGACCGGAGACGGAGGCCGGCCGGAACCCGGTCAATCGCGCCTGTGGTGGGCGGCCTGCTGCAGGCTGCCGCGCACGATGAACAGCCCCGCCAGCAGCATGCCGGAAATCAGCGGCTGAGAACGGGTGGCGAAGGCCAGCAGGAAGGCGGCGAAGGTGGCATAAAGCATGTAGCGGTCCCACGGCTCCACGTTGCCGCGGGGCATGTCCAGCAGGGCGCTGGGGCGCGCGAGGTAGGTCACCCCCGCCGTGAGCAGGATGATCACGAACACGCCCGCCGCGCGCAGGTCGGCCAGCATGTGCGCAAGCCCGGGCGTGCCGGTGTACAGGCCAAGCCCGCCGAGCATGATGGACATGTTCACCCCCAGCAGCAGCCGGTCCAGCAGCACGCGCCGCCACAGCAGCACGGCCATGCACAGCGCGGCGCACAGTGCCCCGAGGCCGTAGGGCAGCAGCGCCAGGTCAGGCTCGTCGCCCACGAGGCGCGTGGCGATGGCGAAGACCTGCAACGGCAGCAACTCGAAGGCAAGGCGAATCCACTTGTGCATGGGGCTTCCGGGAACCCTGTCGGCCGGACCGACGGGGACATGGCGGCCGTCAGGAATGCTGGAACGGCCCGCGCGCTCCGGACGGAAATTGTCGTGGGTCAAGGTGTTGCCCGTTACGTTTGGACGTGGACATGAAAGGCAAGGCTGCCGCTGGCGCCACACCACCAGCGACGCGTAGCTCTAACCGAAAACCGGCTCACGCGGCAAGAGGAGCTCGGGCGTCATGACAATCCATGCGCCCCGCCGGGACGGCGGCATGGCGGCACCACGCGGGCATGGCGTGCCCCCTCCTGGGAGGAGGAGGGGGCAGGTGTGCCTGACGGCACGTTTCGGCACGAGCAGGATAAAAACACGGCGCACACGATGAAAAACGGAAAAAGGCCCTGTTTTCACAGGGCCTTTTGTCGTCTTGGTAGCAAGGGAGGGACTTGAACCCCCGACACTGCGGGTATGAACCGCATGCTCTAACCAACTGAGCTACCTTGCCAAGTCCAATGCCGCGCCGGGGTCGTTCCCGTTGCGACGGATGGTTTCTCTACCGGACACGGGGGGGCTTGGCAAGCGTTTTTTGGAACCTTTCGGAAAAAGCCCGCGCAAGCCGCGTCAGGTAAGACACGAAGCCAGCGCTGCCGCCGCCCCGCCTGCCATCAGTTGACCATGAACCAGAACACCAGCGGGGCCACGGCCAAACGATACCAGGCAAAGGGGGCCAGGGTCACCCGGCCCATGAGGCCGATGAACACCTTCACCGCCACCCACGCGGACAGGAACGACACCACGAAGCCGGTGGCGAAGAAGGGGATGTCGGCCGTGGTGAACAGCGCATGGTTCTTCAGCAGGTCGTAGCCCGTCGCGGCGAACATGATGGGCACCGCCGCGATGAACGAGTATTCGGCGGCCAGGCCGCGCCGAGCGCCCAGCAGCATGCCGCCCATGATGGTGGCGGCCGAGCGCGAGAACCCCGGCCACAGGGCCAGGCACTGGAACAGGCCGATGCCCAGCGCCAGCGCCGGGGTCATGTCGTCCAGCCCCATGAAGGCGGGGCGCATTTTGCGGCGTTCCACCAGCAGCATCGCCGCCGCGCCCACCACCAGCGCCACGGCCACCGTGGCCGGGGTGAACAGGTGTTCCTTGATGTAGCCGTGCGCCACCAGCCCCAGCAGGCTGGCGGGCAGCGAGGTGATGCACAGCAGCACGATGCCGCGCACCCCGGCGAAGCGCACGTAGGGCTTGGGCCGCAGCAGCCCCCAGAAGCGGTCCCAGTACAGCACCACCACGGCAAGGATGGCCCCAAGCTGGATGGCCACCTCGAAGGTGGCCACCTTGGGCCCGGAAAGGCCCAGCAGGTCGCCGACGATGATCAGATGTCCCGTGGAGGATACGGGCAGGAATTCGGTGAGCCCTTCGACGATGCCGAGGATGACGGCGGAGAGGATGTCGTGCATGGGGTGGCTTTCGGCCGGAAACGGCCGGACGGCTGGGGTGGATGATGGACTAGGACGCCGCGCGCGAACCGAAAAAAGCCGTGCGCCCGCGCTCCCGACCGCGCATGCCGCGCCGGACGGCCTGGCATATCTAACAAACAGGCGGACGGGCAGGCGGGCAGGCCGGATTGCGCGGGGATACCGCATGGCACGTCGAGTTGCAACCCCGCCGTGGTTGTTGTAAATTGCACGCCGCGCTAACGCCGCCCCGTGCGGCGGCCATGCAGCGTCAACCCTTGCGGGTTGCCTCCGTCCGGTCCAGCGTACCCGGTCCGGACTATCGACCTGCGCGACCTGCCTGGCCCGTGCCGACTTACCTGCCTGGGCAGGGCGGCTCAGGTGACCGGCAGCGCGCCTGAAGCCGCCATACAGCCAAAACACGTCGCGCCAAAACACCTGCTCCAGCACGCCGCCAGGGGGAACCATGACCACCGTCATTCCGCACAGCGAATTGGTGAAGCGCGCCGCCGCCTGGGTGGCCGAGCGCAGGGCCGAGCAACCGTCCCGCCCCCTGAGCGACATCGTGGACGAGGCGGGCGCGCGGTTCAATCTCGGCCCCATGGAAACCGAGATGCTGCTCGACCTGTTCCGCACCTGCCACAACGACCATACACAGGGATAATCCTCTGCGCCTTCCACTCAACACCCTGCTGCAACGCCAGCTGTTCGGCGAACTGCTGCACCTGTTCCTGCTCTGCCTGGGCTCGCTGCTCACGCTGGTGCTGATAGGCCGCGGCCTTCAACTGCGCGAACTGTTCCTGGGGCTGGATCTCGGCCTTGCGGACGCCGTGCTGCTGTTCGTCTACCTGACCCCGTTCTTCATGCTGCTGGTGGTGCCGGTGGCCTGCATGCTCAGCGTGTTCCTGACCTTCCTGCGCATGAGCACCGACCGCGAACTCATCGCGCTGAAGGCGGGCGGCGTCAGCCTGTACCAGATGCTGGCGGCCCCCGTGCTGTTCTGCGTGCTGTGCACCCTGCTGACCCTGGGCATTTCGTTGCAGGGCCTGGCCTGGGGCATGTCCAACTTTCGCGCCACCGTCATGGAGATCGCCAACAGCCGCGCCCGCGTGGTGGTGCAGCCCGGGGTGTTCAACAAGGACATTCCAGGGCTGACCCTGTTCGCCCGCCAGGTGGACCCTGCGGACAGCCGCCTGTCGCAGGTCATCGTGGAGGACCGCTCGCGCAAGGACGCCACCCTGACGATCCTCGCGCCCACCGGGGCCATCGCCACCGACGAGGCGCGCGGCGAACTGCTGTTCCGCCTGCAGAACGGCCGTCTGTACAAGACGGAAGGGCAGCAGGTCTCGGTGCTGGGCTTCGGGGAATACGTGGTGCGCATCGACCTTGGGCAGATGTTCAAGGGGCTCGACCTCGGTGAGGTGAAGCCCAAGGAACTCTCGTGGTCGCAGTTGCGCGCGCTGCCCCTGGACGAGGCCAAGGCCGAACTGGGCGACAAGTACCTGCGCAAGGTAGCCGTGGAACTGCACAAGCGCTGGGTGTTCCCGGCGGCGTGCCTGGTGCTGGGGCTGTTCGCCATGCCGCTGGCCTGCGCCTTCGAGGGGCTGCACCGCCAGTTCGGCGTGGTGCTGGCACTGCTGATGTTCCTGGTCTATTACAGCCTGCTCTCGTTCGGGCTGACCACGGGCGAGGCGGGCACCATTCCGCCGGCGGTGGGCCTGTGGGCGCCCAACGCGCTGTTCCTGGCCACCGGCCTGTGGGGCCTGCGCATGGCCGCGCACGAGCGCACTCCGGCCTTCGTCAGCCTGTTCTCGCACAGTCGTCTGGTCCTGCGGCGCAAGAGGGCATCCGCATGAGCCTGCTGTTCCGCTACCTGTTTCGCAACAACCTGCTGCTGATCCTGCCCACCCTGGCCATCGGCACGGGGCTGTACATCCTGTCCGACCTGTTCGACCGCCTGGACGACTTTCTGGAAGCGGGCGTCAGCTTTCGCGTTGCCGTCTGGTACTTCGTGGCCAAAACGCCGCTGATCGTCTCACAGATACTGCCAGCCGTGTTCCTGCTGGCAACGCTGGCCCAGCTCTGCCTCATGTCGCGCGGGCGCGAACTCATCGCGTTGCAGGCGGGCGGGGTGTCGCTGGGGCGCGTGGCCAGGTCGCTGGTGGTGTGCGGCATGGCCTGGGCCGTGGTGCAACTGGGCTTTTCCCAGGTGCTCGGCGTTTCGGGCGAACTGGAGGCCGCGCGCATCTGGAGCGAGGACGTGCGCGGCAAGACCGCGGCCACGGCCACCCTGCGCAACGTGTGGTTCACCGATGGGCCTTACGTGGTCAATCTGGCCGAGGTGGTCCCGGCAAAGGGCGAAGGGCAAGAGCTTGCCGCCTATGAACTGTCCCCCGACGGACAGGCGATATCACGGGTGATCCGCGCCGCCACCTTCACGGCCAACCACAAGGGCTGGACGCTTCAGGGCGTGACCGTGTTCGATCCTTCCGGCTATCTCAGCACCCGCCACGACACCCTGACCCTGCCGCTGCGGCAGGACGTGCAGGCCTTTCTGGTCACCGCGCCCAACGCCGACCCCTCGCGGCTGCCCCTGTGGCAACTGGGGCACGCCATCGAGCGATTGTCCGAATCCGGCTCCAACGTGGAAGGGGTGCGCACCGCCTGGCACATGAAGCTGGCCTATGCCGCCTCGCTGGTGGTCATGGCCGTGGTGGCGGCCGCCATGGTCACCTGGCGCGACAACATCTACCTGTGCATCGGCCTTGCCCTGGTCATCACCTTCATCTTCTACAGCATGTTCACCGTGGGGGGGACGCTGGGGCAGAAGGGCATCGTCTCGCCGCCCCTGGCCGCCTGGGGGGCGGACGCGCTGATCCTGGGCATTGCCCTGGCCCGTCTGGCGTGGTTCCTGAAGCCCCGCTTCAAGGCAGCGTGACGCGGCCACGCCGCGCGGATGAGCAAAAACAGCGCCCCGCCATGCACTGCATGGCGGGGCGTTTCGCATGCCGGTGAAGAAGGGCAGGGCTATTCGGATGTGGAGGGGGCGTCCCCATCCTGGTCCGCGGGCTGATCCGCCGCGTTGGCGCCGCCCGCGGGGGAACCCGCCAGAGGCACGTCGCGCTTGGCGCTGCCGAAGGGATCGAGCAGGGCGGAGCCCTGCACCTCGCCCACGGCGACAACCTTGCGCAGCGCCGCCCACAGGTTGTCCACGCCAAGGCCCGTCCTGGCCGACACCACCAGCGGAGCTATGCCGCCCAGAATGTCCCGCCACTGGCGCTGGCGCTCGGCGCGTTCGCGCTGGGTGCACTTGTCGGCCTTGGTCAGCACCGGCAACAGGGTGATGCCGCTCTTGCGGGCGAACGAGGTCAGATCCAGGTCCAGGCGCTGCGGGTCCAGGCGGCTGTCCAGCAGCACGGCCAGGGCCTTCAGGGTGGGGCAGGTGGTCAGGTAGCGCTCGATGAGCGTGGCCCACTTCTGCCGTTCCTCCTTGCTGCACTTGGCGTAGCCGTAGCCGGGCAGGTCCACCACGTAGAAGCCGTCGGGCTTCACGCGGTAGTAGTTGATGGAGCGCGTCTTGCCGGGGGTGGCGCTGATCTTGGCCAGCCCCTTGCGGCGGGCCAGCGAGTTGACGAGGGACGACTTGCCCACGTTGGAGCGCCCGGCAAAGGCTATCTGCGGCGCGTCGAAGGCGCGCATCTGTTCCAGGGTGTAGACGGTGGCTTCAAGTTCAAGCACTGGTTGCATGATGGTATCCGGTTGGCGCGCGACGCGCCGTATTGCTTTGGGGTATGTCCGGGCAAGCAGCGCCGGGGGGAAAACGCCGGGACGGCGGGGCGGCTGCGGCTTGGTGTTGACAAGAGACCGCCGTTGGGAAAAAATATCCTGTTACCCGATGCGGGCGCATGGTGTCCAGCCCGGCCGCCGTGCCGCCCCCCGCCTTCATCCGAACATGCCAACCGCCAACCGGAAGGACGCCGCATGGCCCGCTACCGCATACTGGTGCTGAACGGCCCCAACCTGGGGGCGCTGGGCGTGCGCCAGCCCGACATCTACGGCAGCTCGGGCATGGACGCCGTGCCCGGCCTGGTGGCCCAGGTGCTGGGTGCGCGGGCCCGCGAGGTGGAACTGGAGTTCTTCCAGACCAACGGCGAAGGCGCGCTCATCGACCGGCTGGAGCAGGCCCGGCGCGACGGCGTGGACGGCGTGGCGCTGAACGCGGGCGCGTACACCCACACCAGCCTTGCCCTGGCCGACTGCCTGGCCTGGATCGGCCTGCCCTGCGTCGAGGTGCATCTCAGCAACGTGCTGGCCCGGTCGGAACCGCTGCGCCAGAAGAGCTACATCGGCCGCCACGTCATCGGCGTCGTGGCCGGGTTCGGCATCACCAGCTATGCACTGGCCGTGCAGTCGCTGGTCCTGCATCTGGACGCCCGGCAATCGCCCGCAACGACCCCGGTGTAGCGCCGCATATTCAATCAGAACATCACCCCGGAGGCTTCATGTATTCGACCACCGATTTCAGGAAGGGCCTGAAGATCGAAATCGACGGCACCCCCTTCGAAATCGTCGAGTTCCAGCATTTCAAGCCCGGCAAGGGCGGGGCCATGGTGCGCACCAAGCTGCGCAACCTGCTGAACGACCGCGTGGTGGACAACACCTTCCGCTCCGGCGAAAAGGTGGGCCGCCCCGACATGGAAACCCGCGAAATGCAGTACCTGTACCGTGAAGGCGACGACCTCGTGTTCATGGACCTGACCACCTACGAGCAGCTGCACATCGCCGAGGACTCCACCGACGGCAAGGCCGGCTTCCTGAAGGAAGCCCAGCAGGTGCGCGTGCTGCTGTACAACGGCAAACCGCTGGACATCGACCTGCCCGTGTCCCTGGTGCTGGAAGTGACCGACACAGAGCCCGGCGCCAAGGGCGACACGGTGAGCAACGTGACCAAGCCCGCCACGCTGGAAACCGGCATTGTCATCGGCGTGCCGATCTTCGTGAACATTGGCGACCGCGTGAAGGTCGACACCCGCACCCGCGACTATCTGGGCCGCGAATAGCCCGGTCACGCGCACAGACACCGTTCACGAAACCGGCAGACCGGATTGGACCAGACATGCTGGGCCAGACGGTTCAGACCGGAGCGGCGAGGCCGTGTGGACGGGAATCCTCGAGTACGGTAAGGGATATGGCCGATACGGTCATATCCCTTTTCCTTGCGGGGCCGCCCCGCACGCACCACGCATTCCGCGACAATCTGGGAGGGTGCCGCCACGGACGGCAACAAACTGGCCCGCGAACTCTTCGGGCTCTTCCTCATCTTCTGGGGGCTGCTGCTCTTGCTCAGCCTCGCCACGTTCGACGCCCGCGACCCCAGCCTGAACCACGTGGTCAGCAACGCCGCGCAAGTGCGCAACAGCGCCGGGCTGTTCGGCTCGTACCTTGGCGGCATCCTGGTGGACCTGTTCGGCTTTTCCTCGTTCCTGTGGCCGCTGGGCTTCATGGGCCTTGGCGCGCGCTATGTGGTCATCCCCTTCGACGTGCCGTGGTGGCGCTGGATGGGGCTGATACTGCTCGGCGCGTGCGTGGCCACCATGGGCGCGGGCTGGAACCTGGCCATCGGCGACGTGGGCGGCGGCGGCTTTTTCGGCGTGGTGCTGCACAATTTCGCGGCCCGCTACTTCAGCCCGCGCGGCTCCGCGCTGGTGTGGCTGTTCCTGTTCCTGATCTCGGTGCAGTTGGTGCTGGGCCTTTCCTGGGCGGCCATGGGGCGACGCATTCTTGAAGGGCTGCGTGAAGGATTGACGCCAAAGGCAAAGCCCTCGGCAAAACTGGAAATCGCCGCGCCTCGCAACGTGGCGGCACCTGTCCCGACCCGCCCGGTGATCGTCGCTGCGGACGAGCCGCTGCCCGATCACGCGGCAACGGCAGGGGCAAATCGCCCCTCGCGCTGGCTGCGCCTGCCCGGCATGGGTGTGTTCCTGTTCCTGTGGAACCGCAAGCGGGGGGGGAGGCAGGGCCAGGTGCTCGACGTCACTCCCGCGTCGCTGCCCGCGGGGCGCAACGTGCAGGGCACGCCCCGGCCGTACCGCCCGCAAGATGCCGGGCTGGATGCTTCCGCCCATATTCTGGAAGACGACGACGCTTACGCCCACGCGGTTCACGACGCCGCGCTGCAGAACGGTCGGCCGGGCCGGGGCAGTGCCGATGCCGTGGCTGGCGGCACACGAGGCAAGGGTGCGCCCGCCAGCGTCGGCAATCCCTTCGCGGAGGGGGACTTCGGGCCGGGCTCCATGGGCCTTGACGACGATCTCATGAGCGACGAACTTGCGGGCGGTCTGCCCGAAGACCTGGTGGATTACGCCGCCGGAGAAGCAGGCCCCACCTGGCTGGAAGGCGCTTTTGGCGACGATCCGGCCCGCGAAGGGCAACCTGCCGCACCGTCGAAGCCCGCCCGCCCCCGCAAGGCCCGCAGCAAGCTGCCCGGCCTGGACCTGCTGCACTCCGTGGCGGGTGGCGACGCCAAGCCCGCCCGGCAGATGCTGGAGGCCAAGGGACAAAGCGTCATCACCTGCCTGGCCGACTTCGGCGTGCAGGGCGAGCTGACCCGCATCACCCCCGGCCCGGTGGTCACCATGTTCGAGGTGCGCCCGGCCCCCGGCGTGAAGGTGAGCCGCATCGCCAACCTCAGCGACGACCTGGCGCTGGCGCTCAAAGCCATAGCCGTGCGCATCCAGGCCCCCATCCCCGGCACGGACACCGTGGGCATAGAAATTCCCAACGAGGCGCGCGAAAACGTGTGCTTCAAGGAACTGCTGGCCTCGGACACCTTCCGCTCGGCCCCGTCCATGCTCACCATGGCCATCGGCAAGGACATCGCGGGCAACGCCACCGTGGCGGACCTGGCCCGCATGCCCCACCTGCTGGTGGCCGGGGCCACCGGCGCGGGCAAGAGCGTGTGCCTGAACTCCATTCTGCTCAGCTTTTTGTACAAGGCGCGCCCAGAAGACGTGCAACTGCTGCTGGTGGACCCCAAGCGCATCGAACTTGCCGTATACGCCGACCTGCCGCACCTGGTGCACCCGGTGGTCACCGAGATGGCCCTGGCCAAGAACGCGCTGGACTGGGCCGTGCAGGAAATGGACCGCCGTTACCAGGCCATGGCGCGCCTGGCCGTGCGCAACATCGCCGGGTACAACCAGAAGCTGGCCGACCTTGGCGCGGACCTGCCGCCGGAACTGTCCGACCTGGAGCGCATGCCGTACCTGGTCATCGTCATCGACGAACTGGCCGACCTCATGCTCACCGCCGCCAAGGAAGTTGAAACCAGCATCGTGCGCCTGGCCCAGTTGGCGCGCGCCGCAGGCATCCACATGATCCTGGCCACCCAGCGCCCCAGCGTGGACGTGGTGACCGGGCTCATCAAGGCCAACTTCCCGTGCCGCATCTCGTTCCAGGTCACCTCCAAGCACGATTCGCGCACCATTCTCGACACCGTGGGCGCGGAACATCTGCTGGGCAAGGGCGACATGCTCTTCAAGCCCAGCGGCAGCAAACTGCAACGGCTGCACGGGGCCTTCGTGGGCGACGACGACGTGGCCGCCGTGGTGGAGTTCTGGAAGCGCCAGCAGGCCCCCAACTACTCGGTGGACTTCGCCGAATGGGGCAACGACGGTACGGGTGACGGCCCCAACGGCAACGGCGGGGGCGACCTTTCGGACGACCCCATGTACGCCGAGGCCGTGGAATTCGTCATCGGACAGGGCAAGGCGTCCATCTCGCAAATCCAGCGGCGCTTCCGCATCGGGTTCAACCGGGCGGCGCGCTACGTGGAGCAGATGGAGCACGACGGCATCATCGGTCCTTCGGACGGCAGCAAGCCGCGCATGGTCATCAGGTAGCGGGCGGCGCGGGGCAGGGGACAGGACCATCGCCCTCCGCCCCCGTACCCTTTCCCGCCACGGGTCAAGGCGCGCCGCGAGTTGACGCGGCCGGGCAGTCCTGCTAGCGCAGCCCCCATGGCCCGGCCATGCGCGCCTTGCCATGTCTCCCCCTGCGGGGCACCGCCGCAAGGCCGCGCCCTGAAGCCACTCCATCCCGACAAGCAATCCCTCACAGGAGAATTCCGTGAAGCGTCCCCTTTCTCTCCGTGTATTGGCCCGCCTCTGCGGGCTTGGCGCGCTCTGCCTTGCCGCGCTGCTGGCGGCCGCCCCGGCCCAGGCCGCCGGGGAACTGACCAACCGGCTGCAACAACGCTACGACGCCACCACCACCCTCAAGGCGGACTTCACCCAGGTGCTGCTGCACCGCGAAAGCGGCGCCAAGGAAACCCGGCAAGGCACCCTGCAATTCCGCAAGCCGCTGCTGGTGCGCTGGGAGACCAAGGCCCCCCATGCCGAACTGCTGGTGGTGACGGCCAGCGAAATCTGGAACTTCCTGCCGGACGAAGAGGTGGCCTACAAGTACCCCGTGGAACTGGTGCAGGATTCGCGCTCCATCATCAAGGTCATCACCGGCCAGGCCAGACTGGAGCAGGACTTCGACGTGGCCGAGGAAGCCGACGACAGCGGCATGGCCCGCCTGCACATGTACCCCAAGGAGCCCACCCCCCAGCTCACCGAAGCTTTCCTGTGGGTGGACCCGGCCACCAACCTCATCCGCCGGGCCAAGATCATCGACTTCTACGGCAACGAAAACGACATTACCCTGAACAGCCTTGCCACCGACGCCGGAGTGCAGGACAGCGCCTTCCGCTTCGCGCCGCCCAAGGGGGTGGATGTGGAAGACCGGACCAGGCAGGGCTCGCCCGAGAAGCAGCTGTTCAATTAGGCCGCGCGGTGCATGAGGCCGCTGACGGCTACAGGCATCGCCACCCCTTCCGGCTGAATACCAGAGGACATGTTGCCAGCAGAAGCTGGCCCCTCCTCCTTGCGGGCGCCACGCCGTCCTGCTTCAAGTTGAACTTGAAGTTCAAAAACGACAACGCCTCCCGCACAGCCGCGAGAGGCGTTGTCTGCATCCAAGGCCAGGAACAGGAAGAAACTTACGCTTCCAGCCCGGCGGCGCGGCGCAGTGCCGCCACCTCGTTGGCGGTCAGGCGGCGCGCCGTCCCCTTGGGCAACTCGCCCAACTCCAGCGGTCCCTGGCGGACGCGGCGCAGCAGCAACACGGTCAGGCCGAGGTCACGGCACATCCGGCGAATCTGGCGGTTCACGCCCTGATGCAGGGTCATCTCGATGAGACTGGCCTGCCGGTCTGACTGAAGCAGGCGCACGTCCACCGGGGCCAGCCGTTCGCCTTCGGCCAGGGTCATGCCCTCGCGCATGGGCGCAAGGGACGCCTCGGTCACGTGGCCGCGCACCTTGACCATGTAGACCTTGGGCAGGTGATAGCGGGGGTGGGTGAGCCGGTTGGTCAGGTCGCCGTCATCGGTAAGGATGAGCAGCCCCTCGGAAAAATAGTCCAGCCTGCCCACCGGGTACAGCCGCCCGCCGCGCAGGTCCGGCGGCAGGATGCCGAGCACCGTGGGCCGCCCCTGCGGGTCGCGCACGGTGGACACCACCTGCACCGGCTTGTGCAGCATCACGTAGGTGAACGTGGCGGGCGCGGCGTCCAGTTCCAGCAGTTGGCCGCGTACCTCGATGCGGTCGCGCCCCGGCACCACCCGTGCGCCGGGGGTGTCCACCACGGCATCGTTGACCCGCACAACCCCTTGCAGTATGAGGTCGTCGGCCTGCCGCCGCGAGCACACGCCCGCCCCGGCAATGGCCTTGTTCAGGCGCACCTCTCCGGGCTGCATGACCGACTCGGCCGCAGCCCCGGCATGCGCGCCTGGAGTATCCGCTTCGGGTCCGTGGCCCTTCGTGTCGCCACGCTCTCCTCGGCCCGCATGCCGCTCGTCGGGCCGTGCGTCCTCCGGGGCACGCGGGCGGCCAGGGCGGGGCGAACCGCCGGATCGGGCGGGGGCTGCGGCGTGCCCCTTGGCGCGCTGCGACGGACGGGATGCGGGCCTGGGCGGTGACGACGGACGGCGCTGGGTCATGGAGTTCCGGGCCGGGAGAACCGGCGGGCAAAAAATTACGGGCAGAACGGGCAAGGCGGCACATCAGGCATGCAGACCGCCCACGTGGGTCAGTCTATCCCGGTCGCCCCGCAAAGAAAACCGTCCGACGCACCCTTTCGGCAGCGCGCCGGACGGCATCCCGGACACGAGAGGCTGCGGGCTGCCGAGAAACGCAATCCGCGTCCCCGGCCTGCCGCACGTCTGGCCGGTTACGGCCGGATGATCTTGGTGGCGAGTTGCAGGCTGGTGACCACGTCGAGCATGTTGGTGGTCTGCCCCACGGCCTTTTGCTCCAGAAGCCCGAAATGGTCAAGGCAGGTGCCGCACACCAGCACGGTGGCCCCTGCTGCCTCCAGGCGCTTCAGGTGGGGCAGGGCGGGGCTGTCCGCCGCCGAAAGGCGCACAGCGCCGTTCAGCATGACGATACGCCACAGTTCCGCGCCCATTTCCGGCAGCGTGGCCAGAAAGTTCTGCATCAACTTTGCGCCCAGGGCGTCGTCGCCCGCGCCGATGACGTCGGAGGTCAGGAAGACCACGACCTTCTCGCCCATGCGGCGCAGTTGCTCTTCGGTCATCACCTCGCAGACCTCGCAGTCGTCGGCTGCAGGGGCCGGGGCCTCGCCCTTCACGCCGCGCAACCGCCACAGACCGCCACCGGCATCCTCGGCCTGCACGGCGTAGCCCTGGGTAGACAGGAAACGCGTCACGTTTTCGCGCGCGGCATCGTTATCGACGACCACCACCAGCGAGGCGGGCGACTGCTCGTCAAGGCAGCGCTTGCAGCGCAGCACGGGCTGGGGGCAGGGAAGATTCTGGCAGTTCAGTTCGATTTCTGGCATGGTGAGCCTCCTTTTCAGAGGGAACACCACACCGCGCGGCCCGGTCAAATCGAAAACATCCGCGCGTTTCATAAAAACATATTCATAAAATAAATAGAAGACGCCACACCACATGGCAGACGCCAAAAAGAACGACCATCCGACGCAGGGCCAGAGCGTGCACCTGCTCAAGCGATGCTTGAAGTATTTCCGCCCCTACAAATGGCAGATCTTCATCTCCATGCTGGGCATGGGGCTGGTGTCCCTGACCACGGCGGGCACGGCCTGGCTGGTCAAACCCGCCCTGGACGAAATCTTCATCAACAAGGATGAGCAGGCGCTGCTGTATGTGCCGTTGCTGTTCTTCGTGCTCACGCTGGTGAAAGGCGTGGGCCGTTACGTACAGAACTACTACATGCACTTCAGCGGGCTGCGCGTGCTGGAAAAGCTGCGCTCGGAACTCTACGACAAGATGATCTTTCTGCCGCTGCAGTTCTACGAGGACACGCAGGTGGGCATGCTCATGTCGCGCATCATCAGCGACGTGACCATGATCCGCAACAGCCTGCCGTCCATCGTGATGATGGTGCGGCAACTCCTGACCATGCTCGGCCTGGTGGGCGTGGTGTTCTACCAGAACCCGCACCTGGCGGTATGGGCGGTGCTGGTGCTGCCGCTGGCCCTGTACCCGCTGGTGTGGTTCGGCCGCAAGCTGCGCAAATACGGCCGCCGCAACCAGTCGAAACTGGCGGATATTTCAGTGGTGTTGCAGGAAGTGTTCAGCGGCATTCGGGTGGTGAAGGCCTTCGCCACGGAACGTCACGAGGCGCGCCGCTTTGACGACGAAAACGAGCGCCTGGCCCGGCTGTACCTGAAGCAGGCAAGCGTGTCCGAACTTTCTTCGCCGGTCATGGAACTGATCGGGGCCATCGGCATCGGCCTGGTCATCTGGTTCGGCGGGCGCGAGGTCATCGCAGGCGAGACCACGGCGGGCACGTTCTTCTCGTTCGTGGCCGCACTGGCCATGCTGTATGACCCGGTCAAGTCGCTGAACTCCGCCAACATGGATGTGCAGCGCGCCCTGGCCGGGGCCGAGCGGGTGTTCGACATCCTTGATGCGCCGAACCTGGTGGTGGAGCAGGGGGGCGACGTTCCCTTCGACGAGCCTTTCCGCGAACTGCGCTTCGAGGGCGTCACCTTCACCTATGGCGGCAAGTCCGCTCCCGCGCTGGACAACGTGAGCCTTACGGTGAAAGCGGGCGAGCGGGTGGCCATCGTGGGCCCCAGCGGCGCGGGCAAGAGCACCTTCGTGAACCTCATTCCCCGTTTCTACGAGCCGCAGCAGGGGGCCATCATCCTGAACGGCCGCCCCGTCTCCGACTACACCCTGCCCACGCTGCGCCGCAACGTGGCCATGGTTTCGCAGGACGCCTTTCTGTTCAACCTTTCCGTGCGCGACAACATCACCTACGGCCTCACTGGCCAGGCGGCGGAAACGGCCGTGCGCGAGGCCGCGCGTTCTGCCTACGCAGAAGAATTCATTGCCGCGATGCCCGAAGGGTACGACACCGTGCTTGGCGAGCGCGGCGTGAAGGTCTCCGGCGGACAGAAGCAGCGCCTGACCATCGCCCGAGCCATCATGAAGGACGCGCCGCTGCTGATCCTGGACGAGGCCACCAGCGCGCTGGATTCCGAAGCCGAGCGCATCGTGCAGAAGGCGCTGGACAACCTGATGGAAAACCGCACCAGCATCGTCATCGCCCACCGGCTGTCCACCATCCTTTCGGCGGACCGCATCCTAGTCATGGAGCAGGGGCGCATCGTGGACGCCGGGCGGCACGAGGAACTGCTGGACCGCTGCCCCCTGTACGCCCGGCTGTACGCCATGCAGTTCGCCACAGAGGGCGCAGAGCAGGGCGCGGCCGCGCTGCCCGCCGCCGGAGCCACCGCGTGAAGCTGCCGCCCTCGCTCGTAGCGCCGCCGCTGTACGCGCTGTACAACGCATGGTGCGCCACCCTGCGCTATGACGTGGCCGGGCGCGACGCCGTGGACGCGCTGTGGCACGGCCGCACCCCCATGGTTTTCGCGCTGTGGCACGACGAACTCTTTCCGCTCATGCACGTGCGGCGCGACCTTGAAATCGTCACCGTGGTCAGCCAAAGCCGCGACGGCGAATACCTGGCCCAGGTGCTGCAACGGCTGGGCCTGCGCACTGCGCGGGGCTCCAGTTCGCGCGGCGGGGTCAAGGCGCTGATCAGCGCGGCCCGCCAGATGCGCAAGGAAGGCTTGTGCGGGTGCGTAACCGTGGACGGGCCGCGCGGCCCACGCCACAAGGTCAAGCCGGGGGCCATCTTCCTGGCCCAGCGGGCACAGGCCCCCATCGTGCCCATGCGTATTTTTATGGAACGCGCCAAGGTGTTCGAGCGCGCCTGGGACCGCTTTCAGTTGCCCCTGCCGTTTTCCCGCGTGCGGGTGGTGTTCGGTGAGCCGTACCGGCTGCCGGATACGGTCGATGCAGCCAGCCCGATGGAAGGAGAAGAGGGCGGGCAGAGTGCTGAAGCAACCCTGGCCGCCGCCTGCGCGGACCTTGAAGCCCGGCTTGAGAGGTTGCGATGACCACCCCCGCCCCCCGCGACGACATTCCCGTGCCACCCCTCTCCGGCAAATCCGGCACGCCCGGTGATACCCCCTCAGCCCCCGAGGGCCTGGCCGCGCGCCTGCTGCACATGTTGGGCCGCGCCCTGGCCGGGCGGGGATTCGACGGCATCGCCCGATACGGCAACGCGCTGGGCGCGCTGCTGTGGCATTGCCTGCCGGGCAGACGACGTCTGGCGGCCCGCGC
This sequence comes from Nitratidesulfovibrio sp. HK-II, assembly GCF_003402415.2. Taxonomy (NCBI): domain Bacteria; kingdom Pseudomonadati; phylum Thermodesulfobacteriota; class Desulfovibrionia; order Desulfovibrionales; family Desulfovibrionaceae; genus Nitratidesulfovibrio; species Nitratidesulfovibrio sp. HK-II. The sequence goes on from NZ_AP036014.1 coordinate 2,028,626, forward strand.
CATCGCCGAGCATCTCGGCGTGTCGCAGCAAGAGGCCAACCGCATCGCGCGCGAAAGTTTCGCCCACAATGCCCGGTCGTTCCTGGAACTCGTGCTGGTGGGCCGGTTCGGCTTCGAAGATACGGGCGCGCGCCTGATCATCGACAGGCCCGACCTGCTGCGCAAAATAGCCGAAAGCGACCGCCCCATGGTGGCGACCACCGGACATCTCGGCGCATGGGAATTCATGTCCTCGCTGATGGGCCAGTGGCATCTGGACCGACCGCGCATGGTGGTGGTGCGCCGCAACAGCAACCGCACCATCAACGACTTCATCTTCGCCATGCGCGGCGCGCGCGGGTTGCAGGTGGTGGACCACCGCAACGCCGTGTTCACCGTGCTCAAGGGGCTGAAGCGCAACGGCTGTGTCGGCTTTCTGGTGGACCACAACTGCCGCCGCGATGAAGCCATCTTCCTGCCGTTCCTGAGCGAGACAGCCGCCGTGAACATGGGGCCGGCCCTGCTGGCCGTGCGTGCCGAGGCGGTAGTGTGGCCCGCCTTCATGATCCGCGAGAGCGACCACTACCGCCTGTACATCGACGACCCGCTGGACACCGCCACGCTTGGCGGCGACAGGGCGGACAAGGTCGAAGCCGTGGCCCGGTTCTACACCCAGGCCGTGGAAAAGGCCGTACGCGCACATCCGGAACAATGGTTCTGGATGCACAAGCGCTGGAAGACCCGCCCCAAGCAGGACGACTGATTCCGCCTGCTGCCTCATGCCTCTGTATCCATCGACCACTCACACCGATTGATCCGCCTCCGCCGATGACGCGCAAGCGTTCGTCGGCGGTCTTTTTGGGCGCGCGTGGACATCGTGCACGCCGATCGCATCAACGTTGAAAGCAACTTCTGCGATGGCAGGTCCTGCGGATAACCTTGGCGGCTAACACTTCCTTGTCCGCACACAACAACACCCATGGCAGGGACAAGTTCGCATCGTGAGCAGGTACTGGTCGGGCATTCTGCTGTCACCCCGACACAACCAATTATTTCGATATCAACTCGCGAAATATCGTGCTGCGACATCCCGCGCGAGCGGCCTAGAATACCAGATATCCGGGGCAAACATCATGGCAGACGCAGATTGGAGCGCATATCCGGGGCGATGCAAACCATGGATTCGGGTGGGTAGCATCGAAAAGCCACCGGTTGTTTCACGAAAAATAATGAATTTGTATCAATGCGAAATGAAAGACTTCTCACATTCAAAAAGTTAACATAATTTACATTATGAGACATTAAAAAGATCAGATAAGGGTCGAGGGCGCACCTCATTCCCCCCAGAAAGCGCCATCATCCCCGTGCCCCCCCCTGATCCCTTACCCCCTGCAGTGCACCGCCGCATCTCGGGCAGCAGCAAGCTGACCTTCCGTTTCGGACCTTGCGCTCCGCGACCAATCACCATGTCCGATCAATCATCCGACCAGACGTATCTCCTGCGTGCGCATTGCCTGCTTTGAACTCGACATTGACGCGGCCGGTTGGCGACACGTTTCCTGCGGCGCAGCTTTTACAGAGTCCGGCTCCAACTCCTTCTGCCCCCGTCAACCCCGTGTTCCAAGTTTCACTCGTGGATGCTTTCCGTGCGTCTGTGCGTTTTCGCACGAAAATGTTTCAAATCCCACTTGTCAGGCTCCCGATTTGCGCCCCGTTTTTTCAAAATACGGGGCGACATCCACCCGCACCCAGTACGCGCCGCAGAAACGAATTTTGGGCATTTTCCGGTCTGGGACGCAAAAACGGGCACCATCCGCAGGGATGATGCCCGTTTTACAACCAATATTGGCACGGTGAGGCCGAGTTTTTCGGCCAACGGCCCTGCCGACGGCAGAGCGCTACCCGTTCAGCTCTGCCCAGTCCTTATTGAAGGTTTCGAGACCGGCCGAGGTCAGCGGGTGGTCGAACATCTGGCGCAGCACGGCGAACGGCACGGTGGCGACGTGGGCTCCCATAAGGGCTGCCTCGGCCACGTGGCGCGGATGGCGCACGCTGGCCACGATGACCCGCGCGTCCATCGCATAATTGCGCAGGATGGCCATGATGTCGGCCACCAGCTGCATGCCGTCCTGCGACAGCCCGTCCAGACGGCCGACAAAGGGCGAGACGAACGAGGCCCCGGCCTTGGCGGCCAGCAGGGCCTGCATGGGCGAGAAGACCAGGGTCACGTTGGTGTCCACGCCCTTGGACTTCAGCACCCGCACGGCCTTCAGCCCCTCGGGGGTCATGGGAATCTTGACCACCACGTTGGGGCCGTTGCGCATGAGGTCGAGCCCCATGCCGATGAATTCGTCGGCGGTCTCGCCCACGGCCTCCAGGCTCACCGGGCCTTCCACCTCGCGGCAGATGTCGCGCATCACCGCGCGCCAGTCCCCGCCTTCGCGGGCCATCAGCGTGGGATTTGTGGTCACGCCGTCCAGCAGCCCCCAGGCCCTGGCGGCGCGGATTTCGGCGATGTTGGCCGTATCCAGGAAAAACTGCATGGGGCCGATGCCTCCTGCGTCAGGCCGCCGACGCCCGGGGCGCAGTTCCGAACATGAGCCGGACATGCCCCGCCGGGATGCGGCGGCGTCACGAAAAGATATGCGGAAGAAAACGACATCCGGGGATATAGCCGCCGTCGGCGGCCATGGCCGCGCAGGCGGCCGTGAGGCGGCTGATGCGCAAGGGGCCACCGACCGTCCGGAAAAACGCTGCGGCTAATCGGCGTCCTTTTCTTCGTGCCCGGGAATTTCCCGACCGCCGCCCTGCAACTGCTTCAGGAAGGTGTCGCGGCATTCGTAGCTGCAAAAACGGTAGGTCTTCTCGCCGTCGCGCACGGTGACGCCGCCGTTGGCGTCGATGTATGCGCCGCACACGGGGTCGCGCACCATTTCGCCGGTTGCCACCATTTCTTCCTTCTGCTTCTTGTCGTCCTTGCTCTTCTTGCGCGACTCGTTGGTCACGAGACGATAGAGAAAATAGCCTGCCGCGATCAGCACGAGCCACTTGAGCATGCCAGACTCCCTTTGGGACCTTGCGGCCCTTGAGGTGTTGATGGGGTGAGACGGAACCGGTCGGAACGAGTCCGTCCATACCTGGCCATACGCGGGCCAGCCTGGAAAATTCCGACTCGGACGCGGGTTCTCGCCTGCCCCGCGCTACTGGCCGATGCACCCTTCGTGCAGGGTGAACGTCAGCGATTTCAGGGCGTGTATCAGACTTTGCCCGTCGGGGAAAGCGAGTTCGGGGGCGATTTCGTGCAGGGGCACCAGCACGAAGGCCCGTTCGCGCATGCGCGGATGCGGCAACGTCAGGCGCGGGGTGTCGCGCACCGCATCGCCGAACAGCAGCAGGTCGATGTCGATGGTGCGCGGGGCATAGCGCAGGGACGCATCCGGCGCGCCTTCCACCCCACCTGGGCCATCCTCGGGAGAATACGCCCGGCGACGCCCCATGGCCCGCTCCACGGCCAGCAGATCGTCCAGCAGCCCTTCCGGCGTCACGCCCGGCCCGCATTCCAGCCGCGCCACCTGGTTGGCGAACCACGGCTGGTCACGGTAGCCCTGCGGCTCGGTGCGGTACACGGACGACACCGCGCCAACGACAATGCCGGGCAGGGCGGCAAGCGCCGCCACTGCCCGGACGAGATTGTCGGCGGGGTCGCCCCCCGGCACGCCCTTTCGGACGTTGGGGGGGGGCAGGTTGGACCCCAGGCAGACGTAGGCGATTACAGGTTCGCGATGCGTGACACGGCCTCCTCAAGGCGGTCGGTGCCCACGGTGAGCGAAATGCGGAAGTAGCCTTCGCCCGGCGTGCCGAAGCCGTTGCCGGGGGTCAGCACCACGCCGGTCTTTTCCAGCACGGCGGTGACGAATTCTGCGGACGAACCGTAGCCGGCGGGCACCTTGGCCCAGATGTAGAACGCGGCGGTGGGCACGCGGCAGGCGATGCCCACCTTGTTCAGGGCGGCCACCACCACGTCGCGGCGCTTGCGGTAGATGGCGCGCAGTTCGCGGCAGAAGTCGTCGCCGTCGCGCAGGGCCACGATGGAGGCTTCCTGCACGGCCTGGAAGATGCCGGAGTCCACGTTTTCCTTCACCTTGCCAAGGCCCGCCACCAGAGAGGCGTTGCCCACGGCCATGCCCACACGCCAGCCGGTCATGTTGTAGGTCTTGGACAGCGAGTGGAACTCGATGGTCACGTCCTTGGCCCCTTCCACTTCGAGAATGCTCATGGGCTTGTCATTCTCGTCGTAGTAGACCTCGGTGTAGGCCGTGTCGTGCGCGATGATCACGTTGTGCTTCTTGCAGATGCCGATGAGCTTTTCGTAGAACGCGCGCGGGGCCGTGGCCGCCGTGGGGTTGTTGGGATAGTTGACGAAGATCATCTTCGCCCGGTCCCAGGTGGCGGCGGGGATGGCGTCGAGGTCGGGCAGGTAGTCGTTTTCCTCCACCAGGGGGATGAACTGCACCTCGCCGCCCACGAAGCCGGTGGCGATGTGGTACACCGGGTAGTTGGGGGTGCACACCAGCACGAGGTCGCCGGGGTTCACGAAGGCCAGCGGAAAATGGGCGATGCCTTCCTTGGACCCGATGAGCCCGATGACCTCGGTCTTGGGGTCAAGGCTGACGCCAAATCGGCGGCCGTACCAGTTGGCCACTTCCTGCCGGAATTCCAGCATGCCCACGTACGAGGGGTACTGGTGGTTGGCGGGGCGCTCCACGGCCTTCTTCATGGCGTCGATGATGAAGTCGGGCGTCGGCATGTCGGGGTCGCCGATGCCGAGGCTGATGATGTCCACGCCACGGGCGGCAACTTCGGCCTTGACCTTGTCGATGCCCGCGAACAGGTACGGGGGCAGGGTCGCCAGCCGGTCCGCGAGTTTGAAATCAGCCATTCCGAATCCTCTCCTTGCGGGTTTCGATCCCCTCGGGCGCGGCCTTTCGCCATGCGGCGCGGCGCGCCCATGCGCCGGTAAAAAAAGAGGGCTCTGCCAGAAGCCCGTTCCTTGTAAAGCCAGTCCGGGTACCGCGTACCCGGTTTCGTCCGGTTGCGCGAAATCTACAGGCCCCCCGCCCGGCCTGTCAATTGATAATGGCTCCTGACGAACCGGCTCTCCGGGCGGCTGTCCAAGCGGATCAAGCGCGGGACACCATCCGCCGCCCCCCCCTCGCCCCTGCCGGCCTCTCCTCCGATGCAGCGCCACGCTCGGGGTATGCATCCTGCAGTAGCCACGCACATGCACCACCACCCTGCCCACTCCCATGCGGTGCGATGGGCGGTGGTGGCCCCCTCCCCTCCACTCGCCCGAGCCCCGGAAATCCCGTTGCGGCGCGGTTCCGGACGTATCCTGGCAAGGGACGGGGAAAGGGGGAGCGTTGCCTGGTGCGGATATGCAGGGACATCCTACCCTACCCTACTTCTTGAGTTTTAGTTGTCAAAAATGTCATCGGGCATAACGAAAACGACAAAACGAACGACACGCTCCATCAGACGCCACACACGGCTTCACGACAACGCGGGGGACGCATGACATCGGCGACACGGGCTTTGGCTGGATTGGGCCTGCTGGCGGCACTTTTCGCCTGCGCGGGCATGGCGCTCGCGCTGGGAGCGGCGGACTGGGCGCTATACGGAATCGTGGTTGCCGGGGCCTTGGCGTCCCTGGCCTGCCTGTACGACGCATGGCGCGTGCACGCGGCGCTGCGCGAGGCCGCGCGGCTGGCCGCCGCAGTGCGTGGTGACGATACAGGTTCCGGAGAGACCGGGCGTGCCGCTTCAGGCGGGCTGTCTTTCGGGGACAGGAAGATCGGGGTTGCCGCCGTGGCCCAGGCCGTAGATTCTGGTGATGATGCGCCAATCTTGCTGGCCTGTCATGTGCCGCGCCTTGTGGCGCTTCTGGAGGCCGCGCGACAGCGCGGCGTGGCGGAAACCGCCCGGGCCGACGCATGCTCGCACTCGGCCGACGCCGCCGGGCGCAAGGCCGCGCAGGTGCGTGACCGGGCAGAGGCATCCAACCGGCAGGCCATGCGCAATTCCGCCCGGACCCTGGACCGGGCCGTCACCTCGTTGCAGGAGGCGGGCGCACGCCTGGCGGCCGAGGCGGGCGGGGCATCCACAGGGGCGGACAACCAGCGGCGGCTGGCTGGCGACACCGCCGTGGCCATGGAGCAGATGACCTCCACGGTCACCGCCGTGGCCCGCAACGCGGGCGACGCCGCCGTCCAGGCCGACACCGCGCGCCAGAAGGCCCTGGCCGGGCGCGACGTGGTGGGCAAGGCCGTGGCGTCCATCGCCGCCGTGCACGGGCACACCACCGGCCTGCGCGGCGTCATGGGCGACCTGGGCACCCGGGCCGAATCCATCGGGCAGGTCATGGGTGTCATCACCGACATCGCCGACCAGACCAACCTGCTGGCGCTGAACGCCGCCATCGAGGCGGCCCGCGCCGGGGACGCCGGGCGCGGCTTTGCCGTGGTGGCCGACGAGGTGCGCAAGCTGGCGGAAAAGACCATGCAGGCCACCCGCGAAGTGGGCGAGGTCATCACCGCCATCCAGAGCGGCACCCGCAAGACCCTGGCCGACATGGACGAGGCCGCCCGCGTGGTGGACGAGGCCACCCGCCTGGCCGAGGATTCCGGCACGGCGCTGGACGAAATCGTGCACATCGTGGAGGCGACCTCCGACGGGGTGCGCAACATCGCCACCGCAGCGGAGCAGCAGGCCGCCACCTGCGAGGAAATCAACCGCATCACCACCCAGGTGGACGCCATCTCGCGCGAAACGGCCGACGGCATGCACCGCGCCAACGACGACATCGCCACGCTTTCCGCGCAGATGGCCCGGTTGGCCACCCTGAACCGGGTGTTCCACGTCATCGGCGAGGGCACGGTGCAAACCCTCATGCGCGGGCTGGCCGACGCGCCGGATATCCGCTCCATGCAGCGCGAGCGCATCGAGCGGCGGCTGCGCGAGGTCATCGCCGCCGCCCCGTACCTTGAACTGCTGTACATGACCGACGGCAAGGGGCGACAGATCATCGCCAACATCGCCCCGGCCGCACTGGCCACCCCGGCCGACGCGCAGGCCTGCGGCAAGGACTGGTCGTCGCGCCCGTGGTTCACCGGGGCCATGGCCATCGGCGACCTGTACATCTCGGAAAGCTACGTCTCGCAGGCCTCGGGCGCCCCGTGCATCACCGTGTCGCTGCCCATGGAGGACGACGCGGGAAACCCGGTGGCCCTGCTGGCCGCCGACGTGAAGCTGGGGTAGCCCCGACACGACAGCCCTGAGCCACGGGACCGGGGAAAAACGCACGCCCCCCTGCATGGGGCATCCCTGCGGCTCTCGTCACGCATCTCTTCCTTATATGTCACCCATACGGGGCGTGCCACGCGGCGCGCCCCGTTTCGCATGCAGCACCGCCACCCTGCCGTGTCACGCGTTCTCCCCCCGCTCTTGCCGCATGATGGGTGCCCGTGTACCATGCCGCATCGGATACCGTCCGCCCCGCGTGCCGCGCACGGCCGCCGGGGCCGGACACAACCGCGCCGCGCACCCAGAGCTCCATGCCCCCACGCCGTTCCCCCGTCACCGCCGAAACCGCGCCCGCCCGGCGCGGCGCAGGACCGTCCGTGACCGCCCAACCTGACAAACCGGCCAAGCCGGGCAAACCGACTAGGCCGAGCAAATCCGCCAAACCGGCCGGTCGCGCCCCGGCCGCGCGGCCCGTGGCGGAGCGCACGCCCCGCGCCACCCATCCGCTCATGGACGGGTACCTCGAATATCTGCTCATCGAGCGCGGCCTTGCGGAAAACACCCTGGCCGCCTACGCGGCGGACCTTGCCGACTTCGCCGGATTTCTCGCGCAAGGCGGCATGGCGCTGGAGGCCGCCACGGAACAGACCCTGTTCCTGTACATCGTGGACCTGCGGCGGCGCGGCCTGACCAGCCGCACCCTGTCCCGCCACCTTTCGGCCCTGCGCGGGCTGTTCGCCCACGGCGTGGCCGAGGGGCAACTGACGGCGGATCCGCTACGCTACCTGGAAAATCCCAAGCTGCCGCGCACCCTGCCCGACGTGCTCATCCGCGAGGAAATGGCCGCCGTGCTGGCCCGGCCGGACCTTTCCGATCGCCTGGGCTTTCGCGACCGCACCATGCTGGAATTGCTGTACGCTTCGGGCCTGCGCGTCTCCGAACTGTGCGGGCTGCGCCCTTTGGATTTCGATCCCATGACCGGCCTCGTGCGCGTGTTCGGCAAGGGGTCCAAGGAACGCATCGTGCCGGTGCATGACACGGCCGCGAAATTTCTGGCGGCCTACATCCGCGACTGGCGGCCCGCCTTCCGCCCGGTGGAGGACGCCCTGTTCCTGAACCGCTCGGGCAAGGGGCTGACCCGCCAGGCGGTGTGGAAGGTGGTCAAGCGACACGTGGCCGAGGCGGGCATCCGCAAAGACATCTCGCCGCACACCTTCCGCCATTCCTTCGCCACCCATCTGCTGGACGGCGGGGCCGACCTGCGCACCGTGCAGATGCTGCTGGGACACGCCGACATCGCGGCCACGGAAATCTACACCCACGTGCAGGCCGACCGGCTGCGCCAGGTGCACCGCGCCCATCACCCCCGCTCGCGCTCCTGACACCGCGCCGCGCGCCACCGCCATACGGACACCCACGCATGCAGCAGCCCCCCAAGATAGCCGCGCCGGTGCTGGTCACCGCCCACGCCAACGCAGACTTCGACGCCCTGGCCGCCATGGTGGCGGCGGGCAAGCTGTACCCCGGCGCTGTGCTGGTGTTTCCCGGCAGCCAGGAACGCACCCTGCGCAATTTCTTTATCGAAAGCGCCACCTACATGTTCAATTTCCGGCAGGCGCGCGACATCGACCCCGAAAGCGTGCAGACCCTGGTCATCGTGGATACCCGCCAGCACTCTCGGGTGCCCCACGTGCACACCGTGCTGGCGCGCGCCGATGTCACCGTGCATCTCTGGGACCACCACCCCGACACCGACGAGGACATTCCCGCCGCATTCACCCGCGTGCTGCCGTGGGGCTCCACCACGGCCATCATCGTGGCCGAAATCCGTGAACGCGGGCTGACCCTGACGCGCGACGAGGCCACCATGCTCGGCCTCGGCATCTTCGAGGACACCGGCTCGTTCTCCTTCGCCTCCACCACCGAGCACGACTTTGCCGCGGCGGGCTGGCTGAAGACGCAGGGCATGGACCTGAACGCCATCGCCGAACTCATCGCCCGCGACCTGACCAGCGAACAGGTGGGCATCCTGAACGCCCTGCTCGAATCGGCCACCACCCACGACATCAACGGCGCGCTGGTGACCATCGCCGAGGCGTCCATGGAAACCTACATGGGCGACTTTGCGCTGCTGGCCCACAAGATGATGGACATGGAGAACATCAAGGTGCTGTTCGCCTTGTGCCGCATGGGCGACAGGGTGCAGGTGGTGGCCCGCAGCCGCCTGCCCGAGGTGGACGTGGCCCAGGTGTGCGTATCGCTCGGCGGCGGCGGCCACCCTTACGCGGCCTCCGCCTCGGTCAAGGACAAGACCTTGCAACAGGTACGCGACGAGTTGTTCGCCCTGCTTTTTTCGGCGGTCAACCCGCAGATGCGCGTGCGCGACCTTATGTCCTCGCCGGTGGTGGGCGTGGACGACGACCGCTCCATCGCCGACGCGGAGGAAACCATGACCCGCTACGGCCTGAAGGCCGTGCCCGTGTTCGCCGCGGGCACCCGGCGGTGCGTGGGGTACCTGGAACAGCAGACCGCCGCGCGGGCCATATCGCACGGGCTGGGGCACATGGGCGTCATCGAGTACATGCAGCGCCGCGTGCAGACCGTGACCCCGGACGAAGACCTGTACAAGGTCATGGAAATCATCGTGGGGCTGCGCCAGCGCCTGGTGCCCGTGGTGGACCGGGTGGCCGCGCCGCATCTGGCGGGCAGCTACGGCATCGACCGCCCGGCCTCGGCCCCTACTGTCGTCGAGGATGGCGACGAGACCGGCGAGGTGGTGGGGGTCATCACCCGCACCGACCTCATCAACACCCTGGTCGAGGAACCGGCCCGCATCCCCGAAACGCTGCTGCCTGAATCGCGCCGGGAGAGGAACATCCGCTCCCTGTTGCAGGAACGCCTGCCCGACACCCACTTTCGCCTGCTGGAACTGGCGGGCCAACTGGGCGACAGGCTGGGCGTGCCGGTGTACGCCGTGGGCGGCTTCGTGCGCGACATATTGCTGGGACGGCCGAACCTTGACCTTGACGTGGTGGTGGAAGGCGACGGCATCGCCTTTGCCCGCGCCCTGGCCGACGAACTGGGCGGGCGCATGCGCGCGCACCACAAGTTCAAGACCGCCGTGGTCATCTTTCCGGCGTGGGAATCGGAAAAGACGCGCGGCGGCAAAGGCCTGGCCGAGCGCAACGGAGGGGATGGCCAGGGCGCCCCCCCCGCCCCCCTGTCCGAGCACGCCCCGCAGACCCCGCCCGCCGGGGGCGCGGCATCCGACGATTCCACGGCGGAGGCGGCACACCGTGCTGCGGCCCGGCCGGAGCAGCGCATCGACGTGGCCACGGCCCGCCTGGAATACTATGAATACCCGGCCGCCCTTCCCACGGTGGAGTTGTCATCCATAAAGATGGACCTGTACCGGCGCGACTTCACCATCAACGCCCAGGCCGTGCAGCTCAATGCCGCCCACTTCGGGCGACTGGTGGACTTCTTCGGCGCGCAGCGCGACATGAAGGACAAGGCCATCCGCGTGCTGCACTCGCTGTCGTTCGTGGAAGACCCCACCCGCATCCTGCGCGCCATCCGCTTCGAGAAGCGCTACGACTTCCGCATCGGCGCGCAGACCGAGCGGCTCATCAAGAACGCCCTGCAACTGGGCATGGTGGACAAGCTGTCCGGCGCGCGGCTGTTCCACGAACTGAAGCTGATCTTCGACGAAAAGTCCCCCCTGCCGTGCATCCGGCGCATGGAGGACTTCGACATCCTGCGCCTCGTTCACCCGCTGCTCAAGCTGAATCCGGCCAAAATGGACGTGCTGACCGAACTGGAACGGGTGCTGCACTGGTACCGGCTGCTGTACCTTTCGCCCGCGCCTGAACCATGGGTGCTCTACCTGCTGGGGCTGTGCGGCAACGGAAAATACCTGGACGTGGCCGCCGTCACCGACAGGCTGGCCTTCTCGCGCAAGGTGCGCCAGGACTTCCTTATCCTGCGCGAGAACGTGCGCGAGGCGTACAACCTGCTCAACCTGTGGATGCAGCGCGACGGTTCCATGAGCGGCCTGAACAACCTGCTCTCGCCCATCGCGCCGGAAGGCATCCTGTACCTGATGGCCCGCGCCAAGACCGAAGACGCCCGCAAGCATATCTCGCACTACCTCACCCGCCTGCGCGGCGAGGCGCCCGACATCACCGGCAACGACCTGCTGGCCATGGGCATTCCGGCGGGCCCGGCCTACGGCCGGGTGCTGCGCCGGGTGCTGGCCGCCAAGCTGGACGGGGTGGCCCGCACCCGCGCGGCGCAGTTGGACCTGGCGCACGAACTGTTGCGCGAGGAAACCGCGCGCGAGGCGCTTGCCCTTGGTGGCGCGGGCGCCGACGGCGAGGACGCGGAAGCCGCCTGCGTGGCGCAGGGCCAGGCAGGCGCGGCGCGCGGCCGTTCCCGGCCGCCGGAATGGCGCGACATGCACAACGGACGGCACGCGCCGGGCGGAATTGACGCGCGAAACGGGGGGAGCGGCCCGAATGCGTCTGGTACATCGGCTGCGTCTGGCACGTCGGATGCAGCAAATGCGTCGGACGTGTCCGGTGTGGCTGACGTGCCCGACCCCACGGGTGGAGAGGACGACGCGGACGGGCCGGACAACAGCGCTTCCCCGGCCAGGGACGGCACCGCCACGAAATGACGCCCCCTGCCCAAGGGCAAAATGTCGGCCCGCGCGCTCCGCAAACACGGCCCCGGCGGCCCGCCCCCCTTGCCCCGCAAGGCCCGAGGGTGTAAGCACAACAGACCGATGGAATTTCAATCGGAAATACGGCACGTTGCGCATGCGCACAAACAGTGGCGCGCACGGGCCTTCAGGAGACGGAACGGATCATGGAAACGCTTTGGGCGCCGTGGCGCCTCGACTACATTCTGGGCCCCAAGCCCGACAGCTGCGTGTTCTGCCTGCCCGAACACACCGGCGAGGACGAGGCGCGCCTCGTGCTGCATCGCGGACGGCACAATTTCGTGATCATGAACAAGTTCCCGTACAACAACGGGCACCTTATGGTCACGCCGTTCCGGCACGTGATGGACCTGGCCGCGCTGGAGCCGGAAGAGGCCCACGAAATGATGGACCTGCTCCAGACCTGCACCACCATCCTGCGCCAGCGCTTCAGCCCGCAGGGGATCAACATCGGGCTCAACCTGGGCGAGGCCGCCGGGGCGGGCATCCGCGAACACCTGCATTTCCATCTCGTGCCGCGCTGGAACGGCGATTCGTCGTTCATGGCGGTGATGAGTGAAACCCGGGTCATACCCGAGCATCTGCATTCCACGTATCATGCCCTGAAACCCCTGTTCGACCGCCTGCCCCAAGCGGGACGGTAAGGAGGCCGACATGCGCTTCGTCAAGGTTCTCGTTCTGGTGCTGGTGTTCTTCATCTCCATGATGTTCTTCGTGCAGAACAACGCGGTGCTGTCGCAGGCCGTCACCCTGAAGCTCGACCTGTTCTTCGACACCGCGTGGAGCTCCATCGAGCTGCCGTTCTATTTCATGGTGCTGTGTGCCTTCCTGCTGGGCGCGCTGTGCACCATGCTCATGCTTATGGTCAGCCGCCTGCGCGCCGGTGCCGCCCTCCGCCGCGCCAACAAGCGCATCCGCGTGCTGGAAAAGGAACTGAATTCGCTGCGCAACCTGCCGCTGGAAGCCGCGCGCAAGGCCCCGGAACCCATTGCCGCCCCCGCTTCCGCACCCGTGGCCGCCGCGGAGCCCACCCCGGCCAAGGCCGGGTAGGCAGAACCCCGTGACGCTGCTGGACAGACTGAAGGCGGGCGCGCGCACGCTGCTGGGCCACCGGCGCGCCGACATCCTTTCGCCCATGGGGCCGGATGCCGAATCTCCCGGCGCGCGCGACGCGCTGTCGGCCATCCAGGAGCTGAGCCGGGTGGTGCGCAACGACCCGGACGCGGTGGAGATCTACCTCGCCCTCGGCAACCTGTACCGCCTGCGCGGCGACATCGAACGCGCCGTGCAGATTCGCAGCAGCCTCATCGTGCGGCCGGGGCTGGACTCGCAGTTCAAGGCACGGGCCCTGTTCGAGCTTGGGCGAGACTACCGGCGCGGCGGGGTCATGGACCGGGCGCTCGCGGCCTTTGACGAGGCGCGGGCGCTCGGGGCCGACCCGGAACAGATCACCTTCGAACTGGCCCTGCTCCACGCGGACAGCGGGGCCTTCGAGGAAGCCGCCGCGCAGTACGCGCGCCTGGGCTACCGCCCGGCGCAGGCCCACTACATGGTGCGCCACGCCGAAGACCTGGACCGTTGCGGCCGCGCGGACGAGGCGAAAGCGCTGCTGACCAAAGCCGTCAAGGTCTACCCCGGCGCGGTGGAGGCCTGGCGGGCGCGGCTGGTCATGGCGGCACGCACCGGCGAATGGCGTCGCGCGGGCAAGCTGCTGCGCGAGGGCCTGGAGCGGGTGCCCGTCTCCATCCGCTTCCTGTTGCTTGAAGGACTGCTTGAACTTGAAGCCCCCGCCCCCCGCAACGGGGCTGGCAACGGGACGTCCAGCACTACTGACTTCGAGGAACAGCGTTGCGCCACGGTGCTTGCCGCCATCGAGGCGCAGGAGCCGGACCTGCTGCTCCAATACTACGGCGCGCTGTTCCTGCTGCGCTGCGGCAACCGCGAAGAGGCGGGCAACTGGCTGGCCAAGGCCATGGTGCTGCGCCCCGACTTCTGGGCCGCCCGGCTGGAGTTGCTCTCGCTGTCCATGGAACAACAGCACCTGTCGCCGGTGTTCCGCAGCCAGTTGGAATACTTCATCGAGCATGCCCGCAAGGTGAAGCGCTTCGTGTGCGGGGCCTGCGGTCTGCGCCGCGAGCACACCTTCAGCGTATGTCCGCGCTGCCGCAGCTGGCATTCGGCCACGTTCCGCATGTCCCTGCAAGACTGAGGGCACTGCATCGGCCTTTCGCCCTCTGGCCGGACGCCGCTGCATGGCGGCGCTGCCCCGTCCGGCCCGTCGGCCGGTACTTCCATCCCCACCCGTTCGCGGTGTACACACGAGGCATGACAGACACCTCCCCCCTTCCGCACGCCCTGTCCGACGCAACCGCCGATGCCTCGGACGGCTCCACCGGGGATGGCTGCGCGTGCAGCCCCGCCCCCGACACGTCACGTGATGCTGCGTCCCGTCATGACGCGCCCTCCGTCGCGTCAGGCAGCGGCCCGCGCGGCGCATCGCGCCTTGCCGGGGCCACCACGGCAGCGGCAGCCCGCGCCAATCCGTCAAAGCTCACCCCCATGTTCGAGCAGTACCTGCGCATCAAGGACGACCACCCGGACGCGCTGCTGCTCTATCGCATGGGCGATTTCTACGAGATGTTCTTCGACGATGCGGAAACGGCCGCGCGCGAACTGCAGATCGCCCTCACCTGCCGCAACCCCAACGCTGACCTGCGCGTGCCCATGTGCGGCGTGCCCCACCATTCGGTGGAAGGGTACATCACCCAGTTGCTGGAAAAGGGCTTCAAGGTGGCCCTGTGCGACCAGATAGAGGACCCGCGCGAGGCCAAGGGGCTGGTCAAGCGCGCCGTCACCCGCGTGCTGACCCCCGGCACGGTGGTGGAGGACGCCAACCTCGACGCCAAGGGCCACAATTACCTCGGCGCGCTGTACTGGGACGACGAGAAAGAGGCGGGCGGCTTTGCCTGGCTCGATTTTTCCACGGGTGACTGGTCCGGCCTGCACGCGAAGAAATCCGCGGACCTGTGGCAGTGGGTGCGCAAGATGCAGCCCCGCGAACTGCTGGTGCCCGAGGGCGCGCAGGTGCCAGCGTCCATGTCGCTGACGTCCACGCAGGTGGTGCGGGTGCCGGGACGCGCCCCCTTTGACCTGAAGGCCGCGACGGAACGGCTGCTGCACGCCCAGAACGTGCGCGACACCGGGGCGCTGGGCCTTGAAGGAAAGGATGAACTCGTCCGGGCCTGCGGGGCGCTGCTCGCCTACATCGTGCAGACCCAGAAGCAGGACCTCATCCACCTTGCCCCGTTCCGTCCGCTGAACCTCGGGCGGCATCTCATCGTGGACGAGGTGACGGAACGCAACCTAGAAATCTTTCGCCGCCTGGACGGCCGCAAGGGGCCGGGCACGCTGTGGCACGTGCTGGACCACACCGAAACTCCCATGGGCGGCCGCCTGCTGGAAGAGCGGCTGCGCCACCCGTGGCGCGAAATGGGCCCCATAGAGGAAACTCAGGCGGCGGTGACCTGGCTGTTCGAGCGCGACGACACCCGGCGCAACCTGCGGTCCGCCCTGAACCAGGTGTACGACCTTGAACGGCTGACCACGCGCATCTTCCTGAACCGTGCCGCCCCCAAGGACTACGTGGCCCTGCGCCAGAGCCTGGCCGCCCTGCCCAAGGTGCGCGGCGTGCTGGAACGGCCCGAGGTGGCCCCCGGCAGCTACCCCAACGACGGCGCCGCACGCGGCGAAGGCCAGCCGCCCTTCCTGCGCGCCGCCCTGAAGGGCTGGGACGACCTGTCCGACTATTTCGACCTGCTGGAGCGCGCGCTGGTGGACAGCCCGCCCCATCTCGTGACCGAAGGCGGGCTTTTCCGACCCGGCTTCCACGCCGAACTGGACGACCTGCTCGACCTTACCGAACACGGCGAGAATCTACTGCAACAGCTGCTGGCGGAGGAACAGGCCGCCAGTGGATTGCCCAAGCTCAAGCTGGGCTTCAACCGGGTGTTCGGCTACTACTTCGAGCTTTCACGCTCCGCCTCGGACACCGTGCCCGAGCATTTCGTGCGCCGCCAGACCCTGGCCAACGCCGAACGCTTCACCACCCCGCGCCTGAAGGAACTGGAGGAAAAGCTGGTCTCGGCCAGCGACCGGCGCAAGTCGCTGGAGTACAAGCTGTTCCAGAAGCTGCGCGAAACCGTGTCCGAAGCAAGGCCTCGCGTGCTGTTCATGGCCGATCTCTTGGCAGGCTTCGACTACTGGCAGTGCCTTGCGGAAACGGCCCGCCGCTGGAACTGGACGCGCCCGGTGCTGTCGCAGGCCACCGACATCCTGATCCGCGAAGGCCGCCACCCCGTGGTGGAGGCCATGCAGGGCAGCGCCAACTTCATTCCCAACGACCTGCGCATGGACGAAGCCCGGCGGCTGCTGCTGATCACCGGACCCAACATGGCCGGCAAATCCACGGTGCTGCGCCAGACGGCCATCATCTGCCTGCTGGCCCAGATGGGCTCGTTCGTCCCCGCGCGCGAGGCGCGCCTGGGCATCGCCGACCGGGTGTTCTCGCGGGTGGGGGCATCGGACAACCTGGCCCAGGGGCAATCCACCTTCATGGTGGAAATGATGGAAACCGCGCGCATCCTGCGCCAGGCAAGCAAGCGCAGCCTGGTCATCCTGGACGAGATAGGGCGCGGCACCAGCACCTTCGACGGCCTGGCCCTGGCCTGGGCCGTGGTGGAAGAACTGGCCCGCCGCGCGGGCGGCACCATCCGCACCCTGTTCGCCACCCACTACCACGAACTGACGGCCCTCGAGGGGCGCATTCCCGGCGTGCACAACATGAACATCGCCATCCGCGAATGGGGCGGCGAAATCGTGTTCCTGCGCCGTCTGGTGCCCGGCCCGTCCGACCGCAGCTACGGCATCGAGGTGGCCCGGCTTGCCGGGGTGCCGCAGCCGGTGGTACAGCGCGCACGGGAACTGCTGCACGAACTGGAGAAGACCCGCGACGGCCGGGGCGACGCCCCCCGCGCGGCGCGCGCCGTGCTGCCGGGGCTGGACATGCCGGAACCGAAGCAGGCCGCGAAACCGCGCGTCATGCCCTCCGCACTGGGGGGGCAGACCATGCCGGTGGCGCACCCGCTGCTGACCACCCTGCGCGACCTGGACACCGACCACCTGACGCCCATGGGGGCGCTGCAACTGCTCAACGAATGGAAACTGCTCTGGGGAGGCCCCGCCCATGCCGAAGATACCGTTACCGACCAGCCCCCGGCAACGCCGGGAGGCGACACTGACTGACGCATCCGCCCACCGGGCATGGCGCCTACGCCGGATGGCGGCCTTGACGGCGCTGTGCGGCCTGCTGGTTCTGGGAGCCGCGTGCGGCAAGAAGGTCATGCCCGTGCCGCAGGACAACCGCGAACTGTTCACCTGGCGTTCGGCCACGGCCACGGCAACGGCCAACGGCTGCATCGTGGCGCGGGGCGAGGCCCAGGGCAACGTGGACAACCTGGCCTCGGTCATCGTGGAAATCCAGGTGCTGGACGCGCCCGCCAACGGCGCGGGCGACAGCTGCGCCGGTTGTCCCTTCCAGGCCACGTCGCGCCAGGAATTCCGGCCTGAAAAGCAGCTTACCCCGCAGGCCACCGCCATCGTGGAAATGACCATGTGCCCCGACCGCAAGGCCCCGGCCTACCGCTGGCGGCTGGTGGGCGTGAACGTGCTGACCCGCTTCGCGCATGCCCTGAGCAAGGTGCAGACGCTTGTGGCCGACCCCAACGCGCCGGGCTTCAACCTGCCGGTGGAGGAAGCCGCTCCCCAGCAGCAGACCGAAATCGTGCTGCCGTAGCGACGGACGCCAGATCGCGCCGGAACGGACAGAAACGAGAGCGATCGGGAAAGGTCACGACGACCGGGGACGGCAGGGCTGGGCTGGCATGCCCGCATGCGCCGTCCCCGGCCCGTTCCCACGCCATTTCAGGGAGGATCGCATGCACCATTTCCAGTACCACGAGGGCGAACTGCACGCCGAAGACGTGCCGGTGCGCGAACTGGCAGCCCGGTTCGGCACGCCGCTGTACGTCTATTCCGCAGCCACGCTGCGCCGCCATTTCCAGGCCTTCGACAGCGCGTTCACCGGCGTTACGCACCTGACCTGCTATTCGGTAAAGGCCAATTCCAACGTGCACCTGTTGCGCCTGCTGGCGGAACTGGGCGCGGGCATGGACATCGTGTCCGGGGGCGAACTGCACCGCGCGCTCACCGCCGGGGTGGCCCCGGACCGCATCGTCTACAGCGGGGTGGGCAAGCGCGACGACGAAATCCGCGCCGCGCTGGAAGCGGGCATCCTGCTGTTCAACGTGGAATCGGTGCAGGAACTGGAGCGCATCGACGCCGTGGCGGGCGAAATGGGGCGCACCGCGCGCATCGGCGTGCGCATCAACCCGGACGTGGACCCCAAGACCCACCCGTACATCTCCACGGGCATGCGCAACAACAAGTTCGGGCTGGACATGGAGCAGGCCCTGGCCGCCTACCTGCTGGCCCGCGACCTGCCCAACGTCACCCCGGTGGGCATCGACTGCCACATCGGCTCGCAGCTCACCACCCTGGCCCCGTTCCTGGAGGCGCTGGACCGGGTGCTGGACTTCCACGAGCGGCTGCGCGACCTGGGGCTGCCCATCACCCATCTGGACCTTGGCGGCGGTCTCGGCATCACCTACGGCGAGGAAACCCCGCCCCATCCCAAGGAGTTCGGCGAGGCGGTGTCCACCCGGCTGCGCGGGAGGGGGCTGTCGCTGATCCTCGAACCGGGCCGGGTCATCGCGGGCAACGCGGGCATCCTGGTGGGCGAGGTGGTCTACACCAAGTCCACGCCCAGCAAGAACTTCATCATCGCGGACGCGGCCATGAACGACCTCGTGCGGCCCTCGCTGTACCAGTCGTACCATCGCATCGCCGAGGTGAAGCCCGCCGGACGCGGCGAAATCACCGCCGACGTGGTGGGGCCCATCTGCGAGTCGGGCGACTTTCTGGCGCGCGACCGCATCCTGCCCGACATGCGGCGCGGCGACCTGCTGGCCGTATTCTCTGCCGGGGCCTACGGGTTCTCCATGAGTTCCAACTACAATTCACGCCCCCGCGCGGCCGAGGTTCTGGTGGACGGCGCGACGGCGCGGTGCATCCGCCGCCGCGAAACGCTGGCGGACCTGATCGCGCCGGAACTGAACGCCGAGGGGTGACCGGCAGCGGCGCACGGCGCGAAGCAACGCCATCAGCGCAACGCCGTCATCGACATCGAACGGCAATCGGGGGCCCTGCGGGGCCCCTTTCGCGTTGCGGGGCGAAGGGAGCATCATGTGCCCAGCTAGCCACCTGAAGTAACAGTCAAAAACAGAATTCTCGCACTACCGTGATTTTTCCGCTTGCATCGCGCACGGAATCTTGTTTATAAAAGTGAACACAACGCCCGGAACGCACACAGGGCCATGACGGCCAGACCGGGCGATCGTGACGGATGCCGCACCACCTCCAGCAGGACACCACCATGCCGGACGCCTTCGACACCTTCTTCGCCCGGGTCATGCAGGGCACGGACATCACCACCCAGCAGGCCCTTGCCCGCGTTCTGGGTGTGAACCGCAGCGCCATCACCCAGGCCAAGAACCGCGACGCCATTCCGCAGAAGTGGATTCTGCGGCTGTCGCGCGTGTACGGCATCTCGCCAGACTGGCTGGAATACGGCCGAGGCGCGGCCCGCCCTGCCCCGCTTGCCGATGCCGTTTCCGGCAACGCCGCCCGTTCCGCCGTTGGCCTGGCCGCAGAATCCGGGCGCACGCCTTCGCTGCGTCCGTCCATGCCCGCGTCTCCGCTCGCTGACCTCCCCCCCGCCGTGCACATGGTGCCCAAGGTGCGCGCCCGGCTCAGCGCCGGGGGAGGCTCGTTCGAAGTGCAGGCCATGCCCGTGGGCGGCCAGCCCTTCGCGCATGCCTGGCTGTCGCGCAAGGGCACACCTTCCGCCATGGTGCTCATGGACGTGGTGGGCGACAGCATGGAACCGGAAATCCGCGACGGCGACACCGTGCTGGTGGACCGCTCCACCGAGGAAATGCGCTTCGGCCAGGTGTACGCCGTGGGCCTGGAAGACGCCGTGCTGGTCAAGCGCGTCATGCGCACGCCAGACGGCCTTGCTCTCGTCAGCGACAACCCCGCGTATTCGCCCATCCGGGTGCGCGGCGACGAACTGGAACAGTTCCGCGTCATCGGCCGGGTTGTCTGGCTGTGTCGCGAACTGGGGTAGGTATTTTTTTTGCCCGACATGTTCACTTTTATAAACAGCCAGCGCGGCGGCATGCGCAACACCGCCGCCAAGGAGTCCGTCATGCAACAGCGTTTCTGCACTTGCGGCCATCAGCTCTGGGTTCTGTACAGCTCCATCGAGCGCAAGTTCCGCACCCTGTTCTTCGCTGGCACCTGCTTCAGCGGCAAGCGGGTGGACACCTGCCCCTGCTGCGGCGCCCCCCTCGACATCAACCGCCTGAACTAGGTTGCCCACGTGCAGCCCGAAGGGTCCCCGGACGCGGCCTGCCGCCACCCCATGCGGCGGGCCGCCGGACACCCTTGCGACCATTGCCCGACAGGCGGGTGTGGCATCCCCCAGTCGCTCCCCATTGCCTCTCCACCCAGATGCAGGGGCATCCTGCATTGACCTGTCCCCCAAGCGCCGCTAGATATATGTATACAGCCATCCAATCCGGCTGCTTTTTCCGGCGCATCGCCGCCCAGGTCCGGATGCCGCACCCGGCCCTGACCACATGTTTCCCACGGCAGTCGACGGTATGCCACACACCGCCCACGCCACTACCGCCTTGCCCCGTTGCCACGCCCCTGCGCGGCAAACGCCACGCACTTCGGCACCGTCCCCGGCGTCCGCCATGGGCCGCGCGCTGCTAGCGGGCCTTGCCGCCTGGATGCTTTTCCTCTCATGCCCGCTCCCTTCCCGGGCCTTCACCCTGCTCACCGAAGACCTGCCGCCCTTCAATTACCTTCATGACGGCCTGCCGCGCGGGCCGGGCGTGGACATCGTCACCACCGTGCTGGCGCGCACCGGCACGCCCGTGAACCGAGAGGACATCCGCGTCCTGCCCTGGGCCAGGGCGTTCCACCAAGCCCAAGGAGTGTCGGACGCACTGCTGTTCAGCACCGCCCGCACTCCGGAACGCGAAGGATTGTTCAAGTGGGTGGGGCCCATCATGCGGGTGACCGTGGGCACCATCGTCCGCACGGAAAGCAGGATGGCCCCCCGCCAGTGGAGCGATCTGCGCGGCCTGCGCATCGGCACGGTGCGCAATACTGTGGGGGAACAACTGCTGCTCGAAAAGGGCGTGCCGCCGGAATCGCTGCACTCCGCCACCACCCCGGCGGACGCCGTGCGCATGCTCACCGCAGGCCGGGTGGACGTGCTGGCGTTCAACATCCACTCCACCTTCTACATGATGCAGCAGGGGGGCATCGACAGAGCCGCGTACAGCGTCTCCATGGTGCTGGAACGGTTCGACCTGTACATGGCCTTCAACCCTGCGGCGGACGATGCCCTGCTGGCCCGCCTGCAATCCACGCTGGACGCCCTGCGCTGCAACGGCGGCGTACCGGGCGGCAGCGACCTTGCGCGCATCGTGCGCCCGTATGCCGCGTTCTTTCCGCCCGGATCGTTCCCGGAGGAACGCAACTGCCCCCGCGTCGAAACGCCTGTGCCTTGAAATTGCTCCCGTCCCGGCGGGCAACCTGGCCATGCTGCGCCCAAGCCGTCACAAGGCATCCCGGCTCGACCTGCCCTTCGCACTCCCCGACATACGGCATTGCCCCAGGTTCCCGCGCGGCATGCGACAGGACCGGTTCCGCCCGCAGCAACGAGAAAAGGCCCCGAAAGGGGGCCTTTGCCGCGCGCCTGTGCGTTTATGGTGCCGAGGAAGGGACTCGAACCCTTACAGGATTTCTCCCACTACCCCCTCAAGATAGCGTGTCTACCAATTCCACCACCTCGGCACGGGGTTGGCGCAAGGCGCGCCGAAACATGCACTGCTAGTTGGACTTCTGCTCGGTCTGCGGAGCAGCGGGAGCCGGAGCGGCTGGCGCAGTCGGGGCGGGCTGCACGTCTTCCAGCTTCACGTCCAGGATGGCCGAATCGTCCGATTTGCGGCTGCTGGTGAGCACGTTGTACGACAGCGACGTGATGATGAACAGGACCGCCAGAAACGCGGTCAGCTTGGCAAGCATGCCGCCGGCGCCAGTGCTGCCGAACAGCGAGGTGTTGCCGCCGCCGAAGATCACGCCCATGCCTTCCTTGCCGGACTGCAGCAGCACCAGCACGATCAGGGCAAGACACGCGACCACATGCAGGGTCAGGATCAGGGTCTGCACCGTACTCTCCTTGTCGAAACTCCGCGCCGTGGCGCGGCTTACGCCAAAATGATGCGGCTGAACGAGTCAGCCTGCAAAGAAGCGCCTCCTACCAAGACACCGTCCACATTGTCAAGGGCAATGATTTCACGGGCGTTCTCGGGCTTGACGCTGCCCCCGTAGAGGATGCGCACCGCCCTGCCCGCCTCTCCAAAGCGGGACACCAGCAACTGGCGCACCTTGGCATGGGCGTCGATGATTTCCGGCGGACCGGCCACCTTGCCCGTGCCGATGGCCCACACGGGCTCGTAGGCCACGGCGATGGCATCAGGCACGGCGTCCGCCTTCACCCCGGCAAGGCCGGTGGCCATCTGGCGCTCCAGCACCTCGGCCAGGCGGCCCGCCTCACGCTCTTCGATGGTCTCGCCGATGCACAGCACCACCTTCAGGCCAGCAGTCAGACTGAATGCGGTCTTCCGGCCCACCAGTTCGTCGGTTTCGCCGATGACGTGGCGACGTTCGGAATGGCCCGTCAGCACCCACCCGCACCCGCAATCCAGCAGCATGGCGGGTGAAATCTCGCCGGTGAAGGCCCCTTCGGCCGCCGGGTACACGTCCTGCCCGCCCACGGAAAAGCCCGGCGCATGGCGCAATGCGTCCCCCACGGAGGAAAGCGCCGTGAACGGAGGAAAGACGAGCACCTCGCGGTCGTCCGGCAGGGCCTCGGCCGCCAGCGCCGCCAGCGAAGCGGCGGTGGTGCGCGCCTCACCGGCGGTCTTGTACATCTTCCAATTGGCGGCCATGAGCTTCTTCATGCGGGTCTCCGACGGGGTGGCGTGAAAGTTTGCAAACACGGGGCAAAGGCCTGCGCAGTCCCGGCCACAGGCGTCCTCCCGTTCGCTGGGCGGGTGCCGATGATCGGAATCAGACCTCGCCGGGGTCCGTTGACGCCGTGGAAGGCGCGGGGCAGCAACCGGGGTCGCGGCTGGCCCAATCGGCCAGGTCGCATTCGTAGATGATGGCGTCTTCGCCGGTGTCGCCGTAATAGTGCGGCCGCACGCCCGCCCGGGTGAACCCCAGCCCTGTGTACAGGCCGATGGCCGGGGCGTTGCCGGTGCGGACCTCAAGCACGGCCCTATGTATGCCCATTTTGGCGCCCACTTGCAACAGGATGGCCAGCAGCCGCCGCCCCAGCCCGCGTCGCCGCGCGTCGGGGTGCACGGCCACGTTCAGTATTTCCAGTTCGCCCGCCAGGTGGTACACGGCCACGTACGCCACAAGGCGGCCCGCGTCGCGCAGGCCGAACACCGAAAACACCTTGCGCTCGAACGCCAGCCGAAACTGTTCGTCGCTCCACGGGGTGGAGAAGCACTGGCGCTCCAGTTCCGCCACCTCGGCGATGTCGCCGGGCCCCAAGCGGAAGAACTCCGGCCGCGCCGCGCGCTGCGCCGCGCCGGAACAGGGACATTCAGGAGACTGCATGGGCAAGCGCCCTCCTTCACGTTCTGCGGACGATGCCGCCGGGCTGCGCCGCCCCAGGCCGCAACCCGGCCAGGGGCACGGCAAGGCGTCGCGCCCCCGGCCACGCGGCCGCGGCGCCGCGCGACGTGCCGCCAGGGCCGACGCCCCCCTCGCAGAGGGCGTCGAATACCTTGAAATCACAGACGAACGCGACAGGCCACTGATGGCCATGCCCATCGCCGAGGCCCGCCGCCAAACCCTGCGCCACCGGGTGGTGCTGGTAATGCTGCACGACACCGAGGGGCGCATCTACCTGCAGAAACGCAGGGCGACCAAGCACCTCTACCCCGGCAGGTGGGATCTTTCGGCCACCGGGCACGTGCGGGCCGGCGAGGCGCGCGAGGACGCGGCCCAGCGCGAACTGCGCGAGGAACTGGGCATCACGGCCGTGCGGCTGGTGCGCCGGGCCGAGGTGCCCGCCTCCGAGGAAACGGGCTTCGCCCACATCACCCTCTACACCGCCGGGCCAACGGCAGAGACCCCACGCCCCAATCCGGACGAGGTGGCCGACGGCATGTTCGTGGATGCCGACGAACTTAATGCGCTGCTTGAACATTTTCGGGACATGCTGACGCCCGCGCTGGTCTGGGCCACGGAACGCGGCGACGTGTTCCGCGACATGCCCGCGCCGTGTCCGGACACGGACGCGGCGTGGGAAGGGGCATCCTGATGCCCGACACGGCCGGATTCGGGCTGCGGCGGCCGGATTCGGGCGAACCACCGACGGCGGAGAAGGCTGCAGCCGCTTCCCACGCGCCCGCGTCGTGCCGTTGACTACAGCGCCAGCACCTCGCGCATGGCCTCGTGCACCCGGCCATTGCTGGCCAGAATACCCTCGTTGGTGAAATCGTAGGGCGCGCCGTCAAACCCGGTCACGCGCCCGCCTGCTTCCTCCACCAGCAGCCAGCCCGCCGCCGTGTCCCAAGGCTTCAGGTCCGCCTCATAGAAGGCGTCGAACCGGCCGCTGGCCACGAAGGCCAGGTCGATGGCGGCGGCCCCGCAGCGGCGCACGCCCCGCGTGGTCACCAGCGCCTTGCGCAGCCGGGCCAGCACCGTGTCCACGTCTTCCTGAATGGTGTAGGGAAAGCCGGTGGCCACCACCGCCTGCTCCAGCGGCGCGCGGTCCGAAACGGACAACGGTTCGCCGTTGCAAAAGGCCCCGCCGCCCCGCACCGCCCAGAAGCACTCCCCCAGCACGGGCGCGTTGACGATGCCCAATTCCACCCGGCCCTCGTGCCACAGGCCCACCGAGGTGGCCACGAAGGGCAGTGAATGCGCGAAGTTGGTGGTGCCGTCGATGGGGTCGATGATCCAGCAGGTGCCGCGCGGCTCGCGCGAGGTGGCGCTTTCCTCGGCCATGAAGGTGGCCCCGGAAACGACACTCCTCAAGCGATCCTTGAGAAAAGCCTCCACCGCAAGATCCGTTTCGGTCAAAAGATCAATGCGCCCCTTGAGCCGGATGTTGCGCGGCTTGCGCCAATGCTCCATGACCAGCGCGCCGCTTTCGCGGATAATCTCCAGAATGCGGGGCAACTGCGCGGCAAAGGGGGAAGCGGCACTGCCGGAAGGCGATGCCGAAGGCTGGCCGGAAGGAACTGACGAAGGCTGGGAGGACATGATGGCTCGCTGCAGGCGGCATGGCCGCCCCGTGGCTGCGGCGCAAAAGCGCGGCATGCGGGCGCGCTGCGTCGCCGGGCGTGCCCCGGCCCGCTGCCCCGCCGCCGGGCAGCGCCTAGTTGATGTACACGCGGCCGTAGAACTTGCGGTCGTCAAGGGTGCGGCCGGTGCCGCGCACCACGGTGGTCAGGGGGTCGTCGTCGATGATGACCTTCAGGCGCGTCTCGCGCGAGACCAGCGCGCCCAGGCCCTTCAGCAGCGCGCCCCCGCCCGCCAGCAGCACGCCGTTGCTGGCGATGTCGGCGGAAAGTTCCGGCGGGGTCTTTTCCAGCGCCTTGCGGATGGCCATGATGATGATGCGCACAGGCTCCTGCAGGGCCTCGCGCACATGGCCGTCGGTGACGCGCACCACCTTGGGGGTGCCGCTCACCATGTCCTTGCCGGACACCTCGACCATCAGCTGCTCCGGCAGCGGAAAGGCCGACCCGATGGCCATCTTGATGCGCTCGGAGGTGTTCTCGCCGATGAGCATCTGAAATTCTTCCTTGAAGTAGCGCTGCACCGCCTGGTTCATGGCGTCGCCCGCCACGCGCACCGATTCAGCGTAGGCCACGGCGGACAGGGTGATCACCGCCACCTCGGTGGTGCCGCCGCCGATGTCCACCACCATGTTGCCCAGCGGCTCGTGGATGGGCAGGTTGGCTCCGATGGCGGCGGCCATGGGCTCCTCCACCAGGCGCACGTCGCGCGCGCCCGCCTGTTGGGCCGACTCGATGACCGCGCGCTTCTCCACCTGGGTGATGCCCGTGGGCACGCAGATGACGATGCCCGGCTTCACCAGCGAAAAACCGCTGATGACCTTGCGGATGAAAAAGGCGATCATCTGCCGCGTCACCTCGAAGTCGGCGATGACGCCGTCCTTCATGGGACGTATGGCGCGGATGCGCTTGGGGGTGCGACCAAGGAACTCCTTGGCCTCGCGCCCCACCGCAAGCACGGTGTTGCGGTCGGTTTCCAGGGCGACCACCGAAGGTTCGTTCAGCACGATGCCCTCGGCCCGGGTGTACAGCAGCGTGTTGGCCGTACCCAGGTCCATGGCCAGGTCCTTGCCCAGAAAGCCGAACAGTCTGCGCAGCATCTAGTGGCTCTTGCGGTTGCGGTGTCAGTCGTCGGTATCGGGGCGGTCGGCGTGCGGGGCGGGCGCGGGCACGCGGCGTTCCAGCCGCGCCTTTGGCAACAGTTCGCGCAGCCTGCTCTTCAGGTACAGGTTCTCCAGAAACAGCGCCAGATGGTCCACCGCCATGCGGGTGAAGGCGCGCAGGTCGTCGGGTATGACGCGTGGCTCGCCGTGGCCAAGGCACAACACCCCGCGCGTAACCTTGTTGATCATCAGCGGCAGGCACATCACCGACTGGAAGGCGGGCATGTGCGCCCCCTTGCCGAACAGCGGCGCCATGGGCGCGCCGTCGGTGCCTTCGGTGAACACCGGGGCGTCGTTGCGGAACACCCAACCCACGATGCCGTTGCCGATGGGGTACATGGGCGCGTCGCCCTTGCCGAGCAGCAGCGGGCTGCTTTCACCCTCCAGGATGTAGTTCTGCCCGTCGCCATCGCGTGCGGCGAACAGTGCGTGGTCGAAGCCGGTGGCCTCTGCCATCAGACGCAGGAATTCGGCCAGGAATTGCGGCCAGCGGCTGATGCGCCCGCGCAACTCGCTGACCACCTGCAACGCCGCGTAGTAGCGGGTCAGGCTGGCCTGCCCGGCCCCCTGGCAGACCACGCCCTGAACGCCCGAGATGAGATCGGCGAACAGTTGCAGAATCTTCTGGTCCTTGTCGGAAAAGGAGTACTGCCGCTTGCTGTCGATGCACAGCGCGCCGCCGCCCGGCACCGGGCAGCCCATGAAGGCCTTGATGGTGGCCTCCTCGTTGCTGCGGTAGTAGCCAAGGTGGCTCTGGCGCTGGTCGAAGTTGTTGACCAGCAGCGGCTCGCGGTTGCGGATGATCCAGCCGACCAGGCCGCGCCCCGGGGCGATGGCCGTGCCAGTGTCCACCATGTCGCCCAGGCTGAAGCTGGCTGCAAGACGATGCGACTGGCTGTCGCGGTCCAGCGCGGCGGCGGCCGCCGCCGTGGCCGCGCCAGCCGAAAGATCGTCCGCGCCGTCGCCCCCGGCGGAGGCGTCGGGCAGGAAGAGCACGGCGGAATACGCGTCGAACACGCTGCAGATGATGGCAAGAATGCGTTCGTGGCAACGTTGGCTGTTCATATCCGGTTCCTCTCCGGCCCCGTGCGGTAGCCGGAGTTCATGACGTATGGCGTGGGCGGCGCGTCCGTCTGGCGGCAACACACGCAGGGGGCGTCGTGGCGGACGCCTGCTCGACCGCTGGCGCGCGCGCCATTTCCAAAGGGGAAAGCGCGGCGCTAGCCAGCCTATCCCCCCGTGGCGCGGCCCGCAAGGGGCCGAGGCACTGCGGCGACATTCGGCAGCCGATGCGGCGCGCGCGGGACATAAGGCCAAGGGGCGACAGCAGCCTGTGGCGCGGGTTCACGCACTGTCGCGCACAGCGACAGCGCGACGCGCGACCCGGCCGCTCCGTTTCAACCGGTGCTTTAACAAAGCCGGGCACATTCCCGCAACAGTCGCATGCCCACCAGAGCGCCGCGTGGCGCGGGCCCTGCGGCCCCCCGCCGCCCCGAAACCCTTGTGCGCGAGTCCTTGCCCGTCACATTATGGTAGAATTTTTTTAGAAAAAAAAATAGGCTCAAGCATCGCAATGGGGCAACTGCAATCGGGTTCGCCATGCCGGAGGGGAATGGCGAAGGCCCGCGCGTATCGGAACCACGCATGAAGATCACTCTGAAAAACGCCTTCAGCAAGGGCGAGTTCACCTACCGCGAAGACGGGCTGTTGTCCGAACCGGTGGAGCTTACCTCGCTTGCCGAGTTGAAGCGCTTTCTCGACGTGATGCACGTCAAGCAATGCCTGTTGCGCCCCTTCTTTGAACATGCCGACTACCCCTTGGTCGAATCGCGCGAGCTGCTGCCGTCGTTCGAGGCGGACCTGTGGGAATACAAGCAGTTGCCAGGCTTCAGCATGGTGGCCTTTGAACGCCCCCTCAACTACTTCCAGGAAGTCTTCCAGTTCGACATCCTGCACCCGGTGCTGGATACGGCCAGCGTTGCGGAAGGGGCCTCGTGCCCGCTGGAATCGCAGGTCATCGCCCGCAACGTGCAGGCCATGCAGACCCGCCTGCCCAAGGCATTTCAGGAATCGTTCCGCCAGCGCTTCGGGCGGTTCGACACCTCCGTGCTCGACTACTACCCCGCCCTGATGCCCTTTCTGCTGGCCATGGACCGCGCGCAGGTCTTCGCGCTGGACAGCTTTGGCCATTTCCACCTTGGCGGGGTGTACGCCTCGTTCCCGTCCGAACTCGACAGCGAAATCAAGCGCTTCGGCATGCGCATCGGCAAGTTCGACGTGGGCGACAACGAGATGTACGAACGCAACCGCCTGTTCGTGTACCAGTACCTGATGGAGCTGTACGGCTTTCCCATCGTGTCCGAGCGGCGCACCTCCAGCGCGCTGTTCGCGCGGCGGCTGCACAAGATGGGCGAACGGTTCATGATCCGCGTGCTGGGCCAGTCGGACCGCACCATCACCACCATGACCGGCGAGGGAGATTCACGCCCTTACCCCCGCGTGGAAAAGCTGGCCCTGGTCCGCGTGGACGCAGACCAGGAAGAAGCCCTGCGCGCCATCGACGAGGCGGGCTACTTCCTGGACCGCGAACGGCGGGTGGTCATTCTGCGCGTCACCTACCGCCAGCACAAGTTCAACCCCGACAACGTGCGGCAAGACCGCGCCCTGTCCGTGGAAGCGCAGGAAGTCATTCACCCCGTGACCGGCCAGGTGCTGGGCGACCTGAACATCATCAAGGACGCCAGCAACATGTTCTTGCGCCTGAACGACATAACCCGCGGCGAATACACGGGCAGGATCATCTTCAAGCGCAACGAGATCGTCGAGAACACCGACACGGACGAAAAGCGCCTGAAGTTCCTGTACGCATGGCTGTCCAAGCACCAGCGGCGCATCATCGGGTACAGCGACGAATTTTTCGCCAACGTCATCAAGGTGCTGGACAACTACCTGTTATCGCCGGACAACTACGAGGCATTCGGGCACCTGCACGACCTCTACCAGGAGGTCTGGGCCAAATACAGTTACATCCAGCAGGCCCGCAAGGTGCGCTACCTTGAAGACATCCAGGACCGCGAGTACCGGGGCGAACGCATCGGCTACCGACGCATGCTGGCCGAGGCGGTGCAGTTGCTGCACGGGCTGAAGTTCGAGATCGTCAGCTATTTCGACACGCTGGTGTCAAGCGTCATCGCCATTGGCGAAAACATGCTGAACGACCGCTACCTGCTGCGCACCTACATCGAAAAGCGCGACGACGAACTGACCCCCGGCGGACTCGAAATCAAGCGCAACTACGGCAAGCTGGTGTCGCTGGTGGACGAGTTCCGGGCCATCCAGCGCACCCGCAAGACCGCCGCGTAGGCCACGCGAAACGCCCCGGCCTTCCGCGCTGTTCACACGTCCACCACGGGCCGTGCAGGGCGCGCCACGGTTGCCGCAAATCCCTTCTCGCGATATTTCTGTCGCGCGCCGCACGGCGCACCCCAATTTTCGCGCCGGACGCAGGACCGCCCTGCCCCGGCGCAGCGCGCCCCCATACCACATGACCGCGCCAACCCCAACGGAGACATGAAGGAGCACCCCTTGTCGGACCTGCTGCAAACCCCGCTTTCCGCGTGGCACCGGGCCGCCGGGGCCAAGATGGCCCCCTTTGCCGGGTGGGACATGCCCATCCAGTATCCCACCGGCATCATCGCCGAGCATGTGCAGACGCGTGAATCCGCCGCCCTGTTCGACATCTGCCACATGGGCGAATTCACCCTGCGCGGCGCGGGCGCGCGCGAGGCGCTGTCCCGCGCCGTCAGTCACAACCTGGACACGCTGAAACCGGGCCGCTGCCGCTATGGCTTTCTGCTGAACGAGGCGGGCGGCATCCTGGACGACCTCATCGTCTACTGCATGGCAGAGGACGACTACATGCTGGTGGTCAACGGCGCGTGCACGGAAAGCGATTTTGCCGCCCTGCGTGGGCGGCTGCCCCAGACGCTGGCCTTCGAGGACATTTCGGCCCGCACCGCCAAGCTGGACCTGCAAGGCCCGAAATCGTTCGACGTGCTGGAAGCGGTGCTGGGCGAAAGCTTCCGCGACCTGCCCTACTTCGGCTGCCGCTCCGTGACCTTCGACGGCGCGCCGCTGCTGGTCAGCCGGACCGGGTATACCGGCGAACTGGGCGTGGAACTGTACCTGCCGTGGGACAAGGCCGAGGCCCTGTGGACCGCCCTGCTGGCCGACGACCGCGTGAAACCCGCTGGCCTTGGCGCGCGCGACACCCTGCGCCTGGAAGTGGGCCTGCCCCTGTACGGCCACGATCTGGACACCGAGCACACCCCGGCGGAAGCGGGCTACGGCGCCATGCTGACCAACCCCGCCGACTACGTGGGCAAGGGTGCGGACCGCGAGGTGCGCGAACCGCTGGTGGCGCTGTCCATCCCCGGCCGCCGCAGCGCCCGCCACGGCGACGTGGTGGCCCTGCCCGACGGCTCCGTTGCGGGTGTGGTGACCAGCGGATCGTTCTGCCCCTCGTTGGGCTACGCCGTGGCGCTGGCCCGCGTTGCTGTTGCCCATGCCGAGGCACCGGCCTTCGTGGTCAAGGCCGCCAGGGTGGAGCTGGAAGCCACCCGCGTGGCGCTGCCGTTTTACACGCAGGGGACCGCGCGAGCTAAACTGGTCTAAAGGGAAAAGCGGGGGCGCTGCCCCCGTCCCCCCGCAAGGGGGCAGTCGCCCCCTTGACCCCTTTTTCAGGTCCGGTCCACACTTCGTGCGGGCCGGACCTGTGGTCACAATCACCCGCTTTCCACATTCCCTTTACCCGTCACCTCGGAGCATCACCATGCGCACCTTCTTCCTGCCGCCCGAACGCTGGGCCGAACCGTACCTGCTCGACGGGCAGGAGGCCCGCCACCTGGTCAAGGTGGTGCGGGTGCGCGCGGGCGACATGGTGCGCCTGCTGGACGGCCGGGGGCGCGAAGGCGAATTCCGGGTCACGGCCACGGAAAAGGCCTTGGTACGCCTTGCGCCGGTGTCGATCACCGACCACCCGGCCCCGGCATCGCAGGCGGTGCTGGCCATCGGCTGGGGCAAGGAGGTGCGCCGGGGCTGGCTGATGGAAAAGGCGGTGGAACTGGAGGCGGGTGGCATCTGGCTGTGGCAGGCCGAGCGCAGCCAGTCGCGCGTGCCCGAGGAAACCCGCGAATCGTGGCATTCCCAGATGGAGGCCGGGGCCAAGCAGAGCCGCAACCCGTGGCTGCCGGAACTGCGCACCCTGCCCGGCGGTGTGGCCGAACTTGCCGAGGCCAGCCGGGGTTTCTCCAGGCGGTTCATCCTGTGGGAAGGCGACACCGGCGGCGTGCTGCTGGGCGCGGGGGACCTGGGCCAGCCGGGGCGCACCCTGTTCGTGGTGGGGCCGGAGGGCGGCTTTTCCGACCGCGAGGTGGCGACCCTGCTGGATTCCGGCATGACGGCGGTCAGCCTTGGCGACCGCGTGCTGCGCTGGGAAACGGCGGCCATGCTCTGCCTGGGGCTGCACTGGTGGGGACGGCAGGGCAAATAGCCTTGAATGCAGGGTCCACCCCGCACTCTGGTCCATGGTCGCCCGGTCCCAACCCGCGTACCCACCTTTTCCTCGCGCAACGGGCCTGATACACCAGACCGGAGCCGTGACGTTCCATCACCTTACCGCATGGCCGCATGCCTGCCCGACGCCAACACGGCACCGGCCCGCCAGACATTTCCGGAGATCATGACGTGACGCTGAAGCAGCCCCTGCCGGAGCGCATCCGGCCCAGCACCCTCGACGGCTTCGTGGGCCAGACCCACCTTACGCCGCGCATTGCCGCGCTGCTGCGGGCCGAACGGCTGCCCAGCCTGCTGCTGTTCGGCCCGCCGGGGTGCGGCAAGTCCACCCTGGCCCTGCTGCTGGCCAATGCCCACGGCACCAAGGTGCTGCGCCTCAGCGCGCCCGAGGCCGGCTTGCAGCAGTTGCGCCGGTCGCTGTCCGGGGTGGACGTGCTGGTGCTGGACGAGTTGCACCGCTTTTCCAAGGCCCAGCAAGACTTTTTCCTGCCCATCCTGGAAAGCGGCGAAATCACCATGATCGCCACCACCACCGAGAATCCGTCGTTCAGCGTGACCCGCCAGCTGCTTTCGCGGCTGCACGTCATGCGGCTGCGCCCGCTGGGCCGCGAAGAACTGATGGAGCTCGGCCGCCGGGGCGGCGCGGCCCAGGAAGCCCCCCTGACTGACGACGTGCTGGACTTTTTGTCCGGCATGGCCCACGGCGACGCCCGCGCCATGCTGAACCTGGTGGAATACGTGGCCGGGCTGCCCGCCGAAAACCGAGGGCTGGACGGGGTGCGCGCGGCCATGCCCGAAATCGTCAGCCGCCACGACAAGGACGGCGACAGCCACTACGAACTGGCCTCGGCGCTCATCAAGTCCATTCGCGGCAGCGACCCGGACGCCGCCCTGTACTACCTGGCCTGCCTGCTGGAGGGCGGCGAGGACCCCCGCTTCGTCTGCCGCAGGCTCATCCTTTCCGCGTCGGAAGACGTGGGCTTGGCCGACCCGCAGGCCCTACCGCTGGCCGTGGCCTGCCAGCAGGCCGTTGAATTCGTGGGCATGCCGGAAGGATTCATCCCCATGGCCCAGACCGTGGTGCACCTGGCCCTGGCCCGCAAGAGCAATTCCAGCTACGCCGCCTACCTCAATGCCGCGCGCGAGATAAAGCTCAACGGCCCGCAGCCGGTGCCCATGCACCTGCGCAATGCCGCCACCAAGCTGCAGAAGGACTGGGGCTACGGCAAGGGGTACAAGTACCCCCACAACTACCCGGACGGCTGGATAGAGCAGGACTACCTGCCTGACGGCCTGACGGAACGCCGTTTCTACCAGCCCAAGGAACACGGCGACGAACAGCGCCTGAGCAACTGGTGGCGCAGGCTGGCCCGGCAGCGCAAGCCGCGCCCCGAGTAGCCCCGCGCGAAGCCGCAACGTCGTGATCACGAGGGGACAAAGTCAGTCCCCGCAACCGCAAGGGCGCCACCGTCATAACCAGCGGAACCACACATGCCCGAAACCACCCCGCTCTACTCGCTGATCACTCCCAGCCGTGGCGACCGCCCCATAGCCCTGGGTCTTGCCATCGACAGCGTGCGGCTGGCCGCGGAACAGGCCGGGCTGCCCCCCGGCGACGTGGAAATGCTGGTGGGCTTCGACGGCGTGAAAGGCGAGCGCGTGCGGCCCGACGCATTCGTGCGCTGGTACGACTTTCCGCGCGACAACGATTTCGGCAACGCCATCCGCAACGGCCTGTTGCGCGCCTCGCGCGGCCGCCGCATCGTGTTCCTGGACGACGACAACTCGCTGACCCCGGAGGCCTTCCGGATCTACGAGGCACACCCCGACGCGGACATGCTCATCGCGCGCATCGACGTGAGCCGGGCGCACAAGGACCAGTACCTGCCGGTGGCGGAGGAAGGTCGCGAGCTGGTGCGCCAGTGCAACATCGACCCGCTGTGCCTGTGCCTGACGCGAGACCTGGTGGTCACCCGCTGTGATGGCTGGCAAGGCGCACGCTACGAGGCGGATTTTCGCAACATCGTGCGCTACCACCGCCGGGCGCACAGCGTGGAAGTGACCGACCGGCTGGTGGGCATCTACGATTCCGGACGCGGGCTGGACGCGGGCGGCCTGAACTTCCGCCAGATGAAGAAGGAACAGGAAACCCCCGAACCCTGAAGAAGACAGGGCAAGCTGCCGTCTTCCAAAGCCCCCGCAAAAGGTATTTTCCTTTCGCTTCCGCAGGGGTATACGACGTTGCAGCACGCCGCGCCGCACCATCCGCGCCGTGGCGTGCGCCATACGTCAGCAAGACCGCAAAGGGATACGCCATATGACCGACGCCATCGTTCCCGCTCCCGACATGCCCGTCCCCTTTACCGGCGATGCCTACACGACCCCGACCGATGCGGCGGGCCCCATCGCCCGGCTGTTCCCCACGCTGGCCTATTATCCGATGATGGCGGGTATCGTGTACCGTGCCGCCGCCGCCGCGCAACGGGGGGAATACCCCTCGTCGGCGTGGGTCGGCAGCAGCGTGGAGGTGGTTCGGGCGCTGGAGCGCACCGGCGTGCGCCTGCGCATCGAGGGCATGGAACATTTCGCGCGGCTGGAGGGGCCTTGCGTGTTCGTGGGCAATCACATGAGCACGCTGGAAACCTTCGTGCTGCCCGCCATCATCCAGCCGCACAAGAACGTGACCTACGTGGTCAAGCAGAGCCTGGCCGACTACCCCGTGTTCAGGCACGTGCTGCGCACGCGCGACCCCATCACCGTGGGCCGCGTGAACCCGCGCGACGACCTCGCGGCGGTGCTTGAAGGCGGCGAGGAGCGGCTCAAGCGCGGCATTTCCATCATCATCTTTCCGCAGGCCACGCGCAGCGACGCGCTGGACCCCAAAACCTTCAACTCCATTGGGGTCAAGCTGGCCCGCCGCGCCGGGGTGCCGGTGGTGCCCTTTGCGCTGAAGACCGACGCCTGGGGCACGGGCTGGCCCATCAAGGACTTTGGCCCCATCCGCCCCGCGCGCACCGTACACTTCCGCTTTGCCGCGCCGCTTGCCGTCACCGGCAACGGCAAGGACGAGCAGGCTGCCGTGTACGCCTTCATCGAAGGGTGCCTGGCAGAGTGGCGCAACGAAATTCGCGCCATTTCATCCTGACGCGGGCTGAAGTGTTGACACCCCCACGGTGGGGTACTATAGTTTTCTTGCACTGATTGATTACCCAGTCAGCTTTCAGGGCGCGATCTGCACCATCCCCCTCCGGTATGCACCTACCGGCAAGCTCCCCTGGCATCAGTACACTCCTCTCCGAGACGGCTCCCTTTTCATGGGAGCCGTCTTGTTTGATTAAACAGCCAACACCATGTCATGCGTCTTCGCAGTGCTGCTATCTCCAACCCAAGCAGCACGTCCGCCCCTGCCGTCATGCCCACCTCCCCTTGACGCGCCGCCACCGCGATGCTAGCCTTTGTTTGCTTGGCCAAACAAGCCGGACCGACGCACTCCGCCTGCCTCCTTCACGCTTTCCCGGACAGGTTTGTCGGTTTTCTCGGTGCGCAAGGTGAGCAACGGAACACTCCTCACGAGACGGCCCCACTGTGGGGCCGTCTTCGTTTTTACACGCCAGTGCAGTCCTGACAGTCACGATTTGTATTGGATTGGTCAACCATTCAGCAATGCACGGTATGGAGACTTGCCGACTCTGCATCATTTCCGAGGAATCTAGTTGACAAAACCCGCGTCAACATTTTCACTGTGCGCACAGGCGGCGTTGACTGCCACATGCATGTAAGCTACACAGGTGCAGCCCTTCGTGGCCCCTCGCCGGGCCAGCGCCGAAGGCACAAGTGTTCCCGGTGTTCCGTCGGGTGCGGGTCCGACGGTTCTTATGCGGCTCCACGACGAGCATCCGCCTTGCCGGATGCGGAGCCCTTGTATACACACCTCAAGCACTACCACGGGCCGTTGACATGAGCATCTCGAAGAAAGAAGCGTTGCTTCAGGCGGCAAAAGAGCTTTTTGGTGAATTCGGCTATGCCGACACCACCTTCAAAAAGATTTCGGAACGCGCCGGAGTGGCCCTTGGGCTGCTCACGCACCATTACGGCAACAAGGAAAAACTGTTCCTCGCCGCTGGCATCGACGTGCTCGAACAGTTTCTTGCCGTGCTGCGCGAGGCTTCCGCCAAGGGCAAGACCGGACATGAGTCGGTACTCAACTTCTGCACGGCCTACCTGGACTTCTCCATCGACAAGACGTCCAACTGGCTGGTGCTGGTGCGGTGTTCGCCGTACAGCGACATGAAGACCAAGACCGACCGCGACCTGATGTACGAAAAGTTCAACCAGGTCCCGCGTGAACTGGAAAGCCAGCTGCGCCGCGGCGTGGAAGACGGGTCCATCCGCCAGTTGCCGGTACACGAAACCGCGCAGGTCATCATTTCCATGATGGTCGGCGTCAACCGTACCCGCCTGCTCACCCCCTACGCCCCGCCGAATCTGTACGAGGAAGCCATTCGCTTCATCGCCCGCAGCATCGCCCCCTAGCAGGCGCGAATCACGCCACGCAAAAAGAAAACCGCCCCGAAAGGGGCGGTTTTCTTTTTGCCGAGGGTGACACAGGCCGGACCTGGATGATTTCGGCCCGCCAACGTAGTCGGCTTACGATCACAAGGGAACGTGATGGGCTGCGCATGGCCTAAAAATTCCGGCGCGGGGAAAAAGCGCCCAAGAGTGTCGGAACGCCCCCATGGATTGATGCCGGGATTCGCCGAGAAAGCCTCGTACGCCGCCCATGCGCGGCACTGCACGTGCGGAGAATCAGCCGAAGGTCACCAGCAGCGGAATGACGTGCAGCGTGCGTGACATTTCGCGCGTGGGCAGCAGACGCCACCGGGTGGTTTCGGCCCGGCCCAGGGCGTTGGCGATATTGGCCACCACGCCGGGCAGGTCGATAACCGGATGCCGCTCGAACACCTGCGGCAAGCCGTAGGTAAGGTTGCAGGCCAGACAGTGGCCTGGCCGCTGGGTGAGCCGGAACGAGAATTCCAGTCCGTTGTCGTGCTCGCCGTCAAAGGCCAGGGCGATGTCGTAAGCCCCGTCCTCCGCGTCGCCGTAAAGGGCGTCGAAGAAGGCGTTGGCCCGGTCGGGCGGGAACAGGGCGGCAAGCCGTTGCGGGGTGAAGATGCGTTCGCTGCTGGTAGTGGGCATCGCTGGTCTCCCATTTCGCGGCATAGGGCGGGTCGGGCGAAGACAGGGCCGCCGGAACGGACATGGCGTACGGTCCGGGGCGCGCACGGTCCGGGGCACGCCGTCCATTCGGATACGGTCCGGACGTGAAGCGGACATGCCGTGGACACGGGCGGGCCGGGACCACGAAACCCCTTGCCATTGCCGGAGTTCGCGGAAAATCTGGCTAGCACGCACAGGGCGGCGAGGCAAGCCCCTTACAGGGAAAGGACCAGCGTGCGGCACGGCTATGCGCGCGAAAAGGCGGGCTGCAGCGCGGCGCGTAAAGATGGCGATCCGTCCCAGCCCTGGCCGAACACCTGCAACGCAGCCGCAGTTCGCCGGCCCCTAGCCTGCCCGGCTCATCCGGTGCAGCAAGTCCGCCACATCGGCGGGCAGGATCACCGGCTGGCGCGACACGCGGGCCAGATCGAAACCGGCCACCAGTTCACGCGGCAAGGCAAGGCCAGGTGCATCGCGCAGTCCCAAGCGCCACGCAAGATATCCGGTGACGGCCTGCGGCTTCACACCCGCCTCGCGCAGGGCGGCCACGGCCAGCGAGCCGTGCCGCTTGGCCAGCCGCTCGCCCTCGTGATCCAGCAGCAGCGGCACATGCACGTAGTCCGGCGACGGTGCGCCCAGCAGGCGGTACAGCCATATCTGGCGCGGCGTGCTGGAAAGTATGTCGTCGCCGCGCACCACCTGGGTGACGCCCATGGCGATATCGTCCACCACCACCGCCAACTGGTAGGCGAACACCCCGTCGGAGCGCCGCACCGCGAAATCGCCCCCGCACTGGGCCAGCGACATGCGCTGCGGACCGGCAATGCGGTCGGTGAAGGTGATGTCCGCATCGCCACACTGCACCCGCATGGCCGGGCGGCGGCCTTCGGCCATGCGCCGGGCGCGGTCCTGCGGCCCAAGGGCGCGGCAGGTGCCGGGGTAGGCGGGGCCGCATTCGCCAGCATGCGGGGCGGACGCCAGGGAACGTAACTCCTTGCGGGTGCAGAAGCAGGGGTAGACGTGCCCTTCCCGCTCCAGCCGGGCCAGGGCATCCGCATAGGCAGCCAGGCGTTCGCTCTGGGAGTACGGCCCGCAGGGCCCGCCACGCGCGGGCACATCGGCGAAGCCGGGAAACTCCGGCCCCTCGTCCCAGTCCAGCCCCAGCCACAGCAGATCGCGGACCATGCCCTCCACGAATTCCGGGCGAGAGCGGTCCGGGTCGATATCCTCCATGCGCAGCACCATGCTCCCGCCGGCAGCGCGGGCGCACAGCCAGGCCATCAGAAAGGAGCTGGCATTGCCGAGGTGGATGCGCCCCGTGGGGCTGGGGGCCAGCCGCCCCCGAACCTGGCCCGCCGGTGTGGAGGCGGACGGCTGGGAACTGACAGCGGCGGAACGCCCTGCGGGACAGGCCGTGGCAGCGGCCTCGTGCGGCGTGGTGGGTGAATCCTGAAGCGGCATGCCCGTACCGGCATCACCTTCCGCCCCGAATGTCAAGGACGGGGGGAGGCAAACCTCATCGACACCCTATGTGGCGAAAGATTTAATCTCAAACTTTATCAGGGTAATGCATATTAAACAACAACAAAACAACACATCGTCAACACCCGGTTCAGGAGCAGGAAAACGCGCGCAGGAGACAACGCAACAGATGGACAACCAAAGGGCAACCAGGTCCGTTGCGGCCAGGAAATGACAAAGAGGACACGAGACGTTCATCTCGTATCCTCTTGGTTTTCTGGTGCGCCCGACAGGAATCGAACCTGTGGCCTACAGCTTAGGAGGCTATCGCTCTATCCGACTGAGCTACGGGCGCAGGAATCGATGGTCTCTAGACGATGGCGCGGCGCATTGTCAAGGTCAACGCCGGTGGAACACGGCTTCCCGCAAGGGTGGAGAGCCCCTGTGGCCTAGAGCTTAGGAGGCTATCGCACTCTCCTACATCACGCACGGGCTTGCCCGCCCGCCGCCTGCGCGGCCAGCCGTTGCGCCAGCGCCCGCAGTTCCGCGCCTTCCTCCAGGCCGTCGATGAACCGCTGCGGAACGCCGGACAGGCCAACCTGCGCCCCCACCAGCGCCCCGGTCAGAATGGCGCGCACCTGGTTCTGCCCGCCCCCGTTCACCGCGTGCAGCACGGCAGACTCGAAGTCGTCGTGAAAGCGCGCCGCGAGATAGTAGGCCGCCGGAAGCATGTGGTAGATGGCGCAGGGCATGCCGTACACCAGCGACACCTTCCACGCCGGTTCGATGCGGATGTCCGGGTCTGCCGCTGCCGCCGCCATGTAGCCGGGTGAGAGCAGCGCGTCCGGCGAGGCAAAGCGCCCCGCGCGGGGCGGGTCCGGGTCGCCGGGGCGCGGAGCCTGCAGGCCGTCGCGCGTCACGGCATGGAACGGCAACGTGCCATCCTTAACCTGTTGCATCAACGTTCCGGAAAT
This sequence comes from Nitratidesulfovibrio sp. HK-II, assembly GCF_003402415.2. Lineage (NCBI taxonomy): Bacteria > Pseudomonadati > Thermodesulfobacteriota > Desulfovibrionia > Desulfovibrionales > Desulfovibrionaceae > Nitratidesulfovibrio > Nitratidesulfovibrio sp. HK-II. The sequence goes on from NZ_AP036014.1 coordinate 2,068,593, forward strand.
GGAGGCGTCCAGCCGATGCCCCTGCACCAGCAAGGCCAGCACCGCGCCATACGCCACGGTAAGCGACAGCACCACGTCGTCGGATTGGGTAAGCGCCGCGTTGGCGCTGACGGCTGCGGCCAGCCGCGCGGGCTGGGCGGCATGGCGCACGGCGATGGCCAGGGTGCGCTCGATGGCTTCGGTGGTATCCGCGTGGCCTGCGGTCTGTCCCCATGGCAGCCCCTGCTCCACCCTGCGCCGCCACGCCTCGCGAATGGACTGGCTGGTGTAGTTGCCCGGCCCGCTCACCGGCTGGCCGTTCAGCAGCGGAAACAGCTCCTCGTCCATGCGGCGGCAGAAATCGGCCTGATCATAGTCGCCGCGATCCACCAAGGAACGCACCGTCAGCTTCAGGATGAACCCCGCCTGCGACAACTGCCCGGCCTTCATGCCGTCGTGGTAGCGGCCCGGTTTGGGGTCGGTGTACCCGCTGATCCACGGGCCGTAGTCGCGCCGCAGTTCGGCGAGATCATAGTACCAGTGCGGGCCAAGGCCCAGCGCATCGCCTACCCACGCGCCCATGAGCGCCCCGGCGGCTCGGTCGTGCATGGTCCTGCTCATGCTTGTGCTCCCTCTGCGGCGGCGGAGCATGCGCCCGCTCGGCAATCTCGCCCACCGTGGTTTCAACCTTTGCTTGAAGCTGCACGAACATACCATGTTCCTGCCGCACCGGCACCCTTTACCGCCCCACAGAATTGAAAAACGGCTGCGGCACGCCGCAGCCGTAACGGGCACTCAAAACCGTCTTCCCCCACGCGGACCTACCCGATGTCATACTCCCGCATCTTCCGGTACAGGGTCTTGCGGCTGATGCCGAGCGCCGTGGCGGCCAGCGAACGATTGTTGTCGTAGAATTCCAGAATCCGGGCGATGTGTTCGCGCTCCATGGCCTCGAGGGTCAGCGGGCCTTGCCCGTCGCCGGATGCGCCATGCTGCCCTGCCACGCCGCCGCCTGCAGTGCCCCCGGCGTGTCCGCCCCCCGCGCCGCCCGTTCCGCCCGCAAGGCCCGCCAGTTCACGCGGCAGGGCGTGTTCGGTGATCAGGTTGTTTTCCGCCAGGATGATGCTGCGTTCCAGCACGTTGCGCAGTTCGCGCACGTTGCCCGGCCAGGCGTATTGCATCAGGCAGGCCATGGCCCGGTCGGAAATGCGCAGGTCGTCCCGCCCGTTGCCCAGGCGGGCCAGAAAGAATTCGGCCAGCAGGGGGATGTCCTCCTTGCGTTCGCGCAGGGGGGGCATGTCGATGTTGAACACGTTGATGCGGTGGTACAGCGCCTCGTGAAAGCGCCCGGCCTCCACCTCTCCGGCCAGCGAGCGGTTGGTGGCGAAGATGAGCCGGATGTCGCAGCTGCGGTGGTCCTTCTCGCCCACCCGGCGGTAGGTCTTATTCTCCAGCACGCGCAGCAGGGACGCCTGCACCTCCACCGGCAACTCGCCAATCTCGTCCAGAAACAGCGTGCCCTTGTTGGCGAAGGCCATCAGCCCGTCGCGGTTTTCCAGCGCGCCGGTGAACGATCCGCGCACATGGCCGAACAGTTCGCTGCGCGCCAGTTCCTTTTGCAACGTTGCGCAGTTCTTGATGATGAACGGCTTGTCCGCGCGGCTGCCCAGCGACTGGATGGCGTGGGCCGCCACCTCCTTGCCCGCCCCGCTCTCGCCGGTGATCAGCACGGGCACGTCGGTGGGGGCCACCTTTTCGATCAGGTAGCGCACCTCCTTGATGCCCTGCGAATTGCCGATCAGCGTCACCGTCGGGCGCGCCCCGTCGCGCGCGTGGCGCAGCGCGCGGTTTTCGTTGCGCAGAAAGGCCCGCTGGTAGGCCCGCTCCACCACCACTTCCAGTTCGGTCAGGTTGAACGGCTTGGTGATGTAGTCGTACGCGCCCAGCTTCATGGCCTCCACGGCGTTGTCGATGTTGCCGTGCCCGGTGATGAGGATGACCTCCGTCTCCGGGTAACGCTGGCGCAGTTCCACCATGAATTCGATGCCGTCGGCATCCGGCAGGCGGATGTCCAGCACCACCACCTCGTAGCTGGCGCGGCGCAGCCGTTCGCGCGCCTGCCGGGCGCTGGTGGCCACGTGCACGGCGCGGGTGGGGGTGGAAAGCTCCTTTTCCAGCAGCTTGCCGATGGACGGCTCGTCGTCCACGGCCAGCACGGTGTAGGTGGTGCGCACGTCGGTTACTCCGGCGGAAGCGGCAGCGTGACCGTGAACGTGGAGCCTTCGCCGACCCGGCTTTCCACGCGAATGTCGCCGCCATGCTCCGTGACGATGGTGTAGCAGGTGGACAGCCCGATGCCGATGCCCCGGCCCACCGGCTTGGTGGTGAAGAACGGCTCGAACAGCGAATCGAGGTGTTCCGGCGGGATGCCGCTGCCGGTGTCGCGCACGGAAAAGCCCGCGTGGCGCTCGTCGCGGAACGGGGTAACGATGATGTTCGCCACGCCGCCAGCCTCCCCTTCCGTGTCGTTACGGGCGCGGTCCTCCCCGCCGTCTTCAGCGCCGCATTGGCCGCCGCAGTCGCCCCCGCACTCGCTGCCCTGCCCGCCCCGGCCGTTCCTGGCATCCCCCGCGTCGAAGGCATCAAGCGCGTTCACCAGGAGGTTCAGCATAACCTGCTTCAGCTGCGCCTCGCACCCCAGCACCACCGGGGCCGTGGGGCACAGCCTGGCGTCGATGCGCACGCCGCGGTACTTGGGCTGCTTCAGGTGGTTGTGCAGCAGCTTCAGGGTATCGCCCACCACCACGTTCAGGTTCACGGGCGAAAATTCAGAGGAATGCGGACGGCTGAAGGTGAGCAACGAATGCACGATCTCCTGGCAGCGGCCGCATTCGCCAAGGATGGTGCCCGCGTAGTCCGCGAGGTCGGCGTGCATCTCCGGGTCCACCTTGCCGCGCAGCCGTTCCACCCGGCGCAGGATGCCCTCGGCAAAGCCGTGGATGGCCGTGAGGGGGTTGTTCACCTCGTGGGCCACCCCGGCGGCCAGCATGCCCACCGTTGCCATTTTCTCGGCCTGGTGGAACTTGGCCTGGAATTCCTTTTCCAGGGTCACGTCGCGCTTGAAGATGAGAATCTGGCGGTCCTGGGTTGCCGGGTCCTTGATGGGCGAGGCCACCATCTCGAACTGCAGCCTGCGGCCGTTGATGCGGAAGATGGACGTCTCGCGGCACACCTCGTCGGTGACGAACGAACGATGCGCCGGACATTCCGGGCAGGGGTGGTCCTGCTGGCGAAAAATCTCGTAGCAGTAGCGGCCTTCCGGCGCGCGCACGCCCAGGATGTCGTAGAACACATGGTTCACGGCGATGATGCGCAAATCCTTGGACAGCACCATCATCAGGTCGGTGATGCCGTCCAGGATGGCCTCCATCTCCAGGCGGTTGCGCTCCGATTCGCGGTGCGCGGCCTTCAACTGCTCAATGGTCTGGCGCAGTTCCTGAAAGAAGCCCAGCTTGCTGTGCTCTATGCCGATGAGGTCGTCGAGGCTGGTTTCCTGGGCCATGTCACCACGCCTCTTCGCAGATGGCCAGCAGGTCTTGCCAGGTGACCGCGCGCGGGTTGGTGAGGGTGCAGGCGTCGTTGACCGCCGTGCGGGCGATGGTTTCCAGCGCGGAACGGTCGGGCAGCAGCTGCCCCAGCCGCACTGGCACGCCAAACCCCGCGAAGAATTCCTCCAGCCGTTCGATGCCCGCGCGGGCGATGCTTTCCGCGCTGGCCACGCGCGGGCCCACCACGATGCGCCCGATGGCCGCCAGCCGGTCGGTGCTCACCGGCAGGTTGAAGCGCATCACGTGCGGCAGCAGCACCGGGTGCACCAGCCCGTGCAGCACGTCGAACATGCCACCCAGCGAATGGGCCAGCGAATGGCCGATGCCGAGCCCGGCATTGCTGAACGACATGCCCGCCGCCGTGCTGGCGATGCTGAGCTGTTCCATGGCCTGCGGGTCGCGGCGCTCCACGGCGGGCATCAGGTTGGCCATGATCAGTTCCATGGCGCGCAGTGCCTGGTGGTCGGTGAACGGCGAGGCCAGCAGGGAAAGATACGACTCCACCGCATGGGCAAAGGCGTCGATGGCCGAGGCGATGATCAGCTCCTCGCTCTTGGTCAGCAGCACCTGCGGGTCGATGATGGAGACGTTGGGAATCAGCGACCGGCTGATGATGGACATCTTCAGGCGGCGTTCCACGTCGGTGATGATGCAGAACTGCGAAATGTCCGACCCGCTGCCCGCCGTGGTGGGCAGAAAGATCATGGGCGGCAGGGGCCGCATGACCTTGTTGGCACCCTCGTAGTCGCTGATGCGCCCGCCGTTGCCGACGATGGTGCCGATGCCCTTGGCCGTGTCCATGGGGCTGCCGCCGCCAAGGGCGATGACCACGTCGGCGCGTTCCTCGCGGTAGATCCGCGCGCCCTCGTGTACCTGATGGTCGCGCGGGTTGGAATTGCAGTCGGAAAAGTACACCCATTCAAGGCCGTTGCCCCCCAGGATGTCCATGACCCGCTCCACCCAGCCGCTGGATTCCAGCCCCTTGTCGCTGACCAGCAGCACGCGCGATGCGCCCAGCCTGCGGGCGCACGGCGCGAGGTGGTCAAGGCTGCCATGCCCGAAGATGATCTCCGGGATGGCGAATTTGGTGATCCGCATGGTGTCCCTGCTCCCGCGACGTGCCGCGCCATGCCGTGCGGTCCGTCTGGCCGTAAGCCCGTCTGGTCGTATGCCCGTCTGGCCGGTGTGCCCGGCCTGCCCGCCGGAAATGATCCGCCGGGCGCTCCAACGCGGGCAACGCCCGCGTCCCCCTTTTCCGCATCGCCCCGCGCGGCGTCCCACAACACCGTGCGCAGGGTACCCGTTCCGTGCGCCGCACCGTAAGGCGTCTGCCCCGAAAGGCTCGCCGGGCCGGGCTCTAGGTCAGCAGCCTGCACACCGGCGGCGCATCCGCACCCCCACGCCCACACGCGGCGGTACTTGCGTCACCTCCGGCGGCACGCAGGCCTCCGGGCCGGTGGACCGGCTGCACGATCACGAGCCCGTCGGAACGGGTGACCATGTCGCGGATATAACCACGCCGGGCGAATTCCTGCAACAGCGGCAGGATATCCCGGCCTTTGCCTTTGGGCACCATGGATTGCAGCCGGTGCGGGTCGATCAGGCAGGTTTCGCGCAGGGTCCAGGCCACGCCCAGCAGCCATTTGCCAAGCCCATCGCGGCCCAGCGCCGCCCTGTCGGCGATGAAGCGCGCCGCGCCCGGCGCGCTGCGCAGGGCCTCGAAGGGTTCCGGCCCGAACTCTATGCGCAGGGTGGCCGAGGCCTCGTCGCGCACCACGGCGGAAAGCAGTTGCATTCGCGCCGAGAACCGGCCGTCGCGGCAGGCCACGCGCGCCTCGTGCAGGCGGTGCAGCCGCGCGGTGAACCGCGCCGCCCCCGCCCTGCCCCCCAGCCCGGCCAACCGCGCGGGCTCATCGGCCGGGCAGCGCAGGCGGGGGGTGCGCACGCCCTGGTGCAGGGCCAGCAGCACGCAGGCCAGGTAGGCGTCCAGGTCGCCCTGATCCAGCCATGGCCCCTCGCAGGTGACGGCGGCGGAAAGCGCCAGCGGCGTCACCGGGCGCAGGCAATGGCGGCCAGCGCGCAGGTAGGTGGCGGCGAACAGGTCCGAGGCCAGGAACAGCGAGGGCATGTGGCCGCAAAAGGCACGCTCGTCCGCGATGCTCCACGCGGGCACGCCGCCCGGGGCACCGGGGTGGACCGCCGGGGGCTGCGGCGCAACGCTCGGATCGTCGAAGGGAGAAATGCCGAAGGGGGATGGATGGAACACGAACGCCTCCCGTGCTGGCCGGGCGACGCGGGAGCGCGCCCCGGCGGGCTGTCCGGCGCGCTGGCGGGAACATGCCCGCACCACGGTGTGCGGCGCGCCGGAATCTTCCGCCCCACGGGAGGCTGCGGGGGCGGACAAGGGACGCTGCTGCCTGGAGATGACGGACGGCCGGGTGCCTCTTTCCGGCCGTCCGCCCCTCCATTGCGCCGTTCCGCACCCATGTGCGGTTCGGCCCCGCGCGCGCCGTTGCGTCAGTCGTCGCGCGCGGAACGTGCACGCACCGGCGGCCGCCGGTGCGCAAAGGGCTAGCTCTGCGCCGCCTGGGCCAGCATGGCGGTAAGGGCGCGCAGGTGGGCGCGTTCTTCCGCGATGCAGGCATCCACCGTCGCCTTTTCGGACGCGGGCACCAGGTCGCGCATTTCGGTGAAGAACAGCAGGGTATCCTTCTCGAACTGGATGGCCATGCGCAGGGCGGCGGCGTGGTCGTCGGCCGCCCCCTTGAGCGAGGTCAGGGTGCCGGTCTGGGTGAACAGCGCGTGCGAATCGAGCAGCGCGTGCAGGTATTCCACGTACTCGGCGGCAATGCTCCACGCGGGCAACTCCACGGGGCCGATGCGGTCGGCCATGGCGCGGAAGGTCGCCTCGTGCTTGGCCTCTTCCGCGGCAAGGTGCTCGAACAGCGCCTTGACCTCGGGCTTGATGGCCATGGCCACGGCCTGGCGGTACACATCCTGGCCGCGCTGCTCGATGCGGATGGCGGCGGCGGTGACGTCTGCGGCGTTGAAGAACTCGGCCATATGCTCTCCGTAGGTCCCCGGCGCGGCATTTCCGCGCCGGGGGCTTGTGGACTGTCTATTCGAAACGGGGTCCGCGTTGCGGATCGTATCTCTTCTTTTCTTCAGGTGGTTTCGTAAACGCCTTGTGGCGGCACCGCCTAAAGCTCGTTGGGTAAACCCTTCAATTCAGCGTAAGTAAACACCGGCCCGTCCACACACACGTATTTCGTGCCGATGTTGCAGCGCCCGCAGATGCCGATGCCGCACTTCATGCGCCGTTCCAGCGTGGTGTAGATTTGCTCGTCGGCGAAGTGCAGCTTCTTCAGCGCCTCCACCGTGAACTTGATCATGATGGGCGGGCCGCACAGCACGGCCACGCTGTTGGCATTGGACGGGGCCAGGTCCAGCAGCACGTGGGGAATCAGCCCGGCACGGTGCGGCCAGTCTTCCGGGGCCTGGTCCACCGTCAGGGTGGTGTTCATGTCGGTACGGGCCAGCCATTCCTGCACGTCGTCGCGGAAGGCCATATCGCCCGGGGTGCGCGCGCCGTACAGCAGCGTGATGTTGCCGTAGTCGGCCCGGTTGTCCAGCATGTACAGCAGCAGCGTGCGCAACGGGGCCATGCCGATGCCCCCGCCCACGAACACGATGTCCTTGCCGCGCATGTCCTCGAACGGAAACCAGTTGCCCAGCGGGGCGCGCACGCCCACCTTGTCGCCGGGCTTCAGGCCGTGCAGGGCGGCGGTCACCTCGCCCGCGCGCATGATGCTGAACTGCAGGTAGTCCATGCGGGTGGGCGGCGAGTTGATGACGAAGGTGGATTCGCCCACGCCGAACAGCGAAAGCTGGCCCACCTGGCCGGGGTTGAAGCGGAAGGCCTCCATGCGCGCCGGGTCGTCGATGCGCACGCGCAGGGTCTTGATGGCCGGGGTTTCCTGCACGGTTTCGAGCACGGTGGCCACGTCGGGCAGGTAGGGGTTGTCGGTGAACCCCGTGCCCAGGGTGGTGGCGTGCGCGCCCGCTTGCGGGGTGATTGCGTCAGGCATTGGGGGTCTCCTCATTGGCTTGGGTGGCGCGCACCACCATCTCGCGGATATCCACGGATACCGGGCAGCCGGTGATGCAGCGGCCGCAGCCGTTGCACGACACCACGCCCTCGTGCAGTTGCGGGTAATACGAGAACTTGTGGCCCACGCGGTTGCGCAGGCGCAGGGCCTTGCCCATGCGCGGGTTGTGGCCGCTGGCCTCGCGGGTGAACAGCGAGGACATGCAGTTGTCCCAGCTGCGCAGCCGCCTGCCGCGCATGCCGTCGCCGCCGTCGTTCTCGTCGGTGATGTTGAAGCAGTAGCAGGTGGGGCACAGGTAGGTGCACGCCCCGCAGGACAAGCACTTGTCCGACATGTCGCGCCAGAAGTCGGCGTCGCTGAAGCGTTCCAGCAGGCGCGCGGGCGTGGCGGACAGGTCCGGGGCCGGGCTTTGCGCGTCCAGCGCCGCACGGGTGGCCGCATGCACGGCCTGGGCCGCGTCCATGCGGGCGGCATCGGCCTCCGGCAGGTTGGCCTGTTCCAGCACGGCACAGCCGCGCTCGGTGACGGCCATGACCACGAAACCACCCTCGTCACCACCGCCGACGGGCGTCAGCAGGATGTCCGATCCGGTGGCATCGGCCGGGCCGCAGCCGGTCCAGTGACAGAAGCAGGTGGACCCGGCCTTGGTGCAGGCCAGGGTGACCACCACGGTGGCCTCGCGCCGCGCCGCGTAGTACGGGTCGCGGTAGGGACCGTTCAGGTACACCCGGTCGAAGATGTGGAAGCCCCGCGCGTCGCACGGGCGGCCGCCGAAGATCAGCGCCGGTTCGATGTCCACGGTGGAATCCAGGCGCACGGTGGTGCGGCCGGGGTCGTTGGGATCCTTTTCGCGGATGAAGGCGAACAGCCGCTCGCTTTGCGGAAAGATGACGCCCTTGGGCGGCACCGTGGCGCGGGCCAGCAGCGGTTCCTCGCCTTCCGCGCGGGGGCGGAAGACCACGGCGTCGCCTTCCCTGCGGGGTGCGTAGGTCACGCGGCCCCGCGCCATGTCGTCGAGGGCGCGGGCAAGTTCGCCGCGCGCGATGTATCGTGCGAAGCTCATCACAGCCCATGCTCCTTGATGTTCTTTTCTTCCACGGCAAAGGCCAGCAGCGGCGGCACCGCGTTCACGTCAACGCCTGCGCGGTAGTCGAACAGGGTGCGCACCGAGCGGTTCATCCATTGCTTGAGGGCCAGCACCGGGATGTTCACCGGGCAGGCCCGCTGGCATTCGCCGCATTCGGTGCAGCGTCCGGCCAGGTGCAGGGCGTGGATGACCTGAAACTGCAGCTTCTCGCGGATATTGCCCTCCTGGGTGGTCCAGTGCGGGTCGCGGCTTTCGGCGATGCAGTGGTCGCGGCACACGCACATGGGGCACGCGTTGCGGCAGGCGTAGCAGCGCAGGCAGCGGTCCATCTGGGCGCGCCAGAAGCCGCGCCGCTGCTCCGGGGTCATGGCGTCCAGGGCTTCGAGACTGGGCGGGGCGTCGGGCGCGGGGCCCGCCGGGGCGGAGGCATTGCCCTCCACCACGTCACCCAGCAGGGGCACGGGGGTGTCGCAGGTGCGACACTTTTCTGCCACCACGTCGGCCAGCTTGAGGCGGACCGGGGTATCGCCTTCAAAGGACAGGCCGTCGCCGTCAACACCCACCGCAGAAGGCGCCACGTCGGTGCAGGCAGCGCCTTCGGCGGGCTCCATGGCCTTGCGCACGCGCTCCACGTCCACCACGCCCTCGCAGGCCATGCCGAACACCCGCACGTTGTCGGGTTCCACCAGCTTTTCCTGCAACAGCTCGATGACCGAGCGACTGTCGCACCCCTTCACCACCACGCCCACCTTGCGGTTTTTGAACTGCGGCAGGTAGGTGGCCAGGTTGTGCACGTTCAGCGGGCCCCAGGTCAGCTTGTCCACGTCCTCGGGCTTGCGCATGAACAGCGGCGTGGCGTGCAGCGCGTCGAAGCCCTGCTGCCAGCCGATGACGCAATCCAGTTCCGGCAGCGCCGCGCGGATTCTTTCGCGCAGCTGCTCCAGCGACGCGGTCAGCGTTCCCGCCGCGGGCCAGGCAAGCGGGCGCAGCGGCGCGCGCGGGGTGTCGCCCTTTTCCGCCAGCGGCAGGTACGGGGCGGCTTCCTCGATGCGCGGGGCGTGCCCCAGCTGATGCACCTTTTCGACAAAGCTGGAGACCACGTTCTTCCAGCGCTGCCCTTCCGACGCGGACACCCAGGTGTACTGGAAGCGGTCCGGGGCGATGCCCAGGGCGGGCAGGAAGGTCTTCAGCGTTTCAAGCCGACGTCGGGCGTAGAAGTTGCCCTGGCTGTAGTGACAGTCGCGCGGGTGGCAGCCGGAGACCAGCACGCCGTCCGCGCCGCCCAGCAGCGCTTTCACCACGAACATGGGATCCACGCGGCCCGAACAGGGCACGCGGATGATGCGCAAGTCCGTGGGCTGCGAGAATCGCCCGACCCCGGCGGTGTCGGCGCCGCCATACGAGCACCAGTTGCACAGGAACCCTACGACGCGGAGTTCCTTCCCCTTCAGGACAGGCATAGTGCGTTGACCTCCGCGAGGATCTGGTTGTCGGTGAAGTGCTGCAGCTGGATGGCCCCCTGCGGACAGGTGACCGTGCAGATGCCGCAGCCCTGGCACACCGTTTCAATGACGCGGGCCTTCATTTCGCCGCGCAGTTCCATCCATTCGATGGCCCCGTAGGGGCAGGTGGTGATGCACTTGCCGCAGCCCACGCAGCGGCGCACGTCCACCTGCGAGATCTGCGGATCGCTTTCCAGCCTGCCGCGCGAGAAGAGGCCCAGCACCTTGGCCGCCGCCGCGCTGCCCTGCCCCACCGAGGACGGAATGTCCTTGGGGCCCTGGCACGCACCGGCAAGGTAGACCCCCGCGGTATTGGTTTCCACCGGACGCAGCTTGCAATGGCTTTCCATGAAGAAGCCGTAGTTGTCATACGAGATGCGCAGCTTTTCGGCCAGTTGCGGCGCACCGTGGGACGATTCCGCCCCCACGGCCAGCACCACCAGGTCGGCGGGCACCTCCACCTGTTCGCCGAGCAGCGTATCCACCCCGCGCACCAGGTATTTGTCGCCCTGCGGGACGATCATGGACACGCGGCCGCGCACGTACTGCACGCCGTATTCCTCCATGGCCCTGCGGGTGAATTCCTCGTACATCTTCCCGTTGGCGCGGATGTCCATGTAGAACACGTAGCTGCGCGAATCCGGGATGTGATCCTTGGTCAGCACCGCCTGCTTGGCGGTGTACATGCAGCAGAAGCCGCTGCAGTACGGACGGTCCACCGAACGGTCGCGCGAGCCCACGCACTGGATGAACACCACGGTTTTAGGCTCTTTTCCATCGGACGGGCGTTTGACGTGCCCGCCCGTTGGGCCGGACGCCGACAGCAGCCGCTCGTACTGCAAGGACGTGATCACGTCCGGGTAGCGCCCGCCGCCGTATTCCGCGTACTTGGTGTAGTCGAAGAGGTCGTAGCCCGTGGCCGTGATGATGGCCCCCACTTCCTCGGTGACCACCTGATCTTCCATGTCGTAGCGGATGGCCCCGGTGGGGCACACCTTGGCGCACACGCCGCACTTGCCCTTGACGAACTGGCGGCAGGACGTGGGATCGATGATGGCCTTCTTGGGGATGGCCTGCGGGAACGGAATGTTGATGGAGGTGGTGACGCCCACGTGCTCGTTGAACGCATCGGGCGACTTCTTGCTGGGGCACTTTTCCATGCACAGGCCGCAGCCGGTGCACAGTTCCCAGTCCACGTAGGTGGCCTTGCGCCGCACGTCCACCTTGAAGTTGCCCACGTAGCCGCCGATCTTCTCGACCTCGGCATGGGCGTACAGGCGGATGTTGGGGTGCTGGGACACGTCCACCATCTTGGGCCCCAGAATGCAGCTTGAACAGTCCACGGTGGGAAAGGTCTTGTCCAGCTTGGCCATCTTGCCGCCGATGGTCGACTCGCGCTCCACCAGCACCACTTCGATGCCGCCGTCGGCGCAGTCCAGCGCGGCCTGGATGCCCGCCACACCGCCGCCGATGACCAGCACGCGCTTGGTCACGTCGAACGACTTGGGGTACAGCGGCGCGTTCAGGCGCAGCTTTTCAACGGCCATGCGGACCAGTTCCGCCGCCTTGTTGCTGTTGGCGTCGCGGTCCTTGCCGATCCACGAGACATGCTCGCGGATGTTGGCCATTTCGAACATGTAGCGGTTAAGCCCGGCCCGCTCCACCGTGCGGCGAAAGGTGGGCTCGTGCATGCGCGGGGTGCACGAGGCCACCACCACGCCGTCCAGCGCATGTTCCTTGATGGCGTCAACGATGGCCGCCTGCCCCGGTTCGGAGCACGCGTACATGGTGTCGGAAGAGAAAACCACGTCCGGGTAGGCGCGGGCCACCTGGGCCACGCCGGGCACGTCCACGGTGCCGCCGATGTTGCTGCCGCAGTGGCAGACGAAAACACCTATTCTCATGCCCTGCCCCCTTCATTCGCTGCGGCGGCCTGCTTGGCCTGCGCTGCCTTGGCGGCTGCCTGGGCAGCGGCCTTGGCGGCCTGCGCGGCCTCTTCGGCCTGCCGCGCCGCCACGGCCTGCGCCGCGCGGCGGAAGGCGATGGCCGGGTCAACACACAGCTGCTCCAGCCCCAGTTCCGCATCCGGCACGCCCAGGGCGCGCCCCAGCAGCTGGGTGAAGTAGAACACCGGCATGTCCACGGCCTTGCCGCCGGGCCATTCCACCTGCGTCTGGCGCAGGTCCAGATTCATCTGGCACAGCGGGCAGGCCACCACCACGGCGTGGGCGCCAGCGTCGCGCGCCGCGCCCAGCAGCCGTCCGGAAAGCCGGGCCACGATGTCGCGCCGGGTGACGCCGTACGAGGCTCCGCAGCATTCCACCTTGTAGGGGAAGGGCACGACCTCCGCGCCCAGCGCGGCAAGCAGGTCATCCATGGAGGTGGGGTTTTCCGGGTCGTCAAAGCGCATGACATCCGCCGGGCGGGTCATGATGCAGCCGTAATAGGGGGCCACGCGCAGCCCGGCGAGGGGCTGGCGCACCTTGGCGCGGATGGCGTCCAGCCCCACGCGGGTCACCAGCGTTTCCAGCACCGACTGGACGTCGGGCAAGGCGGCAAGCGCATCGGCGGGCTGATCCAGCAGACGGCCCACCTTGGCGCGAAAGCCGTCGTCGGCCATGCGGTGGCGAGCGGTCTTGAGGTTGGAAAGACAGCTCGGACAGGGGGTGGCCACGGTGTCGCAGCCCGCGCGGGCCGCGCCCACCAGATTGCGGGCCGACAACGCGCCCGACAGGGCGTGCTCCAGCGCGTGGGCCGGGGTGGAACCGCAGCAGCTCCAGTCCGGGATTTCCGTCAGCTTCACGCCCAATGCCGCGCAGGCGGCCCGGGTGGAGCGTTCGTACTCGCGCGAGGTGCCGAGCCCCGAACAGCCGGGGTAGTAGGCGAGATTCATCGCGTCCTTTCCTCCTCGTAGCGCTGGAAGATGCGGGCGATCTCGTCCCGGCCCTGGATGCCGTGCGGCATGGGGGAAAGTTTGCCCTTGGGCGCGATGCGCGGCAGCAGGTCGATGTCGGTCCATACCCTGCCGGTGCGGGCCACGTAGTTGGCCACCACGCCCAGTTCGTAGACCCGGCCGTGCTTGCGCACGGAAGCGAGGAAGGCGTCCCAGAAGGTGGTAACGCCCTTCTCGGCCACCCGGCCCTCGCGCCGGGCGATGTGGCGCAGAACGTCCATCACCCGCGCCACGTCGATGTTGTTGGGACAGCGGGTGGTGCAGCTGGAGCAGGACAGGCACAGCCAGATGGAACGGCTGTTCAGCACCTTGTCCTTCCGGCCAGCCTGCAGGTTGCGCATGATCTGGCTGACCTGGATGTCGTAGGCGAACCCGCACGGACACCCCGCCGTACAGTTGCCGCACTGGTAACAGTGCGTAAGATCCTGCCCGCTCTCCTCCATGACCGCATGGATGAAGTCGTCGTCGCGGACAGATTCAAGGTTGGTCACGTCCATGTCGTTTCCCGGCACGTTGCGGTTGCGCGCTCACGTATGCCGCCGCGGGAAGGGGAAGAAACTCTCCTCCCCGCGACGGCTGAAAGCGCAAGTGGGGACACTGGTCACAAAACCGGTCGGGCCGATCTGATCCGCTTCATTTTATGGAAGGGACCGGCGTGGGGGCCTTCATGCGCCCGCGCGGAAATGATGGTGCATCCCCCGCGCGGGCCGGTCTGCAGGTGGGGTTGCCCGCCGTCACCCTGGAAAGGACCACGCCCGGCTTTGTCTGTACCCCTTACATGGCCGCTTCGTAAATGGCCGTGACATCAGCATCGGTGGGACAACGCGGATTGGTCAGGCCGCAGGCGTCCTTCTGGGCGTTCTTGGTCATGACGGCGATGTCCTTGGCCTTCACGTCCTTGCCGTAGCGCTTGCCAAGGGCCACCAGACCCGCGGGAATGCCCACGTCGGCCGACAACCGCTTGATGGCGCAGATGGCCTTTTCCGCCGCGTCGCGCACCGAAAGGCCGCTGATGTTCTCGCCGAGCAGTTCGGCGATGCGGGCAAAGCGGTCCAGTTTGGCGATGAGGTTGAACTGCGAGACGTGCGGCAGCAGGATGGCGTTGCATTCGCCGTGCGGCAGGTCGTAGAAGCCGCCCAGTTGGTGGGCCATGGCGTGCACGTGGCCGAGGCTGGCGTTGTTGAAGGCCATGCCCGCCAGATACTGGGCGAAGCACATGCGCTCGCGGGCCTCGATGTCGCGCCCGTTGGCCACGGCGCGGCGCAGGAAGGTGGCGATGAGCGTGATGGCCTGTTCGGCGCAGGCGTCGGTCATGGGGGTTGCGATGGTGGAAACGTAGGCTTCCACGGCGTGGGTCAGGGCGTCCATGCCGGTGGCGGCGGTGAGCGCCGGGGGCATGCCCATCATCAGCAGCGGGTCGTCCAGGGCGATGCTGGGGGTCACGCGCCAGTCCACGATGGCCATCTTCACCTTGCGGCTGGTGTCGGTGATGATGCAGAAGCGGGTCATTTCAGAGGCGGTGCCCGCCGTGGTGTTCACGGCCACGTAGGGCGGCATGGGCTTGCTGGACTTGTCCACGCCCTCGAAGTCGTGAATCTTGCCGCCGTTGGCGATGACCAGGCCAATGCCCTTGCCGCAGTCGTGCGAGCTGCCGCCGCCAAGGGTGATCAGGCTGTCGCACTTGTTCTTCTTGTAGACGTCCACGCCCTTGTGAACGTTGTCGTCGGTGGGGTTGGGAATGGTTTCGTCGTACACGCTGTAGGCCATCTTGGCGGCGTCGAGCAGGTCGGTGATCTGTTTCAGGATGCCCGCCTTGACGATGCCCATGTCAGTGACGATGAGCGGCTTGGACCCGCCGAGCGCCTTGATCTTTTCGGGGATCGCCTTGGAGGCGCCGATGCCGATCAGGGTGACGCTGGGAATGAAGAACCCGTAGACCTGTTCCTGTACTGCCATGACTGCCTACCTCGCTGAGTTGGGGTTAGCGACGTCATCGCGGAGCCCGTAATCTCCGCGAACACTCCTGCCGCCACTACAGCAAGGACGGGGCCAAAGTGTCTTCTCCTGATATTTCGTTACACTGCATGATTTGCCATCCGCACGGCTGGCGACAACTGGCCCGGTCATGCACGGCCGTGCCCGCCCGGCGGGCACGGTACATGGTACTTTCGTGCCTGTGGGGTTCCGCCAGTCAAGGCCCGGCGCGGGCTGGCGGGCTTGGGGACAGAATGGGCCACCGCGCAAGCCTGATTGGGTCGAAACGCTACATGTGTCTAAAAAAGCATAATAAGCACGCCAAGCATGCGAATCGTGATTGTTTTCACGATACCCTCTCGATTTTTTACGGTCACGCGTGTAACGGAATGCGTGTTCCTGTTACAAACAACACATGCAGGGCTTTGCTTGCCTGTTGCGGACAACCGCTGTTAGGCGGGGCAAGCTCAACCAGATATCCAACGGCAGGCAAACACCGGAGGCAGCCATGGCAGGCAGGCAACAGGTGTACAGTGTATGCGGCATGTGCAGCGTGCGCTGTCCCATCATGGTCGAGGTGGAGGACGGCAAGGCCGTTCGCATAGAGGGCAACCCCAAGTCCCCCCTGAAAGGGTCGCTGTGTCCGCGCGGCGCGGCGGGCATCGCCCTTGAGATGGACACGGAGCGTCCGCAGCGCCCGCTGATCCGCGTGGGCGAACGCGGCGAGGGCAAGTGGCGAGAAGCCACATGGGACGAAGCCCTGGACTATGTGGCCGACAAGCTGAAGGCCATCACCGCCGAACACGGCGGCCGCAGCGTGCAGTGGTCCGACCGGGGCGGCCCCTTCGTGGACCTGCACCAGGCGTTCATGCGCGGCCTGGGATCGCCCAACTACTGCAACCACGACAGCGCCTGCGCGCGCAACGTGCAGCACGCCGCCAAGTCCGTGATGGGCATCGGCCGCAAGGAAGTTGTCTACGACTACCGCAACTGCAAGCATCTCGTCTTGCAGACCCGCAACATCCTTGAAGCCATCAACGTGGCCGAGGCCAACGCGGTGCTGGACGGCCTGGAAAAGGGCTGCAAGCTCAGCGTGGTGGACATTCGCGCCACCTACACCGCGGGCAAGGCCGACAATTTCTACATGGTGCGGCCCGGCAGCGACCTGGCCTTCAACCTGGCCGTCATCCACGTGCTGATCAACGAGGGCCTGTACAACAAGCCCTACGTCGAAGCGCACGTGCAAGACCTGGACGCGCTGGCCGCGCACGTGGCCGCGTGCACCCCGCAGTGGGCGGAAGGCGAGACCGGCGTGCCCGCCGCCGCCATCATCGCGCTGGCCCGCCAACTGGCCGAGGCCGCGCCGGGCGTCATCTGGCACCCCGGCTGGATGGTGGCCCGCTACGACGATTCGTTCCACGTCTGTCGCACCGCGTACATCATCAACGCCCTGCTCGGCTCCATCGGGGCCAAGGGCGGCCTGCCCATCGCCAACAAACCCGGCGACGTGGGCCGCAAGGGCCTGAAGAAGCTGGTGGACCTGTACCCCGCCCCCGAAGAGAAGCGCGCCGACGGCGTGGGCTGGCGGCACACCCAGTTCGACGGCGGCCCCGGCCTGATCAACCTGGCCTACGACGCCATGGCCACCGGCGACCCGTACCCGGTGAAGGCGTACATCTGCTACCGGCACGACCCGCTCATGGCCATGCCTGACGCCGACGCCATGAAGCGCAAGTGGGAAGGGCTGGACCTGCTGGTCAGCGTGACCTTCTCGTGGTCGGACACGGCGTGGCACTCCGACGTGGTGCTGCCCCTGTCCACCTACCTTTCGCGCGAAAGCATCATCGCCTCCAAGGGCGGGCTGAAGCCCCAGTTCTTCGTGCGCAAGCGGGCCATGCAGCCCACGCTGGACACCAGGGCCGACTGGGAAATCCTGTGCGGCCTCGCCACGCGCTTGGGCATGGACAAGCTGGCCTTCCAGCGCATCGAGGACATCTGGGAGTACCAGTTGCAGGGTACCGGCGTGACCATGGCCGATTTCGACGCCAAGGGCTTCGTGGAACTGTGCGATGCGCCCAAGTACCGCGAGGACGCCGAGCTGAAGTTTGCCACCTCGTCCGGCAAGCTGGAAATGATCAGCCCCAAGTGGACCAAGGCCGGTGAACCCAGCCTGCGTCCCTACGCCGCGCCGCCCGCGCCGCCGCAGGGCATGTTCCGCATCGCCTTCGGGCGCTCGGCCCTGCACACCCAGGGGCATACCGTGAACAACCCCCTGCTGGCGGAGCAGATGCCCACCAACGTGGCCTGGATCAACACCGCCAGGGCCGCAGAACTGGGCATCGCCGACGGCGAGATGCTGGAAGTACTGGACGCCCGGGGCGTTGCCGCCGGGAGCATGCGCGCCTTCGTCACCGACTTCGTGCACCCCGAGGCGCTGTTCATGGTGCACGGGTTCGGCCACCGGCTGCCGGTGGAATCGCGCGCGCGGGGCAAGGGCGTGGCCGACCAGGAACTGATGCCCGGCGGGCTGGAACGCTACGACCGGGCCGGGGGCGGCATCTCCATGCAGGAACACTTCGTCGCCGTGCGCAAGGCCGCGGCCAGGGCATAGGGGACAGTCATGAGCACCTACTGCATCGTCACCGACGAACGCCGCTGCATCAGCTGCAAGGCGTGCGAAATACACTGCAAGGTCAAGAACGCCATGCCCGTGGGCATCAAGCTGGGCGAACACTTCACCGAAGGGCCGCTGCCCTCGGCCAGCGGCGCTCCCCTGTTCCGCACCCTGTACATGCCCTGCTTCCACTGCGAAGAGCCGGAATGCGTGGACGTGTGCCCCACCGGGGCCATGACCAAGCGCGAGGCCGACGGCATCGTCTACGTCGAGGCCGACGACTGCATCGGCTGCGGCGCGTGCCTGGAAGCCTGCCCGTGGCACATCCCGCAATGGAACGAGGACGGGGACAAGGCCGTGAAGTGCGACCTGTGCATGGACCGCATCGACGCCGGGCTTAAGCCCGCCTGCGTCACCGGCTGCACCACCCACGCCCTGATCCTGACCGGCCAGGACGACCCGCGCTACGCGGAACAGCGCAAGCGCGCCCCGCAACGGGCCCTGGCGGAACGGTAGCCGGAGGCCGAACGTCCGCCGCGCGGACGTAGCCAGCCATATCGCCGCCCCGCCGGAACAGATGTTCCGGCGGGGCGCTTCGTTGCCAATGGACAGAGGTCCTTCCGGAGGAGGGACCCTTTTGAAAAAGGGGCTCCTCCCCCGGCCCCCCTCCCCCCAAAACTTTCATTTGTAGTTACCCAATATTACGGAAGCCCCTCGCATGGAATTTCAAAGGGATCGGCTGCCTTGCGATATCCATCGCGCGCTGCGTTTTCAATCCGCAAGATGTGCTTCTCTCACAAACGTTAGGGCCTCAAAGCCCGAAGGCCCCGCCCGCGTGGCGCGCCCCGGCGCACGCCGCGCCCTCGGCGCGGGCAAGGTCGCCCCACGCCGCCCTGCGGCCCAGGCGGCGTTCCAGCAGCGCCACCAGGCGCTGGAACACCTGGGCGCACAGGCAGGCGTCGCCCAGCGCGTCGTGGGCGTCGTGCACCTCCACCCCCAAGGCGCGGGCCACGGCATACAGGTCCGCATCCTTGAGGGGGATGTCCGACAGCGCGGCGGGCGCGCACGGCGCAAACGATGCCCCCGGCGGGATCATTGCGTCCAGGTCGGAAACCACAGCCCCACCCGACGCCCGCACATGCCGGAACAGGTCCTGCACGTCGCAGCGGGGATGCACGCGGGGCGGCAGCCCGGCGCGTTTGCGCCCGGCGGCCAGGAACCCCTCGTCCAGCCCCAGGCACCAGCCCAACAACACCACGGGGGGCGTGTCCCCTCCGCCGCGCCCGGCAGGCAAGGTCAACCCGGCCAGCCAGGCGTCAAAGCGGGCCAGCTCCGTAGCCGCTTCGTCGCCGCTGGCCGCTTCGCCGGGCAGGATGCGGTGCACGGGCACCCCTTCGGGCCGCACCGGGCAGACCGGACGCAACAGGCCGCGAAAGGTGGCGGAAAGATCCATGCGCATGCCGCGCAGGGCCACGGCCCCAACGGACAGCAGATCGTCCCGCGCGGGGTCGAGGCCGGTCATTTCGCAATCCACGGATACGAAGACCACCCGCCGCACGGGCGTGGCCGGGTCCGGCCCGGATCCGGACAACAGGCGGCGCAGCAGACGTCTCATGGCGTGTCTCCGCGCCGGGCCGTGCCGGATGGCGCGCCCACGGACGCGGCGCGCGCATCTGCTCCCCCCGGCGTGCCGGTCGCCACGGGCGTCATCCCCCCCGTCCCCTGCACCGCGTGCAACGCGCGCACCGCCTCGCGGGCGCGACGCAGGGCCAGCGCATCCAGGCTGTCCGCACCGCTCGCCCCGCCGGGCATGTCTGGAATGCTCGGCATGCCTGGCACGTCGTGCATGTTCGCCCGGCCCGTAACAGCGCCCCCCGAACCGCAGGCGTCGCCCATGGCACCCGGCCCGCCCTCGGCATCGTCCCCGCCTTCACCCGCACCGCGCGCCGCAAGTTCGGCATGGGCCGCGCGCAACAGCAGATATTCACAGGCCCGCCGGGCATCTGCCAGCGCCCCCCTCCTCGCACCGGCCAGTTCCGCAAGGGCGGCCAGCCGCGCCAGGGTTTCAGGGGGCTGCCCCCCCTGCCCCGCAGTCAGCGCGCGCGCCATGCGGGTCAGCCCCACCAGCGGGGAATCGACCCCGTCAGCCTGATCCGCTCCGCTCGCCGCCAGCGGCCAACGCGCACCTGCGCGCACCGCGCCGCCCAACGCCGCATCGGCCTCCGCCGCCACGCGCAGCCCCAGTGCCATGTCGCCGCATACCGGGCGCACGTCGAACATGCCCCTTCGCACCGGCAGCGACATGGACGATACGTTTTGCCCGGCCCCCGCGCAGTATTCCTGCCCGGCCAATTGCCGGTACCTCTCCCGCCAGCCGGAAACGGACAGCGTCCAGCCGGGTGATGCCGCCATGCGCCCCTGCGGGCACGGCGCGAAGCCCAACGCGCGCAGCCCGTCGCGCACAAAGCGGGCCAAGGTGCCGAAGTATTCGGCCGCGTGGTCGTCCAGGCTCCGGGTTCCGTCCGGACCGTTGCCCAGCACAAGGCCGTTCCACTGCCGGTGCCGGAACCACGCCTCGCGCCGGGCCGCCGCGCCAAACGCCAGAAAGCACCACGGACGCGGCGGCGGCCCCAGCACGGCCATGCCCAGATCGAACAGCCGGGCGGCCATGCGGTCGTGCAGGTCGGGCAGGGTGGCGGCCAGCGTATGCGGCCGCGCCCCTTCGCCCAGCAGCACGGCGGCCAGCGCGTCGGCGCGCGGGGCGGCCTCCACCAGTTCGGTCAGGGTTCCGGCCGCGCCGATGCGTTCGGCCAGCGCCGTGGGCGACACCCCCCGCAGCACCATGAGGTCGTGCGACGACAGCACCCCCACCGGCTCCTCGCCATCGACCACCACCACGTGATGGATGTTGCGCCCGGCCATGAGCAGCATGACGTCCAGGCACGCAGCCATGGCCTGCACGCACAGCACCGGAGCCGACATCAGCGCACTGGCGGGAAGATCATGGTCGGCCCCGCCCGCCACCACGCGGGAGCGGAAATCGCGGTCGGTGAGGATGCCCGCCGCCCTGCCCGCATCGTCCAGAAGGACGATGGCGCTGCGGTGGCGTTCGGTCATCCGCCGCGCCGCCTCGCGCAGGGCAACGTGCGCGGGAGCCGCCGCGAACCCGGCGGGCATGGCCTCTCCGGCGGTGACGGCCTGCCATGGCCGTCCGCCCTGCCAAGCCAGCGCGCCGCTGCGGGCAAGGGCCGCCGCGCCCAGTTCCAGCAACGCGGGGCCGAAGCCGGGGGCCAGCAGTTCCCGCAGATCGGGCCTGCCGTCCAGGGCATCGGATACGGCCTGCACTGGCAGCAGGTAGCACAGCGCATCGGTGGCCGCGCGGGCCGTGGTTATTGGCTGCGCGGCCTCTGGTCCGGCCTTTCCGGTCTGGCCGGTTTGTCCGGACTGGCCTGACTGATCTGCCCGGCCTTTCCGGCCGCCCGGATCACTCTGGCCAGCGGGCCAGCCGAACACCGCGCCCGGCCCCAGATGTTCGGCACCTTCCGGCGCACCGGCATCCACGGCAATGGTTCCCTTCACCACCACGTGCAGCAGGGGCGCGCCGTCGTCGCCGACAGCTTCCAACTCCTCGCCCGCCGGACAAAAGGCCACCTGCGCGCGAAAGGCCAGCGCGCGCAGGTTCGCCCGTGGCAGGAACCGGAACGGGGGCACCCCCTTCAGAAAACGGATAACGTCCTCGTGCATGTGATCTCCCGCCGGGCCGCGCTACACCATCAGGTGCAACGCGTAGCGCCGCCGCAGCATGTCCTGGAAATCCGCCACCACCTTGAAGCACTGCTTCAACCGTTCGCGCTCCAGGCCGGAAAGCTCGCCGGGCCGCACCCGGTCATCGGGAACCGCGCCGCCCCGTAGCGCTGCCGCCTGCGCCCGCGCCCGCAGCCCCAGAAGGTGGTCCATGGCCTCGCCAAGATCGGCCGCGCGCGCCTCCGACAGCACACTCGCCACCCGTAATTGTGCGATGCGCCCGGCGGTGTCGTGCGCCTGCGCGGCCGCGTCCAGCGCCAGCACGCGCACTCCGTGCATCAGCGGAAACAGCCCGCCCCGCTTGATATCCAGGGTGGCCGCGCCCGTTCGGCCAATTCCGCCAGACCCGCCAGGCCCGCCAATTCCTGCTGTCCCCTGCGGCCCGGCCTTTTCCACCACCAGCGCGCCGAACAGGCCCAGCGGCGGGGCGAAGCGCGTCGCCTCACGTGCCATGTAGCGCAGCATCAGCGGGGCCGAGCGCGCCATGTCGGACAGCATGACGCGCAGGCGGGCCACCAGATCCCAGCCGTCGTCCACGCCGCGCGCGTCCGCCAGCATGGAACAGCGCAGCACCCCCTGTGCATCGGGCGCATGCAGCATGGCCGCGATGTCCGCCCGCCATTCGGGCAGGGTCATACGCCAGGCGGGGTTGCCCGGCACCACCCCGTGCGGGCAGTCCGGCACGCCTGCCTCGGACTGCAACGCGGCAAGGCGCGCGGCAAGGCGTTCGAAATAGGCGGCCACCTGTTCCGGCGGCACGTCGCCCGACGCTTCGGAAATGACCATGGCCGCGTCCTGATCGGCGGCCAGAAACTGCTCGCGCCGGGCCTGGCTGCCCAGCACGGCCATGCCGAACGGGGCCGGGGGCGGCAGCGGCATGGACGCCACGGCCAGATGCGTCAGGCGGGCCAGCAGATGGTCGTGCAGTTCCGCCCCCAGCCGCCCCACCCCGCGCGCGGGCACGCCTTGCTCCACGCAGCGCACCACCACCCGTCGCACCCGCTCCAGCAGGGGGCGACAGGCCGCTCCATCCGGGGCGGCGGCCATGTCCGCCACCAGTTGCACGGGGTTTTCCGCGCCAGCGGACAGCAGGTCGCGCTCCTCCAGCATGCCGCGCACCGCGCCGTCCCGGTCCACCACCACCAGCCGCCGGATGGCGTGGCGCACCATGCGCGACAGCCCTTCGAACAGCAGTTCGTCGTCGCGCATGGTGACCAGGGCGGCGGTCATGGCCGCCTCCACCGGCAGCGTCGCCGCGCCCTGCCCGTGCTCCGCCAGCGCGCGCACCACGTCGCGCTCGGTGAGAATGCCCGCCGGAGGTTGGCCGCCCGACGGTCCGTCCGAGGGTGGCATGCCGGGCCCATCCGGCGCACGGACGAGACAGGCGGAAACGCTCGCCCCGGCCATACGCGCGGCGGCCTCGCGCAGCGGGGTGCCCGACGCCACGAGCAACGGTGCACGCGGCCCCGCTCCGCCAGCCTCGCCAAACCCGCCAGACCCGCCGCTGCGGTCGGCCCAGCCGGGCAGGTCGCGCACGGGGCACAGCAAAGGATTTTCCGCAGGCAACACGGAAAGGGACAACGGGCCGCGCTCGGCCCGTGCCCCATCCCGCTCCGCAGGCCCCTCCCCGTGGGGAGGGGCCGCGAATGTCATGGCGGGATCACCGGGTTTCATGCCTACTCGGCTCCCACGCCGAGGTAGTTGCGGATCTTCTGTTCAGCGTAGCGTTGCTCGGCGTCGGGCTCGGGCCGCAGCACCGACCCCAGCCACCCGGCCGCGAAGGCCGCGGGCAGCGAGATGAGCGCCGGATTCTTCAGCGCGAACGGCGCGGCCATGCCCCACGGCGAATGCAACACGTCCACCCACACGGTGGGGCTGAGCACGATGAGCCCCACGGCCAGCGTGGCCCCGGTGGCGATGGAGCATACCGCCCCGAACGTGGAGAACCGCTTCCACAGGATGGACATGAGCAGCGCGGGAAAGTTGGCGCTGGCGGCGATGGCGAAGGCCAGCCCCACCATGAAGGCCACATTCTGCCCCTTGAAGGCGATGCCCAGCGCCACGGCCAGCACGCCCAGCGCCACGGTGGCCCGCTTGGCCATGCGCACCTCGTCGTCTTCCGTGGACTGCCCGCGCCGGAACACATTCGCGTAAAGATCATGGGCGTAGGTGGTGGCGCCCGCCAGGGTGAGCCCGGCCACCACGGCCAGGATGGTGGCGAAGGCCACGGCGGCGATGAAGCCCAGGAACATGGTGCCGCCAGTCACCTCGGCCAGCAGCAGCGCGGCCATGTTGCCGCCCTTGTCGAACCGGGCGATGACGTCCTGCCCCACCAGCGCCATGGCCCCAAAGCCGATGATGAAGGTGAGCACGTAGAAGTACGATATGAAGCCCGTGGCGTAGAACACCGATTTGCGGGCGGCCTTGGCGTCGGGCACGGTGTAGAAGCGCATCAGGATGTGCGGCAGCCCCGCCGTGCCGAACATCAGCGCCATGCCCAGCGACAGGGCGTCCCACGGGTTGGACACCAGGCCGCCGGGGGACAGCACCTTGTCGCCGTAGCGCGCAGCCGAGGCGCGGAAGAGTTCCGCCGGACTGAAACCGAAGTGCTGCAACACGAAGAACACCATCACGCTGGCCCCGCCCAGCAGCAGCACGGCCTTGATGATCTGCACCCAGGTGGTGGCCAGCATGCCGCCGAACAGCACGTACGCGATCATAACCGCGCCCACCACCAGCACCGCCGTCTCGTACGGCAGGCCGAACATCAGGTGCACCAGCGATCCGGACCCCACCATCTGGGCGATGAGATAGAAGGCCACGGTCATCAGCGAACCGCACGCGGCAGCCACGCGGATGGGCCGTTGCCGCAGGCGGTAGGCCACCACGTCGGCGAAGGTGTACTTGCCGAGGTTGCGCAGCGGTTCCGCGATGAGGAACATCATAACCGGCCAGCCCACCAGAAAGCCGATGGAATAGATGAGCCCGTCGTACCCCTTCAGCGCCACCAGCCCGGCGATGCCCAGGAACGAGGCCGCGCTCATGTAGTCGCCCGCGAGGGCCAGACCGTTCTGGAACCCGGTGACGCTGCGCCCGGCCGCGTAGAATTCCGCCGCCGAACGGCTGCGCCGGGCCGCCCACCACGTGACGCCCAGCGTGAATGCCACGAACAGGAAAAAGAAGCCGATGGACAGCGCGTTGGGCTGCCCGATGGTAGAGGAAAATTCGCTAGCCATGGCGCGCCCCCTTCATGGTCTGGCCGGAATGCATGGTCGCGATGATACGCCGCACCGCGCCGTCGTACCGCCGGTTGGCCCACCACACGTAGACGCCGGTGAGCGCCGACGCGGTGATGATGATGCCGAACCCCACGGGAATGCCCAGGGTCATGCCGCCCCCCGCCGCCACCTGCAGCAGGTCGCGCCGGAAGGCCAGGACCATGATGAAGCCGAAGTAGATGGCCAGCATCACGGCAGTCAGGATGAGGGAAACGGTCCACCGGGCGCGGACCAGCGCGGCGAACTGCGCTTCGTCGGGTTGGGGATGCTCCCGATGCTGCGCCGGGGTCAGGGGAGTCTGGGGGGCTTCCATGGTCATGCCGGGTGCGCCCGCCGTTTCGGTGATCGTGGCCATGCGTGCCTCCTTTGGTGTTTCGTCCGGCCCCCGCGCCCGCTTGCTGCGAGTCGCATGGACCGGATGCAGTTCCCTCCGGCGGCGTCTGTTCCATCATGGGCCGTCGCGACGCCGCCGGTGTCCATGGCTTCGTTGTACGGCCACATGGCGAGAGCGCCACGTCACTTTCGGTGAACGGCCCCCATGCCGCCGCAAGCGTGCACCAAAGGGCGAAACGCCCCGGCCCGCACCGTTCGCGCCGCCGTTTGCCGTTCATCCGTGTCGCGGGGGCAAGAGCGCCACGACAGCGCACGCATGTGCAACAGCATGCCGTTCACCGGCCATCCCGCGCCGCACGCCACTGCCTGCGTGCCGTTCGGCCCCTGCCTGCCGCCTGGCAAATGATGCGGGCCGTTCCCCCGCGCACGACGCAAAAAAAGGATGCCGCGTCATGCGACATCCCCTGCAACGCCCGGCGTGCCAACCGACGGGCGGCTGACGGTGACCGGCGGGTGACCGGCGGTGCCTGGCGGGCGGCTGCGGCTAGCAGTCAGCCACCCCACGCGCCCCTGACTTCAGTGGTCAGCCAGCAACGGCACGGATTCGTGCAGCGCGTCCATCAGACGGCGCACGGCGCGGCGGCGCATGCCCGGCACCAGGTCCCACGATTGCGCATCGCAACTGACGCAACAGTTGTCGCGCTCCACGTCCACGAACAACAGCGAGCCCACCCGCGCCTCTATCTCCATCCGTTCGCCCTCGCGGGTCACAAGCACGACCTGCACCAGGTCGTACGGATATTCTTCGTTGTTCATGGCGTCCTCCGGTTGCCGTTACAGGAGAGAGGTCACCACCTCTTATCACATGCCGCCACCCATTCAAGACGCCACGCCCCGACAGGCCGGACATTGTGCATTTACTGGACTAGCTGTTTCTTCGGCGTGCTACGTGGTGTTTCATTGACATTTTTCCGGAACACGCGAGTGCTGCGCACAAGGATTTCTCCATTGTGAAATAAATAATTACTGACATATGCATGTTTGAACAATCAGTCATCAACACATCCCCCAGACAGCAAAGCGCCGCCCAGCGCTTTTGCGTCGGACGGCGCCGGGGTCTCGCCATACATGTGATGCGGCTTGTACCTCACACGGGCGGGAAGCCGCGCAAAGCAGCGACCGCTGGACCTTCTCGCAGGCGCAGGCAGGGAGTAAATGCCCCGCCCGGAGGGGGCATGCCTCCAGGCGGGGGTTGAGGCGGATTACGCGCGTTCGCGGAACATGCGGGCGAACAGCTGCTTGCGGGTAAGCGGGCCGGTTTCCAGTTCGGCCACCGCATGCTCGAAGTAGCTCTTCGGGTCGCGCTGGAACAAGTACACCACGCGGACGTCGTTGGGGTCGCCCAACACGGCCTTGGGATGCACCTTTTTCACTTCGGCCAGGCGCTTGTTGGCGAGTTCAGTCATTTCCGCCTCGTCGCCAAAGTTCATGCACCCGGTGGGGCACGCCTTGACGCAGGAGGGCAGCAGGCCGTTCTGCACCCGGTCGTTGCACATGTCGCACTTGGACAACCTGCCGGTGGCGGCATCCTTGCGCGGAATGTCATACGGGCAGGCGGAGCGCACCATGTCGCCGTCCACCTTGGCGGTCAGTTCGGTGAACAGGACGGCCCCGGTGGCCTCGTCCTTCAGCACCGCGCCTTCCAGGTCCACGTCCGCCTGGCCCTTGCAGGGGGGTTCGAGACAGTGGCGGCACTGTTCGGGAAAGAACAGCCACTCGAACTTCTTCTCGAAGGTGCCTTCGGTGAAGCGCACCGTCTTCAGGGTGACGTACGACAGGTCCGGCGGGTTCTGGTACGACCCGGTGTTGCGGGTGTGTTCAGCCGGAAGGTTCTTCCACTGCTTGCATGCGATCTGGCAGCCACGGCAGGCCGTGCACCGCGTAAGGTCGATGAAGAACATCTTTCCCATGACTAATCCCCCTACGCCTTGCGGACGTCCACCATGAACGCCTTGGTTTCCGGAATGCCGGTGTTCGGGTCGCCCACCGACGGGGTGATCAGGTTGGCGGAATCACCGCCGTCCTTGGGTGTCATCCAGCCGAAGTGCCAGGGCAGGCCCACCATGTGGTATTCCTTGCCCATGACCTTGAACGGCTTGATGCGCTCGGTGACGATGGCCACCGCATCCACCTCGCCGCGAATGCTGGACAGGCGAACGGTATCGCCGTTCTTGATGCCCTTCTGCTTGGCAAGGCCGGTGCCCATTTCGCAGAACACCTGCGGCTGCGCCTCCACCAGCCATGCGCAGCGACGGGTCATCAGGCCCGTCTGCCAGTGCTCGGTGACCCGGTAGGTGGAGCAGATGTACGGGTACTTGGGGTCCGCCACCGCCTTCTTCTCGTCGGCGAAGTGGAACGCCACGGGGTTGCTGCGCTGCTTCGAGAAGGGATGCGCGGCAATGGGGCCTTCCATGGGCTCGTAGTGCTCAGGGAAGGGGCCGTCCTCGCGCCCCGGGCCGTACAGCGCGCCGAAGCCGTGCGTCTGCATGATGAAGGGGTGCTTGGCGCCGGGGTCGCCGCCGCCGTCCACCACGTCGCCCACCCACTTGCCGTCCTTCCATTCGATGACGGCCTTGGCCGGATTCCACGGCTTGCCCGTGGCGTCCACCGAGGCTCGGTTGTACAGGACGCGACGGTTCACCGGCCAGCAGAACGACCAGTTGGGGAACAGGCCGATGCGCGCCTGCTCGGGCGTCTGGGCGGTGTCGCGGCGGGCCATCATGTTGCCCGCGTCGGTGAACGACCCGGCATGCAGCCAGTTGCCGGAACAGGTGGAGCCATCCGCCGTCAGGAAGGCGAACGCGGGCACCATCTGCCCGGCCTTGAACTGCTTGCCGCCCACTTCCGTGTCCTTCAGGAAGTAGCCGTTCATCAGCCTGGCGACCTTGGTGGGCGAGAACTCGTTGTGTTCCTCCCATTCCGCCACGTTCAGCTTGAGGACGGGGTCGGGGTGCGCCCCGCCTTCCTTGGCGTACAGGTCGCGGATCTTGTGCATCATCTCCAGCATGATATCGCCGTCGGGCTTGGTGTCGCCCCAGGGCTTCGGCCCGCGATAGCGCCACTGCATCCAGCGGCCGGAGTTGACGATGGACCCTTCCTTCTCGATGGACACGGCGCACGGCAGGAAGAACACCTCGGTGCCGAGGGCCTTGGGGTCCGTGCCCGGCCCCTTCCAGAACGACGAGGTTTCGTTCTCGAAAATGTTGACGTTGACAAGCCAGTCCAGCTTGCCCAGCGCGCGGCGGTTCTTGCCCGCGTTGGCCCCGCCGCAGGCGGGGTTCATGCCCCAGGCGAACGCCCCCTTGAACTCGCCCTTGTCCATCCGGTCGAAGATGTTCAGCCAGAAGTAGTGGGTGGACGCCTTGTCGGCGTCGACCTTGGGCATGATGTCATAGGCTTCCGCAGGGGACAGGTTGGGGTACAGTGCCTTCAGGTAGCTGGCCACGTACTTTGGGCGGTTTTGCCACCAGTTGACGCTCTTGGGATCCTTGGACAGCGGGGTAGCCGCGTTGTACTCGTCCAGGGTGGCCTGCCTGCTGGTGGGGGTGGGGTTGTACCCCGGCCAGATTTGGGCCAGCAACCCCTGGTCGGTGGACCCCTGCACGTTGGATTCGCCGCGCAGCGCGTTGACGCCGCCGCCCGCCACGCCAATGTTGCCCAGCAACAGCTGCACCATGGCCATGGTGCGGATGTTCTGCACGCCTACGGTATGCTGCGTCCAGCCCATGGCGTACATGATGGTGCCTGCCTTGTCCGGCTTGCCAGTGGCTGCGTAGGTCTTGTAGACCTGCAACAGCTGGTCCTTGGGCGTTCCGGTGACGTTGGACACCTGCTCGGGGGTGTAGCGTTCGTAGTGCTTCTTCATCAGGTTGAAGACGCACCGGGGGTGCTTCAGCGAAGGGTCGCGCTTGGGCACGCCGTTCCCGTCCAGTTCGAACGCCCACTGCGATTTGTCGTACTTGCGTTTTTCCGCGTCGAAGCCGCTGAACAGCCCATCCTTGAACGAGAACTTCTCGCCCACGATGAGCGACGCGTTGGTGTACTCGCGCACGTACTCTTCAAAATACAGCTTGTTGTCGAGAATGTACTTGATGAGGCCGCCAAGAAAGGCGATGTCGGTGCCCGAACGCATGGGGGCGTAGATATCCGACTTGGAGGCGGTGCGGGTAAAGCGCGGGTCCACGTGCACGATGGTGGCGCCCCTGTCCTTGGCCCGCATGACCCACTTGAAGGAAATGGGATGGTTCTCGGCGGCGTTGCTACCCATGATCAGGACGCAATCGCTGTTGGCGATATCGTTCCAGTGGTTGGTCATGGCCCCGCGCCCGTAGGTCTCCGCCAGCGCGGGCACGGTGGAGCTGTGGCAGATGCGCGCCTGGTGCTCGATGAACACAAGGCCAAGGCTGCGCAGGATCACCTGGTAGGCCCAGCATTCCTCGTTGTCGAGGGCGGCCGATCCCAGCGAGGCGATGGCCTCGGTACGGTTGACCTTCTCGCCCTTGGCGTTGGCAGTCTGGAACGATGCGTCACGCGTCTTCTTGACGCGCTTGGCGATCTCGGAAAGGGCCCAGTCCCATTCCACTTCCTTCCATTCGCCGCTGTTGGGCGCGCGGTACAGGGGCTTCTTTGGCCGGGCGTCGTTTTCGCCCAACTGAAAGATGGAACCGCCCTTGGGGCACAGCGCCCCTTCGTTGATGGGGTGGTCCGGGTCGCCTTCCACGTTGACCGCACGGCCTTCGCCGTTTTTGGCTGTATGCACGATGAGCCCGCAACCCACCGCACAGTAACAGCAGACCGAGGTGGTCTGCTTTGCCCACTGAAGCTTCTGAAGTTCCGCCCGCGCCACCGAGGGCGCGAGGCTGATTCCCAGCCCGCCGAACGCGCCAGCCAGCGTGGCCCCGGCGCTCAGCTTCAGGAACTGCCTGCGATTGACCGTCATTGTGCCTCCTTGCGGCCGGTTCACCGGCCCCTGGTTTCCCGCCCCAGCGCCACCTGCAATGCGTACCCCGCCTTGACGTGCCCGCGTTGTCTTCGGACCTGCGGCACGCCGCGCGGCGTCGCCGCACGACGCACCGAAAGCGCCGACGCCCGCGCCATGACCGGCGCAAGATCGTGCCCCAGTCCCGAAAACGGCAGTGCGAACGCATGCCCGTTCATGACCTGCGACCATCCCGTTTGTTTCAAGGCGTGAATCGACATTTATGCTGGAGCCAACATATATCGGCGTCCTAGCCATCCGCCGGGTGCAAACGCAACAACATCATTCTTGCTTTCATTCTCACAGCGAAATGTGTCTATGAGGCACTCTTATTATCAACGCGAATCTCCATTCCAGGGCTATTCTCCAATACACAATCTACAATTACATTTGCTTTATATGTATCTTTTTTGGCATAAATCATCATGGATCAACCACGAATACATAGATGCGTTCTATACAGACACCACAAACGCATTATCGCCACCATGGCGCACGATCCTCCTCTGGAATTGCGCCGCACTAAAAAAGACGTCCCGCCTTGAAAAGAGGCGGGACGTCTTGTTTGAACGTTCCGGTACAACCAGGAGGGTTTCGCGCATGCGCGGCCCGCCGAAGCGGTTAGCCCTGCTTGTCCTCCGGCTTCCGGGGGGCCTTGGCGCGTTTGCCCTTGCCCTTGCCGTTGCCGTTGCCGTTCTCGTCCTTCTTCTCGCCAAAGCTGCGCAGGCCTTCGGCCAGTTCGCGCAGTCGCGCATCCACCTTGCCGTACACGGAATCGGCCGGGTAGCTGCCGTCCGGTCCGCGCACCCCGGCGGGCACGCCGGTGAGCAGTTCAATGCCTTCGTCCACGGTGCGCACGGCCCAGATGCGGAACGTGCCCGCGCGGACCGAATCCACCACCTCGGGCTTCAGCATCAGGTCGTTGACGTTGGCGGCGGGTATCATCACGCCTTGCTTGCCGGTCAGCCCCTTGCGCTTGCACACCTCGTGAAAGCCCTCGATCTTTTCATTCACCCCGCCAATGGGCTGCACCTCGCCCTTCTGGTTCACCGAGCCGGTGACGGCGATGCCCTGCCTGATGGGCACGCCCGACAGGCTGGAGAGCAGCGCGTACAGTTCGGTGGACGAGGCCGAGTCGCCGTCCACCCCGCCGTAGGACTGCTCGAAGGCGATGGACGCCGCCAGCGTCAGCGGCTTGTCCTGTGCGAAGGCCCGGCGCAGGTAGCCGGAAAGGATGAGCATGCCCTTGTTGTGTATGGCTCCGGACAGGTCCGATTCGCGCTCGATGTTGATGATGCCCTCGCGCCCCATGGAGGTGGTGGCGGTGATGCGCGAAGGCTTGCCGAACATGTGGTCGCCCATGGCGTACACGGCCAGCCCGTTCACCTGCCCGACGACCTCGCCGTCGGTGTCGATGAACACGCTGCCCCGGTCGATCATCTCCTGCACCTTCTCCTCGATAAGCCCTGCGCGGTACTGCCGCCCTTCCACCGCCTGGGCCACGTGCGGCGCGGACACCATGTCCGCCCCGGCCTGGCGGGCGATGTACTCGGCCTCTTCCATGATGTCGCGCAGCACCGGGAACGAGGTGGTGACCTTCTCGCGCCGGCCGGTCATGCGCACGCCGTGCTCCAGCAGGGCCGCCACGGCCGTGGCGTCGAACTGGCGCAGGTTGCGCGCCGCCACGAAGGTCTTCATCAGCTTGGCGATGTCGGTGACGCACACGTCGTCGAGCGGCATGGACGAATCGAAGTCCGCCCACACCTTGAAGATCTTCTGCACGTCCGGGTCGTAGTGGCGCAGCATGTGGTACAACTGGGGCGTGGCCATGACCACCACCTTGACCTCCATCTTGATGGACTCGGGTTTGATGCCCGTGGCCGTGATGAAGTAGTAGGGGTCGAAGGTCTGGATCTCCATTTCCGAGGTCTTCAGGGCGCGCTTCAGCGTCTGCCACACCCCCGGCTCCATGATGGCGTCCATCAGGTTCAGCACCAGGTACCCGCCGTTGGCCTTGACGAACGACCCGGCGTTGATCTTGGTGAAGTCGGTGCGCCACAGGCCGGACCGGTCCATGACCCGCTCGATGGAGCCGAACAGGTTGCGGTAGTTCGGGAACGATTCCACGATCACCGGCGGTCCCTTGAGCTCTGCGTTGTCCACCAGCAGGTTGACCTGGTAGGGGTGCAGCACGGCTTCCGCCGGGGCGGGCACGAACATGCCCATGGGCCCCTGCACCTGCTGGCCCATCACCTTCAGCCCGTCGAGGTTTTCGGCCATGTCGGCCAGCACCGCCTCGATGTGCTTCTGCGCCTTCTCATCGGCGTAGCCCTCCAGCAATGGCCGGGCCAGGTCGCGGGCGGCGCTCATGAACATGAGCCGGTCCACCTCTTCGGTCTTGCGCTTCACTTCCTTCTGCAGTTCGCGCACGTCCAGGAAGATGGCGTCTATCTCTTCCTTGAGCACCTTGTAGGTTTCCTGCAGCTTTACCAGTTCCTCCTGGGGAAAGCGCCCCTTGGCGGCCATTTCCTCCAGCTTCATCAGGTGCACCGGTTCGCCGTCCACGATGGGCACGATGTCAGGCCGCTGAATCTGGCCCATCTGCATGTTCACCAGCACGAAGCCGGAATCGCGCACCTTTGTTTCCAGGTTCTTGAAGAACTCGCGGGTCTTCCTGTCGTGCGCCTCGATGATCTCGTTCTTGCTGGCGATGTATTCCTGGCTTTCGAAAAGCTGCGGAATGTCGCGTTTCACCGTTTCCAGAAAAGCCTGCACGTCGGCCTTGAAGGCGCGGCCCTTGCCCGCCGGAAAGCGCAGCAGGATGGGTTCTTCCGGCGTCTTGAAATTGTTGACGAAGCACAGGTCGTCGGGCGTGGCTTCCGCGTGCGCGCCGTTGCCCAGCAGCCGCTTGACCATGGCCAGCTTGCCGATGCCCACGGCCCCGGTGACGAAGATGTTGTAGCCCTTGCCCTGCATGCCCATGCCGAAGCGAAAGGCATCCACCCCCCGCCGCTGGCCGACGATGTCGGCCTGCTCGTCCACCTCGCCGGTATGGGCGAAGGGCAGCGTTGCGGGGTCGAGCGTCCAGCGCAGCTGTTCGGGCGCGAGGGGGGCGGGAAGCCCCGTGGCGCCCGGTGCGGATGAGAATGCGGACGGAGACGCGGAAGAGGCAGCGGTGCGTTTGGTCGCCTTCTTGGTGGTGGTCATGGTGCCTCCTTATGTTCAACCGGCCCGGCCGGTCCTGACGGGAACGCGGCGCGCCTCGGGCCTGCGGCACTTGGGCATGGTGATGCGCAGCACGCCCTCGTCCAGCTCCGCCTCCACGTCCTCCGTGCGGACCTTGCACGGCAGCATGAAACGGCTTTCGTACCTGCTGGCCGATTCGCCGATGCCGCAGGTTTCGCTTTGGGCGCAGCGCACGATCAGCACGGTGCCGGTGATGACGATGTCGAGGTCTTCGGGGGTGACGCCCGGCAACTGCGCCTCGACCACCACCGCCTCGGGGGTGTCGATCATACGCAGGGCGGGTTGCATGAGCGGCTGGCAGACCGAGGGCAGGCCCAGTTCCGAGCACAACCGGTCGAACATCCGGTCGCTCTCGCTTCTCAGGCGCTGCAACTCCTCGCTTTTCCACAGTTTGAAATTGGCCATGCGGGGTGCCCTCCGGAAATGCTGGCGGAGATGCGGGCGGGGCCGGACGCAGCCGCGAAAGGGGCGGGCTGTCCTGATCCGGCGTGCCTCCCGTGCGGCGTGGCGCGCCGCTGTCGCTTCGGCCCGTGCGGGCCGGGGAATGGCCGGAAAATGCGACGGCCGGGGCGGAGCCTTGCGGGGCTGCCGCCCCGGCCGGGTTGCGGTTCTCTACAGGGCATTCGCGCGGCATGCCGTGCCGGGCATGGCCGCCTTCCCATGGGAATAAGGCGGCGCCGCCGCCCCGTCCAGAGGAAGGGGCAAAAGGGACGCGTTCCTCGCGGAACGCACCCTAGCTGCCGCTGCGCGCGGTGACTTCAATGAGATGGTGGCCGAACTGGGTGCGCACGGGGCCAAGCACCGTGCCCACTTCGCCGGTGAACACAACTTCGTCGAATTCGGGCACCATGGCGCCACGGGGGAATTCCCCCAGGTCGCCGCCGCGGCGGCCCGACGGGCACTTGGAATGGGCGCGCGCCACCTCGGCGAAATCTTCGCCCGCCAGGATGCGGGCCTTCAGTTCGTTGCAGGCATCCTCGGTATCGACGAGAATGTGGCGTGCCTTGGCTTTGAGCATGGAACCTCCTTACGGAAATGGCGATTTCCTCCCATTATCGCACGCCGCGCACGGCGACGCAACCACGCCGTCGCACTTGCCCTCGCCCTTCGGCGCTGATATTGCGGGTGAACGCCACGCGGCGCACGCCACTTTTCAAGGAGATCGGACTGATGACTGGTGAACGCACCGAAGGCACCGGACTGGAAAGCCCGGAGGCCACCCCCGAAACCGCACAGGCGGAAGCCCCCGCCCACGAAGCCGCCGCCGCCCCTGCCCCGCAGGAGGCTGCCCCCGTCGACATGAGCGGTGACGACGCATTCGACGAGAACGCCAGCTTCGCGGACCTGCTGGAGGCGCATTCCGGCACGGCGGAAACCGTGCGCACCGGCGAACGGGTGAAGGCCACCGTGGTGGCCATCGGCGAGGACACCGTCTTCGTCGCCACCGGAGCCAAGGTGGACGGCATCGTGGAGCGCAAGGAGCTGGAGGATGCCGAAGGCAACCTGCCTCTGGCCGTGGGCGACGTGCTGGAACTGTACGTGGTTTCGGCCAACGCCAACGAGATCAAGCTTTCGCGCGCCATGACCGGCCAGGCCGGGCTTGCCCAACTGGAAGACGCCCGCTCGGGCGGCATCCCCGTGGAAGGGCGCGTCACCGGGCCCTGCAAGGGCGGCTTCAACGTCGAGGTACTGAAGCGCCGCGCCTTCTGCCCGGCCAGCCAGATGGACCTGCGCCCCGGCGCGGAGCCCGACTCCTTCACCGGCCAGACCTTCCAGTTCCTGGTCACCCGGCTTGAGCAGAACGGCCGCAACATCGTGGTTTCGCGCCGCATGCTGCTGGAACGCGAGCAGGCCGAATCGTTGAGCGCCCTGATGCAGAGCGTGAACGAAGGCGACGTGCTGGAAGGCACCGTGGCTCGCCTTGCCCCGTTCGGCGCGTTCGTCGAGATCGCCCCCGGCCTTGAAGGCATGGTGCACGTTTCCGAGCTTTCGTGGTCGCGCGTGCAGCAGGCCGACGAAGCCGTGAGCGTGGGCGACAAGGTGCGCGTGAAGGTGCTGGGCATCTCCGGGGCGGAAGAAGGCAAGGGCGGCAAGGATTCCCGCAAGGGTCCGCGCATCTCGCTGTCCATCCGCCAGGTGTCCGGCGACCCGTGGCAGGACGTGGCCGATCGCCTTGACGCCGACCAGGTGCTCACCGGCAAGGTCACCCGCCTCGCCCCGTTCGGCGCCTTCATCGAGGTGCTGCCCGGCGTGGAAGGCCTGGTGCACCTTTCCGAAATGTCCTGGACCCGCCGCATCAACAAGCCCGAAGAGGCCGTGACCCCCGGCGAGACCGTGACCGTGAAGGTGAAGGAACTGGACCCCGCCCGCAAGCGGTTGTCGCTCAGCCTGCGCGATGCCGAGGGCGACCCGTGGTCCACGGCCGAGGAACGCTTTCCGGCTGGTTCCACCGTCACCGGCACCGTGGAAAAGCGCGCCCCCTTCGGCCTGTTCGTGAACCTGGCCCCCGGCGTCACCGGGCTGCTGCCCAACGCCGTGGCCGCCACCTCGCCCCAGTCCAAGACCTACGCCAACATGAACCCCGGCGCGGAAGTCTCGCTGGTGGTGCGCGACATCGACGTGAAGGCCCGCCGCATCTCGCTGGCTCCGGCCGACGCTACCGGCGAGGACGACGGCGAGTGGCGCAAGTACGGCCAGCCGCAGAAGCGCGAACACCACGGCGGCCGCGAGGGCGGCCGTGAAGGCGGCAGGGGTCAGCGCTCCTCCGCGCCGACCACCGTGGTGGCCGGCGATTCCGGCGGCTTCGGCATCCTTGGCAACGCCCTGCAGGCCGCCCTGGAAAAGCGCAAGAAGTAGCCGCTTCGCATCCGACATCCAGCGGGGGAGCGCCACGGCGTTCCCCCGTTTTTTTCGTTGCCGCACCCCGGCGCGCCCGCCCTGCGCGGACAAAAAATACCCGGCCGGTGTTTACATCGTACCGGTATGCCCTATTATCTCACCCAGTCGGCCCTGTATCCGTCAGCGCCGCGGACGCAGGCCGTCGCCGCCTGCAAACTCCCCTGCCAAGGAGCCCTGACATGGCACGCTTCCTCTCCCGCACCTTCGCCGCCGCGCTTGCGCTGTGCCTCGTGCTTGCAGCCGCCGCCCAGGCCGCGCCCATGCTGCCCGATTTTCGCGAACTCGCGAAGCAATCGGGCAACGCCGTGGTGAACATCAGCACCGAAAAGACCGTGCAGGCCACGGAAAACCCGTTCAACGAACTTTTCCGCAACATGCCGCCCGGCACCCCGTTCGACAAGTTCTTCGACCAGTTCGAAAAATTCCATGGCCGCCAGCAGCGCCCGCAAAAGCAGCGTTCGCTGGGTTCCGGCTTCATCATTTCGGCCGACGGCTACATCGTCACCAACAACCACGTGGTGGCAGAGGCCGACGTGATCCGGGTGAACCTGCAGGGCGCCAGCGGCAAGTCCAATTCCTACGTGGCCAACGTCATCGGCACCGACGAGGAAACCGACCTCGCCCTGCTCAAGATCAACGCGGGCGGCTCGCTGCCGGTGCTGCGCTTCGGCGATTCGGACAAGCTGGAAGTGGGCGAATGGCTGCTGGCCATCGGCAACCCCTTCGGCCTCGACCATTCGGTGACCGCGGGCATTTTGAGCGCCAAGGGGCGCGACATCCGCTCCGGTCCGTTCGACAACTTTCTGCAGACCGACGCCTCCATCAACCCCGGCAACAGCGGCGGTCCGCTGCTGAACATGGACGGCCAGGTCATCGGCATCAACACCGCCATCATCGCCTCTGGCCAGGGCATCGGCTTCGCCATTCCCAGCAACATGGCCGAGCGGGTCATCGCGCAACTGCGCGCCGAGGGCAAGGTGCGGCGCGGCTGGATCGGCGTGACCATCCAGGACGTGGACGACGCCACGGCCCGCGCCCTGGGCCTTGGGGAACCGCGCGGCGCGCTGGTGGGTTCCGTCATGCCCGGCGAACCGGCCGACAAGGCGGGCCTGAAGCCCGGCGACATCGTGCTGAAGGTGGACGGCGACGACGTGCCCGATTCCAGCCAGCTGCTGCGCCGCATCGCCGCGCTGAAGCCTGGCGACACAACCAAGCTCACCATCTGGCGCAACGGCCAGACCAAGACCGTCAACCTCACCCTGGGCGAGCGCACGGCGGAGCACCTTACCGCCCAGCGCGGCGACGCCGCCCCGGAAAAGGGCGGCAAGGAACAGGCATCGGCCGGGCTTGGCATGAGCGTGCGCCCGGTTTCGGCCGAGGACGCCCGCAACCTGAAGCTGGAAGAGGCGCGCGGCCTGCTGGTGGTCTCCGTGGAGGGCGGCAAGCCCGCCGCAGAAGCCGACATCCGCGCTGGCGACATCATCCTGCTGGCCAACCTGAAGCCGGTGAACACCGCCGCCGACCTGACCAAGGTCATCGAGCAGGACGGCAAGAAGCGCGGCGCGGTGATGCTGCAACTGATGCGGCGCGGCCAGACCTTCTTCCGCACCGTGCCCCTGGAATAGCGCGCCACGCGCGCAACGTGATCGAAAACCGGGGAGGAGGCGCGCATGCGCCCCCTCCCCTTCAATTTGCCCCGGCCCCCATTCGCTCCGTTTCACCGTCGTTCTGGCCCCGAGTGGCGTTGGCTTTCGCCGCCCGCGCTGGTATCGTGCCCCGCACGGCCGCCCGCCCCCCTTCCCGAGGGAGTAGGGACCGCCAGAACGACCAACCCGCCTTCGCGCATACCGACCATGAGCAACCTTACCCCCCGCGAAATCGTTTCCGAACTGGACAAGTACATCGTGGGCCAGAACGCCGCCAAACGCATGGTGGCGGTGGCCATGCGCAACCGCTGGCGTCGCCAGCAGCTGGACCCTGCCCTGCGCGACGAGATAGCCCCCAAGAACATCATCATGATGGGCCCCACGGGCGTGGGCAAGACCGAGATCGCCCGGCGGCTGGCCAAACTTTCCGCTTCCCCGTTCATCAAGGTGGAGGCCACCAAGTTCACCGAGGTGGGCTACGTGGGGCGCGACGTGGAATCCATGGTGCGCGACCTGATGGAAATCGGCATCGCCCTGGTGCGCGCCGAAGAGAACGAGAAGGTGCGCGTGAAGGCCGAGGCCCGCGCCGAAGAACGCCTGCTGGATCTGCTGCTGCCCGGCGGCGCGCCGCAGCCCGCGTCCCATCCCGCGCAGGGCTTGGGCGGCCTGACCTTCGACCTTTCCGGCGGGCAGGCCATTCCCCAGCCCCCGTCGCAGCCCAATGCGTCAGACACGTCCCACGCGACCCACACCACCGGCCCGGCCTCGGACAGTCGCTCTTCCACGCGCGAAAAACTGCGCACCCTGTGGCGCGGCGGCAACCTGGACGACCGCGAGGTGGACATGGAGGTGGAGGAATCCGGCGGGCCGCAGGTGGGCGTGTTGTCCATGCCGGGGCTGGAGGACGTGGGCTCGCAGGTGCGCGACATGTTCAGCAAGGTCTTTCCCTCGCGCCACAAGCGCCGCCGCATGAAGGTGCGCGACGCCTTCAACCAGCTGGTGCAGGAGGAGGCCGACCGGCTCATCGACCACGACCGCGTGGCCGACCTGGCCCGCGAGCGCGTGGAGCAGACCGGCATCATCTTCATCGACGAAATCGACAAGATCGCCAGCGGCACCACCCAAAAAAGTTCCGACGTCTCGCGCGAAGGGGTGCAGCGCGACCTTCTGCCCATCGTGGAAGGCAGCGTGGTCAACACCAAGTACGGCATGGTGCGCACCGACCACGTGCTGTTCATCGCCGCCGGTGCGTTCCACTTCAGCAAGCCCTCGGACCTGATCCCCGAGTTGCAGGGGCGCTTTCCGCTGCGGGCCGAACTTTCCGCCCTGGGCCACGACGACTTTCTGCGCATCCTCACCGAGCCGCGCAACGCGCTCACCCGGCAGTACACCGCCCTGCTGGAAACCGAGGGGGTGCACATAGACTTCACCGACGACGCCCTGCGCGAAATCGCCGCCTTCGCCGAGGAAACCAACGCCCAGACCGAGAACATCGGCGCGCGGCGGCTGTACACCATTCTCGAAAAGATCCTGGCCGACCTTTCGTTCGAGGCCCCGGACCGGTCCGGCGACCGGGTGACCGTGGACAGCGACTACGTGCGCGCGCACCTGGCCGACGTGCGCGCCAACAAGGATCTCAGCCGCTACATCCTGTAGGGCCTGCTTCCAAATTGTCCTTTCGCCCTTTGGCGCCGTCAAACCTCGCCTGCAATATCGGCTAAACATGATAAGAGCATATACCCTTATGGCAGGCTTGTTTTCCTTGCCAACGAGCGAAAATCCTGCTTTGGAAGCAGACACCTATAGCAAGAACCCCAGCCGCTACCCCGCCGTAGCGCACCGCCCGCAGAGAGTGCCATGAGCCAGACCGAACACGAGGCCGCGTCCTGCTGCGCGGACCCCGCCGCCTACGCCAAGCTCCAGTCCAAGGTGCTCATCGAGTGCCTGCCCTACATGCGCCAGTTCCATGGGCAGACCGTGGTCATCAAGTACGGCGGCCACGCCATGAAGGACGAGGCGCTGAAGAAGGCCTTCGCCCTCAACATCGCCCTCTTGAAGCAGGTGGGCATCAACCCGGTGGTGGTGCACGGCGGCGGCCCGCAGATCGGCCGCATGCTGGAGCAGCTGCACATCCAGTCTCAGTTCCGCGAGGGGCTGCGCGTCACCGACGACGCCACCATGGACGTGGTGGAAATGGTGCTGGTGGGCAAGGTCAACAAGGAAATCGTGAACCTGCTGAACCTCAGCGGGGTGAAGGCCGTGGGCCTTTCCGGCAAGGACGGCCAGCTCATCCGCGCCCGCAAGATGGAGATGATCGTCAACGGCGGCAACCACGCGCCGGAAATCATCGACCTCGGCAAGGTGGGCGAGGTGATGCGGGTGGAAACCACCCTGCTCCGCTCGCTGGAGCGCGACAACTTCGTGCCGGTCATCGCGCCCGTGGGCGTGGACGAAAACGGCGAGACCTACAACATCAACGCCGACGCCGTGGCCGGGGCCGTGGCGGCCGCCCTGCGCGCCAAGCGCCTGCTGCTGCTCACCGACGTGGCGGGTATCCTGGACAAGCAGAAGGAACTGATCCGCTCGCTGACCACCCGCGAGGCCGTGGAGCTGTTCACCGACGGCACCCTCACCGGCGGCATGATCCCCAAGGTGAAATGCTGCCTGGAAGCGCTGGAGGAAGGCGTGGAAAAGGCCATGATCGTGGATGGCCGGGTGGAGAACTGCATCCTGCTGGAACTGTTCACGGACAAGGGCATCAGCACCGAAATCGTGGGCGAGCGCGGCGCGCGCGCCGCCGTGAGCTGCGGCTGCCGCCGGTAGGGCATGCCGCCGCAACGCCATGGCGCAGCGTGAGTTGCAGGAACGCGTAAACCGTTCCCGCGCAGCCGAAGCACCCCAAACGCCACCTGCAATTGCCACCCCCAAAAGGCCGGAAGCACCCCTTCCGGCCTTTTCCCTGCCCGTATCTCCGCTATTCTCCTCTCGCCAAGCCACAATACCGCAGCAGCCACGCCCTGCGCCGCTGCCGTTCCACGCGCCATGCAGCCGCCGCGCCCTTCACCTTCGCCTGTCCTGCCGTATTCCTCACCAGCCCCTGCAATGTCCGGTTGGCGGCACGACACGCGCGGTTGGCAGCCGGAAAGCCCGGTTTGCACCCATTACCTCCCGCCGTTTCATGCAACATGCTGTCGCTCTTGATTGTTCCAGAAGTGAACAACCATGGAACACCGCTTGCTAACATGCATTCACCATCGAGCGCGAGTGGTCGCTCTTATTTCACCGGAGGAACAGCATGGAACGAATGGACAGAAGAACGATGTTGAAGACCATGGGCATGCTGGGATGCGCCACGGGCTGCCTTGCCAGCGGCATGTTGCCGGGCGCGGGGCCAGAACCGTCCCTGGCCGCGCCGGGCGGGCGTTTTGCCCAGAAGGACGCCCCCTTCTCGTGGAAGCCGCACATGCTGGACGCCAAGGTCTGCGCGCCGGTGGCCTATGACGGCTACTGGCACCAGGGCTACGGCTGCGCGTACGGGGCATTCTATGCCATCGTGGGCATGATGGGCGAACAGCACGGCGCTCCGTACAACCAGTTTCCGTTCACGATGCTGGAAGTGGGCAAGAGCGGCATTTCCGACTGGGGCACCATCTGCGGCGCGCTGCTGGGCGCGGCCAGCGCCTTTGCGCTGTTCTGGGGCCGCAAGGACCGCGACCCCATGGTGGCCGAGTTGTTCCGCTGGTACGAGCAGACTGCCTTCCCCATGCATGATCCGGGTCCGGCGTTCAAGGGCGTGGCCGGTGCGCTGCCCACCAGCGTGAGCCATTCGCCGCTGTGCCACGTGTCCGTCGGCCGGTGGTGCCAGGCATCCGGCTTTGCGGAAAAGAGCAAGGAACGGGGCGAACGTTGCGCGCGCATTACCGCCGACGTGGCCACGAAAGCCATCGCCATCATGAACGCCAAGCAGGCGGGCACCTTTGCCGTGGCCCATGGCGACCCGGCCTCGGTCACCTACTGTGGCGAATGCCACAACCCCGGCAAGCAATCGCCCCTGCTGAAGGGCAAGATGGACTGCACCCCCTGCCATTCCGGCAGCCCGCATACGGCGGACAAGTTCAAGAACCATCCCTGATTCTCGCCTTCTCCTGCCTGATCCGCCCGCCCCTGCCCCCCGCCCTGCCCCCCTCGCCACAGCGCCGCGCCGCAGCCGGATTCCCCGGTGAACGGCGCGGCGCGTCATTGCGAATGCCGAGGGCTTCCGCAAAAGGTCGTTGGAGATGGACGAAGCCGCGTCGCGTCGGGACCAACCAGCCCGGCTAGCCCGCGCGCCGGTAAGCCCACGGCGCGAAGGGAGGATTAGCAGGCGGAAAGGTCCATGCCCGGCACGTATTCCTTGTCGTCCACATCCTTTACGACGGCCTGACCAGCGATCACCTGCTTGCGCTCCGCGTCGTAGGTCAGCGTGGGACCGCCATGCAACTGCCAGCCCTTGTTCAGGGCCTCGGTAACGCGGTGGCAGAAGGCGGAATCGTCGGGGCCGGTCAGGTAGCGGTAGACTTTCATGGCGCATCCTTCAAGAAGAGGTTCAGGAACTGGCGATGTTGCCCGCTCGGCCGGACCACCGGCGCGCGGCCGAGGCTGGTCTGTCGAAGCAGGCGAAACGACGCGGCGCGTCAGTGGAACAGGCGAACGGGGGATCGGAGGATCGAGGATCAGCGGGTCAAGTGGGCAGCCAGCTTTTGCGGCCCGTATTCCGCGAACAGGGCGCGCAGCGTGCCGTTGGAGCGCATGCGCGCCAGCGAGGCATTGACCGTGGGCAGAAACTCTCGCAACGAGGCGTGCAGCATCACCGAAATCGGCGCGGGGTCGGCGAAGACGTAGGCCACGCGAAAATCACCCTCGGACCACCCGCCCTTGTGAATCCAGTAGGCGGCCTCGTAGTCGTCCACGATCATGGCGTCGATGCGCCCGGCCAGCAGTTTCTGGAGGTTCTGGGTCACGGTGTAGGCGTCCTCGCGCCGCACCATGCCCTGCTCGAAGGCCGCATCGAAGCCGTCGGGGTAGACGTAGCCGCCGATGGTGCCCATGCGCCACCCCGCGAAATCGCCGGGGGAGCGGAACACTCCCTTGGTCCCGGCAGGCACCAGCACCATCTCCGTGGCCATCATGAACGGCTCGGAATACACCGCCACGTCGGACAGCACGCCTTCCCAGATCGGCGAGGCGCACGGCACCACGTTGATCTCGCCCCGGCGGAAGCCCATCTGGCGGCGCGCCTTGGGCATGAAGCCGAATTCCACATCCAGCCCCAGGTCTTCGGCCACCTTGCGCATCACCATGGGGCAGATGCCCTCCGCCGCGCCATCCGGCCCAGCCATGATGCGCGGGGCCCATTCGTCCGAAACGGCCACCAGCATGCGGGCGGACTGGCCTTCGGCATGCACCGGAGGCACGAAAGCCGCCATGCATGCCGATACGGCGCACAAGGCCAGCAACACGCACAGGGCGTGACGGGCCAGGTGACTGCGAACGTGCACCTCCCTACGCTTTGTCCAGCCGATAGACATCGACAAGCAACACTCCTGTGACGGGGTCCAGCCCGCTTCGGCGGAGGTTCGGAACCACGGTGCCGACCCTCGGCGAGGGTCGGCGACATCGCGGGCATGGTGCTCTTCAGGCGTACTGCCTGCGCCACTCGTCAAGAAACAGCAAGGACGTTTCCAGAGGAGTCAGTTGGCCGCTACGCTGGCGCAGGGCGGTGATCACATCGGCGAAGGCGGCGTCGGCGGGCAGGCCCAGCCGATCCAGCAGCGAGGCGAGATCGCGGCGCATGTCCTCCGGCAGGTCGGCGGGCAGGCCCGCATCGGCCGTGCGCGGGGCGGGCCAGCCCGGGCGGCGCTGGGCGATGAAGTCCAGCAGGCTGCGCATGCGGTGCTGGTAGGTGTGCTCCGCCAGCACCCGTGCGCGGGCGCGGGCCGCCATGGCCTGTCGTTCTTCGGGGTGGGCCAGGTAATGGGCGATGGCCTCGGTCAGCCCGTCCATGGAATCGAAGGTGGCCAGTTCGTCATCCGCGAACAGTTCGCCCATCAGGGTGCGCCGGTCCACCAGTTGGAAGGCCCCGATGCAGGCCAGCTCGAAGGTGCGCGGGTTCACGAAGTCGCCGCCGGTGACCAGCGTACGCGCCTGGATGCTGGAATGCAGGTTCAGGTTGATGCGGCTGGCGTTGTAGATCTTCACCGAATCCTCGGCGGAAACCCGCGCCCCCCCCTGCTGCACGTGCCGCGCCAGCAGCGTTTCGCCGTCCCATTCCGTGCCCCAGATCTTGAAGTCCAGATGCACCAGTTGGCGAAAGGCCACGCGCCGGTTGGGATAGCCCGCGCCCAGAAAGGCCACGTCCGCACCGTAGCGGCGCTGGTCCACCGGTGAAAGTTCAAGTGGTTTGTGAAAGGACGGCAGCGC
The DNA here is from genome assembly GCF_003402415.2 of Nitratidesulfovibrio sp. HK-II. NCBI lineage: Bacteria > Pseudomonadati > Thermodesulfobacteriota > Desulfovibrionia > Desulfovibrionales > Desulfovibrionaceae > Nitratidesulfovibrio > Nitratidesulfovibrio sp. HK-II. The sequence continues at coordinate 2,113,121 of NZ_AP036014.1, forward strand.
GGCCATGGGCAGGTACAGCGCGTCGCGCACGCCGATGGAGGCCAGTTCCTCCAGCATGGGGGCGCGCTGGATCACGGCGAACACGTCGTAGAACGGCGCGAAGGCCCGCCAGTAGGTGAACACCCGGTGGTCTTCCACGAACCACATGGCCGTGGCCACGTTGTCGCGGCGCAGCCGCTTGAGGGCCTGGTGGTTCAACGGCGCCTGCGCCAGGCACAGCACCAGGTCCGGCCCGAAGGTCTCCACCTTGGCCAGCACCGCTTGCGAAACCACTTGAAGAAACGCGTTCTCCAGGTACTCCAGCCGATCCGCCGTCACCTTCAGGTCCTTCAGCGCCGTGAACGCGCCGAGAAACGACGGGGCCTCGAAGGTTTCCACCACGTGGCCCAGGTCGCGCAGGGCGTCCACGCAATACCGCCCGATGGGCAAGGATCCGCCATACATGGGCAGCACCACCAGCACGCGCAGACGCGGCATGGCGGAGGCGGGCGCGGCGGATTCCGGGGCCAGGGCGCTGTCGAAAGGCTGCATCATGCGCGAACCTCGTGCCGGTGGTTCCGGCGGGAGTGAAGGCAGTGCCATGCGGGCCGGAGGCAGGTTTCGCCACTCAGCCCTTAAAGCTGAACATTAAAGGCCTGTCGGGCGCACCCTTCAACCACGGCGCACCGGCTCGTCCGCAAAGGGGTCGAACGCGGCGAACGCCGCGCCTTCCGGGCCGGGAAGCATCCAGTCTGCCTCGTGGTACAGCAGGCGAGCCAGGTCATGGTCCGCCAGTTCCTCGCCCGTGAACAGGCCAAGGTACTCGCCCACCAGCGCCCGCAGCTCCACGCGGCGCGGGGCGGATGCATCCTCGCCGAACACCGTGAGCCACGTGGAGCCCACGTCGTCGAGGGTGGAGACCATGCCGAGCATGCCGGGCGGGTTGCGGTCGCCGGGGCGGCCGGACAGGAAGGACAGGAACTCGCGCGAACGGAAGGCATCCAGGCATTGCACCCCGATGGGGCACGGCCGCGCCTCGAGGCAGGGCAGGCAGTCCAGCGTGGCCTGCCATACCCGGTGCCCGGGGCCATAGGGGCCGGTTTCGTGGCACCACGCCGAGGACAGAAAGAAGCCCTGCACCGGCACGCCCAAATGCGCGGCCAGATGCATGGTGCCGGTATCCGGCGTGAGCAGCGTGTCCAGTCCCACAAGCGCATCGGCAAGGTCCGCCCACCCGGTGCGTCCCACGAGGTCGTCGTAATTCCCGGCCACGGATGCGGGCAGATGGTCCAGCACCTTGCGCAGCAGGGGGCGTTCGGCCCTGGTCCCGAAAAAGGTCACGCGCGGGCCGCCCAGCCCCTCGAACACCGCGCGCAGACAGGCGGCCAGCGCATCCGGCGGCAAAGACCGGCGCGACATGCGCCCGGCCAGCACCACGCCGATGCCCCGCCCGCCGCGCAGGGCGATGGGGTTCACCCGGGCCGGGGCAATGGGCCGTGGGGACAGCGCCGCCCAGAAATCCACGAGGTTGACGGGGGACAGTCGGCGATGGGCCACCCAGCGGAAGGCCATGCGCATCCAGCGGTCGCGCAGGGGCTGGCCGTTCAGGGTGCGGTAGCCGCGCACCACGTCTGGCGGAAACAGCGCGGCAAGCGCCGTGTTCAGCCCGGAATTGTTCAGGTTGTAGACGGCGTCGAACCGTTCCGCCGCAAGGGCGGCGAAGGCGCGGGCGTTGTGCGCCAGCACGTCTGCCTGGGCCACGCCGCCGTGGGCGCGCACGCCGTGCACGGTGACGCCGGGGTAGACCAGCCGGGCCAGTTCCACCAGCGACACATCCACCACCAGATGAACTTCCGGAGCCGGATGGACTCCGTTCGGGGCGACATCCTTGTCGTATGCGCCATCATGCAGCAGCGACAGCACCAAACGCTTGGTCTGCACGAGATCGCCGAAGCGGGCCAACTGGATGACGAGGTGCTTGCTCATGGTGTGTTCGGTGGTGCCAAGGTGTTGCCGTCGTTGCGGGAATTGGCCCTCAGGGGGCTTTCCGGGGCAGACTAGCCCAAGTGGCGCGTGGCGGCAAGGCAGGGGCCGGATTGCGGCCTGCCGCGCCGGTGCTGGCGCAATCCCTGAACGTGCCCCCCGCAGCACCCCCCGCGGCCTCCGATCGCCGCCGGGCGCGGTTCCCCCACGCCCGCTTCGCCCCTCTCGCGGCGAGCCGGTTTTACTTTGCGCGCCCCTCGTGTATACGACCCCAATGCGTTATTATCCCCTGCTTCTCGACCTGCACGGCCGCGCCTGCCTGGTGGTGGGCGCGGGAGGCGTGGGACGCCGCAAGCTGACATCGCTGCTGGCCTGCGAGCCGGGCCGCGTGCTGGTGTTGGACGCCAACCCGGATGCCCCGACCGACCCGGAACTTGCCCCCCTGCTGGCCCACCCCGCCGTGCGCTTTGAGGCGCGCGCCTTCGCGCCCGCCGACGTGAACGGCTGCGCGCTGGTCTTCGCGGCCACGGGCAGCCGCGCCGTCAACGCCGCCGTGGCCGACGCCTGCCGCCAGCGCAACGTGCCCTGCAACGTGGCCGACGCCCCGGACGAAGGGGCGTTCATCGTGCCCGCCCACTTCGCCTGCGGCGACCTGACGGTGGCCCTTTCCACCGGGGGGCACAGCCCGGCCCTTGCCCGGCGCATCCGCATGGACCTGCAACAGTGGTTCGGCGCGCGGTACGACGCCATCACCGTGCTGCTGGGCCGCCTGCGGCCGCTCGTCCTTGCGCTTGGCCACGAGACAGGGCAGAATACGGCGCTGTTCCGCGCCATCGTGGAATCGCCGCTCATCGACGCGCTGGCCGCGCGCGACCGCGCCGGGGCCGAACGCATCCTGACCGAACTGCTGCCCGCGGAGCTGCATCCGCGCATCGTGGAGTTGCTGCATGAGCTCGTTTGAGCTGCTTTCCATCGCCATCATCATGCTCTACGTGCTCGGCACGGTGTGCATCGCCGTGGGGCTGCTGGCCCGGCGCGACAGGCTGAAGCGCCTTTCGCAGTGGCTGACCCTGGCGGGCTTTGCCCTGCACACCGTCATGCTGGGGCTGTCCATGCAGGGGCAGACCTGGCAGGTTCTGGAAAAGGCCTACTATTTCCGCATGCTCTCGTGGAGCCTGCTGCTGATCTATTTCTTCGTCTGGTGGCGGCTGCGGCTGGAATTCCTGGGGCTTACCGCGTCGCCGGTGGCCCTCGTCTTCTACGTCTCGTCGTTCATGCTGGCCGACGTGCAAAGCAAGCTGCCGCCCGCCATGTCCGGCCTGTTCTTCGGGCTGCACATCGGCACGCTGTTCCTCAGCTTCAGCCTGATGACCATGGCCTTCGGCTCGGGCATCCTGTTCCTGTACATGGACCGCAAGCTGAAGCACAAGGCGCGCCTTTCCGGCTTCGACCGCGACCTGCCGGCCCTTTCGGCCTTCGACAGGGTGAACCACCTGGCAGTCATGGCGGGCTTTCCGCTGTTCACGCTGGGCATGGTTTCCGGCTTCGTGTGGGCGCGCATCGCCTGGGGCAAGATGCTCTCGTGGGACCCCAAGGAAGTCGTCTCGCTGGTGGTGTGGGGCATGTTCGCCCTGCTCTTTCACCAGCGGGTGGCGCTGGGCTGGCGCGGTCGCAAGACCGCCGTCATGGCCATCTGGATATTCGCGGTATGCGTGTTCTCGCTGCTGGGGGTCAACTTCCTGATGACCACGCACCACAGCTTCAACCCGCAGTAACGGCCACACCCGGCAGGAACCATGACCCGCAACCCGGAACCGACGCCGCGCGCCGCGCACCCGGCGGGCCACAATACGCACCCCGCGAAGCCCACGAAGAACATGGACCAGGAAATCTATCTCATCGGCCTCAACCACCGCACCGCCAGCGTCGAAGTGCGCGAGCGGTTCGCCCTCACCGACTGTACCGTCCTTGAACAAGGGGTGGTGCCCACCGGCGACGACATTTCCGAAGTGGTCATCCTGTCCACCTGCAACCGCGTGGAAATCATGGCCGTGGGCAATGGCCCCGGCGTGCCCGCGCGCGTGCTGGACTGTTGGGCCGCCGCGCGCGGCCAGAAGCGCGGCGACCTGGAACCCTTCGTCTACGTGCACAAGGGCATCGACGCGGTGCGCCACCTGTTCAGCGTGGCCTCCAGCCTCGATTCCATGGTGGTGGGCGAGCCACAGATCCTCGGCCAGCTCAAGGACGCCTACCGCAAGGCCGTGGGCCGCAACGCCACCCGCGTGGTGCTGAACCGCCTGCTGCACAAGGCCTTTTCCGTGGCCAAGCGGGTGCGCACCGAAACCGCCGTGGCCTCCAGCGCCGTGTCCATCAGCTACGCGGCGGTGGAGCTTGCCAAGCGCATCTTCGGCGAAATGTCGCAGTACAAGGCCATGCTGGTCGGCGCGGGCGAAATGGCGGAACTGGCGGCCACCCACCTGCTGAATTCCGGCATCCGCGAGATCATGGTGGCCAACCGCACCTTCGAGCGCGGCCTGCAACTGGCCAAGCAGTTCAAGGGCGAGGCGGTGCTGTTCCAGGACCTGTTCGTGCGGCTGGCCGAGGCGGACATCGTCATCAGCTCCACCGGCGCGCACGAGCCCATCATCCGCGCGCGGGACATCAAGGACGTGCTGAAGCGCCGCAAGAACCGGCCCATGTTCTTCATCGACATCGCCGTGCCGCGCGACATCGACCCCGACGTGAACAACCTGGACAACGTCTACCTGTACGACATCGACGACCTGAAAGAGGTGGTCGAGGAAAACATGGCCCAGCGCCGCGACGAGGCGGCCAAGGCCCGCTCCATCGTGGAGGAGGAGGCCGGAAACTTCGCCAAGTGGCTGAAGTCGCTCGACCTGCAACCCACCATCGTTGACCTTCTGCGGCGCAGCGAACGCATTGCGCAGGACGAGTTGGCCCGCACCCTGAAGCGCATCGGCCCGGTGGACGAACCCACCCGCGAGGCGTTGCAGGCCATGCTGTGCGCCATCGTCAAGAAGGTGAACCACGAACCCATCACCTTCCTGAAGCGCCGCTTCGACGAGGAAGAGGCCGGAACCCGGTACATCGACATCACCCGCCGCATGTTCAACCTGGACTGCGACGACGTGCCCGAAGACGCCCACAGCGACCGCAAGCACCCGCAGCAACACGACGACGCATAAGAGCCAACCATGCGCACCTACCGCATCGACGACCTGACCTCCGCAGACATCGCCGCCGTGCGCGCGCGGCTGAACGAAATGGACCTTGGCGCGGGCATGGACGGCCTGTACTGGCTGCCCGTTCCGCAGCAGCACCTTACGCCAGTGCAGGTGGCCCACGGCGAAAGCTGCGGCCCGTTCTGCCTGGCGCTGGAAGCCGACGACGACGCCCTGCGCATGGAGCTGCTGGTGCGGGCGCGGGGCATGCTGCGCTGCGAGTGCATCGCCTACGCCTCGCCCGAACTGCGGGCGCACATGATCGACTATCTGGACGGCCTGCTGGCGGACCTTGGCATAGCGGTATAGCGCAGGACGGCGCGAAACGCGCGGGGCCGTGGCGGGGTATGCCGCTCCAGTCCCCCCCCCCTGCGATGCTGGCCCGCGCCGTTGTCGCATGCACGTCAGCCGTGACTGGCAAACGGACCATAGCTGCGTGACGGGTCATGATGCCCACTCCCGCGTGGCGGGCATGCCCGGCATGCAGCCGCCCTTTGCACGGCCACTCCCGACACCGTTCCTGCCTTCCCGCCCCCGGCCTTCCCGCCCCCGGCCTTCCGACCCCGGTCTTCCGCCGGACGTTTCTCCTTTCGTTCGCAGGCCAGCCATGCCCCATTGCACTACCCCGCAATCCCCAACTGCCCGAACGGCACATCCCCAACTGCCCGAACGGCTGCCCCTGCGCTTGCAGGATCTGCCGCCCCGCGCGGCGCGGTTCTGCCTGCGCGTCGCGGACTTTCTGACGGCGGAGTTGGCGCGGGCCGTTGAGCCAGGCAGTGAACCTTCCCGCACGGACCGCCCCGGCAACCTCTCCTCACCGGGGCTGATCGCCCCGGACGGCATGACGCTGCTGGTGGGCGTCTCCGGCGGGGCCGATTCGCTGGCGCTGCTGCTTGCGCTGCGCTGGCTGGCCCCACGCCTTGGGCTGCGTCTGCACGCCGCCGTGCTGGACCACGGGTTGCGCCCGGAATCGGCGGCGGAAGCCCGCGCCGTGTCCGTGCTGTGCCGCCGCCTGGGCGTTCCCTGCCGGTCCGAAAGCGCCGACGTGGCCGCGCTGGCCGCGCGTGAGTGCTGCGGCGCGGAAGACGCCGGGCGGCGAGCCCGCTATGCCTTTTTCGCGGCCGAGCGGCTGCGCGTGGGCGCGGACTGGGCGTGCACCGCCCACCAGTCGGACGACCTGTGCGAGGACGTGCTGCTGCGGCTGGTGCGCGGCACCGGCTGGCCCGGCCTGGGCGGCATGCCCGCCGTGGACCCCGAACGGCGCATCCTGCGCCCGTTGCTGATGACCGAGCGACGGGACATAGACGCCTTTCTCGCGGAACTCGGCGTGCTGCCCGTGCGCGATCCTTCCAACCACGACCCGGCTTACCGCCGCAACCGCCTGCGCCACGACGTGCTGCCCCTGCTGCGCGCGGAAAACCCCGCCCTTGGCGAATCCGTGCGCTCGCTGTGGGACCTGGCGCGCTGCGACGCGGACTACTGGTCGCGGCAGCTGGACGGGCTGCCCCTCCCCAGCGGCGTGGAGCCCCCCATCGCCATTCCCGCCCGCACCCTGCGCGGGCTGCACCGCGCGGCCCGTCTGCGCCTGTACAAGCGGCTGCTGGACAGGCTGGGCCCCGGCCAGCCACTGGCCGACTGCCTGATCGCCCTTGACGAGGCGTGGGCGGCCGGACGCGGCGGAGCCTGCGTGCAGTTTCCCGGCGGCAAGACGGCTCTGGTCGTGCCTGCGGGCACAAGCGATGCTGCCGCAGGAGGCATCGAATTTCGCGCCCACCCCGCGCGGTAGGTGCGCAACCGCCCCCGCTGGTCTTGGCGCCCACCCGCTGCCCCCCTGTCGCTGGTCGGCGCACACCAGCCCCGCCACGCGCGATACTCCACGGCCAGATTCCCCTTTCCCACACCCCCGCATCCCCGAGCCCCGAAAATACCCGCACGAGCCCCGAAAGCGGCGCGGGCAGCCGCAAGCCCTTGCCCAGAGCCATTGCGCACCCCGCACAATCCCCCTGCATTTCCGGCATTTCTCCGGGCGCACCCCCGTCTGCGATTGACAGGGCCTTGCCTTCGCGGTATGCCCTCGTGAAAATTATTACAAGGAGGTTCGGGGTGAATATCCTCATCTTCGGTCCCAACGGTAGCGGCAAGGGCACCCAGGGGGCGCTCGTCAAGAAGAAGTACGATCTGGCCCACATCGAATCGGGCGCCATCTTCCGCCAGCACATCGGCGGCGGCACCGAACTCGGCAAGAAGGCCAAGGAATACATCGACCGCGGCGACCTCGTGCCCGACGACATCACCATCCCCATGGTGCTGGAAACCCTGAAGGGCGCCGGTCCCAACGGCTGGCTGCTCGACGGCTTCCCCCGCAACATGGTGCAGGCCCAGAAGCTGTGGGACGCCCTTCAGGCCGAAGGTCTGAAGCTCGATTACGTCATCGAGATCCTGCTGCCCCGCGAAGTGGCCAAGAACCGCATCATGGGCCGCCGCCTCTGCAAGAACGACAACAACCACCCGAACAACATCTTCATCGACGCCATCAAGCCCAACGGCGACGTGTGCCGGGTGTGTGGCGGCAGCCTGTCCGCCCGCGCCGACGACCAGGATGAAGGCGCCATCGGCAAGCGCCACGACATCTACTACAACACCGTGGACGGCACCCTGGCCGCCGCCTACTTCTACAAGGATCTCGCCGCCAAGGGCGTGACCAAGTTCATCGAGCTCGATGGCGAAGGCTCCATCGACTCCATCAAGGACACCCTGCTGAAGCAGCTTGCTTAAGCCGGGCCTCCTCCAAGCCTGAATGCACAGCGCCCCGACCGCAAGGCCGGGGCGCTTTTGCTTGTCCGCGTCGCGGACCCCAGGGACAGGGGCCGCCTACCTGCGCCAGTATTCGGGCAGGAACAGCACGAGGATGGTGTAGATTTCCAGCCGCCCCAGCAGCATGCACAGCGAAAGCAGCCACTTGGCCAAACCCGGCAGATGGGCGTAATTTTCCGTGGGGCCCAGGCTGCCAAACGCCGGGCCCACGTTGCCAAGGCAAGAGGCCGTGGCGGAAAAGGCCGTCAGCACGTCCATGCCAAGCGCGGTAAGAACGATGCCCACCCCGGCGAACACCGACACGTACAACACGAAAAAACCCACCACGCCGGACACCACGTCCTGCGGCACGGTACGGCCACCCAGCTTCAGGTGGCGCACCGCGCGCGGGTGCACCAGCCGGAACAGTTCCTGATGGGCCAGGCGCAGCAGCACCATCACCCGCATGCATTTCAGGCCGCCGCCGGTGGATCCGGCACACCCGCCCAGAAACATGAAGAACAGTAGCAACCCCTGCGCCAGATGGGGCCACACCTCGTAGTCGGCCGTGGCGAAACCCGTGGTGGTGCAAATGGACACCACCTGGAAGGCCGCCGCCCGCAAGGATGATTCCGCATCCGCGTAGTGGCCGCCGTACAGCCCGGCGGCGATGGCCAGCGTGGCTCCCGCCACCAGCACGGCGTAGAAGCGGAACTCCGCATCGCGCAGCAGCGCCCCCGGCCTGCCCTGCAGCACCTTGAAGTGCAGGGCGAAGTTGGCGCCCGCCAGAAACATGAAGATCGTGATGGTCCACTGGATGAACGGGCTGTCGTAATGCCCCACCGAGGCATTGCGGGTGGAGAAGCCCCCGGTGGCCAGCGTGGCGAAGGTGTGGGTGGCGGCATCGAACAAACTCATGCCCCCGGCGCACAGCAGGACCGTCTGGGCCACCGTAAGCAGCAGGTAGACCTGCCACAGCACGGCGGCGGTGTCCTTGATGCGGGGTTTGAGCTTGTCCGGGGTCGGGCCGGGCACCTCGGCCCGGTACAACTGCATGCCCCCCACGCCCAGGAACGGCAACACGGCCAACGACAGCACGATGATGCCCATGCCGCCCAGCCAGTGGGTGAACGAACGCCAGAACAGCAGGCTGGGGGCAACCTCCTCCACATCGGTGAAGATGGAGGCCCCGGTGGTGGTGAACCCGGAAACGGATTCGAACACCGCGTCGGTCCAGTCGCAGATGCCCGCCAGAACGTAGGGCGCACCGCCCGCCACCCCGGCCACGAACCATCCCAGGGCCACGATGGCGATGCCTTCGCGATGGTTCAGCGACCAGTCGCGCCCCCTGCGCCAGCCCAACATCAGCAGGCCGCCAGCCAGCGCGGTGCACCACATGGCATGGAACAGCGGCCACACGCCCGCGTCGTCGTACCACAGGCCAACGGCCAGAGACACCGACATGGAAGCGGCCAGGCAGCACAGCAACGCCCCCACGGCGTGGCATACCGTACGCGCGTGCATGGGCTAGAAACTCTTCAGGGAGACCATCAGGGCCTGCTCCACCCGGCTCACCGCCTGCCGGGTGGACAGGATGATGATGCGGTCTTGCGGCTGGATGACCGTATCGCCGCGCGGGATGAACACGTCGTCGCCACGCAGTACCGCCAGCAGCAACGCACCGACAGGAAAATCCAGTTGGCTCACCGGCTTGCCCACGATGGCCGAATGCTCCTGGGCCACGGCTTCCATGGCCTCGGCCTCATCGCCGCGCACGGAAATGGACGACAGCACCTTGCCCTGCCGCACGAAGTGCAAAATGCTGTTCACCGCCGAAAGGCGCGGGCTGACGGAATGTTCGATGCCGATGGCCCGCACCAGCGGCTGGTACTCGGCCTTGTTCACCCGGGTCACGGTCTGCGCCGCACCCATGGACTTGGCCAGCAGACAGGAGAGGATGTTGGTTTCCTCGTCGCCGGTGACGGCCACCACCACGTCCATGCCCGCCACGTTTTCCTCGCGCAGCAGGGCCTGGTCGGTGCCGTCGCCATGCAGCACCAGCGTGGTGTCCAGTTGTTCGGCCAGTTGGGCGCAGCGTGCGGCATCGCGGTCCACAAGCTTGGTGTGGTAGCCCTTGCGCTCGAACAGGCGGGCCAGCCGCAGGCCGATGTTGCCGCCGCCCACGATGAGCGCGTGGCGGATGGTGCGTTCTTCGCGCGCCAGCGAGGCCAGCAGGGCCGGACGCGTGCCCTCGTCGTAGACGAAGTAGACGATGTCGCCTTGCTGGATGACGTCGGCCCCGGTGGGAATGATCAGCCGGTCGTCGCGCACGATGGCGGCGACCATGATGGCCCCCTCGCCCACGATCTCGCGAAAGCGCATCAGCTTCTGGCCCACCAGGGGGCCCTTGTCCACCCCGATGCCCGCCATCTTGATGCGCCCGCCCGCGAATTCGCCATACTCCACCGCGCCGGGCACGCTGAGCATGCGGTCGATGGTGCGCACCACCTCGACCTCCGGATTGATGAGCATGCTGATGCGCAGCGCATCGCCGCGCAGGGCGTCGTGGTAAAGGGTGTATTCCTCGTTGCGGATGCGCGCCAGCTTCACGGCATCGGGCGCGATGGCATTGGCGAACAGGCAGGCGATGATGTTGATCTCGTCGCTGTCTGTGACGGCCAGGATGATGCCCGCTTCGTCCGCCCCGGCCTCGGACAGTACCGAGGGACTGGAGCCGGACCCCAGCACGGCCTGAACGTCCATGGCATCGGTCACGCGGCGCAGGGCTTCGGGGTTCTGGTCAATGACGACCACCTGCTTGTTCTCGCGCGACAGGCGACCGGCGATGTGAAAGCCCACTTCGCCCGCGCCGATGATGACGATTTTAAGCTGTTCGGACTGCGGCTGACGTCGGAAAAAGGCCATCCTGTTCCCCTGTATGTGCTCCGGCAGAGCTGGTGCGGTTGCTGCATCCCAGCAGAACGCCATGCCGCGCTGGCATATCAGAGGCAGCATCGAATTGCAAAGCTGCGGGAACACCAGAAAACATCAAGCAACGGACACCACGCGCGGGGCGGGACAGGGCAAAAGGCCGGGGCGTGCGGAGGAACATGCCGGGGCCGACGCCAAAACAGCGCGAAAGGGAACGCCAGCCGTACGCGAGAACGCGAAAAGCCCGCCGGACGAATCCGGCGGGCTGACGCGCAAAAGAAAAGGCGGGACTACTCGACGGAGCCCACGGCCTTGGTCAGGCGGGAAATCTTGCGGGCCGCCTTCTTCCAGTGGATGACGCCCTTGCCGGCGGCCTTGTCGAGCACCGACATGGCGGCGGTCAGGGCCTGGGCGGCGGTGTCCTTGTCCTTCTGCTGGACGGCGGCACGCACGGCCTTCACCACGTTCTTGATTCTGGTCTTGGCGGCGCGGTTGCGCGCGGCGCGCTTCAGGCTCTGCTTGTGCCGCTTGATGGCAGACTTGTGGTTAGCCAAGGTAACTCCTCCGAATGGCTTCGCAATATATGTTCAATTAATTTCTGGGCAGGAACACGGGGAACCAGTCAATACCCGCATGGCAGGGGCTTGTCAAGCACGTGCCACCGCATTCCGCGCCATTCCCGGAAATCCCGCGAGATTCCGTGAGCGGGCGCGCCCACGTCCAGTGCCTTGCGTCGGGGCATCCGGAACGGCCCGCCCATATCCCGGAACGGCCCGCCCTGCCCCTTCGCCGGGGCCATCACATCTGCAACGCGCCGAAGTCGGCCAGACGGCCCAGCCGCAGCACCAATGCCTTCAACAGGTTCAGACGATTGCCGCGCAGGGCCGCATCGTCGCACATCACCATCACGCCGTCGAAAAAGGCGTCCACCGCCGGGCGCAGTTCGCCCAGCAGCCCGAACAGGCTGGCGAAGTCGTCCGCCGCCCACAGGGCGTCGAAGCGCGGGGCCACCTCTTCCAGACGGGCGGCCAGGGCCTTTTCCGCATCCTCGGCCAGCAGGTCGTGCCGGTAGGTTCCGTCAAGAACCACGCCGCCCTCCTGGCCCTGCTTGCGGATGATATTGGCCGCGCGCTTGAAGGTCAGCACCGCGCTGCCGAAGTCCTCGCGGCGGCTGAAGTCGGCCAGCGCGGCCAGACGCGCCCCGGCGGCACGCACGTCCACGCCAGCGCCCTCGGGCGTGTCGGCGGCCAAGGCCGCCTCCACCAGCAGGGTTTCGTACCCGGCGGCCATGAAGTGGTTCTTGAGGCGGGCCATGAAGAACTCTTCCAGCTTCGCCAGCGCTTCCGCCGGGGCCAGCTTCCACGCGCGCTCGCCGTACAGGGCCAGCGCCGCACGGAACAGCTCGCGCACGTCGATGCGCAGACCGCGCTCCAGCACGATGCGGGCAATGCCCAGCGCGCAGCGGCGCAGGGCGTACGGGTCGGCCGCGCCGGTGGGAATCATGCCCAGGCCGAAGCACCCGGCCATGGTGTCCGCCTTGTCGGCGATGGACAGCAGCGCCCCGGCGGGGGTGGCGGGCACGGGGCTGTCCGGCCCGGCGGGCAGGTACTGTTCGGCCAGGGCGGCGGCCACGACTTCCTGTTCGCCCATGCGCCGCGCGTAGATGGAGCCCATGATGCCTTGCAGGGTGTCGAACTCGCCCACCATCTCGGACACCAGGTCGGCCTTGGAAAGCCGCCCGGCACGGGCGCAGGCCACCTCGTCGGCAACGCCGCTGGCCTTGGCCAGCCAGGCGCACAGTTTTTCGAGGCGGCGGGTCTTGTCGCCCATGGAGCCCAGCGGCCCCAAGAAGATCACGTTGTCCAGTTCGGCCAGCCACGCATCGAAGCTGGCGGCGAGGTCGGTCTTCCAGAAGAAGCGGCCGTCCTCCAGCCGGGCGCGCAGCACGCGTTCCCAGCCTTTCTTGACCAACGCCTCATCCAGCGGGGTGAGGTTCAGCACGGTAAGAAAATGCGGCAGCAGCGCGCCGTCGGGCCCTTCCACGCCAAAGCTCTTCTGGTGGCTTTCCATGCTGGTCAACAGCACTTCACGCGGCAGTTCCAGGAATGACGGGTCGATGTCGCCCAGAAGCGGCACCGGGTGCTCGGCAAGGCCCTGAACTTCGTCCAGCAGGCTTTCCTTCCACAGGATGCGCCCGCCCGCCGCATCGGCGGCGGCGTTGCCGCTCTCGATGATCCGTACGCGGCGCTCGGCCGGGTCGGGCATCACGCCGCCCTTCTCGGTGACCACGTTCAGGTAGTCGGCGGCGGATTTCACCACCAGCGGACCTGCGCCGTGGATGCGATGGCCCCAGGTGACCCCGCCGGAGATCACGCCGCCCACCTCGAAGGGGGTAACGGCGTCATCGAACAGGGCCAGCAGCCAGCGCAGCGGGCGGCCGAAGGTGAAGTCGCCGCTGCCCCAGCGCATGCGCTTGGGAAACGGCAGCGCGGCGATGATGGCCGGGCACGCGGCGGCGATGAGGTCGGCCGCCTGCGCGCCGCCGGTGCGCTTGCGCACCGCGATGTACTCGCCCTTGTCCGTGGACAGGGTGAAGATGTCGGCCATGTCCACGCCCTGGGTGCGGGCAAAGCCTTCGGCGGCCTTGGTGGGCTTGCCTTCGGCGTCGTAGGCCACGCGCACGGGCGGGCCGGGCACCACTTCTTCCGCCTCGCGCTGCACGGGGTTGATGCCCTCGATGAGCACGGCCGCGCGGCGGGGCGTGGTGAGCACCCGGATGGATTCATGTTCCACGCCCGCGTCGTCCAGCGCGCGGGCGAAGCGTTCCGCCAGTTCCCGTTCCAGGCCGGGCAGGAAGCGGGAGGGCAGTTCCTCGAAACCGATTTCAAGCACGAATTGCGACATGCTCACGTCCTTCCTTCTTGTTCCGGGCTAGCGGGCGGAGGCCAGCATGGGATAGCCGAGTTCCTCGCGCTGGGCGGCGTACAGCCGCGCCACGGCAGAGGCCAGGGCGCGCACGCGGCCGATGTAGCCGGTGCGTTCGGTGATGGAGATGGCCCCGCGCGCGTCAAGCAGGTTGAAGGTGTGCGAGCACTTCAGACAATAGTCATAGGCGGGCCATAGCAGCCCTTCGTCGCACAGCCGCTTGCACTCGCCTTCGCAGGCATTGAAGAAGTCCAGCAGCATCCTGGGGTTGCTGGCCTCGAAGTTGTACTTGGACTGTTCCACCTCGTTCTGGTGGTAGATGTTCCCGTAGGTGACCCGGTCGTTCCACGAAAGGTCGTAGACCGATTCCTTGCCCTGCAGGTACATGCACAGCCGCTCCAGTCCGTAGGTGATTTCCACGCTGGTGGGGGCAAGGTCTATGCCGCCCACCTGCTGGAAATAGGTGAACTGGGTCACTTCCATGCCGTTCAGCCACACTTCCCAGCCAAGGCCCCACGCGCCCAGGGTGGGCGATTCCCAGTCGTCCTCCACGAAGCGTATGTCGTGGGCTGCCGGGTCGATGCCGAGGGCGCGCAGGCTGTCCAGGTAGATGTCCTGCACGTTGTCGGGCGAAGGCTTCAGGATGACCTGAAACTGGAAGTAGTGCTGGAGCCGGTTGGGGTTTTCGCCGTAGCGACCGTCGGTGGGACGGCGCGAAGGCTCCACGTAGGCCACGTTCCACGGTTCCGGCCCGATGACGCGCAGGAAGGTCGAGGGGTTGAAGGTACCGGCCCCGCATTCCACGTCGATGGGCTGCATGATCACGCAGCCCCGCTTGGCCCAGAAATTCTGCAAGGTGAGGATGACGTCCTGAAAATGCATGCTGTACCCCTAGATTGTCCTGACTTGGCCTGACTGTTGCCGTATGTGCCGGGCGGCGGCCCGGCATGCGGCCCCGCGCTACAGGCGGCGGAACCGCCCGTTGTCCCATGCGAGGCCGATGTGAAACTGTATGAAGCCGTCCACCGCGCGAGTGCACTGCCGCCGCACGGCGACCATGCCCTTTGCATCGGGAGTGACGACCATGCCCGGCGTGTCGGCCGCAGGAAAACTGTCAGCCGGGCCGCGCGCGTCCGGTGATGCATGCCCTGCCCGACCTGCCCGACCTGCCTGTACGGCCAGTCCGGCCAGTCTGGTCGGTACGGCAGGCGTTGCAGGCCGAAACGGCATGGGGAGCACCGCGCCACGGTCACCCCCGAAAATTTCCTGCGGCTGGGCCAACTCTTCACCGGCCCACGCATCGTCGCCAATATCTTCACTGCCGCGCACCGGACCGAACGGATCGCGCTCGAACACCGAACTGCCGTTCCACAGGGGGCGCGGCGCGCCCGAAGAGGCTGGTGCGGGCTCCTGTTCTGCGGCCCGGCCCGGCTCGGCCTGCGTCGCGGCGTCCTGCGCCAGCGCGCTGTCCGGCAACCGGCACAGGCAATCGTCAAGCGAACCGTGCCCGCCGTCGCCAAAGGCCAGGCCCGACAGGCTGCCCAGAAAACGCCCGTCCAGAAAGCGGGGGGACGCTCCGCCCGCGAAACCGTTGCGAGTGGAATCGGCGCGCGGGGTCATGTCCGGCGGCGGCAGGACAGGCCCCGATCCGTCGGGTTCCGGGAATCGCCCGTGCGGCGTCGCGGGCGAACGCTGCTCCCCGTCCGCCACGACAGCGGTCTGCCCCGGCGCGGGGGGCAGCACACCCGGCCACAGAAGCGGGGAATTCTCCTGCACAAAGCGCAGCACGTCAAGGGCTTCGCGCTCCACCCGCACGCGCGGACCGGGCAGGGGCGCGCAGGCATCACACTGGGCCGCGCCCTCCTGCACCAGAAAGGCCGCGCCCGTTACGCGCGTCAGGTCAGCGCCGCAGGTGGCGCACGCATCGGTGCGCGGCGCGTACCCTTGCTCCGCCGCCAGCCGCAGCCGGAACAGCACGGGCAGCATGTCGGGGACGGGGCCGTCGCCCTCCAGGAGTTCGAGCATATCCTCGACCAACTGATGCGTGGCTGCCGCGCCCTCCGGCCCGCACCCCAGGGCTTCCAGGAATTTCAGGCAGTTCACCGCCGCGCCGAAGCGCGGCCAATCGCGCCGCAGCCTGTCTGGCCCGCGCAACAGGGTGCCTTCCTGGATGGACAGGTACTGCCCGCCGCGCGTGGACTTGACCCGCAAGAGCGCCCGATTGAACAGGTCCAGGCAGCCGCAGAACCGCTTGCGGCTGCGGCAGCCGCCAAATGCAAAGGCGGTAAGCAGGCCGCGCGTCGGAGACAGGAAGCGGACCCAAAGGTCCGCCTCCCTGAAACGTCCGGTACGGACGATCAGCACCTGTTCCGAGAATTCCATGCCTGCCCTGCCCTTGCGGGCGTGGTTGCGACGGCGGCCTTTCGGGGCCGGACGCCGTGATCCGGCATCAAGCGCCTGGCCGTTATTGTGCCTGCGGCGGAAACACCAACGTGCGCACCTGGCCCGATTCGCCGGGCGCGGGCTGTTCCTGTCCGTTGTAGCGGATGCGCACCCCGCCCGCGTTGCCGAGCTTGAGCGTGAGGCGTTTGGTGAAGGTCAGCGCGAAGGTCTGCCCCTTGTGCAGCGAGAACTGGCGTACGTCGGAATCGTCCGCGCTGGAATGCACCCAGCAGTCGGCCAGGGCGATGACCACGATGCGGTGCGTGCCGCCAGCCAGCACGGAGCCGTCGGTATCGGCCCCTTCGCCCGCGGCGGCCTCGCTGTCGAACACCCCGCCCTGCGGCGCGCCGGGCGGGGTTGCAGCCTGCGTGGCAACCGGAGCGGCAGGCGTTACGGTTGCCGGGACCGTAGTGGCCGAAGCGGACGCGGCGACGGCAACCGGTGCCGTGGCGTTGCGGCCGGGCTGGGCGGCGAGGGTGGTGGATGCCGCAGCCGTGGCGTTGGTTGCATTGGCCGCCATGCCGGTCGTACCGGACATGGCCGCCGGAACGGTGGCGTTCGCAAGGGGGGCCGCATCAGCCGCAGACGCGGGCTGCGCGTCGGCGGCGACTGGCGTTGCTGGCGCAACTGGCGCGACAGAAGCGACTGGCGGCACCGACTGGACGGGCTCGGCCGATTGGGCGGGCTGGGCCACCTTGGGCATGTCCGCATCGCGCGCTGACTGCTGGCGGTAGTGCCAGCCGCCGCCAAGGGCGGCCAGCAGCACCAGCGCGGCCAGCACCAGCACCACGGGCGACAGCCCCGTGCGCGCGCGGGCCGGTGGCTGCGCCATCACGGACTCGGGCAACAGTTCTTCTGGCACCTCGAAGGGGTACGCCTCGTCCACGGCCCGCATGACCAGGTCGTTGTCCACGCCCAGCAACGCACCGTAGGACTTGATGAACCCCCGCGCATACACGGCGTGGGGCAGCCCGTCCCGATCCCCATCCTCTATGGCGCGCAGGACGCGGGCGGAAACCTTGATACGGATCGCCACGTCCTCGATGTCGAGGTTTTTCGTCTCGCGCGCCTCGCGCAGGGCGATGCCGAGTTCCTTGAGTGCCATCTCCTCTCCTTGGCTGGGGGACCGGGCAGACCGAGCGGGTCGGGCTGCGTGGCGCGGTCTAGATGCGGATGTCGATGACGGCCTTGTCGCGCAACTGCTTGGTGTATTCCACGAAACGCTCCTGCATCTTGGGCTCGCGCAGCACGTTCTCGATCTCGGGAGTGGCTTCCTCCACCGACTGCGAACGCCCGGCCGAAACCTCGATGAGCTTGAGCATGGCCTTGCGGCCTTCCACCTGCATGACCTTGCTCACCTCGCCAGCCTTCAGGCCGTCCAGGGCTTCCTTCCAACTGGGGGCGAGGTCGGTCCACTTCAGGGTGCCGATGTCGCCGCCCGAGGTGTGGTTGGGGCCGATGGAGTCGGTGGCGGCCAGTTGCTCGAAGGTCGTCTGGCCCGCGCGCACCTTCGCGGCCAGCCCTTCGGCGTCGGCCGTGGGGGCGAAGATGATCAGCCCCAGGCGCACGGTGCGGTCGGTGACGAACTGCGACTTGTGCGCGTCGTAGTACTTCTTGACGTCTTCCTGGGTGATGACGATCTTGCGGGCGATCATGAGGGCCAGCAGGCGGTGGCGCAGAATGCCCTTGCGCACGCGGTCGCGCATGACGTCCATGGAAAGGCCCTGCTGCACCAGCTGACGTTCGAATTCCTGCTGCGAAAGCTGGCTGCGCTGCACGTACTTGCGCAGTTCGTTGTCCACTTCGCTGTCCTGCACGGTGATCTTCCAGCGCTCCGCCTCCTGGGTCATCAGGATGTCGGTGATCATGGAATCGAGCACCTGCAGATGCACCTTGCGCACAGCCTCCTGCTGAGAGGGGTTGTTGCGGTCAAGGCCAAGGCGCATCAGCTCGGGGGTGGCCTGCGCCTGCACGTCGAAGAAGGTTATCATCTCGCCGTTGACCACGGCTGCGATCTTGTTGATCTGTTCGGCCCGGGGAGCCACGACCGCAAAGGCGGCAAGGCAGACAAAAAGGACGGGGGCGGCAAGGCAGAGGGTGCGGAGCAGCGGACGCAAGGGGCACTCCTGTTTCGTGGTTGGGGGGGCGGACCCGGAATCGGACCCGCAGCGGAACGGGGAAGCATTCCCCGGACCGGAAGGCCGGTGCGCCCCCTTGTTCCTGATTTCCTATGATGCCGGAAACCCCTTGCGGGGCCGGTTCCATCAGGCCGTGGCGGGACGCCTTGCGGACGGCGGGCGGGCCGCCGTCAGTGGAAAGCCGGGTGAAATGCCCGGAGCTTCGGGTGTCGGCCGGGCGGTCCACCGTTGGCAAACCCGGCATGTAATATCTTTTTCCCGTTTATGCAATCAGCCGCAACAATACGTATTATTTCGTCTTTGCCTTGCGTTGCGCGCCGTTCGCCGGGGGTGCCGCCGCGCCCTTGCCGCCTTCGGCGGGGGGCGGCGCGGCAAGGTCAGGCAGGGTGTCGGAAACGGCGGGGCCTCCTTCGCCCATGGCGTCGGGGGGCTGCATGCCCTGCCCCAGGCCAGACGGATGCTGCATATCGGCGGAATTGGGCATGCCGCCCGTTGCCGTTCCGTTGCCGCCGCCCGCACCTGCTCCGCGCGGCTCGGGCACGAGATGCGCGGAAACCCGAATCCGCGCGGTGCGCAGTTCCGCTTCTATCCAGCGGGCGTAGGCTTCGTCCATCTTGCGTTCCAGCAGTACCCGCTCCACCAGCGGGTAGGCGTGGGAAAGCTCCAGTTGCTTCTCGGGTATCTCGCCCACCAGCAAAAACGACTGGTAGCCCCACTCGCCCTGCTTCACCGCCGATGCCTGGCGGGGCGCAAGGCCCGCCAGTTCCTTGCTCCACAGCGCGGGCAGCCGGTCGCGGCGCATCTTCACCTCGCGCACGGTGACCGTGGGCTGCGCGGCCTCCACGTCTGCGGGCCTGGCCCCGTTCAGGGCCATGGCGCGGGCCTTGTCCACTGCGGCCTTGTCCGGCCCGGCCACAACCAGGAACTGCACCCGGCGCGGCAGCCGGTAATCCTGCTTGTGCGCGGCGTAGTAGGCCTCCACCTCTTCCAGCGGAATGCTGATGGTGGGGCGCAGCACCTGGCGCATGAACTTCTGCATGGCGATGCGCGAACGCAGCATGGACCGCCACAGGTCAAGGTCTATGTATTCCTCGACCAGCGATTTTTCGAATTCCCCCGCCGGGTAGTCGGCGCGCACCTCGGCCTCGGCTTCGGCCACTTCCGCGTCGGTGACGGCGATATTCTCGCGCGAGAGCGCCTGCGCCACCAGTTCCTGCACAATGAGGTCGGACAGCACGCCGCCGTACTGGGCCTGCAACTGCTCCACCGACGGGGCATGGCCGGACCAGCTCATGCTGTTCATGTCGTGCACCGCTTCCAGGGTGCGCAGCATGATGGGCCTGTCGTTGACCGTGGCCACCACGCCCTCGGGCAGTGGGTCTTCGCCGCAACCGGCCAGCAGCAGGGCAAGCAGCGCCGCGCACAGCAGCGGCAGGACGGCCCGCGCGCCGGAATGCGGCGGGCTGGAATGCCGCCGGAAAGGCGCGGGCAGCGCATGCGTGAGCAAGGACGGGGAAGGAACCATGGGCGGGATTGCTCTCCTGTTGCGGTGCACGGGCCGGGCGGGGCCTACGCGAAAAAAACGCCGGACGGGCTATCCGGCCAATCCGGCCAGCGCCGCCAGTTCGGTGCGCACCTTGTCCAGCCGCGCACCAAGGTCGCCTTCGGCCTCGGCGGCGGAGCCCGGCACGGCCTCCATGCGCACTTCCAGCGTGGCCGGGGGCACCAGGCGCGCCCTGCCCTGCCGGGCCGCCACCCACCCCACCAGCCGTTCCGGCGCGATGGCGGTCTGGCGTTCGTCCCAGACCAGGCGCAGCCGCTCGGGATGGATGTCCGCGCGCACCACCTGCAGGGATGCCAGGAAGCGCTTAAGCACCAGCACGGCCAGGAAGTTGCGCAACTCCGGCGGGCAGGGGCCGAAGCGGTCGCGCAGTTCCATTTCCACGTCCTGCAACGTGGCGGCGTCCGGTGCGGATGACAGCGCCTTGTAGAACTTCAGCCGTTCGCGGGCGTCGCCAATGTACGTTTCGGGGATGTGCGCTGCAAGCCCGATGTTCAGTTCCGGCTCCGCCGCCTCGCGCGGCGGGTCGCCCTTCAGGCGTGCCACTTCCTCTTCCAGCATCTCCAGGTACAGGTCGAGGCCCAGGCGGGTCATGTGGCCGGACTGCACCTCACCCAGGATGTTCCCCGCGCCGCGCAGCCGCAAGTCTTCCATGGCCACCTGGAACCCCGCGCCCAGATAGTCCAGTTCAAGGATGATGCGCATGCGCTGGCGGGCGTGCTCGGGCAGGCGTTCGGCGTCGGACACCACGAACACGGCGTAGGCCTGCCGGTCCGACCGGCCCACGCGGCCGCGCAGTTGGTACAACTGGCCAAGGCCGAACATCTGGGCCTGGTCCACGATGAGCGTGTTGGCGCGCGGAAAATCCAGGCCCGATTCCACGATGGCCGTGCATACCAGGACATCCAACTCGCCGTGCCAGAACTTGTGCATGGTGTCTTCCAACTCGCGCTCCCCCATCTGGCCGTGGGCCATGCCCACCCGCGCCGTGGGCACCAGTCCGCGCACGAATTCCGCCACCCGCTCCAGCCCCTGCACCCGGTTGTGCACCCAGAACACCTGCCCCTCGCGAGCGATTTCGCGCTCCAGGATCTGGCGCAGGGCGTTGGCGTCGCGCTCGATGAGCGCGGTGGCCACTGGCTTGCGTTCCGGCGGCGCGGTCTCGATGACCGACAGTTCGCGAATGCCCGACATGGACAGTTGCAGGGTGCGCGGAATGGGCGTGGCGGTCAGGGTAAGGGCGTCCACGTTCTTGCGGAACTTCTTCAGCTTTTCCTTGTGGCGCACGCCAAAGCGCTGTTCTTCGTCCAGCACCAGCAGTCCCAGGTTGGGCAGTTGCACGTCGTCGGAGAGCAGGCGGTGGGTGCCAATGAGGATGTCGATCTGCCCGCGCGCGGCGGCTTGCAGCACGTCCTTCTGCTTCTGGCGCGGCACGAAGCGACTCAACATCCCCACGTTGACCGGGAACCCGGCCAGACGGCTGCGAAAGGTCTGGTAGTGCTGTTCGGCCAGCACCGTGGTGGGGCACAGCAGGGCCACCTGACGGCCTTCGGCGGCGGCGCGGAAGGCCGCGCGCAGGGCCACCTCGGTCTTGCCGAAGCCCACGTCGCCGCACACCAGGCGGTCCATGGGTTCCGGCTTTTCCATGTCGTCCAGCACGTCCTGGATGGCCCGGGCCTGGTCGGGCGTCTCCTCGAAGCCAAAGGAAGCCTCGAACTCGCGGTACAACTCGCCCAGCGGGCCATAGCGATAGCCCTTGGCCACCTTGCGGTAGGCGTACATTTCCACAAGATCGGCGGCGATCTTCTCGATGGCCTTGCGGGCCTTATCCTTGCTGGCCCGCCAGCCCGCGCCGCCCAGCTTGTCCAGCGCGGGCGCGGCATCGTCACCGCTGCCCTTGAACCGCTGGATGAGCGACAGCCGGTCAACAGGAAGGTACAGGCGGTCTTCGCCCGCGTATTCCAGCAGCAGGAAGTCGTTGGCCACCCCGCCAAGATCCATGCGGTGCAGCCCGCCAAAGCGCCCCACCCCGTAGTCGCGGTGCACCAGCAGGTCGCCGGGCGAAAGGTCGTCGTATTTGTCCAGCCCCAGGAAGGCCCCGGTGGGCACGCGGGGCTGGCGGTCGGCCTTGGGTTGCAGCACGTCCTCGCCGATGACCAGCACGTTGTCCCACGCAAGGTCGATGCCCGCGCGGAACGGGGCCACCAGCGCGTACAGGCCCCGGTCGGACGGGGAATAGCGCAGGGCCGGGCGCACGCCGTCCTGTTCGGCCAGCTTCAGGAATTTGCGGCGACTGCGGTCGCTGGCGAAGCAGAGCACCACCTGCCGCCGTTCGGCGGTCCACTGGCGCAGGGCCGTCACCAGCCGCTGCCACGGCCTGTCGTCGTCGCCGGGGGTGGGGAACAGGTCGCGGAAGGCGTGCAGCCGCCGTTCCGGCAGGTCCACGCCGGTGCGCTCCACCCCCATGACCAGCCGTTCGAAGTGGGCCACGGCCTGGCCGCGCCAGGCTGCCTCGGCCTCGTCGGCGTCGCGCAGCACCAGCGCGCGCGGCTGACGCAGGCGGTGCTCGTCGTACTGCCGGTCGAGGTGCGACTCCCAGTTGGCGCGCGCCGCCTCCAGCGCGGCGGCCAGGTCCGCCCGGTCGGGCAGCAGCCACACGGCGTCGCGGGGCAGCCAGTCTTCCATCCAGGTGGCGTTCTCGTACCATGCGCCGGGCAGCAGACCGGTCACTTCGCCTTCGGCCATGCGGGCCAGGGCGGCAGCCTGCTCGCCGTCGATGACGCCTTCCTTGCGCAGCAGCTTCCAACGGCGGGTTGCTGCGTCGCGATAGTCGCGGCTGCCCACCACCGGGGCCACGGGCAGCAGGCGGAATTCCTCCAGGCTGGCCAGCGAACGCTGGCTGGTGGCGTCGAACAGCCGGATGTCTTCCAGAGTGTCACCGAAGAATTCCAGGCGCAGCGGCTTTTCGTAACCGGGGGGAAAGATGTCCAGGATGTCGCCGCGCCGGGCCGCCTCGCCGGGGCGGCTGACCATCTGGGCGCGCTCGAAGCCCCAGTCGATGGCCTGGTCCAGCACCAGTTCCGGCGACATGTCCTCGCCACGGGCAAGGCGCAGTTCGTGACGCTCGAAGATATCCACCGGCGGCAGCTTGGGCAGCAGGTTGTCCACCGAGACGATGACGCCGCGCGGGTGCTCGCGGCGGCTCAGGGCGTACAGGCTGGCCATGCGCGCGGCCCAGGCGGCGCGGCCGCGGGTGCCCGCCGGGTGCTGCGGAAAGACGATCCACTGGGCGTCCCAGCGGGCCTGGGTCACGGCCGGGTCCGCGCCGGAAAGCTCCGGCGAGAACAGGGTGGTCAGGGCGCGGGCTTCGGCCAGTTCGGCGGCGTCACGCACCACCATGACCACGTCGCGCCCGGCATGCATCAGGGCCAGGGCAAGGCGGGCCGTCCCGCCCATGCCGCTGCGGGCCACCTCAATGCGGCAGCCCTCGCCCGCCGGGACGGGGTGCGCGCCCGTGGCGGCGGGGACGGAAAGCCCGGACGCAGCCAGGCGTAAGGTCAGTTGCTCGAAATTCACGGTGCCTCCGTGCCCCCCCGCGCGGGCGGCGTCCGGCGCGCCGCAATCCATTGCGGGCGGGGCGGCCATGGCGCGGGGATCAACGGCAAAAGGCCGCTTCGCCCTGTTGCCGACAAACGGCGGCAAGGGGGAAGGCGGCATGGATTCCTTGTGGCGCGTGCGGCGCATGCCGCGCGCAGGGCGGGACCTTACCCGGTTCGCCCCCGGCGCGCAATGGGCGCACGGGGGACGGGACAGGCATGCGCAAGCGTCCCGAGTTCCTGCTTGGAACACGGTGGCCCCAGGCGACCCGGCACCCCATGCTGGCGGATACGCACGGGCCGGACAGGCCAGCGGCCCGTGAACAAACGCGCAACGCCCCGATGGCCGAAACCACCGGGGCGCGAACGAAAACGAAGGAAATGCCTAGATGTGGCCGAGGACGCTCATGTCGTCGTTGGACAGCAGCTTGTCGAGGTCCAGCAGGATCAGCAAACGATCCTGCAGCTTGCCCACGCCGCTGATGTACTCCGACTCAAGCCCGGCGACCACGGGTGGCGGCGGCTCGACCGTGCTGGCGGGAATGCGCAGCACCTCGGAGACTGAATCCACCACGAACCCGACGATCATGTTGTTGATCTCGATGACGATGATGCGGGTATGCTTGTCGTGGCTCTTGGAGTCGAGCCCGAATCTGCGGCGCAGGTCGATGATGGGAATGACCTTGCCGCGCAGGTTGATGACGCCCTCGACGAATTCCGGCGCGCGGGGAACCTTGGTGATCTCCATGGTGCGGATGATTTCCTGCACCTTCAGGATGTCCACCCCGAATTCCTCGTCGCCGATGCTGAACGTGACGAGTTGCAGCAGCTCATCGTCCTGCTTCTTCTGCGTTGCATCCATGACCAACTCCTTGGTGCGGGTAGCGACAGTTGCGGCAGTCCGGGCGAAGAACGCCGCGACCGCATTTAGGATTCTATGCGGAATCATCCTTCAAGGCAAGTGACGTGCCCGTGGCATGTTCCTGTCATTGGGCCGCTTTCCGGCTACGGGGCTTGATAATCACACCGCCGTGGCGTAAAAGGTGGCTGCACAGCCCATTGCCAGTTCGTCTGCCCGTGTACCGGCGCGTCATCCGCGCGGTGACCGCGTGTTTTCGCGCAGTCCCCGTCGCAGGCATGCACCGGCGGACCGCCGTACCCCCGTTACGGCGACCGGTACGGCGAAAGGTCACGGGCCGCGCACGGATGCAAACCTGACAAGAACCGATGCGAACCGCCCAGGGTCGTTCAGGGTGCATCCGTGAGAGGCAGGCGGCCGGCCCGGCGACCGCCCCGGCACCACAACGTCCACCGATGCGGAGGAATGCTGCCGATGGCGCATATGTTCCCCTTCCCCGACGACCTGCCCCTCGCCCTGCAAATAAAGGCCCTCGGTGATGAGGAGTTGCTGGACTTCTGGGAGGAGACCCAGTTCCTCGAAAAATTCCTTGAAGAAGACTTCAACGTGCAGCCGGAGCACTCGGTTGAGTACGAACGGCTGATCCTGCAGGAGTTGCAGTTGCGCTCCTGTAGACGCAGCCTCGACCGTCGCCCGTAAAGGACGGACGGGGCTTCGGGTCGCCGCCGGGATCATGCGCGCGACAAGCGCGCACAAGCGATACCGACGCGGCGACGCGTGAAAAGGGCCGCACCCAGAACTGGGTGCGGCCCTTTTCACGCGCCTGGGCCAGGACGACAACGAAGCGCCCGCGCCTTGGGGCACACCGCAGTGCGAGCCCAGCCACCCCGGTACAACAAGGCCCCCGCAGGATAACTTCCAGCGGGGGCCCGATGCATCATTTGCAGTGGTCTACAGGCTGGTGGCCCGGCCCACGCAGAAGTAGGCGAAGCCCTGCTCGCCCATGAACGCGGGGGAGTACAGGTTGCGGCCATCGAACAGCACCGGCGCCGTCAGCAGTTCCTTCACCCGCTCGAAGTCGGGGTTGCGGAACTGGTTCCACTCGGTGACCACCAGCAGCGCCTGCGCGCCCCGGCAGGCTTCGTACTGTTCGGAAACGATCTCCACCAGCGGGTTGTCGCCGATGAGCTTCGCGGCGTTCTCGGATGCCACCGGGTCGAAGGCCCGCACGCGCATGCCGTGGACAGTCAGGTCCTTGATGATGGACAGGGCCGCCGCCTCGCGCATGTCGTCGGTATTGGCCTTGAAGGCCAGGCCCCACAGGGCCAGCGTCTTGCCAGCGACCCCGCCCTGCGGCGCGAAGTAGTCCCGCACGCGCCGGGCCATGGACACCTTCTGGCGGGCGTTGACGTCCTCCACCGCGTCCAGCAGTTGGGGCACGGCCCCGGCCTCGCGGGCGGTGTGGATCAGTGCCTTGACGTCCTTGGGAAAGCACGAGCCGCCATAGCCCACGCCGGGGTAAATGAAATGGTAGCCGATGCGCTGGTCCGAGCCGATGCCGATGCGCACCTCGCGCACGTCGGCCCCCACCTGCTCGCAGATACCCGCGATTTCGTTGATGAACGAAATCTTGGTGGCCAGCATGCAGTTGGCGGCGTACTTGGTCATTTCAGCGCTGCGGGTGCCCATGACGATGAGCTTGTCGCGGCTGCGGGCGAAGGGGGCGTAGAGCTGGCGCAGGTACTCGGCCGAGCGCTCGTCTTCCGTGCCCACCACCACGCGGTCCGGCTTCATGAAGTCGCTCACCGCGTCGCCTTCCTTGAGAAATTCGGGGTTGGACACCACGTCGAAGGCGATCTCAGCGCCGCGCGCGGCCAGTTCCTCGCGGATCAGCCCGCGCACCCGGTCGGCGGTGCCCACGGGCACGGTGGACTTGTCCACCACGATGAGCGGGCGGTGCATCAGGCGGCCGATCTCGCGGGCCACTTGGTCCACATAGGAGAGGTCGCACGAACCGTCGTCGCGCGAGGGGGTGCCCACGGTGATGAACACGAACTGGGCGCGCTCAAGGCCCTGTTCCAGGCTGGTGGTGAACACCAGGCGGCCTTCGGCGTGGTTGCGGCGCACCAGATCTTCAAGGCCCGGCTCATAAATGTGCACCTTGCCGGCGGTAAGGGTTTCCACCACGGCGGGGTTCACGTCCACGCAGCAGACATTGTTGCCCATTTCGGCGAAGCAGGCGGCGCTGACCAGACCGACATAGCCGGTGCCGACGATGCAGACGTTCATGGTATCCTCGTTATGTTTTCGTGCAGGATATGCGGATGTTCGGAAAATACGCGGGCTCTGGCCATGATATGTCGAACGGCCAGCGGATATACGCACCCTGCCCTACATCGCCCCCCCGCCGTTCGTCAACGGCGGGGCAAGTGCCGCTCCACCAATATATGGATGATGGTGCAGAAAGGCATGCGCCCGCGCCCCCCCAGATAACCCTGTTCCTGACGCCGCGCCGCCAACCCGCCTCACAGACGCCGATCCCAAACGTTGCGTCCCGCGTTGCGCCCTTGACTTCGCGCCCGCCGGGGTGTGAAAATCCGGCACGTTCGGTATGTTCACCCCAAGGAGCCGCCATGCCCGTTCTCGTCGTCAACGTGGACCACGTCGCCACCCTGCGCCAGCAGCGCCTCGGCAAGGAGCCGGACCCGCTCACCGCCGCCCACATGGCGGAACTGGCGGGGGCGCGCGGGATCATCGTGCACCTGCGCGAAGACCGCCGCCACATCCAGGACCACGACGTGGAACTGATGGCCCGCACCCTGAAGACCCGCCTGCACCTGGAAATGGCCGCCACCGGGGAAATGCAGGCCATCGCCCTGGCCCGCAACCCGTACATGGTCTGCCTGGTGCCCGAAAAGCGGGAGGAACTGACCACCGAGGGCGGGCTGGCCGTGGCCGGACGCGAGGCGTTCCTGAAGGAATACCTGGCCCCCATCCATGGGCGTGGCATCCTGTCCAGCCTGTTCATAGAAGCGGACGAGGCCCAGGTGCGCGCCGCCGCCGCCGTGGGCTGCCCGTACATCGAACTGCACACCGGCCACTTCGCCGATGCCCCCACCCGCGCAGCGCAGCGCGCCGAGCGCGACAAGATCGTCCGGGCCATCGGCCTGGCCCGCAGCCTGGGCCTTGCCGTCAACCTGGGGCACGGGCTGAACTACGACAACATTTACGAGTTCGCGGACGTGCCGGGCATCAGCGAGTTCTCCATCGGCCATTCCATCGTGGCGCGCGCGGTGCTCACCGGCTTTGCGCCCGCCGTGGCCGACATGGCGGCCATCATAGCCCGGTTTCCCGCCTGATGGGCACCCGGACGGTCAGTGAAACAGGCAGCCAGACGGTGAATCCGCAGGGGATGCGCCCGCCGGAACGCGCCGGGGAGGCCGCATGATCGTGGGGCTCGGTATCGACATCGCGGAGATTTCGCGCATCGCCAAGGCCTGGGAACGTCACGGCCCGCGCTTTGCCGCGCGGGTGCTGCACCCCGCCGAACTGGCCTGCCTGCCGCCCTCGCCCGTGGCCTTTCTGGCCGCGCGCTTCGCCGCCAAGGAGGCTGCCGTCAAGGCGTTGGGCACCGGTTTTTCGCAGGGCATCGGCCCGCGCGACATCGAGGTGCGCCCCCTGCCCACCGGCCAGCCCCAACTGGTGCTGCACGGCAAGGCGGCGGACCGCCTCGCCGCGCTGGGGGCCACCGCAGCCCATGTCTCCCTCACCCACGGCCGCGACACCGCCGCCGCCGTGGTGGTGCTGGAACGCCACACGCCGTAACGGACGCATAAAGGCGTTCCGGGTGAAAATCCCCCAAAAAAACGACCAAGGGGCTGACGGTATCCAGACCTGCACAGGAGCCTTCCATGACCCCCACCGACAGACCTGACCGCTGGATGCTGCCCTGCGTTGACCTGCCCGCCCCCGAGGAAATGGCCGGGTGGGACCGTGCGGCCATCACCGACTTCGGCCTGCGCGAAGAAATGCTGATGGAGAACGCCAGCCGCGAGGCGCTGCACGCGCTGCGCGCTGAACTGGTCAGCCGGGCCGAAGCGGGGGCAGGATTGAACTACGGCGCGCCAATCGCACCGGCCACGCCGTCCGCCGCCACGACCGCCTCCTTCTCCTTTTCCGGGCTGCGCGTGCTGCTGTTCATGGGCGGCGGCAACAACGGCGGCGACGCAGCCGCCCTGGCCCGGCACCTGCACGATGCCGGGGCCGAGGTGCTGGTGCTGCATACCCGCCCGCTGGGCGGCTATCGCGGCGCGGCGGGCTACCACGCCCGGCTCGCCAAGCGCTGCGGCGTGCCCTTCCGGCCAGCCGGGGCGTGGCCCCGCAGCCTGCCCCACCCGCGCTGGCTGGCCCCGCATGTGGTGGTGGACGGCCTGCTGGGCACCGGTTTCACCGGCATGCTACGCGAACGTGAAGCCAGCCTGGTGACCGCCATCAACGAACTGTCCGGCCGGGCCTTCGTGCTGGCGCTGGACATTCCCTCCGGCCTCGGCGGGTTGACGGGCCGCCCCCGTCCTGAAGCGGTGCGCGCCCATGCCACCGTCACCTTCGAGGCGGCCAAGCCTGGCCTTGTCCTGCCCGAGGCCGCGCCCTACGTGGGCCGCCTGCATGTGCGGTCCATCGGCATTCCGCAGGCCGTGAGGGCGCTGCACCCCGCCTCGTACCGCATGCTGGACGATTCCTGCCTTGCCGCCCTGCCCGCGCCCGCGCCCTGCATGCACAAGGGCACCGCCGGGCACGTGCTGGTGGTGGGCGGATCGGAAGGGCTCACCGGAGCGCCGCTGCTGGCCGCCCTTGGCGCGCTGCGCGGGGGCGCGGGGCTGGTCACCGTGGCCTGCCCCGGCGGCCTCGCCGCAGAGGTCAAGGCCGCAACCCCCGACGTGATGACCCTGCCCCTGGGCAATCGCCGCGCCTGGGACCCCGCCGCCCTGCCTGGCCTGCTGGCGCTGGCCTCACAGACAGGGCGCTGCAACGCACTGGTGATCGGCCCCGGCATGGGCCGCTCGCCGGAGGCGGTGGAGGTGCTGTCCGCCCTGCTGGCGCTGCCCGGCCGCCCCCCGGCCGTCATCGACGCCGACGGCCTGTTCCCTCTGGCGGAAGGCCTTGTTTCGCTTGATTTGGTGCGTGAAACAGATATTGTTACCCCCCACCCCGGCGAAATGGCCCGCCTCGCGGGCCTTACCACGGCGGACGTGCAACGCGGCAGGGCAGCCACGGCACGGGCCTTCGCGGCGCGCTGCGCGGGGGTGCTCGTGCTCAAGGGCGCGGGCAGCCTCGTCACCCGGCGCGACCGGCCCATCACCCTCATTCCCCTTGCCGCCCCCACGCTTGCCGTCGCCGGTTCGGGCGACGTGCTTTCCGGCCTTGCCGGAGCCCTGCTGGCGCAGGGCGCGCCGTCCGACGTGGCCGCCTGCCTCGCGGCATACCTGCATGCCAAGGCCGGACAACTGCTGCTGCACGACTACCCCGCGCGGGGCAACACCCCGCGCGAAATCGCCGACGCCATCCCCCGCGCGCGAAAGGAGCACCTCCCATGCTGCTAGCCAAGGACATCATGACCGCCGCCCCCGTCACCGTCACCCCGGAAACCGGCATCGCCGAAGCGGCCCGCATCATGATCCAGCGCAAGTTCAACGGCCTGCCCGTAGTGGACGCAAAGGGCACCCTCGTCGGCGTCATCTGCCAGAGCGACCTGATCGCCCAGCACAAGAAGCTGAACCTGCCGACGCTGTTCACCGTGCTCGACGGCTTCATTCCCCTGCGCTCCATGAGTGACCTGGACGAGGAGATGCGCAAGATCTCCGCCACCAACGTGGGGCAGGCCATGACGCCAGCCCCGGTCACCGTGGGGCCTGAAACCCCCATCGACGAGGTGGCCAGCCTGATGGTGGACTCGAAGTACCACACCCTGCCCGTGGTGGACGGCGGCGCCCTGGTGGGCGTCATCGGCAAGGAGGACGTGCTGCGCACCCTTGCGGGGGCGTAGCCGTCGGGCGCATGGCCCCAGCGAACCCGGTCCAGAAGACCTCGGCCCGTACCCTGCGGCTGCCCGGACATGACGACACGTTGCGTCTGGGGCGCACCCTTGCGCGCGCCCTCGCGGCGGAAGCCGGGGCGCGGACCCTTCTGCTGACAGGCGGGCTGGGCGCGGGCAAGACCACCCTGGTGCGCGGCCTTGTCGAGGCGCTGCCCGGCGGCGACGCCGCCGAGGTCAGCAGCCCCAGTTTCAATATTTGCAACATGTACCCCACCCGGCCGGAAACGGCCCATTACGACCTCTACCGACTGGAGCAGGCGCCCGGCGCGGCCCTGGCGGTGGCGGACGACGCCCTGCTGGACCTTCTGGAAACGGAAGGCCCCCGGCGGGCGCTTGTCATCGTCGAATGGGCCGAACGCCTTCCGGCCGATGTGCTGCCCCCCGACAGGCTGGAGCTTACCTGGCTTCCGGCCAAGCACGGCAGGCTCATCACGGCCTTTGCCCGGGGAGAGGCGGCACGCCGCGTACTGGATGCGACGGCGCGCGAGGTCGCGGACCTCGTGACGTCGGAAACGGCGCCCGTTACGGCAGCGGAAACGGCCACGCAGGCCCCCGCCGCCCGTAACGACCAAGCGAACACGTAGCGACGTTGCCGGGCCACGGCCCGGCGCACGACACCAACAACGCTCGATACAACGCACGATAAGGAAGCGGTATGCGTATTCTGGTGCAGAAGTTCGGCGGCACGTCCGTCGCCAACCTCGAGTGCATGAAGCAGGTGCGCGAGAAGGTGCGGCGGGCGCTGCGCGACGGCTACAAGCCGGTGGTGGTGCTTTCCGCCCGCTCGGGCGAGACCAACCGCCTGCTGTCCCTGGCCGAAGAATGGTCCACGGACCCCGACCCGGCCGAGGTGGACGCCCTCATCGCCACCGGCGAACAGGTTTCGGTGGCGCTCTTCTCCATGCTGCTCAAGGATTCGGGCATCAAGGCCCGCTCCATGGCCGGGTTCCAGGTGCCCATCACCACCAGCGACGCCTTCGGGCGGGCGCGGATCATGGACATCGACGCCTCTCGCCTGCGCAAGGAACTGGAAAGCCACGACGTCGTCGTGGTGGCCGGGTTCCAGGGCGTGACGCCCGAAGGGCGCATCACCACGCTGGGGCGCGGCGGCTCCGACACCAGCGCGGTGGCGCTGGCCGCGGCGCTCGGCTCGGTGGAATGCGAAATCTACACCGACGTGGACGGCGTCTACACCACCGACCCCAACCTGTGCTCCACCGCCCGCAAGCTGGACCGCGTCTCGTATGACGAGATGCTGGAAATGGCCAGCATGGGCGCAAAGGTGCTGCAAATCCGGTCCGTGGAGTTCGCCAAGAAGTACAAGGTGCCCGTCCACGTGCGCTCAACGTTCACCGATACCCCGGGAACCATGGTCACCCAGGAGGATTGCGAGATGGAAGCCGTACTCGTTTCCGGCATAGCCTACGACAAGGATCAGGCGCGGGTGACCCTGCGCAGCGTGCCCGACAAGCCGGGCGTTTCCGCCGCCATCTTCGGCCCGCTGTCGCAGCAGGGCATTCTTGTTGATATGATCGTCCAGAACCCCAGTCGCGACGGCGTGACGGACATGACCTTCACCGTGCCCCGCAAGGATCTGAAGAAGACCCTGGCGCTGATGGAGGAAATCCGGGCCAGGACCGGCGCGCAGGAAGTGCTGCACGACACCCAGGTGGCCAAGGTCTCGGCCATCGGCGTGGGCATGCGCAACCATTCCGGCGTGGCGGCCAAGGCCTTTGCGGCGCTGCATGCCGAGAACATCAACATCCTGATGATCAGCACCTCTGAAATCAAGATTACCTGCCTCATCGAGGAAAAGTACACCGAGCTCGCCGTGCGCACCCTGCACGACGCCTTCGGCCTGAATCACGACCTCGGCAACGCATAGGGCCACGGTCATGACCCGGCGCATACAACTCTACGACACAACCCTGCGCGATGGTTCGCAATCCGAGGACATCAACCTCACTGCGGCCGACAAGCTGAAGATCGCCCTCAAGCTGGACGAACTCGGCATCGACCGCATCGAGGGCGGCTGGCCGGGATCGAACCCCGTGGATGTGGCGTTCTTCAAGGAAATCGCCAGCTACCATCTGAAGCATGCGACCATCTGCGCCTTTGGCAGCACGCATCATCCCAACTTCACGGCGGACACCGACCCCAACCTGCGGGCCATCGCCGAATCGGGCGTGCGGGCGGCATCCATCTTCGGCAAGTCGTGCGAGGTGCACGCGGCCGAGGCCCTGCGCCTGGACGCCGCGCGCAATCTGGAGATCATCGGCGACTCGGTGGCCTTCCTGAAGGGAAAGCTGGCCGAAGTGTACTTCGACGCGGAGCACTTCTTCGACGGCTACAAGCAGAACGCCGAATATGCCACAAACGCCCTGCGCCGGGCCCATGCGGCGGGGGCGGACGTGCTGGTGCTGTGCGACACCAACGGCGGCACCCTGCCGCACGAGGTGGCGCGCATCGTCGCCGAGGTACGCGCGGCCCTGCCGGACGCTGCCGTGGGCATCCACGCCCACAACGACTGCGAACTGGCCGTGGCCAACTCCATCGCGGCGGTGCAGGCCGGGGCCTCGCAGGTGCAGGGCACCATCAACGGGGTGGGCGAGCGCTGCGGCAACGCCAACCTGTGCTCCATCATTCCCACGCTGGAACTGAAGTTCGGCAAGGAATACGCCTGCCTGCCCCAAGGGCGGCTGCAACAGATCACGGCGGTGGCGGCCTACGTCTCGGAAGTGGCCAACATCCCTCCGTTCAGCCGCCAGCCCTACGTGGGCCGCTCGGCCTTTGCCCACAAGGGCGGGGTGCACGTCAGCGCGGTGAACCGCAAGTCGTCGCTGTACGAGCACATCAGCCCGGACCTGGTGGGCAACCGCCAGCGCATCCTGATCACCGAACTGGCCGGGCGCAGCAACATCGTCTCGCTGGCGCGGCGCTTCGGCTTCCACCTTGACAAGGACGAGCCGGTGGTGAAGGGGCTGCTGACAGAACTGAAGAAGAAGGCCAGCCTGGGCTACGACTACGCCGCCGCCGAGGCCTCGGTGGAACTGCTGATCCTGCGCAAGCTGGCCCGGCGCGGCGTGCGCGAGTTCTTCCGGCTGCTGCAGTTCCGGGTGCTCGAGACCAAGCACGACAGCGAGGCCGACCCCGTCTCCGAAGTCTCGGTGATGGTAGACGTGGAAGGGGTGACCGAACACACCGCCGCCACCGGGCGCGGCCCGGTGAACGCGCTGGACAACGCCCTGCGCAAGGCCCTGATGGGCTTCTACCCGCGCCTCGCCGAAATGCGCCTGCTCGACTTCAAGGTGCGCGTGCTGACCGGCGCGGAAACGGGCGGGGGCACGGCATCCACCGTGCGGGTGCTCATCGAGTCGGGCGATTCCGACAGCCGATGGGTGACCGTGGGGGTGTCGTTCGACATCATAGAGGCAAGCTGGCAGGCCCTGGCCGATTCCATCACCTACAAGTTGTACAAGGACGAGCACGCCCGAAGGGCGGGTTCGGACGGGGAATAGAGTCGAGCACGCCCGAAAGGCGAACCACGGCAGCCCCGTAAACTGTCATCCGATCATCAACGCCCCGGCCGTTTTGGCCGGGGCGTTTCCTTTCGCCTTGCCATGCTTACCGCAGCATTTCCTCTCATTCCTGCACAACGTTCCCGTGTCCATTTTCTGTCTCGACCCGGCAAATCGTCAATCGGCACGGGCAGAAATGCTTCGCCCATGATAGGGGGGCACGTAGCACCCCATCCACATCAGTAACACACATCTAATAGTTCGTCACACCATCAAACGCGTTTGACCACTCAACCGTCGCAACTCACCCCGTCAAATCACTTTTTTCTATCAAAACCCACCCCTGCCATCGGCACCGCATTGACCCTGGCGAGTGGGGGGAGCTATTCATCATTGAAAGAATACGGGGCTATCGCGGGAAAATAGCCACTCCGGTCTATGCAAACGCCGCAACCAAGGAGGCAGGGATGAGTCTCAACAGGCGTGATTTCGTCAAATTGTGCACAGGCACGGTTGCAGGGTTCGGAATATCCCAGATGTTCCACCCCGCCGTCTGTGAAGCCATTTCCGGCACTCTGAACGGCGAACGCCCCCCGGTGCTCTGGCTGCAGGGCCAGGGCTGCACCGGCTGCTCGGTGTCGCTGCTGAACTCGGTGCACCCCACCATCGCCGACGTGCTGCTGAAGGTGATCAGTCTGGAGTTCCACCCCACCGTCATGGCCTGGGAAGGCGAACCCGCCATGGAACACATGATGAAGATCGCCGAGCAGTACAAGGGCAAGTACTTCGTCGTGGTGGAAGGGGCGGTGCCCACCGAGGCCGACGGCAAGTACTGCATCATCGGCGAAGCGCACCACAAGGAAATCTCCATGGCTGACGCCATGAAGAGCGTTGCCGCCAACGCAGCGGCCGTGCTGGCCGTGGGCACCTGCGCGGCCTACGGCGGCATTCCCGCCGCCCAGGGCAGCGAAACCGGCGCCAAGTCGGTGTCCGCGTTCTTCAAGGAAAACGGCATCGCCACCCCGGTGGTGAACATTCCCGGCTGCCCGCCCCACCCCGACTGGATCGTGGGCACCGTGGTGGTGGCGCTGAACGCCATCAAGGCCAAGGGCCTTGCTGGCGGGCTCGCCGACGTCGTCAAGCTGCTTGACGCCGACGGCCGCCCCACCCCCTTCTATGGCCGCAACGTCCATGAAAACTGTCCCTACCTTGAAGCGTACGACGCCGGGAAGATGTGCGAAACCTTCACCAAGAAGGACGGCTGCCGCTACGACCTCGGCTGCAAGGGCCCCATGTCCATGTGCGACAGCTTCGAGCGCAAGTGGAACGGCGGCGTGAACTGGTGCGTCTCCAACGCGGTGTGCATCGGCTGCGTCGAACCCGACTTCCCTGACGGCAAGTCTCCCTTCTACTCGGCCTAGCCCCGGCGCCATACACCAAGGAGGAAACCATGTCCGGCTGTACACCCAAGGCCGCACCTGCCGGGGCCACCGGCAAGGCGACCATCGCCATCGACCCGGTAAGCAGAATCGAAGGCCACCTGAAAGCCGAAGTCACCGTTGAAAACGGCGTGGTGGTTGACGCCCGCCTGTCCGGCGGCATGTACCGCGGTTTTGAAACCATCCTGCGCGGACGCGACCCGCGCGACGCCTCGCAGATCGTGCAGCGCATCTGCGGCGTGTGCCCCACCGCGCACTCCACGGCGTCCTGCCTTGCACTCGACAACGCCTTCAAGGTCAAGGTGCCCACCAACGGCCGCCTGACCCGCAACCTGACCTTCGGCGCCAACTACCTGCAGTCGCACATCCTGCACTTCTACCACCTGGCCGCCCTGGACTTCGTGCAGGGGCCGGACAGCGCGCCCTTCGTGCCGCGCTTCTCCAAGCCCGACCTGCGCCTGCCCAAGGACGTGAACGCCGCCGCGGTGGACCAGTACCTGGAAGCGCTTGAAGTGCGCCGCATCTGCCACGAAATGGTCGCCATGTTCGGCGGGCGCATGCCCCACGTGCAGGGCCAGGTCGTGGGCGGCACCACCGAAATCCCCACCAAGGAAGCCCTTGTCGAATACGCCGCCCGCTTCAAGAAGGTGCGCGAATTCGTCGAGAAGAAGTACGTGCCCGTG
Organism: Nitratidesulfovibrio sp. HK-II; assembly: GCF_003402415.2. Lineage (NCBI taxonomy): Bacteria > Pseudomonadati > Thermodesulfobacteriota > Desulfovibrionia > Desulfovibrionales > Desulfovibrionaceae > Nitratidesulfovibrio > Nitratidesulfovibrio sp. HK-II. The sequence continues at coordinate 2,149,304 of NZ_AP036014.1, forward strand.
GCCTACACCGTGGGCTCGGTCTACAAGGACCTGTTCAAGTTCGGCCAGGGCTACAAGAACTGCATCTCCTTCGGCGCCTTCCCCATGAACGACGCCATGACCGAGCTGCACCTGAAGCGCGGCGTGTACATCGACGGCAAGGATCAGCCGTTCGACCCCAAGCTGATCAAGGAATACGTCAAGTACTCCTGGTTCGACGACGCCACCACCGGCCTGCACTTCTCGCAGGGCAAGACCGTGCCTGCGCCCAACAAGGCTGGCGCGTACAGCTTCGTCAAGGCCCCCCGCTACAACGGCAAGGCCGTTGAGTCCGGCCCGGTGGCCCGCATGTGGGTCACCAACCCCGAACTGTCGCCCGTTGGCCAGAAGCTGCTGAAGGACCTCTTCAAGCTGAACGCCAAGCGCTTCCGCGACCTTGGCGACGAGGCCGCCTTCTCGGTCATGGGCCGCCACGTGGCCCGCGCCGAAGAAACCTACTACATGCTCTCCGCCATCGAACGCTGGCTGAAGGAAGTTAAGGCCGGCGAAGAAACCTTCGCCGCCGCCGAAATTCCCGCCAAGTCCGAGGGCGTGGGCTTCACCGAAGCGCCGCGCGGATCCCTGGTCCACTACATCAACATCAAGGACCAGAAGATCGACAACTACCAGATCGTGTCCGCCACGCTCTGGAACTGCAACCCGCGCGACGACAGCGGCCAGCTTGGCCCCGTGGAACGCGCCCTGATCGGCACCCCGGTGCCGGACATCGGCAACCCGGTGAACGTGGCGCGGGTAATCCGCGCCTTCGACCCGTGACTGGGCTGCGCCGTGCACGTGCTGCACGCTGAATCCGGCAAGGTTTCCGTCGTCGAAGTGAAGTAGACGCCGCATACCGACGCTACGGAGGGGGCCAGACCGGCAGGACCGGCCGGGCCCCCTCTTCTTTTTCCGCTCGGCTATCCCGTTTTCGCGGTGCAGCCCGTCTCGCAGCCGCGCCGCCGCGCGTGCTTCGGACCGCCCGAAACCGGCTTGCGCAGGGTCCCGGCCCGCCATAGGGTGGCCAGACGCGTCCGCCCCCGGCGGAACCGCCCATGCGCCTTTCAAGGGGCGGACGCACCCTGAATCCGGGTGGCGCCGCCACATCGCCAGCGCACCGAAACAGCATCAACCAAGCATCATGGAGCCCCGCATGCAGAAGCTGCTCGTACTCGGCATCGGCAACACCCTGCTCACCGACGACGGCGTCGGCGTCTTCGCCGCCGAGGAACTGATGAAGGAAACCTGGCCGGACAACGTCACCATCATGGACGGCGGCACCTTCACCCAGGACATCTTCTACCTGTTCGAGGGCTACGACCGCCTGCTGGTGCTCGACATCGTGCACGCCAAGGGCACGCCCGGCACCATCTACCGCCTGTCCGAGGACGACCTGGTGCAGAACGAAAAGCAGCGGCTGTCCATCCACGACGTGGATCTCATCGACTCGCTGAAAATGGCCGAACTGCGCGGCCCGCGCCCGCGCATGCAGGTCATCGGCATGGAGCCGCACGATTTCCTGAACTGGAACATCGGCCTTTCCGAAGCGGTGCAGGCCGCCTTTCCGCGCTTCGTGGAAGTGGCGCGCGAGGAAATCCGCACCATCATCGCCGAGATGGACGCAGCGAAATAGCTGCCGCAAACGGACCACCCGCCCGGAGCAGGACACCCCGGCGGCGTCCTTTGCCCATCCGCCCGCCCAGCCCAGGCAAGGACCGCACAGCCCAGGCACGACCTGCGCAACCCCGACACGGCCTGCCATTCCGATTGGCTCCCAGGGGGGCTGGCGAGCCAGCCTTCCATCCTCCCACCGCGCAGCCGGACACCTTCCCGCCAGGAGCGGAAGGCGCGCTTGCAACGCGGACCAGCGACGGGGCACTCTTGCTTCTGCCCAAACACTGCATACGTTTTTGCGCGATGCAACAAGAATGGTGTTACGTATTTAAAATACGTAACACCATTCTTGTTTTCCGCTACCCGTGCCGACGGTACGCCAACGCTCAAAGACTGATTACACAAACAATGCACTGCACGCGAAAACACCGTGCACGTTGCATGGTGTGCATCCCGTATTGCACGCGCAACGGCTGACCGAGAACGCTGTCATTCCTGTCCGCGATGCAGAAATGTGTGCCCCATTTGCATTTTCAATTGGAATAGCGTTTCAATGTGTTGTATCTTTCCGCCAAACGTGCGGACAGGTCACCGCGGGAAACGGATGCACGCAGAAGCGCCCGCATCCGGGGGGCCTTTCGCACCAGTACGACCCTTACCCCGCCGCGCCGTTGGCGGCGGGCAGGCGCGGTGGCATGCCGCGCCGAAGGAGGCAGGGATGAAAATCTCGATCGGTCTCGGCAAGGAGGGCGTGGAGGAAAGGCTTGCGGAACGCGGCGTGTCTCGGCGCGACTTCCTCAAGTTCTGTACGGCCATCGCCGTGACCATGGGCATGGGCCCCGCGTTCGCGCCGGAAGTGGCCCGTGCGCTCATGGGCCCCCGGCGTCCGTCCGTGGTCTACCTTCACAACGCCGAATGCACCGGCTGTTCCGAATCGGTGCTGCGCGCGTTCGAACCCTACATCGACACCCTCATTCTGGACACGCTGTCCCTCGACTACCATGAGACCATCATGGCCGCCGCGGGCGAAGCGGCGGAAGCCGCCCTGGAACAGGCCGTCAACAGCCCGCACGGCTTCATCGCCGTTGTGGAAGGCGGCATTCCCACGGCTGCCAACGGCATCTACGGCAAGGTGGCCAACCACACCATGCTGGACATCTGCAGCCGCATCCTGCCCAAGGCCCAGGCCGTCATCGCCTACGGCACCTGCGCCACCTTCGGCGGCGTGCAGGCGGCCAAGCCCAACCCCACCGGGGCCAAGGGCGTCAACGACGCACTGAAGCACCTTGGCGTCAAGGCCATCAACATCGCCGGGTGCCCGCCGAACCCGTACAACCTTGTCGGCACCATCGTGTACTACCTGAAGAACAAGGCCGCGCCCGAACTGGACAGCCTGAACCGGCCCACCATGTTCTTCGGCCAGACCGTGCACGAGCAGTGCCCCCGCCTGCCCCACTTCGACGCGGGCCGGTTCGCCCCGTCGTTCGAATCCGAAGAAGCCCGCAAGGGCTGGTGCCTCTACGAGCTGGGCTGCAAGGGCCCGGTGACCATGAACAACTGCCCGAAGATCAAGTTCAACCAGACCAACTGGCCCGTGGACGCGGGGCACCCCTGCATCGGGTGCAGCGAACCCGACTTCTGGGACGCCATGACCCCGTTCTACCAGAACTGATCACGCGCACGCGCACGGTCACCACTTACCCGACCAGGCAACAGCCAAGGAGGACACCATGAGCGGCTGCAGAGCCCAGAATGCTCCGGGCGGCATCCCCGTGACGCCCAAGAGTTCCTATAGCGGTCCCATCGTCGTCGACCCCGTTACCCGCATCGAAGGCCACCTGCGCATAGAGGTGGAAGTGGAGAACGGCAAGGTCAAGAACGCCTACAGCAGTTCCACGCTGTTCCGGGGCCTCGAGATCATCCTGAAGGGCCGCGACCCCCGCGACGCCCAGCACTTCACCCAGCGCACCTGCGGCGTGTGCACCTACACCCACGCGCTGGCCTCCACCCGTTGCGTGGACAACGCCGTGGGCGTGCACATTCCCAAGAACGCCACCTACATCCGCAACCTGGTGCTGGGCGCGCAGTACCTGCACGACCACATCGTGCACTTCTACCACCTGCACGCCCTGGACTTCGTGGACGTGACCGCCGCGCTGAAGGCCGACCCGGCCAAGGCCGCCAAGGTGGCCTCGTCCATCTCGCCCCGCAAGACCACGGCGGCTGACCTGAAGGCGGTGCAGGACAAGCTGAAGACCTTCGTGGACAGCGGCCAGCTCGGTCCGTTCACCAACGCCTACTTCCTGGGCGGCCACCCCGCCTACTATCTGGACCCGGAAACCAACCTCATCGCCACCGCCCACTACCTGGAAGCCCTGCGGCTGCAGGTGAAGGCGGCCCGCGCCATGGCCGTTTTCGGCGCCAAGAACCCGCACACCCAGTTCACCGTGGTGGGCGGCGTGACCTGCTACGACGCCCTGACCCCGCAGCGCATCGCCGAATTCGAGGCGCTGTGGAAGGAAACCAAGGCGTTCGTGGATGAAGTGTACATCCCCGACCTGCTGGTGGTCGCGGCCGCCTACAAGGACTGGTCGCAGTACGGCGGCACCACCAACTTCATCACCTTCGGCGAATTCCCGAAGGACGAGTACGACCTGAACAGCCGGTACTTCAAGCCCGGCGTGGTCTTCAAGCGCGACTTCAAGAATCTGAAGCCGTTCGACAAGATGCAGATCGAAGAGCACGTGCGCCACAGCTGGTACGAAGGCGCGGAAGCCCGCCACCCGTGGAAGGGGCAGACCCAACCCAAGTACACCGACCTGCACGGCGACGACCGCTACTCGTGGATGAAGGCCCCGCGCTACATGGGCGAACCCATGGAAACCGGCCCTCTTGCCCAGGTGCTGGTGGCCTACTCGCAGGGGCATCCCAAGGTGAAGGCCGTGACCGACGCCGTGCTGGCCAAGCTGGGCGTGGGTCCCGAAGCACTGTTCTCCACCCTGGGCCGCACGGCGGCGCGCGGCATCGAAACCGCGGTCATCGCCGAATACGTGGGCGTGATGCTGCAGGAGTACAAGGACAACATCGCCAAGGGCGACAACGTCATCTGCGCCCCGTGGGAAATGCCCAAGCAGGCGGAAGGCGTGGGCTTCGTCACCGCTCCGCGCGGCGGCCTGTCGCACTGGATCCGCATCGAAGACGGCAAGATCGGCAACTTCCAGTTGGTCGTGCCCTCCACATGGACCCTTGGCCCCCGTTGCGGCAAGAACAAGATGGCCCCGGTGGAGGAATCGCTCATCGGCACGCCGGTGGCCGACGCCAAGCGCCCCGTGGAAATCCTGCGCACGGTGCACTCGTTCGACCCGTGCATCGCCTGCGGCGTGCACGTCATCGACGGGCATACCAACGAAGTGCACAAGTTCCGCATCCTCTAGACCGTGCCCAAGCCCCTGCCCGACAGGACCAGCCCGGCACCGGTCAGTCCCTCTCGGGCAGGCGGCGAGAACATGCACGGCACCCGTGAAAACCAAAAGGCCCGGCCTTGCGCCGGGCCTTTTCCAACCCTATAGTACCACCCACATGAGCGAACGCCCCAACATCCTCGTCCTTGGCGTAGGCAACATCCTGTACACCGATGAAGGCATCGGCGTGAGGGCCGTGGAGTCGTTGCAAAAGGCGCATGCCTTCACGGACAACGTCACCGTCATGGACGGCGGCACCCTTGGCATGCGGCTCATGGACGCCATCATGGAGTGCGACCACCTGATCGTGGTGGACGCCGTGCTCGCGGGCGACGAACCCGGCGCCATCTACCGCCTGACCGGCGAAGACCTGCGCAAGAGCCTCGGCTTCAACGACTCCATGCACCAGACCGACCTCGTGGACACCCTGATCTTCTGCGAACTGGTAGGCAAGCGGCCAGAGGCGGTGATCATCGGCATGGAGCCCCACGACTACCAGTCGCTGGGTACCGAACTTTCCCCCGTGGCGGGCCAACGCCTGCCCCTGCTGTGCGACGCCGTCGTCGCCGAGGTGCGCCGCGCGGGCGGCGACTGCACCCCGGCCCCGGCCGCCAGTTGAACAACCCGACGGAGCAGACCTGATGTGCCTCGCCATTCCCGCCGAGATCGTGGAAATCAATGAAGCCGGCATGGCCAAGTGTCGTGTGGGCAAAAGCGAAACCTACCTCAACGTCTCGGCCATGCTGCTGCCCCATCGCCCCGCCATCGGCGAATACGTCATCGTGCACGCCGGGTTCGCCCTGCGCGTGCTGGACAAGGCCGAGGCAGAGGAAACCCTACGGCTGCTGCGTGAAATGTCCGAGGCCGTGGAAGGCCAGCCCGCCGGGTTCTGATCCGCGCGGCGAACGCCGTGCGCCCGGCCTTGCCAGCGCCGGGCGCGGAGCAGGCTTCGATCAGCACGGGGAAGAACGCCGCGCCGGACGCGCGTTCTTCCCTTTTCCTTTGCGACCCGTTGCAGGGGCCTTCCCCCTCTTGCCGGATGCACAGCGCCCCCCCCACCGGAGTCCACCATGCCGCACCCCATCACCCTGCTGGCCCTTGGCGACAGCCTGACCGAAGGCTATGGCCTGGACCCCGACGACGCCCTGCCCGCCGCGCTGGAACGTTTGCTGCGGGCGGGCGGTCACGACGTCACGGTGATCAACCTCGGCCTCTCGGGCGACACCACGGCGGGCGGCCTGCGCCGCCTGCGCGCCTGGCTGGTCCGCAATCCCGGCTTCGGCAACGACGAGGGAGCCGCCCCACACTGCTTCGCCATGGTCGAACTGGGGGCCAACGACGGCTTCATGGGGCTGGACCCGCAGGACATGGAAGAAAACCTGGCAGCCATCCTCGCCCTGCTGGCCGAACGGCGCGTGCCCGCGTTGCTGGCCGGGTTCAAGGCCGAATTCGCCGACGATCCCGACTATGCCGAAGAATACGACGCCCTGTTTCCGCGCCTGTCCGCGCGCTTCGGCGTGCCCCTGTGGCCCTACGTGCTGGAAGGCGTCTGGGGGCTGGCGGACCTGACCCTGTGGGACGGCCTGCACCCCAACGTGGCCGGGGTCGAGCAGATGGCACGAGCGGCCTTGCCGTATGTGCTAGGCCTGCTGGGCAACGGCGGCGCGCCGGACGCCTGATTCCCCTCCCGCATTGGCACCCGCGCCCGGCTCCATTCGTACACCGCTCGGGCACAGCTTGGCAGCGGCTGCGACGAGCGCTGCCGCTTGCCGGGGCTTGCCTCTTTGCCCCATGCGCCGACCCCCAGGCCTCGGGCGGCACGGCCAGACCATCGCCCCCCGGCGGCCAAACGCCCGCGCGGGCCGCGCGCGGCTTGACTTCCGCACCTTCTTGAACCAATTACATCGTTTTGCGTCACCCGCCGGGCACGGCCAAAGCGCCATCCCACCCGATGATGCGCGCCACGCGCGCCGTCACCCCGCCGGGCGCGGCCATGCGCCGCCGCCGGACCTTCCGGCATGCCGACACCCCCGAGGAGCAGCACGTCCATGAGCGACTACAAGAAGACCCTGCATCTGCCCGACACCAAATTTCCCATGAAGGCCAACCTCACCCAGCGCGAGCCGGAAATGCTCAAGTTCTGGGAAGGCATCGACGCCTACGCCGCCATGGCGCAGGCCTCCGGCCAGAAGGGGACGTACGTCCTGCACGACGGCCCCCCTTACGCCAACGGGCACATTCACCTCGGGACCGCGCTGAACAAGATCCTGAAGGACATGGTGGTCAAGTCGCGCAACATGCAGGGCTACTCCGCCCGCTACGTGCCCGGCTGGGACTGTCACGGCCTGCCCATCGAACACAAGGTGGAACAGGAACTGGGCGAGAAGAAGAAGGAACTGCCCGCCCACGTGGTGCGCAAGCGCTGCCGCCAGTATGCGGAAAAGTACCTGGACATCCAGCGCAAGGAATTCAAGCGCCTCGGCGTGCTTGGCGCGTGGGACAAGCCCTACATGACCATGGACCCGGCCTACGAGTCGGCCACCGCGCGCGAGCTCGGCAACTTTGTGGCCGCGGGCAACGTGGTGCGCAGCAAGAAGCCCATCTACTGGTGCTGCTCGTGCCAGACCGCCCTGGCCGAGGCCGAGGTGGAATACTACGACCACACCTCGCCCTCCATCTTCGTGCGCTTTCCGCTGCGCGACGCCAGGGTGGCCGACGTATTGAACGTGGACCCGGCCAGCGCCTACATCGTCATCTGGACCACCACCCCCTGGACCCTGCCCGACAACATGGCCGTGGCCGTGCACCCCGACCATGACTACGCCCTGGTCCGCCACGAAGGCGCGCACTACGTGCTGGCCGCCGCGCTGGTGGAAAGCAGCGCCAAGACCTTCGGCTGGGAAGGGTACGAAGTGGTGGCCACCGTGCCGGGCGCCAAGCTGGAAGGCCTTGCCGCCACGCACCCCTTCTACGACCGCCCCTCGCCGGTGGTGCTGGCCGACTACGTGGTGCTCGATTCCGGTACCGGCTGCGTGCACACCGCGCCCGGCCATGGCCGCGAGGACTACGAGACCGGCCTGCGCTACGGGCTGGAAATCCTTTCGCCGCTGAACGATGAAGGCCGCTTCCTCGATTCCGTGCCCTTCTTCGCCGGGCTGACCGTGTTCGAGGCCAACCCCAAGGTCATCGAAAAGCTGCGCGAGGTGGGCAACCTGCTGGCCGAACGCAAGCTCTCGCACAGCTACCCGCACTGCTGGCGCTGCAAGAAGCCGGTCATCTTCCGGGCCACCACCCAGTGGTTCATCGCCATGGAGAAGAACGACCTGCGCGCCCGCGCGCTGTCGGCCATCCGCAACGACGTGCGCTGGATTCCCGCCTGGGGCGAGGAACGCATCCACAACATGATCGAATTCCGGCCCGACTGGTGCATCTCGCGCCAGCGCACCTGGGGCGTGCCCATCATCGCCCTGCTCTGCGAGGGCTGCGGCGAGGCGTGGAACGACGCCGCCTGGATGCGCGACATAGCGGACCGGTTCGCCAAGCACCCCACCGGCTGCGACTACTGGTACGAAACGCCGCTGGAAGACATCGTGCCCGCCGGTCTCGCCTGCCCGCACTGCGGCGGCAACCACTGGAAGAAGGAAACCGACATCCTGGACGTGTGGTTCGATTCCGGCACCAGCTTCTCCGCCGTGCTGGAACAGCGCGGCGACACCGCGTTCCCGGCGGACCTGTACCTGGAAGGCTCCGACCAGCATCGCGGCTGGTTCCACAGCTCCCTGCTGGCCTCCATCGGCACGCGCGGCGTGCCGCCCTACCGCGCCGTGCTCACCCACGGCTACGTGGTGGACGGCGAAGGCCGCAAGATGTCCAAGTCCATCGGCAACGTCATCGCCCCGCAGGAGATCATCGACAAGTACGGCGCGGAAATCCTGCGCCTGTGGGTGGCCTCCGTCGATTACCGCGAGGACATCCGCATCTCGGATGAAATCCTCAGCCGCCTGGTGGACGCCTACCGCCGCATCCGCAACACCTGCCGCTACCTGCTGGGCAACATCGACGACCTGACGCCCGAAGAGATCGTGCCGTTCTCGGTCATGGACCCGCTGGACCGCTACGCGCTGGACATCGTCACCGACGCCCACGCCCGCATCCAGGAGGCGTATTCCGAATTCGAGTTCCACAAGGTGTTCCACACCCTGCACAACCTGTGCGTGACCGACCTCAGCGCCTTCTACCTCGACGTGCTGAAGGACCGCCTGTACGCCTCGGCCAAGGACAGCCCGGAACGCCGCTCGGCCCAGACGGCCCTGCTGCACATCCTGCTGGTGCTGGTGCGCGACATGGCCCCCATGCTCAGCTTCACGGCGGAAGAAGTGTTCCGGCACATCCCCGAGGCGCTGCGCCCGGCCGCGCCCACGGTGTTCGCCCTGCGCGGGTCCGACACGCCGCTGTACAACGTCAGCTCCGACGAGAGCGAACGGTGGGAGGCGGTGCTGGCCGTGCGGTCCGAGGTGACCAAGGCCATCGAGCCGCTGCGCAAGGCGGGCACGGTGGGGCATTCGCTGGACACCCACGTGACCCTGTACGCCGATGACAAGCTGGCCGCCCTGCTGCGCGCCACCGGCACCGACCTGCGCGCGGTGTTCATCGTCTCCAGACTGAACATCGCCCCGCTGGAGGACGCGCCGCAAGACGCCTTCGCCTCCGAAGAGGTCAAGGGCCTGCGCATCGGCGTGGCCAAGGCCCCCGGCGCAAAGTGCGAGCGCTGCTGGGTCTACCACGAGGACCTGGGCGCCGACCCCAACTTCCCCGGCGCGTGCGCCCGCTGCACCACGGTGCTGCGCAACGGTTAGGACATCACGGAAAACAGCATCAAGGCCCCCGCCCGACGCCGCACGGCAGCGCGCCGGGCGGGGGAAACGCCGCCCCATCCATCAAGAGGCCCCATGCGCCCCAGATTCGTCATGGTCTTCTCCATCGCCGCGGCCGTCATCGGCCTCGACCAGCTCACCAAGCTGTGGGCGGTGACGGCCATACCGGAACACCATTCGGTGCCGGTCATCGCCGGGCTGTTCGACCTCGTCAACGTGCGCAACCGGGGAGCGGCCTTCGGCTTTCTGAACCGCTCCGACATCGAGTGGCAGTTCTGGCTGTTCCTGGTGGCCACTGTGCTGGCGGTGTGGGCCATTGTCTCGCTTACCCGCGCCGCGCAGGAAGACAAGGTGCTGTTCACCGGCTTCGGCTGCATTCTCGGCGGGGCGCTTGGCAACCTCATCGACCGGGTGCGCTTTCGCGCGGTGATCGACTTTCTGGACTTCTACGTGGGCGACTGGCACTGGCCCGCCTTCAACGTGGCGGACATCGCCATCTGCGTGGGCGCGTTCCTGGCCTTCATCGCCATGTACCGCCAGCCCGCGCCCCGCAACACCACGCCCAGGTCCCGCTAGGAGGCCCGCATGAACACGGCCCTGCTCATCCCGTTGCTTGCCATTCCCATCTTGCCCAACCTGTGGTGCATCTGGCATTCTTACACCCACGAATTCGAGCGCCCCGCCGAAAAGGCCCTGTGGATGGCGGCCGGGATATTCCTGCCCGTGCTCGGCGGCCTTGGCTATCTCGTGTTCGGCCAGCGGCGCGCCCGCAAGGCGTGACGCCGCGCCCCGGCCAGACGGGCTCCGGCCAGACGGGCTTCGTCGCCCACCTGCCGGAGCATCGAAACCCATCGCCAAGCAAAGTGAACCGAAAGGCGGACCAAAAAGCCATGAAGACCCGCATCGTTTCCCGTCGTTTCCTTCCCGTCTGCTCCCTGGCCGCCCTGGTCGCCCTTTCGGGCTGCGTGCGCCAGGAAGACGTGGACGCCCTGAACGCGCGCGTCATGCGCCAGGACCAGCAGATCCAGACGTTGAACTCGCAACTTTCCGGCGTGCAGCCCGCGCAGGCGGACACCTGGTCGCAGGTGCAGTCCACCCGGCAGGAAATCGCCACCCTGCGGGGCCAGATCGACGACATGCAGATGCGCCTGAACGCCACCGGCGACCAGAGCCGCGACCTGCCCCAGATGCGCGACCAGTTGAACCGCCACGACATCGCCCTGCGGCAGATGGCCTCGCAGTTGGCCATCGACATCGACAGCGTGCTCGCCGCCCCCGCCCCCGCAGGGGCAGCCAGCGGCGCGGCCCCGTCCACCGGCATGACCCACGCGGGCGACCCCAATGCCCCGGTCCTGCTCGTAAACCCCGGCAAGGAGAACGGCTTTGTCGTCGCGCCATCCAGCCAGCCCACCGGGCCGGTCACGGTGCCGCCGGCGCAAAGCGGCACCATGGCCGTGACCAGCGCGGAACCCGCCAAGGCGGCTCCCGCTCCCGCCGCCAAGCCTGCCGCCGCAGCGGTGGATACGGCCCAGGCGCTGTACGACCAGGGCATGACGGCGTTCAACGAACGGCGCTACAAGGATTCCGTGAAGGCGTTCACCGACTTCACCACCACTTTCGGGGACCACAGGCTGACCAGCAACGCGTGGTTCTGGCAGGGTGAGGCCAACTTCCAGCAGCAGGATTTCGCCCGTTCGGCTCTGGCATACGAACAGGTCATCTCCAAGTATCCCAAGAGCCCCAAGTACGCCTCGGCGCTGCTCAAGCAGGGCATCTGCTTCTACAAGCTCGGCAAGAAGGACGCCGGCAAGGTGCGCCTGGAAGAGCTGATCAAGAAGCTGCCCGATTCGCCCGAAGCGCAACGCGCCAAGAAATTCCTGAGCGAGAACAAATAATCCGAGTACCCGGTGCTCCGGCCCGGAAACACCATGAGCGAACAGCAGACCAAGGTCTACCGCAAGAACATCCACCTCACGTTCCCGCCCGAAATCTCGGGCAAGCCCATCGTGAGCGACCTCGTGCGCAGGTACGACCTTACCGTCAACATCCTGAAGGCCCAGATCACCCCTCGCAAGGAAGGCTACCTTACCCTGGAGATATCCGGGGTCGAGGACAACTGCCTGAAGGGCATCGCCTACCTGCGCGAGCAGGACGTGACCGTCACCGACGTCTCGCAGCGCATCTCGCGCGACGAGGAAAGCTGCATGCATTGCGGCATGTGCACCGCCATCTGTCCCACCTCGGCCCTGGCCATGGATATTGAAAAGCGCCTGGTGATGTTCGACAAGGAGCGCTGCACGGCCTGCGGCCTGTGTACGCGCGTGTGCCCCGTTGGGGCCATGAACGTGGAAGTGGAGAACGGCGGCCTGTAGGGCCTGTAGCGCCGCACCACTCCTGCACCATCGCACTCCGGGCGGGGCGCATGCGGAACTGCCGCACGCGCCCCGCCTTTGCGTTGCCCTTCCCGCACGCCCCCCTGCACCGGGCGCGCCGTGCACGGGCATCCGGCCACGGCGCGCCCGGTGGTGGCGTGTTCGGTCAGTCGCCCTGTCAAGGGTGCGGAATCCCAGACGCAACGTTTTCCGCTTTTCCGTCGGCCGACTATCTGCTAGCTTCACCAATGCGGACTTCCGGCCCGCGTCCGCTGCCCACGGACGCACGGCACGGGATTGCTTCCGCGCAGCCGCCGCCCGGCGGACACATCACCAGCAGGAGCGCATCATGGTCACGCAGGAAGAACTGCTCGAAAACGTGATGGAGCGCGTGACGAACAACCTCGTCACCAACATCCGCGACGTGCTTTCCGCCACCATCGAGCGGGAAATCACCACCAATCTCACCCGCGCCCTGGTGGAAAGCGAGTTCTACCGCCGCATCAGCGACGACATGCGCGGGGGGCTGCAGACCATCTACCGCGAAATTTCCACCGCCGCGAAGCCGGGCGCGCCTGAAGCCGACCCGGCCGGAACCCCGGTTGAACGCGAAGCCGCGGACCGCCTGTTCAACGAAGCGTCGCACCAACTCGACGAAGTGCTTACCACCACGCAGGAAGCCACCGAAACGATCATGGACGTGGTGGAAGTGCAGATCGAACGCCAGAAAGAGGCGGCCGTGCTGCTGGAAGCCATCCGCGCCGGGGCGGGCGTGGAACGCGCGCTGGACCGCATGGTGCAGATCAACGCGGCACTGGGCGAGGGGCTGGTGGAAATCCTGACCACCCTCGGTTTCCAGGATCTGACCGGTCAGCGCATCAAGAAGATCATCGAGGCCCTGCGCACCATCGAAAGCACGGTGGTGGAACTGTACCTGTCCACCGGCCTGCTGATCCGCGCGCGCGAGGAAGCCCCGGAAAAGGACATTTCGCAGATCGAGGCGGAAACCCGCCAGGTGGTGTCCGAACTGAAGGGGCCGCAGCGCGGCACCTCGCAGGATAACGTGGACGACCTGCTCGCCCAACTCGGGCTGTAGGCTTTCGGGCCTCACGACACGGGGGGCATCTTCGCCCCTTGCCAGCGGCGTCTGGCTGCCTACTTTCTGGTTCTGCGCGCGTGCCTGGGCGCATCCCGCTTCCGCGCGCCAGACCGGAAACCCGCAACAGACGCACGGCAACGCCGCCCGCGCCTTCCATACGGAGATGCCCCATGTCCGACACCACCTCCGCCTCCGCCAACACCCCGCTGGTGATCATCGGCTCCGGCCCGGCCGGGCTTTCCGCCGCCATCTACACCGCCCGCGCGGGCATTCCCACGCTGGTGCTGGGCAGCGCCCCCAAGGTGGCGGGCGACTACGACATCGACAACTATTTCGGCTTCGACGAAACCATCTCCGGGCGCGACCTCATCGAGCGCGGCCGCAGGCAGGCTGAGCGCTTCGGCGCGCGGTTGCTCGAAGAACGCGTGCTGGCCGTGCACCATGGCGACGCGGGCGGCTTCCACGTCAAGACCGACAAAGGCGAATACGACGCCTGCGCCGTGGTGCTGGCCACCGGCGTGGCCCGTGTGCGCCCCGGTATCGACAACCTGGGCGACTTTGAGGGCAAGGGCGTGTCCTACTGCGTGAGCTGCGACGGATTCTTCCATCGCGGCAAGCAGGTGCTGGTGCTGGGCGAGGGCATCTTCGCCGCCAACCAGGCCCTGGAGCTGACCCAGTACACCCCCCACGTGTCCATCTGCACGCAGGGCAAGGCCCCGGTGCTCAACTCCGGCTTCGAGCAGCGCCTGGCCGATGCGGGCATCGCCATCGACACGCGCAAGATTTCGCGCCTCGCCGGAAACAACGGCCTTGAGCGCGTGGTATTCGCCGACGGAACGGAACAGCCCGTGGACGGCCTGTTCGTGGCCATGGGCGAGGCGTCGTCCCTCGACTTCGCCTACTCGCTGGGCGTGGAGCGCAAGGGCGTGTTCCTGATGGCCGACGACGAGCAATGCACCAACATCCCCGGCGTGTTCGCGGCCGGAGACTGCACCGGCGGCTTTCTGCAGATCGGCGTGGCCGTGGGCGAAGGGGCCAAGGCGGCCCGCGCGGCCATCGCCTACGCCAAGGAACAGTGCGGGGTGAAGAAGGCCGGGTAACCCCTGTAAAAAAGCCGTCAGGCATCCGCCGCCGGGGCGCTCTTGACAGCCGCAACACCTCGGCGTATCAGAGTCGGCTCACCGGGCAGCATTCCGGGCGTCGGACAAAGCGCCGGGCCGGTCCGGTCCCTTCGTGGGCCTATAGCTCAATTGGCAGAGCCTCCGGCTCATAACCGGCTTGTTGCGTGTTCGAGTCACGCTAGGCCCACCAACTTTCATGGGCTGGCGCAAGCGCGCCGCCCCGGCACCGGGCAACTGCCAAGGCCCCCTGCCGCGCAACAGAGCAACGGGACAGGAACGCGGACATTGGAGCAGCACCAATTCCGGAACCACGCCTTGCCGCTTCGAGGGTGCTTGCGCCGCGTCCATCCGGCGAAGCACCCTCTTTGTTTGGGGTTTATGCATGAAACGCTCTGAAATAATTAGCGTTATCGAAAAAACGGCACTTCCAGCCTCGGCCGCCCAGTGGGACAGGTCGGGCATGCAGGTGGCCGGGCAGGACGTAAAGGCCCACGGGCTTGCCGTCTGCCTCGACCCCACCCCCGCCGCCGTCGCAGCCGCCCTGGACCTTGGCGCGGACGTCATCCTCTCCCATCACCCGCTCGCTCTTTCGCCTCGCCCGCTCGACGCCCTGGACGACCATCACGCCGTGGCCTCCGCCCTGCTGGCGCGCGGGGCGTGGCTGTACGCCGCGCACACCTCGCTTGACGCCAACCCCGCTGGCCCCGTGGGCTGGCTGGCCCGCGAGCTGGAACTTTCCGACGCCACGGTGCTGGAACCCACGCTGCGCCAGGAACGGCTGACCCGCTGCATCGTTTCCGGTGGCGCGCCCGACCCGCGCTGGGCCGACATCGAAGGCGTGCTGGCCTGCCGGATGCTGGGCGCAACCGCCGTGCTCACCTGCGAAGCCGCCGCATGGCCCGCCATCCGCGCGGCCATCGTGTCCGCCGCTCCGTCGGGTGCCGTGCCCGCCTTCCTGCCCGCCGAGCCGGAGTTGCCGCCGCGCGTCTTCGGCTTTGGCCTGGTGGGCGGCCTGCCCGCGCCGCTCGAATTTTCCGCCTTCGCCGCAAGGCTGCACGCCCTTGCCGGGCGCGCCCACTGCCACGTCAGCGGCCCCGTTCCGCCCGTGGTGCGGCGGGTGGGCTACTGCACCGGTTCCGGCAGTTCGCTGGCCGATGCCGCATTCGCCCTTGGCGCCGACGTGTTCGTTACCGGCGACGTGAAGTACCACACCGCGCTGGAAGCCCATGGCTGCCTGCTCGACGTGGGGCACTTCGCCCTTGAAGAGGAAATGATGCGCCGTTTCGCAGACAACCTGCGCACCGCGCTGCCCGGCCTGCCCGTGCATTTCCTGCCATCCAGCGATCCACTGCGGCTGCACCTGTCCGCCACGCCCACGGGCGCGGGCGGCGGCCGCGTTCCGGAACATCCGGCCTAACCCGCATTTCAGGAGGATATGACGTTGAGCCTCTATCTCAAGCAGATCGAACAGCTTGTCGCCCTGCAGAAGGTGGACGACCACATCTACGGCATCAAGGCGGAACTGAAGAACGCGCCGCAGGAAGTGGAAGGGCTGCAACAGCGCTTCGACTCCATCGAGGAACAGCGCAACCGCCTCCTCGACAAGCTTACCCACCTGAAGGACCAGGAAAAGCGCCTCGGCACCGAGATCGAGGACGATTCCCTGCGCATCAAGAAGAGCAAGTCCAAGCTCATGCTCGTGGGTAACACCAAGGAATACCACGCCATGATGCGCGAAATGGACAACATGGAAAAGATGAACCGCTCGCGCGAGGAAGAAAAGCTGGCTCTGGCAGAGGAACTGCAGCGCCAGACCGAAGCCATGACCGAGATGGACGAACGCTACACCACCCTGAAGGCCGACCTGGAAGCCAAGAAGGCCAGCCTTGACGCGCGGCTGGCCGAAGCGGGCGCGGGCCTCGCCGACCTGGAGGCGCAGCGCAAGGCCGCGGGCAAGGAAGTGCCCCCGCCCGTGCTGAGCCGTTACGAATTCATCCGCCAGCGGCTGGAAAACCCGGTCATCGTGCCCGTGGACAAGGGCGTGTGCTCCGGCTGCCACATCTCCATCCCGCCGCAGAGCTACATCGAACTGCAGAAGGGCACCCAGATCCTCAGCTGCCCCAACTGCCAGCGCCTCATCTACTGGAGCGAGCATTTCTGCGTGGAAACGCCCGGCGGCGAATAGCCCCGGCCCACGCACGCACTTTCGGGAGCCGGACGGGCTGTCGCCGCGGGCCGCAAGGCCCGGGGAGGAAAGTCCGGGCTCCGCAGGGCAGGACGCTGGGTAACCCCCAGGACGAGCGATCGTCGGACAGGGCCACAGAAAGCAGACCGCCCGGCAGGTTCGCCTGCCGGGTAAGGGTGAAACGGTGGGGTAAGAGCCCACCAGCTGGCGCGGTGACGCGCCAGGCTCGGTAACCCCCGTCCGGAGCAAGACCAAATAGGGAAGCGTTCGAGGCCTGCCCGGCCGATGCTTCCGGGTCGGTTGCTTGAGGGCGCCGGTAACGGCGCTCCTAGAGGAATGACAGCCGCCCGCAAGGGCACAGAACCCGGCTTACAGTCCGACTCCCGAACGTTGATCGAAAGGTAACGGGGGGAGGGAGGAACCCCCTTTTGAAAAAGGGGGTTCCTCCCTCCCCCCGGCCCCCTCCCTCCTCCCCCCAAACTTTTCCATTGGGGGGTTCTTTTTGGCGCAGATAGAGCGCGAAGGGACGGTGAACACAAAAGCCTCTGCCTCGTCCCTCTACCCCCAGTTAAAAAGTTTGCGGGATGGGGGGTACGGGGGGAAGGGGGCTTTTCAAAGCCCCCTTCCCCCCGTATCTTTTTTTGCCTTAAATATTCTTCCTAAAGGATTGTACATGCACGCATGGGCCATTGTTCTCGCGGCGGGCAGCGGCACCCGGCTGGCGGCGGCCGGGCTGACCACGGCCAAGCAGTTCATCGAACACCGGGGCGCGCCGCTGTACTGGCGCTCGGCGCGCACGTTCGCGTCGGTGGCTCGGGTACGTGGGCTGGTGTTCGTGTTTCCGCAAGACAGGCTGGAGGCCGAGCGCGAACGCCTGGCCACGCTGGACGCCGGGCGCGCCCTGGGCGTGCCGTGGCGGGCGGTGGCGGGCGGCGCGCTGCGGCAGGATTCCGTGGCCGCGGGGCTTTCGGCCCTGCCGCACGAGTGCGACGTGGTGCTGGTGCACGATGCGGCCCGTCCATTCGCCACGGCGGCACTGTCCAACGCGGTGCTCGACGCCCTGGCGGCGGGCGCGCCGGGGGTGGTGCCGGGCATCGCCGTGACGGACACCATCAAGCAGACACAGAACGGCGTGGTCACCCACACCCCGGACCGATCCGGGCTGGTGGCCGTGCAGACCCCACAGGGGTTCGCGCTGGCCGCGCTGCGCGATGCCCATGACCGTGCCCGCGCCGAGGGCTGGACCGTCACCGACGACGCCGCGCTGCTGGAACGCTGCGGCCTGCCCGTGCGCGTGGTGGCCGGAGAGCCCGCCAACGCCAAGATCACCACGCCAGAGGACCTCGCCATGCTGGACGATGCCGACACCGCCCGCGCCCCGTGGGATGCCCGCAAGGGGCAGACACGCCTGGTCCCCTGCACCGGCTGGGGCTACGACGTGCATCGCTACGTGCAGAAGGAAGAGACCGGACGTTCCGGTCAAGTCGGCCGTCCCATGAAACTGGGCGGCGTGCCCATTCCTGGCGGGCCGGAAGTGGTGGCCCATTCCGATGGCGACGTGCTGCTGCACGCCCTCACCGATGCCCTGCTGGGGTGCATCGGCGGCGGCGACATCGGCCAGCACTTCCCGGACACGGACGCCGCGCTGGACAACGCCAACTCCGCAGTGCTGCTGGACGAGGTGCTGCGCCTGACCCGGGCTGCCGGGCTGGAAATCACCAACGTGGACCTCACCGTCATCGCGCAGGTGCCCAAACTGGCCCCGTGGCGCGAGCAGATTCGCCGCAACGTCTGCCGTCTGCTTGCGCTGGACGCCATGGCCGTGAACGTGAAGGCCACCACAGAGGAAAAGCTGGGCTTCACCGGCGAGAAAAAGGGGCTGAAGGCCGTGGCCACGGTGACCGGGCTGCGCCCAGTTCACCCAGTTCACCCCGTTTGCCCCGACCGGCCAGCCCGATCAGACCGACCAGACCGGCCAGACCGGCCCGCCAATCCCACGGACGACGCGCCCCCTGCCGGTGTCGACGAGGCGGACAACGCCTGAGCAACGGCCCCTCTCGGCCATGCGCAAGGGGATCGCCCGAAACGGCCCCCCGGCCCGGCACAGTCCCCCCCCCGCGCGTCCCGTAGCGGCTCCGAACCGGCCGCGCATGCGCGGCGCATGTGCCCTGCCCGAGTGTCCGTGCCCGCCGCCGCAGGGCTTGCGCGCCATCGGGCCGCATAGTACAAGCCTTAAGGTTTGCCTTCCATCCCCTTGAACACACGAACAATACGGGCCTGCGCCAGCGCCCGTGCGCCGCACATGCCTTGCCGGGCAACGCGGAGCGCGCGGGATGACGCGGCGGTCACGGTCCGACGACACGTATGACCGAACCCAACATCACCGCCGACTTTCCCTGGCTGGCCAGCTACGACGCAGGCGTTCCCGCCAACATCAGCTACGAAACCTATCCGCTGTTCACCCTGCTGGACAGGGCGGCGGAACGCACCCCCCGCCGCACGGCCATCGCCTTCCGCAACTATCGCCTCAGTTACGCCAAGCTGCGCCAGCAGGCCGAAATCATGGCCGCCAACCTGCGCGCCCAGGGCGTGCGGCGCGGCGACAAGGTGTCGATCATGCTGCCCAACCTGCCGCAGACGGTCATCGCCTTCTGGGCGGTGCTGAAGGCGGGCGGCGTGGTGGTGATGACCAACCCGCTGTACATGGAAAAGGAACTGGTCCACCAGATCCACGATTCCGGCGCGCGGTTCATGATCGCCCTCGACCTGGTGTGGCCCAAGATCGAGCCGCTGCGCGACAAGCTGGGCATCGACAAGTATTTCCTCACCCGCATCGGCGACGGGCTGTCCTTCCCGCTGAACCTGCTGTACGCCTTCAAGGCCAAGCGCGAAGGCACCTGGCGCGAACTGCCCTTCGACGGCAGGCACGTGCTGCCGTGGAAAAGCCTGCTCAAGGGCAAGGCCCGCCACTCCACCACCACGTGCAACCCCACCGAAGACCTGGCCGTGCTGCAGTACACCGGCGGCACCACCGGCATTTCCAAGGGGGTCATGCTCACGCACCACAACATGTCGGTGAACGTGCAGCAGATCATCGCCATCCTTGGCGACGCCTGCGACATGGACCACTGCTTCCTGGGGCTGATGCCCTATTTCCATGTCTACGGGCTGACCACCTGCCTCACCCTGCCCACGTCACTGGCGGCCACCATCGTGCCCTTCCCGCGCTACGTCCCGCGCGACGTGCTGGTGGGCATCCAGAAGCACAAGCCCACCATCTTCCCCGGCGCGCCCTCCATCTACATTTCGCTGATGCAGCAGAAGGAGGTGGGCGACTACGACCTGACATCCATCCGCTACTGCATCTCCGGCTCCGCGCCCATGCCGGTGGAACACATCCGCCGGTTCAAGGAACTTACCGGCGCGCAGGTCATCGAGGGCTTCGGCCTGACCGAGGCCTCGCCGGTCACCCACCTGAACCCCATCAATGGGGTGAGCAAGCCCGGCTCCATCGGCGTGCCCTTTCCGGACACCGAGGCGCGCATCGTGGACATGGAGGTGGGCCTGGTGCCGCTGCCCGCGGGCAAGGTGGGCGAACTGATCATCCGGGGGCCGCAGGTCATGAAGGGCTACTGGAACCGCCCGGACGAAACCGCCAACACCCTGCGCAACGGCTGGCTGTACACCGGTGACATCGCCACCATGGACGAGGACGGCTACTTCAGCATCGTGGACCGCAAGAAGGACATGTTCCTGGTGGGCGGCTACAACGTCTACCCGCGCGAGATCGACGAGGTGCTGCACGAGCACCCCAAGGTCAAGGAGGCGGTGACCGTGGGCGTACCCCACCCCACGCGCGGCGAGATGATCAAGGCCTTCGTGGTGGTGAAGCCCGGAGAAAAGCTGAGCAAGGCCGAGGTGGTGGCCCACTGCCGCGAAAAGCTGGCCAGCTACAAGGTGCCCAAGCAGGTGGAATTCCGCGATGACCTGCCCAAGACCGTGGTGGGCAAGGTGCTGCGCCGCATCCTGCGCGCCGAGGAAGAGGAAAAGCTGAAGGCGGAACTGGCCGCATCTTCAGCCACTGCCGCCGCATCCGACGAGGACGGGGCGCAGTAGGCCCCGCCCGGCGCGCACGGCGAAAGGAACGGCCATGCAACTGCTGCTGCAACGGGCGCGCCGGGGTTCGGTGACGGTGGACGGCCGGACGGTGGCCGTCATCGGCCCCGGGCTGGTGGTGCTGGCGGGCTTTGGCCCGCGCGACGCCGCCACCCTGCCCGGCGAACCCCGCTGGGCGGGCATGATCGACAAGCTGCTGGACCTGCGCGTGTTCCCCGACGACGCGGGCAAGATGAACGTGGGCCTGCGCGACTGGGCCGTGCCGCCGGACATGCGGGCCGGGGACGATGCTGGCCCGGCCTTCGGCGAACTGCTGCTGGTGCCGCAGTTCACCCTGTACGCCGACTGCCGCAAGGGGCGCCGCCCGTCGTTTTCCGCCGCCGCGCCGCCCGCCGTGGCCGCGCGGCTGTTCGACCAACTGACCGCCGACATTGACGCACGCCTGCCGGGGCGGGTACGCTGTGGCATCTTCGCGGCCGACATGGACGTGGCCCTCGTCAACTGGGGGCCGGTGACCATCCGGCTGTGCGATGACGACCTTTTCCCGGAGCGGCGACCACCCCATGGCGGCGGATGACATCACCCTTCTCATCGCCGCGCCCTCCCCGCTGACGCGCGAGACGCTGCGCCGCCTGTCGGGAACGGGGCGCACCGTGCTGCGCGCCGCCACCCTGGCCGAAGCGCTGGCGCTGCACGCCGCGCGCCGCCCCCACGTGGTCATCATCGACGCCGACCTGCAGAACCCCGCCGGTCCTGGCGGTCCTGGCGGTTCTGGCGGTCCTGGCGGTCCTGACGGACCTGGCAGCGCGCATCCCGCGACCCGTCCGGCAGAGCCCTCGTTGACATCCCCGCCCCCGCCGCCTCCCTACGATGCAGTTCCGCCGCCCGTCATCCGCCAGCCCGGGCACCGGGCCGACAGGGGCCCCGTGCTGGACCTGGTGCGCGCCATCCGCGCCGAACGCGGCGACGAGGACGTGTTCCTCATCGTGCTGACGGAACCGGAGGACCACGACCTGCGGAACGAAGCGCTGGCCCTGGGGGCCAACGACGCCCTGCGCCTGCCGCTGGAACCTCCGGAACTGGATGCCCGCGTGGCCGTGGGCGCGCGGCAGGCCCGCATGGCCCGCCGCCTGCGCTCCTATTCCGACCGCCTGAGCCGCGAAATGGCCCGGGTGGCCGAGTTGCAAATGCGCCTTCTGCCGTCCTCGTCGCCCTACCTGCCCGGCCTGCACGTGGAAAGCCTGTACCGACCCTCCGGCGACGCCAGCGGCGACTATTTCGACTACTTCCTGCTGCCGCAGCGCACCGGGAACGGCACCAGCGGGTCAAACGGGCCGGTGCTGCGCGTGGTCATCGCCGACGTTTCGGGCCACGGGGCGCGCGCCGCGTTCCTGATGAGCATCGTGCGCACCTTGGTGCGCGCCCAGAACGACGGCGCGGCGGCCCGCCAGGCCGACGGCATGCCCCCCCAGCCGCTCACCGAGACCGTACACCGCATCAACCGCCACTTGGTGGACATCATCGGGGGCGAGCCGGACTTCGTCACCCTGTTCGCGGGCGACATCGACTTTTCCACGGGCACGCTGGAATACGTCAACGCCGGGCACTGTCCGGCCCTGCTGCGCGACGGCGCGGGCGGCGTGGACCGCCTGCCCTCCAACGCCCCGCTGCTGGGTTTTTTCAGCGCCGATTTCACGGCCGAACGCCGACCCTTTCCGCCCGGAAGCCAGCTTTTGCTGTTCACCGACGGGCTGCACGACTGGACGGTGCATGGCGGGGCGCGCCTTGGCCCCGAAAGGTTCCTGGCACTGACGGAGCCCTGCCTGCGCGCGGGCAGGGACGTGCTGGCCGCCATGGAGGCCGCCCTGCACGACGCGGCGGGCGGCGCCCCGCCCCCCTTCCGCGACGACGTGACCGCCCTGTGGATACGCCGCGAAGGCCCCGTCGCCGGAAAACCCGCCAAACCGGATTAGCACGACCGGACTGGCACGACGCACAGGCACGACCGCCAACGCCGCGCCCACGCACCACCGCTCACGGAACCGCGCCATGCACAGCTACGAATTCACCACCACCGCGCAGCGCGAAACATACCGCCCCTTCGTGCGCGGCGTGGCGGCCACCATGGCCGCCTATCTGGCCAGCCCCACGCTGGTGCATCCGCTGGAACTGGTCACCGCCGAGGCGTGCGCCAACGTGGTGCGCCACGCCTACCCCGAAGGCCAGACCGGCCCCTTGCGGGTACGCCTGACGGTGACCCCGCGCGTGGGCATTGAGCTAGCGGTCACGGACTGGGGCCGGGGCTGCGCGGTCTGCCCCCTGCCGCCCGGCGGGCTTGCCGGACCCGGACTGCCGGACGTGCCCGAAGGGGCCACGTCCGGGCGGGGCTTGCGCATCATCGCCTGCCTGTGCGATGCCGTGACGGGTGAAACCGGCCCGGACGGCAACACCCTGCATCTGCAATTGGCCATCCCGGAGGAACAATGGCGCACCTCGAACTTGACGATCACGGAAACATCCTTGTCGCGGCGCTGACGGGCGAACTGACCCTGGCCAACGCCACCGAGGTCCGCACCGAACTGGAGCGGCTGTTCGGCCGCAAGGGCTTATCCGACGTGGTGCTGGACCTTGGCGCCGTGTCGTTCATGGACAGTTCCGGCCTCGGCACGCTGGTGGCCGCAAGCACCAAGGCGCGGTCCATGGGCCGCCGCCTGCTGCTGTACCGGCCCACCCCGGAAGCGGTGCACACCATGGAAACCGCGCAACTCACCGGGTTCTTTCCCATCCTCGACGACGAGGAGGACCTGCTGGCGCTCTTGCCCGATTAGGGCCAACAGCCACGCAGACGCAAACCGGCAAGAACACGGCCATCCTTCGCCCGCAGTCCGGACAAGCGGCACGCACGCGCGGCGCCGCAGGCACAGCCCACGGGAGAGCGCCACATGCCTTACTACCTGCGCCACCATTTCGAGCCAGACTTCGACTACATGCACCTGAAGCCCAAGGCGGACGATGCCGGCAACATCGACCGCTACAACCTCGGCTACGTCCAGAACGTGGTGAAGGGGCAGGTGCTGGCGGAACTGCTGCCGCTCGAAGAGGCCACCGCCAGCGCGGTCGGCCCCCTGGACCCGCGTTACGTCTACGACATCCCCCCGAAGGAGCTGCCCTGCGGCCCCAACTGCGAGGTGGACCCCGCCTCGCCCAACCGGGTGGTGGCCGACGCCAACGGGTACGTGTTCTACCACGACGGGCTGATCACGGTGAAGAAGATGCTCAACGTGCGGCGCGACGTGGATTTTCACACCGGCAACATCTTCTTCGTGGGCGACCTTGCCGCCCATGCGGACGTGAAGCCGGGCTTCGAAATCCAGGCCGACAACATCCTCATCAAGGGCATCGTGGAGGGCGCTGTGGTGCGCGCCCGTGGGGCCATTGCCTGCGAAAGCGGCATCAAGGGCGGCAAGGGCTGCCTGCTCGACGCGGGCGACACCTTGCGGGTGCCCTTTGCCGAAAACGCGGAACTGCGCTCGCACGGCAACATGTACATCGAGCGCTTCGCCCTGCACTGCCGCGTCTACGCGGGCGCGAACCTCGTCGTGAAGGACCGCGTGCAGGGCGGCACCGTGCACGGCGCGGGCGTGGTGTACATCGAAAATCAGTTGGGCGGCGCGCAGGGCACCCCCACCAAGGTCAACCTGGGCTACGACCCCTTCAAGTTCCGCAAGATCACCCGGCTGGAGGATAACATCCGCGACCTGCGCCAGCGCATCGTCCACTACGAGGCCGTGGCCGCCGACACCCCGGCGGGCAAGGAAGAGCCGGTGCGCCGGCTGGAGGCCGCGCTGAAGAAGATGGACCGCCTGCTGCGCCAGCGCGCCGCGCTGTGGGAAGACCTGAAGCGCGGCGGCCCCATCGCAGAGCGCTGCCGCCTGGTGGTGCCCGGGCGCATCATGCCGGGCGTGGAGATTTCCATCGAGGAGTCGTGGATGGAAGTGCGCGAGGAACTGCGCGACGTGCGCATCGTGCTGCGCGACGGCGAACTGGCCGTCGAATCGCCCGCCCTGCCGCCCGCGTCGCGCTGACGGCAGCCCGTGCCCTTGCCTCCTCCCGCCATCCATACCCCAACCGGGCTTCGCCCCGCGCAAAGGCATTTCACGGACCATGCCGCCAGTTGACGAAACACCACGCGAGGCCGCATCGCGCCCGAGACTTGAAGTCCGAGCGCTGCCGTCGCCCGGCGCCGCTGGCCCGGCGGATTCCGGCCACAGGCCCGTCGCCGACGTCGAAGTCACCGTGGACGGCCGCACCCTGACCATGCTTGGTCCCGGCGGCCTCGCGCGCGAACTGGCCCTGCTGGCCCCGTATGAAAAGCTGCGGGCGGAAGCGGCGACAACCCCCATTTCTCCAGCACCCCCAAGCCTGCCCGTTCCGCACGCTCCGCCCACTCCCTTAGTCCTGCCCGTTCTTCTGGGCGCGGGAGCTGGCGCGGCCCTGGGCCGCCTGATGGAGATGCACGACGGCCCCGTGGCCGTGGTGGACCGCACCCCGGAAATCCTTGCTGCCACGGCCTTGCGCGAGCGCCATGCCGACGCCACCGCCGCCGGGCGCATCCTATGGGTGACCGAAGACGACCCGGACGACGCCCTGCGCACCCTCACCCGCTGGCAATACGAGAACGGCGGGCTGCCGCTGCTGCCCCTGCCGCACCCCTTCTACCTGCGGCTGGACCGCGCTCACTACGCCCGCCTGCGGGACGTGCTGTCCGCAAGCGCACGGTTCAACTTCTGGGAGCGCGCCGCCTACCCCAAGTTCGCGGACCCCGCCGCCCTGCCGCGCGTGCTGCTGATCACCAGCCAGTACTTCCTGATGGGCGAGATCGTCACCGCCTGCCAGCGCCTGGGCGTGCCGCACCACCTGCTCACCCTGGACGACGACGAGGTGGGCCGCGCCGAATTCGTGGAAAAGCTGCTGCGCGCCGTGGTGGAGTTCCGGCCCGACTTCGCCTTCACCATCAACCACCTGGGAGTAGACCGCGAAGGCGTGCTGACCGACCTGCTGGAAAAGCTTCGCCTGCCGCTGGCCTCGTGGTTCGTGGACAACCCGCATCTGATACTCTACCTGTACCGGCGCATCGTCAGCCCGTGGACGGCCATCTTCACCTGGGACGCGGACAACCTGCCCTCGCTGCGCGACCTGGGCTTCGAGCACGTGGCCTATCTGCCCCTGGGCACCGACCCGGTGCGCTTCGCCCCACCCAGGGGCGCGCCGCCCGCCAACCATCCGTGGCGGGCGCGGGTGTCCTTCGTGGGCAATTCCATGGTCTACAAGGTGGCCCACCGCATGAAGGCGGGCAAACTGCCCGCCGCGCTGCTGCGCTCGTACCGCGAGGTGGCGGCGGGGTTCGGCGCGCACGGCGAACGCTCCGTGGGGGCCTACCTGCGGGCGCACCAGCCGGAACTGGCCGACGTGTACGACGGGCTGGGGGGGATGGACGGGATGGACGACGCCGAGCGCCGCCTGTCCTACGAGACCATGCTGACCTGGGAGGCCACCCGCCAGTACCGGGCCGCCTGCGTGGCGCGCACCCTGCCCTTCGCCCCGCTCATCGTGGGCGACACCGGCTGGCGCAAGGTGTTCCGCGCCGCGCCCCCCGGCTGGCGGCTGCACCCGGAAATCAACTATTACACCGAACTGCCCGCGTTCTATCCGCTGTCCGACATCAACTTCAACTGCACCAGCAAGCAGATGAAGGGCGCGGTGAACCAGCGGGTGTTCGACGTGCCCGCCACCGGCTCGTTCGTGCTCACCGACTGGCGCGACCAGATCGAAAACCTGTTCGAGCCGGGCCGCGAGGTGGTCTGCTACGGCGAGCCGGAAGAAGCGGACGATCTGCTGCGCCGCTACCTGGAGCATCCGCAGGACCGCGCCCGCGTGGTGGCCGCCGCGCACAGGCGCATTCTTGCCGAACATACCTACGAGCACCGGCTGCGCGCGCTGCTGGACCACATGCGCCGCATATTCGGCCCGCCGCGCGCCAGGTAGCCGTCCACGCCATGCCCGTCGCCCCCATCCCCCCGCCGTCCGCCGCCGCGCCGGACAACGCCCCCATCCTGGTGTTGCAGATGCAGCGCATGGGCGACCTGGTGCTGACCTTTCCGCTGCTGGCGTGGCTGCGGGCCGAACACCCGCGCCGCCCGCTGTGGGTGGTGGGCGAGGAGAAATTCTTCAAGGGGCTCATGCCCATCGGGCCGGAGTCCGTCTTCTTTCCGTACGGCGCGGCAGACCGGCTGCGCCAGAACCGCTACCACCTGGTGATCAACCTCAGCCACCGGCCGGAAGCGGCGGCGCTGGCGGGGCAACTGCGCGCCGACGCCCATTTCGGCCCGCGCCTGGTGCCCGGAGGGGCAGGTGGAGGGAGCGGACGGGAGGCCAGCACCACCTACGTGCATGGCCGCTGGCAACTGTACCGCACCTCGCTGGTGCACAACAACCGGCACAACCAGTTCCACTGGGCCGACCTGAACGCGCTGGACTGCGTGCCCCACGCCCGCCTGCGCTCCACGGATTGGCCGTGGCCGCTGTCCGAAGGACGCGACCCGCTGCGCGTGGGGCTGTTCCTGGGGGCCAGCGAGCCGGAAAAACGCCCACATGCCCCATTCTGGGCCGCGCTGGCCCGCGACCTGTTGCGGCGCGGGTTGAAGCCGGTGCTGCTGGGCGGCCCGGCAGAGGCCGCGCTGGGGGCCGACGTGGCCCACCGCGCCAGCACCCCGGCCCTGAACCTGTGCGGACGCTTCACCCTGCCGGAGCTGGTGGCCTTCACCCGCACCCTGCGCCTGCTGGTCACCCCCGACACCGGCCCCATGCACGTGGCCGCCTGGACCCAGACCCCCACGCTCAACCTGTCCATGGGCCCGGTGAACGCCTGGGAGACCGCGCCCTTTTCTCCCGGCCACCACGTGCT
Organism: Nitratidesulfovibrio sp. HK-II; assembly: GCF_003402415.2. NCBI lineage: Bacteria > Pseudomonadati > Thermodesulfobacteriota > Desulfovibrionia > Desulfovibrionales > Desulfovibrionaceae > Nitratidesulfovibrio > Nitratidesulfovibrio sp. HK-II. The sequence goes on from NZ_AP036014.1 coordinate 2,177,125, forward strand.
GCGCGCCACCATCAGTTGCGTGGGCTGCTGGCGGTGCATCCAGCCCTCGGTGCTGTGCCGCGACAGGTTCGACCCCGCGCGGGTGGCCTCGCTGGCGCATGCGCTGCTGCGCGAGCAGGACGCCGCCCACGCGGATGGCGAAAATGCCCCCGGCGCGCCCTCCTCGCGCCTGGCCCGATTGCGCCTGCCGGGGCTGGAACTGCTGCACACGGGGCGCGACGCGCTGGGCCTGTTCGATCTCGTGCCCCTGGCCGCACCGGCCTCAGGCCCCGCCGCCTCACCCCGCCGCCTGTTCGGCCTGTTCTGGAAGGCCTTCTGGGCGTGGCGGTTCGACCTGCACGGGGAAGCCGCCGCCCGCCGGGCCTGGGCCGACCTGGCGGCCGCATCGCCGCAGTTGGCCGAAACCCTGCGCCGCGCCCTGTCCGGCCTGGGCCGCGACCTGGCCCGCGCCCTGCGCGGGCACGCCCTAGGCAGACAGACCGTTTTGCCGCCCGACTTCTGGCAGTCGCACCCGCCCATGCTGCGCCCCCTTACCGGGTACCTGCACATGTCCGTGCAGAACGCCGACGCAGCCCCCGCCGCCTGGGCCGAGGCCCTTGCCCTGGTGGAGGCCCTGGCCGCCCTCACGGCCTGACGCTCCGCCCTTCCTCCCGCCCGTCACGGCATTTTCCACCGCGCGGAGCGACCACCGCACCGCGCGACATGCTGGCGTGCCCGTCCCATGTCGGCCCCATGTCGGTCCCATGCCGACCGCGCGCCACCTGCAACCGCGCGACGTGCCCCCGCCCCCTTCCCACCCGCTGCCCCGGCTTCCGGCATCCTGCCCCCTGCGTGCCCCTTTCGGCGGGCGAAGCATCCCACCGTGCCCGCTCTCCACTCCGCCGCCACCCGTCAACCATCAAGAATGGTCAAGATTTGCAAACAGCATTACCCCGCCGCCCCCCGCAGGCACGGCACGCATTGCCGGGCACGCCTGCCTTACGGCTCGCAACCAACTGGAATCACATAACGTAAAGTTTTGGAACGGTCCTTGTAATTCAATGGCTGCAAGGAGCCCCGGCATGCACATTTTTCCCTTCCTTACCGAGACCGAAAAGGCGCCGTCCGACGTGACGCGGCGCTCCAAGGTCACTGCAAGCACCCTCGACTTCGCTTCCGTGCTCGCGGAAAAGGCGAGCCCGCGCTCCCTGTTCGGAGCAGGGTCCGGAGCGGGCGGCACCGCCCTCCGCACGGCGGCCGCCAGCGCCGCCACGGAAGCCAAGGGCAAGGTGCGCAGGGGCGAGGATGGCGGCGTGCTGACCGCGCCGGGGCAGATCAGCCTTTCCTACCAGGACGTCATTTCGCTGCGGAACCAGCTGGAAAAGAGCGGCGTCTCGCCCGACCGGCTGGAGCGCCTCACCCAGATGGCTTCCACCCCCGGCACCTACTCGCTCGGCCAGGTCATCTCGGCCCTGCGCAAGGACGGCCCCTACGCCAATCTGGACGCGGACGGCACGGCCACCACCGCCCTGAACGGCAATCAGCGTCTGGACGCCAAGCAGTTCCTGCAGAAGCTCGGCATGCAGCCCGAAGAAGCGGACGGCATGCTCGCCCAGATGGACGCGGGCAACACCGACGCCGTGTGGAAGGCCGTCAGCGCCAAGCTGACCGAGAAGACCGACGGCGACGTCATCGACGTCAACGCCTCGGAACTGGAGGCCATGGCCAAGGGACTCAAGCTGTCGCCCGAAGTGCTGGCCGCCATGCAGAAGCTGTTCGGCGGGCAGACGGAAATTTCCACCACCGCCGCCGGGCTGAAGGCCGTACTGGTGCCCGCCGGGCAGGAAATGGCCGCGCGCGAGCAGGCAGACCGCAACCTGGCCTCGGCGCTGGGCAGCGCTCTCGACCCGGTGTTGCAGGCGGCCAAGAAATCCGCCGACCGCATCAAGCAGTCGGACCGTCGCGGCGACCGCGCCGCCCAGCGCAGCGAGGTGCTGATTCGCGAAGCCGCCACCGGCAAGGCCAACGGCACCGGCGTGGCCCCGGCGCTTGACGCGGAACGCCGCGACGAAGGCTCCGCCAACGCGGGCAAGGTCCGGCAGTCCGGCCTGATGCGCACTGGCGGCACTTCGCACGAGCATACCGGCCCGCTGGCCGATCCCCGCTCCGCCCAAACCGCTCACGACACCCAGGCCGGGCAGAACGCGGCAGCCTTGCAGCAGAACCTTTCCGCCAGCAACACCCCGCAGGCTGGAAAGCAGGTTCAGGCGAATCAGGCGAATCAGGGCACGGCGGCCGCGCAAGCCTTCGGACTCGACAAGCAGAGCGGACAGGCAGGCCAGTCCGGCCAGTCCGGCCAGTCGGGCGACGGCAAGGGCTCCGCCTGGCAGGACCAGCACGGCCGTTCCTCTTCGAGCGCCGCCAGCGACCCGTGGGCGGAACTGCTGCGCAAGATCGACGTCAGCCCCTCCTTCAGCGGAGCGGCGCAGAGCATGGCTGCGGACGCCTCGGCCAGCGCGGCCAATGCGGCAAGCGCGGCACAACGCCAAGGCCAGGCACTGACCCCCTATCTTTCCGAACAGGCGGCGGCCCAGCTTGAGCGGGGCATCCTTACCTCCATGCAGGACGGCACCCGCCAGCTGACCATGCGGCTCGACCCCGGTGAACTGGGCAACGTGACGGTGACGCTCTCCGTGCGCAACGGCGAGGTAAACGCCACCATCCGCCCCGACCGCACCGAGACGGCCCAGGCCATCAACGACCAGTTGCACGTGCTGCGCACCGCCCTGGAGCAGCAGGGGCTGAAGGTGGACCGGCTGGAAGTGCAAACCCAGTTGCAGGACAACTCCTTCTCCCAGGCCTGGCAGGACGCCGCCCAGCACAACGCCGGGCAGGAACAGCAGGCCCGCAGCGCCGAGCGCGAGCGCTTCCGCCGTCTGCGCCGCATGCGCGAAGGCGACGACGACACCGGCCAGCCTACGGCAGACGCCTCCGGCATCACCGGCGAACGTCCGGCAACTCTTGCCGCCTCCGGGCTCGACATCATCGCATAGGAGTCCATCATGGCAACCAGCCCCGTACTCGGCCAGGCCGAGCAGGACTTCGGCAACTACCTTGGCGCCAAGACCAAGAACGACGAGTTGGACAAGCAGGCGTTCCTGAACCTTCTCGTGGCCCAGCTGAGCCATCAGGACCCGCTGAACCCCATGGACGACAAGGAATTCGTCGCCCAGTTGGCGCAGTTCACCAGCCTTGAACAGCTGACGAACATCAACACCGGCATCACCAGCCTGAACGAAAACGCCAAGCAGCAGCAAATGGCCGCCGCCGTCAGCTACATCGGCAAGGAAGTGACCGCCAGCGGCTACGAGGTCAGCAAGGCCTCGGGCACGGTCAGCACGGTGTTCTTCACGCCGCAGGCCGAGGTGACCAGCGGCTACATCAATATCTACGACAGCGAAATGAACCTGGTGCGCACCGAACTCATGGGCGCGAAGCAGGCTGGCACCTACTCGTACCAGTGGGACGGCAAGGACTACCAGGGCAACAGCGTGGCCGACGGCGTGTACGCGGTGGCCATGTACGGAGAAGGCACGGACGGCAAGGCCGTCTACATCACCACGCAGGTCACCGGCACGGTCAACGGCGTGATCAACGTGGACGGTGAACCCTACCTGAGCCTGGCCGACGGTCGCCACCTCGCCTTCTCGAACGTTACCCAGATCGTCGCGCCCAACAACACGGGCGACGACACGGAAGACGATTCCGACAGCACGGACGATGATTCCGGCAGCGGAGCGGGCAGCGGCAGCTAGCCCCCGCGGAACAAGAGCACGCACACAACACCCCTTGCGGGTGCTATGTACACAGGAGGTCGATCATGAGTGTCACGGCAAGTATGTGGACCGGCGTTTCGGGACTGCTGGCCCACGGCGAGAAGATGAACGTTCTCGGCAACAACATCGCCAACGTCAACACCGTGGGCTTCAAGGGCTCGCGCATGGACTTCCAGGACTTCATCAACCAGGATGTCTACAGCGCGGCCGGGGTCAGCCAGGTGGGCCGTGGCGTGTCCATCGGCGCGGTCTTCGGCGACTTCAGCCAGGGCGCCTTTGAAACCACCAACGACGCCACGGACCTTGCCATCGGCGGCAAGGGGTTCTTCCAGGTCCGGCCCAAGGGGCAGGAAACCGCGTACTACACCCGCGCGGGCAACTTCCGCTTCGATAACGACGGCTACCTGGTCGATCCGCACGGTTACGTGCTGCAGGGGTGGGAAATCGAGCGGGCTCGCCCCTCGCTGTCCACCTCCACCGCTCAGGTGACGTCCACCACCTCGCAGATCAAGGGCGCGGGTTCGCCCAAGGACATCAAGCTGGACGGTTTCACCTGCGAACCCCAGCACACGTCCACCATCACCTCGGCGCACAACCTCGACGCGCGCGACGGCGGCGACAAGTCGGTCAACGCCACCGATCCGTTCATGTCCATTTTCAACAACTGGGACGGCTCGGCCGACACCCCGCTGTCCGACAGCCGCTTCGCCTACCAGACCACCGTCAAGGTGTACGACGAGGGCGGCACCGCCCACGAACTGACCATCTACTTCGACCAGGTAGCCTCGGACACCGTGAACAACGCCGCCAGCGGCAAGCGGTACTGGGAATACATGGTCACCATGAATCCCTCGGACGACCTGCGCTCGGTCAACGGCCTGAACTTCGCGGGCACCTCGGCGGCAGGCATCCTGATGACCGGCACGCTCACCTTCGACACCGCCGGGCAGCTGACGGACATGACGGCCTTCACCATCGCCAGCGGCGCCACCGGCAGCCTGAAGGACCTGAACAACTGGCAGCCCACCACCTTCTCCAGCAACGGCTACCCCCTGTTCGTGGCCAACTTCTCCGGCGTCTCCAACGCCAGCTACACCACGCCCACCGCGTCTGACGAGGCCGAACCGTACCTGATGGAACTGAACTTCGGCCTGAAGAACCTGAGCAACACGTGGGCCAGTGCGCCCGCCAGCGCCGCCGCCATCGGCAGCAACGCCAGCAACCTCGGCGGCCTGGGCGCGCAGGCCGAACGGCAGTCCACGGCCATGACCAGCTATGGCGGCTCGTCGTCCATGATCTTCCAGAAGCAGGACGGCTACACCTTCGGCTTCCTGCAGAACATCACCGTGGACCAGGACGGCGTGGTGCATGGCCGGTACTCCAACGGCGTCATCCTCGACCTGTACCAGGTCACCCTGTACGACTTCACCAGCCCCACCAACCTGCGGCGCGAAGGGGGCAACCTGTTCTCGGAAACGCGGGCTTCGGGCGATGCGCTGGCGGGTCCGGCCAACGCCAACGGGTACGGTTCCATCAACTCCAACTCGCTGGAACAGTCCAACGTCGACCTTGCCCGCGAGTTCGTGCAGATGATCACCACGCAGCGCGGCTTCCAGTCGAACAGCAAGGTCATCACCACCACCGACACCATGCTTGAAACCGTCGTGAACATGAAGCGTTAGCGGCGGATCATGATCGACCGGCGGACGCGGGCCCGAACCCGCGTCCGCACCGTGTCGGCGGGAACGCGCCCCGGCGTGTCCCGCGCAACATCCCGGCCTGCCCTTTTAGGGGCAGGCCGGGATGTTGCGCATTGGAGCCGGGCCGGTGAAGGGCGTCGCGGAAGTGGAGTGACCTGGCTGGAAAAGGAGCTGCACGACGTCCCGGTATGGATGGAATGCCGGGGCATTTTGGCCGGCCGCTGCGAAACGTCTCGCGGCGAAGCGTGACGGGGGCGTGAGGGGGGTGTGAGGGGGAGCGCGGCGCGGCAGTGGCATGCCGCCCGGGCAGAGAGACGTCGTGACGGGCGACCAGATCAAGTGCGCAATCAAACAATAATTGCGGCACGAAAAATCGCGAAAGGCACGTGCTGCCCACCGCCACCGCATGTCCTGGTGGCACTGGCGCGGCGTTGCCCCCACGCCTGAAACCGCAGGACCGGGAGCACCGGCTCCTGTCGGCAGCCGCGAGGGCAGACGGGGCCAGCGGCAACCAGCCGGAATTGCCGGAACTGGCCGGAGTCAACCTGCCCGACAAGGCTTCGGCTGCCTCGGGCTGCACGCGGGGGCAAAGAACGCAGGGCCGCGCGGCGGCGGACGGGCATCCGCCGCCGCACCCTAGAACTGCCGGTTGAGCAGCCCGCCGATGGTCATGCCACCGTCCTTGCCGACGCGCAGCACCCCTTCGGGGGGAATGCGCATGAGCACCTTGTTGCTGTTCTTTTCGGAAACCTCAACCTGCACCACGCCCTGCTCGCTCACGATCTCGAACTTCAGCGATGCACCCTTGGCTTCAAGGGTGCGGGAAAGATCGTTCAGCGAGCTTTCAAGCTGTTGCATGTTCACGGTTTCCGCTTCCGCGGATCGTTCGTCCCCGGTCGGCAGCCATTCCGCGAGAGAAGGAGAAGTGGCGGATGAAGATGCGGCGGCCAAGCCGCGTGCCGGGGGGCGCTTGCTATCCGATCCCGCGGAAGAACCTGCCGCTACCGTCTGGATTTCTTCCAGCAGCATCATGGTTCCTCCTCGAGGCGACATTGCCTCCCCCGGAAACATCGTCTCACACCTCTTATCGGCAGATTCCGCCGCCCGATTAGGGCACGGCAAATCCCGCGCGATGGGCGTGCAAAAAATTCCGCCGCCCCGCCCCCGCCCCGCGCAGCACGCCGCAAGCCCTGGGAAAATTTTGGCATGGGTGCGTCGGCAACCGGGCATGGGCTGTCTAGAGTTTTGCTAACGCTTTACCTTTCTTTGCAAAAAATGTGTTGGCACCAACATTGCTTAATGTTGGCCAGACAACCCGAAGGAGGTTCACCCCATGTCTTTGGTCATCAATCACAACATGATGGCGCTGAACGCCACTCGTAACCTGAACGAGAGCTACGGCCGCCTGGCAACGTCCACCCGCCGCCTTTCCTCGGGTCTGCGCGTCGGCACCGCTGCGGACGACGCCGCGGGCCTCGCCATTCGCGAACTTATGCGGGCCGATATTTCCACCATGCGTCAAGGCATCCGCAACGCCAACGACGCCATCTCGATGATCCAGACCGCCGACGGCGCGCTGCAGATCATCGACGAAAAGCTCATCCGCATGAAGGAACTGGCCGAACAGGCGGCCACGGGCACGTACAACTCCGACCAGCGCCTGATGATCGAATCCGAATACCAGGCCATGGCCTCGGAAATCACCCGTATCGCCAACGCCACGGACTTCAACGGCATCCACCTGCTGGACGGCACCCTGTCGGGCACCCACGACGGTTCGGGGCTGACGCAGACCGGCGAACTGAAGATCCACTTCGGCACCGGCAACGATTCGAGCGAAGACTACTACTACATCAAGATCGGCGGGGCCACGGCGTCGCAGCTCGGCATCGGCAACGCGTCCGCCATGGGCGTGGCTGCCGGGGGCTACACCATCTCCACCCAGTCGGCCGCCCAGCAGGCGCTGACCGCCCTCGACCAGGCCATCATCTCCAAGGACAAGATCCGCGCGGCGCTCGGCGCCCTGCAGAACCGCCTGGAGAACACCATCAGCAACATGACCATTCAGGCGGAAAACCTGCAGGCTTCCGAGTCGCGCATTTCCGACGTGGACGTGGCCGAGGAAATGACCGAATTCGTGCGCAACCAGATTCTCACCCAGTCCGCCGTGGCCATGCTTTCGCAGGCCAACTCGCTGCCGCAGATGGCGATGCAGCTCATCGGTGGCGGCTAGCAGACCGCGCCCACGGCGTAACGCCGCGCATCAGTTGGCGAAGGTTGACCAAAGACAACAGGACCGGGGGGGAACGGCCTCCCCGGTCATTGTCTCCATCTCAGCCCTCGCTGCGTGACTCCAGGTCCTTCAGCGCAAGTCCGGCCGCCAGTTGCTCGGCCCTTTTGACGCTGGGACCGATGGCCGTGAACACGGTGGCGTCCGGCAGCGTCAGCCGCACCTCGAAGCGCTTCTCATGCTCCGGACCGCTGCTGCCCATCAGGACGTACACCGGGCGCTCGCGGAACAGGCTCTGCGTCAGTTCCTGCAGGCGGCTCTTGTAGTCCTTGCTGCGCTTGCCATCGGCGGCGCAAGGCCAGCGGTTGGCCAGAATGTGCCGCACCACGGCCCTCGCCCGCTCGTATCCCCCATCCAGAAACACCGCGCCCAGCATGGCCTCCAGCGCATCCGACAGCAACGAACTGCGTTCGCGCCCCCCCTGGCTTTCTTCCCCCCTGCCCAGCCGCAGAAACTGCTCCAGCTTCAGTTCGCGCGCAAGTTCGGCCAGCGCCGGCTTGCTCACAAGCCGCGCCCGCATGCGGGTCAGGTCGCCCTCGCGGGCGGCGGGAAAGCGGACGAACAGTTCTTCCGACACACACAGTTCAAGCACGGCGTCGCCCAGGAATTCCAGGCGTTCGTTGTGCTCCACGTGGTCCTGCTGCTCGTTGGCCCACGAACTGTGGGTCATGGCCGTGGTCAGGAGCCCGGCGTCTGTGAAGGCATAGTGGATGGCGGTTTGCAGATTCTCGAACATGGGGTGGTGGTCGCTCCTTAAGGGTGCCGCCCGGCAGCTTTTGCCGCCCGGCGTTCCGGTCATGGCCGGGAACGATACCGGCACCGCCCCCATTGTGCAAGGCCGCCCGCGCCGCGCAGCCCCTCTTGTCAAATTTCCGGCGGGCATGGTGCGCCCGCGACCGCCGTTTCCACCGCCCGCCCGGACACGCCAATGAGTGCCCGGCAACGTCGCCCGGAATGGATACTGACGCACCCTTGACGCACTCCGGTCACGGCCTGAGCGAGCGAACAGCCACGAAATCGCAGTTGTCCCTTGATTTTCAGCTGTTATTCGGGGCAGAATCAACCAAGCACATGGCATGGTGCACCGGCCCCGGACCGCATGGCGGAAACAGCCGGGCACCCCCACCGCCAGCCAGCCGGACAGGCAGGCAGGTAGCCGGGAAGCGGGTGGGCAGCGGGCATGCGCGCGGATTCAGCAACAGGAGGCTGCTATGGCGGCGGGCATCTACGTGGGTTCCACGGCCGGGTATTCCGGCAAGAACATGGTGATCATGGGTCTTGGCCTGCGCCTGCAGAAGGATGGCTACAACGTGGGCTACATGAAGCCCGTGGGGGCCATGCCGCAAGAGCGCGGCGGCGTGCTGGGCGACGAGGACGCCTTTTTCGTGCAGGACGTGCTGGGGCTGGACGAGCCGTCCAACCTGGTCACCCCGGTGCTGGTCACCCAGGATTTCAAGGTGCGCGCCTTCAGCGGGCAGTGCGAAGAGTACATGCCCGGCATCGTCGATGCCTACCGCCAGCTTGCCAGCCGTCACGACGTGATGGTGGTGGCCGGTTCCGGCAGCATGTATTCCGGCCGTTACTGCAACGTGGACGGCATCCGCGTGGTCAAGGAACTGGGGCTGAAGGCCATCATCATCGACCGCCTGCACAAGGAACTGAACTACGACTACCTGGTGGTGCTCAAGGATACCCTGGGCGACAACCTGGCAGGCGTGGTGCTGAACGACATTCCCGCCAACTTCATGAACGAAGTGGAGGGGCTGATCAAGCCGTTCCTGGAACGCAACGGCGTGCGCGTGGTGGGCGTCATCCCCAAGGACCCGCTGATGGGGGCCATCAAGGTGGGCGACCTGGCCGAACGGCTGGGCGGCAAGGTCATCTCGGCCCAGAACAAGTCCGACAAGGTGGTGGAAAACTTCCTGATCGGCACCATGCAGGTCGAAAACTTCATGACCCACTTCCGCAAGAACAAGAATTCCGCCGTCATCGTGGGGGGCGACCGGTCCGACGTGCAACTGGTGGCGCTGGAGGGCAACTGCCCGTGCCTGGTGCTGACCGGCAACCTGTACCCCAACGACATCATCCTCACCCGGTCGGAAGTGCTGAACATACCCATCGTGGTGGTGCGCGACGACACGTACACCGTGGCCAAGAAGATGGAGGTCATCCTCTCGCGCCACAAGCTGCGCGACGTGATCAAGATTCGCCAGGGCGCGCAGCTCGTCAGCTCCTCCATCGATTTCGCCTACGTCAAGGAAGCGGCGGGCCTGTAAGGCCCCGCAAGACGAACGATACGGGGGGGCGACCGGCCCCCCCTCTTTTTTTGACGACCGCGCACGCAACGCCGGGCGGCGGATACCACCGCACCCCCTTTCGCGGCCCCGACCATACCGGACACACTCATGACCTCCGACACCACCGCAACATCCGCAACCGCAACCGACACCGCCCCCGTCTTTTCCGCAGCCCTGCCATGGGTTGGGCTGGTGGCGCTGCTGTTCTTCGTCAACTACGGTTCGCGCGCCGTGCTGGCCCCCCTGCTGCTGTCCATAGAGACGGACCTGGGACTCAATCATGCCCAGGCCACCCGCCTGCTGTTCCTGATGGCCTGCGGATTCACCGTCAGCCTCGCGGCCAGCGGCTTCCTGCTCAGCCGGGTAGCGCCCCGGCGCATGGCGGCCTTTTCGTGCATGGCCACGGGCGCGGTGCTCATGGGCATGTCCGCCGTGCACGACCACGCCGCCGCGCGGTACATGTTCGTGCTCATGGGCCTTGCGGCCGGGCTGTACTTTCCGGCGGGCATGGCCACCCTTGGCACTCTTGCCCGCCAGCGCGACTGGGGCAAGGCCGTGTCCATCCACGAACTGGGGCCCAACCTCAGCTTCGTGGCCGTGCCGCTGCTGGCGGAGGCGGGCCTGCGCTTCACCGACTGGCGCGGCGTGCTGGCGGGCATGGGCGCGCTGGGCATGCTGGCGGGCATCACGTTCGCCTGCGTGGGGCGGGGCGGCCGGGCGCTGGCGGAACCGCCCTCGCTGCGCGGGTTCACCGGGGCGCTGCGCTCGCCGCTGACCTGGCTGTTCGCGTGGCTGCTGGGCCTTGGCGTGGCCGGTGAGTACGCCACCTACAGCGTGCTGCCGCTGCACCTGGTGGAGAGCCTGGGCCTTGCGCCCGGCACGGCCAACGGGCTTCTGGCGGCCTCGCGCCTGGTCACCCCCTTTGCCGCCCTGGCCGGGGGCTGGGTGGCCGACCGGATGGGCGCGCGGCGCACCATCGCCGCGTGCCTCGGCCTGACCGGCGTGGCGCTGCTGTGCATGGCCGCGCCGTCCGTCGCGCTCGTCACGGCGGGCATGACCGTGCAGGGCGGCATGACCGCGTTCATCTTTCCCGCCATTTTCAAGGAACTGGCCCGCTGCTACCCGGCCGCGCGCCTGCCCACGGTGCTGTCCATCGCCACGCCCGCCTCGTCGCTGGTGGGCACGGGCGCGGCCCCGGCCCTGCTGGGGGCCATCGGGCAGGCCTGGTCCTTCAGCGCCGGGTTCGCCCTGCTGGGCGTGCTGGCGCTGGCCACCATCATCCCCCTACGCTTGCTGCCGCCCGAGCCGCGCCGCTGACGGTTCGCCGCCAAGCCGAAGAGGCGCGCCGTTGCTTGACAGCGACAGCCCCAGCCCCTACCTATGCCGGGAACCAACCACCAAGGAGACACCCCCGATGGCCTACGATATCAGACTGGTGAAGCTCGTGAACGGCGAGCTGGTGCTCGGCAAGTTCGACGAAGCCTCCGACTCGCTCAAGGACGTTGCCGCCCTGCAGACCGTACCCACCCAGCAGGGGGTGCAGATGATGCTGCTGCCCTACGGCTATCCCTTCGAGCAGGGCTTCGACGGCGCCATCAGCCGCGTGCACGTCATCTACGAATACAAGACCTGCCCCGAGGAACTGAAGACCAAGTACCTCGAAGCCACGTCCAACCTCACCCTGTCCACCGGCGGACTCGGGGGCGGCCTGGGCAACCTGAACCTGGCCAAGGGCCCGGCTGGCGGCAAGATTTCCGGCATTTCCGACCTGCTGAAGAAGTAGGCGCCAACAGCGCCACGGTCGCCGAAGCGTACCGATGCCCACGGCACGGCGCGCGGCAACGGCCGGGAGCGGCATATTCCGGGGGGTGGCGCAGCCGCCCCCCTTTTCATGTCGGCCTCCATAACGGGGGGGCCGATACACGACGCCACCGGGGCGGCGCGCCGCCTGACGGCCCGCCCCACCCGGCACGCGTTCACCCTTCATCCCCCCAGGAACCATGCGCGAACTTCTGCCCCTGCTGCCCAAGCCCAGCCGCTACATCGGCATCGAGGAAGGCACCGTCCACAAGACGCCCGACGCCGCCACCCTGCGCGTGGCGCTGGCCTTTCCCGACATGTACGAGGTGGGCATGTCCTACCTTGGGCAGAAGATCCTCTACGCCATCCTGAACGAGCGGCCCGACGTGTGGGCCGAGCGCGTGTTCACCCCCTGCCGCGATGCGGGCGCGGTGCTGCGCGAGCGCGGCGTGCCGCTGGCCACGCTGGAATCGGACACGCCGCTCGCGGCCACGCACCTCGTGGGGTTCAGCATCACGCACGAGCTGTGCTATTCCAACGTGCTGTACATGCTGGATCTTGCGGGAATACCCCTGCGCGCGGCGGAACGCGCCACGGACGATTCGCTCTTCGCATGGCCAGTGATCATGGCTGGCGGCGGCTGTACGCTGGCCGCCGAGCCGCTGGCCCCGTTCATGGACCTGATGGTGCTGGGCGAAGGCGAAGAGGTGATGGTGGAACTGACGAACCTGCTGGCCGCCGCCCGCGCCGCCGGACATTCGCGCTCCCGCTTTCTGGATGACGCCCGGCGCATTCCCGGCGTGTACGTGCCGGAGTTCTTCAAAGGTTCCGTGCCGCCGGATACCGCCCGCAACGTGCCGGGCGTCCCGCCGCGCCCCCTGCTGCCTGAAGCCACCGGCTACACCCGCGTGGCCCGGCGCGTGGTGGCCGACATGGACACCGCCCGCTACCCGGCCAGCCAGGCCGTGCCCTTCGGCGCGGTGCACAATCGGCTGGCGCTGGAGATCGGCCGGGGCTGCACGCGCGGCTGCCGGTTCTGCCAGGCGGGCATCATCTACCGCCCGGCCCGCGAGCGCTCCACCGAAAATCTTCATGCGCTGCTTGAAGAATGCCTGGGTCAGACCGGCTATGACGACGTGTCCTTCCTGTCCTTGAGCACCGGCGATTTCTCTGCCCTCAAGCACCTGTTCCTGGCCACGGTGGACCGCTGCGCGCAAGAACAGGTGGCGGTTTCGCTGCCCTCGTTGCGGGTGGGCTCCATCGACGACGAGATCATGCGCCGCATGGCGGGCATCCGCCGCACCGGGGCCACCCTGGCCCCGGAGGCGGGCAGCCAGCGCCTGCGCGACGTGATCAACAAGGGCGTCACCGAGGAAGGGCTGCTGCTGCACGTGCAGAAGCTGTTCGAGCACGGCTGGCAGCAGGTGAAGCTGTATTTCATGATCGGCTTGCCCACCGAAACGCGCGAAGACCTGGACGCCATCGTGGACCTGTGCCGCAAGGTGCGCGACGCCGCCGGGCCGGGCATTCGCCGGTTGCAGGTGACGGCGGCCATCTCGCCCTTCGTGCCCAAGCCGCACACCCCCTTCCAGTGGGAGCGTCAACTGTCGCTTGAAGAAATCCGTGATCGCATCGGCTACCTGCTGTCCCGCTTCAAGGGGGAAAAATGCCTGAAGATGCGCTGGCACGAAGCCTCCATGAGCGCGCTGGAGGGCATCTTCTCGCGCGGGGATCGGCGGCTGGCCGACGTGGTGGAAAGCGCCTACCGCAAGGGGGCCATCTTCAGCAGTTGGATCGAAGGGTTCGATCTTGCCCCGTGGCTGGACGCCATGGCCGAACACGGGCTTAGCCCCTCGGACTACACCCGCGAACGCGGCGAGGACGAGCCGTTGCCCTGGGACCACCTGGATGCCGGGGCCAGCCGCGAATTCCTGCTGCGCGAACGCCACCGTGCGCTGGACATGAAGCTGACGGGCGACTGCCGCTACGGGGCCTGCCACCTGTGCGGAGTGTGCGACACCAAATCATCCCCATCCCGCCTGGACAAACTGCCCGGCGTCACCGCCTACGCCAACCGCACCAACCTGCCCCAGCGCGACCAGCAGGCCCACCAGCCCACCCTGGACGAGCACGGCCGGGTGCGCATGCCGGAAAAGACGGACAAGCCGCCGCAGATTTCGGACGAACTGGCGCTGAAGGCTGGCCATTACCGCATCTGGTACACCAAGGAGGACATGGCGGTGTTCCTCAGCCAGCTTGAACTGCAATCGCTGTTCGAGCGCGCCCTGCGCCGGGCCGGGCTGCCGCCCGCGTTCTCGCGCGGGTTTCACCCGCTGCCGCTGCTCTCGTTCGGGCGCGCCCTGCCCGTGGGCGTGGCCAGCCGGGCGGAATGGCTGGCCGTGTACCTGCGCGAATACCGCACCGCCGACGAGGTGCGCCGCGCCCTGGACGGCCGCCTGCCGCGCGGCATGCGTGTGACCTATGTGGAGGAACTGCCCGTGGGCCGCAACACCGCGCCGCAGCCCGCCGGGGAAACCTTCGAGCTGCGCTACGGCTTGGATGACGGACGCCGCGCCGCGTTCCTGCAAGCCTGGCGCGACTTCGCGGCCGCCCCGTCGCTGGAATGGACGCGGGAAACCAAGAAAGGCGAACGCACCACCGACATCCGCCCCCTGTTCCGATCGGTGGAGGTGCGCGACGACGGCAGCGTGCTGCTGGACATGGACTGGACCGAGCTGTACCTGTCGCCCCTCTCGCTGGCCCGCGCCGTGACACCGCAGGCCGAAATCCACGAGGTGCACCTGCTCAAGGTATCCCAGCGCTTTGACGGAGTGGCCCGCGCCTAGTTCACCGTACTTCCAGGAAATTCACGGGGCTGCCTCCAGCAGGGGCGGCCCTTTCCTTTTGTATTTCCGATTAAAATGCTCATTTATCGGTTTTTTCGTTCATGCCTGTCCCCTTTCACCCTGATGATCGGAACAGGACGCGGTTGCCATCACGTGAAGCGACACTATCTTTCCCATAGGCGGGCACACCCGCCGGGAGGATCCCATGAACGTCACCGCCACCATCCTCGCGGACAAGATTCGCGAGATACACCCCGCCCTGAACAGGCACGGCATTTCCCTGCACATCGCCTTCGACGAGGGCAAGGACGCCTGGATCGTCCGCCTGCGCAAGGACGGCAACGAACTGTGGACGCACATCAACGCCGTTGACGCGGCCAAATGTCTGGACGGCATCGAGTGCGTACATCTTGGCGTGCAGATCGGCCAGTTCATCAACTACTACTGCGACGGCCCCGTGGCCGCCTGCGCTGCCTGACGCCTGCGCGCTCCCTGGACGCAGTTTCCGCCGCAGCATTACGGCAACCGGTACAGGCCAGCACACGAAAACGGCGCGTCCCCCCGAAGGGGAACGCGCCGTTTCACATGACGCAGCGATATTCTTAGGGACTACAGGCTCTCGCCCAGCAACAGCTTTTCCAGCCCCACGCGGCGCACGCCCGCCGCATCCAGCCCGGTGCGCCTGGCCGCTTCGGCCACCGCCTCGGGCACGGGGCCACTGGCCGCAAGGTCCACCCCGCGCGCCCGCGCGGTGACCGAGGCCGATTGCAGCAATTGCACCAGGGTCAGGTCCGCCGCCGTAACGCCCGCCATGTCGATGCGCACCGAGGCGAAATTGTCCAGCACGTCCAGCAGCGCCTCGCGCAGGTCGGCCCCGCGTTCGATGGTCACCTCGCCGGACAGCACCAGCACGCCGCTTGTCCCGCCCTGGGGCGAAGATTCCGCGTCGGCCGCGCGCACGGTGAAACCGGCCACGGTACGCGAGGCAGCCGCACCGGTAAGGTCCAGAGCCACCCCATCGCCGGGCCGCTCGGCCAGCACGGCGTCGAGGTACGAAAGGTCGGGCGCGTCGCCGCTGTCCGCGAACAAGTCGGCGTCGGGGTCGGCGTCGGGGTCGGGGTCGGGGTCGAGGCCCCCAAGCCCGTCGTGCGCGCTGGCTGCCGCCTCCGCAGCAGGCATCATGTCGCCGATCAGCGCGGCCAGCGGGCCATCCGGCACTGTACCAGCATCACCTGCAGCACCGTCGGCGGCATCGCCCAGGTCATCAAGGGCCAGAGCGTCCATGCCAGCGGCAAGTTCGGCCTCCAACTCCGCCAGTCGGCGCTCTTGGGCATCGGGGGCCACCACCGTGCCGGAAAACTTGCCTTCGTCGTCGGAACCGTTGTTCATGGTATCCTCCCGCATTTTCCGCATGGCCATGTCGTACTGGCGCACCAGCGCGTCGATGCTGTCGGTGTCGGGCGACATGGGAGTGGCCAGATCCGTGGTCTGGACGGGCCGCGCTGTTGCCCGTCGCCAGCCCGGCTCACCGCGCCGCAACCCCTCCACGTCCATGGGGTGCACCCGATTCGAGGTCACCTGAAATACCGTATTTACCAGGTCCGGCTCAAGGATAGAGGCGTACAGCACGTGCAGCCCGAAGCCGGGCACTCCCTGCCCCTCGCCGCCTGGACCGGGCACGAAATGCGCGTCGAGCACAAGCCCGCTCTTGCGCAAGAACGCCAACAACCCCAACGGGCTCAAATCCTTGCGCAGCAGGTCGTCCGTACCGCCAAATTCCACCACGTACAGGTACAGCCCGTCTCGCCCCGCCCGCAACACGTCTATGCCGTGCAGGTAGAACAGGCAGTTGCCGTCAGGGTTGCAAACGGGCAACGACTCGCGCGCGGCATCACGAAGGCTGGCAGGCGAGCCATCCTCCATCAGGGGCAAAAGTCGCGCTACGGCCTTGTCGGCCCGGATGTCCGCCTCTCCGGTCTTGCCGTGAGCGCGAAGGGGTGAAGGCGCGTCGGCCCCGTCCTCGAAACCGGCGATTCCGGCCACGTCAAGCATGACGACCCCGCCGCCAAGGTTTCCGGGGTCGGCGGAATCACCCTGCCCGTCCGCCTCGCCCACGCCGGAAAGCTCGGCCAAGGCGCGCATGCAGCCGCCCAGCGCGGAAACCGCCTCGGGCGTCAGGCGCAACGAACCGTCGCGCGCAAGCTCGAATGCCGCCTCCAGCACGCGGGCCACCCGGCCCGCGCCCTCCAATCCCAGCAGCCCGGCCGCGCCACGCACCCCGTGCACCAGGCGCGACAGGCGGCCCAGCAATTCCGGGTCGGCCCGTTCGCCCGCCACTTCCAGTTCCAGCAGGTGCACGTCGGCCTCGGCCAGCACGTCGCGCACGTCATTGCGGTATTGCTTGAGAAGTCGTTGCATGGCCTTGTATTGTGTACGCCCGGGGGCGTGACGAAAACATGATTTTGCGCGGGCCGCCGCACCCCACGCCCGGCCATCCGCCGGGCGGTTTCAGAACGCCTTACCCCTGCGTCACTAGCAGCAAAGTGCCGTTTTGTCTTCCGCTGCCACCTTGCCTTGCGCCGCGAAACGATTACATGTACCTGTCGGCCCCGCCCATGACGCCCGTGCGTCGGCGCGCCGACACATGCGCCCCCACGCGAACGCGCCTGCAAGGGCCGAGCCGCGGTTTACAGGCCACTTCCGGCCGCCGTTTCCGGCAGCCGGGCACGACACAGCGCACGCCGCCCCGCGCGGCGACATCGGAGACTTTCGCCATGCGCACCCTTCTCACCCTGTTTCTCCTTCTCGGAGCCCTGACGATGCCCACCGCAGCCACGGCGGCCGCCCCGCTCCCGCAACTGACCCGCCTGTCCAACGGCCTGACGGTGCTCATCCAGCCGGACGAGCGCTTTCCGCTGGCCTCGCTGCGCCTGTACGTGCACGCGGGTTCCACCTACGAAACCCCGCGCGAGGCGGGCATAAGCCACGTGCTGGAGCACATGGTGTTCAAGGGCACGGAAAACCGGCCCAAGGGCGCGGTGGCCCGCGACGTGGAACGCGCGGGCGGCTACCTGAACGCCGCCACCAGCTTCGACTACACCGTGTACCTTACCGACATGCCCGCCGCGCAATGGAAGCTGGGCATGGAGGTGCTGAAGGACATGGCCTTCCACCCCACGCTGGACCCGGCCGAGCTTGAATCCGAAAAGGACGTCATCCTGGCCGAACTGCAACGCGGCGAGGACAGCCCGGACAACCGGCTGTTCCAGCACATGCAGGCCCTGACCCTGAACGGCACGCCCTACGCATCGCCCATCATCGGCCTGCGCGAGACCATCACGTCGTTCACGGCGAACGACATCCGCGACTATATCCGCAGGCACTACCAGCCGCAGTCCATGCTGCTGGCCGTTGTCGGCAACGTGAACCCGGCCGAGGCCCTGACCGAGGCGCAGCGCCTGTTCGGCGACCTGAAGAACGACGCCACGGTCACCCCGCCCGCGCCCATCGACGCCGAAAAGCTGCTGGCCCAGCCGCTGATTCTTATCGACGGGGGCAAGGCGGACGGCGGCAAGACCGCCGCGCCCGCATCCGCCAAGTCCGAAAAGACCGCCAAGCCCGCCAAAACGGAAAAGACGGAAAAGGCGGCCAAGCCCTCCGCTGCCGCCGCCCCCGTCACCCCCGTCACCCCCGTCACCCCTGTTCCCACGGTCAAGATCGAGCCCGGCCCGTGGAACAAGGTGTATCTGGGCATTTCCTTCCCCGCGCCCGGCTTCGGCGACGTGCAGTCGCCCCAGCTTGACGTGCTGGCCCACCTGCTGGGCGGCGACCGCACCTCGCTGCTGTACCGCACCTACAAGTACGAGAAGCAGCTGGTGGACTCCATCTCGGTGTCCAACTACAGCTTCGAGCGCGTGGGCATGCTGTACCTGACGGCGGAACTGGACGCCGACAAGCTGGACGAATTCTGGACCGCCCTGACGGCCGACCTGGCCACGCTGTCTGCCAGCCGCTTCACGGCGGAGGACATCGACCGCGCCAAGCTGAACCTCGAGGACGACATGTTCCGGGCCAAGGAAACCCTGCCCGGCCTTGCCTCCAAGCTCGGCTACTTCCAGTTCTTCACCGGCCTGCAGGGCGAAACCAACTACCTGCGCGGCCTGCACGACGTGACCCCGGCCATGCTGCAAGACCTGATCGCCCGCTGGCTGCGGCCCGAACGGCTTTCCGTGGTGGCCCTGACGCCGGAAAAATCGCAGACGCCCGACCTTGCCGCCACGCTGGCGAAAGCCTGGCCCGCCCCGGCCCGCGCCGGGGCCGACGCCGCATCCGCCGCCGTGACCGACAAGACCGAGGTCATCGACCTTGGCAAGGGCCGCACGCTCATCCTCATGCCTGACGCCACCCTGCCCTACACGGCGGTGGACATGGTGTTCAGCGGCGGCAACGCACTGCTGCCCGCAGACAAGCAGGGCCTGGCATCGCTGGCCGCCAGCGCGCTGCTGAAGGGCACCCTGCCCACGCCGCAGTCCGCCGGGGCGAAAGCCGCCGGCATCGCGGGCGGGCTGGACGCCCCGTCCATGGAAGCCTACCAGTCCGACCGCGCCGCCAGCATGGGCGCGTCCGCCGGGCGGCAGACCTTCAGCCTTTCGCTGCGCCAGCCTGCGCGCTTCAATGACGACATGTTCGCCCTGCTGGGCCAGGTGCTGTCCGCGCCCGCCTTTGCCGATGCGGAAGTGGCGCGCGAACGGGTGAACCAGGTGGCCGCTATCAAGGCGCGCGAAGACCAGCCCATGGGCCTGGCCTTCCGCCATCTGACGCCCTTTCTGTTCCCCGGCCACACCTACGGCTACTACCATCTGGGCATGCCCGAGGCGGTGCAGAAGTTCGGCGTGGCCGACGTGCGCGGCTTCTGGGCGCAGCAGGCGCGCCAGCCGTGGGTGATGGCCGTGTGCGGCCAGTACGACCGCGAGGCGGTCATCCGCCACGCCAAGGAACTGCCCGCGCCCGACGCCAAACCCGCCAGCCTGTCCGCGCCCGACTGGAACAAGGACAAGGGGCTGGACCTGCACCTGCCGGGCCGCAACCAGGCCCACTTGATGCTGGTCTTTCCCACCGCGCCGCTGAAGAGCGACGACACCCCCGGCCTTGAACTGATGCAGACCATCCTGTCGGGCCAGAGCGGCCTGCTGTTCCGCGACCTGCGCGACGAGCAGGGCCTTGGCTACACCGTCACCGCCATGAACTGGCAGTCGGAACAGGCCGGGTTCATGATCTTCTACATCGGCACCGAGCCGGGCAAGCTGGACCAGGCCACGCAGGGCTTCAAGGACGTCATCGCCCGCCTGCACGCCGACCGCCTGCCCGACGACGAACTGCGGCGCGGCAAGAACCAGCTGGAAGGCGACTACTACCGCGAACACCAGCGCCTTGGCAGCCGCAGTTCCGAAGCGGCGGTGCTGACGTCGCAGGGATACCCGCTGGCCTTCAACAAGCAGGTGGTGGACAAGGCGGCCAAGCTGGACGCCGAGGCCCTGCGTGCGCTGGCCCGCAAGTATCTGAAGGTGGATGGGGCGTACACCGTGCGGGTACTTCCCTAACGAACGCCGCAAAACCTTGATCTGATGCCGTTCCCGCGCCGGGGCATCCGCATGGATGTCCCGGCGCTTTCGTATCCTCTGGGGGCGCTGTCCAAGGCTGCTCTTCCTTTTTTCAATCCAAGATTGCCTTGCTTCCTTATACTCCGCGCCGGTCTTCCGGCGCGGATGGCTGTGCGGGGACGATGCAAGGAATTACGAGTTTTTTCGCCGGGCAAGGCGGATGGCTTTTTTTGAGCGGAGATCGGCAGCCGTTAGGTGAGCGCGTAGCGCGAACCTTACGGATGGCGAAAGCAGCGCTGTACTTATGTACGTGAGCATCAAAAAAAGACAGCCAACGCAGCCCGGCGGAAAAAGGCGGCAGCCGTTATGAGAGTGCGCAGCACGATCATTACGGATGGCGACCGCAGCGCGCGGATTCCGTCAGCAGCGTCCCCGCTCACCACCAAGCCCTGCCGCACTCCCCCGGCCCGCCCCCCGCCCCCCCAACGCTTTCCCTTTATCCACGCTGCCTATACAACGGCACGACACACTCACCGGAGCATCCCATGGAATTCGCGACCCTGGCCGCCATGAGCACCTATGCCGTCGCCATGAGCGTCACCCCCGGCCCCAACAACACCATGGTCATGTCATCGGGCCTCACCTTCGGCTTCTGGCGCACCATGCCCCACCTGCTGGGCGTCTCGCTGGGCTTTCCGCTGATGATCATTGCCGTGGGCCTCGGCATGGACCAGATTTTCGCCGCCGTGCCGCAACTGCACGACTGGCTGCGCTGGGTTGGCTCCGCCTACCTGCTGTGGCTGGCATGGCGTATCGCCACCGCCGCGCCGCCCACGCCGGGCGAAGCGGCAAAAGGCCGCAACGCCGCGCGCCCCATGAACTTCATCGAAGGGGCGCTGTTCCAGTGGGTTAACCCGAAGGCGTGGCTGGCCGCCGTAGCCGGGGTGACCACCTACGTTTCCGGGCATGACGGCGCGGAATCTGCCCTTGCCGCCAACGTGCTTGGCCTGCACGGCGTATCGCCGGAACTGCTGGCGCTTACCGCCGTGTTCGCGGCGATGGCCTTCCCGTCCTTGGCCCTTTGGTGCGCGGGCGGCACGGCCCTGCGCGGGCTGCTGCATTCGCCGGTGGCGGTGCGCTGGAGCAACGCGGTGATGGGCGCGCTGCTGGCCATTTCGGTATTTTCCTTGTTCTAGCAGGCTATTGAAAAGCCAAGACATTGCGGGGGAGGGACCCTTTTGTAAAAGGGCCTCCTCCCCCGACCCCCTCCCCAAAAAACTTTTATTTGTATTCCCAGCATATTACGCGAATATAAAAAATGGGGTTCCAAGGGGCACCAGCCCCTTGGCCGCCGGAGGCGTCCAAAACAAACCCCAACCAAAGCTGACGCGGGCCCGCCCTTTCCAAACCGCGCAAAAGACGCTATGAAGCCCCGGCGGCCACGCCGCCCCCCAACCCGCGCCCCGCGCCGCATATGGCGCGCGCGCCATCATCGCAATTTCCGGAGACAGACATGGCTCTCAGCATAGGCATCGTCGGGCTGCCCAACGTGGGCAAGTCCACCCTGTTCAACGCGCTGACCAAGGCCCAGAACGCCGAGGCGGCCAACTACCCCTTCTGCACCATAGAGCCCAACAAGGCCACGGTGGCCGTGCCCGATGCGCGCATCGACAAGCTGACCGAAATGGCCAAGCCGCAGAAGACCATCAGCGCAACGGTGGACTTCATCGACATTGCCGGGCTGGTGCGCGGGGCCAGCAAGGGCGAAGGGCTGGGCAACCAGTTTCTGGCCAACATCCGCGAATGCGCCGCCATTCTTGAAGTGGTGCGCTGCTTCGACGACGAGAACATCACCCACGTGGACGGGGCCATCGACCCCATTCGCGACATAGAGACCATAGAGACCGAACTGCTGCTGGCCGACATCCAGTCCGCCGAAAAGCGGTACGAGCGCCTGTCCAAGATGTCCAAGTTCGACAAGGAAGCCAAAGCCGCGGCTGACGAACTGGCCCGCCTGCTGGAACACATGAACGCGGGCAACCCGGCATCCACCTTTGAAGGCAAGGACAACGACCTGTTCAAGCAGGCCATGCGCGAAATGGGCCTGATCACCGCCAAGAAGGTCATCTACTGCGCCAACGTGGACGAGGCCAACCTGGACGGCGCCAACGACCACGTGCGCCGCGTGCGCGAACTGGCCGAACAGCGCGGCTGCGACATGGTGGTCATCTGCGCCAAGATCGAGGAAGAGCTTCAGGGCCTTTCCGACGAGGAACAGGCCGAGATGCTGGCTTCTTACGGCATCAAGGAAAGCGGCCTCGTCAGCATCATCCGCACCGGCTACCACACGCTGGGCCTGGCCAGTTACTTTACCGTGGGCGAAAAGGAAGTGCGCGCCTGGACCATCCAGCAGGGCTGGAAGGCCCCGGCCTGCGCGGGCGTGATCCACACCGACTTCGAACGCGGCTTCATCCGGGCCGAGGTTATCGGCTACGACGACTACGTGAAGCACGGCACCGAGGCGGCCTGCCGTTCCGCCGGGGTGCTGCGCGTGGAAGGCAAGGAATACGTGATGAAGGACGGCGACGTGGTGCACTTCCTGTTCAACGTGTAACGCATGCATCGCCAGGCCTGACGCCCCGGAGAACAGATCGCCGGGGCGCGGGCCGTCCCCGCAGCCCCACCGGACGCAAGCCGCCATCCTTGCAAGATGCCAGTCAGGAGGAGGGATGACCGACCTTCAATCGCCACTGCCGGGTGAATTCCTGCTCTACGAAACCGAGGATGGTCACACCCGTGTGGAGTGCCGGTTTGCCGAGGATACGCTTTGGCTTTCGCAGGCAATGATGGCCGAGCTGTTCCAGACTTCGTCACAAAACATCACCCTGCATCTGAAGGCCCTGTACGCAGAGGGCGAAATTACCCCCGAGGCAACCTGTAAGAGTTACTTACAGGTTCGAGCCGAGGGGGCGCGGCAGGTTCGGCGCAGCGTCAAGTTCTACAGTCTCGACGCCATACTGGCCGTGGGCTATCGCGTCCGTTCGCCTCGCGGTACCCAGTTCCGCCGCTGGGCTACGGAACGGCTGCGGGAGTACCTGGTCAAGGGTTTCACCCTGGACGACGAACGGTTGAAGAACCCGCCCGTTGCCGGATCAGCCGTGCCGGACCGCTTTGACGAACTGCTTGATCGCATCCGCGACATTCGGGCCAGTGAACGCCGGATGTACCTGCGCGTGCGCGAGATATTCGCAATGGCGGCGGATTACTCCCCCACGCTGCCGCAAACCACCCAGTTTTTCCGGTTCATCCAGAACAAGCTGCACTTTGCCGTCACCGGCAAGACCGCTGCGGAACTCATTGCCGAACGGGCCGACAGCAGCCTGCCGAATATGGGGCTGACGACGTGGAAATCGGGAAGCGTGCAGAAGGCGGACGTCACCGTTGCCAAGAACTATCTGCACGAACCGGAGATTGGCGAACTCAACCGCATCGTCACCATGTGGTTGGACTTTGCAGAAGACCAGGCCCGCCGCCGCAAGGAAATTTTTCTCAAGGACTGGGCCGAAAAGCTTGATTCCTTCCTGAAATTCAACGACCGCGATGTGCTTGAAGGCGCGGGCCGGATTTCCAAAAAGCAGGCGGACACCCACGCGGAAGGCCAGTATGAGCAGTTTGCCGCACAACGGCGCGCACTGCTGGAAGCCGAGGGGGAAACGTTCAATGTGCGGGCATTGGAAGACGCCGCAAAGGCACTGCCTGAACCGAGCAAAGCTGAAGCACAGGCAAAGCCTTCAACACGCGAAAAACTGCGGCACGGCAAAAACTGACGACCAAGACGACAATCGCAAGAGTGTGTAACGGTTAAGGACAATACCGTGTGAGCATGGCGTAGGCGAACAGACCGCCTGGTCAGCACTCCGCCGGCACAGCTGTGTCAGGAGAATACTATCTCTGTACAGTTTTCATCCCATTGTCCTTGTTGGACGACAAATATCATTTCACATCCATTCTCCAACGAAACACATTCAAACTGGCCGTGGATTTCACCTAAGGAGAATTCGGACTTGAAACAGGAACGGATCGAGTCAATAACCGAACCTGGCAAATCAACACCATTTGCCCGAAACCAGAGCATGTTGCACATTGCAAGGAAGTCATTGACCACTTGACCTTTGGTTTCGGACCGTTCTGGATGCCTTGCGATGTTGAGCACTGACATTTTAAAGACAAGCTTTTTAACAACCCCTTTGACGCCACGAATCGAATAACAATACGTGTTCATAATGTTTATATCATTGGCTGTCGCGGTAGCTGATGCGGAGCAATAATCTCCATATCTCCAGTCGTAGTAATCAGGTATCAGTTCATAATCATCAAGAAAATGCCTAGCATCTTTTGGAAGCCACCCCTCATTTCCTGAAACAGGTTCAGGAAATATCTCAGACAGCCATGTCTGCATAATTCTTTTTATTCCCGAATTGATTCCTGATATATTTTGCGGTCTTGTGCAAGCCACAATCCAAGACCACCTCTTTGCGATATTAACATTAAAGTTAAAGACAATGAAAGACACTACCTTCGCATAAAGAGCCACTGACCTCTTCTTTACATGGAAATCTACCAATACAAACACGCTTTCGTAGGCACAAAACATGGTGAGGGCAAACACGAACGGCACATACAGAACTGTCAAGGATGCGACGGAGACATAGTTCAAGAGAACCTGCTGGTTGAAATACGCCTTCGGATTGCTATACATGTCAAAGCCTGTTCGTACGACGACGAACAATACAATCCCCAAAATCATAAAGCTTGTCATCTTGACGACACGTTGTTCCTCCATCTTCTCCGCGTAAGCGAGTATGATTCCAAAAAAAAGCATGAGTGGAACGCCAATAAAAAACTCAACCAAGAAATCAAACGGATAAAGCCCGAGGAAAAATGAAAACAAAGCCAGCCAAGTCCAACCTGACCTGACAAGAGTGAAAGCGTTTCCAACCATGTTTTTCTGAAATTCTTTCATTTTCCCAAGTGGTATAAATCCTACTGAAACAATCCAGATGAAGGCGTATTTAAGCTGATACACTGTGAATATGCCAAGTTGCTCAAGCAGGTACAAGGAGCCACCAGTGTATGCCAATATGGCAAAACAGACTGAAACTAATTTTTTTCTCAAAGCAGCTTTGACAACCTGAAAAGCGGGCTCCCTTGTCTTCTTGAAAGCAAAGACCAAAGCAACAGCCATTCCAATCCATGAAAGAAGTGCAAGGTCCCTTGTGCTGACAGTGCCTGCAACCGCAAGTGCTTTGCCGTTGAAAGTGGCTAGCAAGAAATGAAGCCCTTCGCTGATATTTAAAAAGAAACCATCCATATCATGTCCCTGCTATACCATTAACCATCGCTACAGACGCACACACGCGGTATCAACTCTGAATAATTGAAGATAAATCCGTTTATCCTGTTTTTCAAGAAAAACCATATTGGAAGCTGAAGCCAAACAGAGAGCAGTGGGAGGATATTCCATCATACATGCACATTAACACCTTGAGGAGCAAACTCTTCCCCTGTACGAGCAACCAGCACAATGTAGCTAATTATAACTCCACCCTCACCCTTGCGCTCGCCCTGCCCCGACGGTATACAAATTCTCCAAACACTTCGGCACATTTCGCGCCGTCAGGACAGGAGCACGCCATGGCAACGCATCCGCAGGCCGGGCAGCGGCCCGAACCTTCGCAACTGGTGGACATTCCGGCGCTGGTCGCCGCCTACTATACCGAGCACCCGGATACCGCCGCGCCCGAGCGGCGCGTGTCCTTTGGCACCTCCGGGCACCGGGGCGGCGCGCTGTCCGGCAGCTTCAACGAGGAACACATCCTCGCCGTCACCCAGGCGGTGTGCGAATACCGCGCGCAGGCAGGCATAACCGGCCCGCTGTTCCTGGGCATGGACACCCACGCCCTGTCGGAACCCGCCCACCGCACCGCGCTGGAGGTGCTGGCCGCCAACGGCGTGTCCACGGTCATCCAGCAGGGCGGCGGCTACACCCCCACCCCGGTCATTTCGCACGCCATCCTCACATGGAACGCGGGCCGCGCGCAGGGCCTTGGCGACGGCATCGTCATCACCCCCTCGCACAACCCTCCGGAAGACGGCGGCTTCAAGTACAACCCGCCCCACGGCGGCCCGGCAGACACCGACGCCACCAAGTGGATTCAGCGCCGCGCCAACGAACTGCTTGATGACGGCAACCGCGCCATGCGCCGCATGCACCTGCGCAATGCGCTGGCCGCCCCGTGCGTGAGCCAGCGCGACTTCGTGCGCAACTACGTGGACGACCTTGCCTCGGTGGTGGACATGCCCGCCATCAAGGCCGCCGGGTTGAAGCTGGGGGCAGACCCGCTGGGCGGCTCGTCGCTGGCCTACTGGCGCCCCATTGCCGAAACCTACGGCCTCGACATCACCGTGGTGAACGACGCGGTGGACCCCACCTTCCGGTTCATGCCGCTGGACAAGGACGGCAAGATCCGCATGGACTGCTCGTCCCCGTGGGCCATGGCCGGGCTGATCGGCCTGCGCGACAAGTTCGACGTGGCCTTCGGCAACGACGCCGACGCAGACCGCCACGGCATCGTCACCGCATCGGGCCTGATGAACCCCAACCACTACCTGGCCGTGGCCGTGTGGTACCTGTTCCGCCACCGCCCGCAGTGGTCGCCGCAGTGCGCCGTGGGCAAGACGCTGGTCACCAGTTCCATGGTGGACCGGGTGGCCGCGTCGCTGGGCCGCAAGGTGGTGGAAGTGCCCGTGGGCTTCAAATGGTTCGTGCAGCCGCTGCTGGAAGGCAGTTGCGGCTTCGGCGGCGAGGAAAGCGCCGGGGCGTCCTTCTTGCGGCGCGACGGCACGGTGTGGACCACGGACAAGGACGGCCTGCTGCTGAACCTGCTGGCGGCGGAAATCATGGCCGTGGAAGGCCGCGACCCGGCGGAACTGTACGCCAAACTCACCGAACAGTTCGGCGCGCCGCTGTACGAACGGCTGCAATCGCCCGCCGGGGCGGAACGCCGGGCCGTGCTGGCCAACCTTTCGCCCGACGTGCTGACCGCCACCGAGCTTGCGGGCGCGCCCATCACCGCCATGCTCACCAAGGCCCCCGGCAACGGGGCGTCCATCGGGGGGCTGAAGGTCATCACCGACGACGGCTGGTTTGCCGCGCGCCCCTCCGGCACCGAAGACATGTACAAGATCTACACGGAAAGCTTCAAGGGTGCCGACCACCTGAAGCGCATCCAGCAAGAAGCCGTGGACATCGTAGACCGGGCCTTTGCGGCGGCCGGGGTATAGACGGCAGGCGGCCCTGCAACGCCGCCTTATAGAAAGACGCGCAGGGCGTTAACGCTCATTGACCGCGCCACCGCTGGCGGCTATGTTCGTCAGCAATTTCACAGACGGACGCCGGAGTGCGTCGACGTTACCCCTGTTGCGGACCGCACCGCGTTTACCGGGCATCCATCAGGCCGCCGCCCCACGCAGGCGCGGCGGCGAAACCACGGCGCACAAAGCGCGCAGGCAGAAGGACGTTCCGATGAAATTCCTGGTCGTTGACGACGACTTCGACAGCCGCAGACTGGTCCAGAAAATCCTTCACCCCTACGGGTATGTCGACATCGCCACCGACGGCGAGGAAGGCGTGCAGGCCTTCAACTCTGCCCTCAAGGACGGCGAACCCTACGACGTTGTCACCCTCGACATCCTCATGCCCAACGCCGACGGGCAGCAGGCCCTGCGCGAAATCCGCGAAATCGAGAAAGAAGAGGGCGTTGCCCCCGAAAAGGCCGTGAAGGTCATCATGATCTCCGGCCTGGACGATTCGCAGGAAGTGCACGACGCCTTCTTTCTGGGCGACGCCGTCAGCTTCATCGTAAAGCCCATCCGCCGCCAGTTGCTGCTGGACGAGATCGAAAAGCTCGGCGTGCACCTCGAAAAGACCGAGAAGTAGGCGCGCCAACGCCCCCTTTTCATTGTGTCGCGGCACTTGCGGGCCGCGCCGTGTCCGGCTATTACCGGTGCACCGGCGCGCTCGCCGCGTTGCCGGTGCGTTCGGCATGTCCTTTCCACCGCAGAAAGGGCAGCGCGTGCCCCGCACCGTTTGCAACAAGGCCGCGCCCCGCACCGTTCGCAACAGCGCCACACACACCGCAGCCGGGCCGTGACCGCCGTGCCCGCGCCGTGCATTCCACCCACCCCCACTGGCCCCCACCACAGGCCGAACCTTTCCAGGAGGCACACATGTCCATTCCCGCCGACCTGCTCTACACCGACACCCACGAATGGGTGCGCATCGAGGGCGACGAGGCCGTCATCGGCATCACCCAGTTCGCGCAGGAACAGCTGGGCGACCTGACCTTCGTCGATCTGCCCGCCGTGGGCGACACCCTGGCCACCGGCCAGGAAATGGGCTCGGTGGAATCGGTGAAGGCAGCCAGCGAACTCTACTCGCCGCTCGCGGGCACCGTCAGCGCCGTCAACGACGCCCTGTCCGGCGCGCCGGAACTGGTGAACCAGTCGCCCTACACCGACGGCTGGATGGTGCGCGTGAAGCTGGACGGCAAGCCCGAGGGCCTGCTCTCCGCCGCCGACTACGAAGCCGTCGTCGCGCGCGACGCCCACTAGCGGCAAGGAGCACCCCATGCCGTTCATCCCGCACTCCCCAGAGGAGGTCCGGGAAATGCTCTCCGTCATCGGCGTGCAGAGCATCGAGGACCTTTTCGTCGATATTCCGGCAGAAATGCGCCCGCGCAGCTTCGAGCTGCCCCAGGGCCTCAGCGAAATGCAGGTGCTGGCCAAGATGGAAGAAATGGCCGCCCGCAACCGCACCGACGTGGTCAGCTTTCTGGGTGGCGGTTTCTACAACCACCACATCCCGGCCGCCGTCGATGCGCTGGTCTCGCGCGGTGAATTCTACACCGCCTACACCCCCTACCAGCCCGAAGCCTCGCAGGGCACCCTGCAGGCCATCTTCGAGTACCAGACGGCGGTGTGCCGCCTGCTGGACATGGACTGCGCCAACGCCTCGGTCTACGACGGCGGCTCGGCCATCTTCGAAGCCATGATGATGGCCGTGCGCGCCACCAAGCGCCGCAAGCTGGTCATCGACGAGGCCGTCAGCCCCATCTGGCGCACCATGCTGGCCTCGTACACGTCCAACCTCTCGCTCGACCTGGTCACCGTGCCGCAGGTGGACGGCAGGTCGGACATGGCCGCCCTGAAGGCCGCCGTGGATACCGGCTGCGCCGCCGTGGTGGTGCAGAACCCCAACTTCTTCGGGGTGGTGGAAGACTTCACCGACCTGTTCGCGCACGCCAAGAGCCAGAAGGCCGCCTCGGTCATTTCGGTGTACCCGGTCATGCAGTCGGTGCTGAAAACGCCCGGCGAAATGGGCGCGGACATCGCCGTGGCCGAAGGCCAGTCGCTGGGCCAGCCGCTGAGCTTCGGCGGGCCGTACCTGGGCATCATGACCTGCACCAAGGACATGGTGCGCCAGATGCCCGGCCGCATCGTGGGCCGCACCAACGACACGGAAGGCCGCACCGGCTACGTGCTCACGCTGCAGGCGCGCGAACAGCACATCCGCCGCGCGAAAGCCACGTCCAACATCTGCTCCAACCAGGCCCTGTGCGCCCTGCGTACGCTGGTGCACCTGTGCCTGCTGGGACCGGAAGGCCTGACCCGCACGGCCGAGCTTTCCATGGAACGCGCCCGCTACGCCATGGACCGGCTTACCGCCATCGCCGGGGTGCGCCCGCTGAACACCGCCCCCTTCGGCAACGAATTCGCCGTGCGGCTGCCCATTCCCGCCTTCGAGGCGGTGGACAGGCTTACCGCGCGCGGCTACGTGCCCGGCTTTCCCGTGGGGCGCTACTACGCGGGCATGGACGACGTGCTGCTGGTGGCCTGCACCGAAAAGAACAGCTTCGAACAGGTCGGCATTCTGGCCGAAATGCTGGGAGGTATCCTGTGAAGACCGCCTTCGCCGCATCCGTCCCAGGCCGCACCGCCTGCCTGCCCGCAGAGCCGAAAATGCACGCGGCGGACATGCTGCCCGCAAACCTGCTGCGCGCCACCCGCCCCGCCCTGCCCGAACTGGGCGAGCTGGACGTGGTGCGCCACTTCACGCGGCTGTCGCGCCTGAACTTCGGGGTGGATTCCAATTTCTACCCCCTCGGCTCGTGCACCATGAAGTACAACCCCAAGTTCACCGAACAGGTGGCCGCCCTGCCCGGCTTTACCCGGCTGCACCCGCTGATGGCCCAGCTGAAGGGCGCGGGCCAGTACACCCAGGGCGCGCTTGAGGTGATGTGGGAGACCGAGCGCCTGCTGTGCGAGATCACCGGCATGCGCGCGTTCACCCTGCACCCCATGGCGGGCGCGCACGGCGAGCTTACCGGGGCCATGCTCATCGCCGCCTACCACAAGGACAAGGGCAACCGTAAGACCAAGGTCATCTGCCCCGATTCCGCCCACGGCACCAACCCCGCATCCGCCGCGCTGGCCGGGTACGAGGTGGTGAACATCGAATCGAAGGACGGCATGGTCGACCCGGACGCGCTGGAAGCCGCCCTGGACGACGACGTGGCCGCCCTGATGATGACCTGCCCCAACACCCTGGGGCTGTTCGAAAACCACCTGCCGCGCATTGTCGAAAAGCTGCGCGCGGTGGACGCCCTGCTCTACTACGACGGCGCGAACCTGAACGCCATTCTCGGCAAGATGCGCGTGGGCGACGTGGGCTTTGACGTGGTGCACCTGAACCTGCACAAGACCTTCGCCACCCCGCACGGCGGCGGCGGTCCCGGTGCCGGTCCGGTGGGCGTCAGCGAACGGCTGGTGCCGTACCTGCCCATCTCGCGGGTGGAAAAGCTGCACGACGGCCGCTACTACCTGAACTACGACCACCCGAAGTCCATCGGCTTCATGGCCCCGTTCTACGGCAACTTCGGCGTGCTGCTCAAAGCATATGCCTACATCCTGCGCCTGGGCGGCGAAGGGCTGGAACGCGTGTCCGAATACGCGGTGCTCAACGCCAACTACCTGCGCAAGCGGCTGGAAAAGGTGCTGGAAATCCCCCACGACCGCATCTGCATGCACGAGTTCGTGGCGTCCGCCTGCAACCACGCAGAGTGCGGCATCCGCGCGCTGGACGTGGCCAAGGCCCTGCTGGACAAGGGCTACCACGCCCCCACCATCTACTTCCCGCTCATCGTCAAGGAATGCATGATGTTCGAGCCCACGGAAACCGAGAGCAGGCAGACGCTTGACGAATTCGCGGACGACCTCATCGCCATCCTGGAATCGGCGGCCCAGAACCCCGACGCGCTGCACGCGGCCCCGGTGACCACGCCGGTGCGCAGGCTGGACGAGACGGCGGCGGCCCGCAACATGGTGCTGACGGATGACGCCTAGCACCCGCTACGACATGATCATACTCGGAGGAGGGCCCGGCGGAAGCCGGGCCGCCTTCGATGCGGCGGCGCGCGGGCTTTCCGTGGCGCTGGTGGACCGTGACGGCCTGGGCGGCACCTGCCTGAACTGGGGGTGCATCCCCACCAAGCTGCTGCTGGGGGCCACCGCCGCCCAGCCGCTGCTGGAAACGCAAAAGAAGCTGAAAGGTGCCGCTGGCCACATCACCTTCGACCTGCCCGCCCTGCAACAGCGCAAGGACAGGTACGTCAAGGGCAGCCGCCAGGCTCTGGAAAAGCGCCTGAAGGCGGCGGGCATCGCCGTGTACGCGGGCGAGGGCCGGGTGACGAGCGGACGGCAGGGTGACGCCGACGGCGAGCTGTCCGTCACCGCCACGCAGGCCGACGGCGCCACGCAGGAAACCCGGCTCGGCTGGGGTACCCTGATCGTGGCCACCGGCTCCACCCCGGCCAGCTTTCCCGGCCTTGCCGCCGACGGCGCGGCGGTGCTCGACTCCACCGCGCTGCTCGACGTGACCGAGGCCCCGGAAAGCCTGATCGTGGTGGGCGGCGGGGCCATCGGCCTGGAGATGGCCGACTTCTTCTCGCGTCTTGGCTCGCGCATCACCATCGTGGAAGGCATGGCCCGCCTGGCCCCCACCGAGGACGCCGAAGTGGGCGACACCCTGCGCAAGGTCTACGCGCGCGAGGGGTGGATCATCCACACCGGGCGCAAGGTGGCCTCGCTGGCAACCGTAAGCGAGGGGAGTGATGCCCACGCCGTGCTGCGCTTCGAGGACGGCGAGGAGCTTTCCGCCAGCAAGGCGCTGCTGGCCGTGGGGCGCAAGCCCGCGTCGGCCGGACTGGGGCTGGAGGCGCTGGGCGCGACCCTGCGCGGGCCGGGATGGGTGCAGACCGACGAGTTTCTGCGTGCGACGCCGCACGTGTACGCCATTGGCGACGTGAACGGCCGCACCCTGCTGGCCCACGCGGCGGACCATCAGGCCCGCTACGCGGTGCGCCACGCCTGCGGCGACACGGCAGCGGGCTACGACGCTGGCGTCATGCCCGCGTGCATCTATGGTCACCTTGAGGTGATGCGCGTTGGCCCTACCGCGGAAGAATTGAAGAATGCGGGATTTTCCCCCCGTGTTTCGCGCTCCATGCTCATTGCCAATCCCATTGCGCAGGCGTATGGAACGACGCAGGGTTTCATCAAGATCGTCTGGGTTGACGGGCATATCCGGGGCGTGACCGCCGTGGGACATGGCGTGTCGCACCTGGTGACGCTGGCGGCCGTGCTTGCGGGAGGGAGCGGCACTGTCCAAGGCTGGACCGCGCACGACGCGGGGAATGTCATTTTCGCCCACCCGACGCTGGATGAAGCCCTGGAAGCCGCAATGGAGGCTTTGCAAGAGCCCGCGTGACGGCGAGCGGCCCGCGAAAATTCGGAAAGATTGTGTCTAAAACGCAGAAGGGTCTTGTCACGGCCATTTTTTGTCGGTAACTTGCACAATATGAAGATAATTCCGGGCTGGAGTTTTTACCTGCGTCAACATCAGCTATTTTGGAGGCTCCCATGAAAATCTCGAAACTTCTGACTCTGGTTGCGGCGCTCATGCTCGTCTGCGCCGCCCCGGCCTTCGCCGCCGGTCAATCCACCCTTGTTCCCAAGATCGCGAGCTTCGACTTCTTCGTGGACTACTCCGGGTCCATGATGATGTCGCACGAGAAGCTCGGCAAGAACAAGATGGAACTGACCAAGAAGCTGATCTCGGCCATCAACGCCAAGATCCCGGCGCTGGGCTACGAAGGCGGCCTGCACACCTTCGCCCCTTCGACCGAAATCCAGCCCGTGGCCGCGTGGGACAAGGCGTCCTATGAAAAGGCCATCAAGAAGCTGAACGAAAACGAAGACACCTTCGCCCGCATGACCCCCATGGGCACCGGCCTGCAGAAGGCCACCTACGCCAAGGCCATGAAGCGCAAGGCCGCCATGATCATGGTCAGCGACGGCGAATCCAACCTGGGTTCCGACCCCGTGGCCGAAGCCAAGCTGCTGCTTTCCACCAACCCGGGCCTGTGCCTGCACGTCATTTCCATGGCCGACAAGCCCGCCGGCCAGGCCACCCTTGACGCCATCGCCAAGCTGAACGGCTGCGCCGTCACCGCCAAGGGTCCCGAACTGCTGGCCAACGAAGCCGCCCTCGACAAGTTCGTGCGTGACGTCTTCTACGAAGAAAAGGCCGCCCCCGCCGCTGCCGCCGCCCCCATGGACGAAGTGATCGTGCTGCGCAGCATCCAGTTCGCCCTGAACTCGGCCAAGCTGGACGCCACCGCCACCAGCATCCTTGTGGAAACCGCCGCCATCCTGAAGACCAAGAAGGGCTCGGTTGAAGTTGCCGGTCACACCTGCAGCCTCGGCACCGACGAATACAACCAGAAGCTGTCCGAAGCCCGCGCCAAGTCGGTCAAGGACTTCCTGGTCAAGCAGGGCGTCGAGTCCTCGCGCCTGATCACCAAGGGCTTCGGCGAGTCCAAGCCCAAGTACGACAACAGCACCGAAGAAACCCGCAAGCTGAACCGCCGGGTTGAGCTGTCCATCCTCAAGTAGCACAACGGATTCCTGAGGCCCGGCGGGGAAACCCGCCGGGCCTTTCCGCAAACGGAGACGAGGACGATGAAGCAAGGCCGCATCGCGATGGCCGCAAAGGCCCTGACGCTGCCCGTTACCCTGGCCCTGGTCCTGACCGGGGCTGTCTGCGTTTCTCAGGCTGACGCGGCGGAGAACGCCGCCACCACCCAGCAGACGCAACAGACGAAAAAGACCGCTGCCAAAGCGACGGACAAGACCGCCAAGGCCGCCGTGCAGAAACCGGCCCAGGCAGCCAAGCCCGCCCCCAAGACCACTCAGGTCGCCAAGGTGGCCCCGGCCAAGAAGCCCTTGGGTGAAACCATCGAGGACGTGCACAACAAGCTCGATACCCTCGCCCGCGCCAAGCTGCGCCACATGAACGAAAGCCTGCGCCCCTGCCAGACTCGCAAGGACGTGGTGCAGAACGGCAACGAATACGTGGCCCGCTACCTGGCAGTGGACACCGACTCGCTCTCCACCGACGTGCACGACGCGCAAGGCCCCGGCGCCAAGTACGTCGGGCTTATCGTCTACCACGAGCAGGAATACGAAAGCCGCGCCGCCACCAAGGAAGCCGCCCTCACCGGCAGCTTCACCATGGTCAAGGCCCGCCGCGTCACCGAAATCATCCGCTACGACAAGGGCAAGTGGATCGACTAGCGATCCTTCGCCCGCTTCGGCCCGAAACATCACGCCGCACGGACTGCCTGTCCGTGCGGCGTTCGGCTTTCAAAACACCTGAAGGGCAAAGGCACGTCGCCGGCCCCATGCCCGACGCGCAACCGGCCGCTCGGCCACGTGCCCTCCGTTCCACATCTTGCACACCTCCCGGTGTTCACCACGCCCCCCGGGTGATGCCTGGTGCCGCACTTCTCGCGTGCGACCTTTGGCATGTTCCGGCACACTGACCCGCCACATTTTTTTCGCCCCCCTCTTGACGGATCGCGTTCTCTGCGCAATAAATGATACAAGAAATCATTACTAATAAATCCTTCAAAAGGAGTCCTTGAACATGAGCTGCCCCACGCAACAGGAATACCCCGTCTCCGCCGTTGTCGGTCGTCCGGTCAAGCCCTTCACGCTGGAAACCTACGACCCCACCGAAGGCTCCTTCGGCCAGATTTCCCTTGAAAAATTGCAGCAGGACCGCAAATGGACCGTGCTGGTCTTCTACCCCGCCGACTTCACCTTCGTGTGCCCCACCGAACTGGCGGACCTTGCCGAGCGCCACGCTGCCCTGAAGGACATGGGCGTGGAGGTCATCTCGGTGTCCACCGACACCAAATTCTCGCACCTTGCCTGGCGCAACTCCGAGCGCTTGCTGGAAAACGTGCGCTACCAGATGGCCGCAGACCCCACCGGCGCGGTCTCGCGCTATTTCGGCGTGTATGACGAGAGCGCGGGCCTTGCCCTGCGCGGCACCTTCATCATCAACCCCGAAGGGGTGCTGGTGGGGTCCGAGGTGAACTTCTACAACGTGGGCCGCAACGCCGCCGAACTGGTGCGCAAGATGCAGGCCAACAAGCACCTGCGCGACCATCCCGCCGAAGCCTGCCCCGCCCGCTGGGAACCCGGCGCACGCACCCTGACCCCCTCCGAAAAGCTGGTGGGCAAGGTGTACGAAGACCTCATCCCCTAACGTTGCGGACAGCCCGTGCAACACGGCCGCCCCCGGCGTCGCCTCGTTTGGGTAGTCCCGGAACGGCCTACACGGCCGGGCCGACGGGGTTGACCGGGTTGCTACTACGGCACGCAAAAACGCAGCGGGGCACGATGCAAGTCGTGCCCCGTTCGGATTCCTGGCCTGCGCCAGGCCGCGCACTGCCATGCTACAGCCCCGTTGCAGCCCCGTTGTTACGCGGACGACATGGCCCCTGCCCCTTGCCTGCCCCCCTGAACGGCCATACATGGAAATGGGCGCACATCGACATGCGCCGGGAGGACACATGACCAACCAGCACGGCACCACGCAGGGTCCGGCAGCAGCCCGCGCCGCAGCAGCGGCGGATACGGCCGCCCCGGCGTCGGGGTTCAAGGAAGTGCTGCTTTCGCCCGGCGATTGCAGCGGTTGCGGCGCATGCACGGAGCTGGCCCCGGACATCGTGGGCTGGCGCGAAGGGGATGAAAGGCCGTTCCTTGTCAGCGACGTGGCCCCGGACGGAGTGCTGACGGAACTGATGGCCTTCTGCCCGGAAGGGTGCTTCGAGGGCGGCGACGAATCCTGACCTTAAGGACGGGGCGCGGCAGTCGGGGTTACCCCCTGTTGGCCGCAAGCCACGCGGCGATATCCACGCGCGTGACCTCTGCGTCCTCCAGCAGGCCCAGCCATTCCACGCGGGCGGCGGCCACGTCTTCGTTGCGGCTGGCCAGGTCCAGGGCGGCGGCCCGGTGGTGCAGCCGCGTGGCGCCGATGGTGGCGGACGCCCCCTTCAGGCTGTGCGCGAGACGCGCGAGGTCGTCCAGACGCCCTTCTCCCAGTGCGGCCTGCATCTTGGCCAACCGGTCGGCGAAATCGGGCAGAAAGGTGTCGAGCAGCAGCGTGAGGAATTCGCGGTCGCCCTGCAGGCGGCGCAACACGGCGTCGAGATCGAAGACGGGGTGGTTGGCGGGCTCGCTCATGGGACACTCTTGAAGGGTTGCCGGACCACGCCGCCGGGGCATCCCGGCCCGGAACGCGGGCGCGGGTCCGAGGTTCATCTTGCAGACTACGGCAACACGCCCCCCATCGGCAAGGGGGAACGGTACGCGTGAGGTCTCCATTGATATTCATAATGCGAACACCGCCGAAAACCGGCGGTGTTCGCATTCATTGCATCTCGCGCAGGCTGGCGCCCCGCCCCGGCGGCCTCCCGCCAAGGCGCTGCCTGCCCCGGCAAGGACGGCCGCACGGCACGTCACGGCAGGTATTCGACGGGGCTGGGCGGCAAGGCGGGATCGGGCACGTCGCCACGGTCCATGCCGCTCCGGAACCTGTCGCGGTCTCGCTTCATCTCTTCCAGCGCATTGGCCTGGGCGGCCTCGCGCGCGTACAGCTCCGCGGACTGCGGGCCAAGGGCCAGTTCGTCCGCCTGTAACAGGTTGAAGCGCTGGCGCACCACGCGCAGCACCTCCATCCTGTCCGTGGTCCAGCCGCTCCACGCGGTGCGGGCCGCGTCACCGTCGCGCGCGGCGATGGCCGCGATGCCCGCCCAGAACCGGGCGTATTCATCGGCCCGCCAGTCCTCGGTCAACGGCATGAGCACGGCGCGGGCCGCCGCGTAATCCCCCTTGCGGTACAGGGCGTATCCCTGCCGCACCCCCGATCGCCAGTCGGACGGGTTCTCGGCCGTAACG
The DNA here is from genome assembly GCF_003402415.2 of Nitratidesulfovibrio sp. HK-II. Classification (NCBI taxonomy): domain Bacteria; kingdom Pseudomonadati; phylum Thermodesulfobacteriota; class Desulfovibrionia; order Desulfovibrionales; family Desulfovibrionaceae; genus Nitratidesulfovibrio; species Nitratidesulfovibrio sp. HK-II. The sequence continues at coordinate 2,214,900 of NZ_AP036014.1, forward strand.
GCGGCGTAGGCCGTGGCGGCCTCCGCGTAGCGGCCCTGCTCCAGCAATGACGAAGCCTGCATGCTCTTGCCGGAACATCCGGCCGTGATGACAACCGCGACGACAAGGGCCACAAGAACCAACGCTCCGTGGAACCTGTTCATGATGCCTCCCTGGCGGGCTACATGCCCCGCCGTATCAAACCGAACTTCTTCAACTTGTATTGCAAGGTACGACGGCTGATGCCCAACGCGTCGGCCGTGCGTTCCCGGTGCCCGCCGTGCACGTCCAGCGCACGCAGCAGGGCGTCGCGCTCCGCGTCGTCCAGCGAGCCGGGGTAGGCCCCCGGTACGCCGCCGCCATAGCCACCGCCCAATGCGTCACCCTCGCCCTGCCACCCGATGTCGCCGCGCGGCAGGGAGGACTGGGCGTCGCCCCCCCACCCCCGGCCCTGCCGGTCCATGCCACGTTCCATGCCACGTTCCGGGCCTCTTTCCGGGCCTCGTTCCGGCGTGCGGTCCATGCCGTCCTGCCTGTCCGTCAGCACCTGCGAGGGCAACGAATCCGGCCCCAGTGTATCCGAACGGCTGAGGATAAGCGACCGTTCCAGAACGTTCTCCAGTTCGCGCACGTTGCCGGGCCAGGCGTAGCGCATCAGCGCGTCGAGAAACTCCGGGCTCACGCTGCGAATGCCCTTCTTGTTCTTGCGGCACAGCCGCTCCAGCAGCCGACCGGCCAGCATGGGCAGGTCCTCCAGCCGGTCGCGCAGAGGGGGGGAGACCACCTCCAGCACGTTGAGCCGGAAAAAGAGGTCTTCGCGAAATTCACCCGCCTCCACCGCGCGCCTGAGGTCGCGGTTGGTGGCCGCGATGATGCGCACGTCCACCGCCACAGGGCGCACCGCGCCCAACGGCTCCACCACGCGCTCCTGCAGTGCGCGCAACAGCTTGGCCTGCAATTCCAGCGGCAGTTCTCCGATCTCGTCGAGGAACAGCGTGCCCCCGCGCGCCAGTTGGAAGCGCCCCGGCTTGTCGCGCACCGCCCCGGTGAACGCGCCCTTCATGTACCCGAACAGTTCGCTTTCCAGCAGGTGGCCGGGCAGGGCCGCGCAGTTCACCTTGACCATGGGTTGCGCGGCGCGGTTGCTGGCATCGTGCAGGGCCTGGGCGATAAGCTCCTTGCCGGTGCCCGATTCGCCCATGATCAGGATGGTGGCCTCGCTGGGGCCTGCCTGACGGATGAAGTCGCGCACCCGGCACATGGCCTGGCTGGCCCCCACGATGGGCGCGGTGGGGTCGTCATCGCTCAGGCGGCGGCGCAGGTTTTCGTTCTCCTCCATCAGCCTGCCGAAATCCCAGGCCTTTTCCAGAACCGCCGTCAGCTCTTCGTTGTCGGCGGGCTTGGTCAGGTAGTCGTAGGCTCCCTTCTTCATGGCCACCACGGCGGACCCCACGGTGCCGAACGCGGTCAGCATGACCACGGGCAGGCCGGGGTGCAGTTCCTGGATCCGGGCCAGCGTTTCCTGCCCGTCCATGCCGGGCATGCGCATGTCCAGCAGGACCACGTTCACGCGGTCCTGGGCCAGGAATTCCAGGCCCTCCTCTCCGGAGCCCGCCTCTTCCACGGTCCAGCCGCTGTCCTCCATGACGGCGCGGACCATCAGGCGATGGCCGGGTTCGTCGTCGATGACCAGAAGTCGCTTCATCGTGTTTCCTTGGTGCTGACGGTGCGCCTGTCCGCGCCCGGCATGACGGCGCGGACCATCAGGCGATGGCCGGGTTCGTCGTCGATGACCAGAAATCGCGTCATCGTTTGTCCTCGGTTATGTCGATGACCGTATCCCCGGCGGATTGCTGCGCCGTGGCCTGGTCCGTACCATTTCGGTGCGGGGCGTTTCCGCCTGCTGCATCCTCGCCGAAGGCGCTCCGAGCCGCGCCTGGGCAACTGCCCGCCGGGCTGTCCGCGTCGCGAAAGGGGCCGACGTCGGCCTCATCCGCTTCCGCATCCGCCGCTCCACCCGATTCGGGGCGAGAGCCCGGAAAAAACAACGCCACCGTGGCGCCGCGCCCCACCTCGGAATCTATCTGGGCCCGACCGCCATGATCGCGCATGGTCTTGTGCACCAGGGCGAGTCCAAGGCCGGTGCCCTTCTTCTTGGTGGTGTAGAACGGCTCGAAGGCCTGTTCGCGCTGTTCGCGGCTCATGCCGGGGCCGGTGTCGCGCACGAACACCCACACCCCGCCGTCCGAGGCCATGGAGGAAATGTGGATTTCCCGTTCGCCATGCCCGGCTGTGGCCGGGCACTGCGCCAGGGCATCCAGGCTGTTCAGCACCAGGTTCAGCAGGGCCTGCTTCAGGGCGTCCTCGTCGGCCATGACCAGGTCCGGCCCCAGGCTGGTGCGCATGCGCACCCCCAGCTTGCCCGCGTCGAAGCGCACCAGGCTTTCCAGTTCCGCCGCCAGCTGCCCCAGGCTTACCTGGCGCGGTTCGATGGCGCGCGGCCGGGCCAGGTACAACAGATCGGTAATGACCCGGTTCAGCCGGTCGGCCTCGCGCACCATGGTCTGGGCGTAGTTTTCGTCCGGCTGCTTGCCCGCCAGCTTCTTGGCGAAATACTGGGCAAAGCCGCGCAGCGCCGACAGCGGGTTGCGTATCTCGTGGGCAACGCCAGCGGCCAGCGTGCCCACGGCGGCCAGCTTTTCCGCCTCGCTCAGGCTCTTTTCCAGTTCGCGGATCTGGGTGCGGTCGCGGATGATGACCAGCCGGTCGTGCTCCTCGTCGCTTTCGCGAATGGGCAGGGTAAGGATTTCCAGGTGCGCGCCGTCCACGGTGCGGTTGGCCCAGCCGGGGGTGGCCCCGCTGTCCGGCCCGGCGATGCACCCGGCGATTTCCGGCGGCAGTTCGGCCACGTCCGTGCCCGCAAGGCCGCCGTCGCGGGCCTTCAGGATGTCGTGCGCGGCCGGGTTGGCCGCGCGCACCACATTGTCCTGGGTGATGGTCAGCAGGCCGTCGGGCAGGTTGTCCACCAGCCGGGCCTGGAACCGTTCCAGCACGGCGGCGCGGCCCGCCTGCTCGCGCCGCTTCAGGAAGCTCATGGTCAGCACCCAGATGAACACCGCCGCCGCAAGGATGTACGCGGCCTGAAACAGGGCGTTCTGGCGAAAGCCACGATACACGGCGAGGTGCTTGGCCATGTCCAGCCCCACCACCAGAAAGGTGGGCAGCGCGTTGGGGTCGTCCTGCGCGAAGTCATCCTGCGCGAAGTCACCCTGGGCGAAGGGACCGGCCGCGTGCGGCTGGGCGGTGTCGCCTTCTTCCGGCCCGCCGGGGCGGGGCTGCCCCGCTCCGTCCGTTTCCGGGGCGTGCATAAGGGTGTGGCTGCGCGGCAGGATGCGCTTGCCGTAGACGTAGGCGCTCAACTTGCCGAAGGTGGCGCGGCCGTGCCATTCGCCCTTCTGGGAAAGGTCCTGCAACGCCTCTGGCGGGAAGACCAGCGTGCCTCCCGCCTCTTGCGTGGGGCGCGAGGTGAGCACCCGCCCCCCCTGCCGGTCGATGATGCCCACGAACAGCACGTCGCCGCTCTGCTCCAGTTCGCGGAACAGTTCCGCCGTGCCGGGGCTGAACAGGCCAGGTCCGTTGGGCCGCATGAACAGCCCGCGCCGCAGCGAGGTTTCCACCGCCTGCAGCACTGAACGCGCCGTGAGGATGAGGTGCTGCGTGCCTGCCTCTTCCTGCCGGTTCAGGGTCTGCCCGGTGGAGACGATGAGCGAGAGCCCGATGGTCACCAGCGCCATCACCGCGATGATCAGGGTGCTGCGCTCGGTGTTCTTGTCGGCGATATCCATGAACTTTCCTTGGGATGCGCGAACCAGGCTGCACAAGCGGCCGGGCGTGGGCTTGCGCATGAAAACGCCGTGCCAAGACGTGCACAACGCGATTCCGGCTGGTTACGCAAAACACATTGCACAAATGGTGTGTCGGCGTCGCTTCACTGTGCATAAAATTGCACACGCGGAAAAAACGCGCAACACCCGATTGCACGTGTGCAATCCAAGGACGGAAGAAAGAAAGGAGGCGAGGAAAAGAAGCTCGAAGAACGAAGGGTGCGGCGGGAGCGCCACGCGGCGCGCATCGGAATTACCGGCCGTGTCGCTGCCCGGCGCGACGCACCGTGCGCGGGGGACAGCACGTGGCTATTGTGCGCCGGACTGCGCTCCCTGCCGCTGGCCGTTGGGGGAGGTGGCATTGCCGTTGCCGCCCGCCGCGTCCTGCAAGCCTTCCAGCACGCGCAACGGCATGCCGATGACCCCGCCCAGCAGATCGAACACGGTGCTGCCCAGGTTCCCCAGGGTGCCGGTGACGATGCCCGTCTGGCGCACGCTGGTTTCCGGCTTGCGCAGGTCGCCGTGGAAGCGGATGGGGAAGGTGGGCACGCGCACCAGCGAGACGTCGGTGGTGTAGTCGATGCGCTTTTTCGCCAGGTCCACCCAGCCCCGGCCCACCATGGTCAGCAGCAGGCTGCGCAACGTGAAGTCCTCGTTGTGCAGCACGCCGGTGCGCATGTAGCCGCTGGCCCGCGCCTCGGAAAACGGGGTCTTGGACTGTTCCGGCGTGCTCGATTTGCCCCGCGTGCTGTAGAAGCCGTCGCGCACCTCGAAGGCCCAGGTCCCGGAAAGGGCGGCGGGCATGTCGCCCTCGGTGCGCAGGGGGCCTTGCACGTCCAGCACCAGCATGGCCTTGCCCCCAACATAGTCCTTGCCCGCGAAGCGCTGCCCCACCGGTTCCAGGTCGAAGTCGCGCGCGTCGAGCACCAGGCGCGTGGCCAGGGCATCGCCCGCCGTGGCGCGGATGCTGCCCCCCAGCGTGCCGCCATAGAAGCCGGAGGCGATGGGCCCCACTTCCAGGTGCCCTTCGCGCAGCAGGATGGGGGCGGTGAACCCGTCGAACCGCAACTGCTTGAGCGTGGCGCGCCCAACAGAGACGCGCCCGTCCGCGTCGAAGGCCCGCAGCCAGGCGTAATGCAGCGGATCGTTGGATGGCCGCGGCTCCGGCTCGCCGGGCGCAGGGTCCGGCTGCCTGGGGGCCAGGTAGCGGTCCGCGTCGAAGGCGTCGGCGTGCACGCTGAACCGCCACAACGGCCGCTGCCCCGAAATGCGCGAAACGTTGCCGGACACGGGCTGACCATCCAGCATAAGTTGGATGTCGGTGAGGTCCAGGGTGTTGCCCGCTTGACGGAAAGTGGCGGCCAGGTCGGCCGCGCGCAGCGCGTCATCGGCCATTTTCCATTCGGGCAGGCCGACGGCGCGCAGGGTGGCGCGGGGGTCGGCGAACCGGGCGTTCAGCACGCCCGACCACATGGCGGCCTTGCTCATGCCCGTGGCCGCAAGGGACATGGTGGCCCGCGCGGCCAGGGTCTCCACTTCCAGGCGCTCGCCGTTCAGGGTGCCCGCGTCGAAGTCGAAGCGCACCGGGCCGGAAAGACGCACATCCACCACGCGGTCCAGGTCGGTCAGCCCTGGCGGCAGCGACAGGCGCAGCGTGGCGGGCAGCCGGTCGGCGGCCACGGGCAGCCCGGTGCCCGTGTCGAACAGCAAGGGACCGTTGGCCGTTGCCTCCCATTCCGTGCCGGATGGCGTGCGCATGGCCGTGCGCCAGGCCCCGGTCCAGGCCAGCCGGGCGGGGGCCTTTCCGTTGGGCAGGCCCTGCCCCGCCGCCTCGCCGCGCACATCGAACCGGGTGAAGGGCTGCCGTTCCAGCGCGCCGTTGCGCCACACCAGCAGAAAGCCGTCATCCAGGCGCGCGGCCAGCGTGCCGCGCATGGAGGCCACCACGGCCCCAAGGCTGTGGCCCTGCCCGCGCACCGACGCCTTCAGCCCCAACTTGCCCGCAGCGGATTCGCGCCCGCTGACGATGACCGCCGGACGCGCCAAGGCCACGTCGGCGGCGGTGAGTTGCAGGCGGTAGTCGTCCACGATGTCCAGCAGGGCCTTCACCGTGCCCCCGTAGAACGAGGCGGCCGTGAATTCCAGCAGCGTGCCTTCGCGCGAGGGGGAACAGCGGAAGGCCAGCCCGCCCGTGTCGAACTTCCAGCCGCGCGCCTTTTCCGCCCGCACGCGGATGTCGTAGCCCACGTCGGGAATATCGTCCGAACCGCCGCTGGCGGGTTGCGCCGTACCCGCCTTCCCGTCGGGGGCGGCCACCGCGGGGGGGCCGGAATGCGTCAGGGGGCGCGGGTCGGCCCCGGCCAGCTCGGGCATCACCCTGTTCACGTCGATGTCCGGCCCGGCCACGTCGATGGCGATGACCGGCGCGCCGAAATCGGCCACACCGCCCGTACCGCGCAGGGGCATGCCCAGCACTTCGGCCGTGAGCACGGGCACGTCAAGGCCGCGCCGGGTCAGCGTGAATTCCAGATGCCCGGAAATGGCGTCCAGCGCGTGCTGCAACCCCACGGGCAGGTTGCGCGCGAAGCCGAACCAGCGCGGCAGGCTGAGCCGCCGCACCTCGGCCGTTCCCCGCGCCGCCACCTCATCCGTGCCAAGCCCGGCAAGGCTGGCCGTCACCTCCACGGCGTCCTGCTCCAGTTGCAGGCGCGCGCCGGTAACGCGCGAGTCCGCGCCCCGCTCCGCGTCGAACGGCACGGAAAGCTCGAAGGGCACGGGCTGCCCGCCCAGCGGCACATGGCCGCGCGCCCGGATGGCGCCATGGGCGGCAACCGGCAACAGCCCGGCCGTACCGTGGGAAAGGGCCGCCTCCAACGCCAGCGTGCCGGTGACGCCGGGCGCGGCGTCGTAGGAGCAGGACATGCGCAGCACGCCCGCGCCAGCCTTGTCCGCATGGACCATGCTGCCGCTGCTTCCGGCGGCCTGCCCCGGCGCGTTGCCAAGGCCCGGTGCATTGCCGAAACCCGTGGCGTTGCCCGGCCCGCTTCCCGCCCCCTCGCGGTGCGGCAGCACGTCACGCGAGCCAAACGCGCCGCCCAGCAGGTCGCGCAGCTTCCTCCAGCCGCCTCCCGGAGTGGAAAAAGAAATATCCACGTCGCGCAGCACGCCGGGGCGCGTTCCTGGCGCTGTGACCCATTCCAGGCTGCCATGGCGCACCGTGCCCTCGGACAGGCGGCCGCCACGGGCGACCAGGGACACGTCCACCCCTTGCCCGCGCACCTGCGCGCCGGTGGCGGTGTTGCGCCATTCCAGGTCGGCGTCGTCGATGCGCAGGACGGCCGTGCCGGTCAGCACCACCTGCGGCGAAAACCATGGCGTGGCGGCCGGGGAACCGGGGCGCGGCGCGTCTTCAGAGGGATGAGGGAAGGATTGGGGGACGGATTGAGGGGAAGAGTGGAACGCTGGAGCGCCCCCGGCAACTGGGGAGGTTACAGAGGCGGCACCGGCCGCGGACACGGAAGCCGCAGGGGCGTCGATGGCGGAAGGCGCGGCCTGCGTGCCAGCACCGGCCTCGGCCCCCGCCTCGCCACCGGCTCTCGTGCCAGCCGCACGGCCGAGCAGGTCGTCCCATCCGTTGCGGCCATCGCCGTCGGTCAGCAGCAGCAGGCGCGGCCGGTCCACCTCCACGCCGCGCACCTCCACGCGACCGGAAAACAGGGCCGCCAGCCCCAGGTCGAGCCGGACCTCGTTCACGCGCAGCAACGGTTCCTGCCCGGCGAAGGGGCCGGTCTGGGCCATGACCACGTTGCGGGCCACCACCGTGGGGTCGGGGTCGAACACCACCCGCACCCCGCCCTCCACCCGGCTTTCATGGCCGGTCAGCGCGGTGAGCGTCTCGCCCAGTTGGCGCGCCGCCACGTCAGAATCCACCAGCCGACGCAACGCCACGTAGCCGCCGCCGACGGCGAGCAGCATGATGCACAAGATGATCAGCAGGAGGCGCAAACGCATGAATGTTCCGGTTCGACGGTGTGGCGCGGGCGGCGCGGATGGCGCGGCGGCGCGGCTTACGCAGCGTCACATGCTATAGCGAACCGCCCGCGAAAACGCCACCCCCGGCGGGGGGAAACGGGGCCGCGCCCAGCATGCCGACCAGATCCCCCGCGGCCAGGGGCGGCGCATACAGGAACCCCTGCGCGTACCGGCAGCCCAGCGAGGCCAGGATATCGGCCTGGGTGTGCGTTTCAACCCCCTCGGCCACGATCTCCAGCCCCAGGTGCAGCCCCAGAGAGAGGATGGACCGCACGATGGCCTGACCGTCTCGGTCGTGCTCCAGCCCGGCCACGAAGCTGCGGTCGATCTTGATGGAGTCCACCGGCAGCCGCTTCAGGTAGCCCAGCGAGGAGTACCCCGTGCCGAAGTCGTCCAGACACAGCCGGATGCCCAGTTCGCGCAACTGACCCATGACCGTGATGGCCTGGCTGCCATGGCGCATCAGCACGCTTTCGGTCACCTCGAAGCGCAGCGTGCGCGGGTCGGTGCCGGTGCGGTCCAGCAGGGTTTCCACGGCGTGGGGCAGCCCCGGCTGCATGAACTGGCGGCCGGAGATGTTCACGTGCACCACGCCCGGCGGGGGCAGGCCCGCGTCGGACCAACGGCGCAGTTGCGCGCACACTTCTTCCAGCGCGAAGGCCCCGATGGAGGTGATGAGCCCGGTGTCCTCGGCCACGGGCACGAACTCGGCAGGCGAGATGTCGCCCCCTTCGGTCCGCGTCCAGCGCAACAGCGCCTCCACTCCGTGCAGGCCGCCGTCCTCCAGCGACACCACGGGCTGATAGTGCAGGCGCATTTCCTGCCGTTCCACGGCGCGGCGCAGGTCGGTCTCTATGGTCAGCAGGCGCAGCGCCTCTTCGCGCATGCGCTTGTTGAACACCTTGAAGCGCGACTGCCCCTGCTCCTTGGCGCGGTACATGGCGGTGTCCGCGTCGCGCACCAGCTCCTCGGGCGTGGAATACTGGTCGGTGCGCAGCACGATGCCGATGCTGGCGGTGGTGAACACCTCGTGCGGGCCGATGCGCACCGGCTCGGCCAGACGCGCCCGGATGCGCCGGGCCACGCGCACCGCCGTGCCCCGGCTGGGGGTTTCCTCCAGCAGCACGCCGAATTCGTCGCCGCCGAAACGGGCCACGGTGTCCACGTCGCGCACGCACTCGCGCAGCTTTTCGGCCACCACCTTCAGCAGGGCGTCGCCCACGTCGTGGCCGAGGCTGTCGTTGATGACCTTGAACCTGTCAAGGTCCAGGTACAGCATGGCGAAGGTGTAGTTGCGGCGGCGCGCGGCGCGCTTCAGGGCCATTTGCAGGCGGTCGTGGAACAGCAGCCTGTTGGGCAGGGCGGTGAGCGGGTCGTGGAAGGCCTGGTGCTCCAGCCGTTCGCGGCTTTCGTGGCCCAGGGTCACGTCTTCCAGAAAGCCCTCGTAGTACATGGTGGCCCCGTCGGCCCCCGGCACCCGCCGGGCGTTGACCGAAAGCCAGACGTACTCGCCGCCCTTGCGCCGGGCGCGGAACTCGAAGCCGGTCACCTGGCCGAGCTCTTCCATGCGCTCCACGAATTCGGCGCGCCGGGCGGGGTCCACATACACGGCGGTGCCTATGGACTCCACGACACCCAGCAGTTCCTGCTCGTCGTCGTACCCAAGGATGCGAGCCATGGCCGGATTGACGCTGAGAAAGCGCCCCTCGGGCGTGCTCTGGAAGATGCCTTCCAGCGCATGTTCGAAAATGCCGCGAAAGCGCGCCTCGGCCCGGCGCAGCGCCTGTTCCACCGTGCGGCGTTCGGCGTTTTCCAGCATCAGTTGGGCGTTGGCGCGGCTCAGTTCACGGGTGCGCTCGCGCACCTTGCGCTCCAGCAGCCCGTGGGCGCGGTGCAGGGCGTCCTGGGCACGGCGGCGTTCGGTCACGTCGCGCACCAGGCAGATGCCGTAGGTGGTCCCCATCACCTGCCGCCGCACCAGCGAAAGCTCCACCCAGCAGGGCGTGCCGTCGCGCCGCACCGCCGCCACCTCGCCCGAACGCAGGGCTGCCCCCACGCCAGCCCCCCCGTCGCCCGTGCCGCAGGGAGGCGCGGCCACCGGCCCCGGCAGGGTGCAGGACACGCCGGGCATGGGGTCGCCCGGCACGTCGGCCCCCGCCAGAAAGGCCAGCAGGGCCGCGTTGTCGTGCACTTCCGGCTCGGGGGCGATGTCCTCGCCGTCCTCGGTCTCGAAGGCGAATTCGTGAATGGCCACGCCCGGCGGGGGGGCATCGGGTGCCACGAAGCCGAACACCTCGCCCACGGGCTTGCCGTCGGGGTCCGCATCCAGCCCGAACATCGCGCACAGGGCCGCGTTGCTGCGCAGCACAAGCCCCTGCGGATCGGTGACCAGCAGGCCGTCGGCCATGCCCGCCACGATGGTGGAAAGCTGTTCCAGCGCGCCGCCCAACTCCGCCGTGGCCTGGCGCACCGAATCCTCCAACCCTTCCACCAGACCGGCGAGATCGCGCGACATGGTGTCCATGGCGCGGGAAAGATCGCCTATCTCGTCGTCGGCCTTGGCGGCAGGCAGTTCGGGCGGCGCGGAAAAGTCGTGCGCGGCCACCCGGCGGGCCTGCTCGGTCAGATGCATGAGCGGCCGCGAGATGGAATGCAGCAGCACCCACGCGCCCACGGCGCACGCGGCGAAGAAGGCGAGGCCCAGCCCCTGCTGGCGCAGGATGGCCCCGTCGATGTATTCGCTGATGCGCCCCCGGTCCATGCCGATGTGCACGAAGCCGCCAACGCCGGAAAAGACCGGCATGGTCACGTGCATCACCTCTCGCCCGGCCTTGCCCGCCGGATCGTCGATGCGCAGCCTGTCACGCAGCACGGTGACCTCGTGCATGCGCGCGCCAGCCAGCGAGGCGGCAAGCTGGCGCACCGGCTCGGGCACCACCGGCACGAAGGTGTGGGCCAGGGTTTCGCCCCGACCGTCGGCCACCAGCACGTAGGAAACTCCGTCTATGCCCAGGAACTGGTCGATACGCGACTGCACCGTGGTCACGTCCCGCCCGATCAGGCTTTCCAGGTCGGCCCCGGCGATGGCACGGGCGATGGCCAGCGCCTTGCTTTCGTATTCGCGGGTCAGCAGGGTGTGCAGCGTCCAGCCGGAATAGACGGACGTGACGGCGGCGTACACGCCGAACAGCACGATGAGCCCCCGCAGGGTGCGGCCGAACAGGCGGGAACGCTTCATCGCCGCAACTCCGCGAAGTCGGAAAGCTCCACCACCGCGCCGCCGCGCACCGTGGTGAAGCGCACCAGCCCCAGACCCTGCATGGCGGGCGTGTGGCGGTACGGCAGGCCCACGCCGAGGTCGCACCCGTCAAGCCCGGCCAGGGCGGCCGGGAGCCCGGCGGGGTCCGGGTCCTGCCCCATACGCTCGAGCGCCCGCACCACCAGGCGCGCCGCCAGATACCCCTCGAAGCTCACCTCGTCCGGGATACCCGCCGTCGATGCGGCTCCTTCTGCGGATGCGAGCGGCGCGGGGGGCGCATAGCCCGCCTTGGCCAACCGCGTCATGTCGCGACGAAAATCCACGGCGGCGGGCAGGTTGCCGTCCCAGGGCGGCACCACCTCCACCATCACGAGGTCTTTGGTGTAGTCGCGCCGCGCGGCGTGGCCCAGATCGGCCAGCAGCCCCAGCAGGTGGCGGCTGTCCACGAACGAGGGCATGGCCACGGGAATGGCCGGACCGGGCGGCAGCGACGCCGAAAGGTCGCGCAGGTCACGAATGAAGGTGGCGCAGGCCGCGTCGGTGCCCACGCAGACCACGGCATCCGGCCTGCCCTCCAGAATCAGCCCGGCCTGTTCGCTGAAATCCGCCTCGCTGCCCGCGCCGCGCGGATACGAAGCTTCCGCCGTCAGGGCCAGACAGTGGCAGGCCAGCGCGTCGCGCAGGTCGGCCCAACCCTCGCGGCCGTAGGCGTCCGCCTGGTAGAACACGGCGATGCGCGCGCACCCCGCCCCGCGCAGCCGTTCCACCAGCGCGGAGAATTCCCTGTCGTACGGGGCGCGCAGACGGAACACCAGGCCCGCGTGGCGCGGCAGGTACAGGGGACGCGCCCCGGTGAAGGGAAACAGCAGCGGCACGGCGCGGTCCGGATGTGCGCCGATCAGCGGCAGCACCCGGGTCACCGTGGGCGTGCCCACCAGGCCGAACAGCGCGAAGACGCGCTCGTCCTCGATGAGCCGGATGACGTTCCAGACCGTGCGCTCGGGGTCGTAGCCATCGTCCAGGGCCACGATTTCCACCCGCCTGCCGTGCACCCCGCCCTCCGCGTTGACCTGGGCCAGGCAACTGGCCGCGCCGCGATGGAATGCGCGCCCCAGCGAGGCGCCGGGACCGGTGAACGAAGCGGACATGCCGAGACGCACGGGCGCGCCGGGGGCCAGCGCGGACTGCGCGGATAGACTGGGTTGAGCGGGTGGAGCGGGTTGCGCACCGGGCTGGACGGATACGGCCTGGCCGGGCGCATCCACGTCCTGCCCCGCTCCGGGCATGCATGCCGCGTCTGCCGCGGCAGCAGCACCCGCAAGCAGCAGCGACAGCAAAAGGACCGTGCAGGCCACGGTCACGCGGTGCGGCTGGTGCTTCATCGCGGCATGCGCCATGCCCATGGTTCCCGATCCCGTATGCGTCTGGTGCTCCCCAATGCGGCCGCGGGCTTTACCCCGGCCCGGCTCTCACGTAGAATTCAAAAGGTTACGTTCAGACTTACTGGACCCAACGCCACGTGGCAACAGAAAAACTCTTTCGGAGCACACCCATGCGTATCGTCGTACTGGACGGCTACACCCTGAACCCCGGGGACAACCCGTGGGACGCCGTGGCCGCGCTCGGCGAACTGACCGTGCACGACCGCACCCCGCGCGAGGCGATACTGGAGCGCGCCGCTGGCGCGCACATGGTGCTGACCAACAAGACGCCGCTGGACGCCGCCACCATCGCGGCTTTGCCCGACCTTGCCTACATCGGCGTGCTGGCCACCGGATACGACGTGGTGGACGTGCGCGCCGCCGCAGCCCGGTCCATACCCGTATGCAACGTGCCCGGCTACGGCACAGAGGCCGTGGCCCAGCACGTCTTCGCCTTTCTGCTGGAGCTGTGCCGCCGCATCGCCCGCCACGACGCCAGCGTGAAGGTGGGCAACTGGAGCGCCAACAAGGACTGGTGCTTCTGGGAAACCACGCAGATTGAGCTGACCGGCAAGACCATGGGCATCGTGGGCTTCGGCAACATGGGCAAGCGCGTGGGGCGGATCGCCAACGCCTTCGGCATGAAGGTGCTGGCCTATTCGCCCAACACCCGCACCATGCCGGGATACGAGCCCTTCTCCTACGTCTCCCTTGACGAACTGTTCGCCCGGTCCGACGTGGTCACCCTGCATTGCCCGCTCACCGACGCCACGCGCGGCATGGTCAACAAGGTGCGCCTGGCGTCCATGAAGAAGGGGGCCATCCTCATCAACACCGCGCGCGGCCCCCTGCTGGACGAAGCCGCCGTGGCCTCGGCGCTCAACGACAATCACCTGGGCGGCCTTGGCGTGGACGTGGTGGCGGTGGAACCCATCCGCCCCGACAACCCGTTGCTGACGGCCAAGAACTGCCTGATCACCCCGCACCTGGCCTGGGCCACCCTGACCGCGCGCCAGACCCTGATGCGCGTGACGGCGGAAAACATCCGCGCCTTTCTGGCCGGGTCGCCCGCCAACGTGGTCAACGCGACCAAGGCCTAGCGCACGGCCGGGCGCACGCACAACCGCCCGTTCCCCGGCCCCCCTCGGCATGTACCTCCCCGTCCCCCCCTCCGGCCCGCGCGCCGGGCGGGGCGGCGCGTTGTCGGAGGGGCATTCCGCCGGGCCAGCCCAACCCGCCCCGCAGACGCAGAAAACGGGAGGGACATGCATCCCCCCCGTTTCCGGATTTCCGCCGTTTCCGCCCGTGGCCGGGCGTCCGCGCGCGCTGCTACAGCGCGCCCTGCGGATCGTCGCGCAGCATCTTCACCGCGCAGAACTTGCCGCACATGGCGCACTCTTCCTCGTTGCGGTGCTCGCCCCGGCGGGCGTCCACCATTTCCGGGTCCAGGGCGCGGCGCTTCATCTCGTCCCAGTCCAGAGCCATGCGGGCCTGCGACATGCCAGCCTCGCGCTCCAGGGCGTGGCGGCGGCCAAGGGCCACCTCGCCCGCCTGCGCGGCGATGCGCGAGGCCATAACCCCGGCCTTCACGTCGTCGATGGTGGGCAAGGTAAGGTGTTCGGCGGGGGTGAGGTAGCACAGGAAGTCCACCCCGGCGCGCACGCCGATGGCCCCGCCGATGGCCCCGGCGATATGGTCATAGCCCGGCGAACTGTCGATGGTCAGCGGGCCCAGCACGTACAGCGGGGCGTTGTTGGTCAGCTTCTTGATGCCGATGATCTGCGCCTCCACCTCGTGCATGGGCACGTGACCGGGGCCCTCGATCATGCACTGCACGCCCTCGGCCAGGCCCGCCTTGGCCAGGCGACCCAGCATCATCACCTCGTCCCACTGGGCGGCGTCGCCCGCGTCGGACCCTGCGCCGGGGCGCAGGCCGTCACCCAGCGACAGGGTGACGTTGTGCTTGCGGGCAATCTCAAGGATGCGGTCGTACCGTTCAAGCAACGGGTTCTCCTTGCCGTTCTTGCGCATCCAGCGGGCCAGGATGGAGCCCCCCCGCGAGACGATGCCCAGCACGCGGCTACCCTCGGTGGCCCATTCCGCGCCACGCCGGGTCAGGCCGCAGTGCACGGTCATGAAGTCCACGCCCTGCTCCGCCTGCATCTCTATTTCGGCGAACAGTTCTTCCGGGTCCATGCCGGCCGGGTCCTTGCCCTTGTCCAGGTACTTCTGGGCCACGGAATACAACGGCACGGTGCCCAGCGGCAGCGGGCAGGCGGCCAGCATGCCCTTGCGGATGGCCAGAAGGTCGCCCGCGATGGAAAGGTCCATCACGGTGTCGGCCCCGGCGGCCAAGGCGGCGGCCAGTTTTTCGATCTCGCGTTCGGGATTGTTGCACAAGGGAGAGGTGCCGATGTTGGCGTTGACCTTCACGCGGGAAGGCTGGCCGACAAGCAGCGGGCGCAACGAAGGGTGCGACGGGTTGCCGAGCAGCACCATGGTGCCGCGCTCGATGCCGTCGCGAATGGTGGAGGGTGCTAGGCCCTCGTCCGCGGCCAGGGCCGCGAGGTGGGTTTCGAGAACGCCCGCGAGCGCGGTGTTCCGGGTAAGGATGGACATGATGGTCCCCGCTGCTGACTCAACGGGAAGGGGCCGGTGACGCCGACAACACGACGCTCTTCCCCTACCCGTTCGGGAAGCGGCTGGCAAGGGGCGACCACGACCGGGCGCCAGCGCGGTCCGCCGAGGCGTCGCGCATGCCCCATGCGCCCGATGCGCCCGGTGGCCCGCCGTCCCGCGTTGCGCCCGCAGCCACGGCGCGGTATACCCCGGCCATGACTGATGAACGCGGAAGGCGCATGCGCAAGCTTTTCTGGATCGGCAGCCCGTTCTTTTCGCAGGCCCTGCGCGAAGAAGGCTGGCAGGTGCACGCCATGGACTTCCAGCAGGTGGCCGTGTTCGGCTGGGAGGACATCGTGCGCGCCGCAGGCTGGGAGCCCGACGTGGTGGTGGTGGCGGACAAGAGCCGCCCTCCCTTCGTGCTGGGCATGGAATCGTTCCCGTGCCTGACGGTGTTCTACTGCGTGGATTCGCACATCCACAGTTGGTACCCGCTGTACGCCCAGGCCTTCGACGTGTGCCTGATGAGCCTGCGCGACCACATCCCCCTGGTGGCCGGGCGGCGGTTGCCCGACGAGCGCATCTGGTGGACCCCCGCCTTCGCCAAGGACGCGGATCTGCCCCGCCCCCCCGCACCGGAATGGGACCTGCTGTTCGTGGGCACCGTGGACGCCGCCCGCACCCCGGCCCGACACGCCTTCCTGCAACGGCTGGGGCAGCGCCTGCCCGGCCTGCACGTGACCAGGGGCGACTACCGGACATTGTACCCGCGCGGACGGCTGCTGCTGAACTACTGCGAACACGGCGACCTGAACTTCCGGGTTTTCGAGGCCCTGGGCTGCGGCGGCTGCCTGGTCACCCCGCGCATCGGCCACGGGCTGGCCGACCTTTTCGAGGACGGGCGCGATCTTTTGCTGTACGAGCCCGACGACATCGAAAGCCTGCTGGCCGTGGCCCGCGCCGCGCTGGCCGACCCGGAGCGATGCGCGCGCATTGCCGCCTCCGGGCTGACCAGAGTGGACGCCGCCCACCGCGCACGCCACCGGGCGCGTACCTTCACCGAGCGGCTGCGCGCGCTGCCTGACGCCGTGGTGGACGAACGCCGCGCGGCGGCGGAAGACATCCGCCGCACCCACCTGCGCCTGATCTACCTGCTGCTGGCCGAGCAGATGCCCTCGCCCCTGCTGCGTGAAGCCTACCTTGCCGCCTCGCGCTGAACGCAAAACGCCCGGCGGGCCAGTTGGCGCGCCGGGCGTGGGTGATTTCCGAAATCCTGATTCCTGCGTCCAGCGCTCCTGCTGCTGGCAGGCGCTTTCGGCGCGGGCTACGCCGCGCCTTCACCGTCCCCGGGCGGGAACTCCTGCGCGACGGTGGTGCGATGCTGCCGCCTGTGCTCGTCGCGCTCGGCGCGCAGCACATCGGCGGTGATGAAGCCGAGCAAGGCCAACACTTCTTCCTGCGGCAGGGGGTTGCCGGTATTGCGGCGGTAGGCTTCCGCCTTGGCCACCTGGTCCTCTGAAACCAGCCCCTTGCGCAGCAGCCGTTCGGTCAGGCTCTCGCGCTGTTCCGTGGCCGTCTGCGCGGCGCTTGCGCGCAATTCCACGACGCGGTCGGCCTCGCGCTCCGCATGCGCGTGCAGTCGCCCGCGCATGGCGGCCACGCTGGCCTGCAGGGTGCCGTAGGTTTCGGCCAGGTTGGCGAGGCGCAATTCCATCAGCTGGATGTCGCGCTCAAGGGCCGCCTCCGCAAGCCGGGGCGCACCCCCACCGCGCAGCTTGGCGTACAGCAGCACCGCCGCCACGCAGCAAGCCAGAAGGATGAAGACGATTTCCATGCGCCCTCCGCCGTTCACAACCATCCGGATACGCCGCGGGACCTGCGTTC
Organism: Nitratidesulfovibrio sp. HK-II; assembly: GCF_003402415.2. NCBI lineage: Bacteria > Pseudomonadati > Thermodesulfobacteriota > Desulfovibrionia > Desulfovibrionales > Desulfovibrionaceae > Nitratidesulfovibrio > Nitratidesulfovibrio sp. HK-II. The sequence goes on from NZ_AP036014.1 coordinate 2,231,978, forward strand.
CTCGGCGTCCTGGGGATTGAAGCCCCTGCCCGGCCTTGCCAGCAGAAATCCAAAGCGGCACGTGGCGGCCGACCTTGCCCGCCCTCAAGCCACCGGTGCGGACCGCCCCTGCCTAGTCGTCCAGCTTGAGGTCCGGCAGGTTGCCCTTCCCGCCGCGCGAGGCGCGGGCATCGGTCCGGCGCTCGCGGCCTTCACGGTAGGCGGCGGCATCGTCGCCGAACGAAAGCAGGTCGGATTCGCTGGCCCCAAAGGCGGGCCGGGCATCACGGGCATCGGCCTGCCCCTGGGCCGCTCCGCCGAAGGCCGAAGTGTCCAGCGTCGAGGCGTCCAGGCCATTGGCCAGGCCGTTGTCACGGCCGCGTGGGGCACCGGAGCCCGGAAGGTCCAGCCGGGGCAGTTCCACGTCCTGCGCGGCGTGGGCCGTGGCCGTGTCTTCGTGGCGGTCCACCAGTTCCACCGGCAGTTCCCCCGGCTCCTCAAAATCCATGCCCAGGCCGCCCGGCAGGGAGGATGCGTCGTCCGCCTCCTGCACCAGGCCGTACAGCGGGTCGCCGCCCGCTCCGTACCCCGTGTCGGTCCGGGCGTCGGGGCCGGTGCCGTACTGCACGTGGTACTGGCCCGCCGGTTCGTCGAACGCGTCGTGCGCCGGATCGGCATGGGCGGTGGGGGGCAGCCCGGCCGCGGCCGCGCGCTGGGCGCGGGCCAGTTCGTTCACCCGCGCTTCAAGGGTGCGCAGGCCAGAAGCCAGCATGGCGTGCTCGTCACGAATGCCGCGCGCAAGCTCGTCCATGCCGCGCAGCACAAAATAGAACATCACCAGCAATCCCGCGAAACACAGCAGGATGAACATCATGAACATGGTGGCGTTGTCGAACATGGTTCCTTTTCTCTCCCGGAAAAAAAAGGCGGCATTCCCCCGGCCACCGGCCTGCGGGCCGGATATGCACTTGCCGGGGAACCCCGCTTGCAGTAACCATCCGGCACCTAGCACATCCAACGATGCACCACAATACATGAGAACAAAGGGCACCACATGGCCTCATCCAATATCCGACCCCATCTCGTCGTGGCCGACGAGAACGGCGAGATATACGACCACCCGGACCTGCTGATGGTCTGTCGGCGCGGGCACGAATTCGCCCTGCCCCGCCCGGACGAACTGATGCCCCTGCCCGACGAGAGCGAGCTGTTCCTGCTGCCCGGCCGCCGCGCCGTAGGGCTGGACCCGGAAACAGGCGAGGCCGTGGGCATGGACGAACTGGCCGTGGCCGCCTTCGCCGCGCCCGCGCACACCCTGACCGCCCACCCCGCCTACACCAGCGAGCCGGACGCGCCCACCCTGCCCCTGTTCGCATACGGGGCCGTGGGCTTCGCCAACGGGCGCTTCTACGTGTGCGCCAAGCGCGTGGACGAATCGAACCGCCAGGTGTTCCGGGGCATCCACCGCAAGAAGGTGGAACAGACCGCCCGCGAACTGATGCGCCGCTACCCGGACAACCGGCTGATGCAGCACCTGACCGCCAAGTGCGCCCTCACCTATTCCTGCCCGGCCGCGCGCAACCTGTGCCTTGGCCGGTACGAGGCCCCGCTGCCCGTCTCGCGCGCGTGCAACGCCCGTTGCGTGGGGTGCATCTCGCAGCAGGAGGCGGGCTCGCGCATCTGCGCGACCCCGCAGAACCGCATGGCCTTCACCCCCACGGCGGCGGAGATCGTGGAGGTGATGCGCCACCACGCCCGCAACGAGGTGCGTGAACCTGTCTTTTCCTTCGGGCAGGGCTGCGAGGGCGAACCCCTGACCGAGGCCCCGCTGATCGAAGAGGCGGTGCGCCTGTTCCGCGCCGAAGGCGGGCGCGGCACGGTGAACCTGAATTCCAACGCCTCGCTGCCGGGGGCCGTGGAACGCATCGCCGCTGCGGGCCTTACCTCGCTGCGGGTCAGCCTGAACAGCGCCCGCGAAGAAACCTACAGCCGCTACTACCGCCCGCACGGCTACACCCTGGCCGACGTGCGCGAAAGCATCGCCACGGCGCGACGGAACGGGGTGTTCGTCTCGCTGAACCTGCTGTACTTTCCCGGCATCACCGACACCGAGCCGGAACTGGAGGCGCTGCTGGACATGGTGCGCACCTGCGGGGTGAGCTTCATCCAGTTGCGCAACCTGAACATCGACCCGGAAATGTACCTGGAATTGCTGGAAGGCATCGAATTCGGCCCCAGCATGGGCCTGGTGAACTTCCGCAAGCGGCTGCGCCGGGAATGCCCGTGGCTGGGCTTCGGCTACTTCAATCCGTATCTGGGCGACCACCCGGACCTGACCGCGCCCCTGCCCGGCCAATGGCAGCCCACGCCGCTGGCCGACCTGCTGCGCGACGCGCCAGAGGCCCTGCCCGACGCAGGACCCGATGCCGACCGCACGGCGGAGGGCGACCTTTCCGGCGTCGAGGACACCGAGCCCGACGACGCGGACGAAGGGCTGCCCAGGGGCCACCGCCACGCCGGAACCGGTGTGCCGGACGACGACGAGGCCCCCGGCTGCGAGGACTGATCCCGCGCCACGCGGCACCCAGCCCGAACCCACGCATGAACGCACGACGGGCCGGAACCCCATGGGGTTTCGGCCCGCCTTCATTCCCGCCTGCCAGAGAAAACAGACGGGGCCGCCCCGAATGGAGCGGCCCCGATGGAAGACTGTGGTCTGCCCCGGTCTGCTAGAACGCGATCTGCACCTGTTCCGCCGTCTTGTCGCGGCGGCGACCGATGGTGCCGATGCGCCAGGCCTGGGCGTGCATGGCGTTGACGCGGCCCAGCACCTCGTCGCACACGTCGGGCGAGACGATCATGATGTAGCCGATGCCGCAGTTGAAGATCTGCAGCATTTCAGGCCAGGTCAGGTTGCCCTGGGCCAGCAGCCAGCTGAACACCGGCGGCACGGTCCACGAGCCGAAATCCACGTGGGCCTCGACGGTGGCGGGCAGCACGCGGGGAATGTTGTCGTAGAAGCCGCCGCCGGTCACGTGCACCATGCCCTTGATGTCGAAGTCGCGCATCACCGAGCGCACGATGTCCACGTAGATGGCGGTGGGCTCCATCAGCACCTCGGCCACGGTGCGGTCGGAGCCGGGCAGCTGGGCGTCGCCGCCAAGGCCGCTCTGGGCCAGCACCTTGCGGGCCAGGCTGTAGCCGTTGGAATGCAGGCCGGTGGAAGCGATGCCGATGATGGCGTCGCCCACGCGGATGGACGAGCCGTCCACGATGCGCGCGTTGTCCACCAGGCCCACGCAGAACCCGGCCAGATCATATTCGCCGGGGGCGTACATTTCGGGCATTTCGGCGGTCTCGCCGCCCAGCAGAGCGCAGCCCGCACGGCGGCAGCCCTCGGCCACGCCGGAAATGACGCTGGCGGCCACGTCCACGTCCAGCTTGCCGGTGGCGAAATAATCAAGGAAAAACAGCGGCCGCGCGCCCTGCACCAGAATGTCGTTGACGCTCATGGCCACGAGGTCGATGCCCACGGTGTCGTGCTTGCCGAACTGGAAGGCGCACTTGAGCTTGGTGCCCACGCCGTCGGTGGAGGAAACAAGGACCGGGTCGTCCATGCCCGCGAGGTCCGGCTTGAACAGGCCGCCGAAGCCGCCGATGTCGGATATCACGCCATTGGTGTGCGTGCGGGCGACAATGGACTTGATGCGCGACACGAGGGCATTGCCGGCGTTGATATCCACCCCCGCATCGGTGTAGGCTTTGGAACGGTCCTCAGACATTAACGTAGGCTCCTTGGGTCATCTGGCTTCGGATTTTCCGGAAGCCCTTCATAGGCTTTTACCCCCCGAAGCGCAAGAGGAACACGCCATGAAACCCTTGTCGGCACGGCCTTTCCCTTATGGTATACTGGCAGCGGTCATGCTGTCCACAGTGATGACGCCGGGCGTTGCGCCCACGGGCAAGGCCATGGCCGCGCAGGCAGGCAGCCACACCCGAACCGAGCAAACCGTGACCGGCGAAACCGCCGCCACGGGCGGCATCCCCCCGCAGCAGGAACAGCCCCGCAACGACACCTTCATGGGCACCGGGGGCGACCAGTCGTACATCGGGCGCGACCCGGCCACGGGCGACCGGATCATGGAATCCAAGGGACCGCCCCGGCATCAGGACATGCCGCAACAGCAGGTGCCCATGATCATCGCACCGGAAATCAACGTCAACGGCACGTGGGGCCAGCAGCAGCCCAACTGGTCGGGCGGGCAGGGCAACCAGGGCGGCCAGAGTGGCCAGGGCGGCGGCGTCATGCGGCCCACCCCCCTGCCCAAGGGCGGCATCGGGACGGGAAAACGGCAGTAAGCCGTCCATCCCCCTGTCACCCCCTGTCACTCCCTGTCCCCCCCCGCCATCGCCTGCCGCCAAGGAGCATCGCCATGCTCGACGCACGCCTCTGGAAGCCCCTGCCCCCCGCCACCGGCTCCCCTGCCGACGCCACCGGTTCCGCTGCCGCAGAAGCGGACGGCGGGCGCGTGCAGTGCCGCCTGTGCAGCCATTACTGCGTCATCCCAACTGGGGAAACGGGGCGCTGCGGCGTGCGGGTGAACCGCCCGGACGCGCATGAGCCCGGTGAAACCGGTACCGGCAGGCTGTTCACCCTGGTGGGCGACAACGTGGCCGCCGTGAACCTGGACCCGGTGGAAAAGAAGCCGCTGTTCCACTTCATGCCGGGCACGCTCACCTATTCCTTCGGCACCATGGGCTGCAACCTTTCGTGCAGCTTTTGCCAGAACTGGTCGCTGTCGCGCCCACCCTCCGAGCAGGGCATCGTGCGCGGGCAACGCACCACCCCGGCCAAGCTGGTGGCCGAGGCGAAAGCCAGCGGTGCGGCTTCGGTCTCGTTCACCTATTCCGAGCCCACCATCTTTTTCGAACTCATGAGCGACACGGCCGACGCCGCCCGCGCGGCGGGCCTTGCCACCATCATGGTCTCCAACGGGTTCCAGTCGCCGGAGTGCCTGGCCGAACTGGAACACCGCATCGACGCCGCCAACATCGACCTCAAGGCATTCACAGAGCGCTTCTACGCCGAGCAGTGCGGCGCGCGGCTGAAACCCGTGCTGCACACCCTGCGCGCCATCGCCCGCATGGGCTGGTGGCTGGAGGTGACCACCCTGCTCATCCCCGGCCTGAACGACGGTCCGGACGAATTGCGCGACATGGCCCGGTTCATCCACGACGAACTGGGTCCCGACGTGCCGTGGCACCTTTCGCGCTTCCACCCTGCCTACCGGCTGACCGACCGGCCGCCCACGCCCCCCGCCACGCTGGAACGGGCCTGGGAAATCGGCCGGGGGGAAGGACTGCGCTTCGTCTATCTGGGCAACATGCCGGGCCACCCCGCCGAATCCACCCATTGCCCCGCCTGCGGCGCGCTGTTCGCCGGGCGCGAAGGCTTTCACACCCATCTTCCCGCCTCGCCAAGGTGCGCCCGCTGCGGGGCCGCCATGCCGGGCGTGGGCTGGGACACCCCGGAGAACTGATGCTGCTGATATACACCGGCAACGGCAAGGGAAAGACATCGGCCTGCGTGGGCCAGGCCATCCGCGCCCTGGGCCAGGGAATGGCCGTGGCCTTCGGCCAGTTCATGAAGCGCTCCGGCCAGGCGGGCGAACAGGTGATGCTGGAACGGCTGCTGGGCGAACGCTTTCGCGCGGGGGGCAAGGGCTTTCTGCGGCGTGAAGAGGACCGCCCGGCCCACCGCAAGGCCGCGCAGGACATGCTGCAATGGGCCGGGGAAACCCTGCCCGGCGTGGACATGCTGGTGCTGGACGAGGCGCTGTACGCCCTCGGCTACGGCATCGTGACCCGCGAAGAACTGGAGCACCTGCTGGAACTGGCGGAAACGGAAGGGAGGCACCTCGTGCTGTCCGGGCGCGGCCTGCCGGACTGGCTGGCCGAGCGGGCCGACCTGATCACCGAGATGACCGAGGTGAAGCACCCCTGGCAAAAGGGCGTGCAGGCCACCAGGGGCATCGAGTTCTAGACGGGGCGCGCCGTGGCCCCCGGCTGCGGCGTGGGCAGGGGTATGGACGCACGCCATGCGGGCATGCCTTCAGGCAGCGCCACCGTGCGGAAATCATTGCCGCTGGCGTGCGCATGCCTATATATTGTACGTACGCATCGACCCCTTTCAACCCGAAGGAGGCGCTATGGAACCCCTCGCCATGACCTCGTTCACCGGAGCTTCGGGCAAGACCTACACCTTCGCGGTGTACCCGCTGGGGGCCACCCTGGCCGACTTCAGCGGGGTGTTCATGTTCGCCAGAAAGCCGCAGGCGGTGCTGGACATGGGCTACAGCCCCATGTTCATCGGCCACGCGGCGGAACTGGGCAGCCACCTTGGCACGCACGGCCGACGCGCCGCAGCCGTGGGCCAGGGGGCGGACTGCCTGTGCGTCCACCCGGCCGATGACGCGGAGCGCGCCGCCATCGCCAACGATCTGCTGCAATCGCACCCCACCCCCTGCAACTGACGCGCAACGCCACGCGCGGGCGCATCCCGGCCCCGCCCCACAACAGCAAGCCCCCGCCAGCATCGCCAGCGGGGGCTTTGTCATGCGGGCGGAAACGCCTACGCGCGGCCCGGATGGACCAAAGAAAAACTCCGCAAGGGATGCCCGCGCCAAACACCTGCGCCAAACGCTTGGGCCAGACGCTTGGGCCAGACGCTTGGGCCAGACAGGCATCCGCGCCGCCGCGCCTACCCGGCCATGCGCCGCACCGCGTCGAGAAAACGAGAGCACAGCGCCTCGCCCATCAGCGCGCGTTTGACCGGGCCAAGGCGCAGAAAGCCGCCCACCAGTCCGCGCATGAACTCCTGCGTGCGGCTGTTGGGGTTGTCGAACACCAGGTTCTGCAGGGTGCCGCGCTCAAGGCTTTGCAGAATGACCCGCTCGAAGCTGTCGGCCGGGTGCAGTACCTTGCGCTCGCGGGGGTGCAGTTTCAGCGCGCCTGTGGGGCACTTCAGGGCGCAGGCCCCGCAGCCCAGACAGTAGGCCTCGTCCACCAGGCAACGCCTGTCACGCTTGCGGCCGCCGGGCGGCACGGGCAGCGACACCGCGTCGATGGGGCAGGCCCGTTCGCACAGGCCGCAGCCGTTGCACAGGCTGGCGTCGCACCGGGCAATGAACGACGAGGTGACCAGCACCCCCGCGTGCCCCCACTGGCGAATGCCCTGCATGAGATTGCAGCAGCAGCTGCAGCAGTGACAGATGAACCCCACGCCCTGCTGCACGTTGTCGGCGGACAGGGTGAAGCCGAGGTCGCGCGAGCGGGCCAGGATGTCGTGCATGGCAGCCTTGTCGATGCGCCGCGCGAAGCCGTGCCGGATCAGGTATTCCGCGCCGGAGCCCATGGAAGTGCAGGTTTCCATGTCCACGTCGCACTGGCGGGTGCCGAGATGGTGCTTTTCATGACGGCACGAGCACAGCCCCACGGCGAAGGTGCGGTTCTGCTCCACCAGCGCGGCGGCGCGCTCGTAGTCCAGGATTTCCACGTGGTCGCCCAGGGTCTGCTGGTGAGGCAGGGCACGCATGACCGAAACGCGCTGCCCGTCGCCGAAGTTGGCGTCCAGAAAGGCCCGGTCGCCGAACATGTAGTCGTGGAACAGTTCCGCCCAGCGCTTGCTGGGCAGTGCGCCGCCGGTGCGCATCATGGTGAACTCGAAGATGCCGATGACTATGGGGCTGATCATGTACAGGCAGCCGTCGTCGGCGTCCGGGGAAGCCGGGGCGGCGTGCGTGTGGGCGTGTGGGGCGTGGACATGGGGATGGGAGTGGACGGCATGGGTATTGTCATGCGGGTACGGGTGCCCGGCATGGCCGTGCGCCGACTCGCCCAAGCGCTCGGCGGCATCACTTGCATCAGGGGCGCGGTCGCCGTCCTCCCGGATGTCCAGCACCAACCCCTTGTCGCACAGCCGGTCCAGCAGCGGCTGCAACCGGGCGCGGTCCATGCCGGTGACCCGCGCGAGCCGCCCGATGGACGACGGGCGGTACGGCATGCGCACCACCAGTTCCGCTTCCTCCGGCGTGTACAATTCGCGCAGCATGGCGTGGAAGGCGTCGTTCCACGGCGTGCGCACCGGCGTGTTGTCGATGGCGTGGCCGAGGCGGCGGTAGATATCCCTGGCGGCGATGTGCCCCATGTTCGGCTCCGGATGGGTACGATGGAGGTGGCGGGAAGACCGTGCGGCCGCTGAAGCATCAGGCCCGAACGGCTGTGGGAATGCCTTCGCCAGACCGCAATGCCCCATGCGGGCGGGGGTGTCAAAGCGCAGTCCGTTGTCCGATCATCCCGGCAAAGGACACGAACAGCGCCACCCCGCAGGCAAACGAAAAGCCCCCGGCGGCACGCAACCGACGGGGGCCTTCAGGCTTCGGGACACGGCCGGAGCCGTGGCGGGCCGCCTAGCGTTCGCGAAAAACGATACGGCCCTTGGTCAGGTCGTAGGGAGACATGGCGACGCGCACCTTGTCGCCGGGCAGGATGCGGATGCGAAACTTGCGCATTTTGCCGCACAGGTGGCTGAGCACGGTATGCCCCGTCTCCAGTTCCACCCGGAACAAGGTGCTGGGCAGGGCTTCCTGCACAACGCCAGCAACTTCGAAATAGTCGTCCTTGGGCATGTGGTCCTCCTCCGGCTTGTGGCGCGCGTTCGCGCCGAAAAGAAAAGGTCCCGCCCGAAAGGGGCGGGACCCGGTCCAGACGATGGGGAGCGAAGACCTACCAGCGGGGCTGGCGGGGAGCGCGTTCCTGCGCTTCGTTCACCTTCAGGCTGCGACCCTGGAAGTCGCGACCGTCCAGGGCTTCCATGGCGGCGCGGGCACCGTCGTCGTCCATTTCCACGAAGCCGAAGCCACGGGGACGACCGGTTTCGCGGTCCATGATCAGGGCGACGGACTGCACTTCGCCGTGGTTGGAGAACAGGGCGCGCAGGTCGCTTTCGCTGCTGGAGAAGGGAAGGTTGCCGACGTAGAGCTTCTTGGACATGTGTGATACTCCGGAATTTTCTCAGGCTCTTCTTTTCATCTGTCCGGAGCTTTGCACATGCGAAGATCGAACGAGGGAAACAAGAACGCTGCCAATTGGTAAGGAAAGGCGTAAATACGCATCTTCCCCACCGCCGTCAAGCGCGCCGCCCGAAAAATAACGCGATGCCCCACGAAAAATGTCGTCGCGCCGAAAAACATCCCGCCACGGTTGATGCATGGCGCATGACCGGAGAGCTTCGGGGGGTAAAAAAAGGGGCGCCAATGGTGCGATGCGCCGCGTACCTTCTTGGTCTCGCGCGCGGACGCCAGGATCAGCCACGCACGGCCCGCATGGTGACGCCGAAGCGATGCCTCCGTGCTCCGCGTGAAGCCAGCGCCTGGCCGCAGGCCATGGGACGCAAAGCCCCCATCATGCCCGCTGCCGGAACCTGCATCAGGACCGCCGTCTGACGCCCGCCCACCCTTTTTCCTTGCGCCACGACACGCTTTCGACTATCTGACCACCGTACGCCACGGCGAGAACGCCATGGCCCCACCGGAACGTAGCGCAGCCTGGTAGCGCACCTGCCTTGGGAGCAGGGGGTCGCTGGTTCGAATCCAGTCGTTCCGACCAGTAAATACAATGGCTTACGGCATGGTCGTAAGCCATTTTTCAGTTTAGGGCATACAGTTAGGGCATACAGCCTCCAAAGGGCGCATGAAGGCCCTTTCAGAAAAATGTGTCCTTTCGGGTCATTACCCAAAGCCTCCTCCTCCCCGCCAGTGCAATGAGCTTGCACGACCTTGCACGGGGTTGCACACCGCGCAATGAGCCACAGCGGGCGATAGCCAAGGAGGCCCAAGGAACACGCCGGGGATTGCACCCGGAGCCCGGTTGCACAATCGCGCTCGAAAAAGGCCGAAGGTTTGGGGCGGAGGAGTGATTTTTTTCGGGGGGCGCTGGGTTTTCGCGGGCGGGCTGGGAACGCAGCGCGGCGCATGACGGCTGCGCCACCTGGTGGGCGATTGCCCGCGCGGGGCGGGCGCGCCGGGAGAAAATGGAAAGGGCCGGGAGTGTATCCCGGCCCTGGTTCGTTCATGGGGTAGTGCGCGTGGCCGTGCAACGGTGTGCAACGGCATTGATGCCTACGTGATCAGGCTGCCACCTTGGGCTTGGCCTGAAGCGAAACGCCCATGGCCCCGAGCAACTTGACGATGGTCCCGTAGCGAGGCTGGGCACCAGGCGCGAGGGCCTTGTACAGGCTCTCACGGCCGAGGCCCGAGTCCTTGGCAAGCTGGCTCATGCCCCGGGCCTTGGCCACGTCGGCAACAGCCGCAAGGAATACGTCCGGGTTTGGATCTTCGAGCGCGGCCGAAAGGTATTCGGCGATGGCTTCTTCGCTGTCGAGGAATTCGGCAGCGTCGAATCTAGCAATCTTAGTCATGGCTATCCTCCAATTCCCGCGCCAGCTTCTTGGCGAGCACGATATCACGCTTCTGGCTGGACTTGTCGCCACCCGCGAGCAGCAGGTAGATCGTCTCGCCCCGGCGAGTGAAGTAGACCCGATATCCCGGCCCCGCGTGAATGCGCATTTCGGAGACGCCCTCGCCTACCGGTTCGCAGTCACCGAAGTTGCCCGCCTCAGCCGACCGTATCCGCACGAGTATCCGGGCCTTTCCCGCCGCGTCCTTGAGGCCGTTCAGCCACTTGGCGAAAACATCCGTGCGGAAAAACGTGTTCATGCGGTATGTGTATCCATTTGGATACACTTCGTCAAGCATCTTGACGCTCCGAGCCTTCTTTCATCTCACGCGACGGCATACGATCCATGACGCCCAGCAGGCGCGCGCAGGCCAGCTCCGCATACTCCGGCGACAGCTCGACGCCCAGGTAGCGCCGCCCGGTGCGCAGGCACGCCTCACCGGCGCTGCCGCTGCCCGCGAAGGGGTCAAGCACCACCCCGGCCGGGGCGGTCACAGCCAGCAGGTCCTCCAGGAGCGGGACCGGCTTTTCGGTGAGATGGATCTTGCGCGCCGTCTGCACGTGGTGGCGGTAGACGCCGGGCGGGCACGTGCGGGTGTGCATGACCGGCTTGCCCTTGCTGCCGGTGATGACGAACTCCGCGTCCCGCTTGAAATCGCCCAGGCTGGGCCGGGCGCTGGGCTTGTGCCAGGTCACCACGCCGCGCCACATCCACCCGGCCGCCTGCAGGGCGTCGGTCATGGCGGGCAACTGCCGCCAGTCGGTGAACACCATGATGCGCGCCCCGTCGCGGGCCACGCGCCAGCACTCCGCCAGCCACAGCGATGCCCACAGGGTGAAGCTCCGCTGGTCCCGGTTGTCGCCGATCATGGCGGGGTAGGACCGCTTCGTGTTGCTCTGCTGGTACTTCTGCGCGGGGTCCGCCTGCCGTGCGGCCATGGTCATGCCGCCGCTCGAATAGGGCGGGTCGGTCAGGACGGTGTCGACGCTGGCGTCGGGAAGGGTGCGGAGAACGGCGAGGGAATCGCCCTGAATGAGGGTAGCGCGGTCAGTCGAGAGGATGGTCTGCATGCGAGGCTCCTTGCCGTGGCTCATGGCCATCCGGATTGGGCCTCGCGGGCCTCACATGGTTGTCCGCCCGGCAGCGCGGGCAGCGGATATGCAGGTGTACGACGACTCCACGGGCCAGCAGCTTGCCGCAGTGCCCGCAGCGGATCTCGTCCGATGTCACGCCGTGATGCCTCCTATGCGCCCTCGGTGGGTGCCCAGCCGGGATGCGTGGTTCGCCACCGCGCCGCCTTCCGTGATGGCCGTCGTGGTGGGGTGGGTGTGGGAGGCCAGCACATCGAGCGCCGCCTTGATTTCGTCCAGGCAGGCCAGCAGCTCCACGAACAGGCTTACCCCTGCCCCGCTGCCGGATGTCGACACGCACGAGATGGTGCCCGCCTTCAGCGCCAGGTTGGCCGCCTCTATGGTGCGGTCGCCCCCGGCCTTTTCAGTGCTGCTGCCGTCCACCGTTAGCTCGTGGTCGCCGCCCACCGTGCCGGACTGGTTGCCGTCCACGGCCACGGTCCTGTCGCCGCCGATCTGCGTCTGCTGGCCGCCCTGCACAGCCTCGCTGCGGCCCCCGGCAACGGTGATGTACCGGCTGCCCTTCACCGTGCTGGCGTGGTCGCGGCCCACCGTTTCGGTGGCCGCGCCCGCCGTGGTGTGGCTGGAATCGCCCCCGGCGGTCAGGTTCAGCGCGCCCAGGGTGCCAAGGTCGGCCCGCAGCCCGGCCAGCAGGGTGAGCACCGCGCCCGTCTCCACAGTGTACGTGCCCTCCACCTCGGTGGTGGAATGCTCCGACACGCGGCGGATCTCGCGCGCCACCTCGGTCACCGCCTCCATGGCCCGGACCAGCCGGGTCTGCGATTCGTCGGTGATGGCCGCATCGGTCTGGCGGGTCCAGTTGCCGTCCGCGTCGGCCCGCTGGAACACGGCGGGCGACTGCTGCGCCAGCCATTCGCGCGGGGCCACGGACGGCAGCGACGTGCCCATGGGGTACACCTGCCGGATGATGGGATGGTCCGGCCTGCCGTAGGCAAAGCCCACCACCACCAGCGCGCCCGGCTCCGGAAAGGCGTAGGTTCCGCACTCCTGCCCTGCCCCGCCGGGCACCGGCAGCGGCACCGCCGGAAACACGGGGAAGGCCGGGTCCGGCTCCAGCTCCGGCGTCAGGATCTGCACGTCCACGGCATAGCGCGGCCGGAACCGTTCGCAGGTCACGCCCTCGCCGGGCTGGTCCGCGATGGCCACCACCCGGCCGTACCTGTCCAGATGCAGCCCGCCGGACAGCTCCGGAAACAGCCGCAGCACCGCCGCCCTTATTGCGTCCTGCATGTGACCTCCATCTGGTGCCCGGCGAACCGCACCGCCGTGACGCGCCCGCCGTCCAGCACCGCGCCGGGGCGCAAACCGGGGATGGCCGTCACCGTGCGCGCGCCCGTGGCCATGGTCTTTCCCCATGCCTCGTCCGGCAGATCCACGGCGCGCCCGGCCCAGCGGGAATCCGCCCACGCCCCCACGAACACCTGCCCGTCGCCCTGCGCCTGCCACACGTAGTCCTCGATGCCGAACACCTGCCCCAGCTGCGCCATGCCGTGGAAGCCGGATCCCACCGCGCCGAAGTACGGCACCCGGGTGGCGGCATACGGCCTGTCCGGCACGATGAAGCGCACCCGCGCGGCCTGCGCGTAGGCGGCCAGCACCTCGTGCAGCGTGGGGTGGCGCAGCGCCAGCGGGATGGCCACGTCCAGCCGGGCCGACACCTCGCGGCAGAACAGCCGCTGCTGCGCGCCGTCCACGGGCGTGCACCGCTCCACGTCGCCGCTGAAGAACAGGGTAAGGGCCGCATCCCAATGCCAGCCCATGGCGAACGACACCTCGCCGGAAAGCGGGGCATCCGCCCGCACCTGAAACACGGCCCTGCCGGGCCGGTCCAGATCCAGGCGCACGTCCTCGCTCACCAGCGGGACTTCCGCGCCCGCCACGGTCAACCGCTTTTGCAGCCTCATTTCCCGGCCCCGCTGCCCGTGCTGTCATAGTCGCCCAGCGCGTCGCTGGCGGCCTTCAGCTTCTTCTCGAACCACGTCAGTTCCTGCGCCGGTTCGGCATCTTCCGGTGGCGCCACGGCCTGCCCGGCGTTCTGCTGGGCGGTGGCCGCCTTGGCTGGCTCGCGCGCCTCGGCCCGCTCCGGCACGGACACGTGCTCGGACAGGCTGAAGGACACCAGCCAGCAGCGGCGCTCCTCCTGCTCCTCGGCCTTGAAGTCGCCGGTGAACCGCCCCTGCCGCATTCCGGCCGCGTTGGCCGTGCGGTTGGTGACGGTGTAGATGCGCCCGTCGCCGCCGCTCTTGGCCTCTGCCACGCGGGTCAGGGCGCGCAGATCGTCCTCGTCCGTGAACCGGATGAAGATCTTCGCCTCCAGCTTCTTGGCCTTGGTGCCCTTGCTGGCCTTGGACGTGCTGCTGGTGTCGCCGCTGGCGTCCTCGTCCTTGAAGGGCAGGGTCATGGAGGCGACCAGGCCGAAGCCCGGAATGGTGAAATCGTCAAGGCGCAGAAAGCTCACAGGATACCCTCCAGCGGGTTCTCCAGCCCGAAGGCTTCCTTGTAGTAGGCCACCTGCCGCTTGGTGCCGTACCAGCACACGGCCGCGCAGCACTTGAAGGCGGCATCCATGGGCGGCGCGAACTTCACCAGCAGCTTGGCCAGTTCCACGGCCAGCCCTTCCAGGTACACCCCGAACCACCCCGGGTCGCTGCCGGTCATGGACCCGTGCAGCGCATCAAGGTCGGCCTGCCGGGCAGCCATGGCCGCCTGCCGCTTGGCCCCGAACGCGCCCAGCCGCGCAACCGGCGACGTGCCGACAGCGGAAAGCCCCTCCGCCATGGCCAGTTGCCCGCCCAGCGCCCGCGACGTGGCCAGCCCCGGTCCACCCCGCTGCGGAGACGATGCGCCCCACGCCGGATAGCCGGGCGCGGCCGGGATGGTGAACTTCTGCCGCTCAAGCCCGGCCAGCCCACCGGCGCGGCGCTGCGCCTGCTGCAATTCGGTGATGGGGAAGACGCCGTTGAACCGGCCCAGCGAAGTGGCAAGGCCGCCCTCGTCCGGCGCGGCCATGACCAGCAGCACCATGGCCGTGTCCATCTCCGTGAGGTCCGGAAGCGCTCCGGAGGCCAGCAGATCTTGCGCCTCGCCCATGCGCCCGGCCACCGCGCTGATGGCCCCCTGCGGCGTCAGGTAGGCCCGGTCGCCCCGGCGCTGCCCCACGCCCTGCTGGTACGGCGTGACCGCGATGTACGGGCACGGGCTGGCCAGCATGCCGGAGGCTTCTGTACGCAGATCCGCGGTCTCCTCTCCGCCGGGGGGCGGCCCCTCCGGCAGGCCCAGCCCGGCAAGGGACGCCGCGCCGCTGGCCACGGTGGACCCCACCGCCCCCAGCGAACCGGAAAGCCCGTCGCCCACCGCGCCGATGCTGGCCGGGGGCGTGAACGTCACGGGTTGCCACAGCATGGACCGCTCCCCCCGCTGCTACGTCGGGTAGCTGACCACGATGGCCAGCACGGCGGGCACCGGGGCCGCGTCAGCCTGCGCGGCCAGCAGGGCCTGTTCCAGTTCCACCCGGCGGGCGGTCAGCCGCGCCACCAGGTATTCCAGCCCTTCGGGGTCCGAGACGGCCATCAGGGCCGAGCCCACGGCCACGCCGGTGGCGGTCGCTTCCGCACCGGCCAGCACGCCCGCAAGGGCCGTGTCGTACCCGGCGCGGATCTCGCGCGCCTTGGCGGAAGCAACCGCGTCCAGCGTCGGATCTGGCCGATCTACGGTTATAGGCTGACCATCCGGCCCGGCCAGAATGACCAGCCCCTGCGCCTGGGCAGCCAACAGGGCCGCATGCTCGTCAGCCGAGATGGGCACGGCATCTTCGGGAATGTCATGATGCATGCCATCGCGGTAAAACCAGCCCGAAGACGGGGAATAGTAGTGTTGCATGCAGCCTCCTTACTTGCCGATGGCGAGATAGAGAAATGGTTGCGGTGAGTTAAGCGAGTTTTCAGCGACAAATCCCCCCTGCGTTTTGGAGGAAATGACAACATGACTATAACTGTCGGCTGTCGGACCAGAGACCGGAAGCACGACAAAGCAGGCGTTGGGGAACGCCACAGGAAACGCATTGACGGGAGCTGTGGCTGCGCTGCCTGTGCTTGCGGATGCGGTGCCCGCCCCCCACTGGAGAATGAGGCCGCCGGGCAACTTCTGCCATCCGTTGTCGCCATGGCTTTGCGACCAATCGCTGCGGTCCACCTTGCCCGCCAGCGTGGTGGCCAGCGCGGCCCAATCAAGCTCGCCTGTGTTCACCACGGCATCATAAGCCTTGATGCACGGCAGCCAGTTGACGGACTTGGGGCGTGCTTCAGTGCCGCCCACGGCGTTGGTCTCCGGGGTGTCGGTAATGCTGCCCGTCTGGTCGGTGATGTAGTTGGACTTCGTTTGGCCGGTCGCCTTGGCGCCGTAGAAGGTGCGCGCCGAGGTGGGGTACGGGACGCCGGTCAGGTGGCTATGGCTCTTGTTTTCGTCCGCATCGTACTGGCCCAGGGCGCGCCCCCCGGCCGGGTACGCCGCGCGCGCGAAGTCGCGCCAGCGCGGGCAGCGGAAGGTGGTGGCCCCGTCCCCGCTGGAGAACTCGCCCACCGACGACTGCACGGCGGCCTTGGCCTGCCATGCCGCCTCGGTGATGATGTTGCCGCTGGCCTGCGCCACGGCCCACAGTTGCGGGTACGCCTCACGCAGCAGCAGCGGCCCGTCCACGATGGACAGACACCCCGCAGGGGGCGTCGTGCCGGGAAACAGGAACGGCATGCCGATGGGCAGGCCGGATACGCGCAGCAGCGCCGCCTCCAGCTCCTCGTGCGTGACCGCGCCCATCTGCTCCGGGGCGATGCCGATGCGGCGGGGCCGCAGATCCGTCACGCTGCCGTCGGCCTCGATGCGGGCCACCTTCTCGCAGTAGTGCTGGGTGTTGTGCGGCGCGGCCGCAACGTAGTCCGGGCTGTCCGTGCCGATGGCCAGGCACAGCGGCGTCACCATCGTGACCACGTCCGAGCCCTGCCCCTGCATGGAAACGTCCAGCCACACCTCGCACGGGGTCACGGTGGGCACCACGGGCGCGGGATCCTGCAGCGCGGCGCGGATGCCCTCCACGTAGCCGCGCCCGGCCTCGAACCGGTACGCCCCGCCGGTGTGCGTCAGCAGCCAGCCGTCGTCCAGAAACGCGGCGCGCCCGTAGATGTCGCGGTTCGACAGGCGTTCGCGCTCGTCGATGCCCTTCAGCCGCACCGTGAAGTCCAGCTGCCACACCGCCGCCTCGACGGTGATCTGCGTCAGCTCGCGCGCGCCGCTGAACTCCAGCAGGAAGTTGCGCGTCAGGTTGTTGCCCTGGGTGTTGGTGGCCGGGTCATACCGGCGCTTCTCCAACCGGGGGAAGGTGGCCACGGCCACCAGCGTGGCGTGCTCGGTGCAGTACAGGCCCTGCCAGTTGAACGAGAACGGCCCCACGTCGCTGCCCAGCAGCGCGGAGTACACCACCTGGTTGGGGGCGACAAAGGCCCGGTACTCCTGCGGGATGGGAAACTCGTGCACCACGTTGGCCGTGGGCACGCCCTGCGCGGGGCTGGCGGGCTGGGTGTGATCCTGCCCGGGCACGTCCGCGAAGATGAACCGGTCTATGACAAGGGGGGTGCCTTCCGCCTGCAGGCGGGCAATCAGGGCCTCCCCGGCGGCGGTCAGGGTAACGCTCATGCGTGGGCCTCCGTGGTGTGGTGGCTGTTGTCGAACGCGGCGGCGCGCATGCCCGCCGTGACCATGGTAAGGGGGTTGCTCACGGCGCACACCGTGGCGTGATCGTCGTCGAAGGCGCAGGCGGCAACGCGCACGGCCTGCGGAATGCAGCTGATGAAGCGGTAGCGGCGGCAGGTGCGGCCATACTCCTGCACGATGATCTCCAGCACGTTCTGCTGGTCGGGGAAGGCCGTGTCGTCCACCACCACGCCGATTACGTCCCAATCCTGCCCGGCCACGCGCTCTTCCAGCGCCACGCCTCCCAGCTCCAGCCGCTGGAAGATGCGCCCCCACCCCGCCACGCTGCCCGCGTCGCGGGCGTTGGCGTAGGCATGGGCCACACGCAGGCGGTACAGCCGCTCCGGTTCGCCCTGGTAGGTGGTGACGTTGCGCTGCCAGGCCAGCAGATCCAGCACGGTGGACGTGCAGGTAAGCGGGTCCAGCTGGCGGGCGGGCAGGGCCGCCCATTCGCCAAGGCGCGTGAACCAGTTGTGCGCGGCCCGGGCGAGCTTGGAACACTCCTCGCCGCCCATCCAGAACGGCAGGCTGGGCTGGTCGAGCTGGGGCAATTCGCTCATGCCCCGCCCCCAAGGGTAACGGTCAGGCTGCCCAGCACCGGCAGCTGCAGCTGCGCCACGATATCAGCGCCCACGGCCCCGCCCTCGCCGTCGTGGGTGAACTCCACGCTTTGCAGATCGGGCAGCGCCGCGTGCAGCTCCTCCGACAGGCGCGAGAACGAGAACCGCGAAAGCGGCAACGTCCTGGTCATGGGGAAGTCGGCATTCTCGCGCCACGCGCAGCGCACCCGGTTCTCCACGGCCAGGCGCAGGGCCTCCGCCCGCGCCGTGCTGGCCGTGGCCACCGGGTACACCGTCACGGCCAGCGCCACCGGCATGGCCGCCATGGGCATGCACAGCATGTCGTCGCCGTGCCCATGGTTGCCGGAGGCCCGCACGTAGGCGTTGATGGTGTCGATGAACTCCTGCGGCGGGATGCCGCTTTCCACCATCACGTGGCAGTTGGCCGTGCCCGGCCCGCGCGGCCCGTCCTTCTCGAAATGCAGGTAATCGGTGCGCACCCCGGCGAACTCCGCGATCAGGGCGCGGTATGCCGCGTCGTGGTGGTACTGGCCCACGGCGGCGAACTGGTTGCGCGCCCGCAGCCGCAGCGATTCGTCGTCCTCGGTGTCCGCCCCGGGCGAGGTCAGCCAGTCGGCCCCGTTGGTCACGGCCGTGATGCCCGGCACCGGCCGGATGAGGATGGAGTAGTAGCCCGGCCCAAGGTTCCACGCGGCTCCGGCCTGTTCGGCCTGCACCGGCACGGCCAGCGACAGTTGCCCGGCGGGTATGACGGCTTCCGCCACGGTGGCCACGCGGTAGGTCACGTCGTTGATGGGGGGCGATTCCACCAGCGTGCCCGCCGGGATGGTAAGGGCTCCGGTTGCCGTGGCCCGCGTGAACGTGACCACCCCGGCGGCCGTGGCCGCCGCCTTGCGCTTCACGTCCACGCCCCAGGCGAACACGTCCAGCCAGGCGTCTGCTGCGAACCGCAGGAAGGTGTTGGGCAGGGCGTGCTCCACCAGCAGGCCCACCAGCCACTGCGCCGGGGCCGTGACGATGGCCGAAATCAGCCGCCAGAACGGCGACCACGCGCTGTTGTTGGTGATCTGGCTGCCCTCGGCCGTGTTCAGGGCGTCCCACTGCTGCTGCATCTCGGCCTGCGTCACCGGCATGCCCGACTCGCGCAGCATGAGGGTAAACAGTTCACGCGCGGCGCTGGTGATGGCCATTGCCCCCTCCCGTTCGCTTTCTCCCTTGACCGGGTGTAACCAAGATGGTTACGCCTTCAACACGAGCAGATGGAGGCAGCATCATGCGTACCCGCACCAGAAAGCCCGCGCACCCTGGGGGAATCCTGTTCAGGAAGCACATGGAACCGTTGGGCATCACCATCACCGAACTGGCGCACCGCCTGGGCATTTCGCGCAAGGCGCTTTCGGCCATCGTCAACGGGCGCGCGTCCATCACACCGGACATCGCCCTGCGCCTTTCCCGGGCGCTGGGCACCACGCCGGAACTCTGGCTGGGTATGCAGCAGGCGTACACCCTGTGGGAAACCGCCAATACCCGGATGGAATGGCGGGACGTGCAGCCTCTCAACGTTGAAGATATTCGCAAACTGCGCCCGCTCACCGACGGTGCGCGCAGCCGGGGCTTTTCCGACGCCCAACTCACCGCCAACGCGGAAAGCGACCCCGACAACCCCCTTCTGAATGAAGCGTTCTGGGAACATGCCCGGCGAGCGTCCCCCGCCTGCAAGACGCCTCGATAGCCCCTCACCTCACGCCCCCAGCTGCAGCGAAATGCTGCCGTATTTCACGGTGGTGGCCGTCAGCCAGTATTCGCCAAGGGCTGATTCGCTGATGACCGTGGTTCCGGGCACGATGCGCTCGTCGTCGTCCACGGCCATGGTGATGCGCACCAGGTTGGTGCGCCGCGCGCGGGCGTCCCGGTTGGCGATGATGTCCACCAGCAGGCCGCTCTCGCGGATCATGTGCTGGATGTCCTGGGCGATGGAGGCCCGGCCATCGAGCAGCACGGGCTGCCCCCCGGCGTCCAGCGTCACGTCATCCTTGGAAATGCGCAGGTCGATGTACTCGGCCATGGTCTACCCCGCCTGCAGGGCGGCCCATTCGTCCAGTTGACCGGGCGTCATGGGCTGGTCGGCGTTGATGGTCACGCTGCCGATGGTGGTCTGGCGCGTGCGGCCCTTGTTGATCTGGTTGGTGGTGGCCTGCAGCAGCCCACCGGCTGGTATGGCCGGGGTGCGGGCGGCTTCCAGCGAGGAAAGCGGGCCGGTGGCCGACGCGGAGGTCAGCGCGGTGGCCGTGCTTTCGATGGCGGCCTGCGGCGCGCCCGTGGCGGCGCTGATGGCTGCCGTGGTGGGCGTGGCGGCCAGACCCAGCTTCTGCTGCAGCCAATCCCACGTTTCGCCCAGGGCGCGGAACGGAGCCATCACGGCATCTATGGTCTTCATGAGGGCCTGGCCCCACGTCGTGTCCAGGAACGCGGCCTTCAGATCGTCCCACCAGTAGACCAGCGCTCCCACGGCGGCGATCAGCGCCACGATGCCCAGCACCACCCACGTGGTGGGGTTGGCCCACAGGGCCGCGTTGAACAGCCAGGTGGCCGCCGTTTGCAGGCCGGTGAGCTTGGTGAGCAGCCCGAAGGTGAACGCCACCAGCTTCAGCGGCCCGCCAAGCGCCATCAGCGCGATGCGGTTCACCGCCACCACGGCGGTGAAGATCCCCATCACGGTGGCCAGCGACATGACCGCAATGGCCCCGTAGCCCACCCACCGGGCAAGGTTGGGGGCAAGGTCGATCCAGCGGACAAGGTTCTGCAGCACGTCCACCACCTTGCCCACGATCTCCTCCAGCGGCGGCAGCAGCTTCTGGCCAAAGCTGCCCGCGAGCACGTTGACCGTGCCGCCCAGCCGCCCCCAGATATCGGTCATCCTGGCGGCCATGCTGGTCACGTTGTCCATGCCCTTGATGTTGGCGATGTTCGCCATGTTGGCCTTCAGCCCGTCCGTGTCCATCATCAGCTGCTTGATCAGCGACACGGCCTCGTCGGACCCGAACGCCTTCTTCAGCTGGTCGCTTTCGGCCACGGACAGGGTGTCGCCGAACTTGCCGCGGATCCTGTCCAGGATGTCGACCATGCCCAGCATGTTGCCCCGGGTGTCGGTGAACGTCAGGCCCAGCTCCTTCTGGGCCGTGCCCACCCCGGCAAGGAACGCCTTGTACTTGGTGCCGGATTCGCTGCCCGACATGGTGGCCTGCAGCGTGCCGAGGATGGCCATCTGCTCCGCAGCGCTCCGGCCCGCCGCCGTGGCGTTGGCACCCAGCGCGGTGAACGCGGCGGACATTTCCGCCCCGGACGACTTGAACAGGCCCACGGCGTAAGCCGTCTGCCCGGCGATCTCCTCTACCCAGCGCGACTTGCCCATTCCGTCAGCGGTGTTCTTGAAGATCCCGTACATGGTGCCCATGTACGAGGTCATGGTTGCCACGTCGGCCTTGGACGCCTTGGCCAGAACGCCGGATGCGGCGGTGAACCGGGCCAGCTCCCTGTCCGTCAGCCCGTCGATGGCCGACTGGATATCGTACCCGGCCCGGATGACCTCTGCGGCGCTGCCGCCATAGGCCATGGCGAACTTCTGCGCCTCGGCCTGCAGCACTGCCAGCCCGGTATCCGACCGGCCAAGGCTGGACACCTCGCCCAACGCCCGGTTCAGGTCGATGGCCGGGGCCACCATCTGGTGAATGGAGTAGCCGGTGGCCACCGCGCCCAGCACGCCGTCGCGCGCCTGACCGAACTGCCTGCTTGCGGATCCGGTCAGCTTGTCCAGCGAGGAGCGCAGTTGCCCCAGCTTTCCCGATGCCTGGTCCTTCATGCCGATGGCAAATTCCAGCCGCTCCAGCTTGGTGGCCATGCCCTACCCCCCTATCCGTTGAACGCCTTGGCGATGCCGTTGCACACGGCCACCGTCATCTTTTCCCAATGGTCCCGTTCCAGCCACAGCGCCTCGGCCATGGCCTCCGCGTCCACAGCGCGGCCGGGGAACCACCTGCGGGACAGCGCGACGAGCTGCGCCGCGCCGTTCTCCGCAAGGGCCGCCGCCCGCGCCTCTACTTTCCCACCTCGATCTCGATGTCGGGCGTGTAGTCCTCGAACAGCTTGCTGGCGATCTGCACGGCCATGCCGGGCAGCTGCAGCAGCTCCTGCAAGGCCGCCTTGCTTTCGTCGGCAACGCTGCGCGTGCACAGGTTCTGCGCCGGGCCGACCTTGCTGGAAGGCTGCAACTCGTTGATGTAGCGGTTGTAGATCCCGAGGCTCATGTTGAAGGTCAGTTCGCGGCCGTTCACGTTCAGCTTAATAGTCTTGTCCACGGTCATCTCCTTGTGTCGGTTGCGATTCACGCCGGGCACCCAGCAGCGCGGCCAGAACGTCGGCGATGCGTGTCTGCAGGGCGTCCAGAACGGCCCCGCCGGAATAGGCGGATACGGATGCGCAGGCCACGCGGGCCGTCTCGGGCAGCGAGGTCAGGTCCACCAGGATCAGGTTGGTCACTACCCCGGCGAACAGCGCCACCAGGACGGAGCAGAACCACGCCCACAGGCTGCGTTCCCCGCACTTTGCGGCGCGGGCCATACCGCCAGCCACGGACAGGGCAAGCACCAGCCATGTGCTGGCCAGCCACTCTTTGACCTCGGTCATTTGCCCTGCCCCGTGGCGGTATCCTCCGCCCATGCCCGTAATTCCGCCTTGTCGGCATTGCATCGGTTCACGGCTCCTTCCAACTGCTTGGCGAACCCCGACAGATCACCGTTGGTCACGCCGCTCCACTCCGGAACCGCCGTCTCCCGTGTCAGCGAGGCCGGGGGCAGCACCCGCTCCGTCACCGGCACGGGCACCCGTTCCACCCTTGCCGAACAGCCGGTGCACGGCAGCAGGCACAGGCACAGCATCCCAAGCGCGAGTAGCTTCATCATTCTGCACCTCTTCCTTGTAGGCGCGCAGGGACGCCGCCTGTTCCCTTTCCAGAGCCTCCACCTTTCTGTCGCGGCGGATGATGGCGTCGTCCCGGACCTTGATGTCACCGCGCAGCAGCGCAATGGTCTGGGCGTTGGCCTGCCGCGCCTCTTCCAGGGTGGCCACCGACCGGCGCTCCGTCTCCAGGTTGCCCCGCAGATCCTTGATGGTCTCCGCCTGCCACCACAGGGCCAGGCACAGCACGGCGGCACCGGCAACGATGGCCAGCAGCCGGTTCACGCCATCCCCTTGGCGCGCCGTATGGCCGCCGCGTAGGTGGCCGGGGCGTAGTGGTCCGCCCAGCCCCTGCCGTTCTCGTGATCCACGATGGCGCGCATCAGCGGCTCCAGGTTGTCCTTCACGCTGATGGGCGCGCCGGGGGCCACGCCGATGCGGGCCGCCACGTGGGCGATGTAGCCTTCGGTGTCGTTCTCGGTGTCCGGGGCGTACTTGTTCAGGATGCCCCGCACGGTGTTCAGGCCGTCGCGCTCGTACTTCAGCAGCACCTTGGCCAGCGCCCGCAGGCCGTCCTCGTCCCGCACGAAGGTGCAGAAGGCGGAATCGGTCTGCGCGGCCGCCAGCCCTTCCCACGGCGAACCGTGCCGCAGGTTGCCGGGGTTGTTGTTGCGCACGCCACGGGGGGGATTGTTCCGGTCGATCATGCTTCCAGCTCCTTTTGGCAGGTGATGCACAGGCGCACGCCGGGCACCGCCGCGCGCCGGGCCTGGGGTATGGGGTCGCCGCATTCCTCGCAGGTGGCCCGGCTGGTCAGACCGGTCAGGCTGGTCCGCTGCGCGCCGCGCGCGGCGTGCAGGCGGGCCAAAGCCTCCTGCCGCAGGATGCACTCGCGTTCGGTGGCGATGTCCGCTGCGTCGGCCATGCTAGTTCTGCGAGCCCATCAGCCCTTCCGTGTCCGCCTTGGACAGGTAGGGCACGCCGTTGATGCGGATGAAATCCGGGCTGGTGACCATGTATTTCAGCTTGGTCACGTGCTTCTCGCCGCCCTTCTTGTCGATATCCAGCAGCCCTTCGACCTTGAACTTGCAGCCGAAGGCCTCCACCTTCATTTCCTCGCCGTCGCCGGTCTTGGCGTAGAAGAGGATGTCGAACACGGGCAGGTCGCGGTACGACCCGGCGCTGTTCGCCGCCTCGCCCAGCAGGCGCACGCCCGTGGCGTCCAGCTCGATCTCGCCGTCGGCCTTCGCGTCGCCGGAAACCCAGCCGTTGGGCACGCCGTTGTCCTGGGCCACCTCGGTGTTGTCCTCGATGTTCAGCGATGCCTTGGACACGGTGATGGCCAGCGTGCCGATGGTGATGTCGAAGTTCTTTCCGCTGATGCGCTGCATGTGCTCACCCCCTCTAGGCGTAGTTGGTCAGGTCCAGCAGGATGTTGCAGGTGATGGACTTGGGGCAGTTGTAGGGCCGGACGGCCATCCAGATTTCGACGGCGTACTTGCTGGGCCACGTGATGACGATGTCGCCTTCCTTGGGCGGCTCCACCTCGCCGGGGAACACCTGCCCGAGGATCTGGCGCGACCGGCTCATCTCCCGCAGCGGCCGCATGAAGTACATGGCGGCCGCCGCCATGCTGCCGGGGGTGTTGTTCAGGCGTCGGTCGGCCACGCGGGCCACGGCCAGCGGATAGACGCGGCGCATGGCCTTCTGCACCACCCGCAGGTTTTCGACGGCCTGGTAGTCGCCGCCGGGCACGTCCAGCACGTTGCCGTCGGTCCAGTAGACGCCGGGGTAGTCCGGGTACCACTGCGGGGCGGAGAACCGCGCGGCGTCCAGCGCCGAGATCACCGACATGTCCAGGATGCGTCCGTTCTTGTCGGTGGGGCGCACGGACCACCCCTCGCCCAGCAGCGGGCCGGTGGCCACGCGCATGGGCGAATCGGCCACGGTGACGGCGCTGTTGCACAGCCGCCCGGCATACGCGCCCAGCTCCGGCCCCCAGATGGTGGCCACGGGGTTCACCTGGTCGGCGGCGATGTTGCTGGTCAGGGGGCGGACGGCATCCAGCCAGTCTTCCCACGTCTCGGTGGGCAGCGGCCCCCGGCAACGCGGGATGAAGAACAGCGGGCGCATGTAGCGGGCCATGATGCTTTCGGCCTTGGCCTGCATGGCCTCCAGCTCCGTGGGCAGGGCCACGGCATCGGTGATGACGATGGCCTCCACCGTCACCCGCTCCATGGCGAAGTCCACGGCATCGGCCCACGTGTCGCCGCTGGCCAGCGGGATGGCGCAGCCGTTCCAGTTCTGCCCGGCGTTCAGCCGGGCGGCGGCCACGTGGGTTTTCAGGTCCGAATCGGCGCTGCCGAACACCCCGTCGAGGTCCGTCTCGGTGTTCAGGGTGATCAGCTTGCCCTCGTTGGTGCCCGCGCCGCGCCCGACGAACAGGAAGTAGTTCTCCACTTCCTCCAGCGGGCCCTGAATCAGGTTCAGGTTGTTTACCTGCACGCTTCCGAGCATGGGTGGTCTCCTATCCGGGCACGCGGCCCAGCACGTTTTTGGCC
Source organism: Nitratidesulfovibrio sp. HK-II (assembly GCF_003402415.2). Taxonomy (NCBI): domain Bacteria; kingdom Pseudomonadati; phylum Thermodesulfobacteriota; class Desulfovibrionia; order Desulfovibrionales; family Desulfovibrionaceae; genus Nitratidesulfovibrio; species Nitratidesulfovibrio sp. HK-II. The sequence goes on from NZ_AP036014.1 coordinate 2,257,461, forward strand.
AGCCGTTGGCACATCCTGTCCGCCTCGGCGGCCGTCACGCCCAACGCGGCGCGCTCGGGCACCGTGTCGCGCCATTCCTGCACCCCCTTGGGCTTGCCGGTGCGCATCAGCCGCAGCACCAGGCCCGCCTGCCCGAGGGTGAAATGCTTCTCCAGCCACATCACGGACACGCGCCGCGTTGCCCTGCCGCCGCCCTTGCCGGGCACCGGCAGGCGAAACCCTTCCCGCAGCAGCGCCTTGGCCTGCCTGCGGGTGCACCGGGCCTTGTAGTCCGGCACGCCGTAGGCCCGCGCCGCGCGCTGCGGCCCCCACTCCTCGCCCACGCCGTGCTGGTGCCGGTAGGCGATCCGCGCGTCGCGCGGGTTCTTCCACGAAACAACCACCCCGCCATCCGGCCCGCGCGGGATGATGGCCAACGTCCTTGCCAGCCCGGTAAGCATGGCCCGCTTGTCCCGCTTGTCGCGGCGCTGCGCGAAGGGCGCGCCCTCCACCGTCTCCTGCTTGCGGATGTTGCGCCGCGTCTGCGTGCGCACGTACCCGGCAAGACGGCGGGCATGCTTGCGACGGTCGCGGATCTCGCCGCCAAGGGCGTCGATCTGCGTATCCAGCCGGGCCGACCGGCCATGGTCGGGCGAAACGGAAAAGCTAACCTGCATCGCCGCCCCCGCGCCGCGCGCCGAAGGTGAACGAACCCGCCGCCACGATCTCTGGCGCGGCCACGCTCCAGCGCCTGCCGTCAAAGGGCACGGCCCCGTCCGGGTCTTCCACCACGGTGATGCGTTCCTCGAACTCCACGGCCAGCTCCACGTCGCAGGTGCGGGCATCGTTGATGTCCACGTCCAGCTCCGGCTCGGCCAGCCCGTCGCGGTCGCCGTCGTGGTCGGCCAGCCAGCCAAGCACGATGGCCATCAGCGTGGGGCCGTCGCCCGCGTAGCGTTCCAACCGGATCACCGCGTCGTACTTCCACACGCCCACTTCCAGTTGCGCGCGGCCATCGGGCGTCATGCCCAGGTCGCGCCCGGTGGGCTGCAGCTCGCCCTTGTCCGCAAAGGCGTGCGCCTGCTCGCGCGGCAGGCGGGTGGTGGTCAGCAGGTGTTCGACGAGGGATGAAATCTTGCGCATGCCCGCCTCACACCAGATCCGCGTCGATGCGCCCGCGCCCGCGCAGATCCGCAATGGCGTCGTGCGCCCAGGCATAGAAGCGGTCGGCCACGTCCGGGCCTTCCTTGGCGTCTTCGCGGGCGGCCTCGCGCCGCTCCACGGTGGCGAACTGGCCCAGCAGCAGCGCCTTGGCGTGGCAGAACACCGCCCGCTTGAAGAGCCGCGTTGCCTCCCCGGCCATGCCGAACACGGGCACGGCATCAAGGCTGGCGAACCCGGCCGCCTCCTGCGCCGCGCGCCACGCCTGCAACTGGCGCATGGCCCACAGCCGGGCCAGGCCAAGGTGGTCTTCCACCAGCGCCGCCGCGTATTCTGCGGGCAGCCGGTACACGCGCTGGAACTCGCCCACGGAAAGGTCCGGATACCAGCCGTCACCCGGCAGGGTGACGGTGGAGGGCTGGTCGGTAATGGCGCTGAAGCTCATGGCGTGGCCTGTTGTGTCGTGTTGGGGGCGGGCCCGGGCGTGCGGTCACCGGCACCCTGTGCCGTGCTTCCGCCCGGGCCGCCCCGGCTGGGTGGAGGAGTACCTAGCCCGCCCCGTCGCCGCCCGCCGGTTCTTCGGGGGCGGCAGCGGGTGCGGGGTCATTGCTTTCTTCATCGCCGGGCGCGGGCTGCCCGCCATCGCGGGCCAGCCGCTTGCGCACGCCGTCCAGCGCGGTCTTCACCTTGGCCCCCAGCTCCAGCGCGCGTTGCAGCTCGCGCTCCGCCGTGGGCAGGTCGCCGCCCTGCTCGGCCCGCAGGCCGAACAGCCGGTGGAAGCCCGCGCGCACCTTGTCCGGCACCTCGCCGCCGGGTTCCACCAGCGCCTGCGCCTGCGACAGGTACGGCTCGAAGTCGTGCCCGGCGTCGTGCTGGCGCTCGGCCCACGCAGCCACGGCAGACGCCACGAACAGCGGCACGCTGGCGCGGAAGCGTTCCGGCAGCGGCAGGCCCTGCTCCATGGCCCACGCGGCCACGCGCAGGCCCTCTTCCATGCAGCCCGCGTCCAGGCACCACACAAGGTAGTAGCCCAGCAGCTCGTGCCGCTGGCCGTCGGCCATCAGGCGCGCCGCATAGTCGCGGTACTTGGGAATGAGGGTGTCGCGCTTCAGGTCGATCTTGCGTTCGACGGAAGCGATGGCAGACAGCGCCGCCAGATCCTCGGACAGCGAGGCGGAAAGGAAGGTGCCCAACTGGCTGCCGCCCAGCAGGCCACGGGGCGCGGCGGGCATGGCCCCCAGCACCACGGCCCCGGCCCCTATCCGCTCGCCCGGCACGCCGGTAACCACGCGCACGGCCTGCTGGTGCTTGCGCATCAGGCTCATGGCTAGGCCCACCCGCTCGCGCCGTCGGGCAGCTTCACGTTGTCGAACTCCACGGCCACGAAGCGCTCGGGTGTTTCCACCACGTAGCCCTCGTTGCGGCTGTTGTAGTCCTCCACGCGGTCCTTCTTGGGGTTGTCCTCCACCTTGCGGCGCCACGAGCCGTTCTGCAGGTAGACGGAAAGGTTGTCGTAGCTGGTGACCACAAGGCCGCGACCGGGGAAGTTGCTGGGGGTGTCCCACGCCAGCCCGCCAAAGGTGGTCAGCGCGTTGCCCAGCAGGGCCTTTTCCGTGGGCTTGCCGCCCACCACGGCGAACAGCGCGGCCTTTTCCTGCGCGATCAGGTCGGTGCCGATCAGGGCCACCAGGTTCTGGCGCATGTAGGTGGGGATGCCCTGCAACAGGTCGTGCACGGCAATGTCCAGGTTGGCCCAGTCGCCGCCCGCGCCGATGCGGATTTCACCGGCGGTCGCGCCGCCGCTCAGGATGTTGCCGGGCAGGTTTTCGCGCATGTACTGCATCCAGCCCTTGTTCACGTCCTGCATCAGCGGGAAGGCGGAAAGGTCGGTATCGGCGGCAGCCGAGCGGCCGTGCCAGCCCACCAGTTCGCGGTCGTTGGCCATGCGCTCCTGCACGTAGCGGGAATACCGGTCGCCCATGTCGGGGAACTTGGACCACGCGTCCATGGTGGCGTAGCGCAGGTAGACGTCGGTGTTGGTCTGGACCAGCTTGTAGCGGTAGGGCTTCAGGCCCAGCACGTTGCGGGGCGTGCGTTCCTTGTCGGCGCTGGTGTCCGTGCGGCCCGAAACGGGGCCGGTGGCGGAGCCGAGCAGGGTTTCGCCTTCCAGGTCATCCACGGGGATGGTGTTGATCTTCGGCAGGAAGGTGGACCGCTCCACGATGGCGTCCTGCAGGCGCTGTTCAATGGTGGGCGAAACGGAAAACTGCTGGCGCACGCTGGGCACGCCATAGGTGGCGGCCATGCGGCTGCACAGGGTGTCGAACTTCTTGCGGGTACTTTCGCGCATGTGGGTTCCTCCCGCCCCTACAGGAGGGGGGCGTTGTCGTCCGCCGGGCCTTCGGTGGGGGGCACCGGCGTGCCGGGCCGGGCGGCCTCGAACCGGGCGGCGATGCCATCCATCTGCGCGCCCAGCTTGGTGATGGCGGCGGCCAGCTCGGTGTACTTTTCCGACTCCGCCCCGACCGGGGCAGCCGGGGCCGCAGGTGCGGCGGGGGCGGCGGGCTGTGCCTGCTCATTCGGCTTGGCCGTGAAGCTGGCCACGGTGGTCTTGATCTCGGTAACGGCGGTGGCAAGGGCGTCGATCTTGCCCTGCATCTCCGCGTACTGCTGTGCGTCCATGGGCTCCTCGCGTTGGGTGGCGTTGGGGGTGAACAACTGGAAAAGCCGGGCCACCCACGAGGGTTCCCGGTCTTCTGCCTCTGCGGGCAGGGCGCATTCCACGTTGGACAGAAACTGGCTGCCCGGCGTGTTGCGGCGGGCAGAGAACTTCAGCTCGCTGGTGGCCAGCGAGGCGGGCGAATCGGTAATGCCCAGCCCCACAAGGTAGGCCCGGCCCGTGCCCGCGAAGTTGTCGTCGATCTCCATGGAGAAAAAGAGACGCTGCCCGTACTGGTTGCCCATCAGGTAGCTGGCGTTGGGTTGCAGGCGCGCGTACAGCGCCACCACGCCGCCCTCCTCTTCCGTCTTCAGCTCCAGCACCTTGCCGTAGTTCTGAAAGCGGAAGTGGTCCGGCCAGATCAGCGCGGTGTACAGGGCCGGGCTGTAGGATTCCGCCGCCTGCAACAGCCACGCGGGGTCGATGGTCCGCCCATCCACTGTGGGGCCGGACTGGCCTATCCTGACGAAATCGGTGGTGAGGGTGGGCTTGCTCATGCGCGCCATGTAGGCACAGCACGCAAGGCAAGGTCAAAGACACGGCGTCCGATTTTGGCAAAATCGGATTTGTGGTGCGTTGGCGGTTGCCGCAACAGTGCTATTGCAGCACGATGGAGACCATTGCAGACGGCGGGAATACGCAGGAAGCCCGGCAGGGCGTGCGCCAGTACCCGGACGAGATACGGCAGGCCGCGCGGGGCATGTACCTGCGGCGCTACACCGTGGCGGACATTTCCGACGCGCTGGGCGTGCCGCGCCGCACCGTCTACCACTGGAGCACGGTGGGCGAATGGGACGCCCTGCTCACGCACGAGACGGCGGAAGAAGCCGTTACCCGCCGCCTCACCCTGCTGGCCGAGCGCGACCCCAAGACGCCCGGCGAGCTGCGCGAGGTGGATCTGCTGGTGGGCACGCTTGAGCGGTTGCAGGCCCTGCGCACCAAAGAGGTGGCCCTGGCGCGCCAGCGTGGACAGGAGCAGGGCAGCGCCCACCCCGGCCCGGCCCCCCAGCCGGACGCCCCCGGTGATTGCGCCGCGGACTCCCCTTCCGCCCCTTCCACCGGGCCGCGCGCCGCCCGCCCTCGCCGGGGCAAGCCCATAAAGAACGACGTTACCGCCCTCACGCAGCAGCTCTTCGCGGACAAGTTCCACCGCCGGTACTTCGGCTACCAGCACGCCCTGCGCACGGCCAAGCAGCACCGCAACCGCATGCTGCTGAAGGCCCGCCAAATCGGCGCCACCTGGTACTTCGCGCAGGAGGCGTTCGAAGACGCCTGCCTGACCGGCGACAACCAGCTGTTCCTTTCCGCCACCAAGGCGCAGTCGCAGGTGTTCCGCAACTACATCGTGCAGGCGGCGGGCGAAGCCTTCGACATCACCCTTTCCGGCAACCCGCTGATACTGCACACCCGCAACGGCAAGGCCGAGCTGCACTTTCTGTCCAACAACTCGCGCAGCGCGCAGAGCTACCACGGGCACGTCTACATCGACGAGTTCTTCTGGATCACCAAGTTCCGCGAGCTGTACAAGGTGGCCACCGGCATGGCCGCGCACAAGAAGTGGCGGCGCACGCTGTTTTCCACGCCATCGGCCATCACCCACGACGCCTACCCGCTGTGGACCGGCGAAGCCTTTCAGAAGCGCTTCGCCAAGCCCCGGCCGTGGCCGGACGCCGCCGCCCTGCGCGCCGGGTTCCTTTGCCCGGACACATACTGGCGCAACGTCATCACGCTGGCCGACGCGGAGGCGGGCGGCTGCGACCTGTTCGACGTGGCCCAACTGCGGCTGGAATACACGCCGGACGAATTCCGCCAGCTGTTCGACTGCGAATTCATAGACGACACGCAGGGCGTGTTCCGCCTGGCGCTGCTGGAACGCTGCATGACAGACCCGGCGGACTGGCCGGACTACGCCCCCGGCGCGCCCCGCCCCGTGGGCAACCACCCGGTGTGGGGCGGGTACGACCCCAGCCGCTCGCGCGACGACGCATCGTTCGTGGTGCTGCAACCGCCCCTGAAGCCGGGCGGGGTGATCCGCTGCGTGGAGCGGCACAAGTGGGTGGGCAAGAGCTACCTGTGGCAGGCGGAACGCATCCGCGAGCTGGCGGACAGGTACCGCTTCGCGCACCTGGGCATAGACACCACCGGCCCCGGCATTGGCGTGTACGAGCACGTGCGCCAGTTCTGCCCGGTGGCCGCGCCCATCAACTACGCCGTGGCCAGCAAGGCCGCCCTTGTGCTGAAGGCCCGCGAGGTGATCGAGGAGCAGCGGCTGGAATGGGACGCTGCGGAAACGGACATCGCCCACGCCTTTCTGACCATTCGGCAGACCACCACCGACAAGGGACAGATTACCTACGCCGCCGGGCGCACGCCCACCACCGGGCATGCCGACGTGGCGTGGGCCATCATGCACGCGCTGGCGGCGGAACCGCTGGCGCGCCAGACCGGGCACGGCGGCTGCACCGTGGTTATCGGCGCGTAGCGCAAACAGGAGGGATACATGGCCAGGGCCAGAACGAAAAAGCACGCCAGCACCACCCGGCCCGCGCCGGGGGCCGACGCCGGGGCGATCATCAACGATGCCCTGCGCGGGGTGCAGGCCTTCACCTTTGGCGACCCGGAACCGGCGCTGGCCGGGGCGGTGTACGACCACCTTGGGGTGTGGCTGCTGGACAACGGCAGCTACTACCAACCGCCGGTGCCCCTGCGCGGGCTGGCCCGGCTGCTGCGGGCCAACGCCTACCACGGCCCCCTGCTGGAATTCAAAACCAACGTGGTGCTGCGCGGCTTTGTGCCCACGGCGGCGCTGCCCCGGCGGGCCATGCACGCCATGACCACCGACTACCTGGTGTTCGCCAACGGGTACCTGCAGAAAATCCGCAACTGGTACGGAGAGGTGGTGGAGCTGCGCCACCTGCCCGCCATCAACATGCGCCGCATGAAGGAGGAGGACTGCTACGGCCTGCTGACCCTGACCGGGCAGATCCACCGCTTTGCCCCCGGCGAGGTGGTGCATATCCGCAACTACGACGTCAGCCAGACCATTTACGGCCTGCCCTCGTACCTGGGGGCCATTCAGTCCATGCTGCTGAACGAGGATGCCACCCTGTTCCGCCGCCGGTACTACCGCAACGGCGCGCACATGGGCTACGTGTTCTATTCCTCTTCCAGTTCGCTGGAGGCGGACGACCGCGACCGCATTCGCTCTGCCATAGAGGGCAGCAAGGGCATAGGCAACTTTCGCAACATGTTCCTGCACATACCCAACGGGCGCGAGAAGGACGTGCAGATACTGCCGGTGGGCGACTTCAGTACGCGGGACGAACTGGAGAAGATCAAGAACATCAGCCGCGACGACATCATTGCCGCGCACCGCATACCCCCGGCCATGGCCAGCATTATCCCCAACAACACCGGTGGCTTTGGCGACATAACCAAGATAGACGCGGTGTACGAGAAGAACGAGATAACCCCGGTGCGCGAGCTGCTGCTGGAAGTGAACGAGCACCTGCCGCCCGCCGCCCGCGTGGGCTTTGCCCCGCAAACGGAAAACCCGCCGGTGGCCTGACCACCGGCGGGCGAAACGCATAGGACGTGCTGCCCGATTGACAGCAACGCCCCCTTGTCATTGTGTTTGTGCAGGAGGATGAACACCATGCGCATTATCTGCGACAAGTGCCACGGCAAGGCCCGCATAACCACCCGCCGGGAGATAACCCCCCGCTTCACCAAGCTGTACTGCGTGTGCAACAACGCCGAATGCGGTCACAGCTTCGTCATGCACCTGGAGTTTGCGCACTCGCTGTCGCCATCTGGGTTGGAGTGCCCACCCCTCACCGCAAAATTTACTCATCAGCAACTCGCAAACAATAGCCGCCCTACTTCGCAGTAGGCGCATAGTTTTTCATCGCGCGATCTCGCGCAATGAAATCTTTAGACATCATTTCAATATTATACATCACAAGTTTACCATCGTAAAATAACGTTTCCATCTGCTTGAATGCCTTATCAACATTGTACGATAACCGTGAAATTTCTTTTATGCATTGCCTATCTGCTTTTTCAATCTTGACGTCACCAAATGCGTGCACAATAGACTCAAATACCCTATGCGCTTCTTTATCTACAAAATGGAATGCATTTCTGCAAAAATCCGAATACTCATGAACACTATGCAACCTTCCTTGCAATTCAAACACTATCACCGCGTCAACACTGCTCATGTCATGATCTTTCACCTTCTCTAAAAATTCTTTTGTTTTAATCAAACAGTGCCTTGTATAAAGGAAGAAGCCAAATGCAACTATGCAAACATGCTCATGCCTAGCATACTCATCGCACGTTATAATTCTAAAAAAGAAATAGCTTGCAATATATCCAGCACATAGAGATATAGACACATCAAAAACAGGCTTAAGAGGGCTTTTACTCCACACCATACAAAGAACAACAAAAAAAACAATAGCAACTACAGCAACCTGAACCATCACCGTAGCTAAACAGTACTTCCGAGTATTCACATAAAAGAAAACCCTTTCATCAACGCCCCTAGCGGCCTTCACCCTATTCCAGCTTGACAACAAATACGGTTTAAACCAACACCTAGCCCACCTCAGCAGAACAGCAGGCTTTCGCACACACTTAGAAAAACGTTTTACATCCACCTTCGCCTCCATTGTTTTGCCACTTGTATACAAGAGTTACCATATCGCCTCAACTTAAAGCGACAGAAAACCTAACGCCCCCGACATCAACCGATGCCGGGGGCGTTTCGTTATGGGGTGATCTTCAGGGACGGGCTAGGAGGGGCGACCGCAGGCCCACGGCGGGCCGTCGCCCTGCCCGGCCCCCGTTCCGCCGCGCGCGGGGGCGCTGGCGGCTGCGCAGGGGGTATCGTCCAGCGCCTCGCCGCAGTGTTGCAGGTCTTCGCCCAGCAGGGCCAGAATCAGCGCGAGGCCGCCGTGTTCTTCCGGCAGGCGGGCGGCGATGGTGCGCAGCGCCGCCGCGTGGCTGTAGATGCGTCCGATGGGGTCAACGTCCATGGTGTGTCTCCTCCTGCACGAGGGCGGCATGCATGCGCGCCACATCGCCCGACAGCCAGGCAAGCTGGCGTTGGAGGTTCTGCAACACACTGGCGGACTGGTGGCGGCGCTGCTGGCTGTGCAGCACGCGGCGAAGGCCCGACGCCGCGCCCGACACCTCTGCTTGCAGCTCCGCGAGATCGTGTTGCAGGCGGTCCAGCCCGGAGACGACGGCAAAGGCGTCCTTGTAGCGTGGGTTCCTGTGGGTGGTCATGCTGCCGCCTCCACAGGGGTTGAGGTTTCAGGACGCGCGGATGCCGTGGTCCCCCTGTGGCCGGTTTGCGCGAACGGCGAACCTACATCAGGCAATGCGTCTTGGGCAACGGATGGCGCAAGACTGGCCGAGGCATCGGCCATCGCCTCGCACGCGGAGACGGAAAGCCGGGCCGCCTGCTGTGAAAGCGCCGCCGCACGATGGGCCAGCCAGTCCACGGCCAGGCGCTCCGGCCCGGACAGGAAGGCCACGTGCGCGCCCACGGAACGCGACAGCCCCAGCAGGCGCACGGACACCACCTGCAACGCCAAGGGGACCAGCGCGGGCGCTCCGGACGGATCGCCGGGCAGGCTGCCGGGCAGGCCGCCGGGCAGGCCGCCGGTGGGGTCGCTATCGGGGCCACCGTCCAGATCGGGCAGCGATTCGTGCAGCAGCTCGTCCAGTTCGGCAAGGTCGCCCTGGGCGGCGCACAAGGCAGGACGCACGGAAAGGTGGACGCATTCGGCGGGCAGCGCGAACTGGGCACCCAGTTCGGCCACGGCCTCGGCCAGCAGGCGGCCGCGCTCTACGATGAACGCGGACAAGGTGGGGGTGGGATGCATAGAGGCTCCTAGGATTTTGAGATTGGCAGCCTCAAGAGAGAAGACTGCCGGGAGCTCTCAACCGTCCTAGGGCGGCGGGCGTATTCCCCCGAAGGGTATTCTATTAGCCTCACTCCCGACAGAATATCGCGTGGAATGGGTGCACCACCCCTAATGGCCGCGCGGACCATGCGCAAGACGCATGGCCACCGCCGGACGGAGGGCGCAAAAAAACCACGGCTGACGGGCGTGATTGCCGCCTAGGAAGTCAAGGTGTTGAGAGCACCTGCGGACAGATTGACCTATAGGGTTGGGGTGTGTCAAGAGAACGGGCAAGAACTCGATTAACAGGGCAACCATGAACGCCATAATGCCCTTCCGCACAGAGCAATCCACAGGACGTACCATGCTCACGCTCCCCCCCAAATCCGACCTACGCATCCAGCTTGGCACTGCTTTTAAGTCCATAGAGAATTTCACAGATTTCCTTAATGAAAAAGAAGGATCTATAGCCAACGAAATACAATACCTTGGCGACAGCATTAGAAGACGAATGGAAGACAGCATAGCATTTGAAGTCCTTGGCGGATACATCGCCGCTGTTGATAACGGCCTTGTTGGCGTCATTAAAACATCAAAAGATTCAAATCTATCAGAAGTTAACAATACAATAAAAAGATTCTCAACAGTTATAGATAGAATTCACAACGCAGTTATCCCACACATAGCGCGCACTTGGTCCGGAGTAGATTTACGATTTACCTTAGAGAAAAATGACTCTATTTTTTTCACAAAAACACTAAGCCCCTCACCCAAGAAAACACCACTTCACGAATTACTTGAAAGATTCGACAATAAATTCTCACATTCAATGTCATTTGTCGCAAACCTCGACGACAAAATTCTCTGCTTCACGGAGTTGAAGGCAGTCCCACCGACAGAAACTTTCTCTTTTAATTTCATTGAACCCAAGGGCACAAACCTTGTATCAACATATGAGCACATTATAAGCAAAAGATATTACGAAATGGCTCTCAACATCGTAACATACGCGTCACCTAGCGAGTGATCCACAATGTCGACCAACCCCCTTCACACGCCCGACACTTCTCCCCCAAAAAAACCACACCCGGACCCCTTCTCATTCTTCGCAAATATGCCTCAGGAGCGCGAATCTCCACCGTCATACATAGAACAAACAGAAAAAATACTGCTCGGGCAAGACAAAATCCACGACGACACCCTGCGCATTTTAACATCAAATCAGGAAATACTTGCACGCTTAAGTGCACTTGCAGCAACCGTAATATCTCTTGAGAACATTCTACACGAACAACATACAAGACTACTCCGCCTTATAGTGTGTTTCCTTTCTATATTCGCCTTCATCATTGCTACTGCTGGCCTAGCAAACAAAACCGATACGGCGCTCATTGACGGCGTATTTGCCACACTACTACTACTATTCTGCGCAGGATACGGAATAATGGTCACCATAGCCCTCCATTACCACAAAAACAAAGCGAAAAAAGCATCATCTCGGTAAAACAATGGAAAATGACATCGCTAAAATACTTACAGACACAATCCCAACAGTCATAGCCACATGCTTCGACATACTAAAAAATCCAAATGTCGATATCCCATCAAAGCTAATCTCTGCCACCCTCATCCTTGGACTATTTATTTTTATTACTGTAGTAGCATATGACGCACTAGTTTCTACAATTAAAAAAGCCCTTGAAAAACGACTTGCAATCATCAACCTCGTTATAGTTCTTGTCGGCTTTGTAACACTTATCACCCTGACAAGAACATGCGCCACATCGCGCGTAATGCTATATTTTATATCTTTTTTCTTCCTGACGGCTCTGTGTCCATTAATAATTTACATAGCCAAAGACCCACCACAACCTCAATAACCCCCATACGCTTTCAACGCCCCACCGCTAGGCCCAACTTAATTGCGCACCCACCCCGAGCCGCGCACCCACCTTCACCCCGTGGCCGGGCGCGATATGATCGGCCCCATGATCCGCGACGACTCGAAACTCTTCGACCCCCTCTCCTGGCTGCTGGCCCACGACTGCAAGCCAGAGATCCTGCGCGACGCGGATGGCCGCCCGCGCCGCCTGCTGCTGCACCATGACCGGCGCGGCGCGCCAGCGCCCGAACGCGTGGCCCGCGCCACCATGATAGCCGAACGGTTCAAGCACCTGATCCTGCTGCAACTGGACGTGAAAAAAGGCGAGCGCCCGCGCTCCGTGCGCTGGCTGCTCGCCCATGGCCTGGTTGAACTTAAGGGGGGCCGGTACAGAAGGCCGAGGTAGGCGCATCATCACCCGATAGACCGCCGCCGGACGCCGCCCACTCACCGCATTGCCAACATCACCCCCCTCTTATATCTTCCCCGATACCCACCACAGGAGGATCAGCATATGGGCTGCTGCAAATGCGAAGAGTACAAATGGAGGCACCCACAGGAACCCATCGCGACAGACAGCCACGGGAACGCATACTGCCTGTTCCATGCACCGGCCCACCTCAAGGAGGGGCGGCACGAGGAACTAGTTAACGCTGTTCGCGCCTACATCCAAAACAGTGCCACAAGCCAAATACCAATAAGTAGATTCATAATAAACCATCAGCTTACAGGTATTGTTTTTAGCGATACAGTGAACTTAGAAAAGTTACAGCTTTCGGCACTGGACATAAGCCATGCGACATTTCATGGCGATGTAACCTTTGAACATTCCAAGTTCTCTAGGGTAACATCTTTTGAAAATTGCGAATTTCACGGGAGAACAAACTTCGATTACGCTACTTTCGAAAGCAACGTCACATTCAAGAAATCTCTATTCAACGGAAGGACAACATTTTACAGTACAGAATTCAGCGCAATGCTATCCATGGAGGAATCACGAATCAATGACGCTACAAGCATCATGTTTAGCACAATAACGGGATTTGCAGACTTTACACAACTACATATTGATAGCACAATTACATTTGGAATGGTCTCATTCCTAGAGAATCTAAATATTTCAAAATCATCCATACACGGCACCCTTACATTATTTAAATGCAATATATGCGAAAAAGAATCATCAATATTTTATGCATCACACATATCAACATCAAAAGACAGTAATTTTTACATTACGCACTCAACAATAAATGGGATGTTAAATTTTTCTGAATGCGAAATAAACGGAATTTTAGACATGTCATCAACAATTATAACGCAGAGAGCATATTTTGAAGACTCAAACATAGGCTTTGCAAAGTTTAAGAACTGCGTAATTAAAGATTTGACAACATTTGACCGTGTAGATTTAAGGCGTGCTTCTTTTTCAGGAGCACCTATTGAAAATTTTCGTATGATCGCATGTCGATGGCCGACATCGAGCGGTCGACGGTTAACATACGATGCACGAAAACTTGAAAATTGTGGATACTTAAAAATCGACAACACGGAAGCACTCGCATTCCCCCCCCAAAAAAAACCTGACAAAGCCCTTCCGCCACAGCATCTCGAAGACCTCTACAGACGCATAAAGAAGACAGCACGCGAAGGAATGGACGAAACCCTCACGTCAGACTTCCATTATGCAGAAAAGGAGATGCAACGCCTACGTGGCTTTCAACAATTTCGCGATGACTGGGCATGTCGCCACTCACCCGACGCAGCCCTCCCCATCAAAGAACGGCTACGAGGCCTTGGCCTCTACCTAACCCTACTCTGCTACAAACTCACCAGCGGCTACGGAGAAGCCCCCGGACAAGCCGCCCTTTGGTTATTATTCCTCACCTTCGGCGCGCCTCTCATTGGACTTCTAATTCCCCCTGCCTGGTGCCCGGCTTCCCTGGCAATCCCTCTCCACATTTACGGTGCCAACCTTGGCGACAAATGGCTCCATTTCCTCCCACTGGTGAAGCTGCCAGATGCAGATGCCGCAGGCTGGTTGGCCCGTTTCCTTATGCTCCTTTCACAGGTGGCCATCACCTTGCAGGCCGCCCTCTTCGGCTTCGCCCTTCGCAACAGGTTTCGCCGTTAGGTCCCGTTCAAAAAGTGAGTGCCCGCGTCTAAATGCGGACACTCAAAGATCCTGCCACTGCAAGCCAAGCCCTACTAGGGCTGCCAAGCCATACACTAAAAATCCTATCCGACGTTCTACATTATCACCAACATCCTCCTCGCGGGTTATTCGGATCCGAGCAATCGCCCCCGCAGCTCTGGTTACTTGGACACTGCCAGCTATACGACCGGCCAGTGCTACACGTCACCGTACAAGTCTTCATTGGCTGACGAACTCCCGCCTCGACGATAACATGCCCTACAGTTATACAATCGTCTTCTTCCTTCACCTCAAACACGATCTCTCTGCCGCCAGAAATGCTAACCGTATGCATATGTCCTCCGCAAATAGTCTGAACCCAACACACCGGAACAATACACTATTTGACACATTGCATGCTATAAATAAACGCGCCACAGTTGTATTATTTTTTAAGACACTAGAAATCGCGCGAGATTGCCAACCCAAAACGCCTCACTCAATTTTGAACCGGTTCAAACGGTTCACACGCCCGAAAAACCGTTTTCAAAGAACGCAACATGCCAATTTAATAACACTATTCTTTGAACCACCCCAATCCGCCCCTTTCCTGCGCAAGCAATAAAATCAACCCGTTGCGCAGGTTCACGGATGTTCAGCAGGGGTTCAAAACAGAGGTTCAGTTTGAACCATTTTTGAACGGCGTCAGGTTCAAAAACGGTTCACTCTCACATACTATAATTTTAGATAATTATAGTTAATTTTTTACTTTTTGAACCTTTTGAACCCTAAATGAGAAAGCCTTCGTTTTGGAAAAACTCTCCGCGCGCGTCGTGCGCATACGCGTGCGCGTATCGCGCATATACCATGTAATTTCTGACCATTGGACGCAAAAAAGCCCGCCGGGGGTTCGGCGGGCTTTCCGTCAGGGGTTCTCGAAAACCCAACATCGAATGTGCTTACCGAGCAGACGTGATCGCACCAACAGGTTGCTGCCCACCAGAGGTCGCCGGGCAGACTTCTTCAACGCGGCCTGTAGCCGGGGCCTCTCGATGACTGGAAGCTCTGAATTCGCCCAGACCTCATAGAAGTGCGGCATGCTGATGGCGATCCGCGTTGCGTCCGTGCTGTGGTTCAGCGGCTCCGGCAGGTCGCCGCCAATCCCCTCCGTCAACGTTTCGTATGCTGCCCAGAACTGTGCAACGCGGGGTGGCTCTTCGACAGCAAACACGGCCAGCCCCCGCCGGGGCAGATACGGAACGGTAGGCGGGACAGCCACAGGCAGCATGCCGGGGTGGTACACCTCCTTCCAGACGGCACCGCAGCGGCGCATCTCGTTTGCGATGGCCCGCAGGGCACGCAGAATATCGGGCATGGCCCCTTCCCTTTCCAGCCGCTTGGCAAGCAGTTTCAGCTGGCCAGCATAGTCGATCAGCCGGTCCGTCGGTTCAGGATTCTGAAGCGCCATTTCAATCCTCCAGGGTTGGCAGTTTGGCCTCGCGGAACACCCAGCATTTCACGTTCTTCTTCTCGTGCTGCGAATAGACGCAGCGGTTCGACGCAACAAACCGCCGCACGTTGCTGGTGTGCAGCAGCTTCTTCAGGTTGCCCACGTCGGGCATGGCCTGCCCGCAGTTGCGGCAGGCCTCGGTGTACTGGTTGAAGTTCACGGCAATGAAGCCCGGCTTGCTCTCGTGGTTCAGCGGGTCCAACCGCGAGGTGGTCTTGGTCAGCTGGATGGACAGGTAGTCGTAGGTGTCCCAGAACTGCTCCACCAGCGGGTGGTCCGCAGCCAGGCGTTGTTCCCGCGCCTTGGCCCGCAGGAACAGGTATTCGGTCAGGCCTTCGCGCAGGTAGTCCGACATGGTGGGAAACAGCACCTTCAGGGCGTGGCCGCACGCGGCAATCTGCGCATGGTTCTTGATGATGCGCTCGTTCTTCAGGGCGCCGCTGTCGGTGTAGCGGGTTTCGATGCTGTCGAAGGCCGCCGCGTAGGCGTCCAGAATCTCGCGCTCGTGCGACAGTGCCGCGCCCAGAAAGCCGCCCACGTCGGCCGCCGTCTGCCGCTCGAACCACCGGGCCACGTCGCGCGTGCCGGTCTTGTGGTGCTTCTTGTCGGCGTGGCAATGCACGATGCGCTGCAACAGCGCCTCGGACCCGTCCACCTCGGCATTCTGGCTGATGACCAGCGACGCCTGGAACAGGTGTTCCTCCACGTCGTTGGAGCGCTTGGCCACGCCCAGCGTGCCGGTGCCGCGCCCGTTGTAGAAGGGCTTCACCTCGTCAAAGCCGAACTGCCGCTGCTTGGCGTCCTTGTCGCCGTTGTCGCGGTCCGATTCGATGATGACCACCGGCAGGTTGCTCACCTGCGAAAAGGCGCGCCGCCGCCCGGCGGGGGTGGCCTTCAGCAGGTCGAAGCCTTCGTAGTCGTCGCGGCCCACGCACTTCCACAGAAACTCCAGGATGGTGGACTTGCCCGCGCCCGGCTCGCCGGTCAGTTCAAGAAAGGGGAACGTCTTGTGCCGCGCGCGGATCTGCTGCACGAACAGCGACCCCAGCCAGTAGGCCAGCGTGGCCAGCCCCTGCCAGTGGAAGGCCTTTGCGTAGTTGTCCAGCCAGTCCGGCGTGAAGCGGCCATCGGTGCGGATGTACACGCCGTTCAGCATCGACTTCACGCCGCGCCGGTTCACCTCGAAGTAGCCGTGCTTGTTCACGGCCAGCTTGCGGCCCTTGCTCCATGCGTGCTCCTGAAATATCCACGCGTCGGATTCGCGGTCGTAGCCCACGAAGGGCAGCGCGCTCACGGTGGTCATGCGGCTGTTCAGCCAGCGGTCGCGCAGTATCTTCAGCTGCCGGGCGTCGCCGTCAAAGGTGCCCCCGCGCGACCGGTTCAGCATGGCCTTGTGGAAGGCGTCCGGGCTGGTGATGGCGGTGCCTTCCAGGGCGATCAGGTCGTCGGCCTGGCCATTGGAATAGGCCACGCTGAACACGTAGCGCTGTTCGTCCATCAGGGCGTCGCGCTCCATGTACAGGAACTTGGGCAGCACGTTGGATATCTGGTCGATGCCGCAGTGCATGGCGAACAGGTCGCGCCCGGTGGGTGAATCGAGCACGGCGTCTATCGGGTTTGGGGGATTGGGGGGCGGGGATGCCGGGGCGGGCGCGGGCGTGTCGGCGGCGGGATCTGCGTCGCCGCCCTGCCCTCGGCCTTCCGATGTGCTGGCCACCGTGCTGGCCGGGGCGGCGGTCGGCACCTTGCCTGCGCGCTTGGCCTCCAGTTCCTGCTCCATCCACTGCCCGGCCGCCTCGGCCAACCCCTTCTCGAAGTCCGCGCCCAGCTTGATGGAGTACAGCGCGTTCTCGAAGTCCATGATGAAGGTCATGCGCCGGTTGCGGGTGTAGTGGATGTACGCCTTCTCCTGCACCGTCTCGGCCATGAACAGCCGCCCGTAGTACAGGCGGTCGCGGATGAAGGCGTCGTCTATGCGCCCGGCCCGGTACAGGTCGTCCCAGTCGCGGCCATCGGGCAGCATGCACACAAGGGCCAGCTCGCCCATGGCCTTGAGCGTCTTGTGGTGCGTCTTGCACCACTTGGACCCGGCCTTGTCCGAATCCATGGCCAGCACCCAGCGAATGCGCCGCCCCTTGTGGGCCTGAATGAACGCCGCCGGAAAGTGGTTGCACGAGAAGCAGGCCGCCGCCTTGTGCCCGCAAAGGGCCAGCGCGATGGCGTGAAAGATGCCCTCCACCAGCCACACCCGGTCGCCGTCGTTTATCTGCTGCCCCGGCGGCGTCCACACGTCGCCCTGGAACAGCGTGCCGTCGTCCTTGCGCTTGCCGCCGAAGTGGGCCTTCTGGCCGTCCTTCTTGGTGCGGCCTATCAGCCGGTCCCACCAGCGGATGCGCCCCTCGTCCAGGTAAAAGCGCACCGTGGGCACGTAGTCGGTGGTGCCCGGCACCGGCCATGCCGCCTGCTCGTACCAGCCGCGAATGCGCGAAAGGTCGAAGCCGCGGTCCAGGCCAAGGTAGGCATCTGCCGTTGCCTGACGGTTTTCTTCCGTGGGCGGGAAGCGCCGCGCGAAGTCCTCGAACAGGTCGGGCAGCGCCTCGCGCGTGGGTTCCTCGAACCCGCATTTGTTCAGCCGTTCGCAGCGCAGCATCCACGGCTTCTGCTTGCCCACGTACAGGGTGCGCTTGCCGCAGCAGGGGCACACGCCCCGGCGCAGGTAGTTGGCCTCTTCCTTGAAGTCGAAGCGGCGATCTCCGAGCAATGCGCGGATGATCTCCTCCGTGCGGATGCCGTTATCCATGGCGGCCTTCCCCCTTCGCCTCCTGATTCCGGGGGCAGCTTGAGCAGTGCGTCCGGTAGATCCACAGCATGGTCCCCCGCGAGCCCCGGTAGCGGGGGCATGGCCGCAGGTGCGGGCGCGCCACGGCGGCCCGTTTCAGGGCCTCCACGGTGGCGCAGCCCGCTTCCTGCGGGGTTCTGGGGCAGCAGGGGCTAGGCATCGGCCATGCGCTCCATCTGGCGCAGGTCGCCCACAAGGGCCATGCCGCGTTCGAGCACGTCGGCCAGTTCCTTCAGCAGGCGGCGCAGTTCCGTGACCTGCAACCGGTCATCGGACGCGGCGCGGCAGGCTTCCTCCGCCACGTGGCCAACCTCCGTGAAGAGGTCGGCCACGCGCAGCAGCAGCGAGGCGCAGTCGAGGGGGGCGTGGGGTTGGGCCTGCTCGTCGGGGGTGGCCTTGGCCAGCAGCCAATGCACCACGGTCAGGTTGCCCACCGCGATGCAGAACCGGGGCAGGTCGGGGAACGAGGGGAAGTACTTTTCGGCGGAGAACACCCGCCGCGCTTGCGGCATGGACCAGCCCATGCGCTTGGCAATTTCGGGAAGGGGCAGGCCGCTTTGCTCCACGGCCAGCTTGAAGGCGTCCACGGCGTCCAGGTGATGCAAGGGGTAGGCGTCAGGCGCTGGCATTGTGCCGCCTCCCGAGTTTGGACACCGACGTGGCGCGCGGCGCGGGTTTGGGGCTAGGGGTTTCCGAAGAGGACATGGCCTCCCATGCCGAGCGCAGATCATCGTCCGTGACTGCGCCCGCAGCGCGGAGCTGCGACAACAGCTCGCGCAGGACGTACAGCTTGCCGGCCAGCACGATGATGCGCCGGGTTGGGGTGTTCGAGGCGCGCCGGGTGCGGCGCAGGCAGCGCGGGATCAGCCCGAGGGCTCGGGCCGTGGCGGAGTAGTTCCCATGCCGCCGGACCATACGACTGAGGAGAAGTTCGGTTGCTTTCATGTCTGACGACATAGGATTTTAAATCCTATTCCGTCAAGAGATATTCCCCTCTGTCGATAGGATTAGATGTCCTGTATGAAAAGCGGATGGAAAATTCAGTCGCCTTTGAACGCGCGCTGGTCGCGCTGGTCGCGGAAAGGGTCGAAAACTCGGACCTGTCGCACTCCGAGTTTGGTCGGCGCATCTTCGGTGAAGAGTCGGGTTCCCGCCTGTGGCGCAGTTGCCGCGACGCCACGCGCCCCCGGCGCATCCTTCTTGCCGAGGCATACCGAATGGCGGAACTTCTGGGCATGGATTTCCCCACCATGATCTGGCAGTTCACCCAGGAAGCGAAAGCGCGAGGGTTAATCTAGGATTACGCATCCTAATTTTTCTTGATATAGAGGATTTCATATCCTAGCATTGCGCCTCCAAGGAGGTGCCTATGCCATCACATGTGCTTTCTTCCCCCGCAGTTCGCCCCTTCGGCGGCGAACCGCCCGCCCGGAACATCATCGTCACGGCGGCGATGCCCGCCGCATTCGTCTCGGCCAACGCGCCGGAACGGCACGACCGGCAGCGCGCCCATTTGGCGCGCCGCGCATGACGGAGGCCCCATGCCCGCCGACATGCCGCCCGGCTACCTCAACACCAAACAGGCCGCCGCGTACCTGGGCTACAGCGTGAAGCGCTTCAGCATCTACGCCCGCGAGGGGGCAATCCCGCGCCGTGGCCCCCGGCTGAACCGGTTCCGCATCGTCGATCTGGACGCCTTCATGGAAAACCCGCGCGTGTTCGTGTCGCAAGCGCCTACGCCCCGCCCCCGCACGCGCGAAGGATTCACGCCCATCCGGATATGAGCGTCCACAAGAAACCCAACGGCACGTGGTTCGTGCAGTATCGTATTCCCGGCGAGCGTACCCCTCGCCGGGAATACTTTCCCAAGGGGCCGCTGGGCGAGCGCCAGGCGCGCATCCGCGATGCCGAGATCAAGCTGGACAAGACGCGCGGGCAGGAGCCCGTCGTCGCCCCCGGAAAGACCTACCTGGACACCGTGGCGCAGATCTACGTGGTGGAGCGCAAGACGCGCGGCGCTTCGCAACGGTGGCTGCACGACTTCGCGCTGCTCATGAACAACTACGTCCTGCCAGGGCTGACGCAGCTGCCGCTGGACGCCATCACCTACGCGGACGTGATCGCCTTCGTGGACAAGACGTGGGGGCACCGCAAGCTGGCCACACGGCAACGCTATCTGGGCTACCTGAAGGCGCTGTTCCGCTTCGCCGTCGAGCACGGCCACACGACCAACAACCCGCTGGCCAAATGGCGCAAGACCAAGGAACCACGCCACGACATGCGCCTGACCCTGCCGGACCTCGGCAAGATCATGAAGCACGCCGCGCCGCACCTTCAGTGGGCCATCGAAGTGGAATGGGAGCTGGGCACGAGGCCCGGCGTGACGGAGCTGTTCGCCATCCGCTGGGCCGACGTGGACTTCGAGCAGTGCCGCATCCACGTGAAGGGAACCAAGACCCACGACGCAGACCGGCTGGTGCCCATCACGCCGCAATTCCGCGACAGGCTGGCGCAGATGCGGGCGGAACTGCAGGGCGAGTACGTGATCGAGTACAAGGGGCACCCCGTCACCCGAGTGAACAAGGGGCTGGCGCGGGCGGCGCAGCGCGCGGGCATCCCCTACCCGGTGCGCATGTACGACATCCGCCACCTGTTCGCCTCGACCATGCTGGCCAACGGGGCCGACCTGGCGGCGGTGTCGAAGATCCTGGGGCACTCGAACATCACCACCACCCAGAAGCACTATTACCACGTGCTCAAAGGCGAAATGAATCGGGCCATCCGCACCCGGCCCCCAATTTCCACTCCTGAGTAGTGGGGCATACACGTAGGGCATACAGGGGGCGGAATCCGCCAGCTACAGACACCCTAACCGCCACCCCGGATTACACAAAATCAACCA
Source organism: Nitratidesulfovibrio sp. HK-II (assembly GCF_003402415.2). Taxonomy (NCBI): domain Bacteria; kingdom Pseudomonadati; phylum Thermodesulfobacteriota; class Desulfovibrionia; order Desulfovibrionales; family Desulfovibrionaceae; genus Nitratidesulfovibrio; species Nitratidesulfovibrio sp. HK-II. The sequence continues at coordinate 2,278,505 of NZ_AP036014.1, forward strand.
CTTATCCCCCCACCCTTTCTCTTGGGAGCAGGGGGTCGCTGGTTCGAATCCAGTCGTTCCGACCATGAAAACAAGGGTCTGCCAGCACAGTATGCTGGCAGACCCTTATTCTTTGCTACCCTATTGCTACCCTGCGGCGAAAGTCGCCCCACCACCACCAAAAACTTCCCAGAAAATCTTTTTGTTCTGCGTGTTGCCTACGGCTCAACGCCAAGACACAACCGTAAACGCCGTATACGGCTCTGAAAATGGGGGGGGACGACAATGAGCCGGACTTGGGAGACCTGAATCAGCGCAAGGCACCCCGGGGCGTTGCACCGGCAGCCCGGCGGCACATTGAACCCGTACGGCTCCAACGCTAACGACGAGGCGTGATTTTTCCAGGCTGCTGCTTTCGCCGGGCGGGCCAAGGGCCCAGGGGCCGCAGGATACTGTTGTGGCGCTTGCCCAAAAAGCTCTCCGCATAACCCGAAAAAGCTCCCTCCCGCGCTCCGTATGTAAAAAATTCGCTTGTGGGCAATGCGTACGATACCCAGGCCGAAACAAGACTCTTGCGGCCACTCCGGATTTTGGGGTGAGCCGCTCCATGCGTATGCGAAACTTCTGCCTGATGCTCCACGGCGACAGTGCCCCAGCCACCCCAACCGCACACCTGGCCGCTCCATCTTTGCCGCCACAGCGGCTCGGAAGGACAGGAAAAGCAGCAAGAAATCCCGCGAATGCCTCCAGATACAACCAAGCCCAACCGGCAACATGGCATCGGGGACGTGCCTGATGCGGTCCGCTCCCACACGGGAGCGGACCGCCTGCAGCCAGGCATCCACCTCGAGGAGGTGATGTGGAGCCTGACCGCAATCGCGGCCCAGCAAGCGGGGGAAAGCTGCCAAGCCACCGGCCCAGAGGGGAGTGTGACCCACCGAGTATCACACCCTATAGACAACATACCGACATGGTAACATTATTTTTAAAAATCTCGACACCACGCAGCCGTCCGGGGCATAATAGCCTCCTACAAAAGTACTCACACCACGAATCAAGAGCATATTACATCCAGGTGAGAGTCCACCTCGCTGCGAGAGCGCCCGATATCGCCTCCCCCCCAACAAACACGAGTTCCCGTTTGCTTTACCGTGGCGAGAGACGTACACTCGGCAATGCCCAAGCCCCTGCTGAAACACAAAGGACGCCCGCATGCCCAGCCTTTCAACGATAGAAGGCAAACTGCGCGCCTACACGGCGGTCCTGCTGGCCCTACCGCTGCTTGCGTCATGTATTGCTTTCTACGCCATAATCCGACAAGCCAATATCAACGCAGCGTACCACGACATACACACTGCAACGAGCTATACGAAAGATTCCATAAACGTATGGCTTGGGCATCGTGCTGGCGACATTGAGCATGTCGCCTCCATCCCCTCCGCACTGCTGAAGGACCCCAAATTCACCAGCGATTTTTTTGAATCCTTCCTAAAATCGCATGCGGACTTCAAAAGCCTTCTGCTTTTCGACACGGCAGGAAATGTCAACACAAGTGCACGCGAACATGCACGAGGCAATGTTGCCGATCGTGAATATTTTGCACGGGCCCGCAACGGGCTTGCAACCATTACGTCACCTCTCAAAAGCAGGTTTTCCGGAGAATACATCATCATCGTTGCGCACCCCGTGCGAAATGAAGCGGGGGATTTCTCCGGAGTTCTGGCGGGCGCAATCAGTATCAACACCATTCTCCAGACGTTCTCCCTTTCTTACAGCAGCAATTCATGGAGGCCCTTCCTTCTGGATTCGCGCACCAGGCTTCCCCTTGCGGACATGGAAGCAGGCACCGCGAAGATCATCCCGCCAGCCGATGGCGAAACGGACACCCCGCAGATATACAAAAACACCGACAACGCGCGGGTCATCGGCGCCTGCATGCCGGTCAAGGACGGCGAATGGCTTGTGGTCATGGAAAGGCCCGTTGCCGAAATTCTTGGCGGCATGGAAAGAATGCTGCTGGTGCTTGCCGTTGCGTCACTTGGCACCATGGTTGCCCTGCTGCCCTACATCCGGCGGTTCTCCTCCGGCGTTCTGGGTCCGGTAAAGACCATCTCCGCCCTTTCGACAAGAATGCTTGAAGGACAGTACGACGCCGAATGCATCCTCATCGACACCAACAAGACCCCCGTGGAAATCGCCACCCTGTACGACAACTTCTGCAAGATGTCAGAAAGATTGATCCGTTACGTGGAAGAACTGGAAATCTACACGTCCACGGACCCGCTCACCGGCCTTGGCAACCGGCGCAGCCTGCAAAAGGAAGGTGCGCGCATCATTGAAATGTGTCGGCGCAGCGGGGCCGAGTGTTCCTGTCTTGTCCTTGATCTGGACCATTTCAAGCGCGTCAACGACACTTACGGACACCCCACGGGCGATGTGGCCTTGCAGACGGCCAGCGCCATCATCATGCGCAACATCCGCAAGGCGGACTTCGCCGCCCGCCTGGGCGGAGAGGAATTCACCGTCATCGCCTCGCACACCCCCACCGGGCAGGCCATGGTGCTTGCCGAGCGAATCCGGGCCGACGTGGAAAGAACGCCCATCACCCACGACGGGCACACGTTTACCATGACCATCAGCATCGGCGTTGCCCCTGTCAGCGCCAGTTGCGACAGCAGCACCACCCCGCTGGATGACGTGATAAGCAAGGCCGATTGCGCCCTGTACAAGGCCAAGAACAATGGCAGAAACCGCGTGGAGCAATGGCGCGCCGAAGACGCCACGATGAGTTGCAAGCACCACTTGTAACCCACGACGACAGGCGGATCAGTTCTCCCCTGAAGGATGCTCTACCCGACATTTCCCCGCCGAAAGACACCATGCCCCACGCCAGCGTGACGCTGTTTGTCATCTCGCGTCGCGAAGGCGGGACATTTTCGCAAGACCCTGCCCCGTTGCCGCCGCGTTCCATCATCCCTGATGCCAATGGATATGAAAACAGCGGGTTGCGCTAAAAAGCGCAACCCGCTTCACGATATGGGCATGCTTGCGAGTATCGTTCCTCCCCAGCCCCTCACGCCTCCCACAGCCGCGTGGCCCGTTGGGCCAGCGGCCCGCTGAGTCGCACGAAATTGCCCACCAGCAGCGCGGAAACCACCGTGCCCTCGCGCAGCCCCAGGATGGAGCCCGCGAAGATCAGGCTCAGGATGACCGCCGCCACCACGTGCCCGCAGTCGAACAGCGTCTTCACGTTGCCCACCATCAGCCGGGTCTTGTACGCGATGGCCACCACCAGCCCCTCGCCGGGCAGTATGCCCACCTGGCAGACGATCTCGAAGGCGATGCCCAGTCCCAGCAGCGCGCTGCCCACCAGCACGGCCGTCATTTGCAGCGGGTACCCATCCATGGGCAGCGATTTGGTCAGGGCCATGGCGATGTCGATGAACACGCTGAACACCATGACCACCGGCATCTGCACCAGGTATTTGCGCGAAAGCCCCTCGCGCATCACCAGCATTTGCAGGGCAACGAACACGATGTTCACCAGCAGGGTCAGCATGCCCAGCGACAGCCCGGAAAGCAGCGCCAGCACGTAGGGCACGCTGGTGATGGGCGTGGTGCCCAGCCGGGCATTGGTGACCAGGGCGATGCCGAGGGCGCACAGGAACAGGGAAAATCCGAAAAACAGGTACCTTTTCATAGCGTTCGGGCGATTCATTGGTATTTCCACCATTTCTTGTTGTAGCGGCGGCGCCCCCAGGGCGCGCCGCCGGGCGGCACACCGGCCAGGGCGTTGCGTCCAGCAGGGTCTCCGATGGATATCCTGCCACTGCCAAGGGGCGCATGCTGGCCAGGTCCGGGCAAAGAAAAAACGGCCGGGGGACGCGCGGACGCGCCCTCCTGGCCGGAAACAGGCACCAGCGGGTGTTGCCGGAGAGGCAACTTCCCACCTTTCGGGAGAAGTTGCAAACAAGGCAATGTCAAGCCAGGCGGCGGAGCGCCAGACGCAGGGCCGCACAGCAGCACCCCGCAGGATGTGCGGACAGGCGCAAGGCAGCGGGCACGCGGGCAATCCGCCCCAGCCCCTGACTACGGCTTCGGTTTCATCTCGATCTTTCTGGTCTGCCCGCCGGACACGGAAACCCGCTGCATCAGGCCCACGCCCTGGGGCTTTCCGTCGGCGGCTTGCCACGCGAACCCGGTGACGATGAAGAACTGCCCGTCGGCGATGTCCTTGAAGACGAACGCGCCGCTGTCGGTGCACACGGTCTGCGGATGGTCGGCGAGGTATTGCGGGTCGTCGTTAGTGATGACCGGCGGCGGGGCCGCGCCCTGCCCCAGGCGCAGGGTGCCCTTGTCGTCACTGCCGTAGAGGGCGAACATGCGCTCGCTGGAATAGGCCGTGACGGGCACCAGCGTCACCGGCTTGCCCGCGCAGGTCTTTACCTCGCCGCCGGGCAGCCTGGCCGTGGCCGTGCCCCGGACGGTGTTCCTGCCGGGGGCCAGCTTGCGGCGCGCTTCCTTGGAATCATACGGCGTGGACAGGGTGACGGTGCGGGGCCGCTGCGGTTCGGCCTGCGGCGCGGGGCGCGCCTCTTGCGTGCCCCCGTCGGGAATGCCGGTGATGGACCGCTTGGGGGCGCAGCCGCCCGCCAGCAGCGCGGCCAGCAAAAGGGCCACCAGTGGGGTCGCCACGGCCAGCGCATGGCGTGTATGCATCATCGTGCGTCTCCTTTTTTCCGGCGATAGCAGACCCGCGCCCCGTTAGGCAAACCGGGGCATGGCGCAAGGGGCGCATTGCCCCCACCCACGCTTACCGACGGCCGCTTCCGCCCTTTCCGCCGTTGCCGCTCCGGTCCGGCAGCCCGCCGCCAGACGCGGCCGCCTGCTGCATGCGCCGGGTGGTCAGCCGTGTGGGCGGCGCGGACAGGGGGTCTTCTGGCCAGGGATGCTTGGGGTAGCGGCCGCGCATTTCCGCCCGCACCGCAGGGTAGCCGGTGCGCCAGAACCCGGCGAGGTCGCGCGTGACCTGCAACGGCCGCCCGGCGGGCGACAGCAGGTGCACCACCACGGGCACGCGCCCGCCGCCCACGCGGGGCGTTTCGCGCGCGCCGAACATTTCCTGCAGCTTCACGGCCAGCACCGGGCCGCCCTCCGCCGCGTAGTCCACCAGCACCTGCGAGCCGGACGGGGCCTCGATGCGCTCTGGGGCCTCGGCATCCAGCCTGCGGGACAGTTCCCACGGCAGCATGGCCGCCAGCGCGCCCGCGAGGTCGATGCGCGAAAACTGCGCGCGCCGGGTAATGCCCGACAGATACGGGGCAAGCCAGTGTTCCAGCCCGGCCAGCAGGGCCGCGTCTGAAACGTCCGGCCATCCGCCTTCCGCCGCCTCGCCCCCTTCCGCTTCCAGCCCGCGCAGAAAGGCCACCCGCGCCCGCCACTGTTCCAGTTCAGGCGTCCAGGGCAGGCAATGCAGCCCGCTGGAGCGGACGCCGGCCACCACGGCCGCAGTCACGGCCTCGGTGTCCGCCGCGTCATGGGGGGCGTCATCCAGCACCAGCGCGCCCATGCGCCGCTGCCGCCGCGCGGCCACGGCCTCGGCCCGGTCATCCCAGACCACGAAGGCCCCTGTGACGATGGATGCGGCGAACGCCTCCGCGATGTGTTCGCGCGTCAGCGGCGCGCAACGGCGGATGCGCCCGCGCGCGGCCTCGCCGTCCATGTCGGCCACGGCCAGAAACGGTTCGCGGGCCAGCGGGTCTTCCGGCGGCAGGAAGGCGCCCCGCCCGCAGGCCAGGCGAAACTGCCCCTGCCCCCGCGCCTCGGCCACCCTGTCGGGATAGGCCAGGGCCAGCACCTCGCCAGCGGCTTCCGGGTCGGGCCGGGTGTCCGGCCCCGTGCTCGGCCCCGCGCCACGGCCGCTCTGGCGCGCCTTTCCGTCGGCATCGCCGGGCCAGGCAACGTCCGCCAGCCGGGCCACCTGCCGGGCGGCCTCGCGCAGCCGGGCCAGCATGGGGCCGTTGGCCGCGTTCCGGCCGTCGCCCGCCAACAACGCCACCCGCACCCGCAAATCCGTGCCCGCATCGCGAAACGGGTCGCGCTCTTCCAGCAGGGCCGCCACGCAGCAGGCCGTGGATCCAAGGCCCAGTTCTTGGGCGCGCACCACCATGTGCGCAAGGCGCGGGTGCAGCGGCAGCGCCGACACCCGCCGCCCGTGCGGCGTCATGCGACCGGCGGCGTCCAGCGCGCCCAGCAAGGCCAACAGTTCGCGCGCCTGCGCGAGGTTGGCCTGCGGCGGCGCATCCAGCCAGCGCAGGGCCGAAGCATCCGGCACGCCCCACAGGGCCAGTTCCAGCAGCAGCGGGGCAAGATCCGCGTCGAGAATTTCCGGCCGGGCAAAGGGGCGCAGCGCGGCCTCCTCTCCCTCGCGCCACAGCCGCCAGCACACCCCCGGCCCGGTGCGCCCGGCGCGCCCCGTGCGCTGGTCCGCCGCCGCGCGCGAAACACGCTCCGTGATCAGCCGCGACATGCCGGAACGCGGGTCGAAGCGCGGCACGCGGGCAAGGCCCGCGTCGATGACCACGCGCACGCCGTCGATGGTCAGGCTGGTCTCGGCGATGGCCGTGGCCAGCACCACCTTGCGCGTGCCCGGCGGCGCGGGGGCGATGGCCGCGTCCTGCACGTCGGGGGCGAGATCGCCGTACAGGGCGTGCACGGCCACCGGGCCGTGCGGCGTGGCGGCAAGGCCCTGCAATCGCTCCGCCGTGCGGCGGATTTCGCCCGCACCCGGCAGGAACACCAGCACGCTGCCCGCATCTTCGTGCAGGGCGCGGCGCACGGCGTCGGCCACAGCGTCTTCCAGCACGCCGGGCGGGGTGGTGTCGTAGGGCAGCCAGCCCCGCGCGGGCGGCAGATGGCGGGTTTCCACCGGGAAGGCGCGGCCCGCGCTTTCGATGACCGGGCAGTTGCCCAGCAGTTCGGCCACGGGGCCAGAATCCAGCGTGGCGGACATGACCACCAGTCGCAGGTCGGGCCGCAGCCCGTCCTGACAATCCAGACACAGGGCCAGACCGAGGTCCGCGTGCAGGCTGCGCTCGTGGAATTCGTCGAAAATCACGCACCCCGCGTCGGCCAGTTCCGGGTCGGTCTGGAGCATGCGCGTCAGCACGCCCTCGGTGACCACCTCCACGCGGGTGCGCGGCCCCACGCGGGTGTCCAGGCGCATGCGGTAGCCCACGGTTTCGCCCACCGCCTCGCCCAGAGTGGCCGCCATGCGCCGGGCCGCAGCGCGCGCGGCGAGACGGCGGGGCTCCAGCAGCACCACCTTGCGCCCGGCCAGCCACGGGGCCGCCAGCAGGGCCAGAGGCACGCGGGTGGTCTTGCCCGCGCCGGGCGGGGCCTGCAATACCACGCGCGTCTCGTTGGCCAGCACCTCCAGCAGGCACGGCAGTTCCGCATCGACAGGCAGCGATTGGCCGCCCGGCAGCGCAGTGCCGGATGCCAGCAAGTGGACGAGGGGATGGACGGGGAGATGCGCCGGAGCGCCGGGCGGATGGGATGCGGGCATGGTTCCGTGGGGTTTCGGGTGGCGGAAAGACACGGCTGGCGGCGCGCAGGCGCGCGGGCGACCGGTGCGGCGTCAGGCTATGGAAAAGCGCACGTGATGGCAACGCGCACGCCAACGCCAGACATCATGGCAGAGAACGCCGCGCAGCAGGGGCATCCACGCATCCAAACGCATCCAAACGCATACGGACACCTCCGGGCACATGCGAACACATACGGCCGAACCTGATGGCGCAAACACGGCATGGCCCGGCGTCACGCCACGACGCAACAACTGCCCCAGCGTGCACCAGCGTCATTTCGCAGCACAAGGGGCATCTGCAGCATGCAACACCATCAGCGTGCAATTTTTTACACATATAGTTTGAAAATCAAGCAAGAAAATTGAACCATACCATCATGCAAACAACCATATGATGGCCCTTCATGAGGGCCTTGTTTGTTGAATTCTTCCAGTTTTACCCCCCGCACATCCACAGTCTCGCACAATGTCGAGTTTTTCTGATTGACTTTTGCAGCCATGAGCGCAGAGAAGGCGCAAACAAACCCCTGCAGGAGGCTGCATACCATGAAGACCCTGACCAAAGCCCTTCTCGTCGCCCTGTGCGTGTCGTTTCTGGCCCTGCCCGCCGTCGGCCACACCGCCACGGTGAAGAAGCCCCAGACCATCGAAAACCAACAGGCGCAACAAAAGAAAAAAGCCACCAAGAAAGTGGCCGTAAAGAAAAAGAACACCCAGCAGGTGGCCGCCAAGAAGCAGATCAAGGTCGCCAAGGCGGACAAGACCGCAAAGGCCGCGAAAACCACCAAGACAGCGAAGAGCCAGAACCAGTAGCGCCGCACGGGGCCGGGCAGCGTGCCCGGCCTCTCCCTTTTCCTTCACCGCCGCACGCGCATGCCACCGAGCTTGCCGCCGCGTATGGTGGACGGCCAGTACTTGTCCTTTGTCGGCAAATGGCGCAAGGTATTTTTCTCTCTTCCACCATCGCGGGCCTTCACTGGCCGGAGGTGCGCCATGTCCAGCCGTCGCTTCGGCACCCTGAATGAATTCGCCGAATTCCTGAACCGCAAGTGCATGCCCATGCACGAGGTCATCCGCAGCATCGACGACTTCGACGCCCTGCGCGAGGCCGTGGACGCCCTGCGCTCGCGCATGCCCTCCATCGGGTTCTTCTCGCCCTCGCGGCGGGTGCAGTGCTTCTACGCCGTGTGCCGCCAGCTTGACGCCTTCATCGACAAGGGCCGCCTGACCATCGACGACGCCCTCATGGCGCTCAACATGCTGGGCTTCGAATCGGGCCGGTTCCGCAAGGCCGTGCGCATGTTCCGCCGCCGCTGGGCCCGCCGCCGCGAAGGTGACCGCGCCAGCCTGCCGCAGGTCACCCGCTTCTACATGGACGGCATAGGCACCTGCCTGTAGGCGCGTCGCCGCACCGCCCTCCTCTCCCTGTCGCTCCACAGCCTCGCGACCGCGCGTGCCCCTTCAATACTGTTGAAGCGCGCGCGGTTCTGTCGTAAGGCAACCCATCACACCACATGACCAGCCACCGCAGCCGCAGGAGACCAAACCGCATCACGCCCGCGCGCCGGGCCCCGTCGCACAAGGACCACGCATGGCCTCTCCGTACATATTGACCATCTCCTGCCCCGACCGCATCGGCATCGTGGCCACGGTCTCCACCTTTCTCGCCGTGCAGCGCTGCAACATCCTGGACAGCGCCCAGTTCGGCGACCGCGAAAGCAAGCGCTTCTTCCTGCGCATCCATTTCGAAATGCCCGACGACGGCCCCGGCCGCCCCGAACTGGAACGGCTGTTCGCCGGGGTCGCCGCCACCTTCGACATGCAGTGGCAACTGTTCGACGCGGGCAGCACCGCACGCATCCTGGTGCTGGTCTCGCGCTTCGGGCACTGCCTGAACGACATCATGTTCCGCTGCGAGACGGGCGCGCTGAACGCCACCATCCCGGCCATCGTCTCGAACCATCAGGACTTCCAGCGCATCGCCGAGATGCACGACATCCCCTTCCACTACCTGCCCATTTCCAAGGAAAACAAGGCAGAGCAGGAAGAGCGCATCGCCAAGATCATCGAGGAACAGTCCATCGACCTCGTGGTGCTGGCCCGGTACATGCAAATCCTTTCGCCGGAATTCTGCGCGCGGTTCAAGGGGCGGGTGATCAACATCCACCACTCCTTCCTGCCCAGCTTCAAGGGCGCGTCCCCCTACCACCAGGCCTTTGCGCGCGGCGTGAAGCTGATCGGCGCCACCGCCCACTACGTGACCGAGAACCTGGACGAAGGGCCGATCATCGAGCAGGAAGTGGCGCGGGTGGACCATTCGCACATGCCGAACGACCTCGTGGCCGTGGGCCGCGACGTGGAATGTCTGGCCCTTGCGCGGGCGGTGCGCTTTCACATCGAACACCGGGTGCTGCTGAACGGCAGCAAGACCGTGGTGTTCCGGTAGACGCGCCGTCTCCGGATACCGCCCCCCTGTGCGCAACGCGCCCGGAAGTCTTCTGCTTCCGGGCGCGTTTCCGTTCCGCCGCCTCATGCGGCGCACGCCGTGCCTCTACCCCGGCGCGCCTCAAAAGACGCACAACCGCTCGCCGCCTCGCAACGGCCCGTGTTTTGTCTTGAAGCCGCCAAGGGGCTGCGCTAGAGTCCCCACCGGACGCACGGCGCGCACTCTTCGTCGCCCTGCCGGGCCGCCCCTCCGACCGCCGGAGGCAGCCCGCGCCCGCGCCCCGCACGGCCCTGTGCCGCACGGGTTCACGCGGCGCGTCGCGTTTCCGAAGCAAGAAGCACCACCCCACTGGAGGACCGTTGATGGAAGCCCCGCAAAAGAATCTCGCCCTCGATCTCGTGCGCGTCACCGAAGCCGCCGCGCTGGCCTCCGCCCGCTGGCTGGGCAAGGGCAACAACGACGCGGGCGACGGCGCTGCCGTTGACGCCATGCGCCTGTCCTTCAATTCGCTGAACGTGGCTGGCCACGTGATCATCGGCGAAGGCGAGAAGGACCACGCCCCCATGCTGCACAACGGCGAGAAGGTGGGCACTGGTCGCGGCCCAGCCATCGACGTGGCCGTGGACCCGGTGGAAGGCACCAAACTGCTGGCCTATGGCCGCCCCAACGCCATTTCCGTGGTGGGCGTGGCCCCCGCGGGCACCATGTACAACCCCGGCCCCAGCTTCTACATGCAGAAGCTGGTGGTTGGCCCCGCCGCGCGCGACGTCATCGACATCGACGCCCCGGTGAAGGAAAATCTGCAGAAGATCGCAAAAGCGCTGGGCAAGGACGTGGACGACCTGGTGGTGTTCGTGCTGGACAAGCCGCGCCACGAAAAGCTCATCCAGCGCATCCGCGAATCGGGCGCGCGCATCCAGCTGCACACCGACGGCGACGTGGCCGGTGCGCTGATGGCCGTGGACCCGCGCTCTGAAGTGGACGTGATGATGGGCACCGGCGGCACCCCCGAGGGCGTGCTGGCGGCCTGCGCCATCAAGGGCGTGGGCGGCCAGATGCTGGCCCGCCTGGACCCGCAGTCGTACCCCGAAAAGGAAGCCCTGCACGACGCGGGCCTTGACCTGCGCGAAATCCACACCGTGGATACCCTGGTACGCAGCGACGAGGTGTTCTTTGCCGCCACGGGCATTTCGGGCGGCACCTTCCTGCGCGGGGTGCAGTACACCGGTGTGGGCGCCATCACCCATTCGGTGGTCATTCGCGGCAAGACCGGCACCATCCGCTACATCGAATCGTACCACAACTGGGACCGCCTGATGAAGATCAGCTCGGTGAAGTACGACTAGCCACGGGCAACACCGCATGACGCCCGCTTTCGGGCGATGCGCCCCCCCATGTTCCATCTGTTCCATCCGGCCGGTGCGGCAACGCACCGGCCGTTTCGTTCCCGCACCGACGTGATGAACGGCCGGACCTGCGGCCCGTCGGCACGCGCGGCGCACGCCGCAACCGCCATCATCGTCCGGTCCCCCGCCGGGCTTTCCTTTCGCCGCCCCCGCCTGTAGACAGGTTGGTGCATCCGGGGCGCGCCCGCACACCGCTGGCGCTCCCCCTACACCGCAACCCGAGGATATCCATGCCCGCCTCGCCTTCGTCCCGCCCCGTCTGCCTGCGTACCCGCGCCATCCTTGTGATGCCGGTCGCCTGTATCTGCCTTGCGCTGCTTCTGCTGGCCGCGCCGCAGGCCCGCGCGGCGGGCTTCTACGATCAGCCCCCCTTCGACAGCGCCGAGCTGACCCGCTTCATCGACGACTTTCCCCGCTTCCGCGACTGGACCAAACGCACCACCGACCTTGGGGATGCGCCCCACCCCGCCGTGGACGCGAACGGCCTGCCCGGCTTCGCGTACAGCCCCGCCGCCGCTGCGGAGGTGGAACGCATGGGTTGGAAGCCGGACCGGTTCTTCTGCATCATGGGCCGCGCTGCCGCGGCGCTGGCCGACATAGAGGAAGGCGACGCCCTGGCCGGACCCAACCGCCCCGCCGACATGCCCCAGGTGACCGGGGCCGAGACGGAATTGGTGCGCCGCCAGTTGAGTTCGCTGCTGCGCGCCGTGCTGGGCGAATAGCGGGGCGGCCTCGCACTGCTCCCCCCGGTCTCCCGAACCTGAACAAGGGGCACCCCTTTCCCCGTCAGGCTCCATCACGCCCCGAAGCGTGCCGTCGAAGCCCCCTCTCCAGGACAACGCACCGCGCCCCGCCGGAACACCATCCGACGGGGCGCGTCACGCATACGGCCCGGCTGCCCTGACAGGACAGACGCGCGTCCGCACCACATTCCCCGGCACAGGGACGCACAGGGGGGGCTACATGGTGATCACCGTGTAGCCCCGTTCAATCCATTCGCCCATGGCCGGGTGGCCACTCATGTCGCCGATAAGCTCCAGCCCGGTGGCCTGGACTTCTTCGGCAACGCGCTGGATGGAAGCGCAGGCCTTGCAGGCCCCGGCGAACAGCCCGGCATCGCGCGCCTTCTCGAACAGCGGGCGCATGGTGTGCCCGGAGCCCGCCACCACGGGCACAGTCTTGATGGCCTGGCCCTCCACCACCACGCGCACGTCCCAACCTCGCTCGTGCATGTCCAGCGCGTTCAGCATCACATGCACGAAGCAGGGCACCTCGCCCTGAATGGCATACAGCACGACCTTGTGCATGGCACTCCTCCCTTGCGTATCCCGCGGGCCGGTGGCGCATCGGCCACCAGCCCAACGGCCGAAAAGACAATCTCGAAACTGCTGCTACGTGTAGGACTGCATCAATGCCCGCAACCCGTCCCGGTCCACTGGCTGGCGGCCCAACGGCCCCTTTTGCAAAACCGGCAGGCTGCCGTCCAGTGAAGGCCTGTCGTTGCGGTAGATGACCCCGATGGGAATACGCTCGCCAAACTCCTGCGCCACCTGCATGGCGGCAGCCCAGTCGGTGGGGTCGTAATCCTCCGGCAGTTCCTGGCAGCGTTGCTTGTACCAGCCGAAGGTGTTGACCTTGTTGAACGACACGCACGGAGAGAACAGGTCCACCAGCGCGAAGCCCTTGTGCTGGATGGCCAGCTGGATCATCTTCACCAGGTGCGCGGTGTTGCCCGAGAACGAACGCGCCACGAACGAGCACTTCATGGCCACGGCCACGGAAATGGGGTTGAACGGCGCGTTGCGCACCCCATCGGGCTGGCTTTTGGTGACCTGCCCTTCCATGGTGGTGGGGCTGGCCTGGCCCTTGGTCAACCCGTATATCTGGTTGTCGTGCACCAGCAGGGTCATGTCCACGTTGCGGCGGATGGCCGCCAGAAAGTGGTTGCCGCCCTCGCCGTAGTTGCAGCCGTCGCCGCTCTGGGCGATGACGGTCAGCTCCGGGTTGCACAGCTTGATGGCCTGCGCCGGGGGCAGGCCGCGCCCATGCAGGCCGTTGAAGCCGTTAAGGTCGATGTAGTGCGGGGCCTTGGCCGCCTGCCCGATGCCGGAAACGTGCGCCACCTTGTTGGGGGCAAGGTCCAGCCCGGCCAGCGCCTGCCGCACTGCCTTCATCACGTCGTGGTTGCCGCAGCCGGGGCACCACGAGGTATGCTTGTATTCGCCGTAGACTTCGATATCCATGATCGCTCCTGGAAATTCGGTTGTCCGAGCCACCCGCGGGAAAAAGGCCGGGGTGCCCTAGCCGAGGCGCTCCGCAAGCCACTTGGGCGTGAAGATGCGCCCGTCATAGCGCAGCAGCGTGCGCGCCTCGAACCCGGTCTCCTGCCGCAGCAGGCGGGCGAACTGGCCCGTGGCGTTGCCTTCCACGCACACCACTTCCCCGGCAGCCTGCAAGGCGGGCAGGAACTGCGCGGGGTCCAGCGGCCAGACCTGGGTAAAGCTCATGACGCCCACCGTGCGCCCCTTGGCGCGCAGCAATTCTGCCGCTTCCGCCACCGGCCCCTCGCTGGAACCCCAGCAGACCAGCAGCAGATCGGGCTTGGCATCGCCGATGACACGGGGGGGAATGCACAGCTTGCGCAGCCCTTCTCCCTTGCGCAACCGCTTGTCATTCATGGCGTTGCGCAGGCCAGCGTCCTCGGTGATGTTGCCCTGCTCGGTGTGCTCGTGACAGTCGGCCAGCACCAGGGTTTCGGTGAAGCCGGGCACCTTGCGCGGCGAGACGCCGCTTTCGGTCAGCTCATACCGCTTGTAACGCTTGAACTTCGGCCCGCCGCCCGGTGAAAAGTCCGGCTCGGCCACCGGGGGCAGCGCATCAAGGTCGAAGGGCGTCACCGCCCGGTACGAATCGGACAGGTACTGGTCGGTCAGCACGAAGACCGGCGTCTGGAAGCGCTCGGTCAGGTCGAAGGCCGCGTGGGTGAGATGAAAGCAGTCCTCGATGGTGGCCGGGGCCAGGATGGCGCGGGGAAATTCGCCGTGCCCCGCGTACAGGGCCAGGTTCAGGTCTGCTTGTTCAGTGCGGGTAGGCAGGCCGGTGGCCGGGCCGGGCCGCTGGGCCAGCACGATGACCACCGGGGCCTCCATGACGCCCGCAAGGCTGACGCCTTCGGTCATCAGCGCAAAACCGCCCCCGGACGTGGGCACCAGCGCCCTGGCCCCGGCATAGGTGGCCCCGAGGGCCATGTTCATGGCGGCTATCTCGTCTTCGGCCTGTTCCACCACCACGCCCAGCTTGCGCCCCTTGGAAATGAGTTCCTGCGCCACCGAGGTGGCCGGGGTCATTGGGTAGAACGAGCAGAACTTGACGCCTGCCGCCAGCGCGCCGAGGGCGATGGCCTCGTTGCCGTGCAGCATCATGCGGCCCTTGGGTCCCTTGGGCGTGGGCAGCGCGGCGCAGCTTGCGCGGTGGGCTTCCGCCCATTTCCAGGCGTCGTCCAGCACCTTCATGTTCTGGCCGACAACCTCGTCGCCCTTCTTGCCGAAGGTCTCGCGCACCAGCCCTTCCATGGTGGGCCTGTCCACGCCCAGCAACGATCCCAGCACGCCCAGCGCGGCCACGTTCTCGAAGATGGGGCGGGGGGCCACATCCTTGAACGGCACGGGTACGGCCCTTGCGCCTTCGGGGTCCAGCGCCGCGTCCAGGATGATGATGCCGCCTTCCGCCATATCTCCCTTGTGCAGGCTGACGGTTTCCTGATTCAGGGCCACCAGCACGTCCATGGCCTCCGCCGGGGCGGCGATGGGCGCGTCGTGCACACGGATGCTGTAGGTGTTGTGGCCGCCGCGCACGCGGGACATGTAGTCCTGCGACACCACGACCTCGTAGCCGCTGCGGATCAGAGCCCTGGTCAGCATCTGGCCGATGGTGACCAGACCCTGCCCGGCCTCGCCGCCGATGACGATGTTTCTGCCCGTGTGGCTCACGCCGCACCTCCTTGCTTGTGTGCCGTCTCTCCGTTGTTCCGCTCCGCGCACGGGGGGGCATGCGCAGGCGGGCGACCGGTCCGGGGCCTCCCCTGGGAGGAGCCCCGCCGGTTCGCCCGCCCTGATGTCGTTCGCGTCTAGGCAGGGGCGGCAGGCATGGTGAACACCCGCGCCGCCAGATCCTTGTCCAGCATCAGCACGCCCTGCCCTTCGCCATTGATGAGCCGCAGCTTGTTCAGCAGGTCGTTCACGCCGTCCTCTTCCTCCACCTGCTCGGTGACGAACCATTGCAGGAAGATGTTGGTGGCGTGGTCGCGCTCTTCGATGGCCACGTTGACAAGGTCGTTGATGCGCGCGGTGACGTGCCGCTCGTGCTCCAGGGTCTTCTGGATGACGTCGAGCGAGCCGCCCCACGTGGCGGGGGGCGCGTCGATGGGTTGCAGGATCACCCGGCCGCCGCGTTCGTTGATGAAATCATAGAACTTCATGGCGTGGAACAGTTCTTCCTGCGCCTGCACCCGCATCCAGTTGGCGAACCCGGCAAGCCCCATGTCCGCGAAGTAGGCGGACATGGAGAGGTACAGGTAGCTGGAGTACATTTCCCACTTCACCTGATCGTTCAGGGCCTGATTCATGCGTTCGGAAAGCATCGTGGTCTCCTTGGGAATGGGCGGATATCCGCCGGAACGCGCAGTCCCGCCTGATGCGGCCGGGACGGGAATAACACGGCCGGGCCGGGCGATCGAATCCGCCCGACACCGGTTCACGCAATATCCGGCAGTACTTACCATAGTACACGAAGGGCGGGTTTGCGCAAGGGGATGGCCGGAAAGGGATTGCCCGCACCGGCGCGATGCGGTATGCCCCCGCCTGCGCGGCACGACGTGCGGGACCGCCCCGCCGCCGTCCACACGGACGCCACGTCCCACAGCACCACGTCCTGGCCGCGCCGCAAGGAGACCACATGTACAGCATGAGTTATGGCTTCGGGCACGCCCGGGCCGCCCAGACCACCATTCCCTGCCGCGCCTGCGGCACCGCGCTGCGCGTGGAACGCACCTGCCACGAGGTGTTCCTGCGCTGCGAAACCTGCCGCACCACCCACGGTGTGGGCGAATACGTGGCCCAGATGGACGACGCGCTGGAGTCGTTCATGGAAAACGTGTACTGCGACCGGACGTAAGGACGGGCAGACGCGTTTGCGCAGGCAGCGACGCGAAAGGGGACGGAGGCCACGAGGCTTCCGTCCCCTTTCGCGTGCGCGGCGGATGACCAGCAGGAAAAACGGCCGCAGGCAATGACGGCGCGAGGGGGGGCGGATGACCGGCTGGCTGACTGGCCGGATGGCTAGGCGAAAGGCGGGCCGAATGACGGAGCAGAAGACGGGAAAGGGCACATCAACGGGGGGGGGGCAACGCACGGGCGCTGCCCCCTGCATCCTGCCGTCAGAAATAGCCCAGGGCGTGCAACGAGGCCAGCATCGCCTCCTTGTCGGCGGCCCGCCCGGCCCGTTCGCCGCCGCCCTCGGCCCCGCCCGCCACGGCATCCGGCGGCATGGTGCACGGCACGCAGCCCAGCGAACGGTAGCCCCGGTCGTACAGTTCGCAATGGGGCAGGCCAAGCTGCATGGTGGCGGCCCACACGTCCATCTCGGTGAATTCCAGCACGGGGTGCACGCGCAGGTGGGGCGGGTCGGCCACCGGTTCGCGCGCCGGGCGCTCCGCCCGGTCGGGATGCTCGTCGCGGCGAATGCCGGTGAGCAGCACGGCCGCGTCCAGTTCGCGCAGGGCGCGCAGCAGCGGAAGCACCTTCAGGTCGCGACAGCAGGCGGCCCGGTCCACCGCCACGGCATAGCCGGGCGCGACGCGGGGGCGGGCGATGCGCAGATCAACGCCCCAGCGGGCCGCCAGTCCGTCCCGAAAGACCAGCACCTCCGGAAACTTGCAGCCCGTGTCCAGGTTCAGGGCCAGCGGCGTCGCGCCGGGGGCATCCCGGTGCAGCACGTCGCGCCACAGGGCCAGCGCCAGGGTGGAATCCTTGCCGCCAGTCCAGGCAACGGCCACGCGGTCCGGCCCGTGCTGGGCCAGCACCTCGCGCAGCAGTTGGCGCGCACCGTCAATCTTGGCATCAAGACTCATTGACATCCTCCATCCGGCTGGGCCGGAGAGGGACGGTCTATCCCTTTCACAAGGCCTGGGCAACCGTAGCCAGCGCGTGGCAAGGACAAGATATCCCGACGGACGTGGCCATGCCCCCGCATCCACATGTCTCTGATGTGGACCTATGCGAGGCAGGTGCTGGTTTGGTGCTGGTCTGGCCGCATACGGCGCGGCCAGGCGGGCAACCTGCCGCCGTCCCAGAAAAGAAGTGCATGCGCCCGCACGAAATCGCTTGACGATCCGACCCCATCGGGCATATATGCCTTCTCTCGCTGCGCCAGTAGCCCAGCTGGATAGAGCAACAGGCTACGAACCTGTAGGTCGGAGGTTCGAATCCTTCCTGGCGCGCCAGCAAAAAATCCGGATTTGGCAGGATAATGCCAGCCTTTCCGGTAGTGTTCCGGAGACACGCGCCAGTAGCCCAGCTGGATAGAGCAACAGGCTACGAACCTGTAGGTCGGAGGTTCGAATCCTTCCTGGCGCGCCACTCTTGCATGCACCGGACCATGCGCCACGGCAGTCGCTTCCGTGGCGGGCGCAAGCCCGCGAAACAGCACACCTTGCGCGCCAGTAGCCCAGCTGGATAGAGCAACAGGCTACGAACCTGTAGGTCGGAGGTTCGAATCCTTCCTGGCGCGCCATGCAAGCAAGCCCCCGGAGCCCCGCTCCGGGGGCTTTTGCGTTGCATGCCGTATCTTGACAGGCAGCGGAGACCGCGCAAGAATGTATATGTGTTTTGGGGCGCCACCGCGACAGCAGAGAATCTAGCTGGCTGCATACCCGCCGCCACATAGGCGGAGAGGGGATGGAGGGAACGCTAGTCCTCCCCGGCGGTCATCCCCTTCACGCAAAGCCCCGGCAGTCCGCCGGGGCTTTGGTGTTCATGCCCCACCGAGCAATGCTGCCGCATGCGCCTTGCCGCTTGACCTCCCTCCCCCGCGCCGCCTACCATCGGCACATGAATATGGGGTGATACTCCGGCACGCGTCCACCGGGTCCTGCCACATTTCCTGGCAGCATCCGCGTGCCCTACCCGAAAAGACAGCCCATGCACGCCAGCCATTCCTCTCCCATCTCTCCCACGTTCGCGGGCCTTGCCCTGGCTGCCGCGCTCTGGTGCTTGCTGGCCCTGCCCGCCGCCGCGTACGCGGAAACGGAGCAGACGGCCCCAGCCCCCCAACGGGAACTGGCCATCATCGCCTTCCACCGTCCGCCATATTACACCTTCACCAACGACAAGGCGGGCGGGCTCCTCATCGACGCCGTGTGCCGCGTGCTTGACGCCGCGCGGATTCCCTACCACGTCGCGGAAATGCCGCCCAAACGCATTCTGATGTACCTGGAACAGGACGCAGACGCCTACGCCTGCTCCCCCGGCTGGTACCGCACCCGCGAACGCGAGGAATTCGCGCGGTTCAGCGCGCCCATCTACCGCAACCTGCCCCCGGTGGCCGTGCTGCGCGCCGACATGGCGCATCGGGCCAGCGGGGGCAAGGAGCTGCCCGCGTTGCTCGCGGCCGAGTTGCGCCTGGTGCTGCGCGGGGGCTTTTCCTACGGGGGGGCCATCGACGAGGCCCTGGCCCGGTCACGCGCGCCCATCTACCGCAGTACCGCCGACAACGGGGCCCTGCTGGAAATGCTGGCCTCCGGCCGCTACGACATGACCCTGATGGAACAGGAGGAGGCCGCGGAACTGCTGCGCCTGTCACCCCGCCTGCAACGGGCGCTGGTGCTGGTTCCCCTTGCCCAACCCGGCGGACAGGCCGGACAGGCCCCCCAGACCCGGCACCTGATGTGCGGACGCGGCGTGGACGAAGCGCTCATGCAGCGCATCGACGACGCAATTGCCAGCGTGCTGCCCGACATGCCGGGGGACATGCCGGGCGGCGCGACCGCCCCTTGAGCACATTTTCCATCCCGATCACACGGGACCGCCGTCGCCGCTCTCCCCACGGCCGTCCCGCCCGTCCCCTTCGCCCCCCAGGCGCGGCAGATGCCCGCCCTGCAAGACCTCCGGCTCGCATGTGATAATCATTCAGCCTCGCTGCGCATCGCGGCAATCTGCGGATAATCCGGCGTCTCGCACGACGCCACGAGGTTGCCATGCACACCCCCCATCCCCACCCCGCGCGGACAATGCCTGCCCGCTGGCTGCAGCCCCTGCTTCTGGCGCTTCCGCTCGTCGTGTGGATTTCCTTCCAGCCCGCCTGCCACGCCGCCCCGCCCCCGTCCCGCACGGCTGGGGGCGCACCACGCGAAATCGCCGTGTACGTCTACCATCGGCCCCCGTTCTTCACGGCCACCCCCGAGGGGCAAAGCGGCGCCATGGTGGAAATGACGCGAATGGTGCTCGAACGGGCGGGCCTGAAGCCGCGCATGATCACCAGCGACTTCAATGAAATTCTCGACATCTTCCGCAGCGGTGCGCCCTTTGCCTGCGCACCCGGCTACTACCGCACGGACGACCGGAAACAGTTCGCCCGTTTTCCCACCCCGCTGTACCAGCCCCTGCCGCCAGTGCTCATCGTTCGCCGCGCCGATGCGGGGCTAGCCGCCTCTGCGCGCAGCATCGATGCGCTGCTGGCGGGCGGGATGCGCGTGGTGCTGGGCGATGGATACGGCTACGGCCGCTGGCTGTCCGAGGCCCTGCAACGCACCGGGGCGACGCCCGCGCGGTCACGCGAGGAGAACGCAGAACTGCTGCGTTCCATCGCGAACGGCGCGCACGACCTCACCTTCATGGGGCACGAAGAGGCCGTGCTCCTGCTGCGCGACCATGCCGACCTGTGCGGCAGGTTGGTGCTGCGCCCCGTGCCGGGCGCCCCAGCGGGCGAACCACGCTGCCTGATGCTGGGGCGCGGGGTGGACGAGGCCACCGCCTTGCGCATTGAGGCCGCCATCCGCGAACTGGCCGATACGCCGCGCTACCAAAAACTGGTGCAGTCGCTGCGACGTGAATGAACCGCCCGGCCCGCGCGCCAAGGTTTCGCCAAACGCCCTCCCCCAAGCGCCCGCGCGCGTGTGCCCGCCACCTCACCGCCGCAGCGCTTCGCCCCTGCCCGTCCTGCAGGCGCCACCCTCCGCGACACAAAGCATCGGCCCCCGAAAGGCGCGGGCCTGATGACGACAAAGTAAAAGGGACGCCCCGGCCAGCCGGAGCGTCCCTGTCTTACGGATGTGCGAGCCTGCCGCAGCGTTACTGCTTGGGCGCTTCCGCCGGCTTGGCCGGGGCTTCCGCCTCAAGGCGCTTGAAGGCGATGTTCAACTTGTTCAGTTCGGCCACGATGTTGCCGGTAACGTCGGCGTTGGGACCGGCGGAGAGCACGTTGTCGTTGCCCACGATGACGTCGAGGCCGTTCTTTTCGCGGTAGGAATCCAGCACCTTCTGCAGGTTCTCGTTCAGCACGGAGATGACCTGCTGCTGCTCGGCGCCCATGCGCTTCTGGTAGTCGGCGAAGGCTTCCTGGAACTTGCGCTTGTTGTCGTCGCTCTGGTCCTTCTGCAGCGATTCCTGCATCTGGTTGAGCTGGTTCTGCATTTCCTCGTGCAGCGCTTCGAGGTGCTTCACCCCGGCCTTGCCCGCCTCGCTTTCCTGGTAGACGCGGGCGGTGTTCACCACGGCGATGCCGCCGGACTTGGGCTGGTTGCACCCGGCAAGCGCCACCATGGCGGCAAGGGCCAGCAGTACGAGGGCATATCTCTTCATGAACGACTCCTGTTTCGGAACGGTTGGCCCCGCGCGGGGGCGACCACGGGCTTGAATGCCGTGCCCGCTGGGCAGGGCGGCGCGCCGAACGGCGCGACCATCACCCCTTACGCCCTTTCGCGTTGCAACACAACGAGGCAGGAAGGGCCTGGCCGGACCATCCGCCTCATCAGGCATGCGACAATAGGGCATTACTATTTCACCTTGAGCGCAGCCGATGGACAGCACATGCCGCGCGCTCCGGCGGCAAACCGCGTCGGTTGCATCCGGGGCGCGTGAAAACCACGCTGTGCCGCAAACGCCGGAAAGTCCCCCTTCCCGGTGCCCGGCTAATGGATGGATGAAAAATTCTCCAGCGAGGCAAGCACCTTGTCCACGTACTTGCGCGATTCGTCGGCGGGCATGTGGCGCACCAGCTTGTCGTAGACCTGCTGGGTGGTCATGGCGTTGATCATGGCCACGGCCTTGTCCCTGTCGGGGTGAAAGACGCGCAGCAGCGCGTTGGGCCCGCCGTTGTAGGCTGCGATGACGCACAGTTCGCGCGTGGCCGGGTTGGCGATGTCGAAGAAATGCCGGTTGGCCAGAAGGTGCAGGTACACCGTGCCGTAGCGGATGTTGGTGCCGGGGTCGAACAGGGCGTCGCGGGGCGGCTGGCCGGGCGTGCCGTGCAGGTAGGCGTGCACCTCGCCCCCGGCTGTTTCCGGCACGATCTGCATCAGTCCCAGGGCCTGCGCCGGGCTGACCGCATTGGGGTTGAAGCCGCTTTCGGCGTGCATGATGGCCAGCACCAGACGGGGGGAAAGATTGTAGCGCCGGGCGTAGCGGTCCACCATGTCGCGGTATTGACGGGCGCGCAGCAACATCTGCTCGGGGGTGGCTGCCGCCAGCACCTCGCGCGAATTGCCGCCGTACACCGGCCGACGCACCCCGGCCACGGCCGAACGGCGCGTGGTGGCGCATTCTCGCGCCAGCAGCCGGGCGCTTTCGCCGCGCGTCCAGCGCAACGGGCGACCACTCTGGTCCAGCGCCTCTCCGTAGAAGGTGGGCTCGACCACTTGCATGGGTTGCATGGGTTGCATGGTCTGCATGGGCGGCATGCCGCCATCAATGCGCAAGGGGTCCAGCCCCGGCAGGATCATGGGGGCGGCGTCGGCCATGGCGTCCACGGGACGGTGCCCGTCCACCGTGGGCACGGCCACCCCGCCCCCGGCAAAACTGACCGAGGGCGTCGACTGCGAAACCACGGCTTCTTCCGCCACGGCCCCGAGCACGCCGGGCAGCCCCATCGACGCTGCCACGGCCGGATGCACGGAGGCGGGAAGCGCAAGGGATTGCGTGGCGGGCGAAGCCGCGGCGGCGATGACGTCATCAAGCTGGGCGCGGGCATCCTCGGGGCGTGCTGTTGCGGCGCGCATGCGCCACTGCTCGCCCATGGCCACGGGGCGCTCCACGGCGGGCTTGGCGCGCAGCACCCTGTCGCTCAACGGCGCACGCACGAACGGGCTGCCCGCGTCGGGCACGAACCCGGCCACCAGGCCGAGCACGCCCACCGCCAGCGCCGCCGCGGCCAACAGGCCGCCACATGCCGTGCGTTGCCGTTTCACCCACCCTCCATCACGAAACAGGCGCGGCATGCGGGGCGCTGGACGCGCCGCGTGCATGCCTGCATTACCGCCTTTCGTTTCGTGAACCGTTTTCCGTGACTGCGCCATGCCCCGACAAAAAGCAAATTCCGCGCCAAGGCCCACGCACGCCTTGTTTCCGTGCGCCGACCGCAGGCCGGGACCGGACCGAAGCCGGCGCGCCAGCGCGCGGCAGTCGGAAAGCCGACGCCGCGTTATCCCGAGCATAGGGGGTGAACGCCCGGCGGGCAAGCCCCATGGCCATCTTACAGAGTATCGGACGACGGTGGGCACGGCTTAAGCCCCCTCGCCCTCATGGCGCGGCCCCGGCACGGAGCCACGTCCCCCCATGCAACGGGCCGCCGCCCCCTGCAACGGGCCGCCGCCCCCTGCAACGGGCCGCCGCCCCCTGCATGGGGGCGGCGGCCCGAAGTTCAGCCAT
Source organism: Nitratidesulfovibrio sp. HK-II (assembly GCF_003402415.2). Taxonomy (NCBI): domain Bacteria; kingdom Pseudomonadati; phylum Thermodesulfobacteriota; class Desulfovibrionia; order Desulfovibrionales; family Desulfovibrionaceae; genus Nitratidesulfovibrio; species Nitratidesulfovibrio sp. HK-II. The sequence goes on from NZ_AP036014.1 coordinate 2,301,842, forward strand.
TATTGTGTTTCTACAAGCCCTTGCGCTCGAACCACCGGAACAGCAGCAGCGCCCCCGCCGCCAGCGGCACGATGACCAGCCAATGATTCACGCCCAGCATCTGCGGCAGGGTGATCTTGCCGTAGTTGCCCCAGGTCAGCAGGGTGGCCTTCATGGCCGGGTAGGCTTCGGCGTACAGGGCAGCACCGCACAGGCTGCCAAGGATGCCCCACAGGGCGTCCCAGCGGCCTTCGCCCAGCGCGCCCAGCGAGGTGCCGGGGCAGTACCCCAGCAGGCCCCAGCCCAGCCCGAAGGCCAGCCCGCCTATCACATTGCCGCCAAGCACCAGCGGCTTCACCGACAGTTTCGCCATCTCCAGGTCCACCAGCAGGTACACGCCCACCATGGCCACAACCACGGTGGACAGCATGAACTTGACGATGGTCATGTCGCGCAGGCGCAACGCGCCCAGTTGCCGGTCGTGGCGCAGCACTTCCGAGCGTTGCAGGAAAATGCCGAACAGAATGCCCGTGACCAGTCCGTAGGTAAGATCCATGGCTACCTCCCCCGGTACAGGATGCGCGCCATCACCAGGCCGCCCGCGAAGAAGCAGGCCAGCGCCACGAAACCGCTCACCGAAAGCTGCAGCGCCCCGCTGAGCCCATGCCCGCTGGGGCAGCCATCGGCCAGACGCGCGCCGAACATGGCCAGCGCGCCGCCGCAGAAGGCCGCAATGCCGCGCCGCACCTTCGACGGGCCGAAGCGTTCCGCCCAGCCCGGCGGCACCGCCTGCCAGCGGAAGGTGCCCGAGGCCAGCGACGCCAGCAGCGCGCCCACGAATATCCCGGCCACGAACATCCACTGCCAGTCCACCTTGGGCGCTTCCTTGACGAAGTATTCCAGCGCGGCCACGCGGTCGGGCGCGAACACTCGCTCCATGAAGCCCGCCGAGCGGACGAAGGTAGTGGACGCGCCAAAGTACTTGCCCGTCACCCACACCGATCCCACCACCAGCAGGCCGCTCAGCGCCCCGCCCAGATAGGGGCTCCACGGCTTGCGCCCCGGGCTTCCGGAATTCTGTGCGTCCATGAACGCCTCCCTGAAGTTTGGCGCATGCTACACCGCGCGTGAGTGTGTGGCAACCGACATGAAGAATTTCGCACTACGTGACGCCCCGGCGGTGGCGTGCCGACGCGGTACCGCATGCCGTGCAAACACGTGGAGACGAGCGGGGGTATGGCAGCGAAGGACAAACGTCCGGCGCGGCGGGAATGCCGCAAAGCGGCAACCGGCGGCCTGCGCCGCCCTACTCCGTGGATTCGCCGTTCAGGAAGGCGGCCGCCAGCGCGGTCATGGCGTCGAGGTCGTCGGGCCTGATCCAGTGGATGCGCCTGTCGGCGCGGAACCACGTCAGCTGCCGCTTGGCGTAGGCACGGGTGTTGCGCAGCCACAGCAGCCGGGCCTCTGCACAGGGCAGTTCGCCGGTGAGGTGGCGGTACAGTTCGGCACAGCCGATGCCGGACCAGCCGGGCGCGGCCGGGTCGTCGCACACGGCGCGGGCCGCGCGCGCCTCGTCCAGCGCGCCCGCCGCGAGCATGAGATCGATGCGGCGGTCGAGCCGGGGCGTGAGTTCTTCGAGGCTCATGTCCATGCCCATGCGCAGCGCCGCGAAGCGCGGCGGCGGCACGGGCCGGGCATGCCACCACGAAAGGGTGTGTCCGGTGCCCTCATGCACCTCCAGCGCGCGCACGGCGCGCTGACGGTCGTTGGGGTGGATGCGCGCGGCGTACTCCGGGTCGATGACCGCCAGCCGGGCATGCAGGGCGGGCGCGCCCAGCGCGTCGCATTCGCGCTCCAGCCGCGCGCCGATGGCCGGGTCCACGCGGGGGATGTCGGCGATGCCGTCCAGCAGGGTCTTCAGGTACAGGCCGGTGCCGCCCACCAGCAGCGGCAGCAGCCCGTTTGGGCGTGACGTGTTCTGGCGCAGCTCGTCGATGGCCGCCGTGGCCCGGTCGGTCCAGACGCCCGCGCTGATCTTTTCCGTGCTGGGCAGAAAGCCGTACAGCAGGTGCGGGCACACCGCGCGTTCCTCCGGCGAGGGCTGCGCGGTGATGATGGGAAAATCGCGGTAGACCTGCCGCGAATCGGCATTGACCACCCCGCCCCCGAAGGTGCGCGCCAGGTGCAGCGCCGCCGCCGTCTTGCCCGCCCCGGTGGGGCCGACCAGACAGATCACGCGGATGGGGGGCGTACGGGTCAATGAACCTGAAGGATTATCGGAGAGGGCCATCACAATGCCGCCCCCCGTTTTATAAGCAAACGAGGATTTTTGTTCGCTGGCAAGGAAAACAAGTCTGCCATGAGGGAGTATACTCTTGTCGTATTCGACCGACATGGCAGGCGAAGTTTGACGCCGCCAGCGGACAAAAGGACCGTTTGCTTGAATACGCTAAAACGTAGGCGCCATCGGCGGCGTCCCCCCGCCGTAGCCCTCGTCGTCGGAATCCAGGCCGCCGTTGCGCAGGGCATCGTCGCCTTCGGCGCTGAGGCCCGCGCCCATGCCGCGCGGCAGAAAGCCCCCGTTGCCAAGTCCCGCCCCGAAGGCGGACCCCGCCGCGCCGCCCCGGCCCATTCCGCCGGGTCCGCCCTGGCCGCTGCCGCCACCGATGCCCCCGATGCCAAGGTCGATGTCGTCGCCCAGCGGGTAGGGGTAGCCGTACTTCTCGCGCAGCTTGCGGTAGATGTTTTCCGGCACAAGGCCCTTGATGTCGCCGCCCAGGCTGGCCGCCGCCTTGATGATGGTGGAGCTGATGTACAGCCACTGGTAGTCCGTCATCAGGAACACGGTCTGGATGTGCCGCTTGAGCTTGCGGTTCATCAGGGCCAGCTGGAATTCGTACTCGAAGTCGGACACCGCGCGCAGCCCGCGCAAAATCACGTTGGCCCCGCGCCGCTCCACGTAGTCCACCAGCAGGCCGGTGAACGGCTCCACGGTGATGGAGGGGTGCCCGGCAAACACTTCCTCGGCCATGCGCACCCGCTCGTCCAGCGAGAACAGCGGCGTCTTCGGCGTGTCGGCGGCCACGGCCACCACCACGTTGTCGAAAATCTGGCAGCCCCGGCGGATGAGGCTGACGTGGCCGTTGGTCAGCGGGTCGAAGGTGCCGGGGTAGATGGCAAGCCGCCCTACCCGTTCTCGCGCGTTGTCCATAGCACGATCCTCGTCTGTCCGTAGGTACGGTCGACAATGGGTTCCAGCGCCGCGTTCTCGCGGTCCGGGTCCAGCGGCAGGCGCGCTTCCACCTCCACGGCCACGATGGCCCCGTCGGCCAGCCAACCGTTGCGCACCGCGTTGCGCAGCGTGGGCGAAAGCTGCCCTTCGCCGTAGGGCGGGTCTATGAACACCACGTCGAAACTGGTGCGCGCCCGGCGCGCCAGCAGCTTGTTGCAGTCTTCCTGCAACACCTGCCAGCGCTCCTGGGCAATGCCCAGCGTCTGGGCGTTCTTGCGGATGAGCTCCGCCGCCTTGGGGGCGGTTTCGACAAACCACGCCTCTGCCGCGCCCCGGCTGAGCGCCTCGAAGGCCAGGCTGCCGCTGCCCGCGAACAGGTCCAGCACGCGCAGGCCGGGCCAGACCACCCCGCGCGATTCCAGCATGGAGAAGAGCGCTTCGCGCACCCTGCTCATGGCGGGCCGATAGCCCGGCCCTTCGGCCGTCTTCAGCACGCGGCCGCCGTATTCACCTGCGATGATGCGCATATCTCTCCTGAAGCATTGAAAGCTTAAACCGAGGTGCTGTCTCAAAATTAGGATTTTTGCCCGTTGGCAAGGAAAACGAGCCCGCCATGAGGGAGTGCGGCAGCCGTTAAGTGAGCGAAGCGAGCTTTATGGATGGCGACCGCAACGCGCACTCTTATCGTATTCGACCGATATGGCAGGCGAAGTTTGACGATGCCAACGGGCAAAAAGACAATTTTGAGTCTACACCTGCGAGAGCAGGCTCAATATCTCGCGATTCAGGTCGGCCACCCGGTCGCGGATGTCCACCTGTTCCACCCAGGGGCGGGTTTCCACCCCGGCCAGGCGCTGGCGCAGCAGGGCCACCTTGGCCTCGGTGTCGCCCAGCAGAAATTCCCAGTCCACGCGCGGATGGGCGCGGCTTTCGTCGGGCGCGGTCAGCATGGTGCGGCCCGGCTTCAGCGTCACCTCTTCCATGTAGGTGGGCACGTGCACGGTAAGACCGTAGCGTTCGTGCAGCTTTTCCGAAAGGGTGGTCTGGGCCTTTTCTTCGCCGTGCACCAGAAACACTTCCATGTCCTTGTGCTGGAAGGCCCCCACCCAGTCGAGCAGGTGGCTTTGCCCGGCGTGGGCGGAAAAGCCGCCGATGGTGAACACTTTGGCGTTCACCGCCACGTCTTCGTTGAACAGCCGGATGGTCTGCGCGCCGTCCACGATCTTGCGGCCCGGCGTGCCCACGCCCTGGTAGCCCACGAACACGATGGCCGCCCCCTGCCGCCACAGGTTGTGGCGCAGGTGGTGCTTGATGCGGCCCGCGTTGCACATGCCGCTGGCCGAAATGATGACCGCCGGGCCTTTCATGCCGTTCAGCGCCTGCGATTCCTGGCTGTTCAGGGTGTAGCGCAGGTTGGGCAGGGACAGCGGGTCTTCTCCGCGCGCGTAGGCGGCCTTCAGGTCTTCATCGTAGAAGCGCGGGTGCTTGCGAAAGATTTCCGTGGCGCGGATGGCCAGGGGGCTGTCGATGTACACCGGCATGTCGGCGGGCAGTTTGCCGTCCTGCCACAGCATATGCAGGGTGTACAACACCTGCTGGGTGCGCTCCACGGCAAAGGCGGGAATGATCACCTTTTCGCCGTGGCCGTAGCTGTAAGCGATGGCTTGCGCCAGTTCGGCCCGGCTGTTCTCGGAATCCTTGTGGTCGCGGTCGCCGTAGGTGGATTCCATGAACAGGTAATCGGGCCGGGCGGGGTGGTCGGGGTCGTTGACGATGAGCTGGTTGGGCCGCCCCAGGTCGCCGGAAAACACCAGCCGGGTGGGCGTGCCGTTTTCCGTCACCTCTATTTCAAGGAACGCGGACCCCAAAATGTGCCCGGCGTCCTTGTAGGTAACGCGAATGCCCGGCGCGGGCTCGAACGGGGCGTTGTATTCCACGGGGCGCAGCTTGCGCACGGCGCTCTGCGCGTCGGCCATGGTGTACAGCGGCTCCACCGGCTTGCGCCTGCCGAAGCGGCTTTGCTTGCGGGTTTCCCACTCCGCTTCCATTTCCTGGATGTGGGCGGAATCCTGCAACATGATGTCCATCAGGTCGCGCGTGGGCGGGGTGCAGTAGATGTCGCCCTTGAAGCCTTCACGCGTCATGCGCGGCAGAAGGCCGGTGTGGTCGATGTGGGCGTGGGTGACGAGAAAGAAGGCGATGTCGCCGGGGCGGTAGATGTCCGTATTCTCGTTGCGCTTGTCGATTTCGGAGTTGCCCTGGTGCATGCCGCAGTCGACCGCGAAGCGGGTGCCGTTGGCTTCCAGCATGTAGCACGAGCCGGTAACGGTCTGCGCGGCTCCCAGAAACTGTATGTTCATGCGTTCCCCTTGTTCCGGTGAGGGTGAAGTGGCGCGGATGCGGACGGACAGGACGGATGGGCCAGCAGCGCCGGGATGGGGGCCACGCCCGGTCATGGGGGCGCCCCGTGGCGCCCGCGGGCGATTGTCGGCCGGTCATGCCAGGAAGGCTCCGGCCGCCCGTTCACGAACCCCGCGAACGATTTCCGGGCGTTGCGCGGGCTGCGCGGAATCCGTATAGTGCGCAAAACTCAAGGAGTGCGCAATGGGTTCTTCCAAGCAGTACGTGATTGACAACCTGTCCATAAAGGAGTCGTGGCGGCTCTTCAAGATAATGGCCGAACTGGTGGACGGCTTCGACACGCTGAGCGACCTGGACCGCTGCGTGTCCATCTTCGGGTCTGCGCGGGTGAAGCCGGACAGCCCCCTGTACGCGGAAACGGAAACCATTGCCCGCAAACTGGTGGAGGCCGGGTACGGCGTCATCACCGGCGGCGGCCCCGGCCTGATGGAAGCAGGCAACAAGGGCGCTGCCGAAGCGGGCGGCACGTCCGTGGGGCTGCACATCCACCTGCCCATGGAACAGGGCGCCAACAAATTCGTGAAGACGCGCTGCGACTTCCGCTACTTCTTCGTGCGCAAGCTGATGTTCATCAAGTACGCCATGGCCTACGTGGTCATGCCCGGCGGCGTGGGCACGCTGGACGAACTGACCGAGGCCTTCGTGCTGACGCAGACCCACCGCATCAAGCCGTTCCCCATCATCCTGTACAAGAGCGACTACTGGAACGGCCTGCTGGACTGGATTCGCGACAAGATGGTGTCGTACGACTTCATCCGCGAAGAGGAAATGGAACTCTTCACCGTGCTGGACACCCCCGAGCAGGTGGTGGCGTACATAAAGAAGCACGTGATCATCTAGGGGCGGTCGGCGGGGCTTTACTGCCTTCGCCGCGCCGCAGACGTAACCGACACCGGCCCGGCCACCAGACGGCAACCGGGCCGGATATTTTTCGGAGCAGTATCGTGACGGACGACGCCTTCATCCTGCCGCCCTACGCCCTGCGCGGCCCGGCTGGCCCCGTGCCCCCCGCCCCGCCCGGCTGGACGTGGGACGCGCTGATGGATGCCGCCCTTGCGCAGGCCCGCAAGGCAGCGGCCCTTGGCGAGGTGCCCGTGGGCGCGGTGGTGGTGGACCGGCAGGGGCGCATCATCGGTGCGGGGCACAACACCCCCGTGGCCACGCACGACCCGTCCGCCCACGCGGAAATGGTGGCCCTGCGCGAAGCCTGCCGCAGCACCGGCAACTACCGGCTGGACGGCGCGGTGCTGGTGGTGACGCTGGAGCCCTGCCTGATGTGCGCCGGGGCCATGGTGCATGCCCGCGTGGCGGGCGTGGTGTACGGCGCGCCCGACCTGAAGGCCGGGGCCGTCACCTCTTGCCTGGACGCGCTGGACCAGCCCTTCCACAACCACCGGGTGTGGCATATGGGCCATGTGCGCGCGGCAGAGTGCGGGGCGCTGTTGCAGGAGTTTTTTAGAGAGCGGAGGTAGAAGCCCGGACCGCCCACTGGGGGCTTGCTTTCCTTCCCGAAATTTCCTAAAAGGTCACTCCGCCACGGGCAAGCCCCGGTTGGCAACGCGGAGAGGTAGCGAAGTGGCCGTAACGCGCTCGACTCGAAATCGAGTTATCGGTTAGTAGCCGGTACGTGGGTTCGAATCCCACCCTCTCCGCCATATTTCAAGGGGTTGGACACAGTCCGGCCCCTTCTTTCGTTATGATGCCAGCCAGTGGGAACGAGGACACTTACGCCCTTCTCCACCAGAAATACCAGCCGGAGCCAGCATGAACGTCTTCCACCTTGCACCGCACGACCTTCTCGAAGAAGGGGCCATTCCCACCACCTCCAAGGGCATGGACAAAGAGGATGAGCACGCCCTGTGCGCCTTCGTGGAGGTGCGGCGGGAGGCGGACTACAGCCTGTACGTCCAGTGCTTCGCGGACAGGCCGGGCACGCGCGGGGTCATTCCCGCCACATGCAAGAGCGGCAGCGCCGCGTGGACGGCGGGTGACAGCCGCTACCTCACCAACCGCGTATGGATTTTCACCGACGCCATGCGCGCCAACGCCATGGGCAGTGCTGGCGCAGGTCAGGGGGACGGCGCGGGTCACGACGACGGCGCACAACAGGCCGAAGCCCCCAAGCCCGATGCCGTTACCGCCAAGGGCATTCAGGCCATCGCCAAGGAATGCGCGGAAGCCCTGAAAAAGGCGCGCCGCCTGGCCGACTACCACGGCTTCGGCGAGGACATGGAAGACGAGGATCTGGACTAAACGCAAGCGACCCCACCCATATCACGCAGCAAGGCCCCCGGCATGACACCGGGGGCCTTGTTCATGGCAATCCATGGCAGAGACGGGCAAGTCTGGCGTGAAGTCATCCCTGCGTCCGTCACCGGCCCAGGTCGGAAGGCGCTGGCAACTGCTTTCCTTCCGCCTCCCTACCCCGTCCTGCACAACCCTACGCCGCCCTGCGCACCATCATGCCACCTTACACGACCGGGGCCAGCACGCCCGCCGCCGCCAGTTCGCGCACCACGGGGATGCACTCGTCGGCGGGCACGCCGATGCGGCCGGCAATATCCACCAGATCCAGCGTGCCGTCGGCATAGGCCAGAAAGTCGATGATGATGTTCACCTTGTTGCCGTAACCGTTCTTCACCGACGTGGTGGGGTACAGCCCACGCTTGCCTAGTTGCGGCTCGCACAGGCAGGTGGCGCGCCAGGTGCGGTTGTTCTCGATGATCTCCAGGCACCGCGCCAGCGTGGTGAACGAATTGGCCAGCCCCGCCGGAGAAACCACGGAAAGGTCGTCCAGCGAGGTGTGGTACTCGGGGTAGTGGCGGTACAGGCTGCGGGCGAAGGGAATCACCGGCAGGTCCACGCCGGGGCTGTTGTACTGGCGTTCGTCGCTGGCCCGATCGAGAAAGGTGTAGCGCGTGTAGTCCGGGTGGTACGCGCCCAGCACGTGGCGCGAAACGCGGTCCGTCAGGGTGTTGCCCTGGCGCGAGGGCAGGTACGACCAGCCCCGGTCGTCGCCCACGCAGCTCAGCACGTACCCGGCCACCACGTTGCGCTGCATCTCGGCCAGGTGCTGGCTGAGATACCAGATGGTGCCGATGGTTTCCGGCACGAACACCAGCAGGTACGACAGCTCGCGGTCGCGCTGCATCAGGTGGCGGGCCATGGCCGTCTGCAGCACCGGGCCGGAAAGCTCGTTGTTGGCCATGGAGGGATGGCACACGTAGGTGGAAAGCACCACCGTCTTCTCCGAGCGGCCGGGCAGGAACAGGTCCGCGCAGGTCATGTGGCCGGGGGCCAGGGTGGAATCCACTTTCACCCGGAACGGGCCGGGGCCCAGGGAATCGCGCCTTTCATGGGCGATGCAGAAGCCCCAGGTGCGCTTGTAATACGAGGTGACGTAGGGAATGGCGTCGGGCTGGTCGGGCAGCGAGTAGAGCCGGGCGTCCAGTTCCTCTCGCGTCACCACGGCGTCCACCGGTTCGGAATAGCCCACCAGGTGCAGGTTGCTGGCCTTGAAGTCGATCAGCCGGTTGCCCTGCATGTCGGCCACGTAGGCGTCACGCACGTTCCATTCGTCGGGAACGGTCCAGTCGAAGCAGCGGGTGCCGGTGGGCACCTCGTGCAGGCGCAGCCCCGGCATCAGGCCGCCGAGATAGCGCAGGGTCTCGCGCACCCCGTCGCCGGTAAGGCTTCTACAGATGGGAAAAAGGTCCGCCATCCAACGGTACATGTCCTGCCCGAGACGATCTGCGTCCATACCCTTCCTTCGGACCATGCGACGACCGACCGACGCGCAGCGCGCGTCCGCCCGGACCGCAAGGTCGATGCGCCTTTGAAAGGCCCCCGCCCTGCGCCGTGCCCGTCTGCGCGGGAACGATGCGGGCATGCCAGATGATGCATCCCCGCCGCGCCGGGCAACCCCTTGCCGGTGCGGCGGCCCGCCATTCACGGCAGGCCGGAGGACGCGCAAAACGGACGCCCGGCACTGCACGGGCGTCTTCCGCCGCCAATGGTGGCGCGGCGGAAGGCTTTTCTACTGCACGGATGAAACGTGTTCAAGCGACAGGAATGTTGCGAAACAGCCGCATTGTCTCAACATAGCCATGCGACAGGAAAAAATATTCATGCATCGTTTGGACATGCGCATGCCCGCCATTGTTCCACCGCTGTGTGAAACATATGGGACATACGACGGATCCGAAATCGCCACTCCACATGGGGCGGGTAACGGCGGCGGAACCATCGCGCCCCGCGCGCGCCACGTTGCACGGTGGGAACTGCGCGGCCACCCGCGATCACGGGCATGCGGCAGCGCGGGCGCAGCGTGCCGCACGCCGCCTCGCCGCTGGCGACGCATGGCGGTGGTGCGCGCCAACCCGCGCCGCCGTGCCGCATTTCAACGCACCCCGTGACTACGGCGTGCCGCGCGGGAGAATTCATGTTCCCGCGCCTTGCCGTAACCGGACCTCCGGTGTAGGCTGCGTTCCGCCGCGACAACAGGTGTGGCAACGCGGCGCACGACAACACTTTCATCACGGCGACACATCTTCGCATGAAGCACACAGACGTCGAACCCGTCACCGCCAAACGCCCCGCCCCCTGGAAGAAGCACCTGCGCTCCCTGGGCTCGGTGGCAGTCTTCGCCATCTTCTGCGGGGCCGTGTGGCTGCTGTACAACGAAGTCAGCAAGTACCACATCGACGAAATCCGCGAGAGCATGCGCCAGATGCCCGTGAGCAGCCTTGTGGCGTCCCTTGTGCTGATGGTGTTCAACTATCTGGTGCTGGTGGGGTACGACGCGCTGGCCCTGCGCGCCATCAACAAGCCGCTGTCCATGGCCCGCACCGCCCTCGTCTCGTTCGTGGGCTGCGTGACCAGCTACAACTTCGGGGCGCTGCTGGGCGGCAGTTCGGTGCGCTACCGGTTCTATTCGGCGTGGGGCTTTTCGGTGGTCGACGTGGTGCGCCTGGTGGTCATGCTGGCCATCACCTTCTGGGTGGGCGCGCTGGGCGTGGCCGGGGCGGTGTTCATCATCCAGCCGCTGCCGGTGCCGCCTTCGCTGGACATTCCCCTGCGCGACGTGCGCCTGCTGGGTGTGGTGCTGCTGGCGCTGACCGTCGGCTACCACATCCTGACCCTGGTGGCGAAGCACCCCATCCGCGTGATGGGCAAGGAATTCGCGCTGCCGCCGTTCCGGCTTGCCATCATGCAGACCCTGGTGGCCGGGTTGGACCTGGTGGTGGCGGCGGGCTGCCTGTACGTGCTCATGCCCGCCGACCTCGGGCTCGACTTCATCCAGTTCCTTTCCGTGTACCTGATGGCCGTGGTGGCCGTGGTGCTCAGCCACGTGCCTGGCGGCGCGGGCGTGTTCGAGCTGGTCATCCTCAGCCTGTCGCACACCCATTCGCCGCAGACGGTCATCGCCGCGCTGATCTGCTTCCGGTTCATCTACTACCTGCTGCCGCTGCTGTTCGCCGCGGTGCTGCTGGGCGGGCACGAACTGCACCTGCGCCGCCACGAGGCGGAACGGATTCTGGACGAGGCGGGCCGCTGGACCGACGCCCTGTCGCATACCCTGATGGCGTACCTGGCCTTCGCCGCCGGGCTGATCCTGCTGTTCTCCAGCGCCATTCCCCTGGCGGCGGACAGCCGCGCCGTGCTTGCGGCCAGCGTGCCGCTGTGGGCCATGGAATCAGCCCACTTCATGGGCGGTGTGGCGGGCGTTGGCCTGCTGCTGCTTTCACGCGGGCTGCAACGCCGCCTGGCCTCGGCCTGGCGGCTGGTGACGGCGCTGGTGGTGCTGGGCATCGCCAGTTGCGTGCTGAAGGGGCTGGACTGGCAGGAAGCCATATTGCTGGCGTTGGTGCTGGCGTCGCTGTGCGTGACCCGGCGGCGCTTCTTCCGCCGCACCTCGCTGCTGCGCGAACGGTTCACCATGCGCTGGCTGGTGGCCGTGCTGCTGGTGGTGGGCTGTGCCCTGCTGCTGGGGCTGTTCGTGCATGCGCGCGTGCCCTACGCCCACGACCTGTGGTGGACCTTCGCGGCAGACAACGACGCCGCGCGCCTGCTGCGCGCCTTTGGCGGCATCGCAATGGTGCTGGCCGTGTTCCTGGTGCGGCGGATGGCCTTTCCGCTGCACGGGCGGCTGGGCGATTTCACGGCGGCCCGGCGCGAGCGCTTCCGCCGCATCTACAGGGCGGCCCAACGCATCCGCGAAAACGCCCTGCGCCGCAAGAAGCCCGGCGATGCCGGGCCGCAGGACGACACGAAACAAGCGGGCGGCGACTAGCCACCCTGGCCTGCCCTGGCATCCCCCCGCCCACGCATTTTTCTGACCCGCCATGCAAACGAGGCGAAACCGCAACGCGGTTTCGCCTCGTATCGTTTCCGCACGACGCAGCACAGGGTACGGCCCTTGCGCGGCCCTAACGAATGGACAGCAACACCTCGTCGCGGCCATCGCGCTCGCGCAGCAGCACGTCCACCTGCTCGTTGCGGCCGGTGTTCACGGCGCGGCCCACGTAGTCCGCATGAATGGGCAGTTCGCGATGCCCACGGTCCACCAGCACCAGCAGCTCCACGCGCCGGGGGCGGCCGTAGTCCAGCAGGGCCTCGAGCGCGGCGCGGATGGTGCGCCCGGTGAACAGCACGTCGTCCACCAGCAGCACGTCGCGGCCATCCAGGTCCACGGGAATGTCCGACGGCCCGATGGCCGGCTTGGCGGACAGGGTGGTCCAGTCGTCGCGATACAGGTTGATGTCCAGCGCGCCAGAGGGCAGCGCGCAGCCGAGGCGCTCGGCGATGACGCGCCCGAGGCGCACGGCGATGTCCGCCCCGCGCCGCTGGATGCCCACGAGCACGAGGCCCGCGCAGTCGCCATGGCGCTCCAGCACCTGATAGGCCAGACGCTCCAGCGCGCGGCGCATTTCTTCTTCGGTCAGCAGAATGGTCTGTTCCATCGGGGGTATCCATCCGGTGGGAATTCGTAGATATCTTCATCACTAACCGGTTTCCGTCCGCTTGGCAAACCGCCGGGGCGGCACCCGGCGACGCACCGGGCAAACCTGCCCCCGGAACCGCCCCGCAGCCCGGCCCAATCCCGACCCATCCCGGCACAGTAACGGCGCGGTCATGCCGTTGGCCTTTTTGCCGGTTCTGCGGTAGGGTATGCCCCAACGTCGCCACAGGCCGCAAGGAAACGGACATGATCACCCTTGAAGACGGCGCGCGGGGCATTCTCGACGAATACTTTTCCGAGAATCCCAAGAGCGCCATTCGCATCTACATATCGCCGCGCGGCAGCCGGGGGCCGCACCTCGTGCTGGGCCCCGACGAACCCAACGAACGCGACCACGTGCTGGAAGTGGACGGCTACACCTTCTGCATCAGCCAGCGGCTGGCCCACCAGGTGGGTGCCGTGCGCGTGCGGGCGCGCAACGCCGGGTTCGAGGTGATTTGCGAACGGCCCCTTACCGCCATGCGCTCCAGCGAGGCATCCTGACGCTTCCTGGTGACTCCGACGCATCCTGGCGGCAGCCTGCTGACCAGCATCACCCATCAGCCTCGCGCTCCGAAACAGTTTCCCCCCCCCTCGACGTTCCCTGACAAGATGCCCTGACGCCCTGTGCAAGGCCCCCCTGCACCATTCGCAGGCGCCCATCCCGGGCGCCATCCCTCCGCCAGCCCGCCTCGCGCGACGCCTGGCGGCGACAGGCAGCGTCAGGCAGCGTCAGGCAGCGTCAGGCATCAACGGGGCAATGGGGCGCCCCTCCGTCCTCCCCAGACCAGCAACCCAGCACGCATCCATGAATCCAGCGGGTTACGTTACCCCTCACGCGTCCTGCCGCCGCATGCCATAGACTGTCGCTATAGGGTCGTGGCCGACACATTGACAAACACCCCACGGGTACGTACTTGTTGCTCTCCGTACATCCAACAGTGGAGGACACATGTTCGAACTCACCGAAAACGCCCGCAAAGAGCTTGATGCCTACTTTGCGGACAAGCAGAAGAACCCCATCCGGGTCTACCTCGCCCCCGGCGGCTGAAGCGGTCCCCGGCTGGCCCTGGCTCTGGATGAGCCTAACGATACCGACAAAGTCTTCGAGGAAGGCGGCTTCACCTTCTGCGTGAACTCCGAACTTCTTGCCATGGCGGAATCCATCCGCATTGATATCAGCTACATGGGCTTCTCCGTGGAATCCGGCAAGCCGCTCGGCGGCGGCAGCAGTTGCGGCGGTTGCGGCAGCGCCGGTTCCTGCGGTTCGTAGCCCGCCCTGTTCTCATAATGCTCAACGGCCCTCCTCGCGGAGGGCCGTTTCCTTTTGTTCTGCAGGGGGAGATGGCCCGGCGAACGGCGACGCCCCCGGAGCGCCGGCCCCTGCCGCGCCGCCCCATGCGCCGCCCCATGTGAGCCCAAGACGCGGACAGTCGGACGCGCGCGGAACCCGCCCGCCATCGAGCTTGACGCACCACGGGGTCGCGGGCATTCTCGCGCATCATTCACGCGGGAGCGCCATCGGAGCCATCATGACCTTCAAGGAAACCGTCATCCTCGCCATCAAGCTTGCCCACCGGCAGCAGCAGGAACTGGTCGTCGGCCGCGAAGACGGGCGCTGGGAGATCGTGCCCATCACCGACGCCCGTTCCGACCAGTTGCGCCCCAGCGTCATCGTAACCGGCTCGGGGCTGAAATACCCGGAACACGAAGACCTGTACGCCCGGCTGGTGTCCGAGGGGGCTTGAGCGCGCATCGTCCGTGACGCCCGCCAGCGGATGCCTTGTCCTTCGCCAAATGCAACGCATGACGGCCCGCGCCCCGGAAAAATGGGCGCGGGCCGTCATGTCTTCAAATCACCCCGTAGCGCCAAGGCGGCACGGGCTCAAACATCAACGCCCGGCGGACCGGCCCCCAACGGGTAAACGACCATTCATCCGCCTAGCGCTTGACGTTGGTGGCGATCCATCCCGCGAAGGCGTTCATGAACTTGCCGCCGAACTCGCGCGTGGAGGCGTCGGTCAGCGCGCCATCGGGGCCAAACAGCTTGTCCGCGCCGCCGATGTACGCTTCCGGCTGCTGCAACGGGGGCATGTTCAGGAACACCAGCGACTGGCGCAGATGATGGTTGGCCCCGAAGCCGCCGATGGCCCCCGGCGACACGCTGACGATGGCGGCGGGCTTGCCGTTCCACACGCTGCTGCCGTAGGGGCGCGACCCCACGTCCAGGGCGTTCTTGATGGTGGCGGGCATGGAGCGGTTGTATTCCGGCGTCAGGAACAGCACGGCGTCCACGCCCTTGATGGCCTTGCGAAAATCCGACCACGCGGCGGGCGGGGTTCCTTCGTCGTCCAGATCCTGATTGTACAGCGGCAGGCCGCCCACCTCGACGAATTCGAAACGCAGCGCGGGCGGGGCCAGTTCGGTCAGGGCCCTGGCCATCTTGCGGTTCAGGGAATCCTTGCGCAGGCTGCCCACGATGACGGCGACGGTGAATATGGTGCTCATGGTGTCTCTCCTGTGGTTTCGGGTATCGCCGAGGCCCGGCGGGCGCGACCGCCCGGGGAGAAACGACGTTACCGATAGAATACTACCTTGAGCACGCCGGGGCAACGCCCGCTCACGTTTTTTCATGTTTCTCCCGTCACGCAGCAAAAGGGCCGCCCCTTGCGGAGCGGCCCTTCGTCGATCATGGAATGCGAATGAGGCTGACGGCTACTTCTTGTGCAGCCAGGGCATCATGCCGCGCAGCTTGGCGCCCACCTTCTCGATCTGGTGGTCGGCCTCGATGCGGCGGGTGGCCTTGAAGCCGGGGTACCCGGCCTTGGCCTCGAGGATGAAGTTGCGGGCGAAGGTGCCTTCCTGGATTTCCTGGAGCACCTTCTTCATTTCCTTCTTCGTTTCCTCGGTCACGACGCGACGGCCGGTGACGTAGTCGCCGTATTCCGCGGTGTCGCTGATGGAGTAGCGCATCTTGGCAAGGCCGCCCTCGTAGATGAGGTCGACGATGAGCTTCACTTCATGCAGGCACTCGAAGTAGGCGATTTCGGGCTGGTAGCCCGCTTCGACCAGGGTTTCGAAACCGGCCTTGATGAGCGACGAAAGACCGCCGCACAGCACCGCCTGTTCACCGAACAGGTCGGTCTCGGTTTCTTCCTTGAAGGTAGTTTCGATGACGCCGGAACGCGCACCGCCAACGCCCTTGGCATACGCCAGAGCCTTCTCCATGGCCTTGCCGGTCGCATCTTGGTGGATGGCGACGAGGCAGGGGACGCCGCCCCCCTCGGTGTAGGTGCGGCGAACGAGATGGCCCGGCCCCTTGGGGGCGATCATGAACACGTCGACGTCTTTCGGGGGCTCGATCTGGCCGAAGTGGATGTTGAACCCGTGGGCGAACAGCAGCGCGTCGCCCGGCTTCAGGTTCGGCTTGATTTCCGCTTCGTAGACCGCGGCCTGTACCTGGTCGGGGAGTAGGATCATGATGAGGTCGGCCTTGGCTGCGGCCTCGGCCACGGGTAGCGGCGCGAAGCCGTGTTCCTTGGCGAGTTCGTAGTTGGCCCCGCCGGGACGCTGCCCGACGACGACGTTGATCCCGGAGTCGCGCAGGTTCTGAGCGTGCGCGTGGCCCTGGCTGCCGTAGCCGATGATGGCCACGGTCTTGTCCTTCAGGACCTCCAGTGTCGCATCCTGTTCATAATAGACCTTCATCATCTACTCCCTGCCGCACACGGGTGCGGCGTCCTCGAATGACGGTTGCGGTGTATGAAGACCCCGCCCGGCCCCGGAAGACCCCCCGGAGACCCTGCGGGTTTGCCACCGTAGACAGCGAAAGCGCTGCCGCAATGGATTGCGATACCGGATTCGGCGGCGGAACGCTACCCCCCAGGGAGGGCTGTGGCGCGCCGGGTTGAATATTTATTCAATCAGCGCCGCGTTTCCCCTGCCTTGCAAGGCGCGCGGCGGAAGGCGGTGTACCGCCCGCCGCCGCGCGTGAAGATTGCGGCTGGTTCCGGCGCATTGGCGCCGTCACCCGGCACCGGCAAGCGCTACGCCGATTCGGGCTGCATGGACCGCCGCATGGCCACGGTGCCGGTGCGGGCGATTTCCTTGATGCCGAAACGGGCCAGCAGGCTCAAAATGGCCTGGACCTTGCCGTGGTCGCCGGTGGCTTCCAGGGTCAGGTCGTTCAGGCTCACGTCCACCACCTTGCAGCGGAAGATGTCGGCAATGCGCAGCACCTCCGCCCGGCGGGCGTCGTCGGCCTGCACCTTGACCATCATCATCTCGCGCTCCACGGCGGAAACGTCGATGAAGTCCACCACCTTGATGACCGTCACGAGCTTGCGCAGCTGCTTGACGATCTGCTCGATGATCTGTTCTTCGCCGCTGGTGGTGATGGTCATGAGCGAAACGCCCTCTTCCAGCGTGGGGGCCACGTTCAGCGATTCGATGTTGAAGCCGCGTCCGCTGAACAGCCCCGCCACCCGGGACAGCACGCCCGGTTCGTTCTCCACGAGAACGGAAAGCACATGTCGCATGGGCTGCCCTCCCTACACCAGCAGCATTTCGTCAAGGGCCGCGCCTGCGGGCACCATGGGGTACACGTTCTCCTCGCGCTCCACGCGCACGTCGATGACGGCGGTGTTGGGCGAGGCGAAGGCCGTGCGCAGCGTCGATTCAAGCTCGCCGGGGTCGGTGATGCGGTAGCCTTCGGCCCCGTAGGCCTCGGCCAGCTTCACGAAGTCGGGCTGCGCCTCCATGCAGGTGGAGCAGTAGTTGCGCTGGTAGAACAGTTCCTGCCACTGGCGCACCATGCCGAGGTAGCCGTTGTTCAGGATCACGATCTTGATGGGCAGCTTGTTGCAGACGGCGGTGGCCAGCTCCTGGATGTTCATCTGGATGGAGCCGTCGCCCGCCATGTCGATGACCAGCTTGTCCGGAAAGGCGAACTGCGCCCCGATGGCGGCCGGAAAGCCGTAGCCCATGGTGCCGAGCCCGCCCGAGGTAAGCAGCGTGCGCGGCTTGCGGAAGGTGAAGAACTGGGCCGTCCACATCTGGTTCTGGCCCACCTCGGTGGTGACGATGGCGTCACCCTTGGTGATGGAGAAGATGGTTTCCACCACCTGCTGCGGCTTGATGGAGCCGTTCTTCACGTAGGTCAGAGGCTGTTCGGTGCGCCAGGCGGAAACCTGGGCCAGCCACGGCTCGTGCGCCGTGGCCCAGTCCTTTTCGGCCAGGCGGGTGGTGGCTATCTCGCGGATGCCCGCCAGCGCCTTGCGGCAGTCGCCCACCACGGGAATGTCCACCCGCACGTTCTTGCGGATGGACGTGGGGTCGATGTCGATGTGGATGATGCGCGCGCCCGAGGCAAAGGCGGAAAGGCGGCCGGTCACCCGGTCGTCGAAGCGTGCGCCCACGGCCACGATGCAGTCGGCGTTGTTCACCGCCTTGTTGCCCGCGTAAGTGCCGTGCATGCCGATCATGCCCAGCCACAGCGGGTCGTCGCCCGGAAAGGCGCCAAGGCCCATCAGGGTCGAGGTAACGGGAATGCTCAAGGTGCGGGCCAGCCAGCCAAGCTCCTCGCTGGCGTCGGACATGACCACGCCGCCCCCCGCGAAGAACAGCGGGCGCTTGGCCTCCAGCAGGGCTTCCACCGCGCGGCGCAGCTGGTTCAGGTTGGGCCGGTAGGTGGGGTTGTAGCTGCGCAGCTTGACGTCCTCGGGCCAGACGAATTCGGTCTTGGCCTGCATGACGTCTTTCGGCAAGTCGACAAGAACGGGACCCGGCCTGCCGGAGCGGGCCAGATAAAAGGCCTGCCGGAGCACGCGGGCCAGGTCGCGCACGTCCTTCACCAGATAGTTGTGCTTGGTGCACGGGCGGGTGATGCCGACGATGTCCACTTCCTGGAAGGCGTCGTTGCCGATGAGGGGGGTGGGTACCTGCCCCGTCAGCACGACCATGGGAATGGAGTCGGCGTAGGCCGTGGCGATGCCTGTGACGGTGTTGGTGGCGCCGGGCCCCGAAGTGACCAGACAGACGCCCACCTTGCCCGACGCGCGGGCCAGACCGTCGGCGGCGTGCACCGCCGCCTGTTCGTGCCGGACCAATACATGCCGGATGTCGTGCCGCGGCAGCTCGTCATAAATGTCTATGACGGCCCCGCCGGGATAGCCGAACAACACGTCGACACCTTCCCGTTTCAGGCACTCCAGCAGAATCCGGGCCCCGTTCAGTTCCATCTAGCCCTCCAGGGAGCGGTACCGGTCCAGTATGGCGTGGAGCCGGGTCTTTCCGTCGAGTTTCTGTTTCTTCAGTTCCTTGGCCTGCTTTTCTTCGGCGGGGGTCAGGAACGACTTGGCTTCAATCTTCTCCAACTGCTTCTCGAACAGAATATGCTCGTCCCATAGCGCCTTCAGTTCGGGATCCGTGGCGGCGTACTTTTCGATGAGCGCGTTGTCTTTCGGTTCCATGGAACTTTCTCCTCTGGCGTTGAGGGTTGCTATTTCCCACATGTGCCAAGCAGGCCCCAGCTGGGCTCCACATCCGATTCGACGATCAATTTCTTCAACCGGCTCGTGTGGCCGGATACGATGCGCACGCGGTTGCGGCGCATGCCCAGCGCGGAAGCCACGAAATCCTCGAGCGCCTTGTTGGCCTTGTTGTCAACGGCGGGCGCGGCCAGGCGCACCTTCAGCCGTCCGTCTGCGGTGCCTTCGCACGCGCTCTTGCGCGCTCCGGGCACCGCCCGCACCAGCACCGCCCATTGCCCCTCACCGACGGGGGCCGCCCATTCGGGGCGGCCGGAATCAGGCCGGTCCACCCTTCTGCCGCCCGGCGATGCGCGCGGCCGCGGCCTCCAGCGCCTCGTCGTCCTCGCGGCTCATGTCCAGCATGCGCAGGTGCTGCTCCACCACGGCACGCACCTTCATCTCGAACTGCGCCTTCACCTTGCGGGCTTCGGCAATGTCCTCCTGAATGCGCGCAAGGCGGAGCTGCCCCTGATTGATGAGGTTCTCCGCCTTGGAATGGGCAGCGTCGATGATCAGCTGCGCCTCCCTTTGGGCACTTGCCTTGAGGTCGGCGGTAACCCTTTGGGTGGTCATCAACGTATCGCGCAACGTTGATTCCCGCTCCCTGAATTCTGCCAGGCGCGCCTCGAGCTGGGCCACCTGCCCGGCCAGCGCAGCCTTTTCCTCGCTCAATCGGCCAATGGTATCCGCAGCCTCCTGCATCAACCTGTCCACTTCTTCGGTGGCGTAGCCCCGCAGGGACTTGGAAAAGCTGTGGTTCAGCAGATCTATGCGGCTCACGGACATGTGACGCCCCTATCGCACCGTCATGGCGAACTGGTACAGCGACTGGATGAGCACGGCGTTGATGAACTGGATGGCCAGCAACACCACCACCGGGGACAGGTCGAGCCCCCCCACGTAGGTGAACGGAATCCACTTGCGGACCCGGTAGAACACAGGTTCCGTCAGGTTGCGCAGAATGCGCACGATGGGATTGTAGGGATCGGGGTTGACCCACGAGAGAACCGCCGAAACGATGACGATCCAGAAATACAGGTTCAGCAGGGCATCGAGCACGCGCGCCACGCCGAAAACGAGATTCGAGAAAACGAACATGAACCCTCCGGTTAAGCGCGCCCCGGAATTGGGGGGCGACCGTAACACCGATACTTCCACTTACCCGCGACAAGAATCAAGCAAAAAGTGGTTACTCCTGCACGGGCACGCGGTAGGCGCGCCAAATGGCCGCAGCGGACGGCCCAAGGCGGACGCCCTGCTAGCGGGCGGCCCGCGGTGCGACGCGCCCGTGCCCGGCACCCCGCCCATTGCCCTGCCCCGGCATGTGCCCGCGCTCCTGCCCGCACTGCAGCCGGGCATATTCGGCCAGCACGCGGCGCAACGACCAGAAGTCGTCCAGATGCAACCGCGCGGCCAGCGCCGGGCTGCGGTACGCCCAGAAGCACACCCCCGCCATGCGGGCGGTTTCCTCGTCGGCGATGGTGTCGCCCATGAAGGCCACCTCGTCGCGGGCAAGGCCCCAGGCGTCCAGGGTGGCGCAGATGCCTTCCGGGTGGGGTTTGGCCCGCACGCGTGACGCCGTCATGACCGGGAAGAACAACTCGGTCATGCCGAAGTGGTCGAGCACGTATTCCATGGTGGTGGTGCGGTTGGTGCAGATGCCCCGGCGAAAACCGGCGTCCCGCAGCCAGCGCAAAAGCTCCATCAGGCCCGGCTCCGGCTCCAGCAGCGGCAGGATGTCGCGACGGTAGACGATGCGCTTGCGCGCCTCCGGCAGCCTGGGCATGAGCGCGGGCGGCACGATGCGCGCCAGCGACTGCCCCACCGAGGCCATGTGGGTGTAGTCCTCGTCCTGTCGCGACATGGGCGGCTGGCCCAACGCGCCGAGGATG
This sequence comes from Nitratidesulfovibrio sp. HK-II, assembly GCF_003402415.2. Taxonomy (NCBI): domain Bacteria; kingdom Pseudomonadati; phylum Thermodesulfobacteriota; class Desulfovibrionia; order Desulfovibrionales; family Desulfovibrionaceae; genus Nitratidesulfovibrio; species Nitratidesulfovibrio sp. HK-II. The sequence goes on from NZ_AP036014.1 coordinate 2,322,896, forward strand.
AGGTTGTAGTACTGGATGTTGGACGAGCGCGAATCGAACAGCACGCCGTCGCAATCGAAGATGATGCCCTTGAGGCCCCTGGGAAACAGCTGCTGGATGCGATGAACCGTTGGATACACGAAAACCTCGCGAAATATCTTCCTCCAGCACAACGGATTCCGGGGCTGGAGGATATGTAGCGCCGCTGCAAGCAGATATGACACTGGCAATAGCAAACGGGGGTGCAGGGGGTCTCGCCCCCTGCCCGCCGGAGGCTTACAAAAAACCTATCCTTTCATACACTTGCCGCAACAGACAACGTCGAACACGCGATCCAGCCACGGGCGCGCGGCGTCGGGGCCGGGACGGCCCGCCACCTGCCACAGGGGCAGACGGGCGTGCACCACCAGCCTGGCCACCTTGTCGCCCCATGCAGGGCACAGGCTGGCGGCCTGCTCGGCGGATACGGGCGCGAAGGCCGCGCCGCCGTCGCGCAAAGTGGCGGAAATCTCGGCATCACAGGTGAACAGCACCGCGCCATCGGGCAAAAAGGCCCCCATGTTCTCGACGATGACCCGCCACGACGGGCCGATGATGTCCGCGCCGCTGCCGGGCAGCATGGCGGAATACGGATCGAGGGCGGGCAGTTCGCGCAGTTCCTCGTCCGTCTCCACGCCCAGGATGTCGGCCAGGCTTTCGCGGCTGCGCGAAAACTTCTCCTTCAGGGCGTCCAGTTCGCGCACCCGCTCTTCCAGGTGCCAGGCGAGAATCAGCGTCTTCTGCGCGGCAATGCGCTGGCGGCGCAGGACCTCCGCCGGGTCTTCGGATGCCGCTCCGGCCACCGCGCCGTCGGAGGCGAAGCCTTCCAGCGCGGCCAGTTCGGAGCGGCCCAGCGAAAACGGGGCCTCGTCGTGCGCGCTTTCCAGCGCGGCCACCATGGCGGCCAGGTCGCCGTGCGGGCCGGAGCCTACGTTCAGGCCGAAGTCCAGCAACTCCGCCAGGCAGGCCCGCGCTTCCGGCTCGGACAGGGGCAGCAGGGGCGAACGCCACGCCGGGATGGCGTCAGCGTCCGAGTCGCTCCGTGGCGCGGTACCGGTTACCGACGGCGCGGCGGGCAGGCCCGGCGACAGGAATTCCACCCCATCGGGCAGGCACGGGGGGGACAGTTCGCGATGCAGCAGCGGAATGTAGAGCACGGGATGTTCGGATGCGTTGTGCATGGTCACCATCGGTATGAGCTTGAAGTCATTGAAACCACAGGGGGCGTGAGCGGCGCGGCGCGCCGCTCACGCCCCCTGAAACCGTTCGCAGACGCCGCCGCAGCGGGGCAGCAACAGCACGCAGACCCCCTCGCGGAAGTGGGTGCAGTCCAGCCAGTCCGCCTCGCCCCCGCACTCGCCGTCCGTGCAGGACCGGCAGGACGGGCAGGACGGGCAGGACGGCGGCGGCGTGTAGTCCGGGCACAGCCCCCCTGGCGGCGGCATGGTGGCCAGGCGGCGCTCCCACAGCGCCGTGGCCTGCTCCGAAGACAGGTCGAAGGTCTCCGCCTGTTCGAGGAAGTGGTCATAGGCGCGGACGATGCGCTGTTCCTCGCCGCAGCGCCAGTCCTCGTTCAGGCCGGGGTTCATGGCCTCGTCCACGGCGCAGTGCCCCGCCTCGTGGAAGCGGCAATGGATGCCGGGCAGCCGCATGACGCGGCCGCCCCCACCCGGGGCCTTCATCCCGCCGCCGGGGCTGTCGCGGATCATGCCGTCTCCAGCGCGTGGGGCCAGAAGGCCATGCCGCCGTCGAGCACGTAAAGGTCGGTGGCCCCCAGGCCGCCCAGCATGCAGGCCACGCTCCACGCCGCGTCGGACGTGGCCGCCACCAGCACGATGGGGGTGAAGCGCGGCACCTCATCCTGCAACCGCTTGCGCAACTGGGTGTGGGGGATGTTGTAGGCGTCGGGCACGTGGCCCGCGCGCCAATCGGGCGTGCTGCGCAGGTCCAGGGTGAAGAACTCCGCCCCTGCCTCGCGCGAGGCGATGAATTCGTCCGGGGTGATGCCGAAGTAGCGGCCCGCAAGCTTGTTGGACAGGATGGCCGACGCGCGGCGCAGCAGTTCCCCGGCAGCGCCGGGCAGGTCGGCCTGGGCCAGGTCGGCCGCGCGCATGCCCGCGCGCAGCGCCAGCGAGGCCGCGGAAACAACGGCGGCGCACAGTTCGGGGTCGCGGCCGACCACCTGCGCGCCCAGCAGCAGGCCGCCGGATTTGGCGGCCAGCAGCTTCACGGCGTGCCCGGCGGGCAGGCCACGCCACGCACCGGTTTCGTCATCACCCTGCCCGGCTTCCCCGGCAGGGGTGGCGTACACGGAAAATTCGGCTTCCAGTTCCGCCCGGGCGCAAACGGCGGACCCAAGGCCCACGGCGGCCACGGACACGCCCGGCCCTTCGCCGTGCACCACGCCCAGAGCGGGCAGGCGGCAGGGGCAGGCGTCGATGTCACTGGCCAGGTCCGCCAGTTCGGGATCGTCCGAACCGGCCAGTTCCGCCGCCAGATCGCGCGCGGGGCAGGCCGCGACGCCGCTGGCCGGGGGGACCGCGCCGCCGCTGGCGTCGATGGATGCCAGATGGTCGGCCAAGGCGCGGATCATGCCCGGAACCTCGGAAGGCGCGGGAGCGGCCTGCTCCACGCCGCCATCCGGGGCCATGCGCTGCGCGCTCACCCCGGTGCCGAACACGTACACGCCGGGAGCGCCGGTGCGCAGGCAGCCGTCCACGTCGATGCGGCCGGTATCGTCCAGGCTGATGCCGTCCAGGGCCAGGGCCGGGTTCTGCACCACCATGGGGCTGGTCCAGATGAACAGGTCGCCTTCCACGCGCAGGTCGGAACCGTCTGGACCAACGGCCACCAGCGCGGCGAAGCCGCCGCCCTCGCCGGGCAACGCGCCCATGCGCTCGAGGGCCACGCCCGTCCAGTTCACCACGTCCACGCCGTTCCTGCGGGCTGCGCGCGCGGCGTGCCGCCACATGTCGGCGTCCACGGAATTGGCGGAATCGCTGCCCGCGCCACGGGTGCGCACCCACACCGGGGCGGCTCCGGCGGCGCGCGCCAGGCGCAGCGCCTCCAGCGCCTCGGCCCCCTGCCCCACCACCACGGCGCGGCAGGCCCCTGCGGCCACGCGTTCGGCCAGCAGCGCGTCAAGGGCGGCGGCATCCCCGCCCGGCCAGGCAAAGACGTTGGGCGCCCCGCGCAGGGCGCGGGGAATGCGCGGGGCCGCGTCGATCTCCATGGCCAGCTGGTCGTAACGCACGGACAACCGGCCACGGGAAGACCCGGTGATGACGGTCTGCCCGTCGAGGTCGATGGAAAGTTCGGCGGCGTCCAGCACGCCAACCTCACGCGCGGCCAGCAGCACGCGCGAGGCGCGCCGCCCTGCCGCGCTGGCGGAAAACGGCCCGCTGGCCTCGCCGCCCGCCTCGGGCATGATCATGTTCACCTCGCACCCCGGCAGCAGCCGTTTGACGCGCGCGGCAAGCTTGCCCGCCCCAACACCGGAACCTATGACAACGATGCGTCGCATGTATCGCTCCATTCATTGAAGTGTGCGCAACCACCTTGGAACACAAGCCATATCCCCGTGTTGCGCGCCTTGACCGGGGGGTACCCGATGTGTATATGCATGACACCACTAACGGAGGCATGCATATGTTCGGTATCGGCATTCAGGAATTGTTGGTCGTCCTCGTTCTGGTCCTGCTGGTGTTCGGGGCCAACAAGCTCCCCGAAATCGGCGGCGGGCTCGGGCGTGCCATCCGTAACTTCAAGCGGGCCACCAGCGAGCCCGATGAAATCGACATCACTCCGGGCAAGAAGAACGAAAAGATCGAAAAGGACGACAAGCAGGCATAACCGGGCCACGCGCCCGACAGGCATTTTTCCGGAACCCGGCGCGGCATGTTCCCGCCGGGTTTCTTCGTTTCCGCCCCCAGAATACACCCAGCCGTGAAGCCGCCCTGTTTTCGACTCCCGCCTGAACTGGCTGGCGAGCCTGGCCAAATTTGGATTTTCGTTCGTTGGCAAGGAAAACGAACCTGTCATGAGGGAGTATACTCTTATCGTATTCGACCGACATGGCAGGTGAAGTTTGACGAAGCCAACGGACGAAAGGACAATTTGGCCCCCGTTACTGGGAGACCTCGCGCGTAAGCTTGCGCGGCGCAAGGTATTCGTCCAGCCGCCGGTCCAGTTCCACCCGGTTCACCAACACCAGCTTCCAGGTGGCCACCAGCCCGCCGGGGCGCATGGTCACTTCCTGCAACTGCGCGCTTTGCAGGGCGCGGTCCCAGTCGTGCAAGGCCCGGTCGAAGGCTTCCACGCTGTCGGCGGTGAGCCAGCCGGAAACCCGCAGCACGGCCTGCTGGCCGGAAGCGGCCCCGGCCACCTGGCGGTGCGAGAAATACCACGCCCACAAGGTGCGCCAGACGTCGTCCACGCTGGCCCCATCGGCCGAGGTGGAACCCTCCGGCGAATCCAGGGTGCCGTACCACGCCTTGTTCTGGGGGCGCAGGGCCAGGCGGACCGAAGCCCCGGCGCGCTGCTCCACCCCGTACAGCAGTTGCAGCCTGGTCACCCGCTCGGCCACCTCGGGCGTTGCGCCCGAAAGCTGCAACACCATGGCCACCGGTTCTTCGGCGGTGTAGTACGCGCCCACTTGGCGCAGCCGCTCCTTCAGCATGTCGCGGTTCACGTCCACGTCCACGGCAAGGCGCGTGCCGCCCTGCACCTGGGTCATGCCCGCCTCGCTGTAGCCGCGCACCACCTCGCCGGTGATGGTGGCGAGGTATTCGCGCAACGCCGCGCGGCGCGCCTCGGAAAGGGGCGCGCGCAGGATGTCCAGGGCCTCGTCGGTGACGGCATTGGTGAAGGCCTCGCCCTGGGCCTGGGCGCGGGTCTTGGAGACCTGCCCCTCGCCCCACACGGCCTCGGCCCGACGGGCATGGCCCGTGGCGGCGTGGCACAGCACCAGGACCATGGCGACCAGGCCGCACAGCACCCGCCAGGACGACGCACGCACGCGCGGCGAGAACGCCGGAATCGCATGCAGGGAACGTATATGACGGGGGGACGGAGCCGCCCCGAGGCCGCCTGCGTGGGGGCCGGTACAACGGAACATCATGAATACTCCGGTGTTCTGCAAAATGGTGTCGTTCCGTGGCGTTGTAGCCGATTTCGGCCCCGAACGCCAGCGCGGGCAGGATGATGCACCCTGACGGAGGGACATGGCGGGCGGGACGCGCCGGGCTGCGCGCGAAACGGCGACGGGAAAGAAAAAAGATGGCGCGGCCGAGGCGCACGACGGTTGCCGGGTGGAAAGAGCGGAAACGGCCGCCCCCGCCGCGAAATCAATCCCGGTCCTGCCCCGCGTCCGCATCCAGAGCGCGGAAGGCCACGCCCAGATGGTCCAGCCAGATGTCCACGAAGCCGCCGTATTCGGCGGTGCCGCGCAGCACGGGCAGACACTCCATGCCCGCCGCCACGATGCGCGACCGCCACGAGTCGGGTTCGTCCCCGGCCATGTCGCGCACGGCATGCCGCCCCACCACGGAAAGCAGCGGCAGCAGCCACGCCCGGCGCACTCCGGCCGCTTCCAGGCGGGGCAGGATGTCGTCGATGGTGCAGGCCCCGTCCATGGTGCCGATGTGCACCAGCGGATCGCGCTCGCGCACCTGGGCGGAAAGCGCCTCGTAGCGCGATTCGCCCTCGTGCCACGTGCCGTGCCCCATGAACACGCAGGCGTCGCCGGGGGCGCGCTCCGGCGGCAGATGGGCCAGCAGCGCGGCCGAGGCGCGGCGGATGTCCTCGTCGGAGTCGAGCAGGGGCGCGCCCACGGTGGCCCGCTCGAACCCGCCCTGGCCGCTGCCGTCCTCTCCGGCGCAGGGCCCGCGCATGGCCTCCACGTCGGCCAGCAGGTCGGCATATTCCGCGCCGGGAATGGAGTGCAGCGACTGCACGGCGACATGGGTGTACTTTTCGAACCACATCTTGCGCAGGGCCTTCTGGACGGAATCGGTCTTCTTGCGGGCGACCGCCAGCCGGTGGCGCATGACCACCGAGGTGAACGCCCAGCGCACCGGCACGCCGGGAAACAGCGCGCGCACCCGTTCGTCGAACAGACGAAGGGTGGACTGCCCCTGCGGGGTGCCGGAGCCGAATGCGGCGAGAAGGATGCCTTTCTTCATGATGATGCGAAAACCGTGCGGGCCGCGCGCCGGGCGCGGCCGGTCAGGATGAGCGCCGGTGCGGCGGCCCGGGCGAAGCGGTGCGACACAGACGAAGCGGCGCGACACCGGGAAGCGCCATTTTGCAGGCTACCCACGACGGTAATGAATTGCAAGTTATTTCTGGACGATGCGCTCGGCGCACCAACCCCGCCGCACCATGTTGACCTAGCCCCGCCGCTGCCTGTACCATCCGCCATCCGTTCCCGGCCCGCGCGCATTGCGCCCGGCCGCAGTACCAAGCAAGACCGGAACAGGCCGCCCGCTCCGCCCCACCCGGCGTCGGCGCGGCGCGCCGCCGGGCACCACTTCCTGCACACCCGTCACCTTCACGGAGACATGATGCGCCTACTCGTCACGGGCGGTTGCGGCTTCATCGGCACCAACTTCGTCCGTCTCGTCCTTGACCGCAGCCCCGACGTCACGGTGGTCAACCTCGACAAGCTGACCTACGCGGGCAACCCGCTGAACCTCGCCGACGTGGAAAAGACCCACGGCGGCAGCCGCTATTTCTTCGAGCACGCCGACATCGCCGACGCGGACGCGGTGCGCCGCATCCTTACGCAGCACCGCATCGACGCGGTGGTCAACTTCGCGGCGGAAACCCACGTCGATCGCTCCATAGACGACCCCGCGCCCTTCGTGATCACCAACGTGCTGGGCGCGCAGACCCTGCTCACCGCCGCGCGCGAGGCCGGGGTTTCCCGCTTCGTCCACGTTTCCACCGACGAGGTGTACGGCACGCTGGGGCCTGAAGGCCGCTTCACCGAAACAACCCCGCTGGCCCCCAACAGCCCCTACTCCGCCTCCAAGGCGGCGGGCGACCTGATGGCCCGCGCCTATTTCGAAACCTACGGCTACCCGGTGGTGGTCACCCGCTGCTCCAACAACTACGGGCCGTACCAGTTCCCCGAAAAGCTCATCCCGCTGATGATCGGCCGGGCCGGGCGCGACGAGCCCCTGCCCGTGTACGGCGACGGCATGAACGTGCGCGACTGGATCCACGTGGACGACCACTGCCGGGGGGTGCTGCTGGCCCTGGAAAAGGGCCGCCCCGGCGCGGTGTACAACTTCGGCGGCGCGGCCGAGCGGCCCAACCTTGAGGTGGTGCGCGCCATCCTGCGCCTGGTGGGCAAGCCGGAAAGCCTCATCCGCTACGTCACCGACCGGCCCGGCCACGACCGCCGCTACGCCATGGACTTTTCCCTGGCCGCGCGCGAGCTTGGCTACGCGCCGGAATACGATTTCGAACGCGGCCTGGCCGAAACGGTGGCCTGGTACCGCAACAACGCGGCATGGCTTGAAAGCGTGGCCTCCGGGGCGTACAGGGAATTCATGCAACGCTGGTATGGAGAACGATTGTGAGCCCGCGTCCCAAGGCGCTGGTGCTCGGCGGCAGGACCGGGCTGCTCGGCCAGGCCCTGGTGCGCGTGCTGCGCGAATCGGGCTGGGACGCCCTGCCCACCGGGCGCGACGACGTGAACGTGCTCGATTCCGGGGCGCTGGCCTCGTTCATCGAGCGGGCCGAACCCGCCGTGATCTTCAACACCGTGGCCTGGACCCAGGTGGACCTGGCCGAAGAACGCGAGGAAGACGCCACCCGCCTCAATCGCCAGTTGCCCACGTGCCTCGCGCGCATGGTGCGGGGCACGTCCATGCACCTCGTGCACTTCAGCACCGATTTCGTGTTCAGCGGCAAGAAGGGCGCGCCCTACACGCCGGAGGACACGCCCGACCCGGCATCCGTCTACGGGGCCACCAAGCTGGCCGGTGAACAGGCCGTGCTGCAGCAGTGCCCGGACAACGCCTGCGTGGTGCGCACCTCGTGGCTGTTCGGGCCGGGCCGCCGCAACTTCGTCAAGGTCATCCTGGACATCTGCCACGACAAGGGCGAGGCCCGCGTGGTGCACGACCAGATCGGCTCGCCCACCTACACACTGGATTTGGCGGCGGGCAGCGTAAAGCTGGCCGAACTGCGGGCCACCGGCATCTTCCACGTGGCCAACGCCGGGCAGGCCAGCTGGTGCGAACTGGCGTCCGAGGCCGTGAGCCTGGCCGGGCTGCCCTGCAAGGTGCACGCGATTCCCTCGCGCGATTACCCGCAGAAGGCCCAGCGCCCGCCCTTCTCGGTGCTGGACACCTCGCGCTTCACCCAGGTTACCGGCATCACCCCGCGCCCGTGGCCGCAGGCCCTGCGCGACTATATCTTCAAGGAATGCCTGCCCGCCATGCACGACGCCTGACGTCGCGCGGACAGCCCGCACTTCGGCCAGCGGCCATCACGATCAGGACACCGGAAGGAACACGACCATGCCGCCCGCCGAAACCCTCCGCACCCTCGCGCGCGCCGCGAAGGGCACCACGAAGGACGCCTTTCACGTCTGGCTGACGCTGGTGAAGGTGATGGTGCCCATCATCATCGCGGTCAAGGTGCTTACCGAGCTGGACCTGGTGCGCTACCTGGCCCTGCCGCTCTCGCCCATCATGGGGCTTACCGGCCTACCCGCCGACCTTGGCCTGTCGTGGGCCACCAGCATGCTGGTGAACATATACAGCGGCCTGTTCGTCTACGCCGGGCTGCTGCCGGGCATGGAACAGCTGACCGTGGCCCAGGTGACCACCTTCGCCACCATGACGCTCATCGCCCACAACGTGCTGGTGGAAGGGCGCATCGCCCAGCAGTGCGGCCTGAACATGACCACCCAGGTCGTGCTGCGCTTCGGCGGGGCGCTCTTGTGCGGCATGCTCATGCGCGCCTTCTTCGACGCCACCGGCTATCTTTCCGAGCCCGCCGCCATGCTGTGGGCCCCGCGCGAAGCCCCGGCCAGCCTGGCCGCCTGGGCCTGGAACGAGGCGCGCAACCTGGTCTCGGTGTTCGGCATCGTGCTGGTGCTGATGGGCCTGATGCGCGTGCTGGACGCCGTGGGCATCACCCGGCTGCTCAACGCCTGCCTGCGCCCGGTGCTGCGGCTGATGGGCATCGGCGACAATGCCGCCACCATCACCATCGTGGGGCTGAGCCTGGGCATCGCCTACGGCGGCGGGCTCATCGTGCACGAGGTGCAGGGCGGCAAGGTGCCCCCGCGCGACGTGTTCAGCGCCATGTCGCTCATGGGCCTGTCGCACGCGCTCATAGAGGACACCCTGCTGATGACCCTCATCGGGGCGCACCTGGGCGGCACCCTGTGGGCGCGGCTGCTGTTCTCCATGGTGGTGGTGATGCTGCTCATCCGGCTGTACGACCGGTTGCGCCCCACGCCCGCCCCGGCCACCACGGCAAGCATGGGCGCATAGGCGGATGCCCATGCCCGAATCTGCCCCCCCGTCCGCCCCCCTGTTCGCGCCGGGCTCTTCCCCCGCCGCCACGCCGCGTACCGTGTGGATCAACGCCGGTGAGCTTTCCGGCGACATGCACGGCGGCCGCCTGCTGGAGGCCCTGCGCCGCCGCGACCCGGCGCTGCGCTGCATCGGCATGGGCGGCCCGCACCTGCGCGAGGCCGGGCAGGACGCCCTGCTGCGGGTTGAAGACCTGTCCGTCATGGGCATCACCGAGGTGCTGGGCTACCTGCCGCGCATCCTCGCCATGCTGCGCCGCATCAAGGCGGAACTGGCCGCGCGCAGGCCCGACGCCGTGGTGCTCATCGATGCGCCGGAATTCAACTTCCGCATCGCCAAGGCCGCGCATGCGCTGGGCATTCCGGTGCACTATTACATCAGCCCCAAGATTTGGGCGTGGCGCACCGGGCGGGTCAACTTCATCCGCCGCCACATCCGCCGGATGATCTGCATCCTGCCCTTCGAGGTGGAGTTCTACCGCCGCCACGGCATGGACGTGGACTACGTGGGCAACCCGCTGCTGGACATGATGGACTGGCAACGGCTGGACGCCATCGTCCCCGTGCCTGGACGCATCGGCCTGATGCCCGGCAGCCGCCGCAAGGAGATCGAGGCGCTGATGCCGGAATACGGCAAGGCCGCCCGGCTGCTGCTGGCAGCCCGCCCCGGCCTGTCCTTTCACTGCGTGCGCGCCCCCAACGTCACCGAAGACGCCCTGCGCGCCCTGTGGCCCGCCGACATCCCCCTGACCGTCGAGCCGCCCGACGACCGCTACGCCACCCTGCGCGCCTGCCAGCTGCTGCTGGCCGCATCCGGCACGGCCACGCTGGAAACGGCCCTGCTGGGCGTGCCCACGCTGGTGGCCTACCGCGTGTCCCCGCTTTCGTACTGGCTGGGCAAGCGGCTGGTAAAGGTAAAATGGGTCAGCCTGCCCAACCTTGTGCTGAACCGCGAGGTGTTCCCCGAGCTGTTGCAGGAGAACGCCGACGGTGCCGTGCTGGCCCACCATGCCCTGCGCTGGTTGGGCACCCCCGGCGAACTGGACCGAGTGCGCGCGGACCTGGACGACCTGCGCCGCCGCTGCGGGCCGCCCGGCGCGGCGGATGCTGCGGCAGGCATCATTCTGGACGAGATGAAGTAGAAACAGAACCGGGGGAGGGCGGAAGGGACTTTTGAAAAAGTCCCTTCCGCCCTCCCCCGGACCCCCTCCCTCCTTCCCAAAACTTTTCATTTGGGGGCTTCTTTTTGGCTCGGAATCGGCAGGAAGACAGGCATCGCCTCCTACCCCAACCAGAAAGTTTGCGGGATGGGGGGCACGGGGGGAAGGGGGCTTTGCGGCAACTGTTAGCCGAACGCGAAGCGTGAGGCTTACAGATGGCGACCGCAGAGCGCAAAGCCCCCTTCCCCCCGGCTCTTTCCCGCTCAGTACTTCTGATCGCGGTGCCAGGCCCACGCGGTTTCGATGATCTCGCGGATGTCGGTAACCTTCGGGGTCCATCCCAGTTCCCTGCCCGCCAGCGCGCTGTCGGCCACCAGCCTGGCCGGATCGCCCTCGCGGCGCGGCCCCACGGTGAAGGGCACCTCGCGCCCGGTCACCCTTGCCGCAGCGTCGATGACCTGCCGCACGGTGAACCCCTGCCCGTTGCCGAGGTTGCAGAGCAGCGCGCCCTGCTCGCCTGACCCGGCCGTCAGCCCGTCATTCAGGGCCGCCGTGCCCAACATTCCCACGGGGGCGGCCAGCAGCCTGTCCAGCGCGGCCAGGTGGGCGTCACACAGGTCATTGACGTGGATGTAGTCGCGCACGCAGGTGCCGTCGGGGGTGTCATAGTCGCTGCCGAACACGGTGAGCCCTGGCCCCGTGCCCAGCACGGCGCGCAGGATGTTGGGGATAAGGTGCGTTTCCGGGCTGTGCGATTCGCCAATGCCCCCCGCCCGGTCCGCCCCGGCCGCGTTGAAGTAGCGCAGCGCCACCGAACGCAGCCCGTAGGCCGTGGCGTGGTCGGCCAGCATGCGTTCCACCATCAGCTTGGACGCGCCGTAGGGGTTCACCGGGGCCAGCGGATGCGTCTCGGCGATGCGCTCGGTGACCGGGTTGCCGTACACCGCCGCCGTGGACGAGAACACCAGGCGCAGCACGCCCGCCTCACGCATGGCGTCCAGCAGGTTCAGGGTGCCGGTGACGTTGTTGGCGTAGTACAGGGCCGGTTCGCGCACCGATTCGCCCACCAGGCTGCGGGCCGAAAAGTGCATCACCGCGTCTATGCTGTACTCGGCGAACACCCTGCGCAAGGCCTGGCGGTCCAGCAGGTCGCCGCGCACCAGGTCGCAGTCCGGGGCGGCAGCGTCCACGGCCTCCGCGTGGCCGGTGGAAAGATTGTCGAAGATCACGGGCGTGCAGCCGCGCGCCACCAGCGCCCGGACCATATGCGAGCCGATGTAGCCCGCGCCGCCGCAAACCAGCACGTTGCAGATGGGTGTTTCACCCATGGGGCACCTCCTGAAATATCGGCGGAAAACGCGACAGGAATCGACTGGCGGCTACCGGCGACGGCTGTCGCGATGTCATGTCCGGTGCGTCCTGCCTCCGGCGTGCGGTACCGCCCGCCGCCACGTCCGCATTCCCTGTACAGCCAATACGACGGGGGGCGTCCTTGCCCCATGCCGCCGTTTTCACTATCCTTGCCCGGTGCGGGCGCACCAGCCTTCGCGCATTCTGCCGGGGCACGCCCCCATCACCATGCTTTCGGCCCGCGCCTTCGGAGACAAGCCGAAGTGGAACGCACGTCGGGCATGCCGGGGGCGCGCTGCCCGCGCAACATGCCGTCAGCCAAGGAGAACCTAACACATGCGGCAACGGATGCAACCACACGGCGCAACATGCGCGCCATGTCATCATGCCCCGGCGCGGCGCCGTGCCGTCCTGCCCGCCCGCATGCAGTCCGCCGCGCAGGGGCAGCCGACCGGGAGGCCGCTGGCGAAACTGGTTCTTGCCTGCCTTGCCGCCCTGCTGTTCCTGACGGCCCCCGGCCCGGCCATAGCCGGACCGCGCACCGACGACGACCTGAAGCAGCTGGCCAACCAGTTGCTGGAAACCAAGGTGAAGCCGGACGCCATCCCCGCCCTGTACCGCCCGGAATACACCACCACCATCAGCGCCGCCCTCAGCCTGGAGGACCCGGAACCGGTCTTCGTGGTGCGCCTGCCCGACGGCCCGCGCATCTACCCCCAGCGCATCATGGTCTGGCACGAGGCGGTGAACGAGGTGGTGGGCGAAGCCACCTACTGCATCACCTACAGCCCGCTCACGGGTGTGGTTGCCGCCTACAAGGGGCAGGCCGGGCGGTTCATGACCACCTTCGGCGTGGACGGACGGCTGCTGTACAACAACACCGTGCTGTTCGATCGCGCCAGCGGCAGCCTGTGGTCGCAGATGCTGGGCATTTCCATCGACGGTCCCCTGCGCGGCAAGGTGTTGCAGCGCATTCCCGCGTGGTGGACCACCTGGGGAGCTGCGCGCACCGCCCTGCCCGACGCGCAGGTGCTGGCCACCCCCACGGCCGTCCGCCGCTCCTACGGCAAGGATCCCTACGGCTCGTACCTGCTGCCCGGCAACTATTACGACGACGAGCGCATCATGCACCCCGTGCCCGCGCTGGACCGCCGCATGAAGCCCAAGACGCGCATTCTCGGCGTGGACATGCAGGGCCAGCAGGTGGCCATCGACATCGCCGCCGTGCGCAAGGACGGCATCGCCAACATCGAACAGGGGCCCGTCCCGCTGCTGGCCGTGGTGGACCGGCGCATGGACATCATCCGCGTGTACGACCGCATGGTGTGGGGCAAGCCCGCCACCTTCTCCTTCAAGAAGGGCAGCGCCAACCGTCTGGTCGATGCGGAAAGCGGCAGCGAATGGACCATCGACGGCAAGGCCGAGGCGGGCCCCATGAAGGGGGCCGTGCTGAACGAGGTGGTGGCCGTGGACGCCATGTGGTTCGCCTGGTCCGCCTTCCACCCCGCCACCATCGTCGCGCCGGGCACGGATGCGTGGCCCGCGCCGCCCAAGCCCCAGGTCACCGTGCCGGGGCTGGCTCCGTTCCAATGAGCGCGCCCCGTCAACTGCGCTGCGCGGGGGTGACCGTGCGCGCCGTGGTGTTCGACTTCGACGGCACCCTGGCCGTGCCCACGCTGGACTTCGGCGTCATGCGCCGCGCCGTGGCCGAGGCCATGGCCGCGCACCTGACCCCGCCGGAACGCCCCGACCTGCCGGTTATGGAGTGGATAGCCCACACTGCCCGCCTGCTGGAGGAGCGTTCTCCCGTTGGCGCTTCCGCCCTGCACGCGGAGGCCCACGCCGCCATCCGCCGCGTGGAGGTGCAGGCCGCCGCGCGGGGCAGCCTGTTTCCGTTCACCCGCCCCATGCTGGCCGCCCTCGCGGCCATGGGCGTGCCCGTGGCCATCGTGACCCGCAACTGCCCCGAGGCCGTGCGCGCCGTGTTCCCCGACGTGGACGCGCTGTGCCCCTGCCTGCTCACCCGCGACGACGTGCCCAGCGTGAAGCCAGACCCGGACCACCTGCTGCGCGCGCTGGACGGCATTGGCCGCGCACCCGGCGAGGCCCTGATGGTGGGCGACCACCCCATGGACATCGTCACCGGCCGCCGGGCGGGCACCCTGACCGCCGGGGTGGCCAGCGGCGAAAGCCCGGCCGACGCGCTGCACGCCGCCGGGGCCGACATGGTGGCGGACCACTGCGGTGACCTGATGGCCCGGCTGGGTCTAAGCGGGATGGACGAAACAGGCGGAATGGGCGGAATGGGCGGGATGGGCTAGCCGGGGACCGGTGATGTTCCGGAAGCAGGCTCTGCGGAGAAACAACGCGAAAAATGCCGCAGCGCGCAGCGCCTGAGAACAGCTAGTAATGATACCGGCATTGCAGGACGACAAGCATGGACGCTTTCTCGTCCAGCCTGTAGACCAGCCGATGTTCGCGGTCGATGCGGCGTGACCAGCATCCCGCAAGATCAAACCGGAGTGGTTCCGGCTTGCCCAATCCGGAAAACGGCGTCCGCAGGGCATCACGGACGAGTTCGTTGACGCGCTTCACGACGCGCGTGTCCGTGGTCTGCCAGTAAAGATAGTCCTCCCAGGCTTGCGGCGTCCATGCGAGAAGCACGTCAAGCCCCGGCGTCCACGAGGTCGCGGGGGGCCGCCTCGCCTGCATCGGCGGCGGCCAGAGAGGCGCGCAGGCGCGCGGCGTTGGCGGGGGACTGGAGAAGATAGGCGGTCTCCAGTATGCTGGAGTAGTCTTCCAGCGACATCAGCACCACCGAGCGCGCCTTCTGGCGCGTGATGATGATGGGCTGGTGCGAATCGCACACCCGCTCCATGGTCTGGGCAAGGTTCTGCCGGGCTTCGGAGTACGTGATGGCTTCTGACATGGCGGCCTCCTGACATGTACAAATATGCGTACATATCATTGTCTGTCAAGCTACTGAACTGCCCGCGCAACGGGACGCTCCATGGCCGTCCACCGCGAACCCGGCAGCCCCCCCAGCGCCCGGCCCAGCCGTGTCGCATCCACAGGAGTTCGTAATGTCCCCACGCCCCGAATTCGCCGCCAGCAATATTCCCACCGTCCGGCGGGCATCCCCAAGACGCTCCGGCATCCCCCGCGCCGCCCTGGCGGTGCTGCTGCTTGCCGCCGCCCTGTGCGCCGCCTGCGCCGGGCGGGCCTGCCCCCCGCGCGAAAGCTGCACCAAGCCGGTGTTCGAGCGGGTGCAGAACAAGGCCGTCAGCGCCGGGCAGCAGGCCGTGGTGCAGGGGCTGCTGGGCGTGCTTGCCGGGACGGCCACCGGGCCGAAATTCACGGGCGAGAGGCTGCGCCTTGAGATGTACCGCGCCTTTGACGACGCCTTCAAGGAAGAGGGGTACTCTCTTGATGCCACCCTGCGCGAATTCCTGGGCAAGCACGTGGACACCGCCTACTACCGCGACGCCCTGACCTCCGGGCTGGTGCCGCTGCTGGCCACGCCGCTGTCCATCCTGCGCGTGGCCGACGCCCGCCAGCGGCTGCTGGCCGAAGGCCGGGTGACCCAGCCCACCCTGGATCTGGTGGCCGCCGTGCCCGCTTCGGCCACTGGCGAGGGCACGGCGAAACCCTAAGCCGTGGCGAGCCGTCCGGCAACGGATTGCCCCATGCGCATCCCCGCAACACGAAACGCGAAACGCCCGGCTTCGGCCGGGCGTCATGCGTTGCGGGACGGTGATGGTGGGGGCGTTTCGTCTGACGATGCCGGTTGGCGGGTGGGGCGCATCATGGCTCCGGGCCACGACGGCCAAACCTCCATGAGCGACAGGCACACGTGTCAGCGCTCGCGCCGGTCCCGTTCGGCCAGCAGCAGCGCCCCGGCCCCGCCGAACAGCCTCTCCCGCCGGATGACGGCAAGCCCGGCCCGCTGCGCCAGCCCTTCCACGCCCCCACGGGCCATGAACCCCCGGAAATTGAGGTAGTGCTCGCCCCCGGCCAGCCGTTCCGGCAGATGCACGAACAGGGCGGCGGGCAGGTCCAGGTTGCGCTCGGCCAGCCGGTAATCGGCCAACAGCACGCGCGGGGCCACGCGCAGGGCCTCGGCCAGGGCCGCGTTGCCGGTGGATTCGGACATTTCGTGCAGGGCCAGCGACAGCACCACCGCGTCGAAGGCGTTGTCCGCGAAGGGCAGCCCGCGCGCGTCGGCGCGCAGCAGGGCCAGCGGGGCCAGCCGGGCGGAAGATGCCGGCGGGGCGCAACCACCGTGGGCCTCGCATGGCCGGGCCACGCGCGCGGCAGTTCGCGCCGCACGGAGCATGGCCGGGGAAAGGTCCGCGCCAACGCAGGACACCCCCGCGCCGCGTAACACCGCGCACTGCCGCCCGGTGCCGCAACAGGCGTCCAGCACCCGCCGCAGCCCCTCGGCGCGGCAGACCTCGGCCACGGTCCGGCGCACCCCGTCCAGCACGGGGTTCAGCAGCAGGTCGTACCAGTCTGCGATGCGGGCGTAAGGGTCCATGGGCATCCCGATGGGCATCCCGGCGGAAAGGGTCGGAGGAAAAAAGAGCGGAGATTCCAGCCAGAACTCCCGCTGGCGGGTGCCGTGCTACGGGGCCACGGGTTCCCCGGCGTCACTGTCATCAACGGCATCGCCGGCATTGCCGGGCGCTTCCACGAAGCCGGGGTGGCAGTCCGCCGCATCCCGGTCGTCGTGCAGCGCCGCCAGCACCCGGCAGCGCAGCTCGGCCATTTGCGGCGCCACCTCGGGCGAGGGCAGCCAGGCCAGCAGTTGCTCCACCCGGCCCGATTCGCGCAGCAGCCTGCGCGAGGCGGCGAACCCCAGGTCGAAGCTCCAGCCGCACAGCAGGATGCGGAAATCGTTCATGCAGCGCATGTCGGCATAGCTGGCCAACCGCCCGGCGCGCACCGCCTCCAGCACGGCGGGGGTCCACTGCCCTTCCTGTTCCGGCAGGTGCAGCACCACCACCTCGTCGCGGGGGCCGCCGGGCCGCATGTGCGCGGCCAGCACCCGAAAGATGTCCAGCTTGTCGGCGTCGCGCACCACGCGGGTCACCTGACGGGCGCGCGGCGAAACGCCCGCCGGAATGGCGAAGCGGTTGTGCAGCACCACGGCGCAGGCGGCCAGGCGGCGTACGGCCGGGGCCTCGTCGCGCAGGGGGCGTTCCTCGTTCAGGGTGCGTCCGCCCAGCAGGCCGTGGTTGGCCGAACGGGCGTCGCTGAAGGTGCGCCAGCGCCGATACTGCGGAAAGCGCCCCATGTCGTGGTACAGCGCGCCCAGCAGCGCGGCGCGGGCGCTGACCACGTCCATGGCGCCAGCGGCCACCGCCTCGGCCACGATGGTCCGGGCGTGCCCCAGCACCAGCAGGGAATGCTCGCGCTTGAGTTCAATGTGCCCGTCGTGTTCCGCGTTCCCGGTCAGGAAGCGGTCCACGTACTGGCCGAACCACGCCTCGTGCGCGGCGATGTCCATGCTCACGGGCGGTCTCCTTCGGCAATGGGGGAAGCCGCCGCCGGGGGCTCGGCCGCGCCGGTCGCTTCGTCGTCCGCACAGTCCGAGCAGTCCGGGCAGTCCGGGCCGTCCCCGGCCTTGGCCTTCGACGCATCCTCGCGCCGGGCGTCCTCGTTCCAACGGTCCCAGGCCGGGTCGCGGAAGACCCCCTTGGGTCCATACAGAAAACGCAGAAACCAGATGATGGACCCGAAAAAGGCGATGATCAGGACGTACTGTCCCGCTTTTTCCAGAACCAGCCCCCCAAGCCCCGTGTCCGTTGCCACGGTGGCTGCGGCGGCCGCATGGGCCATGGTCACGTCGAACACGCCAACCTCCTGTGCCGTCCGCAGGCTGCGGCGGCAGCCGTGGTTGTACGCATTCCCCATCTGCCGGGCAAGCCGCGTGCCGCGACTCGCCCCATGCGCTCCCCCGTCCGCTCTTCCCCGGCCCTCCCCGGCCTTCCCGGCCCCCACTCCGCCGTTGTGGGTGCGCCCCCCTTCTGCTAGGGTGGGGCATCCCCGTCACGGTACCGCCGCCGCCCCGCTGGGCGGCATTCAACGCGGCAACCTTCCGGATTCACACGCGAACAGACAGACGACCAGGCACCGCCCCGCGCGGCCCGGCCTGCGCCGCCCTGTCGGGAACACGTCCAACGTCCATGTCCGATTTCGTCCATCTGCATTGCCACACCGAATACAGCCTGCTCGACGGGGCCATCCGCCTGAAGGACCTGTGCGCCAAGGCGGTGGACTTCGGCATGCCCGCCGCCGCCATCACCGACCACGGCAACCTCTACGGTGCCGTCTATTTCTACAATACCTGCAAGCAGTTCGGCATAAAGCCGGTCATTGGCTGCGAGGTCTACGTGGCCAACGACCACACGGACAAGACCTCGGAGCTGGCCCGCGTGCGCCACCACCTGGTGCTGCTGGCGCGCACCACCGAAGGCTACCACAATCTGGTCAAGCTGGTGACCCACGGCTTCCTGCACGGCTTTCACTACAAGCCGCGCGTGGACATGGACCTGCTGCGCCAGTATTCGGGCGGCATCACCGCCCTTTCCGCCTGCCTGGCCGGGCAGGTGCCGCGCGCGCTCATGCGCAGCGGCATGGACGACGCCATCCGCATCGCCCGCGACTACGAGGCCATCTACCCCGGTCACTTCTATCTGGAATTGCAGTCCAACGGCCTGAAGGAACAGGACGAACTGAACGAGAAGCTGCTCGAACTCGCGGACCACACCAAGCTGCCGCTGGTGGCCACCAACGACTGCCACTATCTGGAAGCCAGCGACGTGGAAGCCCACGACGTGCTGCTGTGCATCCAGACCCAGGCCAAGGTGGACGACGAGCGCCGCATGCGCTTCGAGACCAAGGAACTGTACTACAAATCGCCGGAGGAAATGGAAAAGGCGTTCGCCCACGTGCCCGACGCCGTGGCCAACACCGGGCGCATCGCCGAGCAGTGCGCGGTAAAGTTCGAATTCGGCAAGTACGTCTTTCCCGTGTACGCCCTGCCCGAGGGCATGACCCTGGAGGACGAGTTCCGCCGCCTCTCGCGCGAAGGGCTGAAGCGCCGCCTGGAACGCCACCCCAACCGCGACACCATCGACCACGACCTGTACTGGAAGCGCCTGGAACTGGAACTGGACGTCATCGGCCAGATGGGCTTTCCCGGCTACTTCCTCATCGTGCAGGACTTCATCAACTGGGCCAAGGACAACGGCATTCCCGTGGGTCCGGGGCGCGGTTCCGCCGCCGGTTCGCTGGTGGCGTGGTCGCTGCGCATCACCAACCTCGATCCCATCCCGTACAACCTGCTGTTCGAGCGCTTCCTGAACATCGAACGCGTGTCCATGCCCGATATCGACGTGGACTTCTGCGAACGCCGCCGTACCGAGGTCATCCGGTACGTGGGCGAGAAGTACGGCGAAGACATGGTGGCCCAGATCACCACCTTCGGGAAGATGAAGGCGAAAGCCGTGGTGCGCGACGTGGGCCGCGCCCTGGGCATGACCTTTCCCGAGACGGACCGCATCGCCAAGCTGGTGCCCGAAGACCTGAAGATGACGGTCAAGAAGGCCATCGACGCGGAACCGGACCTGGCCGCGCTGTACAAGACCGATCCGCAGATCCGCAAGCTGCTGGACGTTTCCATGCGGCTCGAAGGGCTGTCGCGCCACGCCTCCACCCACGCGGCGGGTGTCGTGGTGTCCGACAAGCCCATGCGCGAATACCTGCCGCTGTACCGGGGAAAGAAGGGTGAAATAGTTACCCAGTTCGACATGAAGATGGTCGAGAAGGTCGGGCTGGTGAAGTTCGACTTTCTGGGCCTGCGCACCATGACCCTGGTGCAGGATTCGCTGGACGAGATCGCCCGGCAGGGCAAGACCCCGCCCGACCTCGACACGCTGGCCCTGGACGACGCGGAGACCTACGAGCTGTACTCGCGCGGGGACACCGACGGCATCTTCCAGGTGGAAAGTTCGGGCATGCGCCAGTACCTGCGCATGCTGAAACCCTCGTGCTTCGACGACGTCATCGCCATGCTGGCCCTGTACCGGCCCGGCCCGCTGGGATCGGGCATGGTGGACGAATTCATCAAGCGCAAGCACGGCGAGGTGCCCGTCACCTATCCGCTGCCCTCGCTGGAAGACTGCCTGCGCGATACCTACGGCGTCATCGTGTACCAGGAACAGGTGATGCAGATCGCCCAGATCGCGGCGGGCTACACCCTGGGCGGGGCCGACCTTTTGCGGCGCGCCATGGGCAAGAAGAACGCCGAGGAAATGGGCCAGCAGCGCATCAAGTTCGTGGAGGGCGCGCAGAAGAACGGCGTTGCCAAGGCCACGGCCGACGAAATCTTCGACCTGATGGAAAAGTTCGCGGAGTACGGCTTCAACAAATCGCACAGCGCGGCCTACGCGCTCATCTCGTACTACACCGCGTTCCTGAAGGTGCACTTTCCCACGGAATTCATGGCCGCCCTGCTCACGTCCGAAATGGGCAACCAGGACAAGCTGCTGAAGTACGTGGCCGCGTGCAAGGACATGGGCATCGCCGTGCTGCAGCCCAACGTGCAGGCCAGCCGCCGCGAGTTCACCGTGCACGAGGGGGCCATCGTTTTCGGCCTTGGCGGCATCAAGAACGTGGGCGACGAAGCCATCCGCGAAATCGTGGACGCCCGCGAAGAAGGCGGGGTGTTTGCCTCGCTGCTGGACCTGTGCACCCGGGTGAACCTGCGCAAGGTGACCAAGCGCGTGCTGGAAAGCCTGATCAAGGGCGGCGCGTGCGACTGCCTGGGCTGCACCCGCGCGGGCATGCTGGCCGCCCTGGACAACGTGGTCAGCAAGGCCCAGAAGCGGCTGAAGGACAAGGACTCGAACCAGGTGTCCCTGTTCACCATGGTGCCCGAGGAACCCGCCGTGTGCCCCGGCATCGGCTTCGACTGCGAAGAGCAGCAGGCCCAGGAATGGGACGACGACCAGAAGCTGCGCTTCGAGAAGGAGGCGCTGGGCTTCTTTCTGACCAGCCACCCGCTGCAGCCCTACCGCAAGGAACTGTTCCGCCTGCGCCTGACCCCGCTGGAAGAAACGCGGGACATGGCCCCCGGCATGTCGCTGAAGACCGCCGTGCTGGTCACCGGCATCAAGGAGCACATGACCAAGAAGGGCGCGCGCATGGCCTTCCTGCAGGTGGAAGACCTGACCGCCTCGGGCGAGTGCGTGTTCTTTCCGGAGCCGTACGCGGAATTCCGCGAACTGCTGAAGTCGGACCAGCCCCTGCTGCTGGAGGCCACCATCAGCAAGCAGCAGAACGACGACGGCGGCAGGAATGGCGGCGGGGGCGGGGATGGGTCCATGCCCATGTCCGAGGAAGACGACGACATACCGCGCGAAATCAAGCTGCTGGGCGACAAGGTCATTCCCCTGGCCCGCGCCTGCGGGGCCAGCGACCAGCCCGTGACCATCGACATGCCCCTGCCCCGCGTGGAGCCCGCCAGCCTTGCCGCGCTGCGCGCCATTCTGGAGCGGCATCGCGGCCCGGTGCCGGTGAACGTGCGCCTGGTGGTGGACGAGTCTGAATGCCTGTTGCAGTTCGGCCCGCAGTGGATGGTGCAGCCCGGCCCGGCCTTCGAGACCGACATTGCCCACTGGACCGAAGGGGCGGAGTAGCGCCCAAGCCCGCACGGGCAGATCATCGCATTGCAGCGGGGCTTGCCCCAGGAGACATACCGTGAAGAAATCCATCTGGCGGCTGACCGTGCGCTCGGAATTCTGCGCCTCGCACGCGTTGCGCCATTACGAAGGCAAATGCGAATCCATGCACGGCCACAACTTTTCCGTGGAAATGGTGGCCGAGGGCGACCGCCTGACCGGCGACACGGAAATCGTGCTCGACTTCAAGGTGCTGAAGCGCGAACTGAACGCGGTGCTCGACACCCTGGACCACAAGAACCTGAACGACGTGCCGCCCTTCGACGCCATCAACCCCTCGTCGGAAAACCTTTCGCGGCACATATGGCAGCAGTTGGCCCCGCGCCTTGCCCCGCGCGGGGTGCGCCTGCACGCCGTGACCGTGTCGGAAAAGGCCGCCCAGTCGGCCACCTACATGGAAATAGAGGAATAGCCGGGCGGCACGGCAACCAGTCCGCGCCCTGTTTCCGCCCGGCGGAACCCGCACCCCTGCGGGCCGCCGGGCGAGCCTTGTTCCGGCCTTGGGCGCGCCCCGTGGGAATACGCCGCCATCGCGGAACCCCTCCCCGCGGATCGTCGGACCAGGCACGCTCCGCACCCGCATCTCTTCAACCGGGCCACGCTCCTGCCGGGCCGCCCCGAAACGGATTTACCCATGTTCGACGCCTTCAACTTCCGCACCGCCTTCGAGATCGCCCTGCCGCTGTTCCTGATCATGGACCCGGTGGGCAACGCCGCCGCGTGCCTCGGCATGCTGCGCGAACATACCGAGGCGCGCCAGCGCGCCATCCTGCGGCGCGAACTGTTGTTCGCCCTCGGCATCATCCTGGCCTTCCACGTGCTGGGAGACGCGCTGCTGGGCATGCTGGAAATAGAGCAGTCCACCCTGCGCCTGTCCGGCGGGCTGATCCTGTTCATCATTTCCATGAAGATGGTCTTTCCACCGCAGGAAGGCGACACCGAAGCCGTGGCGCACGACCCGTTCATCGTGCCCATCGCCGTGCCGCTCATCGCCGGTCCCTCGCTGCTGGCGGCGGTGATGGTCTTCGCCCGGCAGGCCCAGGGCGGCATGATGGCCCAGATCAACGTGGTGGCGGGCATCCTGATGGCCTGGACGGGCACCGCCGCCATCATGGCCTTCACCCCGGACATCGCCCGACTGCTGGGGCCGCGCACCATGCGGGCCATGGAGCGCCTGATGGGCCTCGTGCTGATCATGATGGCCGTGCAAATGCTGGAGAACGGCATACGGCTCTTTGCGGCCAGCTTCTAGACGCCCAGCGCATGAAAGACATACGGCATCCCAGTGCCCCCCAAGCGCAATCTGCGCTGTACAACCGGGCAGCCAGCTTTCATCCCATTTTTTGAAGATCAGAACATGACGCCTGCAAACGGAAACGGCGGTCGGAGGGTATCCGACCGCCGTTTCCGTTCCATGTCATGGCATTCGGAAAGAATACCCTTCAGGCCACACCCAACATCTCGCGCAGGGCCTCTTCGATGCCGTCCACGCACAGGCCCAGTTTGCCCCGCAGTTCCTTCTGGCTGCCGTGCTCCACGAAGTGGTCGGGCACGCCCAGTCTGCGGACGGCCTGCCCGCGCAACGCGCCGTGGTCGGACAGGCATTCCAGCACGGCGGAGGTGAAGCCGCCCGCCAGGGCGTTCTCCTCGATCAGCAGCAACGCGTCGTGGGTGGCGGCCAGTTCCAGCAACTGCGCCTCGGGCAGCGGCTTCACCCACACGGCATCGAACACCGTGACCTGACGGCCGGATTCCTCGGCCACCCGCTCCGCCGCCTCCAGCGCCGGGGCCACCCGGCTGCCGCAGGCGATGACGGCAAGGCCCTCGCCCTGCTTCAGCACCTCGCCCCGGCCAAGGGGCAGCACCTCGCCGCGCGGAGGCAGCGCGACCCCGGTGCCCACGCCGCGCGGGTAGCGCACGGCCACCGGCGCGTCCTGGGCCAGGGCGGTGCGCATGGCATGGCGCAGTTGCGCCTCGTCGCGCGGGGCCAGGATGTGCATGTTGGGAATGTGGCGCAGGTAGGAAATATCGAACACCCCGTGGTGGGTGGGGCCGTCCTCGCCCACCAGCCCGGCCCGGTCCACGCAGAAGACCACGGGCAGGTTCTGGATGCACACGTCGTGCACCACCTGGTCGTAGGACCGTTGCAGAAAGGTGGAATAGATGGCCACGAACGGCCGCAGCCCCTGCGTGGCGAGCCCCGCCGCAAAGGTCACCGCGTGCTGCTCGCAGATGCCCACGTCCACGAACCGCTCCGGATGGCGCGTACAGAAGCAACTGGTGCCGGTGCCTTCGGGCATGGCGGCGGTGATGGCCATGACCCGCGCGTCCTCGTCGGCCAGCATGCACAGGGTTTCGCCGAACACGTCGGTGAAGCTGGGCAGCGCGGGGGCGTCGGCCAGCTTGGCGGCCTTGCCCGTTTCCGGCTCGAAGCGCCCCACCCCGTGGAAGTGGGTGGGGTTGGTCTCGGCCGGGGCGTACCCCTTGCCCTTGCGGGTCAGCACGTGCAGCAGCACGGGCTCGTCCAGGGTGCGGGCCATGTCGAAGGTGTTCTTCAGCGCCTTCAGGTCGTGGCCGTTCACCGGGCCGATGTAGTTGAACCCGAACGCCTCGAACAGCATGCCCGGCGTGAAGAACCCCTTCAGGCTGTGCTCGCTGCGCTTGGCGTAGCCCAGCATGTCCTCGCCGATGCCGGGGATGGAGCGCATGAAGGTTTCCATGTCCTTCTTCATGCGGCGCACCCAGCGCTTGGACAGGTTGCGGCTGAGGAACAGCGACAACGCCCCCACGTTCTTGGAAATGGACATCTCGTTGTCGTTCAGCACGACGATGAGCTTGCGGTCCATGGCCCCGGCCTGGTTCAGCCCCTCGAAGGCAAGCCCCGCCGTCATGGAGCCGTCGCCGATGACGGCCACCACGTTGTGGTCGCCCCCGGCCAGGTCGCGCGCCATGGCCATGCCCAGCGCGGCGGAGATGGACGTGGAGGAATGCCCCACCCCGAAGTGGTCGTAAGGGCTTTCCGCCATCTTGGGAAAGCCGCTGATGCCGCCGCCGCGCCGCAGGGTGTGGAACACGTCGGCCCGGCCGGTCAGCAGCTTCCAGGCGTAGGCCTGGTGCCCCACGTCCCAGATGACCTTGTCCCGCCCGGCGTCGAACGAGGTCAGCAGGGCGATGGTCAACTCCACCACGCCCAGCGAGGGCGCAAGGTGCCCGCCGTTGCGGGACACGGTGGCGATGATGCGCCGACGCAGTTCGTCGGCCAGTTGCTGCAACTGCTCGGGCGTCAGCCCGGCCACGTCGCGCGGGCTGGCCAGGGAAGCCAGCAGGGGCGTGTCGTCCGACTGCCCCGGAGGCTGGTAGGAAGGCGGTAGCTGTCCGGTCATGGGTGAAGTATCCGTTATCGGGCCGCGCTGGGCGCGCCCGGTGATGCATGGCGTTGTTGTCCGCCGTGAATGCTCCCGCGCGGCGCTAGGAAGCTCGATCGACAATGTAGCTCGCGAGGCTGCGCAGGAAATCGGCGTCCGGCCCGCTGTAGGGGGACAGCCGCTCCATGGCCGCGTCGGCCCGTTCGCGGGCCAGGGCGCGGCTGCGCTCCACGCCCAGCAGCGAGGGATAGGTGGTCTTGCCCTGCTCCGCGTCGCTGCCCACGGGCTTGCCGATTTCCGCCTCGTCGCCCACCTCGTCGAGAATGTCGTCCACGATCTGGAAGGCAGCGCCGATGTGCGCTCCGTAGTCGGCGATGCGGGCCTGCGCGTCGGCGTCCGCGCCCGCCAGCAGCGCGCCGGACAGGCACGACGCGCGCAGCAGGGCCCCGGTCTTCATGGCGTGCATGGCGGCCATTTCCTCCAGGGTCACGCCCGCGCGGCCGGTGTATTCCATATCCAGCGCCTGGCCGCCCACCATGCCGGGCGCGCCGGCGGCGCGGGCCACGGCGCGCAGGGCGGCCAGCACGTTGGCCGGGGGAATGCCCCCGTCGCCCGCACCGACACCGGCCATGAAATCGAAGGCGTCGGTGAGCAGGCCGTCACCGGCCAGAATGGCCGTGGCCTCGTCGAACATCTTGTGGTTCGAGGGCTTGCCGCGCCGCAGGTCGTCGTCGTCCATGGCGGGCAAGTCGTCGTGGATGAGCGAATAGGTGTGGATCATCTCTATGGCGGCGGCAAAGGGCATCACCTTCTGTGCGGGCAGGCCGAACAGCGCGGCGGTGGTCAGGCACAGCACCGGGCGCACCCGCTTGCCGCCCGCGTTCAGGCTGTATTCCATGGCCGCGCACAGCCGCGCGGGAATGCCCCTGTCGGCCAGGCACGCGGCAAGGTAGCCTTCCACCCCAGCCGCCGCGTCGCGCAGGCGGGCCTTGATCTCACTCGGCGTCAGCATCTTCCTCCACCCCTTCGAAATCCGTCAGGCCACCTTCCGTGAACAGGCGTATCTCGTTGCGGGCCGTGCGCAGCCGGTCGCGGCAGGCGCGGGACAGGCCCAGTCCTTCCTTGTACAGGGCCACGCTGCGTTCCAGCGGCAGGTCGCCCGCTTCCAGCGCGGCCACCACTTCCTGCAGGCGGGCCATGGCGGCCTCGTAGTCCACCTGTTCCCGGGGTTCCTTTTCCTGCGCGGGGGCGTCGCCCCCGGCATTCTTTCGTGCGCGCGCGGCCATGCGTTACTCCCGTGTGGTCGCGCCCGTATTCGCGGGCGCGTTCTCCAGCAATACCTGAGGGTCCACCATGTCGCCAAGCACCGCCATGCCGAAATGCAGATGCGGCCCGGTGACCCGGCCCGTGCTGCCCACCCGGCCGATGGCCTGGCCCCTCGCCACCGTCTGGCCGGGGGCCACGTCCATGGCGGACAGGTGAAAATACATGCTGACGACGCCCATCCCGTGGTCGATGTATACGGAATTGCCCGCGAAATAATGTTTCTCGGCCAGCACCACCCGGCCCGATGCGCAGGCCGTCACCGGTTCACCCGCCTCGCCGCGCAGGTCCAGCCCGCGATGCGGCGCGCGCGGCTCGCCGTTGAACACCCGGCGCAGCCCGAACAGGCTGGACACGTCACCCGCAACGGGCCGTTCCATGGGCAGCGCCCACAGCCGCTCCGGCGTGCGCAGGGCCAGGGCGGCCTTGACCCGGACGCGTTCCGCCTCGTGCCGATCCAGCGCGGCCTTGTCCGGGTTGACGTACTTGCCCTCCACGGTCAGGCGCTGCTCCGGATAGGCGGCGCGGACGACGGCGATGGCGCGCGTGACGCCCGTCTGGGCAGACACGGCCTTGGGCTGCCCGGCAACGCGGGCGCGCAGCGTCTCCGTACCCGGCTTCGCATCCAGCGGCACGGCCAGGATGGCCTGTCCCGTCCAGCCAGTGCGCGTTCCATCTGCCGCCATGGGAACGGTGACGGCCTGGCCGCGCCAGTCCAGCACCACGTCGCCCGGCGCATCCGCCGTCACGGTGACTACGAAGGGCTTGCCGTCGCCGGTGGAGTGCGGCGCATCCAGCGACAGCACCGCCGCATGCGCGGGCGTGGCCAACGCTACCAGCAGCAGGGCCGACGACAGGACCAGACAGCAACACGCCATCAACATCGACAGCAGGCGCGCGGCCCCCCGGCCATCACGCCCGGCAAACAGAAAACTCTGCATCACGAAAAATCTCCGGCGTCCCGCTCCGAAACGCCCATCTCGCCATCGCGGTCCGTTGCGGCGGCATGCCCGCCAGCAGAAGCACCGCCCTGCTCCATCATTCGTCCGGGTCGCGCGCCATGCACGGTCACGTCAACCTCGCCGTCGCGCACCAGCACGGCCAGCGCGTCGCCGGGCGCGACTTCCGCCACGCTGCGCAGAAAACCGCCGTCGGCCCGGCGCACCAGGCTGTAGCCACGCTCCAGCGGGCGCAGCGGGTCCAGCGCGTCCAGGCGCAGGGCATGGCGTTCCAATTCATGCTCGCGTCCAGTCACCGCGCGTTCGCCCGCCCACTGCAGGCGCGCGTCCAGAGCGTCAACCGCACGTTCACGGCGTTCCCACGCCTCCGGCCCCAGCACGCGGGCCAGTGCCGCATCCGCCGCATCCAGCCGCGCCGCATCGCGCCGGGCCAGCATCTCCCACGCCCGGCTCAAGCGGGCCGCCGCGTCGGCAAAGCGTTCGTCCAACCGGGCCAGCGCCCGTTCCGGCGAAAGCCAGGCCAGCCCGCGCATCAGGGCCCCCAACTGTTCGTCCAGCCGGGCGAAGCGCCGCTCCATGCCCCGCGTCAGGGCCATTTCCAGTTCGTCCACGCGCTGCGCCAGTTCGCGCCGCTCGGGCCACAGCAACTGCGCCGCGTGGGTTGGCGTGGCCGCGCGCACGTCGGCGGTCATGTCGGCCATGGTGTGGTCCACCTCGTGGCCGATGCCCGCCAGCACGGGCAGCGGGCTTTCGAACACCGCCGTGGCCACCCGCTCGTCGTTGAAGGCCCACAGGTCTTCCAGCGAACCGCCGCCGCGAATCAGCACCGCCACCTGCGCCCAGCCCTGCGCCGCCACGTCGGCCAGCGCCGCCGCGATGCGCGGGGGGGCCTCGTCGCCCTGCACCGGCACCGGATGGATGCGTATCTCGCAGCCCCAGCCGCGCTCGTCCGCCATGCGCAGAAAAT
This sequence comes from Nitratidesulfovibrio sp. HK-II, assembly GCF_003402415.2. NCBI lineage: Bacteria > Pseudomonadati > Thermodesulfobacteriota > Desulfovibrionia > Desulfovibrionales > Desulfovibrionaceae > Nitratidesulfovibrio > Nitratidesulfovibrio sp. HK-II. The sequence continues at coordinate 2,351,340 of NZ_AP036014.1, forward strand.
CGCGCACCGCCGCCCCGCCGGAGGCCGTGACCACCGCCACCCGCCTGGGGTGGCGCGGCAGCGGCCGCTTGCGCGCCGCGTCGAAATATCCCCGCTCGGCAAGGCGGGCCTTCAGCGCCTCGAACTGCGCGTGCAGCCGCCCCAGGCCCGCGTCCTGCGCCATTTCGACCACCAGTTGGTAGCCGCCGCGCGGCGGGTACACCGTCAGCCGCCCCGCGCACAGCAATTCCTGGCCGTTGGCCATGGTGCGGGCAAGGCCGGGACGCGGCCCGTCCTCGAACACCTCGCCGGTCATGGGGTCGAAATGTTCCGCCTCGCGCTGGTTGCCCCGGAACCACACGCAGTTCAGCACCGCGTCCTCGTCCTTGAGCGCGAAATAGCAATGCCCCGAGGCCGGGCGCGACAGGTTGCTCACCTGCCCGCGCACCCACACGAAGGGAAACCCGCCCTCCACGGCGGCCCGGATGGCCCGGGTCAATTCACCCACGGTGTAGATGGTGCTCATGGCGTTGCAGATGCGGGGCTCCGCCCCGCTCCCCGCAAGGGGGCCGCGCCCCCTTGACCCCTTTTGCGTGAACAGCCCGCGCTACGCGCGGCCCGTCCACGGAACGGACACAACGGGAAGCGGCAGGCTGCCTCGAATGAAAAGTTTTGGAGGGAGGGGTCCGGGGAGGGAGACCTTTTCCAAAAGGTCCCCTCCCCGGCAACTCTTGCCAAACCTCTTTCAGTCCGCCTGCTACAGCCCCCAGCCCGCGCGCACGGCGGCGCGCCAGGTACGGAAGGCTTCGGCGAAGCCTTCGACGGGCAGTTCGGTCTTTTCGCCGGTGCGGCGGTCCTTGGCCTCCACAATGCCTCGGGCCAGGCCCTTGCCGCCGACCACCAGTTGCAGGGGCATGCCCACCAGGTCGGCGTCCTTGAACTTGACGCCGGGGCGCTCGTCGCGGTCGTCCAGAATGACGTCCACGCCCTGGGCCTTGAGTTCGGCGTAGAATTCCTCGGCCTTGCCCAGGGTTTCGCCGTTCTTGGGGTCCAGGCAGCACAGCACGGCTTCGTACGGGGCGATGGGCGGCGGGAACACGATGCCGTCGGCGTCATGGTTCTGCTCGATGCACGAGGCGACGACGCGCGACACGCCGATGCCGTAGCAGCCCATGATCATGACCTTTTCCTTGCCGTCTTCGTCAAGGAAGGTGCACTTGAGCGGTTCGCTGTACTTGGTGCCCAGCTTGAACACGTGGCCCACCTCGATGCCACGCGTCAGCTCGATGGGCTGGCCGCAGCGCGGGCAGGCGTCGGCGGGGGTGATCACGCGCAGGTCGGCGTAGCGCTCGATCTTGGCGTCGCGGCCCAGGCTGACGTTGCGCAGGTGGGTGTCGCCCTTGTTGGCCCCGGCGATCCAGCCATCGGAGGTCAGCAGTTCGTGGTCGGCGAAGACGCGTTCCACGTTCAGGCCCACCGGCCCGGCATAGCCCACGGGCGCGCCGGTAACCTTCTGCACCAGTTCGGGCGCGGCCAGTTCCAGTTCGTCGCACTTCAGCAGGTTCTTCAGCTTCACGTCGTTCAGTTCGCGGTCGCCGCGCACCAGGGCGGCCACGGGCTTGCCGTCGGCCACCAGGATCAGCGTCTTGACCAGCGCGGTCTGCGGCACGCCCAGGAAGGCGCATACATCTTCCACGGTGTGCTTGCCGGGGGTAGCCACCTCTTCGATGGCCCCGACTGCGGGCAGCGTGGCGGGCACGGCAGGGGCCGCAACCTCGGCGCGCTCAACGTTGGCGGCGTACTCGCAGCCGGTGCAGGCGGCAATGGTGTCCTCGCCGGTGTCGGCCAGCACCATGAACTCGTGCGAAAAGCTGCCGCCGATGGAGCCGGAATCCGCCTCCACCGCGCGGAAGCGCAGGCCAAGGCGCTTGAACACGTTCTGGTAGGCCTCGTACATGGCCCAGTAGCTCTTGTCGGCCCCGGCCTCGTCACGGTCGAAGGAGTAGGCGTCCTTCATGATGAACTCGCGGCCGCGCATCAGGCCGAAGCGCGGGCGGATCTCGTCGCGGAACTTGGTCTGGATCTGGTACAGGTTGATGGGCAACTGGCGGTACGAGCGCACCTCGCCGCGCACGAGGTCGGTGATGACTTCCTCGTGCGTGGGTCCAAGGCAGTAGTCGCGCCCGTTGCGGTCCTGGAAGCGCAGCAGTTCCTTGCCGTAGAATTCCCAGCGGCCCGATTCCTGCCACAGGTCGGCGGGCTGCACCATGGGCATGGAAAGTTCCAGCGCACCAGCGCGGTTCATTTCCTCGCGCACGATGGCGGCGGTCTTCTCGATGGCCTTCAGGCCAAGGGGCATGTAGATGTAGATGCCCGAGGTGAGCTTGCGGATCATGCCAGCGCGGGTGAGCAGCTTGTGGCTGACCACTTCGGCGTCGGCCGGGGCTTCCTTCAGGGTGGGGATGTAGCAATTGCTCCAGCGCATCAGCTGTCCTTTCTGGCTGCCTTGCGTTCGGCAAGGAACGTATCGAGTTCTTCCATGAAGGCGGCGAGCAGGTTCGCGCCGCCCTTGACTGTTCGTATGATCTCTCCCTTGCGGAAGATGATGCCCTTGTCGCGCCCGCCCGCGATGCCGATGTCGGCCTCGCGCGCCTCGCCGGGGCCGTTCACGGCGCAGCCCATGACGGCCACCTTGAAATTTTCCGTCTCGCCCGCCAGGCGGCGTTCCACTTCCTGCGCAAGGCTGATCAGGCCGATCTCCGTGCGCCCGCAGGTCGGGCAGGAGATGATTTCCGGCCCCCGGTGGCGCAACCCCAGCGAGCGCAGGATTTCCCACGCCACGGGAATTTCCTCCACCGGGTCGCTGGTCAGCGAAACGCGCAGCGTGTCGCCTATGCCCAGCCACAGCAGCACGCCAAGGCCCACGGACGACTTGACCGACCCGCGCAGCATGGTGCCCGCCTCGGTCACGCCGATGTGCAGGGGGTAGTCGCACCGGTCCGCCAGCATGCGGTAGGCGTCTATGGTATGCAGCACCGATGAGGACTTCAGCGATATCTTGATGTCGCCGAAGCCCCGGTCCTCCAGCATGCGCACATGGCCGAGGGCGCTTTCCACCATGGCTTCGGGCGTTGGTCCGCCGAAGCGTTCCAGCAGATGCTTTTCCACCGAGCCGGAATTGACCCCCACCCGGATGCACGCGCCGCGAGCGCGGGCCGCATCCACCACGCGGGCCACGTTGGCCTCGCCCCCGATGTTGCCGGGGTTGATGCGCAGGGCGTCCACGCCCGCTTCCAGCGCGGCCACGGCCAGGCGATGGTCGAAATGGATGTCCGCCACCAGCGGCACCGGGGACGCCGCGCGGATGGGGCCGATGGCCGCAGCCGCAGCCTCGTTCAGCACGGCAAGGCGCACCACCTCGCACCCCGCGGCGGCCAGCGCGCGGATCTGCGCCACGGTGGCGTCCACGTCGCGGGTGTCGGTGTTGGCCATGCTCTGCACGACAACGGGGTTGTCCCCCCCGATGCGCACGGAGCCGATGCGGACCTCGCGGGTCCGCCTGCGTTCGATGGTCATGAATGGTCCCTGAAGATGGACGGCCCGGCGGCCCTCTGGGGGCCCGGATGGCACAAGCCGAATTGACGGTTCATACTGCATTTCCCCCTGCTCGCCAAGGGCGGTCCGGCCGCCGGAACAGGCACGGCAGCAGGTGCGCCAAGGGCACGAGCGAGCGGGATGCACCGCCCGGTGCGGTCTTTTCGTTGCCAGCCCTCTTTTTTCCGTCCCCGCGTTGACAGCACCCGGCCAGAGGACTACATGACTCAAATGCAACCGAGTTGCATTCTCAATCACTCATCCACGAGCCCACCACCGGAGGCGTCATGACCATCCGCTTCGCCATTCCGAAAGCCCTCGACCTGCGGCTTGCCCTCTTTGCGCGGTTCACGCAGTTCACACTGCTCTCGCTGTTCCTTCTGCCAGGTCTGCTTGCCGCGCCCGGCTCCCCCGCAGTTGCCCCAGCCAGAGCCGCTGCCGCCGTGCAGGTGGCGGTGAGCATCCTGCCGCAGAAGTATTTCATCCAGCGCATTGCGGGCGACCTGGCCGAGGTGACGGTGATGGTGCCCTCCGGCGCGGACCCGCATACCTACGAACCCAAGCCCAGCCAGATGCGCGGCCTTGCCGGGGCCAGGCTGTACATGACCATCGGCGTGCCCTTCGAAAAGGCCTGGCTGGACCGCATCACTGCCGCGGGCGGCAAGGACATGACCTTGGTGCGCCTGGAAAAGGGCATCGACCTTCTGCCGCAGGACGAACATTTTCTGGACGAGGCCCACGGCCACGACGGCGAACACAAGGACGGGCACAAGGACGGGCATGACGCCGCCAAGCCCTCCGGCGCCAAGCATGACGCCAAGCATGACGAGCATGACGGCGGCCATCACCACGACGCCGAAGCCGCCGAAGGCCACCACCACGACCATGAAGGCGGCGACCCGCACATCTGGCTGTCCCCCGCGCTGGTCAAGATGATGGCCGGATCCATCAAGGCCGCGCTGGTCAAGGCCGACCCGGCCCACGCCCCCCTGTACCGCGCCAACCACGACGCCTTCGTGCGCGAACTGGACGAACTGGACCTGCACATCAACGATCTGTTCGAGAACGTGCCCGAAAACCGCCGCCGCTTCATGGTCTTTCACCCTGCGTGGAGCTACTTCGCCCACAACTACAACCTGCGCGAGGTCGCCATTGAAGTGGAAGGCCGCGAACCGGGCCCCAGGCAATTGACCCGCATCGTGGAGTTCGCAAAGAAAGAGAAGATCGAAGCCATCTTCGTCCAGCCGCAATTCTCGAAGCGCGGCGCGGAAACCATTGCCCGCAACGTGGGGGCCACGCTCATAGAGGCCGACCCGCTGGCCGAAGACTGGGCCGCCAACATCCGCCGCGTGGCCGAGGCCATGGCCAAAACCCTGAACAAGTAGACACGCATGCACATGCCCGTCAGCGCGCCCGCCACGCCGGGCGCACCGCATACACCGCACGAACCGGTCATCGCCGTGCGCGACCTGTGCTTCGCCTACGGCGATGAACCGGTGCTGGACCACGTGGACCTTACCGTGGAGCGCGGCGAATTCCTGGCCGTGCTCGGTCCCAACGGCGGCGGCAAGACCACCCTGCTCAAGCTGCTGCTGGGCCTGCTGCCCCCGCGTTCCGGCAGCGTGACGCTGTTCGGCGGCGCGCCGCAAGCGGCGTTGCCGCGCATCGGCTACGTGCCGCAGTATTCCACGGCCCGGCTGGACTTTCCCGTCACCGTGCTGGACGTGGTGCTGATGGGCCTTGCGGGCACCCGGCGCGGGCTGCTGGGCCGCCACTGGTCGCGCAATGCGGCGTCCATCGACCGCGCGCGCGAGGCGCTGGACCAGGTGGGCCTTTCCGGCATGGAAAAGCGCATGGTGGGCGAGCTTTCCGGCGGGCAGCGCCAGCGGGCCGTGGTGGCCCGCGCCCTTATGGCCCAGCCGGAACTGCTGCTGCTGGACGAGCCCACCGCGTCCATCGACCCGCAGGGCTCGTTCTGCTTCTTCGAATTCCTGGGCACCCTGCGCGGCCCGCACACCCTGGTGGTGGTCAGCCACGACCTGTCCATCGCCACGTCCACCTTTTCCAACGTGGCCTTCGTCAACCGCACCCTGGTCCACAGCCGGGGCGCGGGGCTGACGCCGGAGATGCTCAGCATGCTCTACGGCCACCACGAGAAGACCTGCCCCATGGGGGCGTTCATCTCTTCCGTGTCCGGGCTGTTCCCGGTGCTGCCCAAGGCGGAAGACCTGCCCCCCGGCACCCTCGCGGCTGGCACCCCGTCCGATACGACGCGGACTCCGGCGCACGGCCAGTCCGCCCCGGCGGCCTCCGCCGCCACCCCTCATCCCGGCAAGGACGCCTGATGCTCGACGCGCTCTCCTACGACTTCATGCAGCAGGCCCTGGCCGCGTCGCTGCTGGCCAGCATCGCCTGCGGGGTCATCGGCACCCTGGTGGTGGTGAACCGGCTGGTGTTTCTGGCGGGCGGGGTGTCGCACGCGGCCTATGGCGGCGTGGGACTGGCCTTTCATTACGGCTGGCCGGTCTTGCCCAGCGCCATCGGCTTTTCCGTGGCCTCGTCCATGCTCATGGCCGGGGTGGCCCTGAAACGGCCCGAAAAGTCCGACACGGCCATCGGCGTGCTGTGGGCGGCGGGCATGGCCTTCGGCATCATCCTCATAGACCTCACCCCCGGCTACAAGGCCGACCTGATGAGCTTTCTGTTCGGGTCCATCCTGGCAGTGCCGGTCACCGACCTGTACCTGATGGCCGCGCTGGACGCCGCCCTGCTGGCCGTGGTGGCCCTGTGCCACCAGACCCTGCTGGTGACGTCCTTCGACCGCGAATTCGCCGAGGCGCGCGGCCTGCCGGTGCGCACCGCGCACTACCTGGTGGTGGGCATGACGGCGGTGGGCGTGGTGATGCTGATCCGCGTGGTGGGCCTTGTGCTGGTCATGGCCCTGCTGACCATCCCGCCGTTCATCGCGGCGCGCACGGCCCGCTCGCTGCCGTCCATGATGGCCGCCGCCACCGCGTGGAGCACCGTGTTCTGCGTGGGCGGGCTGGCTCTGGCCTACCGCTGGGACGTGACCTCGGGCGCGGCCATCATCGCCGTGGCCTCGGCCGGGTTCATGGCCGTGTCCGGCGCGGGCGCGCTGCGCCGAATCATGGCCCGCAAGACCGCCTGACGGCGCAAGCCAAGGATTTTCATGACCGACACCACCCAACACCGCGCCTCCATCCCGCACTCCCCTGCCGAACCCGACGCCCGCGCCCGTCTGGAACACGCTGGGCTGGAAGCCACCCCTCGCCGGATCGCCGTGCTGGAGGCCTTGGCCGCCCTACCCCATGCACCCGCCGCGCAGGAACTGCTGGATGCGGTGCGCCGCACCACCCGCATGGACAAGGTGACCCTGTACCGCACCCTGGACCTGCTGGTGGAGGCGGGCATCCTGCAACGCCACAGCGGGGCCGACGGCGCCTTCCGGCACTGTATGGCCCCGGCGGGGGGAAACGCGCCGCACGGCCATTTCCAGTGCACCCGCTGCGGGGTGATGACCTGCCTGCCCCCACTGCCCGCAACGCTGGACGCCGCAGCCCTGCTGCCCGCCGGAGTCACTGTCGAACACGTGGAAGTGCGCCTGGACGGGGTGTGCGGGCGGTGCAGCAAAAGCTGATTCCGTTCAGGCGAACTTTCCTGCCCCCCACACGGCGCAAGGGCCGGACACCCGGAACCATCCGGATGCCCGGCCCTTGCGCCGTCCTGCATCTGCATCTTCCCTTCGTTCCGTGACCTCGCCCTTGGTGTCAGGGGTTGCTCCCCTCGTCGCAGGCGGGCCGTCGGATCATGCACGGTCACGGGACAATGCCCGTATCAGGACGCCGTGTCTGGCACCGCGTCTGGGCGGCCCCGTGCCGTTATTCGTAGGGGTAGGTGTTGCCCTCGAATTCCTTGGCGCGCGGATTGGGGTAGGCCCCTTGCGCCTTCATGCGTTCGATGGCCTTGGAGCGGTCCACCCAGTGGGTGTGCAGCAACTGCTCGGCCTTGTGGCTCATGGGCTTTTCCAGGAAGTCCGCGTACAGCTTCTGCACCTGCACGTTGTCCTGCGAGGCGCGCACCGGGAACTTGGCGTCCGCCCCGTACACCCCGCTGATGCGGTCCATCATGTAGTCCTTCAGCTGCTTGGCGGCGGCCACGGCCTTGCCGGTCATGCGAATGCTGATCAGGGCGCCGCCGGTGACGACGCAAGCGGCCTTCAGAAAGCCGCGCCGGGTAAGGTTGACGATCTGCATGGTGGTTCCTCCTATGCCCGGCTGGCGCTGGCCATGGCCAGGCGCTTCTTCAGGCCCGCGTACATCTGGGTCACCCTGCGGTCGGCGGCTTCGAGCACGCCGGGCATCACCGGCTGGCCGCCGCCGCACACGCAACCGCCGGGGCAGGCCATGAACTCGATGAAGTGCCACGGGGCCTTGCCCGCCTTCACCAGTTCGCACACGTCATGGAAGCGCTTGGCACCGTGCACCACGGCCACCTTCACGTCCACGCCGCCCACGTTCACCGTGGCTTCCTTCACGCCCTGCAACCCGCGCACGCCCTTGAAGTCCAGGCTTTCCGGCTTCTTGCCGGTGACGGCCTGGTAGGCGTAGCGCAGCGCCGCTTCCATGACGCCGCCGGTGACGCCGAACAGTGTCGCGCCGCCGGTGGATTCGCCCATCAGGGTGTCGCGCTTGCCGTCGGGCAGCTTGGTGAAGTCGATCTTGGCCTTCTTGATCATGTACGCCAGTTCGCGGGTGTCGATGGTGGCGTCGATGTCCTTGTGACCGCTGTCCCACAGCTGCGGGCGCATGCCTTCGTACTTCTTGGCGGTGCACGGCATGATGGACACGGTGTACACCTTGGCCCGGTCGTACTTCATGCGGTCCGCGCCGTAGGTCTTGGCCAGCGTGCCCAGCATGCCGATGGGCGACTTGCACGATGACATGTGCGGGAACAGCTCCGGGTACAGCGATTCCACGTACTTGTGCCAGCCGGGGCAGCACGAGGTGAACTGGGGCAGCGGCTTGTCCAGTTTCTTGGTCAGGCGCTGCACGAATTCGGTGCCTTCTTCCCAGATGGTCACGTCGGCGGTGAATTCATTGTCCCAGCAGTGGTCGAAGCCCAGTTCCTTGAGCGCCGAGAACATCTTGCCGGTGGTCACGGTGCCCACGGGCAGGCCGAAGGCGTCGCCCAGGGCGTAGCGCACGGCGGGCGCGGGCATGGCGATGACCTTGACGTCCTTGGCCTTGATCTGCTTCTCGATCTCGGTCACCCATGACTGCGCTTCGTAGATGGCGCCCACGGGGCAGTGGGTCAGACACTGGCCGCAGTTGACGCACAGTTCCTCGTGGGGGATCTTGTGCGCGTCGCCCGTGTCGCCGAAGATGGCGCCCGTGGGGCAGTACTGCTGGCAGGTGTCGCACCCGATGCACTTCGACTCATCGATCTGGATGAAGAAGAGCTTGTCGGGATCGGCCTTGGGGTCTGGAGCGTGATCTTCGTAGAAGATCTTCTCCATTTCGATACGGCTCATCTGCACGTCTCCTGTGGTTGAAGGTTGCGATCACGTCGTTGGCACCCGCGACGCCGTCCGAACACCTCCTTGTCCCGCGCCGCCTTGTGCCGGTCCGACACCGCCCGCCGCCACCGGAGTGGCGTCAGGCGCCCTTCGCCGCCGCGCGGAAGGCGTCCAGCGCCGCCGGGAAGGGTCCCAGCGCGCGGGGCAGTACCCCTTGCGTCAGCGAAATGGCCAGCCCGTAGTTGGTCATGGGCACCCCCGCCCGCCGCGCCGCGCGCAGCCGGGCCAGCATGTTGCCCCGGTTGATGACGCAGCCGCCGCAATGCACCACCAGCGCATAGGCGGCCATGTCCTCGGAAAGCTCCTTGCCCGCCGCGACGTCGATTTCGATGTCTCCGCCCGCGTACTGGCGCAGCCAGCGGGGAATCTTCACCCGGCCTATGTCGTCGGCCAGGGGGTGGTGGGTGCAGGCCTCGGCTATCAGCACCCGGTCGCCGGGCCCCAGCTGTTCGATGGCCGCCGCGCCACGCGCCAGTTCCACCAGGTCGCCCTTCAGCCGGGCCATCAGGATGGAAAAGGTGGTCAGGGGCACGCCGGGGGGGGTATCCGCCGCCGCCTTCAGCACCACCTGCGAGTCGCACACCACAAGGTCCGGCGGCGCGGAAAGGCGCTCCAGCGCGGCGCGCAGTTCGCGTTCCTTGACCACCAGGCACATCTGGTCGCCGTCCAGCAGGTCGCGGATGGCCTGCACCTGCGGCAGGATCAGCCGCCCCTTTGGCGCGCCGAGGTCGATGGGAACCACCAGCACCACAAGGCCCCCCGGCGGCACCAGATCGGACAGCATGTGCGGCTGGGCGATGGCGTGTTCCGGGGCCAGCATGGCGATGCGCTCGCGCACGGCGTCCAGCCCCTGCCCCAGCAGGGCCGAGGCCGCCACCACGGCAATGCCGCGCCGGGCCAGCGCATCACGCACGGTCACGGGCAACTGGCCGCCGGGCGTGCCGTCCGCAAGGTCCGCCTTGTTGGCCACCACCAAGTACGGCAGCTTGCGCGCGGCGAATGCCGCCTCCAGCGCCTCCTCGTCGCGGCCCCACGCCCCGTCGGTGACCAGCAGGGCCACGTCGGTGCGGTCCAGCGCCCGTTCCGAGCGTTCGCGGCGCAGCGCGCCCAGCGCGCCCTCGTCGTCGATGCCCGCCGTGTCGATGAACACCACCGGGCCCACCGGGTCCAGTTCCAGCGTCTTTTCCACGGGGTCGGTGGTGGTGCCCGGCGTGTCCGAAACGATGGACGCGCCCTGCCCCACCAGCCCGTTCAGCAGCGACGACTTGCCGACGTTGCGGCGTCCGTAGATGCCGATGTGCAGCCGCAGCCCCCTGGGGGTATCCTGCATGCCCTTGCTCCTTGCGCCGGTGCGGGCACGCGCCCGGCCCGGCGGATGGTGTCCAGCGCGTCGTCCATGTCCACGCGCCGCTTGTGGTCGTAGATGTGGTAGTCCGCCCGGCGGGCGGCGGGGGTAAAGCCCGGCATCAACACGTTGCCGCCCGCGCGCAGCCCGGCCAGTTGCCCGTCTGCCGGGTCCAGGGTGGCCAGGGCGGTGGTTGCGGGCAGGTTCAGGCCGGGCCGGGCGATGCGCAAGGCGGCCATGCAGCGCAGGGTCAGTTCCACCGGGCCGTGCGCCGTCCCCGCCAAAGGGGTTGCACTGTTGGGCACGAAGGGACCGGCCCCGCACATGTCCGCCGCCAGCTCGCACACCAGCAGCACGTCGTCGGCCAGCGATTCGGGCCGCTGCCCCGGCACCCCTACGATGAACCCGCTGCCCACCTCGTAGCCTGCGTCGCGCAGGCGGCGCAGGGCCGCAAGCCGCTGGGCCAACGTCTTGCCGGGATGCAGGCGGGCATACAGGGCGGCATCCGCCGTCTCGTGCTTCATCAGAAAGCGGTCCGCCCCGGCGGAACGCCACAGGGCATAGTCCCGCGCCGGGCGTTCGCCCACGCTCAAGGTGACGGCAAGGCCCAGCCGGGACTTCACCGCTTCCACCATGTCGGCAAGGTCGCGCGGGGGCATGCCGTAATCGTCGCCCGATTGCAGCACCACGGTGTCTGCTCCGGCTGCGGCAGCCTCGCCCGCCGCAGCCAGCACCTCCGGCAGGGTCAGCCGGTAGCGACGCGCCTGCGCGTTGTCGCGGCGCAGCCCGCAATATACGCAGTTGCGGATGCAATGATTGGAAAATTCCACGATGCCGCGCACGTGCACCACGTCGCCCTTGGCCTCGCGGCGCACCGCATCGGCGCGGGCCGCAAGCTGGTCGAAGGGTGTTGCGAACAGCAGGCCGAGTATCTCGTCGCGATGCATCATGGCCGCCCCCGGCCCTTGTCGCGGCCGTTTCCGGGGATGCCGGAAGGCGTCGCCCGGCCTTCTCCCGGGTCTCTTGGCCTTCCCAGGCGGGCCATGGCCTCCGGCGACAGCAGCGCGTCCAGCGCGGCCTCGTCCAGCAGGCCGGTGTACCGCGCCGCCTCGCGCAGGCCGCAGTCCCTCTCGCGCATGACGCCCACCAGCCGGGTGGCCCCTTCGTAGCCCAGCACCGGCACCAGCGCGGTCACCGTGCCCCACGAATCGTCCACGTGGCGCGCGCAGGCCGCCGCGTCCGCCCGCATGCCTTCCACGCAGCGGGTGCGGAACATGACGCAGGCGCGGGTGAGAATGGAAATGGTGTCCAGCAGCGCATCGGCCACCAGCGGCAGGAAGGCGTTCAGCTCCAGTTGCCCGGCCTGCGCGGCCATGGTCAGCGCCGCGTCGTTGCCCAGCGCGCGCATGGCCGCCTGGGCCACCGCCTCGCAGATCACCGGGTTGACCTTGCCGGGCATCAGACTGGACCCGGCCTGCACGGCGGGCAGCGCCAGTTCGCCCAGGCCCCCGCGCGGACCGGAGGCCAGCAGCCGCAGGTCGGCGGAAATCTTCAGCAGGTTCACCGCATGCGCCTTCAGGATGCCGGAAACCTCCACGAACACGTCGGCGTTCTGGGTGGCGTCCACAAGGTTCTCCGCGCGGGCAAGGCCAAGGCCGGCCACCTCGCGCAGCCGCTCCACCACCAGAAAGATGTAGTCGCGCGGGGCGGTGACGCCCGTGCCCACCGCCGTGCCGCCCAGATTGACCACGCGCAGGCGCTCCTCGCACTTGAAGATGCGCCAGCGGTCGCGCGAAAGAGCTTCGGCCCAGGCGGAGCACTCCGCCCCCAGGGTCATGGGCACGGCGTCCTGCAACTGGGTGCGGCCCAGCTTGACCACCCCGGAGAAGTCGCGTTCACGGTCCTGAAAGGCGCGTTGCAGCGCGGCCACGGACCGCTCCAGTTCGCGCAGCCCGCGCATGGCCGCCACGCGCAGCGCCGTAGGAAAAACGTCGTTGGTGGACTGGTGCAGGTTGACGTGGTCCAGCGGGCGCACCAGCCGGTACGTGCCGCGCACGCCGCCCATGAATTCTTCCGCCCGGTTGGCCAGCACCTCGTTGACGTTCATGTTGGCAGAGGTGCCCGCCCCCCCTTGCAACGCATCGACCAGCACATGCGCGCCAAGATCGCCGTGCGTCATCTCGTCGCAGGCGGCGCACACGGCGTCGGCCACGCGCCGGTCAAGATAGCCAAGTTCGGCGTTGGCCCGCGCGCAGGATTTCTTGACCAGGGCAAGCGCCTCCACGAGTCCCGGGTGGAGGCGCCGCCCGGCAACGGCGAAGTTGTCCAGCGCCCGCAGGGTGTGGATGCCGTGGTAGGCATCCGCGGGCACTGGCAACTCGCCCAGCAGGTCGTGTTCCGCGCGGACGGGTGCGTTCGCCGCGCGGGCACACCCCCCGCAGGTATTCGAGGGCAGGTCGGCCATGGCGTGCGTGCCGCCCGTGCCGCCCGTGCCGCCTCTGCCGCCCATGCCGGGAGTCCCGACAGTGGACGGCAGGACGGCGGCCGCGTCCGTTACGGACGGCACGTCCACCGTGTCCTGCCCCGCATGGGCGACGGGTTCAGCAGAAGACATCCCTGCGCCCTTCCTGCACCTTGCCCAGCATGCGTTCGGCCACGCGGCGGGTGCGGTCGTCCATGCCGCCGAGTTCGGCGGCGATGACGCCCTGGCCCACCTCACGTTCCAGGGGGCTGCCGTAGTCGATGAGGTATTCCAGGAAGGTGGACAGCGCGTTGGGGGCGCACTTTTCCTTGATCAGGCCGGGCTTGGCGAGATCCATGAAGTCCTGCCCGGTGCGGCCCAGCCGGTAGCAGGCGGTACAGAACGAGGGGATGTAGCCCATGCGCCCGATGTCGGCCACGACCTCGGACAGACTGCGGTGGTCGCCGAGCTGGAACTGGCTGGATTCGAACTTTTCGGCTTCCGTATAGCCGCCGGGGTTGGTGCGGCTGCCCGCCGATATCTGCGACACGCCAAGGGCCAGGGTGGAGTGACGCACCTCGGCATTCTCGCGCGTGGACATGATCAGGCCGGTATAGGGCACGGCCAGCCGCAGGATGGCCACCAGCTTGCGGAACTCGTCGTCCGTCACGGCCTGCGGCGGACAGCTGGCCATCTCGGAACCCACGGCGGGCTCGATGCGCGGCACGCTGATGGTGTGGCAGCCCACGCCGAAACGATCTTCCAGATGCCGGATGTGGCTCATCAGCGCCAGGGTGTCGAACCGCCAGTCGGCCAGCCCGTACAGCACGCCCAGGCCCACGTCGTCGATGCCCGCGCGCATGGCCCGGTCCATGGCCGAGGCGCGCCAGTCGAAGTCGCGCTTCAGGCCGCCCACGTGCACGCGGGTGTAGGTGGGCCGGTGGTAGGTTTCCTGGAACAGTTGGTAGGTGCCGATGCCGCGCTCCTTCAGGCGGGTAAAGTCTTCCACCGTCAGCGGGGCCACATTGACGTTGATGCGCCGGATCTCGCCGCTTTCCTCGTGCACCGAGTACACGGCGTCAATGGCCTTCAACACGTACTCGAAGCCCTCGCCGGGGTAAGATTCGCCCGCCACCAGCAGCACCCGCTTGTGGCCTTGGCGCACCAGCACGCGGGTTTCCGCGGCCACCTCGTCCATGGACAGGGCGCGGCGGTCCAGTTCCTTGTTGGTGGCGCGGAACGCACAATACAGACATTCATTGGCGCAAAGGTTGGAGATGTACAGCGGCGCGAACATGACCAGCCGGTTGCCGTAGATTTCTTCCTTGACCCGGCGGGCGGTATCGAACAGTTCATCGACGAGGCCCGGGCTTTTCACGTGCATCAGCGCGGCCACGTCTTCGTGGTCCAGCCCTTCCAGTTCGCGGGCCTTGGCCAGCACTTCGCGTATCTTGCCCGCATCTTCTGCGGTGTTGCGGGCCAGCGTGTCCGCGATGAAGCCGTCGTCAAGCCACGAAACGTCCCTGTCGGCATCCGTTGCCTTGCCCATGGTCCTGCTCCTTCCACGGTATGGCGGCGCGGCTCATGCCGCGTCGGTAAGCAGAAGCGTCTTGATGCGCACGCCGGGGATGGCCCCCAGCCTGCCCGTCATCGCCCCCAGTTCGTCGGTGGTGCCGTCCACGATCAGCGAAATGACGCCCACTCCGCGCTCGCGGTACGGCACCCCCATGCGTCCGATGACCAGAGAACCGAACTCGCTGATCACGGCATTGACCTTGTCCGCGCAGGCCTCGCGGTTGCTGACCAGCAGCGCCACCACGCCCACGCGCTTGCACTGTCCGTTTGCTTGCATCCCCGACCTGCCTCCCCGACTTCGCCGGTCTCGCCATCCACCCGCCAGCCGTATGGCATGGGTCGGGATGCGGCGCACGACGCACCGGATGGCGTCCACTCGCCACGCGGGTTGCCCTACACTCGGCAGTCTCGCCACATTCGCGAGCCTGCACGCGAAGTCGCCATTTCCGCCGCACGGCACCGTGCGCCGCACTTCACGACCTGCGTGTTATGTTTTTTATTGCGATTACTCTCATGTGTTACTCGTGTCAATTTCGTGCTACATATTTATTGCACACCACCAATCCTGAAAATAGATTTCATCAATGGCAATGCCCCAGATTGTTCCACCAAACAATACAAGCCGCCTTGGCAATGCTGCATCCTACACCCGACGCCACTGGCCCATGACGCACACGTTGTCCCCCCCTGCACACCAGCTTGTCGCCACCTTGCCCCCGGCATGCCGGGGAACACCCCAGCCATGGGGATTGCAACCTCAAGCTTTTCGTGTTTGCGCCGATAGGACGTGCAACGAAGCATACCCAGGACGCGCCCGGCCATGTTCGGCCACCGCGCGCCACGGCATGCGGCGCGCGGCCCGATGCCGTGCGCAGACCATCGGAGGCGACCCATGTCCCGTGAATCCCGCGTACCCCGCGAGCCACATATTCCGCAGAAGGCCCCGGGCAAGGGGCAGGGCAAAACGGTGCGCGCGGGCGTTGCGGCGCTGGCGCGCACGGGTCCCGTCCTCACCGGGCTGATCCTGACCGGGCTTGCCCTGGCCGCCCAGCCCCTGCTGCCCCCCGGCGGCACGCCTGCCGGGGCGGAAATGCGCCAGTCGCAGGCCGCCCCGCCGCAGCCCGCGTCCATGGCGCCGCAACCGCCGCGCCTTGGCGCGGACCCCGGCGCGCCGCTGGTGGCCAAGGAATCGGGCGAGGCCAACGTGAACGGGCAGACCATGCCCCTCTCCACGGTGGTCACCCACGACAACGGCTTCATGGTGCCCGACAACCAGGGCGGCATGTTCTGGAGCAAGGGCGTGCCGCGCCCCCAGGCGGACCCCAACTACATGGAGGCCCGCGAGCTGAAGCTGAAGGTGCGCGAACTGGTGGACCAACTGCTGGCCACGGTGCCCAACGACGCGCTGATGGGCTACATCGCCCTGCCCACATCGTTCGTGAACCAGGACGACTTCGACGAATCGTCGTCGCTGGGGCGGTACATTGCCGAGCAGCTGTTCTACGAATTCAACCAGCGCGGCTTTCCGGTGCGCGAATACCGCCTGCCCGGCACCCTGCGCCCGCGCGAGGGCGAAGGCGAATTCCTGCTCTCGCGCAACGTCGGCGTGCTGCCCGCGCGCGAAGGGTGGGCCGTGTTCGTGGCGGGCACCTATTACCGCGACAAGTACAGCGTGTTCATCAACGCCCGGCTGATCCGCGCGGCGGACGGCCTGGTGCTGCGCACGGCGGAACTGGTCATGCCCGCCAACGGCCTGTTGGGCCGCATGCTGGCCAATACCGGTCGCAAGCTGATGGGCGGCTCCATGAACATCGGCGATTTCGACCGGACCACCCGGAAATAGCCGCGAGGACCCAGACCATGCGCACCCCCGCCATTCTTCTGCTGCTGGCCTGCCTTGCCCTGCCCGCCCTTGCGGGGTGCGGCAAGCAGGTGGCCTCCGTCCCCGAAAGCGACGAGGCGCTGCACAACTGGCACCAGGGCCGCACCTACCAGGCCCAGGGCCGCTATGAACTGGCCCGCGAACACTACCTGCTGGCCCTGGCCGCCGCGCGCTCCGACGACGTGCGCGACGTGCTGGCCCGCGAAGTGGACGTGGTGGACCGCCAGATAAAGACGCTGCGCTGACGCGGCGATTTCGGGAGAACCCCATGAAACGCATACTCGCCCTGCTCGTGCTGACCATAGGCCTGCTGCTGCCCCTGGCGGCGGCCGCCGCCAGCGTGCCCGAGGCCGCCGACGCCATGGCCTCGGCCATGGACGCACAGATGGCCCGCAAACTGGGGCAGGACGCCCCGCCCGCCAAGGGCATCAGCATCATGGTCACCACCCCGGTGGACCTTGGCGACCTGGAAGGGGCCAACCCGCTGTCCCGCCAGATGGCGGAGGAAATGGCCCGCTGGTTCGTGCAGTCGGGCTACCGGGTGCAGGAAATCCGCAAGGGGCGCACCATCCTGTTCCAGCCGGAGACGGGCGAACTGCTGCTGACCCGCAAGGCGGAACTGCTGGGCACCCAGAACGTTTCCAGCGTGGCCATTCTGGCGGGCACCTACACCATCACGCCGAAGTCGGTGCGCTTCAACATGCGGCTCATCCACACCCCCACCAACGAGGTGCTGGCCATGGGCACGGCCACGGTGCCGGTTTCCGAGGAACTGCGCCCGCTACTGGTGGACGCCTCGCGCAACCGGACCATCCAGCCCAGCGTGGGCACCAGCCTGCGCTGACCCCCTCCCAAGATTCCGACGCCCCGCCCCTCGCGCCAGGGGGGCCAGGGCCCGGGCACCACGCCCAGGATACGGACCGCCCCGTCCTGCCGTTCAGGACGGGGCGGCACCTATTTTGGCGTACAGGAATTTCCCCCTTTCCTGCGTCACCCCGCAAACAAAGAACCCCCGTCGCGTTTCCGCAACGGGGGTTCACCGGACCAATCAAAAAATTTGGGGGGGAGGGGTCCGGGGAGGGAGACCCTTTTCAAAGGGTCCCCTCCCCGTCACTCTCACATTCATTTTGTCTAGTGCGCGGTGGATACGGGCGGGGTCACGTCGCAGCCAGCGCCTTCGCGCAGGGTGCGGAACAGCGGCAGGCCTTCGTCGGCGCGGCCGGAGAAGATGGCTTCGGCCTCGCTTTCCAGGGCCAGGGGCAGCACTTCGTCCACGTGGTCCACGAAGGTGATGGTGAGGTCCTTCAGGATTTCGTCGGGAACGTCCTTGAGGTCCTTTTTGTTGTCGCGCGGCACGAGCACCTTGGTGATCAGGCCCCGGTGGGCGGCCAGCAGCTTCTCGCGCAGGCCGCCGATGGGCAGCACGCGGCCTCGCAGGGTGATCTCGCCGGTCATGGCCACGTCGTTGCGCACGGGCACGCCCAGCAGCGCCGAGACCAGCGAAGTGGCCAGGGTGATGCCGGCCGAGGGGCCATCCTTGGGGGTGGCCCCTTCGGGCACGTGCACGTGGATGTCGATGTCCTTGTGGAAGTCGCTGCGCAGGCCGAACATGTTGGACCGCGAACGTACGTAGGACAGGGCGGCCTTGGCCGATTCGGTCATGACCTCGCCGAGCTTGCCGGTGATGACCACCTTGCCCGTGCCGGGCATGAGGGCGGTTTCCACCATCAGCAGTTCGCCGCCAAGCTCGGTCCAGGCAAGGCCGGTGGTCACGCCCACCTGCGGGTTGGCCTCGCGCTCGCCGTAGCGGAACTTCTTCACGCCCAGGAACTGGGGCAGGTTCTGCCGGGTGACGGTGACCGTCTTGTCCAGATCGTCGGCCTCGACGATCTGCATGGCCACCTTGCGGCACACCCCGGCCAGTTCGCGCTCGAGGTTACGCACCCCCGCCTCGCGGGTGTAGGTGCGGATCATCTCCAGCACGGCGTTGTCCGACATCTTCACGTTCTCGGGCTTGATGCCGTGCGCCTCGATCTGCTTGGGCAGCAGGAATTCGCGCGCGATGCGGCGCTTCTCCGTCTCGAGGTAGCCGGGCAGCCGGATGATCTCCATGCGGTCCTGCAACGGCAGCGGGATGGAGTGCAGGCTGTTGGCCGTGGTGATGAAGAACACCTGCGACAGGTCGTAGTCCATGTCCAGGTAGTGGTCGTTGAAGGTGTTGTTCTGCTCGGGGTCCAGCACTTCCAGCAGGGCGGCGGAAGGGTCGCCCCGGAAGTCCATGCTCATCTTGTCGATTTCGTCCAGGCAGAACAGCGGGTTGTTGAACTTCACCCGTTTCAGCGACTGGATGATCTTGCCGGGCAGCGCGCCCACGTAGGTACGCCGATGGCCGCGGATTTCGGCCTCGTCGCGCACGCCGCCAAGGGAAAGGCGCACGAACTCGCGGCCGGTGGCCTTGGCCACGGACTTGGCCAGCGAGGTCTTGCCCACGCCGGGGGGGCCGACCAGGCACAGGATGGGGCCCTTCAGGCGGTTCACCAGCTTCTGGACGGCCAGATACTCTAGGATGCGCTCCTTGGGCTTTTCCAGGCCGTAGTGGTCGGCGTCGAGAACCGTGCGGGCCTTCTCGATGTCGATCTCGGTTTCCTTCAGGGTGTTCCACGGCAGGTCGAGAATCCAGTCCACGTAGTTGCGCACCACGGTGTACTCGGCGGACGAGGGCGGCATCTGGCGCAGCTTCTTCATCTCGCGCAGGGCCTTCTCGCGCGCCTCGTCGGGCATGTTCTTCTCGGCCAGGCGCTGTTCAAGCTCGTTGACCTCGGCCTGCGGGTCTTCCTCGCGGCCCATCTCCTTGTGGATGGCCTTGATCTGCTCGTTCAGGTAGTACTCGCGCTGGTTGCGCTCCATCTGGTTCTTGACGCGGTTCTTGATGCGCTTTTCCATGGACGAGATGGCGATCTCGCCCTGAAGCAGCTCGTACACCTTTTCAAGGCGCACAACCGGGTCTTCCAGTTCCAGCACTTCCTGCTTCTTGCGGTAGTCCACCTTCAGGTGGGGCATCACCGCGTCGGCCAGGCGGCCCGCCGTGTTGATGGCGGTGATGGCCAGCAGGGTTTCCTGCGCCAGCTTCTTGTTGATCTTGCTGTATTCCTCCAGCGCCTCTTGCGTCGCGCGCACGAGGGCCTCGGATTCCGCGGTCAGGGCGTCGGATTCGCGCAGGGGCAGGATGGAGGCGCGGGGAAAGTCGCCCTCGCCCTCTTCACCCAGCCCTTCCCAGCGGGCGCGATACAGCCCCTCGAACAGCACCTTGATGGTGCCGTCGGGCAGGCGCAGCAGTTGCAGTATCTTGCTGACGGTGCCGACCTCGAACAGGTCTTCGCCGCCGGGCTTCTCCACTTCGGGCTCGCGCTGGGCCACCAGGAATATCTTCTTGCCGTAATCGGAGATGGCGTTCTCGATGGCCCGGATGGACGCCTCGCGCCCCACGAACAGGGGCACGATGGAGCGCGGGAACATCACCACCTCGCGCAGCGACATCAGCGGCAGGTCCAGAACGGGACGGGCCTTTTCGCCATCAACGTCGAAATCGCTCATTCATTCCTCCAGAACGGCGGCGGGGCCGCCGGGTGCCCGCGCGCCGGAAGGGGGCGCGGGAGCCCCGCGTGCGAGACGGGGCACAATGCACACAAACTAGTGTCCCGATTCCCGTTGTCAACGCCAGCCAGGCAGCCCTGCGGGGCACCGGAAGGCACGGGGCGGCTGCGGGGGCCCCGGCGGGGCCGCGCCCGCAGGGTGCGCGGGACGAAACCATGCGGCGCGGCCCTTGCGGACCGCGCCGTTGCAGTGACTAGGAACCGGTCTTGGCTTCGGTGTGATAGATCATCACCGGTTCGCGGCTTTTCTCCACCACGGCACGGTTGATGACGCACTCCTTGATGTCCTGCTGCGAGGGCAGCTTGTACATGATGTCGAGCATCACCGATTCCATGACGTTGCGCAGGCCGCGCGCGCCGGTCTTGCGCTCGATGGCCTGGGTGGCGATGCTCTTGAGCGCGTTGGAGGTGAAGCGCAGGTTCACCTTGTCCAGCTCGAACAGCTTCTGGTACTGGCGCACCAGGGCGTTCTTGGGCTCGGTGAGGATGCGCACCAGGTCGTCCTCGCTCAGTTCCTCCACGTGGGTGACCACGGGGATGCGGCCCACGAATTCGGGAATCAGGCCGAACTTGACCAGATCGTTCGGATGCACCTGGCCCAGCAGTTCGCCGAAGGGCAGGTCCTTGCGGCTGGCCACCTTGGCACCGAAGCCCATGGCCCCGCCGCCAATGCGCTGCTCGATGAGCTTGTCGAGGCCGATGAACGCCCCGCCGAGGATGAACAGGATGTTCGAGGTGTCCATCCTGATGAATTCCTGCTGCGGGTGCTTGCGCCCGCCCTTGGGCGGGATGTTGGCCTCGGTGCCTTCGATGATCTTCAGCAGGGCCTGCTGCACCCCCTCGCCCGACACGTCGCGGGTGATGGAGGGGCCGTCGCCCTTGCGGGAGATCTTGTCGATTTCATCGATGTAGATGATGCCCTTGGACGCCGCCTCGATGTCGTAGTCGGCGTTCTGGAGCAGCTGGACGAGGATGTTCTCCACGTCTTCGCCCACGTAGCCGGCTTCGGTCAGGGTGGTGGCGTCGGCGATGGCGAAGGGCACCTTCAGCACGCGGGCCAAGGTTTTCGCCAGCAGGGTCTTGCCGCTGCCGGAGGGGCCGATGAGCAGGATGTTGCTCTTTTCCAGCTCCACCTCGCCGCCCAGGGCGTCGGCAAAGAAGACCCGCTTGTAGTGGTTGTGCACCGCCACGGACAGGATCTTCTTGGCCTGGTGCTGGCCGATCACGTATTCGTCGAGTTTGGCCTTGATCTCGGCGGGGGTCAGCAGCTTGCCGTCCTCCACCGTCTCGGTGATGTGCTCCTGCGCGATGATCTCGTTGCACAGCGAGACGCATTCGTCGCAGATGTAGACGCCGGGCCCGGCAATGAGGCGCTGCACGGCGTCCTGCCCCTTGCCGCAGAAGGAACAACGCAGCTCGCGTTCCGAGCCGCCCTTGGTATTGGCCATGATGTACCTACTTCGCTTTGTTCTGCGTGGCATCCCGCCGCGAGGTGAGGATGCTGTCGATGATGCCGTATTCCTTGGCCTCGGCGGGTCCCATGAAGTAATCACGCTCGGTGTCGTCGGCAACCCGTTCCACGGGCTGGCCGGTGTGGCGGGCCATGATGTCGTTCAGGTTGGCCTTCATGCGCAGCACTTCGCGGGCCTGGATGTCGATGTCGCTGGCCTGGCCGGAAAAGCCGCCCGAGGGCTGGTGGATCATGATGCGGCTGTTGGGCAGCGCGTGGCGCATGCCCGGCTCGCCAGCGGCGAGCAGCAGCGCGCCCATGCTGGCGGCCTGCCCAAGGCACAGGGTGGCCACGGGCGAGGTGATGTACTGCATGGTGTCGTAGATGGCCATGCCCGCCGTCACCGCGCCGCCCGGCGAGTTGATGTACAGGTAGATTTCCTTCTCGGGGTTTTCCGATTCGAGGAACAGCAGCTGCGCGCAGATGAGCGACGCTATCTGGTCGTCGATGGGGGTGCCGAGCAGGATGATGCGGTCTTTCAGCAGGCGCGAATAGATGTCGTAGGCGCGTTCGGAACGGCCCGAGGTCTCGATGACTATGGGAACTGGCATGTGCCTCTCCTGCGTGTGCGGCCGTGTGCGATGGTGATGCGCGCGGCGCCGGGGTGCCCCGGCCGGTGAAGGGTGCGCGTCCGCCGGTATTCCGGGGACTGCCGGGACTGCCGGGAAACGCGGCGGCATGATGGCCGCGCCCCCGGCGCGCCGTCCGTGCCGAGCCCTGAAAACAGGGCTCGTCGGACCGACGCGAAACTGACTCGTTGCCTGAAGGATAGCAGAAGACCGCCCCGCACCACAAGGCGCGCGTGGCGGACCGGCCGCTGGCCCTGCGTCGGCCCGATGCCGACTTGATGCTGGCCCGATGCTGTACCTATGCCGACCAGGCACCTAGCGGACCTGACGGGCCTGACGGAAAGGGCGGGCCTGGCGAACTTGGCGGACAGGACGGATACAACAGACCTGGCTACACAGGCCATGGCGGTTTTGGCCGCCCTTCCATCCGTCTTGTCGGCCGGAAGCCGTTTTCCTTTACGAAACAAGGGGCAGGGAAGGTGCGGGTGCACCCCCCCTGCCCCGAACATGCTCCAGGAACCGGGCGGCCCGGCCCCATGCGCAGTCGCGCGGGCAAACCTGCCGTTACTTGGCGGCGGGCTCCACCTCGGTCACGGCGGCCTTCTCGTAGATGGCGTCCATGGCCTTGTCGGCCAGCATGCGGTCGCGCAGCGAGAAGATCAGGTTGTTCTTGATGTAGTAGTCCTTCAGGGCGTTGTAGTCCTGGCCGGAACGCGCGGCGATCTGCTGGATCTGGGCGTCGATCTCCTGCTCGGTCACTTCCACGCCTTCCTTGCGGGCGGCGCGCAGCAGGAATATCTGGGTGCGGGTCACCTGCTCGGCTTCGGGGCGCACTTCGGCGCGCAGCTCCTCGGGCTTCTTGCCCAAGGATTCCACGCTCTTGCCCTGACGTTCCAGCTTGGTGCGCATGTCGTCCAGCAGGTGGCCGACGTACATGTCCACCATGGATTCGGGCAGGGGAAAGTCCACCATCTTCAGCAGCTTGTCCAGCATGGTCTTCTGGGCGGTGGCCTTCACCAGCTGGGTGCGGCTCTGCATGTAGGAAGAGGTGACCGCCTCGCGCATCTTGTCCATGGACTCGAAGCCCCCGGCCTTCTGGGCCAGGTCGTCGTTGGCCTCGGGCAGGCGGCGTTCCTTGACGGCATGCACCTTGACCTTCACGGTCAGGCTCTTGCCCGCGAAATCGGGGTTGATGAAGTCGGCCGGGAAGTTCAGGGGGCCTTCGCCCTCTTCGCCGGGGGACAGGGTCTTCACCAGGTTCTCGAAGTCTTCCAGGGCCTGGCGGTCGCCAAGGTTCATCTGGAAGTTCTCGGCGCTGATGCCTTCCACCGGCTGACCGTTCTCGAACGCGGCGAAGTCCAACACCACCACGTCGCCGTCCTTGCCGGGGCGCGCTTCGGCCACGGGCACCAGTTCGGCCATGTTGGTGCGGATGCGGGTGATGACCTCGTCCACTTCCTTCTCATCCACCACGGCCTTTTCCTGCTCCACGGCGAAACCGTCGTAGTCGGGCAGGTCGAACTCGGGCAGCACCTCAAAGGAGATGTTGTACTCGAAGGGGGTGCCGCGCTCCAACTGCCCGCCATCGAAGTCGATGCGCGAGATGGGGTTGGCGTCGAGGGCGGTCATCACTTCGTTGATATGCACGTTCACGAGGTCCTGGGTGGCCTCGTTGTAGATTTCCTTGCGGAAGCGGCTTTCGACCAGGTTCGCGGGCACCTTGCCCTTGCGGAACCCGTCGAGGGACATGTTGGTGCGGTACATGGCGATGGCGGCGGACAGGGCGGCCTCCACCTCTTCGACCGGCACCGTGATGTTGACCTTTTTCTTGACCGGGGAAAGATCTTCGACGGTATATTCCATGGTGCAACGCTCCTTGTGAATGTCTGTTCGTGGCCGGGCCGCGCCCCGCGCGAAGGCGCGGCGGCGCTGGTGCCGGGGGCGGGGATTGAACCCGCATGGTGTGAACCACTGGCTTCTAAGACCAGCGCGTATACCAGTTCCGCCACCCCGGCAGTGCGACGGCGCAATCCGAGGCCGCGACGCCCGGCAGAATGCCCCCGAAGTGGCTGTGCACAGGCACGGGGCGGTCCGGCGGCGGTTCGGTGACGCTTCGGAAAGCCCGCTCCTTTACCATTTGTGACACCGGAGCGCAAGCCCGCGCCCCTGTGCAAGCCGCGTCCCGGCCGGATGCGCGCGGGACACTCCGTGCGCTGACGGGCTCGCCCGCGCGGCTGCCCGTAATGCCCGGAACAACGGCAGCGCGTGGGTCTTCCGCCTTTCCTGCCAGCACGCCCCTGCCCTTGCTCCGTCCCCCCGCCGCCGCATCAGAAAGATGGCATCCAACCCGCCAGCTTTCTTGACGTATCATTCCCATCAATATACATAATCGAAATGCTGGATTTCAGAAGACTCGAAGCGTTCTGCAAGGTCTACGAACTGCGCAGCTTCTCGCGGGCCGGGGCGGACCTGTTCCTTTCCCAGCCCACCATCAGCGCGCACGTCCTTGCACTGGAAAAGGAACTGGGCGTCCGCCTGCTCGACCGCATGGGTCGGCAGGTGCTGCCCACGCCCGCCGGCGAGGTGCTGTACCGGCGCGCGTCCGAGGCGTTCGCCAGCCTTGCCGCCGCAGAGGCCGAAATCGGCCAGTTGCGCGACGAGGTCAGCGGCGACCTTGTGGTGGGGGGCAGCACCATACCCGCGCATCACGTGTTGCCAGAGGTCATCGCCGGGTTCGTGCGCACCTACCCAGCCGTGCGCGTGCACCTGCGCGTGGGCGACACGGCGGACATCGTGCAGCGCGTCACCGACGGCGAGCTGATGCTGGGCCTGGTGGGCGCCATGGAGCCCCACCCCGACCTGGTGTTCGAGCCGCTGGTGGACGACGAACTGGTGGTGGTGGCCGCGCCGGAAATGGCGGGCGGCAGACGCCACGTGCAGGTCGAGGAGCTGGCCCAGTGGCCGTGGATCATGCGCGAGGCAGGGTCCGGCACGCGGCGCACCTTTGCCGAGGCGCTGGCCACGGCGGGCATGGACGTGCGGCGGCTGCCGGTGGCCCTGGTGGTGGACAGCACCCAGGCCGTGGTGCAGTACGTGCGCGCGGGCCTTGGGGTCAGCGCCACCTCTCGTCTGGCCGTGGCCGAAAGCATCACCAGGGGCGAACTGGTGGAGCTGCAGCTTGACGATTGCCGCCCCGCGCGCCAGTTTCACTCCGTGCGCCATGCGCGGCGACACCAGTTCCCCGCTGCCGCGGCCTTTGCCGCATACCTTGGCGAACACACCCGGCACCTGCGCAACGGCAAGGCCCCGGCCAACGCCGAAAGCGCCGCCAAGACCCGAAACAAGGACAAGGCATGAGCCGCATCCGGCTGGTCGATTCGGTCAAGGCCGCCGGTTGAGCCGCCAAGGTGGCTCCGGGGGACCTGGAGCGCATCCTGGCGGGCCTTCCGCGCGACCCTTCCGTTGAGGACAGGGTGATCCTGGGCACGCGCCACAACGAGGACGCGGCCGTGGTCCGTCTGCCCGGTGGCCAGGCCATCGTGCAGACGCTGGACTTCTTCACGCCCATCGTCAACGATCCCTACCAGTTCGGTCGCATCGCCGCAGCCAACGCCCTGTCCGACGTCTACGCCATGGGCGGCACCCCGTGGTGCGCCATGAACATCGTCTGCTTTCCGGTAAAACGGCTGCCGGAATCCATCCTGGCCGACATCCTGCGTGGCGGGTCGGACGCGCTGCGCGAGGCGGGCGCGGCGCTGGTGGGCGGCCACAGCGTGGAGGACGACGAGATCAAGTACGGCCTCTCCGTCACCGGGCTCATCGAACCGGACAAGGTGGCCTCCAACGCGGGCCTGCGCCCGGGTGACAGGCTGCTGCTCACCAAGCCGCTGGGCACGGGCATCCTTGCCACCGCCGTCAAGGCCAGCTGGCCCGGGTGGGAAGCGTTCGAGGAAGAGCTGTACCGCTGGGCCTCGCGACTGAACAAGGGCGCGGGCCGCGTCATTCGCGAGCTTGGGCTGAAGGCGGCCACCGACGTCACCGGCTTCGGCCTTGGCGGGCACTGCCTGGAAATGGCCGGGGCCTCCGGCGTCACCGTGGCCCTGGACACCACCGCCCTGCCCGTGCTGCCCGGCGTGCTGGAACTGGCGGGGATGGGCCTTGTGCCCGAGGGCAGCCACGCCAACCGGGCCCACTGCCACAAGCATGTGCGCACGGAGCCCGGCGTCACCCCCGTGCTGTCCGACGTGGCCTTCGACGCGCAGACATCCGGCGGCATGCTGCTGGCCGTTCCGCCGGACAAGGAGGACCAGGCCGTGGCCCTGCTGGCCGAATCCGGCGACCCCGCCTACCCCGTGGGTGAGGTGCTGGAGCCGCTGCACGGCGGCGCGCTACTGGTGCTGCGGTAGGGCACCCCCGGCGCCTCCCTCCCCCCTGCCGTTCGCCTGCGGCGTTCAGTTCACGCCCCCGCAACCGATACATGCTTAATATGGCAAGGGTCGCCCCACACGGAGCGGCCTTTCCTTTTCAGAACGTAAAACGGGGCGGACCATGCGGTCCGCCCCGTTCGGGTACGTGCTGCGAAAGGCGTCGCCGATTACTCGGCGGCAGCCTTCTTCTCTTCCGCCGGGACTTCCACGGCGGGCTGGTGGGTCAGTTCGATGACCGCCAGCGGAGCGTTGTCGCCCTTGCGGGGCAGGCCCAGCTTCACCACGCGGGTGAAGCCGCCGGACACGCCGGTGAAGGCGGGGCCGATGTCGTCGAACAGGCGCTTCACGAGCTGGTGCGAACCCAGCACGTCATAGGCCTGGCGGCGGGCGTGCAGGTCGTTGCGCAGGGCCAGGGTGATCAGCGGTTCGACGATGCGGCGCAGTTCCTTGGCCTTGGTCTCGGTCGTGCGGATCTTGCCGTAAGTCAGCAGGGCCTTGGCCATGTTGCGGAACAGGGCCTTCCGGTGGGACGGCGTTCTGCCCAGCTTCTTGCCGGAATTGCTATGCCTCATTTTGCTGCTTCCTCTTCCATTCCTGGTATTTCTTCTCGAAGCCGTCGACCTTCATGCCGAAGTCCAGGTTCATGTCGGACAGCACGCGCTTGATTTCATCCAGCGACTTGCGGCCGAAGTTCTTGGTCTTCAGCATTTCGTTCTCGGACTTCTGGACCAGTTCGCCCACCAGGGTGATGTTGGCGCTCTTCAGGCAGTTGGTGGCGCGCACGGACAGTTCGAGCTCGTCGATACCCTTGAACAGGTTCTCGTTGAGGTCGCTGCTGCCCGACGAGTTGCCGGAACTTTCGCCCGAAATGCGCTCATCGAAGTTGATGAAGACGGATATCTGGTCCTTGATGATCTTCGCGCTGTACGCAATCGCATCTTCGGGGGTCACGGAACCGTCGGTCCAGACTTCGATGATGAGCTTGTCGTAGTTGGTCATCTGGCCGACGCGAGCCTGCTCAACCGTGTAGGCGACCTTGCGGACCGGAGCGAAGCTGGAATCCAGCTTGATCAGGCCGATCTCCTCGCTGAGGCCTTCGTGCATGTCGGCGGGCACGTAGCCCTTGCCCATGCGCACCTCGAACTCGAAGGTGAGTTCCAGGTCTTCGGTCAGCGTGGCGATGTGCAGGTCGGGGTTGAGGACCATCACGTGCTGGTTGGTCTTGATGTCGCCGGCCTTCACCGCGCCCTTCTTGTTCACGGAAAGCTCCAGGAACTGGGGCTCGTCCGTGTCCATGGCGAGGCGCACCTGCTTCAGGTTGAGGACGATGTCGGTCACGTCCTCAAGCACGCCGGGAATGGTGGTGAACTCGTGCTGTACGCCCGAGACCTTCACCGAGACGAACGCCGCGCCCTGAAGCGAAGACAGCAGAACCCGGCGAAGCGCGTTGCCGATGGTGGTGCCGTAGCCACGTTCCAGCGGTTCGCACACGAACTTGCCGTACATGGCATCGGCCGGGTCGCTGTCCCGGGTGATCTGCTCGGGCTTCACGAGCTCCGACCAGTTCCGGGTGTTGATAAGCCTGTCGCCTTGTTTGATGAGCATGCTCACACCCGCTTATTTGGAGTAAAGCTCGACAATCAGGTGTTCGTTGATCGGGAACTGAATGTCTTCGCGCTGCGGCAGGGCCTTGACCACGCCCTTGAAGCTGGGGCCATCCACTTCAAGCCACGAGGGGCAACCGCGACGGGCGATCACTTCCTGGGCTTCGGCGATCACGGGAATCTTGCGGTTGGCTTCGGGCACTTCAATGATGTCGCCCACGCGAACCTGCATCGAAGGGATGTTCGCCTTGCGGCCGTTCAACGTGAAGATGCCGTGGCGCACCAACTGGCGCGCCTGCTGGCGCGAGTTGGCAAAGCCGAGGCGGTAGATCACGTTGTCGAGACGGCGTTCGAGAATGGCCAGCAGGTTCGCGCCGGTCACGCCCTTGGCCATGTCGGCCTTGTGGAAGTAGCCGCGGAACTGGCGTTCAAGAACGCCATACACGCGACGGACCTTCTGCTTCTCGCGCAACTGCACCGCGTAGTCGCTGACCTTCTTGCGGGCGCGGCCATGCTGGCCGGGCGCGTAGGGGCGACGATCGTAGGCGCACTTGTCGGTGTAGCAACGGTCGCCCTTGAGGAAAAGCTTGGTGCCTTCACGCCGGCACATCCGGCACTTTGCGTCATTGTACTTAGCCAAGGCTGGATCCTCCTAACTAGACGCGGCGCCGCTTGGGCGGACGGCAGCCGTTGTGGGGAATCGGGGTGATGTCACGGATGAAGGCGACCTTGAAGCCCGCGGCATTGACTGCGCGCATGGCGGCTTCACGGCCGGAGCCGGGGCCCTTGACGTAGATGCCCACGGTACGCATGCCGTGATCCTGGGCACGCTTGGCCGCCTGTTCGGCAGCCACCTGCGCGGCGAACGGGGTGCTCTTGCGCGAGCCCTTGAAACCGCTCTGCCCGGCGCTGGCCCAGCTGATGGTGTTTCCCCGCGTGTCCGTGAAGGTCACGATGGTGTTGTTGAACGTCGCCTGAATGTGAACAATCCCAACCGGGACGTTCTTCTTCTCTTTCTTTTTGACCGTACGCTTGGGTCTTGCCATGACTTACTCTCTGCGGACTAGAATTAGGGGCTTGCAGCCGGAACCTCAAAACGAGCTCAGTCATGACAGAGCCGTGCCGCGCTGGTCACCGGGAAATTTGGTTGCCCTGGCGACGCAGGTGAGATTCCACGCCTTTGTGCTAGCCTTGGATTACTTCTTCTTGCCGACGGCGCCGCGACGGGGACCCTTGCGGGTGCGGGCGTTGGTATGGGTGCGCTGACCGTGCACCGGCAGACCGCGACGATGGCGCAGGCCGCGGTAGCAGCCGATGTCCATCAGACGCTTGATGTTGCTGGAGACCTCGCGACGGAGATCGCCTTCAACCTTGTGGTTCTGCTCGAGCTCCTTACGGATCTCATTAACCTCGTCGGCGCTCAGGTCATCGATGCTCCGGCTCCAGTTGACGCCGGTAACATCCAGAATCTGAAGCGCGGTAGCCCGACCGATACCGTAGATATAGGTCAGGGCGATGTCAACGCGCTTGCCTCGGGGCAGATCGACACCTGCAATTCTGGCCACTGTTTACTCCTGACGGCTTAGCCCTGGCGCTGCTTGTGCCGGGGGTTGTCGCAAATGACCCTGAGAATGCCCCGGCGGCGGATAACCTTGCACTTGGGGCACATCTTCTTGACGGAAGGCCTGACTTTCATGTTCGACTCCGTTGTTTGTCTTTGGCCCGACATGACGGAAGAGCAACGTCGGAACAGGGGTGGATATCACCCTGCCGAACGTCCGTCAACCGGCAAGTCGCGCCGCCTCTGCCTGCGACAGGCTGAGAATGATCGGCCCGTCCGGCGTGATGGCCACGCTGTGTTCAAAGTGGGCCGACAGCTTGCGGTCACGGGTGACCGCCGTCCAGTTGTCGGCGAGGATTTCGACCTCGTACGTACCCACCGTGACCATCGGTTCGATGGCCAGCACCATGCCCGGCTTCAGGGGCACGCCCGGCATGCCGCGCGGCACGAAGTTGGGAATCTCGGGCTTCTCGTGCAGCGAACGGCCGATGCCGTGCCCCACGAACCGCCGCACCACCCCGAAACCGGCAGCCTCGACATGCCGTTGCACGGCCGCCGAGATGTCGTACAGGGTGTTGCCCACCCGCGCCTGCTCGATGCCCTCGAAGAGCGATTCGCGCGTCACGCGGATGAGGTGCGCGGCCTCGTCGCTCACTGCCCCCACCGGGTAGGTGCGGGCCGAGTCGCCGTAGAAGCCGTCGTACACGACGCCCATGTCGAAGCTGACGATGTCCCCTTCCTGGAGAATCCGCTTCGCCGAGGGAAATCCGTGCACCACCTCTTCGTTCACCGAGCAGCACAGGGCGAACGGAAACCCGTGATAGCCCTGGAAAGCCGGGCGGACGCCGTGCTTGCGGCACTCCGCCTGGGCCAGCTCCTCGAAATGCATCGTCGAGACGCCCGGGCGAACGTGTTCGCCCAGAACGTCCAGTATCGCGGCAACGATTCGATTGGCCTCCCGAAGGAGGCCAATCTCGTTGTCATTCTTGATGAAGACACCGCGGAACTTCTTCAACTCACTGCCGTCCCTTGATGCGGGTCTTGTTCATGAGACCCTCGTACTGCCGTGAGATCAGGTGCGATTCCACCTGGGACATGAAGTCCATGGCCACGCCCACCAGAATCAGCACGCTGGTGCCGCCGAAATAGAACGGCACGTTGAACTGCGCGATGAGGATCATGGGCAGGACGCAGATCGCGGATATGTAGATGGCCCCCCAGATGGTCATCCGGGTGAGCACCCTGTCGATGTACTGCCGGGTCTTGTCCCCAGGGCGGATGCCGGGGATGAACCCGCCGCCCTTCTTCAGGTTCTCGGCGATGTCCTTCGGATCGAAGATGATCGCCGTGTAGAAGAAGCAGAAGAACACGATGAGGCTGATGAACAGGATGTTGTACATCACCGTGTGCGGCGCGAACCAGGCGGCCACCTGCTGGAGCATCTCGTTGGCCGAGAAGCTGGCGATGGTCGCGGGGAACAGCAACAGCGAAGAGGCGAAGATGGGCGGAATCACGCCCGCCGTGTTGATGCGCAGCGGCAGATGCGTGCTCTGACCGCCGAACATCTTACGCCCCACCTGCCGCTTGGCGTAATGGATGGGGATGCGCCGCTGCCCGCGTTCCATGAACACGATGCAGCCAAGCACCACCGCCATCACCACCAGCACCAGAAGCGCGGTGAACAGGCTCATGTCGCCGGCCTTGATGAGCTGGGCCGACTTGACGATGCCGCCGGGAATGCCGGCGACGATGCCCGAGAAGATGATCAGCGAAATACCGTTGCCGATGCCCTTCTCGGTGATCTGCTCACCAAGCCACATGATCAGCATGGTGCCAGCGGTAAGCGTGGCGATGGTGATCATCCGGAAAGCCCAGCCCGCATCCACCACCACGGGTGCGCCCGCGGGGCTGTGCATGTTCTCCAGGCCCACGGCGATGCCGAAGGCCTGGATCACGGTGATCAGCACCGTGGCGTACCGGGTGTACTGGGTGATCTTGCGGCGGCCCGACGCCCCCTCCTCCTTCGCCATCCGCTTCAGTTCAGGGCTTACGACCTGCAGAAGCTGGATGATGATCGAGGCGGAGATGTAGGGCATGATGCCGAGGGCGAACACCGACAGATTGCGGAGCCCGCCCCCGGAGAACATGTCGAAGAGGCCGAAAAGGGTGTTCTGGACGCTGGCGAAGAAGTCGGCCAGCGCTCCGGAATCCACCCCGGGGACCGGGACGTGAACCCCGATGCGGTATGCGGCCAGCAACAGGAACGTCCAGAAGAGCTTCTTGCGAAGCTCCGGCAGACGCGCCAGGTTTTCTACACCACTAAGCGCCACGGCTTACCCTTCCAGTGCCTTGGCTTCGCCACCGGCGTTGCGGATTTTTTCGGCGGCGGAGGCGCTGAACTTGTGCGCTTCCACCGTAAGGGCAACGCTGACCTCGCCCACGCCGAGAATTTTCACCGAGGCGCCAGCCTTGCACAGGCCGCGCGCGTAGATGTCTTCCAGCGTGATGTCGGTCTTGCCTTCAAAGGACGCCACCAGGCGATCGAGATTGATCACCTCGTAGGTGGCCTTGAAGGGCGCGTTCTTGAAGCCGCGCTTGGGCAGACGGCGCTGCAGCGGCATCTGGCCGCCTTCGAAACCGGGGCGCACACCGCCGCCGGCGCGAGCATTCTGGCCCTTGTTACCTTTGCCGGAGGTGCAGCCGAGCCCCGAACCGGAACCGCGGCCCACGCGCTTGCGCGATGCCCGTTCCTCGGCGAACGGATAGAGTTCGTGCAGTCTCATTATTCACTGACCTCGACCAGGTGCTTGACTTCGGCGATCATGCCACGGATTGCGGCATTGTCCTCAAACGACTTCTCGCAACGGATCTTCCGCAGGCCAAGCGCGTCAAGAACCTTGCGCTGCTTGGGTTTGCAACCGATCCAGCTGCGTACGAGCTTCACCTTGATCATGATTGCGTCCTACTTTCTGGGCGCTTCGAGCTTCATGCCGCGAAGCTGGCCCACGTACTCGGCGCTGCGCAGCGAGGTAAGCCCCGCCATGGTTGCGCGCAGCACGTTGTGCGGGTTGTTGGTGCCGATGGCTTTCGCAAGCACGTCGGTCACGCCCACGGCTTCCATGACGGCGCGCACGGCCCCGCCAGCGATGATGCCGGTACCCTTGGAGGCGGGCTTCAGCATGACGCAGCCGGCGCCGAACTCGCCCAGGATTTCATACGGAAGGGTGCCATCCACCAGCGGAATCTGGACCATGTCCTTCTTCGCGCGTTCGGTGGCCTTGCGCAGGGCTTCCGGCACTTCCTGGGCCTTGCCGAGGCCGAAGCCCACGGCGCCCTTGCCGTCGCCCACGACAACGAGGGCGCTGAAGCTGAAGCGGCGGCCGCCCTTCACAACCTTGGCAACTCGGTTAAGGTAGACGATCTTCTCTACCAACCCGAACTCATTCTGTTCCATGCCAGTACCTACCACCCGTTAGAATTCCAGGCCGCCCTCACGGGCACCGTCGGCAACAGCCTTGATGCGCCCGTGATACAGGTAGCCGTTACGGTCGAACACCACGCGCTTGATGCTCTTCTCGCCCGCGAGGCGTGCGATTTCCTTGCCCACCAGTTCCGCCCCGGCCTTGTTGCAGTGCGCCCCGGCCTGGGCCTTGCCGATGGCAAGGGTGGAGGTGGCAACAAGCGTGGCGCCGGTGGCGTCGTCCACGATCTGGGCGTAGACGTGCAGGTTCGAGCGGTAGACAACCAGCCGGGGACGCTCGGTGCTCCCGGCGATCTTCTTGCGAATGCGGACTTTGCGCCGCTTTCTGGCATCGTTCTTGGTCATCGTCATTTTCTCATACCTGCCTATTTGCCACCAGACTTGCCGGCCTTGCGGCGAATCTGCTCGTTGTCGTACTTGATGCCCTTGCCCTTGTAGGGTTCAGGCTTACGCACGCGGCGGATGCGTGCGGCGATCTCGCCGACCACTTCTTTGCTGATGCCCGAGATGGTCAGCTTCTGGCCTTCCACCTTGGCTTCGACGCCTTCGGGCATCTCCATGATCACCGGGTGCGAGAAACCGACCGCGAGCTCAACCAGGTTGCCCTTCACGGCAACCTTGTAGCCGACGCCGATGACTTCCAAGGTCTTGGAGAAGCCCTTGGTCACGCCCTGCACGCAGTTGGCGAGCAGGGTGCGGCGCAGGCCGTGCTGGGCACGGGCGGTGCGGGTTTCGGTGGCGCGGGTGATGACGACCTGGCCGCCCTCAACCACGTAGTTCAGTTCTTCATGGGTAGGGGTGACGAGCACGCCCTTCGGGCCCTTGACCTCGACGGTGCCGGTCCCGACCTTCACTTCGACGCCGGAAGGAATGGCGATGGGGAGTTTACCGATTCGCGACATGTCCGTACCCTACCAGATTTCGCAGAGCAGTTCGCCGCCAACCTTACGGTCACGGGCCTGCGTGCCCGCAAGGACACCGCTGGAGGTGGACAGGATGCAGATGCCAAGCCCGTTCTGGACCTTGGGGATGTCGGTGGAGCCGACATACACCCGGCGGCCGGGCTTGCTCACCCGCTTGAGGCCGGCGATGACCGGCTTACCCTTGAAATACTTGAGGGAGATCTTGATCTCGGCCTCTTCCACCGCCACGTCTTCGACGTAGCCTTCCTGCTTCAGGATGGCGGCGATGGATTCCTTCATCTTCGAGCGCGGCACACTCACTTCCTTGTGCAGGGCCAAGTGTGCGTTGCGGATACGCGTGAGCATATCTGCAATAGGATCAGTCAGCATTCCTTACTCCTTGGTGACTTACCAGCTCGACTTGCGAACGCCGGGCAGTTCGCCGCGCAGGGCCATGTTGCGGAAGCAGATACGGCACAGGCCGAACTTGCGCATGTAGGCACGCGGGCGGCCGCAGACCGGACAACGGTTGTAGGCGCGGGCGGAGAACTTGGGCTTGCGCTGCGCCTTCACTTCAAGCGATGTACGAGACAAAGCCGTTTCTCCTTACTTCTTGAAAGGCATGCCGAGCTGGTCGAGCAGCAGCTTGCCTTCCTTGTCCGTCTGGGCGGTGGTAACGATCGTGATGTTCATCCCCTTGGGGTTGTCAACGCGATCCACTTCCAGCTCGGGGAAAATGGTGTGTTCCTTGATGCCCAGGGTGAAATTGCCCCGGCCATCGAAGCCACGGTCCGGAATCCCTCTGAAGTCGCGCACACGGGGGAGCGCGAAGTTCATCAGCTTGTCCAGAAAGTCCCACATGCGTTCCTTGCGCAGCGTCACGCGGCAGCCGATGGGCATGCCTTCGCGCAGCTTGAACGACGCGATGGACTTCTTCGCACGGGTCACGACGGCCTTCTGCCCGGCGATGGCGGTCAACTCCTTGATGGCTTCTTCCATCAACTTGTTGTTCTGGCTCGCGGCGCCGAGGCCGATATTCAGAGAGACTTTCTCAATCCCGGGAACCTGCATCGAAGAAGTGTAGTTGAACTCCTTCTGCAATACCGGAACCACTTTCTCGCGGTATATCTGTTCAAGACGCGTCATCGTCTCTCACCCTATCCGATGATTTCGTTGCACTTCTTGCAGAAGCGAACTTTCTTGCCGTCCTCGGTGTAGCGGTAGCCCACCTTGGTGGCCTTGGCGCACGCATCGCACATCACCATCACGTTGGAGATGTCGACAGGCATCTCCTTCTCGATGATACCGCCCGGCTGCTGCCGGTACGGATTGGCGCGCATGTGGCGCTTGACCATGTTGACCTTCTCGACAAGCACGCCGTCCTTCTTGGGAAGGACCTTGATTACCTTGCCGATCTTGCCTTTGTCCTTGCCGGCGATGACGACCACTTTGTCGTCCTTGCGGATGCGGAACTGTTTCATTTCTGGGCTCCTAGAGCACTTCGGGCGCCAGCGACACGATCTTCATGAAGTTCTTGCCGCGCAGTTCACGGGCAACAGGGCCGAAGATGCGGGTGCCCACCGGCTCGCCCTGCTTGTTCAGCAGCACGGCCGCATTGGAATCGAACTTGATGTACGAACCGTCGACGCGGCGGACTTCCTTGCGGGTGCGCACGATGACGGCCTGCATCACGTCGCCCTTCTTCACCTTGCAGTGCGGCAGGGCTTCCTTCACGGAAACGACGACGATGTCGCCCACGGTGGCGTAGCGGCGCTTGGAGCCGCCGAGCACCTTGATGCACGCGACTTTCTTCGCACCGGAGTTGTCCGCCACCTGCAGCGTGGATTCTACCTGGATCATCGCAAACCCCTACACGGCTTTTTCGAGAATGGAGACCAGATGCCAGCGCTTGTTGCGGCTGAGCGGACGGTACTCGATGATCTTCACCTTGTCGCCGATGCCGCACTCGTTCTGGGGATCGTGAGCGGTGAACTTGTTGCGGCGGCGCACGTACTTCTTCAGCAGGGGATGCTGCACCAGCGTTTCGACGCGAACGACGATGGTCTTGTCGTTCTTGTCGCTGACGACGATCCCGGTGAGCACCCTGCCCTTGCGGTTCATCAGTTCTTCGGACATGGGCTTACCCCTTTTCCTTCAGGATGGTCAGAATCCGGGCGATCTCGCGCTTGGTCGCCGGGAGGTTGGAGGTCTTCTCCAACTGCGCGGTGGCGTGGCGGAAACGCAGATCGAACAGTTCCTTGCGGGATTCGGCCAACTTGTCCTTGAGCTGT
Source organism: Nitratidesulfovibrio sp. HK-II (assembly GCF_003402415.2). Classification (NCBI taxonomy): domain Bacteria; kingdom Pseudomonadati; phylum Thermodesulfobacteriota; class Desulfovibrionia; order Desulfovibrionales; family Desulfovibrionaceae; genus Nitratidesulfovibrio; species Nitratidesulfovibrio sp. HK-II. Next base: position 2,387,770 of record NZ_AP036014.1, read on the forward strand.
TCAGCGCTGAGCTTTCTCAGTTCTGCGGCGTTCATTCTAGAGGCCCTCCCGCACGACAATGGTCGTCTTGATGGGGAGCTTGTGGGCGGCGCGCGTCAGAGCTTCCTTGGCCAGCTCCAGGCTGACGCCCTTGATTTCGTAAAGCACGCGGCCCGGCTTCACCGGAGCGCACCAGCCCACCGGGGCGCCCTTACCGGAACCCTGGCGGGTTTCGAGGGGCTTGGCGGTGACCGGATGGTCGGGGAAGATGCGGATCCAGACCTTACCGCCGCGCTTGATGTGGCGCATCATGGCGATACGGGCGGCCTCGATCTGCTGGCTGGACAGCTTGCCGTGTTCTACTGCCTTAAGGCCGATATCACCGAAGGAGACAGTGGCGCCGCGGGTGGCCATGCCACGCAGACGGCCCTTCTGCCACTTGCGGAATTTAACCTTTCTGGGGCTCAACATTACTGTTCTACCTCGTTGGCCAGAATTTCACCCTTGAAAATCCAGACCTTGACGCCGATCACCCCATACGTGGTGCGGGCTTCGGCGAAACCGAAGTCGATGTCGGCGCGCAGGGTCTGCAGGGGCACGCGACCATCGCGGTACCATTCGGTACGGGCGATTTCGGCCCCGGCGAGGCGGCCGGAACAGGTCACCTTGATGCCTTCGGCGCCGAACTTGCGCGACATGGACACCGTGCGCTTCATGGCGCGACGGAAGGCCACGCGGCGTTCAAGCTGCAGCGCGATGTTTTCGGCAACGAGCTGCGCTTCCACTTCGGGGCGGCGGATTTCGTTCACCTCGATGGAGAACTCGCGCTTGAACTTCTTGCGCAGGTCGCCACGGAGCTTCTCGATTTCCACGCCCTTGCGGCCGATGACGATGCCCGGACGCGCGGTGGAGAGGATCAGCCGCACCTTGCCGCCGGCACGTTCGATCTCGATCTTGGAGAGACCGGCGTGGTACAGCGTCTTCTTCACGAACTTGCGGATGTTGTGATCCTCGAAGACGAAGCCGGGGTATTCCTTCTTGCTGAACCAGCGCGACTGCCAGTTCTTGTTGTACCCCAGCCGGAAGCCGTAAGGATGTACTTTCTGACCCATAACCTATTCCTGCCCTTCTGCGAGAATCACGGTGATGTGGCTGGTACGCTTCCGAATCTTGGTGGCGCGACCCTGCGCACGCGGAAGAAACCGCTTCCAGGTGGGGCCTTCGTTGATAACGATCTGCTTCACGACCATGGCGTCCACGTCGATGCCGGGCAGTTGCTCGGCGTTGGCGAGGGCGGAACGCAGCACGCCGAAGATGATGTCGGCGGGCTTGTTGGGCGTGAACTTCAGGATATTCATGGCGTCTTCGACAGGCAGCCCGTTCACGTTCTTGGCGACCAGGCGGGCCTTACGCGGCGACACACGCATGAATTTCGCGGTGGCTCTCGATTCCATCGGATTCACCCACTACTTCTTTGCTTTGCTCTTCTTGTCCGCGGCATGCCCGTAGAACGTGCGGGTCGGGGCGAATTCGCCCAGCTTGTGACCCACCATGTTCTCGGTGACGAACACGGGAATGAACTTCTTCCCATTGTGGACCGCGAACGTCAGGCCGACCATCTCGGGAGCGATGGTGGACCGACGCGACCACGTCTTGATGACGCGGCGGTCGCTGTTCGACACGGCCAATTCCACTTTCTTGATCAGATGGTCGTCTATGAACGGACCTTTCTTCAGAGATCTGGGCATGCTCTACTCCTACTTCTGACCGCGACGCTTGACGATGAGCTTCGAGGAAGCCTTCTTGCGATCGCGGGTCTTGTACCCCTTGGTGGGCACGCCCCACGGGGTCACCGGATGGCGACCGCCGGAGCTGCGGCCTTCACCACCACCCAACGGGTGGTCGATGGGGTTCATGGCGACGCCGCGGACCTTGGGACGACGGCCGAGCCAGCGATTGCGGCCCGCCTTGCCCAGCGAGATGTTCTCGTGGTTCACGTTGCCGACCTGGCCGATGGTGGCGCAGCAGGCGGCGAGCACCTTGCGCACTTCGCCCGAAGGCATGCGCAGGAGGGCGTACTTGCCTTCCTTGGCCACCAGCTGGGCGTAGGTGCCGGCGGCGCGGCAGAACTGGCCGCCACGGCCGGGGTAGAGCTCGATGTTGTGCAGCACGGTGCCGACGGGGATGCGGGCCATGGGCATGGCGTTGCCGGGCTTGATGTCCGCGCCTTCGCCAGCCTGCACCATGTCGCCCTGCTTGATGCCGAGCGGGGCGAGGATGTAACGCTTCTCGCCGTCCGCGTAGTGCAGCAGCGCGATGCGGGCGGTACGGTTGGGGTCGTACTCGATGTGAGCGACCGTGGCCGTGATGCCGAGCTTGTTACGACGGAAGTCGATGATGCGGTACAGACGCTTGTGACCGCCGCCACGGCGGCGCATGGTCACGCGGCCGTTGTTGTTGCGGCCGCTCTTCTTGGTCAGCCCCTCGGTAAGGGACTTCTCGGGCGTGCTCCTGGTGACTTCCTCGAAATCCGAGACGGTCTGGAAGCGGCGACCGGGAGATGTCGGTTTCAGCTTACGAACAGCCATTGCTTACACTCCCTCGAAGAATTCGATTTTTTCGCCGGGAGCCAGGGTCACGTAAGCCTTCTTGCAGCCGGAGATCCGGCCCACGACGCGGCCCTGGCGGACCTTGTCGGAAGGCTTCTTGGTGATGACGTTGACGTCGGTCACCTTGACCTTGAAGGCGGCTTCGACGGCCTTCTTGATTTCGATCTTGTTGGCCCGGGGGTTCACGAAGAACACGACCTGCTGGGCCTGTTCCTTCACGAAGGTGGCCTTTTCGGACACCAGGGGCTTCACGAGAATCTGGGTATAATCCATGACCATCCTCCCTACTTCAGCCTGGCCTGGACGGATTCGACGGCGCCCTCGAACATCACCAGCTTCGGGTGCTTCAGAATCTCGTAGACGCTGAGCTGGTCGGCGGTGATCAGGGTGATGCCGGGAATGTTGCGGGCCGAAAGGGCGAGGGTGGTGTTCTCGTCGGCGGTGATAACCAGGGCCTTCGAAAGGCCCAGGGTGTCGGCCACCTTGGCGAACAGCTTGGTCTTGATCCCGGGCAGTTCGATGCCCTTGACCACCATCAGGTTCTCGCCGGCAAGCCGCGAGCTGAGCGCCATCTTGAGCGCCAGCTGGCGGACCTTCTTGTTGATCTTGAAGCCGTACTCGCGGGGCTGAGGGCCGAAAATCACGGCCCCGCCACGCCAGATGGGCGAGCGGTTCGAACCGGAACGGGCGCGGCCGGTGCCTTTCTGGCGCCAGGGCTTCGCACCGCCGCCGGAAACGAAGGCGCGGGTCTTGGTGGCATGGGTGCCGGAGCGCAGCCCGGCGCGGTGCGCACGGACCACGAGATTGAGAATCTCAGGCTTCACCTCGACCTCGAACACCTCGGGAGCGAGCGTCAGTTCGCCGGCTTCCTTCTTGTCCTGATCGTATACTTTCACCACAGCCATGTGATCATCCTCATTTCGTTACTGCTTGCGCACCAGGACGAGGCCGTTCTTGGGGCCGGGAACGGCGCCCTTCACCAGAATGACGTTGTCTTCGGCGCGGATGTCGACGATCTCGAGATTCTTGACCGTCACGCGCTCGTCACCCCAGTGGCCAGCCATCTTCTTGCCCTTGAACACGTGACCGGGGAAGGTGTTGTTACCGATGGAACCACCGGAACGATGCACCTTTTCGCAGCCGTGCGTGTCCTTGGAGCCGGCGAAGTTCCAGCGGCGCATGACGCCCTGGTACCCCTTGCCTATGCTGGTGCCGGTCACCTTCACCTTTTCGCCGGCGGCGAACAGGGACACGGTGAGTTCCTGGCCGACTTCGAATTCGGCGGGCGCTTCCAGGCGGATTTCGCGAAGATTGCGGAAAAGACCCTTGCCGGCCTTGGCGAAGTGGCCACGGGCGGGCTTGGTGGTGTGCTTTTCCTTGGCTTCCTCGAAGGCGATCTGCACGGCGTCGTAGCCGTCGGTTTCGCCGTTGCGGACCTGGATGACCGGACAGGGACCGGCCTGGATGACCGTAACAGCCACGGCGGAACCATCACTGGCGAAAATGCGGGTCATGCCGACCTTGCGACCCAGGATACCCAATTTCTCAGCCATGACTTCCTCTCACTAGAGCTTGATTTCGACGTCCACACCGGCGGGCAGGCTCAGCTTGCCCAGTGCGTCCACGGTCTGCTGCGTAGGCTCGAGGATGTCCATGAGCCGCTTGTGGATCCGCATCTCGAACTGCTCGCGCGACTTCTTGTCGACGTGCACGCTCCGGTTGACGGTGTACTTGTGAATGTTGGTGGGCAGGGGGATGGGACCAGCCACCCCGGCGCCCGTGTTGCGCGCCGTATCCACGATTTCCGCCACAGCCTTGTCCAGGATGCGGTAATCGTAAGCTTTCAGCTTGATTCTGATACGATCACTGCTAACTGTCGTCATTGTTGATTACTCCGTTATCTGGCAAACGTACCCTTGCCGTCCAGCGCCTGACTGCCATGAGGTGAGAGGCAGGCGTGTCGGGTGCAGAGTTCCTCACGTTCGGTGGCGGCACACCGAGACCCGCCATAAGCATCCGGTGCTACGCTAAACCCGGACGCCGCTTCCGCGACGTGGGCACAGGTGGCATGTGACGCCATGGCGGCCTGCCGTCCAGCGGGGGACGGTGTGCCGTGATCTTCGAGGATTTGGAGCGGTGGAGAATAAGGCGGGTGGGGAGCCAGCTGGCGCACCCAAGGCCTTCTCGTTCGCCTCGCGGCTACTGCTGCGCAGTGCCGTCCAGGAAGATCACCCATGTTGTCGCCAGCCTGGCCCTGGCCGGAGCATGCTCCGGCGAGTGCAGGTGGTCCACAGGGGTCACCGAATAGGGCGCATTGCGCCCCGCAAGTACAGTACCTTACAGCCCGCCAACGACAGTGTTAACGGCGGACTGGAACGGCATGACTATTTGCGGCATTCGGTAACGCCTGCAAATGTCAAAGCTCGGCTTTCGCCAAACGCATCAGGACAGGCTCGACCCGCCCTTCCCCTGCCGTTACAGGGGGCAACTTTTTTGCTCCGGAGAACCGGCGCGAGAGGGTTAACTACGCCACCGCCCCGTTCCCGTCAAGCTTTTTTGAAAAAAAGAGGCCCCGGACAGAAACTGCCCGGGGCCTTGCTTTCAACGGATGCCTTTACCGGTGGCTCCGCCCTCTTCACGAAGTCCGAAGGGGGTTAGCCCTTCTTCTTCACCACTTCTTCCGCGATCTGGGCGGGAACCCGCTCATAATGGTGGAACTGCATGGAGAAGGTGGCGCGGCCCTGCGTCTTGGAGCGCAGGTCGGTGGCGTAGCCGAACATCTCGGACAGCGGCACCTGGGCGCGCACGGCCTGAGAGCCCACGCGGGCTTCCATGTTCTGCACGCGGCCGCGGCGGCCGTTCAGGTCGCCCATGACGTCGCCGAGGTATTCGTCGGGGGTCACCACTTCCACGTCCATGATCGGTTCAAGCAGAACCGGCGAGGCCTTGTGGATGGCGTCCTTGATGGCCATGGAGCCGGTAACGTAGAACGCCTGCTCCGAGGAGTCGACGTCGTGGTACGAGCCGAACACCAGGTTGACCTTGATGTCCACGGTGGGGAACCCGGCAAGGACGCCGCTCTTCATGGCGTCCTGGATGCCCTTGTCCACCGGGGCAATGTATTCCTTGGGGATGACGCCGCCGGTGATCGAGTTGACGAACTCGTACCCCTTGCCGGGGTTCGGCTCGATCTCGATGACCGCGTGACCGTACTGGCCGCGACCGCCCGACTGCTTCACGTGCTTCATGTCGGACTTGGACGAGGAGGTGATGGTCTCGCGGTAGGCGACCTGCGGCTTGCCCACGTTGGCGTTGACGCTGAACTCGCGGGTCAGGCGGTCGACGATGATTTCCAGGTGCAGTTCGCCCATGCCGGCGATAAGGGTCTGCCCGGTTTCTTCGTCGCCCTTCACGCGGAACGAGGGGTCTTCCTTGGCCAGCTTGGCGAGCGCTGCGGAAAGCGCGTCACGGTCGGCCTTGGTCTTGGGCTCGATGGCCACTTCGATGACCGGCTCGGGAATGTCCAGCGATTCGAGCACCACGGGGCGCTTTTCATCGCACAGGGTGTCGCCGGTGGAGGCCTGCTTCAGACCGACCACGGCCACGATGTCGCCAGCGCCCGCCCACTTGATTTCTTCACGCTTGTTGGCGTGCATGCGCAGCAGGCGGCCGACGCGTTCCTTCTTGCCGGTGGTGGCGTTCAGCACCGTCATGCCGGATTCGATGAACCCGGAGTAGATGCGGAAGAAGGACAGGTGGCCGATGTAGGGGTCGGAGAACAGCTTGAACACCAGACCCGCCAGGGGTTCCTTGTCGCTGCAGTTGCAGACGATGGTTTCCTCTTCGTTGTCCGGGTTCATGCCCTTCATCTGGGCGATGTCCACGGGCGAGGGCAGGAAGGCGACCACCGCGTCAAGCAGGGGCTGCACGCCCATGTTGCGGAAGGCCGAGCCGCACAGCACCGGCACGATGTTGCGAGCGATGGTGGCCTTGCGCACGCAGGAGGTGATCTCCTCGACGGTCAGCTCTTCGCCGCCCAGGTACTTTTCAAGCAGCGCCTCGTCTTCTTCGGCCACGGCTTCCACCATGGCGAAACGCTTCTCTTCGTACAGGGCCATCATGTCGGCGGGCACGTCTTCTTCCGTGAATTCCACGCCCTTGCTGGACTTGTCGAACTTGATGGCCTTGCCGCGGATAAGATCGACAACGCCTTCGAACTTGTCCTCGCTGCCGATGGGCAGTTGGATCGGGATGGGCTTGGCGCGCAGGCGTTCGACCATCATGTCGACGCAGCGGAAGAAGTTGGCGCCGATGCGGTCCATCTTGTTGACGAAGCAGATGCGCGGAACGCCGTAGCGGTTGGCCTGGCGCCACACCGTTTCGGACTGCGGCTCGACGCCGGCAACGGCGTCGAACACGGCGACAGCGCCGTCAAGCACGCGCAGCGAGCGTTCGACTTCGATGGTGAAGTCGACGTGGCCGGGCGTATCGATGATGTTGACGGCGTGGTCGTTCCAGCTGCAGGTGGTGGCGGCGGAAGTGATGGTGATGCCGCGCTCCTGCTCCTGCTCCATCCAGTCCATGGTGGCAGCGCCGTCATGGACTTCGCCGATCTTGTGCGAAACGCCGGTGTAGTAGAGGATGCGCTCGGTGGTCGTGGTCTTGCCCGCGTCGATGTGGGCCATGATCCCGATGTTCCTCTGCCGTTCGATGGGGACGGTTCTTGACACGATGGCTACTCCGGCGCTCTACCAGCGGTAATGGGCGAAGGCCTTGTTGGCTTCGGCCATGCGGTGGGTGTCTTCCTTCTTCTTCACGGCGCCGCCGCGGCTGTTGAAGGCGTCGATGAGTTCGGCGGAAAGCTTCGCGGACATGCCCTTCTCGCCACGCGAACGCGCGTAGTTGATCAGCCAGCGGATGGCCAGCGAGACCTGGCGGTCGGGGCGCACGTCCATGGGCACCTGGTAGGTGGCGCCGCCCACGCGGCGGGCCTTCACTTCCAAGTGCGGCTTCACGGACTCAACGGCGCGTTCGAACGCCTTCAGGGGTTCTTCGCCGGTCTTTTCGCCCAGGGTTTCGAGCGACTTGTAGAAAAGCTTTTCCGCCACGCCCTTCTTGCCGTCATACATCAGGCGGTTGATGAAACGGGCGGCCAGCCGGCTATTGTACACCGGATCGGGCAGAATCTCACGTCTGGGGACGGGTCCTTTACGAGGCATCGAAATACTCCCTTGCTATTTGGGACGCTTGGCGCCGTACTTGGAGCGACTCTTGCGACGGTCCTGCACGCCGGCAGTGTCGAGGGTGCCGCGCACGATGTGGTAGCGGACACCGGGCAAGTCTTTCACGCGGCCGCCGCGAATCATGACGACCGAGTGCTCCTGCAGGTTGTGGCCTTCACCGGGAATGTAGGCGGTAACTTCGATACCGTTGGTGAGGCGCACGCGGGCAACCTTACGCAAGGCGGAGTTGGGCTTCTTCGGGGTGGTGGTGTACACGCGGGTGCACACGCCACGGCGCTGCGGGCAGGCCTGGAGAGCGGGGGTTTTCTTCCGCTTCAGCACCGCTTTGCGCTCTTTGCGAATGAGCTGGTTGATAGTGGGCATTCTGCTCCTCCGTGAAAGTGGATCGGAAACAATCGGTAAAGGCGCATGGGCATAGCCCAGCGCCTGACGGTTGTCAAGCAACACGATACGGAGCCCGCCCGAGATCACCTGTGGGGCTGGTCCGCGCCGAACTCACGGTCACACGGGCTACCGGACACGCCGCAAGCGCTCCGGTGGGGCGGGGTTCCAGCAGCCAAGCATCCCCGCAAAATCGCCCACCATGGTCCTGAACCCAAGTCATCTACTCCCTTTCCGACGAATGGACAAGTTTTTTCCATGCGCAGTTCCGGGGGCATCTGCGCACACGGCCGTGTTCCCTTTCCCTATGCAGCCTTAGACATGCCGCGTTGTTGCTTCATGGTTGATGCACGCGCCACACGCCCCTCATGGACACGTGGCACCCGCCTACTCCCGCCGGGGTCGGATGGCCCGGGCCGGGTCGCGCAGGAGATGCGCGCAACTGGGAACATCTGGATCTCGCGGAACGCCAATCCGCCGCCCGCGAAAGGCATATATATGGTATGATGCCCCCACGGCCTCCAGCACCAGCCCTGCCCCCCTGCGCCTTCCTCCAGCAACACCGCCTCGACATGACCCGCACCGGGCAACTTGGCATGCCCCGCGACACGCGCCCCTCCTCGCACCTGCCTTGCGCTCACCCCGCCCTGCCACGCCAAAACCGTCAGCCGCGCAGAACGCTCACCCCGCCCTTGGTCATTTTGTCACAACCCAAACGACACGCCTTCGTCACCACGCAAGGCGCGGGATGTGCCGAAGACGCCCGCCCGCTCACGTGAATCTGCCCGCAGGACGAGCCTTTTCACTTCAAACGCATGATTTCAAGATGTTGCAAACACGCCCCGGCCTATGCCCACCGCCTGCCCCCAACCGCGAAAACGCCATCCCCTTGCCGCTCTCCACCGCCCATGCCGGTGTTCACATGCCGGGACAGCCCAGCACCTCTCCCTTGCCCGCGCACGCCGCGCAATCCGGTTCCTTGCCGCAAGGCCGTCCGACGCCTTGGCCGACGCGCCCCTGCTGGCGCAAAATCAGCGACCTGACGCTTTTCCCCCATTTGCCGCTTGACATTATGTAAAATATTTCACAAGAGGGATTCGTGAACGGCGACTTGCACTCCCGAATGCACCGCCGCTTCCGCGCGCCTCTCTCACGAGAGCAGCTTTTTCGTAGGCGCCGCCCATAAGCGGCGCGCCATGGCAACAACACATTCATTCATTTGGAGGATGGAAGGTATGTCCAAGCTGGTTCCCCCTCATGGTGGTAAGGGCCTCGTCTGCTGCCTGCTCGAAGGTGCCGCCCGCGAAGCCGAACTCAAGAAGGCCGCTGGCCTGAAGCAGATCGAAATCAGCTCGCGCACCAAGGGCGACCTCATCATGATGGGCATCGGCGGCTTCTCTCCGCTGAACGGCTTCATGAAGAAGGCCGACTGGAAGAGCGTCTGCGAAAAGATGACCACCGCCGACGGCACCTTCTGGCCCGTGCCGGTGACCATGGACATCTCCAAGGAAGACGCCGCCGCCGTGAAGGTGGGCGACGAAGTGGCCCTGGTGCGCAAGGGTGAAACCTTCGCCACCATGAAGATCGAAGAAATCTACGAAATGACCGAAGCCGACAAGAAGTGGGAATGCGAACTCGTCTTCAAGGGCGAAGGCCCCGACTCCCAGAAGTTCTGGGAAGTGGCGCTCGAAGACCACCCCGGCGTGAAGATGGTCATGGAACAGAAGGAATTCAACGTCGCCGGCACCGTCAAGGTGCTGTCCGAAGGTGACTTCCCCACCAAGTTCGCTGGCGTGTACAAGCGCCCCGCCGAACTGCGCGCCGAAATGGAAGAACGCGGCTGGGCCAACGTTGCCGCCCTGCAGCTGCGCAACCCCATGCACCGCTCGCATGAATTCCTGGCCAAGATCGCCATCGAAGTGTGCGACGGCGTGGTCATCCACTCCCTGGTGGGCGCCCTGAAGCCCGGCGACATCCCCGCCGAAGTGCGCGTGAAGTGCATCGACACCCTGGTCGAAAAGTACTTCGTGAAGCAGAACGTCATCCAGGCCGGCTACCCCCTGGACATGCGCTACGCCGGTCCCCGCGAAGGCCTGCTGCACGCCACCTTCCGCCAGAACTACGGCATCAACCGCATGATCATCGGCCGTGACCATGCCGGCGTGGGCGACTTCTACGGCATGTTCGAAGCCCAGACCATCTTCGACAAGATCCCCTACGTCAACGAAGCCTGCCCCGAGCCCGGCAAGGCCCTGATCTGCACCCCGCTGAAGATCGACTGGACCTTCTACTGCTACAAGTGCGACGGCATGGCCTCCCTGCGCACCTGCCCGCACGGCAAGGAAGACCGCGTCATCCTGTCCGGCACCAAGCTGCGCAAGGCCCTGTCCGACGGCGCCCCCGTGGCCGACCACTTCGGCCGCGACGAAGTGCTGGAAATCCTGCGCGCCTACTACGAAGGCCTGACCGAAAAGGTCGAGGTCAAGATGCAGCAGGCCGCTTCCGGCTCCGTGATGAAGTAGGCCCCGGCCGCTTCAACGCACGCTACATCGGGGAGGCGCCGCAAGGCGCCTCCCTTTTCCATTTCAATCAGAGGCCTCCGTCGCTCCGGCATCGCTCACGCAAAAGGCGCGGCCCGCCGACATGGGTGGCCGCGCGCTTGCTGTCTACAAAACGATCGGGAATAGGGAGAATACCTAACGTGCCCACCATGGCACATGCGACCAGCCGGAACGCAGCCCCTCGCGCCATTCGGCGGCATGGGGGTCAACGCTGGCCAGCAGGGCGTGAAAGCGCGGTGAATGGTCCAGGTGCGCGGTGTGACAGAGTTCGTGCAGCAACACGTGGCGGGCCAGTTCACGCGGCAGGAACAGCAGGCTGGCGTTGCAACTGATGGTGCCCCGTGCCGAACAGCTGCCCCAGCGGGTCTGCTGCATGCGCACCACGCAGCGCTGATAGCGAAAGCCGTGCTCCACGGCCAGCCCGTGCAGCCACGGCGCCAGCCGCCGCCGGGCCACGGCGCGCAGCCAATCGCGCAGCAGGTCCACGGCCACGCCGTCGCCCGCCCCCCCTTCCGGCACGCGCAGGCGCAGGGCGGCGTCCACCTCACGCAGTTCCGGGCGCATGCCCGGCGCAAGGGGCGCACGAATCACGGCATAGTGCGCATGCACCGCAGGCAGAAGCACCTCGACGGGCACGCTGCGGATGCCGTCCGGCCCCAGAAACGCCCCGCAGCCCCCGACATTGCCGCCAGCCCCGCCAAGGCCATCGCCCGCGCCCCCCTGGGACTCCGCCAGCCCGGCGCGCAGCAGGGCCCGAACGATCCATGTGCGGTGGCGCTCCAGCACCTCGGGGATGCGCGTTGCGCTGAAGCCTTGCGGCACCACCACCTCCAGCCCGCGCCGGGGCACGATGCGCAGGCGCACCCGCCGGGCGCGGGGACTGGTGCGCACGTCGTGGCGAGGCGGCCACGCCACTTCGGGCTGATCCGCGCGGGCGATTCCCGCCCCTGCGTCCGACAAGTCGCCGGGGTCGCCAGACGCGCCCGTAGCCGCCGCGGGGGCCGTCTCCGGCCCGGCGTCCGATTCGCTGTCCTGTTCGGAACCTAGTCCGGAACCAGGCACGCCGCCTGGCCAGCCCGGACAGACACCGGCGAAACGCCGCATCAGATCCTTCAATGGGTTCATCGGGTCCGGGTCTTTACCTGTTTCTGTTTCCCGCATACTATCGCATCGCCTCGGGCTGGCCTTTACGCAAGACCCGCACTGGAGATTCGAGACATGCTCGCGTCCAATCGTTCCGCCGCCATCTGGGGCGGCTTCCTGCTCGCCGCGCTGGGCGCGGCCTTCTGCGCCTGGGCCGCCGTCGCCCCTTCCGAGTCGCTGTGCATCAGCACCGGCTGCTCGCTGTACCGCAACCTGACGGTGTGGGGGCTGCCCCTGTGGTGGTACGGCGCGGGGGCGTTCTCGCTCCTAGCCCTGTTCTGCATCTTCGGCAAGCAGGGGGCGGCGCGCGGGTTCGTCTGGCTGATGCTGGCCGCCGACACCGCCCTGCTGGCCCTGATGGCCCTCACCGCCCCCTGCGCCGCGTGCCTGGTGGTGGCGGCGCTCATCGCCGGTACCTTCGTGGCCATCCCCGCCGAACCGCGCCGCGACCGGCAGCAGCGCATCTCCATCCTGCTCCTGCTGTGGGGGGGCCTGTTCTTCGCCAACGGGGCGGCACTGGCCACCGAGCGCATGGGGGCATGGAACCTCCAGGGACCGGAGAACGCCCCCGTCACCCTGTACTTCTCGCCGTCGTGCCCGGCCTGCCGTCAGGCCATCACCGCCCTCGCCTCCGCCGCTCCGGACACCGTGGCCTACCGCCCCGTGGCCGAAAACGATGACGACGTCCCGGCCATCGAACAGATGCGCCGCGCCGTCGAGCAGGGTACCCCGGTTGCCGAAGCCTTGCGCGCGGCGACGGAAACGCCCCCCTCCCCGGACATGTCCATGCTCGACCAGGCGCGCCTGCGCTGGAAGCTGCTGCGCAACAAGGCCCGCGTGCTCTCCACGGGCGCGGACCGGCTGCCCGTCATGCTGATTTCGGGCATGCCCCGCCTGCCCTACGGACAGGGCGCGGAAGGTGCGCCCGCGCCCTCCCAGCCCCCCAAGTCCGCCGCGCCGCAAGCCGGGCCGTCAACGCCGGTGCCGGGCCAGAACGGCAAGCCCCCCGCGCCCGTCTCGGGAACCAACGGCCAGGACGGTGCGCTGCCCTTCCTAACAAACGACTTTGCCGGATGCGGGCAGACGCCCACCAGCAACGCCACCTGCAACTGACCCCGCCGGTCTTGTCACCCCGTGCCCCTGCGGCACACCTGCGCCGCCACGCCTTGGCTTGGCCTCGGTGCGGCTTTGCTTCGCGCCAAAGTGGGTACGGTGCTGGCAAGACGCGGGTCTGGCGCGCTGGACAGACATCCCTTCCTCCAGGCTTCAGCGCGCGAGTTGAACAATCAATCAGAACCTGCATGTTTTGTTGACCTTTCGGGCATTTCAGACTATGTGAAAAAAATCATTTTTTCAGACATCACGCCTGCGCACGCCGTGCGCCGGGTCTGTCCGGGGACGCGCTGCATCCCCCCTTTTCGCTTGGACAAAGCGAAAAAAACGCCGTATAGGGGGGTGCGCCGAGAAAGGCGCGTCCGCTAACCGCAACGGCAAAGAGTTCACATGACCATCCGGGATCTGCTCTTCGAGCACAAGGACGCCATCATCCACAAATGGATAGACGCCATGTACGGCACCTATCCGTTTGACACCGTAGGTTTCCTGCGCAGCAGCAGGGACCAGTTCTCCAACCCCGTGGGCCACACCACGGCGGCCTCCGCCGTGGTCATCTTCGACGCCGTGGCCGGGGACGACGTGGATGACGCCCTTCTTTCCGAGGCCATAGAGGATGTCATCCGCATCCGGGCCATCCAGAATTTCACCCCCGAGCAGGCCGTAGGCGTGCTGTTCGTGCTGAAGACGGTGATCCGCCAGATGCTGCGGGCCGCCATCATGCAGCACGGGCTGCACGACGGGCAGCTGGAGGTCGAATCGCGCATCGACACCGTGGCGCTGCTTGCCTTTGGCAAGTACGCCGCATGCCGTGAGCGCCTGCACATGATGAAGGTCGATGACTTCAAACGTGGATACGCCCAGCTCTTGCGCAGGGCTGAACGTATATTGGACAAACCGGTAGGGGAACCGGACACGCAGAAACCGATAGCCTAGCAGCGAGGTAACGGAATGTTCATTTCACTTTTAGCGGTCATTGCGCTGGGTTGCATCGCCTGGCTGGGAGCTGCCTCAGGCTTCCAGTACCTTATCGGGGTGGTGTTGCCGTATGCCGCGGTGCTCGTGTTCATCGGCGGTTTCGTCTGGCGGATCGTGGATTGGGCCAAGTCGCCCGTGCCCTTCCGCATCCCGACCACCGGCGGCCAGCAGAAGTCGCTGGACTGGATCCAGCCCGCCCGGCTCGACAGCCCCTTCACCGTCACCGGCACCGTGGGGCGCATGCTTCTTGAAGTGCTGCTGTTCCGGTCGCTTTTCCGGAACACTTCGGTCGAAATTCAGAAAGGCCCGCGCGTGGTCTACTATTCGGCCAAGTGGCTGTGGCTTTTCGCGCTGCTGTTCCACTACTGTTTCCTGCTCATCTTCATCCGGCACTTCCGCTTCTTCCTCGAGCCGGTGCCCTTCGCCCTGACGGCCATCGAATTCGTCGACGGCATCATGCAGATCGGCGTGCCGCGCATGTTCATGACCGACGTGCTGGTGGTGGCCGCCCTGGGCTTCTTGCTGGCCCGCCGCCTGTTCAGCGAGAAGGTGCGCTACATCTCGCTGGCCAACGACTACTTCCCGCTGTTCCTGCTGCTGGGCCTCGTGGGCAGCGGCATCTGGATGCGCTACTTCACCAAGGTCGACATCGCCTCGGTCAAGGTGCTGACCATGGGCCTCGTGACCATGAACCCCGTGCTGCCCGAAGGCATCGGCGCGGCGTTCTTCGTGCACATCTTCCTGCTCTCGTGCCTGCTTGTGTACTTCCCGTTCAGCAAGCTGATGCATATGGGCGGCGTCTTCCTGAGCCCCACGCGCAACCTGCCCAACAACACGCGCGCGGTGCGCCACGTGAACCCCTGGAACCCGCCCAAAAAGTACCGCACCTACGCGGAATACGAAGACGAGTTCCGGGAACTGATGGAAGAGGCGGGGCTGCCTGTCGACAAAACCTCTGAAGAAGCCGCTGCCGCCGAGTAAGGAGCCGACATGTCCAAACTGCCAACTCCCGACAAGCTGATCGCAACCATCCCTGCCTTCCCCATGGAAGGATGGATGGACACCAAGCCGGAGTTCAAGCCCGGCACGTGGTGCTATCCGGCCAAGGTCGACAACATGACGGCCCTCGGCATGCCGAACCCGCACGAGTGGTCGGCCGACCAAGAAGACTGGAACCTGCCGGAGAACTGGGAAGAAATCATCTACGAAGGCCTCAAGGCGCGCCTGGCCAAGCACCGCTCGCTCAAGGTCTTCATGGACATCTGCGTGCGCTGCGGCGCCTGCGCCGACAAGTGTCACTTCTTCATCGGCACGGGCGACCCCAAGAACATGCCCGTGCTGCGCGCCGAGTTGCTGCGCTCGGTGTACCGCCGCGACTTCACCACCGCCGGCAAGCTGCTGGGCAAGCTGGCCGGCGCGCGCAAGCTGGACAAGGACGTCATCAAGGAGTGGTTCTACTACTTCTACCAGTGCACCGAATGCCGCCGCTGCTCGCTGTTCTGTCCCTACGGCATCGACACCGCGGAAATCACCGCCATCGCGCGTGAGCTGCTGCACGAGTTGGGCCTTGGCATCCACTGGATCATGGAGCCGGTGTTCAACTGCAACCGCACCGGCAACCACCTGGGCATCCAGCCGCACGCCTTCAAGGAAATCGTCGAATTCCTCTGCGAGGACATCGAGACGGTGACCGGCATCAAGATCAACCCGCCCTTCAACGAAAAGGGCCACGAGATCGTGTTCATCACGCCCTCGGGCGACGTGTTCGCCGACCCCGGCATCTACACGTTCATGGGCTACCTGATGCTGTTCCACGAAATCGGGCTGGACTACACCCTGTCCACGTACGCATCCGAAGGCGGCAACTTCGGCTCGTTCACCACCTTCGACATGGCGAAGAAGCTGAACGCCAAGATGTACGCCGAAGCCGAGCGCCTTGGCTCCAAGTGGATCCTGGGCGGCGAATGCGGGCACATGTGGCGCGTGGTGCACCAGTACATGGACACCTTCAACGGCCCCACCCCGCCCAAGATGGAAACGCCGAAGTCGCCCATCACCGGCACGGTGTTCAAGAACGCGGCGTCCACCAAGATGGTGCACATCGCCGAGTTCACGGCCGACCTCATCAAGCACAACAAGCTGCGCCTCGACCCCAGCCGCAACGACCACCTGACCGTGACCTTCCACGACTCGTGCAACCCGGCGCGCGGCATGGGCCTGCTTGAAGAACCCCGCTACGTTCTCAAGAACGTGTGCAACAACTACTTCGACATGCCCGAAAACACCATCCGCGAGCAGACCTTCTGCTGCGGCGGCGGTTCCGGCCTGAACACCGACGAAATCATGGAAATCCGCATGCGCGGCGGCCTGCCCCGCGGCAATGCCCTGCGGTACGTGCAGCAGAAGCACGGCGTGAACACCATGGCCTGCATCTGCGCCATCGACCGGGCCACCCTGCCCCCGCTGGCCAACTACTGGGCCCCCGGCGTCACGGTCTACGGTACCCACGAGCTGGTGGCCAACGCCCTCGTGATGCGCGGCGAACAGAAGCGCACCATGGACCTGCGGCAGGAAGAACTGCCCGGTATGGAGGATGAATAACCATGTATAACGGCAAATACATCATCCCCGGCATCGTGATCTTCGTCGGGCTGTTCACCTTCCCCTTCTGGTCCAACCTGCTGACGCCCAAGTACGAGCGCCCGCAGCTGGCCCTGCCCGCCGGGCAGAAGGAATGCATCGAACCGGCCGAATACATGCGCGCCGAGCACATGCACATCCTCGACGTGTGGCGCGACCAGGCCCTGCGCGAAGGCAAGCGCGCCTACGTCGCCTCCAACGGCAAGGTCTGGGACATCAGCCTGCAGAACACCTGCATGAAGTGTCACGCCAACAAGGCCGATTTCTGCGACAAGTGCCACAACTCCAACAGCGTGAGCCCCTACTGCTGGGATTGCCATGTGGCGCCGAGGGGGAACCAGTAATGAGCACCACCAGAAGACAATTCCTGAAGATCGCCGGGCTCTCCGTGTTCGGCCTTGGCGCCTCGACCGCGCTGGACGCGGCTGACGCGGTCGCCAAGGACATGCCGGGTGCCAAGTACGAAGTGGGCGGCAAGCACCTTGCCGCCAAGCGCTGGGCCATGGTCATCGACACCCGCAAGCTGGAATCGCGCGAGGATTACGCGCGCATCATCGACGCCTGCCACAAGGTCCACAACGTCCCCTCGATTCCCACCAAGCAGGAAATCAAGTGGATCTGGACCGACAAGTACGACCGGGTGTTCACCGACGACATGAGCCAGCACCTGTCCCCCGCCGTGCGCGAAAAGGACTACCTGCTGCTGTGCAACCACTGCGAAAACCCGCCCTGCGTTCGCGTGTGCCCCACCAAGGCCACCTTCAAGCGCGCCGACGGCATCGTGGTGATGGACTACCACCGCTGCATCGGCTGCCGCTTCTGCATGGCCGGGTGTCCGTACGGCGCGCGCAGCTTCAACTTCGGCGATCCGCGCCCCTACCTGAAGGACGTGAACCCCGCGTTCCCCACCCGCATGCGCGGCGTGGTGGAAAAATGCACCTTCTGCTCGGAGCGGCTTGAGGTAGGCCTTCTGCCCGCCTGCGTCGAAGCCTCGAACGGGGCCATCCTGTTCGGCGACCTCGACGACCCGAATTCGCCGGTGCGCAAGGCCCTTGCCGAGAACTTCAGCATTCGCCGCAAGCCCTCCATCGGGACCCAGCCCGGCGTCTACTACATCGTGTAGGAGGAGAAGCCATGATCGAGAAGGTTCTGAAAGGCTCCCCAGCGTTCTACATCTGGCTGCTCTTCCTTGGCGGCATCGCGAGCCTGGGCGTCTTCGCGTACATCTTCCAGCTCAAGTACGGGCTGACCATCACCGGCATGAGCCGCGACGTTTCGTGGGGGCTGTACATCTCGCAGTTCACCTACTTCGTCGGCGTGGCGGCCTCG
Organism: Nitratidesulfovibrio sp. HK-II; assembly: GCF_003402415.2. Taxonomy (NCBI): domain Bacteria; kingdom Pseudomonadati; phylum Thermodesulfobacteriota; class Desulfovibrionia; order Desulfovibrionales; family Desulfovibrionaceae; genus Nitratidesulfovibrio; species Nitratidesulfovibrio sp. HK-II. Next base: position 2,405,746 of record NZ_AP036014.1, read on the forward strand.
GCCGTGATGCTGGTGCTGCCCGCCTACTTTCATCACTACAAGAAGTTCAAGAAGATGATCATCCTCGGCGAGTTCATGGCGATCTCGGCCGTGCTGATGTGCATGCTCTTCATCGTCACCGACATGGGGCAGCCCCAGCGCATGCTGAACGTCATCCTGCACCCCACGCCGAACTCCATCATGTTCTACGACATGATGGTGCTCATGGGGTACCTGTTCATCAACGCGCTGGTCGGCTGGGTCACCCTTGAAGCCGAGCGCCACGATGTGGACCCGCCCAAGTGGATCAAGTTCTTCATCTACCTGTCCGTGGTGTGGGCGTTCTCCATCCACACCGTGACGGCCTTCCTGTACGCGGGCCTGCCCGGCCGCCACTACTGGCTGACGGCCATCATGGCCGCCCGCTTCCTGTCCTCGGCCTTCGCTTCCGGTCCCGCCATCCTGCTGCTGCTGGTCATCGCGCTGCGCAGGCTGACCGGCTTCGATCCCGGCCGCGAAGCCATCCAGACCCTGACCAAGATCATCACCTACGCCATGGCCATCAACGTGTTCTTCTTCCTGCTGGAAGTGTTCACGGCCTTCTACAGCGGCATGCCGGGCCACCAGCACCCGCTCACCTTCCTGTTCGTGGGCCACGACGGCCACGCCTCGTGGGTGGTGGGCTGGATGTGGACGGCCGCCGTGCTGGCCATGCTGTCGCTGTGCCTGCTCATCCCCCCGCAGATTCGCGACAACGAGCGCGTGCTGCCGTGGGCGCTGGGCATCCTGGTCATCGCCAGCTGGATCGACAAGGGCCTGGGCCTCTTGATCGGCGGCTTCACGCCCAACCCCTTCGAGACGGTTACGGAGTACGCGCCATCCTTCCCGGAAATCCTCGTCACCGTGGGCGTGTACGCCATCGGCCTGATGGTGCTTTCCGTGCTGTGGAAGATCGCCCTCGACGTGAAGAAGGAAGCGGGCACCTTCTAGCCCCCTGCCTTCGCCTTGCCTGACTGCAAGGGCCCGTGCCGACATGGCGCGGGCCCTTTTGCATGGTGCATGCGAGGTGCGGTGCTCGTCGCCGCAACAGCCGAACGCAGGAAGAACGCACGCGGGCCGCCCTTTCCCCACCTGGCCGCCAACTGCTCCTGCGCGCGGCGGCATGGCCTCGCCACACAGCCATCACCGGAGTCCTTCTACGCCTTGAGTCCGCCCCCCGCCGCGACTGGAGCCCTTGCGCGCGGCCCGTCCCTTTGTGCCGATACGTTCTGCCCATGCCCGCGCCATGACGCCGACCATCCCCCGTCGGCACGAGGCTCACCGTTCCGCACCATCGCACGCCTGGCAAAAGGGCATGCTCCGCACCGGAGCGTGCTCGTTTGCGCTTTAGCTCCTTCACCTTCCTCCCTTACCGGCAAGATCCGCCGCATCCGCGCCTCTCTCCAACGCAAAAGGGCCGCCCCCGAAGGAGCGGCCCCGCGCATGAATCAGAACGTCCGCGTTTAGAACTTGTAGCCCACCGAAAGGCCGACAACGTGGGTGCGGCCGTCGTACGAATTGCCGTCGTAGATGCCGTTGGAGGCGTGGTTGTCGTACTCGGCGTTGGTGGCCACAATGTAGGTGTAGGAAAGGTCCACGGTGTAGCTGTCCCAGTGGAAGCCGACACCGGTGCTGTACAACTGGCGGTCGCTGGTGGGGATCAGGTAATCGATGTGATCCGAATCTGCGGGCGATTCATCGTAGATGAAGCCCGCGCGCAGGTCCATCCACGGGGTGGCGGCGTATTCGACGCCGACACTGTAGCGCCAGGAATCGCTCCACTCCTTCTCGGAATTCACGAGTCGGCCGGTGCCAGCGAAAGGCGCGTTGTGGTAGATGCCCAGGTTGTCATACAGCGACCAACGGGTGAGGGTGGCCCCGACTTCGATGCCAAGTTCGGGGATCGGATTGTAGGAAATGCCGAAGGAAATCATGTCGGGCAGGGTCACCGAGCCCTCCACGTTGCAATCGCGGTAGGCGCCAAGGATCATCGGGTTGGTCACCGACGAACCGGGAGTGAAAGAATTGGTGCCGTCAGCGTTCTGCTTGACCTGGCTCTTGTAGCTGACGCCAGCTGCCCACTGCTCGTCGAACTGGTAGTGCAGACCGCCGGTAAGGCCCCAGCCGTAGCTGTCGGCCTTGAGTTCGGAATCGATGTCGCCGTTGCCGGAATCGGTGGGGCTGTTGTCCATGTCGGTGCCGTCGATCTTTTTCTTCAGCTTGAGATCGAGGGTCATGAACTCGATGCCGACGGCTGCGGACAGCTTGTCGGTGATCTTGAACGCCACGTTGGGATTGTAGGAGACGGTCTGGATTTCGGCGTCGTAGATGTTGTAACGACCAGCCCAGTTGGGGTCGTCGTACTCGGTGCCCAGACCAAAACGGGTGTAGATGCCCATGCCAAGCCACAGGTTGTCCTTGACCTGGGTGGTCAGGTAGCCGTGCGGCGGCGTCCAGACGTTGTGGGCGCCTTCCCCGGTGTAGGTCTGGCCGCCGTAGTTAACGTCCACCTTGGCGTCGGGGACGATGGCGCTGAAGCCAGCCATCACCTGGGTGCCTTCCAGCTTGGTCATCAGGGCCGGGTTGTAGGCCACGGCAGAGGCATCGGGCTTGCGGGCCACCATGGCGCCGCCCAGCGCGTTGCCGCGCGCGCCCCATTCGTACAGGGCAAAGCCTTCGGCCTGCGCGGTGCCTGCCAGCGCGGTGCACACCAGCAGACAGGAAACAGCCAACTTTTTCAGTCGCTTCATGGATCTCCCCTAGAGTTTGTATGCCTGCCGCCGAACGATGCACACGCGCGAAGAGAGTCCCCCGGCGCGGCAAACCGTCCAAGGGAGAACTCACGGAACGTTCCGACTTTTCAGGCAGAATGACGATTGCCGTTCCCCCGCGCGTTCCCTCTCGGCCTTGCGGCCGAACGCACGTACCGGGGCACGGCACCCCTTAAGCACAATCGGTTCTAGCTATCCGATTCGTCAACGATTTGCAACCATTCGGAAACACCCCGGAAACACGGCGAAAGCGACGCTCGCGCATGGTACGGCAACGCTGTTGCATGACGCGGGACAAAAAGCCCTATCTCCATGGCATGGGTCAGGACGAACCGTCCGCTGGCGCACACAGCCGTCCCACCCGAGCCTTGCGGGCTTGCCCCCCAACGCGCAAGAGCGCGGAATCCGGACTTGCATCCTTTTTCCGCGCCCTTGCGTCGCACACGGGCAACCGCGTGCCGCCGTTCCCCAATTAGGCTTCCAAAGGCCCATCCAAGAGGCCGCGCGCGCCCAGCACGGCCTCTATCTCGGCCACCAGGCAGCCGAAATCCACGGGCTTCGATACGTAGCCGTCCATGCCCGCAGCCAGGAACCGCTCCCGGTCCCCTGTCATGGCATGCGCCGTCATGGCGATGATGGGCACCTGCCCGGGTCCGCCCCGGCGGCCGCGCAGCGCACGCACGGTCTCCAGGCCGTCCATCTCGGGCATCTGGATGTCCATAAGCAGAAGGTCGCACGGTTGCCGCTCCAGCGCGGCCAGCACCTCCAGCCCGCTGGACACGGTGGCCACGTCGTGCCCCATGCGCTCGAAGAAATACACCGCCAGCTTGCGGTTGATCACGTCGTCCTCGGCCACCATGATGCGCAACCGCCGCTGCACGCCCCGGATTACGGGCAGGCTGGCGTCGCGCGGGCACGACGCGGCGGATTCGCCCACGAAAAAGCGCATGGTCAGTACGAAGATACTGCCCGCGCCCTCCTGACTGCGCACCACAATGTCGCCGCCCATCATCCGCGCGATCTCGCGCGAGATGGCAAGTCCAAGGCCCGCGCCGCCGTACTTCTTGGTCAGGAAGTTCTCGGCCAGGGTGAACGGCTCGAAGATGCGTTCCCATTTTTCCGGCGCGATGCCCACGCCCGTGTCCTCCACGGTGACGCGCAACACCACCGCATCCGCAGGGGCCACGGAACGTTCCGCGCTTCCGGAATCTGTCGCGGCCGGACGCTCTTCCTCCACCTCGACGGCCAGCGAAACGCCGCCCACCTCGGTGTACTTGATGCCGTTGATGACGAGGTTGGTCAGCACCTGGCGCAGCCGCGCGGCGTCGCCCACCAGCCGGTCGGGAACGCCGGGGGCCACGGCGCAGGCCAGGGTCAGGTTCTTCCAGCGGGCCTGCACGTCCAGCACGCGGACCAGGTCGCCCACGGTTTCGCGCAGGTTGAACGGGGCCTCGTTGAGGGCGATGCGCCCGGCCTCGATGCTGGACATGTCCAGCAGGTTGTTGACGATGGCCAGCAGGTCGAGCCCTGCCTGGCGCACCATGCCCAGGCACTCCTCCTGCTCGCCGGTGGGTCCGGCGGCCAGCAGCAGTTCGGTGAGCCCGATGATGCCGTTGAGCGGGGTGCGCAGTTCGTGGCTGATGTTGGCGAGGAACTGGGTCTTGGCGCGGTTGGCCGATTCCGCCTCGTGCCGTGCGTGCTCCAGCTCGCGGGTGCGCAGGGATACTTCTTCGGCCAGGTGTTCGTGGTAGCGGCGGTTCTCGGCGCGCAGCCTGCCCTGCTCGATGGCGATGCGCACCCGGTGGCCCAGCACGTCCAGGTCCAGGATGGGCTTGAGGATGAAGTCCCACGCGCCCCGGCGCACCGCCTCGATGGCGTCCTGCATGACCCCGGTGCCGGAAACGACGATGGTGGGCATGTCCGGCCGCTGCATCGTCAGTTCGCGCAGCACGTCCAGCCCGTCAATGCCAGGCATGCGCAAATCCACCAGCACGGCATCGGGCTGCACGGCGCGCACCATCTCAAGGCCGGTGCGGCCGTCATTGCCCTCGTGCACCACGTAGCCGAGGTCTTCGAGATAGGCGGTGATGCTGCGGCGCACCACCGTGTCGTCGTCTATGACGACAACGGTGGGAGGGGTGGGGGGGGGCTCCGTCATCGTGCCCCCTCAGGGGCCAGCGTGTTGCCTGAATCGGCAACCATCCCCAGAGTGCCCCCGCAGCGCCCTGCCCGTGCTGGTCGCTCCGTCGGGGAGCAGTACCCCGCAGGCAGATCCGGGGCCAGGCGGCTCATGCCTGCTCCGGGGCGGCGAGACGACGGTAGATGCCCTGCACCAGGTCGTCCATGTTCTGCAGCGGCTTGATGTGGATGTCGGTACGCTCCACGCCGATGGCGATGAGTTCGGACGGCAGCTTGTAGTTGGTCGACCCCGTGTGGATGAGATAGCGCAACGTGGGCAGCACCTGATGGGCACGGATGATGAAATCGTTTCCGCTCATCCCCGGCAGGCGCATGTCGATGATGCCGACGTCCGGCCGATGGTGGGCCAGCAGGTCCAGCGCCTCTTCGCCGCTGCCCGCCGTGACCACCCGGAACCCCTCGTCCTCAAGGTACGCCTCGAGGTTCTCGCGCACCATCTCTTCGTCATCCACCACAAGGATGAGGATATCGGCATTGCTCATAGCTACCCCATACTGCCCCGATGCTTCCCCGCCCGGTGCGCCCATAGCCGGAATGGACGACTGCCGTCAGGATGAACGGCCGTCAGATACACTCTAGCCGGAGGCGGCGCGGCGCGCAACGCCGGAATGCACGCTGGCCGACTGGATTGCCCGGCAGAACGTATCATGCGGCGACGGCCCCTGCACTGCCCGGCTCGATCAGGACGCCTCGCGCACGATGGCCTGCTCGCGCCGCAGGGGGCACCACGAGGGGCGGTCCTGCTCCGGGTCCAGCGGGCGGTGCTTGGGCGTGGAAAGGTTGCAGCGGGCAGGTTCGCCCTGACTGCAGAAGGGACAGTCGCTGCACTTGCGGACGACGATGATCATGGCGGTATCCTTGGCGTGCCGCGCCGGGCGCGGGTTAGGGGCTGTCTTCAAATCAGGATTTTCGTTCGTTGGCAAGGAAAACGAGCCTGGCATGAGGGAGTGCCTCAGCCGTTAAGTGAGCGAAGCGAACTTTACGGATGAGGACCGCAGAGCGCCCCAGCCGTTGGTGAGCGAAGCGAACTTTACGGATGAGGACCGCAGAGCGCCCCAGCCGTTGGTGAGCGAAGCGAACCTTACGGATAGGGACCGCAGCGCGCGGATAAGGACAGCAACGCCATGGCAGGCGAAGATTGACGTAGCCAACGGACGAAAAGACAATTTCAAGGCAGCCCCTACATCATGTTGACGGGATCCAGGTCCAGCGAGATGCGCAGGTGGCTCGTGCCCGGGGTTGCACCGGCCGCTCCGAACAGCGCACGGATGCTCGGCCAGTCGTCGGCCTTCAGCAGACACTGAAAGCGCTTGCGCCCGCGCAGCAACGGCAGCGGCGAAGGAGCGGGGCCCAGCACCTGCACGCCGCGCTCGCGCCCCAGGCCGCGCACCGCGTTGGCGAAACGGGCCAGTTCCTCCTGCCCACCCGCGAAATCCATGGGATAGCTGATGCGCACCAGCGCAAGGCGCACGAACGGAGGGTAGCGCCGCCGCTGGCGGATGGCAATCTCGTGGGCGTAGAACCCTTCGTAGTCCGCCGTGCGCACGAAATTCCAGCAGTAGTGGGAAGGGTCGCGGGTCTGGATGAGCACCCGGCCCGGCTTTTCGCCACGCCCGGCCCGCCCGGCCGACTGCACCAGCAACTGGAAGGTGCGCTCCGCCGCCCGGTAGTCCGGCAGGTTCAGGCCCAAATCGCCGTCGGCCACCACGGCCAGGGTCACGTCCGGAAAGTGGTGCCCCTTGGAGAGCATCTGGGTGCCCACCAGCACCTGCGCCTCGCGCCGGGCAAAAGCCCCCAGGATTTCCTCCATCCGGCCCGGCCTTCTGGTGGAGTCGCGGTCCAGCCGCAGCACCTTGCCCCCGGCGGGCAGCAGCGCCGCCAGGGTTTCCTCCAGTTTTTCCGTGCCTTCGCCCATGGGCAGGTAGTGCATGCACTTGCAGTTGGGACAGGTGGCCGGATACGGCACGGAATGCCCGCAATAGTGGCACACCAGCCGTTCACGCCCCTTGTGGTAGGTAAGGCCAATGTCGCAGTGCGGGCAGCGGGCCACGGTACCGCAGTCCAGGCAGTACATCAGCGGGGCGTAGCCGCGCCGGTTCAGCAGGATCACCGCCTGCTCGCCGCGTTGCACCGTTTCGCGCAGGGCCGCGCCGCTCTGGGCCGCCAACACCGAATCGGTGGAGGAAAGATCCTTGATGTCCACCAGTTCCACGTCGGGCAGGGTGCCGCCACCGGCCCGCTCCGGCAGGGCCGCCATGGGCAGCCGCCCCTCGTGCATGGCGTGGAAGGTCTTCACGTCCGGTGTGGCGGATCCCAGCACCAGCAGTCCCGCCCCCTGCCCCACCCGGAACCAGGCCACTTCCTTGGCCTGATAGGCCAGCCCCTCGTCCTGCTTGAACGAGGTGTCGTGCTCTTCGTCCAGCACCACCACGCCAAGGTCGGGCGCGGGCAGGAACAGGGCCGAACGGGTGCCCACGATAAGGCACGGCTCGCTCCGTGCGGCCAGCGCGCGAAAGGTGCGCTCGCGCTGTGACGGCCCCTGGTAGCCGTGGAAAAAGAACATCGGCGCGCCGGGCAGGCGCTCGTCCACGTCGCGGCGCAGCTTGCAGGCCAGCGCCACCTCCGGGGCCAGCAGCATCACCGAACGCCCGCGGGCAAGGCATTCCCGCGCAAGGTCCAGGTATACCGCCGTCTTGCCGCTGCCGGTCACGCCGTACAGCAGGCGATGTTCCGCGCGCGACCCATCCAGCGCGGCCAGAAAGTCGTGCAGGGCCGCGCGCTGGTTCGCGTTCAGTTCAAAGGGGGCATCCGGCGGACCATACAGGCAGGCCGGGCCTTCACCCTCGGCGGCCTCGTCGCAGGCGCAGTCGGCCTCGTCGCGCCGGGTAACCGCCACAAGCCCGCGCTTCAGCAGCCCCTCCAGCGCCGTGGCCGCTGCCGCGCCAAGGTCGCGCAGCACAGCGCGGCGGCTGGCCGAGCCCTTTTCCCACAGGTATTCCAGCAGCTGCACCTGGCGCACGGCGGAAGGACGCACCGGCCACGGCGGGTCAGCCGTCACCGCGCACAGTTCCGCGTCGGCGGCGTCCTCGGCCTTGTCCAGCACCTCGCCCCGGCCCTCCATCCAGGCCAGCCCCAGACGGTGCAGCGCCGAAGGGTCCTTGTCCGCCAGGGGCACCAAGTCGCGAAACTTCAGCGTCCGCGCCCGGCCATCCTCGAAGAAACGCAACCGCACCTGGGTGGTGCGCAGGCCCACGGGCAGGAAGTTACCCAGTATCTGCCCCTCGCTCGCCGCCTGCCGCAACGCCAGTTGCCGCACCATGTCCAGATACCCGGCGTCCAGCAGCGGTCCGCGCTCCAGTGGCCACAGCATGGGCCGGGGCACCACGCCTTCCGGCAGCGCCCTGCCGTCTGCTCCACCGTTTGGGCCGCCGCTTGCCGCCGCGTGCGACTCGTCGTCCAGCAACACGCCCACTCGCACCGCGCCGTTGCCCAGCGGCACGGCCACCCGCGTGCCCCGACGCCATGCCTGTGGCGGCAGCCACGGAGGCACGGCGTACGTCAGCGTGGCGTACGGCGGACTGAGCAGCGCGACGGCGCGCAGCGATGGGGCGGTATTGGTGGGCATGCGCAAGGGGTACCAAAGAAGGGACAAGCACGAGAAGAGAACCGGGGGGCGGAAACTCCTCCCCCCGGCCAGCGTTCACGACATTCCGGAATACCCGAAGCCTACGTGCCGCTGTACGGCAGCAGCGGCTTGAGCTGGCGCACCAGCTCGTCGCGCAGTTCTTCGTCCTGCAAGGCAAAGTAGATGTTGGCGGTAAGGTATTCCGCCCAGTCGCCCGCGTCGAAGCGCATGCCGCGAATCTTCACGGCCAGCAGGCCCCGGTCGTCGGCCAGCATCTGCAAGGCGTCGGTGAGCTGGATTTCGCCGCCGTGGCCCGGCTTCATCTGTTCAAGGCAACGGAAGATGTCTGGGGTGAGCACGTAGCGGCCCACGATGGCCAGGCGCGAAGGCGCCTCGCCCAGCTTGGGCTTTTCCACCAGCTTGTTGACCTTGAAAATGCCGGGGGCGAATTCCTCGCCAGAGATGATGCCGTAGCGGTTCACCTTGTCGGCGGGCACTTCCATCACCCCGATGACGGGCAGCCGTTCGGAGGCGGCCACGTCGATGAGCTGCTTGATGCCCGGCGTCATGCCGAACATCAGGTCGTCGCCCACCATGACGGCGAAGGTTTCGTCGCGCACCACGTCCCGCGCGCAGAGCACCGCGTGGCCAAGGCCCAGCTGCTGCTTCTGGCGGATGGAGATGATGTTGACCATCTCGGCCACCTCGCGCACCTGCCGCAACATCTCGGTCTTTCCGGCGCGTTCCAGCACGCTTTCCAACTGCAGGTTGTAGTCGAAGTGGTCCTCGATGATCTTCTTGTCGCGGTTGGTGACAAAGACCACGTCGCCGATGCCCGAGCGGATGGCCTCTTCAACCACGTACTGCACCACCGGCTTGTTGTAGACCGGCAGCATTTCCTTCGGGATGTTCTTGGTGGCGGGAAGCGAACGGGTACCCCAGCCGGCGACGGGAATGACGACCTTGCGGATGTTCATGGGGGGCTCCTTTGGGATGTGTCGTCGTGTCGGCCTTCACGGTCCGGACGCATCTCCCGCGAGCCGAGGGCCTTCCGGTGTTCCCTGGCGCGCAGCGATGCACGGGGCGCCGAAGACTAACGCAGATGCTTCTGCACCGTCTCCGCCAGCAGCGAAGCCAGCCGCTTCACCTGCTCGGGGTCCTCGCCCTCCACCATCACGCGGCAGACGGCCTCTGTGCCCGAGTAGCGCAGCAGCACGCGGCCCCTGTCGCCCAGTTCCGCCTCGACCTTGGCCACTCCGTCGAGCACGGGCTGGCACTGTTCGAAGGGAATCTTCCGCTCCACATGAACATTGATAAGCTCCTGCGGGAAAAGCTGCAACTGGCCCGCCAGTTCGGACAGGGGCCGGTCGCGCTCGCGCATGATGCGCAGTATCTGCAGGGCGGCCATCAGGCCGTCGCCCGTGGTGCCGTGGTCCATGAAGATGAGGTGGCCGGACTGCTCGCCGCCCAGGTTCGCCCCTTCGCGGCGCATGGCCTCGACCACGTAGCGGTCGCCCACTGGGGTGCGCAGCAGCCTGCAGCCGCGCTCCTTCATGAACACCTCGAGCGCCATGTTGCTCATGACCGTGGCGACCAGGGTGTTGTTGCGCAACTCGCCGCGCCGCAGCATGTCTTCCGCGCACAGGGCCATGATCTGGTCTCCGTCGAGCACGGTGCCCTTCTCGTCCACCACGATGAGCCGGTCGGCGTCGCCATCCAGGGCCAAGCCCACGTCGGCGCGGGTTTCCAGCACCTTGCCAGCGGCCACGCCGGGGTACAGCGAGCCGCACTGGTGGTTGATGTTCAGGCCGTTGGGCTCGGTGCCGATCTTGATCACCTCCGCTCCCAGCTCTTCAAGGGCCAGCGGGGCCACCTTGTAATTGGCGCCGTTGGCGCAGTCGAGCACCACGCGCATGCCATCCAGAGTGAGGTGCGAGGGAAAGCTGTTCTTCAGGTAGACGATGTACCGGCCGGGAGAGTCCTCGATCTTGGCGGCGCGACCCACGCGTTCGGGCGCGGGGTAGTCCCACTGCCAGTCGGGGTCCAGCACCATGTCGGTGATCTTGTTCTCCGTCTCGTCGGGCAGCTTGAAGCCGTCCTTGTCGAAGAACTTGATGCCGTTGTCCATGAACGGGTTGTGCGAGGCGGAAATGACCACGCCAAGGTCGGCCCGCATGTTGCGGGTCAAAAAGGCGATGGCGGGCGTGGGCAGCGGCCCCACCAGGTACACGTCCATGCCCGCGGCGCACAGCCCGGCGGTAAGCGCCGACTCGAACACGTAGCCGGACAGGCGGGTGTCCTTGCCGATGACCACCCGGTGGCGGCGTTGACCGTTACGGAAATGCGTACCCGCCGCAAGGCCCAGACGCAGGGCCACGTCGGCGGTCATGGGATAGATGTTCACCTGGCCGCGCAGGCCGTCGGTGCCGAACAGGCGTTTGCCCATCTGCGAATCCTCTCTGGATTGTGCGTTGGCGGCCAGCGCCGCCGGTGCGCCTCACTACAGCATTTGGCGGGGTTCTTCAATCGTCGGCAGGGGCCGCGAAGGCCGGGGGTCGCCTGGGGCACAGCGCCCGGACAGCGCCCGGACAGCGCAACGCCCTGAGGAACGCGCCCGGTGCTACTTGCGGAAGGTCACGTTCACCGCGTCGGGCGAAATGTCCTTCAGCCGCACCTTCTCCGGCAGGTCCACCCGCACCGGCAGCTTCGCCTGGCCGGGCATGGTCCCCACCGGAACCTCGGCGTACACGCGCACCCCGCGCAGCGCGACCTCGTCGGCGGCCACCGAGGCGGGCATTTCCAGCAGCAGCGTGACCGTGCGCGGCGAAACCTGCGCCCGCAGCCCCTGCGGAGGCCGCACGGACACCTCGCGCTTCAGGGTGGTTTCCTTGATGCGCACGCCAAGGGTGAACTGAACGGACACCGTGGGGGGGATGGATTCCGTGGCCTCGGGCAGAATCGGGGTGGCCTGAACCTCCATGGACCCCGCCTCGTCCAGCGCGGGTGCAGCCACCGCCACCTTCACCTTGTCGATGCGCGAAATCAGCGTTTCCGGCCCGCGCAGATGCACCCTGGGAGGCACCACCTCGGTCTTGTCGATGCGCAGGTCCACGGGCAGGATGCCGTTCAGGTCAACGGTGACCGGCACGTCCTTCTCGCCGATGGCGTCCACCTCAAGCGTCAGCCGCGAGGGAATGATCTCCACCACCTCGAAGGCCCGCGCCTCGGGCAGCTTTTCGGCCGTCAGGGGCACGATGTTGGTGCCGCGCTTCAGCCCGCTGAGGTCGATGGCGTAGTTCAGGTCGCGCGAATTCATGACGCGCACCAGCCCCTTGGGGCCGCGCACGCGCACGCTGACCTTGTTGACCAGCCCTTCGCGCACCACGAGGTTCTGGGGAATACCCTTGAATTCCAGCCGCACCTCGCTCACGACTTCCACCCGTTCGCGCCCGGTGACCATGTACCAGAGGGTGACGGCCATGACGAAGGCCATTATGGCATATTGCCAGTTGGAACGCACGGCTACTTCTCCAGGATGTTCTTGAGCACGCGCTTCAGGCGCGTGGCGTCGAGGCTGGTGGTCAGCTTGCCGCCCACGGCCACGGTGACGGCCCCGCGCTCTTCCGAAACCACCACCGCCACGGCATCGCTTTCTTCGGTGATGCCGAGCGCGGCGCGGTGCCGGGTTCCGAAGTCCTGCCGGTCCACGGTGGCCAGCGGCAGGATGCACGCGGCCGCAGCCAGCTCGCCCTTGCGGATGATCACCGCGCCGTCGTGCAGGGGCGTCTTGGGAAAGAAGATGGTGATGAGCAACTCGCGCGAGAGCGCGGCACCCAGCTTCACCCCGCGCTCGATCATGTCGCCCAGGGCCACGTTGCGCTCGATGACGATGAGCGCGCCGATCTTGCGCTGGGCAAGGTACAGCGCCGCGCCGATGATCTCGTTCAGGGTGTCGTCGGCGGTGGTCTTCTTGCGAAAGAAGCTGCGCGCGCCCATGTCTGTGAGGGCCTGGCGGATGTCGCGCTGGAACAGCACGATGATGACCAGGAACAACGAACCGAAAAAGCTCTCCAGCAGCCACCCCAGCGTGTACAGCCCAAGCTCGCGCGACACGAAATAGGTGACCACCAGCAACAGCAGCCCGTAGATGGCCGACACGGCGCGCGTGTCCTTGACCATGACGATGATGCGGTAGAACAGCGCGGTGACCAGCGCTATGTCCAGAAGGTCGCGCCAGTTGGCGGTGACGTTCTCGAGTCCCAGCATCAGTTCTCCGTCCGTGGCGCGGGGGCCATGGCTTGGGTAAGGCGCAGGGTGCGCACCGTTTCCGCCACGTCGTGCACCCGGTGGCACAACACGCCGCGCGAGGCCAGCAGGGCCGTGGCGACCTGCGTCGCGCCGCCGCGCTGCCCCTGCCCCAGGTCCAGCAGCCCGCCGAACAGCGACTTGTTGGAAAGTCCCATCAGCACGGGGCGCCCCAGGGCGTTGAAGCGTTCGATGTGGCGCAGGATCTCGAAATTGTGTTCCGTCAGCTTGCCGAAGCCGATGCCGGGATCAAGCAGGATGCGCGACTCCGGCAGCCCCGCCCGCACGAGCACATCCATCTTTTCGTGAAAGAAGTCCAGCAGCGAATCGAGCACGCTGGCATAGGACGGGGCATCCTGCATGGTTTCCGGGCGGCCCAGGCTGTGCATCAGCACGTAGCCGGGCTTGTAGTGGGCCAGCACGTCGAGCAGGCCGGGGTCGAAGGCGCATGCGGAAATGTCGTTGATGATGTCCACGCCCTCGTCCAGCACCGCCGCGGCCGTGCCCGCCTTGTAGGTGTCCACCGAAAGCAGCGGAGCGCCGCCCCCCGCGCGGGCCGCGTACCCGTCGCGGATGCCCCGCACCACGGGCAGCACGCGCGCCAGTTCCTCTTCCAGGGGCACCGGCTCGGCGTAGGGCCGCGATGATTCGCCGCCGATGTCCAGCACGTGCGCCCCCTCCGCCGCCAAGCGCAGGGCGTGGGTGACCGCCGCCTCGTGCGAGACGTAGCGCCCGCCATCGTGGAACGAGTCTGGCGTGACGTTGACGATGCCGAAGATGACGAAGGAAACCGGAGAAACGGGGGAGCCAAAGGGAGCAGGGGGGGCGGGCGTCACCGCCCTTCCCCCCCTTACGGTCCAGATAGCCTGTTGCGCGTGGCCGAAAGCCGTCGCCATCAACGCCCCGCTTCGCCGCTGCCGTCGCCCGACCGGTCGCCAGACCTGTCGGAGCCCCGGTCGGACCCGGAATCGTCGGCTTCCAGGGTGAATTCGTCGCGCCCGGCGGCGTCAGCGTCCGCTGCGGTCCTGGGGGCCGTGCCCGCCGTTCCGGGTGCGGGCTGCGCGCCGGAGGTTGAAGACGCCGCGTCGCCCTGGCCAGACGCGGGGCGCTCCCCCGCGCGGGCGGCCACGCCCCCGGCCGTGCCCCGGTTGTTGGGCTTTTCCGGCGGCAGCGGTTCGCCGCGCATCAGGATGTCGATGTCCGCGCCGCTGATGGTTTCACGTTCCAGCAGCGCGCCGGCGATGGCGTGCAGCGAGTCGATGTTCTCTTCGAGCAGGGTGCGGCAGCGCTGCCGGGCCTCCTCGATGATGCGCTTGACCTCGGCATCCACCAGGCGGGCGGTTTCCTCGCTGAAGTTGCGGGAATGCGCCCATTCGCGGCCGATGAACACCTCTTCGCCGTGCTCGCCGATGTTCAGCGGGCCGATGGCCTCGCTCATGCCCCATTCGCAGACCATCTTGCGGGCCATCTTGGTGGCGCGCTCGATGTCGTTGCCCGCGCCGGTGGTGATGTCGTTGAACACCACTTCTTCGGCCACGCGGCCGCCCAGCAGCAGCGCCAGGTTGTTCAGCAGGTAGCTGCGCGAGTAGCCGTGACGGTCGCCCTCCGGCAACTGCATGGTAATGCCGAGGGCGCGACCGCGCGGAATGATGCTCACCTTGTGTACCGGGTCGGAACCGGGCAACAGCTTGGCGGCCAGGGCGTGGCCCGCCTCGTGGTAGGCGGTGATGCGCTTTTCCTCGTCGCTCAGGATGAGGCTGCGGCGCTCCTTGCCCATGAGCACCTTGTCCTTGGCGTACTCGAAGTCACCCATGTCCACGGTGTCCTTGCCCACCTTGGCGGCCTGCAGGGCAGCCTCGTTGACCAGGTTCTCCAGGTCCGCGCCCGAGAAGCCGGGCGTGCCCTTGGCGATGACGTCCAGTTCCACGCCGGTGGCCAGGGGCGTGCGGCGGGTGTGCACTTCAAGGATGCGCTTGCGGCCCCGCACGTCGGGGGTGGGCACCACCACCTGGCGGTCGAAGCGGCCGGGACGCAGCAGGGCCGGGTCCAGCACGTCGGGGCGGTTGGTGGCGGCGATGAGGATGACACCCTCGTTGGACTCGAAGCCGTCCATCTCCACCAGCAGTTGGTTCAGGGTCTGTTCGCGCTCGTCGTGGCCGCCGCCAAGGCCGGCGCCACGCTGACGGCCCACGGCGTCGATTTCGTCGATGAAGATGAGACAGGGCGCGTTCTTCTTGCCCTGCATGAACAGGTCGCGCACGCGCGATGCGCCCACGCCCACGAACATTTCCACGAAGTCGGAACCGGAAATGGAGAAGAACGGCACGCCCGCCTCACCGGCAACCGCACGGGCCAGCAGGGTCTTGCCGGTGCCGGGGGGGCCGACCAGCAACACGCCCTTGGGAATGCGCCCGCCAAGGCGGGTGAACTTGCGCGGGTTGGACAGAAACTCCACCACTTCGCTCAGTTCTTCCTTGGCCTCGTCCACGCCCGCCACGTCCTCGAAGGTGACGCGGGCCGATTCCGGCGTGATCATGCGGGCGCGAGAACGCCCGAACGACATGGCCTTGCCCCCGCCGCCCTGCATCTGCCGCATGAAGAATATCCACACGCCGATCAGCAGCAGCATGGGGAACCAGGAAACCAGCAGGGTCATGTACCAGGGGGCTTCCTCCTGCGGTTCCGCCTTCACCTCGACCTTCTGGGAGATGAGGCGCGAAACCAGCTCGGGATCATGCGGGGCATAGGTCTGGAACGCCTTGCCCTCGGAGGTTTCGCCCACCAGTTTCTGGCCCTGGATGGTCACGCGCAGCACTTCGCCGCGTTCGACCTTCTGCAGGAATTCCGTATAGGTAAGACGCGCCTGCGTCCCCTGCGGCTGATTGAACAGGTTGAACAGGACGACCATGAGCAAAGAGATGATCGCCCAGAGAATCAGATTGCGCGAAAACTGGTTCAAGTCTGGCCTCCGTGCGGAAGTGAGCGTCCGTCGTGCGGACGATTCTTCTTTTTAAGTCGTCGGGAACTATTTGACAATGCGCGCGCGCGCACTTTCCCCGGCTTTTCGGGCAAGCCGCACCGTGCGGCATGCCCTGCACCATCACGGACCCGACCAAAGAGCGCAAGCCCCCACGTACGCGCCTGCGCACGCCGTCACCCACCAGCCTTCCCTGCGACGGCGGGCAAGGCGGACGCGCCATACCCGTTGCGGACTGGCGCCGCAGGTCCGCAACGCCGCCAGTCCCTTGCCGCGCCCGCGCGATTCTGCTAGATACGCCGAACCCTCGTGGAAGCGTTTCGTCACCGGTGTGGCGCCCGGTCTTCAAAACCGGTGGTGGGCAGAGATGTCCATGGTAGGTTCGACCCCTATACGCTTCCGCCACGATGCCAAGGCCCCGGTTTCGGGGCCTTTTTTTATCGTCTCCCCGCCCCTGCGACTTTTGTCCGCCAATCCGGCCTGACTTGCATTCGCCGCGCGCACGGCGCCAACGCGTGCGCCACCGGCCCGCAAGGCCGCAAATCCCGCGCCAGCATACCGGACGCCCCAGCAGCAGGCCCGTCATGGCATCCTCCCCCCCGTGCACGTCTCGCCACGTCCGTTCCGGCCCCCGCGCGCCGACTGCGCGCTGAACGTGCGGCTCTGGCTTGCCCTGACCGTGCAGGGTGCCGCCCCCGTATCGGCGCTCGCCAACGAAGACGCCAAGCCCTCGGCGGGCGTCGGACCCTGCGGTGCTTTTCTGCTGCTGAACACCGTCTACCCGCCGTACTCCGTTGCCCTCGGTGACGGAGGGGGGCGCGACTGTCCGTCGAGCACGCCCCTTGAACGAAAACAATTTCGCCAAGTTGCGCACCGGGCGCATGGACCTGTGACTGAACAACGGCACGGTGGACGAAGCCTATCGGCCCAGTCAGCCCGACCTGGATGCCGCCGTGGGCGAGGCGGACCGGCCCGTGCGCAGCTACCCGCTGCACATGGCCTTTTCCCGCAGCTCACCGCTGGCCGCCCGCCTGCCCGAAATCAACCGGGCATTGCAACGGATGCACGCCGACGGCCCCCTGCGGCGCATCCTTTCAGCGGAGTTTCCTGAGCTGCACTGACGCGCGCAGCCGCCATCCTCCGCCCGCCGCTGGTCGCCCGCGCGTTTTTCATTGCCATTCAGCACGCAAACGAAAAAGGCCCGCCTCGACCGGAATTCCGGCGAGGCGGGCCTTGTGATTGCTGCGTATCCGCGTGGACCCGCGTCAGGCTGACGTCAGCGGGCGGATGTCACTGCGGGCGTCACTGCGGACGTCGGGGCGCCGGTGTTACCAGCGGGGCGGACGGGGAGCGCGGGGCTGGGCTTCGTTGACCTTCAGGGCGCGGCCGCCGAAGGAGTAGCCGTTCAGGGCTTCCACGGCGCTGCTGGCGTCGGCGGCTTCCATTTCGACGAAGCCGAAGCCACGGGGACGGCCGGTTTCACGGTCGGAGATCAGCTTCACGCTGAGCACCTGGCCGTGCTGGGAGAACAGGTCGCGGATTTCGTCTTCGGAGGCGGAGAAAGGCAGGTTGCCCACATACAGAGACTTGGACATCAGGAAAACTCCTTGCAGGGAAAATGGGGGGGTTCGCTCGTGCGAAAGATCGGGCAGAAACTCTGTAGGTGGGATGCCTATCGACTCGCCGAAACTCTTGCCACAAGCCCGTGCCGATCCCGACGCACGGCACACCCGGAGCATCGACCGACACGATTGGAGAATTAGTCGGAGTTTTCCGGGCGGTCAAGTAGAATCTGTCACAATTCCGCCTGAAAACGTTGCGACCTCGCCCGGCTACCCCAAGCCTATATCCGCACCCCCATCAAACGTCCCTTGCTACTGCCCCACTCCGGCAGGCCCCACGGTCAGCCCGGCGGCCCCCGGCGCTGCCGGTTCTCCGGCATTTCCGGCGTGTCCGGCCCCGGCGTCCTGCGGTTGCCCGCCCTTCGCCAGCGTCTCGTAGGCTTGGACGATGAAGGCGTTGGCCGCGCGCCGCTGCTCCAGCTTCGCGAGGTTGCGCGCCGCGCGCACGGAATACTTGATGGTGGCGCGGGTCTTGGCCGCCTCGCGCACCACCGCCTGCAGCACATCCTCGCGCGGTTCGGGCCGGTACATGACCTCGGCGGCGGTGATGGCCACGGCGAACTTGCCCGCCTCCAGCGCGCGCGAGGCGGCCAGGGTCAGCGCCTGGTCACGCGCATCCTTGTAGTATCTGCCGCTGGAGGCCTGGGTGACCATGGCCATCCATTCGTTGTCCGATGCCGTCTCGTCCGCCGTGTTCAGGGCCGTTACCTCGGCCTTGAGTTCGGCGGACAGCAGGGCAGAGCCGTCGTCACCCTGCTCCGTCACCTGGCCGCTGCCGGGCAGCAGGCCGGAGACGGCCAGCAGGTTGTACAGCGCCCAGCTGAACAGCACGGCCAACAGTAGTGCGGGGATGAGCTTCTTGTTGCGTTGCATGTCATCCTTGTGCGACCCGTGCCACAATGCGCCGGGCCATGTTGCGGCGGGCCGCCCCCCTGCCGGAAGGCGGCCCGCTTTCAGGTCGTTGATCGGCGATCTGGCCTATGAGGGTAGCTGGGGCTGTTTACGCCATGAGGACAAGCGGTCCATGACGCAATGACGCATGGTTCTAGTCTTCCAGCCAGTCGGCCAGTTCTGCCAACTGCGCCGCCACGGACGCGGGGCCGGTGCCGCCGGGCATTTCGCGCCGGGCCACGGCGGCCGCCGGGTCGAGCACGGGGTACACGTCGTCGCCGATGCGGTCGCAGATGGACTGCAGGTCGGCCAGGGGCAGTTCCTCCAGCGTGACGTTGCGTTCCTCCGCCAGGGCCACGGCGGCCCCGGTCAGGTGGTGCGCCTCGCGGAAGGGAATGCCCTTGCCCACCAGGTAGTCGGCAAGTTCGGTGGCGTTCAGGAAGCCCGCGCGCAACGCGGCGCGCATGCGCCCTTCATTGAAGCCCAGTTCCCGCAGCATGCCCGCCATGATCTCCAGCGACGCCGATACGGTGCGGTCGCAGTCGAGGAACGGTTCCTTGTCCTCCTGCATGTCGCGGTTGTAGGTCATGGGCAGGCCCTTCACCGTGGTGAGCATGGCGGTCAGCGCGCCGTACACGCGCCCCGTCTTGCCGCGCATGATCTCGGCCACGTCGGGGTTCTTCTTCTGGGGCATGATGGACGAACCCGTGGCGTAGGCGTCGGGCAGCCGCACGAAGCCGAAGGCCGGGTTGGCCCAGATGATGATTTCCTCGCACAGCCGCGACAGGTGGGCCATGATCGTCGCCCCGCAGAACAGCGATTCGAGCACGAAGTCGCGGTCGGACACGGCGTCCATGCTGTTGCGGAAGGTGCCGTACATGTCCAGTTGCTCGGCCACGAAGGCCGGGTCCAGCGGATAGGTGGTGCCCGCCAGCGCGGCCGCGCCCAGCGGGCACACGCGCGCCCGGCGGTCGCAGTCAGCCAGGCGTTCGGCGTCGCGGCGCAGCATCCACGCATAGGCCAGCAGGTGGTGCCCAAGGCTTACCGGCTGGGCGGGCTGCATATGGGTGCAGCCGGGCAGCAGCGTGGTTGCGTGCTCGCCCGCGCGTTCCGCCAGAACGCCGACCAGGTCGCGCGCAAGGCCGCGCCAGGCGCGGATGCGGTCGGACACGAACAGACGGAAATCCAGCGCCACCTGGTCGTTGCGGCTGCGGCCGGTGTGCAGCTTCTTACCCACGTCGCCCACCAGTTCGGTGAGGCGGCTTTCGATATTCATGTGCACGTCTTCCAGTTCGCGCCGCCAGACAAAGGCGCCGCCCTCTATCTCGGCCAGCACCATGTCCAGCCCTTCCACGATGCGCGCGGCCTCGTCCGCCGTCAGCACGCCCTGCTTCGCCAGCATGCGCGCGTGCGCCTTGGAGCCCGCGATATCCTGCGCGTACAGGGCCCGGTCGAACGAGACGGATTGGGTGTATTCCTCGACCAGGGCGGCGGTGGCCTGACGGAACCGCCCGCCCCACATCTTCTTTTCGGCCATTGCTGGTCCCTGCCGTTGCGGCGGCTTGGTACGCGTAAGGCCCCCCATACGGGAGGCCCCACGGAACATGCTGAACATATTGACCGCCGAAGGGGCACCCCTCCGGACGGAGCGTCTAGCCCTTCTTCACCCGCTGCGCATACCCGCGCACGCGCAGGCCCTGCAGCTTGATGAAGCCCGCGGCGTCGGCGTGGTCGTAGGTGGCACAGTCTTCAAAGGTGGCCAGGTCGTGGCAGTACAGGGTGTTGGGCGAGGTGCGGCCCACCGGGTAAGCGTTGCCCTTGTACAGCTTGAGACGCACGGTGCCGTTGACGGTTTCCTGCGTCTTGTCGATGAAGGCCTGCATGGCCTCGCGCTCCGGCGCGAACCAGAAGCCGTTGTACACGGCCTCGGAGTAGCGCGGAATCATCTGGTCGCGCAGGTGCATGGATTCGCGGTCCATGCAGATGCCTTCCAGGTCGCGGTGGGCGATGTGCAGCACGGTGCCGCCGGGGGTTTCGTACACCCCGCGCGACTTGATGCCCACGAAGCGGTTTTCCACCATGTCCAGGCGGCCAATGCCGTGCCTGCCCGCAATGGTGTTCAGGGTGCGGATGATGGTGGCCGGGCTCATGGCTTCGCCGTTGACGGCCACCGCATCGCCCTTCTTGAACTCGATGGTGATGTATTCCGGCGTGTCCGGGGCCTGTTCCACGGGCACGGCCATGACGTGGCTGTTGGGACCGGGTTCGCACCACGGGTCTTCCAACTCGCCACCCTCGAAGCTGCAATGCAGCATGTTGCGGTCCATGCTGTACTGCTTGGACGAGGTGGACAGGGGAATGCCATGCTTTTCCGCAAAGGCGGTAAGGTCGGTGCGCGAGCGCAGGTCCCAGATGCGCCATGGGGCGATCACGTCCAAGTCGGGGGCCAGGGCGTTGACGGTAAGCTCGAAGCGCACCTGGTCGTTGCCCTTGCCGGTGGCCCCGTGGGCCACGGCCTGCGCGCCTTCGGCGCGGGCGATGTCCACCAGGCGCTTGGCGATGAGCGGACGAGCGATGGAGGTGCCCAGCAGGTAGCGGCCCTCGTACACCGCGCCGGAGCGCATCATGGGAAAGATGAAGTCGCGCGCGAATTCCTCGCGCAGGTCTTCCACGTAGGCGCGGGTGGCGCCAGTGCGCAGGGCCTTGGCGTCAACGCCGTCCAGGTCCTCTTCCTGCCCGAGGTCGGCGGTAAGGGTCACCACCTCGCAGCCGTAGGTGACGGCGATCCACTTCAGGATCACCGACGTGTCCAGCCCGCCGGAATAGGCGAGCACGACCTTCTTGATAGCCTTGGCCATGTCGTTTCAGCCCCGTTGTGCGGTAGTTATGCGGTATGTTGTGCGGTATGTTGTGCGGTATGCGTCGCGCGGCACGTGCCGTGGCGCGGTGTTATTCCGAAAGCGCCCATTCCAGAATGGCCTTCTGGATGTGCAGACGGTTTTCTGCCTGGTCGAAAATGATGGACGCCGGGCTTTCCATGACCTCGTCGGTCACTTCCTCGCCCCGGTGGGCAGGCAGGCAGTGCATGAACTTGGCGTCGGGCGCGGCAAGGGCCATCATGGCCGAATCGACGCAATAGCCCTTGAAGGCGGCCTCGCGCTTCTTCTGCTCCTCTTCCTGGCCCATGGAGGCCCACACGTCGGTGTTCACGTAGTGCGCGCCGTCCACCGCCATGAGCGGGTCGTGCGTCAGGAATATCTTGGCCCCGGCCTGCATGGCGAAGCCCAGCAGGTCGCGGTCGGGCTCGTAGCCTTCGGGAAAGGCCATGAACAGCTCGAACGGGAAATAGATGGCCGCCTCGATCCACGAATTGGCCATGTTGTTGCCGTCGCCCACCCAGGCCACGCGGACCTTGGAAAGGTCGGGGGTGCGCTCGTACATGGTCAGCACGTCGCCCATGACCTGGCAGGGGTGCCCTTCGTCGGTGAGGGCGTTGACCACGGGGATGGAGCCGTATTCGGCCAGTTCGTCGATCTTCGACTGGCCGAAGGTACGCACCACCATGCAGTCGGCATAGCGCGAGAGCACGCGGGCCGTGTCGCGCAGGGGTTCGGAGCGGCCAAGCTGGCTTTCCGCCGGGGTCATGAAGATGGTGGAGCCGCCAAGGTGGCGCACCGCCATCTCGAAGGACACGCGCGTGCGGGTGGACGCCTTCTCGAAGATGAGGATGGCGGTCTTGCCTTCCATGATCTTGCCCCGGTAGGCGGTGTCCTTCATTTCCTTGGCGCGTTGCAGCAGCTTCCAGGCGCCCTCGTAGCCGAGGTCCCTGATTCGCTTGAAATGTCTGGGCATGGCTCCATCCTTGTGTTGCGGCACTGCGGAACGTGATGCGGAAAAGGGTTTCCTAGCCTCAAAGCCCGCCGCTTGTAAAGAATGCAGCCCGTCCGGGGACCGGGGAAGACACGGGCCGGAGGGGCGCAAGAGGGAAGGGCCAGCTAAGTGCCGCCGCGCCCTCTCCCCCCGCGTTTCGCCACGCAAGCTCGCAGGGCTCTCATTCATGGGGCAACCGCTGCGCGCCCCTGCGTTCTGCCAGTCAGAAATCTTAGAACGCCGGGATTGCGCTCCCATGCCCCCCTCCGGCGAGCATCCCACCCAAGAGGAGTCATAGGGCGACACCCGAACAGCGCGTTTCAAATTGAATTAGCGCAGAACGTGTGCCATTAAGTTTTGTAAAGAACGCGCAGTGAAGGCACGGCGGATATCCTGCCGCCCCCCATACGCATGCCCCGCCACCCACATGAAATACCAAAACGAATTTTCATACTGGCAGGCCACATTTGTCGGCGAAGGGCACACGTTCAGCAACGCCCACTACGCCGGACGCATGCTGCACCTTGCCGGAGAACCGGACGACGACTTCATGCGGGGCAAGATCGTGGCCGACTTCGGTTGCGGGCCACGCGGCAGCCTTGCGTGGACGCAATGTCCGGCGCTGCGGATAGGCATCGACGTTCTTGCGTCGACCTACATCGACGCATTTGCGGATGTCATGCTGCGGCACGGCATGGTGTACGTGACATCCACGGAACGGACGATTCCCCTGCCTGACGACTTCGTGGACATCATGTTTACCCTCAATGCAATGGACCACGTGGACGACTTTGCGCAAATGGCCACCGAAGTGCTGCGCGTTCTCAAGCCCGGGGGAACGTTCATCGGCAGCTTCAACCTGCACGAACCCACGACGGACTGCGAGCCCCAGACCCTGACGGAAGACATCATCCGTAGAAACCTGCTCCACAGGCTACACGTCACGTCCTACCGCGCAGCCATAAAGCATCCGCAGAACCCCTACAAATTTCTCCATGAAAACAAACTAGCCAGAACACTGGTCCCCGACGAACAGTACGTTCTCTGGGTAAGGGGAGACAAGCGTCCCTGACCTGTCCGCACGGTGGCTTCGCGAAGCCCCGTCCCGATTGACGCCCGCCCGCCCCTGTGGTGAAACCGCGCCATGAGCATCAGCCGCACCCCCAAGAAACGCACCGCGCCCATCGCGCCCACCACTCCGGAAACCATCACCGTGCACACCGACCACGTGCGCGGCTACCGCAAGCGCACCGCCCGTCACGCGGACGAGGTGGTCTTTCAGGTGGTGGTGGAGGAAACCGACCTGTGGGTGACCGCACACGCCGGTCTGCCCGGTCTGCCAGACCTGGCCGACCTGCCCGACCGGATCGCCGCCTACGTCACCGAACTGCGCGGCCAGATCAAGGCGTGGATGCTGCTTGCGCCAGACTTTCGCACCAGCCTCGTGCCCGTGCCCACGCCCGACAGCGCGCCGGAGGTGGCGCGGCGAATGGCGCACGGGGCCGACATCGCCGGGGTTGGCCCCTTCGCCGCCGTGGCGGGCACCGTGGCCCAGATGGTGGCGGAGCGCTTTGCCCCGGTGTCGCCGGACATCATCGTGGAGAATGGCGGGGACATCTACATCTGCTCCCGACGCGACCGGGTGGTGGGCCTGCTGCCCGACCCGGCCAGCGGCGAGATGATCGGCGTGGTGGTGAAGGCGGCGGACTGCCCGGTGTCGCTGTGCTCGTCGTCGGCCACCATCGGCCATTCGCTCAGCCTGGGCGTTGGCGACATCGCGGCGGTGCGGGCGCGCGACGCCAGCCTGGCCGACGCGGCGGCCACCCTGTTCGGCAACATGCTGCAAGGGCCGGACGACGTGGCCCGCGTGACCGAGCGCGCGGCGGCCATGGCGCACCTGGGCATAGAGGGAGTGTACGCCCAATGCGGCGGGCGCGTGGGCATTTGGGGCAACATGGAGCTTGCCGTCGCGTAGATGGGGGCGGCGAGTAGCCGGAAGGGCGGCGACACGCACTCGAAGGCGAGGCCGGGGACGGGACGCCGCGAAGCGGACGCACTGTCCAGCCCACAGACGACACGCGTGGACAGCCGCCCCTCGCACGGCCAAACGGCGCGGAGGCCACATGCCGCCTATGGCTTGTTACGCCCGCGCTACGCCCTATCGGGCCTCGTAGCTTTCCCGGATATTCCTGAACAATTCCAAAAGAAAACGGTCCGGAACCGTATCGCCGTTGATGGCGAGGCGCGAGAGCCGGGTGACCAGGTTGCCGCTGGGCGTGGTGACCGGCTGCAAGGTCAGTTCGTGGGTGCGGCTGCCGCCCTGCCTGCCGATGGCCGGTTCATCCGTGGTCATGCGCAGCACCCAGGCGGAGCCGGAGCGCCCCCACCCCATGGACACGCGGTGCCGCCGCGCGGCGTGGCGTTCCACCAGGGCCAGCAGCTCGCGCAGGGTGAACGCCTTGTCCCTGCCGGACACGCCAAGGAACTCGCCGTTGCGCCGGATGACCAGCGGCCGCTCGAACAGGGCGGCAGGCGGCATGGAGGAAGCGCCCTTGCCGCCGGATGTCTCGTCGGACGTCGCGCCGGACGTTGTGCCAGACGCCCCGCCGGACGTCGCGCCGGATGCACCGGCCTCGGTAGACGAGGGACCGGCATCGGCGGCTTCGAACTGGGCCGAAGAGAAATCTCCATCGGCGGTTGATCCGGTCGGAGAGGCCTCCGCGTGGGGGTTCGCTCCTGTTCCTCCGTCGGAATCGACACGGGAGCCGACACCCGCCGCTCCAGAGGCGGCGGTGTAGTAGTCATCCACGAGCCGGGTCACGGCTTCGGCGCGTTCGCGGCGCAGCAGTTCCAACGCGCCGTCCAGCCGCGCCGCGCGCTCGTCGAAGGCGGCCAGCAGTGCGTCGCGGTCCGCGCGCAGTTCCTCCACCTGGCGGCGCAGGCTGGAAAGCTCCGCCAGCATGTGCCCTTGCACCTGCAACAGCGTGGCCATGCGGTCGAGCATGCCGGGCAGCCCTTCCACCGCCTGGTCTCCATCCGGACCTTGCGCCATGCCGTGCGGGAACCCCCGCGTCCCGCCATCCGCGCTGCCGTCGAAATCCTGGAGCCGTTCCCGGCGGTATGGTTCCGCCCCCGCGCCGGATGCCCGCGCCCCCGCGCCGTCAACGCCGCCCGTTCGTGCGGGCCGGTGGGGATCACCGGGCTGTCCACCCTGCGCCCCCGGCCCGCCCTGCGCGGACAGCATCGCCGTCAACTCCTCCAGCCGTTCCTCGATCTGTTCCGCCGCCACGTTGCGCGTGTACATGCTCCTGATCTCCCTGAAGATGTCCAGCACATGCACGGGATAGCGCAGCCGCCTGCCCCGCCCTTCTCCGGCGGGCAGGAAGCGCGCGAACCTGTCCTTGTAATAGGCGATACTGGAGGGAGGCACGTCGAGGCGGCGGGCGATTTCGCGGAGGGTCAGCAGTTCGCGGATCATGGGGAAGTGCTCCAGTTCTTGTTGTTGCACAGTTGCGCGTGACGAGCACTTTGTCAAGAAATCCGCATAAAAATATTCTCTAGAAAATAGTACAACAACCTTCGGCTAGTAGTGCAACATTCCTTGGACATTGACGGTCACACTGCGCGGGCACGACGCGGAGAGGCAAAACCCCGCCGCGAGCGGGGTAGGTGCGGGAGCCCGTGCACACCCTGGCTGGCGGGCAAGAAAGGTGGATTGCTGGAAGCCCGTAGGGCGAGACGGCAGGCGGTGCGCGAGATACGCATCAGACTGGGGCGCTATGGCTCCCATCCGGCAAGGGACTGCGGGACGGTAGGTCGCAGGGTTGCGCACCGGCAACGGACTCCTGCCAACCACGGGCTGGCATCGCCATACTTGTCGGTTCCCATGCCGCCCGCCACATGGCACCCGCTGCCGCCCCACAACCCGCTTGACTTCCCTTGCCAACTTCCATAACTAGCACATCTCGCTTCTGGCGGAGGCATCCGCCGCGAGCACGCGCGCAGACGGGCCCGAGGGCGCGGACTGGGCGTGAAAGCCGGAGTAACTCAGTTGGTAGAGTAGCTGATTCGTAATCAGCAAGTCGTGAGTTCAAGTCTCATCTCCGGCTCCAGAAAAAAGCAAGGGGTCAGGCGCAAGCCTGACCCCTCTTTTCGTGCGCGGGCAATCCCCCGTCAGACGCCATGCCTCCGATAGGCGTTGCGCCCGCCGTGCTTGGCTTCGTACAGTGCAGCATCGGCCTCGGCCAGCATGCCGTCCAGGTCCTGCGGGCCGCGCGGCACCCGGCACGCGGCACCCACGCTCACGGTGAAGGGCACCCCCCTGCCCTGCTCCGCCGCCTCCAGCCCCGCCCGTTCCATGCCCTGGCGGATGCGTTCTCCCACGAGGTCGGTCACCGCGCCGTCGGCGTCGGGCAGCACGGCGGCGAATTCCTCGCCGCCGAAGCGGCAGGTGGCGTCGTAGCCGCGCACCAGCGCGGGCAGCGCCGCACCGATGCAGCGCAGCACCGCATCGCCCATGGGGTGGCCATGCGTGTCGTTGACCCGTTTGAAATGGTCCACGTCGAAGATGATCACCCCCACGGGCGTGCCCTTACGGGCGGCCAGGGCCAGGGCGGGCTCCACGACGGACAGGAAGTGGCGGCGGTTGTGCAGGCCGGTGAGGGCATCGGTGGTGGCCAGGCGGTGGATGTGCGCCTCGTACCGTTCGCGCAGCACCACCACGAACCACACGCACCCGATGAACGCCAGCGCCTGCAACAGCAGCAAGCCGACCATCTCCATATGCGGCACGGCGGGAATGTCCGCCCCCTCGTGCCGGGCCAGCAGGTACCCGCCCCGCAGGAACGTGAACGCAGCCAAGGCCAGGTACGCGCCGCCGGTAGCGCCATGCAGCCGCCGCGACGCCACGTTGCGCGTGGTGAGCAGCAGCACCCCGCCGGGCAGAAACAGCACGGCCGCCGCCATGGACTGCACAAAGGCCCGCACCTCGAAGGGCCGCCCGGCCACGGCAACGGCCAATAGCACATGCAGCGTCACCACCCCCGCAAGCACTGGCAGCAACTTCGACGGACGACCGGTGCGCACCCGCACGATGGCCAGCGCCTCGAATCCCAGCCCCACCAGCAACAGAAACCGGAACGGCGGCATCACGTCCGACGCCGCCGTGGCCAGGCCGAAGCCCAGCCAGCCCGCGGCCTGCACGCCCTTGCCCCACGCCAGCAGACGCAGGTCGTGCCCGTCGCCGTCCAGATGGCCGTGCACCAGCAGCAGCGCCACGGTGACGGCGCACAACACGCACAGCGCAAGGGAAAGAGAGGCCATGAGCCGTTCCTCCGTGGTCGTTGTGGGCCACAGGTGCGCGGCGGCGTTCAGCGGCGGGGCAACACCTCGCGCACGGCCGCCGCCACGGTGTCGGCAAGGGCCGCCGTCAGCCCGCTCTGGGCCGTGACCAGGGCGGCATAGTCATCACCGGCGGGCCGTCGCTCGACCATCCGGCCACGGCGCAACGTGGCGCCCGAACGATCCAGCAGCGCCCACCAGGCGTCCAGCACCACCGTGCCGCCAAGGCTGCCGTCCAGCCGGATCACATCCACGGTCACGCGGATGTCGGCGTCGTCGGCCTTTACGCCGGGAAACACCAGCACGTGCTCGCCGCCCAGCGAGCGCGAAACGTCTTCGGCCAGCACGCGGGGCAGGCTTTCGGCCAACGGCTCGGCCCAGCGGTCGAATTCCGCCAGCCCCAGCCGCACGCCGTCGCCCTCGCGGGTGACGATCTGCGGACGGTCAAGATACGAGGCAACGTTCACCGGCCCCACCGCCACCCGCGCCTGGGGCGCGACAGGCAAGACGCGTGCACTGCCCCCCGCCGGAGGCGAGAGCAGATAGAACCGCGTGGCGGCGCTGCTGCCCGCGCAACCGGCCAACAACAGACAGGCCAGCAGCGCCAGCAGAAGGGCCAGCGATGGCATCCACGGAACCGTCGGCACGGGACGATGGCAAAGCGAAGCGGCGTTCATCAGCGATACTCTCCTTTGCCTCGCAGCAAGGCCTCGGGGTGACGTTCCAGATACTCGGCCAAGGCCCGCAGCGACCGGGCCGCGCCGCCCATCTCGCGCAGGGCCTGCTGCACCTCGGTCATGGTGCGCGAATCGTCGCGGATGGTTCCGTGGGCGGCGGCCAGGGCCGACTCGGCCCGCGCGGACGCTGCCGCCAGCGACTTCAGGGTCTGGGTGGCCTGGGCCAGGGTGTCCGGCAGTTGCCGGTCCAGCTTGTCCGCCAGCGCGCCGTAGCGTTGCGCCGCCCCGGTCACGGACTGGCCAAGGGGGGCCACCTGGGCGTTCAGGGATGCGGCCAACTGGCGCACTTCCTTCAGGGTGTCGTTCAGGCTGGCGGCCGTATCCGACACCACCGGCGAGTTCACCAGCTTGTTCAGCCCGGTCACCGCTTCGTTCAACTGCGCCATGATGCTTTCGATGGGCAGGTTCTGGAGCGTGCGGGTCAACTCCTCCATGGGCGAGGGCAACGTGGGGATTTCGCGCAGGGTTCCGTCGCCGCGCAGCACCAGCGGGCTGCCGGGTTCGAAGTCGACCTCGATCATCAACTGTCCGGTGACGAAGCTCTGCAACGCCAGCCGCGCCCGCATGCCCTTTTCCACCAGCAGGTCCAGCACCTTGCCGTCCGCCTGTCGCTTGACCACGGTGCCATCCTTCATGTTCAGGATGCGCTCCGGATCGAACTCAATGAACACCGGAATGAAGAATTCCAGGGTATCGGGGTCGTGCAGCAGCCGGATTTCGGTCACGCTGCCTATGGGCACGCCCCGGAAGACCACGGGCGCGCCGATATTCAGCCCCCGCACCGACCCCTTGAAGTAGAGCACCAGTTGCGGCCGGTCCTTCATGAACCTGCCGGAGCCGAACAGCAGCACCGCCGCCGCCAGCAGCGCCAGCGCCCCCACCACGAACGCGCCGAGCATGGCCTTGTTGGCTTCGCGCGCCATTACCGTTCCTCCTTGCCGCAGGATGGTGCATCCGGTCCGATGCCGACTTCCTCCGTCGCGCCCGTTTCTTCCGGTCCGGCCGGGGGTGCCCCGTCCGGTGGCGCTGCCCCCGTCACGGGGCCGGGCCTGCGCGCCGCGCCCATGGAGGATTCGCCACGGGTCAGGAAGCGCACGGCCTTGGGGTCGCGCGCCTCGCGCAGGATGTCGTTGGGGTTGCCGCCAGCGGTCATGGTGCGCGTTTCCACGTCCAGGAACACCGAATTGGTGCCGATGGCGAAAATGGACGCCAGTTCATGGGTGACCACCACGATGGTGGTGCCCAGACTCTCGCGCAATTCCAGGATCAGGTCGTCCAGCAGCCGCGCGCTCACCGGGTCCAGCCCGGCCGAGGGCTCGTCGAAGAAGACGATTTCCGGGTCCAGCGCAAGGGCCCGGGCCAGCCCGGCGCGCTTGCGCATGCCGCCGCTGATCTCCGAGGGGTAGAACCGCTCGAAGCCCGCCAGCCCCACCAGGGCCAGCTTGAAGGACACGATGTCGGCGATCTCGGCGCGCGAAAGCCTGGTGTACTGCTCCAGCGGCAGGGCCACGTTTTCCGCCAGGGTCATGGAGCTCCACAGCGCGCCGCTCTGGTACAGGATGCCCGCGCGGCGCATCACCGCGTCGCGCACGGCCGGGGGGCCGCCCCAGAAGTCTGTGCTGCCGTACTGCACGGTGCCCGAGGCGGGCTGCTTCAGCCCCACCAGCACCTTGAGCAGGGTGGATTTGCCGCAGCCGCTGCCGCCCATGATGATGAAGATGTCGCCGCGCCCGATGTCGAAGTTCAGCCCGCGCATGAGCACGAACGAGCCGTAGGCCACGGTCAGGTCGCGCACCCGGATGTGCGGCGCGGGGGGCTGGATGGCGGAAGATGGCGTGGTCTGGTTCATATGCCCAGCACCTCGCAGGCCACGGTGATGAACGCGGTGCACAGGATGATGGACACGATGCCGCTGACCACCGCCGCCGTGGTGGCCGCGCCCACGGCCGAGGCGCTGCGGCCGCAGCGCATGCCGTGGTAGCAGCCGCACAGCGCCACCACCACGCCGAACACCGCCCCGTGGGTGATGCCTATCCACACGTTGGCCATGGTCATGGCCTCCTGCGTGGCGATCAGGTACTCCATGGGGTTCAGGTCCAGCATGAACACCCCCACGATGAACCCGCCCGCCATGCCCATGAGGTCGGCGTAGATGGTCAGCAGCGGCAGCATCACCACCAGGGCCAGCAGGCGCGGCAGCACCAGTTGTTCCACCGGGCGCAGGCCCATGGTGGCCAGGGCGTCCACCTCTTCGTTGACCTGCATGGTGCCCAGGATGGCCGCATAGGATGCACCCGTGCGCCCGGCCATGGTGATGCCGGTCATGATGGCCCCCATCACCCGCACCATGGCGATGGCCACCAGGCTGGCCACGTAGATCTGCGCGCCGAACACCCGCAGTTGCACCGCGCCCACGAAGGCCAGGATGAGCCCCACCAGCAGGCTGATCAGCGAGACGATGGGCAGCGCGGCGGAACCGCTTTCGGACATGAACTGCAACAGGTCGCGCGGCCGCATGTCCGCCCGGCCGCGCGCAAGGCGGGCCAGCGCGGACGCCACCTCGCCGATGAAATCAAGGACGCTGCCCACGGGCTTGGGCAGTTCCAGCACCTTCGCGCCGATGCGCTCGAAAAGGCCGGGCCGTGCATCGCTGCGGGCGGCCCCGGCGCGCTCGGGCACGGCGAAGGCAAGGTCCACCAGCCGGGTCAGCCCGGCGGGCAGGTCGCTGGTGTCCACCGAAAGGTTGCGTTCGCGGCAGGCGCGGATCACCCCGGCCACGAAGATGGCGAGGCTGCTGTCCCAGTCGCCCAGCCCTTCGGCGGCCAGGGATACGGCGGCCACGCCCGGCTCCTGCAGCCTGGCCATGGCCGATGTCCGGGCCGCGCCAGCCAGCGGGGCGGCAAGGTTCCATGCCCCGCCCACGGCAAGGCGCAGCAGGATGCCCCCTTGCGTGCCGGAACTGGAGACGGTGAGTGTGGCGTGCGGTGGCATGGCGCATCCGGGTAATGGCGCTACAGGGTGTAGGAGCCGGGAGCGGTCACAGCCGGGCGTGCCGTTTCCGGGCGGCTATGCCCCGGATTCTGCCGGGGTGGAGAACACGCGCCAGCAGCGGTCATGCCGCCGCAATCCTTCTTCCGGGCCGTACATGTGGCCCTGCGGTATTGCCGGTCCTACGGACGCAGGTTGCCCGCCTTGAATTCGGCCAGTCGCTTGCCCAGCCGCGCTGCCCAGAACTCGCACGCATCCCTGGCATCCTGCATGGAGCCGCGCAGGGGGGCCTTGGTGCCGCTGCGCCGGTCCACGGACGCGGCTAGCTGGGTGCCAGTAGCCCCATCCAGCACTTCCATTTCCACCGATGCCTCGCCCGTGCCGATGTGCTCGCCGCTCACGGCGCGGGTGGCGCCGGACACCGCGATGCCGATGGGCACGATGGAGGTCAGGGTGCCGCTTACGGGATCGCCGGGCACAATGTCGGTAAGGGCGGTGCGCAGCACCAGCACGCGCGGGCCGGGTTCCGCCACCACGCGGTAGCTCTTGCCCGCCTCGCGCACCAGGGCGTCGCCGAAGAAGGTCAGCAGTTCGTCCAGCTCCTTGGCGTCCACACCCTTGAACGGCGCGTCGGGCTTGATCCACGCCTTCGGCCGGTCGATGACCACGGCGTCATAGTCCTTGGCGTTGATGCCGGACTTGATCCAGACCAGCCCGGCCTGGTCATCGCGCCCCTTGGACAGCTTGGAGTAGTCCTTGAGGAAGCCCGAGGGCTTCGCGTCCAGTTTGTGCGCCGCGCAGCCGGTGACCGCAAGCAGCAGAACAAGGGCGATACACGACATGATGCGGGACGGAACGGCCATGACTCCTCCTAGTGGGTGTTGTCGGGTTGCGCCTTGGGGCTCGGCGGGCTGCCGCGTTCGCTCAGGCGCTGGATGACGGTGAAGAAGACCGGCACGAACATGACGGCGAGGAAGGTGGAGGCCAGCATGCCCCCGAACACCGCCGTGCCCAGCGCCCGCTGGCTGGCGGATCCCGCGCCCGAGGCGGTGAGCAGCGGCACCACGCCCAGGATGAACGCGAACGAGGTCATCAGGATGGGCCGCAGCCGGGCGCGCGCGCCCTCCACGGCGGCCTCGGGGATGGACATGCCCTTGTGCATGCGCAATTCCCGCGCGAATTCCACGATGAGGATGGCGTTCTTGCTGGCCAGCGCGATAAGCAGCACGATGCCGATCTGGGTGTAGACGTTGTTGTCCATGCCGCGCGCGGACACGGCGATGCAGGTGCCCAAAAGCGCCAGCGGCACCACCAGGATGATGGCCGCCGGGGCCGACCAGCTTTCGTACTGGGCGGCCAGCACCAGGAACACCAGCAGCACCGCCAGGCCGAACACCGCGAAGGCCTCGTTGCCGGTGGCCTTTTCCTGATAGGCCATGGTGGTCCACTCGAAGCCCATGGTGGACGGCAGGGTGCGCTTGGCCATGCCTTCCATCAGACTCAACGCCTGCCCGGAACTGAAGCCAGGCGCGGCGGATCCTATCAATGAGGCGGCCGGGTACAGGTTGTAGCGGGTCACCACGTCGGGCCCCACCACGTCGCGCACGTTGGTCACGGCCCCCAGGGGCACCATGCGGCCGTCGGCGTTGCGCACCTCGAGCTGCCCTATGTCCCCGGCCTCCAGCCGATAACGGCTGTCGGCCTGCACGCGCACCTGGTACGCCTTGCCGAACTTGTTGAAGTCGTTGACGTAGGACGAACCCAGATAGGCCTGCATGGTGCTGAACACGTCGCTCAGCTGCACCCCGTGGTCCTTGACCTTGGTGCGGTCCACGTCCACGTACAGCTGCGGGGTGCGCGCGGTGTAGGTGGTGGCCACGCCGGAAAGGCCCGACTGGCCCCGGCCCGCCCCCATCATCTCGTAGGCCGCGTTTTCCAGCGCCTGCGCCCCCGTGGCGGCACGGTCCTGCACCATCATCTCGAAGCCGCCCGCGTTGCCCAGCCCCTGGATGGGCGGCGGGGTGACCACCATGACCATGCCTTCCTGGATGGCCCCGGCCTTGCGGCGCAGGTCGGCCACCAGCTTGTCCTGCGTCAGGTCGCCCCGTTCGGACCAGTCCTTGTACATGACGAAGACCGTGGCCGAGTTGGGGGTGTTGGCGTTGTTCAGGATGGACATGCCGCCGAAGGTGATCCAACTGGCCACGCCCGGTGTTTCGGCAAGGATGGCGTCGAGCTTGGCGGTCACCTCGCGGGTGCGCGACTGCGATGACGCGCCCGGCAGTTGCACCGCCACCAGCGCGTAGCCCTGGTCCTCGTCGGGCAGAAAGCCCGTGGGCAGCGAGGTGAAGAACCAGAAGGTGAGCGAGATCAGCCCCACGAAGACCAGCATGGTGGTCCAGGCGTGGTGCACCATGGTCTTCAGCAGCGCGACGAAGAAACGCTCCACCGCGTCGTACACCTTGTTGAAGCCCCGGTAGAAGGCGTTGCGCCCCGGCACGATGGGCTTCAGGAACAGGGCGCACTGGGCGGGGGTCATGGTGGCGGCCAGCAGCGCGCTGACCAGCGCCGTGGAGGCGATGACCAGCGCGAACTGGCGGTACAGCTGCCCGGTGATGCCCGACATGAACGACGCGGGCAGGAACACGCACGACAGCACCAGGGTGATGCCGATGATGGGGCCGAACAGTTGCACCATGGCCTTCACGGTGGCGTCGCGCGCCGAATCGCCGTGCTCCATGTGGTGCGCCGCCCCTTCCACCACGATGATGGCGTCGTCCACCACGATGCCGATGGCCAGGATGATGCCGAACAGGGTGACCAGGTTCACCGAGAAGCTCAGGGCCATCATGGCCATGAACCCGCCAAGGATGGTGATGGGCACCACGGTGGCGGGAACCAGCGTGGCCCGCCAGTCCTGCAGGAAGATCAGGATCACCGCCAGCACCAGCACGGCCGCCTCGAACAGGGTATGGTACACCTGCTCGATGGCCGCCTCGACGAAGCGGGTGGTGTCGTAGGGAATGTCCCAGGCCACGCCGGACGGAAATTCCTTGCCCAGGCGCTGCATGGTGGCGGTGACCTTTTGCGCCACGTCCAGCGCGTTGGCCCCCGGCAACTGGTAGATGATCACCAGCGAGGCGGGCTTGCCGCTCTTCTGGGCGTACAGGTCGTAGGTCTGCCCGCCCAGCTCCACGCGGGCCACGTCCCGCACCCGGACGGTGCGCCCGGTGGGGCCGCCCGTTGCCGTGCGGATGATGATGTCCTCGAATTCAGAAACATTGGAAAGCCGCCCCTGCGTCTGCACCGTGAACTGAAAGTTCTGGGTGTCCGGCGCGGGCTGCGCGCCGATCTGCCCGGCGGCCACCTGCACGTTCTGTTCGCTGATGGCGTTGACCACGTCCTTGGTGGCCAGGCCCAGGCTTTTCAGGCGCGGGGCGTCCAGCCACACGCGCATGGAATAGCTGGCCGCGCCGAACACCACGGCCTCGCCCACGCCGGGGATGCGGGCCAACTCGTCGCGCACGCGCAACGACGCGAAGTTGCTCAGAAACAGGTCGTCATAACTGCCATCGGGCGAGGTAAGCGTGACCACCTGAAGGATGGCGGTGGACTTCTTTTTCACCGTCACGCCCTGGCGCTTCACCTCGTCGGGCAGGCGGGCCATGGCCACGTTGACCCGGTTCTGGACCAGCACCGTGGCCATGTCGATGTCGGTGCCCAGGGCGAAGGTAATGGTGAGGGTGTAGGTGCCGTCGTTGGCGCTCTTGGATGACATGTACAACATGTCCTCGACGCCGTTGACCTCCTGCTCGATGGGCGCGCCCACCACGTCGGCCAGCACCAGCGAGTTGGAGCCGGGGTAGATGGCCTTCACCTCCACCGTGGGCGGGGTGATGTCCGGGTACTGCGAAATGGGCAGCATGATCAGCGACACGACGCCGATGAGGATCAGCACGATGCCGATGACGTTGGAAAGGATGGGGCGGTCGATGAAGAACTTGGCGAACATGGCGGCCTCGCTGGTGGTGGTGTGGCGCCTCTAGCTGGCGGGCCTGGCGGCGGGCTTGCCTTCTCCCTTGCCGTCTCCCTTGCCGCCTTGGCCCGCACCGGGGGCGGCCGCGTCGGCAGTCACCGGATCCACCGTGCTTCCGGGCCGGGCGCGCTGCATGCCGTTGACCACCACGCGGTCCTGGGCCGTTACCCCCTTTTCCACCACCCGGTAGCCTTCGTGCAGCGCTCCCAGCTTCACCGGACGCTGCTCGGCCACGTTCTGCGCATTGACCACGATGACGTACGAACCGGACTGGTCCTGTCCCAGGGCGCGTTCCGGCACCAGCAACGCCGCGTCGCGCTTGCCCATGGCAACCCGGATGCGCGCGTACAGGCCGGGCACCAGCCGCCCTCCGGCGTTGGGGAAGATGCCCCGCAGCAGCAGCGTGCCGGTGGAGGGGTCTACCGTGGGGTCGGCGTAGTCCAGCTTGCCCGCGTGCGGAAAGGCTTCCTCGTCGGCCAGGGCCAGTTCAAGCGCCAGTTCCGGCGGCGCTCCGGTCTTGCCGTTCTTGGCGTGTTGGGGCTTGTCGCCCATGAGCCGCAGCAGGTCGCGCTCGTTGATGTTGAAATACACGTGCACCTGGTCGCGCCGGACGATGGTGGCGAGCTTGGTCACCGCGCCGGGGCCCACCACGTTGCCGGGGTCCACCAGGCGGCGGGTCATCTGGCCGTCGAAGGGCGCGGTGATGCGCGTGTAGCCAAGGTCGATGCGGGCCGTCTCGATCTGGGCGCTGGCCCGGCTTATGCCCGCCTTGGAACTGTCGCGCTGCTGCTGCCAGCGCACCACGTCCGACTCGGACCCGGCCTTTTCCGCGAGCAGCTTGCGGCTGCGGGCCAGTTCGGTCTCGGCCCGGTCCAGGGAGGCGCGCTGCACTTCCAGTTCGGCCTCGGCCCGCTGCAGGGCGGCCTGGAACGGTTCCGGCTCAATGAGGAACAGCGGGTCGCCCTTGCGGACCAGGGTTCCGTCGCGGAACTGCGCGGTGCGCAGCACGCCGGTGACCCGGGCGGTGATGTCCACCGACTCCACCGGGGCGATGGTGCCGGTGAACTCCATGTAATCGATCACCGGACCGACCTTGGGGGGGGCCACCGTCACTTTCGGCGCGGGGGGCGGCACGAAGGCGTTGCGCGAATCGCACCCGGCAAGGGGGATGATGGCGAGGGCGGAAAGCAGGGCCAGCAACGCCGGGCGCAGAAGCTGAAAAACGAAGGGATGGCGCGTCATCGGAATCTCCATGCGAACGGGGTGTGTTCCGTGGGCTTCTAGAGGTCGGGCAGGCGCACGTCGCCACCGGCGGGCACGGCCCCGTGCTCTTCGGGCAGCGCGCCCCAGTCGGTGCGGGCGCGCATTGCGCGCAGCGTTTCGAGCGGAATGGGACCGCCCTCGGGCAGGGTGCGCCAGCCGCCGCCCAGCGCCTTGAACACGGCCACCAGGCTCTGGCTTATCTCGCCCCCGGCCTGGGCCAGGGCGTCCTGTCGGGTGGAAAGGTCGCGCGCGGCGGTGAGCACCGTGGTGAAGTCGGTGGAGCCCTCCTGGTACTGGACCATGGCCAGTTCCAGCGAGCGGGCGGCGTCGGCGGCGCTTTCGGCCAGCAGTGCCGCCCTGCCCTGCGCGTTGAGGTAGCGGTCGATGCCGTCCTCGGTTTCGCCCAGGGCGGAAAGCACCGTGTCGCGGTAGGCCACCAGCGCCTGCTGGAACCGGGCGTCCTGCGCCCGCACGTTGTTGACGATGCGCCCGTAGTTGAACAGCGGCAGGGTAAGGCCGGGGCCGCCGTAGGCCGTGAACCCGTGCGAGAAGGTGTCGCCCGTGCTGAACGCGCCCACGCTGCTGGCGGTGAACCCCACGAAGCCGCCCAGGGAGATGGCCGGGTAGAAGTCGGCCTTGGCCACGCCCAGGCGGGCGCATTGCCCGGCGGCGGCGTATTCGGCCTTGCGCACGTCGGGCCTGCGGCGCAGCAGGTCTGCGGGAATGCCCAGCGCCACGCCGGGCGGGGCCATGGGAATGGGGGCCTGGCCCAGTCGGGCGGAGATATCCTGCGGCGGCTTGCCCAACAGGACGCACAGCGCGTTGCGGGCCTGGCGCAGGGAATGGGCCAGGCTGGGGATGCTGGCCTCGGTATCGCGCAGCAGGGAAAGGGCCTGGCGCATGTCGCGTTCGCTGGTGGCCCCGTAGTTGAAGCGCGCCGTGGCGATGCGCAGGCTTTCGCGCTGGATGGCCACGTTGTTGTCGGCGATGGCCAGTTGCTGTTGCAGGGTGCGGTAGAGCACGTACGACTGCGCCACATCCGCCGTCAGGGCCACCATGGCGGCCTCGTAATCGGCGGCGGCGGCGCGCAGATCGGCGTCGGCCGCTTCCACGCCGCGCCGGTACTTGCCCCAGAAGTCCAGTTCCCACGCCGCGTCCAGCCCCACGCTGGTCTGCACGTAGTCGGGGTTGTTCCTGCCCGTGCCGGGCTGGGGGGCGGTGGGCGCGCGGTCGCTGGGGTGGGTCCAGGTCAGCCCGCCGGTGGCCTGCTGGCGTTGCGGGTAGAGGTTGCCCACGGCAACGCCCAGGCGGGCGCGGGCTTCCAGCACCCGCAGCGCGGCCACGTGCAGCGAAAGGTTGCCGCCGCGCGCCTCGGCCACCAGCCCGTCCAGAGTGGCGTCGCCAAAGGTGCGCCACCACTCCTCGCTTACCTCTCGGCCAGAGGCGGCGCCCAGAACCGCGCCATCCTGCCAGGTTGCGGGCATGGCGGCGTCCGGCGTGCTGAAGTCGGGCCCCACCTTGGCGCATGCGGCAAGCATGGACAGCAGGAGCAGAAACAGGAGCGGCAGACAGCGGGAAACACCGGTCACGGCGGGCTCTGGTGTCCCCTGAACGAGAGCGCGGGCGGGCAGCGTCATGGGCTCTCCTCTTTTCC
Organism: Nitratidesulfovibrio sp. HK-II; assembly: GCF_003402415.2. Classification (NCBI taxonomy): domain Bacteria; kingdom Pseudomonadati; phylum Thermodesulfobacteriota; class Desulfovibrionia; order Desulfovibrionales; family Desulfovibrionaceae; genus Nitratidesulfovibrio; species Nitratidesulfovibrio sp. HK-II. The sequence continues at coordinate 2,444,042 of NZ_AP036014.1, forward strand.
GCAGGAGGATGGGACAAGGATGACTCTGCTTTTGTTATCCGCCCGCCGCCAACTTCGGGCAATTAGATTTTCGCAACATCCCGTCACGCAGCAAAAAAACTGCCGAGCGAAAGGCGAAACCGGGGGAAAAGCGCCCCTCTGCCCCGCGCTGCGGCACGCCCACACGCACATCATGCCCGGCAGGACACATATCGCGGCCACGCCGTGGCCTTTCACTGCCGTGACGCAGTATTGCGCGCGCGCATCCCGTCGCCCGCAAGAAATGATGCGGCGCAGGGAATTCCGGATGCACGAGGACACGGACGACGAACGAAGGGGGGATGCCGCGATGCGGCAAGAAGGATGGATGGCGTAGCACCGGCCCGGCCTGATGGAGCGCGGCGGCCGGACGGGGTGTGCTGGACGGAACCGGCGGGGCGCGGCCAGACCGCGCGGGGTCAGCCCCCCAGCCCCTGCCGGACAAGGTTGGCGCCCATGACCAGCAGCATGAGGAACAACGCGCCGTGCAGGTTGCCGTCGGGTAAACGCCTGGACAAGGCAATGCCCGCCCATCCGCCCAGGATGACCGACGGCAGCGACGCGGCGAACTGCAGCAGCGTTTCCGTGGACTGCACGCCCGCCAGGGTCTGCGCAGCCACGATGATGGTCCCGCTGACGATGAAGAACACCCCCAGCGCGGCCTTGGTTTCCTGCGGGGTGCCGCCCCGGAACGAAAGGTAGATGGCCAGCGACGGCCCGTTGATGCCATAGGCCGTGCCAAGGCTGGTGGAAAAGAACCCGGCCACGCCCCCCCACACGCAGTGGAGCGAGCGGCGGCCGGGCTTCGCGCACAGCAGCCCCCACAGGGCGTATGCCATGAGCAACACCCCAAGGCCCAGGCGCAGCCCGGCATCGGGTATGTGGCGCAGCATCAGCACCCCGGCCAGGGCCCCCGGCAGGCCGCCCGCAATCAGCGACCCCACGCCGATGCCTTCTCCGAGATGGCGGCGGTAGTTCCAGGCCATCTGCACGTTGAGGGCCAGCACGATGAGCCCGGAGCTGGGCACCGCCACGGCCATGTCATTGCCAAGGGCCACCACGGGCAGGGCCACCAGCGCCGCGCCGAACCCGACGATGTTGTTGATGAAGCCGCCAAGCCACCAGCCCAGCATGGCGATGAGAAGGCCTTCGTTCATAAGGTTCCGGAACCCCGCGGGGCCGGTAGCCGCCCGCGCCATGACGGACGGCCACCGATGGACAAGTTAGAAGGGAAGGACACCGCCAAGAATGCGCAGCGCATTGTCGTACATGATCTTGTGGCGCACTTCGTCCGACAGGGGCATCCGGGCGTACACGTCCAGGGCGTCGGCCTGCTCGATGAACGGATGCGCACTGGCAAAGACCACCTTGTCGGGGATGAACGAGGACATTGCCTGTACATAGGCATCGGCCATGGGCGCAAGCTCGTATTCAGAGCAATCCATGTACACATTGGCGTTGCGCAGGCAGGTGAAGATGGCCTCGTTCACGAACGGATATCCGCCGTGGCTCATGACGATGGTCAGGTCCGGAAAGTCGCGGGCCACGATGTCCACATGACGGGGGTCGGTGTAGTCCATCACCGCCCCGGGCACTTGCGGCGGAGGCGCAGTGGTGATGACCACGGGAATGCCCAGGTCGCAGCAAGCGGCGTAGACGGGGTAGTAGCGGGCCTCGTTGGGCCTGACATGCGCCAGATACGGATCGATGGAAGCGCCGCGCATGCCGAGTTCGGTCACGGCATGACGCAACTCGCGCACTGCTGCCATGCCCTTGTGCGGGTCCACGCCCCAAAACCCGATGAAACGTGTGGGATACGACCGGACGAACGACAGCACGCTGGGGTTGTTGGAAGGCGAGCCATAGGTGGTTTCACTGTCGCGTCCGGTAATCACGCACAGGTCCACGCCGCGCGCGTCCAGGCCCGCCACGATCTCGTCCAGCGGCTGGGGTTTGCGGCGTTCGAAGCCAATGGCCTCGCAGGCTGCCCTGAACATGGCGCTGGTGGCGATACCAGTAATTGTTTCAGGGGTGTTGGGGCGAAAACGAAAATCGATGATGGCCATGAGTCTCTCCTTGTGACGTGGAATGGCACCCCATGGCGAGCAAGAGCCATGCCGCCCGCAGCAGGATCGTGACAAAACGCCACATGCCAAGACTCGCTGTCCCCCCTCACCCGCCACATGTAATATCGTGCAAAATCAAAGTTTTAACTAGTCGCACTTCCTGAAAATGCGTTCGCCCTCATCCGGACGCACGCTACAGCATGGCCTTATTTCCGTTTTCAGGCGTCTGCACGGCCTTATGTGAAATAATACTCGTTCCCCATTCCGCAGTGCGAGCGTTGCAATCCTGTATCCGTGTTGCATGTTCGCAACATCGCGAACCTCACACACAAAACTCCGTTATCACTGTATTTATTTCATACATGTTGCAACAATGAACCTGACTGGACAGCCAAACACCCTTCCCGCGGCGAAGCGACGCAGCCATTTTTCGCTTGTACCGCGCGGAACAAGCGCATGCCACTCACTCCCCACACGTTGGCACGCCTGCTGCATTTATGGGGCATTCGCACGCAATCCGGAAGCACCGGAATCGGATCAACACACCACACGAACGGAGGATTCACATGCGCAACCGAGTAACGGCCTTTCTCGTCGTCCTGCTGGCCACGGTGACCCTGCTGGCCACCAGCGGCATCGCGCAAGCCAAGGCCATCACCCTGCGCCTTGCCCACCCCATGGCACCGGGCAACAACGTCACGCTCGGCTATGAAAAGTTCAAGGAAATCGTGGAGAAGAAGTCCGAGGGGAAGGTGAAGATCCAGCTCTTCGGCAACTGCATGCTGGGTAGCGACCGCGTGACCATGGAAGCGGTGCAGCGCGGCACCCTGGAAATGGCGTCCAGTTCTTCGCCGAACATGGCCAACTTCTCGCCCATGTTCATGGTCTTCGACCTGCCCTACATCACCAGCCCCAAGCACCAGAAGAACCTGTACGACGCGCTGGATAACGGCGACCTCGGCAAGTACCTGTCCGCCGAAAGCGAAAAGATCGGCCTCAAGCCCATCATGTTCAGCGAATACGGCTACCGCAACTTCGTCAGCCGCACCGCCCCGGTGACCAACGTGGCCAGCCTTGCCAACATGAAGGTGCGCACCACCGACTCCCCCGTGGAAGTGGCCGTGGCCAAGGCCCTGACCATGAACCCCGCGCCCATCGCCTGGGGCGAAGTGTACACCGCCCTGCAACAGGGCACCGTGGACGGCGAAGGCAACACCTTCTCGCTGCTCTACGACGCCAAGCACAATGAAGTGCTGAAGTTCGCCAACGATTCCGCGCACAACTACAGCATGCACATCCTTATGATCAACGCCAAGGTCTTTGCCGGCCTGCCCGCCGACGTGCAGCAGCTGCTGGTGGACGCCGGCAAGGAAACCCTGGTCTACCAGCGCGGCATCACCAACGACCTGGAAGAAAAGGCCAAGCAGAAGTTCATCGACGGCGGCATCAAGGTGCATACCCTCACCGCCGAGGAACGCGCCGAATACGTCAAGCTGACCCGCCCGGTGTGGGACCAGTTCGCCGACCGCATCCCCAAGCATCTGCTCGACCTCGTGACCGCCACCCAGAAGTAGGCCGACCGGCGGCGTGGGGAAGTCGCAGGCCTTCCCCACGCCGCCCCATGCAGACACGCCCAGTCTCCTTGCCCGCGCCGGACGCCGCGACGGGCATCATCCGGCCGCCGGGTGCGGCATGCCAAGCAACAAGAGGCAACGACAATGAACGAACTTTCCGCGGCCATCTCGGAGGCCCCCCCCGCGAGCCGGGCAGGCTTTCTGAAGAAACTGGATGAGAATTTCGAAAAGCCGTTCCTGTTCGCGGGAATGCTGGCGATCATCCTGATCATCTCGTTTCAGACCGCCTACCGCTACATCATCACCCACATGTATTCGGGCTCCGGCGCGGCGGTATGGACCGAGGAACTGTCCCGCTTCATCTTCATCTGGATTTCGTACCTGGCCATTCCGCTGGCCATCCGCGACCGCTCGAACATCCGCGTGGACATCGTGTACGACCGTCTGCCCCCCCGCCTGCAGAAGATGAGCTGGGTGGTGGTGGACGTCTGCTTCCTGGTGCTGACGGCGGTTGTTCTGTACATGGGCACCAACCACATCTCCATGATGCTGGAGTTCCCGCAGACCACTCCGGCCCTCCAGATTCCCTACGCCATCCCGTACCTGATCCTGCCCGTGGGGTTCGGCCTGATGGCCGTGCGTCTGTTGCAGGACCTGTTCACCCAGGCCCAGGAAATCGGGCTGAAGGACACCCTGCTCTCGCTCGCATTCTGCGGCGCCATGGCCGCGCCGGTGCTGCTGGACACCGATTTCAGCGCACTCGCCCTGTTGTTCGGCTACTTCCTGCTGTTCCTGGTGGTGGGCGTGCCCATCGCCATCAGCCTCGGCCTGTCGGCGCTGGCCACCATCATCGGCGCGGGCACCCTGCCCATCGACTACGTGGCGCAGGTGGCATTCACCTCCATCGACAGCTTTCCCATCATGGCCATCCCGTTCTTCATCGCGGCAGGCGTGTTCATGGGCGCGGGCGGACTTTCGCGCCGCCTGCTGGCCCTGGCCGATGAAATGGTCGGCGCGCTGCCCGGCGGCATGGCCCTGGCCACCATCGCCACCTGCATGTTCTTCGCGGCCATCAGCGGTTCCGGCCCGGCCACGGTGGCTGCCATTGGTTCGCTGACCATCCCGGCCATGGTGGAGCGCGGCTACGACAAGCTGTTCTCCGCCGCCGTGGTGGCCTGCGCCGGGGCCATCGGGGTCATGATCCCCCCCAGCAACCCCTTCGTGGTCTACGGCATCTCCGCACAGGTCTCCATCGGCAAGCTGTTCCTGGGCGGCATCGTGCCCGGTCTGCTCACCGGCTTCGCGCTCATGGCGTACGCCTACTTCTACTCCAAGAAGCGCGGCTGGCACGGCGAGGCGCGCACCCGCAACCTGTCCACCTTCGCCCGCGCGGCCTGGGAGGCCAAGTGGGCCTTGATGGTGCCGGTCATCATCCTTGGCGGCATCTACGGCGGCCTCATGACCCCCACCGAGGCGGCCGCCGTGGCGGCGCTCTACGGGTTGATCGTTGGCCTGTTCGTGTACCGCGAGATCAAGCCCGCGAACCTGACGCAGTGCTTCATGGAGTCGTGCAGCACATCGGCCATCGTCATCATCCTGATGTCCATGGCCACCATCTTCGGCAACATCATGACCATCGAGCAGGTGCCCACCCGCATTGCCGAGGCCATGCTGGGCCTGACCGAAAACAAGTTCCTCATCCTGCTGCTGATCAACCTGCTGCTGCTGTGGGTGGGCACCTTCATGGAGGCCCTTGCGGCCATCGTGATCCTTACGCCCATCCTGCTGCCCATCGTGGTCAAGGTGGGGGTTGATCCGCTGCACTTCGGCATCGTGATGGTGGTCAACCTAGCCCTCGGCTTCGTCACGCCGCCGGTGGGGGTGAACCTCTTCGTGGCCAGCGGCATCGCCCGGTGCAAGCTGGAACCGCTGGCGCGCGTGGCCTTCCCGCTGCTGCTGGTGATGATCGGCATCCTGCTTCTGATCACCTACGTTCCCGACCTGCCCCTGGTCCTGACCAGGTAGCGGGCCGGAAACGAGAATGCCCGGCACGGACCGCCCCGATGCGACCTCGGGGCGGCCCGCCACCGGGCCGACCAGACCATTGAGAACCTCAGCGAACCAACAGTCCAGTCAAAGGAGAATCATCATGCGCAATCCCGAATGCTGCGAGGTCATGACCCCGCACGAGCAGCGCTTGTTCGACAAGATGGAAGGCAAGGAAGACCGCTTCCGCGCGGCCCACGGCCGGGTGTTCACCATTCTCGAATCGTTCGAAGGCCTGCGCCCGCGCATCGACGTCGAACGCGCCAAGTACTTCACCGAGTCCATGCGCGCCACCGAAGGGCAACCGCTGGTTCTGCGCTGGGCCAAGGCCATGAAGCACATCGCCGAAAACATCACCGTGTACATCGACGACCACCAGTTGCTGGCGGGCCGCGCCGGCGCCCAGGGGCGCTACGGCATCCTGTACCCCGAACTGGACGGCGACTTCCTGGGGCTTGCCATCGAGGACCTGCCCAAGCGTACCGAATCGCCCTTCACCATAACCCCGGAAGACGCCCGGGTGGTGGTGGAAGAGATCGCCCCGTTCTGGAAGGGCAAGACCTACCACGAAAGCCTCAACCTGGCCCTGCCCGCCGACGTGCACAAGCTGACCTACGACGATCCCGAAGGGTTGCACTCGCGCTTCATCGTCAACGAAACCTCGTCGTTCCGTTCTTCCATCCAGTGGGTACACGACTACGAAAAGGTACTCAAGAAGGGCTTCGGCGGCCTGAAGCAGGAAGCCCTGGAAAAGATGGCCGCCCTTGACCCGCTGAGCCCCGCCGACAACTGCGAGAAGCGCCCCTTCCTGGAGGCCGTGACCATCGTGTGCGACGCCATGGTGGTCTGGGCCAAACGCCATGCCGCCCTGGCCCGTGAAAAGGCCGCCGTTGAAGCCGACGCCACCCGCAAGGCCGAACTGCTGACCATGGCCGACATCTGCGAACGCGTGCCCGAGCATCCCGCCCGCACCTTCCGCGAGGCGGTACAGTCTCAGTGGTTCACCCAGATGTTCTCGCGTATCGAACAGAAGACCGGCACCATCGTCTCCAACGGGCGCATGGACCAGTACTTCTACCCGTTCTACCAGAAGGACCTGGCCGAAGGCCGCCTGACCGAAGATTCCGCCCTTGAACTCATCGAGTGCATGTGGGTGGGCATGGCCCAGTTCATCGACCTGTACATCTCGCCCACCGGCGGAGCCTTCAACGAAGGCTACGCCCACTGGGAGGCGGTGACCGTGGGCGGCCAGACCCCCGAAGGCAACGACGCCACCAACGACCTGACGTATCTGTTCCTTAAATCCAAGCGCGAATTCCCGCTGCACTACCCCGACCTTGCGGCGCGCATCCACTCGCGCGCGCCGGAACGCTACCTGTGGGAAGTGGCGGAAACCATCAAGGACGGCTCGGGCTTTCCCAAGCTGATCAACGATGAGGAAATCGTGCCGTTGTATGTCTCCAAGGGGGCCACCTTCGAGGAAGCGTACGACTACGCCGTGTCGGGCTGCACCGAGGCGCGCATGCCCAACCGCGACACCTACACCTCGGGCGGGGCCTACATCAACTTCGCCGCCGCGCTGGAAATGGTGCTCTACAACGGCCGCATGAAAAAGTACGGCGAAGCCGACCTTGGCGAACACACCGGCGACCCGCGCGAATTCAAGACCTGGGACGACCTGTGGAACGCCTACGTGGCCCAGCACAGGCTGTTCCTGAAGACGGCCTTCATGCAGCAGCACATCATCAACAACCTGCGCGCCCGCCACTTCGCCCAGCCCATGGGCTCCACCCTGCACGACCTGTGCATGAAGCACTGCCTGGATCTGCACACCCCGCAGATTCCGGAAGGCATCAACCTCGGCTACTTCGAGTACATCGGCTATGGCACCGTGGTGGATTCGCTGGCGGCGCTGAAGAAGGTCGTCTTCGAAGACGGCGCGCTGACCATGGCCCAGGTCATCGAGGCCCTGGAATGCAACTTCGAAGGCAAGGAAGACGTGCGCCAGATCCTCAAGAATGCCCCCTGCTACGGCAACAACGACGACTACGCCGACGCCATCGCCCGCGACATCGACCGCCTGTCCGTGGAATACGGGGCCCGCTACTCCAAAGACCTCGGCATGCACAACGACGTGCGCTACGTGCCGTTCACCTCGCACGTGCCGTTCGGCAAGGTGGTCAGCGCCACCCCCAACGGCCGCAAGGCGTGGTCCCCGCTGTCCGACGGCTCGTCCGCCTCGCACGGAGCCGACGTCAACGGCCCCACGGCGGTGCTGCTGTCCAACTTCAGTTCCAAGAACTACGGCTACCGTTCGCGCGCGGCGCGCATGCTGAACATCAAGTTCACGCCCAAGTGCCTGGAAGGAGAGGATGGCACCCAGAAGCTGGTCTCGTTCATCCGCACCTTCTGCGACCTCAAGCTGTGGCACGTGCAGTTCAACGTCATCAACCGCGAAACCCTTCTCGCCGCCCAGCGCGATCCCGAGAAGTACCGCAATCTCATCGTGCGCATCGCCGGGTACAGCGCCTACTTCGTGGACCTGTCGCCCGACCTGCAGAACGACCTGATCGCCCGTACCGAACACGGCACCATGTAGTCCGAAGGTGGCGGCGAGCCGGGCTCGCCGCGCCGGGGCGCCCCTTCCCGGAGGCACGGAGGGGCGCCCCACAGGACACGCCGATTCATGCGGCATGCCACTTCGCAAAACGCAAACCCCGTACCACGGGTGCACCGGAACTCTCGCATGACCCCCACGGACGACACAAACGTCAGCGGCACCGTTTTCAACATCCAGAAATATTCCGTACACGACGGGCCGGGCATCCGTACCGTTGTCTTCCTGAAAGGATGTCCGTTGCGGTGTGACTGGTGCTCAAACCCGGAATCGCAGGCCACGCGCATTCAGCTTGCGTACAACACCGGCCGCTGTCTCGGGCTTTCGCAATGCGTACGCTGCGTGGAAATGTGCCTTTCCGGAGCCATATCGCGCGGCAAGGACGACCGCATCGTCATAGACCGAGCCCTGTGCGCGGAATGCACGCGCGACTGCACCTGCGTCTGTCCTTCCAATGCGTTGATCACCTACGGTGCACGGCGCACGGTGGCCGAGGTGCTGCGCACCGTGGAACAGGACAGCCTGTTCTACGCCCGTTCCGGCGGCGGCATGACCCTTTCCGGCGGCGAACCGCTGATGCAGGGCGACTTCGCCCTGGCCCTGCTGCGTGAAGCGCGCAAGCGCCGCATTGGCGCGGCAGTGGAAACCTGCGGCCACGTGCAGTGGGAAATCCTCGACGAGGCCTGCCGCCTGTCGCGGACCCTGCTGTTCGACATAAAACACGTGAACCAGGCCCGGCACGAGGCCGGAACCGGCGTGACAAACACGCTGATCCTGGAAAATTTCCGCCGGGTCATGGAGCACCACCCCAAGCTGCACGTGATGGTGCGCACCCCCGTCATACCGGGGTTCAACGATGACGATGAGGCCATTTCGGCCATTCTCGACGCCCTCGAGCCATACCCCCACGTGGACTACAGCCTGTTGCCCTACCACCGCCTGGGCACCCAGAAGTACCATTTCCTGGGGCGCGAAACCCCCATGGGCGAGGTGAAACTGGACGATGAACGCATGGCGTCCCTGTCGCGCCTGGTGGCCGCCCGCCGAGGGTAAGGCCAAGCGAAGCGGCCTCGCCCTGGGGAGCGGCGGGGCCGCCTTGCGCGCCGCCCCTTACTGCCGTACGGTTAGCCCCTTCGCGGCACGACCTTTCGGGGGTCCAGCACCGCGAAGACCGCAAGACCCGCCCGAGGCCGGGCCGCAAGACCACACCAATGGAAAAAATCTTAAAAAATTTCAGGAAGATCATCGATATCTTCAGCGACGGCATCTACATCTCGGACCGTGACGGCACCACCCTGCTGGTCAACCGGATGTACGAACAGCTGACCGGCCTGCGCCAGCAGGACCTGCGCGGGCGCAATGTCCACGCGCTGGTGGACGAGGGGGTCTTCGACCGCATCCTCAACCCCGAGATCGTGCGCTCGAAGCGGCCGTCCACCTCGGTGCAGAACGTGCGCGGCGAGAAGAAGATCATCCTGCGCGGCTACCCCGTGCTGGACGAGGAGGGCGAGGTGTGCCTGGTGGTCACCTTCGCCCGCGACATCACCATGATCACCCAGTTCCGCGACCAGATCGCCCAACAGAAACAGCTCATCGACGAATTCCACGAGCGCCTGGAAAGCATGATCCAGACCAGCGCCTCGCCCGCGCAGCCCATCTTCCGCAGCGCGGCCATGCTCTCGCTGGTGGGCAGGCTGCAACGGGTGGCCGACACCGACGCCACGCTCCTGCTGCTGGGCGAAACCGGGGTGGGCAAGGATGTGCTGGCCCGCCTGGCGCACGAACACAGTCCCCGCAGCGAACGCATGTTCCTGAAGGTGGATTGCGGCAGCATCGCTCCCAATCTCATCGAGTCGGAACTGTTCGGGTACGTGCCGGGGGCGTTTTCCGGGGCCAACGCCAAGGGCAAGGCGGGCTATTTCGAAATGGCCGACGGCGGCACCGTGTTTCTGGACGAAATAGGCGAATTGCCGCTGTCCATGCAGACCAAGCTGCTGCGCGTGTTGCAGGACCAGGAGGTGACCCGCGTGGGCGCGGGCCAGCCCCGCAAGGTGGACGTGCGCATCATCGCCGCCACCAACCGCGACCTGGACGACGACGTGCGCACCGGCAAGTTCCGCAGCGACCTGTTCTACCGGCTCAGCGTGGCGGTGCTGCAGATTCCGCCGCTGCGCGAACGGCGCGAGGACATAGCGCCGCTGGCGCGCCACTTTCTGGAGCGCTACGCCGCCAAGTACCGGCGCTCCATGGAAATCGCCGAATCGGCGCTGGAAGCGCTGGAAAACTACCGCTGGCCCGGCAACGTGCGCGAGATGCAGAACTTCCTGCAGGGCATGGTGGTCACCGGCGATCGGCCCACCATTACCTGCGCCGACCTGCCCCCGCACATGGCCGAGGCCTGCCGCCCCGCCCACGCCTACACCATGCCCGGCATGCAGGAGCCACGCGCCCTGCGCGAGATCATGGACGAGATCGAGCGCGAGATTCTGGAGCGGGCCATCGCCCGGCACGGCTCGGTGAACAAGGTGGCCCACCTGTTCAAGGTCAGCCGTACCACCATCTTCCGGAAACTCCGCGAACAGAGCCCCGGCGACGGCAACGGGAGCGAAGGGTAGCGCCCCTCACAAGCCTCCCCCCTGCCCTCCGCTACTCGCAGACCGACATGTCGAGCAGGTGGTAGCTGTTCTTTCCCGCCTGCTTGGCCGCGTACATGGCCTTGTCCGCCTGATCCAGCAGGGCCTGGAGATCGGCCGGGGCATCGTCGTCCTCTCCGTCGCCGCCCAATGCGGAGGGCGCGGAGGACGCGGGGGACGTGGCGGGCGCATCCGCCCCTTCCTCTTCCGGCGCCGGGGGCATGCCCGGAGGCCCCAGCGATATGCCCACGCTGCACCCCACGCCAAACCCGATCTGCGAAACGCCGGACACCACGCGCGCGGCAACGCCGCGCACCACATCGCACGCCGTTTCGGCGCGCAGGGCCAGACACAGAACGAATTCGTCCCCGCCCATGCGGCCCAGCACGTCCGAGGCCCGCACCACGTCCTCCAGCACCCGCGCCGTGCGGCGCAGCACCTCGTCGCCCTCGGCGTGGCCGCAACGGTCATTGACCTCCTTGAACCCATCAAGATCGATGAACAGCACCGCCAGCCGCACCTCCGGATCATGGCGGCACGACGCCAGCAGGCGACGGGCGTGACGCAGGAACAGCGCACGCCCGGCAAGGCCGGTCAGGCCGTCGCGCAAGGCCACCTCCTCGCGCTCGCGAGCAGCGGCCAGTTCGTCCCCCACCTGGCGCAGTTCGCGCACCAACGTGGGGCGGCCCGCCTGCGGGCCACCCGGTTCTGGCAGCAGGCACGAGCGCGCCGCCAGATCCACCTCGGCGGCGAAGCGGCGGGACAGCAGCCACGCCCCGGCAAATCCGCAGATCACGCAAAACACGCCGATGGCGACCAGGCGCAGCAGGTAGACGTGCATGGATGCGTACAGCGTGGTCACGGGCACGTGCACCACCACATGCCAACCCCAGTCTTTCACGGGGGCCACGGCGAAGCGCACCTTCACCCCTTCCTGGTTCACGGCCTCCACCACGCGGTTGGAATCACGGACGTCGAACAGCACGGAGGGCACAGGAAGGCCCACGTATAATTCAGGACTCCGTGTTCGAGCCAAGACGACGCCGCTGGCGTCGAAAAGCGTGGAGGCCCACCCCTCGGGCAGGTGCTGCGCACCGAGCAGCCTGGTATATTCCTCCACCGGGGTAATCATGCGCAGCACGTAGCGCGGCGACCGTGAAATCCGCAACGGCACCCCAAGCGCCGTGACCGGCTGGTTGATGATGGTTCCGGTGAACAGGCCGGACACCGTGGGCCGGTCGTCACGGATGGTCCGCAGTACCGACTCCATATCCCCGGTGCGGGGCAGCGGCGTGCCGTAAGGCTCCAGCGTGTTGAACACCTGCTCACCCTCGCGATTCACAAGCGACAGGGCCTGCACATCCGGCAGCACGCTCTCCACGCCCTTGGCCTGGTCGTACAGCAGGTGCACATTCACGCGGAGCGTGTTCTGCGTTGCGACCAGAGCCTGAAGCATGGCCGACTTGAAGGACAGCTTGGCGTCAAGATCCGCGGCGGCCGCCAGCACGTACCGACGCAGCTGTCCGTCGGCCTTCTCCATCTGCCCTCGGATGTGCTCAAGCACCGATACGACGGAAAAGACGGTCAGGGGCAATCCCGTCACCAGCGCCAGCAACAGCAGCCAGTCGCGCACGCCCAGGGCTGGCGCAAAGAGTTGATTGTTCGTCGTCCGCATGCTTACCCCGCGCCGTATGCTTGATGTTCCCCCGTCATCCTGTGCCCACCGCCGCTGGCGGACGTGTGAAGGTTGCCATGCAGGCACAGTATCGCAGCATGGGCAGGTCCGGACCATTACAATCTCTTGCGGGACGGACCGAAAAGACAGGAAGACCCGCGAGGTCTTCAGGGCGTAAACAAAAGCGCGCCCCGGCGGCCGGAAACCGCCGGGGCGCGCTATCGCCCGAATACACGAAAACTCATAACACCTCGAAACCCGGTGCGGCCCGAAACGCAGCCGGGCCGCCCCTGCGAAGGAACACCGGGAAGAAGCCCAGTGGACTATGCGTCCTCGTCGTCCTCTTCCTCGTCGAAGGGGAAGGCGTCTTCTATCTCGGCCACGTACATCTCGGGGTCGAAGTCGTGCTGCTCCCACGCCTCGTAAAGATGCTCGGGCACATTCCGGTGAGTGCGCGTCACCTCGCGCTCGTCGTCGATGGTCATCTCGATGACCAGAGTCCCCGTGCCTTCCGTCATGCCGTCGGTCTGGATGAAGTCAACGTCATGGATTTCAAGGCCGTCGGGATCTGTCTGCGAGAGATGTGACATGAAAGGCGTACCTCCGGAAAATGCGTTGCGTTGCGATGAAGGCGGCGCGAACCGTGCGCCGCGCGCCACGGCGCATACCCGATGCATTCCGTGATGCGCGGGAGGCCGTGGCTGCTCCTGCCGTACACCCGGCGCCCCCCGCTGGCAACACGCCATGCCCGTGTTTTCGTGGAAAAATGAAACTCGCGCGCCGCGCCGCCGCCCCGCCCACCCCCAGACCGCGCACCCCGCATTTTCATGGCGCTTGGCCGGTATCCGCGCTAGGATGGGACACGCCCGGAACCCCAGTCCGACGGAGGCCGCCATGCCGACCTGTGTCCGTTGCGGAAAATGCTGCGCCGCCCTGCACCTTCTGGTCGTTGCGGCGGAAGACGTTGCCCGCTGGCGGCGCGAGGGACGGGAAGACATCCTGCGCCGGGTGGGCGAAACGCCCGCCACACGGGGAGAGGGGGGCACGGTCCACGACGTCTGGCTTTCGCCCCGCGCCGACGGCGGGGGCAGCGGGGGCGGCGACGACGGCCACTGCCCTTGGCTGCGCCACACCCCTGACGGGCTCAGCGCCTGCGCCATCCATTCCACCAAGCCCATCCTTTGCCGCGACTATCCCCCTGGTTGCGAGCAGGCCCGGCGCATAGGCTGCCAAGCCCTGCCCTGACGCCCCCTTCCGGCGGCGCGCACCCGACGCGGGCGGCACGCCCCGCCTCCGTCTCCGAACCCGCCACTGCCTGCGCACCGTGTTCATACTGCACAGGATATACCTTGCGGCATTTCACGCCGCAACGCGCCATTCATGCGCTGTGCAACGGCATCACCACAAAACAATCCATCACCATGCGCACGAAATTCATAACCATCGATGACCAGCACAACGAGAAGGCGCGAAATATGGACAACCATCCTTGACTTGGCTTTCAGGACATGGAATCATGTCGGCTAGCAACTCGCGGCCATGCATTCTTTCAAAAGGCATGTGTGATCGCTGAAAGCCCTTACAGAATAAGAGACTTCCTTCAATGACCGCAGTCATGCGCAACACAACTCGGCCACCGCAATCCGTTGCCGCCATCAACGCCGCCCCCAATGGCGGCCTTGCGCATTCCGACGCCTTCCGCTCCCCGGCCGCAGCGCGCGGCCTCTTCCTTCGTGCCGCCCGCGAGGCGCACGGGGGGTAGTCCTGTCCACATCCGGCCCCTCCGGCCACGGACGCCCCCCTTTCCCCGCAACGGAAAGGGGGGACTTTTGCGTCGTCCGTACACCGGCTGCGTCATATCCACGGCCGCAAACCCTTCAGGAGAATCCAACATGACCAGCCCCGCCCTGCCCATCACGACCCGCAACGCGGCCGTCCGCCGTCCGGTGCCTCCTCCCCCCGTGGACGGCCCCGCGCACTCTCCACGCCCAGGCTCCCCACCTGCCGCCGCCCCCACGCCGGAACTGCCCCCCGCCACGCTGGCCGCGCGCCAGTGCTACCTGCGCCACACCACGCCCGTGCCGAACAGCCGGTCCGGCTTCCGGCAACTGGGGCCGGTGCGCATGCTGGTGTGCTTCTGGCAGGACCGCATGTCGCTGCTGCAAATCCACTCCGACGCCCGCAGGGCGGGCCATGGCTCGCAGGCGGTGGCGCTGCTCGTGGCCATTGCCGAACGGCACGGACTGCACATCGTGGCCAACGCCCTGCCGCTGGCCCACGGCAACGGCTGCCTGGACCAGCGGACGCTGACCGCGTGGTACCTGGGTTTCGGGTTCGAGACCATTCCCGGCAGCACCATGAACGCCATCATCTATTCCCCCGCATCGGGCCGCAGCGGAAACACCGCCGGAAACTGATCCGGCGAAGACCCGCCCGCCCCCCCCGCAACGCCCTGCGCCCCCAGACTGGTCCGCATGTGCCCGGAGACCGGGCCGCATGCCGCAACACGGCCCGTGCCCCGACAAGGGGAAAAGCTTTCCCTGCGAACGGCTTTTGCATACCGGCGGACACGCTGAAAAAAGCGGCACGTCCTGCCGGGCGGCGGCATTCCCGCGCCCCGGCAGGCACACCGCCGCCCATCCATGCACGGAGGATGCGGTCATGAGCGATTGGGGAATAGAGCTGATGCAGGGCTACGCCGTCTCGGCGACCGATTTCATTTCCGGCATATCCGCCAACCGGCGCGAAACGCAGAGCGTCACCACCACGCAGTCGGGCGACCGGCTGTCCATCTCGGAAGAGGCCATGCAACTGGCCCGCGAGATGCTGGCCGCCCGCCAGCAGGCCGAGGCGGACGCCGCGCAGGAAGCGGGCACCCTGACGGAGGACGGCGACCTGACCGGCGACGATGCCGATGCGGAAGCCACGTCCACTGCCGCCGCTGCGGGCGGTGGTGGCGATTCGGGCGGTGATTCCTCGGCCAAGCAGATCGAGGACCTGGAAAAGAAGATTGAGCAGTTGCAGCAGCAGATCGCGCAGGTGGAGGAAAGCCCGCAGCCCGACGGGGTGAAGGAATCGGTCACCCGCCCGCTGTACCAGCAGATTGCCGAATTGCAGCAGCAGATCAACGAACTGCAGGCTCAGGCTGCCAAGCAGGCCTCGGGCGGCTCCGGCGGTACGGGCAGTGCGGTGTCGTACGCCTCGCTGGGCAAATCGGGCAAGTAGAACGCGCCGTTCTGGCGCACAGTTCTGGCGCGCGTTCCCGGACCCTCGCAAACGCATGCGGGGCGCGGCCCATGGGCCGCGCCCCGCTTACGTTGCGTGCTGCGCTCAAAATCTCCGGCATCGCACGCCAAGGGGGGTGAAGGAAGCCCGGCTACTTCACGCCGGAAACCCGCTTCACCCCGGCCACAAAGCTGGCCAGCGTGTCGGAGATGGCCCCCTTGGCAAGCCGCACGTCGATGAGCTGGAAGCGTCCGCGCTCCGCCGTGGCCGCCGCGAAGGCGTCGGCCAGTTCGCGCCGGGTGGTGGCGCGGTGGCCGCGCCCGCCCAGCGCATCGGCAAAGGCGGCGAAGTCCAGTTCGTTGATGGCGCTGTACGAGGTTTCCGGCTGGAACACCCGCAGCATCTCCCACGAGGCGTTGTTGAACACCACGATCACCGGGTCGATGCCCAGGCGCGCGCAGTTGCCAAGCTCCATGCCGGTCATCTGAAAGGCCCCGTCGCCCACCAGGGTCAGCGAGCGGCGGCCGGTGGTCACTTGCAACCCCATGCCCGCAGGCACGCCAAAGCCCATGCTGGCGTAGTACCCCGGCCCCACCATGGGCACGGGGCGCACAGACAGCGCGGTGAACAGGCAGTCGCCGATGTCGCAGGCCAGCGGCCACGGAAACGGGTCCGGCTCGGCGTCGGCGACTGCCCCATGGCCCCGCCCCGCCGCCACGGAATCATAGAAGTCGTTGAGCAGCACGGCGATGTCGTCGGGCGTCACCGGGGCGTCGTCCGCCACAAAGCCGCGCCGGTAGACCACGTTGCGGCCCAGCGCATCCCCATCGCCGTCCAGACCTGCCGGAACGGCACAGGCTTGCCCGCCTTCGGGAAGGGCCGCCAGCAGTGCATCAACCAGCTTTTCCAGCGGAATGCCGTGATAGGTGTGAAAGCCCATGCGTACTTCGCGGTCCTCGGCGTGCATCAGGCGGCGTCGGTCGATGTGGCTGGATGACACACCGAAGTTGGTGTCGGACATGATCACCCCCAGCAGCAAGAGGCCGTCGGAGCCCTCCACCGCGCTGGTGATGTTGGCGTCGCCCGCCACGCCCATGTAGGTGCCCTGCAGGCAGGCCTTGCCCGCCAGAAGGCCGCGCCCCATGAAGCTGGTGACCACGGGCACGCCCAGCCGGTCGGCCAGTTCCGCCACGCGGTCTTCCAGGCCGTAGCGGCGCACCTCCACCCCCACCATGAGCACCGGGCGACTGGCGGCGCGCAGGCGGGCCAGCACTTCGGCCGCGCAGGCGGCCACGGCCTCGTCGTCGCAGGGCGAGGGCGCGTGCGGGGGCACCGGGCCGCAGGGGACGGCGGGCATGTCGCGCGGAATTTCCAGGTACACCGGCCGCGAATGTTCCAGGCAGTTGCGCAGCACCCTCTCGATGATGGCGGGCGCGGTGGCCGGGTCGTCCAGGATGCCTTGGTCGCAGGTCACTTCCTGGTACATGCGGAACTGCGAGCCCACGGTCTTCACCTGATGGTGCAGCAAAAGGCCGCGCGCCCGTTCCGCCGTGCCCGGCGCGCCGGATATGACCACCACCGGCGACTTTTCGGCAAAGGCCTGGGCCACGGCGTTCAGCATGTTGATGGCCCCGGCCCCGTAGGTGACGGCGGCCACGCTGAGCCCCCGGCGGATGCGCGCGGCGGCGTCGGCGGCAAAGCCAAGGCCCGGTTCGTGCGTCAGGGTGACCAGCGGCAGGATGCCGGTCTGCTCGATGATCTTGAAATAGGGCAGCGCGAAGTCGCCGGGGATGCCCCAGACCTCGCGCGCGCCGCGTTCCTTCAGGGCGTGCAGCAGTGCTTCGGTGATGTTCATGGGAGTCCTCGCAAGGCTTGTGATCGCGGCAGTGTGCCGGGGATATGCCGGGCGATGCGCAGCACAGCCGCCACGCGGATGGCCAGACCACGGCACACCGCACCTAGACCAAAAGCCGGGGCGCGGCAAGCCGCGGCCCGCCGCACCCGTGGAAAAGCCCGACGATCCGGCGCGGGTCAGCCCGCGTCCCTGCCCAGCGCGCGGGCCACCCGTTCCGGCAGGCTGGCCAGGTCGGGGCACACGGCAAAGCCCGCGTCGCGCATGGCCTGCAACTTGCCATCCACCCCGCCGGAGGCCTCGTCCAAAATGGCCCCGGCGTGGCCCATGCGGCGGCCCGGCGGGGCCGTACGCGCGGCGATGAAGCCCAGCACCGGCTTGGCGAAGCCGGTGGCGGTCACCCAGCGGGCCAGGTCCTCTTCCGCCGTGCCGCCCACTTCGCCCAGCACCAGCACGGCCTCGGTGGCGTCGTCGTCGCGGATGCACTCGAACAGCGAGATGAAATCGCTGCCGATGAACGAATCGCCCCCCACCCCGGCGCAGAACGACTGGCCGATGCCCGCCGCGGAAAGGCGGGCCGCCGCCTCGTAGGTGAGGGTGCCCGAGCGCGAGAAGATGGCCACCGGCCCCGGCGTGAACACGTAGCCCGGCATGATGCCGATCTTGGTGGCCCCCGGCACGATGATGCCGGGCGTGTTGGGACCCACTACCCGCGTGGGCGACGGCGGCACGTTCTTCAGCGCGGAGAGCATGGCCCGCTGGGGTATGCCTTCGGTGATGCACACCGCCCAGGGAATTTCCTCGGCCGCCGCCTCCATGACCGCATCGGGCGCGAAGGGCGCGGGCACGAAGATGATCGAGGCGTCGATGCGGTGGTGCCTGCACGCCTCGTGCACCGAATCGTACACCGGCACGCCCAGCACGGACTGCCCGCCCTTGAACGGGGTGACACCGGCCACGATGCGCGTGCCGTATTCCTGCATCAGCTGCACGTGGCGCTGGGCCACCTTGCCGGTGATGCCCTGCACCAGCACCTGGGTATCCGGCCCCAGCCACGGCACGCCGCGCCTGCCGGAACGGCGGTAGCCCTTGCGGGCGGCGGGCGGCAAGGGCCACGCCTCGTCGGCCAAAGGGTACGCGGCGGACGGGACGTCAGGGACCGTGCCCGACGCCCGATTGGCCTCGTCGATCCGCCGCAGGGCGTCCAACGCGTCGGCAACCTCGTCGGCAATGATCACGTCCGGATGGGCAAAGGCGCGCAGCAGCGCCCGCCCCTCGGCCGACTCGTGCCCGGCCATGCGCACCACCACGGGCTGGGCAGCGCGTTCCGTGCCCAACGCCTCCATCAGCGCGCGGGCCACCCCGGCGCAGGAGACGATGCCCCCGAACAGGTTGATGAACACCGCCCGCACCTTGGGGTTGGCGAACAGCAGGTCCAGCGCCCGGCGCATGCGCGCGCCGTCGGCCGCGCCGCCAAGGTCCATGAAGTTGGCGGCGGGCAGGCCGGAAAAATTCAGCAGGTCCATGGTGGCCATGGCCAGGCCCGCGCCGTTGACCAGAAGGCCCACCCAGCCGGAAAGGCCCACGTAGCTCAGCCCGGCATCGCGCGCGGCGTTCTCTTCCGCACCCTGGTGCTCCGGGGTGTGGTAGGTTTGCAGGTCGGGCCGCAGGTCCACCACGTTGTCGTCCAGTTCCACCTTGCCGTCCAGGGCCACCCATTCGCCCGCCCCGGTGAGCACCAGCGGGTTGATCTCGGCCAGCAGCAGGCCGTCGTCGCGCACGGCGCGGAACAGCCGCTCGGCGAGGTCGCGAAAGCCCGCCCAGCCTGCCGGGTCCGCCCCCAGTTCGAAGAACGCCGCCCGCAGGTGGTGTTCGCGCAGGCCCGCGTCCAGCGGCACCCGCTGCACCAGGGGCTTGCGGGCATCCGCCGTGGCCTCCACCTCCATGCCGCCCCGGTGGCTGGTGGTCAGCAGCATTTCGCGCCGCTGGCGCGAGAGCATGAACGACAGGTAGCATTCCTTGCGGATGTCCGTGGCCGGTTCCACCCGCACGAAGGGCACGGCGTGGCCCTTGATGGTCATGCCCAGGATGGTCCGCGCGGTGGCGCGCAACGCATCAAGCGTGTCTGCCCGCAGCACGCCGCCCGCCTTGCCCCGCCCACCGGTAAGCACCTGGGCCTTGACGTACCAGGGGCCGGGAAACGGCGGCGCATAAGCGTCCACGTCTTCCGGCCCCAGACAATCCCCGGCGGGGACGGCAATCCCCGCCGCGGCGAACAGCTTCTTGCTCTGGTGTTCGTTCAGGAACATCCGTCCCCCTGCGTGCGGCGTGCGGTGCGCGGGCCGCCAGCTGCCGGGGACGCCGCGCGCCCCGGTCCGGCCCGTGTCGGCCCTGCCTGGGCGCATCGCGCTGCCGTTGCCGATGGCTGCGCCGCTCCGGGTCATCCGACGAGGTGAGTCGCCCCAACATGCCGGAAACAGACGCGCAAGGGAATGGGGGCGGTGTGTTTTTCCGCCCCCTTGACTGCACAATCCGGGGATTGGCTACAGTCCCAGCTCCTCGTTGATAAGCACCACGTGGATGCGCTTGGCCGGGAAGGCCTTTTCCGTGACGGTCCAGACGTTACAGATGCGGTCGGGGCTCTTGCAGTCCATGCATTCCGCCGTCTTGGTGCACGGAGTCTTCTTGGCCAGGCGGATGGCGTTGGTGGGCGCGGAGAATTCCTTGATGCGGCGCATGCCGTCCTCCACGCTGTCCACCACCTTGTTGCGGCCCACGAACAGCACCACCTTCTTCGGGCCGAAGTTGATGCCGCCCACCCGGTTGCCGATCATGTCCAGGTTCACCAGCTTGCCGTCCACGGTAAGGGCGTTGGTGCTGGTCAGGAACAGGTCCACCAGCAGGGCCTGGCGGCGCAGTTCGTACATTTCCGCCGCGGGCAGCTTGTAGTTCATGGTGTCCAGCAGTTCGATGGCGTCCATGGCGCGCAGGGCTTCGGGCACGCCGCTCTTGCCGATGCTCATGGAACCGCCGAAGGACACGGATTTCGCGCCCGATGCGGGCAGGATGTCTTCCAGAAAGATGCGGGCCGCGTCGGCCAGGCTTTCGGCCATGGACACCTCGAAGTTGTTGGCTTCAAGGGCTTCCCTGGCGGCGGCCAGGCGGATGGTCCAGAAGGTGTCTACAGGATTGGCGGGCGGGGTGGCGGGCTTGGTGGCGGGCTTGCTCATGGCGTGTCTCTCTTTGAATGGATTAAGCAACATTGGACGCGCGCAAGATGCTTGTGGCACGCGACCTTCGCAAACTAGGATTTTTTCCCGCTGGCAAGGAAAACAAGCCTGCCATGAGGGAGTATACTCTTATCGTATTCGACCGATATGGCAGGCGAAGTTTGACGCAGCCAGCGGGAAAAAGGACAGTTTGCGGGCATAGCTCTAAAAGCCGTAGCGGGTATACCGCTTCGCCTTGCGGTCAATGCACTGCACGTAGCGGTAGTTGCCCTTCAGGTGGGCTTCTTCCAGCAGGCGGCGGCCAATGCCCGCGCACCTGTCGCAGGCGCTGATGGGGATCTCTATGCCCACGCTGAGCGGGTTCACCGTGGACCATGTTTCTATCTTCACCGTGCCCGAACAATCCTGGCACAGCAGCACCGACTCCACCTGGCTCTCGCTGATGCCATCGGTATCGTAGTAGATGTCCTTGGTGCGCACCCACCAGTCGCCGGAACGCTCCCCCTGCTTGGGCAGGGCCGGGGGCTTGCGCCACACCTTCAGCATCTCGTCGCACAGCCGCTCGATGTACGTGCTCACCTGGTCCGACTGGGCGATGGCCGCCGGGTCGAATTCCGGCTCGCGCACCCCGTCGAAGTCCAGCCCGGCCATGGCGAGACATATCCCGAGATTGACGTACGGCAGCGCGCCCTGGATGGCGTAGCCGCCTTCCAGCACGGCGATGTCGGGGTTCAGCCGCCTGTTCAGCATGGCGTAGCCCCGGGCCGTGAAGTTCATGTTGGTGATGGGGTCGGAAAAATGGTTGTCCTGCCCGGCGGAATTGATGATCAGGTCCGGCTTGAAGTCTTCCAGCACCGGCAGCACCAGATTGTCGATGACGTGCAGGAAGCCCTTGTCGGACGTGCCGGGCGGCAGCGGAATGTTCAAGGTGCGGCCCATGGCGTTGGGGCCGCCCAGTTCGTGCGGAAATCCGGTGCCGGGGTACAGGGTGCGGCCGTCCTGGTGCAGCGAGATGAACAGGGTGTCGCGGTCGTTCCAGTAGATGTCCTGCGTGCCGTCGCCGTGGTGGCAGTCGGTGTCCACGATGGCCACGCGCAACGGGCCGTAGTGCTCGCGGATGTGTTCGAGCATCACGGCTTCGATGTTGATGTTGCAGAACCCCCGGTTGCCGTGCACCACCTTCATGGCGTGGTGGCCCGGCGGGCGCACCAGCGCGAAGGCCTTTTCCTCTTCCTTCTCCATCACCAGCCGGGCGGCGGTGATGGCCCCCCCGGCGGAGATGAGGTGCGACTTGGTGCACACGCTCTCCACGCCGGGAATGCAGAAGTGCACGCGCTCCACGTCTTCGCGGGTGGCGATTTCGGGCTTGTATTCGGTGATGCCCGCGATGTCGAACAGCCCTTCCTCGCGCAGTTGGTCCTGCGTGTAGAGCAGCCGTTCCTCGCGTTCCGGGTGGGTGGCGCTGATGGCCCAGTCGAAGGCCGGAAAGAAGATGATGCCCAGCCGGTTCTTTGCTTCCAGCATGGCAACGTCCTTCGCGGGCGCGGCCCGCAGTTAGGCGTGCGCCAGTGTCACGGGCGCGCCGAGGCGGCCGCAAGGGCGGCCCGCACGGCGCGCATGACGTCCTCGAACACCTCGTCGGGCGTGCGGGTGGCGTCCACCACCCTGAACCGCGCCGGATTGAGCGCGGCCCACGTCAGATAGCCTTCGCGCACACGGGCGTGAAAGGCAAGGTGCTCCGCCTCGAATCGCCCTTCGGAAACGCTGGTGCCGTCCTGCAGGTTGCGGGTCATGGCCCGGCGCAATCCTTCCTCGGGCGGCAGGTCGAACACCAGGGTCAGGTCGGGCCACAGCCCGCCAACGGCCATGTCGTTCAGTTCGCGCAGCCGCTCGGGGTCCAGGCCGCGCCCGTAGCCCTGGTAGACCACGGTGGAGTCGGCGTAGCGGTCGGACAGCACCACCACGCCTTCGGCCAGGGCCGGGCGGATCACCTGCCCCACGTGCTGGGCGCGGTCCGCCAGGTACAGGAACAGTTCCGCCTCGGGCACGATGTCGTCGTTGGAAAGGTCCAGCAGGATGGAGCGCAGCGTGCGCCCCAGGCGGCTGCCGCCCGGCTCTCGCGTGAGCAGCACCCCGTGCCCTTCGTCCAGCAGCGCCTGCTGCACGCGGTTCAGGGCCGTGCTCTTGCCGGAGCCTTCCATTCCTTCAAAGGTGATGAACATTGCGGGTTCCTGAAAAAATACAACTTGTTGATGGGCGGCAGCGTACTGCCGCCGTGGTCTACAGCAACGATGCCTGCACGCTCTGCGGCCCAACCTTGGCGGCATCGTCCGCGTTGTCGGCGCCTGCCTTGCTGCCGCCGCCCTTGTGAGCGGGGCCGCTCTTGCGCGCCGGGCGGGGTTCCTCGGGCGAGCGCGCCGGGCGGTACAGAAAGCGCCCCAGCGTGGGCTGGAACGGCGTCCAGCCGGTGGCGTCCTCTTCGTAGTTGGCGAACAGCCCCCGGAACTGGGCCATCTTGGCGTCCAGGTTGTCCGCGTAGTGCAGGGCCATGGCTTCCGCCGTCTTGGGCCGCCGGGGCGAACCGAATTCGTATTCGCCGTGGTGGCTGAGGATCAGGTGCTTGAAATGGGTCACCAGTTCCGGCGCAAGGCCGGACTTGCGCAGATGCGGCTCGATGCGTTCCAGCCCGATGTGGATGTGCCCCAGCAGGCGGCCTTCGTCGGAATAGTCGTTGGCAAGGCCGCCGGTAAGCTCCCACACCTTGCCGATGTCGTGGAACAGCGCCCCGGCCAGCAGGGCCTGGCGGTCCAGCTCCGGGTAGTGGTCGGCGATGCGCAGGGCCAGCCCGGCCACGGACAGCATGTGCTCCACAAGGCCGCCCACGTAGGCGTGGTGCACCGACTTGGCGGCGGGCGCGGCCAGCAGGCGGGGGGCGATGTCCTCGTCGCGCAGCACGGCCAGCACGAACTTGCGCCACGGCGCGTGGGTGAATTCCGCCTTGCACAGCGCGATCAGCTCGTCCAGCATCTCCTGCGCGGGGCGGGGGCTGGCGGGCAGGAACAGGCCAAGGTCCAGCCCGGCCTGCTCGGCGTCGTCCAGCACGCGCAGACGGCCAATGGTCACCTCCACCTTGTCGCGGTAGGTGCCCGAGCGGCCCTCCACGTCCACGATCTGCCCGGCGGTCAGGTCGGGATAGGCCTGGCTCTGGGGGCTCCAGATCTTGGCCTCCATGCTGCCGGTGGCGTCGCGCAGTTCCAGCCGCCAGAAGGGGCCGTTGCGCGACTGCTGCAGGGTGGCCGAACCGAGCAGGAACAGCCCGCTCACCTCGTCGTTGGCGGCGATATCTCGTATGGTTTGTCTTTTTTCCATGTGCGTCGTAAGGAAGCGGCCATGCCCGGTGCCTTGGCGGCAGTAAAAACGCCGGGGCGCGGACGGAACAAATGCCCGCGCGGGGATGGCCAATTTGCCGCAAGGTGCCCGCATTTCGGCCACATTGTCAATGTGAACGGCACGCCGGACGGGCGGCTGATGCGTCCCGCACGCTGCCCGTCCGCAGCCTGACAAACCGCCATTTGCCCGCAACGTGCCCGCCATGCTGCCGCCTCCGGCACGTCGCCGTTTCCGGGCAGCATGCGCATCACGGCACCGAAACATCACGCAACAGCATCACGGGGCGCGCTGCATCATGCCGCCCTACAGAGAAAGGATACCCCATGATCGTAGCCCTGACCAACGACGACGGCATTCAGGCACCCGGCCTGCGCGCCATGTACAAGGCCCTGCTGGACGCCGGGCACGAAGTGCACGTGGTGGCCCCGGTCACCGAGCAGTCCGCCGTGGGCCACGCCGTGACCATCAGCCTGCCCCTGCGGGTGAAGGAATTCCACGAAAACGGCTTTCGCGGGCGCGGGGTGTACGGCACCCCCACCGACTGCGTGAAGCTGGGCCTGTCCTGCCTGCTGGACAAGAAGCCCGACGTGGTGGTGTCCGGCATCAACGCCGGGGCCAACGTGGGGCCGGACATCCTGTACTCCGGCACGGTGTCCGCCGCGACGGAGGCTGCGCACATGGGCTACCCCGCCCTGGCCGTTTCGTACGATTCGTTCCGCCCGGCCGACCTTTCCGGCCAGGCCGCCCACGCCGCCAGCCTGCTGACCACCGTGGACTGGAAGGCCCTGCCCCCCCGCTGCGTGGTGAACCTGAACTACCCCGCCCTGCCCATGGCCGACGTGAAGGGCGTGCGAGCCTGCCCCCAGACCCGCGCGGTGTGGAAGGACTGGTACGACCACCGGACGGACCCGCGTGGCGGCTCGTACTGGTGGCTGAACGGCACCATCCCGCCGGAAACCGTGGCCCCCGGCACCGACCGCGCCCTGCTGACGGAAGGCTGGATCACCCTGACCCCGCTGCGCTTCGACTTCACCGACCACGCGGCCATGGACGTGCTGGCCGGCGTGCAAACCACACCCCAGGCCGACGGCGGCGAAGCCTAGCGGCCGCGCGGCGCGCCACGGCCGCCCCGCCGCACACCGCCTGCCTTCCCGTTCCCTCTGGCGTTGCGCAAGGACGGGCCGCCCCGCGCGGCCCGTCTTTATTTTTTCCCCGGGTTCGGGTATTATTCCCGCGCCTTCGTTGACAGGCCGTGCCCGCCCCCCTACAGCATGGAAGCATACCCCCCAAGGGGCGCTTCCGTGGTCCTTTCGGGGCGCTGCGGACGGGTCTGCACCCACAGCCCCTTCCGAAGGCATGCCCGGTTCGCGCCCGCCCCCCGCATCGGCACTATCGGCGGCACGCGACCAACGAACACATTTCCACAGCCGGACCAGCAGGCATCCCGCCCGTCCGGCACCAGCAGGAGGAACCCCATGCCGCTGACCGGTCCCAAGCAGATGTTCGAGCGGGCCTACAAGGAAGGGTACGCCATCGGCGCCTTCAACGTGAACAACATGGAGATCATCCAGGGCATCATGCAGGCGGCCGGCGAGGAAAAGGCCCCGCTGATCCTTCAGGTTTCCGCCGGGGCGCGCAAGTACGCCGGGCAGAACTACATCGTGAAGCTCATCGAGGCGGCCCTGCTGGACACCGACCTGCCGGTGGTGCTGCACCTGGACCACGGCCAGGACTTCAACATCTGCAAGGACTGCATCGACGGCGGGTTCACCTCGGTCATGTACGACGGCTCGCACCTGCCCTACGAAGAGAACATCGCCGTGACCAAGCAGGTGGTCGAATACGCCCACGCGCGCGGCGTGTGGGTGGAGGCGGAACTGGGCCAGCTGGCGGGCGTGGAGGACGAGGTGTCGGCCGAGCATTCGGTATACACCGACCCCGACCAGGCCGTGGACTTCGTGAAGCGCACCGGGTGCGACTCGCTGGCCATCGCCATCGGCACCAGCCACGGCGCGTACAAGTTCGCGGGCGAGGCCAAGCTGGACTTCGCGCGGCTGGAAAAGATCACCAACATGCTGCCCGGCTACCCGCTGGTGCTGCACGGGGCCTCCAGCGTGCCGCAGGAATTCGTGGACATGGCCAACACCTACGGCGGCAAGGTGGGCGGTGCCAAGGGCGTGCCCGAAGACCTGCTGCGCAAGGCGGCCACCTTCGGC
This sequence comes from Nitratidesulfovibrio sp. HK-II, assembly GCF_003402415.2. Lineage (NCBI taxonomy): Bacteria > Pseudomonadati > Thermodesulfobacteriota > Desulfovibrionia > Desulfovibrionales > Desulfovibrionaceae > Nitratidesulfovibrio > Nitratidesulfovibrio sp. HK-II. Next base: position 2,470,584 of record NZ_AP036014.1, read on the forward strand.
GTGTGCAAGATCAACATCGACACCGACATCCGCCTGGCCATGACCGCCACCATCCGCAAGCATTTCATGGAAAAGCCAGCTGACTTCGACCCGCGCGCGTACCTGAAGCCCGCGCGGGACGCCGTGAAGAACATGGTCCAGCACAAGATTCGCAACGTGCTGGGTTGCTCGAACAAGATCTAACCGTTTTTAGGGGAACGGACTCATGATCAAGCTTGGGATGAACGGGTTCGGCCGCATCGGCCGCTACCTCGTCAGACTGCTGGCCGACACCGACGACCTTGGCGTGGTGGCCATCAACGCCCGCGCCGACAACGCCTCGCTGGCCCGCCTGTTCAAGTACGATTCGTGCCACGGCACCTTCCGGGGCGAAGTGGCCCATGACGACGCCGGGCTCATCGTCAACGGCCGCCACATCGCCGTCACCCGCGAACGCGCGGGCGAATGGAAGTGGAAGGACCTCGGCATCGACATCTCGGTGGAAACCACCGGCACCATCAAGGACCGCGCGGGCCTTGCGCAGCACCTGGCCTGCGGCGCGAAGAAATCAGTCATCAGCGCCCCGGCCAAGGACGCCGACGTCACCGTGGTCATGGGCGTGAACCATGGCGACTACGACCCGGCCAGGCACGACGTGATCTCCGCCGCCTCGTGCACCACCAACTGTCTGGCCCCGGCCGCCAAGACCATCCACGAGGCGTTCGGCATCAAGCACGGCCTGATGACCACGGTGCACTCGTACACCATGAGCCAGCGCATCCTGGACGGGTCGCACAAGGACCCGCGCCGCGCCCGCGCCGCCGCCCTGTCCATGATCCCCACCACCACCGGGGCGGCCAAGGCCACCACGCTGGTCATCCCCGCGCTGGCGGGCAAGCTGGACGGCATGGCCGTGCGCGTGCCCACCCCCAACGTGTCGCTGGTGGACCTGACCTGCGAACTGGAGCGCCCCACCAGCGTGGAAGAGGTGAACGCCCTGCTGAAGGCCGCGGCCGAAGGCCCGCTGCTGGGCAACATGGGCTACACCGAAGAGCCGCTGGTGTCCGTGGACTACATGGGTTCCATCTACGGCGGCGTGGTGGACGCGCTGTGCACCAGCGTCATCGACGGCACCATGCTGAAGCTGATCATCTGGTACGACAACGAAGCGGGCTTCACCAACCAGCTCGTCCGGCTGCTGCGCATGGTCGGCAAGGACCTGTAGGGCTGTTGCCAGCAGAATGAAAAAAAACGGCGTCCATCCCCTTGTGGGATGGACGCCGATCTCTTTTCGGATACCGGAAGCAAATACCCGATCAGCACTCCACCACGCTGACCGCGAGCCCGCCGGACGACGTTTCCTTGAACTTGGCGTTCATGTCGCGCCCTATCTCGGCCATGGCCGCGATGACGCTGTCCAGGGTCACCCGGTGGTGGCGCGGGTCTTCGCAGGTGGACAGCAGGCAGGCGTTGTAGGCCTTCACCGCGCCCACGGCGTTGCGTTCTATGCAGGGAATCTGCACGAAGCCGCCCACCGGGTCGCAGGTAAGGCCAAGGTGGTGCTCCAGCGCGATTTCCGCCGCGTTCTCCACCACGTGCACCGGGTTGCCGCGCGCGTGGGCCAGCATGGCGGCCGCCATGGCCGATGCCACGCCCACTTCCCCCTGGCAGCCCATCTCGGCCCCGGCGATGCCCGCGTTGTGCTTGGCCAGAAAGCCCACGGCGGCGGAGGCCAGCACCCCTTCGCGCACGGCCCGGTCGCCTATGGCCAGGTCGTGGCGCATGGCGTAGAGCAGCGCGGGCATCACCCCGGCCGCGCCGCAGGTGGGCGCGGTGACGATGACCCCGCCCGCCGCGTTTTCCTCTGCGGCGGCGAAGGCGTAGGCGTTCAGCCGCCCCAGGAAGGAATCCACCGCGTTGGGCAAACGCTGGGCGCGCATGAGCAGCACGCGGGCCTTGCGGTGCACCCCCAGGGTGCCGGGCAGCGGCCCGCCGTCTTCTATGCCGCGCCGCACGCTGGCCTCCATCAGTTCGATGATGGCGGCAAGGCGGTCCAGAATGGCGGCGCGGCCCATGCCGGTGACCGCCATCTCGTTTTCCAAGATAAGCTCGTGGATGGTCAGGCCGGTTTCCACCAGCCGGGCGCGCAGTTGGGCCATGCTGCGGTAGGGATGCACGGGCCGTCCGCGCTCTTCGGGCTGCCAGCCCTTCCACTGGATGAACCCGCCGCCCACGGAATAGTATTCCCGTTCGCACAGCACCGCGCCGTCCGCGTCCAGCAGTTCCATGACCAGCGTGTTGCTGAAGGGATGGGCATGCTGCACGGCATCGCGCTGCACCGTGCTTTCCGACAGCACCAGGGTGGCGGGGCCCAGGCGTAGGGTGCGTTCGCCTTCCGGCAGTGCGGGCAGCGATTCCAGCAGGCCCGGCGGACAGGTGGCGGGCCGATGCCCCAGCAGCCCGGCCAGCACCGCGCCGGTGGTGCCGTGCCCCACGCCCGTGGCGCTCAGCGAGCCGAACAGGCGCACCCGGATGCCCGCCGCGCGGGCCAGCACCGAGGCAGACAACGCCCCGCACAGCGTGCGGAAGTCGTGCCCGGCCTTCATGGGGCCTATGGTATGGGAGCTGGACGGGCCGGGACCGGCCTCGAACATGTCGAACAGCGACGTTTCTATGGTGGCGACCAAAGGCTGCATTCCTACTCCCGGCTGTCGTGGAAAAAGGCGCTCCATTCCAGCGCGCCCGCATAGGCCATGGCCAGGTCGGCCTGGGTCAGGCCCATGGCCGTGCCGCTGGACAGCACCTCGTCCCAGCGGCCCCGCTCGTAGTGCTCCATCAGGTCCAGCCACGGCGCGTAAGGGCCGGAGTGCCCGGCCAGGGCCTCGGCCAGATCGTCCACCAGCGGCAGCGAACGCAGCAACTCGGCCAGCGGCAGGCACAGCAAGGGTTCCAGCAGCGAGAACAACCCCAGCATGAACAGAGCGCCCGACTGCGCGGCGGGGGGCGTGCCCTGCCCGGTCGCGCGCACGGCGGCGCGGGATGCACACAGCTCCAGGAACTTGGCGCGCAAGGCCGAAACGGCGATGAGTTCGCGCGCGATGGGCCCGGTGTCGAATTCCGAAAGCACGGTGACGCACAGCCACTGCACCAGGTTGCGCGTGCCCAGCAGCGAAATGCCGTGCTGGATGGAGGTGACCTTCACCGGCAGCCCGAAATGCACGGAATTGATGTAGCGCAACAACTTGTACGAAAGGGCCGCGTCCGACCGCACGACTTCCGTGGCGGCCTTGATGTTCATGTCGTCGCGGGCAAGGGTGGCCAGAAGGCGCATCTTGGCGGCCTGCGAACTGTCCAGCCGCCTGCCGTGCACCAGTTCCGGCCTGCTGAAGAAGAACCCCTGAAACAGCGAGAAGCCCAGCGCCTCGCACTGGCGGTGGGTGGCGAGGTCCTCCACCTTTTCCGCCAGCAGCAGACACGGGCGCGAGCGCAACGCGGCCACGTCGCGCGCCAGTTCCGCCAGGGGGCGGCCCAGCACGTCGAACTTGACGATGTCCGCGAGGTCGAGCAGCCCTTCCAGGCCGGGCTGTCCGGCGTAGTCGTCCACCACTATCAGGTAGCCCTCGTCCTTGAGCCCGGACAGGGCCTGCACCACCGGCACGCTGGCGGGCACCGTCTCCAGCACCTCCACCCCGCAGACGTCGGCGGGCAGGATGCGCGGCGTACCGGCCAGCAGCATGTCCGCCGCGAAATTCACCAACAGGCGCTGGCCCGCGCCCAGGGAAGGCCTGACCATAGCGAACCCGTCCGCGATGACCGATGCGGTGGCCACGCTGGCGTCCACGTCCAGTGCGCAGCATTCGGGGGAATCGGGGTTGCGGAACAGCAGTTCGTACCCCCACACGTCGCCCGCCGCGTCGAACACGGGCTGCCGGGCCACCAGCAACGATGGGGCGCACTCCGCGTCCGGGGTGCCCGGTGCGTTCGGAGTTGCCGACGCGCCTTCGTCCGCCGTCCCCGACAGGCCGGGGCAAGCGGGACCATCATCACCCGCAAGGCCGAGCAAAGACCGCATGCGCTTGAGCATGAGCGAAATCCCTTCCCCCCAGGAGGTTCCCCCTACCCCGCGCCGACGGGCGCGGTCCCTGCGGGCCTCCGCAAGGTCGTGGCGGACTTTATGCGGTATGCCGCATGTCGGTCAACAAGGCGATACCGCTTGGCGCGCAGCACCCGAAGGGGAGGAGATACGATGTCTAGCAGCGCTTGCCGCGCGGCTTGCCCGAGGCGGCACCGGGCGATTTGCCGACTGGCCTGGTGGTCGATCTGCCCGCCGGTTCGCCCCCTGCGCCCCCATCCGGCCCGGTCTCCTTCGGCCCATCCAGCCGCAGCGTTTCCTCCAGCCCCGCGTCCGGCGTCACGGCAAGCGAACGCGCCACCGCGTCCACCCGCACCGCACCGGCGGCGGCCCCTTTCACGGCGCGCACGTCGCGCACCAGCGCCACCATGATCCGGGCGCGGGCGGCGGCGCGCTGCCAGCTTTTCACCGCCACCAGCGCGGCGGCCTCGGCCAGGGTGCGTTCCGGCACCTCGTGGGCTGGGTGGTCACGCCGGATGATCAGGTGCGCGCTGGGGCCGTCCTCTGCGTGCAGCCACCAGTCGAAGGGCGAGGCAATGCGCAGCAGTTCGGCGTTGCCTGCGGCGCAACGGCCCCGCAGCAGCAGAAAGCCGTCCGTACTGCGAAAGCGCTGCACGTCGCTGCCGGTTCCGGCGGCAGGGGGCTGCCTGCGCGAACCGGGGCCACCCTTGTCCGGGGGCGCGGGCACGAAGCGGGCCTGATGCGGCGGCAAACCTTCTCCGGGGGGCATGGCGGCGGACTGTTCGGCCACGGCCAGGGCGCGGGCCACCTCGGCCCGGCGGCGCTCCAGCATGGCGAGGCCGCGCGCGCCACGGTCGGAGCGGTGAAACATGGCGGCCATGTTCTCGCGCACGGTCCGCAACGGGTCGAGGGGGATGGTGCGCGGGGGCGAGGCGAATTGGCCGGGCGTGTCATCACCCGGCATTTCGGGCCCCGCCATTTCGGGCACCACCACTTCGGGCAGGCGCGCGTCCGGTGCGAAGCGGTACAGCACGCCCTGCAAGGCCACGGCGTCGGCCCGCTGATCCAGCAGGCCGCGCAGGCGGCGTTCCTCGTCGTCCAGCTTGGCCAGCAGGCGGCGCAAGCGTTTTGCCTCTGCCCTGAACGGCGCGGCGGCCTCCGTTCTGGCCGCGTCGGCAAGCCCGGTGAACGCGGCGGCCTCGCCCATGATGGCAGCCGCGTCCAGGGAGGATTCATGCACCTCTTCCGCGCGGTTTCCGCGCAGGGATGCGGGCAGGGGCCACGCGGAAAGCTCGTCCGGCTCGCCGGGCCCCGTCCCGCCGTCGGCGGCGGGCTGGCGGTACAGGAACACGTCGCCCTCGCCGGAATCCAGGTCCACCAGCAGGGCGCAGGCGTCGAGCACGCCGTCTTCCGATGCTGCCGGAAGCTCCGCCCCGCGTGCATCGTGCTGCCCCGGCCCCACGAGGGCGGCCAGCGTGCGCCGCAGCGCCGGGGTCAGCACCGGGTTCGCGCCGGTGCTGCCGCCAGCGCACAGCGCACGCAACGCCTCCCGCGCATCCTCCAGATTCGCGGAAGCCCCCGAGGGCGGCGGCAGGTGCGGCCAGTCCGGTTCCGCGCCGAAATCAGGGGGCAGGACATCCACGAGGTGCATGCCTTCGCGCAGATCCAGCAGCACCAGCGTGCCCTGCCCGGCTGCCCCGCCGGTCCCGGCGGCCATGCGCAGGGCCAGTCTGCGGCGCGGCCAATCGCACCCCGCCCATTCCACGCGCCGCCCGGCCAGATGCTTGCGCAGCAGCATCACCTGCGCGTCGGGCCGGGCCGGGTTGGGCGGCTTGTGCGCGGCCAGGTACAGCAGCGGCGCGCGCCGCCCGTGGCGCAGCACCAGCACCTGCTTGCGCCCGGCGGCGAAGATGGTGAGGGAATGGATGTCCGGCGCGGGCGCGTGGATCTTTTCGATGCGCCACCCGGCAAGCAGCGGGATCAGCGCCCGGCAGACTCGGCGGAACAGATGGGCGTCCATGGCAGGGTCCAAACGAAAGGATGGCGAAAGGGATGGCCAAGGGGAAGGCGGCGGGAACGACGAACAGGCGCGCGGGGGCAAGAGGCCAAGGGGGGCGGAAGCGGGCGTACCCCAGCGCGAATCCCGCACAACGCGCCCGAAGCGGTGAACGCGACAGGCACGGCAGGCGCGACAGGGCACGACGGCGCGCCCGGTATGGCCGACGCGACGGATACGATGGGCACGGCCGAAACGACGGAAACGACCTAAACGACCAGCACCAACAGCGTGACGTGCGCGCGGGGTGCTCCAAGAAAAAACGGCCCCTCATCCCGGAAGGGCTGAGGGGCCGCTGGTGGCTTCTAATCGCCTCGGACGCGCTCGTCGTCTTCCTGCTTGCTCTTGCAGTTGATGCACAGCTTGGTAACGGGGCGCGCCTTCAGGCGCGGCACGCCGATCTCCTCGCCGCAATCGTCGCAGATGCCGAAGGACCCGTCCTCGATGCGGCCCAGCGCCGCCTGAATCTTCTTGATCAACCGGCGTTCGCGGTCGCGGATGCGCAGGGTGAAGGCGCGGTCCGACTCCATGGTGGCGCGGTCCGCCGGGTCGGCGAAGACCTCGTTGTTATCCGTCATGTCTTCCAGCGTCAGGTCGCCCTTCTGCGTGGCTTCTTCCAGCATCTGGGTCAACAGTTCGCGGAAGTACTCGATATCCTTCTGGTCCATGGGGAACCTCCTCGCGGTACGCAGCGCGCCGCCGAAAAACGGCACGCGTGCCGGGTGGGGCTGTCGCTTGCAAGGCAACTGCCATAAATCATCCGGCAGATAAAAGTAAAGGGGCCAGGGGTGATTTCCGCCCCCGGAAGTCGGTGGGTGGCGCGCAAAGACGTTGGTGGCCGCCGACTGACCGCCTATAAACCACGGATGGCGCGGAACGAGGGGAAGGAACGGAACATGCGCCGAGAACGGCGATCGGATTCCGGCGGCGCGCCGAAGAGCGTGCCCGGCGGCGTGCGCATCCCCCCCTCGGCCTGGCGCCGGACAGACCGGAATCGCACCCGCCCCCGCGCCGCCGCACTTTCTCCGGCCGCAAACCCGCACCAGGCAACATCTTGCGGGAAGCGGTCGATATTTTGCGAGAACCCTGCTTGACAGGGAGCGGGGCTGTGACGTAGAAGGCTCTCCTCGTTGAGCGGGAGTAACTCAGTGGTAGAGTGCAACCTTGCCAAGGTTGAAGTCGCGGGTTCAAATCCCGTCTCCCGCTCCAACGAAACCGATGAGGCGGCATAGCCAAGTGGTAAGGCAGAGGTCTGCAAAACCTCCATTCTCCGGTTCAAATCCGGATGCCGCCTCCAGCATCGGTGCGGGAGTAACTCAGTGGTAGAGTGCAACCTTGCCAAGGTTGAAGTCGCGGGTTCAAATCCCGTCTCCCGCTCCACCGTCTTCTTCGGGCACGCCACGCAAAGCGGCAAACCCTAGCGATACCCCACCATTAGCGGGAATAACTCAACGGTAGAGTGTCAGCTTCCCAAGCTGAAGGTTGCGGGTTCAAATCCCGTTTCCCGCTCCAGAACTTCAGGCCCTTGTGCAACATGCACAAGGGCCTTTTCAATTTTCACGACTTCTCCACTTCAAACAGGGGGATATCTACTGCAAACACTGCTTCCGCGCCACTTCCGCCGCCAGCCCCCTGCCCGCCCCATCCGGCGACACCGCATCTCCCCAAGATTTCAACACATGGTTGCCGCGCCATCCGCCTTGTCGATTGCTAATATATGCCAGGCTATGTACATTGGATCAGAGACGCAGCGCTGCCGCAGCGCCGCCCCATGCCCGCAAGGCATGCACGTCGAAGCACTCTGTCGCCACGCATCGCACCCCTCGCCGCCATGCGGCACGGATGCCCCACCCCGCGAAGCGGTCCGGCCACACCTCATCCCCCCCCAAGGGAGCATTGCCATGAGCCTGCCGAGCCTATCCGACCTTTCCACCACAAGCCCCCAACTGTCCTTCATGGACGCGTGCATGCCGCCTCCGAACCCGGCGGATTCACTGTACCTCGACGTCAGACAGGACAGGGATGCCGATGGTTCGGCCAGGTACACCATCACCGGAATGCACGTGGTGCTTGCCAAGGGCAACCCCAACCACCTTTGGGAAACGCTGCACGTCGACCGCACCACGCAGAAGCTGGACCCGGCCAATCCGCGCAACGCCATCAGGTCCGTATCCATATATTGCGACCGGCTGGAAGTGCACGGCGAACTGTGCATGCCCGAGGCGGATGTGACCATCCATGCCAGGGAACTCGTCTGGGCGGACCGCGCCTCCGCCATCAATGTCTCGCCGCTGGGCTGGGCCGCCGACAAGGCGGCGGACGCCCAGGGCACATCCCCCGGCCAGAATGGCGCCCATGGCAGAAACGCCGGCAGCCTCAACATATTCGCCGCCAGCGTATCTCCGGCCAACGACGGCGACGGCAGGCTGCTGGCCTCGGGCGGGTGCGGGCAGAATCCAGGCCGGGGCCTTGACGGCGCCAATGGCGAAAGCCGCAACTCCTGGAACTCGTACACAAGCGAGATGCACGACTCCCACATTACGGTCAGCTACGGCAAGACGACCTTCGACCCTCCGGCCGTCTACATCGACTTTTCCTGGCACTGGGGCCCCACATCCCTGAGCAGCACGACCCAGGGCGTCAACAAGCTTCCCACCGACGGGCAGAACGCCGTCGCCCCCGGCAAGCCCGGCAACGCGGGCGACGGCGGCAGGCTGCGGACCAACCTGCCGGAACTGGCCAGATGCCTGCGCAACGCGGGGGGAAGCGCCGGGGTGCAGGATCGGGACTACCGGGGCGGGGCAAAAGGCGTTCCGCAGAAGAGCGCCACGTACACGGTCGTGTTCTGGCACAATCTTCTGGGCACCAAAAACGCCACCGTGAACCAGACCAAGAACGAAGAACGCACCACCAAGGACGGCGTCAACGCACCCGCGCCCGCCGCCGGCAAGCCCAAAGGCAACGCGCCCGCCGCCGACATCGTCAATGCCCCCAACGCCTGGCTGCACCCGCTGGGTGTGCAATGCGCCCTTACCTACATGCGCGACCTGTTCCTTTCCGGCTCGCGCGACAGCCTGCTGGCCCTTGTCCTGGCCTATGAACAGGCCTTCGCCGCCGCCCCCGGCAACGAACACTGGCAGGACGAATACGGCAAGGCCCTGCTGACCTCCGTCCGGACGGAGCTTGCCTCGCTGCTGCAAAAGCTGCACGGGCACCTCGACTACTTCGGCAACCCCGCCGGATACACGCCCTTTCTCTCGTTGCAGAGCACGACGAAGCTCTACAAGGAAGAAACGGAGCGCGCGCTGCGCAGCCTGCTGCTGGCCCGCTGGATATGCGCCAAGGATCGCGACGCCAGGGAATCGGCCAAGGCTCTTGGCGAAGCCGTGGCCATGCTGAACACGGACACGACGCAGGCCGCCGCACGCCTGGCGGAGGCCGAAGCGCGCATTCGCGACGCCGACGAGCGGATCAAGGTCGTCAAGGAAGAACTGAACGGCCTGGGCAACGACCTGGAAGCGCTGCGCAGCAAGCTGCTCAAGAAGGCCGAGGCAAGCGAGGACCGCAAGGCCAAGATCAAGTTCTGCATCCACATGGCCAGTGCCATCTGCCAGGTGATACCCGTGGGCCAGCCCGCCCTGGGCGCGGTGGGCACCCTGGCCTCCACGGTCACCCCGCTCATCGACGGTGCCAGCGGCAAGGCCGTGCCGGACACCCTTTCCGAGATGGGCAAGGTGCTGGACAAGGCCAGCGCCGCCTCCAAGGAAGCCAGAAAGGCCAAGGAAGCCGCCGAAAAGGAAGCCAAGGACCTTACGGCGGACCAGAAGGCCGCCAAGGCCAAGGCGGCAACGTGGGCTCAGGTGGGGGCCGGGCTGGGACCCGCCATCACCGAAGTGGCCAAGGGCATCCAGTCCTTGCAGGTGCCCCAGGCGGCCGTGGAGGCCGAGTTGCAGCGTCTGGAGGCCGACAGCCCCGAGTGGGCCTCCCTGACCAAGAAGATCAGGGAGGTCAACGACCGCAAGACGGGCCTGCTGACCACCACCATCAACGCCTTGCAAGAGCTGGGCGAATGCTACGCCCGCATCAGCGCCAACGGGGCCGCCGTGGTGTCCATGAGCCAGGACATGGGCAAGACCGTGGGCAAGGTGGACGACCATTCCCTGAGCTTCATCCGGCAGATGGACCAACGCTCGCGCATGACCCTGACCCGCTACGTCTACCTGATGGTCAAGGCCTACCAGACCACGGTGCTGGAACCCATAGAACTGGAATGGAAGACCAGCGAACTGACGGACAAGATTCTCAACCTGGTGGGCCCCGAAGGCGGATTCGACGCGGCATCGCTGGATGCCCACACCAAGGTACTGCTGCCCGTCTACGAGGAAAACCTGAACACCGTCCGCCGCAAGCTGTTGAAGGAATACAGTTTTGACGAAAGCACCTTCGTCCTGCAACTGGGGTTGAGCGACAGCCAGACGCCGCTGGACATGGACCAGTTGAACCGCACGCTGCGCACCGTGGTGGACCCCATGGAGTTCGGCCTGCTGCTGCCGGACCAGCACCTGGCCAGAATTGCCCGGATCACCCTGAAGGCCGTGGAGTTCGACCCCGACGGGCCGAAGATGCCGGAACACGTCAACATGGTCGTCTCCGTGCAGCCCGGCAACACCGGCGCACTGCGCAAGGGCGAACGGCTCTGCTCGCTGTTCAGCGAATACCCGCTCAAGTGGAGTTGGACCTGCATGTCCGACGGCACTATCAAGGCCAGCGAACGCAGCCAGGCGGCGGAGGACATCCTGAACCTCATCTTGGGGCAGGATTCGGAAAAAATCCGGCAGAAGGTGGCCTTGCCCCCGGTGTGGTCCAAGCTGTTCGTCAAGGTCGCGTTTTCCCCCATCCTCGGTCAGGACAAACGACCGAAACTGCGGCGGCTGCTCTTCGAATTCGCATGCGATTCATCCCCTGCCCCGGAACATCAATGCGTGCTGGCGGTCCGCTCCGTCGGCGGCAACGGCGGCGCGGTGGTCAGTTGCTCGCGGGACATGGGGAACCGGGGTGACGGTTTCGGCAGCATGCTGCGCGTCTACCCCAGGGGGGCCACGGTGACGCTGTCCGTCCCGGAAGTCGAAGGCGGCGCCGCTTTCGAGGATTGGGACCTCGTCGGCAGCCAGTTGGACTGGAAGGACGTGCGGCAGCGGCAGGTAAAGGTCCCCCTGGATGATCACGTGCTGGCCCTGTGCAACTGGACGCAGGCCGACGGAAAGCACGGCGTCTTCGTGCTGAACGACGCCCTGGACAGAAAGGCCCTGCACGCCCTCACCCCCGAGGAAAAGCGCAGCCCCGTCTTTCAGACCCTGAACAGCATCGTGGAGGCCAGGGACGACAGCACGAAGAATCTGCCCGTGTACCACGAGCCCAGCGAGGATTCCCCCGTTCTGGGCCTTGTGCCCGACATGGCGCAGGCCGATGTGCTGGAACATGGCGGCGACGACTGGAACAAGGTCGATTTCAAGGGCGTGATCGGCTGGGTTCGGGCCGCGCCACCGGCCGACTAGCTGCCCGGCGGCTGTCGGTCACGCCCCGCCCCGGCATGCTGTTCCGAAAAGGCCGGGACGAACGTCCGTGCCCTGATGACGCAAGGAAAACATCTTCCCCCATCGATTGCGTGGGAGCATGCGGCGGGATGCTCCCACGCCCGGCGTTGCGGGGCGGCAATCCGACCGGCATCGGGGAAAGGCGTTTCGGAAAATGCCGGAAAGGAGCCGCGGGTTGTTGACAACTGCCCGCCAAAAAGGGTAGCTCTCCCTCCGCACGAGGGAACGGCGGCTTCGCCCCGCTCCGCGTGCCGCCCGAAAGGGCGGGAGTAACTCAGTGGTAGAGTGCAACCTTGCCAAGGTTGAAGTCGCGGGTTCAAATCCCGTCTCCCGCTCCAAAATTTCGCCCCGCAGGGGCACGGAAGGCCGCCGCAGGGCGGCTTTCGTCGTTTTTGACGGCGGCAAGGCACCATGGGAAGGCGTGCCGCCCCAACCGTTCCGGTGCACCCGCATCCTCCCGGCCCGCCCCCTTCTGCCGCCGGACCTGCCCCGGCCATGGCCGCCATCCCCGGCCCTTCCCTCTGTCGCCCGCCAGTGCATCGCCATCCTGCCACTGGCGGCCCCACCCGCGCCAAGCCCCCGCGCGCATCCACCGCCTCCCGCAAAGCAGTTGCTCACCGGCGCTCCACGGCATATGCCGTATCCATCATCTCCAGCCGCAGGACGCCACATGTCACGCCTTGCCCTTCGCCTTGCCACCCCGGAAGACGCCGCCGCCGTGACCGCCGTGTTCCACACGGCCATCCACGGCAAGGCGGCGCGCAGCTACGACGCGGAGCAACTGGCCGCGTGGTGCGCGGGGCGCGACGAGGCGCAGTTCCGGCGCGACCTTGCGCGGGGCATGAACCCGTTTCTGGTGGCCGAAGCGGTGACCGGCGGCGGCCCGGCGGCCAGCCTCGCCCGTATCGTCGGCTTCGGCGCGCTGCGCGGTGACGAGGTGGCCTACCTGTATGCCGCGCCGCAGGCCCCGCCCGGCACCGGCGGCGCGCTGCTGCGCGAACTGGAGCGCCGGGCGGTGGAGCAGGGCTGGCCGGAACTGCGCCTGACCGCCTCGCTCAACGCCCTTGATTTCTACAAGGAGCACGGCTACCGCGAACTGCGCCGGGACATCCGGGCAATGTCGGTGGATGGCGGCTTCGTGCGGCTGGTGGCGGTAGAGATGCGCAAGCGGCTCGAAAACAATGACATGCCTGTGCGAAGTGCGGGCAAGGACGCGCAAGAGCGGCTCGCTGCTGATGCCGCCTCGCGGCCGTCCCCGGCGCAGGCAACGGCGCGGCCCCCAGATCGGCCCCCAGATCGACACACGGACCGGCCCCCAGATCGGCCCCCAGATCGGCCGGACCAGGAAACCGACGCCGCACCCGCCGAATAGTCCATCCGGCGTCCCGCGCGCGCACCGCGCGCCTGTTCCCCGCCGACGCCGCTCGCAAGCGCGTGCTTACCCTTGCCTCGCTTGCGCTGCCCGCCCGCTTGAGGCATGAACTCCGGACGCGCCACCGTTCGCTGCCCTTGCGGCCACCGGCATCCGGACCTTACCGGATGTTCGTGCCCGGCCCTGCCCCGGCGTGCCCCACGGCAACCGGCCTTGGCAGTCGCGAGATCGCACCAGACCACACCTGCTTGGAAAGGACAGAGCATGACCGCACAACCGGAAACCCCGGCACACGATATGACCGCATCGCCGAACGCATCTCCGGACGCGCACGCCGCAGAGCTGGAACGCCTGCTGGCCACGGCGCGCGAACGCTACGAGGTGGGCTTCGAAACCCTCACCGTGGACGACGCGCCCCTGGAAATCCTGCAAATCCGCAACATGACCGGCCACCTCGACCGGCTCATCGCCGCCAACGCCATCAAGGACCCGCTGCGCGACCTGCCCCTGTGGGCCAAGATATGGCCCGCCTCGTTCCTGCTGGGGCGCTTTCTGCGCAAGCTGGACCCGGCGGGCAAGAGCCTGCTGGAAGTCGGCGCGGGCTGCGGCGTCACCGGCCTCATCGCCGCGCGGTACGGCTTTGCCCGCGTGACCATCACCGACGTGAACGACGACGCCCTGCTCTTCGCGCGCATCAACGTGCTGCGCAACGGCCTGGCCGACCGGGTGGAGGTGCGCCGCTGCGACATCACCGCTGCGCGGCTGGACACCCGCTACGACGTCATCGCCGGTGCCGAGATCCTGTATCTGGAAGACCTGCACCGCCCGCTGGCCAAGTTCCTGGCCCGGCACGTGGCCGCAGGCGGGCAGGCCATGCTGTGCACCGACAAGCGCCGCAAGGCCGCGCACTTCCTGAAGCTGGCCGGGCGCGACTTCGACGTGGCCGAGCAGCCCGTGGGCATCAAGTCCACCGGCGACGACGGGCAGGAGGAACGCCGCCTGTTCCTGGTGCACCGGCTCACCCCCAAGCGCTCTGGCGCTGCCCCCGTGGCCACGGCGTAACGCCCCGGCCCGGTCCCTGCCCGAAGCTCCGGGCCATCCCCGATCCTGACGGACCACGGCCGCTTCCGCCCGCCGGACATGCCGCCCCATATCATCACAAGACCATCACGGACCTGCGCATGATCAAGCTCTCCCCCTGCCCCAAGGGCTATACCAAGGATCAGGACAAGGCCACCTCGCCGGTGGAAACCGTACGCCGCGTGCGCGAACGCCTTGCCAGCCTCGACGTGGACATCCTTGCCGAAACCCGCCGCGTGGACGTGGACCGGCTGGGCATTCCCGTGTTTCTCAGCATGTGCGGGGCCGACGCCAAGCGCGTCATGCCCACCCGCAAGCAGATGGGCAAGGGCGCGTCGGTGGAGCAGGCAGAGGCATCGGCCCTGATGGAACTGATGGAGCGCTACAGCTTCTTCACCTTCTGGCGCGACATGCCCGGCATGGTCGAGGCCACCTGGAGCGAGGCGCGGGCCCGCTTCGGCGACGCCCTGCTGCCCGTGCAGGAAATCGCCAAGTCGGTGCACGACCCCATCGCGCCGGAGAACGCCGTGCGCGCGCTGGACCTGATCCGCTGGAAATTCTTCCCGGCCACAATCATCCCGCGCGAGGGCAGCGAAGGCCGCGAGGTGTGGCTGCCGCTGGACTGGTTCAAGAAGCTGGGCGAATTCAACGGCTCGTCGGCGGGCAACACCGAAGAGGAATCCATCCTCCAGGGCGCGTGCGAGCTGGTGGAGCGCCACGTGTGCTGCGTCATCGACCAGACCATGCCCGAGCTGCCCACCATCGACATTTCGCCCGCAGGCGCCAGCGACGACGCCGTGCTGCGCGACCTGCTGGACCGCTTTGCCCGCCACGGCGTGCAGGTGGTGCTGAAGGACTTTTCCCTGGACCTGCCCGTGCCCACCGTGGGCGCGGTGGCCTGGGACCCGGCCACCTTCCCGGCCCGCTCGGAAATCGTGTACACCGCAGGCACCGCCGCCACCCCGGTCAAGGCAGCCGTGCGCGCCCTGACCGAAATCGCCCAGCTCGCCGGGGATTTCATCACCGGGGCCTGCTACGAGGCCTCCGGCCTGCCCAAGTACGAACGGCTGGAAGACATCGAATGGCTGCGGCGCGGCCCCGTGGTGCCGCTGGCCTCGCTGCCCACCGTGGAATCCGACGACATCCTGCGCGAACTCACCACCCTTTCCGACGGCCTCGCGCAGCAGGGCTACTCCCTGCTGTCCATCTCCACGAAGAACCCGGCCGTGGGCGTGCCCACCCATTACAACATCGTGCCGGGGTTCCGCTTTCGCGAACGGGACAAGAACGCCTCCATCGGTCTCTTCGTCGGCCGTATCCTGAGCGAGGAGGCCGACGCCGAAACCGCCCTGCAAGGCCTTGAGGTGCTGGAGGAACTGTACCCCGGCGCGCACTTCGTGCCGTTTTTCCGGGGCATGCTGGCCCTGCGCGGCGAAGCCATGGACGAGGCGCGCCACTGGTTCGAAATCAGCGAACCCCTGCAGCCCGACGCCGATGCGCGCGGCCTTGCCGCCTTCTATGCCGCCTACGTGCATACCCTGGCCCAGGACTGGGCCGCCGCCCTGCCCGGCTTGGACCGCGCCGTGGCCGCCTGCCCCGATATGAAGGAATACTTCAACCTGCGCGGCGTGTGCCACTTCAAGCTGGGCGACTACACTCGGGCCGCCGCCAACTTCGAAAGCGTGCTGCGCCTGGACAAGGGCTCGGTCATCGACCTCGCCAACCTGGGCCTGTGCCACAAGTTTCTCGGCGATGCCGACACCGCCGCCCACCTGCTGGAAGCCGCCCTCGAAATCGACCCCACCCTCGACTTCGCCCGCACCCATCTTGCGGAATTGCAGGCCCAAGTGGGGTAGGGAAAGACGAAAAGCGAACCGGGGGAAGGAACCTTTTAAAAAAGGTTCCTTCCCCCGGACCCCCATCCTCCCAAACTTTTTAGTTGGGGTGGGTAGCGGAGACCTGACTATTCGGACGAACGGAAACAGGGAGAAGGCAGTTGCCTTCTCCCTGTTTCCGTATGGCAGGATAAAGGGGGCGCAGGGGACGGCAGCCGTTATGCGAGTCTTCGAGCATTACGGATGGCGATCGCAACGCGCGGTAGCCCCCTGCCCGCCGGAGGCGTATAAAAAAACAGCCCGTCCCTGAACGCCGTTGGCGTACAAAAACCGAAAGTCGCGCTACGCGGCAGGCCCACTGGTCTGCTGGTCGCGCTCGCGGATTTCGGCGCGCTTGATCTTGCCGCTGATGGTCTTGGGCAGTTCTGCCACGTAGTCGATGATGCGCGGGTACTTGTACGGCGCGGTCACCTTCTTCACGTGGTCCTGAAGCTCCTTGGTCAACGCCTCCGAAGCGGTGTAGCCCGTGGCCAGCACCACGGTGGCCTTTACGGCCTGTCCGCGCAGCGGGTCGGGCACGCCGGTCACGGCGGCCTCCACCACGGCGGGGTGGGCCACCAGGGCGCTTTCCACCTCGAACGGTCCGATGCGGTAGCCGGAGCTCTTGATCAGGTCATCCACGCGGCCCAGGAACCAGTAGTAGCCGTCTTCGTCCATCCAGGCCTTGTCGCCGGTGTGGTAGTAGCCGCCGAACAGGACCGAGGCGGTCTTTTCCGGCTCTTCGAGGTAGCCCCGGAACAGCCCCACGGGCAGCCCCTCGGCCACGCGCACGCAGATTTCGCCTTCCTCGCCGGGGGGGCAGATGTTGCCCACGGCGTCCTTGAGCACCACGTCCCAGCCGGGCATGGGGCGGCCGATGGAGCCGGGCTTGGGCTCCATGCACGGCAGCGTGGCGATCTGCAGCGTGGTTTCGGTCTGGCCGTACCCCTCGTGGATGGGCAGCCCGGTAGCGGCCTTCCAGTCGTGGAACACGCTGTCGTTCAGCAGTTCGCCCGCCGTGGTGCAATGGCGCAGCTTCGAGAGGTCGAAGGCGGACAGATCCTGCCGGACCAGAAAGCGGTACACGGTGGGCGGCGCGCAAAAGGTGGTCACGGCGTGGTCGGCCAGCACGCCCAGCAGGGCAGCCGGGTCGAACTTGCCCCGGAAGTCGTACACGAACACCGAGGCCCCGGCCATCCACTGGCCGTAGAACTTGCCCCACACCGCCTTGCCCCAGCCGGTGTCGGCCAGGGTCAGGTGCAGGTCGCCGGGCACCAGGTCGTGCCAGTACATGCCGGTCAGCAGGTGCCCCAGCGGGTAGGTGTGCACGTGCTCCACCATCTTGGGCATGCCCGTGGTGCCGGACGAGAAGAAGATCAGCAGCGGGTCTTCACCGCCCGCGAAATCCAGCGGGCTCTCCGGACGGGGGAACTTCGCCTCGGCCGGGGTGAAGATGGTGTCGTAGTCCACCCAGCCGCGCGGCAGCGCATCGCCCCCCACCTGCACGCACACGGCAAGGCCGGGACAGTCGGGCCGGGCGGCCTCCACGCGGTCGGTGATGGAATGGTCGACGATGACACACTTGGTCTTGGCGCGCTCCACGCGGAACACGATGTCCTTGGGGGTGAGCTGCGCGGGGGCGGGGATGGCTACCGCGCCCAGTCGGTGCAGGGCCAGCATGGACACCCAGAACTCGATGCGCCGGTACAGCACCAGCATCACCCGGTCGCCCTTGCGGATGCCCTGCAGGCGCAGCGCGTTGGCCAGCTTGGCCGAGGCCTCGGCCATCCACGCGAAGGTGTAGTCGCGCCGCACGCCCGCATCGTCCACGTGGGCGACGCACAACCGCTCGGGGTCGGCCGCCGCGATGCGGTCCAGCACGTCGAACGCGAAGTTGAAGGTGTCCGGGGCGTCGTTGCTGAATCTGGCGCAGAATTCCTTGTAATCCCTGGCGGTGAATTTGGTCGTGTAGGTCATGGGTACATCCCTGCGAAGCGATCCCTTGCGGGCTTGTTGACTGATGGCGTGTACGGCGCGCCCCATTTTGGCGGGGGGGGCGTTTCCTGCGGCGTGACAGCGGGTTTGGCCCGAAGGGCTTGTTTTCCTGCCGGAAAACAAGCCCTAGCTAATCACGTCCAGAAACACCGCGTCCGCGCCGTCAAGGCCGCGCAGGGCGTGGGGGATGCGCGAACTGAAGTACAGACTGTCGCCCGCGGCCAGCACGTGGCGCGCGTCGTTCAGCCATATCTCCAGGCGGCCTTCCAGGATGTAGATGAATTCCTGGCCGCGATGGTAGTTGAACACCAGGTCCTTTTCTTCCTTGGCCGGCACGCGCACCAGAAAGGGCTCCATGCGCCGGCTGGTGAAGCGCGAGGCCAGGTTCCAGTAGTCGTAGTCCTTGCGGCGCTGCACCGAAAGGCCCTCGCCCTTGCGCACCAGGCTGTACCCGTGCAGGTGGGCGTCGCCGCCGGAAATGAGGGCCGTCAGGTCCACCCCGCACTCGCGGGCCACGTCGGTGAGAAAGCTCACCGGAATCTCCACCTCGCCGCTTTCGAAGCGGGCGATCTCGGCGGCGGTGACACCCACCTTGTCCGCCAGTTCCTGCTGCGAGAAGCCACAGGCGTCGCGCAGCCCGGCCAGGCGTGGCGCGATTTCCTTGTAGGGCGGTTGCTGCATCGTCCGGTCCTCCTGTTGTGCTACAGCGCCCCCGCATCGTGCAGTGGCGCTCTCCATCGCTGGGGGAAGCATTGCGATACCCCAGCGTGCCGTAAATGAAAAGCCTGTGAGGCCGAAGGCATCCGAGCGCCGCGTCCGTTGGTCTGCCTGCTCGCGGGGCTGTTCGGGGGGGCCGCTCGGGGGCGCGAAAAAGGCGGCGCGGACCGGGGAGGCCCGCGCCGCCGTGATGGCATGCGCCCTGCCGACCGCATGCGCGGCGGCCCCCCCATGGTCAGGGGTAGGTAATTCGGCCGTTGCGCTCGATGAGCGACAGGGTGTTGGACACCTGGCGGCCCAAGGGCGTTTCGCGGCTCATCTCGCGCTCAATGGAGGTGATGCCCTTCAGCACCGTGGAATGGCGGCGGCTGAAGCGGTCGCCGATCTCCTTCAGCGAAAGTTCGGTGTGCTTGCGGGCAAGGTAGAACACGGAGTTGCGGGCAACCACGTATTCGCGCTTGCGGCTGCGCGAATTGAGCTGCTGCGGCGAAATGCCGAAGCCTTCGCACACCTTGCGCACGATGCCCTCGAAGTCCATGACCACTTCCTGCTGGGCGTAGTGGCCAAGCACTTCCCAGGCCATCTCCATGGAAATCTGCCGGTTCAGCAGCTTGGCCTTCAGCACCAGGTTGTGCAGGCAGCTTTCGATCTGGCGCACGTCCGAGCGGATGCGGTCGGCCAGAAGGTCGGTAACGTTGTCGGGCAGCATCACCTGGTGCAGGCGCGCCTTCTCGCACAGGATGCGGCGGCGCGTTTCGAAGCCGGGCTTGTCGATGTGGGCGAGAAAGCCGGAGCAGAACCTGGACACCAGCTGGGTGTCCAGGTTCTTGAGGTCGCGCGGGGCAAAGGAGCTGGAAAGCACCACGCGGCTGCCGCGCGACTTCAGGGCCTTCACCGTGGCCAGCACCTCGTCCTGCATGCGCTCTTTGCCCTGCAGGAAATGCACGTCTTCCAGCAGCAGCACGTCCACGTCGCGGTAGCGGGCCTTGAAGCGGTCCACCTCGCGCGCCTTCAGTGCGGCGATGAGCCGGGTGGCGAATTCCTCCGCCGTCAGGTACTCCACGCGCGGCGCGGCGCGGTTGCTGACGCCGCACAGGGCATGGCCCACGGCCTGCATCAGGTGCGTCTTGCCAAGGCCCGGCCCGGAACTGAGGAACAGCGTGTCGGCCGAAAGGCTCTCGCGGCTGATGCCGCGCGAGGCCGCGTAGGCCAGTTCGTTGTTGGGCCCCACCACGAACGAGTCGAACGAGAAGCGCCAGTTCAGGGCGCGGGTGGAGGCGGGCATGTCCAGCGGCAGGCCCAACTGCGAGGGATGGGCAACGCCGGACGCGGTGCGCGCGGTCACGGACTGCGCGGCGTGGGCGACATGCACGGCGGGAGCGGCGAGCGGTGCTGCTTCGTGCGCGGGGGCATCGGCCACGGCGTCCGCTACGGGCGCATCCGGCCTGCCCGTGCGCAACGGGCGTGGCGCGGAGCCCGGCGCCGCTGCGTCCACCACCACGGTGGGCGCGCTGCCGAGCACGGCGGTGGCCGCCTGCACGATGTCATCCAGCAGCCTGTCGCGGACCCAGGCCGCAACGAATTCGTTGGGAGCCACCAGGCGCAGCACGTCGTCCCGGACCTCCGCCGCCAGCGGCGAGATCCAGACCTTGAAGAGCCCCGGGTTGAGACTCTTTTCTAGAATATTCTGAATTTGGCCCCAAATTGAAATCATGGTGCTTGGTTTACGGAGTTCAGGGCCGGGTTGCAACGGAGAAAAAGCGCCTGTCGTCATACGGAACCCGTGCCCTGTTTCCCAAGACTTCTTCTGGCGCAATACGCTGTAATCACAGAATCTAACCTTTCGATGGCGTCATTCCGCCCTTTTCGGGATACCTTGGCTGGCAAGACTTTCCACAGCCGGAGGCCATAGTTTTTCACATCAATCAAAAAACTTTTCCACAGGCACTTTTTTGATTTTCGTCCAAAAATTGCCCGTGCATCAATTTTTTTTCACCATGTCACTCCCCGCGTGAAACAAAACAGGGCCAAAAGTGCCCCGTGTAACCTCGCAGGCACGCACAACGCCACGCCGCCGCCAAGAAACATGGCATATGCCCGGCGGTGCGGCGGGAAACAACCTTGCTTCGGGCCCAACGCCCTGCCCTGGATTTTCCCGAATTTTCCTGATGTTGGCGCAAGGCGCGCCGACACGGTGCGATTCCGCCCAACACGAAGAAACGGCACGGGCAAGCGCGGCGACGTCATGCCGCTTCGTGCGCTTGCGCACGATCAGCCGGGCTGGCGCAGGGGATACCGGCCGCAGGTGAACCGTTCGCCTTCTGGGCAGTAGCCCAGCCGCTCGCACTTGGCCCCGGCCACGGCGAACAGTTCCGGCAGCACGCCCCGGCACAGGGCCAGCATGGCGTCGGCCATGGCCCGTATCTCCCACTGGGCGCGCATGCAGCAGCGGTGTTCGAAGAAGTTCAGCAGGCTGCGGCAGTTCATGGTCAGCACGATGCGCGTCTCCGCCGCCTGGGGCAGCACGAAGCGGGCATCCTCGTTGGACTTCGCCCCGGCCCGGCCGTCGGCTTCCAGCAGGGCCTTGATGTCGCGGTAGGCATCGCCGATTTCGGCCATGCACTGCTCGAAGCGGGCCAGGGCCTGCGGGTTGCGGGCGATGGCCGGGGGCAGCACGTAGTCGAAGTTGCTGCCGTCCACGTAGCGCTGGCTCTGCTGCGAGTACGAGGCGATGCGGTGGCGCACCAACTGGTGGGTCAGCGCGCGGGACACCCCTTCCGCCGCGAAGGTGAAGCTGACGTGCTCCACCGGGCTGGCATGCCCCGACTCCATCACCGAGGCCACGAACTGGGCCTGCTTCTCGCGCGCGATCTCGCCGGACAGCAGGCGCGGCCACATGTCGGCCACGAACCCGGAATGATAGCACTGGCGAAAGGCGGCATAGATGAGCGAGAGCGGTTCGGGGGTATGGGTCAGCAGTTCGACCCGCAGCGTCGTCTTGGGCATGGAGGTTCCGTCTTCGGCCATGCGGCCGGGTGATGGTTGCGGTTGCGGTTCGCGTCTGGCGACACGCCAGACAAGGGGCAGGCAAGGAGCCTGCAGGGGCGGCAAAGACCTGGCTGGCTCCCGGCAGGGCCGGGGTCAGGCCAGCAGGTTGAGATGCCGGTAGGCCTTGGCCGTGGCCACCCTGCCGCGCGGGGTGCGCTTCAGAAAGCCGCACTGAATCAGGTACGGTTCGTAGATGTCCTCGATGGTGCGCACCTCTTCGGAACAGGCCACGGCCAGGGTCTTCACCCCCACCGGCCCGCCGCCGAAGTGCTCGATGAGCACGGACAGCAGCTTGCGGTCCATCTGGTCGAGGCCGCTCTCGTCCACGTCCATGCGCCCCAGCGCGGCGGATGCCTGCTCCGGGGTGATGGTGCCGTCGCCATGCACGGCGGCGAAGTCGCGCACCCGGCGCAGCAGGCGGTTGGCGATGCGCGGGGTGCCGCGCGAGCGGCGGCCTATCTCCACCGCTCCCTGCGGGGTCAGCCTGGCCCCCAGGATGCGCGCCGTGCGCGCCACGATGCGGGCCAGGTCGTCCGGGCTGTAGAATTCCAGGCGGCTGATGATGCCGAAGCGGTCGCGCAGGGGCGACGACAACAGGCCGATGCGCGTGGTGGCCCCCACCAGGGTGAACGGCTCGAGGTCGATCTTCACCGTGCGCGCCCCCGGCCCCTGGCCGATGACCAGATCGAGCTTGAAATCCTCCAGCGCGGGGTACAGCACTTCCTCGACGGCCACGGGCATGCGGTGGATTTCGTCCACGAACAATATGTCGTGCCGCCCGAGGTTGGTCAGGATGGCGGCAAGGTCGCCGCTGCGCTCCAGCACCGGGCCGGAGGTGGACACCAGGTTCACCCCCAGTTCCGCCGCGATGATCTGGGCCAGGGTGGTCTTGCCAAGGCCGGGGTTGCCGTAGAACAGCAGGTGGTCCATGGCCTGGCCGCGTTCGCGCGCCGCCGCCACGTACACCTTGAGGTTGGCCCGCAGATCGTCCTGCCCGATGAAGTCGTCGAGGCTGCGCGGCCGCACCGTGTCGTCCATGCAGATGCTGGCGCATTCCTCGCCGGGCTTCCTGGCCTCCGCCGTCATCAGCGCCCCCTCGCCAGGGCTTTCAGAGCCGCGCGCAGCGCCCCGGCCACGTCAAGGTCCGGCTCGGCCTTCAGCGCTTCCTTCAGCACCGGCGCGGCCTCGTCCTCCAGGTAGCCCAGGTTGCCAAGCCCGGCCAGCGCGTCGCGGAACACCCCGCCCGGCGCGGCCCCGCCCGCCAGCGCCAGGCCTGCGGGCAGATCCTCGACTTTCAGTTTGTACTTCAATTCCAGAAAGATGTGCTGCGCGGTCTTCTTGCCGATGCCGGACACCCGCGTCAGGGCCAGCACGTCGTCGTCCACCACCAGGCGGCGCAGGTCGTCGGGGCGGAACTGCGAAAGGATGGCCAGCGCCGTTCGCGCCCCCACCTTGCTGATGGTGGTGAGCACCATGAAGGTCTGCCGCTCGTCCCAAGTGGAAAAGCCGAACAGCTCCAGGGCGTCCTCTCGCACTTCCGTCCGCACGTGAAAGGCCACCTGCCCGCCCCGCTCCGGCAGGCGCGCCAGGGTGTGCGCGGGCAGGTGCACCTCGTACCCCACGCCCCCTTCCGTCACCACCACGCAGGCGTTGCCGGAGATTTCGGCAACGCGGCCCTCGACATACGCGATCATCGTTCCACCTCTCGCGCGCACCCTACACAAAAAGCGACCGGGCCGGAAGAAGGACGCGCACACCCGGCCTGCAGGGTCCGCGCCATGCGCACGCCGGAAAAGTTTCCCTTTTCCCGGATAACGCCCTTGGTACACGGCCGAAAATCCCGTAACATCCCCGGAACGCCGCAGCAGGCAAAATAACGCCCCGGAGCCCGGTCCATGCCCTTGCCATCATCCCCGCTCGCGCTGTTCCGCCACCACGCGGAACGCACGCCCGTCCGCCTGCTGCTGGCCATGCTGTTGATGCTGCTGGCGCCCGTGCTCTACACGGCGGACAGGTACGCGGACATGTGGGCGGCCCACGCCCTGAACGACCTGCTGGCCGAGGCGCACAAGCGTCTGGCCTTGCGCCAGCGCGCCATGAACGACGAATTCGAGTTGGCCTTCACCAGCCTGCACAAACTGCCCGATCTGCTGGCCCATGACGAACGGATTCGCGAAGAAGTGGTTCCCCGGCCGGAGGCGGCCCCAACCACGCCCGCCCATACCCCCGCCGCCCGGCGCGGGCCCCTGAACGCCTTCCTGAAGACCTTCGCCGAAACCATGGGGCTGCAATTCGCCTGGGTGATGGACCACACCGGCACCTGCATCGCCGCCAGCAACCACGACACGCCAGAGAGCCTGATCGGCACCAACTACGCCGACCGCACCTACTTCACCGCCGCCATGGCCGGTGAACGGGGCAGCCAGTTCGCCGTGGGCCGCGTCTCCAGCGTGCCGGGGTTCTTCTTCGCCTCGCCGGTGCGCCAGTATGGCGCGGTGCTGGGCGTGGTTGCTGTGAAGACCGACCTGCCCACCCTTTCCCGTCGGCTGCGCCTGGATGCCGCCTTCGTCACCGACGAGCAGGGCGTGGTGGTGCTGACCAACGACAAGGCGCACATCTTCCATGCCCTGCCCGACGCCCCGGTGCGCGACATGCCTGTGTCGGCGCGCATACTGCGCTACAAGCGCGAGGCGTTTCCCGAACTCTCGCTGCGCCCCTTCGTGGCGCCGGGCGTGCCGGACGGTCACGGGCTGATGCTCGTCGGCGACACCACGCGGCCCGCGCTCCGGGGCGTGGTCCACCGTCCCCAGGACGGCCTTTCGCTGCACGTGGCCGAGGATGTGGGCGAGGCCCTGACCCTGGACGACCGGCGGCGGGTGCGCTTTCACTTCGCCGCGTTGAGTGGGCTGGCCACCTTGGGCGCCCTGCTTGCCGCCCTCGTGCATACCCTGCACAACCGGGCTCAGCTGCGCCTCATCGCGGACAACAACGAGGCCCTCACCCGCCTGAACGAGGAGTTGCGCCGCATAGCGGAACGCGACCACCTGACCGGCTGCTTCAACCGGCGGCGGCTGGACGAGGCCATGAACGCGGAGCTGGCCCGCAGCGCGCGCAGCGGGCATCCCCTGGCCCTGGCCATGCTGGATCTGGACCACTTCAAGGCCGTCAACGACCGCTACGGGCACGGCGTGGGCGACACCATGCTGGCCCACGTGACGGACATCATCCGCCGCCAGCTGCGCGAGCCCGACCTGTTCGCCCGCGTGGGCGGCGAGGAATTCGCCCTGCTGCTGCCCGACACAACCGAACACGACGCCGTGGCCCTGCTGGAACGGGTGCGCCGCAAGGTGGAGGAAACGCCCCTGAACCATGAGGGCGAGCCCATTCCCATGACGGTCAGCGCGGGCGTCGCCGAGGCCCGGCCCGACATCGAGCCGGACCGCTGGATGCGCAAGGCCGACGCCGCGCTGTACATGGCCAAGCACTGCGGCCGCAACCGCATTACGCGGGCATCCGACGTGCCGGAGGGCATGGCCCCCGGCGCGACGGACAACGCGGAGTGCCGCATGACCGGGAATGGCGGGGATTCCGGCACGCCGGGCCCGGCCTGAGGCGCTGCCCGCTGTCCCCGGTTTCCGCAGCAGACAGCCGCAAAAACATCGGCCGCCCGGTGATGCCGGACGGCCGATGCTTTTCTTCATGAAGGCTGCCGCCGCTGTCGGCGGCTCGGGCGACATGGCCCGATCCGTCCACCCTCTGTCGTGTCAGGCGCGGGCCAGACGGGCCAGGCGGCGGGCGTTAAGGTGGCACACGGCCGCCGCCAGCGCGTCGCCCGTGTCCAGCCCCCAGCCGCCCTTGGCGCCCAGCACGCGGGCCACCATGAAGCTCACCTGCTCCTTGTCCGCCCCGCCAGTGCCCACCAGGGCCTTCTTGATTTCCGAGGGCTGGTAGTCGGCCACCAGCACCCCGTGGGCGGCGCAGGCGGCCACGGCCACCCCGCGCGCCTGCCCCAGCTTGAGGGCGGTGGCCACGTTGCGGGCGGCGTGCACGTTCTCTATGGCGGCCTCGTCCGGTGCGTACCGGCCCACCAGGGCATGCAGTTCGCGGAACAGATGGCCCAGCCGGGCGGCGAAAACGTCGCCCTTGGGACGGATGGCCCCGCAGTCCACCAGGGTCAGCACGCCGGACGCCTCGCGCACCACCCCCCAGCCGGTGCACTGCGAACCGGGGTCGATGCCGATGACGGTGACGCCGTTCCCCGCTCCGGAGGGAGCGGAAGGAACCACCTCGGGCGGGGCGAACTGGACGGGCGGGGCGGTCTTGCGGGGGGGCATGCGGCGTCTCCGGGCGGAAGCCGGGTAGGTGCTTGAAGGAACGAGGCAGACGCGGAACCTTGCGTTTCCGCAGTGCGGGCGCGGGGCGGCCCGCTCGCCCGCACCGTGCGCCGTCCCCACGAAGGGGTACGAAGAGGGCGGAAACGCCGGAGCCCGCGCGTGGCGGGCTCCGGGGCATGACTCTCGGGGGCTATTCCAGTTCGGCCAGCACTTCGTCGGGCAGGTCGAAGTTGGCGTGCACGTTCTGCACGTCGTCGTTGTCTTCCAGGGCGTCCACCAGGCGCATCAGCTTGCGGCCGGTTTCCGCGTCCACTTCCACCGTGTTCTGGGGGATCATGGACAGTTCGGCGGAGTCCATCTCCATGCCCGCGGCTTCCAGCGCATCGCGCACGGCGGCGAAGTCGGACACGGCGGTGTGGATTTCCCAGGTGCCGCCCTCGTCGCGCACGTCGTCGGCGCCCGCTTCCAGCGCGGCTTCCATCACCTGATCCTCGGTGTACTTGCCGCCGTCCAGGGTGATCACGCCCTTGCGCTCGAACATCCAGCCCACGCACCCGGCCTCGCCCATGGAGCCGCCGTGCTTGGAAAGAATGTGGCGCACTTCGGCCACGGTGCGGTTGCGGTTGTCGGTGGCCGCTTCCACGATCAGGGCCACGCCGCCGGGGCCGTAGCCCTCGTACGAAATTTCGATGATGTCGCCGCCAGCCAGTTCGCCGGTGCCCTTCTTGATGGCGTTGTCGATCTTGTCCTTGGGCAGGTTAACTGCCTTGGCGGCCGCGATGGCGGCGCGCAGGCGGGCGTTGCTGGCCGGGTCGCCACCGCCCTTGGCGGCGATGATGATTTCCTTGGCGGCCTTGGTGAACAGCTTGCCGCGCTTGGCGTCCTGACGGCCCTTGCGGTGCTGGATGTTGGCCCATTTGCTATGTCCGGCCATGCGTCCTCCTGGAAGAAATGACTGCGAAAGGGATGTGTGCGGAAACGCCACGACGCGTCACGCGGCGGGCGGCATGCCTGCCCGCGCGTCATCGGTGGCGTGCGTCAGTCCTGCTGTCCGTCGCCCCGGTACCCGAGGCAGACGTAGAATGTTTCCTTGCTTTCGGCCCGCGAACTTTTGGGCTTGAAGGTCTTCATGGTCTCGAAGCGGGCCCGCAGCGCGTCCACCAACGGTTTGACGTCCGGCCCCATGAAAATCTTGACCACGAAACTGCCGCCCTTTATCAGGCAATGGTCCGCCACCGCAAGGGCCTCGACGCACAATTCCAGCGAGCGGGCCTGGTCCGTGAACCTGGTGCCCGTGGTGCGGGGGGCCATGTCGCTGATCACCACATGGAACGGCCCCATGGCGGCCAGCGCATCTTCAAAGGCCTCGGAACGGTTGAACACGTCCTCTTGCATGAAGGTGACATTGGGCGGAAACTGGGTATCGGTGGCTTGCAGGTCGCAGGCCAGCACCCGCCCCTTGGGGCCCACGCGCTCGGCCGCGCCAAGCGACCACGAGCCGGGGGCCGCGCCAAGGTCGAGCACCTTCATGCCCGGCCGGAACAGCTTGAAGCGGTTGTCGATTTCCTTCAGCTTGTAGATGGACCGCGCGGGATAGTTCTCCTGCTTGGCCTTCAGAAAGTAGTGGTCGCGATATGTCTTCATGTGGTCACCCGTGGCCGCTTGTACCCGAAAGCCCTTCGCCCGCCAAGGACCCACATGACACGCCCCCCCCGCCTGCGCATCCCCAACGAGTTGGGCCAGCTCCGCACCCTGCCGGACGATGTTGCGCCGGACGGCGTTGCGGCGGACGGTATGCTGCCGGGCACCTTCGACGTGCTGCCTCCGCGCGGACGGGATGGCGACGCCCCCGCCGAAGTGGTGGTGCTGGGCGTGGGGCCCAACCCGGTCACGACGCGCCGCGCGGTGTCTGCCGCGCTGGCGGGGCTGCGCCCGGGGGCTGTCCCCACCGGGGGGCGCACCGACCTTCCCGTGCGCTTTGTGGAGTGCCCGGCGTTCTTCCATTATATTGATGCGGCATCGTCCGGCACGTGGCGCGCTGGCATCCCTGCCGGATGGACGCAAGCCGCGCCCGACGATTTTTCCCCGCCTCGTCTGGCCCGTGCGCTGGTGGTGGTCTACCGCGAGGCGGAACGGCTGTTCCCCACCTTCTGGGGACCGCTGCTGGGCGCGGCGCGGGCCGTGCGCATGGCCCCGACGCTGGCGCTGCGACCAGAAGACACGATGGCCCACGCGGAACCGTCTTCTCCCCCCCACCGCACCGTGCTGCTGCCGGGCACGGAAGGTTCGCTGCTGCTGCCGGAGCTTGAAGCTGCCCTTGCCGCCGAAGGGCTGACCCCGCGCCGGGTGAACCCGGACACCCTGCAGGCCGACCTGTCCCACCTGCTGGCCGACCAGCGCCCGGCCCTGTTCCTGAGCGTCAATCTGCAAGGGCTGGACGCCTGGGGCGAACGCTTCCACCTGCTGCGTGCCTGCGGCGTTCCCGTGGCCGTGTGGTGCGTGGACAATCCCTTCCACCTGCTCTCGGCCCTGCGCGGGCCGTGGTGGCGCGCGGCGCTGCTGTGCGTCACCGACGCCTCGTTCATCCCCCTGCTGCACGCCCACGGGGCACAACAGGTAATGCATTTGCCGCTGGCCACCGGACCGGAGTTTTTCGGGCCGGAACCGCACGAGGGGGACCTGCCAGCATCCGGGCGGCCCGGAAAAGACGGTGCGGCCGGGTCGGCCCTGTCCTCAACGGCAAGCCAGTCCGCCACCCTCGACCTGAAGCCCGTGGTGTTCGTGGGGCGTTCGGCCTTCCCCGGCAAGGGGGGCTTCTTCGCCGGGCAACGGATTGCCCCGGCCCTGCTGGACGAGGCGCGCGGGCTGCTCGCCGCGCCCGGTCCCCGGCCCGATTTCCACTGGTGGACGGCGCGCCTGGGCATCGACAGGCTGTGGCCCGGCAACGCGGTGCGCGCGGCGGGCCTGGGGGCTGAGGAATGTGCCCTGGCCCGGCGGGTGCGCTGCCTGAACGCCGCCGCCCCGCGCGGGCTGACCGTGTTCGGCGACGACGGCTGGCGGCCGCTGTTGCCGCCGGGCGCGGAGGTTCGCCCCCCCGTGGACTACTATGCCACCCTGCCCGCCGTGTACCGCGCGGCCCGCTGGTCGCTGAACGTCACCAGCCTGCTGCTGCCTGCCGGACTCACCCAGCGCCACTTCGACGTCTGGGCGGCCGGGGGCTTCTGCATCACCGACGACACGCCGGGCCTCGACATTTTTCCCCCGGAACTTCGCCGCGAGATCGCCTTTTCCCCCGCCCGCAGCGGCGGCGAGAACACGACGTCCCCGCCGAAAACGGACGATGCGCCAAGCCTGGGCGCGCTGCTGGACCGGCTGGAGCGCGACCCGACCCTGCGCGGCGACCTTGCTGCCGCGTGGCGGGCGCACATCCTGTCCGGGCACACCTATCGCCACCGGGTGCGCGCCCTGTGTGCGGCGCTGGGGCTGGAGTAGCGGCCAGTCCTGTCCCGGCCCGCCCATGCCCTGGCGGGCGGGGCCGCCGGACGCCCGCACCGCCCGCCCGCGTCGCCAAATTTTTCCGTCCCGGCCTCTTGCAGTCGGGCGGCAACAGGTATATACAGCCTTCTCCTGACTGGGGACGTAGCTCAACTGGGAGAGCGCAGCGTTCGCAATGCTGAGGTCGTGAGTTCAATCCTCATCGTCTCCACCAGCCAAAAACGGGCTTGCCGAGAACATCGGCAAGCCCTTTTCGCTTGCATGACCAAAATGCGACACCGCGTTGCGGAACACTACCCCTCGCGCCCCTGCGACTGCGCCAACTGGGCCAGCAGCAGCGACAAAGGACGGCGCGGGCAGCACAGCCGGTGCGCGGGGGGCCGCAGCCCCGGCGGGGGCGGATGCGGACCGGCCCCGGCCATCTCCGCCGGTTCCACGTATTCGGCGTGGCAGTGACAGCCGATGGAGAACGGCGGCAGCCACGCCGCAATATCCGGCTGGGTGCCCGAAAGCACCATGCCGTGCAGGGCCACGCATTCCGGACAAGCACCGGCCCGGTCCTCGTCGTCCACCACCAGGCGCAGAC
The DNA here is from genome assembly GCF_003402415.2 of Nitratidesulfovibrio sp. HK-II. Lineage (NCBI taxonomy): Bacteria > Pseudomonadati > Thermodesulfobacteriota > Desulfovibrionia > Desulfovibrionales > Desulfovibrionaceae > Nitratidesulfovibrio > Nitratidesulfovibrio sp. HK-II. Next base: position 2,500,807 of record NZ_AP036014.1, read on the forward strand.
CGCCGCCCGGCTCGTCGCGCAACCGTTCCAGCACGGCCAGCGCGGCCCCGCGCCATGCCGCGTAGTGGTCCATGAACAGGCCGCATTCCTCGTCGTCCGCGCCCGCCTCTTCCGCCAGGTTCCACACCACCTGCCCGGTCAGCCGGGCCAGCAGGGGATGGCTGTCAATCAGCCTGCCCGAGGCCGGAAGGCCACCGGAATCCTGTCCCGTCGTGGTCATTGCACCTATCCTTTGCGTCCTGCGCCAAAAAATCCCCCGAAACAGCCCCTACGGCTTCACGTAGGCAAACCCCTTGCGCTGCAGGTCCACCAGTTCCACGATACCCGCGGGCACCACGGTGCAGGCCGGATTCAGCCATGCCGTGTCCAGCCCGAAGTGGCGCATGGCGTTGGCGCAGACGCGAATGTCCAGCCCCAGCCCGCGCAGTTCGCGCAGCGGCTCCGCGAAGTCCGGGTCATCCGCGCCCATGAGCCGGATGCCGGGGCCGTTGACCAGCAGCACGCTGGTGAAGGACACGCCATCCAGTGCTTTTTGATAGTTACGCACGTTGCTGATGGCGATGTTCAGTTCCGCCGGGCCGTTGTCGAAATGGAAGACGATGTCGTAGTGCATGGCGCTCCTGCCCGTAATGGTTGACGACGATGACGCCCAAAACACCCCTTAGCGCACCATGCGCCGGTACTCCCCGCTCTCCTGCAACTGCCGCAACCCCGCGTCAAAGGCATCGCGCACGGTCGGGTCGCGGAACACGAAAAAGCGGTCTTGCGCCGGAAAGATGCGATGGATGCGCACCGGCTCATCCACGCCCCTGGCGGCCAACCTGGTGCGATGAAAGGCAAAGATGCGTTCGTCCAGCACGATGACCCGGTCGCGCCGGTGAAAGAACGCCTCCACCTGGGCCCGCTGGTCCACCTGTTCCTCGTAGCGGGGGTTGGCGTCGGCCATGGCCGCGAAGTCCGGCCCCATGAATACCCGCGCATTATGAAAGGCCGTTACCGGCAGGGCCCGCAGATCGGCCAGCGCGTTGATCTCCAGCCCGGCTGCCTCCAGAGAGACCGCCACGTTGCGGTATTGCAGGTACATGTCTCCCAGGGCCAGCCCGGCCACATCGGTATGGCGCCCCACGGGGCCGCAACCGTCCAGCGTGCCCTTGCGCACCAGTTCCAGGGCGCGGGCATGCGGCAGGAACACCGGCACGACACGGTAGCCCGAACGGCCCAGGGCGGCAGCCACCAGGCGGGGCTCCAGCCCGCTCTTGTTGACCATGTCCACGTACGGCAGCGAGGAAGTGCTGAAGCCGATGCGCAGTTCCGGCCCGGCAGGGGCGCTGGCCGCAGGCCCGGCTGCCGGTGCTTCCGCTTCGTCGGCGGCAGCCTTACGGGCGGCGCTCTGGCTGGCGGCATCTTGGCTGACGGCATCCCGAGCAGGCGCCATGGCCTGCCGGACCGAACCGTCGGCCCCCTGAGCGGCCCGCGCGCCGGGCACGCCGCAAGCCAGTGTACAGGCCAACGCCAGCACGGCGCACACGGCCATCCCGCGCAGCACCACCGCCCCCCTGCGTGCCCTGTGCCCCCAGTATGTCATCGCAATGCGCCTGCCTTCGCATGGGCATGGTAGATAGTGTCAGGCAGAATACCCCGCCATGCACGTGGCGGCAAGCCGCCGCGGCTTGCCTTTTCCTCTCGTATGGCTATGCTCGGGGCGTCGCATGACACGGACTGCGCCGTCAGGAGGCGTGCTGTCCTTATACCCGGCCCCGGCCGGGTTTTTTGTTGGCCAACGACCGCCGCGCGCGGCAGCAGGAGCCCCCATGTTCACTCCGTTCATCACCGCCACATCCACCCTGTCTGGCGTATCCGGCACGTCTGGCGCATGGCTCGCCCTGTTCGCCGCAGGCCTGTTCGAAGTGGGATGGGCCGTGGGCCTCAAGTACGCCCAGGGCTTCACCCGCCCGCTGCCCTCCCTGCTCACCATCGCGGCCATGGCCGTCAGCCTGTACCTTCTGGCCGTGGCCCTGCGCCACCTGCCGCTGGGCACCGCCTACGCGGTGTGGACCGGCGTGGGCACGGTGGGCACCGCACTGCTCGGCATCGCGTTGTTCGACGAACCCGCCAATGCAGCCCGCCTGGCCTGCATCCTGTGCATCGTGGCGGGCATCGCCGGACTCAAGTTGCTGGCCGGACGCTGACCCACGACCAAGCCCGCAGCACGATGCGGCAGACCCTTTTCCACCGCACCGCGCGCCGCGCTTGCGAAGGCGCGCCCCAACGCCACCCTTCACGGCAATGATGTCGCACCGTTGGCGCAGCCACTCATCACACTGGATGACACGACGCACCAGTGCATTGTACAATTATACACTGCAGTGTTTGCTCACATAATCAAATTATGATCGTCACTCATTTCACAAAAGGCCTTTCCACCTTTTTCGGATTAGATCAATCGGCTGACGACTCTTTTGGCAAATCTTTTGTACTTGCAGGATGATCCGATCAACTCTCAAAATTTTTTCCCAACGGCGAAAAAAATTGGTCGCGCGGTCAAACATGAGCAGGGACACGCTTTTTTCCCTGCCGGGGCCTCTTTTGTACCGCATGTTCACAATCATGGGGGTTGAAAGAAGTCGCCGGGCAAAATATGGTGGGCTCACGAATTGGTTGGTTAACCAATTTGCATCATACACGCTCAACGACGGAGACTCGCATGACCACCGCTCCGCCTGTCGCCGAACTGCCGTTCCTGGCCATGCTGGGGGCACTGCTGCTGCTCGGCGGCGCCGTGTCGGCCCTAGCGGCACGCCGACGCCCCTTCACCATGCTGGGCCTGATGTGCCTTTCCGACATCGGCCTCACGCTACTCGGCCTTGGCCTCGGCGGAGCCGCCGGGCTGGTCGGGGGGACCACCCAACTCATCTATCAGATGGCGGCGCGGTGTCTTGCGCTGCTCACCCTTGCGCGCCTGGCCCGCACCGCGGGGTCCGGCTCGCTGGACGACCTGCGCGGCATCCGCGCGGCCCTGCCCCTGACCGGCCTGTTCTTCGGGTTCGCCATGTTCGCGGGCATGGGACTTTCCGTCTTCCTCGTGCCGGACGGGCGGGCCTTCATCCTGCACGCGGCCTTCGCCGCCGGGCACTGGGGCTACGCCGTGGCCGTGGCCTTCGCGGGCATGGCCCTGGCCGCAGCCACCGTGCTATCGGTGCAGGCCATCTGTCTTGAATCCGGCCAGTGGCGCGAATCCGCCCACGTTCCCCATGCCCCGTCCGCCACGTTCCACGTGCTGGCGGGGCTTTTTGCGGCCTTCATCGCCGCGTTCGGCCTGGCCGGGCACGCCGTCACCGCGCAGGTGGCCGCCGCCCTCGGCGTTGCGGCCGACACGCTGCCCGCCTTCGGCGCGCACTGGCACCCGGCGGCGCTGCTGCCCTACGCGGGGGCCTTCGCCGTGTGGTGTATCGGCCTCGTCTCCGGCCGCGCCCGCGCGCTGGCCGGTGTGGCCCTGGTGGCCGCCTCGCTGGCGCTCACCTGGACCGACACCGCCATCGATCCCCTGTCCCGCCTGTTCGGCGTGGTCATCGCGGGCATCGGCCTGGTGGTGGCGGTGTACTCGGTGGGCTACATCCACCACGACCGCCGCGCGGGTGGCTACTGGTTCTTCCTGCTGCTGATGTGCGGTTCGCTCTCGGGCCTGGCCCTTGCGCGCGACTTCGGCGGTTTCTACGTGTTCTGGGAACTGATGACCTTCTCGTCGTACTTCCTGGTGGCCCACGAAGCCACGGACAAGGCGTTCCACGCCGCCGTGAAGTACTTCGTGATGTGCGTGGCCGGGGCCTGCGCCATGCTGCCCGGCTTCATGCTGCTGTCCGCCCAGGCGGGCACGCTGGACTTCGCGGCGCTGGCCGGTCTTGCCGCCACCCTGCCCGCCCCCGTGGTGAAGGGCGCGGTGGTGCTGGCCTTCGTGGGCTTTGCGGTCAAGGCGGGCCTTGTGCCCGGCCACGGCTGGCTGCCCGATGCGCACCCCGCCGCCCCTTCGTCCATTTCCGGCCCGCTCTCGGGCATCCTGACCAAGACCGGCGTGTACGGCACCCTGCGGCTGATGCTGGCGGTGTTCGGCTCCGCCGTGCTGCTCAAGGCCGGGGAATCGGCCGGGGGCTTCAGCTCCATGGGCCTGCTGGTCACCGTCCTCGGCACGGCCACCATGCTCTACGGCGAACTGATGGCCCTAAAGCAGGACGACCTGAAGCGCCTGCTGGCCTATTCGACCATGGGACAGGTCGGCGAGATATTCATGGTCATCGGCATCGGCACCTGGCTGGCCACCACCGGCTCGCTGCTGCACGTGCTGAACCACGCCATCATGAAGAACCTGCTGTTCCTCTGCGCGGGGGGCCTCATCCTGCGCGCGGGCAGCAAGAAGCTGGCGGACCTCGCGGGCATGGCCCGGGTCATGCCGTTCACCGCCGGGTGCATGGTGGTGGGCCTCATTTCCATCATGGGCCTGCCGCCGTTCAACGGCTTTGTCGGCAAGTATCTGATGCTGCAATCGCTGGTGGCCGCCGGTCACCCGGCGCTGGCCGCCGTGCTGCTGCTGGGCAGCCTTGCCGGGTGCGTCTACTACATGCGCATCGTGCGCACGCTGGTCTTCCAGCCTTACACCGGCCCCATGGTACAGGAAGCCCCGGCCTCCATGCGCATGGCCACCGGCGTGCTGGCCGCGCTGTGCCTGGTGCTGGGCGTGCTGCCGCAACTGGGCCTGTCGCTGGTCACCCCCGTGGCCGACATGCTGGCGGGCGCGGGCAAGCTGGACGCCCAGGCCCTGCCCATGCTGGCCGTTACCTGGCATCCCTTCGTGCTCATCCCCATGCTGGGCGCGGTGGTGCCCTTCCTGCTGCGGCACGACCGCAAGGCGGCGGGCCTGGCCACCGCGATCATCCTGGCCGTGGCGGCCATCGCGGTGGTGGCGTTCGGGCGCGGGCTGGATTCCCTGTCCTTCGCCTTCGCGCTCATCGTGCCGGTCATCGGCTGCCTGAACATGTTCTACGCCGTGGGCTACATGGAGCACAGCCACACCCAGTGGCGCTTCTACACGTTCTTCCTGTTCATGGTGGGCGGGCTGATGGGCGTTGCCGCCAGCAACGACCTGTTCGGCTTCTTCACCTTCTGGGAGATCATGAGCTCGTGGAGCCTGTACTTCGTCATCGTGCATGAAGAAAACCCCGCCGCGCTGCGCGAGGGCTTCAAGTACTTCTTCTTCAACGTGTTGGGCGCGGCCTTCCTGTTCCTGGGGGTGGTCATGCTGTCCTCCATGGCGGGCGACCCCAGCTTCGGCGCGGTGCGTTCCGCCCTGCCGACCATGCCGGTGGCCCTGGCCGCCACCGCCGTGGCCCTGATGGCCATCGGCTTCACCATGAAGGCGGCGCAGCTGCCCTTCCGCATCGACGTGCAGATGCACCCGGCAACGGCTCCCACGCCGGTTTCCGGCTACATCTCGTCGGTGCTGCTGAAGAGCGCCCTGTTCGGCCTCGCCAAGCTGTTCTTCGTGCTGGGAGGCGCGGGCTTCTTCACCGGCCTGGCCGCGCAGTGGGGCCAGCCGCAGGTGATGTACGCCATCGCCTGGGTGGGCGGCATCACCATCGTCATGGCCGCCCTGCTGGCCGTGATGCAGTCGGACCTCAAGCTGGTGCTCATCTACTCCACCGTCAGCCAGTTGGGCTACATGGTGGTGGGCGTGGCCCTGGGCACGCCGCTGGGCATGGCTGGCGGCATGCTGCACCTGGTCAACCACGTGCTGTTCAAGGACCTGCTGTTCCTGGTGGCCGGGTCGCTCATCCTGTGCACCCACAAGCACTCGCTGGACGAGTTGGGCGGCATCGGGCAGCGCATGCCCGTCACCCTGACCATGTTCGCCATCGGGGCGCTTTCGGTGGTCGGCGTGCCGCCCACCAACGGCTTCGCCTCCAAGTGGATTCTCTACCACGCGCTGATGGCCGAGGGCGAAGTGGCCCTGGCCCTGCTCTCGCTGGCGGGCAGCGTGCTGACCCTGGCCTACTTCGCCAAGTTCCTGCACTCGGCCTTCCTGGGCCGCCCCTCGCCGGAACTGGCCCACGTGCATGAAGCCCCGCGCATCATGCTGGTGCCCATGGGCATCCTGGCCGCCGGGTGCATCATCACCGGCGTGCTGCCCGGCCTGCCCCTGCTGGCCATCGACATGATGGGCCGCGAACTGGGCTTTGCCGGGCTGGCTGTCGCGCCGTGGGGCGTGGCTTCCGGCGCGGGGGCGTTCAACGCCACCGCCCTGGCCGTGCTGCTGGCGGTTGCCTTCTTCGGCGGGCGCACCCTCCTGCACCGGCTCATCGGCACCGTGCGCACCACAGACATCCACACCTGCGGCGTGGCCATGAAGGCCGACGAGGCCCGCCTTGCCCCGCAGGACATCTACGGCGCACCCCTGGCCCTGCTGCGGCAGCTGGCCCAGGCGGCCGTGCCCGCCCTGAAGCGGAGGTAGACCATGTCCTACGCCACCGAACTCTTCACCCAGACCGGCCTTGGCCTGCTTGGCCTGCTGGTGTTCCCGGGCGGGCTGTTCGCCCTGATGGTGGGCCTGTTCCTGAAGGGACTTGACCGGCGCATCGAGGCGCGCTTGCAGCGCCGCGTCGGCCCGCCCCTGATCCAGCCCTACCTGGATATCGCCAAGCTGTTCACCAAGGAAACGGTCATGCCCGCCTCGGCCAACCGGGCCGCCTTCCTGCTGGCCCCGCTGCTGGGGCTGACCGGCATGGCGGTGTGCGCCGCGCTGCTGCCCGTGCCGGGCGTCAGCGGCGGCCTGCCCGCCATGGGCGACCTGCTGGTGATCTTCTACCTGCTGCCGCTGCCCGCCATCGCGCTGATGGTCGGCGGTTCCGCCTCCAGCTCGCCGTTCGGGGCCATGGGCTTCTCGCGCGAGATGACCCTGATGTTCGCCTACGAAATGCCGCTGCTGGCCGTGATGCTGGCCGTGGCCATGAAGGTGGGCATGGCCACCGGCGGCGGGGCCGAGTTCTCGCTCGCCAACATCGTGAACTATCAACTGACCAACGGCCAGCTGGCCTTCGACCCGGTGATGATTCCGGCCCTGCTGGCCTATCTGCTGTTCCTGCCCGGCACCATGGGCACCGTGCCCTTCGACGTGCCCGAGGCCGAAACGGAAATCATCGAAGGCCCCCTGCTGGAATACTCCGGCCCCGCGCTGGCCTTCTTCCACATCGCCTCGGCGCTCAAGACCGTGGTGGTGCTGGGCCTTGGCGTGGCGCTGTTCCTGCCGGGCACGGTTCCCGGCGGCATGCTCGCCAACATTCCGTGGTTCGTGCTGAAGTGCGCGGTGCTGATGGCCGTTTCGCTGACGCTGGTCAAGTCCGCCACCGGGCGCTTCCGCGTGGACCAGGCCTTCACCTTCTACCTCAAGTACCCCTCGGTGCTGGCACTGGCGAGCCTGGTGCTGGCATGGCGGGGCATGTAGGCGGAGAGGAAACGATATGAACTTCCTGAAGAAGCTCTCCGTGCGGTCGCCGTGGCTGTACCGGATCAACGCGGGCTCGTGCAACGGCTGCGACGTGGAACTGGCCACCACCGCCTGCATCCCCCGCTACGACGTGGAACGCTTGGGCTGCAAGTACTGCGGCAGCCCCCGCCACGCCGACATCGTGCTCATCACCGGGCCGCTGACCGCCCGCGTGAAGGACAAGGTGCTGCGCGTGTGGGACGAGATTCCCGAACCCAAGGTCACGGTGGCCGTGGGCATCTGTCCGGTGAGCGGCGGCGTGTTCCGCGACGGCTATTCCATCGAGGGCCCCATCGACCGTTACATCCCCGTGGACGTCAACGTGCCCGGCTGCCCGCCGCGCCCGCAGGCCATCATCGAAGGCGTGATCAAGGCCCGCGACGTGTGGATGGCCCGCCTCGGATTGCAGGAGTAAGCCATGCTGGGATTCCTGAAGATACTCGCCCGCAACGTGGCCCAGGGGCCGTCCACCGACCCCTTCCCCTTTGCCGAGACGCATACCCCCCGCCGCTTTCGCGGCAAGGTGACCATGGACCCGGCGAAATGCGTGGGCTGCGCCATCTGCCGCCACGTGTGCGCGGGCGGGGCCATCCGCATCGAGCCGCGCGAAGACCGCAGCGGCTACGACTTCACGGTGTGGCACAACACCTGCGCCCTGTGCGGGCTGTGCCGCCACTACTGCCCCACCGGGGCCATCACCATGACCAACGACTGGCACAACGCGCACCTGCAGGAACGCAAGTACGAGTGGGCAGAGCACCACTACGTGCCCTACCTGCGCTGCACCGGGTGCGACGCGCACATCCGCATGCTGCCGCCGGACCTGGCCACCCGCGTGTACGCCAACCATGCCCACGACCTGGACTTCCCGGCGCTGCTGCGCATGTGCCCCAAGTGCCGCCAAGTGGCCGCCGCCACCCGCGCCGCCGCGCTGACCGCGCACGCTGACGAGGCCGCCCCGGCCGACGCGGGCAACGGCAACGGTTCCCGCCCGGCCGCCAAGGCCGCTGCCGCCAACGAAGAAACCACCCCCGCCACCCCCAACGCGGTGAAGGACGGAGGACACAACGATGCTGACACGCCCCGCGCAACTGCAGGCTAAGGCGCTGCTCGACGGGCGGCTGCCCGCCGTTGCGGGCGCCGAGATATCCTGGACCGAGGACGCCCACGGCAACATCTACGGCTGGCTGGTGCTGGACGAGGCCCCGCGCCTTGCCGCCCTGGCCCCGGCCATGGCCCGCTGCCGCCTGCGCCTGTGCACCATGACCGCCTACGACCCCGAGCGCGATCCGGCCAACCCGCAGCGCGCCATCGCCTACCACTTCGACCTGGACGGCCTGACCTTCACGGTCACCGCGCCGCTGGTCATGCCCGAAGCGGATGAGAACGGCGACGTGACCGGCAGGCCCGAGGTGCCCTCCATCACCCCGTGGTTCCGCAACGCCGACTGGAACGAACGCGAGTTCATGGAAATGTACGACATCGCGGTCACCGGCCACCCCAACCCCAGGCGGCTGTTCCTGGACGAGCGGCTGGACGCGGGCGTCATGGGCCAGATGATCCCCCTCTCCACCATGATGAACGGCGCATCCACGCAAGACCTGTGGGAGCGCATCATGTCGGCGAATCTGCCCGAGGGCACCACCGTTGCCACCGCCGTCACCGCCGCCACCAGCGAGGAGACCCAGGCATGAGCGCCCCCGTCCATACTCCCCACATAGACGACCACGTGAACACCGACCCGCGCGCGGGTTTCACCCTGCCCGTGGGGCCGCTGCACGTGGCCCTTGAAGAACCCATGTACTTCCGCGTGAGCGTGGAAGGCGAAACCGTGAAGCATGTCGAGATCACCGCCGGGCACGTGCACCGGGGCATGGAAGCGCTGGCCCTGCGGCGCAACCTGTTCCAGAACATCGTGCTCACCGAGCGGGTGTGCTCGCTGTGCTCCAACAGCCACCCCTTCACCTACTGCATGGCGGTGGAAAACCTGGCGGGCATCGTGGTGCCCGAGCGGGCCCGCTACCTGCGCTCCATGGCCGAAGAAATCAAGCGCATCGCCTCGCACCTGTTCAACGTGGCCATTCTCGCGCACATCATCGGCTTCAAGTCGCTGTTCATGCACGTGATGGAAGTGCGCGAGATCATGCAGGACATCAAGGAGACGGTGTACGGCAACCGCATGGACCTCGCCGCCAACTGCATCGGCGGCGTGAAGTACGACGTGGATGCCGATCTGCTCACCTTCCTGACCCGCAACCTGGACCGCGTGCAGAAGCACGTGGAAGAAATCTACAACATCTACCGCAACGATCCCATGGTGCGCGGCCGTACCGTGGGCGTGGGCATGCTGCCGCAGGACAAGGCGCTGGAATACGCCGTTGTCGGCCCCGTGGCGCGCGGCAGCGGCCTTGCCGTGGACATCCGCAAGGACGTGCCCCACGCCGCCTACCCCCGCCTGGCCTTCGACGTGATCACCGAAACCGGCTGCGACGTGCATTCGCGCGCCATGATCCGCCTGCGAGAAGCCCTGGAATCCATCAGCCTGGTGCGCCAGTGCGCCCGCGACCTGCCCGGCGGCGATACGGTGGCCCGGCTGCCGGAAATCCCGGCGGGCGAGGCCGTGGCCCGCAGCGAGGCCCCGCGCGGCGAGCTGATCTACTTCCTGCGCACCGACGGCACCGACGTGCCCAACCGCCTGAAGTGGCGCGTGCCTTCGTACATGAACTGGGACGCGCTGGGCGTGATGATGCACGACTGCAAGGTTTCGGACGTGCCGCTCATCGTCAACTCCATCGACCCGTGCATCTCGTGCACCGAACGTTAACAACGCGACACGATACGGAATAACGGAGACAGGCGGTCATGCACGAATCGTCCATCGTCGAAGGCATCCTGCGCATCGTCTCGGAAGAGGCGACGCGCCACGGCGCACCCCGCATCAGCCGGGTGAACCTTGCCGTGGGCCTTCTGGCGTGCGTCGAGGAGCGCACCCTGACCGCCTGTTTCGAACTGCTGGCCGAAGGGACGCCCGCCGAGGGCGCGCCGCTGGACGTGCAACTGCTGCCCCTGCGCGGCGACTGCCCCACCTGCGGCGATGTGGAAACCCGCAAGCGGAAATTCTCCTGCCCTTCATGCGGCGGCGACGCCGTGCACTGGACCGGCGGCAGGGAACTGTACATCGCAAGCATAGAAGTGCCCGGCCCGGATGCCACCGACCTTCCGGCAGCGGCGCAAACCACGGAAGGATAGCACCATGACCAATTCGCTCATGCGGTACGTCGTCTTCGCTGAGGCCGACAAGTGCAAGGCATGCAAGAAGTGCGAACTCGCCTGCATTGCCTCGCACAACAACATGACCATCAAGGAGGCGGTGAAGAAGCGTAACCTCTTCCAGCCCCGCGTGCACGTCATCAAGACCGACAGCGTCAAGATGCCCGTGCAGTGCCGCCAGTGCGCCGATGCCCCCTGCGCCCGCGTGTGCCCCACCGACGCGCTGGTCCAGGAAGACGGCGTGGTGGTGATGCGCCAGCAGTACTGCGCCGCCTGCCAACTGTGCGTCATGGCCTGCCCCTACGGCGCCATCGAGCTGTCCTTCATCGGCCTGCCCGAGGAAGGCGCGGCCGACGCCGCCCAGCCCGCGCAGTCCCGCCGTGAGGTGGCCGTGCGCTGCGACGTGTGCGCCGACTGGCGCGCCAAGGAAGGCAAGGACCAGGGCGCCTGCGTGGAAGCCTGCCCGGTGAAGGCCCTGCACATGGTCACCATTGACGAATACCGCGCCATGCAGCGTTAGCGGCCGCCTGACAAGAAATGCCCACAACGGGGCGGGATACTCCCGCCCCGTTTTTTCGCGCCGGGGCCTGTGGCGACAGCAAAGACAGCGCGACGAATCGTCACATACCCTCGCCCCGCGGCTGCGCCCCTGCCCACCCCGCGCTGTTTAGACGCTCAACATGCTGTCACAAAAGGACTTCTTCCAAGTTTCTCCGTCGTCACCATTCCGTAACAAAGCCGCGTTATTTCGTGACGAAATGATGACATCGCCGGTTGCCCGGACGCAGGGGGAAGAGTAGAATTCCCGCGGTCCCGACCGGCCTTTTTTGCGCACGGCGACGGTGCGCATCCGTTCACCCGGCGGGGCCGCCCTCGTGGCCCCATCCGCGACAGCATCCGTGACCACCTTCGTGGCGGGCACCCCGCCGACCGCCAAACGACAACACCGGAGCCACCGCATGGCCTTCACCCTGTTCCCCAAGACCGTCCGCTTCTTTGAACTGCTAAGCCGCCAGAATGCCATGCTGGTGGAGGCGGCCGACTTGCTCACCCGCATCCTGGAGGATTTCGGCAAGGTTGACGACGCCTGCAAGCGCGTGAACCTGGTCGAGGTGGAGGCCGACGAGTTGTGCCGCGAAATCTCGCGCCAGCTCTCGCTCACCTTCATCACCCCCATCGACCGCGAAGACATCTACCGCCTGAACCTGGCGCAGGAAGACTCCATCAATCTCATCAAGGGCATCGCCACCCGCGCGCGGCTGTACGGGTTCACCTACATCCGCTTTCCTGCCCGCAAGATGGTCCGCAACCTGCGCGAGATGTGCGCCGTCACCGGCGAGATGATCTGCTGCCTGAAGGACAAGACCGACGTTGCCTCACAGGTCAAGCAGCTGAAGGCCATCAAGGGCGAATGCGAGATGCTGCTGGGCACCGGCCTTGCCGAACTGCACGACACGGAAAATCTCGACATGCGCGCCGTGGTGGACATCATGAAGTGGACCCAGGTGTACGACCGCATCGAGCTGGCCGTGGAACGCCTGGACGATCTCGCGGACGCCATCGAGGAAGTGGTGCTGAAGAATGCTTGAGATACCGGTGCTGCTCGTCGTCATCGTCATCGTCGCGCTGATCTTCGACTTCACCAATGGGGCGCACGATTGCGCCAACGCCATCGCCACCGTGGTTTCCACCAAGGTGCTTTCCCCGCGCACCGCCGTGGCCATGGCCGCCGTGCTGAACCTTTTCGGGGCCATGCTGGGCGAAGAGGTGGCGCACACCCTGGGCCAGGGCATCGTGAACACCAACATGGTCACGGGCAGCCAGACCCTGGTGCTGGCCGCGCTCATCGGGGCCATCGTCTGGAACCTGATCACCTGGTACTACGGCCTGCCTTCCTCCTCGTCGCATGCGCTCATCGGGGGGTTGATGGGGGCTGCCATCACCCACGCGGGGTTCAGCACCCTGAACGCCATGTCCATCGTCAAGAAGATCCTGCTGCCGCTGGTGCTCTCGCCCCTGGCGGGCTTTGCCGTCAGCTACGCCTGCATGATGCTGCTGATGCTGCTGTTCTGGCGCACCAACCGGCGCACGGTGACGCGCTCGTTCGAGAAGCTGCAGATCGTCTCCTCGGCGTTCATGGCCACCAGCCACGGCCTCAATGACGCGCAGAAAACCATGGGCGTCATCACCCTGGCCCTGTTCCTGTTCCACCAGATCGACACCATCCACGTGCCGCTGTGGGTCAAGCTGTCGTGCGCCATGGCCATGGCCCTGGGCACCGCACTTGGCGGCTGGAAGATCGTGAAAACCATGGGGCACAAGATATTCAAACTGGAACCGGTGCACGGCTTCGCGGCAGAAACCTCCGCCGCCGTGGTCATCACCGGGGCCTCGCTGATGGGCGCACCCATCTCCACCACCCACACCATCACCGCCTGCGTGTTCGGCGTGGGGGCCACCAAGCGCCTGTCCGCCGTACGCTGGGGCATCGCGGGCAACCTGGTGGTGGCGTGGATACTCACCATTCCCGCCGCAGCCACCATGGCCTCCATCAGCTTCCTGATCCTGGAGTTGCTGGGCATCGCCGACTAGTCGGCACGCCGCGAACCACAAGCGTACAAGGGGCTCCCGCGGGGAGCCCCTTTGCATTTCCGCCGCCCAAACAGCAAACGGCCCCCCTCCCGCGCGCGTCGGCGTCCACACCCCGGCCCAGAAACGCAACACGGCCCGCGACCATGAAGATCGCGGGCCGTTCGGTGAACCGTTCGGGGATGACCGGGATTCGGGCTAGCTGCCCGCTTCCATCTCTTCCTGACAGGCCTTGCACAATCCCACGCCCGGCACGGCGGCCAGCCGGGCTGGGGGGATGGGTTCGCCGCACTCGCGGCAGCAGGCAACGCCGTCGATCCATTCGGGCCCCTCGCCCCCCTGTGCGGCGGCGCTCCGCGCACGGGACAAGGCGGCTTCGCGTTCCAGCCGCTCCAGTTCCTGGGCCTGATCGAAAATATCCATGAGACCTCCTGTTGTCCCGATCCGCTCCCTGTCAGCGCTACGTCCGCCCCCCCTCGGCGCGGGCACTGCCCGCGCGCATCCGGCCTGACCGCATCAGCCGTCGTTGTTCCGGTTCTTCCCGCCCCTTCGCCCCTGTGCCCGTTCGGACCTTCCTAGCCGACCTGCCAGTCAAGGCCCCGCCCGCCGATGGCCGCCACGGCAAGGGCATCCACCCGCACCTTGGCCACGGCCTTGACCATGGCGGTGGCCGCGCCCGGAACGGCTATGCCCGGCATGTGCGCATCCTCCGGAAACAACGCGGCGAAGGCGCCGGGTTGCAGCAGCACGCGCGTGCAGGGCCGCCCCGTCACGGAAAAGAACCGAACGTCCCGGTCTTCCGCATAGGGGCCTTGGGCCTCCAGGCCGGACAGCGGCGTCCAGTCCAACCATTCCATACCCGAAAGAACGTACTGGATGTCAATATGCCTGCGGTGGGCCTCCAGTCGGCCGCTGCCTTCAGGCTTGGCGTCGTAGCGCCCCACTTCCACGTACACGCTGCCCTCGGGCGCATCGGCGCAGGACACCGGATGGCGGCCGGAAGCCACGTCGGTCGCAAGGTTCGACAGAAAGGCGAAAGCCGCCCGCCAGGCGGGACCCAGGTCATAGCGCATCCAAGTATCCAGCGTGCCGATTATCATTGTTTCCTCCGGCGAGGCGATGTTCCATCATTCTGGCGGCGGACCATATAGCGTCGCCGGGCGGCGTGCAACCCTGCCGCGCATTGACGCACCACGTCACCGCAACAAGAACGCCACACGCCCGCCGCACGAGCCCAACTCTTTATCGTTATAGTGCCACCTACAAAACTTATAATATGCACAGGTGCATAGCCCTTGCCAATATCCATGAATATGGGCATGAAGGCCGCGCGGCGTTCGGGAGCGGCTGGGGAGCCATTCGGATGCCGCAAGCGGGCACACACTCCTCGCAATCCCGCGTCACGCGACGGAAGGGTTAACGGCGGGCCAACCGTAAACATCCAGTCGCCATGGGGGGCTCCATGTCTCTGACCATTCGCACCAAACTGATCATCGCCTTTCTGTTGTCCATCGTCGTCGCCATCGGCAGCGTTTCCGCCGTGGTGTCCATCGAAATCCGCCGGGCCTCGCTGAAGGATTTCGAAGACTCGTCCAGCGCGCAACTGGAACGGGTGAACGACTTCGTCGCCACGTTCTTCGAGGCGGCGCAACGCAACGTGGTCTACCTTGCCTCGCTGCCCCGGGTGGTGGAAGCCAAGGGCCAGGTGACCTCCTACGCCGACACCAAGCAGGACAACAAGCTGCACCACGCCTCGCTGACGCCGGACGAACAGGCGCTGGCCAAGGTGTTCACCCTGATGGGCAAGGCCAACAACTGGTACGACGAAATCTTCGTCGGCTACCAGGACGGGGGCTTTCTCAGCCACATCGACGGTTCCGGCGTGCCCGCGGGCTACGACCCGCGCAAGCGCCCCTGGTACAAGGAGGCCATGGCCTCTTCCGGCAACACGTTGATCAGCAAGGCCTACATGTCCACCACCGGCTACCCGGTGGCCAGCGTCATGAGCAAGGTACGCAGCGGCGCGGGCGAGATCGTGGGCGTCATGGGCGTGGACATCAACCTGTCCACCCTGACCAAGGTCACCTCCAGCCTGCGCATCGGCAAGACCGGCTATGTCATGCTGATCGAGGACACCTCGGTCATCCTGTCCGACCCGAAGCACGAGAAGTTCAGCTTCAAGAAGACCGATGACACCGGCTCCCCCGCCCTCGTCCAGATCATGAAGATGCAGCGCGGCACCTTCGAAGCGGCCCTGGACGGCGTGGACAAACTGGTCACCGTGCATACCGGCTACCAGGGCTGGAAGCTGGTGGCCATCATCGACAAGGCCGAGGTGTACGCCCAGTCCGCCAGCGTGGTGAACTACATCCTGATGGTGGGCGCGGGCATCGCCGTGGTGCTGATGATCGTGGCGTGGCTGCTGGCGCGCTCCGTGGCCAATCCCATCCAGATGCTGGTGACCGCCTCCGGCCATGTGGCGTCCGGCGATTTCGACGCCCTTCCCGACGCGCGCCATTTCTCTGGCGAACTGCTGGCCCTGCACGGCAGCCTGCACGCCATGGTGGGCAACCTTGGCGAACTGCTGGCCACGGCCAAGGTCAAGACCAGGGAAGCCGAGGAACAGACCGGCAAGGCCGAGGCCGCCCTGCGCGAAGCCGAAGAGGCCCGCCTGCGCGGCGAACAGGCCCGCAAGGAAGGCATCCGCCAAACGGCGGAAAGGCTGGAAGGCATCGTGGCCAACGTGCGCAACGCCTCGCACGAACTGGCCGGGCAGGTGGACGAGGCCCGCTCCGGCGCGGAGGTGCAGCGCGCCCGCACGGCCGAGGCCGCCACCGCCATGGAACAGATGAACGCCTCCGTGCTGGAGGTTGCCGCCAATGCCTCGCGCGCGGCCGGAAGCGCCGAAAGCGCCCGGGTCGAGGCCGAAGCGGGCGGCACCATCGTGCGCGACGTGGTGGACAGCATCCGCAAGGTGGACGAATTCACTCGCGAGATGAGCACCGGCCTTGGCGAACTGGGCAAGCGGGCCGAGGGCATCGGCCACATCATGACCGTGATCACCGACATCGCCGACCAGACCAACCTGCTGGCGCTGAACGCCGCCATCGAGGCGGCCCGGGCCGGTGACGCCGGGCGCGGCTTTGCCGTGGTGGCCGACGAGGTGCGCAAGCTGGCGGAAAAGACCATGACCGCCACCAAGGAAGTGGGCGACGCCATCACCGCCATCCAGCGCGGCACGCAGGAAAACATCACCGGCATGGGCCGCGCGGCCGAGGTGGTGCAACGCAGCACCGATCTCGCCTCCCGCGCGGGCGAGGCGCTGGCGCGCATCGTGTCCATCGTGGAGGCCACGGCCGACCAGGTACGGTCCATCGCCACGGCGTCGGAAGAACAGTCCGCCGCATCCGAGCAGATCAACCGGGGAACCGACGAGGTGAACCGCATCGCCTCGGAAATGGCCGAGGCCATGGCCCAGTCCACCCGCGAGGTGGGCGAGCTTGCCCGGCTGTCGTCGGAACTGCAGGACGTCATCCGCGACCTGAAGGAAGGCAGTTAGCCACCCGACGCGCGGCCTCTGGCCCCGCAAGACGCTCCACGCCCCGGCATCCCCGCGATGCCGGGGCGTTTCGCGTGCGCCATGCGGAGCCGCCGCGTACGGCCAGCACCGTGCAGCCGCCCGTAGCGCGGCCATTTCCCACCGAAACGGGAGGAAATCGTGACAACCGGGGCCGAAGTGCTTACTCTCTGCCCCGTGGCGGGCGCGCCCCTTTCGGCAGTGCATCCACGGACCGCAACGGCCCACGGATGCACGACAAGTTCCGGGGGCCAGCGCGCGCCGCCATTGGCCGGACGCATGTGGGACGCGCCCGGCACCCCGCCCGGCCGCGCGCTTGCCGTGGGTCCGGGCGTCTTCCGGCAACCGTCAGCACGCGAGGCGTCGCATGAAGTACCGCATCCACCCCATCGTCATGGGTTCCAAGGTCTTCGACAAGGGCATGATGACCTACCAGCACGATTACGGCACGCCCTACACCATCCCCATCTACACCTGGTACATTGAGGGCGGCGACAAGCGCATCCTGGTGGACACCGGCGAGCTGAACCCCATCGTCTCTCCGGACCGCGAGGCGGCGCTGGGCGGCAGGATCTACACCTTCGAGGCGGGGTTGGCCAAGTACGGGCTCACCCCGGCGGACATCGACGTGGTCATCCACACCCATCTGCACAACGACCACTGCGAAAACGACTACAAGTGCGAAAACGCGGAAATCTGGGTGCACGAGAAGGAACTGGAGTCGATCCATAACCCGCATCCGCTGGATTTCCGCTACCTTGAAGACTATATCGCCGACGTGGAAGACAACGGCCAGCTGCGCGTGATCACGGAAGAAGAGCGCGAAATCCTGCCCGGCATCCGGGTGGTGCATACCCCGGTGCACACCGAGGGCGGCCTGACCGTGTTCGTGGACACGGAACAGGGCACCGCCGCCATCACCGGGTTCTGCATCATCGACGAGAACATGGACCCGCCCGCCGCCATCAAGGGCATGGAGATGGAGGTCATTCCTCCCGGCACCTGCATCAACCCCAAGCGGGGCTACGACATCATGCTCAAGGTGAAGCAGGCGGCGGAAATCGTCATCCCGCTGCACGAACCGCGCTTCGCCCGCATGGAGACCATCGGCTGACCGGCGCGGCCCTGCGCCACCCCGCGACCATCCGCACCGGAATGTGGCGCGCCGTTCCCGCGCCCGCTCCACCGCACCTGAACGCTGGAACATCCACAGGAGCCGCAGCATGACCATGAAGTTCATCGACGTCGCCTTCAACGGCGGCATGAAGATCGACGCCATACTCCACCCCGCCGTCACGGGCGATGCCCCCGCCGGACAGGACGCGTCCGCCACCCCGGACACCGTCATCCGCACCGACCAGCCGGTGAAGGACGGCGGCGAGGGCACCGCCCCCACCCCGTTCGAGTTGTTCCTGGCATCGCTGGCCACCTGCGCGGGCGTGTACGCCCAGCGCTTCTGCGAGGCGCGCAAGATATCGACGGAAGGCCTGGGCATCCGCGTGGGCTGCGAATTCGCGCCCAAGGGCTTTCAGGTCACCCGCATGACCTTCGTGGTCACGCCGCCGCAGGGCTTTCCGGACGAATACCGCGATGCGCTGGTGCGCGCCGTGGAACTGTGCGCCGTGAAAAAGCACATCATGACGCCGCCCGCGTTCGAGGTGGTGCTGGCGTAGCGTCTTCAATTGCTCGACGCGGCGACATGCGCCGCGTGCTTATCCCCCGGTTTCCCCCCACTTCCCGCAGCGCCGTGGCCCGCCACGGCGCTGTCGCATTCATGGGGCACGCTGCCGTTGTCGAACGCCTTTGCCCGCCATCTGCCCATTCCCTCGCGGGCGGTCCTGTGGCAGATTCGTCATCGCCAACATATCCGCCATGGGGAGCAGTTCCGCCACGCGCGCCGCCCCCGCACACGAACCGCCAACCGAATCGCCGCCACCGGAGCCGCCATGTCCAACCGTTCCATCAATCTCGCCCTGCACGTCATGAAGGACCCGGCCGCCATGGCCGAAAAGGCCGCCCAACTGCTGCTGGACCGCTGCGAACGCGCCGTGGCCGCGCGCGGCGTGTTCACCCTGGCGCTGTCCGGCGGCAGCACGCCCATCCCGCTGTTCCGGTTGCTGGCCACCCCGGCCTGGCTCGACCGCCTGCCGTGGGAGAAGATCGCCGTATACTGGGTGGACGAGCGCTGCGTGGAGCCGGACAACCCCCAGAGCAACTACGGCGTGGCCCGGCGCGAACTGCTGTCCCTGGCCCCCGCCACCCGTTTTTACCGCATGAAGGGCGAGATGGACCCGGTGGAGGGCGCGGCCGCCTACGAATCGCTGCTGCGCGAACATTTCGACCTGGAAGACGGGGCCTGGCCGCGTTTCGACATGGTGCTGCTGGGCATGGGCGAGGACGGACACACCGCGTCGCTGTTCCCCGACGGCACGGGGCTGGCCGAGCGCTCGCGCCTGGTCATCGACCAATACGTGCTGGCCACCAAGAGCGACCGGCTTACCCTGACCCTGCCGGTGCTGAACAACGCCCGCTGCTGCGTGTTCCTGGTGTCGGGAGGGGAGAAGCACCCCGTGCTGGCCCGGGCGCTGGACCTGCTGGCGGAACCCACCCTGCCCGCCCAGTTCGTGAAGCCCACCAATGGGGATCTGGTGTGGATTGTCGACGAAGGCGCGGCCAAGGGGTAGTTCAACGTGTTCTTTCGTCTGCGATGAACCGGCTTGGCCGCAACCGGGTCAGTCTTCCGCCGGGGGCAGCACCTCCACCAGCGCCTCACCGGCGGCCATGTCGATGACGGCGGCCATGAACGCGGCGGCGTGCTCCACGGGCAGGCCGATGATGCACTCCACGTCGGCCCCATGCAGTTCGGACTGAATGGCCGCCTCGTAGACGGGCAGCAGCCGCCGCAGCGCCCCTGCCCGGCCATGGGCCAGCACCACGGATACCCGCGCGGGCACGATGCGTTGGCGCAGGGGCAGACCGTCCAGCCCCAGGCGCGCCATGGCCGCGTAGGCCCGCACCAGCCCGCCGGTGCCCAGCTTGACCCCGCCGAAATATCGTGTCACCACCGCCGCCACCTCGCCCACGCCGCCATGCAGCAGTTGCTGCAACATGGGGCGACCGGCGGTGCCGTGGGGTTCGCCGTCGTCGCTGCATCCGATGCGGCCGGTTTCGCCCGGCGGCCCGGCCGCGAAGGCCCAGCAGTTGTGGGTGGCGTCGGCGAATTCGGCGCGCACCGCATCCGTGAAGGCACGCGCCGTGGCCGTGTCCGGCGCGTGGGCCACGCTGACGATGAACCGGCTGCGTTTGATGGAATCCTCGCGGCGGTACACGCCCCCGGCAAAACCCGCAACGCGGGTCAGCCCTGCCCCCTGCGCCATGTCGGGCACCGGGTAGCGGGCGGGGGCGGGCGGCGACGACGCTGCGGGTGCGGATTCGCCCGTTGCGGATTCGGCTTCCGGCGCGATGTCGGATGGGCTAATGATACGCTGGCCGGTCATGGCCTCCGGCTGTAGCCGCCCGCCGGTGGCGGGTCAAGGTGCAACGCCAAGGGCGTCCGGACAACCGCCCATCACTCCGCCCTCCCGGACGCCATTGTCGCAACGCCGTCCCGCCAACCTTTCACCCACTGGTTCAGTCCGCCCATGTCCAAGACCCTGATCATCGCCGAAAAGCCCTCCGTGGCACGCGAACTGGCCCCCCACGTGGGCGCCACACAGCGCCGCGCGGGCTTTCTGGAAGGGCCGGACCACCTGGTCAGCTGGGCCGTGGGCCACCTTGTGGGCATCGCCGAGCCGGAGGAACAGGACCCGGCCTGGGCAGGCCGCTGGACCCTGGACCAGTTGCCCATGCTGCCGCCGCGTTTTCGCCTGCGGGTGCTGCCGGAAACGGCGGACCAGTTCGCCGTGCTGCAACGCCTGCTTGCCGACGAGCGCGTCACGGGCGTCATCAACGCCACCGACGCCGGGCGCGAGGGCGAACTGATCTTCCGGCGCATCTACCTGATGGCCGAATGCGCCAAGCCCGTGCGCCGCCTGTGGGCCAGCGACATGACCGAAGAGGGCCTGCGCAAGAGCCTGTCCCGCCTGCTGCCCGACGCGGAAAAGCGCAACCTGGGCCTTGCCTCCTTTGCCCGGGCCGAGGCCGACTGGCTGGTGGGCATGAACTATTCGCGCCTGTTCACGGTGAAGACCGGCGGCCTTGTCTCGGTGGGGCGCGTGCAGACCCCGGTGCTGTGCCTGCTGGCCGCCCGCCGCCGCGAGATCGAAGAATTCGTGCCGCAGGACTTCTGGACCGTGGAAGGGGTGTTCGCCCCGTCCGGCGCGGCCAAGGCCCGCGCATCGCAAGACGACGATGCCGCTCCCGCTGCTCCCGCTGACGCCGCCCCTTCCGATGCGCCGCCCGGCACGCCCGACGCCTTCCCTGCCGTATGGCACCGCCCGCCGGAACTGCGCGAAGCCCGGGTGGATAGCGAGGACGAGGCATCGGCCATCGCCGCCGCCTGCACCGGGCGCGAAGGCGTGGTGGAATCGGTGGCCAGCAAGGCGGGCAGCCAGCAGCCTCCCCTGCCCTTCGACCTGACCACCCTGCAGCGCGAAGCCAACACCCGCTTCGGCCTCTCAGCCAAGGACACCCTGGCCCACGCCCAGGCGCTGTACGAAACGCACAAGCTGATCACCTACCCGCGTACCGATTCCCGCCACCTGACCAAGGAACTGTTCGCGGAAATCCTCAACCACTTCCGGGCCATCCACCACCTGTACCCGGACGGGACCATGCTGGCGGTCACGCGCATCAAGTCCGGCAAGGTCAAGTTTGCCTGTGTGGACGACCGCAAGGTCACCGACCACCACGCCATCATCCCCACCGCCCGCAAGGGCGACCCGGCCCGCCTCTCGCAGACGGAACGGCAGGTTTACGAGATGATCTGCCGCCGGTTCATCGCCGCCTTCTGCGCCGAGGCCAGGTTCTCCACCTCCACCGTCACGGTGAAGGTGGGCGACCACGCCTTCATCGCGCGGGGCAAGGTGTTCAAGGAAAAGGGCTGGCTGGCCGTGGAGCCGTGGCGCGCGGCGGAAGATACCCCCCTGCCTCCCCTGCGCAAGGGCGCGAAGCTGCATACGCAGGATATCCGCCGGGTGACGCGCCAGACCAAGGCCCCGGCCCACTATACCGATGCGTCCCTGCTGGCGGCCATGGAAACCGCCGGAAAGCTGGTGGAAGACGAGGAACTGCGCCAGGCCATGAAGGAACGCGGCCTCGGCACCCCCGCCACCCGCGCCCAGGTCATCGAAACGCTGCTCCAGCGCGGCTATGTGGGCAGGCAGGGCAAGCGGCTCATCGCCAGTGACCGGGGCATGCAGGTGGCCGAGGTCATCGAGGCGCTGCTGCCCGACGTGGCCTCGCCCGAACTGACCGGCACGTGGGAAAAGGCCCTCAAGGACATGGAGGCGGGCACCGCCACCTACCCGCAGTTCATGCACGGCATACGCGAAAGCGTGTGGCACGGCGTGCACCGCATCAAGCGGGTGGGCGGACGCAACCTGGACCGTTTGCTGGACACGGCGTCCGAACGGTACGCCCGCACACCGGACGGCCTGTGCCCCCTGTGCGGCGGCGAGGTGCGCGAAACACCGCGCGGCTGGGCCTGCACCGGGCAGCCGCCCGCCAAAAAGCGCGGCAAGGCGTCCGGGGATGGGGACGGCGGCGCGGAGAAGGAAACCGCGCGTGCCAAACGCGGCGCGAAAAAGGTCGACGCGGAAGGCGCGATGCCTGACGGCGGTGCGGAACCCGTCGCCACCAACGGCCGCTGCCCGTTCATCCTCTGGCGCACCACCTTCGGCCGCGAACTGGACGAGCCCACGGCGCGTGAACTGCTGGCCACGGGCCGCACCGCGCAGGCCATGGACTTCACCTCGCGCCAGGGCAAGCCGTTCCGGGCGCACCTGGTGCTGAAGGGCGGCCGCCTGCGCCCCGAATTCGTGCCCGACGGGTCGCGCCGGGCTTCGGAGGGCGCTCCCGCCCCGCAACAGGCGGATGAAACCGCATCGCCCGCCGACCATGCCGCCCCCGGCACGTCCAATACACCGGACGCGCCCAACACACCGGGCACACCGGGCACACCGGGCACACCGGGCACTCCGGGCACTCCGAGCGCACCGGGCACCGCCGACATCTAGCCAGACGCCCTCGCCACGCCCCATTCCGTTCCGACCCGTTCTGTTCCGGGTGCGGCAATCCTGCCTCCCCGCTCCGCACACGGCCCCGTATGCCCTGCCCTCGCCGCGCTTCCGCTCGCGGCCCTTCCGCGTTCCCCATTTTCACGCGCCCGCCCTTCCCCCAGCCGGGCGGATGGCGTATGCTCTCGACGATTTCTTTCCTCAAATTTTAAAAAAGAACTTTACAAGCCTATGGATGGCCGCTAAACAGGAATTGTTCCTAACAAGGAACCCAATCACGAAACCACAAGGAGCATATCGATGAGCAAGACCCATGAGAACATGATGGCGGCCTTTGCCGGTGAATCCCAGGCCAACCGCAAGTACCTCGCGTTCGCCAAGCAGGCCGACAAGGAAGGCCTGCCGCAGGTCGCCAAACTGTTCCGAGCCGCCGCCGAGGCGGAAACCATCCACGCCCACGGCCACCTGCGCAACGCGGGCAAGATCGGTTCCACCCTCGACAACCTGAAGGCCGCCATCGACGGCGAAACCTACGAATTCACCAAGATGTACCCGCAGATGATCGCCGAGGCCGAAGCCGAAGGCGAAAAGGTGCCCGCGCGCTACTTCGGCTGGGCCAACGCCGTGGAAGAGGTGCACGCCAACCTCTACCGCAAGGCCCTGGAAAATCCCTCGGCCCTGGCCGACGTGGACTACTACGTGTGTTCCGTGTGCGGCTACACCCACGAAGGCCCGCACGACGGCAAGTGCCCCATCTGCAACGCCGCGGCGTCCGCTTTCTACAAGGTCGCGTAGCTCGCCCCTGCACGGGCCATGCGTCCCTTCGGAGGGCTCCGGTGTGCACCACCGGGGCCCTCCCGTCGTTTTGCCGGTTGGCGGCAGCGTCTCGACACCGGCGGCGCGGTGCAGTATCCGGGCGTATGCACGCGCACCCCGCCCCCCCACCACCCGCATGCTGATCCACCTGCGTACCGCCGATGCGCGCATCGCCGCACGCATGGCCGTCCCCCTGGCCGAGGTCGGGTTGCGGCTGGTCACGCCGCCCGATGCCGCGCCCGATGCCTCGCCAGACGCCGCACCCGACGCCACGCCCGACGCGCTGGTGGCGGACCTCGACCTGCTAATCCCGCCGGAAAGCGGCACGCCCCCCCGCGCTTCCAGCACCGCTCCCCTCGCGTTGCCCCCGCATTCAGTTCCGCCGGGCATTCCGGTGGTCCTGCTGCATGCCGCCACGGCCCGGCAGGAATTGCGGCGCGTGCGCGCCGCCGGACTGCCCCCATCCACCCGCCTGTTGCGCATGCCGTTCGCCGCCGGAGCGCTGGTGTCGGCCCTGCGTGCGGCGGGGCTGGCCGCCCCGCCCGGCCGGGGGCCGCTGTCCGCAGGTGTGCTGGCCCTTGGCGACATCGTGTTCGACCCTGTCACCGGGCGCGTCACCCGCGACTTTCGCCCCCTTGCCCTGCACCCGCAGGAACGGCTGCTGCTGGAACTGCTGCTCCGCCGGGCGGGCACGGTGGTGCAGCGGTCGGACATCGCCCGCTGGTGCCTGGATTACGCAGCGACGCCGGACAGCCACGCGCCCCATGCGCCCCACGCACCCCATGCTGTTGACGTGCTGGTCTCCCGCCTGCGCCGCGCGCTGGAACGCGCCGCCCCCCCCGGCAGCAGGGGCGGCACGCGCCTGCGCACCGTGCGCGGCGTGGGCTACCGGCTTGAGACGGACTGACGCCGCGACCCGTGCCTGCCGCCATCACCGCCCCGCGGCCCGCTTGTCACTCCGTCCATACCGGCTCCATTCCGGGCTTGCGTCGCGGGCAAGCTTGTCGCATTGTCGCATTCCCGAACCCCGCCGCGCCCCGGCCCCGGTCGCTCCGCCCGGCCCGCGCGAACCATGGCCAGCACGCCGTCATGACGAGGAACCCGTGACCTACCGCAATCTTTCCGCCTGCGTCGCCGACCTTGAACGCCACAAGCACCTCGTGCGCATCGACGCAGAGGTGGACGCCAACCTGGAAATCGCCGCCATCCAGCGCCGCGCCTACCGCGCGGGCGCGCCCGCCATGCTGTTCACCCGGGTGAAGGGCTGCCGCTTTCCCATGCTGGCCAACCTGTTCGGCACCATGGAGCGCACGAAATTCATCTTCCGCGACACGCTGCGCGCCGTGGAAGGCATCTTCCGTTTGAAGCTGGACCCTTTCGACGCCTTCCGCCACCCCCTGCGCTACACCGGCGTGCCGCGCGCCCTGTGGTCCATGCTGCCGAAATCGGTGTCCGACGGGCCGGTGCTGCGCCACCGGTGCGCCATCAGCGACCTGCCGCGCCTGGTCTCGTGGCCCATGGACGGCGGCGGCTACGTCACCCTGCCGCAGGTGTACACCGAAAGCCCCGACGCGCCCGGCCCCATGCAGTCCAACATCGGCATGTACCGCGTGCAGTTGGACGGCCCGGACTACGAGAAGGATCGCGAGGTGGGCCTGCACTACCAGATCCACCGGGGCATCGGGTTCCACCACGCCCAGGCCCTGCGCCGGGGCGAGCCGCTGAAGGTGAACGTCTTCGTGGGCGGGCCGCCCGCCATGACCCTGGCCGCCGTCATGCCCCTGCCGGAAGGCCTTGCCGAAATCCTGTTCGCCGGGGCCATGGCGGGCTTCCGCATTCCCATGATCCGTCGTCCCGGCGGGCTGCCCATGCTGGCCGAGGCCGACTTCTGCATCAGCGGCACCATCGCCCCGTACCAGAAGCCGGAAGGCCCCTTCGGCGACCACCTGGGCTACTACAGCCTGGCGCACGACTTTCCGGTGCTGCGGGTGGACGCGGTGCACCACCGCCCGGACGCCATCTGGCCGTTCACCACGGTGGGCCGCCCCCCGCAGGAAGACACCGTGTTCGGCGACTTCATCCACCAGCTTACGGCAGACCTGGTGCCCCAGGTGTTCGCGGGGGTGCGCGAAATCCACGCCGTGGACGCCGCCGGGGTGCACCCGCTTCTGCTGGCCATCGGCAGCGAGCGCTACGTGCCCTACGCCGGAGAACGCCAGCCGCAGGAACTGATCACCTGCGGCATGGCCCTGCTGGGGTCCACCCAGACATCCCTTTCCAAGTACGTGCTGATCATGGCCCACGAGGACGCGCCCTCCCTGTCCACGCACGACTTCCCCGGCTTCTTCACGCACATGCTGGAGCGCACCGACTTCACCCGCGACCTGCACTTCATTACCCGCACCACCATAGACACCCTGGACTACACCGGCATCAGCCTGAACCAGGGGTCCAAGCTGGTGTGGGCGGCGGCGGGCCCGCGCAAGCGGCAACTGGCCGACAACCTGCCCGGCGACCTGCCGCTGGATGCACGGTCTGGGGACGCGCGGTCCGGGGATGGCGCAACCGCAGGCAACTTCGGCGATCCGCGCCTGTTCGGGCGGGGCGTCGTGGTGCTGCGCGGGCCCAGGCACACGGCAAGACGCGACGAGCACGACCCGGCCATGCACGAACTGGCCGCCAGGCTGGCCCACGCGCACGGGCTGGACGGCCTGCCCCTGTTCGTGGTGGTGGACGACCCGGCCTTCACCGCCGCCAACTGGGACAACTTCCTGTGGGTGGTCTTCACCC
This sequence comes from Nitratidesulfovibrio sp. HK-II, assembly GCF_003402415.2. NCBI lineage: Bacteria > Pseudomonadati > Thermodesulfobacteriota > Desulfovibrionia > Desulfovibrionales > Desulfovibrionaceae > Nitratidesulfovibrio > Nitratidesulfovibrio sp. HK-II. The sequence goes on from NZ_AP036014.1 coordinate 2,527,556, forward strand.
GGTCGGACCCGGCCACCGACATGTACGGCGCGGGCGAATTCACCCATTGCAAGCATTGGGGATGCACCGGGCCGCTGGTCATCGACGCGCGGCTGAAGTCATTCCACGCCCCGGCTCTGGAAACCGACCCCGACGTGGAGCGCCGCGTGGACGCGCTGGCCGCGCCCGGCGGGCCGTTGCACGGCTACCTGTAGCAAGCGCGCACGGCGCTCCTCGCCCCCGTCGGGGGCAGGAAGCTCCGTGCTCCCCACTCCATTTCGCGGCTTTCGCGGCGCGGCGGCCAGATCGCCGCGCCGCCCTTTTGCGTCGGCAACCTGCTGCGAATATTTGCTTTCGCCGTTTTCCGCCGCCAGCCTGCTCCGTTCCGTCACCCCGCCGTCACCGCCATGCCATGCGCAACTGCCCTTTTCTGCTGTCCTTTTCTTGAAGTTATGCTACATTTGGTGCATTCTCGCGTGCCCGTGGCTTCGGCGTCCGTTTCATAACGCCGCCCGCACGCCACCGGAATGCCTTCGTACCGTCTACAGAGGTTGCCATGCCCCATTCCGGCTCCGAGCTGCTGACCCGGCCCGCCGCCCCCGGCATCACGCCCGCCAGCGTCCGTACCCCTGCCCTTGCCGGGGCGGCGGAAGCGGACACCGACGCATGCTCCGTTCCCCTGCGCCCCTTTGCCGTCAAGATGGCCCAGGCCGGGCTGCCGTCCGAACTGGTGGCGCTGTTCGCCTCGTATCTCGAGGAACTGGCCTGCGGGCGCACCGGGCTGATCCCCGAAGCCGACATCCTGCCCGTGGGGCGCGACGACCTGCCCGCGCTGGACGACCTGGCCCCCTACGCCGCCACCGGGCGCGCCCGCCTGCGCGAGGCGGCATGCATCAAGCTGAACGGGGGCCTTGGCACCGGCATGGGCATGACCCACGCCAAGTCGCTGCTGCCCGCCAAGGACGGGGCCACCTTTCTGGAACTCATCGTGCGCCAGGCCGAGCACCTGCGCCGCACCCACGGCGGCCCTTCACCGCTGCTGTTCATGAACAGCTTCTCCACCCACCAGGACACCCAGCGCGCCCTGGACGTGCTGGGGCTGCACCACACCGGCAGGCCGGGCTCCTTCCTGCAGCACCGCTTTCCCAAGGTGTCACGGGCCACGCTGCGGCCCGTGGACTACCCGGCAAATCCCGATCTGGAATGGAACCCGCCCGGCCACGGCGACATCTACGCCGCGCTGGCCCTTTCCGGCCATCTCGACAGGCTGCTGGAGGCAGGCCGCCGCTATGCGCTCATCTCCAACGCCGACAACCTGGGCGCCACGCTCGACCCGGCCATCCTCGGCTACCTCATGGAAGAGAACATCCCCTTCCTGATGGAGTGCGCGCCGCGCACCGCGTCCGACCGCAAGGGGGGGCACCTGGCCCGCTCGCGCGACGGGGGACTGGTGCTGCGCGAACTGGCCCAGTGCCCCGACGAAGACCTGCCCCGCTTCCAGGACATCGTGCGCTACGGGCTGTTCAACACCAACAACATCTGGCTGGACCTGCGCGCGCTGCGCCGTCAGATCGACGAACACGGCCTGCTGCGCCTGCCCATGATCCGCAACCCCAAGACCGTAAACCCCCGCGACCCGGAATCGGAAAAGGTCTGGCAGGTGGAAACGGCCATGGGCGCGGCCATCGGCCTGTTCCCCCAGGCGCGGGCCATCGTCACCCGGCGCGAACGCTTTCTGCCGGTGAAGCGGTGCAGCGACCTGCTGGTGCTGTGGTCCGACCGCACCCTGCTGGAGCCCGACGGCCGCGTGCGCCCCAACCCCGACTGCACCACCGACAACGCGCTGGTGGAACTGGACGGCGCGCACTACGGCACGTGGGACCGGCTGATGGCCCGCTTTCCCCACGGCGCGCCATCGCTGCTGCACTGCGCCGCGCTGACCGTGCACGGAGACGTGCTGTTCGGGCGCGACGTGACCGCGCGCGGCCGGGTGGTGGTGCGCAACCCCTCGTGCATGCAGGCCATGGTGCCGCACGGCACGGTGCTGGAAGGCGAGGTGAACCTGTAGCCGCGCAGCTGAACGCGGCCACCTGCATCCACGGCGGCAACCACTTGCTCTCCCGCGCCCAGGCGCATGCACCCGGCCCCGCCACCCATGCGTAACCACGCGCGGCCATTTCTAGATTTTTTCTTGAGCTTTTCTTCCGTCTGACCTAACGTGCCCGTGAGACCGGTGTGTCTGGGGCATGCTTGAGGGCATGCGTGCGCCACTGCCACGGGGCGCGCATGCAGGCCATGCAGCCCGGCCCGCCGGAACGGGGACGCCCCGCCACGGCCCGTGCGCCGTGTGCCGCCGTCCACCGCCATGCAGGACGACAGCCGCACCCCGAGCAGGGAGGGCGAACATGCCTCAGGTTGCCGCCAGGATATCGTCGGAGCAGGAACGCTGGCTCAAGGACTACTTCCGCACCAAGAGCGCCGGGGCGGAATTCATCCTGCCGTGGGCCGTGGACACCTTCTTCCGCGCCATTTCCTCCATCAAGAGCATCTTTTCGGGGCCCGAACTCAAGACCATCATCGAGGCCCACAAGGACCTGCGCCTGCTGCCCGACCACACGCGGCTGTCCTACCTGCTGCTGCGGGTCATGGACGCCTGCGACGTGGGCATGGTGCACACCAAGCACGGGGCCAGCAAGGCCAGCCTGGAGGCCAAGCTGAAACGGCTGGACGACACGCAGGCCACCGCGCTGATGGTCTGGGCCGCCGCCTACTGGGTAAGCCGCAACTGCACCGCCGACAGCCTGGACGAATACATCAAGGAATACTGAGCCGGTTTGGCCCGCCGCCGCTTCCCGCGCATGCAAGGGGACGGGCGCGGGCCGCAACGAACGGCAAGGGGCGCCGGATCGTCATGATCCGGCGCCCCTTGCGTTTCCCCCATGGGTCCGCCCCCCGCCAGGCCAGCGCGTGCGGCGGAAGGCAGGCGGACGTGACCTGGATCAGGCCTGCCTGGCCTGTTCGCCCTCCGGCCCGCCCGACGGCGTGAAAAACCGCAGCCGCAACGCGTTGCCGACCACCGAAACCGACGACAGGGCCATGGCCCCGCCTGCGAGCATGGGCGACAGGGTGGGCCCGCCAAAGGCGTGCAGCACCCCGGCCGCCACCGGTATGCCCAGCACGTTGTAGCCGAAGGCCCAGAACAGGTTCTGGCGGATGTTGCGCACCGTGGCGCGGCTGAGGGCAAGCGCCGTGAGCACCCCGTCCAGCCCGCCGCGCAGCAGCACGATGTCGCCCGCCTCCACCGCCACGTCGATGCCGGTGCCCATGGCGATGCCCACATGGGCGCGCGCAAGGGCCGGGGCGTCGTTGATGCCGTCGCCCACCATGCCCACCACGAGCCCTTCGGCCTGCAACGCGCTGACGGCCTGCTCCTTCTGGTCGGGCAGCACTTCGGCGCGCACGTCCTCGATGCCCGCCTGCCGGGCAACGGCAAGGGCGGTGCGGCGGTTGTCGCCGGTCAGCATCACCACGCGCACGCCCATGGCGCGCAGGCGGCGCACCACCTCGGGCGCTTCCGGCTTCAGCGGGTCGGCCACGCCCAGCAGGGCGCCCATGCGGCCGTCCACGGCCATGTACAGCGGGGTGCGGCCCTGCTCGGCCAGCGCGTTTGCGCGGGCGGTGACGCTGGCCGCATCGTGCCCGGCCACGCCTTCCGCCGCCATGAACGCCGCATTCCCGATGGCCACGAAAAACCGCGAGCCGTCATCCGCCATCACCCGGCCGCGCACGCCCTTGCCGGGCACGGCCAGAAAGTCCTCCACCGGCCATGGGGCCAGGCCGCGCTCCGTGGCCCCGGCGGCCACGGCCTCGGCCAGGGGATGCTCGGAAAGGGCCTCCAGCGAGGCGGCAAGTCGCACCAGCGTGGCCTCGTCAGGGACGGCCGACGCAACGCCGTCCTCCACTCCCGCCGTCACCACGTCGGCCAGCAGCACAACATCCGTCAGACTCGGGCTGCCCACGGTGAGCGTGCCGGTCTTGTCGAACACCAGCGCGGTCAACCTTCCGGCCTGCTCCAGCGCCTCGCCGCTCTTGATCAGCACGCCCAGTTGCGCGCCGCGCCCTGTCCCCACCATGATGGACGTGGGCGTGGCCAAGCCCATGGCGCACGGGCAGGCGATGACCATCACCGCCACGAAGATGCGCAGGGCGAAGGTGAATTCCGATCCGGCGGCATACCACGCCACCCCGGCCAGCACGGCCAGCGCCATCACCGCCGGGACGAACCACAGGCTCACCCGGTCCGCCAGGTTGGCGATGGGGGCCTTGGAGCCCTGGGCGTCCTGCACCAGCCGGATGATGCGCGCGAGCACGGTGTCCGCGCCCACCCGTTCCGCCCGCATGACGAACGAGCCGTGCCGGTTGATGGTGCCGCCCGCCACCGGGTCGCCGGGATTCTTGGTCACCGGCAGGCTTTCGCCGGTCAGCATGGCCTCGTCCACGCTGCTGCTGCCCTCCTCCACCACGCCGTCCACGGCAATGCGCGCGCCGGGCCTCACCAGCAGCCGGTCGCCGGCGTGCACGGAGGCCACGGGCACCTCGTGCGCCTCGCCGTCCTCCATGCGCAGCGCGGTGTCCGGCGCAAGCTCCATCAGGGCCTTGATGGCCTCTGACGTGCGGGTGCGCGAGCGCAGTTCAAAGTACTTGCCCAGCGACACCAGCGCGATGAGCACCGCCGCCGACTCGTAGTACAGGTCCATGACCCGCCGGGCCACTTCCACCCCAAGGCCTATCTCCACGGTGTTCCACAGGCTGTAGGCAAAGGCCGCGCCCGTGCCCACGGCCACCAGCGAATCCATGTTGGGGGCGCGGCGGGCCAGGTTGCCGAAGCCGATGCGGTAGAAGTCGCGCCCGAACCACAGCACCGGCAGGGTCAGGAAGAGCTGCGCCAGCGCGAAGGCCAGCGGTTGGTGGTGCGGGTCGAGCCAGGCGGGCAGGGGCAGACCCGCCATGTGCCCCATGGAGAGCACCAGCAGCGGGATGGTGAAGGCGAATTCGCGCGCCAGCTTGCCGCGCATCCGGGAAAGGCGCGCGGCGGCTTCCTCGCGCTGGGCTTCCCACAGGGCCGTGCCGGAATCCTGCCGGGGCAGGATGCGTTCCGCCGAAAAGCCCAATTCCGCGATGCGCGCGGGAACGGCGGCGGCAAGGGCCTGCGCAGCGTCCGGCCCAAGGCCGGGGGCGGGGGTGACCTGCGCCGTTTCCGTGGCCAGGCTGACGGTGACGGCGGCCACGCCCTCCATCTGGCCCACGGCGCGCTCGATGCGCGCCGAGCAGGCGGCGCAGTGCATGCCGCGCACGGCGTAGCGCAGCACGCCGTCGTCGGGGTCCGCTGCCGACGCGGGGTCGGGCAGCACGGCCTCGAAACCCAGGTCCTTCACCCGTTCGGCTATGTCGTCCAGATGCAGGGCGGCCGGGTTCCACGCCACGTCCATGGTTTCGGTGGCCAGGTTCACGCTGATGCGCGACACCCCGTCCATCTGCCCCACCATGCGTTCTATGCGGCCCGCGCACACCGCGCAGGTCATGCCCCGCACCGGCAGCACCAGCCGGGACAGATCGGGGGCCACGCCGCTCCCCGGATCGGAGCCCGGACCGGATGATGGCCCGGATGATGAGCCGGACGCCGGGGCCGGAGCTGTGGCGGCGAGGGAAGAGGATGCGGAAGAAGCATCGGGCGTGGTCATGTGGGCTCCCGGATCGGCGCATGGCGGCAAAGCGGCGCGCGCTGGCCGAAACGACGGCTCCGAACTGCGGCGGCGTGTTGCCAAACCGCCCCCCGGAGCCTATGTTTTTGAAAGGCGTTCTCACTCAAGTAATCCCGCGCCCACCGCAAGGCAAGGGTGCGTGCGCCACATCACCACCAGCACCCGCAAGGAGCCTGACCATGCCCAGCGTTACCGTGAAGGGAATGTCCTGCAATCACTGCAAGATGTCCGTGACCAAGGCCGTTGCCGGGGTTTCCGGCGTGAAGGACGTGGACGTCAGCCTGGAAAAGGGCGAGGCCGTCTGGACCGAATCGGCCCCCGTGGACGTGGAAGCCGTGAAGGCCGCCATCCGCAAGGCCGGGTTCGACACGGAATAGCGCCTTCCGGGCTGTCGCCATGCGGCGCCCCCACCAAGCTCCACGCAACGAAAAAGCGGGGCGGCCATGCCGTCCCGCTTTTTCGCGTTTTCGATTTTCCCGCAAGGACGCCACGGACCCGCGGGCAGTTTCGCCCGCCAGTGTCCGCAACCGCGCCCCGTGCGGTCCCTACTGCACGCGGACCTCTATGCCCTTGTCGCCGCTCTTCACCACTTCATGCTTGGTGGGCGCGGCCTTCAGGTCGAGCACGATGCGGGTGTTCTCGCCATAGCGGCCCACGCGCACCTTTTCGATGACCCGGTTGGAAGGCACGGCGGGCGCGGTCACCGACCAGGCTCCCGTCAGGTCCAGGGCCAGGCGGTCGGGGTTGGGCAGCACGATGTACTTGTACTGGATGGGCGCATCGCCCTGCAGATGCAGGATGGCCGTGCTGCCCGAAAATTTGATGGTGGCCGAAGTGATGGCGTGGTCGCCCTTGGCCGTCTGCGGCGTTGCGGCGGGGGCGGGGGCGGGGGCCTTGGCCGGGGCCGGAGCCGGGGCGGCCTTTTCCGCCTTGGCCGTGGGGGCGGGGGCGACCTTTTCTGCCTGTTTGGCGGGCGCTGGCGCGGCCTTTTCGGTTCCCTTGGCAGGTTCCTTCTTCTTGGCTTCCAGCGGCGTGGCAAGGTCCGCGCCCGACTTGGACGCCATGCGGCCAAGGGCCGTGCGCGGTTCACCCGGCGCGGCCTGGCCCGCGGGGGCCGTGGCGACGCCAGCCGGTTCCCCCTCGCCGGGCGAAACCATGCCCGCGGGGGTTTCGGTCATGGCGCTGCCGGGCTGGCCCGCCGGGGCGGAGGGAGCCTGTCCGGGAGCCAGGGCGCCCTGCCCGCCCTGCTCGAAGTAGGGCATGCCCGGCTGCCCCGGCGTCTGCATGGGGGCCTGCACGGAGGGGCCTTCCACAGGCGCGGGCTTGTCGTCACCGGAGCTGAAGTGGTTGAGCACGATGAGCGCCATGGCGAACAGCACGACGGTGGGGATCAGCATGGCGATGGTTCTGTTCATCTCGCGAAAGTCTCCTTACCGGGCGGCCTTGCGGCCCTGCCCTTCATCGTTGGCGGCGCCAGCCTTCCGCTCCAGCAGAAAGTCGAGGAAGCGGCGCGAGGCGTCGAGGTCGGGCGTCAGCTCCAGCGACTCGCGCAGGTGCTTCTCGGCCCGTTCCGTGTCGCCCATGTCATAGTAGGCACGGGCAATGTTGAAATGCACGTGGCTGTCGCCCGGCGAAAGATCCAGCGCGCGCAGATGGTGCCGGATGGCGATGCGCGGCAGCTTGCTCTTGCGCAGGTTGATGCCGAAATCGGTGAACATGTGACGATGGGAGGGCACGAACTCGCCAGGGGCCTCGGCCAGCCGCTCCAGCGCGCGCACGGCGCGGTCGCGGTCACCGCGCCGCAACTGGGCCAGCGCGGTGGCGAAATCGGCCCGCAGCGAACGCTCGGTCTGCGCGCCCACCTCGTGCCCGGCGATGCCGCCGGTGCGGCGGATGGCGTCGCGGCTGGCGGCCACGCGCGCGGGGGCGGCCGCAACCTGCTCTTCCGGCTGCGCCTTGCCGTCGCGCGCGGCCTGCATGCCCGCAACGCCAGGCCTTATGGGCGCGGCCAGGATGTCCGGCTCGAAAGCATAACCCTTGGAAAATTCCGCCGCGCTGACGGCGCGCCGCTCGCCCGTGGGCTGCATGCTGGCCGACAGGGGCTGCACCACGTAGCCGCCAGCTTCGTGTTCCCACACGAACCAGTAGCGCTTGCGCGCGGCGTTGCGCCCCGGCGCGGCCCCGCCCGCCCTGCCCATCTGGCGGGGCTCAACCGAGGAATAGACGCCCTTGAAGATACCGGTCTCCATATCTGCTCCTGTCGCGGCCCGCGAACGCCGGGAGAAAGCGGCCCGGCGCGCCGCGTGGCGCGGGCGCGTCGGGGTCAGATGTACCCTTTTTCGCGGGCGTTGCAAACGGGCCGGGGCACGCCGGGCCGCGCAGGCCGGGGCAGGTGCAGCCCGACGCGCGAAACCCGGAAACAGGGTATCCGCCACCGCCCCGCGGCTCCGCACAGAGCGGCCGCAGGCGCACCCGACGCCATTCGTGCCTGGTGCACTCCCGGTTCAGGCCCGGCTCCGCATCCCGCCCCGGCCTCTCTGGACGCGCCATGGCTTTTGCTTTATCCATGCCGGATGCATGAAATGTCCGTCGCATCCAGCGTCATCTCCATCGTTCAGGAAGAGCTGGCCAAGCACTCCGCCACCCGGCTGCTGCTGGTCCGCGTGCGCTACGGCGCGCTGGCCAACCTCGTTCCCGAGGCCATGGAATTCGCTTTCGAGGCCATGACCATCGGCACCGATTTCGAGGGGGCCAAACTGGAACTGGCCAAGGCCCCGGTGAAGCTGCTGTGCGGCGGCTGCGGCAAGGAGTTCGAGCCGCAGGGCAAGGAACTGCTGTTCGCGCCCTGCCCCGCCTGCGGCGAGGAAGCCGGGCACCACGTGCTGGCCGGGCGCGAGCTGTACGTCGAACACATCGAAGCCGAATAGGGGGCACCCGTGGAAATACCCGTGGTCAGGAACGTGCTGGAAGCCAACGACAAGATGGCCGTGCAACTGAAAAGCCTGTTCGCCCGGCACAACATACTGGTCCTGAACATGATCAGCTCACCCGGCGCGGGCAAGACCTCTGTGCTTGAACGCACCCTGGCCGACCTGCGCGGCGAGTTCCGCATGGCGGTCATCGAGGGCGACCTGCAGACCGACAACGACGCCCGCCGCGTGGCCGCCACCGGCGCCAAGGCCGTGCAGATCAACACCGACGGCGGTTGCCACCTGGACAGCAACATGATCCTCGAGGCGCTGTCCAACTTCGACCTCGCGGCCATCGACATCCTGTTCATCGAGAACGTGGGCAACCTGGTCTGCCCGGTGGAGTTCGACTGCGGCGAAGACCACAAGGTGGCCCTGCTCAGCGTGACCGAGGGCGACGACAAGCCCGAGAAGTACCCGCTGCTGTTCAATCTTTCCAAGGTGATGCTGCTGAACAAGGTGGACCTGCTGCCCTACGTCGACTTCGACGTGGAGCGCGCCAAGCGCTTCGCCACCCACCTGAACAAGGAACTGGCCATCTTCCCCATGTCCTGCCGCAGCGGCGAAGGGCTGGATGGCTGGTACGACTGGCTGCGCGCGGCGCGGGCGGCCAAGCGCGGGTAGGCGCTGGCAGACGCGGCCCGCCCCTTGGGGGGCTGACGGGCATCCTCGGCACTTCGTTCGCGGTCTCTCCGCCATCGCAGGCACGCTGCCCGCGGAATCCGCCCTTTTCCGCCGGGCGGCGTCAGATCAAGGTTTTGGTGCTCACGTACACAAGTACGCGCCGCGCCAAAACCTCGCTCTTCCTTGCCCGGCGAAAAAAATCGCAATCCCTTGCATCCCGCCCGCACCAGCCAGCCGCGCCGCAAGGCCGACGCGGCATATGCGGAAAAAAGGCGGCAGGACAACCAGACACATGAAGGAAATGAGCCCGGCGCAAACCCGGCCACGGGGTTGCGACAGGACGGGCACGTGGTTACTGTACATTGCGTCGGGCAATTTCCCCGTTCCGACGTCGAATTCACCCCCCGGCCCGTTCGGCACGTCGTTCGTGCATGGACGGTGCCGGGGGTATGCCATTGCCGGAGGCAACACCCAATGAGCGATTCTTCTTCCTGTCAGGGCTGCCCCAGCGCGGCCGGTTGCGGCTCCGCCGGAAATCCCGAAGGCTGCCCCTCGTCCCCTGCCCCCGGCGCCCAGGCCGCAAGCTCCGGCTGCGGCGGCGGGTGCGGCGGCCCCACGCCGGAACAACAGGCCGAAGAGGCCCGACTGCAAGCCACCCTGTCGCACATCCGCAACACCATCGTGGTCATGTCCGGCAAGGGGGGCGTGGGCAAAAGCTCCACCGCCGCCAACATCGCCGCCGGCCTTGCCCTGGCGGGCAAACGTGTGGGGCTGCTGGACGTGGACGTGCACGGCCCGTCCATTCCCCGCCTGCTGAAGCTGGACGCGGCGCAGGCCGACGTGGACGGCGACACCATTCAGCCCGTGTTGTGGCGCGAAGACGTTTCGCTGAAGGTCATGTCGCTGGGCTTCTTTTTGCCCGACGGCCGCCAGGCGGTGATCTGGCGCGGCCCGGTGAAGATGGGCTTCATCAAGCAACTGCTGTCCGACGTGGCCTGGGGCGAACTGGACTTTCTGGTGGTGGACTGCCCCCCCGGCACCGGTGACGAGCCGCTGTCCGTGCTCCAGTTGCTGGGCGAAGCGGCCCGCGCGCTCATCGTCACCACGCCGCAGGCCGTGGCCGTGGACGACGTGCGCCGCTCGCTGGGCTTCTGCGAAGACCTGAACGTGCCGGTGCTGGGCGTCATCGAGAACATGAGCGGCATCGTCTGCTCCAAGTGCGGCAACGTGGAATCGCTGTTCGGCCAGGGCGGCGGCGAACGCCTGGCCAAGGAAATGAACGTGCCGTTCCTGGGCGCGGTGCCGCTGGACCCGGAAATCGTCCGTGCGGGCGACGAGGGCAACATCTACATCGCCTCGCACCCCGACCGCCCCGCCGCCACCGTGCTGCGCACCATCGTGGACGCGCTGGTGGAAGCGGACGCGCCGCAGGGGTAGTTGCCCACGGCTTGAACAACGACGATCCCCGCCATGGCGACATGGCGGGGATCGTTTTGTCAGTGCCCCCAATTGAAAAGTTTTGAGAGAGGGATGGGGGTTCGGGGGAAGGGAGAGAACTTTTTCAAAAGTTCTCTCCCTTCCCCCGATTACTCTTCGTCTCCCCTCCTACATTCCGGCCTCGGGCAACCAGAGATAATGAAACCCGGCGCGCGAGGCGGCGTCCAAGCCGGGCAGGCCCATGTCGATGAGGGCCATGCGGCCGGACCCGGCGGGGGTGGCGGCGGTGGCGTATTCGGTGGCTCCGGGCAGGGGATCGCGGCGGTAGGTGACCACGCGCAGGTCGCTGGCGCCGGTCAGGCTGGCGGCTTCGGCCAGGGCGTCCTCGAAGTAGCCGATGCGGTCCACCAACCCGGCGGCCAGGGCCTGCCGGGCGGTGAGAATGCGCGCGTCGGCGAACTGCGCCTCGCGGCCGTGGCTGGCGGGCCTGCGCTCGTGCACCAGCCCCTGGAACCGGCCGTTCATGTCGGCGATGATGGCCTGGAACAGGGCGCGTTCCTCGTCGGTGCCCTCGCGGAAGGGAGAGCCCATGTCCTTGTGCTCGCCGGACTTGGCCACCACGGCGCGTACGCCGATCTTGTCCATGAGTCCGGCCACCTCGGGCCGCAGGAAGATGACCCCGATGCTGCCGGTGACGGTGGACGGGTGCGCAACGATGCGGTCTGCGGCAAGCGCCGTGTAGTAGCCGCCAGAGGCGGCGGTATCCAGCATCAGCGCCACGACCTTCTGGCCGGTGCGCTCGCGGTGGCGCATCAGTTCGTGGTACAGCACGTCGCTGGCGGTCACGCCGCCGCCGGGGCTGTCGATGGCCACGATGACGGCCTTCACGTCCGGGTCTTCGGCGGCCAGGCGCAACTGGGCCACGACCTCCTGCACCATCCCCGGCCGTTCGCGGAACAGGCCGGACTTGGCCCGGTTGTCGATGACGCCGGTGACGTTGATGAGCACGGCCTTGTCGCGGCCTTGGCCGAACACGGTTTCCTCGCCGAAGGGGTCTGGCCCGCCGAAGAGCGACGAACGCGCACCGCACCCGGCAAGAACGGCGGAAAGCGCCAGCAGCAGAACGAGAACCGGCAGGGAACGCGCGCGAAGGCGCGGGGAATGCGATGCGGTCATGAGAAACCTCCGTTGCGCTGGTGCTACCACATTCGGCGGCCCGTGGACAATGCACGGCCGTTTGCGGACGTGTAACACCATGTAACGGGCCGGAGCCCGTCCGGACGGAGCGCGGGCCTTGACACCACACCGCCCCGCACGGAGAATCCCCCACCTGAACCACCCCGCATTCCATCGGGGGCGGCCGATGCGCCCGTTTTGCGCGCCAGCCCGCACCGCCCACATATTCCGGAGACGCCCATGGCCGATACCCATGACGACGATTTCGACAGCACCAACCCGTTCCGCTCCCTGAACAAGCGCGCCTTCCGCGATGCCCGAACGCCCAAAACCACGCAGCCCGCCCCTTCCGCGCCCAAGGCCGGGGCACGTCATGGCGGCGGGCAGAAGCCGCCGGACGAGGCCCTTTCGTCCGAGGACGCCGAGGCGTTCCTGTTCGCCATGGGCACGGTGCAACGGTTGGAAGCGCCGAAGAAGCCCGCAAAGGGCAAGCAGCATGCCCAGTCCACCGTCAGGGCGGACAGGCCGGACAGGCCGGACAGGGCGGACAGGCGGACGGCGGGGCACCCGGCCGGAACGCCCAGCCCGGCGGCGGGGACAACGACGCGCCCCATACCCGTGACGGACGTGCCGGTCGCCGAGGCCATGCCCGGCGCAACACAGCCTGCGCGAACCGCGCCCCCCACGTCCACGCTCCGCGCCGCCGAGCGCGACAAGCTGGCATCCGCGACGGCGGCCAGGCTGGATGCGGACGCGGCCCGCAACGGCTTTGCGTTGCAGGACCAACCGGGGTTCAAACGACTGCTGGAACGCGGCGCGGACACGCCTGAAAACACCGGCACATCCCCGGTCGGGAAAGCCCCGGACGCATCCGCGCCCGGCAAGCCCGCCGCGACGCCGGTCACCGCCTCCGAACGGAAGGAAGCGGTGCGCCAGCGCTCCCGCGAGGCCGTAGCCGACCACGAGCACACCCCGCCGCCCGACGAGGACAACCTGTTCTCCAAGGCCATGTCCGGCGTGCGCACGCTGGCGGGCAAGGGCCGCGAGGTGCCGCCGGAAACCGCCCCGCGCGAGGCGGCAGCGCCCGCCGTGGGGCACCCGTTGCAAGACTTCATGGACGGCGCGGTGGAATTCGCGCTGGAGTTCACTGACGAATACCTGGAAGGCCACGTGGTGGGCCTGGACGCGCTGACCGTGGGCAAGCTGCGCGCCGGGCAGTACAGCCCGGAAGGCCACCTGGACCTGCACGGCATGAACGCCCTGCAAGCCTACGAGGCCATGATCGGCTTCATGCGCGCCGCCTACCACAAGGGCATGCGCACCGTGCTGGTCATACCGGGCCGGGGCAGGAACTCCCCCGACGGCATGGGCGTGCTGCGCGAGAAGGTGCAGGCCTGGCTGACGCACGACCCGTTCAAGCGGGTGGTGCTGGCCTTCTGCACCGCCCAGCCCGCCCACGGCGGCGCGGGCGCGCTGTACGTGCTGCTGCGCAAGTACAAGAAGTCGCGCGGCAAGGTCCAGTGGGACCGCACGCCCACGGACGCCGACCTGTTCCTGTAGACGCGACGGCGGGCTCGGTCCACCGCTCCACCCCGCGATGCGGGGTGCTTGCCTGCACCGCCTCACATTGTTATTACATCCGTAGCAACGGAGGTGCGCATGCAGACCGTCAAGGTACGCAAGGTGGGAAATTCGCTGGGCATGGTACTGCCCAAAGAGGCCGTGGCCCGCATGAACGTGCGCGAAGGCGATACCATCTACCTCACCGAAACCCCGGATGGGGGGTTCCGGCTCACCCCGGTCAACGAGGACTTCGCCGAACAGATCGGCCTGGCCGACGACATCATGCGTGAGGACCGCAACATCCTGCGCGAACTGGCCAAACGATGATCCGCTGGATACCCGCCGAGGTGGTGCTGGCCATCCACGACCGGCAGATAGACGAACACGGCGGGGCATCCGGCGTGCGCGACCAGGGACTGCTGGAAAGCGCCCTGTCCCGCCCCCGGCAACTGGCCAGCTACGGCGCGCCGGACATCTTCGACCTTGCGGCCGCCTACGCCTTCGGCATCACGCGCAACCATCCCTTCGTGGACGGCAACAAGCGCACCGCTTACGTCACCGCCATGCTGTTCCTGCGCCTGCACGACAAGCCATGCAATGCCCCGGCGCGCGACAGGATACTGGTGTTCGAGCGATTGGGGCGCGGCGACGTGCCGCAGGAAGCCCTGGCCGCGTGGTTGCGCCGCTGGAGCGCGCCCGAGGGCAACGGCGGGGAATGAGCCCCCCAATGGCGCGGCAGCACGGCCCCGTTTCCCCACTCCGCCAGTTACCCCAATTTCCCCAATTGTCCCTCCCTGCCGAGACGGCGACGGCAGCGCCCGCCTTTGCCATTGAGAAAAATCCCCCGCCGCGTTGCCGCGACGGGGGACTTCACGTTCAATGGCCTTCCCTGCGGCATCGTGCCGAGGGAAGCCGGGCATCACGGACGGGATGGCCCGCTACTTCTCCATTTCCAGCCCGCGCTTGTAGGCCGCCAGCACCGCATCCATGATGCGGCCCCGCACGGCCTCGCGGTCCAGCTGGTTCATGGCGGCGATGGTGTTGCCCGCGGGCGAGCAGACCTGTTCGCGCAGCACCGAAAGGTGCGTGCCGGACTGTTCCGCCAGGGCCACCGAGCCGGAGAACAGGCCCTTGACCAGTTCCGTGGCGTCCTGCCGGGTGAAGCCCAGCGTCACGGCCACCTCGGTCACCGCCTCCATGAAGTAGAAGACGTAGGCCGGGCCGCAGCCCACCACCGCCGTGAAGGCGGTGAACTTGGACTCGGGCAGCACGATGGCCGTACCGATGGCCTCGAACAGGCCCCGGACCATGTCGCGCTGCGCCGGGCCAAGGGCCGGATCCTCGAAGCACAGCGCGTACACGCCCTTGCCGACCATGGCGGGGGTGTTGGGCATGACGCGCACCACCGGGCACTCGGGGCCGCCCGCTTCCGCGATGGCGGCCTTCATGGCCGCGATGGACACGCCGGAGGCGATGGACACCACCACCTTGCCCGGCGCGAGGGACGGCGCGATGGCGCGCAGCACCTCGGGCACCATGTACGGCTTCACCCCCAACAGCACCACGTCGGCCTGCGAGGCCAGCGCGGCGGCGTCGGGCATGGCGCGCACGCCGACGTCCGCCAGCGCGAGCACCTTGGCGGGCGTGGGATTGTACCCCAGCAGGGAAAGCCCCTCGCGGCCGGAAAGACCGCGCAGGATGGCGGCCCCCATGTTGCCGCAGCCGATGCAGCCGATGACGGTGCCCGTGGTGCCGGTCATGTCGCTACCCCACCATCTCCAGCGCGTTGAAGAAGTACGCGATTTCATACGCCGCCGTTTCCGGGGCGTCGGAACCGTGCACGGAATTGGCCTCGATGCTCACGGCATAGGTCTTGCGGATGGTGCCTTCGGCCGCGTTGGCCGGGTTGGTGGCGCCCATCAGGTCGCGGTATCGCTGGATGGCGTTGTCGCCTTCCAGCACGGAGCACACCACCGGGCCGGAGCACATGTAGGTGACCAGGCTGTCAAAGAAGGGGCGCTCGCGGTGCACGGCGTAGAAGCCTTCGGCCTGGCTGCGGGTAAGGTGGATCATCTTCATGGCGACGACCTTCAGCCCGCTGTCCTGAATCATCTTCAGGATGGCGCCGGACAGGTTGCGTTCCACGGCGTCGGGCTTGATGATCGAAAAGGTGCGCTCGGCCATTCATTTCCTCCGGATACTGCAAGGGTTGCGGTTGCGGCGCGGGCGGCAACGGAACTGTTCACCCGCGCCCGTACAGGGGACATGCCATCAGGTGCGTGGTTTCGACCGTAACCGCCTCACTCACTTGCGGTTTCAGCCTGCACTGCACGCACCCGCCACGCTGCGGAGATTTCGTTCTCCGGCAAGGAGGACGAGCCGCGCGCGCGGTGCCTTCAAGCGGGATTTCCGTTCGTTGGCGAGGAAAGCGAGCCTGACATGAGGGAGTATACTCTTATCGTATTCGACC
Organism: Nitratidesulfovibrio sp. HK-II; assembly: GCF_003402415.2. Classification (NCBI taxonomy): domain Bacteria; kingdom Pseudomonadati; phylum Thermodesulfobacteriota; class Desulfovibrionia; order Desulfovibrionales; family Desulfovibrionaceae; genus Nitratidesulfovibrio; species Nitratidesulfovibrio sp. HK-II. Next base: position 2,543,536 of record NZ_AP036014.1, read on the forward strand.
GACATGGCAGGCGAAGCTTGACGACGCCAACGGGCGGAAGGCCCGCTTGAAGTCAGTGGGAAAGTTGCCGGACCCGCACGATGGTAACGCTGCGATCCCGCGTCCGCTCCCACTCCTTCAGGGCGGCCACGGTTTCCGGCAGGGGGTGGCCGATGGCGATGGCCTGCCCCTCGGCCTGCGCGATGCGGGCCGCCTTGTCCAACTGGAACATGATGTTGCGCTTGTCGGCGATAACGTCGAGGAACACGTTCCGCTTGTAGGCGGGCAGCCCCGCGCGCTTCGCCTCGAAGTACAGTTTCGAATTCTGGTGCGTCATGCTGTCGAGCACGAACATGCCGGTGCCGTCAAGGGCCTCGCACACGGTGCGCATGGCCGCCCCGTTCTGGGTGGCGCGCGAGCCCATGTGGTTGTTCAGCCCCACGGCGTGGGGCACGCGGCGCACGGCCTCGCGCACCAGCGCGGCCATCTCCTGCGGCTGTTGACCGGTCAGGATGGCCCCTGGCCCCGGCTTCACCTGAGGGTAGCGCACCGGCTCCATGGGCAGGTGGATCATCACCTCGCGCCCGGCCCTGTGGGCCAGTTCCGCCGCCTCGCGGGCGTGGGTGCTGCGCGGCCAGACCGAGAAGGTCACCGGGTAGTCCAGGGCGGCCAGTTCACGCGCGGCGGACATGCTTTCGCCGATGTCGTCGATGACGATGGCCAGCCGCGCCCCGCCGGGAACCACCGCCACCGGGGGCGGCGCGCCCTCGTAGAGCAGCAGCGAAATCTCGTGGGTAGGCAGCCCGTCCACGGTGACGATGAGCAGGTCGTCGGCCCGCTGCTCTACGTTGGCGGTGTCGGACCATGCGGCCAGGGTTTCCTTCAGGGCCTGCACGAAGCGGTCGGGCGCGCCGTCCAGGCGCATTTCCATGCGCTGGAAGTGAAAGCTCTGCCCCTTGGTCTGGCGGTTCTCGATGGAGGCCAGGCGCAGCCGGTCGCGGCCAAGGCCAAGGCGCGTCACGGTCTGGACCAGGGCGTAGTCCACCTGCTTCACGCCCGCCTCCACGGGAGCGTCCAGGGTTTCCTCGTAGGGCAGGCTGCCGGGGGTGACGGGCTGGCGCACCTCGACGCCCGCGTCGCCCCCCGGGCGCTCCGCCTGCGCGGGCGCGGACTGGGAAGTGCCGCTTGCGGCATCCGCCCCGGCGTCGCCCTTCGTGTCACCTGGCCGACCGTCCCCCTTCGGGGGCTCGCCCACCGGGGTCTGCGGAAGCTGGGGCAATTGCGGAAACTGCGGCAGTTGGGGCAGTTCGGCCTGCTCGCCGCGCCGGGCCTCGCCGTTCTGGGGCTTGCGGGCCTGTTGCGCCTGTTGCGCGGGTTGCGCCTTCTTCTCGCCGCGCTCGGCCACGGCAGGCTTGCGCTGCGCGTCGCCGTCAAGAGACTTGAAGGGCGAACCGAACACGAACAGCAGCACCACCAGCAGCGTGGCGGCAATGCAGATGGACAGCACGGCCCGCGCCACCAGCGGCGTCAGGGTGCGCTTGCCGCGTCGGCCGCCGGAGCGGGAACGCCCGCCGGACGCGCCGGACGCGCCGGAGGCCTTGCCGCCCGGCTTGCCCGCCTTCCCCGAAGGAGCGGCCTTGCGTCCCTTGCCCCCCTTGGGGTCATCCTTGCGGGGCGCCTTTCTCGTGGGGGTCTTTTCCCCAGCCATGCACTCTCCTGCTCCGCCGCCCGGGGCGGGCGGCCATACCTGCTTACATGGCAGGGGCGCGGTTTCCCGCGCCCCTGGGCTTGCGAATCATCGACAGCCCGCCGCGTGCGCGGCGGTCAGCTTACTGGATATCCTTGAGGCGGGGCAGGCGCTTCACGAACTGCAACGCCATGCGCAGCTGATTGTCCTTTTCCAGGGCCTGCTTCACGTCGTCCGCACGGCTGGCGGGGCGGGCATCCTTGCCCGAGGTGCCGTTCTCGATGTGCCGGTTCAGGTCCTTTTCGCGCACCATGTTCAGGCGGTGGGCCTTTTCTTCTTCGCGCGGCAGTTCAAAGGGCACCTCGAAGTCAGGGTCAACGCCCTCGGCCTGGATGGAGCGGCCGTTGGGCGTGTAGTACAGGGCCACGGTCAGCTTCAGGCCCGCGCCGTCGGACAGCGGAATGACGTTCTGCACCGAGCCCTTGCCGAAGGTGCGTTCGCCAAGGATGAGCGCGCGGTTGTGGTCGCGCAGGGCCCCGGCCACGATTTCCGACGCCGAGGCGGAACCGGCGTTGACCAGCACCACCATGGGCACGGACACGTCGCCGGGCTGGGCCTTGGCGCGGTACTCGCGGCTGGCGTCTTCCATGCGGCCGCGGATGGACACGATGACCCCGTCCTTGAGGAAGGTGTCGGACACGCTCACGGCCTGGTCCAGCAGCCCGCCGGGGTTGTTGCGCAGGTCGAGGATGATGCCCTTCATGCCCTTCTTGTTGGCTTCCTTCAGCGCGTCCACCAGTTCGCCGGTGGTGCGTTCGCTGAACCGGGTCAGGCGCACCCAGTGGTAGCCGTCTTCGAGCATCTTGGACTTCACGCTGATGAGCGGAATGGCGTCGCGCACCAGGCGCACCACTTCGGGGGCCTTGGCGTCGCGGTGCAGGATGGACAGTTCCACCTCGGTGCCCTTGGCCCCCCGGATGCGGCTGACCGCCTCCTGGGTGGTCATGTCCTGGGTGGGCACGCCGTCCACGGCGAGGATGATGTCGCCGCTCTTCAGGCCCGCCTTGTGGGCGGGGGTGTCCTCGATGGGGGCCACCACGACGAGCTGGCCGTTCTCGCTGGATATCTCGATGCCGATGCCGAAGAATTCGCCGGAGGTGCTTTCCTGCATCTCCTTGAATTCCTCCACCGAAAGGAACGTCGAATGGGGGTCAAGCCCCTGCAGCATGCCCTTGACCGCGCCGTTGATCAGGTCCTTGCGGGGCACGTCGCGCACGTAATAGCGCTCCACCAGGTCGAGCACCTGGCTGAAGCGCTTCAGGGAGTCGTATTTGCCCTCTTCGCCCGCCGCACCGACAGTGCCCGGCACAAGGGCCGCCCCGCCGGAAAACGCGAGCACGCCGAGAGTGAGCAGCGTGGCCGTCCACAGCGTCACACGCATAATGAATCCTCCGAAAGCCTGAAATGAGGCTAATTTGCTGAAAGGAGCCACGCATCAGGGTTAATGGCTTTTTGGTGAAAACGCAATTCGAAATAGACTCCGGGGCCATTGGCGTCCGGGTAGAATCCGGCGGTGCCCACCTGCTGGCCTCCGCCCACTTCCTGGCCGAGGCGCAACGGACTGTCGGCGAGAAAGGCGTACAAGGTATAATAGGCCTGGCCATGCATCAGAATGACGACGCGGCCGAAACCGCGCATGGTGTCGTTGTGCACCACGCGGCCATAGGCCACGGCGCGCACCGGGTCGCCCTGGCCCACGGACAGGCCCAGCCCGCGCACCGGCGGCTTGGCCTCCGGCGCGTAGCGGCGCACCACCCGGCCCTTGGCGGGCCACGGCAGGCGGCCCTTCTGCTTCTCTATGTCGCCGCGCGACAAGGCCTGCTCCAGCCGGGCGTTGAGTGTCTGGATCATCTCGAACAGGTCGGCCAGTTCCGCCTCGGCGTCCTCGCGCTGCTGGCGCACGGCGGACAGCGACTGGCGAAAGCGCTGCTTGTCGGCCAGCAGCTTCGACCGGTCGGCTCCCAGGGCCTCCACCTGCTTGCGCACCTGCTCTGAAAGGGCCTCGCGCCGGGTCAGGGCCTCGGCCATGGCGGTTTCCTGGGCGTGCAGCTCCTGCTGGCGTTCGCCGATGACCTTGTAGATTTCCTGCGTCCAGGCGTAGTCGCGCTCGGCCATGCGCCAGTCGGTCAGGTCGCGCGCGCCCACCCCCTTCTGGCGCACGTACAGCGGCCAGAGCAGTTGCAGCAGCCCGGCCAGGGATTCTTCCGTGCGGGACCGCTCGGCGGCAAGGCGCTCGTAGGCGGCGCGCACGTCGGTGGCGGCGGCTTCCAACTGGGCCAGTTCCTGCTCCTGCCGGGCCACCTTGGCCTCCAGCGCGGTGATGCGGTCCTCGGCCATGGCGAGGTCGGTGTTCAGGGCGCGCTCCTGCACGGAAAGCTTGGTGATGCTTTCCTGCCGGGCGCGCAGGCGGGCCTGCTGGGCCTCCAGCGCCTTGCGGATGTCTTCTTCGGTGGTCAGCTGCCCCACCGGCGCGGCCTTGCCGCGCCCCTCCTGGCGCTGCGGAGCGCCCTTGCCCCCCTTGCCCAACGGGCCGGACGGGCCAGACGGGCCGGACGGCGCGGGCGCATCGTCACCGGCATCGTCATCCGGAGCGGGCCGGAGCGGCCCCGCCTTGCCGATGGAGCCGGACGTGGCGGCATGGGAGGGGACGGGATGAGCGGCAAGCCACACCGATGCGGCAAGCAGGAGGCACAGCACGCAGCCCAGCGCAAGGCTGCGGGGGGCGACGCGCCGCACCCCGCCACGGGGAGCCGTGCTGACACCTGCACGCGGGCGCAGCGCCGACCACATGGCTCAGGCCGCCCCGCCGTCAAGGAACGGGCATAACGGGCAGTCGGCGCAACGCGGGCCGCGGGCGCGGCACCAGTCCTTGGCCACCCGCACGATGAGGGCGTGATATTCGTTGTAGAACGGCACGTCCGGGTCCAGCACGTCCATGAACACGTCGCGCAGGTCGTGGTAGGTGATGTCTTCCGGCACCATGGCATGCCGGTGCAGGATGCGCCGGGTGTAGGCGTCCACCACGAAGGTGGGCAACCCCACGGCGTACAGCAGCACGGAATCGGCCGTTTCCGGCCCGATGCCAGACACCTCGAGCAGCCGGGGACGCAGGTCGTCCAGGTCCTGCCCGGCCAGCACGCCGAAGTCGAAGCCGCAGGCGTCGTCCAAAAAGCGCAGCAGGTTGCGCAGGCGCACCGCCTTCAGCCGGAAGAACCCCGCCGGGCGGATCAGTTCGGACAGCTCTGCCTCGGGCAGCGACAGCAGGGTGCGGCCGTCAGCCAGCGCGCCCGCGTCCCGCAGGCGCACGATGGCCTTTTCCACGTTGGTCCACGCGGTGTTCTGGGTGAGCACCGCGCCCACGCAGATCTCCAGCGGCGTCTCGCCGGGCCACCAGCCGCTGGGGCCCAGACGGCCGTGCATGGCCACGTACATCTCGCGCAACAGGCGTTCCCGTTTTCCTCGCATGGGCCGCACCCTAGCCTCATCGCGCATGCCCCGCAACCGGCGGCGCATTTCTGTTCCGAGCGCTGTATATGACCGTTTTTTGTATGCCTCTGGAAGCAGGGCGTGTCTTTTTTTTACGCCTCCGGCGGGCAGGGGGCATCGCCCCCTGCCCCCCCTTAAAGGAATCACAGGAATATCTTTTCCAATAAAAATACCGCGTAACTACATCGAGTAACGCGGCACAGAAATTCTCGGCCTTCCCCTTCACTACCCCCATTTGAAAAGTTTGGGGGGATGGGGGGCCGGGGGAAGGGACCCTTTTCAAAGGAGCCCTTCCCCCGGAAATTCTTCTTTCCCAAAAACTCTTCTCTCCCCTACTCCCAGATCAACGCGGCCCATTCGCCTTCCACGCGGCGTCGCGCGGGGGGCATGCCGAGGCTGGTGTAGGCTGTTTCCACGCCGTCGGCCTGCACGGCGAGCAGGCCGGAAAGGACGAGACACCCGTTGGGGGCAAGCAGGGCGAGGATGTCGGGGGCGAGGTCTTTCAGGGGCTGGGCGAGGATGTTGGCCAGCACCACGTCGTAGAGTTCGCCCTGGGCGGCTTCGGTGCTGCCGAGGCGCACGTCGATGGCGGGGGCCACGGCGTTGATGACGCGATTTTCCTCGGCGTTTTCCACGGCCAGCATGTCGATGTCGGTGGCCACGCCGGTAAGGCCCAGCTTGGCGCAGCCGATGGCGAGGATGCCGGAGCCGGTGCCGAGGTCGAGAAAGCGCAGGCCCGCGCGAATCCGGCCGGAGGCGGCAAGCTCGGAGACGCTGCCGAGACACAGGGCGGTGGTGGGATGGTGCCCGGTGCCGAAGGCGGTCTTGGGCTCTATGACGATGGGGGTGCGGCCCTGAAGGTCCACGGTGTCGGTCATCCACGGGGCGATGACCATGAAGTGGGTGCCGCACGGCACGGGCGTGAAGAAGTCGCGCCAGGCCAGGGTCCAGTCGGTGTCGGGCACGGAGTCGCGGGTTATTTCCGCGCGGGGCAGCCCGGCGCGCAGGCTGGACAGCACCTGTTCGCAGAAGGCGGGGTTGTCGGTGTGCACGCGCAGGCGCACGGAGCCGTCGGGCAGGCTTTCCTCTTCCCAGCCGAAGGGCACGGCAAGGGCCAGCACGCCGTCGGCGGTTTCGAGGTCTTCGGGACAGTCGGCGGGAATGACGATGCTGATGCGGATAAGATCGGACACGTGGCTACCTTGCCTGATAACGGGCCATCTGCCTTTCCAGCCTGCGGCTTGCGGCGGTCAGGGTCCAGCAGACGATGAAGTACAGCACGGCGATGGTGAAGAAGAGTTCGGCCGGAGCGGTCAGCTCGCGGTTGTTGATCTGGGTGGCCGTGCGGGTGAGTTCGGAAACGCCGATGATGTAGGCGAGCGAGGTGTCCTTGGTCAAGCTGACGAACTGGTTCACGAACGAGGGAATCATGTTGCGCAGGGCCTGCGGCAGGATGACGTAGACCATGGCCTGCGACTTGGACAGGCCGGTGCCGCGCGCGGCCTCCATCTGGCCGGACGGCAAGGCCAGCACACCGGCGCGCACGATTTCGGCGATGTAGGCCCCGGTGAACACGATGAAGGCCACGAGGGCGCTTTCCGCCTCGGGCAGGGTGTGGCCGAGCACGATGGGCGCAAGGAAATAGAACCAGAAGATCAGCATCAGCAGCGGGATGCCGCGGATGACTTCCACGTAGATGATGGAGGGCAGGCGCAGCCACCAGCGGTCGGAAAGGCGCAGCAGGCCAAAGCCAAGCCCCAGCCAGAACGCCCCGAAGATGCCGCCGATGGCCAGCACCACGCTCATGGCAAGGCCGCCCAGCGGTCCTTGCGGCCACGAGCCCACGAGCAGGTAATCGAAATTTCTCCAGACGACGTCCCACTGCACGCCGGTTGCTCCTTACGACTGATTCTGAAACTGCCGCCGGGCGGCATGCGGCGGTGCCGCGTGAACGGGATGGCCGGGGTGGCCGGGGTGGCCGGACCGGTCCGCCGGGAGGATGGCGGGGCGGACGGCGGCTTCGGTCAGTACCTGATGGTCCGCAGGAAGTGCCTGTTGTACTGGGTGATGCTGAACGACACCGCCAGCGAGATGGTCAGGTAGATCAGCGTGCTGACCGTGAACGCCTCGAACCCGTGGAAGGTGTACGATTCGATCTGGCGGGCCATGTAGGTCAGCTCCATGACCCCGATGGTCATGCACAGCGACGAGTTCTTGAACAGATTGAGGGCCTGCGAGATGAGCGGCGGCACGATGATGCGGAACGCCTGCGGCAGGATGACGTAGCGCATGGCCTGCAGGAAGGTGAGGCCGCAGGCGCGCGAGGCTTCAAGCTGCGTGCGCGGAATGGAGAAGATGCCCGAGCGTATCTCTTCGGCGATGAACGCGGCGGTATACACCGAAAGGGCGATGACCCCGGCCGCGAATTCGAAATTCTGCTTGTACAGCCACTGGTTGACGGCGGCGGGCAACACTGCGTCGGAACCGAAGTACCAGAAGAAGATCTGGACCAGCAGCGGCGTGTTGCGGAAGAACTCGGTGAAGCCCGCGCTGAACCACACCAGCGGGCGCACCCCGGAAAGGCGCATCACCGCGATGAGAGTGCCGATGGCCATGGCGAGCACCAGCGAAATGGCGGAGAGCTGGCAGGTGACCACGACGCCGTCGATGATCCACCGCAGGTATTCGCCGGAGAGAACGAGTTTCCAGTCGAAGGTGTACTGCAAGACGGTATCCGCGTGAAAACGGGGGGCGCGGCGAAGCCGCCGCGTCCCCCGTCGGGTTGATGCGTGCTAGTAGGGCCAGGTTTCCATTTTCCAGGTGAGCGGCAGGTAGTACTTGGTGTCCTTGCCGAACCACTTGTCGTAGATCTTGGTGTATTCGCCGGTGTTCCACAGGTCCACCAGAGTACGGTTCACCAGATCGCGGAACTTGGAGTCGTTCTCGACCAGACCCAGGCCGTAGGGTTCGGCGGCGATGTAGTCGCCAGCGATTTCCCACTTTTCGGGTTCGGGGTCGGAGTTGCGCAGGCCGAGCAGGATGGTGGAGTCGGTGGTGACGGCTTCGGCCTTGCCCTGCTTGAGGGCCAGGAACGCCTGGGGGTACTCGTCGAACGAGATGACCATGGCGTCGGGCTGGGCGGCCTTGATGTTCTTTTCGGAGGTGGAGCCCTTCACGGTGGCCACCTTCTTGCCCTTGAGGTCGGCCGCGCTCTTCACGCCGCCGCCCTTCTTCACCAGCAGCTTCTGGCCGTCCATGAAGTAGGTGATGGAGAAGTCGATGACGTCGTCACGCTCGAACTTGTGGGTCATGGTGGCGGCCACCATGTCCACGGAGCCCTGGGTCAGCATGGGGATGCGGGTGGCGCTGGTGACGGTCTTCAGTTCCAGCTTCACGCCCAGCTTGTCGGCGACGGCCTTGCAGATGTCGATGTCGAAGCCGACCACCTGCTTGGACTGCTCGTCGATGAACCCGAAGGGCACGGTGGAGTCCTTGACGCCGCAGACGAGCGCGCCGCGGGCCTTGACGTCGTCGATCTTGCCCGCGTGGGCGAGGGTGCCGGAAAGCACCACGCACAGGGCCACGGCCAGTAGCACAAGACGCTTCATGAGAGTTCTCCCTGCTGATGCGGTTCGGGGGGCCGCAGGCCCCCGGGATGGGCTTTCGTCCGTCGTCCATACCCGGCGCGCTGGCGCGTGCGCCGTCGCCGGGGGTGTCGCGTGGGTGGCCGGGGCGCGGCGCGCCGCCCGGCTAGAGAATCTCGCGCAGGAAGGCCTGGGTGCGCTCGTGCCGGGGGTTGGAGAAGAAGACGTCCGGCGGAGCCTCTTCGATCACCTTGCCGCCGTCCATGAAGACGACCCTGTCCGCCACCTCGCGCGCGAAGCCCATTTCATGGGTCACGCAGAGCATGGTCATGCCGGCGCGGGCCAGGTCCTTCATGGCGTTCAGCACTTCGTTGATCATTTCGGGGTCAAGCGCGCTGGTGGGCTCGTCGAACAGCATGACCTTGGGCTGCATGGCCAGGGCGCGGGCAATGGCCACGCGCTGCTGCTGGCCGCCGGAAAGCTCCACGGGGTACTTGCGGGCCTGGTCGTGAATGCCCACGCGCTCCAGCAGTTCCATGGCGATGGATTCCGCCTTGGCCTTCTGCATCTTGCGCACCTTGGTGGGCGCAAGGGTCACGTTGTGCAGCACGGAAAGATGGGGGTACAGGTTGAACTGCTGAAAGACGATGCCCACCTCGGTGCGCAGTTCATTCACGTCCACGTCCTTGTCGTGGATGCTCTTGCCTTCTAGCAGAATCTGCCCCTTCTGGATGGGCTCCAGCCGGTTCAGACACCGGATGAAGGAACTCTTGCCAGAGCCGGAGGGGCCGCAGATAACCAGCACCTCGCCCTTCTCCACCTTCTGGGTGATGCCCTTGAGCACGTGAAATTCGCCGTACCACTTGTGCACGTCGTGGAATTCGATCATCGCCATGCGCGGCCGTCCGTATTCTGTACCGGCGATGGCGCGGGCCGCCGCCGTCTTTTTACCAGATTGTCGAAGATGCGCCCCGCGCGGCGGGACGATGCCCCGGCGCGGGATGTGCCCCGGCCGGAACGGCGTGCCCCCCTGCGCATCGCGGCGATGCACGCGCGGGGTGATCCTGCCCGCCGCAGCGAGCCCCCGCGCCGCGAAAGCCGCACCGCCGACACGGAGAAGCCCCCGCGTCGGTCGCAAGCAGTGCCGCACGTTTCTACAGGCGTGTTGCGGTGTTGTAGCGGACGCTTTGAAGCGCTGTCAAGCGAAATCATTAACAAAAACGTAAACAACCTATATCTGCGGGGCATTGCGGGCACATTCGGTCGACCAGCACGGGGCACGCCCCAAGCCCCTTCCCGCAGGGGTAAAAACGAGAAACGGCGTCCGCCCAGGTGCGGGCGGACGCCGGAAACTGGCCACGCGGGCGTCGCCTGGCCGCGCATTCGCGGCCCTGAAAGGCCGCTGGCTTGGCGCGCGGCGCGTCCACATCCGCTCCCGCGAGATCAGGCGAACCCATCAAACAGGACGCCCTTGCCTGAATAGGCCGCGCCCAACACCGACTTCTGGAAATCGTAATCAGCGCTCATGGAACCCGACCAGCCCTTGGAACCCGAGCTGCCCGAACCGCCCAGCGATGGCGAATTCATATAGTCCAGCGTCTTGCTGACCACGGCCGCGCCAAAGGTCTGCTTGTCCCACGGTGCTGTCTGCATCGAAGCAGACGACACTCCGTTCATGGTGTCCAGGGTCCTGCTCACCACCGCCGCGCCAAAGGTCTGGCTGTCCCATACACCGGAACTGGTCGAGGAAATGCCGAGGTCGCTCATGCCCCTCACCTCCTGCGCGCCACCGGCATCCGTGCCTTGCGGCGCGCACTGCGTGTACCGGGCGGCACACGTCCCGCCGCACGGTTTTCCCATGTTCAGTGAATATACTAGGTCTGGCAACGCGGTCACGCCATTATTTTGCCCGCGCCGCGAGATACCCGGCCTTGCGCGGCCGAGACGCAGCGCCCCCGCCCAAAGAAAAACGCCCCGCCGGAGGTCCGGCGGGGCGCTGTGTCGTATGGAACAGGAAGGGCCGCCCCTTCCCTCGCGTCGCTCGGCTACGCGGGCTTGCGCGCGCGCAGGATGTCCTCCAGCGCGTCGGCGAAGGCGTCGAGGTCGGCGCGCGGAATGGTCAGCGCAGGCAGCAGGCGCAGCACGCAGTCCTGCGTCAGGTTGCAGATGAAGCCCCGGTCGATGAGCGCCTGCCACACCTCCTTGCCGGGGAAGGCAAGCACCACGCCGATCATCAGGCCCAGGCCCCGCACATGGTCGATGGTGCCGGGCAGCTTTTCGCCCATGGCCCGGAAGCGGTCCATGATCCGCGAACCTTCCGTGGCGGCCCGCCCGGCCAGGTCGTCGCGCAGCATGATCTCCACGGTCCTGGCCGCCACGGCGGAAACCAGCGCCCCCGCCCCGAAGGTGGTGGCGTGGCTGCCCGCCACGAAGCCCCGGGCCACCTCGTCGGTGGTCATCATGGCGCCCATGGGCAGTCCGTTGGCCAGGGCCTTGGCGCAACTGACGATGTCCGGTTCCAGCCCGTAGTTCTGGAAGGACCAGAACCGTCCGGTGCGGCACATGCCCGCCTGGATCTCGTCGGTCATGAACAGCACGCCCTTTTCGCGGCACAGGGCCTGCACGGCGCGGGCGTAGTCCGGATCCAGCGGGCACACGCCGCCCTCACCCTGCACCACCTCCACCAGCACGCCAGCCGTGCGGGGGCCGATGGCGGCGCGCAGGGCCTCGATGTCGCCCGTGGGCACCTGCCGGAAGCCCTCCGGCATGGGATGGAAGCCGTCCTGGAACCTGGCCTGCCCGGTGGCGGCCACCGTGGCCAGGGTGCGCCCGTGGAAGGCCCCGGAAAGGGTGATGATCTCGTACGCCTCGCGGCCCTGCACGCGCTGCATGTAGCGCCGGGCCAGCTTGATGGCCGCCTCGTTGGCCTCCGCGCCGGAGTTGCAGAAGAACGCCTTGGTGCAGTGACTGGTGGACAACAGTTTTTCCGCCAGGTCCAACTGCTCTTCCTGATAGAAGAGGTTGCTCACGTGCACCAGCTTGCGGGCCTGGACGGCGGCCACCTCGGCCAGTTCCTCGTTGCTGTGACCCAGCGAGGTCACGGCGATGCCGGACAAAAGGTCCACGTATTCGCGGCCGTCAACGTCCCACAGGCGCGAACCGCTGCCCTTGACCACTGAAATGGGATACCGGCCGTAGGTGCGGCACAACAGGGATTCCTCGCGCGCTTTCAGCGCTTCGAACCGTTCGCTCATGGCGTGTCTCCGGAGAATGGGAAGAAGTATCGGATGCGGCGGGGGCGGCAGCCCGGCAAAAGCGCCGGGTATCCCTTAAAGACTGCCGGTATGGCCAAAACCACCCGCGCCGCGCGCCGTCTCGCCGAGGGCATCGGCCTCTTCGACAAGGGCGTGGAAATACGGCTGGAACACTAGCTGCGCAATGCGCTCGCCACGGCGAATTCGTCGTTCCTCGCCAGAGGTGTTCAGCAGCGAGACCACGATCTCGCCGCGATAGTCGGGGTCGATGACGCCGACCCCCTGGCTGACGGTAAGCCCCATGCGCGTCCCAAGCCCGCTGCGCGAATACACGAACCCGGCCGCGCCGGGCGCAAGCGGCTCAACGGCCACCCCGGCGGGGATGGCCAGCCGCGACCCGGCGGGCAGAACCGCCTCTTCCGCGTCCATGCAGGCGCGCAAATCCATGCCCGCCGCAAGCGGCGTGGCCGGTGCGAGGCCGCCTGGGCCATCGCCGAGAGCGTACAGTTCGCGCGCGTCGCGCAGGTAGCGCACCCGCACGCGCAACGACGGAGTACCCTCTCTAACGCTGCTTGCACTTGTCACGAAAAAGCTCCTGTGAAAGAATACCATCATATCCGCAGACCTCATGAACATGAGGTTCGCCGGACCGTCTGTTCCTATGCCACTCTTGCTGGCAAGTCAAAAGAACGCCGACGCCGCATCCGCCGGAGGTACGCAGCATGCAGCCGCTCAAGGTCTTCAGCGTCATCCCCAAGCTGCCCGAAGGGCTCGAAGGACTGTGGGAACTGGCCTACAATCTCTGGTTCTCGTGGAACAGCGACATCGAGACCATCTTCTCGCAGATGGACCAGCGGCTGTGGCAGGAAAGCTACCGCAACCCGGTATGGTTCCTGAACCACGTACCCCAGCGAACGCTGGAGGAACTTTCGCGCGACACGTTCTTCAAGGCGCGGCTGGCCGACGCGGTGCAGCAACTGCGCCAGTACGTGGGCAGCCCTTCGCCGCACAGGTTCGACGGGGTGGCCCAGGGCACGCCCGCCGTGGCCTACTTCAGCCTGGAATTCGGCCTGGCGCTGTGCCTGCCCATCTATTCCGGGGGGCTCGGCATCCTGGCGGGCGACCACCTGAAATCGGCCAGCGACCTCAACGTGCCGCTGGTGGGCGTCGGCATCGCCTACCAGCAAGGATATTTCCGTCAGTACATGACCCCCGACGGCTGGCAGCAGGAACGCTACCCCGTCTACGACTTCGAGCAGATGCCCATGCGCCCGGCCCTGACCCCCGACGGCCAGCCCGCCGTGGTGCGCCTGGACGTGGGCGACCGCCCCCTTGCGGCGCGCATCTGGCAGGTGGCCGTGGGCCGGGTGACCCTGTACCTGCTTGACACCAACATGCCGGAGAACCCGCCCGACTTCCGCCAGATCACCGAGCGGCTGTACGGCGGCAACATCGAGATGCGCCTGTGGCAGGAAATCCTGCTGGGCATCGGCGGCATCAAGGCGCTGAAGGTGCTGGGCATTGACCCCAAGGTCATCCACATGAACGAGGGCCATTCGGCCTTCGCGGGGCTTGAGCGGGTGCGGGTGTTCATGAAGGAGCACGGCATGTCGTTCGAGGCCGCCACAGAGGTTGCCGCCTCCGGCTCCATCTTCACCACGCACACCCCGGTGCCCGCAGGCAACGACCGCTTCGCGCCCGACCTCATGCACCGCTACTTCGAACCCTACGCCCGCGACATGGGCCTGGCCTTCAAGGTCTTCATGGCCCTTGGGCGCGAGGCCCCGCACGACGACGCCGAACCCTTCTGCATGACCGTGCTGGCCCTGCGCCTGTCGCGCTCCAACAACGGGGTGTCCACCCTGCACGGTCGCGTCTCGCGCAACATGTGGAAGCAGGTCTGGCACCAGTTCCCCATGGAGGACGTGCCCATCGGCGCGCTGACCAACGGGGTGCACGCCCCCACCTGGGTGGCCCAGGACATCGGCATGCTGTACGACCGCTACCTTGGCTCCAACTGGCGCGAAGACCCCGACTGCGCTCGCGCGTGGAGCCAGGTGGACACCATTTCCGACGCCGAGTTCTGGCGCACCCACGAACGGCTGCGCGCCCGGCTGGTGGACTTCGTGCGCGAACGGCTGCGCCGTCAGTTGGCGGCGCAGGGCGCACGGCGGCAGGACATCCAGATGGCAGAGGAAATGCTGAACCCGGAGGCCCTGACCATCGGCTTCGCCCGGCGCTTCGCCACCTACAAGCGCGCCAACCTGCTGCTGCAGGACCGTGAACGGCTGCAACGCCTGCTGGCCGACCGTGAACGGCCTGTGCAGTTCATCATCGCGGGCAAGGCGCACCCGCAGGACCAGGAAGGCAAGCAGCTGATCAAGGACCTGATAGCCTTCAGCCGCTCGCGCGAGGCGTACATGAGCGTGGTCTTCATCGAGGACTACGACATGGAGGTGGCCTCGTACCTGATTTCCGGCTGCGACGTGTGGCTGAACAACCCGCGCCGCCCGCTGGAGGCCTGCGGCACCAGCGGCATGAAGGCCATGCTCAACGGCGTGGTGCAGTTCTCCACGCTGGACGGCTGGTGGGACGAGGCCTACCGCCCGGACAACAGCCTGGGCTGGGCCATCGGCAAGGGCGAGGAATACGACGACCCGGACTACCAGGACTTCGTGGAGATGCAGACGCTCTACAACATCCTGGAAAACGACATCATTCCAGAGTTCTACGATCGCGGCCGGGGCGGCCTGCCCCGCTCGTGGATACGCCGCATGAAGGCCGCCCTGAAGGAACTGGCCCCCCGCTACAACTCCCACCGCATGGTGCTGGACTACCTGGGCACGGCCTACTCCCCGGCCCACGGCTACTACATGCGCCTCGCGCGCGACGGCTTCACCCCCGCGCGCGAACTGTCCGACTGGCGCATGGAGATGATGACCAAGTGGAGCGGGGTGCAGATCCGCAACGTGCGCAGCCGGGTGGAGGACACCCTGCACGTGGGCGACTCGCTGCGGGTGGAGGCGGAACTGTACCTCGACGACATCGCCGCCGAGCATGTGCTCGTCCAGTTGTACGCCGGGCCGCTGGCGCAGGACGGCTCCTTCGCCCATCGCCAGCTTACGGTCATGGCTCCCGAGGGCGAACGGCGCGACGGCTGGCAACTGTTCAGCGGCAGCACCCGCCCGGCGGAGGCCGGTCGCTTCGGGTTCACCGTGCGGGCCGCCCCGGTGCACCCGCTGCTGGCCGACCCGCACTCCCTGGGGCTGATCCGCTGGGCTTCGCCCGCCTAGGAAAGCGCGTGCAGAGTTCACGCCCATGGCGCGTCGTCGGCATTCACCACAGGATGCCGACGGCGACGCTGACCACCTTGCGGCATGCGGTGCTTCTGGCCGCACTGGCCGTATTTCTCGCACCGGGGATCATGCCCCCGCCGCAGGCCCGTGCCCAATCGGAGCAGACAGCGTCTGACACCGGCCACTCCGCCGCGCCCAGCAGGCCAGCCCCCGCGTACCGCAGCGCCCCCCGGCCCACCTCCTCCCCCGCCCACCCACGCAGTGGCGATGCGGACAACACCGGCGTCCTTGTCATCGCCACCCTGGACTGGCCCCCCTACGTGGAGCGCTACCTGCCGCACGGCGGATACGCCGTGCAGGTCATCCGGGCCGCGCTGGCCTCTGCCGGACTTGCGGCCCGGTTCGAATTCATGCCGTGGTCGCGGGCAGTGGCCCAAATGCAGGCGGGCAGGGTGTCCGCCATCGCCCCGGAATACCGAACCACCGAACGCGAGGCGGACTGCGATTTTTCCGCGCCCTTCCCCGGCGGCCCGCTGGTGCTGCTGGCCACCGAGGGCAACGCGCGGCGCTGGGGCGACCTACGCGACCTCGCCGGTCTGCGCATCGGCGTGGTGCGCGGCTACGTGCACACCGACGCCTTCGACGCGGCCACATTCCTGCGCAAGGAGCCCGCGAACGACGAGTTGGCCAACCTGCGCAAGCTCATGGCCGGGCGCATCGACGCCATGGCCGCCGACCGCAACACGGTGCAGTTCCTGCTGCGGCGCGAACTTTCCGGGCACTCCGTGAACGTGGCCGAATTCCAGCCGCCCCTTGGCGAACGAGATCTGCACGTCTGCTTTTCCCGCGCGCGGCCCGACCATGCGGACCTGCGCGCGGCCTTCGACAAGGGCCTTGCCGCCGTGCGGGCCGCCGGACTGGTGGAAGCGTTGCACCGTGAAATGCTCACGCTGGCTGGCGGTAAGAACACGACGCGATAACCCGCGCGGCCAGCCGTTCCCCGGTTCTTCATTCCGGACGCGCCCGTCTCGGACGTCCCTTCCCTCGCCTTGGCCCCGGCCCGCGCATCCCGCCCGGCCGCCGGTCCTCCCTTGCCTGCCGGGCGGAAATGCCCTACCTCACCCGCAGGCCGCCGCGCCCGCCGCGCGACCGGACGTTTCCATCCCATCCGCCAGAAGTTCCGGAGGACATCTTGACCGCACTCGTCACCGCCGCCATCGCCGGTGGAGGCCTCGCGGGCTGCGAATGCGCCCGCAGGCTTGCCCGCGCGGGCGTCGCCGTCACCCTGTACGAAATGAAGCCCGGCTCCTATTCCCCGGCCCACACCAGCCCCGACCTTGCCGAGTTGGTGTGCTCCAATTCGCTGCGCTCGGACGACATCGCCTCCGGCGTCGGGCTGCTGAAGCAGGAAATGCGCGAGTTGGACAGTCTGGTCATGCAGGTGGCCGAGGCCACCCGCGTGCCCGCCGGAAAGGCCCTGGCCGTGGACCGCGAACTGTTCGCCCGGCGCATGACCGAGGCCATGGAGGCGGAACCGAACATCACCGTGGTACGCCAGGAAATTCCCTCCATCCACGCGCCGGAACTGGCCGCCGCCGACGTGGCCGTGGTGGCCGCGGGCCCCCTGGCCAGCGCGCCGCTGGCCGCGTCGCTGGCCGCCGTGGTCGGCTCGGACCATCTGTATTTCTACGACGCCATCGCGCCCATCATCGCCGCCGAATCCATCGATACCACCATCGCCTTTCAGGGCTCGCGCTATGACGAGGGCGAGGGCGACTACCTGAACTGCCCCATGAACCGCGAGGAGTACGAGGCCTTTCACGCCGCCCTGCTGGCCGCCGAAAAGGCCCCCACCCACGAGTTCGAGAAGGAAATCCACTTCGAGGGCTGCATGCCCATCGAAGCCCTGGCCGAACGCGGCGAACGCACCCTGGTCTTCGGGCCGTTCAAGCCCGTGGGCTTCACCGACCCGCGCACCGGCCTGCGCCCCTACGCCATCGTGCAACTGCGCGCCGAAAACCTGAACCGCACTGCCTACAACCTGGTGGGCTGCCAGACCAAGCTCAAGTACGGCGAGCAGGAACGCGTGTTCCGGATGATCCCGGGCCTCGCCAATGCAGAGTTCGTGCGCCACGGCTCCATGCACCGCAACACCTACGTCAACGCGCCCCTCGTGCTGGCCGACAACCTGGCCCTGCGGCCCCACCGCCACGTGCATCTGGCCGGGCAGATCACCGGCGTGGAAGGCTACGTGGAATCCGCCGCCTGCGGCCTGTGGCTGGGCATGCTGCTGGCCGCCCGCGCCCTGGGCCGCGACCTGCCCCAGCCCCCAGTGGACACCGCCCTCGGCGCGCTGCTGCACCACCTGCGCACCCCCGCCAAGAATTTCCAGCCCTCCAACGTCAACTTCGGCCTCATGCCCGAACTCACCCAGCGCGCCCGCAAACGCGACCGCAAGGCCCTGTACGCCGAACGCGCCCGCGCCAGCTTTGCCACATGGCTGGAGGGTGTGCCGGGGTTGGAGAAGTAATCGGAAAAAAATGCAAACCGGGGAAGGGGACGCTTTGAAAAGCGTCCCCTTCCCCGGACCCCATCCCCCGTAAACTTTTTATTTGGGGAGATTCACTACAAAGCGGTAAGACCGTATTATTTGATACGGCTCGGTTTCAATCGCTCCGTATCAAGTTACTTTCGCCACCCATTTGAAAAGTTTTGGAAGGAAGGGGTGGGGTTCGGGGCGGGGGAGGAAACCTTTTCCAAAAGGTTTCCTCCCCCGCCCCGATTCTCTTTCTTCTCCATTCCTTTCTATAGCCCCCGTGCCTCCACATCGGCCAGCAGGGCGGCGTGGTCGTGCTGGCGCAGGATATCGAAGTCGGGGCGGGCGTAGCGGTACTGGAGCTTGTACATGTTGGCCCAGGCGTTGGAGAACTGGGCGGGGTCGGTCCACGAGGCGCGGCCGGTGCGCTTCATGTGGCGCACGGCCAGATGGCCCTGATAGACGGGCAGGTCGCCCCGCAGGCTGCGGCGCAGGTCGTGTTCCAGGTCGTCGTACTGGCTGGGGGCGTAGCGCAGGTCGAAGGGACCCACGGCGTCGAACACGGCGCGTCGGAACAGGTGACAGCAGCCGGTGACGGACACGCACGGGCGCAGGTAGGAAAACTGGCCGAAGTCCAGTTCCTGTAAATGCAGGTCGGAGACGGAAAACCGGCGTCGGTAGCCGGGGGCGTTCTCGGGCGCGGCGGCCATGTCGCCGCCGGGGTCCAGATGCAGGTCCACGGATTGGAGCAGCATGGGAACCGAGTAGTCCACCACGCGGCAGCCGTACACGTTGGCGTGGGGATACGAGGCCATGGATGCACCGAACAGGCGCAGCCAGTGGGGCGGCACGGTGGCGTCGTCGTCCAGAAAGGCCACCCAGTCGCAGGCGCGCACTTCCGGCAGGGTCAGCAGCCAGTTGCGGGCGGGAGGAGCGCCGATGTTCAGCGGCAGGGTGACGGTGTGCAGCCGTTCGCCCAAACGGCCGGGAACGCGCTCCGCCCAGCGGGCCAGCACGGCGGGGGTGGCGTCGGTGCAGCCGTTGTCCAGCACCACCACGCGGGCATCGCCGAGGTCCGACGCGGCCACGGAGGCCAACGCCTCGTCGATGCATTCGGCCTTGTTCCAGGTGTAGAACAGCACCGCGCCGCGCCCGGCGGGCAGATCGCCCGGCAGGTCGCGACCGCGCGCCACGTCGTCGCGGCGCAGCAGAAGGTTGACCTGCCAGGGGCGGGCCTCGGCCGCCACACTCCACAGGGCCAGGGCGCCCTCGCGGTCACCCGCGCGGTACAGGGATTCTGCGTGGCGCACCTTCCATGTCACCAGCGGCAGGGCCTTGCAGGCGGCGGCGTACAGGGCGGCGGCACCGGCCATGTCCCCCCGCGCGAAGGCCACGTCGCCGCGCAGGGCGGCGACAATCGGTGCGGGAACATTACCGGGGCCAGAAGGCAGCCCGGCCAGCCACGCGTCCAGCCACTGGTGGCGGGCCTCGGTCATGCCCACCACCAGGGCCTGCCGCAGCCAGAAGGTGTTGCCCGGCTGGGCGCGGCGCTGGCGGTCCAGCAGCCGGCACGAGGCGTCGGCGTCGCGCTGCTGAAGCAGTTGCACCAGTTGGCGCACTTCGGCATCCGGCGGGGGCGCATCCAGTGAGGCCAGCAGTTCCGCCACCCGGAACACCGGCGTGGGCAAGAAGGGCCGGGCCTTGTGCAACGCGGCCAGTTGCCCCGCCGTGCGGCCGTCCAGCGGGTCGCCCTCCCATGCGGCGCACAGGGCGTCGGCCCCCAGCGCGAACAGCGCGGGAGCGCCATACGCCGCGCCTTCCGGCGTGTTCATGGCCGCAAGGGCCATCTCGGCAATGCCGACAAGGTGCAACTGCCCCACCCCGCCCTTGAGCAGGGCGGCGGCGAGGTCGCCGGGCAGGGAACGCCAGCGGGGGCGTACAAGGGCGGAAGAGGTCACGGGGGCTCCGGCGGGTTCAATTGACATTCCGGGCGTTACCGCCCACAGTGCCGCATCGGTCGATCCGCGCGCCGCGACGGGCACACGTTTCGGCGCGTTGTATCCCGCCAACCCGCATCCCCGCAACACGCATGGCGCATCAGCACGGCATCCCCGCACCAGACCCGGCCCAGGCCCCCGCGCTGCTGGCCGCCCTCATGGACCGCGTGCCCATGTGGGAATGCGGGGCCATGGGCGCGGACAACCAGTTCCGCCTGGCGCGCGGGGCCATCGAAAACGCGGGGGGCAACCCCGGCGTGGTGGCGGCCGGGGTGGGCATGGCCCTGTGGGGCTGGCGCGACAACCCGCTGGATACCCGTCTGGCCGCCCTGCTGCGCGCCATCATGGAGGACGCCCCGCAGGCGTTCGACCCGGCCTTGCACGCGCTGGTGGCCCGCCTGCATGACAGGCTGCGCGTGCCCGCCGACTTCGGCGCGCTGGACGCCTCACTGAATGAACAAGGCGGCCCGGCCAGCGCTCCGGCACGGGTGGTGCTGGACGTGGTGCTGCCCCGCCTGGCCGACCCCGCGCACGGCCTGTTCTGGCTGGCGCGCGGCGTGGAATGGTGCGTGCGCCACGAAAATTCCGTGGGGCCGACCGGGGACGGCACGGCGGCCCCCACGGCCCCGATTCCTGATGACGCCACGCTGGAAACCCTGCTGCGCGCCGCCATGGCCCTGCCCGGCGAACTCGCGCTGCCCGCCGCCCTGGCGGACCGGCTGCGCGCCGAATGGGCGGTGCGCCGCCTGTCCACGGGCGACGCGCTGCGGCAACTGGACGGTCTGGTCGCGCCGGACGCCGCATCCGGCGAACCGTCCCCCTTTGCCCCATGGTACGCGCTGCGCCGCGCCGAACTGCTTACCCAACTGGCCAGGGCGGGCCACGCGGCGGACGCCGCCGCCCTGCTGCTGCCCCTGTGGCGCGAGGCCCCCTACCACCCCAACCTCACGCTGGCCCTGCACGAACTGCTGCACCCGCTGCCCGCGCCACCTGCGGACATGCCCGCCCCCGCCATCCTGCTGTACACCTGGAACAAGCGCGACCTGGCCGCGCAGACCCTGCGTTCGCTGCGCGCGGCGGGGTTCCGAGGCGCGCCGGTCTTCGCGCTGGACAACGGCTCGCAGGACGGCACGGAAGACATGTTCCGGGCCATGGCGGCGGACTGGGGCTCACCGTTCACGGTGGTGCGCCTGCCGGTGAACGTGGGCGCGCCCGCCGCCCGCAACTGGCTGCTGTCCTTGCCGGAAGTGCGCCAGCGCGAGCACGCCGTGTTCCTGGACGACGACGTGCTGCTGAACCCCGGCTGGCTGGACGGCCTGCTGGCCGTGGCCCACGCCCGGCCCGGCTGGGGGGCCATCGGCTGCGCCGTCACCGACCATACCCCGCCGCACGCGCTGCAATGCGCCGACTTTTTCGCCCTGCCGCCGGACATGGGCACCCGCAGCTTCGCCGACCTCGACGAGCACTGGCACATCCACGGCAATTCGGCGGGCAGCGCCGACACCCTGCTCACCGCCTACACCCGGCCCTGCCTGTCCGTTTCCGGGTGCTGCCACATGGTGTCCATGGCCTCGGTGCGGGATGTGGGGCCGTTCGACGTGCGGTTCACCCCCAGCCAGTTCGACGACCTGGAGCGGGACATCCGCTGCACGCTGGCCGGGCTGCCGGTGTGGTACGCGGGCACGGTGCGGGTGCGCCACATGCAGCATTCCAGCCTGCGCCAGGCCACCAGCCGGGCGCGCAGCGCGCACATCTTCGGCAACCGTATCAAGCTGGAACACCTGCACCCGGCGAACAAGGCCAGGCAGGCGCGCGAGGCATCCGCCGCGCTGGCCCGGCAAGACCTGCTGCGCAAGGCCGCGGCGCTGGCGGCAACGCTGCCGCCGGGCACGGAATAGCCGCCTCGCGCCCCCGTTCACCCGCATCCTCAAGCCATTCACCATCACGAGCCCTATCCGCATGACCGCCAAAGCACCCCTCGTCTCCGTCATCATCCCCGCCTGGAACCTCTGGGACCTCACACGCGGCTGCCTGGAGAGCCTGCACGCGCACACGCCCGGCGGCGTGCTGGAGGTCATCGTGGTGGACAACGGCTCCACCGACGCCACGGCCAGTGACCTGGAACCGCTGGGGCGCACCCTGTTCGGGGATCGTTTCCGGGCCATCCGCCTGCCGGAAAACAAGGGCTTCGCCGTGGCCAGCAACCTTGGCGCGGCGCAGGCCCGCGCGGGCAGGCTGCTGTTCCTGAACAACGACACCCTGGCCACGCCCGGCTGGCTGCCGCCGCTGCTGCGCGCGCTGGACGACGATGACCGTCTGGGAGCCGTGGGGCCGCTGCTGCTCTATCCGGATACGGACAGGGTGCAGCACTGCGGCATCGCCTTCACGCCGTCGCTGTCCACCGAGCACCTGTACGCCAACTTTCCCTCCGCGCACCCTGCGGTGGCGGCACGGCGGCCCTTGCAGGCCATCACCGGCGCGGCCTTGCTCATGGGGCGCGGCCTGTTCGCGGACTGTGGCGGCTTCCATGAAGGGTATCTGAACGGCAGCGAAGACCTGGAACTGTGCTGGCGCATCCGGGAACGGGGGCTGAAGCTGGCCTGCGTGGCGGAAAGCCGGGTGTATCATCTGGAAAGCCGCACCCCCGGCCGCCGCGACCACGACGCCGCCAACGCCGCCCGGCTCAACCGGCGCTGCTCCGGTTGCTTCGGGCCGGACCTGCACAAGCTGGCCCGGCGCGACGGCTTCGAGATGGCCCTGACCCCGTGGCTGGAAACCTACCTGACCCTGCCCGCCGCGCGCGCGGCGGAACTGATGGCGGCCCACGCAGAATTCGAGCCCGGCCGCTGCTGGCAGGCCCTGCAGGCCGACCCGCTGTGGCAGCCCGGCTACGAACTGCTGGCCGCGTTCCTGGAAGGCCACGGCAGGTATCTGGAAGCATCCGGCGTGCGGCTGCTGCACTGCTATTTCTTTCCCACCCTGCCGGGGTACCGCCGCCTGGCCCTTACGGCGGCGCAGGCGGGCAACCCCGACCTGGCCGGACAGGCGGCCCGCAAGATAGAGCACGTCACCGGCCTGCTGGAGGACCCGGAACCGCTGGTGCGCAAGGCGCGCGGGCTGGCCCGCTGGGCGCGGCGGGCGGGCGAGCGCGAGGTGGGCGCGCTGTACGAAGGCTGGCTGGCCGACCTTGGCCTGGCGCTGGAAGGCGACGGCCCGGACGACGGACAGGACGACTGCCCGGACGATGGGCAGGGCGGCACGAAATGTCTGCCGGGCGCAGGCGACTGACGCACGGCCCTGCCGGAGGCATCGCCCTTTTCGCAGCCCCCCTAAAAGCAGCTTCCCGCGTCTCCCCACGCTTTATTCGCCAAACGCGACGGCGGCGCACCCGGAACCTTGCCGGATGCGCCGCCGTCGTGCGTCGCCAACCCGGTGGGGTACGCCCCACCGCAGTTGCGTTTTCCGCTACTTCTCCACCCAGGCCGCGATGCGGGCCTCCAGTTCCTCTTCGGGCCAGGAGGGCCGGTCATACATGCCCGCCAGCACGCGCTGGCGCGAGGCCTCGGACAAGATCACCGCCGCCGCCACCGACACGTTGAAACTCTGGATCATCCCGTACATGGGGATGTATACTTCGCCGTCCACCAGCGCGGTCAGTTCCGGGGCCACGCCGGAATGCTCGTTGCCCATGATGATGGCGGTGGGCTGGGTCATGTCGTACTCGCCAAGGGGGCGCGCCTCCGGGGTGCAACTGGTGGCCAGCACGCGGTGGCCGCTTTCCTTCAGGGTGCGCATCAGGCTCTGGGCGTCGGAATGGCGCACCGTGTCCACCCACTTGCGGGCCGAGGCCGACGACTTGCGGCCCAGCACGGGAAAGGCGGTGTCGGTGTAGTACAGGTGCACCTGGGCCACGCCGAAGGCGTCGCAGCTGCGGTAGATGGCCGAAACGTTGTGCGGGTCGTGGATGTTGGCCAGCACAAGGGTCAGATCCTTCTGCCGCCAGCCGAGAACGCGGCGGATGCGTTCCATGCGCCGGGGGGTTATCTGTCGTGCCATGCTGCCGCCGGTAAGGTTTGTTCGGGGGTTGAGGGGGCAAAAACGCCGTGGGCGCCTGCGCGCGGGGCTTCTGTGTATCCCCGTTTCGGCAAAATGTCACCTTCCCGCTTGACCAATCAAATCATGTTGTTCCATAACCGGACCGGAGCGTTGCTCACACTGGCGACTCCGCTGCCACACTTATCCGTCCGGGGTGTACCAACCGGGTTCGCAGCATGCGCCTCTGCAACGCGCCGCAACAAGCCGTTATTGTTAAGATGGCGCACCCCCGTTACTACAGGCACTGGCGCGCGGCGTCCCACTCCTCCTGAACGACACCGCAGTCGCATTCCCGCGCCGTGCCGCATCAAATTCATGAATCATACCGGTCAGCGACAACGCTGTCGCCGTGCCACCGGCCGGACCGACTCCATACAACGAGACGCCAAGGAGGCTCCCAAGTGAACATTCAGATCCAGAAGGCGGCAATGGCCTTTGTGGCCGCCGTCATGGCCATGCTCCCGGGCATGGCGTTCGCCGCAGGCGCGGGTGCGCCCCACCTCGACGGTGCCCTGCTCGGCGGCCTGTGGGCGGTGCCGTTCGCCTGCATGCTGCTGTCCATCGCCATCCTGCCCCTGCTTGCGCCACACTTCTGGCACCATCACTTCGGCAAGGTCTCGGCGTTCTGGGGCCTGGCCTTCCTTGTGCCCTTCGCCTTGCAGTTCGGCGCTTCGCTGGCGCTGTACGAAGTGCTGCACACCCTGCTGCTGGAGTACATCCCCTTCATCATCCTGCTGTTCGCCCTGTTCACCGTGGCCGGGGGCGTGCGCCTGACCGGTTCGCTGGTGGGCACGCCCATGGTCAACACCCTGCTGCTGGCCATCGGCACCGTGCTGGCAAGCTGGATGGGCACCACCGGCGCGGCCATGCTGCTGATCCGCCCGCTGCTGCGCGCCAACGCCCACCGCAAGTACAAGGTGCATTCGGTGGTGTTCTTCATCTTTCTGGTGGCCAACATCGGCGGTTCGCTGACGCCGCTGGGCGACCCGCCGCTGTTCCTCGGCTTCCTCAAGGGCGTCTCGTTCTTCTGGACCACCGTCCACATGTTCGCTCCCATGCTGCTGGTTTCGGCGCTGCTGCTGGCCGTGTTCTTCGCGCTGGACACCGTGCTGTTCGGCAAGGAAGGCCGCCCCGTGCCCCCGCAGCAAGGCGGCGGTGAAAAGCTGGGCCTGGAAGGCAGCGTGAACCTGCTGCTGCTGGGCGGCGTGGTTGCCGCGGTGCTCATGAGCGGCTTCTGGAAGCCGGGCGTGGAATTCGTGGTGTACCACGTGCCGGTGGAGCTCCAGAACATCGTGCGCGACATCATCCTGCTGGTCATCGCCGGGCTGTCCCTGAAGCTGACCGACCCCGAATCGCGCATCAAGAACGATTTCAGCTGGGGCCCCATCGCCGAAGTGGCCAAGCTGTTCGCGGGCATCTTCGTCAGCATGATTCCGGCCATCGCCATCCTGAAGGCGGGCGAGAACGGCGCGCTGCGCTCGGTGATCCAGATGGTGACCCACGACGGCCAGCCGGTGAACGTCATGTACTTCTGGCTGACCGGCCTGCTGTCCAGCTTCCTGGACAACGCGCCCACCTACCTGGTGTTCTTCAACACCGCAGGCGGCGACGCCATGCACCTGATGCACGACATGGCCCAGACGCTGCTGGCCATTTCCGCCGGTGCCGTGTTCATGGGCGCCAACACGTACATCGGCAACGCGCCCAACTTCATGGTGCGTTCCATCGCCGAAGAACAGGGCGTGAAGATGCCCAGCTTCTTCGGCTACATGGCCTGGTCGTGCGGCATTCTGGTGCCGTCGTTCGTCCTGGTGACGCTGGTCTTCTTCATGTAGCGCCCGCGCACCGCATTGCAGCTTACGCCGCCCCCGCACGCCACGCGCGTGCGGGGGCGGTTTTCGTTGCAGCGGCCAGGCAGAGGGCGGATGAAGGTGCACCGACCGCACCCAGCCTGCGACATCCCTACTCCCTCCGCCGTCCCAGCCCCCCGCGCATCCCGGCAGACACCAGCAGCCCCGGAGAGCCTACCGGCAAGGCCGCCCCGGCACGCCTTGCGAATTCGTGCCACGTTGACGCTCCAGGTGCCATCTGCTACCCCTTTCGACACGCCCGTGACGCCGGATTTTCCGCGCGCCGCGACGGGCGCGCAGACAGGCGAGGCATGCATGCACATTTCGGAAGGGGTGCTTTCTCCGGCGGTGCTCGGCGCTGGCGCGGCGCTGGCCGCCCTTGGCGTCACGGCGGGTCTGAAGCGGGTGGACTACGATCGCCTGATGACCGTGGCCATCCTGTCTTCCGCCTTTTTCGTGGCCTCGCTGATCCACGTGCCCATCGGCCCCGCCAGCGCCCATCTGGTGCTTAACGGCTTGCTGGGCGTCATGCTGGGCTGGGCCGCCTTTCCCGCCATTTTCGTGGCGCTGGCGTTGCAGGCCCTGCTTTTCCAGTTCGGCGGGCTCACCGTGCTGGGGGTGAACACCTTCAACATGGCCTTGCCGCCGGTGCTGTGCTTCTACGCCTTCCGCCCCATGCTGACCGGCCCGTCCCGCCTGCGCGGCGGCGCGGCCTTTGCCTGCGGTTTCCTGTCCGTGGGCGCATCCGCCCTGCTTACCGCCGTATCCCTGGGGATGTCCGGCGAGGCGTTCATCCCCGCCGCCCGGGCGCTGCTGCTGGCGCATATCCCGGTCATGCTCGTGGAAGGCGTGGTGACGGCGCTGGTGGTGTCGTTCATCGCGCGGGTGCGGCCAGAAATGCTGGCCTTCACCTCCACCGCGCACGGCTAGCGGGGCTTCGTGCTGGACGAACCCTTCAGCCGGGGCGCATCGCGCCTGCACCTGGCCGACCCGCGCTGCAAGCTGGCGGCCGCGCTGGCCTTCGCCGTGTGCGTGGCCCCGCTGCGCACGCCCGCCCTGGCCGCCGTGGCGCTGGCCCTCGGCGCGGCGTTGTGCCTGTGGGCGCGCCTGCCCCTGCCCCGCCTGCTGCGGCGGCTGGCCGCCGTCAACGTGTTCGTGGCCCTGCTGTGGCTGTTCCTGCCCTTTTCCCTGCCCGGCGCACCGCTGCTGCGCATCGGCCCCTTCCCCGGACTGCCGGACTGGCTGGCCCTGGCCGCAACAGACGCGGGCGTGACCCTGGCCGTGCTGGTCACCCTGAAGTCCAACGCCATTGTGCTGGCCTTCATCGCCCTGGCGGGCACGTCCGACGTCACCGCCGTGGGCCACGCCGTGGCCGGGATGGGCTTGCCGGACAAACTGGCCCTGCTGCTGCTGTTCACCTGGCGGCAACTGCACGTGGTGGCCCAGGAATACCACCGCCTGCGCACCGCCGCGAAGGTACGCGGCTTCACCCCCGGCACCAACCTGCACACCTACCGCACCTACGCCAACCTTGCGGGCATGGTGCTGGTGCGCAGCTTCGACCGGGCCGAGCGCGTGGGCCAGGCCATGCGCCTGCGCGGCTTTGCCGGGCGCTTCCACATGCTGGCCGAACCCGCCGGGCACCCCGGCGACCGGGTGCTGTCCGCCGCCATCATCCTGTGCGCGGCCGCCCTGCTGGCCGCCGACATCCTTCACCCCTTCGCGAAACTGCCATGAGCACCGCCGCCACGCCCCCGAATCACGGACACCCGGATGCCCACGCCCCCGGACACGAGCACGACCACGAACATGACCACGAGCATGCGGATGGCCACGAGCACGGGCACGAGCGCCCACACTCGGCCCCCCATGCCGACGACGCCGCCACGCTCCCCCTGGCGGCGGTGGAAGACATCCACTTCACCTACCCCGGCAGCGCGGCCCCCGTGCTGCGCGGGGCGTCGCTGGCCCTGCGGCCGGGCCGACGCATCGGCCTTCTGGGCCACAACGGCAGCGGCAAGTCCACCCTGCTGCATCTGCTCATGGGGCTGTTGCGGCCGCAGGCTGGCCGGGTGCTGCACCGGGGCGTGCCCCTGGCGCGCGAGGCCGACTTCGGGCCGTTGCGCCGCGAGGTGGGGTTCCTGTTCCAGAATTCCGACGACCAGTTGTTCTGCCCCACCGTGCTGGAGGATGTCGCCTTCGGCCCGCTGAACCACGGAGCCTCCCCGGCCGAGGCCCGCGGTGTGGCGGAAGCCACCCTGGAGCGCCTGGGCTTTGCCGGGTTCGGCGGCCGGGTCACCCATCGCCTGTCCGGCGGCGAAAAGAAGATGATCGCCCTGGCCGCCGTGCTGGCCATGCAGCCGCAGGCCCTGCTGCTGGACGAGCCCACCAACGACCTCGACCCGCGCACCCGCGACCGGCTCATCGCCATCCTGGCCGCGCACAGCCCCACCCACCTGATCATCTCGCACGACTGGGACTTTCTGGCCCAGACCTGCGACAGCTTTCTCAGCGTGCAGGACGGCAGCGTCCGCATCGCCACCCATACCCCCCACACCCACGTGCACACCCACACCGGCGGCGACGTGCACCATCATCACGGGTAAAGGCACCGCAATGCAAACGGGGGAAGGGGAGAAGACCCTTTTCCAAAAGGGTCTTCTCCCCTTCCCCCGAACCCCCTACCCCTCTTCCCCAAAACGTTTCCAATGAGGGGACTGAGGCCCGACGTAAGACTTCCCGTTCCGCGTACCCATTCTCCCGACAAATAAAAAATTTGAAGGAAGGATGGGGGTCTGGGGGAAGGGAGGAAAATTTTCAAATTTTCCTCCCTTCCCCCAGATTCGCTTTGTTCTGTGGTTTCGCCTACCCAAACAGTTTCGCGTGCACGTCCTGCCACACGATGTCGGGAGTGATGTCGCGCATGCAGCGGTGGTGGCCCAGGGGGCACTGCTGGGGTCCGTGCAGGCCGCAGGGGCGGCAGTCCAGGCTGGTTTCGAGCACGGTGGCTTTGGGACCGCGCGGGTAGAAGCCGTGGCGGCGCACGGTGGGGCCGAAGATGGCGGTGACGGGGGTGTGCTGGGCCCAGGCGATGTGCATGGGGCCGGAGTCGTTGGAGAGGTAGCAGTCGAGGATGGCGAGGTGCGCGGCGAGGTCCACGAGGCTGAGCGCGCCGGACAGGTCCATGAGCGCGGGTGTGCCGAGGGTGCCGGAGCGTTCGGCCACCTCGCGGGCCACGGCTTCTTCGCCGGGACCGGCAAAGAGGACGATGCGCGCGCCATGGGCGGCGGCCCGGCGGACCACCTCGGCGAAGTACTCGGCGGGCCAGCGCTTGGTGGCCCAGACGGAACCGGGGTGCACGCCCAGCAGGGGCGCGCTGGGGGCGGCATGCGCGGCGCGGAAGGCGGCGGCCCGTTCGCGGGCGGGTTCGGGCAGCACCAGTTCCGGCCAGTCCAGAACCTGCGGCAGGTTCAGGGGCCGCACCAGTTGCAGCAGCCGTTCTATCTCGTCCAGTTCGTCGAAGCGGCGTGGCACGGTGTGGGTGTAGAACCACGAATTGAACCACGGCGTATCGTAGCCGATGCGCACCTTGGCGCTGGTCCAGCGGGCGATGCACGCGCTGCGCAGGCTGGTGTGCGCGGATATCCACAGCGAATGCCGCTCGCGCGCCAGTTGCCGCCCCACGCGGGCGGCGGCCATGACGCCGCTTTCGCCGCCGCGCTTGTCGAACTCGTGCACGCCGGAAAGCTCGGGCTGCGCCGCGAACAGGCTGCCCACGCCGCGCCGCACCCAGAAGTGCAGTTCGGCGTCGGGGTAGTTGGCGCGCAGGGTGCGCAGCAGCGGCAGCGTAAGCACCGCGTCGCCCAGAAAGGCGGTGTTCCATACGCCGATACGGCTCATGACGGTTCGCTCCGCGTACTATCCGGGGAAGAAGAATCGGAAGGAGATGTGCCCGTTGCGTCCGGAGCGGCAACGTCGTCACCCCCCTGCCCCTCCGCGGCCGTGCCCAGCAGCCACGCGGCGGCGGCAGCAAGGTCGCGCGCCACGGCGTGCGGCCAGTCCGGACGCGCGGCAAGGTCACCGGGGGCGGGGACATACACGGCGGCATCGCCTTCGGGCACGGATATGCCCAAGGTCCGCGCGGCGGCCTGCCCCTTGCCGGTCAGCACCAGCACCACGCGGCCCAGCCCGGCATCGCGCCCGAAGGCCACGTCTTCCGGCTTGTCACCCACCATGGCGGTATCGGCGGCGCACAGGCCGTGCCGGTCGCGCAGGCCCAGCCACATGCCCGGCGCGGGCTTGCGGCAGATGCAGCCGTCGTCCGGGCCGTGCGGGCAGAAGGCCGTGTCGGCCAGCGACACGCCGTGTTCCCCCAGCAGTTCGCCCAGCCGGGCGTTGCAGGCATGCAGGTCAGCCTCGGTGAAATAGCCCCTGCCGATGCCCGACTGGTTGGTGACCAGAAACAGCCGCGCCCCGGCGGCGACAAGGGCGGCAAGCCCTTGGGCCGCGCCCGGCAGCAGCGTGACGCCGGAAGGGTCGGACAGGTAGTGCCTGTCCTCGATGACGGTGCCGTCGCGGTCGAGCAGGACGGCGCGGGGAATTGCAATGGTGGTTGATGCCCGGTTCATGGTGGGGCAACTTGTGGCACGGCGGGCCGCATTTTTCAAGGCGGCGGCGCAGCACGAAGCAATCAGCCATCATGCGGCCATGCGTTGCCATTCGCCTCCGAGCCGCATAGGCTGTTCCCATGCGGCGGCCCAGCGGAATCATGTATCCGCAGCCCGCCGCGCCGCCCGCCGCGCCGCCTGACGATCCCGCCGCCGGGACATCCGCCGGAACGGTACATCCCCCACACGTACGCCGCATCACGGCGCACAGGACATTGCATGCTTGCCCTTACCGTGGCCGTTACGCTTTCGCTCGTCATTTCGGCTTGCTGCTCCATCACCGAGGCCATTCTGTATTCAGTGCCGTGGAGCCACGTGGAACAGTTGCGCAAATCGGGGCGCAAGGCAGGCCGGGTGCTGTTCGAACTGCGCGCGCGCATCGAACAGCCCATCACCGCCGTGCTCACCCTGAACACCGTGGCCAACACGGCGGGCGCGGCCATTGCCGGGGCCTACGCGGCCGACGTGCTGGGCGACGGCCACATGGCCGCCTTCGCCGCCGGGTTCACGGTGCTCGTCCTGGTGCTTGGCGAGATCATTCCCAAGACCGTGGGGGTGGCCTACGCCCGGCCGCTGTCGGAATACGTGGCCCGCCCGCTGCGGGCGCTGGTGTTGGTGCTGCTGCCGGTCATCTGGCTGGGCGGGCGCATCACCCGGCTGTTCACCCCGCCCGGCGGCAACGCGCCCCACGCCACCGAGGACGACATCCGCGCCATCGTCAGCCTGTCGCGCAGGGCCGGGCGCATCCAGCCGTATGAAGAACTGTCCATCCGCAACATCCTCTCGCTGGACCAGAAGCGCGTCCACGAAATCATGACCCCGCGCACGGTGGTCTTCTCGCTGCCCGCCGCCATGAGCGTGGCCGAGGCCCATGAGCAGCCCGACTTCTGGCACTACAGCCGCGTGCCGGTGTGGGACGGACACAACGAGGACATCGTGGGCATCGTCACCCGCCGCCGCGTGCTGAAAGAGGTGGCGCAGGACAACGACGCGCTGCCCCTTGCCGAGGTGATGCAGCCGGTGCACTTCGTGCCTGACACCCAGACCCTGGACCGCACCCTGCTGCAGTTTCTGGATGCCCGCACCCACCTGTTCGTGGTGCTGGACGAATACGGCGGCCTTGCGGGGGTCATCTCGCTGGAGGACGTGCTGGAGGAAATCCTGGGCCGGGAAATCGTGGATGAAACCGACCGGGTGGACGATTTGCGCGAACTGGCCCGTCGTCGGCGCAATGAACTGGCACAGAACAGATAATGGCTACTGTTAGCACTTTGTAGGCATGCCTGATCGGCTTTTGTTCCGCCAGGTTACCCTGCTGCGCCCACTGTTGTGAAAGCCTTTGCACGTGCCGTACCCCCTTGCCACGACGGCGGAAACGCCGTATGCCAGACGCAGCCGCACGCGACATTTCCGTAGGGTGACGGGGCGTTTTTCGCCCCTCGCTCCGAGCCGGGTTTCTCCGGTCAGGATTGTTCCCGCGGCAGCGCATCCGATGCAACCGGGCGCCGCCACACGGCGCCGCGAGACGATACACAGTTCACGGCCGGTCGCCAGACCGGCGGACAATGCGGGCGGCCACGCCAGCCGATCCGCGCGGCGCACCAGCGCCTGCACCACGAACGCGCCCCGGCCGCCGAAGGGACCCCCCTTCCGGCAGCAACGCGGATGGCCCCTGCCCGAATTCGGGCAGGCCAGACCAGCCACCGCGAAAGGCGCGCGCCTCCCGGCCCTCCTTCGGATCACACCGGAGCACCCGACTACCGGGCCGGACCGGGAAGCAACACAAGGATCACACATGTCGAAGAAGAACGGCAAAAGCCTGTACCTGGTGGCCCTCGCCCTGTTTCTGGGCGGGGTGGGCTATCTGGTGTTCTCGGGCTTTTCCCAGAACAGCGTGTACTTCCTGAACGTTTCGGAAGCCCTCGCCATGCCCTCGGACAAGTTGCAGTCCATCCGCATGTTCGGCACCGTTGCCCCGGAGGGCATCGCCAGGCTGGACGACGGACCCGGCGTGCGCTTTCTGCTCGAAGACAAGGACAACCGTGGGCAGACCGTGCGGGTGATGTACCGCGGGGCCGTGCCCGACACCTTCAAGGAAGGCGTCGAGGTCATCGTGGAAGGCGGCATGCCCCAGGGCGGGCCCGCCGGTGAATTCCGCGCCAAGACGCTGATGACCAAGTGTCCCTCGAAATACGAAAAAGAAAACCGTAAGGGATGACGCCCGGTACGGCGCGCCATGCTTTCGGGCCGGGTTACCGGCCCGTTTCGCGCGCGCCGCATCCTTTCGCGAAGTCCACGCGTTGACCGGCGTCGCCTGGCTTCCGGCGGCCCGAGGCTGACCCCATTCCGGTTCAGCCCAGGCAGCCCGGCCCATGCCTTGGCAAGGGTCGGCCCACGTCGCCAACCGCGCAGCCATCGCGCGTCCCTCACATATCGGCAGGAGACTTCATGCACCTTTCCGCCTACTTGCTGCTTGTCGCGTCGCTGCTTTTCGCCCTCTTCTTCTCCGGGGCGGCGGCCGCGCAACTGTGGCAGGGGCGATCCACGGCGCTGCCGTGGATCGAAAAGGCGCACCTGATGCTGACCGGGTTCATGACCTTGGCATCCGTGGTGCTGCTGCACGCCCTTGTCAACTTCGACTTCTCGCTCGTCTACGTCGCCAGCTACACAGACCGCGCACTGCCGCTGTTCTACCGCATGACGGCCTTCTGGGCCGGGCAGGCCGGGTCCATGCTGTTCTGGGCGTGGTCCGTGGCCCTGTTCGGGGTCATCTTCGCCCTCACCGGGGGCTACCGCGACCTCAGCCCGCAGACCAAGCTGTGGTACTGGCTGTTCTTCCTGGCCGTCATGGCCTTCTTCCTGCTCATCCTCACCGCGTGGAGCAACCCGTTCCTCACCGCCGCCCCGGCCCCGGCCGACGGCAACGGCCTGAACCCGCTGCTCCAGAACCCCGGCATGATCTTTCACCCGCCGCTGCTCTTCCTGGGCTACGGCGGCTTCGCCATCCCCGGCTGCCTCGCCCTGGCCCAGGCCATGAGCAACGGTTATGGCCGCGAGGGCGCGTGGGCGGGCATTTCCCGGCCGTTCACCCTTACCGCGTGGCTGTTCCTTACCGCAGGCATCGTGCTGGGCGGCTGGTGGTCGTACATGGAACTGGGCTGGGGCGGTTACTGGGCGTGGGACCCTGTGGAAAACGCCTCGCTCATCCCTTGGCTGGTCTCCACCGCGTTCCTGCACACCTCGGTCATCGAATCGCGGCGCGGCAAGCTGCACCGCGTGAACATCCTGCTCATGGCGCTGACCACCATCTCCGCCTTTTTCGCCACCTACCTGGTGCGCAGCGGGGTGGTGGATTCGCTGCACGCCTTCGGCGACGGCGGCGTGGGGCGTCCGCTGCTGATCTTCATCCTGGCCTCCATCGCGCTCACCGTGGCGGTGACGCTGATCTGGCGCAAGGACGACGCCAAGCCCCTTTCCGGCATCGACAGCCGCGAAGGCTTCCTGGTGCTGGTGGCGTGGGTGCTGCTGGCCCTTTCCGCCATCATCCTCGTGGCCACCATGTGGCCCGTGTTCAGCAAATTCTGGGTCGAAAAGCCCATGGGGCTGGAACCCGCCTTCTACAACCGGGTGTGCCTGCCACTGTTCGCGGGCATTGCCGTGCTGCTGTCCATCTGCCCCTGGCTGGGCTGGAAGGGCGGCGTGCGCAGCATGCCGAAGCTCCTGGCCGTGCTGGGGGTGATGGCCGCCGTCACCGCCATGACCTGGTACGCCTACCGCATGCCCATGGCCGCCCTGGGCGCGGGCGCGGGTGCCGCCTGCGTGGCGGGCATCATCATTCTGCTGACCACGGAAAGCCACGTGCGGCGCAACAACGCCTCGCTGGCCGCCCACGGCGTGCACCTGGGCCTGGCACTGATGGTGCTGGGCGTGGCCTTTTCCGGCCCGTACAAGCTGGAACAGGAAGTGGAGATTCCCCGCGACGCCACGGTGAAGCTGGGCAAGTACGATCTGCGCTACGTGAACCTGTACGAGGGTGAAGGCGCGGGCTACATCTTCATCGAGGCCGAACTGAACGTCACCCGCGAGGGTTCGCCCGTGGGCGTGCTGTCGCCCCAGCGCCGCCTGTACGCCAAGTTCGACCGCCAGGCCTACGCCGAGGCGGCCACCATCTTCGGCCTGGGCGACGAGTTGTACGCCACCCTGCTGGGCGTGGACGCCGAAGGCGCGGCCACCCTGAAGGTGAGCGTGAACCCGCTGGTGAACTGGGTGTGGATAGGCGGCACGCTGATGTGCATCGCTCCCTTTCTGGGGCTGCGCCGCCCCGCCGCCCTGCGTGATGCGGACGACGACACCGGAGAAGGGCGGGACGCGTGATGCTGCTGCGGCTGACCAAGGTCGCCAAGTTCTACGGCAACCGGCTGGTGATAAAGGACGTCTCGTTCGAGGCGGCCCCCGGCACGGTGACGCTGCTGGCCGGCCCCAACGGGGCGGGCAAGTCCACGCTGCTCAAGCTCATGGCCGGGCTTTCCCGGCCCAGCGCGGGCAGCGTGGAGCGCGGCGTGGCCGAGGACTCCCTTGGCTACCTTGGCCACCAGACCTTCATCTATCCGGAACTCACCGCCTTCGAGAACCTGGCCTTCTGGGCGCGTCTGCACGGCCTTTCGCCGGAACGCTGTTCCGACGAAGCCCTGCTGGCGACCCTTGACCGCATGGAACTGAAGCGCTTCGCCTTCGAACGGGCGGGCGGCTTTTCACGCGGCATGGCCCAGCGACTGAACCTTGCCCGGGTGCTGCTGCTGTCGCCGTCGCTGCTGTTGCTGGACGAACCGGGCACCGGGCTCGACATCCGGTCAATGGCCATCCTGCACCGTGAAATCGCCGCCGCGCGCGACCGGGGCGCGGGCATCGTCTGGATCAGCCATTCCGTGGCCGAGGACCTTGCCCGGGCAGACCGGGTGCTGGCCATCGCCGAAAAGCGCGTGGCCTATTGCGGCCCGGCCGACCAATACGTCCCGGAGGCCGTGGCATGCTGAACGCAGCCTTCGCCATCGCCGCCAAGGACCTGCGCCTGCTGCTGTCACGCGGCACCGGCCTGGTCCAGGCCCTGCTGCTGGGACTGTTGCTGATCTTCGTGTTCAGCCTGTCGCAGCGGGTGGGCGAGGTGATGGGCCCGCAGGGGGCCGCCGCCATCTTCTGGCTGGCGTCCGCCTTCTGTCAGGTGCTCATCTTCAACACCCTGTTCTCCATGGAAGAAACCAACGGCGCGCGCTTCGGCCTGCTGCTGGCCCCGGTGCCGGTGCAGGCCGTGTGGCTGGGCAAGGGCATTGCCGGGTTCACCCTGCTGCTCTGCGCCCAGGCCGTGTTCCTGCCTGCCGCCATCGTCTTCCTGGGCCAGTCCGTGTCGCCCCTGTGGCACGTGGGCCTGGCCACCGTTCTGCTGGCGGACGTTGGCATCGTGGCGCTTGGCGCGCTGCTGGGCGCGCTGTCGCAGGGCCAGGCGGCCCGCGAATCGCTGCTCAGCATCGTGCTGTTTCCACTTCTTGTCCCGGTGCTGCTCGCGGGCATCCGGGTGGGCGCCGCCGCCTTCGCCGATGACATCCCCGAGGGGGTGGAATCGTGGTTGGGGCTGGTGGCCGCCTTCGACGCGCTGTTCCTTGGCGCGGGCATCGTGCTCTTTCCCTTCGTGTACGGCGGGGAAGAATAGCTGAAAGCAACAGATCAGGGGGCTCTGCCCCCTGGCCCCCTTGACCCCTTATAGCGAGGCACCCATGCGAACAAACCGGCTTTCCCCCGTGATGCCCCTTGTCGGGATTGTCGCGGGCCTGGCCCTCGCGCTCTGCCAATACATGATCTTCGTGTACGCCCCCGTGGAACAGACCATGGGCATCGTGCAGAAGATCTTCTACTTCCACATGCCGCTGGCGTGGTGGTCGCTGATCAGCTTCCTTACCGTGTTCGCGGCCAGCATCGCCTTTCTGCGCACCCGCGACTGGAAATGGGACGCGCTGTCCGGCGCGGCCGCCGAGGTGGGCGTGCTGTTCAGCGGCCTTGCCCTCATCACCGGCTCCATCTGGGGCCGCCATTCCTGGGGCGTCTGGTGGACGTGGGACCCGCGCCTGACCACCACCCTGGTCATGTGGTTCGTGTACGCGGGCTACCTTGTGCTGCGCACCCTCGACCTGCCGCGCGAGCGGCTGGGCACCGTCTCCGCCGTGGTGGGCATCGTGGCCTTCCTCGACGTGCCGCTGGTGTTCCTGTCCGCCCGGCTGTGGCGCTCCATCCACCCCGCCGTGTTCGCATCCAAGGGCGGCGGGCTGGAACCGGAAATGAAGACCACCGTCATCGCCTGCATCGTCGCCTTCGGCTTTCTGTGGGTGGCGCTGACCTGGCTGCGCGCGGCGCAGCGGCGCATGGCGGCACGCATCGACGTGCTTGCGACGGAAACCACCATCTGAACCTTTCGGTCACAAATGAGGATTTTCGCTCGCTGGCAAGGAAAGCAAGCCGCCCATGAGGGCGCATGCCACAGCCGTTAGGCGAGCTTGCGAGCCTTACGGATGAGGACCGCAACGCGCTCTTCTCGTATTCGCCCGACATGGAAGGCGAAGCTTGACGCAGCCAGCGGGCGAAAAGACCATTTGGAAAGAGCCTAGTTCCGTAGGAGAACATAATATGGAAAGTACCCAATGGCTCCTGGTCGCCAACGCGGCCGTGTGGCTCGGCATCGGCGCCTACCTGTTCCTGCTGGCCCGTTCGCAGCAGACCCTGGACCGGCGCATCCGCCACATGGAGATGCTTGGCGATGACAAATAGCACCCTGACCATGAATTCGCTGGACGGCGGCCGCAGGCTGGTCCTGCTGTCCGTGTGCGTGGGCCTTGCCGCCATGTTGGGGGCCTCGTTCCTCTACCGTCTGGCCAACCCCTCGCTGGTGCAGCCGGGCCGCGCGCCCGCCGCGCAGCAGGAAGAACACGCGGGCGAGACGGAAATCGTCGGCGCGCTGATGCAGAAGGTGCAGCAGAACCCCAACGACGCGGCAGCGCTGTTCGCCCTTGGCCAGCACTTTCTGGACCACTCCGACTGGGCCCGCGCCGAAGGCTTTCTGGCCCGCGCCGTGGTGGCCGCCCCGGCGGACCCGCAACCGCTGTACATGCTGGGCATCGCGCAGTATCAGCAGGAAGCCTTCGACAAGGCGGCGGAAACCTTCGAGCGGCTCATCGAACTCGATCCCCAGCCCGCCGCGCGCTACAACCTCGGCATCCTGTACCGCCACTATCTGAAGGCCGAAGCCAAGGGCAACGCCCACCTGAAGGCCATAGTGGACGACCCCAAGGCCCCCGAGGATCTCAAGGCGCAGGCCCGGCAGGAACTGGAATCCGCCGTGCACGGCGACAAAACGCAGCAGAACAAGAAACAATAGCGGGCCGCTGGCCCGACACCACCGGAAGGGGCGGGACACCGCCCCTTCCGCGCATTCACGGCTGGCTGGGGGCCTGCTTCTCCATCAGGCCGCCCTGTGACGAACCGACCCGGACGGACGGGAAGGATTTGACGGACCGGACGGCGGGATAGGCTGGAAGGGGCAGATGGCAAGGAGGAGCAACCTTGCGGCCGCCAACGGCGCATGGCCCACGCCTGCTGGTTGACGGACCAACCCGAATCTTGACAATTTGCCCGCCCGGCCAGTATGATGGTTGATTAAATTTTGACATATTTGTCAAACCTGCCAAGCCCAACGACCCGCCCTTCGTTCGGAGGCAGACGGGGAAAACGGTCCGGAGCCGCGCGGCCCGGACGCTCCAACCAACCCGCCCGGAGAGAGATCATGAGCAAGATCGTGTGCAAGGCATTGACGTTCGACGACGTCCTGCTGCAGCCCGGCTATTCCGAAGTCACCCCCGACCTCGTGGACGTCTCCACCTGGCTCACCCCCGAAATCCGCCTCAACATCCCCCTCCTCAGCGCCGCCATGGACACCGTGACCGATTCGGGCATGGCCATCTCCATGGCCCGCAACGGCGGCGTCGGCGTCATCCACAAGAACATGCCCGTGGACCGCCAGCGCATAGAGGTCGAGAAGGTCAAGAAGTCCGAAAGCGGCATGATCATCGACCCCGTGACCATCGACCCCGACTATTCCGTGCGCCAGGCCCTGGAGCTGATGGCCGAATACCGCGTCTCCGGCCTGCCGGTGGTGCGCGGGGTCGAACTGGTGGGCATTCTGACCAACCGCGACGTGCGCTTCGTCAAGGACCTGGAAGGCACCCAGGTACGCGAGGTGATGACCAGCAAGAACCTGGTCACCGTGCCCGTGGGCACCACTCTGGACGAGGCCAAGGACCTGCTGCACGCGCACCGCATCGAGAAGCTGTTGGTGGTGGACGAGGGCAACCGCCTGAAGGGCCTCATCACCATGAAAGACATCGACAAGGTGCAGAAGTACCCGAACTCGTGCAAGGACGACAACGGTCGCCTGCGCGTGGGCGCGGCGCTCGGCATCGGCAAGGACTGCGAGGAGCGGGCCAGCGCCCTGCTCGGCGCGGGCGTGGATTTTCTGGTGCTTGATTCCGCCCACGGCCATTCGCGCAACGTGCTGCGCGCCATAGAGATGGTCAAGGGGGCCTTTCCCAAGTGCCAGCTGGTGGCGGGCAACGTGGCCACCTATGAGGGTGCGAAGGCCATCCTTAAGGCTGGCGCGGACACCGTGAAGGTGGGCATCGGCCCCGGCTCCATCTGCACCACCCGCATCGTGGCGGGCGTGGGCGTGCCCCAGGTGACCGCCATTCTCGAATCGGTGCGCGCCGCGCGTGAGCTTGGCCGCTGCATCATCGCCGACGGCGGCGTGAAGTTCTCGGGCGACGTGGTGAAGGCCATCGCCATGGGCGCGGACACCGTGATGATCGGCAGCCTGTTCGCGGGCACCGACGAAAGCCCGGGCGAAACCATTCTCTACCAGGGCCGCTCGTACAAGATCTATCGCGGCATGGGCTCCATCGACGCCATGAAGGAAGGCAGCTCCGACCGCTACTTCCAGGAAAAGAGCAAGAAGCTGGTGCCCGAAGGCATCGTGGGCCGCGTGCCCGTGAAGGGCCCGGTGGCCGAAAGCCTGTACCAGCTTGTGGGCGGCCTGCGCTCGGGCATGGGCTACGTGGGCGCGGCCGACATCAAGGAATTGCAGGAAAAGGCGCAGTTCGTGGAGATATCCGCCGCCGGGCTTCGTGAAAGCCACGTGCATGATGTGATCATCACCAAGGAATCGCCCAACTACCGCATCGACAACAACTAGCCGCTCGGTATTTCCGGTTCCGGCGGCGTCAGGCATCGGAGGCGGCGCGGGTCACGTACCGAAGAGTACGCTCCCCTTGCCGCCCCTCGCCTTCCTTGCCGGAACCGAAACTCCCTTCGCGGCAAGGTCGCGCACTGACGGAGAAAGGCAAAAAAGCCCTCCGTGCAAGCGCCCAACCAGACACCACGGCCTCACAACGCATATCACGATTGCCCGAAGCACCCCGCGCGGGCGACAGAGGACAGCACATGGAAGCACAGACCAAGGTCATCATCATCGACTACGGTTCGCAGGTGACGCAGCTCATCGCCCGTCGCGTGCGCGAGGCCGGCGTCTATTCCGAAATCCACCCCTGCATCGTCACGGCGGATCAGGTGCGCGCCATGAAGCCCGCCGCCGTCATCCTGTCCGGCGGTCCGGCCAGCGTGGGCGAGGCCGACGCCCCCACCCTGGACAAGGGCCTGCTGGAACTTGGCG
Organism: Nitratidesulfovibrio sp. HK-II; assembly: GCF_003402415.2. Taxonomy (NCBI): domain Bacteria; kingdom Pseudomonadati; phylum Thermodesulfobacteriota; class Desulfovibrionia; order Desulfovibrionales; family Desulfovibrionaceae; genus Nitratidesulfovibrio; species Nitratidesulfovibrio sp. HK-II. The sequence continues at coordinate 2,583,790 of NZ_AP036014.1, forward strand.
TGCCGGTGCTGGCCATCTGCTACGGCATGCAGCTTCTGGGGCACAACCTGGGCGGCCAGTTGGCCACCTCGGAAACCCGCGAATACGGCCCCTCCGACCTTACCCTGCTGGGCGACTGCCCGCTGTGGGACGGCATCGACAAGTCCGCCCCCACCCGCGTGTGGATGAGCCACGGCGACAAGGTCAAGACGCCCCCGCCCGGCTTTGCCGTGGTGGGCCGCACCGCCACCCTGGACGTGGCGGCCATGGCCGACGACGCCCGGCGCATCTACGCCGTGCAGTTCCACCCCGAAGTGCACCACACCGAGGAAGGCGCCCGCATCATCAGCAACTTCCTGTTCCACGTGGCCAGGCTGAAGGCCGACTGGACCATGTCCTCGTTCGTGGAGCGCGCCATCAAGGAAATGGCCGAGACCGTGGGCGACCGCCACGTGGTGTGCGCGCTTTCGGGCGGCATCGACTCCACCGTGGTGGCCGTGCTGCTGCACAAGGCCATCGGCAAGCGCCTGCACTGCATCTTCGTGGATAACGGCGTGCTGCGCCTGAACGAAGGGCAGGAAGTGGTGGACTACCTGCGCGAGCACTTCGACCTGAACCTGAAGTACGTGCAGGCCCAGCGCCGCTTTCTCGACAAGCTGGAAGGTGTGGACGACCCCGAGCAGAAGCGCAAGATCATCGGCTACACCTTCATCGAGGTGTTCGACGAGGAAGCGAAAGCCCTTGGCCACGTGGACTTCCTGGCGCAGGGCACCCTGTACCCCGACGTCATCGAGTCGGTGTCGCACAAGGGCCCCTCGGCCGTCATCAAGAGCCACCACAACGTGGGCGGCCTGCCCGAAAAGATGAACCTGAAGCTCATCGAGCCGCTGCGCGAACTGTTCAAGGACGAAGTGCGCAAGGTGGCCGGCGAACTGGGCCTGCCGGACTTCATCATCTGGCGGCATCCCTTCCCCGGTCCGGGCCTGGCCATCCGCGTCATCGGCGAGATCACCGAAGAGCGCCTGGACATCCTGCGCAAGGCCGACAAGGTCGTGCAGGCCGAGCTGATGTCTTCCGGCTGGTACCGCAAGGTGTGGCAGGGCTTCGCCGTGCTGCTGCCGCTGAAGACCGTGGGCGTCATGGGCGACGGCCGCACCTACGAGCACGTCATCGCCCTGCGCATCGTGGACAGCGTGGACGCCATGACGGCCGACTGGGCGCGCTTGCCTTCCGAACTGCTTGAGCGTATTTCGAGCCGGATAATCAACGAGGTGAAGGGCGTGAACCGCGTGGTTTACGACATCTCCTCGAAGCCGCCGAGCACCATCGAATGGGAATAGGCGGATAGCGTTCGCCCAGGTGCACGCCCAAGTGCATGCCTGGATGAGCGCCCGGCGGACGCGCGGGGGCCGAAAGGCCCCCGCGACGCCCCGCAGCATCAGGCCGAAGGGCCGCGCCACGGCGCGGCACGACCGGGCAGCGCCGCACCGTCGGCCCCGGCCCGCAGCACTGCAACCAAGGCGGTCTGTCTTCAATGTTCGGCATCGGCAGCACGGAACTTCTGGTCATCATGGTCGTGGCCCTCATTGTCCTCGGCCCCAAGAACCTGCCCAACATCGCACGCACGCTGGGCAAGGCCATGGGTGAATTCCGCAGGGTTTCCACCGACTTTCAGCGCACGCTGAACACCGAGATTGATCTCGAGGATCACGAGCGCCGCAAGAAGGAAGCCGAAAAGGAATTCTTCGACGACAAGGCCAAGGCCGAAGCCCCCAAGGCTGAAGCCCCAAGGACCGAAGCGCAAACGGCCGAAGCCGCCAAGCCCGCCGCTGAAGCCGCCGGGAAGAACGCATGAGCCGGGACGACAAGGACCCTGCCGCCAAGGAGCCGGTGTCCGAAGGCGACCGCGAAGACGCTGCCAGGGATTCAGCCGCGGACGTTTCCGATCAGGACGCTCTAGCCCCGAACACGAGCGATTCTGGCACGAGCGATCCTGACGCCTACGACCCGGACGCGGCCGAACGCAACGCCGATGCCTTGGAGGCCCTCGAACGGGAAGCCACGGAAGCCGTTTCCGACGGTGAATCCGCCGCGTCCGCCGAATACGAGCCTGACGGATCCGACTCCGGCGTTGCCGCCTCCGAATCCGCCGGGGACAGTGCCTCACCTTCCCCCGACGCCACGGAAACCGCCGTGGTCTCCGCCCCCCCCCGCGACCTGGCAGAAGCCGTGGACCGCGCCAGCAAGGAAGCGGAAGAAGCCGCCGAAGGCGGCCGCCCCATGACCCTGCTGGACCATCTTTCCGAATTGCGCGTGCGCCTAGTGCGTTGCCTCATCGCGCTGGCGGTGGGGTTTTTCGCCTGCTACGGCTTTGCCGAACAGCTCTTCAACTACCTGATGATCCCCCTGACCAGGGCGCTGCCCGCAGGCGGCAAGCTGATCTACACCGCGCTGCCAGAGGCGTTCTTCGTCTACATGCAGGTGGCGCTGGTGGCCGGGGCCTTCCTGGCCAGCCCTTACCTGTTCTACCAGCTATGGTCCTTCATCGCGCCCGGCCTTTACGACGACGAGAAACGCCACATCATCCCCATCGCCGGGGCCTCGGCCCTGTTCTTCGTGGCGGGCGCGGCGTTCTGCTATTTTCAGGTCTTCCCCTACGCCTTCGAGTTCTTCGTGGGCTTCGCCACCGACATCATCGAGCCCATGCCCAAGCTGGACGAATACCTGGGCTTCACCCTGAAGATGCTGCTGGCCTTCGGCCTCATCTTCGAGATGCCGCTGTTCGCCTTCTTTCTGGCGCGGCTTGGCCTCGTCACCGCGCAGTGGATGCGCAAGACCCGCAAGTACGCCATCCTCGCCATCTTCATCGTGGCCGCCATCCTCACCCCGCCGGATGTCTTCTCGCAATTGATGATGGCGGCCCCCATGCTTGTGCTGTATGAAATAAGCATTCTCGTCGCCGCCGTGTTCGGCAAGAAGAAGCCCGGCACGGAGGAAGAGGACGGCGAAGGCGAGGAAGGCGACGACGACAAGCCCACGCCCGACACCATCGTGCAGGGCGATTAGCCTTCCCCCGCGAACGGCAACGGTCCACGCACATGAACCCCGTACCCCGGAAGGAGCCCGAGATGAGCCAGCGCAGCGCCGCCGTGTTCCGCGAAACCAAGGAGACCTCCATCCGCCTCGACCTCGTGGTGGAAGGGCAGGGCCTTGTCAACGTGCACACCGGGTTCGGCATGGCGGACCACGTCATCACCCTGGCCGCGTTCTGGGCCGGGTTCGATCTTACCCTGTCCTGCACGGGAGACCTGCACATCGACGCCCACCACACCGTGGAGGACGTGGGCCTGTGCCTTGGCCAGGCCCTGGCCGAGGCCCTGGGCGAAAGGGCGGGCATCGCCCGCGTGGGCTTTGCCCGCGTGCCCATGGACGAGGCCCTGGCCGAAGTGTGCATCGACATTTCCGGACGCCCGTGGCTTGAATGGCGCGGGGACGATCTGCTGCCGCCCGTCATCGCCGGGCAGGAACGCGACCTGTGGCGCGAATTCCTGAAGGCGTTCGCGTCGGCCGCCCGCATGAACCTGCACGTCTCGTTCCTGTACGGCAGGAACGGTCACCATCTGCTGGAATCCGCCGCCAAGGGGCTGGGACTTGCCCTGCGGCAGGCGGTGCGCCGTGACCGCGAGACGCTGCTCAGCACCAAAGGGAGCCTAGACTGATGCGTACCCATCGTGGTTTCATCGCCTTCCCGGTGTCGGGCGCGCTGCTCGCGCTGCTCGTCCTCACCCTGCTTGCCGCGCTGCCCGGCTGCGCCCAGAAGCAGCGCGGCCCCGCCCCGCTGCCCGACGCCACCATCGGCGTGGCCGCCTTCACCCAGCCCACCGTCATGGCCGACCTGCTGGCCGGGTACATCCCCGAAGACCAGGCCAAGGTGGAGGAAGAAACCTTCGCCGACCTCGACCGCGCCTTCGGCGACATCCTGCGCGCCGAGACCAAGCGCGTGTACAGCTTTGCCGCCACCAAGCCCTCGCTGGCCGCCACCGCGGGCGGACGCACCGGCGGCCGTCCGCAGGCCCTGGCCTACTGGGTGGAAGTGGGCCGCAAGGCCGACGTGGACTTTCTGCTGGTGCCGCAGGTCGTCGACCTGCGCCAACGCAAGGGCGGCGACATGGGCGTCACCGAATCGGCCAGCATCATGATGGATGTCTTCCTCATCGACGTGAAGGGCGGCACCCTGATCATGCGCTCCAACTACGACGAAAAGCAGATGGGCCTCGCGGACAACCTGCTGGAAGTTGGCAAGTTCGTGGGCCGCAAGGGCAAGTGGCTGTCCGCCATCGACCTGGCCAAGGAAGGGATGCGCAAGGCCATCAAGGAGTTTGGTCTGTGATCCTGTTCCCCGCCGTGGACATCAAGGACGGGCGCTGCGTGCGGCTGCGGCAGGGCCGCGCCGACGCCGAGACCGTGTTTTCCGACGACCCGGCCGCCATGGCCCGCCACTGGCAGGACCAGGGCGCCAAGTGGCTGCACGTCATCGACCTGGACGGCGCGTTCAGCGGCATGCCAACCAACTTCGGCCTCATCCGCCGCATCTGCGCCGACCTTTCCGTGCCGGTGCAGCTTGGCGGGGGCATCCGCGACGAGGGAACGGCGAAAGCCTACCTCGACGCCGGGGTGGAGCGGCTGATCATCGGCACCGTGGCCCTGGAGGAACCGGACCTGTACGCCCGCCTCTGCGCGGCCTTTCCGGGGCGCATCGGCGTCTCTCTGGACGCCGAGGGCGGCAGGCTGAAGACCAAGGGCTGGGTGGCCGATTCCGGCCTGACCGTGGACGACGTGCTGCCCCGCCTGCTGGACGCGGGCACCGCCTTCGTCATCTACACCGACATCGACCGCGACGGCATGCAGACCGGGGTGAACCTGGCCGCGCTGGAACGGCTGGCGGGCATGTGCCCGGTGCCGGTCATCGCGGCGGGCGGCGTGGCCACGCTGGAAGACGTGCGGGCGTTGTACCCGCTGACGCTGACGTCCAGCGTGGAAGGCGCCATCACCGGCCGGGCCATCTATACCGGCACCCTCGACCTGCACGCGGCCATGGAGTGGATTGCGGCGCAATAGGTGGGGGTGTGGGTGTGAACACGCGCGCGTGAGAGATTTGGGCTGGATAGTTGAGCGAGGGGGCTGCGGTAACGCGGCCCCCTTGTTGTTTGGCGTGTGTGGGTGGGTGGAGGAATGGGAAGGAGAAGGGGGGGGTGCATTGTTGTGCCCGGCCTCTACGAAGACAATTGCACCCCGTTGGCCACGCCCGATCTCGTTATGCCTCCGGCGGGTGGAGGGCTGGCGCGTTGATGGGCACGGCTTCTACGAAGACAGTTGCACCCCGTTGGCCACGCCCGATCTCGTTATGCCTCCGGCGGGTGGAGGGCTGGCGCGTTGATGGGCACGGCTTCTACGAAGACAGTTGCGCCCCATTGACCTCGCTCGATTTCGTTATGCCTCCGGCGGGTGGAGGGCTGGCGCGTTGATGGGCACGGCTTCTACGAAGACAGTTGCGCCCCATTGACCTCGCTCGATTTCGTTATGCCTCCGGCGGGCAGGGGGCCTTTAGCGAGGCCCCCTTGCAACCCCGCGCTCCAGGGGGGCTTCGCCTCCCCTGGACCCCCGGCGTCTCATACGCGGCGCCCATCGGCGGCAGCTTCCCTTCGGCGCAGGGCGCCTTCGGGTGATCTGCCGCCGGTGGCGCCAATGCGTACGTCGCTCTCGCAGGCACAACCACACGCAGTTGCCTCAACCGCGCTTATCCTGCGCCGCATTCTTGCGCCGGGCAGCTTCCCTGCGGCGCAGGTGCGCCTCCGGGCGATCTGCCCGGCTGAATGCGTATGCGCGCATGGCTCCCGGTGGTATCGCACAACGAAGGAGCCACTACCCACGCCCGACGCATGTGCCGCCGTCAAAGCCCGGCGGCACATGCTTCTACGCACGAGACGTTTCCTTTGAACTCCGCATGAAAGTCAGACCGTGTCCCCCACGCACCCATACATCCAAAACGTCCGCCGTTGCAAAGCTTCCGGTGACAATCTCCGGCTATGGATAGATATCACCGCACACAGGTTTCCCGCGCCTCTAACATACCAACATGATAAATAGTGAGCGTCAGCACTCAGCCAAGAACTGGGCAGCAATTCATATCAGACGCACCTGTGCATCCTGCAATGCGCCAAACTCCCCAGACAAAGCACAACATCCGCGCGGATTGCGCCCGCTGCCGGAGATCGCCGCCGGAGGCTTTGCGACGGCGGAAGCTCCGGCGTTGCGGGTGCACCGCAAACCGCACAACGGCAAGGGCACACCTCGGACCTTTGCCAAGACTGCGAGAGATATGTGCACATTCGCATTCCGCCGGGCAGATCGCCCGGAGGCGCGCCAGCGCCGCAGGGAAGCTGCCCGGCGCAAGAATGCGGTGCAAGAAACGCCGGGGTCCAGGGGGCGCAGCCCCTTGGAACGCGGGGATGCAAGGGGCCATCGTTCAATGGCCCCTTGCCCGCCGGAGGCATAACGAGATCGGGCGTGGTCAACAGGGCGCGACTGTCTTCGTAGAGGCCGGGTGAAACAACGCACAACATCTCTTGCCCCCTTCCCCCCTTGCCCCCCCATACGCTATGCCATCCGCACGCACACTCACGGAGGACTAATGCCCGACCCGACCAAGCCCACGACCAGCCCGGCCCCCCTCCCCACCCTGCACTACCGCTACACGCACACCTCCACGGAGGCCACCACTGGCTATTTCGCCTGTGAGCCCCCGGCAGACATGACTTTCGAACAGTGCCTCACCCGGCTGGAAGCCGCGCCCCTCGATGAATTCCTGCACAGCCATCTGCTGCGCCTTGCCGCCGCCTTTCCGGCCGAACGCATGTCCGCCCTGCTGGACGACCTGGACAGCGCCGCCCGCCCCGCCACCGCCGCCCTGCTGCGTGAGGCGTGCCTGCTGAACCCCGATCTTTCCGACCTCATCCGCACGGCGGACGCCTCTCCAGCGCCGGAAGTCCTTGCCGCCATCGAGGCCGCCACCCCGCACATCGGCCTGCGCTGGCACGCCCAGCCCGACCGCGACCTGCACCGCGCCTGGTGCGAGGTGTTCCGCGACAACATGCACAACCACCGCATGCTGCCGCAGCTCGAAGACATGGACATCCCCCCGCTGTACGACCCGGCCGAAACCCTGGACGGCCCGGACCGTCCGGTGGTCACCGCCGCCGACATCCGCGCCTTCCTCGCGCTGGAACCGGCGGAATCCTCCCCGTGGCAACGCCCACCGTCACACGAAACGGCGTCCCTCGCGCTGGAGCGGCTGGTGGAGAACGGCATCATTGCGGGCCAGGAAATGCGCCACGAGGCGTCCCTGTCGCCCATCGCCCTGCTGCGCCGCTGGAACGTTGACATGACCGTGCGCTGCGGCGCGCTCGACTACACCCTGAAGGGCGAGGGCACCACCTACGGGCGCGGCCTGTCCCTGGCCGACGCGCGCGCCTCGTACGCCATGGAGATGGTGGAGCGCGCCTCGTCGTATGTCTCCGTGGGCGAGATCGACGGGCAGTTGCACGTGCTCGACCGGGCCACCCCGCAACCGCTGGTCCGGGCCCGCCTGTCCGAACTGCTGGCCGACGGCTGCGAGGCGCTGGCCCCGCAGGCCATCCCGCTGGAGGCCCCCTACCAGGACCAGCCCCTGTACTGGCTCGCCGGGCACACCCCCGATGACGACGGCGGCTCACGCCCGGTGCTGGTGCCCGCGCAGATGGCCTACCTGTTCTGCAACCTGGACGAAATCGCGCTGTTCTCGGCCTCCGGCTCCACCGGCCTCGCCACCGGCAACATCATGGCCGAGGCCAAGGTGGCCGCGCTTACCGAAATCCTCGAGCGCGACGCCGAAGCCACCATGCCCTACGACCGTTCCCAGTGTTTCCGGCTGGTCACCGACGACGCGCGTCTGCAGGCCCTGCTTGACGACTATGCCGCGCGCGGCATCCACATCCAGTTCCAGGACCTGACCACAGGATTCGGCGTGCCCTGCTACAAGTGCTTCGTGGTGGGGCCGCGCGGCCAGGTGGCGCGCGGCACCGGCGCGGGCCTTTCCGGCCGCCGCGCCGTGCTTTCCGCCATGACCGAAACCCCCTTCCCCTACCCCAACGGCGGCCCCTCCGGCCCTGGCGTGCGCGGCCTGCCGGAACGCAGGCTGGAAGACCTGCCCGACCTGACCCTGGAATCGCCCCAGCGCAACCTGGCGCTGCTGGAAGGGCTGTTCGCCGTCAACCGCATGGCCCCCGTGTATGTGGAACTGACCCGCGAAGACCTCGAATTCCCCGTGGTCAAGGCGCTGGTGCCCGGGCTGGAATCCACCGCAGACTTCGACACCTGGTCGCGCATGAGCCGCCGGTTGTTCCGCAACTATCTGCATCTGAGAGGGTAATCAATTGGGGGAAAGGGGAGGAACTTTGCAAAGTTCCTCCCCTTTCCCCCAAGCCCCCATTCCCCTCCACAAACTTTTCTATAGAGGGGGCATCGCCCTGGCAGCGGTGTTGCGGACGTCACGCACCCCTCGCACGTCGCTGGCGCAAACTACCAAGGAGCCCGGTCATGCTGCACACGCCGCGCGCCCGCAGGGGCATGGTCGTCACCCCCCACCACCTCGCCTCGCAGGCAGGGCTGGCCATCCTGCGCGAGGGCGGCAACGCCGTGGAGGCCGTGGTGGCGGCCGCCGCCACCCTGTGCGCCGTCTATCCGCACATGACCGGCCTTGGCGGCGACGGTTTCTGGCTGATTCATGAACCCGGCGCGCCCGCGCCCGTGGGCATCGACGCCAGCGGGCGCTCCGGCGCGGCCGTGACCGTGGACATGCTGCGCGCGGCAGGCCACGCCCACGAAGTTCCCCGGCGCGGCCCGCTGGCCGCCATCACCGTGGCCGGGGCCGTGTCCGGCTGGGCGGCGGCGCTGGACCACGCCCGCGCGTGGGGGCCAGCCCTGCCCCTGGCCCGCCTGCTGGAAGAGGCGGAATGGCACGCCCGGCACGGCGTTGCCGTCACCGCCGGGCACCATGCGCTGGTGCGGGCCAATCTGCAAACGCTGTCGGCCCAGCCCGGCTTCGCCGCGCAGTTCCTGCCCGGCGGAACGTGCCCGGCGGAGGGGGCCACCCTGCGCCTGCCCGCCCTGGCCGACACCCTGCGCACCTTAGCCCGACGGGGGCTGGACGACTTCTACCGGGGCCAGTTGGCCGCCGCCATGGCCGCCGACCTTGCCGAAGCGGGCTCTCCCCTCACAGCGGCGGACCTCGCGGAGCACCGGGCATCGCTGGTCGCGCCGCTGTCCCTGCGCCTGCCGCAAGGCCAGGTGTTCAACCTGCCGCCCCCTTCGCAGGGGGTGGCGTCGCTGTGCATCCTCGGGATATTCGACCGGCTGCGCCGTGCGGACCTGACTGGCGGGGCGGGCCGGCCGGAAACCTTCGCGCCGGACACGTTCACGCATGTCCATGCCGTCGTAGAGGCCACCAAGCGCGCCTTCCGCATGCGTGACGGCCTGGTGGGCGACCCGGACCACGCCCCTTATCCGGCGGCCGAAGCCCTACGGGCCGACCGGCTGGACGCCCTTGCCCGCGACGTGGACATGGCCCGCGCCCTGCCGTGGCCCGCGCCGCCCTCCGGCGGCGACACGGTATGGCTGGGCGCGGTGGACGCCCAGGGCCGCGCCGTCAGCTGCATCCAGAGCATCTTCTTCGAATTCGGCTCCGGCGTGGTGCTGCCGCGCACCGGCATCGCCTGGCAGAACCGGGGCTGCGGCTTCAATCTGCGCGGCGTCGGCCCCGCCGCGCTCGCCCCCCGCCGCAAGCCGTTCCACACCCTGAACCCGGCCATGGCCCTGCTGGCCGACGGCCGGGTCATGCCATACGGCACCATGGGCGGCGAAGGCCAGCCCCAGACCCAGGCCGCCGTGTTCACCCGCCACGTGGTCTTCGGCCAGCCGTTGCAGCGGGCCGTCAGCGCCCCGCGCTGGCTGCTGGGACGCACCTGGGGGGACGACGCCGTATCGCTGCGCCTGGAGGGACGCTTCGACCCCTCCGTGGCCGACGGGCTGCGCGCGGCAGGGCACCCCGTGCGCGTGGTGGACGACTACGACCCGGTCATGGGCCACGCCGGGGCCATCGTGCGCCACCCGGGCGGCACGCTGGAAGGCGCGGCCGACCCGCGCGGCGACGGCTGTGTGGCCGCGTGGTAACCCTATCCGCTGCCCGCATGCCTTCCCGATGCTCCCGTCCGTGACGGTCCCTGGCCGACACGGACAGACGACAAAACGCGCGGGCTACCTCACGCCCAGGTTCTCGCACACGTTGTCCACCAGCTGCTCCGGCGAACGCCCGTCGGGCAGCAGAAAGTGCAGCACGCCCATGCACAGGGTTTCCAGTTCCAGCGCCTCGCGGCAGAACTTCTCGCCAGCCTCGCCGGAAAGCCCCAGTTCGTTGGCCAGCCGCACCGGGTTGGCCATCATGTAGAACACCCGCGCCCCGTCGCGCAGGCAGGCCCGCAGCGCATCGTCGCGCACGGCGGAAACGGGCGCCGCCAGCACCAGCCCCGTGCGGCAGCACAGCTCGGTCACCACCTCCGGCGCGGTCTCGTCCTCGGGCGCTGCCGCCTGCATGCCGAAGCGCTCCGCCACCAGTTCCGCCAACCGCCGCCTGCCGCTGCCCGGCAGCCCCAGAATGACGATGCGCTCCGCCCCCGGGTCGAAGGGGGGCCTGCGTCCCGCGCGCGAAACGGTCATCACCGCGTCGGCCTCGCCCACATCCTGCTTGCGCATGACGAACCCCGTGGTGTCGAACCGGTCCTTTTCATCCCTTCCGCTCATCCCGTGCTCCTTATCATTTCGCAGCATGTTGATTTTATGAACACTCCCATGAATACAGGCGCAGCATGACACACTCGGGCCACACTCGGGCCACACTCGGACAACGCGCCCTCCGCGCGTCACGACGTCGTGCGGCCGTCAGATCATTTACCGTACATGCCCCGAAGCGAAAATGTGTTTGACGCAGTCATCGCCCATGCTCCGCGCGGGTAGCAGCCCCCCGCTGGAAGCCCACGGCGAAGACAAGAAAAAACCGGTTTCCGCGAGGGGAGTGTACGTCTTTGGTACATGACCCGAACGGAAACCGGTTTTGACGCCGTCAGCGCCCGCGATTCTCGCTGGGCTATTTCCAGGTGATGGGCAGGGGCCTGCGCCACGGTATCCGGCGGTACCGGTACTTGGCGTACCCCAGCATCTGCGCGCCCTGCACCCGCTCGCCCTCGCCAAGGCCCAGCAGTTGGCGCAGGGGGGCGTAGGCGTTGGCCGCGTAGGTGAAGTAGCCGCCCCAGCAGGCGCCCACACCGTGGGCATGGGCGGCCAGTTCCAGATAGGTGAGGGCAATGGCCGAATCCACGGCGGGCCAGGTGGCGGCCCCGTCGCAGCAGGCCACGGCGATGTGCGGCGCGCCGCGCAACACCAGGTCCACGCCCTTGCGCGACCCGGCGATAAGCCCGGCCACGTTGTGGCGCTTGGCGGTTTCCGGGTCGTGTTCGCGCAGGTAGAGCATCCAGTCGATGATCAGCGCGGCAATTTCACGGGTGCGGCCGGGGTCTTCCACCATCACCCAGCGCACCGGCTGGCGGTGGCTGGCGGTGGGTGCCCAGCGCACGGTGTCCATGATCCGGGCCAGCACGTCGTGCTCCACCGGCTGCTCCCTGAAGGTGCGGATGGACCGGCGGCCGCGCAGGAACTGTTCCGCCGCGTCGGGCGTGACGGCCAGTTCGCGGTTCACCGGGGTGAATTCCTCGAAGGGCATGCCCGCGAGGCGCACGGCCCCGCTCGGACAGACGGCCACGCAGTGGCCGCAGCGGATGCAGGCGTCTTCGGCGCCCTGGCGCATCTTGGCCACGCCGGTTTCCTTGTCGGCGATCAGGATGCGGATGGGGCATTCATCGATGCAGATATTGTCGCGCTTGCATTTCTGCGCGTCCACTTCAAAAAACGGCATGAACTTCCTCCCTGTGATCCGTGGCCCGAATGGCCACAGGTGCCGGTTTGCCCCGCTTCACGCCGCGTGTAAAGCGAAAATGGCGTCACGCGGCCGCAATACCGCCTTTGACAGCCCCCCCTGCCCCCTGTAATGTCGGCATGATAAAGGGGACTCGCATGCCGTACCGCGCCGCGCTCCATACATTTGCCCTCATGCTCCGCAGCCTGCCCGTCATCCGCCTGCTACCCGGCGCGCCGCGCGCCGTCCCGGCCCATGCTTCCGGCATGGCGCGCATGGCCCCGTGCGTACCGACGCTGGCCCTGCTTCTGGCCATCTTCCTGTCAGGATGTGCCGGGCCGCCCGCCAAACAGAAATCGCTGTTGCTGCCGCAAGGCCCCTCGGTCACCCGGGCGGACCCCGGCTACATGCAGTGGCTGGAAAAGCAGTCGCTGCTCGGCGCGGGCGCGGAATCCACCCGCGTGGTCTCCGGCAGCCAACTGGGCTGGCGCTCCCCCACCCTGCCGCCCGACACGGACAACCTGCTGCGCGCCGCCGACACCTGGCTGCTGGTGCACCCCATGGCGCTCATCGCCGATGGCACCCCCTCGGCCTTCGCCATCCTGGCCCAGCCCAGGGTGCTGGAACTGCTGCGGCGCACCGGCGTGCGCGGGCTGTACGTCACCCCCGCGGGCGGGGCCGGTGCCCTCTGGGCCTACGACCGCAGCGCCACCCTGACCGGCGACGATACCATCCAGCACGGCTTTTCCGAAGCAGCGGGCACCGACGACGAATACACCCGCCTGCGTCGCATGGCCGACGGCAACCGCCTGCTGCTGGGAACGGACATCATCTCCGCCGCCACCGGCATGGGACCCGACTTCTTTCTGGCAGCGCGCAACGTGCGCGACTACCCCGGCGCATACTGCCTGGTGGAAATCCCGCGCGACCTGTGGCCATACCTGCCCGTGTGCGAGTCGGAATGGCAGGCCCGCCCGCTCACCCGCGCCCAACACGACCTGCTGGCCGAAAAGGGGCTGCTGCCCGCCGCGCTCGCGCGCGACCTGCTGTCGTGGGCGCGGCCCGGCGGTTGGGCTGTCACGGGCGAGGTGCGCGGGGCCGACGGCACCCTGCGCCGGTGGGCCTACCGCCATGCGGGCCGGTACGACATGCCGGTGCTGCACTGGGACGACCCCTCGGCCGCCGCGCGGCGCATCCTGTCGTCCAGCATCATCCAACAGATCGGCCTGCGCGGCATGGCCCTGACCGGTTTCCGGGTGGAACCCCTGACCGGGCTCGATCCCCAGCCCCGCGCCGCCTACGGCGACCCCGGCCCTGCCCCCGCGCTGGAGCCCGCGCCCTCCGCAGCCCTTGCCCTGGGCCGCGAAACCCGCCGCTACGGCGGATGGGCCTGGCAGCGCGACCGACTGCCCCTGCCGCTGCTGGCCCGCACCCTGCATGAATCGGCCGACGTGGCCGAAGACACCGTCACCAGCCCCGCCGCAGAGCACGCCCTGCTCACCGGCGATGCGCGCCCCCTGCGCGCCCTGCTGGACGACGCCCTGCGCCTTGGCATCGACATGCGCCGCCTGGTGCACGCCACCCCCGGTCCGGAGGGCGTGGACTACGCCCTGCCGCAACTGGCCCCCGGCATGCTGCCGCCCGGCGCGGCGGCGGGCGACGGCCTGCCCGGCCTCGCGGACGACATGCGGTCGGCCATGCGCACGCGCGCGTCCTTGTGGGCCTCCACCATGCCGCTGGGCGGCGCGGGCGACCTGCTGCCCGTCACCGGCGCGGGCCTTGCCGCGCTGGGAGCGGGCTTCGGCCATGCCGATGCGGCAAAGCCGGATGCACGGGACGAAATCCGCAAGGGGCACCAAGCCCTTGTCTTCTTCAAGGCCATGCAGCCCGGCCTGCTGGTGCTGCACGGGCAGGACCTGGCCGGGGCGCTGCCGCTGGACTGGCACAGCATGGCCGATTCCGAGGAACGCTGGGATCCGGCCCTGGCCCCGCGCGGCGCATACGCCCTGTACCGCACCGCCCGCACCACCGTGCTGACAAAGCAGGGCATGCCCCGCGCCCCCATGGCCTACCCCTCGCCCGATGAGCAGTTGCACGACCCGCACTCGTTCCTCAACGGAGTGCACGCCATCACCGCCATGCGCGAGCGCACCGGCATCGCCGCCGGGCGCGTGTCCGCCCGTCTGCGCACACAGGGGCGCGGCAGCGTGGCCCTGGCCGTGGAACTGCCCGGCGGGCGCGGCATGGTGGTGGCCGTCACCAACTTCGGACGCGAGGCCGTGACCGAGCGTCTGGACATGGGCGCCACGCCGAAACTGCTGGAACTGTTCGGCTCGGGCAACCCGGCCGTGGACCTGGAAGAAGGGGCGCCCGTGCCGCTGGAAGGCGGCCGCATGGTGCTGCGTCTGGAACCGTGGGAAACCCGCGCCATCCTCGTGGGGCGCGACGCCAAGTCCATCGGCGCGGCCACGGCCGCCGAGCAGCCCAAGGGACCGTTCGTACCCGCCAGGCAAGCCACACCCATGCCCGTCGCCCCGCCGCCCATGGTGGCGAAGCCGGCGACTCCGCCCGTGGCTCCCTCGCCCGCGCCGGAACTGACCATCCACATCGCGCCGCCCGCAGGGGCCGAGGCGGAAGCCGCGCCGCATGTCGCGCCCGACGCCACGCCCGGCGCCATGCAAGACGCCGCGCCGGGCACCTCGGAGGAAACGGCATCCGAGGCCGCCACCGCCGGGACGGCCGGAACGCCAGCGCCCGAAGCCACTGCTCCGCTCACTCCCGCGCCGGAAGTCACGGGCCTCACGCCAGCGCCGGACCTCACCCCCACGGAGCCGGTGTCCCTGCCGCCCGCCACGGAACCGGCTACGCCAGTGCCCGGTGATGCCCCGGCCACTTTGGTTCCGGTGACGCCTGAACCCGCCGTGCCGGATGCCGCTACACAGCCTTCCTACCCGGTCGTCGATCCGGAGCCCGCCGCCGTGGTCCCGCAGACCATGCCGGACATGACTCACGAAGTCCGCGCCCCGGTGGCGACCCCGGAAGCCCCGGCGCTGGCGGCCCCTGCCCCCTCGCCCGCATTCCCGGCCACGCCGGAAACGGCCGCCCCCGCCCCGCAGATGGATGCCGTCGTTCCATCACTGCCCGTGGAGCCCGAGGGCGCGTCCGGCAGGGGCGTTGTCCCTTACAAGCCCGTGCGCCGCGCCGCGCCGGAAACGCTGGACGGTCCCATCCGGTTGGATACCCCGGCGGACAGCTCTTCCAGTTACAAGTCCCCCCTGCGGGTGGCCCCGGAAACCCTCGACGCGCCCATCACGGTGCCCCCGCTGCCCGCCGCTCCGTCAGAACCCGCCGCCACGCAGCCGGCCGCCGCCCCTTAAGCGCACCAGTGCCGACTGCGGGCCACCGCCCGCATGCGTTTCCGCTCCCGCCGCCCCTTCCGCGCCCGCGCGCCGAGGGGGCGGCTCAATTTTCCGGCTTTCGCGCGGGACTCGGCCGTCGCGCCCGCATCCTCGCCCGGCATTACATATTCCCGCACCGTGTCGGCATGCATCATGCAAGCGCGGCCGCATGAACCACACCCAGTTCCTCGCCGAAAACACGAAGGCATTGGCCGCCAGGCAGCCCAAAGTGGCCGCATGGCTTGCCGAAAACGCTCCCGCGCCTGAAACGCTGGCCGCCCGCCTGCGCCTGAACCGCTGGAACATGCTGGACATCGAGCTGGAAGACGGTCGTCGGTTGTTTGACGCCTTTCCGCCGCAGTTCGCGTACCGGTCATGGCCGCCCACGGAACAGGCGGAGCGGTCGGCCACCATCATCGTGGGGGCCAACCTGGGCTACGGCATCAACCACATGCTGGAAAACACCCCGCCGCGGCACCGGCTGCTGGTGGTGGAGCCCGACCCGGCCATGCTCACCCTGTGCATCGGGATGACAGATTACCGGCCGTTCATCGAGTCCGGCAGGCTGACCTTCGTGGCGCCGCAGTTCGATGCGCTGGTGGCCGCCGTGCGCGGGTGCGACAAGCAGTTCCTGTTCGGGCGCATCCTGCTTCAGGCGGACCTTGCCAGCCAGCAGATAGGCCCCGCCTACGCCTACTGGACGCGCGTCTGCCGCGAACAGCTCGACGCCCTCTCGGTGGAACTGGCCACCCTGCGCCGGGCGCAGGACGTGATGGTGGGCAACGAACTTTCCAATTTCCGGCGCGCCCTGTCCGACGGCGACATGAAGTCGCTGCGCGGCGCGCTGAACGGCCTGCCCGCCGTCATCGCGGGCGCGGGCCCCTCGCTGGCGGCATCGGCCCCGGCCGTGGCCGCGCTGCATGGTCGGGCGCTGGTCACCTCGGCCCTGCAAACCCTGCCCGCCATGCAGGCCGTGGGCATCCGGCCGGACATCGCCCTGTGCATCGACTACAGCGACGGCATCGCCCGGGTGTACGACCGGCTGGACCCGGAATGGGCCCGCCACGTGCCGCTCATCTATTCCACCAAGGTCCAGCCCGACGTGGTGCGCCGCTACCCCGGCCCCACCCTGCCGCTGTGGACCGTGGGCGGCATGGCCACCTTCATCGCGGGCAAGGACGACCTGGTGCTGGACGCGGCGGGCAACGTCAGCGTGGCCCTGCTGCGCCTGCTGCACTGGCTGGACGCGGGGCGCATCGTGCTGGCCGGGCAGGACTTCGGCTGGCGGGGCGAGGCATCTCACGCCGCCGGGCACCATGCCGCCGCCATCACCGTGGGCACGCTGGAACTGCCGGGGCGAGACGGCCCGGTGCGGTCCACCCTGCCCTACGCCACCGCCCTGCGCGACATGGAGCAGGACATCCGCACCCTGAACCTGGACGTGGTGAACCTATACGGCGGCGGCGCGCTGATCCGGGGCGCGCGAGAAATCGCGCCGGACGAACTTTCCCACGAGCTGCCGGAAGCGGACGGCCCGGACTGCCAGACCGGCCTTTCCGCTCCACTTTCTTCGTTCCGTCAGCGGCTGGACGAAGCCATGACCCCCTGCGAACAACCGCTGTTCGCGCCGCGCCTGCCGCACTGGCGCACCTCGCTGCGCAACGCCCAGAAGCGGCTGGAAACGCTGTTCCGCAAGCCGGAACGCCACGCGGCGGAAATCGTGGAGATGATCGGACGGGTGCATTTCTTTCTGCGCCAGGACCCCATCTGCACGCCCTACCTGTACAACGAGATCATGGACGTTTCCGGGCTGGTGCACGGCCGCGACCGGTACAGCCTGCCGCAGATGTCGGAATTCCGGCAGATCGCCCGGCGGGTGCTGGACAAGATCCGGCGCATCGACGAGGTGATGGCCTCGGCCCCGGACAAGCAGGCCGCTTAGCCAACCCGCAAACGCCTTCCGCGAACGGCGACGGGGGCCATCCGCAAGGACGGCCCCCTTTTTCTTTGGCGTTCGGCGTGCCGGACACTACGCCGCCAACATCCCCATGGCGGGGCTGGCGTTGCCGCCCGTTCGGGTGCATCATGCAGGACCGGACACAACCGCACGGAGGCACCATGAGCGTTCTTGCCGAAATCGCCGTCTTTCCCATGGACAAGGGGGGCAGCGTCAGCCAATGGGTGGCGCGCGTGCTTGGCGTCATCCAGGAAAGCGGCTTGCCGTACCAGCTTGGCCCCATGGGCACCACGGTGGAAGGGGAGCGGGCAGAGGTCATGCAGGTGGCCGACCGCTGCCTGGCCGCGCTGGAAGAGGACTGCGACCGGGTGTACATGACCCTGAAGGTGGACCTGCGCAAGGGCCCCCCCGGCCGCATGGCGGGCAAGGTGGCCTCGGTGCAGGCAAAGCTGCACGCAGGCTGATGTTCCCCGACAAAAGCAGAGGCCGCCCGGCAATCGCCGCGCGGCCCTTTCCGTTTCCTTTCCGCCGACCAGTCCACCGGAATGGGCGGGGGACGGGGGGGCTATTCCCCGCCGCAGCCCGGTCCTTGCCCGGGCATAGCCCCCCGTGCGCCTTCCGGCGCTGGCAGGGGGTGGGCCGTCTCCACCAGCCGCAGCCTCTTCCACGCGCCACGCCGATAGCGCAGCCATGAAACCACGGCCAGCAACAGGATGAACGTGGTGAAGGCCGCCCACAGCGTGTTCAGGGTCATCCACCCCGCCGCGCGCAGGGCCAGCGTGGGCAGCACCAGCCACACCACGCAGCCCAGCAACATGTTCCACATGACGAACCACGTGTCGCCCGCGCCCTTCAGCGCGCCGGTATAAATGATGGTCACCGCGTCCAGCAGGCAGTACACGGCCACGAAGCGCAGCAGCACCACGCCCAGGCCGCGGATTTCCGCCTTCTGCGCCACCACGGCGGCGTCGGTCTGCACTCCGCCGCCCAGGAACAGGTCATACAGCGGCCCCGGCATGCAGAAGAAAAGCAGCGACAGCAGGCACATCCAGGTCATGGCCACGTGCAGGGTGCTGGACGTCACCTGTTCGGCGTCCGCGGGGTTGCCCCGTCCCATGGCCTGCCCCACCATGCTGCCCACGGCGATGTTCAGGCCGATCATGGGCAGGAAAGCCACCATGTTGATGGAAAAGGTGATGTTGGTGGCGGCCAGCGCCGTTTCGCCCAGCCCGCCCACCAGAAACACGAACCACGTCACCGAGAACAGTTCGGCAAATCCGTTGATGCCGCTGGGCAGACCGTAGCGGGCCATGCGCCGGAACAGTTCCGGCTCGAACCCGCGCCCGCTCCACACCCGGTAACACCGTTCGTTGCGGGCGGTGAACACCATCCGCACGAACAGCAACGTGCCCACGCCCCACCCGGTGGCCGTGGCCAGCCCCGCCCCGGCAATGCCCATTTCCGGCAAGCCCCAGACACCGTATATAAGGGCGTAGTCCAGCGGAATGTTCACCACCATGGCGGCCAGGTTGGCGACCAGCACCGGGCGGGTGCGGCCCTGCCCGGTAAAGAACCCGGCCAGGCAACTGTTGACCAGCGGCAGCACCGAACCCGCCGTGAGCATGCGGAAATAGGCCACCTCACCCGCCTGCACCGCCGACGAATGCCCGGCAAAGGCGAAGATGGCGGGTGCGGCGTACCACAAAAGGCCCATGCCCGCACCGAAGGCCAGCGCCATGTACAGGCCCTGCCACAGGGCCGCGCCAACCCGGCGCGGCGCGCCGGAACCGATGTACTGGGCAATGAACACCCCGGAATACCCGGTGATGCCCATGCAGGTGAGCAGAAACAGCAAATGCACCACGGCAGCGGGCGTGGCCGCCGCGATGGCCTCCACCGAATAATGGCTCAGGAACAGCCGATCGGTGAACTCCATGACCGTGGTGGAGGCCATGCTGGCCACCAGCGGCAGGCTGACGCCGAGCACCTCGCGGTACCCGCCCGGCGCGTTCCAGCGCCCGGTGATGCCTGCCACCATCTTTGACAACATTCCACCCTCCGTGACGTACAGTCCGTGTTGCGGAAAAGCCGTAACGAATAGCCTAGCGAAAAAGTGACGTCAAGGCACCCTGGCCGCGCGACACGGCACGCGGCAAAAAAGATGCCGCGCCCCGCCATGCCGCGCCCCGCCATGCCACGTCAGGCAAGGCAAGGGGGGAATGGCACGTTACAGGCGCAACGGCGTTTCCCTGCTTGCCGTTCGCGGCGCGCGCCGCGCGAAAACGGGGCGTCGGCACGCCAGTCCAAAGAAATGCCCGGCCAACGCCCTGTGCGGCGCGCCCGCGCCCTTCCCTTCACTCCGGTTTCACCCTATAAGGCGGCAATGCGTCAGCCGTACCCTCTTTCGCATCATGTGCTGTGCGCACTGCCGCTGCTGGCGCTGCTTTCGGTCTCCACCCTGTGCCTGGGCAGCGGTGACGAGGTGACGGCGTTCTGGCGCGCGTGGCGGCATGCCCACCCCGACGCGACCATGGCCGCGCGCGTGCTGACCGACTGGGGCAACCCGGCCATGTACGTGGTCTACGCGGCGCTCGTGTGGCGCGCCCGCCGCGACCACGACCCGCGCACCGTGCGCTTCGTCATGGTCTACGTGGCGGTGCAACTGTTGATTTCGTTCCTGCTCGTGCGGGTGGTCAAGATCGCCGCCGGGCGCACCCGGCCCGGCGTGGCGGGCCCGTGGATGCCGTTTTCGTTCGACGGGCCGCACAATTCGCTGCCTTCCGGCCACACCACGGAAATCGTCGGCGCGTGCGCGCCGCTGGCCATGCGCTGGCAGCGCGCGGCCGCCTCCCTGGCCCTCGGCTGTTTCGTGGCCGCCGTGGGCTATTCGCGGGTGCTGCTGGGGCAGCACCATGCCAGCGACGTACTGGCCGGGCTCCTGCTGGGCAGCCTTGCCGCCTTCGTCATACACCGCATCACCCACAGGACCGCCACCCCATGACCGAGCCGAAGCCCGAAACCGCCGCCTCCGAATCCAAGGCCGCTCCCCAAACCCCGCCCGGCACCGCCGCCGCTTCCGGCAGCGCCCAAAATGGTCCCGCGAAGGACGGTCCTGCCCCGAGCGGCCCCGGAAAGCCCAATGGCAAGCCCGCCGGGTCCTGTCCGCCGCCCCGCGCCAGGGGCATCCTGTCCCGGCTGTACGACCTGCTGGCCCTGTTCCCCCTGCTGCCGCTCACGCTCATCTACGCGGCGCAGACGGCCTTCACCCTGGACGCTCGGTCGCTGTGGTTCTCGGACGAAATTCGCCACGGCAACGTCTACGAAACCATGCTGGCCACCGGACAATGGCTGGTGCCGCACCTGAACGGCACTCCCTACCCGGACAAGCCACCGGTCTATTTCTGGTTCCTTGGCCTGCTGGACGCCATCCCCGGCGTGGACGGCCCCATGGTCTTCCAGTTGGGTGCCGCCGTTTCCGGCCTGCTGGCGCTGTGGGCCACCTACGCCCTGGCCCGCCTGGTGGCCGGGTGCGACAAGCGCGAATCGTTCGCGGCGGGCCTGGTGCTGCTGTGCGGCTTCTACTTCCTGGGCGTGACGCACTACGCCCGCATGGACCTGCTGTTCGCGGCGGTCATCACCCTGGCCCACGTGTGCATGTACCGGGGGCTGCGCCTGCCCCTGGCCTTCCGCTGGATACTTCCGGCCTTCGCCCTGGCCGCCGTGGCCACGCTGATCAAGGGCCCCTTCGGCTTGGCTTTCCCGCTGCTGGCGGGCCTTGCCTACGGGCTGTGGCGCGGCATGCCCCGCCGCCTGAACCGCATGGACGTGGCCATCGGCGGCGGCATCATGCTGGCCACCCTGCTGGCCTGGGTGGGCGCGGTATGGTTCGAGGGCTACGCGGACCTCATCCGCAACATCCTGCGCCACCAGATCGTGGACCGCGCCACCGCTGCCTGGCACCACGAGCAGCCGTGGTGGCACTACCTGGCCACCCTGCCTGCCGCGTGGCTGCCGTTTACCCCGGTGCTGCTGTTCCTGCCGTGGGGCCGGGCCTTCACCCCCGCCTCCATGCGCGCCGTGCTGGCCACCCGCAAGGGTGAAGGCGACGGCATGGCCTACATCTGGCTGGCCCTGCTGACCTCGTTCGCCCTGCTGACCGTGGTCAGCATCAAGATCGTCATCTACCTGCTGCCGCTGTTCCCGCTGCTGGCCGTGGTCACCGCCCGCGCCCTGCTGCGGCTGAACGGCTTCGGCAGCCGGATGTACTTCGGCCTGACGGCGTTCCTGCTGCTGGCGGTTGCCCTGGGCCTCGGGGCCGTATCGCTGTGGCAGTGGGCGCCGGACATGGTGCGCGTACGCTTTCAGCCGCAGGTGCTGGCCATGCTCGACATCGCGCGCGGCGCGCCCATCCTGGCGGGCGTCACCCTGGTCTTCGCCGTGCTGCTGTGGAAGGCCGTGGACAGAAGCCGCCCCGAAGGCGGCCTGCTGACCCTGGCCGCCTTCGTCACCGCGCTCATCGTGCCCGCCGCCCTGTTCACCGCGCCCTCGCTGGACCCGGTCATGAGCCCGCGCGCCCAGGGCGAACTGATGGGCGAATACATCCGCAAGGGGTACCACCCGGTGAGCTACAAGGTGTACTCCGGCACGTACACCTACTACGCGGGCTCGAACATCGAGGAACTGTCCGACGAGGAATCGCTGCGCGCCGCCGTGGCCGTGTTCCCGCAACTGGTGGTGGCCATGCGCGCCGACCGTTTCGCGGAGTGGGCCGACAAGCCCGCCGACCTGCGCGAGGTGCACCGCCAGTGGATCGTGGACCGCGAATACGTGCTGGCGGAGCGCTCCGGCCCCGTCCACCCCGTCCAGCCCGCAACGCCCGGGGACGCGGCAACGCCCGCGCCAGGCGTTTCCGGCGATCAGGCCCCCGCGCCGGACGCCCCGGCCCTGCCGCAGCCCGCGCCAGGCGACGCCAGGAACGGAGCGGCCCCTGCCCCGGCCACGCCCGCAGCACCCCAGCCGCAGCAGCCAGGCGAACAGCCCGCGGCCCCGGCCGTGCCCCTGCCCGGCCCGCAGCCGCAGGACAACGCCCCGGCCGCCCCCCAGCCCCTGCCGGTGCCCACCCCGCCCCCGCCGCCGCCCGGCGTGGGGGCCACGGACTCCCCGGCAGCATCTGCCCCGTCAACGGCGCAGGCCCAGTAGCCGGAATCCGCGCGACAAGAAACACGACGGCCGTGGAGGCGACTCCACGGCCGTTTTGCGTTGCGGGCCAGACCGTTCCGGCGAAAAAACATTCCGATGCCCCCCCTCCCCCCGACAGGGCGGGCACGCTACCGCAGGGCCACCGCCCAACTGCCCGCCAGCAGCGCCGCGCAGGCTCCGCCCGCCAGCCATTCCAGCCATCTCGGCGGCGGGCCGCAGCGTTCCCGCAGCCACTGCGCCGCCATGCCCACCACGATGCCCGCCACCAGGCCGAACAGGTGCGCGCCAAGGTCGGTGCGTTCACCTTCGCTGCCCAGCATGCCCAAAATGGCCAGCCCGGCGGCCAGGGGAACCACCATGCGTCGCCAGCCGCTCCAGCCGCCTTCCACGGCCAGCAGGCCGGACAGCACGCCCACCGCGCCGAACAGCGCCGTGGAAAAGCCCAGGCTGACGTGCGAGGCCGGGCGCGCCAGCGCATTCAGCACGTTGCCGCCCGCGCCCGCCAGGATGGTGAGCAGCCATCCCGGACCGATGCCCACGCGGCGACACAGGGGAACCAGAAAGAAGCTGCCGAACAGCATGTTGCCGAACAGGTGCGGACTGTCGGCGTGCAGGGTCAGCGCCGTGACCACGCGGTACCACTGCCCGCGCGCCACGGTGTAATAGACATCCAGAGCGCCCGCGTCGCGCCACACGTCGGGGTCCAGGTCGGGCAGGGGCAGGTTCAGGTCCCACCACCAGCCCATGCGCACCCCGTGCCACAGGGCCAACAGCAGCAGGCCCAGCAGGGTCAGGTGCGCGTTGGCCCGCAAGGGGGCGGGCGGCGGCGCGGGCGGGCGGGCGCGGGCGGCGGCGTCCTCGCCTTCGGCGTCCAGCAGTTCCAGGCGGGCCAGCCGTTCATGCAGCGCGGGCACGAACAGGTGCTGCCGGTCGCCCCGGCGCACGGCCATGAACGGTATGTTGCGGGCCTCCAGCACCAGCCGCCAGCGCGGCAGGCGCTGGGTGGTGCACGGGGGAAGCTGGGGCAACGGCGCGGGCAACGCCTCGTTCATTGCGGGGGGGACGGGCACGGTCAGGTCGCGCCAGCACGGCGGCAGCGCGGGCCTGCGGCGCAGGGCCGCCGCCACCTGTTCCGGCCGGGCCGAAAGGCCGGTGGCCGCCACGCCGCGCCCCGTCTGGGCGGAAGCGCCGCCGAAGCGCACCGGACGGGCACGGCGGAAGCGGTCTGATCCGTTGGAGGATGCCATGGGGTGTGCGGAATCGTGGACTGGATGCGCCAGGGTCAGCGCGCGTCCGGACTGCCCGAAGGGCTACCCGGCGTGCTTCCGGGCGTGCCGCCAGGCTGACCTGACTGGCCAGACGGGCCAGACGGGTCGGTTCCATCAGCCGGGGAGGACGGCTCCACCGGTTCGCAGTCGATGATCACGGTGCGGCGCGGTTCCTGCCGGGCGTCCTGTCCGCTCCCCATGCCGCCCCCCCCATGGTCGGGACCATAGGGACGGGGACCGCCCCCGTGCGCGCCGTCCGGGCCGTTCAAATCGTCCGGGCCAGCAGATGCACCGGGGCCGCCCAGCCCGTCGGGGTTGCCCCGGCCCGGTCCGAACATGGGACCCGCGCCACCGAAGGTTTCGCTGCGCCGAGCCCCCCCGGGGCCGAAATACCAGGTGCGCACGTGCACCGACTGCCCGCCCGCGCGGTCGGCCTGCATGGAGGCATTCATGTGCCGCCGCAGCAGATGCGCGGCCAGCCTGCGCACGGGGGGCAGCAGCAGGAGCACGCCGAACACGTCGGAAACGAAGCCGGGGAACACCATCAGGATGCCCGCCAGCAGCAGGAACAGCCCGTCCAGCATCTCGTCGGCGGGCAGCACCCCCTGCGCCATGCTTTGCTGGATACGGGCCAGCGTGCCCATGCCCTGGGTGCGGGCCAGCCACACCCCCGCCATGGCGAACAGGATCACCAGCAGCACGGCGTTGAACGCCCCGATGCGCGCGCCTACCTCCACCAGCACGTAGAATTCCAGAAAGGGGACCAGCAAGAGGACAAGACCAAGACGGGGCATGGGGGCTCCGGGATGGTTGCGGTGGGAACGGGGCCTCCACGGCCCGGCGCGAAGACGCGGAAAACGGGGCGCGCGGAGGCACGGCGAAACGGGGACAGGAGGACGGGAAGGAGGCGGCGCGGGGCGCGACGGGCTTCCGTGCGTCCATTCTGATTAGGATAGTCACGGCGAAGCCCGGCGGCAAGACGTATCCCGCCGGGAAAATGCGCGGAATGCGCGCCGGGGTGCGTTCAGGACGCCAGCACCACCAGCGCTGCTCCGGCGGCCATCAGGGCCGCGCCGGGCAGCCTGCCGTCACGGACCTCACGGGCCTCACGGACCTCACGGACCGGGCGCGCCGCGCCCACCGCCTGCGTCCCCGCCTCCGCATCGCGTCCGGCCCCGCGCACGCGCGCGGCCAACCGGTCGAACAGCACGGCGAACACCCCGTCCAGCCGCTTCACCGCGATCATGTTGGCGGCGGTGGTCAGGCTCATGGCCGCGAAATGCACGTACGAGGCCAGGAACAGCACCGCGCCCATGGTCATGCCCCGCAGCGGCCGGTCGAAAAGCATGCGCGGGCGCACGCCGCCGAACAGCATCAGCGCGGCCAGCATCACCGGGCCGTAGATGGCGAAGAACACCCCGCCCGCCACCGCCGGGGGGGCGTGCAGCACCATCTGGCGGTTCAGCACGCTGCCCAGGCTCCACAGCAGGGCCACCCCCAGCATGATCAGCGCGCCGCGCTCCGCAGCCAGGGTGCGAAAGGGGCGCAGCACGCGGCCCCAAAGGGTGGCGTCGCTCCCGTTGGCGGCCCCGTTTCCGCCGCCCCCGATGCCGTCCGCATTCAGCACCCAACTGCCCGCCACCACCAGCAGCACCCCGGCCACGCCCGCCGGGCGCGGCGTCACGCCCAGCAGCAGGTATTCGTTCAGCACCACGAAGGCGGGGGAAAAACACAGGTAGGGCACCGTGCGCGACACCGGCGAAAGGCGCACCGCCCACGCCGTGAGCAGGTGCCCGGCCATGTTCACCGGCACCGCCGCCAGCGTGGCGGTCCAGAAGGACGGGGGCAGGTCGGGCAGCCCGCGCGCCGCCAGCAGCGCCAGAAACGGCGGCATGCTCCAGAATACCGGGTAGGCCACCATGCGCGCCGGGGGCAGGTCACCCGCGAAGCGGCGCAACAGGGCGGCGTCCAGCGCGGCCAGCAGGGCCGCCAGCAGGGCGGGGAACATCCAGAGCATGGCCCCATCCTAACCCGGCGCGCCCCGCACGGGAAGCGCCATGCGCCGGGATGACGGTGACGTTCGTGTGTCGGCGGGGCGCGCCGACCCGCGTGGCGGGAACGACAAAAAGCCCCGGCGGAAACCGCCGGGGCTTTTGAGCGCATGGGTCGGAAAGCGTTAGGCGACCTTGCGGACGGCGGGCTTCACCACCGCGCCGGAGCGCAGACAACGGGTGCAGACGCTGATGGTCTTCACTTCGCCGTTGGGGTACTGGTGGCGGACGCTCTGCAGGTTCGGCTCGAAACGACGCTTGGTCTTGATGTTCGAGTGGCTCACATGGTGGCCGACCTGGGCCTTCTTGCCGCACACATCGCACTGCTTGGACATGACTTTCCTCCGTATATGTGCAAAGTTCGCGTGGTCGTTCTGGGTGCCGTCGGTGGTGTTTCGCCGCCGGGGCGCTGCGCGGGGCGGGCGTCGACCGATGTGCCGGGCACGTTCCGGACGCATTCTGGATGTTTGCCGCCGCGAGAGATGGGAGTCTTATACCGCCGTCCCGAAAAACGCAACCCCTTTCTTGACAGCCCGAAGGGTTCGCATGTAGTAATCGCTGCTCGCGAGGTAGCCATGCACCAGATTTGGATTCCGCTCAAGGACATTCCGGCGGGCGGCGGCGAGTACGAGGTTGACGACCAGTCCGTCTGGCAGGGCCCCATCGCCGAATTCGCTTTGCCGTACACCATCATCGAGCCGCTGCGCGGCTCGGTGTTCCTGCTGCCGCAGGACGACGGCTGCCTTGTGCGCGGCAGGCTCACGGGGCGCATCAGCGCGCCCTGCGACCGTTGCGCCGAACCCGCGGCAATGGTCATCGACCATTCCTTCGACAGCTTCGAGCCGTTTCCCGCCCAGCCCCAGCGCCCCCAGCAAGAGGACGCGCGCGGGCACGGCAAGGCGGTCGCTTCCGCTCCGGAGGCCCCGGCGGAAGAATTCGAGGACGTGGACGAGGCCGTGATGCGCATCTCCCCTACCGGGCAGGGCGTGGAAGTGAGCCTGTCCGGCCTCTTGTGGGAAGAATTTCTGCTGGCCCTGCCGGTGAAGCCGCTGTGCTCCACCGGGTGCAAGGGCCTGTGCCCGTCGTGCGGAAGCAACCTGAACGCCTCTTCGTGCGCCTGCAAGGGCGAAGAGGGCGACCCCAGGCTTGCCGCCCTGCGCGGCCTTACCATCGGAAAGAAGTAGCACAACCCCCGCCGCCCTCGGCGGGACATCCAGGAGAGGAACGTCATGGCCGTTCAGCAGAACAAGAAGTCCAAGTCCAAGAAGGGCATGCGTCGTTCGCACGACCGCGTGGCCGTGCCCACCATCGTGTACTGCGCCTGCGGCGAGCCCACCGTTCCGCATCGCGCCTGCCCGAGCTGCGGCACCTACAAGGGCCGTCAGGTGGTCGCTCAGCCTAATGAGTAACGCCACCATCATCGCCGTGGATGCCATGGGGGGGGATTTCGGCCCCTCCGTGGTGGTCCCCGGCGCGATAGAGGCGGCGCGCGACAAGGGGATCGCCCTTCTGCTGGTCGGCGACCAGGCGAAGGTGCAGGCGGAACTGGCCAAAATCCCGCTTGACGGCGTCGCCTATGATATTGTCCATGCCAGCGAGGTTGCGGGCATGGACGAAAAGCCTTCGGACATTCTGCGCCGCCGCAAGGACGCCTCCATCCAGGTGGCCTGCCGCCTGGTGCGCGACGGGCAGGCCCACGGCATCGTCAGCGCCGGGCATTCCGGCGCCACGGTGGCCTGCGGCATGTTCATCATGGGGCGCATCCCCGGCGTGGACAGGCCCGCGCTCGCCTCCATCATGCCCACCGAGAAGAACCCCATCGTCCTTCTGGACGTGGGGGCCAACGTGGACTGCAAGCCCCATCACCTGTTCCAGTTCGGCCTCATGGCCGACGCCTTCGCGCGCGACCTTCTGGGGTGCGATTCGCCGCGCATCGGCCTTCTGAGCATCGGCGAGGAAGAGGGCAAGGGCAACACCCAGGTCAAGGAAGCCTACGAACTGTTCAAGCTGGCCCAGAACGGCATCAACTTCGTGGGCAACGTGGAAGGCCGCGACATCTTCAGCGGCGAGGTGGACGTGGTGGTCTGCGACGGCTTCGTGGGCAACGTGGCCCTAAAGCTCAGCGAGGGCCTCAGTTCGTCGCTGGGCCGCGTGCTGAAGCGCGAACTGCTTTCCGGCTTTCTGCCCAAGATCGGCACCCTGCTCGCCAAGTCCGCCTTTCGCCGCTTCGCCCAGTTCGTGGACTACGCCGAATACGGCGGCGCGCCGCTGCTGGGCTTGCAGGGCATCGCCTTCGTCTGCCACGGCAAGTCCAACGCCAAGGCCGTGCGCAGCGCCGTCAAGCTGGCCGCCACCTTCGTGGAAAAGAAAACCAACGAACGCCTCATCAAGGCCATCAGCGCCAACGAGGAACTCACCCGCTACGGCAAGGCGATCAAATAGGACATTTCCTGAAACGCCCACCCGGCGTGTGACGACGAAACGCGGTTTCGCGCGCCTTCGGGGCGGACGGCGCTGCCCGTGCCGCCAGAGCATTTTCAGCAGGCCCTCTTCGATGGTGAAATGCCCTAGCCTTCCCACCCTGCCACATGGCGCGCCCTGCGCGCCCACCGGAACCAGCCACATGACAGCATCGCGCGATATTGCCTGCCGGGTCAGGGGATTCGGTGCGTACACCCCCGTGGACGTGCTGACCAACTTCGACCTTGAAAAGTTCGTGGAGACCACCGACGAGTGGATCACCACCCGCACCGGCATCAAGCAGCGCCACCGCCTTGCCGAGGGGCAGAACGCCTCTGACGCGGCGGCGGAGGCCGCCCGCCTGGCCCTGGCCGACGCGGGCATGGAGCCGGGCGAGATCACCCACGTCATCAACGCCACCTGCACCCCCGACTACCTGTGCCCCAACACCGCCTGCCTCGTCGAGGCCAAGCTGGGCATCGTGGGGGCCATGGCCTTTGATTTCAACGCGGCCTGCTCGGGCTACGTGTACGGCCTGTCCATGGCGCGCGCCATCGTGGCCGCGCAGCCCGAAGCCCGCGTGCTGCTGACAGCCACGGAAGCGCTTACCCGCCGCCTGAACTGGGCCGACCGCTCCACCTGCGTGCTGTTCGGCGACGGTGCGGGCGCGTCGGTGATCACTGCCGACGGTGAAGGCGCCCTGCTCGAAGACGTGCGCTGCGCGTCCGACGGCAACCTGGGCGGCCTGCTGACCATCGGCGGCGGCACCAACACCCCCTACGCCAAGGGCGACCCCATCGGCGACGATTTCTTCGTGCAGATGAACGGCCGCGACGTATTCAAGCACGCCGTGCGCAACATGGCCGCCATCAGCCAGGAAGTGCTGGAGCGCAACGGGCTGACCACCGGCGACGTGGCCCTGCTCATTCCGCACCAGGCCAACCTGCGCATCATAGAGGCCGTGGGCGACCGCCTGGGCATCCCCGCCGAGCGCGTGTTCGTGAACCTGCACGAGTTCGGCAACACCTCGGCCGCGTCCGTGCCGCTGGCCATTGCCGACGCACGGGCCAAGGGCGTGCTGCGCCCCGGCATGCGCGTGCTGCTGGCCACCTTTGGTGGCGGGTTTACCTGGGGTGCCGCGCTGTTGCATTTTTAACTGGCAAACGGCCCTTTTCCCGCTGGCGGACCGACCCGAAGGGCGCGTAGCGTGCCCGTTAGGCGAGTCCGCGAGCCTCACGGGCATCGAGCGCAGAGCGGTCAAACTTCGCCTGCCATGTCGGTCAAATACGATAAGAGCGCGCTGCGGTCCTCATCCGTAAGGCTCGCAAGCTCGCCAAACGGCTGAGGCATATTCCCTCATGGCAGGCTCGTTTTCCTCGCCAGCAACAAAAAATCAACGTGCGCAGGGGCTGTGGGACTCCTGAAGAGATTCAAAACTGCCCCTCAGGGTACCCCGAAACGGGCCAATTGAAGTCGCACTGTCTTTGCGGTATAAGGCGGTGCCCTTTGCAACCCGCAACATGAGAAAGGCCGAATGAGCGAACTCACTTCCACCGCGCTGGTCACCGGGGGCTCCCGGGGCATCGGCAAGGCCGTGGCGGAAACCCTGGCCCGCGAGGGCTTTCAGGTCTACCTCACCTACGTGAGCAAGCCCGAGGAAGCCGAAGCCGTGGCCGCGGGCATCAACGCCGCCGGCGGTTCGGCGCGCGCCTTCAGGCTGGACGTTTCCGACGCCGCCGCAGTGGCCGCGTTCTTTCAGGAAGAAATCAGGGAAAAGGTCGTCCTCGACGTGCTCGTGAACAACGCGGGCATCACCAAGGACGGGCTCATCCTGCGCATGAAGGACGAGGACTTCGACCGCGTGCTGGACGTGAACCTTTCCGGCGCGTTCACCTGCCTGCGCGAGGCGGCCAAGCTGATGACCAAGCAGCGCAGGGGCCGCATCGTCAACATCACCTCGGTGGTGGGGCAGATGGGCAATGCCGGGCAGGTCAACTATTCCGCCGCCAAGGCGGGGCTGATCGGCATGACCAAGTCCGCCGCCAAGGAACTTGCCGGGCGCAACGTCACGGTCAACGCCGTGGCCCCCGGCTTCATCGAAACAGACATGACCGCGAAGCTCACCGACGAGATTCGCGCGGCATATATCGAAGCCATCCCGCTCCGGCGTCTGGGCCTGCCCCAGGACATCGCCGATGCCGTGGCCTTTCTGGCTTCCGATAAGGCGGGCTACATCACCGGGCAGGTCATCGCCGTCAACGGCGGCATGTACTGCTAGTTCCCCGCCGCGTACGCAGCACCGACCGGCACCGAAACGAGAAAAACAGCATTGGAGGGACCATGTCCGTTGAAGAGAAAATCACGAAGATCATCATGGATCAGCTTGGCGTGTCCGCCGAAGAAGTGAAGCCCGAAGCCTCCTTCGTGGAAGACCTTGGCGCCGACTCGCTCGACCTGACCGAACTGATAATGGCCATGGAAGAGGAATTCGGCACCGAAATCGACGATGACGATGCCCAGAAGATCCTCAAGGTCAAGGACGCCATCGCCTACATCAAGAGCAAGCAGTAGGGCTTGTTCTTCACGTAACGAAGATCGCATGCGGGCGTCTTATGACGAGGTCATAAGACGCTCTCGCGCTTTTCTTCCGCACGGCCGAAACCACGCGAACGGCGCGCAACCACTCGCCATCGTTCCACATCCATCCCGTTCGCGCGAACTCGGCCCCACTACCGCCAAGAGGAAATCTTAATGACCGGAAAGCGTGTCGTCGTGACCGGCCTTGCGGCCATCACCCCCCTTGGTAACGACCTTGCGACAAGCTGGGAGAACCTGGTGGCCGGAAGGTCCGGCATCGGGCCCATCACCCACTTCGACGCTTCGGAGTACACCTCGCGCATCGCCGGCGAGGTCAAGGGTTTCGACCCGGAACAGCACATCCCGGCCAAGCAGGCCAAGCGCATGGACCGCTTCGTCCAGTTCGCGGTGGCGTCCGGCAAGATGCTCGTCGAGCATTCCGGCCTCGTCATCGACGATTCCAACGCCCACCGCGTGGGCGTGCTGCTGGGCGTGGGGCTTGGCGGGCTTCAGACCATTGAGGTCTTCCACTCCAAGCTCATGGAGTCTGGGCCCAACCGCGTCTCGCCGTTCATGATCCCCATGCTGATATCCAACATGGCGCCCGGCCAGGTCTCCATCTTCACCGGGGCCAAGGGGCCCAACCTGGTGACCACCAGCGCCTGCGCATCGGGCCAGCACGCCATCGGCTACGCGTACACCGACATCGTCATGGGCCGCTGCGACGCGGTGATCACCGGCGGGGTGGAAGCCACCATCACGCCCATGGGCGTTTCGGGCTTCACCGCCCTGAAGGCCCTGTCCACCGCCCGCAACGACGACCCCACCAAGGCGTCGCGTCCGTTCGACAACGAGCGCGACGGCTTCGTCATCGGTGAAGGCTCGGGCTTCCTGATGCTGGAATCGCTGGAATCGGCCCAGGCGCGCGGCGCTACCATCTACGCCGAAGTGGTGGGCTACGGCGCATCCGGCGACGCCTATCACATGACCGCCCCGCACGAGGACGGCCTGGGCATGGCGCAGGCCATGCTGGCCGCCATCAACGAGGCGGGCATCCGTCCCGAGGACGTGGACCACATCAACGCCCACGCAACCTCGACGCATCTCAACGACCTGTGCGAAACCAAAGCCATCAAGAAGGTGTTCGGCGACCACGCCAAGAACATCCGCATCACGGCCAACAAGTCCATGACCGGGCACCTGCTGGGTGCGGCGGGCGGGATGGAGGGCGTGTTCAGCGTCATGACGCTGCACACCGGCATCATCCCCGGCACCATCAACCGCGACACCCCGGACCCCGAGTGCGACCTGAACTACATGGCCAGCGGCTCGGAAAAGCACCAGGCCGAATACGCGCTGTGCAACTCGTTCGGCTTCGGCGGGACGAACTGCTGCATGCTCTACAAGCGCTGGAAGGGTTAATATCGCAAACGCACGTATCACGGGCGGCTACGTCGTCAAAAAGCCTTTTTGCTCCAGTCGAATACCAAAGAGTATACTCCCTCCGCAAAAAGGCTTTTTTCCTCGTCCCCGCCTCGCGCTCCGCACGTTTGCAGTCCCGCTCGATATCGGACTCTGTCCGTACTCGCTTGCCTGAACGGGGGGTGCAGGGGGCTTGGCCCCCTGCCCGCCGGAGGCTTGCAGAACATCTCCCCCCATAAGGGCGCGGGAGAACGATATTTCCAGAGGTCGCGCGGCATCCTGACGCCGCGCGGCCGCAACCATTCACGGAGGCGAACCATGGACGAACTGCTGATTCAAGACCCGGAAGTGGGTCGCGCGGTCACTCTTGAAATCGAACGTCAGACCGGCAAGCTCGAACTCATCGCGTCCGAGAACTTCGTCTCCGCCGCCGTCCGCCAGGCGCAGGGCAGCGTGCTGACCCACAAGTACGCCGAAGGCTACCCCGGCAAGCGCTACTACGGCGGCTGCGAGTTCGTGGACATCGCGGAAAACCTGGCCATCGACCGCGCCAAGGCCATCTTCGGCTGCGGCTACGCCAACGTGCAGCCCCATTCCGGCAGCCAGGCCAACATGGGCGTGTACTTCGCCTGCCTGAAGCCGGGCGACACCATCCTGGGCATGAACCTTTCGCACGGCGGGCACCTGACCCACGGCAGCCCGGTGAACTTCTCCGGCCGCCTGTACAACGTGGTGTTCTACGGCGTGAAGAAGGAAACCGGCTACATCGACTACGACGAAGTGGCCGCCCTTGCCCGCGAGCACAAGCCCGCCCTGATCGTGGCCGGGGCCAGCGCCTACCCGCGCACCATCGACTTCGCCCGGTTCCGCGCCATTGCCGACGAGGTGGGCGCGAAGCTGATGGTGGACATGGCCCACATCGCGGGCCTGGTGGCCACCGGCCTGCATCCCACCCCAATCGGGCAGGCCCACTTCACCACCACCACCACCCACAAGACCCTGCGCGGCCCGCGCGGCGGCATGATCCTTTCCGACGAGGACAACGCCAAGGTCCTGAACAGCCAGATATTCCCCGGCATCCAGGGCGGCCCGCTGATGCACGTCATCGCGGCCAAGGCGGTGGCCTTCGGCGAGGCGCTGCGCCCCACCTTCGCCGACTACCAGAAGCAGGTGGTGAAGAACGCCGCAAGGCTGGCCGGTTGCCTGACCGCCGCCGGGTACGACCTGGTTTCCGGCGGCACCGATAACCACCTGATGCTCATGGACCTGACGTCCAAGGACATCACCGGCAAGGACGCCGAGCACGCGCTGGACAAGGCGGGCATGACCGCCAACAAGAACACCGTGCCCTTCGAGACCCGCTCGCCCTTCGTGACCTCTGGCGTGCGCCTGGGCACCCCCGCCCTGACCACGCGCGGCATGAAGGAAGCGGAAATGGAAAAGGTGGCCGCGTGGATCGTGGACGCCCTGACCAACGTGAACAACGAGACCCGCCTTGCGGCCATCAGCCGCGAAGTGGAAGTCTTCGCGCGGCAGTTCCCGCTGTTCGCCTGGTAGGCCGGACTAGCGCCGCTGCAACGTCGCGGGCTGTCATGAATGATTTCCCGCGTTGTGCAGGCCGTTCCTAATTAAAGAGTTTGGGGGGGGAGGGGTCCGGGGAGGGAGACCCTTTGCGGCAGCCGTTAGGTATGCGCGTAGCGCGAACCTTACGGATGGCGACCGCAGAGCGTCAAAGGGTCCCCTCCCCGGCTCTTCTTCCTGCAATCACCGACAGAGGCCACCATGTCCACGCTGTCCCGCCTCCCCTGGCCCCAGTATTTCATGGAGATCACCTACCTCGTGGCCGAACGCTCCACCTGCACCCGGCGCAAGGTGGGGGCCATCGCGGTGAAGGACAAGCGCATCCTGGCCACGGGGTACAACGGCGCGCCCTCGGGCGTGGCCCACTGCCTGGACGTGGGCTGCCTGCGCACCCAGTTGGGCGTGCCTTCCGGCCAGCGCCACGAAATCTGCCGGGGGCTGCACGCGGAACAGAACGTCATCGTGCAGGCCGCCATCCACGGCATTTCGCTTGCCGGGTCAGAAATCTACTGCACCACCCAGCCCTGCCTGATCTGCACCAAGATGCTCATCAACTGCGGCGTCACGGCCATCCGCTACGCGGAATCGTACCCCGACCAACTGGCCGAGGACATGCTGCGCGAATCGGGCGTGCGGTACGAGGTGCTGCCCTTCACCCCGCGCGCGGGCAGTCCCTGCGTTCCGCCGAACCTCCCCACTCCGCCGGACGGCACCGGGGGCACCACCGGGGGCTGCGGTGGCGGCTGCGCCTGCGGGGGCAGGTAGGCTCCCATGACCGCGCCCCATCCGTTCCACGCGTTCATGGGCGAGGCCATCGCCCTCGCCCGGCGCGGCCGCTGGCGCGCAGCGCCCAACCCCACGGTGGGCGCGGTGCTGGTGCGCGACGGTCAGGTAATGGCGCGCGGCTATCACACGGCCTGCGGCATGCCCCACGCCGAGGTGGAATGCCTGCGCGACGCGGCGGCAAACGGCGTGGACCCGGCCGGGTGCACGCTGGTGGTCACGCTGGAGCCGTGCAACCACCACGGCAAGACGCCCCCCTGCTCGCAGGCGGTGCTGGCGGCGGGCATCCGCCACGTGGTGGTGGGCATGGCAGACCCCAACCCAGTGGCCCAGGGCGGGGCGGAATTTCTGCGCCAGCACGGCGTGCGTGTGGACGTGGGCGTGCGCGAACAGGACTGCCGCGACCTGGTGGCCGACTTCGTCACCTGGAAGCTGACGGACCAGCCCTACGTCATCCTGAAGCTGGCCAGCACGCTGGACGGTCGCATCGCCACCCGCGCGGGCCATTCGCAGTGGATAAGCTGCGCGGCCTCGCGCCGCCGGGTGCATGGCATCCGCGCGGGCGCGGGCCATGCCGGGGGCGCGGTGCTTGTGGGCGGCTCCACCCTGTTCGCCGACAACCCGCTGCTGACCGCCCGCTGCGGCGATTTTTCCGATGCGTTTCCCGCCGCTCCCCAA
This sequence comes from Nitratidesulfovibrio sp. HK-II, assembly GCF_003402415.2. NCBI lineage: Bacteria > Pseudomonadati > Thermodesulfobacteriota > Desulfovibrionia > Desulfovibrionales > Desulfovibrionaceae > Nitratidesulfovibrio > Nitratidesulfovibrio sp. HK-II. Next base: position 2,619,204 of record NZ_AP036014.1, read on the forward strand.
GGGGACTGCTCCCGCGTTGACGGTGCGGACGCCCCGCGCCGCCAGCCGCTGGCCGTGGCCGTCACCTCGCGCCTGGATGAGGTGGCCGCGCGGGCCGGTGAACTGGCGCTACTGCAACAGCGGGCGGCCGAAACCATTTTCTGGACCACGGAGCCCGCCTCCGCCTCCCCTGCCGCCGACGCGGTGCGCGCCACGGGCGCGCGGGTGTGGGGCCTGCCTGTCGCAAGCGACACGGCTGGCACGGGCGGCACGGCTGGCGCGAAGCTGGACCTGCGCGCTGGCCTGGCCCGGTTGCGGGCCGAGGCCGGTTGCCTGTACGTGCTGTGCGAGGGCGGCGGGCAGTTGGGCCTGGCCCTGCTGGAAGCCGGGCTGGTGCACGAGTTCGAGTTGCACCTGGCCCCCAAGGTGCTGGGCGACAACGCGGCGCGCCCCCTGTTCGACGGCCGCGCCCCCCTGCGCATGGACGACGCGCTGGGTTTGCGCGTGGCCGCCACCGCACCCAGCGGGGAGGACATCATCGTCACCCTGCGCCCCGGGGACTGTTTCTAACTTGTCCTTTCGTCCGTTGGCGATGTCACACTTCACCTGCCATGTCGGTCAAATACGACAAGAGTATACTCCCTCATGGCAGGCTCGTTTTCCTTGCCAACGGACGAACGTCCTGCGTTAGAAGCAGCCCCCAGGTTGTGTGATATATCCCAGACAACGGCGGCACGCCGCCTCGGAGAGAGCTTCATGTTCACCGGCATCATTCAGGGACAGGGCGGCATCGTGGCCGTGGAGAGCGCGGGCAAGGAAACCCGCCTGCGCATCCGGCCGCTGTTCGTGCTGTCCGACATCGTGGTGGGCGAATCCATCGCGGCCAACGGCGTGTGCCTGACCGTGGAAACCCACGGCGGCGCCCGCGACACCGCGTGGTACTCCTGCTACGCCTCGGCCGAAACCATGCGCCTGACCACCCTCGGCGACCTCAAAACCGGCGACAAGGTGAACCTGGAGCGGGCCCTGGCCATGGGCGACCGCCTGGGCGGGCACATGGTGGCGGGGCACGTGGACTGCGTGGCCACCGTGTCGGACGTCCGCCCGGAAGGCGAATCGCGCCGCTACCGGCTCACTTTTCCGCAAGAATTCGGCCCCCAGGTCATCCCCAAGGGCTCCGTGGCCCTTGACGGGGTGAGCCTGACGGTTAATCATTGTGGCCCGGATTTTCTGGAGGTCAACGTCATCCCCGAAACGCAGCGGGTCACCACCATCGCAGGGTGGAAGCCCGGAGTCCGCGTGAACATGGAGACGGACCTCATCGGCAAGTACGTGCAGCGCATGCTTTCGGCATGGCAGGGCGGCGCATCCGCCACCGGCCATGCCGCCTCCGGCTCCGGCGGGGGTGGCGGGCTGTCCGTGGAGTTTCTGAAGGAACACGGCTTTTAGGTCCCGTCGCAGGGGACAGGAGCCGGGTCTTCATTCGTGTCGAACGACCAGAACGCCGCGCGCGCACGGGGCGGCGTCGCATATCCAGAGGTAGCCATGCCCATTTGCAAGACCGAGGAAGCCATCGAGGAAATCAGCAAGGGTAAGATGATCATCCTCGTGGACGACGAAGACCGCGAGAACGAGGGCGACCTGACCATCGCCGCCCAGCACATCACCCCCGAGATCATCAACTTCATGGCCACGCACGGGCGCGGCCTGATCTGCCTGGCCCTTGAACCGGCGCAGGTGGACAAGCTGCAACTGCCCATGATGACCCGCCGCAACGGCTCGAAGTTCGGCACCAACTTCACGGTGTCCATCGAGGCGCGCAAGGGCGTGACCACGGGCATTTCCGCCGCCGACCGCGCGACGACCATCCTGGCCGCCGTGGCCGACGAGGCCCAGCCCGAAGACCTGGTGACCCCCGGCCATATCTTTCCCCTGCGAGCCCAGAAGGGCGGCGTCATGGTGCGCGCCGGGCAGACCGAGGGCAGCGTGGACCTGTCGAAGCTGGCCGGCCTGAAGGGCGCGGCGGTGATCTGCGAGATCATGCGCGACGACGGCGAAATGGCCCGCATGCCCGACCTGATCGAATTCGCGAAGAAGCACGACATGAAGATCGCCACCATCCGCGATCTCATCCGCTACCGCATGCAGTCGGGCCTGCTGTCCGTGAAGCGCGTGGCCGAGGCGCAGATGCCCACCAAGTACGGCGAGTTCCGTGTCATCGCCTACGAAAACGAACTGCACGACGAAACCCACCTGGCGCTGGTCAAGGGTGACATCACCCCCGGTGAGCCGGTGCTGGTGCGCGTGCACAGCGAATGCCTGACCGGCGACGTGCTGGGCTCCATGCGCTGCGACTGCGGCGGCCAGCTGGCGGCGGCCATGTGCCAGATCGCGGGCGAGGGCAAGGGCGTGCTCTTGTACATGCGCCAGGAAGGGCGGGGCATCGGCCTTGCCAACAAGATCCGCGCCTACGCGCTGCAGGACCAGGGCTACGACACCGTGGAGGCCAACCACAAGCTGGGCTTCAAGGCGGACCTGCGCGACTACGGCATCGGCGCGCAGATTCTGGTGGACCTTGGCGTGCGCAAGATGCGCATGATGACCAACAACCCCAAGAAGATCATCGGCCTTGAAGGCTACGGCATCGAGGTGGTGGAACGGGTGCCCGTGGAGCTGGAATCCTGCTCCTTCAACGAGGCGTACCTGCGCACCAAGAAGGAGAAGATGGGCCATCTTCTCGAACTGAAGCATACCGACGCGCCGAGCGAAATCTAAACGACACGCAACCGCCCCGCCCGCGCCAGGCACCACCCGGCGCGGGCGGAGGACGGCCCCATATCACGCCCCGGCGCGCCGCCGGAAAAGGAGACCCCCAATGCTGCACGTCAAGACCATCGAGGGCCAGTTCGACGCCAAGGGCCTGAAGTTCGCCATCCTCGCCACCCGTTTCAACGACTTCATCGTGGACCGCCTGGTGGGCGGTGCGGTGGACTACCTGGCCCGCCACGGCTGTGAGCGCGAGGACCTGACCATCGTCCGCGTTCCCGGCGCGTTCGAAATGCCCATCGTGGCCCAGAAGCTGGCCAAGAGCGGCCGCTACCACGGCATCATCGCCCTGGGCGCGGTCATTCGCGGGGCCACCCCCCACTTCGATTTCGTGGCCAACGAAGCCACCAAGGGCCTGGCCCACATTTCGCTCGATTCCGGCGTGCCCGTGGGCTTCGGCCTTTTGACCACCGATTCCATCGAGCAGGCCATCGAACGCGCGGGCACCAAGGCGGGCAACAAGGGCGTGGACGCCGCCGCCGCCGTGCTGGAAACCGTGCGCGTGATGGAGCAGCTGTAAGCCCATGGCCAACCAGGGCAAGAAACCCACCCGGCGCAGCGAGCGCGCGCTGGCCTTTCAGGTGCTGTACGGGCTCAGCTTCACCCCGGCCACCAGCGAAGGGGCGTTGCGCGCGGCCTACGCCGCCTCGCCCGATGTCGCGGACCGGGCCGCCGAAAGCGATGCGTCCGCACGGCACGACCCCGCCACCGCCCCCCAGGGCTACGCGTGGGAAGTCATCCACGGCGTGTGGAAGACCCAGGCCGAACTGGACGAGGCCGTATCGGGCTTTTCGCAGAACTGGCGCGTGGAGCGCATGGGCCGCGTGGAACTGACGCTGCTGCGCATCGCCGTGTACGAAATGCTGTTCCGCGACGACGTGCCCGCCAAGGTGGCCATGAACGAGGCCATCGAGCTTTCCAAGCAGTTCGGCGACGACAACTCGCGCGGTTTCATCAACGGCATTCTCGACGCGGTGGCCCGCGCGGTGGAATCGGGCCGACTATCGCCCAAGGGGCAGTAGGCCCCGGTGCTGACGGGGGAGCCGGGCGGCGCTTAACCGCCCGGAATCACCCCGCGAATGCGCAATTGGCACTTGAAGGCGCGCGTCCGAAAGGCTACGGTCTGACGGGCTCGCGCCCTCGGTCTTCCCGGCAGGCGCGCCCGCCAGATCAGTACCGGACCAGATACCGGACCAGATACTCGCCACCACCGGCGGTCGGAACAGGCACCGGCCACCAACGGCATGGCAGGCGGCCCCGCACCAGCTCACAGGGACCAGCTTACACGGACCAGCCCACAAGGACCATCGCGGCATGAAACCCGAACGCGGCATGAAATACGATCCCCAGTCCATCGAAACCAAATGGCAGCGCATCTGGGAAGAAAGCGGCGCCTTCCACTGCGACCACCACTCCGACAAGCCCAAGTACTACGTGCTGGAAATGTTCCCGTATCCTTCGGGCAACATCCACATGGGGCACGTGCGCAACTACTCCATCGGCGACGTGGTGGCCCGCTTCAAGCGCATGCAGGGCTTCAACGTGCTGCACCCCATGGGCTGGGACGCCTTCGGGCTGCCGGCGGAAAACGCCGCCATCAAGCACGGCACCCATCCCGCCAAGTGGACCTTTTCCAACATAGACAACATGCGCACCCAGTTGCGCCGCCTGGGCTACTCGTATGACTGGCGGCGCGAACTGGCCACCTGCACGCCCGAATACTACCGCTGGGAACAGCAATTTTTCCTGCGCTTCTTCGAGAAGGGCCTGGTGTACCGCAAGCAGGCCCCACAGAACTGGTGCCCCAAGTGCCACACCGTGCTCGCCAACGAACAGGTCATCGAGGGGCTGTGCTGGCGCTGCGATTCCGCCGTGGAGCAGAAGAACCTGACCCAGTGGTTCCTGCGCATCACCGACTACGCGGAAGAGTTGCTGGCCGACCTCGACAAGCTGGAGGCGGGCTGGCCCGAGCGCGTGGTGAGCATGCAGCGCAACTGGATCGGCAAGTCCATCGGCGCGGAGATCGTGTTCCCTCTGGAAGGATCGGAAGAGTCCATCACCGTGTTCACCACCCGGCAGGACACGGTGTTCGGGGCCACCTTCATGAGCCTTGCGCCGGAACACCCGCTGGTGGAACAGCTCATTGACGGAAAGCCCGAAGCCCCGGCGGTGCGCGCCTTCGTGGAGCGCATCCGCAACATGGACCGCATCGTGCGCCAGTCGGACGACCTGGAGAAGGAAGGCGTGTTCACCGGGGCCTACTGCGTGAACCCCTTCACCGGCCGCCGCATGCCCATCTGGGTGGCCAACTTCGTGCTGGCCGAATACGGCACCGGCGCGGTCATGGCCGTGCCCGCGCACGACCAGCGCGACTTCGAGTTCGCCCGCAAGTACGACCTGCCCATGCAGGTTGTCATCCAGCCGGAAGGCGACGCGCTGGACACCGCCGCCATGCAGGCCGCGTGGACCGAGGCGGGCCAGTTGGTCAATTCCGGTGAATTCGACGGCCTGACCAACGAGGCCGCCAAGCAGAAGATCGCCGATTCGCTGGAAGCCTCCGGCAAGGGCCGCCGCACCGTCAACTACCGCCTGCGCGACTGGAACATCTCGCGTCAGCGGTACTGGGGCGCGCCCATTCCCGTGGTGTACTGCGACACCTGCGGGGTGGTCGCCGAAAAGGACGAGAACCTGCCCGTGCTGCTGCCGCTGGAGGTGCGTACCCACGAGGACGGCCGCTCGCCCCTGCCCGACACCCCCGAATTCGCGGACTGCGCCTGCCCCAAGTGCGGCGGCAAGGCCCGCCGCGAAACCGACACCATGGACACCTTCGTGGAGTCCTCTTGGTATTTCGCGCGCTACACCAGCGCCCGCAAGGACGACGGAGCGTTCGACCCCGCCGCGCTCAAGTACTGGATGCCCGTGGACCAGTACATCGGCGGCGTGGAGCACGCCATCCTGCACCTGCTTTACTCGCGCTTCTTCGTGAAGGCCCTGCGCGACTGCGGCTACATGGACCTGGACGAACCCTTCGCCAACCTGCTCACCCAGGGCATGGTGCTGAAGGAAGGGGCCAAGATGTCCAAGTCCAAGGGCAACGTGGTGGACCCCACCGAAATGATCGCCCGCTACGGGGCGGACACGGTGCGCCTGTTCTGCCTGTTCGCCGCGCCGCCGGAACGCGACTTCGACTGGAGCGACACCGGCATCGAGGGTTCCTACCGCTTCATCGGGCGCATCTGGCGTCTGGCGGACGAGCTTTCCGGCGTGCTCATGCCGGTGAAGGCCTGCTCGGCCACCGCGGCAGACGCGCAGACGCCCCAGGCCAGGGACCTGCGCAACAAGGAACACGCCACGGTGCGCAAGGCCGGGGCGGACATCAGCGACAGGTTCCAGTTCAACACGGCCATCGCGGCGGTGATGGAACTGGTCAACGCACTGTACCTCGCCAAGGACGAACTGTCCGGCGACGAGGGCGGACGCCGGGTGCTCTCCAGCGCCGTGGCCACCGCGCTCACGCTGCTGTCCCCCATCACCCCGCACCTTGCCGAGGAACTGTGGGCCGCCATCGGCAACCAGGGACGCGTCACCGACGAGCCGTGGCCGCAGTGGAGCGAGGAAGCCCTGGCCCGTGACGAGGAAACCATCGTGGTCCAGATCAACGGCAAGCTGCGCGGCCGCGTCAGCGTGCCCGCCGGGGCGGACGCCAAGGCCATCGAGGCCGCGGCCCTGTCGGAACCCAACGTGGCCCGCCATCTGGAGGGTGTCACCGTGCGCAAGGTCGTCGTCATTCCCGGAAAACTCGTCAACGTGGTGGTGAGCTAGCCATGGCCGCCGCGTCCTTCATGAACCTTGGCCAGAGCGCGGGCCGCAACGGCGGATTACCGTCCCGCATGACGCGGCGCGTGGTGCGCGCGGTCACGACCGTGGCGCTGTTCGCGGTGCTGCTGGCTGCGCTGTCCGGCTGCGCGGGCTACCGCCTGACCACCGAAGACACCGGCATCTTCGGCGACGGAACCAAGACCATCAAGATCAAGGGCGTGGACAACCCCACCATGTACCCGTGGCTGCCCTACCTGCTGCGCTCGGCCCTGCGCGACGAAGTGGGCGCGCGCAGCCTGGGGGTGTGGAAGGACGACGGCCGCGCGGACTACGAGATCAAGCTGCGCGTGCGCCATTTCCGCCTGCGCGGCGACGTGCGCGACTCCGACGACAACACGCAGTTGTATACCGCCTCCATGTCGGCGGAGGCTACCGTGTACGACGGCGCCACCAACGCCGTGGTCTGGGAATCGAAGGTGGTTTCCTACTCCAACTCCTACGATACCTACAACGAGCAGGACGCCGCCGAAGAAGTGGGCACCGAACTGGTGCGTCGGCTGGTGGACAGGATGCGCCAGCGCTTCTAGACCGCAGGCGTCGGCCCGGATATAAACGGCCCGAGGGGAGGCGATCCCTTCGGGCCTTCTCGTTGCCGCTCCCTCCCCGCAACCCCACGGTGCCCGCATGACGAGACCCGGCTTCACCATCTGCATCTGCCCCGACGCCCGCCTGATGCGCGACCGCATCGACGCGCTGCTGGCCGCCCACCCGCCCGCGCTTCCCGAAGGGAGCTCCGGAGGCCTCGGGCTTGCCCCTGCCGCGCCAGCGGAATGGGACCGCCAGGCCTTCTGGGGCGACGAGCCGCTGCCCCCGGCCTTCTGGGAACACCTGACCCTGCAGGGGCTGTTCGCCACGCCGCGCGCCCTGGTGGTGCGCAACGCCCAGAACCTGCCCGCCGAAACGTGGAAGCGCATTTCCGCCGCCCTGGCCAAGCCCAACCCGCTGGCCTGGCCGTTCCTGTGTCTGGAGGTCCCCTTCGACAAGGGCCAGCCCAAGGTGCCCGTGCACATCGCCAAGCTGCGCTGCCTCGACTTCGCGGAAGCGAAGAAATGGATATGGCGCTCGCCCGGCCTGGATGAACGGGGGGTATCCACCTTCGTGCGCCAGCATGCGGCATCGCACGCCATCCGCTTCGCGCCGGGCGCGCTGGAGGCCGTCTGCGCCGCCCTTCCACCCGACGCCACCGCCATCGCCACCGAGCTTGAAAAACTCTCGCTGGCCGCGGGCGACGGAGAGGTGACCCCGGCCATGGCCGCGCTGGTGGACCATGCGGCGGACATCGACATCTTTTCCTTCATGCGCGCCCTGCAGGCGGGCAACGCCCCCATGACCGTGTGGCGGCAGGTGCTGCGCGACCGCCTGGGCGGCGATTCCATGCTTTTCCCCTTCCTGGGCATGCTGCTGCGCGAAACGCGCATCCTCTGGCAACTGCTGGCGGGCGAGCAGGTGCGCCTGCCCCCCTCGGTGCTGCCCGCCAAGCAGCAACTGGCCCGCCAGTTGGGCCATGCCGGTCTGGCCCGGATATGGGACCTGGCCCTGGAAGCGGAACTGGGCATCAAGAGCGGGGAGCGCTCGCCCGAACAGGCCATGGAAATGCTGGCGGCCGGGCTGTTCACCCTGTTCGCGCGCAGTCGGCGCGCCCAGCCCGGCGGGACTCCGCAGGGAGGCAGACCGCGTCCCCCGGCCCATTCGCCGGGCGGCTACGGGAGCTGACGTGGCCGCCGCGACGCAGCATCGGCAGGCGGTACCGGCCCTTCCCGCCCGGGACGGGGACGCGCATTCCCCCTCGGCCTCATCCCCCCGGCAGGGCAGCCAGCCAGCCCGCGCCGCCACCTCGCGTACAACGGGCTTGCACGCCCCGCACGACTGCTTATTATGACCACTGGTCCCCACTACCACGGGCACCGCGAACGGGTGCGCGCCCGGTTGCGCCACGACCCCGCAGCGCTGCCCGATTACGAAGTGCTGGAACTGCTGCTGGGCCACGTGCTGCTGCGCCGCGACACCAAGCCGCTGGCCAAGGAACTGCTTACCCGCTTCGGCAGCCTGCGCGGGGTGCTGGACGCCCGGCCCTCGGAACTGCTGACGGTGAAGGGCTTCGGCCCGGCCATGCTCGACTTCTGGGCCCTGCTGCGCGAGGTGATGGCCCGCTACGTGGAAACCCCGGCCCGCGAACGCGAGGTGTTGGGCAGCCCGCAGGCGGTTGCGGAAATGGCCAGGGTGCGTTTGGCAGCTTCGCCCCACGAGGAGGTCTGGGTGGCCCTGCTGGACACCCAGAACCGCATGGTGGCCTGGGAACGCGCCTCGCGCGGCACGGTGAACGCATCCGCCGTGTACCCGCGCGAAATCCTGGAACTGGCCCTGCGTCACAAGGCGGCCTCGATCATTCTGGTGCACAACCACCCCGGCGGCAATCCGTCGCCGTCGGCGGGAGACATCGAGATCACCCGGCAACTGGAACTTTCGGCCAAGGCCATCGGCATGCGCCTGCTGGACCACGTCATCGTCACCGACGACGCCTGTTACAGCCTGAAGGAAGACGGCCTGATCTGACCCGACGGGGAGGAAGCACCCATGACACGCAGCCGCTTCAGGGTCACCGGCCGGGTGCAGGGGGTGGGCTTTCGCTCCTGGACCGGCCGCACCGCCCGCGCCCTGGGGCTTGCCGGGTGGGTGCGCAACATGCCCGACGGCAGCGTGGAACTGGAGGCCGAAGGCCCGGACGAGCGCATGGACGCCCTGCGCGAGGCCCTGTGGCGCGGGCCCGCGTTCGCCAGGGTCACCGGCGTGGACGAACACCCCGCCGCGCCCGCCGTCCACAACGCGCCCGACTCCCGCGACGGGCAGCAGGCCACGCAGGGCACACCGGGCGCGCCGATGACGCCCCACGATTTTCATATCCTATCCTGACACGCGAGGAGCACCCCGCATGACCGACGACATATACGACGACGGCACCCCCAAGGGAGCCGGAAAGCCCGCCTCCACCACCGCCACGAAGCCCTCGACCGACGGGACGGACAGGCAGGACGACACCGCTGACGACACCGAAGGCGCCGTCAGCGACATCCAGGCCACCGGCGCGGCAGGTTCGGGCGACATCGACGTGCCTGTCTCCAGACCGGCCAGGGCCGGTGACGACACCCACGCCCTCGACTTCGACGACGTGGCGGGCGATGATCCGGCGCATTCCGCCGATCCCGCCGATTCCCCCGTTCCCCCCGATCCCACAGATCCCACAGACAGCCCCGAACTGCCCGTGCTGCCCGACGAGTTGCCCGTGCTGCCCGTGCGCGACGTGGTGGTGTTCAACTACATGATCCTGCCGCTGTTCGTGGGCCGCGAAAAGTCGGTGCAGGCCGTGGACGCCGCCCTTAACGGCAGCCGCTACCTGATGATCTGCACCCAGCGCGACGAATCGGTGGACGACCCCGGCCCCGAAGACCTGCACGCCACCGGCACGGTGGTGATGATCATGCGCATGCTGAAGATGCCCGACAACCGGCTGAAGGTGCTGGTGCAGGGCATCAGCCGCGCCAGGGTGCAGTCCTTCGGCGTGGGCGACGGCTACCTCACCGCCCGCGTGGAAACCCTGCCCGAGCCGGAACTGGGCCCGCCCACCGTGGAGCAGGAAGCCATGATGCGCGCCGCCCGCGAGCAGAGCGAAAAGATACTTTCGCTGCGCGGCATCGCCACATCGGACATCATGGCCGTGCTCAATTCCGTCGACGACCCCGGCCGCCTGGCCGACCTCATCGCCGCCAACCTGCGCATGAAGGTCTCCGACGCGCAGGCCATCCTGGAATGCACCGACCCGGACGCCCGGCTGCGCCTGGTCAACGAGCAACTGGTCAAGGAAGTGGAAGTGGCCTCCATGCAGGCCAAGATCCAGAGCATGGCGCGCGAGGGCATGGACAAGGCCCAGAAGGACTACTTCCTGCGCGAGCAGATGAAGGCCATCCGCCGCGAACTTGGCGAATCGGGCAACGAGGACGAGGAACTGGAAGACCTGACGCGCTCGCTGGAGCGCGCCGGGCTGCCCCGCGAGGTGCGCAAGGAGGCGGACAAGCAGTTGCGCCGCCTGGCCTCCATGCACCCCGATTCGTCCGAGGCCACCGTGGTGCGCACCTACCTGGAATGGCTGGCGGAACTGCCGTGGGCCAAACTTTCGCGCGACCGGCTGGACATCAACAAGGCCAAGGTGATCCTGGACGAGGACCACCACGGCCTCGCCAAGGTCAAGGACCGCATCCTGGAATACCTCAGCGTGCGCAAGCTGAACCCCAAGTCCAAGGGGCCCATCCTGTGCTTCGCGGGGCCTCCCGGCGTGGGCAAGACCTCGCTGGGCCGCTCCATCGCCCGGGCCATGGGCCGCAAGTTCCAGCGCATCTCGCTGGGCGGCATGCGCGACGAGGCGGAAATCCGCGGCCACCGGCGCACCTACATCGGGGCCATGCCGGGGCGCATCGTGCAGAGCCTGAAACAACTGGCCACGCGCAACCCCGTGCTGATGCTGGACGAAATCGACAAGATCGGGTCCGACTTCCGGGGCGACCCGTCATCCGCGCTGCTCGAGGTGCTGGACCCGGAACAGAACTTCTCGTTCAGCGACCACTACCTGAACGTGCCCTTCGACCTTTCCAAGGTCATGTTCATCTGCACCGCCAACCAGTTGGACACCATTCCCGCCGCCCTGCGCGACCGCATGGAGGTCATCTCCATCCCCGGCTACACCATGCAGGAAAAGCTGGCCATCGCCCGCCGCTACCTGCTGCCGCGCCAGGCGAAGGAAAACGGCCTGTCCCCGCGCGAGGTGACCGTGCCCGACGCGCTCATCGAGCGCATCATCACCGGCTACACCCGCGAGGCCGGGCTGCGGAACCTGGAGCGCGAGATCGGCTCGCTGTGCCGCAAGGTGGCCCGCCGCAAGGCCGAGGGAGAAAAAGGACCCTTCCGCATCACCCCGCGCATGCTGGAAAAGTTTCTGGGCGCGCCGCGCTTCATTGACGAGGAAAAGGAAGCGGAACTGCTGCCCGGCGTGGCCCTGGGCCTGGCCTGGACCCCCTACGGCGGCGAGGTGCTGCACGTGGAGGTCACCCCCATGAAGGGCAAGGGCGGCGTGACCATGACCGGCCAGCTCGGCGACGTGATGAAGGAAAGCGCGCAGGCCGCCATTTCCTACGCGCGCAGCCGCGCGGAACGCCTGGGCATCGAACCCGACTTCTCGGAAAAGCTCGACCTGCACATCCACGTGCCCGCCGGGGCCACCCCCAAGGACGGCCCCTCGGCCGGGGTGACCATGGTCACCGCGCTGCTCTCCGCCCTTACCGGCAAACCCGTGCGCAGCGACCTGTGCATGACCGGCGAAATCACGCTGCGCGGCCGCGTGCTGCCCGTGGGCGGCATCAAGGAAAAGATCCTCGCCGGGGTGGCGCGCGGCATGCAGCACGTCATCATCCCGCGCCAGAACATGAAGGACCTGGAAGACATCCCCGCAGACCTGCTGCGCCGTATCGAAGTCCACCCCGTGGCCCACATCGACGACCTGCTGCCGCTGGCGTTTCCGAAAGGCGAATAAGGGAAGAACGAACCGGGGAGGGGACCTTTTGAAAAAGGTCTCCCTCCCCGGCCCCCTCCCCCCCAAACTTTTTATAGGGGCTGTTCCTTTTGCCCTCCTCTCACCCCCGCTACAGTTCAGGGGGCCATACCTACCCTTCCTCCAAAAACAACAAAACGGGCCGGAGAATATCCGGCCCGTTTTCGTATCTCCACACCAATTAAAAAGTTTGGGGGGATGGGGGTACGGGGGAAGGAGACCCTTTCCAAAGGGTCCCTTCCCCCGTTTGCCTTCCTCAATTTCAGTCTCCCTACCCCGCCGACAGCGGCAGGGGGCAGCGGCGTTCCAGCACCTTGACGGTGCGGTCGAAGGGCAGCGGGCGGGAGTACAGGAAGCCCTGCCCGTACAGGCAGCCCAGTTCCAGCAGCACTTCGGCCTGTTCGGGCCGTTCGATGCCTTCGGCCACCACGCCGAGGCCCAGGCCCCGGCCCAGGCTGACGATGGACTGCACGATGCCGTAGGCGGCCTTTTCCTCGTGCACGCGGCTGGTGAACGACTTGTCGATCTTGATCATGTCCATGGGGAACTGGCGCAGGTAGTTCAGCGAGGAATAGCCGGTGCCGAAGTCGTCGAGCACCAGGGACACGCCCAGTTCCTTGAACTTCCACAGCTTGTCGGTCACGGCGTCCACGCCGGTCAGCAGCAGGCTTTCGGTGATCTCCAGCCGCACGTCCAGCGGGTTGCAGCCCGATTCCAGAATGACGGCGGAATAGCTTTCCACCATGTTCCAGCGGCGGAAGCTGCGCGCGGAAATGTTCAGGTTCAGGGCGAACTCCGCCGCTGGCCCGGCCCGCTCGCGCAGGGCGCGCACGGACGCGCAGCCCAGCTCCAGCACATGCCGGTCCAGGTGGTAGATCAACCCCGATTCCTCGGCCAGGGGAATGAACTCCGAGGGCGTCAGCAGCCCCAGTTCCGGGTGGTTCCAGCGCACCAGCGCCTCCAGCCCGGTGATGCGCGCGGTGCGCAGCGATACCAGCGGCTGGAAGTACAGTTCTATCTCGCCGCGCTCCATGGCGCGGCGCAGTTCGTTCTCGCGGCGCAGCTTGTCCGGCGCGGCGGGAACCACCTCCTCGTCGAACAGCTCGTAGCGGCCCTTGCCCGATTCCTTGGCCCGGAACATGGCGAGGTCGGCGTCGCGCAGGATGTCCTCGGCCGAGGTGTACTGCCGGGCGCGCACCACCACGCCGATGCTGGCGGCCATGTACACCTCGGTGTCGTGCACCGGAAAGGGGGTGCGCAGGGAATCCTGGATGCGCTCTACGATGGTGCCCACCTCGGCCATGTCCTCCACGTCGTCCAGCAGCACGGCGAACTCGTCGCCGCCGCAGCGGGCCAGGGTGTCAACTTCGCGCAGGCAGGGCAGCACCCGGTCCGAGAACAGGCGCAGCAATTCGTCGCCCGCTCGATGTCCCAGGCTTTCGTTGACCACCTTGAACCGGTCGATGTCCAGAAACAGCACGGCGAATCGGTAATGGTCATGCCGCCGGGCGCGCTTGAGGGCGCTTTCCACGCGGTCCAGCAGCAGCACCCGGTTGGGCAGGCCGGTGAGCACGTCGTGGAAGGCGGTCTGGGTCATGCGCTCCTCGTCGCGGCCGGCCGGGTCGCGCCCGGCGCGGCCGTTGCCGCCCTCCAGCGGAGCGACCTGCAACAGCGCGCACGGTGGGTATCCCGCTTCTCCGGGCAGGATGCGCAGGCTCTGCTGCATCCAGCGCTTTTCGCCGTCGGCCCGCAGGAACGGCCAGGAGGTCCGCACTATGCTGTCCGGGGCATCGCCCTGCCCCGTGGCCGCGCGGATGGCCGAAACGGAAAGCCACATCCCGCCGAACTCGCGCAGGGCCTGCCCGGCCACGTCGGGCGGCAGCAGGTCGCGCAGTTCCGTGCCGGCCAGCACGCCCGCGGGATAGCCGAACGCGTCCTCGAAAGCGCGGTTCACCGCCAGCAGCCGTCCCCCGGCGTCCAGCAAGGCCATGCCCGCCGCGCCATGCGCGAAGGCGGCGCGAAAGCGCACCTCGTCCATGGCCCGGCGGCCCACGTCGCGCCGGGCGGCCAGCGCGTCGGCCACGTGGCCGGACACCAGTTCCAGCAGGCGGCGATCCTCGGCCGAAAAGCCCGGCCGGGGACGCACGGGTGCGGGGCGCGGGGAGGGGGGAGCGTCGGACTGCGCTGCGGCGCAGGGTACGCCGTCCTCGCCTTCCACCCGGCACACGATGGCCCCCAGCACCTCGCCGGTGCGGGTGCGCAGCGGAACGCCCAGCCAGTGGTCGGGCACGGGGTCGGGCAGCAGGCATTCACCAAGTTCGGCGAGTTCGCGCAGTTCGTCGGCGTCCACGCGCACGGTTTCGCCGCGCAGGTACACCCGCGCCGCGAGGTCGCACGGCGGCGCGGCGTCCTTGCGCCCCGCCGGGTCGGCCGCGGAATGCACCACGCGGCTGCCGTCGCCGGGGTAGACCACCAGTTGCGGCGGTTCGCCCGGCAGCAGCGAACGAAAGATGCGCGCGAAGGCCCCGGCCAGGCCGTCGGGCTCCGTCTCGTGCAGGGTGGCATGGGCAATGAGGTGCAATGCCGCGCGGTAACGGTCGGGCCGCGGCGTGCCGGGCGCGGGCGCGCCGTCCGCGCCGGACCAGCCCACGGGGAAGGGCACGTCGTCGAAACGGCGGCGGGCCTGGGTGTCCGGCCGGTCGTTGCCCCTGTCTGTACGGTCTGGACGGTCTGTACGGTCCGGACGGTCGGGTCGTTCCAGCGGGCGGACCAGATGCACCACGTGCAGCGGCAGGCCGTGGGCGTCGTGCACCGCGTAGAGGGTGACCGAGGCCAGCATGGTGCCCCCGTCGCCGCGCAGAAACCGCTTGCGCACGCTGCCGCCCTCGTCCTGGCCGGACGCCACGCGCAGGAACAGGGCCAGCACGTCGGCGGTGCCTTCCAGTCCCACCATGCGGGCGCAGAACAGCGAGGGGATGTCCTCCGGCGCGCAGCCCAGCAGGTCGGCCATGCGGCCGTTCATGTACAGCAGTTGGCCCGCCGGGTCGAACACGCTCACGCCAATGCCCGCCGCGCCGAACTGGGCGGCCAGGTCGCCGTGGGGCGAGGGGCGGGGGACGGGGGAAATTCCGGCGTCCGGCGCGGCGGCCCGCGCCGGTTCCGGGGCGGGCGCGGCATCGGCGTCGGCAGACGCATCGCCCACCTGGGCGCTCCCTTCGAGCGGAGCACCCAGTTCTTCCTGCAACGCGTGCGGGGCGCTCCTGCCCAGCATGGCGGCAAGGTCCGGCAATCCGGCGAACAGGCCATCGTCCGCCGCGCAAGTGGCGTGCGAAAACGGCGGCAGGGGCCGCATCAGCCGGGCGGAAGGCGCATCCGGACTCGCGTGGGTCATGGACTCCGCCACGCCCGAGCGTTCGGAATCGCGACAGGGTTCCGCCGCGCCGGAGGATGATTCAAGACCGGAAGGTTCGCGCAACACGTCTCCCCCTGCGGGCCGAAGCCCGCCCTATCGACGGTTTGCGATGCATGCCGGGCAACACCGGCAAGGCCCGGCGTCCAGCACGTATGGACGCCCCATGGCGTCGCGCGGGTGGCTCAAACAGTTGGCTGCCCGAGTAATGCCGCCAACAGGCCGCCCACTGTCCGCAAGACCTCGGACGGGCTGCTGCGGCATGGCATGGCACCGGCCAACCGCCGCAGTGTCCCCTCGCGACGGGCGGCCTACCGCCATGTCCAGTTCACCGCCTACCGGTAACCCGGAGAAATGGCAAGAAGGCTGCCGGAGTACGGCATTCGTGCGTTTCCCGCTCCCTGCCCGCAGGGGATGGACCCCTGGCGTGCCGCTGCCCCGCCCGTCAGTTTCCGGGGCCATTCCCGCCGGGGGTCTCCGGGCCGCCACGGTTCGGCGGCAGGGGCGCGGGGCAGGCGTCCGGGTCGGCCGCAGCAAGGGGGCGCGGGGCCAGGATGTCGCGGTATTCCTCGCCGTACAGGGTCAGCATGACCATGGTGAAGCTGAGGATGAGCGGGCCGTAGATGATGCCCGCCATGCCGAAGGCCTTCAGCCCGCCAAGGATGAAGATGAAGATGTAGAACACCGACGCGCCGGAACTGCCGCGCATGAAGTACGGCCGCAAGATGGAATCGGCCCCGGCCACCACCAGCGAACTCCACAGCGCCAGGAACACCGCGCCCTTCCACTGCCCCATCAGCAGCAGGTAGATGGAGGCTGGCCCCCAGACCAGACCCGTGCCCACCACCGGCACCAGCGAGGCAAAGGCCATCACCGTGCCCCAGAACATGCCGGGCAACCCCACGATGGCCATGCCGATGCCACCCAGCACCCCCTGCACCACCGCCACCAGCAGCCCGCCCACCAGCACGGCGCGCGCCACGCGGCGCAGGCCCAAGATGATCATGTCCTCCTGTTCCTCGCGCAGAGGGCACAGGTATTTCACCCCTTCCACCATGCGCTTGCCGTCCTTCAGCATGAAGAACATCACCAGAAGCAGCAGCAGAAAGTGCAGGAAGAACAGCATGGTGTTGCCCAGCACGTATGAACCCCACTGGATCAGCGTCTGTCCCGCCGTGCGCGAAAGCTCCAGCAGGCTGGCCTGGAAGTTGATGTGCCCCAGGTCGATGAACGGCAGGTTCACCTGCACCCATTCCAGCCACGGCTTAAGGTTCGATTCGGACAGCAGCGCGGCCGGGCCGCCGCCGCTCAGCCACTTGTTGATGGCCGTCACCGTCTGCATGCCCTGCGGAATCAGCAACGCCACGAACACGCACACCGGAATGACGATGCATACCACAAGCCCGGTCAGCACCAGCAGCGCCGCCAGGATGGCGTTGCCGCGCAGCAGCGTCTTGCAGCGCAGGAACAGCGGGTAGCAGATGGCCGAGAACACCGCCCCCAGGATGAGGGTGTGCAGGAAGGGGTCCACCAGCCGATAGGCCAGCCACAGGGCCAGCACCAGCAGCAGGAAGAGAAAGTACGAAAACAGGTTGCGGGACGAAAGGGTGCGCTGTCCCTTGGCCGGGGTGGTGTTCATGGATGCGTGTCCAATGGATGCGGTGGTGGATGCGGTGGTGGAATGACGAGCGGATACGCCGCCCGGACGGGCGCGCCCGTTACATGGCCCCGGCGGGCTTGCCGGCCAGCCCGCAATAGCCCTCGTCGCCCTCTTCGTTGCGTTGCGGGTGCTTGTAGCGCCACATCATGCATTGGGCGCCGACGCAGAAACGCATCTTGTCGTCGCTGGTCTTCAGGAAGGGGCAGTAGCGAAACTTGGCCTCGTTCTGCGGCATCAGCATGGCGACCTCCGGTGCGGGCACGAACCGGCCCGCGCTTGTTCCGGATGATACGCAAGACATGCCCGGAATGCATCCGTTTTCGTGCCCCCCCTGTGGAAAGCGCATCAACTGCCGATAGGACGGATACGGGGTAACGCATGCCCCGTGAAAGGAGGTGCGCCATGCGGATAGACCAGTTCACCGGTGGCGCGGAGGGCATCCTGAACGTGCTGGAGCAGACCCGCCTGATGCAACAGGACGGGCAGCAGCTTGCGGGCATTCAGGCCGACGCCCTTCCCCGGCAGGAACGCCGGGACGCGGGCCAGACGCAGACCGAGTCCTCCGTGGCCGTGCGCGGCCTTGGGGAGCACGTGGACGTCAGCGTCTGACGCACGGGCGCCGATGGGCACCGGGGTGCGCCGTGGCGGGATGTTCCCGTGGCGGCGCACCCGACCTTTTCTGATGGATGGCAGGGACGCAGCGAGCGCGGATGCCTGGGTGGTGTTGCACGAGCAGGTTTTTTGTTCTCTGCCAAGGAAGAACAGTTTTTTATGGAGGGAGCGTACTCTTCTCGTACTCGACCGGAATAAAAAGTTGTTCTGACGTAGGCAGAGGACAAAAGGACGCTCGTACGACACCACCTAGGAAAGCAGGCGCATCAGGTCGTCGAGCCCCGTGGCCGGGTCGAAAGCCCCCAGGTCATGCCCCACCGGCGAATCCGGGGCCATGCCGGGCTCCGCCTGGTCCAATGCGGCAGGGCGGCCCAGCACGGCCAGGCACATCCGGTCCATCAGGCGCACCCTGCGGCGCGCTTCGTCCGCGTCCAGCGCCGGGGCGTGCACCCCCTGGAGCATCAGTATCTCCATGTTCAGGCGGCCCAGCCGCGCGGTGAACTCGTCCGCCTCGCGCGCGGCCCGGGCCAGGCGTTCGCGCCGCGCGGAAAGGGCCGCATGGGCGCTTTTGCCGGGCGGCAGGTCGTGCAGCATATCCAGCCAGATATCCAGCGCCCCGACGTAGCCGGGGTCCGACGGGGGCATGCGCCGGATGAAACGCAGCACGAGTTCGGCGCGGGATGCGCCCGCCGGGCCTGCGGCACGGGCGGGGGCGGGAGATACGGCGGAAGCTTCGGCGAACGGTTCCGTCAGGTCGAACCGGGCGTCACGCAGGGCCAGGCGCACGGCAAGGGCCAGGGGTTCCGGCAGGTGGTGCGCCACGGCGTCGGCGATGCGCGCGGGGATGGACCGGTCCAGACGCAACCGGCGCACCAGCAGGGCCAAGGCCCACGGGGGCGCGGGCAGCGCGAGGCGGGCGGCCGCGCCCGTGGCGTTGGAGGCGGGTGCTTCGGAAAACGCGGGAACGCCCCCGAAAGCGCCGGGGGCGTCAGGAACGTGCAGCACGGCGGTGGCGTCCGGCGACAGCAGGCGCAGCACCTCGTCCGCGAGGCGGGGCTGCCGCTCGCACGGGTCGGCTTGGGAATCCGCAAGGGATGGCGCGGCAGTGCCGACGAACGCGGGGTCTGCCTTCTCCTCGCCGGGTGCGGCCTGGCCGCTTTCCGCCAACAGCCGTTCCACGGCCAGGCGCAGGGCAACATCCGGGTACAACAGGTATTCGAGGGCGCTTTCCGTGTCGGCGGCGGCCTGCCCTTCCGGCGATGCAGCCAGCAGCGGAGCCAGACACGCGACGGCTTCCGCCCCCGGCAGCCCGGCAAGCCCCGGCAGCCCCAGTTGCGCTTCCAGAAACGCGCGGGATGCGGGCCCCAGGCGCAACCCGGTGGCCAGCCATTGCCTCACCGCCCCGGCAATGCGCCGGGCAAGGGGGGCAACCCCGGCGGCCTGTTCGCCCACCGGCTTCGCCGATGCGGGACACGCATGGGCCAGGGCGGCGGCATCCGGAGGGACGGCGGTCGGAATCCCCGTCACATCCGGGGGCGTCTGGCGGGAAGACACGGTGAGCGCCCCGCCGCAGGCCGCAAGGCGCGCGCCCCGTCCCCCGGGCCGCGACGCAGCGACAGCCGGGCGGCGATCGGGCATCAGGCCTTTTCGGCGGCCTTCACCTCGTTCCACAGCGCGTCCTTTTCCTCGAAGGAAAGGTTGGGAAAATCCAGCCCGCGTTCGCGCGCCAGGGCCTCCATGCCCTCGAAACGGCGCAGGAACTTCAGCGTGGCGTAGTCCAGCGCGGCGTTGGCCTTGATGCCCTTGCGGCGGCCAAGCTCCACGATGGTGAACAGGAAATCGCCCAGTTCCTGCTCCTGGCGCTCCTTGTCGCCGCTGGCCGAGGCGTCCAGCCATTCCAGCCACTCGGCCTCCACCTGCTGCTCCACGTCCTCGTCACTCTCCCAGGTGAAGTCCACGCGGGCGGCCTTGGAGTGCAGCCGGTAGGCCTTGACCAACGGGGGCAACCCCTTGGGCAGGCTGTCGAACACACCCGCCGGGGCATCGCCGGACGCCGCCGCGACAGCTTCGCCGTTGGCCTCGTCGCTGCCCTCGTCGCCATCCACGGCGGCCATGGCCGCCGCCTTTTCCTCGCGCTTGATGCGTTCCCAGTTGCGCAAGAGTTCCTCGCGGCTGGCGCACTCGCCTTCGGCGAACACGTGCGGGTGGCGGCGGATCATCTTGGCCGCGTTGCCTTCCATGGCGTCGTCCAGGGTGAACTGGCCCTTGTCGGCGTACAGGCGGCCGATGAACGCCAGCAGGAACATCACGTCGCCCAGTTCCTCGCGCACGTCGTGCACCTTGCCCGAGCGGATGGCCTCCACCAGTTCGAAGCATTCCTCGATGACGTAGTCGGCCAGCGATTCCGGGGTCTGTTCACGGTCCCACGGGCAGCCTTCGGGGGCCAGCAGGCGATCGATGACATCGGTGATGGCCTGAAGACCGCCTGAACCGGCGGAACTGGCGGAAGAGGACGGGGACGTGGGTTCGGTGCTCATGGGCGAAAATCCGTGGGGCTCCGGCGAAGCCGGACGTTGGGGGTGGGGACAAACGGCGCGGCGTTCCTAGAACAGTTGCTGCGGCAGGAACGTCTTCACGTAGCCGGTGACCATGGAAAGATACGGTATCACGCGCGAATCGCGCACGAAGGCGGCGTCGGGCAGAAAGTGCAGCAGTACGGCCAGCAGGATGGAGCAGATCAGCAGCCCCTTGGCCGCGCCCATCACCCCGCCCGCCATGTGGTCGAGCCACCCGGCGAAGGTGATGACCAGCAGCTTGCGGATGATGCGCGCAACGATGGCCACCACCAGCAGCACGCCCAGGAACACGCCCACGTAGGCGATGACGTTGACCCATCCTGGGTCGCCCACCACCTTGGCCACGTGGGGCGCGGCGTCGCCGTGGTGGCGGTTGGCGAGGATGAACCCGCCGATGACGCCCACCAGGCCCGCCACCTCTTCCACGAAGCCGCGAAACAGGCCGCGCAGGACGAACAGCCCGACAATGATCAGGAATGCCGCGTCCAGCATGTTGAAATTCATTCGTTTTCCTTGGGACGATGGAATGGGGCGAGCAGGTGGCGCCCTTTTGCTACCGGTTGCAAACGGGCACGAACGCGGCGCGTACAGGATGCGCGATGAAAGAATGCCCCGCCGGGTGACGCCGCCCGCCGTGCCTCGCGGCTGCGCACGGCGAATCGGATATGCATGCCGTGGCACGCACTCCGGGCACGTACCTACCAGAACTCGCCCCGAAGGGGAAGCAACGCGCCGTGCGGCAACGCGGTTGCATGCGCCCGGTCATTTCCTGTAGTATGCATCGGGTCCGTGCCACCCATCATGCCTCTCGCCGGGCATGGCACGCCGGACGGCGCAGAATCACCACGCAGGCGGCCGCCCGCCCGGAAGCCCCACACGGAACCCGAACGGAGCCCCCCGCACGGAGCCGCATGACACGCATCAGCATCACCGACCTCAAGCCCGGCATGCGCGTGGCGGACGACATCCGCGACGGCAACGGCAGGCTGCTGTTCAAGTGCGGCGACGTGCTGTCGCCCGCTGGCTTGCGCATCCTCAAGATCTGGGGCGTCACCGAGGCCGCCGTCATCGGCGAGGAGGACGGCGAGGGCGGCATGCCGCCCACCGTGGCCGCCCGCTTCGACGAGGCCATGGAGCGCACCCGCGCCCACTTCCGCCTGCACGACGCCGCCAACCCGCACGTGGCCGCGCTGATGCGCCACTGCGCCCTGCGCCTGGCCGCAACGCCCGCACCCTGGCCCCCCGACCCCGGCGATGCCCCCTGCCCCGTGCGGCCCGACCCGGCCCCACGGCCGGTGACGCTGGAGGCGGTGCTGCGCGAGGACATGCGCTTCGGCACCCTGCCCAGCGTGTTCCACCGCCTGGTCGAGGTGGTCAACGACCCGCGCAGTTCCGCCGCCGACGCGGCAGAAATCATCTCCAAGGACACCGACCTGTCGGCGCGCCTGTTGCGCATCGCCAACAGCGCCTACTACGGGCTGCGGGCCCGCATCGAAACCATCACCCGCGCCGTGTCCATCATCGGCACCAACCAGTTGGTGTCGCTGGCCATGGGGGTCAGCGTGGTCACGGCCTTTCGGGGCGTGCCGCAGGACCTCGTGGACATGCGCGCCTTCTGGACGCATTCCATCGCCTGCGGCGTTGCCGCGCGCATCCTGGCCGGGCTGCACCGCATGAGCAACAGCGAACGGTTCTTCGTGGCCGGGCTGCTGCACGACATGGGGCGGCTGGCCATCTACGGGCAATTGCCCGACCACGGGCGGCTGCTGCTGGCAGAGGCCCGCTCGCGCGGGACCACCGTGCGCTCGCTGGAACGGGACATCGTCGGCTTCACCCACGACGAGATGGGCGGGGCCATCCTGCGGCAATGGAAGTGCCCGGTCTCGCTCGAACGCAACGTGCAGCGCCACCATAGCCCGGAAAGCACGAGCGGCAGCAGCGAACCCGCCATCATGGCCGTGTCCGACCTTTTGGCCAACGCCCTGTGCTACGGCACCAGCGGCGAGGTGCTGGTGCCGCCGCTGTCCGACGAAGGCTGGACGGCCCTGGGCCTGCCCCCCGGCGCTGTGGTGCAGACGGCCAACCAGATGGAATATCAGGTGCTGGAAATCATCAGGTTCCTGGAAACACATGAGTAACAACGACCCCACCTTCGGCAGCGCGGGCCTGCACGCCCGGCTGCGCCACCTGGAGGACCAGGCCCGGTTCACGCTCGACGTGCTGGACATGGCCTTCAACCTCGGCGACTTCCAGACCAGCATCAACCGGCTGGAAGAACCCTCCGCCCTGCTGGACGAGGCGGTGGCCCGCATCGGCGAACTGGTGCAGTTTTCCGTCACCGCCTTCTACCTGGTGGACGAGCACACCTCGGACTTCGTGCTGAGCCTGTGCCGCCCCAGCCAGGAGGGCTCGGCCATCGAGCACGAGGTGGAGCGGCTCATCGAGACTGGGGTGTTCGCCCTGGCCGTGCGCGAAAACCGGCCCATCACCGTGTATTCCTCGGACAACAGCCACCGGCTGGTGCTCAGCGTGCTGGCCACCACCTCGCGCGTGCGGGGCATGTTCATCGGGGCCATGCCGCGCACCGAAAAGAACCTTTCGGGCATCCTGCTCTCGCTGCTCTCGCTCATTCTCAAGCACTGCGCCAACGCCATCGAGAGCTTCGAGCTGTACCGCCTGCTGCGCGAGCACGAACGCCGCCAGCGCGAATTCATCGACACGCTGTCCGTCACCGTGTTCGAGACCGACCCTGCGGGCATTCTGCGTTCGCTGAACCGCGCCGCCGCCACGCAGTTCGGCCTCGACCCGGCAACCCTGCCCCCGGCGGCCGGGTTGCTGGACCTGCTGGCCCCGGACGACCGGCCGCGCATGGCCGCCGCCATCGCCGAGACGCTGCGCAACGGGCAGCCCGCCTCGCTGGCCTGCGAGGCCATGCATGCCTCGGGCGCCACCTTTCCGGCCGTGCTGCACCTTGCCCCGTGCATGCACGAAGGGCTGTGCATCGGCCTGCGCGGGGTGTTGGGCCGCCGCCCCGCGGAGTGACCCCCGCCCGGCATGCTGACGCGGCGTGGCAAACGGTCCGCCCCGCCTCCCGCCGTGCGTGACGCGTATGACAGCGTGACACAAGAGATGTGCGCCCAGCGGAGGCCCCAAGGCGCGGCCTTTCGCCGTGCGCCGCGCCCCCGCCCACCTGCCCCTTGCGACGGGCGCCGCGCCCTGCTAGGGTTCGCATACTCGATACTCGTCCGAGTATCATGGCCCCTGCGGGCATGCGCCCCGCGCGCCCCGCTTCCGGTCAATCAGCCACGGCCCGGCTCGGCATGTCTTCATGCATGTCCGACCATGCACTCGCCCTTCCCCAACCCGTCACGGCCACGGAACACGCCATGCCCACACCGCCCCGCATCCTGGTCATCGACGACGACCCGCAGGTTCGCGGTTCGTTGTCCGACTTTCTGGCGGACAGCGGCTACGAGGTGACGCAGGCCGGGGACGGCCGCGCGGGGCTGGACGCGTGGGAAGCGTGCAGGCCGGACCTGGTGCTGGTGGACCTGCGCATGCCGGTGCTGGACGGCCTGTCGGTCATCCGCGCCATCACGGCTTCTGGCCGGGGCACACCCGTGGTGGTAGTTTCCGGCACCGGGGTGCTGCGCGACGCGGTCGCGGCGCTGCGCGAAGGGGCCTGGGATTACCTGACCAAGCCCGTGGCGGACATGGGGGCGCTGGAACACACCGTGGAACGCTGCCTTGAGCGCTCCCGCCTGCTGGCCGAGAACGAGGCCTACCGTGCCAAACTGGAAGCGCGCATCGAAGAGCGCACCCGCGAACTCAGCGCCGCCTACGTCCAGCTCAGCGGCCTGCTGGAAGCCACGGTGGACTCCCTGTCGCGGGTCACCAACCTGAAAGACGCCTACACCGGCACCCATCAGGCACAGGTCACCGTATTGGCCACGGCCATGGCCCGGCGACTGGGCATGACCGACGAAGAAGTGGAATCGGTGCGGGTGGCGGGCATGCTGCACGACATCGGCAAGCTGTGCATCCCCGCCCAGTACCTGCTGAAACCCACCGTGCTAGACGCCCATGAAATGGCCTTCCTGCGCCAGCACCCCCAATTCGGGCACGACATCCTGGAAAGCATCCCCTTTCCCCACCCGGTGGCGCGCATGGTGCTGCAACACCATGAACGGCTGGACGGCTCGGGCTACCCGCACGGCATTTCGGGCGGCGACCTTCTGCCCGGCGCGCGCATTCTGGGCGTGGCCGACGTGGCCGAGGCCATGTGCTCGCACCGCCCCTACCGCCCGGCCCACTGCCTGGAGGCGACCATGGACGAACTTTCCAGCAACAGCGGCAGGCTGTACGACCCGGATGCCGTGGACGCCTGCCTTGAACTGCTGCGCGGCAACCACGCCGACCTGCCGGACGTGGCCGCCGTGCTGCGCCAACTGAAGAACGGACACGCCGTATGCGCATCCATGTGAAATGCTTTGCCACGTTGGCCCGCAAGAGCCCGCCCGAGGGCACGCTGGACCTGCCGGAGGGAGTGGACGTGGCCGAGGCCATGCAGCGCCTTGGCATCGCCCCGGACGACGTGAAGATACTGTTCATCAACGGAGTGCACGTCACCCCGCAAGCGCGCCTGGCCGAAGGCGACCAGTTGGGCCTGTTCCCCGCCGTTGGCGGGGGTTAGCCGCCCCGTCCGGCCATCGTCGCCCCTCACCTGGCCGCGAAATCCAGCGGGAAACCTTCAGGATACCAAGACACTGCACAGCAACAAGCGTGAAAAACAACGCAAAACGCCGGGCGCGCCCCAAGCCCGCGCCGCCAGTGCATGACCGGGACCGCCCCCTGCAAGGGGACGATCCCGGTCATTGTTTCTCATGCTTCAAGCACCACCCCGTCGGGCGCTGACCCGGCCGATTCATGAGTCGGCGGGGCTTGCGCGCCGCGTCAGGCGTTCTCGCGCTGCATCTGCTCGATGATGGCCTTCAGCCGCTGGGCCTGGGCCGCAAGCTCGGTCACTGCCTGGGCCGACTGGCGCATGGCGTCGCTGGTCTCCGTGGAGATGCGGTTGACCTCCTCCACGGCCCGGTTGATCTCGTCGGACGCGGCGGACTGCTGTTCGCTGGCGGTGGCGATGGAACGCACCTGGTCGGAGACCGAATCGGCCAACGCCACGATGGACGTCAGCGACTGCCCCGCCTCGTGCGCCCTGCCGGAGACGTTCTCCACCTCGCGCACGGTTTCGCCCACCTGGGCGATGCTCACCTTGGCCCCCTGCTGGATGCCCCCGATGGCCTCGCCCACTTCCCTGGTGGCGGTCATGGTCTTTTCGGCCAGCTTGCGCACCTCGTCGGCCACCACGGCAAAGCCGCGCCCGGCGTCACCGGCCCTGGCGGCTTCGATGGCGGCGTTCAGCGCCAGCAGGTTGGTCTGGTCGGCGATGTCCGAAATCACGCCCAGGATGGCCCCGATGCGCTCGGTGCTCTTGCCCAGGGAATCCATGTCGCGGTTCAGGGTCTCTGAATGGCGCTGCACCACGCCGATGCCGTCGATCATGGCGTCCACGATGCCCGACCCGGCCGTGGCCTTGGCCTTGGCGTCGTTGGCGGTATCCGCGGCAAGCCCGGCGCTGCGGGCCACCTCGAGCACCGTGGCGTTCATCTCTTCCATGGCCACGGCGGTCTCGCCGGTACGGCGGCTTTGCAGTTCCGCCCCGCGCGACGACTGCTCTATCTGCGCCGAAAGTTCTTCGGACGCGGCGGAAACGATTTCCACGATGCCTTCCAGCTCACGCGCGGCGTGCAGCATGCCTTCGCGCCGGGCCTGTTCGCCACGGGCGCGGGCGGCCTCTGCGTCGGCCATGGCCTGGCGGGCCTTTTCCGTTTCTTCCGCCGCAAGGCGGCTCTGCTCCTGCGCCTCGCCTATCTTGTCCTTCAGCGTGCCCACCATGGACCGCAGGGCGTCTGCCAACTGGCCCACCTCGTCGCTGGCGCGCACCGTGAGTTCGGACCCCAGGTCTCCTGCGGCCACGGCCGTGGCGAAGGCGGTGGTGCGCGATATGGGCCGAGACAGGGCGCGGGCCAGCAGCCACGCCACCACGATCATCACCGGCAGCACCCCCGCCATCACCACCAGCGAGGAATGGGTCACCCGGTCCTGCGCGGCGATGATGCTGGCCACCGGCATGCCGATGAACCACATGCCGATGGTCTTGCCCTCCATGTCCAGGATGGGCCAGTACGCCGTCTCGTAGTCGCTGCCCAATATCTGGTTGCGGGCGAGGAATGTCTTGCCCGCGTTGAACACCGTCTCCATCACCTTGGGGTTGTCCATGCGCGTGCCGATGGCCCGCTTGCCGTCGCGCACGATGGTGGTCATGACGCGCGTGTCGCCCTTGAACACGGTAACCTCCAGGCCGGTGAACGACTTGATGTCGTCCACGAAACCCTCGCGCACCAGCGAAGCGCCGATGGCCACCGTGCCCACCACCTTGCCGTCCCTGCGGATGGGCGCGCCCGCGCGCAGGGTGAACGGCACCACCGTGCCCGCGATAACCCCCACGCTGGCCTCGCCGCGCAAGGCGCGGCGCACGGTGTCCTGATCGAGCACCGAATCGCCCGTCTTGTCCGAATGCCCGCGCGCCAGCACGTTGCCCTTGGCGTCTGTGACGGTCATGAAGTCCGACCCCATGTCGCGCATCAGCCGCTTGGCCAGTTCGGCCGCGCGCGCGCCGTCGCCCTCGGCCACGGCCGCGGAAAATTCCGCGTGCTGGGCCACCAGGTTCACTTCTTCCAGAAACTTGACGGACCGGTCGCCAATATTGCGCGCCACCACGTCGCGCAGCCGGGTCACCGCCTGCGCCGATTCATCGGCGAAGCCGCGCGTCATGAAATGGTGGGCCGTGCCGAAAATGGCGGCTGCTGTAAGCAGCACGATACAGATAACCATGACGAGCAGTTTGCGAAGAATCGTCAGCTTCATGCACGCCTCGCACTGTAACAGGATGAGTGTGTACTGCACTTATCGGACAACCGCTCACGAACATTAGGGAACACGTGCCGTTCAAAGGCATGGCCGCATGGAAACGGCAGCCGGGCGGCGGCCAGCCTTGCCCTTCATGTAACAGAAATGCCCGATGGTTGTCGCGCCCCATGCACCGAAAGTCCCGCGCGGGCGGGCGGCATGCCGGGAGCAGGGGCGGGACGGGAAAGGCGGCCAGACCGGCCAGACCGGCCAGACCGGACGGACCGGACGAACCAGACGGACCGGACGTATTGGTCGGCCTGACGGACTGACGGATGGCGAATCGGCGGAATGGGCGGGACGGGGGGCAAAGGGCACGGCACAGCCCCTCCATGTGGAAAGGGGCGGAGGAATAATCTGGCCGGGAGCAGGCGTGAGCGCCGGGGCCAGGACAAGACGCGGAGGCGTCAGTTGCCGCTCCGCAACGAAATGGAGTGCTTCTGCAACAGTTCGTAGAGCCGCGCGCGCGAAAGGCCGGACAGGGCGATGGCCGAGGCTATCTCGCCCCGGCTGCGCCGGATGAGCTCCACCAGGTAGGCCGACTCCATGCGGTCCATGGTCACTTCGCGCGCGGAACGGAACGAGGGAAACACCTCGTTGGCGAAGCCGAACCCTTCGCGTGGGGCGGGCGGAGGACAGGTGGAGGACTGCACGGCTTGCGTGCCGCCCCCCCCGGCGGAACCGGATGGGCCGTAGGCCACGGACGCCGCGGGCGTCCCCGGTGCGCCGGGCGCATTGGATGTGCCTTGCATGCCTGAAGCACCCGCCAGCGAGGAAGGCCCGCTGCCGTTGCCCCCGGCCTGGGGCGCGGGGGCGTGCACTTCTTCCTCCGCTTCGCGCGCGGGGGATGGATCGCGCCGGGCGCGCATGACGTGCCCCCGGATTTCCACCGGCAGGTGCTGGGGATACAACCGTTGCTCGGCAAAGGCCGCCTGCACCGCGTAGTGCAAGGCGTTGATCAGGTCGCGCACGTTGCCCGGCCAGTGATAGATTTGCAGCGCGTCCACGAAATCGGGCGACATCTGCTTGGCGGCCAGCCGGTGTTGGCGGCAGATACGATCCACGTAATGGCGGGCCAGAGGCTCGATGTCGTCGCGCCGTTCGCGCAGGGCAGGCAGATGGATGATGCGGGTCTTCAGACGGTGGTACAGGTCTTTGCGAAAGGCTCCGCGCCGCACCATGTCCTCGATGTCGCAATTGGTGGCGGCCACCAGGCGGAAATCGCTGCGCACCTCGTTGCGGGCGCTGATGGGGCGGAAGGTGCGTTCCTGCAGCACGCGCAGCAGCGACTTTTGCACCGACAGGTCCAGGTCGCCGATTTCGTCGAGAAAGATGGTGCCGCCATCGGCCTGCTTGAACAGGCCGTCGCGCGCGGAATCCGCCCCGGTGAACGAGCCGCGCTCGTGCCCGAACAGGATGCTTTCGGCCAGAGTGCTCGGCAGGTTGGTGCAGTCCACCACGATGAAGCCGCGCCCGGCACGTTCGCTGTTCTCGTGCACGGCCCGCGCAAACAGTTCCTTGCCGGTGCCCGTTTCGCCCAGGATGAGCACGTTGGTGTCGGTGCGGGCGGCCACGCCCAGCGAGTGCAGGCAGCGTTCCAGTTGCAGGCTGGTGCCGATGATGTCGCCGCGCTTGATGTTGGCCTGGCCGATCAGGGCCACTTTGGCGGTGTGGTGGTACAGGCAGCGCTCCAGCACCTGCCGCAGGGCGATTTCGGTGAAGGGATGCAGCAGCACGTCCCACGCCCCGGCCCGGATGGCGTCCTCCGCCCTTGTGCCCGCGCGCTCCGCCGTAAGGGCCAGCACCTCCGGCTGGCCGCGCATGGCCGCCAGTTCCGGCAGGCAGACAAGCCCCTCGGAGCCGGGCGCATCCACGTCCAGCAACACCACGTCGCAAGGGCGGCGGCGTCCGCTGGACACGGCTTCCTCGCAGGTCGAGACCACCCGGCATGCGTGCCCCGCGGCGGTGACTGCTGGCGCCAACTGCGCCCTGTACTGTCGCTTGGGGTCTATTACGAGAACGTCTGCCATGGTCCCTTTCACCGGCGTTGCCGCCCGTGCCCCGTAATACGCCCTGGCGCCGCGCGGCCTGTACGCAGGCCCCGCGCAACCCGGATGCTTCCATTCTGGTTCCGGAAAATCCGGAAATGCCACATCGGACACCCGCCGATACGGCAGCCCCCTTCAGCCGACGCGGACACCCCCGCGCGAAGCTGTCCATATGGTATGCCACAGCATTATTTTTTCGGAAAGGGGTCTAGATTTACGCCAGACAACATTGCCCGCCCCCTCCCCACCTGACGGCCCCGTTCCGCCCCGCAGTCCAGCTTGTCCGGACGAAATGCGGTCCGGCCGGACCGGCACGGCGCGCTCAGCCAACGGAACAGGCCCACCACGAAATCCATAATACCCTGTTTTAAAAACATAAAATAGAAATGATTGTTTTCTCGACACAAAATGGCACGGACTTTTCATGTCTTTTCGTCAAGTATCTTTGTCTGCCTTTTGTGGACAACCCGGGAGAGCCGTCATGAGAAGATTCCGCGAACTCCGCATCGCCCACGACCTGCTGAAGCGCATAGATTCCGCCGCGGAAGAAATGGGCATCACCACGACGGCCCTCGTGGAGGGGCTGCTGGAGCGCTACCTGCTGCGCCGCGACGCAAAATCGCGCGACGACGCGGACAGGCGCGCCTTCGAGCGCCACCCCATCCGCCTGCCGGGGGTGGTGTACGTCACCGAGCCGGACGGCCATTACGGCCGCTACCAGCCCGTGGAACTGTACGACATATCGCTGAACGGCGTGGGCTTTCGCATGCCCCCCAATTCCGAATTGGACGTGCGCCTGGCTGACGGCGAATTTGAAGTAATCTTCCGGCTGGACGACAGCAACCCGCCGGTGCGCATGCGTTGCCGCAGTTCGCGCAACGAGCGCAGCAAGGGCGCGACGCGAGTGGGCGCGGCCTTCATCGGCGGCGATTCCGGCAGCCATGCCCTCATGGAGCGCTACTTCGTCCAGTAGCCACCCAACACGCCGCTGACAGCAGCGCGGCATCCGGGCCTCATACGGGCGGGCGGAAGGCATTGTCGTGTCCGCCGCGTCACAAACCGGTCTCGTCACAAACCGGATGCACCGCCTGCGTGCCTTCCGCCCCTTGCTTCCGCCCGCGCTCCCCGCGCGGCGCGCGCGGGCCATCGTGCCCTTGTGTCTTGACGCGCCCCGCGCCTTTCGCGCAAAGTCTCGTCCACGACGACGCCGGACGGCCCATGCCGCGTGACTTGCGCAGTGGCCGCATCCACGCCCGCGCGCCCAAGGGCACGCGCCCCGGCGCTCCGCACCGCGCACCCACACGAGCATAACCCCAGGAGACAGGGACATGGCGGAACATAGTGCTGAGAAGCTGGAAGTGCAGCCCTACTTCGACGTGGAGCTGCTGATGAACACCAGCCAGGAGACGCGCATCGGCGGCGAGGTGATGAACCGCCTGATGCAGCGATGGGAAGCCTGGATGGACAAGCTGCACGCCCTGCGCGTGGACACCGGCAAAATCCAGTACCTGGTGGTCTGGCTGGACGCCGCAGTGGAGGAAGACGTGGACGAGGCGTGGGAAAGCTCCCCCTCCGACGCCTTCATCATCAACTCCCTGGCCCAGACCATGGTCATGAGCGCCGTGCACACCCTGCTGCCCGAAGTGGAGGACGTGGGCTGCGCCCCCGCGCCCAAGCCCACCGACAAGCTGCGCGCCGCGCTGGAGGCC
This sequence comes from Nitratidesulfovibrio sp. HK-II, assembly GCF_003402415.2. Taxonomy (NCBI): domain Bacteria; kingdom Pseudomonadati; phylum Thermodesulfobacteriota; class Desulfovibrionia; order Desulfovibrionales; family Desulfovibrionaceae; genus Nitratidesulfovibrio; species Nitratidesulfovibrio sp. HK-II. The sequence goes on from NZ_AP036014.1 coordinate 2,650,527, forward strand.
GAGGGCCTGCCCTACACCGGCGAAGGCCCCACCCTGTCGCGCCGCTACGCCGTGGTCACCCATTTTCCGTTCAAGGGCGGCTGCGAGATATGCAGCCTGCTCAAGGACTGTCCCAAGGGCTCCGGCGCGGCGGGCGCGCCCTCGTCCATCGTGCTGCCGGGCTACGAGCCGGGCAAGGACTAGCGCTCCGGGGCGGGCAGCGCCCCGCACGGCATCCCGCATGCACAGGGCCCCGACGCGCACGCCGCGCGTCGGGGCCCATTCTGCGCGCCTTGCGGCGCACGATGCGGCGCGGGCGGCGCGCCCGCCTTCCTTCATGCCTCGGCTATCTCCACCACAAGCCGCACGGAGCCGCCGGGGTGTTCCGCCAGCCGCCGCAGGGCCGCCTCGCGTTCGCAACGGGCGTCGTCCAGCCACACCTCGCCCGCTTCATCCCCGGCCAGATACCGGGCAACCCCCCCGGCCGGGGCCTCCACCCCGGCGGCCAGCAGCCGCGCCGCGTGGTCGCGCATGACCAGGTTGAACAGCCGCAGGTGCACCCGCCCCTGGCGCGGCGTGTCTGCGGACGCGCTCTGCGCCTCCGTGCCGCCGCCCTGTTCGTGATGGGTAATGGCCGCCCGCAGCGCGGCATAGGGGCTGTTGCGGCGCATGGCTATGCCCGCCGCCCCCGGCAGGGCCGTGGCCAGCGACAGCCGCGCCCCGTCGTGCAGCCGGGCCGCGTCGATGTCGTCCACCGGGCGGCCGTCCAGAAAGATGGCCTCCATCCGCGTGTCCACGTCCTCGCGCGGAAAGCCCATGCCCTGCTCCAGCGCCGCGCGCAGCGTGCATTCCACCCGGCTGGGCACGCAGACCCCCTCTTGCAGCAAAAGCCGCCATAACCCGGACGGGGTGCGTACGCGTAGCTGAAGGTCGATTTTGGTCATCACGCGCCTCAATTATGTTTTCACAAACCTAATGACGACTTTAACAAACCACAAATAACCACAAAACATACTGTAATAATTGATCATCTGCCTTGACCCACTGTAGCGCGAAGCGCTAGTGGGGAAAAGAGCGAACACGTCAGGTTCGCGGCCAGAGCCTCGTGGCCACATGTTCCCGGCAACCGCACCAAAGGAGTGTGCCACATGTCCCAGACCCCACGCATTCTGCGCATCAACACCAAGGACCGCAGCTACCGCTTCGAGGAGCCGGGCAAGTACGCCGGCATGGGCGGCCGGGGGCTCACCTCGCGCCTGATCCTGGACGAAGTGCCCGCCGACGTGCACCCCCTCAGCGCCAGCAACAAACTGGTGGCCTCCATCGGCCTGCTGTCCGGCACCGGCGCGGCCAACTCTGGCCGCATCTCGGTGGGCGGCAAGTCGCCCCTCACCGGCACCATCAAGGAAAGCAACTCCGGCGGCTCGTTCTGCACCAAGCTGGCCCGGCTGAACATCCTGGCCCTGGTGCTGGAGGACAAGCCCGAACCCGGCGCGCCCTTCTGCAACATCGTCCTCACCAAGGACGGCGTGCGCTTCGAGGACGCGGGCGACATGACCGGCATGGGCACCTACGCGGCCATGGACGCCATCGCCGAGCGGCACGGCAAGAAGGCCTGCGGCATGGTCATCGGACCCGCTGGCGAAGCCTGCCTCACCGCCGCCTCCATCCAGTTTTCCGACCCGTGGGGCCGCCCGGCCCGCGCGGCGGGGCGCGGGGGCCTTGGCGCGGTGATGGGTTCCAAGAAGGTCAAGGCCATCGTGCTGGACGACGAAGGCGGAGCCCGCTTCGGCTACGCCGACGAAGAAGCCTTCAAGGCCGCCTCCAAGCGCTGGGCCGAAATGCTGCGCGCCCACCCCGTCACCGGCCAGGGGCTGCCCGGATTCGGCACGGCGGTGCTGGTGAACATCATCAACGAGGCCGGGGCCTTCCCCACCAAGAACTTCCGCACCGGCCGCTGCGACCATGCCGCGCGCATCAGCGGCGAAACCATCGCCGAATTCATCGAAAAGCGAGGCGGCAAGACCAAGGAAGGCTGCCACCCCGGCTGCATCATCCAGTGTTCGCAGAACTACGTGGATGAAAAGGGCGGCTACGTCACCTCGGGCTTCGAGTACGAGACGGTGTGGGCCTTTGGCGGCAACGCCCTGATCCAGGACATCGACGCCATCGCCCGACTGGACCGCGCCTGCGACGACCTTGGCGTGGACACCATCGAGACCGGCAACGCCGTGGCCATCGCCATGGACGGCGGGGTCATCCCGTGGGGCGACGGCGAAGCGGCGCTGAAGCTGCTGTACCGCATGGCCGACAAGAACGACCACCTCGGCAAGATCATGGGCAGCGGGGTGGGCTTCGCCGCGCAGGCCTTCGGCGTGGACCGCGTGCCCACGGTGAAGAACCAGTCGCTGCCCGCCTACGACCCGCGCGGGGCCAAGGGCATCGGCGTTACCTACGCCACCACCACAATGGGGGCCGACCATACCGCCGGGTACGCCATCTGCCAGAACATGCTGCAGGTGGGCGGCCACGTGAACCCGCTGGGCAAGGAAGGCCAGGTGGAGACCTCCAAGGCGCTGCAGGTGGCCACCGCCACCGTGGACGCCCTGGGCCTGTGCCTGTTCGTGGCCTTCGCCGTGCTGGACACGGCAGACTCCGTGCAGTGCATCTGCGACATGGTGTCCGCGCGGCACGGCATCACCTTCACCCCGGACGACTTCGTGAAGCTGGGCACCTCGGTGCTCAAGGACGAAATCGCCTTCAACACCAAGGCCGGCTTCACCGCGGCGGACGACCAGCTGCCCGCCTTCTTCAGCACCGAACCGCTGGCCCCGCACAATACGGTGTGGGACTTCACGGTGGAAGAACTGCAGCAAGCCAAGGTGTAGCCGCCGCACCCTCCATTGCGCGCACACCGCGTCGAACCAACGGGGCCGGACGAACGTCCGGCCCTTTTTTCGCGCCCCTTGCAGGCGAGGGGCGCAGGCGCTTCCCAGAAAACCACGCCGAGCACGACGGCTGCGCGCACGGCGTGCGGGCGGAGGGGGTCCGGGCGCGCACGCGGGCGCGGTCCCGCCGACCCGCGCCGCGCCTTTACTTCACCCCGCGACTACCCTAGAATGCGCGCCCAAGGAACCGGAGCAGGACCGAAGGCGGCCCGGAGGTCGCGACCATGACCACAGTCCTCGTCACGCAGCTTCCCGGTGAGCGCCGGATGAACGTCGATCTGCTTCGGGCCATGTCCGAACCGCTCGACCCGTGGCGCGACCCGCCCTATGTTCCGCCGCCGTCCCCATCCCTTCTGGACAAGACCCAGACCGTCATGAACGCCATGGAGGCCGACGCGGCGGTCGAGCGCGAACGCCGCATGCGTGCGGCCTTCAGGCCCCCCCGTGGCGACGTGCGCCGCCAGAGCCCTCTCGTGGCGCCGGAACGCATCGAAGGCTCGCTGGTCTCGCTGATCGGCTGACGCGCCCGCGTCAGGTCCGTGCCCGGTCCCCATACTTTCCGCAAGGAGCGTCCATGAGTCAGGACCCGAAGTACCCGACCCGAATCCGCTATGAATACGAGCACGATGCTGGCGTGCGGCTGGAGTACGCCCACGGCGTGTGGGGCGGCATCAACCCGCAGGGCGAAATCGAAATGAGCTTCTACATAGAAACCGACAAGATGCCGCCGTTCTCCGAACGCCTGGTGGCTCCCGACGGCAGCTTTGGCCACGAGGTCGCCCCCTACGACGAGAACCTCAAGGTCATCACCCGCCACATCCGCTCCAAGGTGGTGCTGAACTACCACACCGCCCGCGCCGTTCTGGAATGGCTGGAGGAAAAGGTGGAAACCCTGGAGATGGAAGAGGAAGGCGGCATGATGTACGAGGGCGAAGGCGGCCTCGAACAGTAGCTGGCCAGCCCTTTCAGTACGGCCTGAAGCCCCTCGGCGCGTTGGACGCGGCGGGGGGCTTTTCTCGTGGCGCGGCGGCCGCAAACGGCAAGGGGAAAAGGGCAGGCCCGACAAGGGCTGGTCTCACGCCGGGGGCGTGAACGCCGTTCAGCGGTTCGCGGCAGCCGTTTACTGGCGGCGCAACCTGTCCCGCACGCGGGCCAGCAGCGGCCGCAGCCGCGACAGCACCGGCTCGGCCAGATCCGGCGCGAAGCGGCGCGCCAGCAGCAGGTAGGCCCCGGCGAACACCGGGCCGCTGGCGGCCAACGCCAGGAATGCCCCCCACAACTGGCCCGCCGGGGTGGCCGGACTGGCCGGTGCCAGCAGCGGCGCATACGTCAGCGCGGGCCAGGCGGGCAGCGCGGCGACGCCGCACAAGGCAATGGATTTCGCCCCCCACCCGAGCAGCCCGGAGAGTCCGGCCCCGCCATGCCGCCTGCGCCACACCAGGGCCAGCGCCACGGTGTACACGGCCACGGCCGCCGTGCCCGCCGCCGCCACGCCCAGCGTGCCCGCATGCCCCGCGCGCCCGGCCAGCACGTACAGCGGCAGGGCGGCCAGGGTGGCCAGGGTGCCCACCACCGCCGGGGTCACGGTGTCCTGATGGGCGTAGAAGGCCCGGCCCACCACCTGCTGCACGGCCCAGAAGGCCACGCCGCACAGCATCACGCGCAACAGGGGCGCGGAGGCCAGCGTTTCGGCGGCGGCAAACCCGCCCCCCTGAAAGATCAGGCGCATGGTGGGTTCCGCCGCCAACAGCATCCACAGGGACAGGGGAATGATCACCGCCAGGGCGTTGCGCAGGGCCGTGGACAGGGTGGCGTCGAAGGATTGCGTCTCGCCCCTGGCGGCCAGCGCGGCCAGAAACGGGTACGAGGCAACGCCCGCCGCCTGGGCCACCACGCCCACCGGCACCAGCATGATGCGCCGGGCGTAGTTGAGCAGGCTCACCGCCCCCTCGCCGGTCATGGAGCCGAAGATGCGCACGAACTGCTCGTCCAGCACCACCACCGACTGTCCGATCATCAACGGCAGGGCCAGCAGGGCGAAACGGCGCACGCCGGGGTGGCCCAGTACCGGGCGCAACCTTACCCCGCCGCCGCGCGAGGCGGCCAGCAACGGCAGCGCAAGGCTGCCCAGCGCCGCGCCCGCCAGCACGCCCCAGCAGAAGCCCTCCATGCCGCGCGCCGGGGCCACCGACCAGGACAGCAGGCCGCCGCCGATGATGCACCCGTTGTACACCAGCGGCCCCATGGCGGGCACCGCGAACTGGCGCCGCATGTACAGAAGCGCGGTGACGCACGCCCCCGGCAGAAAGAACGCCTGCGCAGGGAGGATGATGCGCAGAAAGCGCACCAGCCGCGCCGTGGACGTTGCGTCAAAGCCCGGCGCGGCCACGCGGGCCAGTTCCGGGGCGAACCACCACGCCGCGCCGGTCAGCAGGCAGATGGCCAGGGTGATCCACCAGAACGCGGCGGCGAAGAACCGCCAGCCGTCTTCCGGGTCTCGCTCGAAGCGCTCCGACAGCAGCGGAATGAGGGTGATGGAAAAATAGCCGCCCGCCAGCAGGTAGTTGATGAAGTCTGGCACCACGAAGGCGGCGAAGTAGATGTCCGCCTCTGCCGTGGCTCCGAACAGGTAGGAGATGACCTTGTCGCGCACGAGCCCCATGAACCGCGACACGAAGACGCTGGCCGCCATGATCAGGGCGGCCGCGCCCATCTGCTGGGTGCGGGTGAACAGCTTCATGCGGGGGAAAGGTCTCCTGTGGCGGGGCAAGACGTTATGGACGTGCGGTACGCAGGAACCACTACCCCATACCGCCCCGCTTGACCATACGATGGAATGGGCGGGGGCTGCATCCGGGCGGCTCCTCGCCTGGCGCACGTTCCGTGCCCGGCCTTCCCCCTCATTCGGCACGCCCCCCCCCCACTCGGCGCACTTGGCGCCACCCGAATCCGGCCAGTGCATCCGATGTCCAACATGCCTGGTTCCCGGCGTTTTGATCGCGCGGTCACGTTTTTTTCAGCAGTAGTACTATACGAAACCACTTTTTTTGAAATTCAACCCACTGAAAAAACATCTATACAAGTATTTCCTGATTTCCTGTTCATGCATTGACAACTGTGCACTCAACCGCTAGATATGCCCCATTCATGGAGAGAGGCGCGAGGGTACGGCCCTGTGACCGCCCGGCAACCTGCCCCGACGTGACGCCGTCGGTCGGGACAAGGTGCCAACACCGACCGTGTAGCGCACGGGATCATGATCGCGGGCTTGCGGCGTCGGCCTCTCCTAGCGAGGGGCTTTTTCTGTTTTGGGGGCATCGTTCGGACGCTGGAGCCGCACGGTGCATGTGGGTGGATTTCAGGCCAATTGCGCACCCACAGAAAAAAAATGCAGCTAACAGGCCGTTGCGCCACGGGGGCCGCCGAAACACCCTGCCGGAACATCCGGCGGGACGGCGGACAGCCCAAGGGCGCACGGTGGTCCGCCGGCCCAGCCCCCGGCGGATTGACCACGCGAAGCCCGGACGGCTTCGCGGAAAAAGGGAGACACGATGAAGGATTTTCTGGAGAAGTTGCAGCCTGTTGGCGAGTGCGTGATCTACTACCTCTACCACAACGAGGATGAACCCATGCCCACCTGCTGGTCCGACCCGCTGGAACTCATGGGTGACATGTCGCGCCTGCAACTCACCGACGCACAGATGCGCGAACTGCGCGACATCGTGAGCGAGGAAATCCGCAGCGAAGGCCCCGAGGCGGTATGGAAGGGGCGCACCCTGCGCAAGAACATCATCCATTCCTGCGGCTACCTGGTGTAGCCGGGCATCTTCGGCGGGCGCGTCCGGCAGCGCGCCCTGACCGAACCGGTGCCCCGTTCCGGAACCCGACGCAGCGAACATCGAACCCCGGCCACTCCCTGCCTCGCGTGCCCGCGCGCACGGCGGACCACCAGGCCGGACAGCCCAGACAGCAAAACACAACGCCCCCGACGGGAAACCGGCGGGGGCGTTTTCATGGGCAATCAGGGACGGCCGTTGGGGCGGTAGAAAACGGGCAAGGCAAGGGACGCGAAAACAGCCAAGGGCGCGTGTGGCCCGCAAGACATGGAGCCTTGCCGGGCTAGTCCGCAAACCCCAGTTCGGCCAGCAGGCCGGGCAGTTCGCGGAAATCGCGCATGGTGCGCACGCGGGGGGTGCTGCGCGCCTCGCGCGCATGTCCGTTTCGCGGCGGGTCGAACCAGATGCCGAACATCCCTGCCTGGGTGGCACCCCACACGTCGCCGGTCCAGTCGTCGCCGATCATCACCACCCGGTGGGCGGGCAGGCCCAGGTCGCGCAGCACATGCGCCCAGAACGGAGGCCAGGGCTTGGGCGCACCCGCGGAACGCCACGTGTACACCCCGGCCAGCAACGGCCCCACCCCCATGGGGGCAAGGGCGGCCCGGATGGGGTCCGCGTCAGATTCCGAGGCGTTGGAGGCCAGCGCCAGCCGCCAACTGGCGGCCAGCGAACACAGCACCTCGCCCGCATGGGGCATGGGCTGCTCGTCCGTCCAGCCGTGCTCCGCCCCCATCCAGCGGGGCATGACCCGCATCAGGGTGCCGCCCCAGTCCAACAGCAATGCCTTGTCGGGCAGCAACGCCCTGTCGGGCGCGGGGCCGGGGGCGTGCGGCGCGCCATCCGCGCCCGCGTGTTTCGCTTTCACCATGGTTCCTCTCCTGCCCCGTGGTGCCCGTACCGCGTGGCCGCGTCAAGTCGGAAAGGCCCGCATGACGCCGTAAGGGGCAGGCCCGGCCCACGCCAACGGCTCCTCCTCTCCGCCCCGTCCCGCCCTGCCTACCCGCCCCCGGACAAACGGAAAGGGCCGGAACCCGAAGGTTCCGGCCCACAGTCACGTGCGATGTTGCGCGGGCTGTACGAGCCTTTCGGCCTAGTACATGCCGCCCATGCCGCCCATGCCGCCCATGCCGCCACCGGGCATGGGCATGTCCTTCTTGGCTTCGGGCTTTTCGGCAATGGCGCATTCGGTGGTCAGCAGCAGCGAGGCCACGGAGGCCGCGTTCTGCAGGGCGATGCGGGTGACCTTCTTGGGGTCGATGACGCCGGCCTTGATCAGGTCTTCGAAGTCGCCGGACGCGGCGTTGAAGCCGAAGCCGTCCTTGCCTTCGCGCACCTTCTCGACAACGATGGAACCTTCGTAGCCCGCGTTGCTGGAGATCTGGCGCAGCGGTTCTTCGATGGCGCGGCGGATGATGTTCACGCCGGCGGCTTCGTCGTCATCGGCGGGCTTCACGTCGTCCAGCACCTTGCAAACGCGGATGTAGGCGGTGCCGCCGCCGGGGACGATGCCTTCTTCCACCGCGGCGCGGGTGGCGTTCAGGGCGTCCTCGACGCGGTCCTTCTTTTCCTTCATTTCGGTTTCGGTCGCGGCGCCCACGTTGATCACGGCCACGCCGCCCACCAGCTTGGCCAGGCGTTCCTGCAGCTTTTCGCGGTCGTAGTCGGAGGTGGTTTCGTCGATCTGGGCGCGGATCTGCTTCACGCGCGCCTTGATGTCGTCGGACTTGCCGGCGCCGTCGACGATGGTGGTGTTTTCCTTGTCCACCACCACGCGCTTGGCGGTGCCAAGGTCGGCCACGGAGATGCTTTCAAGCTTCACGCCCATGTCTTCGGACACCACGGTGCCGCCGGTCAGGACGGCGATGTCCTGCAGCATGGCCTTGCGGCGGTCGCCGAAGCCGGGGGCCTTCACGGCCACGACCTGCAGGGTGCCGCGCAGCTTGTTGACCACCAGGGTGGCCAGGGCTTCGCCTTCCACGTCTTCGGCGATGATCACCAGCGGACGGTTCATCTTGGCCACCTGTTCGAGAACGGGCAGCATGTCCTTCATGCTGGAGATCTTCTTCTCGTTGCAGAGAATGAAGGGCTCGTCGAGTTCGCAGACCATCTTTTCAGGATCGGTCACGAAGTAGGGCGACAGGTAGCCACGGTCGAACTGCATGCCTTCGACCACTTCGAGGGTGGTTTCAAGACCCTTGGCTTCCTCGACGGTGATGACGCCTTCCTTGCCCACCTTGGCCATGGCCTCGGCGATGATGTTGCCGATGGTGGTGTCGGAGTTGGCGGAAATGGTGCCGATCTGGGCGATTTCCTTCTGGTCGCGGGTGGGCTTGGCCAGGGTGCCAAGTTCCTTGACCAGCTTTTCCACGGCCTTGTCGATGCCGCGCTTGATGGCCATGGGGCTGCGGCCGGCGGCCACGAGCTTCACGCCTTCGCGGTAGATGGCCTGGGCCAGGATGGTGGCGGTGGTGGTGCCGTCACCGGCGATGTCGCTGGTCTTGGAAGCGACTTCCTTGACCATCTGCGCGCCCATGTTCTCGAACTTGTCCTCGAGTTCGATTTCCTTGGCCACGGTCACGCCGTCCTTGGTGATGACGGGCGAGCCGAAAGACTTCTCGATGACCACGTTGCGGCCCTTGGGGCCCAGGGTCACCTTCACGGCGTTGGCGAGCTTGTCCACGCCGCGGGAAAGCTTTTCGCGGGCCTTGACGTCGAACAGGATTTCCTTGGAAGCCATTGTATTCATCCTCCTCGGGAGTAAGTGCGTGAGTTCGCGGGGCGTTATTCGATGATGGCGAGAATGTCGTCTTCGCGCATGACGAGGTGCTCGACGCCGTCAAGCTTGATCTCGGTGCCAGCGTACTTGCTGAACAGCACCAGGTCGCCCTTCTTGACAGCCATGGCGATGAGCTTGCCGTCTTCCGCGACCTTGCCGGGACCGGCGGCGACAACTTCGCCGCGCGAGGGCTTTTCCTTGGCGGTATCGGGGATGAAGAGGCCGCCGGCGGTCTTTTCTTCGGATTCGAGGCGCTTCACCAGAACGCGGTCATTCAAAGGCTTCAGATTCATGACAACTAGTCCTCCAACTTTAGGTGATCGCTGTTTGTCCCGTCTTTGGCACTCGCGGCCTGCGAGTGCCAAAGGCAAGGGCGGTCATCTCGCCGCGCGTCATGACTGCGTCACGCGCGCGCCCTCCCGCCGCATGGCGGGGGGCGAAATTCGTCTCGCCCGATGTATCGTGGCTTTCTTGGCAGATATCGTTCCGAACCCGAGGTTCGTCCCGACCGCCGAGTGCGGCTGCACACCCGCATCCGCTGACGCGAAGGCGGTGCATGCCAACCGCGTTGGATAATAAGGCAGCTGCCGCGCTTGAAAAGGGGGTGGTGTGCATTTTTTTGCATTTTCTTTTGCCGTGCTGCAAATTCAGCAGGTTGCGCGCACAGCTCGGAGCACTGCCAGCCCCCCGTTCAGACGACCCGGCTATGCAGGCCGGGCCGTGCGGGGCACGCGCGGCACCCCGGTGAGGATGGCCAGCACCCCAGCCGCGCCCAGCAGCAGGCAGTAATAGTTGGCCGACAGCACCGCCACGGGCGAGATGCCCGCTATGGACCCGGCCAGCAGCACCTGGGCCGCGTGCGGGGCCAGCCCCTGCACCACGCACGAGAAGATGTCCAGCAGGCTGGCGCTGCGGCGCGGGTCCACGCCGGAGGTGGCAGCGATTTCTCGGGCCATGCCGCCGGTAAGAATGATGGCCACGGTGTTGTTGGCGGTGCACATGTCCGCCACGGCCACCAGGCCGGAAATGCCCGCCTCGCCGGTGCGGGTGGCGGCCCCGTCCCGTCGGCCCGGCCTGTCGGTGAACCGGCGCACGGCGGCCAGCAGCCAGGCCACCCCGCCGTGATAGCGGATGAGTTCGCCAAGCCCGCCCATGAGCATGGACAGCACGAGAATCTCGTGCATGCTGGTGAAGCCCTTGTAAATGTCCTGGGCGAATTTCAGCGGGGTGTAGCCATCCACCACGGCCATGCCCACCCCGCCCGCCATGGCAATGCCCGCGAACAGCACGGCGAACACGTTCATGCCCGCCAGCGCCATGACCAGAATGGCCACGTAGGGCAGCACCGTGACCATGCGATAGCCGCCGGGCGCGGCGGCGCGGCCCGCGTCGCCCGCCAGCCAGAACACGGCCACCGCCGCCAGCGCGGCGGGCAGGGCGATGGCGAAGTTCATGCGGAACTTGTCGCGCATGTCGCAGCCCTGGGTGCGCGTGGCGGCGATGGTGGTGTCGGAAATCATGGACAGGTTGTCGCCGAACATGGCCCCGCCCACCACCGCGCCCATGAGCAGCGCCCCATCCATGCCGGTCTGCCCGGCCACGCCCGCCGCGATGGGCCCCACGGCGGCGATGGTGCCCATGGAGGTGCCCATGGCCGTGGCCACGAAGGCGGAAATGACGAACAGCCCCGGCAGCACCAGACGGGACGGCACCAGCGACAGACCCAGGTTCACAGTGGACTCCACCCCGCCGATGGCCGAGGCCACCGAGGCGAAGCCCCCGGCAAGCAGGTAGATGACGCACATGGTGACGATGTTGATCTCGCCCGCGCCGGACAGGAAGATGTTCACCCGCCGGGTCAGGCCGCCGGGCCGGGCGGCCGTGGCCGCGTCCTTCTCGCGCAGGGCCAGGGCCAGGGCGATGGCGGGCAGAATGGCCACCGCCGGGGAGAGCTGGTAGAAGGCCATCTCCGTTCCGGTCGCGCCAAGAGTCAGCCCCGCGCCGATGAACAGCGCCAGGAACAGCGCCAGCGGCAGCAGGGCCACGGGGTTGGGTGCGGGCTGATGCGGGTGGGTATGCGACGAAATGCTGTCGGGCATGGCGATATCCTTTCGGGCCGGGCGCTGCCCGGCCGACGGGCGAATGTCTCGGGGGTGTGAAAAAGCGGGACCCGCGGGCATGCTGCGCGCCGCGACGGACCGTGCACATAGGAACGGGGACGCCGCGTGTCCAGACGAACTGGCGCGGGCGTCCCCGAAATATCATGCCGCGCCGGTTATTCGCGGAACCGCGCAAGCTCCGCGATGCGGGCCTCCACCAGTTCCCAGCGCTCCAGCAGGGCGGTCTGCTCGCCTTCCAGCGCGGTGACCCGCGCGGCGGCGGCGCTGAAGCCTTCCGGATCTGTGGTGAAGAAGTCCGGCTCGGCAAGCCGCTCCTCCAGCGTGGCCTGCTCCTGCTCCAGCGCGTCGAGGTTGCCGGGCAGGGCCGCCAGTTCCTCGCGCAGCCCGGCCAGTTCGCGCTGTTCCTTGAAGGTCAGCTTGCGAATCTGGCCATTGCCGGGGTCATTGCTGCCGGTTTGGCCAGACTGGCCCAGTTGGACCGGATCGGCCTTGCCGGGCGCGCCCCCCGCCTTGGCCGCATCCTCCGAGGGCTTCGGGCGCTGGCGCAGCCAGTCGGTGTAGCCGCCCACGTACTCGCGCACGTTGCCGTCGTCATCGAAGGCCAGGGTGCTGGTCACCACGTCGTCCAGAAAGGCGCGGTCGTGGCTCACCAGCAGCACGGTGCCCTGGTATTCGGCCAGCAGTTCCTCCAGCAGGTCCAGCGTTTCCACGTCCAGGTCGTTGGTGGGTTCGTCCAGCACCAGCAGGTTGGAAGGCCGGGTGAACAGCTTGGCCAGCAGCAGGCGGTTGCGCTCGCCGCCGGACAGCACCTTGGCGGGCAGGCGCAACCTGTCCGGCTCGAACAGGAAGTCCCGCAGGTACCCGGCCACATGGCGGCGGTTGCCGTTGACCTCTATGGTGTCCGCGCCTTCGGCCACGTTGTCCATGACCGATTTCTCGCCGTCCAGGGCCGAACGCAACTGGTCGAAATAGGCGATCTCCAGCCGGGTGCCGTGACGCACCTCGCCGGAATGGGGGGTAAGCTGGCCCAGCAGCAGGCGCAGCAGGGTGGTCTTGCCCGAGCCGTTGGGTCCGATGAGTCCCACCCGGTCGCCGCGCTGGATGAGCGCGGAAAAATCGCGCAGCACCGACTTGGCGTTCTCGTGGGCGAAGCACACGTTGCGCGCCTCGATGACCAGCTTGCCGGAGCGTTCCGCCTCCTGCGCCAGCATGGCCACCCCGCCCTGCCGTTCGCGGCGGCGGGCGCGTTCCTCGCGCAGGGCGTACAGGGCACGCACCCGGCCCATGTTGCGCGTGCGCCGGGCCTTGATGCCCTGGCGCACCCACACCTCTTCCTGGGCCAGCTTCTTGTCGAACAGGGCGAACTGGCGCTCTTCGTTCTCCAGCCGGGCCTCGCGCTGCTCCTGATACTGGTCGTACCCGCAGGCGTAGGAATGCAGCTTGCCCCGGTCCACCTCCACGATGCGGGTGGCAAGACGGCGCACGAAGGCCCGGTCGTGCGAAACGAACACCAGCGTGCGCGCGCGGCGCAGCAGATAGTCTTCCAGCCAGGCGATGGTGTCGATGTCTATATGGTTGGTGGGTTCGTCCAGCAAAAGGTCCTGCGAGGCCACCAGCGCGCGGGCCAGCAGCACGCGGCGCTTGCGCCCGCCGGACAGGGTGGCGAACTCGCGCTCCGGGTCCAGCCGCAAGTGATTGCATACGGACAGCACATCGCCGTAATGCTCCCACCCCTCGCCCGATTCCAGGCCGCGCCGGGCCGCCGCCAGGGCGGCCTCGTCCACGGGGTTTCCCGCCTCGCGCGCGGCCTCCAGCACGTGGAACGCGGCCAGCGCCTCGCCCTCTGCCCCCAGCCCCCCCGCCACGATGCCGAACACCGGGCCGGAAAGTTCCGTGGGCACCTCTTGCGGCATGCAGCCAAAGCGCGTGCCCGGCGCGCGGGTGATCTCGCCCGCGTCGGGGCGCACGTCCCCTGCCATGAGCCGCAACAGCGTCGACTTGCCCGCCCCGTTGCGCCCCACGAGGCAGATGCGTTCGCCCTGCTCCACGTGCAGGGTGGCCCCGTCCAGCAATTTGCCGGTGCCGAGGTTGAGCGTGACGTCCTGTATGCCGAGCAGAGCCATGCATGTATCCTGTTAAAAATATTGTCCTTAAAAAACCGAACAACCGTGCGGGGAATCACGCAACAGTGCCGAAAAACCGCGTTTCAGGAAAAAATGTTGCGTTCAATCAATCAGTTTAGCCCGCAACCGGCCTGCGGGCAAGTCGGACAAAAAAAGTCCACAAAATGTCACGATACCGGAACCTTACCTCGGAACAGCACTTCTTTCGTAAGTACCTGCTAACATTGACAGGCGTGCACGGCAAACGATAGATGCAGCACTATCGCCGCAGCAAGCGCCATGGGAAATGGCGCACACGCCACAATCCCCTGGGGTACATATGCGCCACATTTCGCCACAAACACTGTCCTGCGCCGTGGGCACCGGAGTTCTCGCAGCCGGGGTGGCTGCCCTTTCACCGCTTTTCGAAGGCACGTTTTCGGCATCGCACGGCGTTGCGACAGTGATCGTTGCATGCATCGCCACAATGGGCGTGCTGCTGTGCCGCCTGCGCGGACAGGCCGCCGACGCGCGGATGCTGCACGACGCGGCCCTGAAGGGGGCCGATACGCCCCGGACGCCGGACGCCCTTGGCGAAGCGGCGGCGGCCATCTCGGCCTTGCGCGACGAGGCGCTGCGCAGCGCCGCCGCCGGGCAGGCCATGCTGGAAGCGCTTGATGCCACGGACGGGGCAGCCCCCTACCTGCTGCTGGACGCCAAGGGCACGGTCTCCTGCGCCTCTCCGGCCCTGCTGGCCCTGCTCGATACGGGTGCGCCCCCGGCCGCCCTGCCCGCCACGCCCGAATCGCTGGGTCTGCGCGCCGCCCCCGCCGACGCCAACGGCGCGGAACTGCTGCGCCAGATCCGCGAGGGCCGCGCCGTCAAAGGCGAAATCGCGCTTACCCTGGCCTGCGGCACGGCCCCAAGCAAAGACGCGGACAAGGGCGCGCCGCCCTGCCTGATCCATCTCGCGCTGTCCGCCCGGCCCATCACCGATGCGGCGGGCCGCGCCCACGGCAGCTTCGTGCTGCTGCGCGACATGACCGCGCTGCGCGCCGCGCAGTGTACGCTGGCCAGCACTTCGTCGCGCATCGAACGCTTTGCCGCCACGTCCATGTCGGCGGCCGATGAGGTGAGCCGCGCCGCCGAAGATCTGGCCGCCCTGATCCAGGAGGCCAACGCGGGCGCGAACAGCCAGCAGGAACGCACGGCCGAGACCGCCACCGCCATGGAACAGATGAACGCCACGGTGGTCGAGGTGGCGCGCAACGCCGCGCACGCCGCCGACCAGGCCGCGGAAACCCGCCGCCGCAGCATGGACGGCGCGCGCCAGGTGAACGAGCTTGTGGACCACATCGACGGGGTGGAGCGCGTCATCGGCCAGCTTGCCGAGCGCGTGGGCGCGCTGGACGCGCAGGCGGGCAATATCGGGCAGGTGATGAACGTCATCAGCGACATCGCCGACCAGACCAACCTGCTGGCGCTGAACGCCGCCATCGAGGCGGCCCGCGCCGGTGACGCCGGGCGCGGCTTTGCCGTCGTCGCCGACGAGGTGCGCAAGCTGGCCGAAAAGACCATGAACGCCACCCGAGAGGTGAGCGAGGTGATCACCGGCATCCAGCAGAGTTCGCGCGCCGCAGCCCGCGAGATGGACGGTGCCCGTTCCGCCGTCAACGAGGCCGCGCGCCGCGCGCAGGATTCCGGCGCGGCGCTCTCGGAAATCCTTGCCCTTACCGACAACACCAGCATCCAGGTGCAGTCCATCGCCACCGCCGCAGAGCAGCAGTCGGCCACATCCGCCGAGATCAACCGCGCGGTGGAGGCCATTACCGGCATTGCCGGGCGCACCATGGAAATGATGAACCACGCCGCGCAGGACATCTTCAGCCTGGCCGGGCGTTCCAGCGACCTGTCGCGCACCGTGGCGCGCATCACGCACGACGACGCCGACGGCAATGGCGCCGACGCGGCGGGCAAGGCCGTGCCCTGCTGGGAATTCAAGAAATGCGGCCGCGAAAAGGGCGGCCCCAAGGAAAAGGAAATGGGCGTCTGTCCCGCCTGGCCCGACCACGGCTTCAGCTGCGCGGGGGTTACCGGCACCTTCTGCGGCGGCAGCATACAGGAAACCTTCGCCAAGAAGATCGGCAACTGCGCCAAGTGCGACTTCTTCAAGAGCGCATCCTACCAGCGTGAGGCCCACGACATGCAACTGTCGTCGGGAAAGACCGCCACGGGCCGCCTGCGGGAACTGCGGCGCTGACCTACGCGGGGCTTCTGCCTGGCACCGTTACTCTTCAGTACCGCCCGGCGGAAACGGCATCCGCAGGAACCACGCCAGCAGGAACGCCAACACCAGGAACCGCCATCAACACCACGGGGGCGAGGCGAACACGCTCCTCCCCCGTTCTTCGCGGGTTCGTTGCGTGCGCGCCGCGACACCCGCATGTCGGGCGGCCCCGCTGCCCCGGCGGCGTCCAGCACCGCCGCCACGCTTGCGCCCGGAGCCACGCGGGGGTACTAGGACAATACAGGAGGAGCCACCCATGCCCGCCACCGAACCCGACGCCCGCAAGGGACGCGAAGCCCTTGGACACTGGCTCGACGAAATGGCCACCGCCGTGCGCGACATCGAGCGCGAGGCCGAACAGGCTCTGCACAAGAACGAGGATCAGGACGCCTACCGCGACCTCATGCGCCGCAAGGCGCAACTGCTGACCTCGCTGCCCGACCGCGCCCGCGACCTGCTGCCCCAGTTCGAGGGGCACGAGCGCGACGCCATCGCCGACCGGCTGTCCCGCTTCGCATCCAGCGCATCCAACGCCCTGCGCATCGACTCCGTGTTCTACATGTCCGCCCTGCTCTACCCGGAGGACTACGCCCCGGGCCAGCCCAACGACCTTGAAACCTTCGCCGCCGCAGTGCGCGAAGGACGCGCCGGATAGGCGACAGTACAGGTTGGACAGGCCGAACGGTTTCGCCGGACAAGCGGCGCAACACGGCCCGGCGACAGCCGAACACCAAAAGCAAACGCCCGGACACGCGAAATGTCCGGGCGTTTGCTTTTGGTTTACGAGCAGCGCGACCACGCCCTCGACCGGCAGGCACTATCAGGGAAGATTCAACCGGCCACTGTCTTCCGTCTTCCCGATCCCGCGCCCCCTCCGCCTTCGCACCGGGCGGGGCGAGGGGGCGGCCTGCGATGGCGAAACGCGGCGGCGGCCCCGAAGGCAAGGCGCGGTGCGCCACGACGACGACGGCGTAGCAGCGCCACGGCAAGGAAGCCGTGGCGTGCCGCAACGCAGCCAGCGGGGAAGGCCGTCGCGTTACAGCCGCAGGCCGCCCCCGAGCACCGCCCACGCGCATCCGGGAATTTTGTCCCGAGGGCAAGGAAGACGGCGCGTTGCGCGAAGGGAGCGTACTCTTATCGTACGTGACCGCAGCGCACGCGCCGTCTGACGCAGCCATCGGGCAAAAGGCCCGATGCGCTAGGCTTTCATGTTGACGAACTGAAGGGGAATGCCCAACTCCTCCCCCCGCAGCAACTGGATGACTTCCTGAAGGTCGTCGATCTTCTTGCCGGTGACGCGCACCTGGTCGTCCTGGATGGCGGCCTGCACCTTCAGCTTCGAGTCCTTGATCTTCTTGACGATCTTTTGCGCGACGTCCTTGGCGATGCCTTCCTGAATCACCACGTCGCGCTTGACCTGGCCTTTGGAGGTGGGCTCGATGTCCTTGAACTCAAGGCACTTGGGATCGACCTTGCGGCGGATGCAGTGGGCTTGCAGCATGTCCTGCAGGGCACGCATCTTCATTTCGTCGCCCGCCACCAGATGGATGCGCTTGTCGCCACGATGCAGGTCGATTTCGGTGACCGTGTTGCGGAAGTCGTAGCGGGTTTCCACTTCTTTCTTCACGTTGTTCACGGCGTTGTCGAGTTCCTGCATCTCTACCTTGTTGACCACGTCGAACGAGGGCATGCGTACCTCCGGAATGAAATGTGCCCCCGGGAACACGGCGCCGCGCCATGCATGGCGCGGGCGTGCCGAATGCGCCCCACGGGGACACAGGGTGTAGCAAAGGGTGGGTTCCGCTTCAAGCCGCCGGGCGCACTCGGTCAGCCTGCGGATTCGGGGCCGGAACCGCCGGAAGTGCCGCGCCCGGAAGCATCGCGACCGGACCTGCCCCGTGGGGCCGCTTCGGCATGTCCGGGAGTGGCGGGCGTGCCCTGCGGCCTGGCGGGCTTGGCCGCCTGCTGTCCCTGCGGCTGCTGTGCGCCGCCCTGGGCTGCCGGGGGCACGGCATGGCGCGCCGGGCGGGGACGGCCGGGCTTGCGCGGGGCCTCCTGCGGCTCCGTGGGTTGCAGTTGCGGCTTGCGCCCGCCGGGCAGGCGGGCCTGCCGGGGCGGCAATGCCGGACGCGCCCCTTCCGGGCTGCGCGCTGCCGCGCCGTAGTCGAAGCCCTCGAAACGGCAGCGGGTCACCGGGCCGCCCAGAGCGCGCTCGATGTGACGCACCGCCGCCTCGTCGCCGGGGGCCACCAGGGTCATGGCCGTGCCCGCGCGGGCCGCGCGGCCGGTGCGGCCGATACGGTGGATGTAGGCGTCGGCCGTGGCGGGCACGTCGTAGTTCACCACGTGGGTCACCCGCGAAATGTCCAGCCCGCGCGCGGCAACGTCGGTGGCCACCAGCACGGCGTAGCGCCCGGTGCGAAAGCCCTCCAGCGTGGCCTGGCGTCGCCGCTGCGAAAGCTTGCCCTGCAGGCACCCCACGCGCAGCCCGGTGGAGGCCAGTTGCTGCCACAGGCGGCGCGCCCCATGCCGGGTGCGCACGAACACCAGCACCGCCCCGGCCAGGGGACCATCGTCCGTATCGGGGAGAAGCGGAAGATGGCGGGGCGGATGGTCTCCGCCGGGGACGGCATCCGTTTCCGGTGTGTCAGGTTCGTCAGGTTCGTCGGGGCCGTCGGGCAGACCTGAAAAACCTGGAATGTCGGCAACATCGGCCACATCGCTGTCGTCAAAAGCGTCCGCCGCACCGCCGGGCAGCAGCCGTGCGCGCAGGATGGCCTTGAGCAGAGGCGTCTTGAGGTGGGCGGGCACCGGATACAGCGCGTGGTCCACGGTGGCGGCCGGGGCTTGCGCATCCACGCTCACGGTCGCGGGGTCGCGCAGCGCCTCGCCCGCAAGGCCACGCACGGCCTCGGGCAGGGTGGCGGAAAACAGCATGCGCTGGCAGGCGGTGGGCACGACGGCCAGCAGTTCGCGCACGTCGGCCAGAAATCCCAGTTCGAACAGCGAATCGCCCTCGTCCAGCACCAGCACGTCAAGGGCGGAGACATCCAGATTGCCGCGCCGCAGATGGTCCAGCAGGCGGCCGGGACAGGCCACCACGATCTCCACCCCGGTGCGCAGGCGCAGGGTCTGGGACATGATGCCCACGCCGCCGTAGATGGTGGCGGAACGCAGGCGGGTCATGGAGCCCAGCCGCCGGATGTGGTCGTGAATCTGCTCGGCCAGTTCACGCGTGGGCACCACCACCAGCCCCCGCAACTGCCCGCGCGGGCCATCCAGCAGGCGTTGCAGCAGGGGCAGCGCGTAGGCGGCGGTCTTGCCCGTGCCCGTGGCGGCCAGAGCCAGCACGTCGCGCCCGGACAGCGCGGCCGGAATGGCCCGGCGCTGCACGGGGGTTGGCAGGTGGTAGCCCATGCTTTCCACCCCGGCAAGCAGGCGGGCGTCGAGGGGCAGTTCGGCGAAGGTCACGGCGGGAATTCTCCGGAATGGCCGGGGGCCGGGCTGGCGGACGCAGGATGCAGGACAACGACGCGGGGTGATACTACGTTGCCCCGGCGGGCGTGGCAATGCGCAAGCGGCGGTCCGGCATCCGGCCACAGGCGCATCTGGACAGGGAGCCGCCCGCCGTGAAAGACTGCGCCCTCGCCCCCCTGCGCAGCCGTCGAAGCCGCGCGCAGCGCCATCCGCCACCCCAAAACCGCCACGGAGCCTTCATGTTCGACCTGCTGTGCCGCTTCGGCGTCACCCCGCGCCGCATCGCCGCCGAATTCCCCCTGCCCGGCAGCCCGGAGCGCTGCCTGACCCGCACGGCAGTGCAAGGCGACGACGGGCGGCTGTGGATGCTGGAACGGCTGGCCCCGGCGCAGGCACCCCGGCGCGAAGCCATGGGCGAGCTTCTGTCGCGTCTGGCGGACCCGGCCGTTTCCGGCCCGGACCTGGCCGCCCTGGTACCCGCGTATCTGCCGGTGGACGATGGCCCGATGGACGACGGGCCTACGGCCCCCGCAGGCGGCGCGGATTCCGCAGACAGCGAGGATTCCGCGCGGCCCTGCATCCTGCGCTACGTGCTGGCGTCGGATATGCCGCCCCACGCCGGCTACTGGCAGCTTTCGCCCTTCGTGCCCGGCGCGGAGCCGCCGCGCCCGGACTACCTTGACCATGGCTGGCGCGGCCAGGCCGTGGCCGCCCTGCTGCTGGCACTGCACCGGGCCGGGGACCACCTGCCCGCCGGGCTGCCCCCCGCGCCGGTGCCGCCGCTGCCCGTGTTCATCGCCGGGCTGCACGAGACCGTGGCCCGCCGCATGCCCGAAGCGGCCCGCCGCCTGCACCCAACGCGCGACGCGCTGGAAGCCCTGCCCGACGTGCTGGCCGCCCAGCCGGTGGTGCTGGCCCATGGCGACGCCCACCCCCTGAACCTGATCTGGACGCTCTGCGGAGAAGGTGACGAGATTCCGCCGTCCACGAACCCGCTGGCCGCGTTGCGCGGGGTCATCGACTGGGAATTCGCCGGAGCCCAACCCATCCTGTACGACGCCGCCAACTGCATGGGCTGCGTGGGGTTCGAGCATCCTTCCGGCCTGGGGCGAGGCTTTGCCGCCGGGTTCACCGCCACGCTGCGCGAGGGCGTGGCATCATACGGCCTCGCCGGGATACCGGCGGACACCCTGCGCCATCTGCCGCTGATGGTGCTGGCCTCGCGCTTCGGGTGGCTGTCGGAATGGCTGCGCCGGGGCGACCGGGACATGCTGGAGATGGAGCTGGACTACTGCGACATCCTGCTGCACCACCGTTCCCGACTGGCGGACATCTGGGCCGGGGGGTAACCGCCGCCTTCAGCGCATCACCCACACACTCAGGCACATGGGACCGCCCCCCTGTACTCCCGGCGCGGGCGTGCTATATCTGTCATGGTGCCCGGACGGGCGCGCCACTTCCGGCGCGCCGCCACCGGCACGGGAGTGCGCATCATGTCCACCCTGTTTCCATCCCATCTCATCGAAACCGCTGCGCCCGCCGTGGCCGCATTGACCACCCTGGCGTATCTTCTGCCCCTTTTCGCCCTGCTGCTGACGGCCGCGCTGCTGCCCGCCACGGCCCGCGCCGCCCAGACGGATGCCGCAACGCCGCAGGCCGCCACGGCCACGGCCGTGTTCGCCGGGGGCTGCTTCTGGTGCATGGAAAAACCCTTCGACCAGTTGAACGGCGTGCTGGAGACCACCTCCGGCTACACCGGCGGCGCGGTGGATTCCCCCACCTACAAGCAGGTGTCCTCGGGCCTTACCGGGCACGCCGAAGCCCTGCGGGTGACCTACGATCCGGCAAAAGTCAGCTATGAAACCCTGTTGGACGTCTTCTGGCGCAACGTGGATCCGCTGGACGCGGGCGGCCAGTTCTGCGACCGGGGCAGCCAATACCGCTCGGCCATCTTCGTGGTCGACGCGGCGCAGCGCGAGGCCGCCGAGGCCAGCAAGAAGGCCATTGAGGCGCGCCTGGGCAAGCCGGTGGCCACCGGCATAGAAGACGCCTCCACCTTCTGGCCCGCCGAGGACTACCACCAGGACTACTACCGCAAGAATCCCATCCGCTACGCCTACTACCGGAACGGCTGCGGCCGCGACAAACGGCTGGAGCAGGTCTGGGGCGCGGGCAAGTAGTCGGCGCGGAGCTCCAGTGCCGCGAGCGGCCACCGGGTTGTCCGCCTCCATCGCACCCGCCACGCCGCATCATCCGCAAAGCAGGAAAGGACGCCGCCCAAGAGGAACGGCGTCCTTTTCACGTTGTCTTCAGCTTGGTGCAGGCCATCGGCACCGGGGACGGCCTCCGGCGTGCGCCTTCAGCCGCAGCGCCGCGTTCCGCAACGCCCCGCGCCGGGCAGGCCCGACGGACCTTCCGGCACACCCGCCTCCACCGGCAGCAGCCCCAGCCCGCCCAACGTGCCGCCGTCGCCCAGCAGCCCGGCGGCGTCGGCCCGGCAGCGGGCGCAATGGCGCATCTGCGGCAGATAGCGGCCTGCCACGGCACGCAGCCTTTCCATGGCCTGCGGCGTGGGCGCGGGCAGATGCCCCAGCGGGGTGCCCGCCACGGGGATGAGCCCGATGCAGTTCATCAGCGAGGCCCCAAGCGCGGCGGCGCGCCGGGCCACCGCCTCCACATGGGCGTCGTTGACGCCGGGCACCACCACGGTGTTCACCTTCACGGCAATGCCCGCCCGCGCCAGACGCGCCACCCCTTCCTCCTGCCGGGCCAGCAGGTGCGCCGCGCCTTCCGCGCCATGCAGCGCGCGGCCATCATCCCCGGCCACATGGGCGTACAGGTGCGCTCCCACCGCCGGGTCCACGGCGTTCAGGGTCACGGTGACGTGCCCCACGCCCAACGCGGCCAGCGCATCCGCATGATCCGGCAGAACCAGTCCGTTGGTGGACAGGCACAGCAACAGACCCGGATGCGCCTTGCGCACCAGCGCCAGTGTTTCCAGCGTGGGGCCGGGGTTCGCCAGCGGGTCGCCCGGCCCGGCGATGCCCACCACCGAAAGGTGCGGCAACGCCGCCATGGCCCGGTCCACCAGTTGCGCGGCCTCCACCGGGGAGAGCACGCGGCTGGTCACGCCGGGGCGCGATTCGTTGACGCAGTCGTGCCGCCGGTCGCAGTAGCCGCAACGGATGTTGCAGGCCGCCGCCACCGGCAGGTGGATGCGGGCGTGCGTACCGTGCGCCCCGGCGGTAAAGCACGGATGGCGCGAACCGTCCGCGCTCATCGCGGCTTCCGCCCCATGCCGATGCAGTCCTGCGGGCACGAGCCAAGGCAGTCCCCGCAGTTGGTACAGTTGGTTTCCTCGGGCCGCGTGGCCATGTAGCAAACCTTGCGGCACTTGTCGCAGCCGTTGCAGGCGTCGGTCTTGTACACCGAGAACGGCGCGAAGCGGCGCACGACCTCCAGCACCCCGCCCGCCGGACAGGCAAAACGGCACCACGCGGCGGACACCGCCACGCCCAGCGCCAGAATGCCCAGCACCGCCCACGTGCGCACCAGCCACAGCGGCATGGCGTGCTCGAAGGTCAGGGCCACCGCGCCAAAGAACTCGCCGGTGCGGATGGGCACGTTGACGCGCGGTTGCCCCAGCACGAAATAGGCCCACAGGGCCAGCGCCAGCCCGCCGTACTTGCCCAGGGGCAGCAGGCGCGCGGCAAGGCCGCCGGGCTTCAGGCGCAGCGGCGAAAACTGGCCCAGCAGGCGGTTCACCGTTCCGCCGGGGCAGGCCCAGCCGCAGAAGACGCGGCCGAACAGCGCCGCCAGCGCCAGCCACCCGGCCCACACACCCCAGAACATGGTGAACAGCCGCCCGTGGCAGGCCACCACCGGGCAGTTCTGGCAACTGATGTACGGCACCACGAACGGACAGCGAAAGATGCCGTAGAACGACCACTGGCCGATCACCGCCAGCATGACGGCCTGCGCGGCCCGGTTCCACAGCCGCACCGCGCGGGCGCGCGCCCCCTGTCGGGGCTTCAGCTCCACAAGGTCCGCACCGGGCAGTGCCCCGCTGCCCGCCGGATTCACGGCGTTCACGCCCGCATCAGACATCCTTCACCCCCAGCTTTTCCACCAGTTCCTGCCCGCGCGGCGAAATGGCGGGGATGAATCCCGCCCGCTCGAAATGGGCCTGCCCTTCGGCAGAGGTGATCCAGGCCACGTAATCGTCGGCCAGGGCGCGGTCGCGCGCCTCCTGCATGACGCCCACGGTGAAGGTGAGCGGCGGCGGCGGGAACAACCCGGCGGGAATCTCCACGATGTCCAGCTTGCCCGCGAACTGGGGCAGGCGGGTGACCCGCAGTTCCACGATCATGGCGTCGGCCTTGCCTGCGGCCACCGCCTCCACCGAGCGCTGCACGCAGGTGCCGGGGTCGGCCACGTTGGCCATCACCGCGTCCAGGCACCCCGCCTTCTTGAGCAGCCCTGTGACGGCCGCGCCGCCGGGGGGCGAGGCCTCCGGGGCCATGGCCACCCGCACGCCCTTGCGGGCCATGTCTTCCACGGAACGCACGTTGCCCGGATTGCCCGTGGGCGTGACCACGACATAGCTGGTGAAACACAACGGCTTGAAATAGGTCATCCGGCCCGCCGCGCGCAGCTTTTTGGCAAGGTCCAGCACCCGCCCGGCAAAGACCTCTGTCGAGCCGCTGGCCAACAGCGACTTGCCCAGCGCCGCCGCAAACGCCCCGGTGTACACCACCGCCGCGCCGCTGCGCCGTTCGTACTCCGCATGGGCGGGCTGCATGGCTTCCGCCAGCCCCCCGCACGACCACACCTGCAACCTGCCGCCGGGAAACGGCGCGGCCTGTGCCGCACCCGGCAACGAGGCGGCGGCCATCCCCGCCACCCCGGTCAGCGAGGCGCGCAGAAATCCGCGCCGCCCCTCGTCCTGCAACTGACGCATGAACACCTCCGCGTGTAATGTGTAGTGGCGCCCACCCTATACGCCGCGCGGAATGCTCACAAAGACAAATTATCAATGGATTTAGTGCAATACCATAGACAAACCGGATAGCGGCGCCTCTTGCCCACCCTCGCCTACACCCCGTACCGCGCCATTGCGCCAATAGAAAACCGGCTCCCCTCGCGGGAAGCCGGTTCGTTATTGCGGATGCATTGCAACGCGCAGTCAGGCAGACACGACACTTGTCTTTCGGCTACCGTTGTCACTGCGAGGATTTTTGTTCCCTGCCAAGGAAGAAGAGTTTTTTATGGAAGGAACGTACTCTTCTCGTACTTGACTGGAATAAGAAACTCTTCTGACGCAGGCAGGGGGCAAAAGGACCGCAGTGGCAACGGCAGCCGCCCCCTAATCGCCCATGGACTCCTTCGGGAGTATCCACACCATCAGCATCTGCTGTTCCGCCTTGGTCAGGTCGATCTGCGACATGCGGCACAGGTCGTAGGCATTGCGCAGAAAGGCCTTGCCCACCTCGCGCAGGTTCACGCCGTCCTGCTCGTTGAGGGGGTAGCCCCCGCGCGCTATGCCCACCAGCACGAAGTTCACGTGGCCCCGCGCGATGGGCAGGCCCGCCTCCACGCACCGGTCGCGCACGTTGCGCGAGGTGGTGGTCATGAAGAACCCGTTGGCGTTGACCTCTTCCACGATGATGCCCAGCAGTTGCCGGAAATGGTCGGGCCGCAGCAGGGGCATGTCGGTCAGGCGGTGCACCTTCAGGGCGAAGTCGTACAGGTCGGGGTAGCGCGAGCGGAAGTCGTCGTGGGCGTCGCGTTCCTCGGGCTGCTCGTGGCGTTCGGGATCGTACACGAAGCCGGGCGGCACGGGCGAGAATTCCAGCCCCTTCAGGTCCAGCGCATCCAGCAGATCGCGCAGGCGGCCGTAGCCGAACCAGTCCGCGCCGGGGTCCACCTCTCGCTGCAGCATCTGGGCCAGCGAGGCGAAGCCCACGGGGGCCGGGGCATCGGCCACGATGCGGCGCACCACCTCGGCCACGCGGGCCAGCCGTTCACCGTTGCCGCGCGGGACGAACGGGGCGGGTGCGGGCGCGGCCTCCACCGGGCGTTCATCTTCCAGGGCCTGCTGCACGAACCAGTCTTCACGGATGCGCCACGAGGCGGCGGCGGTGTACGCGGGCGAGGTGTAGCCCACGGAAAGCACCAGCGGGCGGCGGGCATGTTCCTGCAAGCGGATGAGCAGCGGCGTGAAGTCCGCGTCGCCGGAAAGAATGATGAACTCATCGAAGCGGGTGGAGTGGTTCAGCGCGTCCATGCAGTCCATGACCAGGTGGATGTCGGCGCTGGTCTTGCCCTGGTTGGTCAGCGGCGGGCAATCCACCACCTGGAAGGCGGCACGGATGAAAAACGGGCGGAACTCGTGAAAACACTGCGGATTCATGTAGCAGATGCGCTTCAAGATGCGGCGGCGCACGCCGTCTCCGTACAGCATGCGCAGGGCATGCCCTTCGATCCACTTCACCCATCGCTGGGGGTTGGTGGCAAAGGTGCGGGCCACATCTTCGTCCTGTTCACGCAGGCGTGAATAGATGTTGTCGAAATCCACATACAGCGCGGCATATACTTCATCGAAGCCGGTAAATCGGCCCATGTGCATCTCCTGTGGGGGAAAACGTACGGTCAATTCGCTGGGGATATTACACCCATGCGCTGAATGCGGCAACGGAAACGTCGGCGGCGCGGAGTATGCGCTTACCACGCCGCGAGGGCGCACGGTACACGGCCTGACATTTCTTCACACGCGCCCGGCCCGCGCCGCACAGAACGGCGTGGAACAATCCGTGTGCGCACGCGGCCATGACGGGCGGCAACGCGCACGCCGCCCCTCGGGCGCATGCGCACGGGAGCGGCGTACTTCTCGGGAAAGGCCGGACAGCCGTGGGGAACGGAGGCGGCCCCCCTTCCCCACGCACCGGCGCGCCGGTCATGCCTGGGGGTTCTTGCGGGGCCTGCCGCGCTTGCGCGGCGCGTCCGCAGAGGCGGCGGCACTGGCGACCGAGGCTGCGCCGTCCGTCTTGCCGGGCTTGCAGGGCTTGCCGGGCTTGTCTGCCGCACCGGTCTTGGACTTTCGCCCCGGCCTGGCGGAGGCCGCCGTGGCCCCCGTGTTGCCCGCGCCATCCACATGATCCGGGTCGGGGCTGTCGACGTCCGCGCCCCCCGTATCCGCCGTGTCTCCCGCATCACCCGCATCCCGCATGTCCACGCCGGGAATCTGGATGGGCGCGGGCGCGGCGGCCACCGGCACGCGGGGCATGGGCACGCCGGGGTGGCGGGTGGCGTGTTCCTGCACCAGAAAGGTGCCGGTGACCGAATGGGGGTCGTCCATGATCTCTTCCGGCGTGCCCGCCGAAACGATGCGCCCGCCGTTCTCGCCGCCGCCGGGCCCCAGGTCCACCACGTGGTCCGAGGCCAGGATGACGTCGGTGTTGTGCTCGATCACCGTCACCGTGGCCCCCCGGTCCACCAGCTGGTTCAGCACGGTGATCAGCTTGCCCACCTCGTGCATGTGCAGGCCGGTGGTGGGTTCGTCCAGGATGTACATGGTGCCGGGCAGGCTGCGCTTGCCCAGTTCGCGCGATATCTTGATGCGTTGCGCCTCGCCGCCGGACAGCGTGGTGGCGGGCTGGCCAAGGCGCAGGTATTCCAGCCCCACGTCCTCCAGCACGCCAAGGCGGCGTTCCAGCACCGGGTAGTTCTCGAAGAACTGGCGCGCCTGCCGCACGGTAAGGTCCAGCACTTCCGCGATGTTCAGGCCCTTGTAGCGCACTTCCAGCGTCTCGTGGTTGTAGCGGCGGCCCTTGCACACGTCGCAGGTCACGTAGACGTCGGGCAGAAAGTGCATCTCCACGCGGATCTGCCCGTCGCCGCCGCAGGCCTCGCACCGGCCGCCGCGCACGTTGAAGCTGAACCGGCCCGGCTTGTAGCCGCGCTTGCGGGCGTCGGGCGTCATGGCGAAGATGCCGCGTATCTCATCGAATATCTTGGTGTAGGTGGCCGGGTTGGAGCGCGGGGTGCGGCCGATGGGCGTCTGGTCGATGGACACGATGCGCTCGATGGTCTCCGCGCCCTCGATGCCCTCGATGGTGCCCGGCTGGTCCACCCGGATGCCCTGCGCCAGCGCCAGGTGCTTGTACAGGGTGTCCATGACCAGCGAACTCTTGCCCGAGCCGGAAACCCCGGTCACGCAGGTCAGCACGCCCAGCGGCACCCGGCAGTCGATGCCCTGCAGGTTGTTGGTGGTCACCCCGTGCAGGGTCATCCACCCGCGCGGGGCGCGCCGCGCCACGGGCCGGGCAATGGACATGTCGCCCCGCAGGTACTGCGCGGTAAGGCTTTGCGACGCGGACAACAGTTCGTCCACCGGGCCGTTGAACACCACCTCGCCACCCAGCGCCCCGGAGCCGGGTCCAAGCTCGATGACGGTGTCCGCCTCGCGGATGGTGGCCTCGTCGTGTTCCACCACCAGCACGGTGTTGCCGCGCCGTTGCAGGCTGCGCAGGGTCTTGATGAGCCGCTCGTTGTCGCGCGGGTGCAGGCCGATGGAGGGTTCGTCCAGCACGTAGGTGACCCCCACCAGCCCCGACCCCAACTGCGAGGCCAAACGGATGCGCTGCGCCTCGCCGCCGGACAGGGTGGCCATGTTGCGGCCAAGGGCGATGTAGTCCAGCCCCACGTTGACCATGAATTCCAGCCGGTGGTGCAGTTCCTTCATCAGCGGCTCGGCCACCAGCGCGTGACGCCCCTCGAAGCGGCGTTCGCGCAGCCAGTCCAGCGCGCGGGCCACGGACATGGAGCAGAATTCGTGGATGTTCAGGCTGTCCACCCGCACGGCCAGCGATTCCGGGCGCAGGCGCGCGCCGGAGCACACCGGGCAGGCCATGCTCTGGCGGTAGCGCGACAACAGTTCGCGCCAGGCGTCGCCGTACTGCATGCCCTGTTCGAGGATGGACACCACGCCGGGCCAGCGGTCGTCCGTGACGGTGCCGTTGGCGGCTGCCGGAGCCACGGGCAGCGCCGGGCCATGGTCGTGTCCCCCGTTCTCCCCGTTTCCGTTGCCGCCTACCACCACGGACCCGCCCAGCCAGTTGCGGCGCAGGTTGCTGCCCGCGCCGCGCCCCGCCGGGCGGCCGTCCTCGGTCTCGCCATGGAACAGCGCATCAAGGGCATCCGCCGAATAGGCGGCCAGCGGCGTGGACAGGGTGAAGCCCCAGCGCTTGCCAAGGGCGGTCAGGGCGTCCCTGTGGCGCTCGAACAGCTTGGTGTTCTTCCACGGCAGCAGCGCGCCGGTGTTCAGCGACAGGCCCCGGTTAGGCGCAACCAGCGCGGGCTCGAAATATTCCACGCTGCCAAGGCCCAGACAACGCGGGCAGGCCCCCTGCGGGCTGTTGAACGAGAACAGCTGGGGGCTGGGCGCGGGCAGGCTGATGCGGCAGGCCGGGCAGACCGATTCCGTGGAGTGCACGATGTCGCGCCCGGCGTTGGTGCTGCCCTTCCCTGCACCGCTGTCCTTCCCTTCTCCTTCCGCAGGCAGATGCACCACCAGACGTCCGTCGCCGTAGCGCAGGGCCAGTTCCACCGAATCGGCCAACCGCCCCCGGATGCCGTCCTTGATCACCAGCCGGTCCACCACCAGGTCGATGGTGTGCTTGCGGTTCTTGTCCAGCGCGGGCACCTCGTCGATGCCCATGATGGCCCCGTTCACCCGCACGCGCACGAAGCCTTCGGCCTTCAGCTTCTTGAAGCGGTCCTGGTGGGTGCCCTTCTGGTGTTCCACCAGCGGGGCCAGCACGATGCACCGGGTGCCTTCGCCCAGCGCCAGGATGTCGGCGATGATCTCGTCCGCCGCGCGCGCCTCGATGGGCAGGCCGCACTGCGGGCAGTACATGCGCCCCAGCCGCGCCCAGAACACGCGCAGAAAGTCGTACACCTCGGTCACGGTGCCCACGGTGGAGCGCGGGTTGCGCGTGGCCGTCTGCTGTTCCAGCGAGATGGCCGGGGACAGCCCCTCGATCTTCTCCACCTCCGGCTTGTCCATCTGGGGCAGGAACTGGCGGGCGTAGGCCGACAGCGATTCCACGTAGCGGCGCTGGCCCTCCGCGTAGACGATGTCGAAGGCCAGGGTGGACTTGCCCGAGCCGGAGGGGCCGCAGACCACCACCAGTTCGTCGCGGGGGATGTCGAGGGTGACGTTCTTGAGGTTGTGCTGGCGCGCTCCCTCGATGTGAATGCAGGGCTTGCTCATGCGGTGGGTCTCGTATGGGGCGGGCGGACGGGGCCGCCGAAGTGTCGTGCGGGTACGCGCGGGTTGGGGTGGTGTGCGTGGGCGCGGCGGAAAATGCGCGTGCACGGGGCGCGGCGCGCGCGGCACGGGCGTGCGCGAACCGACACGGCCAGCGTGTGCTGGCGCGATGCTTCCGGGTTCATCGTCGCGACCTTACGCGACCTTACGTGACAGGACGCGACATTCCGCAACAGGGGGTAAGATACGACATCCGGCGCGCGGGGCAAGTACCCGGAGCAAGATGGTCCGGCCGCCATGCCGTGACGGGTGGCCGCCACGCCGCCACGCGCCCGCGCCAAACGGCGTCCGGCGCGCCCTGCGCCCGGCGTTGCCGGGGCACGAACGCGCCGGAAAAATGCGTGGCGCTTGCCACAAAACCGCGCGGGGATGGCGCATGTCGGCCGGGCCGGGCACAAACCCGCCCCCGCCCCGCCGCCGCGCTACCCGAAGAACGAGGCCAGCAGCACCGCCGTGAGCAGCGCGGGCAGCATGTTGGCCAGCGGGATGCGCTTCAGCTCCAGCAGGTTGATGCCGATGCCGATGACCATCAGCCCGCCGGTGGCGGTCAGTTCATTCATCACCGCCGGTCCCAGCAGCGGCTGGAGCACCCCGGCGAACATGGTCAGCCCGCCCTGATAGGCGAACAGCGGCAGCGCGGAGAACAGCACCCCCACCCCGTAGGCCGAGGCCAGGGCAATGGCTGCGAAGCAGTCGAGAATCGACTTGGTGAGCACGATGGTGCGGTCGCCGCGCAGCCCTTCGTCGAACGGCCCCAGAATGGCCATGGACCCGATGCAGAACAGCAGCGTGGCGGTGACGAAACCGTCGGTGAAGCGCGGGTTGCCGGAGCGCAGCTTTGCCTTCAGGGCCTCGCCCGCGCGGGCGAAGGCGTCTTCAAGCCGCAGCAGTTCGCCGATGATGGCCCCGCTGAGAATGCTGAAGATCATGATCAGCGGGTTGGCCGTCTTGAAGGCCATCTGCATGCCGATGACCATGGTGCACAGCCCAAGCCCCTGAAACACGATGGCCCGCACCCGGTCGGGCAGGCGCGCGCCCAGCAGCATGCCCAGCGCGCCGCCGCCGATGACGGCGGCCATGTTGATGAAGGAACCGACGGGAAGATTCACGATATGCTCCGTTTGTTGGAGCACCGTAATACCGGAAACGACGGGGACTTGGAAGCGGCTTTACCTGCCATGTCGCAGTGGCCGCCCCACCCCGCGCGGGCGCGCGCCACAATGTTTCAGGAGAATGGGCGTTGCGCTTCTCGCCGTTCGCGGCGCGGCGGCAACTGTCCATTCCCGCAAAGCGTGACCCCGCTCACGAAAATTCCCCACCGTTCTGGCACCCTGCAAATGGACACTGCCCCGTGGCCCGCGTATCATGAGTGCGCCATGGCGGCCCGGCCACGGCGAGCGAAAGAAGGAAGGAGTTCACCATGTATCGCATTCTGCGCGTTGCCGCCCTGCTGGTCACGCTGACGGCGACACTGGCGCTGGCGGCGACCACCTGCGCGGCGACGGCCCACGCGGCCGGGGGGCAGATTACCGCGCTGGACATGTTCCGCATGCTGCCCGCCACCATCTTCGAGAACACGGCCGAAGGGCTGACCGAAGAGGAAAAGCAGCAACTGGCCGACGAGGGCGAAACCGATTTCTGGGCGGTCATCGAAAGCACCCCGGAACACTTCGTGGTGGGAGCGCTGCCGCTCTTGGACACGCGGGTTTCCGTGCGGGTGTTCCGCGCCGACAACGGCGACACCCTGGCCGCCATGGGCGTGCAGAACGGCGAGGCCTGCGCGCTGGAACTGTGGCGCCGCAAGGCCGACGGCCGCCTAGCCCCCGTCGCCGCGCCGGACGAGCCGGGCATCGCCGAATTCTTCGCCGCCGGGTACAAGCTGCCCACGGGCATGAGCCCGTCGGTCATGCTCTGCCTTGGCCAGGACGACATGGAAGCACGCGCCCTGCTGTGGACAGCCACCGGTCTTGCGCAGGTGAAGTTTGACCACAGGGTGCTGTACCGCTGGAACGGCAGCGCCTTTTCCAAGGTGGTGCAGCCCGTCGACGGAAAGTAGGGCCAGTAGGGCCAGTAGGGAAGCAGCGCGGGGCGGGAAGTAGCGGACGGGGGGGATGAAATTTCGGCCTGCGCGATTGGCCATCCGGCCCGTTCCGAGAGCCGCCAACTGGCTCCCTTATGGCCCGCAGTGCAACCCAGCCCTTGACCGGACCATGCCCGCTGTGCCATAGCCCTTTCCCTACACCTGCCGGGATGGTGGAATTGGTAGACGCAGCGGACTCAAAATCCGCCGGTGGCAACACCTTGCGAGTTCGAGTCTCGCTCCCGGTACCAGAATGAAAAGGGCTTCGGCATATGCCGGAGCCTTTTTTCTTGCATTTTCTAGCCATATCGATTCAACGTTAAAAAAAAACAACAACCCCCAAAACACCTATGAATAAAGAACTCATAAAAATAGCTCTGGATGACAGACAGTGGCTTTATGACCCAACCAAACAGCTCGGAAGTTCAGGAGGATTTGGAAAAGTATTTGAGGGATATTCAGCAGAAGGCGACGTTGTTGCTGTAAAAAAACTCCACATCGATGCGAAATTCGCCGCATACCGCGAGGCACGCATCGCAAATGAACTAAAAGGCAACTCATACCAAAACGTACTAAACGCAATGGACTCTGGGCTAGATCAAGAAACCGAACATTACTTCATTATAATGCCAAAAGCTGAGTTCAGCTTGGCCGACCACATTTTCAAAAATAAAATAGAACAAAAAGAGGCTTTTAATATTCTCATAGCTATTTGCAACGGACTTCAAGAAGTTGCAAACATTTCGCATAGAGATTTAAAACCTGAGAACATACTATTCCACGATCACACATGGAAAATATCAGACTTCGGGATAGCAAAATTCGTGGAAGAAGCAACATCAAAAAAAACATTACGTGATGCTCTTACCCCACCATACGCTTCACCAGAACAGTGGAATTTTGAACATCCAACACAAAAAACAGATATTTATGCTATAGGTTGCATAGCTTTCACCCTACTCACAGGCTCTCCCCCTTTTTCAGGGCCATCAACAGAGGACTACTACCAACAACATATTAATACCGTGCCCCCCGACATCATCCAATGCCACCCTAGAGCAAAATCTGTCATCTACTCGTGTCTCCGCAAAGCCCCCGAAGTAAGACCAAGCATCAAAATATGCATTAACGCCTTTAAGTCTGCCACACTAGGCGACACTGAGCATACTCACTTCAACGCGCTCTCACAAGTTAGTGCTCAAATCGCGTCCATTGAAGCACAAAAAGAAGCACAACGCCAAGAAGAACAACGAAGAATTTCACACATCAACAACCTACACATAGAATCAAGGCAAATCATTACGGAAATAATCGCACAACTCTTTTCAACAATCCAAGAACATGCCCCAAATTCCACACACAACATACACGCACACGAGCTATATCTCGGACAAGCAAAAATTCAATTCGAGATTGCCCGCACCGCTCTACCCCAGCCAATACCCAGCCATTCGGAATACAAAATTATAAATGTATCAAAATTATATATACACCAAGGCATGAGCAAGTACCAGTTTGGATCTAATATTATCTATGCATCAGCACACAACGATGAGTATAGAGCCCATGAAATAAACTTCTTCTCTTTTATGCAAAGAAAAACATCTTATGAACCATTCCCCTTAGATGAACACCAAATAAATGACATACATCTTGCACTATCAAAAACAACAACGCACATATACTCCCCTGCCTTTGGACCCACCCCAATAGACTTTGATCATACAGATGATTTCATAGAAAGATGGATATATCTTTTAACGAAAGCAGCCAACGGCACATTATCCGCACCAACACAGTTACCCATCGCTACAAACTTCTACAAGTAGCTAACATTGCTCACCTCATCACCAGCAACCACGTCCCCGTCAGCGCGGTGAACGGGGCCACGGTGACCAAGCCGATGCTGCCCACCAGGGTATTCATGACCTCCGCCGCCACAAAGGGCAGGTTCAGGGCGTTTTCCAGAGGAATGCCCTGCGCCATGAACAGCATCAGCGTGGCGATGTACCCGCCGGAATAGGCCAGCAACAGCGTGGTGGTCATGGTGCCCACCACGGCCCGGCCCACCCGCAGACCGGATGCCAGCGCTGCCCGGCGCGAGATGCCGGGGTTCTGGGCCACCAGTTCGGCCATGCTGGCGGCCACGTCCATGGCAAGGTCCATCAGCGCCCCGGACGAGGCCATGAAGATGCTGGCCAGAAAGATGCGCGTCATGTGCAGGTGCGGGTAGCCGGAATAGAGCACCGTTTCCGCATAGGGGCGCACCGCGCCGTGCAACTGGAACGGCCCGGCGAAGGCCAGCGCCAGACCGCAGGTGGCGGCAATGCCCAGCAGGGTGCCCAGCCACGCGGCCAGCCCGCGCCGATTCATGCCGCCCACCAGCAGGATGGTGGCGGCGGTGATGGCCGTGGTCACGCCCAGCCCCAGCAGGATGGGATCCACGTCGCGCAGCAGCGCGGGCACCAGCACCTTCCAGATCATCAGCGCGGAAAACACGAAGGACAGCAGCGCCTTCACCCCGGTGGGCCCGGCAAACGCCACCAGCAGCAGGGCGAACACCCCGAAAGCCAGAGCCTGCGTGTGCAGACGGTAGTGGTCCTGGGCCACGGCGTCGGCCACCTTGCCGTCGCGCAGGGTAAGCACCAGCAGGGCCGTGTCGCCGGGGGCAAACACCTTGTCCAACTCCATCTTGCCCACCAGTTCGTTGCCCGCCTGCCACGTCTGCCCGGCGTAGGGACCGTCCAGCGCGCGCAGGGTCACGTACTGGGTGCCCATGCGGACAATGCCGTACTGATGCACCCGGTCATTGTCCACGGACACCACCGTGGCCCGGCAGCGCACCGCATTGTCCGGCAGGCGGTTCTCGAAGCCGGTGGGCAGCAGGTAGAGCGCAAGGCAGGCCAGGGCCAGCACCACGCACAGCAGGGTATCGCGCCGGGTGGAGCGCAGGGGGATGTGCAGGTACGGCGGGGCGGCTGACTGCGATCCGGCAGACGCCGAACCTGCCCCCGCCGGGACGGCAGTCGCCGGGGCCACCACAGTTGCCAAAGCCTGTCCCGAGTCCGGCGCGCCCGGCGCTTCGGCCCCTCTTGCATCGCCCGCTCCCACAGTGCCGTTCGCCGTTCCTTCAAGTCCGGTGGTCATGTGCTCTCCTGCGTGGTGGTGCACCGCGCCCTTCGCAGTGCTCCGGGATGGCGCATCGCGCCCCGCCGCCTATCGGTCTGCCGCCCATGCGGGAACGGGCCGGACCACGGGATTGCCCCGCCGCCCGGCCCGCAGTGTGGTCGTCCTTGCCGGTCTGCCCAACCGGCCCGGTCCGGCCCGGTCCGGCCTAGTTGGCGGCCACGGCCTGCCCGGGCTGCCCGGCAGGCAGACTGGCGGCCTGCCCGGCAACCGGGCCGGTCACGGCACTGCCCGCATCCGCCCTGTCGGCGGGCTTGCCGCCAGCCTTCGCGGCACCCTTCAGGCCCATGGTTTCGGCCATGCGGGTGAAGATGTCGGTGTTGTCGTAGAACCCGCCAAAGCGCTCCGCGCCCACCCCACCGGCGGATGTCAGCACCGGCACGCCGGTGTGCGAGTAGGTCGTCCACGAAATGCCCGATTTCTGGTTCAGCAGGTGGGTAATGGTGACGGTGAACGGCTCGTACTCGCCGTAGAGCAGGTAGTCCTGCTCCGAAAGGTCCTTGCGGTCGCCGCCCTTCATGCTGCGGTCGAAGGCGGCGCGCAGTTCCGCCACCTCGAAGTCCTTCAGCACCATGCCCGCCGCGTCGCCCTCCTTGGGCAGGGCGGCACGCTCGGCGTCGGACAGCACGGCCAGGCCGAAGTTTTCGCGCACCATGGGCAGCACGTCCTCGAACCTGGCCTGCGGATTGGCCTTGCGGAAGGCGGCGAACTTCTCGTCGAAGGCCACGTACGAAATCTTCTGGTGCTTCAGGCGGGTGTGGTACGAATCATACTTGGTGCCCGCAAACCCGATGGACATGCCGCCGGTCTCGTGGTCGCCGGTGACGATAACCAGAGTGTCGGCCGGGTGCTTGCGCTGAAACTGCATGGCCTCCGCCACGGCCGCGTCGAAGGCCAGCACGTCGGTGATGGAGCTGACGGCGTCGTTGGCGTGGCAGGCCCAGTCCACCTTGCCGCCTTCCACCATCATGAAGAAGCCCTTGGGGTTGTCCAGCAGCTCCAGCCCCTTGCGGGTCATCTCGGCAAGGCTCACGTCGCCGGGCGCGGCATCCATGGCGTAGGGCATGGCCTGCTCGTCCTGCAGGCGCGGGTTCACGAACACCACGCGCTCCTTGCCGGGCTTCAGGGCGCGGTATTCCGCGGCGTCGTTGACGTAGCGAAAGCCGCCAGCGCGGATGGCGTCCACCACGTTGCGCTTTTCGCCTTCCATCTTCGACTTCTTGCCCGCCGGGTCCAGAAAGCCGCCGCCCGCGAAGTAGTCCATGCGGCTGGCGGCCAGTTCCAGCCCGATCTCGTAGTAGTTCTTGCGGCTGGGCTGATGGGCATAGAACGCGCCGGGGGTGGCGTGGTCCAGCGAGACGGTGGAGACGATGCCCACCTTCATGCCCTTGTCGCGCGCCATTTCGGCAATGGAGGTGACGGGCACGTTCTTGCCGTCCACGCCAAGGCCCCGGTTGGAGGTCTTCACCCCACAGGCCATGGCCGTCCCGGCGGCGGCGGAGTCGGTGATCAGTGAATCGATGGAATAGGTGGTTGTGGCCCCCTGCACGGGCAGCTGGCTCATGTTCAGCTTGACGATGCCGGGGGTGGCGTCGCCCTTCTGCGCGGCCAGATACAGTTCGGCAGCATTGCGCTGGGCCATGCCCATGCCGTCGCCGATGAGCAGGATGACGTATTTGGCCTGCGCCGCCTGCTTCGCATGGGCGACGCCCACGGTGCAGCACAGCAGAATGGCGAACAGGGCGATGGCCGCCCGTGCCGCGTGATGCCAACGGGAACAGTTCATGAGCCGGACCTCCTGCATGGTGGGACAAGGTGGGGCCGCCGGGCGGGCCGGGCGCATTCCCCCTCCGGGGAGTGGGGGCGCGGGCGGCGGATTGCCGGGCGGTGCGAGTGTCCACCATGTCGCCCATGCCCGTGACGCATGCGTGACGATCTGGCGGCGCTTGCGTCTCGTGCAGTGCGCACTTTCGCAAGGCGCTGCAACGCAAAGGGCCGCACGCGATCATCGCATGCGGCCCGATAGTACGGAAGGGACGAAAGGGGCGAAAGGGGCTGCGTGGTTCCGGCTGCCCGCAGCGGGGGCACCGGCAGACCGCCGCCCCCCGGCAAGCCGGACCGGGGCGGGCCGAAGTCCTACCGGTTTTCCGCTTCCTTGCGGATGGCGGCAATGAGCGCGGCGGCGTTGGTCACGTCGGTGACCTGCCAGTTGCCCGCCTCGCGCCTGGTCAGGGCCAGGTCCACGGGGTAGGAGCGCTCGCTGCCGTGGTCGAACAGCACCACCGAGGCGGCGGCCTTGTCGCCGTCGCGGGTCACGGACTTCACGCCGCGCAGTTCCTT
The DNA here is from genome assembly GCF_003402415.2 of Nitratidesulfovibrio sp. HK-II. Taxonomy (NCBI): domain Bacteria; kingdom Pseudomonadati; phylum Thermodesulfobacteriota; class Desulfovibrionia; order Desulfovibrionales; family Desulfovibrionaceae; genus Nitratidesulfovibrio; species Nitratidesulfovibrio sp. HK-II. The sequence continues at coordinate 2,687,991 of NZ_AP036014.1, forward strand.
GCGGCCCACGGAGGCGTCGGAGAACAGGGGCGAGAACAGGCCACCGTCGGAGGCCTGGCGTTCCTTCTTCACCGGCTTGCCGGAAAAGTTGCCGGACGACACGCCCCACACCACGAACTTGCGGGTTTCTTCGGCCACCAGCATCTTCACGGTCTGGGCGGTCTGCGACTGCGCGCCCGACTGCACCGCGCTGGACAGCATGGCCAGCAGGGGCAGGGTTTCGCCGCTGCCGGAAAGGGCCTTGGGCGGGCGCGACACCAGGTCGGCCATGAAGGCGTCCACGCCGCGCTGGGTGATGCGGCCCACGTCCACGTACTTTTCCAGCAGGGCGGCATCATGGGTGTCTATGGCGGTCTGCACCTGACGCAGGGCGGCTTCCGGGGTTTCCTCGCCAGCGGCAAGGGCGGGGGCGGCCAGCAGCAGGGCCACGGCCAATGCAAGGCAGAGAGAAATCAGGCTGCGGAAATATTTGAGCATGTGAATTTCCTGTTCAGGGGTTGAAACCGCACGGGCGGCACATGCGGCTTCTACTCCAGCGGCGGGCCGGGGTCCAGCCCCTACCCCGCGCAGACGGCGGGCACCCTGCCCTTCACGGCCAGCGGCTGCCCGCTGACGGCCAGGATCACGTCGGTGCAGGCCGACGCCAGCAGTTGGTTGGCCTCGCCGGACAGATCGCGAAAGCGGCGGCCCAGCGGCGTTTCCGGCACCACGCCCCAGCCCACTTCGTTGGTCACCACGGCCACGGGCACGGCGGCCGTGCGCAGCAGCGCGGCCAAATCTTCCACCCCGCGCAGGATGGCCACGTCGTCATGGTCGGCCAGCATGCGGTTGGTCAGCCACAGGGTGACGCAGTCCAGCAGCACGCCATGGGGACGGGGTTGCGCGGCGGGTTCGCCCGCGCCCGGCCCCATGCACCCGCGCAAGGCCGCGCACACGTCCAGCGGTTCTTCCACCGTGCGCCAGCCAGCGCCGCGCGCGGCCTGATGCCGCCGCACCCGCTCGGCCATCTCCGCGTCGCGGGCGGCCCCGGTGGCGATGTACACCCGCGTCGCCCCCAGCGATTCCACCCAGCGCTGGGCCAGCCCGCTCTTGCCGCTGCGGCAGCCGCCGGTGAACAGGATGGTGCGGACGGCTGCGGCGGCCTGCTGGCCGGGGGAGGAGAATGCGTCGGCGGGCGATGCTTCGGACATGGCGGATTCCACGGTTGGCGGTGACAGGGACTGTGCCGGACGGCGGGACAGGACGAAAGGGGCGAACGGGGCGAAGGGGCACGCGGGCGGGCGGCACGGGCAGCCCATGCAGCCCCCTCACGCAGCCACCCCCATGTAGCATGGGCCGCCCCGGCCTAGCCAGCGCGCCCCGCTTGCCCGGCGGGCGGGGGGTGGCATATGGTCGCCCGGCGCGCAGTGTGGAGCCACGGCCCACGGCCCGCGCCGCACGTTCCCATCCGCGTTCCCCCACCCCAACCCACATCACCAATGCCCGGATACCGCACCCATATCATCGGCGGCGCCGTGCTGGCCGCCGGAGCCCTGTTCGCCGCGCAGACCCTGCGCGTGCATGCGCCCGGCCTGCCCACCCAGGCCGCCCAACTGGCCGTGGCCACCGCCTTTGCCCTGGCCCCGGACGTGGACACCCACTCGCGCGGGCGCTCCTGGTTCTATGGCCTGCTGGTGCTGGCCGACGCGGCGCTCATCGCCACCCGGCACTATCAGTGGGCTGCCCTGCTGGGGCTGCTGGCCATGCTGCCCGCCATCGACGGCCACCGGGGGTGGACCCACACCTGGTGGGCCATGCTGCTTGTGCCGCTGCCGCTGCTGCTGGCCCCGGTGCTGCTGTACGGCTGGGCCTGGCAATCCGCCGCGCCGTGGTACCTTGCCGCCGTGCTTGGGTATTTTTCGCATCTCCTGCTGGACCGCCAGTTCTGACGGTTCTGCCAACCCTGCCAGCGCTGCTAGTTCTGCCAGTTCTGACGGTTTTGACGGTTCTGACAGTCCGGGAACAATACGGGGACGAAAGGCAACGGGCACGCCGGATCGTCCGTGGAAGCCGATGCGTCCCGCCCGCCCCGTTCCCCACGGTTCCGCCCAATCCGCCCGGTCCCGCCCCGATTCCGCCCTTTCCCCACCACATGACCCACCCAACGAAAACGCCGCGAAGGGTTGCCCCCCCGCGGCGTCGTTCATCTCGTCATGCTCCCTGAAGCGTTACTGGCGCGCGGCCTGCGCCGCCCTGTCGAAACGGGCGGCCATGTCCGTCAGCACCGTGGCGGCCATGCGCACGGCGTCCATCTTCTCCGGCTTGCCGTTGGCCCGGCGGTACACCCACCCGGCAGCGTAGACCAGTGTGTCGTCGTCCAGCCTGCGGGCGTCGGGGTTGCGGCGGATGGCCTCGGCCAGGGTTTCGCGGGCGCGCTCGCGGGCCATGATGGCCTGCTGGTACGCCTTGCCGGTCATCTCCATGATGCGCCGGGCCTGCTCCGCCAGATGCGCGGAATTGCCCTCGCGCGCGGTGTCGTAGCCGAACACGGCATCCTGATACTTGGCGTTGGCCTCCAGCGCGGTGTGCTGGGCCGTAAGCCACGCGTTCACCCGCACCACCGCGTCGGGCATGCCCGCGATCTCGCGCAGGGCGCCGCCCAGGCCGCGCAGGCGGGTGGCGTACAGGCTGTACATTTCCGCCACCTCGGCGGTGGTCAGCGCGCGTTCCTTGCCCTTGTCGGTAATTTTGGCGGCCGACGCCTCGGTGGCCATGGCCAGCATGAACCGGTCGGCGTACAGGCGTTGCAGCGCTTCGAGCATGGCCGGGGTGAAGGCGTACTCCAGCACGCCGGAACGCCCGGCGTTCAGGTCGTCGCCGGACCACGACAGGCCGGTCATGCTCACGCCGTAGCGCATGTTGGCCGACTTCAGGCTGGGGGCAACCCAGCCGGAGGCGCGCGCCTCCATGTGCGTCCCCTTGGGGTAGTAGCTTTCCACCAGCCACTTGGCCACGTCTTCCACGAAGGCGAAACGCACCACCGCGTCGTCCTGGGCGAAGGCCCCGTCCGGGCTGGTGGCGTTGAGGCCCGGCGCAGCGGCCGTGGCATTGGCCTGGGCGGTGGCGGCCGCATCGCCGTCCATGGGCACCATGGAGGGCAGCGTGCCGTTGGTGGCGTTGGGACCGAGGATGGCGGCGTCGGTGCCGGTCATGTTGGCCTGCCGATCGGGCACGGCGTCGCGCAGGACCAGGTCCCGCAGTTCCCACAGGGCCACGCCCGCGATGACGACGGCCAGCAGGAACACCCAGACCAGCTTGCTGCGCTGCCGCCTGGGCGGTTTCGGCATGTCCAGCAGGCTGCCTTCCCGCCGGGCGGGGCCGCTCTCGAAGCGGTCGGAATTCCCGTGACTGGCGGAGTTGGAAGGTTCGCGGCTGGGAGTCTGGTCCGGGGTCTGGTCGGGGGTCTGGTCGGGCGTTTCAGGGGCCATCCGGGCATCCTCCTGCGGGCGCGGGCCGTGCGGCGCGGGCTCCGTTGGTCGGGCGTGTTCGTTCAAGGTGTGTCTGGCCAGAGGGGGCCGGGCAGGCCGGGACGGCGCGCCACATGGACTGTGCAACCGGGCGCACCTGCCAGCAGCCGGCGGGCATGTCTCGGCCCTGTGTACCATCCCGAGAGGCCACTGTGAAGCCGCCGCGAGGTTAAGGAAACATTACGCGCCACTGCACGTGCCGTCCCCAGCCATCCGCGTGTGGCGTGCGGGCGTGCCGTGCGGGCTTGCCTTCCCCCCCGCCATCGTTCACAACACCGGTACGACACATTGGGAGGACGCCATGCCGCTGGCCGGATACGGCTTCGTGCTGCTTGCCGCCGGGTTGTGGGCGCTCATCGGCCCGCTGGCCCGCTACTGCCTTGCCGAAGGGGTTACCCCGCTGGAAATCGCCTTCTGGCGCGCCACCTTCGGCGCGCTGTTCTTCGGTCTGCACGCGGCCCGGCACGGGCTGTGGCGCGCCCCGGCGCGCGACGCGGCAACCTTCGCCGCCTTCGGGCTGGTGGGCGTGGCGCTGTTTTTCGGGTCGTACCAGCTGGCCGTGCGCGAAGGCGGGGCGGCGTTGGCCTCCATCCTGCTGTACACCGCCCCGGCGTGGGTGGCGCTGCTTTCGCGGCTGTGCTTCGCTGAACCGCTGACCCGCGCCAAGCTGGCGGCCCTGGGCCTGGCCATGGCCGGGGCCTTCCTGATCTGCCGGTCGGGCGGGGGGTTGCAGGGCGGTGCCAGCGCGGCGGGCATCGGCTACGGCCTGCTGGCGGGCTTCACCTATTCGCTGCACTACGTGTTCAGCCGCCACTTTCTGCACCGCCATTCTCCGGTCACCCTGTACCTGTTCTGCCTGCCCGTGGGGGCGCTGGCCCTGCTGCCCTTCGTCAGCTTTGTGCCCAAGGGGCCGCTGGCGTGGGCGCTGCTGGTGCTGGGCATGGGGCTGGTGACCACCTACGGCGCGTACATGGCCTACTGCGAGGGCATGCGCCGCCTTTCCCCAACCCGGGTGGCCGTGGTGGCCAACTTCGAGCCGGTGCTGGCGGCCCTGCTGGCCTACTGGCTATGGGACGAACTGTTCCCGCCCTCGGGCTGGCTGGGGGCCGGGCTGGTCATCGCGGCGGTGTTCTGCGTGGTGCTGGACGGTGCGCGGGCGGGCGACGCGGGCGTGTCCCGCGCGGCCGTTGGCGCGGATGGAGCAGACGGGGCGAAAATGGAAGAGGCCGGTTGAGCCACCGGCCTCACGCGCGGGCATTGGCCCGCAAGGAAACTCGCAGAGCGAAAACGGGGGGGGCGCCGGTCCGCTGGAGGGTTTTTCCAAATTAGGATTTTCATTCGTGGGCAAGGAAAACAAGCCTGCCATGAGGGAGTGCGGCAGCCGTTAGGCGAGTTTGCGAGTCTTACGGATGGCGACCGCAGAGCGTACTCTTGCTGTATTCGAGCAAAATGGCAGGCGAAGTTTGACCGCTCTGCGCACGATGTCCGTAGGGCTCGCAAGCTCGCCCAACGGCCACGCTTCGCGCCCTTCGGGTCGGACGCCAACGGGCGAAAGGCCAATTTGGAAACACCCTCTACAGTACCTTGGCGAGAATGCGCAAATACAGGTCGCCCTGCCACGGGCCGATGCGCTTGCCCAGTCCCTTGAGCCGGATGGGCCGGCCCACCACGTAGTCCTGCGGCAGGGTCACCTCCACGGTGCGTACCTCGCCGGACAGGCCCTGGGTCACCTGCAAGCGCAGCCGCGCCCCCGGCACGATGCTGAGCGCGGGCAGGTACACCGTCTGCTCGTCGTCGATCTGGCGGCGCAGCCAGCCCTTCACCGCCCCGCCGATGCCGTGGGTGAGATCCACCGTCAGGGCCTTGCCGCCCCATTCCAGGCTGAGCTTGCGCTTCTTGGGCGGGCGCGCCGCCAGCCCGCCGCCGTCGCGGCGGATCTGGCTGTAGATGTCTTCGAACACCCGCCGGGCGAAGGGGTCGCGCAGGATGTCCTGCAACACCTCGTCCTGCCCGGCCTGGTAGGTGGCCTCGGCCTTGCGCCGGTTGCGGTCGGCTCCGCTGGCCGCCCGCGCGGAGGATGCGCGGCCCGCTGCCCCCGCTGATGCCCCCGCCGACGTTCCCGCCGATGCGGATGACGCCGACGCTCCGGCTCCCCCGGTTCCCATGTCACCGAAGCGCTGGCGGGCCTGCTCGTAGGCGCGGGCGGCCTCGCGTTCGGCCGTTTCACGTTCGGCCGCGCCGCTGCCGTTGCCGCCAGAACCGGCCGTGTCCAGCGTGCGCGAAAGCAGCACGTAGGCCTCGTTCAGGCGCTGGAAACGGCGGGCCGCCTCGGGCCTGCCGGGGTTCAGGTCCGGATGCAGTTCGAACGCCAGCTTGCGGTACGCCTTCTTGACCTCGTCAAGCGACGCGCCGTTGCCGACCTGCAGTATCCGGTAGCATTCCCTCAGCGTCACGCGACCTCCGCGCCTGCATTTGCCCTGCCCGCAGCCCTTTCGGCTGTTTTGGCGAAAAACCTTACCGTTGCCGCGTCCCCTGGGCCGCTTGGCCGGTCGGCCGGTCGACCGGTTGGCCGGCTACTTGCCGCCGTCCTTGTGCCTGTCCAGCACCAGGGCGTTGGCCTCGCACGTGCAATCGCAGGCCAGCAGGCCCCGTTCGGCAAGATAGGCCCGCCCGGCGGCGGCGAATTCCGCGTGGCGCACGTCGGACCGGATGCCGGGGCAGTATTCCTTGGCCATGGCCAGGCTGTCGGCGTCCACCAGGTTGCCGCGAAAGAACGGCCAGGCCCGGCAGATGTCCGGTTTGCCCTCGTGCACGGTGCAGCCGCGTCCCACGGCGAAGAACACGCAGTTGCCGTCCTGCCCGGTGCGCACCTTCAGCTTGCCGTTGCGGCGTTCGCCGTAGGCGGCCTCGAAGGCTTCCGGCGTCATGCCCAGAAAGGCGCAGATGCGCGCAAGATCAGTGGGGCTGACCACGATGCCGCCCTCGCCCTGGCAACACTGGCCGCACATGCGGCAGTCGAAGGCCGCGTCCCACGGGGCGGAAGATGCAGAATCGTTGACGCTCACAGCAGCCCCCCGGCCATCAGCCGCCGATGCTCCACCATCAGGCACAGGTCCTCCACCACGGCCACGCCGCGCTCGAACAGCATTCGCCCCGCCTCGGGGCTGGTGATGCCAGACTGCATCCAGAACAGACGCGGCAGGCGCGGCAGGGCCAGCACTTCCACAGCATGGGCCGGGCAGTGTTCCGGCGCGCGGAACACGTTGACTATGTCCACGTCCACCGGCACGTCGCCGATGGCGGGATAGGCCTGCATGCCCCACACGGTGCGGCGCACCGGGTGCACCGGGCGCACGTCGTATCCGGCCTCAATAAGATAGCGGCCCACCATGTCCACGGGCTGGCCGGGCTTGTCCTTGGCGCCGATGACGGCGATGGTGCGCGATTCGCGCAGTATGGTGCGAAGCGTTGCGTCGAGCAGCATCCTGTACCTCTGGAACCATGATATGCGCCGAACCCGCGATGCGCGCCCCGCAAGGGGATGCGCGCGTCCCTGGCCCTTTCTGCGGTCGCGTTGCCGTTGCCGACCGCGAGCAACAATCCGGAAACATCTCCTCTACCCGGCCTTGCCGCCAAGCGCAATCGCCGCGCCCGGACGCTGCATCCGCCGGGTCGGACATGCGTGGCCGAAGCGGCAGGACCGGGTTCGCGGTCCGACTGGGGCACGGTTGCGCCTCGCCGCCCCTTGGCCTACCCTGTGCCCCATCGCCGGAACCGCAGCCGCAAAGGAGTCGCCGCGCCCATGTCCCACGCCCACGCTTCGCACGCCCTAGCGCCCCGCCCGTTCACCGCCGCCGAACGCCTGCCCGCCGAAGAAGCCCGGCTGCGCCAGTCCCGCCTGCGCGACATCCTCGCCGCGCTGGCCCCAGAGGCAGGCGGGCTGATGGCCTTTTCGCGCGTGGCCATCTACTACCTTACCGGCACGGCGGGCAACGGCGTAGTGTGGCTGCCGCGCGAAGGTGAACCCGTGCTGCTGGTGCGCAAGGGCGAGGAACGCGCCCGGCTGGAAAGCCCGCTGGACAACATCGTGTCCTTCCGCTCCTACGGCGACCTGCCCGGCCTGTGCGCCAACGCGGGCAGCCCCCTGGCCCCGGTGGTGGCGGCGGAAATGTCCGGCCTGCCGTGGTCGCTGGCCACCATGATGCAGCAGCGCCTGGCGGACGTGGCCTTCATGCCCGGCGACGCGGTACTTACCCGCGCCCGCGCCCGCAAGACCCCATGGGAACTGGTCAAGCTGCGCCTGGCCGGGGCCCGCCACCACGAATGCCTGCATGACGTGCTGCCCGGCCTGATGCGCCCTGGCATGACCGAGCGCGAGATTTCGCACCTGGCGTGGCAGGTGTTCTTCAGCCGGGGGCATGGCGGCCTGATGCGCATGGGCGCGCCGGGCGAGGAATGCTTTCTGGGGCACATCGCCGCCGGGGACAACGGCAACTACCCCAGCCATTTCAACGGCCCGCTGGGGCTCAAGGGCGAGCACCCGGCCATCCCGTTCATGGGGTACGCGGGCTCGGTGTGGCGGCATGGCACGCCGCTGGCGCTGGACATCGGCTTCTGCCTGGAAGGCTACCACACCGACAAGACGCAACTGTACTGGGCGGGCAACGCCGCCTCCATCCCCGACCCGGTGCGCCGCGCCCACGACCTGTGCATCGAGGTGCAGGCCCGCGCGGCGGAACGGCTGCGCCCCGGCGAGATACCTTCGGACATCTGGCGATCCACGCTGGATATCGTGGAACGCGCGGGCCTTTCCGAAGGGTTCATGGGGCTGGGTTCCAACAAGGTGCAGTTCCTGGGGCACGGCATCGGCCTGACCATCGACGAGTACCCGGTCATCGCGCACCGCTTCGACGAACCGCTGGAGGAAGGCATGACCCTGGCGCTGGAACCCAAGATGGGCATTCCCGGCCTGGGCATGGTGGGAGTGGAAAACACCTTCGAGGTCACCCCCACGGGCGGCCGCCCGCTCACCGGCACAGCGTTCGACATGGTGTGCGTGTAGCGTCCGCCCCGATTCCGCATGCCACAACAGGCTGGCAGAATTACGAAAGGCCGCTTTCGCACCGACGAAGGCGGCCTTTTTGCCGTGCGTGCTTGACCGACATAGACGACTGGTCTATTAGTTGCCCCATGAAACGCGACGCACGCCGTGCCATCCTCGACGCCGGGGCCGAACTGGTTCACCGCAAGGGGTTCAACAACACCGGCATCAAGGAGATCCTCGACCTTGCCGGCGTTCCCAAGGGCTCGTTCTATTTCTATTTCCCCAGCAAGGAAGAGTTCGGGCTTGCGCTCATCGACCATTACCGCGAGGTGCGCACCCCGGCCCTGGCCCAGGTGCTGCGCGACGCCTCCGTGCCGCCGCTGGACCGGTTGCGCACCTTCTTCGAGTTGGCCCGTCGCCGCTACGAGGAATGGGACTACGAGCGCGGCTGCCCCTTCGGCAACCTGGCGCAGGAAATGTGCGACCTTTCCCCCGCCATGTGCGAAAAGTTGCGCGGGGTGCTCGACGGACTGTCCAGGGCCATGGGCGACATCCTGAACGAGGCCGCCGCGCGCGGTGAACTGGCGCCCGGCGTGGAACCCTACGAGGCCGCCGCCTTCATCATGGACGCCTGGGAAGGGGCCATCCTGCGCATGAAGGCGGAAAAGAACGCCCAGCCTCTGCTGCGCCTGGAAAAGATGCTCTTCGCCCGCATCCTGGCCGCACAACCGCCAGAAGCGGCGGAAACGGCGGGCGCGCCCACCGCAACGGGCGCCTAGCGTCCTCTCCCGCTCCCGCACCCCGTGAATCCGCTCGATCAAGCACAGGAACATCCGGCCATCTCAATAGGCGACCGGTCTACTACAAGCCAACCGTCAGACAAGGAGCCCCCATGTACCTCGTGAACACCGTGGAGCGCGACAAGGCCGAAGGCATCGTGGCCGACACCTACGCCCTGGTTCCCGCGCAGATCGACATTCCCGTGCCCATGCGCCTCTTGAGCGCAACCCCCGGCCTGATGGAGCGCCAGGCCAACATGATCCGCTATTTCCGCCACCACGATCGGCTGACGCCGCCGCTGCTGGCGGCCATCCGCTACGTGGCCTCGGAGAAGTTCGCCTACGCCCCATGCGCCGTATTCAACCACGACCTGCTGCGCGCCCAGGGCATGAGCGAGGGGGACATCGCCAACCTGTCCTGCAAGCCAGTGGAAACCCCGCTGGACGAAAGCGAAGCAGCCGTGCTGGCCTTCGTGACCAAGGCCGTGAACGCACCGGGCGCGGTCACCCGCGCGGACATCGACGCGCTGGTGGAACTGGGCTGGCGCGAATCGGACATCGTGGACGCCGTACAGTCGGCCGCCAACATGCTGGGCATGTCGCTGATGTACCGCACCTTCGTGCGCGATTAGTCCCGCTGGCCAACGTCGGCGGCACAACGGGGGTACACCCGCAGCCCGCCCACTCCCGTGCCACCGCGCCTTCACCTTCGTGGCACGACGACAAAAGCGCCGTCCGGGCATTGCCCGGACGGCGCATCGCATTCATGCAGCGGGCCGCCCGCCGCTAGTCCTTCCATTCCTGTCTGGGTTTGCCGAATGCCTCCAGCAGGGCCTGCTCCATCTGCCCGGAGGTGAACAGGTCGCGCAGCACCACCGGAGAGGCGGACAATATCCCCTTGGGGAACAGCGCCACCACGGGAATGCTGCTGCTGCCCAGCGAGCGCAGCAGGGCCTGGGCCTCGGGCGATTCCGCCGTCATGTCCACCCGCACCAGCCGCGCGCCGTAGCGCTGCGCCCACTCGGACACCGCGGCATCGGACAGGGTGGTCTGCTCCAGCAGCTTGCAGTTGGGGCACCAGTCGGCGGTGAAGTCCACGATGAGCATCTCGCGCCCCAGCATGTCACGGAACCCGGCGGGCTCGAAGGGTTCCCACCGGGCGGACGGAGCCGACGGCGCGAAGGCCAGCCACACCGTCGCCGCCACCAGCGCCGACGCGGCGAAGCGCACCGCTGTCCGGCGGCGCGGCGAAGCGTCCAGCCCGCCCCAGCGCCCCCACATCCACGCGGCAAAGGCCACTGCCAGCAGGGAGACCAGCGCGGGCATCATCCATGCATCGGGCAGGATGGTCAGCAGGTACAGCGCGGTGCCCATCAGGAAGAAGCCTACAAGTTGCTCCAGCGTGCCGGTCCACGCGCCTGGCCTGGGGAAATGGCGCACCAGGCCGGGCCGGGCCGCCAGCACCAGGTACGGCAGGGCCATGCCCAGCCCCACCGAGGTGAAAACGAAGGCCATGATCTCCGGCGGCTGCTGAAAGGCCCAGCCCAGCACGCCGCCCAGCAGCGGGCCGCTGCACGGGGTGGCCAGCAGCGTGGCCACCAGTCCGGTGAAGAACGGCTGCGCCCGGCCCGATCCGGTAGTCCCGGTGGCCGCCACGGCCTTCAGGTCCAGCACGGGCAGGGTGAACAGCCCGAACATGCTGAGGCCCAGGCCAAAGACCACCACCAGCAGCCCCATGACCACGCCGGGCCGCTGGAACAGCTGGCCCCAGGCCAGGCCAGCCCCGCCCAGGATGAACGCCAGCAGCAGGAACCACGCCATGATCCCGGCCGCGAACAACAGGTTGTGTTCGCGAAAATGCGCCTTGCGCTCATCGTCGCCGCCAATCCCCGCCACGGCCACGAAGCCGCTCAGTTTCAGGCTGATCACCGGCAGCACGCAGGGCATCAGGTTCAGCAGCAGGCCCGCCAACAGCCCCAGCAGCAGCGCCTTGCCTAGGCCGGACACCTCGAGTTCCGGCACCAGGTAGCGCGGCGCGAAATTCCAGTGGATGGCTTCGGGTTGCGCAGACATGGCGGCGCCCGCCCCGTCGGTGGCGTTGGCGGAGGCCTGCGCGTCGGGCATGCCCGGCAGGGGCACCGAGCGCCCCCCCTTGCCGAAGGGAATGGTCACCCTGTCGCCCTGCTCCTGCGGGGCCGCCTTGTTGGGCGCGGACCCGACCGTGGCGGGCGGAGCGGTTGTGGCGGACGCGCCGGTACTGGCTGACGCGGAGCTTCCCTTTTCTCCGGCGCGGGGCGAAGCGGCCTGCGCGCTCGCCTCCTGCCTGGCCGGTGCTCCCTGCACGGCGGGACGCGCCGCGCGAAGGTCCTCCGCCCACGGTTGTTCGTCGGCGCGGGGCAATCCGCCCAGCCCTGCGGAATCCACGCGAAACTCGACGCCGCCGCGATACGGCAGGCAATTGCGGTCGGAGCAGAGCAGCAGCGAAACCGCCGCCACCAGGTCGCGGTCCAGATACCCCTGCGGCAGGCGCACGAATACCGGCGCGCGCCCCTCGTACACCCGCACCCGCTGGCCGGGCGTCAACGGGTCCATGATTTCGCGGCCCGCCGGGTACAGCACGCCCGCCGCCACTGCCGGGGTCGGCGGAGCCGTCGCGGCGGGCGCGGCGGCGCGCACGGTGACCACTGTGGGCAGGCCCACGCCGCCCTTGCCGCCGCTGCCGTCCGTGTCGTTGGCATAGGCGTGGTATCCGGCGGGCAGGTCCAGCCATACGACAACCAGCGCGCCGTCCTCGCCGCCGCGTACCTCGCGGAAGGTTTCGGTGGTGATCTCCGGGCGGGGGCCGAGCCCCGGAGAGGCCCCCAGGGGGGCGGAAGGCCCGCCCGAATCGGCTGCCCTGGCGGGAATGCCGAGCATCGTGGCCCACAGCAGCCCGACCAGCAGCACGGCAAGTAACCGCGCCCCACAAATCTTCATCTGCAAATATTTTTTATTATTGTATTTTTTCATAATCTTGGAAAAAAATCAAAGTGCCGGAAAAATCCGCTTGACTTCGGAGCGGGTTCTCTTTAGTTTCCCCTTCGCGTTGAGGCGCTGGGCCATTAGCTCAATTGGTAGAGCAGCTGACTCTTAATCAGTTGGTTCGGGGTTCGAGTCCCTGATGGCCCACCAGAGCAAACGAAACCCCGCAGTGGAAACCCGCTGCGGGGTTTTTGCGTTGCATGGGTGCAAAAGCGACAGTACCGCGACATGAATTCTCCGCATGTTTCCGTGCATGGCGGCCACTGCTGCATGACACGGCATGAAATCACCGACGCTCCGCAACGCATCGCCCCCATCCGGGGCGGCTTGTGCATGCCCGTGCACATTCACGGACGCATCCCCTGCCGCGCACCAGCCCCGACGGCACAAGCCGGGCATGGCCCGTCTGCCCCCTCACGGCCCGAAACGCCCAAAGGGGGGCCGCATGGTAGTGTAGCCGCTTTCCACGTGCCGCGAAAGCCCGAACACACGGCCCTTTTATAATCTCCGGGGCAGCCCGGCCGACGGTACCAGCGCGAAATCCGCACGCCCGCCAAGAAACGGGGCCGGACGGCCCGTGGCGCGGCTGCCGTCGCCCTATCCCCGCCCCACGGCGGCAAGATGGCCCAGCATGGCGTCGCACACCGTTTCGGGCGTCAGGCGCACCAGGCAGGCCAACTGCTCCGGATTGGCGCACTCGTTGCGGTTGCAGGGCTGGCAGTCCAGCCCCAGCGCCATGTGGAAATGTTCCGGCGCGGGAAAGGACCACGCCTTGCTGGTGGCCCCGCGCACCACGAAGGTGGGCGTGCCCACGGCCGTGGCGATGTGGCACGGCGCGGAACAGTTGCCCACGTGCAGCACGGCCTCCGCGATGCAGGCGGCCATTTCGCGCAGCGACAGCATGCGCCCGGGCATCAGCACCTTTTCCGGGCAGTCGCAGGCGGCCGTCACCGCGCGCACGTCGTCCTCCTCGCCGGGGCCGAACAGGGGCATGAACCGCAGCGAAGGATCCCGCGCGGCGGCCAGCGAAAGCAGCCTGCCGTAATGTTCGGCAGGCCAGCGCCGGGTGACGCGGCGGTGCGTGGGGTCCACGGTGATCAATCGCTGCCCCGGCGCAAGCCCCAGCGAGGCCAACAGTTCGCGCGCGGCGGCGCGTTCCGCGTCGGACAGGTACAGCCGGGGGCGCTCGCCGTTCCAGCGCACCCCCAGCGGCTCCAGAACGCTGGCCTTGGCCATGGCGGCGTAGCCCGAGCGCGGCTTCACCCAGTGGGTGAACAGCCAGCGGTTGTACCATTCCGGCGTGTACGACAGGCGCACCCGGGCGCGCGACAGGGCCACCACCCACCGGCATCGCGGCAGTTGCTGAAAATCCACCACCACGTCAAAGCCGGTGCGCGCCACCTTCCAGTAAAAGGCCACCTCGCGGGCAAGCGAGGCCAGGTCCTTTTTGTCGATGGCCCACACTGTGTGCACGGCGGGGTTGCCCTCCAGCATGGGAGTGCATTTGCGCTCGGTGAGCACGTGCAACTCGGCATGGGGCAAGGCGCGGTGCAGCAGTTCCAGCGAAGGGGTGGCCAGCAGCACGTCGCCGATCTGCCGCAACTGGCAGACCAGGATGCGCCGCACGCTGGCGGGGTCGATGATGGGGGGGCCGGAATGACCGGCGGCGGGAACCGCGGGCGAAGGGATGGGGGATGTGCTGTTCACGGGTGCTCCGGTCTGGAATGGTGCCGTGCTACCGTCTTGCGCACGGTGCGTCAACCGGAGGGAAACGCGGGAATGCGGCCCGTCGCGGAAAGGACGGACAAGAACCATGCGCCGCCCACCCGCACCATCCATGGGCGGCCCCGAAGCGCTACGCCCCCACCACGCACGGCACGGACCACGACACTGGCCACGGAAAAAGCCCCCGGAGACCTGGCGGCTCCGGGGGCCTTGAACCGCTGGCGGCGGCGCGCCGCGCCAATCGGGAACTGGCAAGCCCTCTTGCGCAGCCGGTACCATGACCGTTGTGTTCCCGACGTGGCGCGGGCCGGTGCGGGTGCCATCCGCGCCGTGCCTCGCCTGAAAATGCGGTGAGATGCGTCCGCGCCGTGTTGTTGCCCTGCGGCGCGAACAGACTGATCAAACAATCAGCAATTCCCGTATTGCCGAAGCCGCACGGAAAGTCAAGCGCCCGTGCGGCCTGCCGGGATAACCCGGCAACTACTTCATGCCCACCGCTTCGGCGATGCGCAGGCAGGTGTCGGCGCGGTTCAGCGTATACAGATGGATGCCCGGCGCGCCGCCGTCCAGCAAGGTACGGATCTGCCGCTGCGCGAAAGCGATGCCCGCCTCCTTCACGGCCTCTGCCCCGCCCTTTTCGTTGGCGGCCTCCAGTTCCAGGTACAGGTTGCCGGGAATGTTGGCCCCGCACAGCGAAAGGATGCGCCGCACCGACTCCAGGCTCTGGATGGGCAGAATGCCCGGCAGCACCGGCTTGTCCACGCCAAGGCCGCGCAGCCGCTCCACGAAATCGAAATACTCGCGCACGTCGAAGAACAGCTGGGTGACGATGAAGTCCGCCCCGGCGTTGACCTTGTCGGCCGTGTGACGCAGGTCGCTGGCGAAGCTGGGCGACTCGGGATGGGCCGCAGGGTACCCGGCCACACCCACGCCCATGTCGGGCTGTTCGCTGCGGGTAAAGCGCACCAGGTCGGCGGCGTAGCGGAATTCCGCCGTGTCCCAGTCGAAGTCCTGCCCCTTGGGGGCGTCGCCGCGCAGGGCCAGCACGTTGTCCACGTTCACTTCGCGCAGGCGGCGCAGGTAGTCGGCGATGCGCTCGCGCGTGGCGCCCACGCAGGTCAGGTGGGCCATGGGCTCAAGCCCCATGACGTTCTTGAGGTGCGAGGTGATTTCCAGCGTGTTGTCCTGGGTGGAGCCGCCCGCCCCATAGGTGACCGAGGCGAACAGCGGGTTCAGGGCCTTCAGCCGTTCCACGGTGGCGAAGAAGCCGGGCCAGTTCTCCCGCTCCTTGGGGGGAAAGAACTCCAGCGAATAGAAGGGGCTGGTGCTGGCGGCGATGCGGTCTCTGATCTTCACGGCGTGTCCTTTGCCGCCATGCGCTGGCGTGCTGCGTGTGCTGTCGTGTGGGTCTGGATGACGGCGGGCTGGCCTGCGGTCCACCGGGCCTGTCGGCGCGACTGGTGCGCCCCTTGGACCATACCGGAAGCAACCGACCAGCATGTGGCGGCCCCGCCCGTGCATCCTGCGGACCGTTCTATATCAAGCTATCTTGATATGTCAATATTGAAATGTTCTTTCCCGAAAGCAAAACCGGCCAACGCTGCCCGTTGCGCCACGCACGGGTTTCCCCTAAACTGCCTCCCTGCGCCAGGGGGGTGCGCACCCGCCCGGCACGGGCGAGGCCATGGCCTCGTACCTTCGTCCCCCTGTCCGCCGCCCGCCGCGCCAGCCCGACAGCGCTGCCCCGCCGGATCATCGCCGTGAACTTGGCCGTCACCCCACCGCCATACCCGCCCCATATCCGCCATGACCGTCACCGCCCTTCCTTCCACCGCGTCCGCGCGCCTCGCCCCGATTGGCCTCGTCCGGCCGGGAGCCTGCACGCGCGCCCTGCGGGGGGGAGTGATCTTGCTGGCCTTGCTGTGGGCATGGGGGGGCGTGCTGTTTCCGGCGGACCTGGCCCACGCCGAGGACGCCCCCGGCTGGACCGAACTGGACACCGGGCTGCAACTGGGGGTGTTCAGCGCGCCCGACGCGCCCGATGGCCCAGAACGCATCGTGGCGGTGCGCATCGACCCCGCCTACTACGAATTCAGCCTGCACACCACGTCCGAAGAGGGCGAACCGGCCCTTTCGCTGGCCGAATGGGGCCGCCGCCACGACCTGAACGCGGTGATCAACGCCAGCATGTACCTGCCCGACGCGCGCACCAGCACCGGCTACCTGCGCAACGGCGAGCACCTGAACAACCCGCGCATCGGCGGCAACCTGGGGGCGTTCTTTGTGTTCGGGCCGCAATCGTCCGACCTGCCCCAAGTCGATCTGTTGGACCGCACCGCCGACCCGTGGGAAGCTCTGCTGCCGCAGTACCGCTCGGTGGTGCAGAACTACCGGCTCATCGGGGCCAACCGGCGCATCCTGTGGCCGCAGGGCGGACCGCTGTACTCGGTGGCCGCCGTGGGGCAGGACACAAGCGGGGCCATCCTGTTCCTGCACTGCCGCGAACCGCTCACGGCGTGGCGCTTCGCCACCATCCTGTTGGCGCTGCCCATAGACATCCGCGACGTGATGTACGTGGAGGGCGGCCCGCAGGCCGGGCTGTACCTGCGCACGCCCCTGCGCACCGACGTCTGGATGGGCCGCCACCCGGCCGACTTCTGGAGCGGCGGCAACGCGGCCGCCCCCCTGCCCAACGTGCTGGGTGCGCGCCGCAAGGCCACGCCCCCGCAGCCCGGCCTGTTCCCCGACGGCCGCGAACGGCCCGCGCCGCAGTTCTAGCCCGCCCGGCTGGGACTTCACCCATTCATCAGACACTCCCCGAAAAAGCGCAGCACGTCGTCCCACGCGCTTGCCTCGGTGCGCGGGCAGTACCATGACCCCGCGACGTCGAAGTCGGTTCCGTACGCCGCGTTGCAGAAGCCGTGGCCCGCGCCCGCGTGCAGCACCACCCGGCAGTCCACGCCCGCGTCGGCCATCTCGCGCACGAAGGGTTCCACCTCGCGCAGGGGAACGACGTGATCATGCCCGGCCAGATGCACCACCAGCGGGCAATGCGCCGCGCCGGGCGCTGCCTGTTGCGACGAGGAAAGGTAGCCATACATGCTGGCCGCGCCGCGCAGGGGCGCACCGGAACGGACCAGTTCCAGCACGGCACCGCCGCCCAGGGAAAAACCCATGGCCAGCAGGCGCCCTGCATCCACGCCGTCCACCCCCGCCAACGCATCCAGCCCGGCCCGCGCGCGCAAGAGCAGCAGCGCCCGATCATCGCGCAGCGGGCGCAGGCAGGCGCGGGCCTGCTCGAAATCGGTCGGCCGCAACGCGGTGCCGTACAGGTCGGCGCACAGCACGGCGTACCCGGCCCGCACCAGCCGCGCGGCGCTGCGGAACAGGTAGCCGCCAAGACCGGTGTATTCGTGCAGCAAGAGCACGCCGGGCACGCCGCCGGACGGCCCTTCCCCGCTGGCCGCGTCGAACCCCTCCGGCAGGAACAACCGCCCTTCGCAGTCCACCGTGCCGCCCGGACGGGCGGCCCCCACCGCACTGACGGGCGCAACGTACGCCACCGTCCTGCCCGCCCGCGCCAGTTCGGCATCGTCGGCAAACAATCCGACGGCTTCGTCCCACATGCCCTTCCCGGCATCCTTGCTCATCCGGCCTCCCCATGGCGGCACCCGCTATACGCAGCGACGTCCGGCGGGTGAGCCGGACGTCGCGCTACACAAACATCTTCCACGATACACGCCTGAACACTTATGCCTTTCTTCCCTATACCCCGCGACGGTCTTCCGTCGCGGAGGCTGGTGCGGAAACGATGTACGTAATTACGAGTTTTGTCCGCCGGGCAAGGCGGGTTGGTGTTTTTGAGCGCAGCGTACTTCGGTACGTGAGCATCAAAAACGACAAGCCAACGCCGCCCGGCGGCAAAAGGCGGATTTCGTCCACAACGTTGCCGCATGCGGAAGGGCAGCGGTGCGCATCACACAGCTAGGGCTCAATGCGGGAGCCCAGCACCCCCAGGAACTTGCGCATCCACTCGGGATGCGCGGGCCACGCGGGCGCGGTGACCACGTTGCCGTCCACGCAGGCATTGGTGAACGTCTCATTCACCTCGCACCACGTGCCGCCCGCGCCTTCGATGTCCGGCTTCACGGCGGGGTAGGCGGTGCAGGTCAGCCCCTTGACCACCCCCGCCGTCACCAGCACCTGCTGGCCATGGCACACCGAGGCGATGGGCTTCTTCGCCGCCGCCATCTCGCGCACGATCTCGATGACGCGCGGATTCAGGCGGATGTATTCGGGCGCGCGGCCGCCGGGAATCACCAGCGCGTCGTAGTCCGCCGTGTTCACCGCGTCGAAGTCGGCGTTCAGGGTGAAGTTGTGGCCCGGCTTTTCGGAATAGGTCTGATCGCCCTCGAAGTCGTGCACCGCCGTGCGCACCTGCTGCCCCGCCTTCTTGCCGGGGCACACCGTGTGCACGTCGTGCCCCACCATCACCAGCATCTGGAACGGCACCATGACTTCATAGTCTTCCACGAAGTCTCCCACCAGGAACAGAATCTTCTTCACAGCCATGTCATGCTCCTTTGCTGCCGGCGGGTGGGGCGGGCCCTGCGGCCGCCGCCCGGCGCTGCCGGTCGGGGGTTGAGGGATGGGGATGTACGCGCCGTTGCGGCGCAACGCTTGCGTCCCGGCGCGAAATGATTATTGAGGTCCGGACGCCCAAGGGGACGCTGCAAGACCGATCCCCCCGCCGACGCGGCTCGTCCCGCCCCGTCAGACCGCCCAATAGGCAAGACATGGACAGGGACCGGAACGGCCACGCGCGGGAGTGTTTGCGCATTCTATCAATAGCGCGTTCGGCGGCGGCTTACAACCGGAACCACACCCCAAGACCGGCCTGAAACCGGCCGACACGCAAAGGTCACACGCCATGCCCATGTACGAATTCGCCTGCCAGGGATGCGGCGCCACGTTCGAGGAACTGTGCGCGCGCGACGCGGAAACCTGCGCCTGCCCCGCCTGCGGCGGCCAGGGTTCGCGGCTGATGTCCGCCGCCACGCCCAAGCTGCGCACGGGCAGCCCGCTTACCAGCACGCCGCGCAACTCGGGCGCCGGGGCCTCGACCGGGTGCGGCTGCGCCACTACCCCGTCCGGCTGCGCCTGCGCCGCCGGTGCATCCCCCAAGCCGGGCGGTTGCGGCAGCGGTGGTGGCGGGGGGTGCGGCTGCGCCAACTAGGGACCCGGCGCACATCGTCCTCTTTTCATGACGAAACGGCGGGCCATCCCAAGGGGTGGCCCGCCGTTTCAACGCAATATTCACACGCGCGTTCTACGCTTCCGTTTCCGGCTCGCCGGGGCGCACCCCGGCCATCATCAGGCCGATGGCCTCCACCTTGGCGGTATCGTCCTTGTCGAACACGTCGATGAACCGGCCCCGGTACATCACGGCGATGCGATCGGCCAGTTCCAGCGCCTCGTTCAGGTCGCCGGTGACCAGCAGCACCCCGGCGGAGGAGCGCGCCTCCAGCAGCCTGCCCCACACTTCTTCCGTGGCGGAAATGTCCAGCCCCTGGGTGGGGTTTTCGGCCACGATGACTTCCGGCTTGCGGAAGAACTCGCGCCCGATGACCAGCTTCTGCAGGTTGCCGCCCGAAAGCGCCCGCGCGGACGCGGTGATGTCGCCGGGCTGCACGTTGTATTCCCACACCACCCGCTTCACCGCGTTGGTGGCCTCGGCGCGGTCCAGGAACATGCCCTTGGCGAACAGGTTGCGCGTGGTCAGCAGGAAATTGTCCACAAGGTCCAGCTGGCGGCAGGTGGCAAGGCCCTGGCGGTCTTCCGGAATGTAGGCCAGTCCGCGCCTGCCGGGAGGCCCGGCGAAAAATTCGCGCCACGGGCGGCCAAGGATGCGCACCTCGCCGGATGCGGGCCGGGCCAGGCCGCATATGGCTTCCACAAGCTCCTTCTGCCCGTTGCCCGCCACCCCGGCGATGGCCACGATCTCGCCGCGCCGCACGGTAAGCGACACGTCGGAAAGGCCCGGGCCGGAAAGATGCTCGACGGACAGCACGGTGTCCACCGGGGTCAGCCGCTTGGCGTCCACCTGCAGCACCACGTCGCGCCCCACCATGCGGTTGGCCAGCACGGTCTGGTTGGGCACGTCGGCCTCGCTGAACTGGTCCACCACCTCGCCCCGGCGCAGGATGGCGATCTCGTCGGCCACGGTCAGCACTTCCTGCAGCTTGTGGCTGATGAACACCAGTGCCTTGCCCTGGTCGGCCATGCGCCACATGGCCTCGAACAACTGGTCGGTCTCGCGCGGGGTGAGCACCGCCGTGGGTTCGTCCAGAATCAGCACGCGGCTGTCGCGGTACAGCAGCTTCAGGATTTCCACCCGCTGCCGCTCGCCCATGGACAGGCCGCCCACGCGGGCCGCCGGGTCCACCACCAGGCCGTAGCGCTCGGCCAGGGCGGCCACCTCGTCGCGCATGCGCGCGGGACGCAATACAAGATCGGGCGACTGGCCCAGCAGCACGTTCTCGGACACGGTCATGGAATCCACCAGCATGAAGTGCTGGTAGACCATGCCGATGCCCGCACGCAGGGCGTCGCGCGGCGAGGCGAACAGGGTGGGCTCGCCGTCCACCAGGATGGAGCCCGAATCCTGGCGCAGCTTGCCCGCCAGGATGGACATGAGCGTGGACTTGCCCGCGCCGTTCTCGCCAAGCAAAGCCTTGATGCAGCCGGGGCGGATGTCCAGGGTGATGTCGTGGTTGGCGCGCACCTTGCCGAAAGACTTGCAGATGCCTTCCAGCCGCACCACGGGCGGCAGGTGGGCGTGTGCCTCGCGGGCGCGGCAGGCAGTTTCCGGAGCCACGGCGGTGGGGGTATGCGGCGTATCGCTCATGGCATCATTCCTCGGGCTCGATGTTCACGCCCAAGGCGGCGGGCGCGGCGCGTCCGCCGCCGCGCGCCGACGAGGCCAGCAGCACCAGCACGGTCAGCGCGTAGGGCAGCATGAGCATCAGCGACGAGGGCAGGTTGGCCCCCATGGCCTGCAAGCGCAGTTGCAGGGCCATCACCCCGCCGAACAGGTACGCGCCGAACACGGCTCGGCCCGGCCGCCAGAAGGCGAAGATGACCAGCGCCACGGCAATCCAGCCGCGCCCGGAGGTCATGTTGTTGGTCCACAGATGGGTGTAGGCCAGCGAAAGGTAGGCCCCGCCGATGCCGGCCAGAAAGCCGCCCGTGAAGATGCCGCACCAGCGGATGCGCACCGGCGAAAGACCGGCGGCGGAAGCGGCGGCCGGGTGTTCGCCCGCGGCGCGCAGGGCCAGCCCCGGACGGGTGCGGGCCATGAACAGCCAGAACAGGGGCGGCAACAGGTACGAAAGGTAGACCAGCGCGTCATGCCGAAAAAAGATGGTCCCCAGCACGGGAATGTCGGCCAGCACCGGCACGGCGAAGGCCTGGAAGCCGGTGGTGGTGATGCCCACGTACGGCGTGCCCAGAAAGTCCGCCAGGCCCAGGCCCAGGATGGTCAGCGCAAGGCCCGACACCACCTGGTTGCCCTGAAAGATCAGGCAGACAATCCCGTGCAGCAGGGACAGCCCGCCCCCGCACAGCCCGGCGGCCAGCACGCCCGCCCACGGGTTGCCGGTAAGGTGGGTGGCCAGAAAGGCGGTGAACGCGCCCACGATCATCATGCCTTCCACGCCCAGGTTCAGCACGCCGGAGCGTTCGGTGAACATCTCGCCCAGGGTGGCGTACAGGATGGGCGTGCCCGACTGCACCGTGGCGGCCAGGATGGAAAGCAGCAGCGCGGTATCCATGTCCATGCTAGCTCCTCCCCTTCAGCGTGAAGCGGTAACGGTCGAAGAACTGCCCGGCCAGCACCGAGAGCAGGATCATGCCTTCCAGAATGCCCCCGAAGGCGGCGGGCACCTGAAGATCAAGCTGCAAATGCTCCACGCCCACGCGCAGCCCCGCCAGCAGAAAGGCGAAAAGCGCGATGGAGGTGATGCGCAGGCGCGACAGCCAGGCCACCACGATGGCGGTGTAGCCGTAGCCCACCATGATGCTGGGTTGCAGGCGGTTCAC
Source organism: Nitratidesulfovibrio sp. HK-II (assembly GCF_003402415.2). Lineage (NCBI taxonomy): Bacteria > Pseudomonadati > Thermodesulfobacteriota > Desulfovibrionia > Desulfovibrionales > Desulfovibrionaceae > Nitratidesulfovibrio > Nitratidesulfovibrio sp. HK-II. Next base: position 2,710,166 of record NZ_AP036014.1, read on the forward strand.
CGTGGCCGAGGTTTCGATGCACCCGGCAAGGCCCGCCAACGCGCCGCACAGTGACATGACCAGCAGCACCAGCAGGTTGTAGGGCATGCGGGCGTAGCGCGCGGCGCGGGGGTTTTCGCCCCCGGCCAGCAGTTCGAAGCCGAGGCGGGTGCGCTTCAGGAACACGGCCAGCAGTACGGCCACGCCCGCGCACACCGCAAGTCCCCAGTGCACCCGGCCCAGGGTGGCCGGGGAGATGGGCCCGATGATGGCGGCCTTGGGAAAGATGGCGGTCATGGGAAAGCCGAAGCTGGTCGGGTCCTTCCACACGCCGTAGACCAGGAACTGCAGGAACAGGATGCCGATGTAGTTGAACATCAGCGTGGAGATGATCTCGTTCATGCCAAAGCGCAGGCGCAGCACGGCGGGCACGGCCGCCCACAGCCCGCCCGCGACGGCCGCGCACAGGAACATCACCGGCATCATGGCCCATAGGGGCAGGCCCGGAAAGGTCAGCACCGCCCAGGTCGCGCCCACCGCGCCGAGGGCGAACTGTCCTTCGGCCCCGATGTTCCACACCTGCATGCGGAACGACACGGCCACCCCCAGCGAACAGAGAAAGATGGGGATGGATTTGAGCAGCGAGTCCTCGAGCGCGAAGGGTCCGCCGAAGCCGCCCGACCACAGGACCGCCAGCGCCTTCAGCGGCGGCTTGCCGTGCACGGCGAGCAACGCACAGCTGACCCCCAGCGAAACGACGAGGGCCGCGGCGAAAATGAAAAAGGAGCCCCACTGAAGGGGCTCCTGCCGTTTCACGACTCTGGGAAGGAACATGGACAGGGGGCTCCGGGTACGCGCCGACTACTGGGTGGAACCGACCACGCCTTCCACGAACCAGGTCATGCCCAGCATGTCCTGATCGGAAAGCACCTGGCCTTCGGGCACGCGCACGGCGCCGTTCTGGTCCTTCACGGGACCGGAGAACACCTTGTAGGTGCCCGCCACGATCTCGGTCTTGCGCGCGTCCACCTTGGAACGCACGTCCTGCGGCACCATTTCGCCGTAGGGGGCAATGCCCACGATGCCGGTTTCCATGCCGGGCCAGAAAGCGCCGGACTTCCATTCACCCTTGCGGACCTTTTCCACCACGTTCTTGTAGAACGGGGTCCAGTTCCACACGGCGGACGTCAGCAGCGACTTGGGGGCGAAATGGCTCATGTCCGAGTTGTAGCCCACGGAGTACACGCCGCGCTCCTGGGCGGCCTCCTGCGGGCCGGGGGAATCCTGGTGCTGGGCGATGACGTCGGCGCCCACGTCCAGCAGGCTCTTGGCGGCTTCCTTCTCGGTGGCGGGGTCGTACCAGGTCTTGGTCCACACCACGCGCACTTCGGCCTTGGGGTTCACCGCGCGCACGCCCAGGGTGTAGGCGTTGATGCCGCGAATCACCTCGGGAATGGGGAAGGCCGCCACGTAGCCGAGGATGTTCGACTTGGTCATGGCGCCGGCCACCATGCCGGTCAGGTAGCGGGCCTGGTACATGCGCCCGAAGTAGTTGCTCATGTTGGGCGCGGTCTTGTAGCCCGAGCAGTGCATGAAGGTGATGCCCGGGAACTGTTCCGCCACCTTCAGCGTGGGATCCATGTACCCGAAGCTGGTGGTGAAGATGATGTCGTAGCCCTTGCGCGCCATGTTCTGGATGACGCGCTCGGCGTCGGCCCCTTCGGGCACCGATTCCACGAACGAGGTGGTCACGCCGTCCATGTCCTCGATGGCCTTGCGGGCCTGGTCATGAGCCCACGACCAGCCCACGTCGCCCACGGGCGAAACGTAGACGAAACCGACCTGCATTTCCTTTGCGGGGGCGGCAGGGGCGGGAGCGGCGGCGGCGGGCTTCTGCTCGGCCTTGGGGGCCTCGGCAGGCTTCTTGTCTTCGCCGCAGCCGGTCAGGGCGGCCATGAGCAGCATGGCGGCAACCAGCAACATCGCGGATACGGATTTGCGCATCGGGAGCCTCCTCGGGGCTGGGTGGATGGAACGGTATACGGCTACGGACGGGCTGCCCGCCCGCCTTCTGGGGGCGTTACGGCCTGGATCTGCACGGACGGAAAAACCGCCTGCGCGCCAATGCGGGAAAAGAGATTTCTAGCCCGCTTCCCGCTGGTTGACAAGGGGCTGCACGTACTGCACCTCCGAGTCCCACGGAAAAAGAATCCACGTATCCTGGCTGACTTCCGTTATGTACGTGTCCACCAGGGGGCGCCCTTCGGGCTTGGCGTACACGGTGGCGAAGTGGGCCTTGGGCAGCATTTCGCGCACCGCCTTGGCCGTGCGCCCGGTGTCCACAAGGTCGTCCACCATCAGCCAGCCGTCGCCGTCGCCCTCCACGCCCTTCAGCAGTTCCAGGCGGCTGGCCTGATCCTGCCACTTGTAGCTGGTGATGCACACCGTGTCGATAAGGTGCACACCAAGCTCACGGGCGATGATGGCGGCGGGCACGAGGCCGCCGCGGGTGATGGCGATGATGCCGGTCCAGGGCCCTTTCTCCAGCAGCCGCCACGACAGTGCCTTGGCGTCGCGGTGAAGCTGTTCCCAGGTGACCGGAAAGACCTTGCGGTAGGAGTCTGCGGTGCGCACGACGGGTTCCTGCTGGTTGGGGAGCCGGTGCCGACGCGGCCAGCCATGCGGCGCGCCGTCGGGCTCCCGTTGCGGGTGACGCCTCCCTTGCCCTGCCCCGCCCGTGCTGTCAAGCGCTTACCCTCCCGCGCGGTCAGCGTGCCCCTGCCGCGCAGCCAGCAGCCTGGCCGTCTGACGGTCGCAGCCATGAAACGTCCGCAAGAGGCCCTGACCGCGCCAGGTCCCTGCCGCTGCTTCAAAACGAAAAGGCCGCCCTTCCACGGGGGAGGGGCGGCCTTGCATCTTTTCAATGAGGTACGACGGCTAGTCTTCGATGATCTTGGTGTTGCGCAGCTCGATCTTGGCCGCCGAAGACAGTTCGCCCACGAACACGCGGAAAAGTTCCTCGCGCTTGGCGGACAGCACGGTGGCGCGCACCGTTTCGGCGGCGGCGGTCCATTCGGCGTCGGTGGGACGCTGCACGTCCTTCACCCGGAACAGCACCGCACCCGCCGAGGTATCCACCGGCGCGGCCTGCCACACGCCGGGGGCGGCGGCGAAAGCCGCATCCACCAGGGCACGGCTCTGGCCGAAGGGCGCGATGACGCCGTTACGGCCGAACGGCTCGGCGGTCTTCACCCTGGCGGCGAGGTCGGCGGGCACGCCTTCGGCCAGCTTGGCCCCGGCTTCCTGCGCGGTCTTGGCGGCCAGTTTGGCGCCCTCCACGCGGCGCACCAGAGCGGCCACTTCTTCCTTCACCTTTTCCAGCGGGGTCACGCTTTCCGGCTGCGACTCCTGCACGGCGGCGATCATGTAACCGCCCTCGATTTCCAGCGGGGTGTCGATGACCGTGCCCGCCGGGGTGGAGAACACGGTGCTGATGGACTGCCCCTTCAAGCCTGCCACGGCGGCCGCGTCGGCGCGCGAGAACAGGCCGGTGGGCTTGCGCTCCAGCTTCAGCGCCTTGGCGATGTCCTCGATGGACTTGCCCGCTCCCGCCATTTCCAGGGCGGTATCCAGGGCCTCGTGCATCTTCTCGGCGGCCTTTTCCTCACCCAGGCGCTGGCGGATCTCGCCGCGCACCTCGTCCAGGGTACGGGTGCGTTGCGCCTCGCGCGCCTCCAGCTTGATGACGTGCCAGCCAAAGGCGGTGCGCACGGGCTCGCTGATCTCGCCCGGCTTCAGGGCGAACACGGCTTCCTCGAAGGGGGGCACCATCTGCCCGCGGGTGAACCAGCCAAGCTCACCGCCCTGCGCGCCGCTGCCCTTGTCGTCGGACAGTTTGGCCAGCGAGGCGAAATCCTTTCCCTTCTTCAACTGGGCGATGACGTCCACGGCCTTGGCGCGGGCGGCGTCGTCCTGCTCCTTGCTCACGCCTTCCTGGGCCATGAACAGGATGTGCCGGGCGCGCACGCGCTCGGGCGTCACGAAATAGGTGTCGGCGTTGTCCGCGTAGAAGGCGGCCACGGCCGATTCGGGAATATCCACGGAGGCGGCCAGGCTGGCCGGGGTCAGGGTGACCGCGTCCAGGCTGATGCGCTGCGGGTTGCGCCAGGCATCCAGGTTTTCGTTGTAGCGTTCGGCAATCTGCTCGTCGGTGGGGGTCACCTTGAGCACGTAATCTTCGAGGGGGAACAGCACGTATTCGATGGAGCGGCGCTCGCGGCCGTAGTCGAACAGGGCGCGGGCCTCATCGTCGGTGACCGAGGCGGACGAGGTCACCCGGTCGCGCAGCTTCTGCAACAGCATGTCGCGGCGGATGCCGTCCTCGAAGCGGCCGGGCGTGGTCTGCTGGCCCTTGAGCACCGCGCGGTACGTTTCGGCGTCGAACTTGCCGTCGCCGTTGCGGAAGGCCGAGATGGACTCGATGGAGCGGCGCAGTTCGGCCGGAGACACCGAAAGCCCGATGCGCGCGGCCTCGTCGGACAGCAGGCGTTCGGTGATCATGGCCTGCAGCACCTGGCGCTTGAGGCCCATCTGCTTCATGTCCTCGGCGGTGATGCCGGGGTAGCGGCCACGCAGGGCCTCCACCTGGCGCTCGTACTCGCGCCCGAATTCCTGCAGCGTGATGGGCTTCTTGTTCACCGTGGCGAGGGCCCCCGACGAACTGTTGTTCATGGAGCCCACGCCCCAGAAGACGAACACGAGGATGATGACGCCGAAGGCAATCTTCACGCCCCACGACTGCGCGTGGGCACGGATCAATTCAAGCATTGAGCAAACTCCATTGAGGTGTGCGCCAATGCCCCCCGGTGCGCGCGGCGGCGGAGCCGCCTTTGGCGTCGGGGGGCCGGGGGTGCCGGAGGCTTCTTGCCAAGTCCCGGCAAGGACACCCTACTGTTTTCTGGAAAGGCGGACGTGATTCAGCAATCCGCCTGCCCGGATAATATCCAATTCCTTCTGCGTCAAATCGTTCCGGACGCGGATGGCGCCCACGCCCTCCACCTGCACGTCCACCTCGCCCCCGGCGGTGATGGCCGCGGCGGGGATGGTCACCGCGCCGCCCACGGCCAACCTGTCGTAATCACCCCGGTCGCACAGGATCAGCGGCAGGATGCCGAAGTTGACCAGGTTGGCGCGGTGGATACGCGCCAGCGACCGCACGATGACCGCGCGGATGCCCAGGTGGCGGGGGGCCAAGGCCGCGTGCTCGCGGCTGGAGCCCTGCCCGTAGTTGTCCCCGGCCACGATGACGCCCACGCCCGCCGCCTTGGCGCGGGCCACGAAGTCCGCGTCCACCCGGCCGAACACGTGCTGCGCGATGGCGGGCACGTTGGAGCGCAGCGAGGTGATTTCCGCCCCGGCGGGCATGATGTGGTCGGTGGTGATGTCGTCGCCCAGCTTGATGACCACCTGCGCCTTCACCGTGTCGTCCATGGCGGTGAACTGCTCCAGGGCCACGATGTTGGGGCCGCGCAGCACTTCCACGCCGCTGCCGTCCTGCGGGGGGAAGGCGAACAGGTGCCGGATGGAGGGGGCCTTGGCCGGCAGTTCCGGCTGGGCCGGGGGCGTGCCCCAGGTGGCCGGGTCGGTGAACCGCCCGTGCAGCGCGGCCATGGCGGCGGTAAGCGGCGAAACCAGATACACCTTGGCGTCCTTGGTGCCGCTGCGGCCCTCGAAGTTGCGGTTGAAGGTGCGCACGCTGACCCCGCCCGACACGGGCGAGCCGCCCATGCCGATGCACGGCCCGCACGAGCATTCAAGAATGCGTACGCCCGCGTCCAGCAGCGGCTCCACCAGGCCCTCGGCGGCCAGCATCTTCAGCACCTGCTTGGAACCGGGCGAAACCATGGTGTCGGTGCCCGCGTGCACCAGCTTGCCGCGCAGCACCTCGGCCACCATGCGCATGTCCGCGTAGGACGAGTTGGTGCACGAACCGATGGCCACCTGGTCCACCGCAAGGCCCGCCAGTTCGGCCACGGGCACCACCCGGTCGGGCATGTGCGGCTGGGCCACCAGCGGCGCCAGCGCGGAAAGGTCGATGACGATCTCGTCGTCGTAGGCGGCGTCGGCGTCCGCGCAGAGTTCCTTCCAGTCGGCCTCGCGGTCCATGGAGGCCAGGAAGGCGCGGGTGCGCTCGTCGCTGGGGAAGATGGAAGCCGTGGCCCCCAGTTCCGCGCCCATGTTGGTGATCACCGCGCGCTCGGGCACGCTCAGGGTGGCCACGCCCGGCCCGGCGAACTCGAACACCTTGCCCACCCCGCCCTTGACCGTGAGCAGGCCCAGCAGGTGCAGGATGACGTCCTTGGCGGAGGCCCAGCCGGTCAGGCGGCCTTCCAGGCGTACCTTGACCACACGGGGCATGGAGATGAAGTACGGCTCGCCCGCCATGGCCAGCGCCACGGACAGGCCGCCCGCGCCCATGGCCAGGCTGCCGATGCCGCCCGCCGTGGGGGTGTGGCTGTCCGACCCCACCAGCGTGGCGCCGGGCAGCGCGAAATTCTCCAGGTGCAGCTGGTGACAGATGCCGGTGCCGGGGGGCGAGAAGATGACGCCGTGCTTCGCCGCCACGGTGCGCAGAAAGCGGTGGTCGTCCGGGTTGCGGAAGCCCATCTGCAGGGTGTTGTGGTCCACGTAGCTCACCGAAAGGTCGGTGCGCACCCGGTCAACGCCCATGGCCTCGAATTGCAGGTAGGCCATGGTGCCGGTGGCGTCCTGGGTAAGGGTCTGGTCGATGCGCAGGCCGATCTCGGCCCCGGGAGCAAGCTCGCCGCTGACCAGATGCGCCGCGATGATCTTCTGCGTCAGGTTCAAGGACATGATACCCCTCGTGAGTTCGGCGTTGCCGGTATGGCGTGCGCGCCCGCGCCGCCCGTATGCTGTTCGTCCGGCGGACCGAAGGACCTTGGGACATGTAGGCCGCGAGATTGCGGGACGCCCCCCCGCTGGGGAAGCCGTGACCCGCGAAATATCGGGAAAAGCGGGCACGGGCGGTTTCCGAAACGGACGCCACATGCCGCGACCGCCCGCGAACCCGCTGGGGGTTCCGGGCGGTTTGTCCGGTGTAGTGCACATCACCGCGGCCCGCAAGGGGCGTCAGGCAACTTCTATGCCCATTCCGCGGTATTCGTTGAGCTTGTTGCGCAGGGTACGCACCGAGATGCCCAGCAGCTCCGCCGCCTGGGTGCGGTTGCCGGAGGTGACCTCCAGCCCCTTCAGGATCATGATGCGTTCCATCTCGTGCAACGGAATGACCCCACCGGGGAAGGAGCCGCCGCCTTCGTGACCGCTGCCGGGCGTGGCCCCGCCCACAAACCCCGCGCCAGCGTCCGGGCCCTCGGCCCCGGCGAAGGCGGCGTCCCCGCCATCGCCCGCCGCGCCGACGCCGTCGGCACCGTTTGAACCGAAGGGCAAATCGCCCTCGTCGAACAGCGGCCAGGTGTCCGGGTCGAGCAGGAAATGACGGGTGGTGATGGGCCGCCCCCCGGCCAGCAGCACGGCGCGTTCCATAAGGTTCTGCAACTCGCGCACGTTGCCGGGCCAGTCGTAGCGTTGCAGCCATTCCTCGGCCTCTGGCGCGAACTCGGCGGGGGCAAGGCCGTACTCGCGCACGTAGGTGGCCGCGAAGTGGCGGGCCAGCACCAGCACGTCGCCGCCGCGCTCGCGCAGGGCGGGCAGGCGCAGGGGAATGACGTTGAGGCGGAAGAACAGGTCCTGCCGGAACTTGCCCTGCTTCGCCCAGTCGTCCAGGTCGCGGTTGGTGGTGGCCAGCACGCGCACGTCCACCTTCACCGTCTCCGTGCCGCCCACGCGGTCGATCTCGCCTTCCTGCAGCACGCGCAGCAGCTTGGCCTGCAGGCCAAGGTCCATCTCGGAAATTTCGTCCAGCAGGATGGTGCCGCCGCTGGCCAGTTCGAACTTGCCCAGCTTGCGGGCGATGGCCCCGGTGAAGGAGCCCTTCTCGTGGCCGAACAGCTCGCTTTCCAGCAGGTGCTCCGGCAGGGCCGCGCAGTTCACGGCCACGAAGGGGCCGTCGGCCCGGTCGCTCCAGCCGTGCAGGAACCGCGCGAACATCTCCTTGCCGGTGCCCGATTCGCCGGAAATGAGCACCGTGGCGCGAGAGGGGGCCACCTGCCGGGCCAGGGCCAGCACGCGCCGCACGGCGGGGTGGTCGCCCACGATGCGCGGCACGCCGGGGCGCGGCTCCGGCGTGCGGCCGCCCAGAGTGGACGAGGGGGCCGCCGGGGCGGGGGCGCGGCGCGGCGCGGGCAGCGCGGCAACCACCTTCTCGAACAGCAGGGGTTCCAGCCAGTAGTCGCGCGCGCCCAGCGACAGGCAGCGCTCGGCTTCTTCGGGCGATCCCTTTTCAGTGAACACGATGACGGGGGGAAAGGCGGGGTCGTCCGCGCCCACGGCAAGCAGGTCGTCCACCTTGTATCCGGGCAGGCTGGGCCGTGAAAAGATGACGGCCGGGCCGGACTTGCGGATGAAGGCGGAGGCACCCTTGAGGTTCTCGGCGATGCCGACCTCGAACCCCGCATCGCGCAGCTTGGGGAAGATTCGGGTCACGGCGGTGGCCGGAGCGAGGAATAGTATGCGCCGGGCGGACATGTTGTACCTTGTACCCGCAACCTTAAGCTTTATCAACCGATGGAGTGCGGGCCCGCCCCCATGCGGACGGAGTGTGCCGAATGCAGCCGGATGCGGCAGGATACAGGCGAATACGGCCATACGTGGCCATACGTGGGCGGACGCGCCCCGGCGCACCCGCTCTCCAGGTCAGCAACCCTTGACCACGCGGCGGGCTGCGGGTAGGACCGTTCAGCATTCGCGCCCCGGCCTCGCCGCCGTGGCCGCGCGACGGCCGGGCTTGCGCGCACCTGCCCGGAACCATCAGCCGGAACCATCAGATGAAGATCGCCTACCTCGTCGGCGGGCTGCCCTTTGGCGGCGTGGAAACGTGGCTGCATGACCTTGCCGGGGAATACCGCAACAACGGCCTTGTCGACGCCCGCATCTACAACCTGTCCGGTACGGGCGAGATGCATGCGCGCTACGTAAAGGACGGGCTGGACGTGCGGTGCGTGGGTTCGGGCATCCGCGCCATCGCCTCGCACCGGCTGGATACCACGCTGCGCCTGCGGGCCATGCTGCGCGAATTCGCGCCCGACATCATCCACACCATGCACATCAGCGCCAATCACCACGGCCGCATCGCGGCCCTGGGGCTCGGCATTCCCGTGGTCACCCACCTGCATAACGTCAAGCGTGAAAAGCGGCTGCACCGCAGGCTTTCCGACAAGCTGCTCTCCTACGCCACCGCCGCCTACATCACGGTATCGCACGCAGTGGCCGAAGTGCTCGCCGCAGACCACAACGTGGCCCGGCGGCCGGTGCGGGTGTTCCACAACGCCATAGACCCGAAGCGGTGCGATCTGCCGCCCATGGACCTGCGGGCGGCCTACGGCATTTCCGGCCCCGTCATCCTCTCGGTGGGCCGGTACGTGCGGCAGAAGAACCTGGATCTGCTCATCCGGGCCGTGCGCATTATGCACGATCAGGGAATGCCCGCCTCGCTGGTGCTGGTGGGCGAAGGGGTGGAGCGGAGCCGCCTGGAGGCCTTGAGGGACGACCTGAACCTGGGCGGACATGTGGTGCTCACGGGCTTTCGTTCCGACGTGGCGGCCTTTTTCAGAGCGGCCGACGTGTTTGCCATGCCCTCGGATTTCGAAGGCTTTCCCATCGCCCAGATGGAAGCCCTGTATTGCGGCATGCCCTGCGTGGTCTCTCGCCATGTTCCCTCACTGGAGGTGGCCGCCGACGCTTCGCTGGTGTGCGAAACCGACCCGTCCGACATCGCTGCCAAGCTGTTGGCCATCCTGCGCGACGATGCGTTGCGTGCCCGGCTTTCCGAGGCCGCCCGGCGCATCGCGGAGCCGTTGACCATGCCGCGCTACGCCGAACGCCTGCATTCCTTCTATACGGAGTTGCTGGCGGGCAACCTTCGCTGATACATAACGACAGTCCACCGTACTCTCCCCCTCCCTGGGGGCATACTTCAGGCCAGTGAGCATTCATGGCATCCCTTCGCGACAGCATCTTCTCCGCCCCGGCAACCTTTCGCCGCGCTTCCGACCCGCAGCGGGCGAAATGGGCGCGTACCGCGCTGTTCTGGCTGTTCTGGCTGTCCATCGCCACGTTTCCGTTGGGGCAGGCCTTTCGTGAGACCGGGCCCATCCTCTGCCTGACAGCCCTGCTGCCCTACCATTACTGGGGCTACAAGCAGTCCACCCTGCGGCGCTTTCCGCTCAAGTGGCTGTTCATGGTCTTCTACGGGCTCATCTGCGTGAAGACGGCCATCTCGCTGGACCCGCGCCAGAGTTTCGTCTACGTGCTGCCCAACGTCTGGAAGGGTTTCGCCCTGCCCTTCATCGCCATGGAGTGCGCGCGCGATGCGCGCGACCTGCGGAGGCTGGTCTGGGCCTTCGCCATCGTATGTTGCTACGAGGGGCTGGACGGCGTGTACCAGCACGCCACGGGGTATGACCTCATCAACCGCACCGCCATCATGGCCGGGCGGCTCACCGGATCGTTGTCCACCTACCGCGTGGGCAACTACATCGCGCTCACCCTGGTCCCCGCCGTGGGTGTGTGGTGGGTGCTGCGCCGGTCATTTCCGGCCCTGGCCGCATGGAAGCGCGCCGCCATCACGGCGGCTCTGCTGGCCCCGGGCCTGTACCTGCTGGTCTTCGCCCAGGCGCGCAGCGGCTACCTGGGCTTCGCGGCGGCCTTGGTGGTGCTGTGGGTACTGCTGTTTCGACCTCGCTGGTACTGGCTGGCCTCGCCCGCCGTCCTGCTTGCCCTTGTCCTGCATTTCGGCCCGCACCGCATCAGCGTGGAGCAGGCCATGCGCGACGGACGCATCGAACTGTGGGACATGGCTTGGCAGGTCATTCAGGCCCGGCCCCTGACCGGCTGGGGCATGGGCATGTTCGGCCCGGCCTTCAAGGCATTGGATCTGCATCCGGTGGTCAACTCCACCAACATCCAGCACCCGCATTCCATGTACATCCAGTTCGCCGTGGACACCGGGTTCGTGGGGCTCGGCATCGCGCTGCTATTCCTGTACGGCATGCTGTTCTGGGCGGGCAGACACCACCTGCGCCACCTGCCCGCCAGAACCGGCGACGCCAACGGAGAGATGTGGACCCTTGGCGCGTTCTTCGTGGCGGGGTGGGTCTGCTACCTGGTCGAGGCCCTGTCGGCCCACGACTTCCTGCGCACGTGGTGGATGGCCGTATCCATGGGCCACCTTGGCGTCATGATCGGGGCCACGGTCAACGCCCTTGACAATGCGGCGCGCCCGGCTCCCGCTCCCGGCGGTCTCACCTGATGCGCATCGCCTTCGTCAACGCCACCCGCAAATGGGGCGGGGTGAAGACGTGGACCCTCGACTTCGCCGAACGGCTGGCCGCCTTCGGCCATGACGTGCGCGTATACGGCCGCCAGCCGGAATTCGTGGCGGAGGCCCGGCGCCGCGTGGGGCACGGCGCGCCGGTGAATTTCGGGTGCGACCTCAACCCCGCAGCCGTGGCACATTTCCTGCGCGCCTTCCGCCAGCAGCGCACCGACATCGTCATCCTGAACATCGGCAAGGACCTCGCCACGGCCGGGGTGGCGGCGCGACTGCTGGGCATTCCCGTGGTCCAGCGCATCGGGCTGCCCAACGACATCCCCGCGCGGCTCAAGACGCGCCTGCTGCATGCGTGGGTGCGGCCGGTTTTCCTGTGCCCCTGCCGCTACATCGCGGACGGCTTCGTGCACAGCCTGCCCTACGTAAACCCCGCCGACGTGCACGTGGTGCTGAACGGCAAGACGCCCTCGACGGCTCCCCTTGCCGCGCATGCGCCCCGTAGGCTCATCGCCACGCAGCAGCTGAACCCGGACAAGAACCACGAAACACTGCTGCGGGCGCTGGCCGCCATCAATGCGCCCTTCGAACTGCACATGGTGGGCACGGGTTCCGAGGAAGTCCGCCTGCGCGGATTGGCCGCATCGCTGGGCCTGGCCGATCGGACGCTGTGGCACGGCTTTTCCACCGATGTGCCCGGCCTGCTGGCCCAGGCGGACATCTTTCTGCTGGCGTCACGCAGCGAAGGGCTGCCCAACACGCTGCTGGAGGCGCTGGCGCAAGGCCTGCTGCCAGTGGCCCGCGACGTGGGCGGCGTGCGCGAGGTGTTCACGCCGGAGCTGGAACGCTGGTTGCTGCCCTACGATTCGGGCCCCGACGCCTTCACGGATGTTCTGCGCGCCGCGCTGACGCTGTCCGACGACGACCTTCTGGCAGCCAGGCTGGCCGCCCGCGAGGCATGCCGCACACGCTGCGCCCTTGACGCCAAGGCCCGCGAACTGGAAGGCTGGCTCGCCGGGCAGATTGCCGCCCATGCGGCACACCGGGCGTAGCGCATCACGCTTCCCCGTCTGTCTCGCAGGCACCCGGCGCGCACACGCCACCGTCCCAGAACCGCAAGCCCGGCCCACACCGGCCACTCCAGCCAAGGGCAGGCCAACACGCCACCACGCCATGCACATCATCCTGCTCACCTCCTCCTCCACCAAAAGCGGCGGTTCCCGCCAGGCCCTGTACCTTGCCGAAGGGCTGGTCGAACGCGGACACCGGGTCACCTTCTTCACCCCGGCGGGGGCCACGCTGCGCAATCTTTCGCCGGGCATCCGCTGGGCCGACCTGCCGGACCGCACGTCCCGTTGGGATGCGGCGCTTGCCGCCGCCTTTCCGGAAAACGGTCCGTGCGTGGTGCAGGCCTTCCACAACAAGGCGGTGAAGCGCCTCGCCTGGCTCGGCCTGAAATGGCGCTTGCGCGGCCGCAAGGTCGTATGCGTCGGCTATCGCGGCGTTGTGTTCCGTCCCGGCAACCCCCTGCCCTACTGGTCGCCCGGCATCGACGCCTTCGTGGCCAATTCCGAGGCCTGCGCCAGTGTGTTGCGCGGCATGGGCGTGGGCGCTGGCCGGGTGGACGTCATCCGCAACGGCATCCCCGCGGCGCGCATGGAGTGCCGCACCGCGCCGGGTGAACTGCGCGCAGCGCTGAATCTGCCCGCAAGCGGCCCGGTGATCGGAACCGTGGCTGGCGACAAGCAGGTCAAGGGGGTGGCCCCGCTGCTGCGGGCCTTTGCCGCGGCCCGAACCATGGACAGGACCTCCGGCGACACCTCCCTCACGGATGCGACGCTGCTGGTGGTGGGCGTCACTCCGGAACGATGGGCCGCGCAGTGCACGGAACTGGGCATAGCCGACCGTGTGCGCATGGTGCCGCCCACCCACCTGGTGGCCGACCACTTGCGCCTGATGGATCTGTTCGTGCTGCCCTCGCTCTCGGAATCCATGCCCAACACCCTGCTGGAGGCCATCTGCGCGGGCCTGCCCGTGGTGGCGTCGAACGTGGGCGGCGTGCCGGAACTGGTCAACGGCAACGGGCTGCTCGTCCCCGCCGACAGCGTGGACGCGCTGGCCGACGCCCTGCGCTCGGCCATGGCCGATCCGGCGCGCCGGGCGACATGGGCCGGGGCCAGCAGGGCCATGGCCCCGGAATTCTCGTCGGCCGCGCGGGTGGACCGCTTCGGAACGCTCTACCGCAGGCTGCTGCGCCAACGCGGACTTGCCGATGACTGACCGGAAAGGACACGCCGCGCCGCCATCTGTCGCGTTACCCGACCAGAGCGCGCACGGCGGCGAGGTGTACCGCGTGGCACGGGAACTCGGCGTCGCGCCGGAAGACATCCTGGACTGCGGCAGCAACGGGTTCGCCCATGCCGTGGACCTGACACGGGCGTTGGTGGAGGCGCAACCCCATCCCTTCGAGCACTACCCCGATCCGGACTCCACGGCCCTGCGCCAACGGCTTGCGGCGCACGAGGGTGTTTCGCCGGGGCAATTGCTCGTGGGCAACGGTTCGTCCGAACTCATCTGGCTGGCGTTGCGCGTGCTGCGCCCCACGCGCGTTACGCTGCTCGGCCCCACCTTTTCCGAATACGTCCGCGCCTGCGAGACCCACGCCATTCCATGGAGAGTGCTGCACGGCGACCCGGCCCGGGCGCTGGATGCGCCCCCCCCCGGATCGGCCCCCGCACCGGGCGAGGGCGGGCGGGAACTCGCCGTGCTCTGTTCGCCCGGCAACCCGTGCGCCCTTTCCGCGCCGGACCTGCCAGCACTGGTGGGCGCGCTGGCACGGCAGGGCTACGGCACGGTGCTGGCGGACCTGACCTACCGCGATTTCCTGTGGGAAACACCACCGCACGCCGGACATTACTGGACAGCTCTGACGCGGGAATGCCCGGCTAGCGCAGCGTCGGCCGCAACCGTGGTGCTGGGGCTGCACAGCTTCACCAAGTTCTTCCACTGCACGGGGATACGCCTTGGCTACCTTGCCGGGCCGGCCCCCCTGCTGCGCGCGCTGCACGCGGCCCGCCCACCGTGGATGGTCGGTCCGCACGCCGAAATCATGGGACAGCGCTTCATCGACGCCTTGCCCGCCTACCGAAAGCGCCTGCCTCTCCTGCGCGCGGACCGCGCCGCGCTGCTGCGGACCGCCAGGGCCACGGGACTGTTCGATCCGCACGCGATGCTCGAAGGCCCCAGTTTTCTCACCTGCCGCATCCATCCCGACCTTCTGGCGCGCGGCGTCACGGCCGGTGCGCTCCGCGCGGAGTTGCTGCGTCACCGGGTGCTGACGCGGGCCTGCGACAACATTCCCGGCATGCCGCCTGGCTACCTGCGCATGCAGGTGCGCCCCGCCCCGGATCACACCCGCCAAGCAACGGCTCTGGGCGATGCGGCCCGCGCGCTGCGCGCCTGAACCCGCATCGTCAGTCACTGCGAAGGCAAAAAAACGGGGCGGAGCGTCCCCACGAACACCCCACCCCGGCATGAAATGCAGCGCCGACCCGCCGCAGGCTTCAAGGGCATGCGGACAGAAGCCCCCTACCCCCGCGCCCCCGCCCCGAGCACCGCGTACATCTCGTCCACCCCTTCCAGCAGGGCGTCGCAGGCGGCGTCCAGGTCGTGCGCCGAAATATTGCACGCGGCCACCGCGTCGAGGTCCAGCGGCTGCACGCAGTCGTCGCCGGTTCCGCCGAAGCCGAAGCCTTTCACCGCCTCGTCGGCCAGGTGCACCAGAAGCGCCTCGTCGCTGGCCGGGGACTCTGACGGGGCATGATGATGGCATACCGCGCCCAGCAGCACGGCAGGCAGGTTCCAGCGCCGCAGCATGGCAGCCCCCAGTTCGCCATGGGTCATGCCCAGTTCCGCCCGCTCCGCCTCGGTCAGCGTCTGCCCGAGGTCGCGGCAGCGGTCCAGCACCCGTTCCGCCCCGGCGGGCCAAACGGCGCAGATGGCCAGCCAGCCCATGTCATGGAGCAGTCCGGCCACGAAGTAGCGCTCCGGGTCGTCGCGCCCCAGCCGCGCGGCCAGCGCTTGGGCCATGAGCGCCGTGGCCACAGAATGCAGCCAGAAATCGTGCAGGTTGACCACATGGGGCGGCCGCTCACGAAACAGCCCCAGCACGAAGGTGCCGAGGGCCAGCGAGGTCACCCGGCGGGTGCCCGCCGCCGCCACCGCGCGGGTCACAGTTTCCACGGGGGCGCGAAAGGCGAACAACGGGCCGTTCACCAGCCGCAGCAGCGAGGCGGCCAGCCGGGGGTCCTTGGAGATGATGGCCGCCAGTTCCTCGTACGAGGGTTCCTCGCGCTCCATGGCGTGCTGCAGTTCCAGGAACACCTGCGGCAGCGCGGGCAGGCGGGCTCGTTCGGCCAGTCCGTCGATGTCGCCGGGCACCAGCCCCGCATTGGCCTCGTGCGTCACTTCCGGCGGCAACGGCATGCGCGGGGCGGGAGGCTCGCAGGAAGCGCCGTCGCGCAGCGCCTGTGCCAGCGAATCCACGGCCCTGCGCCGCAGCAACGACAACAGCGGGTGCGTCGCGCCCGAAAGCCGGAACCGCCGCGCCACCGCCTCCTCGGCCAAATCCTGCGCATCGCGGCCGCAACCGCCCTGCATTCCCAGCCCCATTGCCTGCGGCACAACCACCCCCAAAAGGATATCGGACACGGGATCATCCACTGACGCCTTTCCCATACGCCAATTGCCATCGGACGCAAAGCCCCGCCCCCGGTGGCCTGGTCACGGTGGTCTCCTTGCGGCGCTACCCCCCTTGCGCAACGCGCCTCGGCCATGGCACGATACATAACGGCGCAACTATGCCATCAAACCCCACAGCCGCTACGGCTGGGCATGCCGTGCAGCCGTGGCTGACCGCTGGTATTCGCCGCATCCGCAACACGTCCATGGCGTTGCGTCCGGCGCCCTGTTCCGGTGCATCGGCCTGCCTGCACGGCTCCCGCGTCCCCCGGAGGTACGTGATGAAACTGGCCGCGTTGATTCCTGGCCTGCTCGCTGGCCTGCTGACATTCGCCTTCCCCGCCATGGCGCAGGACGTGACGATATCCAAGGGGGCCAACGGCGAAATCGTCATCACCGGCGGCAAGAGGACCCCGCCGAAGCTGGAAACCCCCGCCGAAGCAGAAGCGCGCCGTACCGCCCAGGAACGGGCGTTCGAGACAGGGACCGCCAACGTTCTTCGTCAGCAGGAAATGCAGGAGCGCAATTCCGGCAACCAGCCCCTGTTCGAAAAGGTTCCCCCGCCGGCCGCCGACATGCCGCGATACGACACGGCGCAGACGGACATCGAAGTACAGGGGGAACGAGCCATCTACTACGAGCGCAAGGTGTACAAATCACGCGGCGCCTACATGCGCGCCCGCGACAAGGCCATGCAGGAACGTCTGGAAAGGACGCAGCAGAAACCGCAGGAATGATCCCCCGCCCCACGCCCCAGTCCCACACCGCCCGCCTGCCGGGTTTGCGCAAGACAAGGCCCGTGTCAGGCCGTGCGCAAACCATCCGCCGACAGTTCGCATGGCCTGAAAATGCCAAAACCCCGGTAGGGGAAACCGGGGTTTTGTCGAATGAAGCGACTGAATCATAAGCCCGCACGCGAGGGAACGCACGGACTCGGCACCGAAAAGAACGGCAGCACCGAACTTTCGTGGCAGACAATAGCACAACCCGTGCCAGACAGGTGACACGGCTCCCGTCGGCGAATGGCAAGGGATCCCCGGTCATGGGCACGCACAGCGCGCTTACGAAATTTCGTTGTTGACGAAATTTCGTAACGATATATCGTAAGCACGTCCGTGTCCGTCAATTGCCTTATCCACGAGCCGCCCATGAAAACCCCGCCCCCCCTTGAAGCGCCACCCGGCACGCACGGCGCGCCCGCCACGGAAACCCCGCACGGCTCCGCTCCGGAACCCACGCTGCCCCACTCCGTGTTGCAGCAGTTCGACATCAGCCCGTTCCTGGACATGATGCTCAACGTGGCCCAGGAACGCACGGTGGAAGGCCTGCTGGAACTGACCCACCGCGTCAACCGGGGCACCCACGTCATGTGCGGGTGCATCTGGTTCGTGGATGCGCCTTCCACCACCGGAGGGGGCGAGGGAGAGGGCGATCACGTGCTGCGCCTGATGACCGTGGCCGGGCACACCGTGACCCCCGTGCGCGAATGGCGGCACGCCGAGGGCACGTACGCCCTCGTGCCGCTCACGGAGCAGTTGGTGGGCATGGTGGCCGCGCGCGGCGAACCGGCGTGGGGAGCCTCGCCCGAGGAATGGACCCGCCCCGCCTGGGCCGTGGATGAATCCATCCATGCCTACGCCGCCTACCCGTTGCAGTTCAAGGGCAACATGATCGGGGTCATGGCCGTGTTCTACGACAGGCCCATGCGCGGCGTGCTGGCCGACCTGATGCTGCTGCACCGCAAGATGCACAAGATCTTCGCGGACTCGCTGTCCGCCGCCGTGGTCAACGCCCGCTCCTTCGAGGAAATCCAGCACCTGCGCCGGGCCCTGGAACTGGAAAACGAACACCTGCGCGGCGAGGTGCGCCGGGCCCGCGCCCCGCACGCCATCGTGGGCGACAGCCCGCCCCTGCGCCGCGCGCTGGAGCAGGTGGACATGGTGGCCCCCACCGACGCCACCGTGCTGTTGCTGGGCGAATCGGGCACCGGCAAGGAACTGGTGGCCCAGGCCATCCACGACCGCAGCCAGCGCGCGGCCGCGACGCTGGTACGGGTGAACTGCTCCGCCATACCGCGCGAACTCTTTGAAAGCGAGTTCTTCGGCCATGTGAAGGGCGCGTTCACCGGGGCCCTGCGCGACCGCGTGGGGCGCTTTCAACTGGCCGACGGCGGCACCCTGTTCCTGGACGAGGTCGGCGAGATTCCCCTGGAATTGCAAGGCAAGCTGCTGCGGGTGCTGCAGGAGGGCGTGTTCGAGCGGGTGGGCGAGGAACGCAGCCGCAGCGTGGACGTGCGCATCATCGCCGCCACCAACCGCGACCTGCGGGCCGACGTGGAGCACGGGCGCTTCCGGCAGGACCTGTTCTTCCGGCTCAGCGTGTTTCCCGTGGCCCTGCCGCCCCTGCGCGCCCGGCGCGAGGACATTCCCCTGCTGGCCCGGCATTTCGTGCGCGCCTCGTGCCGCCGCCTGAACCTGCCGGAACCGCGCGTCTCCCATCGCCAGATGGCCGAGATGCAGGCCTATCCCTGGCCGGGCAACGTGCGCGAATTGCAGAACGTCATCGAACGCGGGGTGATCATGGCCGAGGGGGGCAGGCTGGTGCTGGACCTGCCGCCCGAGGGCACCGTCACGGGCACCATGGCCGCGCCCGGCGGCGGGTGGGATGGCGGCACGCCCTCCCGTGCCCCGACGGCTGCCGTGCCGCACGGTCCCGACGCCGCCGTGGACGAGGGGGAAACCGGCGGCCAGGCCATCATCCCGGAGGCGCAGTGGCGCGAACTGCAGCGCGCCAACATCGAACGGGCGCTGGCGGCGGCGGGCGGACGGGTGCACGGCCCCGGCGGCGCGGCGGAACTGCTGGGGCTGCCGCCCACCACCCTGCAATCGCGCATGAAGACGCTGGGGCTGCGCACGCGTTGAAGCACCCGGCCATCTTGCGCCTGCATGCCGCGCCCACCGTGCGTCCCGCAGGCTCCATCCGGGACCAATGGTGATTTTTCCGCGCACCCGCTTGTCACGCCCGCCGCGCTGGGCGAAGATGCGGCACGGTTCCCCGTTTCCCCCGGCCGACGGATACCGGCGGGGGTGCCGACCACCGGCAACGACGGGACGCCCGCACAGCCCAGGAGCACCGCATGAGCGACGATACCAGCACCCTCAAGGGCCGCAAGGCCCGCATCCTGCGCACCGTGCGCGAGGACGACAACACCACCTCCGTGTACATCGACACGGGCGACGACGAACGCTTCCAGAATTTCCGGCCGGGCCAGTTCGCCACGTTGCGGGTGATGGAGGAGGACGGCTGGAGCGCGGCCCACCCCTTCACCATCGCGGCCGCGCCGGGCGAGACCGTGCGCCTGACCATCCGGGGCAAGGGGCGCTTCACGTCGGAACTGGTGCCGAGCCTGCGCGACGGCGATGAAGTTCATTGCGCCGGGCCCTACGGGGTATTCTGCCGCGACATCGAGCGGCAGGAGCAGATCGTGATGATCGCGGGCGGGGTGGGCATCACGCCGTTCCTCAGCGTGCTGCGCAGCTTCGACCTAGCCGGGGCGACCAACCGGGTGGTGCTGTTCTGGTCCAACAAGACCTACGGCGATGCCTTTGCCGCCGAAGAACTGGAAGGCATGACCCGGCGGCTGGACCTGACCGTGGTGCACGTGCTCACGCGCGAGACGAGCCCCCACCACTACGCCGACCCGGAACTGCCCGGCGTGCACTTCGAAAAGGGGCATCTTTCGCGCGAGATGCTGGGCCGCCACGTGCAGTCGGCCACCTCGTCGTTCTACCTGTGCGGCCCCGGCCCCATGCAGCAACACGTGCTGGCCGAACTGCGCGCCTTCGGCGTGGATACCGGCGGCGTGGAGACCGAGCAGTTCGTCTTTACGTAAGCCGGAAGGTCAGCGCTGGCACACGACCGGCCCGCCGCCACCCGCTACGGGGCCGCGAGCCCTTCACCAAGACTGCATGCCCGCCTACTGACGGGGTGCGCTGCCGGTCAATTCCCTGTACCGGGCGACCGCCTCGCTGACCAGACCGCTGCTGGCCGCCAGCACCTCGATGCCCGCCTCGGCCAGCGCCAGGCGCGCCTTGGGGCCGCATTCGCCGCACAGCACCACCGTGGCCCGCGCGGCGAACAACAGTTGCGCCGCCTGACGGCCAGCGTCCTCACGGTCGTCGCGGTGCGCGTTGCGCACGGAGACGACGCCTTCCGTTTCGGTATCGGTCACCACGAACCATTCCGCCCGGCCGAACACGGGCTCCACGTTGCTGTCGGGCCTGGGCCCGTCCGCCGCCACCGCAATGCGCATGGCTTCTCCTTGCGTCGTTTGGGTCATTGCCGCGCCATCCCGGTGCGCGGCCGCCACGGCTTGCGTCGCGCGGCCCCCTTCGCACCGGACAGCTTGCGGTCAGTCTGCGATGCCCCTTGCCAGCGGGCCTCTGCCTGCCACGTCCATATCTACCACCCCCTGACGGTGCGCACAGCGCGGCGCAGTTCCGCCGCCGCCCGTTCCGGGTCGTCCGCCGCGCACAGCGCCGAAACCACGGCCAGCCCGTCGGCTCCCGCCGTCAGCACCGACGCGGCGTTGGCCGCGCCGATGCCGCCGATGGCCACCAGGGTGCGCCCCGTGGCCGCCCGCAGGCGGGCCAGGCCGTCCAGCCCCCACGGCGGCGCGGTGTCCGTCTTGGTGGGGGTGGCGAACACCGGGCTCACCCCCAGATAGTCCACGTCCAGTGTTTCCGCCTCGCGCGCCTGGTCCATGGTCTCCACGGACAGGCCCACTAGGGCCGTGTGCCCCAACAGCGCCCGCACCTCGGCGGGATGCATGTCGCCCTGCCCCACGTGCACGCCGTCGGCGCGGCAGGCCTGGGCCACGTCCACCCGGTCGTTGATCAACAGGGGCACACCGCGCGGGGCCAGCAGCGCCTTCAGCGCGCGGGCCAGTTCCACGAATTCATGCGTGTCCGCGTGCTTTTCGCGCAGCTGCACCACGGTCACGCCGCCCGCCACGGCCGCAGCCACCACGTCGGCCAGGGCACGGCCCCGGCATAATGCGCGGTCGGTGACCAGGTACACCCCGTAGTCCACCTCGCGGCGCACGGCGGCCTCCGCATTCATGGACGGGCCACCCGCACGCGAGAACGGATGTCCGCCTCCGTCACGCTGTACAGGGCGTCGATGAAATGCATGGCGAAACTGCCCGGACCGGCGGCGCGCTCCGCCGCCATGCTTCCGGCGGCGGACATGGCGGCCATGCCGCTCACCGCGCCTTCCAGCAGGCTGGCGGCCACGGCGGCATGGGCGGCCACCAGCACCGTGGCGGTGCAGCCCATGCCGGTAACGCGGGGCATCAGTTCGTGCCCGCCGGTGACCAGCACCACCTCGTCGCCATCGGTAACCAGGTCCACCGGGCCGCTGACCACGGTGACGCAGTGGTGGCGGCGCGACAGGGCACGCGCGGAATCCGCCGCGGCGTGCGCGTCGCGGGTGGAATCCACCCCGCGCGTGGCCCCCGCCGCACCGGCCAGGGCCATGATTTCCGACCCGTTGCCGCGCACGATGGACGGTCGCACCCGCTCCATGAGTTGCGCCGCCGTGGTCGTGCGCAGCGCGGACGCGCCTGCTCCCACCGGGTCGAGCACCACGGGGATGCCCCGGTCGCGCGCGGCCGCCCCGGCCAGGAACATGCTGTCGATCCACGGCGCGCTCAGGGTGCCGATGTTCAGCACCAGCGCGGAGACGATGTTCACCAGTTCCGCCATCTCTTCGCGCGCGTGGGCCATGATGGGCGAGGCCCCTGCGGCCAGCAGCGCGTTGGCGGTGACATTCATGACCACGAAGTTGGTGATGCTGTGCACCAGGGGCGCTTCGCGCCGCACGGCGCTCACATTGCGCCAAATCTGCTCGGTGTGGGGCATGGGCTCTCCTTCCTGATGCGGTTCCCGCCGCACCCCCTTGTCCGGCGGGCACGGCGGACATGAATGGCAGGCCGCCACCGGCCGTGGCCAAGGCGGCCCGCCACCGCTAGCTCCGGCAGTTCCCCAGATATTCGCGCAGGCACTGCCCAAGGCGGGCGATGCCCTCGTCGATGAGTTCCGGGCTGGAATTGGAGAAGTTCAGGCGGAAGGTGTCGTCGGTCTCATCCACGTAGAACGGCCGCCCCGGCACGAAGGCCACCTTGCGCTCGATGGCCTTGTGGAACAGCGCCTCGGCCGAAATGCCTGTGGGCAGGGTGCACCACAGGAACATGCCGCCCTCGGGCTCGGTGTAGGACACCTCTTCCGGAAAGTGCTGGCGGATGGCCTGCACCATGGCGTCGCGCTGCGCGCCGTAGCGGGCGCGGATGGACGCGATGTGCGTGTCCACGTCGTTGTCCACGAGGTAGCGGTGCAGGATGCGCTGGGTAAAGCCGGGGGTATGCAGGTCGCTGGCCTGCTTGGCGGTGATCATGGGGTTCAGCACCTCCTGCGGGGCGCACACCCAGCCAAGGCGCAGCCCCGGCGAAACCACCTTGGAGAACGAGCCCAGCAACACCGAGGGCGCGTTCATGTACGCTCGCACCGGCGGCAGGTGCTGCCCCATGAAGCGCAGTTCGCCGTAAGGGTTGTCCTCCACCAGCAGGCAGCCTGTCTCTGCCATGATCTCGGCCACCTCGCGGCGGGTCGCCTCGTCGTAGGTGATGCCGGACGGGTTCTGGAAGCTCGGCACGGCGTAGAACACCTGCGCGCCCTTGGCCGCCTGGCGCAGGGCCGCCGTATCCACCCCGCGCGGGGTGAGGGGCACGGTGACGAAGTCCGGCCCGAACACGGCGAAACACTGGATGGCCCCCAGGTAGCCGGGGCGTTCCATGACCACCTTGCCGCCCCGGTCGATGCACGCCTTGGCCACCAGGTCCAGGGCCTGCTGCGAGCCGGTGGTGATCAGGATGTCGTCGGGCGTGACGTTAATGCCCTGCCGCTTGTAGCGGTCGGCGATCCACTGCCGCAGGGGCGGAAAGCCCTCGGTGGTGGTGTACTGCAACGCTTCCGGCCCTGCCTCCTCCAGCACGCGGGCGGCGGCATCGGCCACCGCGTCCACCGGGAACGACGCCGGATGCGGCAGCCCCCCGGCAAAGGAGATGATGTCCGGTTGCGCCGTCACCTTCAGGATTTCGCGGATGTAGGAACGGGGCACGCTTTCCATGCGTTGTGCAAGACGCATCGCTGAATCCTCCGCCGCCCTTTGGACGGCACGTATGTATGCGGGCAACCGGCCCGCGTGGGGTCTGCCGAATACGCGGCGAAACCGGATAGACAGTCCGTATTCACGCAACGACGGGCGTCAGTTGGTGACTTCGGGATCCTCACCGGCCATGAACCCTTCCGGCATGGAGATGATCGAAATGTCGTGCTTGTCGGCCAAGGCCAGGCTTTCCTCGCGGTCGAAGAACAGGGTCTTGCCCGCTTCCAGCGCAAGGCAGGTGTACCCGTAGTCGGCCAGCACCCGGATGGTGCCCGCCCCCAGCGCGGGCAGGTCGATGCGGTCGTCCTGGCCGGGCTTGACCACCTTCACGGCCACGCAGCCCTCGCCGCCCAGTTCGCCCCCACGGCGCAGGGTGGCGTCGGTGCCTTCCATGCCTTCCACGGCCACGGTCATGCCGCGCTTGACCACGATGCACTGGCCGATGTCCAGCCGCCCCAACACGTGGGCGATGGGCCAGCCGTAGCGGATGTCGGCCCATTCCTCGTCGCTGGGGGGGCGTTTGGTCAGCACGCCCTCGGGCGCGCGCAGGCCGGGCACCAGCGAGGCGGGCTGCACCACGGCAAGGCCCTCCGACTCCAGTTCGTCGATCACCGCGCGCAGGATGGCGTCGTCGCCCTTGGCCCGCAGCCGGAACAGCACCTTGGCCGCGCGCAGGTCGGGCCGCAGGTCCAGCGCGCGCGGCTTGCTGATGGCCCCGGCCAGGCACAGGCGGCGCACGCCGTTGTCGCGGAAGAAGTCGATGAGCTTGCCGAGCTGCCCCAGGTGCAGCATGGCGAAGGCGTCGGCCTCGTGCTCAAGGGCTTCGTCGGTATGGCCGTGAAAGCCGCACATGACCACGGATAGCCCTTCGGCGCGCGCGCCGCGCGCCACCAGGGCCGGAAACTGTCCCCTGCCTGCGATGATGCCGATGGATTCGTTGCTCATGCTGCTCCCGTGCGGGTCTGTGCCGTGTGCGTGTGTTTCGTGCGTATGGTTGCCGTGCCGCCGGGCGTGGCGCCGGGTTCGCGCCGCGCCTGCCGCCCTGTTCCCCCAAAAACGCCGAAGGGAGAAAGGGGCCACGGCCCGCTTTCCCCCTTCGGCGGAATGGCGATGCATTCCGGGTGGGCTATACGGCCGTTCCCTGCGCGGCGGGCAGAATGCCGCGCTCGCTGGCGCGAATGAATTCTACGAATAGAAGAACTTCGGGGTAGTTGCCAAGCTCGTATTCCAGCTGTTCCAGGGCCTCCTTGCGGGGCACCTCGGAATTCCAGATCAGCCGGTAGGCGTTCTTCAGCGCGCCGATGAGCTCGCGCGAGGCCTGCATGCGGCGCAGGCCCACCAGGTTGGGGCTGTGCACCCCGGCGCGGTGGCCCACCGCCAGCATGAACGGGGGCAGGTCCTGCGCGATGCCGCTCATGCCGCCCACGAAGGCGTGGCCGCCGATGCGCACGAACTGGTGCACGGCGGAAAGGCCGCTCATGATCACGTAGTCGCCCACGTGCACGTGCCCGGCCAGGGTCGCCCCGTTGGACATGACGATGTGGTTGCCGAGAATACAGTCGTGCGCCACGTGGGTGTAGGCCATCAGCAGGTTGTTGTTGCCGATGCGGGTCACCCCGCCGCCGCCCTCGGTGCCCCGGTGCAGCGTGGCGAATTCGCGCACGGTGTTGCCGTCGCCCATTTCGAGCACGGAGGCTTCGCCGTGGAACTTCAGGTCCTGCGGTTCGCCGCCCACGCAGGCGTAGGAGTGGATGTGGTTGCGCTCGCCCATGCGGGTGTAGCGCTTGACCGAGGCAAAGGCGTCCACGCGCGTGCCCGCGCCGATGACCACGTCCTCCTCGATGACGGCGCAGGGGCCAACCACCACGCCTTCGCCAAGCCGTGCGCTCTCGTGCACGAACGCGGAAGGATGCACCTGCGCGGCCACTACATGTCCTCCCTGTTGGTCACCGCGGCGGTCATCACCGCTTCGGCGGCCAGCTTGCCGTCCACGTAGGCGAAACCTTCCATCTTCCACAGCTTCAGCTTGTGGCGCAGCAGGCGGCAGTGCAGTTCCAGCTTGTCGCCGGGGTAGACCGGCTTGCGAAAGCGCACCGACTCGATGCCGGTGAACAGGAACAGCTTGTCCTCCACGGGGGTGTCGGTGCTTTTGACCACCAGGATGCCGCCAGCCTGGGCCAGGGCTTCCATGATCAGCACGCCCGGCATCACGGGCACGCCGGGAAAATGGCCCTCGAAGAACGGCTCGTTCATGGTCACGTTCTTGTAGCCCTTGATGTACTCGCCGGGGACATATTCCGTCACCCTGTCCACCAGCAGGAAGGGATAGCGATGGGGCAACAGGCCCAGAATCTGGCGGATGTCGAGGATGTTCTGTGCGGGGTCGGTCATATCATTCCTTGGCGGCGAGCTTTTTCAGTTCCTCAAGCTCCTTTTCGAGCTTGCCGATGCGCTTGTACATGTCGGGCAGCTTGGGCATGACGGTCAGGGTGCGCATGTAGGTGGACTTGTCCACGGCGGGCGCGCCGCCCATGGTTTCGCCGTCGGGAATGCTCTTGGCCACGCCCGACTTCGGCCCCAGGGTCACGCCGTTGCCGATGGAAAGGTGCCCGGCAACGCCCACCTGGCCCGCCATGGTCACGTCGTCGCCCACCTTGGTGGAACCGGAAATGCCCACCTGCGAGACGATGAGGCAGTTGCGCCCCATCTCCACATTATGGCCGATCTGCACCAGGTTGTCTATCTTGGTGCCATCCCCCACGGTGGTCACGCCCAGCACCGAACGGTCGATGGCGGTGTTAGCCCCCACCTCCACGTCGTTGCCAAGGCGCACGGTGCCCACTTGCGGAATCTTCTGGATGCCGAATTCGGTGCGGGCAAAGCCGAAGCCGTCGGCCCCCAGCACCGCCCCGGCGTGCAGGATGCAGCCGTTGCCGATTTCGGTTCCGGCCATCAGCACCGCGTTGGGGTACAGCAGGCAGCCCGCGCCCACGCGGCAGTCCTCGCCCACGTAGCAGCCGGGAAACAGGACGGTCCCCGCGCCGATACGCGCGCGGGGACCGATGAATGCAAAGGGATAGACGGTGCAGCCTTCGCCCAGTTCCGCCTCGGGGTGCACGAACGCCATGTCGCTCACGCCCGAAAGGCTGCCCTGCTGTTTCGCGAACAGGGCCAGGGTTCGGCCGAAGTCGAAGTAGGGATTGACGCTGATCAGGGCGCACGGAACGGAATCCGCGTGCTCTGCCGCCACGATCACCGCGCCAGCGCGCGTTGCCGCCAGCAGGTGGGTGTACTTGGGGTTCGCCAGAAAGCTCACCTCGGCGGGGCCTGCCGCCTCAAGGGTGTTCACGCCCTCGACCATGCGGTCCTCGCCGCGCAGTTCGAGTCCCAGCAGCCCCGCTATCTCGGAAAGCAGTCTGGCCATCGGCCCCCCGCTACTTCTTGCCCGCGCGGTACACGCGGTTCACTTCGTCCAGCAGTTCCTTGGTCACGTCGATGGACTTGTCGGCATGCACCACGCCCGCCGAAGCGCCGTCGAGAATCATGGTGTAGCCCTTCTTCTCGCCGTATTCCTTGGCGGCCTTCAGGATGATGGCGGCCATTTCCTGACGCACGCGCATTTCGGCGGCTTCCACCTTGCGGGCGAAGGCGCGGGTCTTGTCTTCCAGGTCGCGCTTCAGGCGGATGAACTCGACCTTCTTGTCTTCCTTGGCTTCGGAAGACAGCGCGGCGGACTGGACCTTCATGTCCTCGGCCTTCTTCTTCAGGTCGTTGGCCTGCTTTTCCAGCTGGTCCTTCTCGGCCCCGAAGGTGGTCTTCATCTTCTTCTGGGCATCCTGCGCGGCTTCGCTCTGGGAGGCGATGGCCTGCATGTTCACGATGGCGATCTTCATGTCGGCGGCGACGGCGGCGGTGGTCCAGGCAAGGACGAAAGCCACGGCCAGGATGAGAACTCTACGCATGCGAAGCGACTCCTTTAAAAACAACCTTACGGGATGATTGGCAGCCGGAAGGCCCGGCGTGTGCTTGTGGTGAGGCATGGCCCGGGGTTCGCGGCGGTTCTGGACGCCGCCCGGCGTCCGGTCCGCGCCGCCCCCGCGACGCCTGCCGCATCCCGCGCGAGGGGCGCGCGATATGCGGGGGTTCCGGTCAGTTATCCCCTTGCGGGTGGGGCGTCAAGCGGCGCGTCATCTCTGGGAAAAACGGGCAAGTTTGCGCTTGTACGAGGCCACCCCCTCGGCGACGCCGTCGGCCAGCGTGGACAGGTATTTCTCCGAGGCCAGGCGGCGCGCCTCGTCGGGGTTGGTGCAATAGCCAAGCTCCACCAGCACCGAAGGCATGCGCGCGCCCATCAGCACATAGAACGGCGCGGACCGCACGCCGTTGTCGTGGGCGGGAAAGCCGGTGCGCCGCAGCCGCCCCAGAGCCGAATCCTGCACGAAGTTGGCCACGTCGCGCGATTCCTGGGTCTTGGCGTTGAGCATGAGGTCGGTGAGGATGAATTGCAGGTCGCTGAGGCTTTTCTCGCTCACCGCGTTTTCGCGCGCAGCCACCCGGGTTGCGCTGTCCGAACGGGCAAGGTCGAGGTAGTAGGTCTCGAAGCCGCAGATGCGCGGGTCGGTGTTGGCGTTGACGTGCAGCGACAGGAACAGGTCGGCCTTCTTGTCGTTGGCGAAGGCCGTGCGCTTGTCCAGCGGCACGAACACGTCCCTGTCGCGGGTGTAGATGACCGAAAAACCCATGCGGCGCAGGCGTTCGCCCACCATCCTGGCCATCTTCAGGGTCAGGTTGCGCTCGGTGATGCCGTTGCCCATGGCCCCGGGGTCCTTGCCGCCGTGACCCGCGTCGATCATCACCGTGTGCACGGTAAGACCCAGCTGTTCCACAAGATCCTTGGGCGGCGTGGTGGGGGCGGCCTTGTCCGCCTCGCGCACGGGCACGGACACGCGCGAATCGTCGGGGCGCTGGCCATCGGGCAGCGCGGCGTCCGTCGCGCCCACCTCGATGACCACCCGGTACGGGTTGCGCACCGCCTGCACCTTGTAACGCTTCAGGGCCTTGAAATCGAGGATGACCCGGGTGTGACCGGACGAGGGCTGGTCGGAGCGCACCCGCGTCAGCAAAGCGCCGGAAACCCGCGCGCCGGGCTTCACCGCGTCGTCGGGCAGGGCTTCGGAAAAGTCGATGTACAGGCGCGGCGGACGGCCGGATGCGCCGTCCGGGGCGGCGTACTGGCTGCGCCATTCGGTTTCGCGCGAAAGCTCAATGGTGATGGTGGCCCGGTCGTTGTCCGCCCGCCACGACACCTGGCGCAGCACGGCGGGCTTGCCGCCCCTGGCGGGAGCGGCCGGGGCCTGCGGCACCTGCGCGCCTGATGCGGCGGATGCGACGGGCGCGGGCTGGGCCGCCTTGCCCGGCTGGGCGGCGGTGATGCGCGCGGCGGTCAGGTCCGCCAGCAGGGCGCGCGCCTCTCCGGCCATGTCGCCCTTGGGATAGCGGCGCAGCTGCGCCTCCAGCAACTGGTGCGCGCCGTCGGCGTCATCCAGGCGGTTGGCCCGCAGCCGCGCGGCGCGCAGCATGCAGTCGTCGGCCAGCGAATCGTCCGGGTGGGCGGCCACCACATCGTTGTAGCGGGCCACCGCCGCCGTGAAGTCGTCCTTGCGCCACGAGCGCGAGGCCAGTTCCTCCTGCGCCACGGCAACGCCGTACAGGGCATTGGGCGCCAGTTCCCCTTCGGGCGCGGCATCGCGCGCGCCTTCATACAACGCCATGACCCGCAGCCACGGTTCGCGCAGGGCGGCGCGTTTTGCGTCACCGCGCAGCGCGTCCAGTTCCTTGCGGGCCTCGGCATACAGCTTCGCGGCCTTGGCCGGGTCGCTGCGCGCGCTCTTTTTCGGCTTTGCCGCGGCCTTGGCGGCGGGCACTCCGTCGGCGGCGGAGGCCACGGCCACCCCGCCGCCGTCGGCGGAGGGATTGGCTGCACGTGCGGAAGTGCTCGCGGCATTGGCGACGGGGCCGTCGTCATCCTGCTCCAGGCGGCCGGAGCGCCCCACGGCCACCGGGGCCTTGGGCGCATCGCCCCCGGGCGCGCCGGAAAGCGAGGCCAGCAGGTCGCGCGCCGATTCGGCCATGTCGCCGCCGGGGTAGCGGGTCAGAATGGTGTCCAGCAACTTGCGGGCGTCGGCGGCATCGCCAAGGCGGTTGCCCCGGATGTCGGCCGCGTGCAGCAGGGCGTCGTCGGCCAGCACGTGCCAGGCGTATCTGGCGGCCAGCTTCTCGAAACGGCGTGCCGCGTCCTCGAAGTCCGTCTTGCGGAAGGAACGGATGGCCAATTCTTCCACGGCCAACGCGCCGTGGAACATGGCTGCGGGCACGTTGCCCCAGTTCGGGTACTGCCGGACTATCCCATCGAAGCGGCCAACCAGGCGTTCCCATGGTTCGCGCAGGGATCCGCGCCGGTCGTCCCCCTTCAGGGACGCCAGTTCCTTCTTGGCGGCCGCGTACGCCGAGGACGCATCGGCGGCCCCCGCCGGTGCGGGGAGGCCGAGGCAGCAAACGAATGTGAGGGAAAGCAGAAGGAGGGCGAAAAACCTGTGCATGTCCATTCCTGGGTTCCGCCGGGCGGCCACGGCGCAGTGCGCCGTCGGGGTCCGGTTTCGGACACCAGCGGCGGCAAACCCTACCGCAACCCCCGCCCCGTTGGCAACCCGTGCGCTCTGGTCGGGGCGCTCCGCCCGGCCAACAGGCCAGGCTGGCGGGACGGCCAAGCTTGGTCGCTTGGACAGGGGCGCCGACCATGGCCGTGCCCCGCGCTGCGGCGCGCGCCTGCCTCCCCGTCCGCACGAGAAAAGGGGCGCGGCCTTTCGCCGCGCCCCCATCATGCCTTTTCCGTGCGTCCCTGGCAGACGCTTCCGCCCCGTGGGGCGCTCACCTGGGCTAGAAGAACTGGCCCATGGAGAACTCGAAGCGGCCGTTGGTCTTGTCGCCCTCGCGGTTTTCGTCCAGCGGGTAGCCGTAGGCGAAGCGCAGGTCACCCATGGGCGAACGCCACCGCAGTTCCAGGCCGACGGACTTCTTGATCTCGTCGTCCCAGTTGAACTCGTCGCGCGAGTCGGAGTTGAAGCCCACGTCGAAGAACGGCACCAGGGCAAGGCCAAGCTCGGAATGGAACACCCAGATGTATTCCATGTTGGCGAAGGCCATGCGGTCGCCGCCGATGCGGTCGCCGCTGTCCTTGTCGCGCGGGGAGAGGTCCTTGGAGCTGTAGCCGCGGATGGAGTCGATGCCCCCGATGTAGAAGCGCTCGAACACCGGCACCTCTTCGCCGTCCTTGGTCTCCAGCACCACGCCGCCGCGTACGCGGCCGTGCAGCACGTGATTGGGGGCAAGCTGGTAGTACTGCTCGGTCTGGGCGGTGGGCTTGAAGAAGTTGTCGTCGCCCATCAGGATGCCGCCGCCGTATTCGGTGAATATTTTGGTGATGTTGCCCCGGGTCGGATTTTCCTTGCTGTCCGTAGTGTCGCGGGTGATGCGGCCGTGCACGACGCTGGACACGTTGTCGCCTTCGCGTTCCTTGATGATGTCGGCCGCGTCGTCCTCGATGTCGTACAGCTTGTAGAAGTCCAGGCGGTAGCCCCAACCCACGGTGGTGTATTCGCCGATGGGGTAGGCAAAGCGGATGGTGTTGCCGATGGTGTTCTTGCTGAAGTCCGTGTACTCGTCGCGGATGTTGTACGCGTCGTAGCCCACCGACAGATTGGTGTCGTTGTAGCGCGGGTTGGTGAACGACCACTGGTAGGCGGTGCGGCGGCCGGAGAACAGGGCCATCAGCGAGGTCTGGTAGCCCTTGCCGAACAGGTTGCGCTCCATGATGGTGCCGGACACGCCGAACTCGTAGTAGGTGGAGTAGCCGATGCCGCCGATGAGCGCGCCGGTGTTCTTCTCCTTCACCTTCACCTTCAGGTCCACTTCCTCTTCGCGCTCGGTGGGCACCAGTTCGGTGGACACGGCCTCGAAGTACTGCAGCTTGTTCAGGCGCTCGGCGCTGCGGCGCAGCTTCTTGCCTTCGAACATGTCGCCGTCGGTGATGCGCAGTTCACGCAGGATGACGTTGTCGCGGGTCTTGTCGTTGCCTTCCACCAGCGCGCGGCGAATGTACACCTTCTGCCGCTTGTTCACCGTGTAGGCCACATCCACCACGGGTTCGTCCTCGTGCTTGCGGGTGCGGGCGTTCACTTCGGCGAAGGCGTAGCCGTAGTCGGAATAGAAATCGGTAAGGGCCTTGTTGTCTTCCTGCATCACGTTGAAGCGGAAGAAACCGTCTTCCTGCTTCACGTCGTCCAGTTTGACGATCTCGGCCAGGCGGGCATCGGGCTCGATGAGGTCGCCGGCGAAGGTCACCTCGCCCAGCTTGTAGCGAGGGCCTTCCTTGATGGCGAAGGTGACGATGATGCCGTCCTCCTCATAGTCCACCTTGGGCGCGGCCACCATGGCGTCGAGATAGCCGTGGTTCATGCAGTAGGCGGTGATGGCGGCGGAATCGCGCTCGAGGTGTTCATCCTTGAGCACGCCGGACCCGGTGATCCACGAGAACATGCCGCGCTCGGAAAGCGCCAGCTGCTTCTTGAGATCGTCGGCGTCCATCTTTTCCGCGCCTTCCACGGCCACCTTCTTGATGTACAGCTTCTTGCCCTCTTCCACCTTCAGCACCAGGCTCGCGCCCGCCCCGCCAGCGCGAGATTCCACGCGGTGCGAGACCTTGGCGAGGTAGTAGCCTTCCTTGCGATAGAGTTCGGTGACCTTTTGCAGGTCCTGGGCAAGCAGCTTTTCGTTGAGGACCGAACCGGTCTTGGTGCTCATGGCGGCGAGGATGTCATCCACGTCCACCTTGTCCGAGCCCTCGACGGCAACGTTTTCGATGCGCGGCTTTTCCTTCACCGTGTAGACGAGGACAAGGCCTTCGCCGTCCTGCTCCACGTTGGCCTGCACGTCGCTGAAGTAGCCAAGGTCCCAGATGCGCTTCACTTCGCGGTTGATGGCGGCCGGGTCCACCGGGTCGCCCTTGCGGGTGGTCAGGCGCATCAGCACCACGTCGGGGTCCAGCACCTTGGTGCCGCGCACCTTGACGTCGGCCAGAGTGTTGCGGCGCAGAAGGTCCGAGGCGATGCGCTCGGCCAGTTCGTCCACGGCGGGCAGGACATTGATCAGCCCTTCCTTCTGGATGAAGAAGGGGCGCGCCGCGCGGATGCCCAGGGCGTCCACCACGCGCACGTCGATGCTGAAGCCATCGCCAACCTGGTTGAAGCTGCCGTACACGGCAACACCCGCGCCCGCGAGCACGGAAAGGTCGCGCGCCGTGGACACGTCCAGCGTGGTCACGCGCTGGTCGCGCACCAGGGCCTGCGCGTCCTTGCGGGCGATGACGTTAAGCCCGCGCGCCACAAGGCGCTGCGAGATGAGTTCCGGCAGATCGTCGTTGAGGTATTCGAGGTCCGGACCGGCATTCACCTGGAAAGGCAGGACGATGACGGTGGTATCCCTCGGCGTCTGGGCCGGAGAGGTTGCCGCGTGTGCGAGCACAAGCAGGGCCACCGCAAGGATGCGCCCCCATTTAGCGAGTCTGGTCATACAGCTCTCCGGCTCTGAGTTCTAGGCATCTGCCCATGATGTCGGCCAATTCGCGGTTGTGGGTCACGATGACGAGGGTCATGCCCAGTTCCCGGTTGAGATCAAGCAGCAGGCGCGCCACCACGTCGCCGGTGCGCGCGTCGAGATTGCCCGTGGGCTCGTCGGCCAACAGCACCTTGGGCCGCATCAGGATGGCCCGCGCTATGGCGGCGCGCTGGCGCTCGCCGCCCGACAGCGTGGTAACCCGATGCCCGGCCCTGTCGGCCATGCCGACAAGGGCCAGGGTGTCGCGCGCCCGAGCCAGGGCCTCTGCGCGCGGCATGCCCGCGATGATGGCCTGCATGGCCACGTTTTCCAACGTATCGAATTCCGGAAGCAGGTGGTGGAACTGGAAGACGAAGCCTATTTCGCGGTTGCGCAGCCGCGCCTTCTCGTCCGCAGACATGGCCCCCATGTCCCGGTCCTCAAACAACACCTGTCCCTGTGAGGGAGTATCAAGGGTACCCAGCAGATGCAAGAGGGTGGACTTGCCGGAACCGGATGCCCCGACGATGGCCACCGACTCGCCGCACCCGATGGAAAGGTCCACCCCGCGCAGGATGGTCAGTTGTTCCGCCGGGCCTTCGTATGCCTTGTCCACGCCCACCAGGCGGTACAACGGCGCGTTATTTTCGCCGGGTCCGGCATTCTTGCCGGTCGGGCCAGTCGGGCCGGTCTGTCCAGTCGGGCCGGTCATGTGGATGGTGCCGGTGCTCATTCGTAGCGCAGCGCTTCGGCGGGTTCCAGGCTGGCAGCCTGGCGCGCCGGGTAG
Source organism: Nitratidesulfovibrio sp. HK-II (assembly GCF_003402415.2). Classification (NCBI taxonomy): domain Bacteria; kingdom Pseudomonadati; phylum Thermodesulfobacteriota; class Desulfovibrionia; order Desulfovibrionales; family Desulfovibrionaceae; genus Nitratidesulfovibrio; species Nitratidesulfovibrio sp. HK-II. Next base: position 2,744,011 of record NZ_AP036014.1, read on the forward strand.
ATGGTGGCGACGAAGCACAGCAGCATGGCGCTTACGCCTATGGCCACCATGTCGGTCCATTGCAGCAGCACCGGCAGGTGGTCCAGCGAATAGACCCCGTGCGGCAGCTCGATGAACTGGTACTTCTGGAGCAGCCAGGCCACCCCCAGCCCCAGCACGTAGCCGAGCCCGGTGCCGATGGCCCCGATGACGGTGCCCTGAAGCATGAAAATGCGGCGGATCATGCCCTTGGTGGCCCCCATGGACATGAGTATGGCGATGTCGCGCGTCTTTTCCATGACCAGCATGACCAGCGTGGTGATGATGGAGAACGAGCCCACCAGCACGATGAGCACGAGAATGACGGCCATGGCGGTCTTCTCCAGCTTCAGCGCGGCGAACAGGTTGGCGTTCATCTCCATCCAGTGGCGGGTGTACAGCGGATAGCCGCCCACCGCGCGGGTGACGCGCTCCGCCACCGCATCGGCCTTGTACACGTCGTCCACGGCCAGCTCCACGCCGGAAACGGCCCCGTCCGGCAGGCCCAGCACATCGCGCGCGGCGTCCAGCGACACGAAGCCCAGCGAAGAATCGTACTCGAACATGCCGGTGGAGAACACGCCCACCACCACGAAGGGGCGGATGCGCGGGGCGAACCCGGCCGAGGTCTTCTGCCCGGCGGGCGACAGCAGGTTCACCCGGCTGCCCACCACCACGCCCAGACGCTGGGCCAGCTCCTCGCCGATGATCACGCCGGGCGGCCCCGAAGCCGTGGCAACGGCCCCTGTAGAGGACGCACCTTCGGGCGTGACGCGCGGCGCAAGGTCGGCCACGTCGCCCTTCTTCATGTTGGAAAGGATGCCCAGCACCGAAGGCGCGGTCCGGGGGTCTATGCCGCGCAGCACCAGCCCCTTCACCCCGTGGGGGGTGGAGAGCATGACTTCGGAATAAATGAACGGCGTCGCGCCGCGCACCCCTTCCACCTGCCGGATCTTGTCGATGAGATGCGGCGCGTCGGTAAGGCCGGTGCGGTCGGCGGACATGACGATGCCGTGGGCGTTGGCGCCCAGGATCTTGTCGCGCAGGTCTGTGGTGAAGCCGTTCATGACGCCCAGCACCACGATGAGCGAGGCGACGCCCAGCGCCACCCCCAGGATGGAGGTGACGGAGATGACGGAAATGAAGGTCTGCCTGCGCCTTGCGAACAGGTAGCGCAAGGCCACGAACAGTTCGAAGCTCATGCGGCGGGGCCTAGCTTTCCGGTTTCAGCAGCGGGAACAGGATGACCTCGCGGATGGAGGGCGAGTCGGTCAGCAGCATCACCAGACGGTCGATGCCCACCCCCTGCCCTGCTGCGGGCGGCATGCCGTATTCCAGGGCGCGCAGGTAGTCCTCGTCCATGAAGTGCGCCTCGGCGTCGCCCGCTTCCTTTTCGGCCACCTGGTCCATGAAGCGCATGCGCTGGTCCACGGGGTCGTTCAGTTCGGAGAAGGCGTTGCCCAGTTCGCGGCCGGTGATGAACAGTTCGAAGCGGTCCGTCACGTCGGGCCGCTCGTTGTTGCGGCGCGACAGCGGCGAGATGTCCGTGGGATAATGATAGATGAAGGTGGGCTGGATCAGCTTGCCCTCCACGTCGAGGTCGAACAGCTTGGCCTGCAGCTTGGCCATCTTCTCGCCGTCCACCACCTTTTCGCCCCGTTCGCGGATGTACTTTCGCACCGCTTCGTAGTCGTTGTAGAATTCCGGCTTGTGCCCGCCGATCTTCTCCAGCGAATCGTGGAACGAAAGGCGCGTCCAGCGGCCGGGGGTCAGATCCACTTCCTGTCCCTGGTAGGTGACCACGTACGAGCCGCACACCTTTTCCGCCACGTGGGCGAACAGTTGCTCGGTGAGGTCCATGAGGTCCTCGAAGGTGGCGTAGGCCCAGTAGAACTCACACATGGTGAATTCCGGGTTGTGCCGGGTCGAGATGCCTTCGTTGCGGAAGTTGCGGTTGATCTCGAACACCTTCTCGAACCCGCCCACCAGCAGGCGCTTCAGGTACAGCTCTGGCGCGATGCGCATGTACAGCTGCATGTCCAGCGCGTTGTGGTGGGTGATGAACGGCATGGCCGTGGCGCCGCCGGGAATGGGCTGCATCATGGGGGTTTCCACCTCCATGAAGCCCTTTTCCTCCAGGAAGCGGCGGAACTCGCGCACGATCAGGGTGCGCTTGCGAAAAATCTCGCGCGTGCGCGGCGTGACGATGAGGTCCACGTAGCGCTGGCGGTAGCGGGTCTCCACGTCCTTCAGGCCGTGGTACTTTTCGGGCAGGGGCCGGATGGACTTGGTGAGCAGGGTGCACTGGTCGCACGACAGGGTCAGTTCGCCCGTCTTGGTGCGGAACAGCGTGCCGGAAACCCCAAGAATGTCACCGATGTCCAGCTTCTTGAAGTTGCGGTAGGGGTCGTCGCCCAGCACTTCGCGCGCGGTGTAGCACTGCAGGCGGCCGCTCTTGTCCATCAGGTGGAAGAAGGTCACCTTGCCGAACGAGCGCAACGAGACGATGCGCCCCGCGCAGGTGAAGCGTGCGTCGACGTTCTCCAGTTCCTCGGCGGTCAGCCCTTCGTACTCGGCCGAAATGGCCGCCACGTCGTGCTGCTTCACGAAGCCATTGGGGTACAGGGAAACGCCGTCGTCCAGCAGTTCGCAGGATTTGACCACCCGGTTCTTGACGACTTCGTTCAGTTCGTCGCGGGCTTCTAGGCTTTCGAGCATGGGCATGAAATATTCCGCCCGCTCGGACTTGGTGGCAAGCTTGATCTTCTTGCGCTTGGACTGTTCCTGACTGCTCAAGGACGTTCTCCGTGGACCTGTTGATTCTGCCGTCTGCCGGACTGCTACGGGTATGCCAATTGAGTGCGGCAGTCAAGAAACGCCCAAGGCGGCAGTTCGTCAACCGTTTTTTCGCGCTGCGCGATTTTTCGCTTGACCGTCCGGCCCGTTGCGGGTACTTCACCCTCCGCGCCGGAAAACGTCCGGCGCTCCACGTTCCCCGGTGGCTCAATTGGCAGAGCGGGTGACTGTTAATCACTAGGTTGGCGGTTCAAGTCCGTCCCGGGGAGCCAGAACGCACAGGGCGCATGACCACGGTCATGCGCCCTTTCGCGTCGCCCCCTGCCCTGCACGCGGATCGGGCAGCCGGGCAAGTGCTGGACATCATGCCGCGCATTTAATATCAATGTATCAATAGGCAAAGTTTTGGCGGGGCCTCGCCGTTCCGCCCACACCGCGCCGCACCCTTCCCCACGCGCCTCGTTCGCGCCCTTCCCCGTCCAGTGCGGCCGCGTCCACCACGCGCGCCACCCGCGCGCCACCCGCCCGCAGGCTACGCCCATGTGGTCCATGCCGCGCGCAACCGGACAAGGAGGAAGCTGCCCACCCCACCGCCCCGTCGCCCCCGCTCCGCGCCGTCGCCCCGTTCCGGGCCGTCGCCATTGACGCGGAGCACGTGCTCGGAGGCGGCAGCCTTTGGATTCCACACGCTTCACCCACCGCAAGACACGGAGGAGGACTTCGTATGGCTGGGGAAAACAAGCTGGGGATTTCCGTACTCTGGAAGACCGAGGACTGGCTGGCCGTCTGGCTTGGCTTTCTGATCATCATCCTGATCCTCGGCGGTCTCACCGTCACCCTTCCCAAGTTCAAATGGACCACCGACGGCGAATTCGCCCAACTCGCGGAGCGCAAGGCCCCCGAGGTGACGGCGTTCGCCCTGCAGGCCACCCAGAAGGGCGAGGCGGGAGTGGCCACGTCGGCCGCCCTGCTTCAGGCCGCCCTTGCGGGCAAGGACCGCAAGGCCATCGGCGATGCCGCCAAGGCCATGGCCGACGCCGCCAAGGCCGCCAAGGACAAGGACATCAAGAAGAAGGGCGGCGCAATCGCCAAACTCCTGGGGGACAACGCGGGCGCGCTGCTGCCCAAGGTGTTCGCCGCAGCCAACCTCACCGGTTCCCTCACCCTGATGGTGGGCCTGCTGGCGGTGGCGTCGCTGGGCATCGTGCTGCTGGGACGCAACATCGGCAGCTTTCTGGTGGGCTTTCCCGTGGTGTTCGTGCTGGCGTGGCTGGCCCAGTTCATCGCGGGCAACTTCACCATCAACGACTACGGCATCGAGTACGTGCTGTGGTGCCTGTTCCTGGGACTTGCCGTCAGCAACATCCTCGGCCTGCCGCAATGGATGCGCCCGGCGGTGCAGACCGAGTACTACATCAAGACGGGCCTGGTCATACTGGGCGCGGGCATCCTGTTCGGCGAAATCGTGCAGGCCGGGATGTACGCCATCGTGCAGGCCCTGCTGGTGATCACCGTCGTCTGGTACTTCACCTTCTGGCTGTGCAAGAAGCTGGACATCGACGATGAATTCTCGGCCATGCTCTCCTCGGCCGTGTCCATCTGCGGCGTGTCGGCGGCCATCGCCACATCCGGCGCGGTGCGGGGCGACCCCAAGAAGCTCTCGTACGTCACCTCGGTGGTGCTCATCTGCGCGGTGCCCATGATGGTGCTGCAACCCATCATCGCCAAGATGACCGGAATGCCCGACCTGGTGGCGGGCGCGTGGATGGGCGGCACCCTCGACACCTCCGGTTCGGTGGTGGCGGCGGGCGCGCTGGTGAGCGAAACGGCCATGAAGATCGGCGTCATCGTCAAGATGGGCCAGAACGTGTTCATCGGCTTCGCCGCGTTCTTCCTGGCCGTGTGGTGGGCCTACAAGGAATCGGCTCACCTGCCCGGCGGGCAGAAGCCCAGCGCCATGGAGATATGGGACCGCTTTCCCAAGTTCGTGCTGGGATTCATGGCCGCTTCGGTGCTGTTCTCGTTCTTCCTGCCCGGAGACATGGTCAGCGCCACCAAGTCCACCCTCAGCGGGCTGCGCACCTGGTGGTTCGCCCTGGCCTTCACCTGCATCGGGCTTGAAACGCGCTTCAGCGAACTGGCCAGCCTTGGCGGCGGCAAGCCCGCCCTGGCCTTCCTCATCGGCCAGGGGGTGAACATCATCTGGACGCTGGTGCTCGCCTACCTGATCTTCGGCGGCACGCTGTTCCCGCCGCCGCCCATGTAACGGACCATGCAACGCGTCCGCATGTCCGCGCCAGCGTTGCGGGCATGCGGCCAGACGAAATACCGCGCCGGGGGCTTGCCGTCCCCGGCGCGCACCACGCCACCCCCGCACGGGAGCGCATCATGACCCAACCAGCATGGCACGCCATGGCCACGGACGACGCCGCGCGCACCCTGGGCACGGACCCGGCGCGCGGCCTTTCCGCCGCCGAGGCGGCCGCCCGCCTTGAACGCCACGGCCCCAACGAACTGACCCACGAGGAACGCGCCTCGCCCCTGCGCATGTTCCTGGGCCAGTTCGCCAACGTGCTGATCGTCATCCTGCTGGCGGCGGTGGCCCTTTCCGCCGCCGTGGGCGAGGTGGTGGACGCGGCCATCATCCTGGTCATCGTGCTGTTCTGCGCGGTGCTCGGCTTCGTGCAGGAATACCGAGCGGAGCAGGCCCTGGACGCCCTGAAGAAGATGCTTTCCCCCACCACCGGCGTGCTGCGCGACGGCGCGGAGGCGCGCATTCCCTCGGCGCAGGTGGTGCCCGGCGACATCGTGCTGCTGGAGGCGGGCGACCGCGTCCCGGCCGACGCGCGGATCATCGAATCCCATTCCCTGCGCTGCGACGAGGCCCCCCTGACCGGCGAATCGGCGCCCGTGGGCAAGTCCACCGACCCGGTGCCCGAAGATGCGGGCACGGCCGACCAGCGCAACATGGCCTTCACGGGCACCACCGTCACCTACGGGCGGGGGCGCGCCGTGGTCACGTCCACGGGCATGGAGACCGCCTTCGGGCAGATAGCGCGCGAGGTGGCCACCGTGGAAACGGTGAAGACCCCGCTGGAAAAGCGCACCGAAGAAATCGGCAAGTGGCTGGGCATCATCGCCCTGACCATCTGCGTGCTGGTGGCCGGGTTCAGCATCGCGCGCGAGGCCTTGCACGGCAAGGTCGACTTCGCCTTCATCGTGTCCATGATCATGTTCGCCGTGTCGCTGGCCGTGGCCGCCGTGCCCGAGGCGCTGGCGGCCATCGTCACCGGGGCGCTGGCCATCGGCATGCGCCAGATGGCCCGGCGCGGGGCGCTGGTGCGGCGCATGCCCGCCGTGGAGACGCTGGGCTGCACCACGGTGATCTGCACCGACAAGACCGGCACCCTGACGCGCGGCGAAATGACCGTGCGCGCCATCTTCACGCTGCCCGACACCGCCGCGCCCGGTTCGGCGGACGGCGGCGAGACCGAGGTCACCGGATCGGGCTATGAACCCAGGGGCGGCCTGCGCCACGCCGGGCAGGCCGCGCAAACCGCCGCCGGTCCGCCCCCGCGCGAGGTGCAGGCATTGCTGCTGGCGGGCCTGCTGTGCAACGACGCGGACCTGCTGCCCCCCGGCGACGCCGGGCAGTGGGCCATCCGGGGCGACCCCACCGAGGCGGCGCTGGTGGTGGCCGCGCTGAAGCTGCGCGCGCCCGGCGCCGGAAACGCCGCGGCGGATTGCCCCGCGTGGCTGGCCGCCGGAGACCAGACGCCCGACGCCGGATGCGCCCTGCCCGTGCGGGCGGCCAACCCGCGCGTGGAGGAATTTCCGTTCAGTTCGGAACGCAAGCGCATGACCACCCTGCACGAGCTTTCGGCGCAGGCGGCCCTGGTGGCGGGCGCGCCGCTCGCGGCCTTCATGAAGGGCGCGCCGGAAGTGGTGCTGGCCCGGTGCGAGCGGGTGCTCTCCGGCGGCGAGGTACGTCCCCTGACGGACGCGGACCGCGCCGCCGTGATGGCTGCGGCCGAGGGCATGGCGGGCCGCGCCCTGCGCGTGCTGGCCCTGTCCATGCTGCCCCTGGAAGGCCACCCCGGCGCGCAGCCGATGACCGAGGACGCGGCAGAGCACGGCCACGTGCTGCTGGGTCTTGCGGGCATGATGGACCCGCCCCGCGACGAGGCCAGGGACGCCGTGGCCACCTGCCGCAAGGTGGGCATCCGCCCGGTGATGATCACCGGCGACCACCGCCTGACGGCAGAGGCCGTGGCCCGCGAGATCGGCATCCATGGCGAGAATGACATGGTGCTCACCGGCGACGGGCTGGCCGCGCTGGACGACGCCACCTTCGCGGGCATGGTGGACAGGGTCAGCGTGTACGCCCGCGTCTCGCCCATGGACAAGCTGCGCATCGTCAAGGCGTGGAAGGCGCGCGGCGACGTGGTGGCCATGACCGGCGACGGAGTGAACGACGCCCCGGCCCTGAAGCAGGCCGACATCGGCGTGGCCATGGGCATCACCGGCACCGAGGTGGCGCGCGAGGCGGCGGACATGGTGCTGACCGACGACAACTTCGCCTCCATCGTGAAAGCCATCGAGCTTGGCCGGTGGATTTACGACAACATCAAAAAATACCTCACGTTCCTGCTGCGCTGCAACATCACCGAGGTGGCCGTCATCGGCGGCACGGTGCTGCTGCTGGGGCCGGAATACCTGCCCCTGCTGCCCGCCGCCATCCTGTACATCAACCTGGCCACGGACGGCCTGCCCGCGCTGGCCCTGGGCGTGGCCCCGCCGGATCCGGACATCATGGACCGCCCCCCGCGCGACCCGCGCGAAAGCGTGTTCACCAAGGACGTGATGACTTTCGTGCTGCTGGCCGTATGCATAGAGATTCCGCTGTTCTTCGGCCTGTTCCTGCACGACCTGTCGGACATCGAGGCCGCACGGACAGAAATGTTCTTTTTGTTCATCATCATAGAGATGATCATCGCGCTGAACTTCCGTTCCATGCGTTTCAGCATCGTGCAGGCCCCGCCGCACGGCTGGCTGCTGCTGGCCATCGCATGGGAGATGGCGCTGATCGCCGTGCTGATGCAGTTCGCCCCGGTGCGCGAGGCGTTCGGCATCCACATGCCGGATGCACGCACCATCGCCATCATCGCCGCGTTCGGCGCGGTGGTGTTCGCCTCCATGGAGGTGGCCAAGGTGTTCATTCGCAGGCGCATGGGGGGGCAAGGCGGGGCGGCGCGGGGCTGACGCAGGCGCATGGCGGGCTGCGGAAGGCCGGGCGGCGGAGGTTGCCGAAGGGGGACGCCGGGTACGGGCTGGCGCGGCCACGCATGGCCGCGCACGAGCAAGAACGCACGGACACGTGCGGTCAGCGAAAACCGGTTCAGTGCACCCGCAGCTTGATGCATCCCTCGCAGGGCGGGGGCGGCGCGCCGCGCGCGTGGGCGGCGCGAAAGGCCGCGTAGGCCGGGCGCTGCCACACCTCGGCCAGGGTTGCGTCCGCCACGCTGCCAAAAAACATGCGTTGCGCCGTCACCTCGTTCGTGCCGTCACGCGCCCGGCCGCCGCACCTGGGCAGCGCCGCGAACACGCACGGGGCCACCATGCCGTCCACGGTGACCACTGCGGCGCGGCCCACGTTTTCGGTGCAGCAGGCATCCCCCTCGCGCGCCGCCAGCGCGTGCAGCATGTCTTCGGGAATATCCCAGAGTTCCGGCGGGCTGCTCCCCGGCGAGAGCGGGTGCTCGCCCCGCGCGGGCGCGTCCATGACCTCGCCCGGCGCGTGATGCCCGGCGGGTTGCGGCAGCCGCCAGACCATGCGGATGCCCGCCGCGCGCGCCGCGGCCTCCGCCCGTTCCAGCCTGCGGCGCAGCGCGGCCAGTTCCTCCGCGCCCGCATGGGCGAAGGATTCACCGGCCAGTTCCGGCGCGGTCACGTGGTCCAGGGTGGACACCACCACCGTTTCCACGCCGCGCCCCCGCAGCAGCGCGGGCAGCCCCTCCGGGCCGTCGGCGTCCGAGCGCAGCAGCATGTAGGCAAGATGCACGCCGGGCAGCGCGCCGCCCGCGCGGGCCTTGGCCTCGCGCAACCTGTCCAGCGCCTCCAGCACCCGGGCCACGGGCGCGCCGCGCCGCACCGCATCGTTGCGCGGGCCGGTTCCCGCCAGCGACAGGGCCACCATGTCCACCCCGGCGGCCACCAGCGTCCGGGCCATGTCCGCGTCCAAATGCATGCCGTTGGTGGTCAGCCCCACCTCGTAGCCCGCCGCCACGGCCTCGGCCAGCATGTCCGGGTAGCGGGGGTGCAGCAGCGGTTCGCCCCACCCTTGCAGATGCACGCGGCGCGCGCCCCGGCAGGCGTGCAGCACCCGCCGGAAGAGCGCCTGCGGCATGTCCGCGTCGCGCCAGCCGTTCCCGCAGGCGGTGCGCGGACAATAGGCGCACGCCGCGTCGCAGCGGGTGGTCACCTCCACCTGCACCCAGTCCCAGCGGGGTCGGCGGGGACGGAACAGCGCGCGCAAGGCAGGGAACATGGTTCCCCTCCTGTTCAGTCGTGACGATGGGGGGCTACCCGCCGCGCGTGCGGAACGGATTGGGCCACAGGCGGTTCACCCGCATGGCGTAGCCGTCCCATTCCTCGCCGAAACGGGCGGCCAGGAACGACTCCTCCACCACGATGGTCTCGCGGAACAGCGCCCACGCCACCACCGGTCCGGCCAGCATGGGCCACGAGGCGAAGCACAGGGCGATGCCCGGCAGGATGCCCAGGATCCACCCGGCATAGATGGGGTTGCGGGTTATCCGATACGGGCCGCCGGTGACCAGCCGCCCCTCCTGGCGGCCCGGCTTCAGCTCCGCCCAGGCGCGGCGCACGGTCAGCGTGCCCAGCAGCAGGGCGCACAGCCCCATGAGCGCCCAGGCCCAGTGGGGCAGCATTTCCATGCCGAAAGGCCCCGGCAGGGCCAGGGTAAGCCCCGCCCCGCCAAGCTGCGCCAGCAATGCGGGCACCACGATGCGCGGCCCCGCGCCCCACAGCGAAAGCTCCTCCTGCCCCGCCCCCTCGGCGCGTTCGTCTTCGGGGGTGGGCGTCACGCGGGGGATGGTAACGTCCAGACCGTTTGCCTGCGCGCCGGGCCCCAACAGGACAGCCACGTCGCGCGGCGGCTCCGGAATTTCCCGGCCATGCCCGCCGGTTTCGCCAGTGTCGCCGGGCGGCAGGGAAGAAGAACCCTCGTGCGCGAGTTCAAGAGATTCATGCTTCATGGCGGCGCCTCCGTGCGGAAGGGTTTTCCACGTCTGCAGCATAGCCGAACCAGGCGGCATCAGGGAAGCCCCGGACGACTCCGCTGGCCGTATTTTCCGCATTTATCCAGGCAGCGGCGCGCATGCCGCGCCACGCCGACACTGCCGCCATGCACCTGCATGGAACTGCTGCAGGAAGCAGATTTCAAGATTATTTTTCTTGACTGTACGCAACTCGCGCATATTATATTCAATTGAACCAATAAAAGACCACAAGGATACTCCATGACGCACGACACCGGTCACGACCTGCGCGCCTCATACGCACGTCCCGCGACCCCTGCCGATCGCCTGCTCGACCCCTTCCGTTCCTTCATGCGCATCGAGGCCGCCAGCGGATTGCTGCTGCTTGCCTGCACCGTACTTGCGCTCATCGCCGCGAATTCCCCCCTTGGCCCGGCCTGGCAGTCCTTCTGGCAGCACCCCTTCGCCGTGGGGCCAGAGGGCTTCGAGTTGCGCAAGCCGCTGATCCTCTGGGTCAACGACGGCCTGATGGCCATCTTCTTCTTTCTGGTGGGCCTGGAAATAAAGCGCGAAATGCTGGCCGGAGAGCTGGCCTCGCCCGCGCAGGCCCTGCCGCCCGTGCTGGCGGCCGTGGGCGGCATGGCCGTCCCGGCGCTGCTCTACCTTGCCTTCAACCTGGGGCACCCTTCCGGCATCGCGCAGGGCTGGGCGGTGCCCATGGCCACGGACATCGCCTTCGCCCTCGGCGTGCTCTCGCTGGCGGGCGACAGGGTGCCCCTGTCGGTGAAGGTGTTCCTGACCGCGCTGGCCATCGCCGACGACATCGGCGCGGTGCTGGCCATCGCCCTGTTCTACACGGCGGACATTTCTCTGGCGGCGCTGGGCATCGGGTTCGCCGGGCTGGCCGTGGCCGCGCTGGGCAACCGGCTTGGCGTGGTGCGCACCCTGTTCTACGTGCTGGCGGGCGCGGTGACGTGGGTGGCCTTTCTGAAGTCGGGCGTGCATGCCACGGTGGCGGGCGTGCTGCTGGCCTTCTGCATTCCCGCCCATGCGCGAGCCACCCCCGGCGACCTCGTTGATGCGGCACGGCGGCTGCTGGACATGGTGGAACGCGGCGACGCCGACGCCCGCCTGCTGGCCGATGGCCAGCGCCACGCCGCCGTGGAAGCCATGGAAACCGCCGCCCGCCATGCCTCCGCACCCCTGCTCCGGCTGGAGCACGCCCTGACCCCATGGGTGGCCTGGGGCATCATGCCGGTATTCGCCCTGGCCAATGCCGGGGTGGCCATCAATGCGGACCTGCTGGGGGGCCTTGGCAACCCGGTGACGATGGGCGTGGCCGCCGGGCTCTTTTTCGGCAAGCAGTTGGGCGTGCTGGCCGCCGTGTGGCTGCCGGTGAAGCTGGGCCTGGCCCGCCTGCCCAGGGACATGACCTGGCGACACGTGTACGGCGTGGCCCTGCTGGCGGGCATAGGCTTCACCATGGCCCTGTTCGTGGCGCAACTGGCCTATGCCGACGCGCGCACCCTGGACTACGCCAAGGTGGGCATTCTTGCCGCCTCGCTGGTGGCTGGCGTATGCGGCTGGCTGGTGCTGCGCGCCGCTCCGCCAGCCCCGGCCGGGAACTGATGACGGCAACGGACGCGCCCCGCCACCGGCCGGACCGCCATCGCGAAACTGCGGGCTCGCGCTTGACAAAGACGCCACTTCACCATACACACCTTCTTCGCCGTAACCACGGCCACGTTCCCCGGTGGCTCAATTGGCAGAGCGGGTGACTGTTAATCACTAGGTTGGCGGTTCAAGTCCGTCCCGGGGAGCCAGAACGTACAGGGCGCATGACCACGGTCATGCGCCCTTTTCGCATGTCCTTCCGGGCGTTGCGGACGGCACGCCCAACCGCAAGGCCACGCCCGTGTCCATCGCAGCGCCCGTCGCGCGAAGCTCCACGGCCTTCTTCCGCCCACGGGCGTCTCCCCGCGCCTGCCTTTACACTTTTCCTCCCGCCTTCACGGAAATGCGCCGGAACTGCATCGTACCGGAACGCATAACAATCCACCGATTATTGACATGCCACACCAAAAGCCGCGAGCGATTACGCACAACACAAGCCTATAGACACTACTCGAAGTGCAATGTTAGATACAAGACCAATCCGCACATGACACACTCACCTACCGAACCAGAGAGAGGGCAGACATGGTCTCGCAGAGCATTCGCACTGCCATGCTGGTCATCATCGGGGGCGTCGTACTGCTGATACAGTCGGCCCTGATCGTGATGGTGGCCAAATCCAGCTTCGACGAAGGCATGGCTTCCAGAAGCCACGAAATGACCCTGATGGCCAACACCATCTCCAAGTCGGCCTCGGATTTCGGCTTGCGCCAGGTGGACATGATGCGCGGCACGTCCAGGGTGCCGGTGCTGCGCCAGTTCCTGCAGGGGGACACGGCCCTGGAAGGCGCGGCGGCAGAGGTCATCACCTCCATGTCACTGGCCGCGCCGGGGGTGAACACCTTCTACCTGTTCAACGCGCAGGGCAGCCAGGTCATCCTGCGGGCGCAGGGCAAGCCGGGCAAGCCCAACCTTCTCGCCGACCGCGAATACATCAAGGCGGCCCTGGCCGGTAAGGAGGGCTACAGTTCCTCCCCCACCAAAAGCCTGGCCACGGGCAAGCTCATCGTCAGCGTAACCGCGCCCATTTTCGACGAGGCGGGCAAGGTGCTCGGCGGGGTGGGCATGTCCTACGCCATCGACGGCCTTGTGGCCAACTATGTGGAATCCGTGAAAATCGGGCAAACAGGCCATCCCTTCTTCCTTTCGCCCAAAGGCATCGTCATCGGCCATCCCGACGACACGCTGATCCTCAAGGACATCTCCGCCGAACCCGGCATAGCCGCCATGATCGCCGCGCCGCAGGGCCAAGGCACCTTTACCCGCAACGGTCGCGAAGTGATGCTGACCTGGACCCGCGTGCCCAACTGGAACTGGATTCTCGGCGTGACCATGGACATGGACGAAATCGCCGCGCCCGCCGTGGAGCAGCGCAACCACATGATCACCCTGGGCGTGGTGGCGGTGCTGGCACTCATCGGGGTCAGCCTGTTCGCCCTCGACCGCATGGCCGTGCGGCCCATCAAGCAGTTGGAAGCCTACGCATCGGACGTGGCGGCGGGCAACCTGGACAACACCCTGCACCTTTCCCAGCGCAACGAGATCGGCAAGCTGGCCGACAGCCTGCGCACCATGGTCACCAGCCTGAAGGGCAAGATCGCCGAGGCGGACGAGAAGACCCGCATGGCCAATGAGGAATCCGGCCGGGCGGCCAAGGCCGGGCGCGAGGCGGAAGAAGCCCGCGCCGCCGCCGAGCGCGCCCGCGCCGAAGGCATGTTGCAGGCCGCGGCCAAGCTGGAAAGCGTGGTGGAAATCGTCACCTCCGCGTCAGAAGAACTTTCCGCGCAGGTCGAGCAGTCCAGCAAGGGGGCGGAAGGCCAAAGCGCCCGCGTGGGCGAGACGGCCACCGCCATGGAGGAAATGAACGCCACGGTCATCGAGGTGGCCCGCAACGCCTCGCAGGCCGCCGAATCGGCCGAGAACGCCAGGGGCAGGGCCGAGGACGGGGCCACCGTGGTCACCGACGCGGTGCGCAGCATCGGTGAGGCGCAGACCCAGGCGATGTCCCTGAAGGAGGACATGCAAACCCTGGGGGCGCAGGCCGAGGGCATCGGCCAGGTGATGAACGTGATCAGCGACATCGCCGACCAGACCAACCTGCTGGCCCTGAACGCGGCCATCGAGGCGGCCCGCGCCGGGGATGCCGGGCGCGGCTTTGCCGTGGTGGCCGACGAGGTGCGCAAACTGGCCGAAAAGACCATGAACGCCACCCGCGAGGTGGGCGACGCCATCCGCAACATCCAGCACGGCACCCGCCGCAACATCGACAACGTGGAGCAGGCTGTGCACCTCATCGACAACGCCACGGGGCTCGCCAACAAGTCCGGCGACGCGCTGCAGGCCATCGTGCAACTGGTGGAGGTGACCTCGGAGCAGGTGCGTTCCATCGCCACGGCGGCGGAGCAGCAGTCGGCCACCAGCGAGGAAATCAACCGTTCCATCGAGGACATCAGCCGCATCTCGGCCGAAACCTCCGACGCCATGCGCCAGTCGTCCCTGGCCGTGACCGAACTGGCCCGCCAGTCGCAGGCCATGAAGGCGGTCATCGATGCCATGAAGCAGGAAGCCACGGCCGCGTAAGCAGCCGCACCGGACATCCAGGCGCTGAAGGCCGGGACGACGGGGAATGCCCGTGTTCCGGCCTTTTTTCGCCCCTTTTCCGCCATGTCGGCGTGCCCCGGGAGGCATTGCCCCCCGTGCGCGCGGCGACAGGCGCGGCCTTCACGCCGCCGCCATGCCCCCTGCGATCATGCGGCCCTGCGCTTGCCGCTGTTGACCAACACCGCCACGGGCCTATACATGGCGGTACGGACCACGCACCGCGCCCCCCCCGGCGCACCCACCTCACGGGGGCGCGTGCCCGAGCCCGCAACCCGAAGCCCGCAGGAGGCACCATGAAACGCATCATTCCGGCCGCCGTGCTGCTGCTGTGCGCCGCCACGGCCCAGGCCGACGACAAGTTCTCCGCCATGGACAAGGACGGCAACGCCAGCGTGACCTGGGAGGAATTCTCCGCCGCGTTCCCGCAGATGAAGAAGCCCGCCTTCGACGCCATCGACACCGACACCAGCGGAGCCCTCTCGCACGAGGAATGGGACGCCTTCCGCGCCCATCACGGCCAGGGCGGCATGGGCATGGGCGGCAGCATGGGGCCCAAGGACATGCAGGGCAAGGAAATGCCCAAGGGCATGGGCGGCATGGGGTCCACCCCGCTGGTACAGCCCCCCTCCAAGTAGCCTCCGCGTGCCGGGGCCGCGCGCCGTGCCGGCGCGGGCACGCCCCAGGCAGGCGCAGGGCGTACGACGCGATACGGGCCGGTATGACACCGGCCCGTTCCTTTTGCCCGACGGCGGAAATTTCGGAAAACCCCGCACACCTCCACGGCCCGGCCACACCCGCCCGGACACACCCGCCCGGACACACCCTCCGGCCATTCTGCCGGTAGCCGCGCCCGCCACGGGCAGCCCCGCGAGACTCTAGCGCCCCGCCCCTCAACTGGTCGGCTGCTCGCCGCGCTGCATCTTGCGCAACTCGTGTTCCAACTGGTTCAGGGCGTCCATGAGCAGCATGAACACCGGGCGCGTTTCCTCCGCGCCCGTGGACCTGGTGCGCAGTTCCAGCCGTTCGGCCATCTGGCGCACCCGTTCCGCGCCGATGGCCTCTGCTTCCAACCGCAGCAGATGCGACAGGGCGATGAGCTCCACGCGGCTGCCCCGGTCCATGGCCGACCACAGGCTTTCGCGCAGCGTGCCCGACTGGCGCAGGAAACGCAGCGACGCCTCGTCGCCGCCCACCAGCAGCGTGGCCGCGTTGAACACCGGCGGCTCCTCCACCGGCGCGGGCGTGGAACGGCGCAAGGCCTCTTCTCCCGACCCGCCGCACACCAGCCCTTCCACGGCGGCCAGCAGCGCCTTCAGGCGCACCGGTTTCAGCGCCACGGCCACTCCGCCCGCCGCATCGATCGCCGCCTGGTCCACGCCCGTGGGGTCACCGGTCATGAGCAGCACCGGCACGTCGGCGGGGGTGGCCGCATCGGTCAGGCGGCGCAGTTCGCGCAACACCTGCGTGCCGTCCATGTCGCGCGGGTGCGCGTCGGTGACAACCAGGTCGAAACGCTGCGCGCGCGCCGCCGCCAGCGCCTCGCGCCCGGTGGCGGCCGTCACCGGGTGGTGCCCGCCCCGCGACAGGACGCGGCTTACGGCGTGGCGGTTCACGTCGTCAGACTCCACCAGCAGCACGTGCAGTTCCTGCGCGGGCGTCAGGCGTGGCAGGGCGGCAAGCGGCGAACCATCCGCCCCGGCGACGCGGGGCGGGGCTTGCTTCCCGGCCCGTGCGCGCGCCGCGCCGCCCTCCTCCGATAAAGCCGCCGCGGCATGGAGCGCTGCCTCGCCCGCGCCGAAGGGCAGCAGCACGCGGAAGACGCTGCCTTGGCCCGGTGTGCTGTCCAGCACGATGCGCCCGCCCATCATGTCCGTGAACTTGCGGCAGATGGCCAGGCCCAGGCCGGAGCCGCCGTAGCGCCGCGCCGTAGAGGCATCGGCCTGCCGGAAATTCTCAAAGATGAGCTCGTGCTTGTCTTCCGGAATGCCTATGCCCGTATCGCGCACCGAAAAGCACAGCCACTGGATGTCGCCCGTCGGCACGGCATCCGGCATGCCTGCGGGCAGGCCGCATCCCGCGTCCTCACTGGAACCGCCGGGGGCCTCGGCCCGGCTGACCACCACATGCACCCCGCCCTCGTCGGTGAACTTGATGGCGTTGCTGATGAAATTCACCAGCACCTGGCGCAGCCTGCCGGGGTCGCCGCGCAGGCGGCGGGGCACGTCGCCGTCGACGTGCAGGGTAAGGGTCAGCCCCTTGCGCTCGGCAGTGTGCCCCATGACGCGCACCACCCCGCGCACCAGCCGGGCCGGGGAGAAGTCGATGCACTCCAGGCGCAGCTTGCCCGCCTCCACCCGCGAAAGGTCCAGCAGATCGTTGACGATGCCCAGCAGCGCCTCGGCCGAAACCAGCGAGGCGCGCAGGTTCTCGGTCACGTCAGCAGGCAGGCGCTCTTGCAGCGAAAGTTCGGTCAGGCCGATGATGGCGTTGAGCGGGGTGCGGATCTCGTGGCTCATGTTGGCCAGAAATTCGCTCTTGGCCCGGCTGGCCTCATGAAGGCCGCGCGCCGATTCGGCCAGCGCCAGTTCCGTCCTGCGGCGCTCCAGCGCGGCCCCGATGATCTCGCCCGCCGTCTGCAAGAACTTGAGGTCCACCGATTCCCACACCCTGGGCCGGCGGGTGTCGTCGAAACCGATGAACCCGTACCACCGCCCCTGCGCCACGATGGGCAGCACCAGCAGCGAAAGGATGCCCTGCGACTGTAGCACCGTCCGCTCGGAATCGGGGAAGGTGGACACCGGCCCCCGGATCACCCGGCCCGCCTCCAGCTCCTGCCGCCAGCGGGGAATGGTGGTGGCGTAAGGCACGCCGTGCAGCAACGGGTTGTCGATCTGGGGCGGCACCCCCGGCGCGCACCGCTCGTAGCGCTGCGAACAGCACAGGCTTCCCTGCGCGCACTCGTGATTCTCGAAAATGTACACCCGGCAGGCCCCGGCCGCCTCGCGCAGGCTTTCCAGCACCGCGTGCAGCGTCTCGTCGGTGCAGGGGCGCGACAGCAGGTCGCGGGCGCAGCTGGACAGTACCCGGTCGTACAGCAGGCGCAGCTGCATCTCGTTGCGGGCGCGCACGCGGTCCGAAATGTCGCGCGCAACGGCCACGATCAGATCCCCGCGCGAGGAATGCCACGCGCTGGTGCTTATCTCCACGGGCACCAGGGTGCCGTCGGCCCGGCAGTAGCGGGCTTCCTGGGCCAGGAGCGGCGTTCCCCGCAGCACGGTGCGTGAAATTTCCGAGCAGCGTTCCGGGGTCAGGGTGGGGTTGACGTCGCAGGGGCCCAGGGTCAGCAACTGATCGCGCGAAAGCCCCAGCAACGCGCAGGCCCCCCTGTTCACGTCCACATGCAGCCCGGTCACCGGGTCTATGAGAAAGATGGCCTCGGCCGTGGCGTCCAGCGCCGCGCGGAAGCGGCGCATGGCCTCTTCCGTCTCCTTCATGTCGGTGATGTCCACGGCCAGTTCATAGCGGGCCATCCGCCCGCCGCCCAGCGGCACCAGCCGGTCGATGCACCGGAACCAGCGGTTCAGGGCCGGGTTGCGGAACTCCCAGACGTGGGCCTTTTCCGGCTCTTCGCGCAGCCGGGCGTTGTTGCAGAAGGGGCAGGGCGTGTCGCGCCCCTGCAGCGCCTGGTGGCAGGAGCGGCCCTCGCAATCGCCCACCAGGCGGCGCAGCGCGGCGTTGACGTGGAGTATCTCGTGGGTGTCGATGTCCGACAGATAGGCGCAGACCAGCCCGTCCACGGCCGGTGCGGCCATTTCCACGAAGGCCTCGGTGGTGTGGTCGTGAAAAAGGGAGCTGCCCGCCCAATAGCCGGGGACGGGGGGCTGGGCCGGGGACGGCCTGGGCTGCCCCGCATCGGCGCAGGCCGCGCCGGGTGTGGCGGACGTGCCGGACGTAGCGGACGTGCCGGACATGCCGGACATGCCGGACATGCCGGATAAACCGGGCGCGGCGGGCGGAACGGGAACGTCGGGGGGCAACCCCAACGCCTCGCGCAGACGGCGGTTCTCTTCTTCGAGGTGGAGCAGGCGACGGGTCATGTCACCGGGACAGGGCACAGCGCCGGAAACGGGGGCGGAACGCGCGCCCGAATCCGCGCCCATGCGTGCGGCCGGACGCGCATCGGCGCGCGCCACGCGGAGCATCGCATGGCCGCACTCCGGGGCGGGAGTCTGGTCCGGGGTCCGTGAACGGGGCTGCGCGGCCCCGTCGGCATCGTCCTTGCGCATGGCGTCCTCACGGGGTTCCCCCATTGTCCGGGGGCAACCGGCATAGTGCGCGAAACCGGGGCCGAACGCAACCGCCCCACGACGCCCCAGACATGGGCGGAATGGCGGGCGGGATGGCAGGCGGCAGGAAGGCGGCCTTCTTCGGTCCTGCCCGATTCCGGTCGGCCCTGCACGGCCCACCCGCCGCGCGACAAAACAGCGCATGCGCCTTGCGTGCCCCCCTGCCCGCCACTATAGTCCGCGCATGCGACATTCCAGCCACGACAGCCAGCGCGCCCGCACCAGCGACGGCGCGCAACCTGCGGCATACCAGCCCACACGGGGCCGCACGCCCCTGCCCCAGCCCGCCTTTCTGCCCACCACCGCGCGCGAGATGCGCGAGCTTGGCTGGGACCGGCTGGACGTGCTGCTCGTTTCCGGCGACGCCTACGTGGACCACCCCACCTTTGCCGTTGCCCTCTTGGGCCGCTGGCTGGTGGCGCACGGCTTTCGCACCGGCATCGTGGCCCAGCCCCGCTGGGACGCGCCACATCAGACGGACGACGTGGCCCGCATGGGCCGCCCCCGCCTGTTCACCGGCATTTCGGCGGGCGCGCTGGATTCCATGCTGGCCCACTACACCGCCTTCCGCAAAAAACGCCACGACGACGCCTTCACCCCCGGCGGCCGCGCCGGGGCGCGCCCCAACCGGGCGGCCATCGTCTACGCCAACCTGGCGCGCCAGGCATTTCCCGGCCTGCCCGTGGTGCTGGGCGGCATAGAGGCATCCTTGCGGCGCATCAGCCATTACGATTTCTGGACCGACGCGCTGCGGCGGCCCATCCTGCTGGATGCCAAGGCCGACCTGCTGGTGTGGGGCATGGGCGAGCGCGCCCTGCTGGACGCGGCCTGCGCACTGGATGCTGCCGTGGAGGCGGTGGGCGCGGACGAATACGACGCCGCCCTGCTGCCGCCGCTCGCGGAGATTTTCGACGCCATTCCCGGCACCGCCCGCATGGGCCGGGTGGCGGAATGGGACGCGGCCCCGGCGGACGATGCCGCACGGGAGAGCGCCGACCAGCCTTACGACGGCGACAACGGCGACCAAGGCAACGACACCGCCGCCCCGGCCATGCGCCTGCCCTCGCACGCCGCCATCACGGCGGACCCGCGCCTGCTCATGCGCGCCACCCTGCTGCTGGAGCGCCACGTACACCGTGGGGATGCGCGGGCCATCCAGCCCGTGGACGACACCCCGGACCCCAGGGCCGCCCGCGCCGTGCTGCTGGCCCCGCCCGCGCCGCCCCTGTCGCCACGGGAAATGGACGCGCTGTACGCGCTGCCCTTCGCCCGGCGGGCGCACCCGTCCCACCGCGAACCCGTCCCCGCCGAGGAAATGATCCGCACCAGCATCACCACCCACCGGGGGTGCGGGGGCGGCTGCTCGTTCTGTTCGCTGGCCCTGCACCAGGGGCGGCGCATCGCCTCGCGCAGCCGAGATTCCGTTCTGGACGAGGCCCGCCGCCTGAACGACATGGAGCGCTTCAACGGTTCCATCAGCGACGTGGGCGGCCCCAGCGCCAACATGTGGAACGCCCGCTGCACGCTGGACCCGGCCCGCTGCCGCCGGGCAAGCTGCATGCACCCGCGCGTGTGCCCCGGATTCGCCGTGGACCAGTCCGAGGCCGTGGAACTGCTGCGCGCGGTGCGCGCCACCCCCGGCGTGCGCCACGTGCGCGTGGCCAGCGGGGTGCGCTTCGACCTGGCCCTGCGCGACGATGAAGCCCTGCGCGCCTACACCATGGAATTCACCGGCGGCCAGCTGAAGGTGGCCCCGGAGCACATCTGCGACCGGGTGCTGAACCTGATGCGCAAACCCGGCCTCGGGGTGTTCGAGCGGTTCCTGACGGCCTTCGCCGACCATTCGACGGCGGCGGGCAAGGAGCAGTACGTGGTGCCCTACCTGCTCAGCGCCTTTCCCGGCTGCACCGACGACGACATGCGCACCCTGGCCCGCTGGCTGGCCGCGCGCGGCTGGTCGCCCAAACAGGTGCAATGTTTCATTCCCACCCCCGGCACCGTGGCCACGGCCATGTTCTTCGCGGGCATCGACCCCGAGGGCAAGCCCGTGCCCGTGGCCCGCACCGACGCGGAACGGCTGCGCCAGCATCGCATCCTGATACCCGACTTCGGCCTGCCGCCCGGCGCGGGGGGCAGGAGGGACGGGCGCGCGCAGGGCCGGGCCGACGAGCGCCCCGACCGGCGACCCGATCGGCGGCCGGGACGGGGGCCACGACCGGAAGGACAGGGCAACCGGGACGACCGCCGCGAAACGGACAGAACCGGCCGTTCCGGACGGCAGACCGGAAAACAGGACTCGCGGCAGGGCGGGCGGTCCGAAACCGGGGGCGGAAGCCCCGGCGACGCGAGGCGTGACCATGACAGGCCGGGGGGCAGGTCCGGTCCTGAAGGACGTGGGAATCGTGGAAATCGCGACGCTGGAAGCGGCGGACGCGGCGGACACAGCGGACGGGCGGAGCGGAACGGCAAGGCGGGACGGTCCGGCAAGGGCAGCCGCTGACGCCGCCCGGCCTGACGGGACGTCCGGCACGCAACGGCAGCAGAACCGGCATATCCGGCATATCGGGCATATCGGGCAGGTTCAGCGGGTTCGACGGGGCAGTCCGCCCGTCTCAGGCCGGACATTCAGGCCGAGCACTCAGCAAACATCGTCATCGGAAGGGAACGGCGGCGCGCCGTCCGCTGCGGGCCGCGCGCCATCCCGCGTGCGGTCCTCGGCCCCCGGCTTGCCCGCGCGGTGACGGCGCAGGGCATGCAATGCGGCCTCGCGCACGGCGTCCCCGCCATGGCGCAGCAGCGCGGCCAGCGCAGTGGCGGGCGGCGCATCCCGCCCCGCCTCCTCGCGCCGCGCGGGCAGGGCCAGCACCCGGCAGGAATGCTCTTCCGGCAGGGCGCGGCACAAGGCGTTTTCCACCACCAGCAGCGCTTCCAACGACCCCGCCGCGCCCATTGCACCCATTGCACCAGTCGCGGAGCGAGCGGGCCCGCGCCCCCGCACCGGGCATGCGCCCCCTTCTCCCACCGGTCCGCCTTCGGGCGAAAGGGCCACGGCCACCGGCCCGGCCCACGCCGTGGGCAACGCGCCCAGCACCGCCGCCGCCCGCCGCGCGTCGCGCACGGCCAGGTGGCGCAGCACGGCCACGGCCACGGCCAGCCCCTCGGCCGTCAGCAGGCGGGCCAGCGTCACGGCGGGCACTCCCAGCAGCAGCGCGAAGGGCTCCACGCCATGCGACGCATCCGCGTCATGAAGGCGAGTTTGCTCGTAGCCGGGGCCGCTGCCCGACACATCCTCACCGCCCCTTTCCGCCTCGGCAGGCCCGTTGGCTTCGGAAGTTCCGGCGGACCCCGCCGCCGCGTCCGCCGCGTCCGCGGCGTCGAGGCAGGCCCGCACCTCGCGCATGTCGTCCGGTCCCAGCGCCCGCATGAGCAGGCGGCGCACCTGCGCCTCGCCTTCCAGCACCAGGTCCTCCGCTCCGGCCAGGCCCGCGCCGTCGTCGCGCAGCACGGCCTCCACCTGCTCCGCGTACAGCGAACCCAACCCGCGCATCACTTTCACGAAGCGGGCCGCCACCTCGGGCCGCAGGGCCGCCAGGGTCTGCGCGGCATGCACCTCGCCCAGCGCCAGGGTGCGCACAACAAAGCGCTGTTCCGGCGACAGCACCTGCCGGAACAGCCGCCGCCGGGCCATGCGACGCCGCACCTCGGCGCCCAGTTCCGGCCCCAGCAACGCCAGCACGGCGTCTCGCCGCAGCGGGGCCAGCCGTGCCGCCACCACCGCCGCCGTCTGCGGATGCCCCCCGGCCAGATGCCGGGCCAGTTCCGCGTCGGACAAGACCTGCAAACGGTCGTGGGCCGATTCGGCGGTTTCGGTCTGCTCCGGGGCCAGCAGTACGGCCTCGTCGGCCAACAGGTCGGCCAGCGGCAACAGCATGGCCAGGGGCAACGCCAGCATCAGGCGGCCACCCCAGGGTGCACAGGGCCCACGCCGCGCCGGGGGGGCCAGTTCCTGCGGAATGGACGGCGGGGAAGGCGCGGGGGAAAAAGCGGGGGACGGCCAGTGCAGCACCACCTCGAAGGGCGTGGCCACCAGCGGCTCGCCAAGGGCCGCCCAGTCCGGGCGCAACGCCTCCCGCGCGTGGACGGGCTGGCCCGGTTCGCCGGGGGGTGCGTCGCAGCCCGAGGTCTCGATTTCGAAATAGGGCAGGAAGGCCCATTCCAAGTCCAGTTGCAACTGGCGGCCAAGGTGCGCGCACAGCGCGGCCTCTGCATGGCCCTGCCGCCAGCCGTTGCGCCCCCCGGACCCGACCCCGGAAGTCCCGGCAGGGCCGAGCGGCCCGAACGAACCGAACGAACCGAACGAACCGAACGAACCGGGCGACCCCGGCTGCGGGGACATGGTGTCGCCGTCTGCTCCGGCCCACGCCCCGGCCATCACGCGCGGGTCCACCCCCAGCGCCAGCCAGGTGGCCGTTTCGCGCAAGGGATGGTCGAACAGCAGCGCGGCCGTGCCTTCCAGCGGGACCACCCCGAAGCGGTGCATGGCGGGCAGCACCAGCAGCCCGGCGCAACCGGCCATGTCGTACAGCCGGGTCTCTCCGGGGGTGACCTCGCAGCCCACCCCGCACAGCGCGCCCATGCGCCGGGCCGCCGCGTCGGCGAAGCGGCGCACGATGCGTTCCAGCAACGGCAGACGGCGCAACACCGGCAGCCCGCCGCCGGGGCGGGGGAGCAGATCGCGCAGACCGGTGAGGCCATCGGTGCAGCGCAGCGGGCCGGGCGCGCGGCCAAGCGGCCCGGCTGGTTCGTCTGGGGGAAGCTGGCCGGAGGAACCCCGGCCCGAAGGAACATCGCGAAAACCGAGCACTCCGGCCCCCAGGGAACGAGGGGCGCGGCTTCTGCCGCCTCCCTGCACCACCACCAGTTCGGGCGCGGGAAATCCGCCGTCCGCTGCCCCCGGCGCATCCGGGGCATTCGGGGCAACAAACGAGTCGGCCCCGCCAGACCCGCCGGGCTCGCCAGACCCTGCGGCCCTCGCGGTCCTTGCGGACAGACGTGCTTGCCCGCCGGGCGCATCGCCGCCACCGCCGGTTCCGGCAATGCGCCGGGAGCGGCGGAAGGGAAGCACCTTGCGGTGGGGTGGCCTGCGCTCCTTCATGGGGCCTCCTGGGGGGTTCCCGCCCTTACCGCCCACCTACGCCAAAACGCAGCTGCCGCCAAGCGCGATGCGCGGCGCGGACTTTACGGCGGCGCGCGGCGCGGGTATCGTTTCCGCTGTCCGGAAACATCCCGCAAGGAGGCGACATGCCCCGCCACTGGCTGTTCAAGACCGAGCCCGGCTGCTTCTCCATAGCCCACCTGGCCGCCCTGCCCGGCGCAACCTCCAGTTGGGACGGCGTACGCAACTACCAGGCCCGCAACTTCATGCGCGAGATGCGCCTGGGCGACCTTGGGCTGTTCTACCACAGCGTCACCCACCCCTCGGTGGCCGGGGTGGTGGACATCGTGCGCGAGGCCTACCCCGACCACACCGCATGGGACCCGGAGGACCGGCATTTCGACCCGGCCTCCACGCCGGACAAGCCGCGCTGGTTCATGGTGGACGTGCGGCTGGTGCGCACCTTTGCCCGGCCAGTGCCGCTGGCCCAACTGCGCACCCTGCCGGAACTGGCGGACATGGAGCTTCTGCGCAAGGGCAGCCGCCTTTCGGTGCAGCCGGTGAGCCCCCTGGAATTCGCAACGGTGCTGCGCCTGGCCGACGCCGACGCATAGGCGACGGCTTCTGCACAGGCCCCGCCCCACATACCCGCAATCACCCCACGGACGACCCATGACCAAGGAACTGGAAGACCGGCTGGCCCGGCTGGAAGAGACCGTCTATTTTCAGGAACAGGCCCTGCGCGAGCTGAACGACGCGCTGGTGCGCCAGCAGGCCCAACTGGACGAGACGGACCGGCTGCTGGCGGCGGCACGCGAGCGGTTGCGCTCGCTGACCCAGATGATGGAGGACGACGGCGGCGAGGATACCGGGCCGCCTCCGCATTACCTATAGCGGATTTCATGCGACCGGCTGATGGGGCAACCCGTCCGCCGGTTTTCCGTTCAGGCGCCGGGCTTGTGGCGGCGTTGCCCGGCGGCGCTGCATGCGGGAGATGCGGGGGATGCTGACGGGTCGCTGTGCGGCGCGCCCCTGTCCGTGGGATCCACGACGGTTTGCGCACACGCGGCCATCCGGCGGGCCAGATGCCCGGCCAGCAGCACGCCCAGCCACGTGCCCGTCGCGTTGGCGGCCATGTCAGCGGCGGAGGCCACCCGGCCGGGCACATACGCCTGCGCCAACTCCAGCCCCACGCCCAGCAGGGCCATGGACCACGCCGCCCGGCGCGCCGCCGGGGCCAGCGCAGGCGGCGACGGCGACGACGGCGGCGACTGACGGCCCCGGAACGACTCCGCCGCCAGCAGCGCCAGCAACAGGTAGGCCAGCGTGTGCCACAGCTTGTCGATCTGCGGCACGTCCAGCAGCATGTCCGGCTGGGGAATCAGCGATTGGCGCACCACCACGGTCACGGCCAGCCCCCATGCGCAGCGCGTGCAGGCAACCCGCCAGGGGTGGCTGGCCCACCAGGCCAGCAGGGACGATGTCGGGGAGCCGTGTTTCCGGAAATCGGGCATCGGGTGCAGTCCTGCATGAAAGCGGCCGGGCCGCTGGTAATACCCTCGGAAGGAATGTCTGAAGGCCGGGACATCAGGGCATGGCGCGCCGCGCCAGCATCAGCGCAGCCGTCAGCCGCCCCCCGTGCACGGTGAGCGGGGCGGGGCTTCCTGCTTCGGCACGCCGTCGTCCCCCGGCGGCGCGCAGGGGCCGCAGGGGCCGAATTCCACGGGCAGCCCCGTGGCGTGCCAGGCGTCCATGCCGCCCGCGATGCGGTAGGCCACGGCAAATCCCTGCACCACGGCGGCGCGGGCGGCGGAATCGCTGCGGGTGGACGTGGCCCCCTCGCACACGAAGGCCACGGACGGACACTGGGCGGCGCACAACACCTTGTGCAGCCACCAGCGCCGCAGCAGCCGCGCCACCCAGGTCAGGGGCAGGGGAAAGCACAGCGCGCCGGGCACGTGACCGGCCTCGTAGTCCGGCGCATCGCGCACGTCGATCACGCTCAGCGTGCCCGCCTGCGCGCGCCGCCACGCCTCTTCGGGGGCCAGCAACCCGTAGCCGCCCGAAGCCGCCTGCCGCAGCAGCCCGACCGGAAATTCCCGCGTGTCGTCAGCCATGCGCCGTTACCCGCCCCTCCCCTGCACGGTTCCACCCTGCCCGCCACGTAACACGGCGCGGACGGGACGAAAAGCCCGGCCGCGCCGCGTGGCATGCGTATGGTCCGGCGGGACGCACTGCGGCCCACCTGTCACTTCCTAGACTTCGCCGCCCTTCAAGGAAGCAGGCGCCTCCGGCCCGTTCTTCAGGCACTTGAGCACGTGGGCCATGTTGCGGCCCAGGTTGACCATGGTGCGGATGCCTTCCTCGTCGCCGTTGACGTCGCCGGGGGCCAGGCCGATGCCCACGTTCCAGTAGCTGGAGCACGGCACCACCATCTCGGCGATGCCGAAGAAGGCCATCAATCCGTTGTACACCTGCTGCGCGCCGCCGCGCCGCACGGCCACCACGGGCGCGCCCACCTTCATGCGCAGCGCGCCGCCGTTGGCGATGGACACCATGCCCGCGCGGTCGATGAGGGCCTTCATTTCTGTGGAGACGTTGGCGAAATAGGTGGGCGAACCCAGGATGACGCCGTCGGCCTTGTGCATGGCGGCGATCCACTCGTTCATGGGGTCGCCGGTCTGGATGCACTGGCCGTCCTGCTTTTCGAAACACTTCATGCAGGCGATGCAGCCGCGCACGGCCTTGCCGCCCACGCGGAATTCCTCGGTGGTGACGCCCGCGGCCTCAAGTTCGCGCCGGACGGTGCCGAGCAGGATGGACGTGTTGCCGTTCTTGCGGGGGCTGCCGTTGAAAACGACGACATGCATGGAAATATCCTCCGGTTGGGATGGGGGCATGATGGGTGGCCGCATGGCCCGCGCCGCACCCGGAGGCTGGGCCGCGCGCCCTGTCCGTTCCGGCCAGGGAAGGCGGAACGAAGCTGGAGCGCGCGGCCCGGATTCGGGCTATTGCGCGGGGCCAGCGGCGGTTTCTTCCGCCGGGCCGTCGGCCTCTTCGACAAGCAGGCCCAGCGGCACGTACGGGCCAAGGGGAATCAGTTCGAACTCTATCTGCCCCTGCTTGACCAGAGGCAGCGTGTTGATCAGCGACTGCGCCTCTTCCATGGAGGGGGCTTCCAGCACCATGACGGTGCCGGACCGGTCCTGCCGGAAGTACACCTCGCGGACCACGTCGGCGAGGTACATCTTGATGGTATGGGCCACTTCCTTCAGGAAGTTTGCGCGGATGACGTCGGGGGTGGCGTCTTCGCGAACCTTGTCGATGGCGAGAATCTTCATGCGCGGCTCCTCGTGGAATTGCGGGTTGCACCCGGTCCACGACGGGTACGCGGTTTCGCCGCCCCGCTCAAGGCCCAAGTGGCCTGCCGCACGGGGGAACGCCGGGATGCGCGCCCCGTCACGACGCATGGGGGCGCATGGGGCCGCGTGGTCCGCGCGCGGCCGTCCCTCGCTATTCCCCGGCAACCTCGCCGCGCGCCACGGGGCAGTAGAAGCCCCGGTTCTCGCGCAGGGGGCCGTAACACTTGTTGCACGAGATGCACGCGGCGCGGGCGTCGTCGCCTTCCGCCCAGCGGCGCACCAGGCCGGGTTCGCGGATCAGCGGGCGGCACAGCGAAAGCATGTCCGCCGTGCCCTCGTCCACCAGTTGCTGCGCCACCTGCGGGGTACGGATGCCGCCCACCAGGATCAGCGGCACGCCCACTTCCGCCTTGAAACGGCGCGCGGCCTCGCGGTACCACGCCTCGTCCTCGGGCGTGCGGATGCGCGTCACCCGGGCGGGCATGCGGTTCGGCGGGTTCATGGCCGTGCCGCCGGACATTTCCACGGCGTCCACCCCGGCGGATATGGCATGCCGGGCCGTTTCCAGCATCTCGTCCACCTCGAAGCCGCCGTCCATGAAGTCGGAGCTGTTCAGCTTCACCCACACGGGGAAGGTGGGCCCCACGGCCTCGCGCACGGCGCGCACCGCCATCAGCAGGGGGCGCATGCGGTTTTCCAGCGTGCCGCCGAACCGGTCGGTGCGCTTGTTGCGCGCGGGCGACAGAAACTGGCTCAGCAGATAGCCATGCGCCCCGTGCACCTGCACCCCGTCGAAGCCCGCCTGCACGGCACGGCGCGCTGCGGCGGCCAGGGCGGCCACCACTGCGTCGAGGTCTGCTTCAGTCATTTCGCGCATGGGCAGAAAGCCTTCGCGCTCGAAGGGGGTGGCGGTCATGCCGGGTTCGCCCGTGGCCGGGGTGTGGGCCAGGCCGCCCGCGTGGGCCAGCTGGGCCACGATGCGCCCGCCGCCCGCATGCACTGCGTCGGCCAGCATGCGCAGACCGGGAATGCAGGCGTCGTCATGGATGCCAAGTTGGCGGGGGCCCGCCTGCCCGCGCTTTTCCACATAGGCATGGCCGGGTATGACCACGCCCACGCCGCCCTTGGCCAGTGCGCCCAGCACCTCGGCCAGAGCCGGGGTGGCCAGGCCGTCGTCGGTAGCCAGCCCTTCCCAGGTGGCGGAACGGACGAAACGGTTGGGCGATTCCAGATTGCCGATGCGCATGGGCGCGAAAATGGATGCGCTCATTGGATCTCCGTAGTGTGCCGCCCTGCCCGCAAAAGGGGGAGGGAGGACACACGAAAATGTTGGCGAAATGTCGGGTAGAACTTTGTGGAGCAGGGGCGGCGGGTTGCCGCCCCCCGTCATTTCTTGCGGTCGGACAGCAGCACCCCGGCCACTCCGATGTCCTCGGGCTGGCGGCAGTCGATGAGCACGGTGATGGTCTCGGGGGGCAGCTTCATGACGCGCGCCGCCGCGGCGGTGAGTTCGCGCACCAGTTCACGCTTGTCGTCCGTTGCCATGTGGTTGGCCACAACGCTGATGATGGGCATGCTACCACCCGTTCCAGTGGACTTTGGCTTCGTCGTAGCGGTCCTGCGGGGCCAGTTCCTGCGCCGGATGGCCGATGACGATGAAGCCCAGCGGCACCACGCTGTCCGGCAGACCGAGCAGACGGCGGAAGCCGTCCTCGCGGTCCTTCATGGGGTGCACGCCGGTCCACACCGCGCCCAGCCCCTTGCCGTGCACGGCCAGCAAGATGTTCTGCACGGCGGCGGAGCAGTCCTGCACCCAGTAGCCGGGGTATTTTTCCGCCGTCAGGTCGGCGCACACCAGAATGCCCAACGGGGCCTTTGCGGCCATGGCGGCATACTGGCTGAACGCGGGGATGGCCTCGAGCAGCGCGCGGTCGTCCACGACCACGAAGCGCCACGGCTGGGCATTGCCCGCGCTGGGCGCGGCCATGGCGGCGGCCAGGATGGCGCGCACGTCGGACGCGGCAACGGGGGCCTCGGTATACTTGCGGATGGAGCGACGCCCGTGGATGGCGGAAAAGACGTCCATGAAAACCTCCTGCGCCTGATGCGGCATGGTTGGTGGCGGATCGGGCCGCCCTTGCCCGGCAGTCCGGATGGTTTGGGGGATCGGGCGACCTGTGGTGTCAAAATACCTACTTGGGCATTTTCATCAAGTACGCACCATTTTGTGGCATAGTATCCTACTGCATACCATAGGGCCTTGAAAGATACCGCGCATGGTACTATGTTTCGGGCGGAGGTACCAGATGGTCACGGCATGCACCCTCAAGCACTGCGCGGGCAAGGAATATTACTGCTCGCTGGAGCTGACCCTGCAGGTCATCGGCGGCAAGTGGAAGCCCATCATTCTGTGGCGGCTGGGGCAGGATGGCACGCTGCGCTTCAGCGAGCTGCGGCGCATCATGCCCAACATCACCCAGAAGATGCTCACCCAACAGCTGCGCGAACTGGAATCGGACGGCGTGCTGCACCGCGAGGTATACCCCCAGGTGCCGCCACGCGTGGAATATTCGCTGACCGAGCTTGGCCGCAGCGTGCTGCCGGTGCTGTCCGAGATGTGCAAGTGGGGCCACGCCTTCGAGGCGCGGCACGGCACCTCGGACACCGGGCTCACCACCCGCGCCGCAGCGCCGGCCAACGGCGGCGGCCCCGGCGACGATATGGACATGGCCGTGGGCGAGGTGTAGCCCGCCAGCCGCCGGATTCAGCCCCCCAGAAAAACGAACGCGCCCGGTCAGACGACCGGGCGCGCTTTCATGTACGAATGGACTTTCGGACTCACCAAACATCGCGCAGGCACAGCAGGGCCGTCCCCACGAAGGCGATGCCCGCCCCGGCAATGGCGCGGGGCGTGGGCCAACGCCGCTCCACCATGGCGGCCACGGGAATGATGAAGATGGGCTCCAGCCCGATGAGCGTGGCGGCAATGCCGGTCTTGGTCGCGCCAATGGCCACCAGCGACAGCCACACCCCCACCACCGGCCCGATGAGCGAGGCCGCCAGCAGCAGGCGGAAGTTGCGGCGGTCCTGCTCGTCGCCGCGCACCACTGACAGAGCCGGGCGCAACCGGCCGGTCAGCATGGCCGTGGGCCAGAACACGCCCATGGCCACCACCATACGCAGCAGGGCCGCGAACAGCGGGTCCACGCCTTCCGCCAGCCCCTGCTTGGACAGCACCATGCCGCTGGAAAGCGCCAGCGCCGAGGCCAGGGCCAGTCCCACCCCGCGCATGCGCACCGCACGCGACGGGGGCACCGCGCCCTGCGGCACCGTGCCGCCGTCGCCCACCACCCAGGCCACCCCGGCCGTGGCGATGAGAATGCCCGCCATGCCCATGGGGCCGATGGTCTCGCCCAGAAACAGATAGCCGAGCACGGCGGTGATCACCGTGGACAGCGACTGCACCAGCAGGGCCACCCGCGCGCCCACCAGCACCACGCCGGAATAGAACAGCAGGTCGCACAGGGCCACGCCGAACACCCCGGAAAGGGCCAACGCGGCCAGGGCCAGGGGACTGGGGCCGCCTGCCCCGCCCGCCCCGGTTGGGGCGGGCGGGCCGGAGGTCATCACCCCGCCGCCGAAGAACAGCACGGACGCCCCCCACCATGCGCCGAACATGACGATGCAGATGGGCAGACGCAGCAGGATCAGGGTGTGGGCGCCAAGACGCCGGGAGAGGATGGCGTGAATCTGGCACGAAACCGCCCAGAGGGCGGCGGTGGACAGGGCGGCGATTTCGCCGGTCCCGAAGGCGGGCATGCGGGTCCTCCGCTGTGCGGACGGGTGGAACGTGACGGGGGCGGCGCGGCGTTGTCCGGGCAGCGCCCGGCATTCGGCAACGCGGCGGGCGGCGCGCTGCGCCTGCGGCGGCGGGCTGCCCGAGCGCACGCTCTCACGGAGAGCAGCGCGACGCCCACGCCCTACGCCCTGCGGCGTGCCGGGTCAACCGTGCGGCGCGGCACGGCGACCGACGGGAGAGGCGAGGCCATGCCGAGGGGCCGGAATCAGGCCAGCCCCTTCTCGCGCAGGATGCCCCAGCACAGCAGCGGAAAGTCGGTGATCAGCCCGGACACGCCCCAATCGATGAAGCGGCGCATGTCCGCCTCTTCGTTCACGGTCCAGACGTTGACGGCAACGCCCATGGCCCGCAGGGCCTCCACGTCCGCTTCGGTGACGATGTCGTCGCCGGGGTGGTAGGCCACCACGCCAAGGTCGCGGCACAGGGCCACCGGGTCGGCCGGACGCACGTCCTCCACCAGCGCGGCAAGGGCCAGCGCGGGCTGCATGGCCGCAGCGTGACGCAGGTAGTCGTGCCGGAACGAGGACAGGATCACCTTCTCCATCAGGCCGTGCGCGCGGATGCATTCCAGCACGGCGCTAACCACCGCCGCGTCGCCCGGATAGGGTGGACAGCCGGGGCTGCCGTCCGCGTTGACGGTCATGTCCTTGATCTCCACGTTGACGCGCCAGCCGTGGTCCGCCGTGAAGGCCAGGGCCTCGTCCAGCGTGGGAATGCGCAAGCCGGGGAACAGGGCCAGGTCGTCGGCGGTCATGCCGCCCGACGCCACCTGCCCGAACGGGTCGGCGGCCTCGTACCAGCCGCCCGCGTCCAGCCCGCGCACCTCGTCCAGGGTGAAGTCGCACACCCGCCACGGAGCGCGGCCCGCGTATTCCGGGCGGGAGGCCACGTCGGTGGTGCGCTCAAGGGTGTCGTCGTGCACCACCACCAGATGCCCGTCGGCGGTGAGCTGCACGTCCAGTTCCCACAGGTCCGCGCCCTCCTCCAGCCCGCGCTGGGCGGCGAGGATGGTGTTCTCGGGCGCGACGGAGCGCGCGCCGCGATGGGCGATGCACAGCACCCGCCCCTGATGCGGGGCGAAATATCCTTCACGATGCGTGGTTGCGCCGGACATGCTGACCTCCTGAAAATTCAAACAGAAGCACGATTTCATACCTGAACTACGTACCCCAAATGAAAAGTTTGGGGGGGAGGGGGCCGGGGAGGGAGACCCTTTTACGCGCTGCGGTCGCCATCCGTAAGGTTCGCACTACGTGCTCACCTAACGGCTGACGCAAAGGGTCCCTTCCCCGGTTGCTCTTCAATAAATCTCGCTATGTTGCTTCGCTTTTTCGTCCGACATACAGATTCACGCACGCCACCAGCGAGGTGCCCACGATGAGCAGGAACGAAATGGCATTGATGACCGGGGTGGAGCCGTCGCGCACCTGCAAATACAGGTTGATGGGCAGGGTGGGTTCCGAACCCACCAGGAACAGCGTGGTGTTGAAGTTCTCGAACGACATCAGGAAGGCCACCGCGCCCGCGCCGATGATGGCCGTGCGCAAGAACGGCAGGGTGATGTAGCGGATCACCTCAAGCCGCGTGGCCCCAAGGTTCAGCGCGGCTTCCTCCAGGGTGCGGTCGAACTTCTTGAGCCGCGCGGACACCACCAGGGTCACGAAGGTGGTGATGAACGAGAACTGCCCCAGCACCACCAGCCAGAAGCCGGGCCGCAGGATGCCCACGTCGATGCCCAGCACGTCCTCCATGAACGTGCCCGCAGTGGTGGCCGCGATGAGGATGGAAATGCCCAGGATGACGCCGGGCACCACCAGCGGGGCCAGCATCAGGAAGTACAGCGGCCCCTTCAGCGGAAACTCCTCCTGCTCGAACAGGAAGGCCGCGCAGGTGCCCACCAGCGTGGCCAGCGCGGACACCAGGATGGCGGTCTGGGCGCTGGTGAGGATGGACGACAGGTTGCCCCGGTCGTGAAAGATGCCGGTGCGCGCGGGCAGGTCGGCCAGAAACCAGTCCAGCGTGAAGCCTTTCCACGGCAGCGAGGGAAACTGCGAATCGTTGAAGGCCAGCACGCAGGTGACCGCCAGCGGCGCGAACAGAAAGACGAAATACAGCGCCACGTACAGGCCGTAGCCCATGGTGTAGCCGCGCGAGCGCGGCAGCGAACGGATCATTGCACCACCCTGCTCAGTTTCTGGCCGGTCAGCTTCAGCCCCAGCCAGATGATGCACGACGACAGCGCCAGCAGCAGAAAGCCGAAGGCCGCGCCCTGGTTCCAGTTGAAGCTGGCGATGAACTGGTTGTAGATCTGCTCGGTGAACCACAGCGAGTTCTTGCCGCCCATCAGGTTGGGCGTCAGGTAGTTGCCGAGGGTGAGCATGAACACCACGATGCCCCCGGACACGATGCCCGGCATGCAGTGCGGCACCACGATGGTGCGCATGATGGTCCAGGGCCCGGCCCCAAGGTCGTAGGCGGCCTCGATGAGGCTGTCGTCCAGACTTTCCAGCACGGAGACCAGCGGCACCACCATGAACAGCATGGAGGTATACACAAGGCCCATGATCATGGTGGCGTCGTTGTACAGCAACTCAACGGGCCTGGCGGTCATGCCCAGAGCCGTCAGCCAGTGATTCAGCACGCCGCTTTCGCGCAGCAGGATCATCCAGCCGTACACCCGCACCAGCTCGCTCACCCAGAACGGCAGCAGCAGCATGGTCAGCAGAAAGCGCGAGGTGTTCCGCGCCACCACCTTGGTCACGTAGAAGGCCACGGGCAAGGAAACCAGGAAGGTCAGCAGGGTGACCAGCACCGAATACCCGGCCGTGCGCACGAAGGTGAGCCAGTAGATGGGTTCCGCGAAGAACTGGTGGTAGTTTTCGAGGCTCCAGCCCTCGTCGCCGAAGGACGGGTCCATGCGGAAGGACATGATCAGCAGGTCGATGTGCGGCAGCACGATGAGCAGCCCCAGCCACAGCACCACCGGGGTCAGGAACAGCGCCAGGGTCAGGCGCAGCCCCGGCCCGGCCTTGGAAGCCGCCACGGCGCTCATCGTCCGCTCCCGGCTGCGAAGCAGATGCCCGCCCGGTCGTCCCAGCCCACGGTGATGCGGTCGCCGGGCTTGATGTGGTCGTACAGGCGGTTCTGTGGCAATGCCACCATGACCTCGCGGCGCGAACCTTCCGGGTGGGTCAGCAGGCGGCTGGCCGCGCCGTCGAACAGGATGGCCTGCACCTGCACCGACGCCCTGTTCCCAACGTCGGCGCAGGCCCCGCGCGGCGGCAAGGGTGCGTCACCGGCATCGTCTGGCGCATCGCCAGGCCCGTCACCCGCCACGCACACCGCGCCGTCCGGGTCGATGAGCACGGCCTCTGGCCGGATGAACATGTCCACCCGAGCGCCCTTGGCAAGCCCGGCGGCCACGCGGGCGCGGAACACCGCGCCTTCGTCGGTGCGCACCACGCCCGCATCGCCCGCCACATCTTCCAGCGTGCCCGTCCAGACATTGGTCTCGCCCACGAAACCGGCCACGAAGGCCGATGCCGGGCGGCGGTACAGGTTGCGCGGGGTGTCCACCTGCTCGAAGCGCCCGGCGTTCATGACCGCCACGTGGTCGGACATGACCAGCGCCTCGGACTGGTCGTGGGTGATGTACACGAAGGTGGTGCCCACCTCGGCCTGCAACGTCTTCAGCTCCACCTTCATCTGCTCGCGCAGCTTCAGGTCCAGCGCGCCCAGCGGCTCGTCCAGCAGCAGTACGGCGGGCTCAAGCACCAGACAACGGGCGATGGCCACGCGCTGGCGCTGCCCGCCGGAAAGCTGGGCGGGCATCTTGGCCCCGTAGCCGGGCAGCCCCACGCGCTCCAGCACGTCCTGCACCTTGCGGGCGATGTCGCCCCCGGCCATGCCCCGGCGCTTGAGGCCGAAGGCGATGTTCTCGGCCACCGACATCATGGGAAACAGCGCAAGATGCTGGAATATCAGGTTCACGGGGCGGCGATTGGGGGCAATGCCCGCCATGTCGCGCCCGCGAATGGCGATGACGCCGGAATCGGGCGACTCGAACCCCGCGATCATGCGCAAGAGGGTGGTCTTGCCGCAGCCGGAGGGGCCGAGAATGGAAAAAAACCTGCCCTGCTCCACCTCGAACGACACCTCGTCGACCGCCGTGAACTTCTCGAAGCGCTTGACGATGTTGCCGACGGAAAGATCTGGAAAGATATCTGGGGGCATCTGGTCGTATACTCCCGCCGCGCCGGGCCGCACGCCCGCCCTCCATCGGCCGCTTCGACAGCCGTCTGCCGGGACCGTGTGGGACGAGGAACGTCGGCCGCCCTGCGCGGCGCGTCTGGCAGGCCCCCTCTGCCGGGGCCGTCCGGTATCCGTTGCGGTTTCCCCCTCGTGCCACGCGGGGGCGAAACCGCCGGGCCCTGCATGCCCGGCTCCATCGCGAAAGAACGGAAACGGGGCGCCGCCCTGCCCTTTTGCGGCAGCAACGGCGCCCCGGCGTCCTGCTACTGGGCGGCCTTCACCCGGTCCAGCGCCTTGCCTTCCATGGCTTCGAGCTTGGCGGGCACGGGGGGGTACCACTTGATGTTGTCGATGACCTGCTGCGGGTAGCAGCGTTCGAAGTCGGCGCGGAACGAGGGCTTCAGGCGTTCGCCCACGCCCACGGCGGCGGTGGGGGTGTCTTCGGCATTGGTGAACACGGCCGCGTTCTCGGGCCGCATCATGAAGTTGATCCACTTGTACGCGGCGTCCACGTTGTCGGCCTTGGCGGGAATGGCGAAGGTGTCGATCCAGCCCAGCGCGCCGGTGGTGGGGGCCACGAAGTCGATGTCCGGGTTTTCGGCGTGCAGCTTGAAGCCGCCGTTGTCCCAGGCCTGGGCGATGTGCACCTCGCCCGAACGCATGGATTCCAGCAGCGCGTCGCCGTTGGTCCAGTAGTTCTTCACCACGCCCTTGGCGGCGATGAGCTTGCCTTCCACCTGGTCCAGCATCTTCTGGTAGGCGGCTTCATCGGCGTACAGGGCAAAGGGGTCGATGCCCATGCCGAAGGCCTGGGCGATGAGGGTGGGGCGCTTCAGGCGGTAGCTGGCGCGCCCGGCGTACTTGGAATCGAGCAGGTCGGCGAAGCTCTTGGCCTCGGGCGCGAACTTGCGGTTCACGATCAGGCCGTCGGTGCCCCAGCAGAACGGCACGGCGTACGACTTGCCCTTGACCAGGGTGTTCTTTTTCACCGCGTCGAGCATGGAGGGAATGAACCGGGGGGCCTCGATGCGGCCGAAGTCGATGGCCTGGTACAGGCCGAAGCTTTCCTGCACCGAAGAGATGCGGTCCTGGCTCGGCTGGGCAAGGTCGAAGCCGCCGCCGCGCGTGGCGCGCAGCTTGGCGATCATTTCCTCGTTGTTCGAATAGGTCACCTGCACCTTGTAGCCGGTCTCCTTCTCGAACTTCTCCACCAGTTCCGCCGGGGCGTAGCCC
This sequence comes from Nitratidesulfovibrio sp. HK-II, assembly GCF_003402415.2. Taxonomy (NCBI): domain Bacteria; kingdom Pseudomonadati; phylum Thermodesulfobacteriota; class Desulfovibrionia; order Desulfovibrionales; family Desulfovibrionaceae; genus Nitratidesulfovibrio; species Nitratidesulfovibrio sp. HK-II. The sequence goes on from NZ_AP036014.1 coordinate 2,780,586, forward strand.
TTCCAGGTCAGCAGGCGGAACTCCTTGGGCGCGGCCTGGCCCAGGCAGGGCAGCAGCAGCACCGTGATCATCGACAGCACCGACAACAGCTTCTTCGTCATTTGCAGCCTCCGAGAATGATGGGTTTCCCGCCCGCGCGCCAGTCCCGCCGCCACGCGCCGGGCGTGGCCCCGTAATGACAGCGCCATGTTACGCATGCGTCACGGTCGCGCGACCACACATCGCAAGCTACTCCAAAACGCTGCCGCTGTCACCGAACAGCGTGGCGGTGCGCGCTCCGTGCCGCGCGAAGGCCTTCGGCCGTGTACAGGGCCAGGGCCGTCCAGATGCACCCGAAGGTCAGCATGTGGGCCGGGGTTACCTGTTCGCGAAACACGAAGGCCCCCAGCAGAAAGGCGATGCTTGGCGCGATGTACTGCATGATCCCCAACGTGGTCAGGCGCAGCCGCCGCGCCGCGAAGGCGAAGCACACCAAGGGGGTGGAGGTGGCGATGCCCGCGCCCACCAGCAACAGATCGGTAAGCCGGTCCTGATGCCCCAGCGCGCCGCCCCCCTGCCAGGCCAGCCAGCCCAGGTACCCGACGGCCACGGGGGCCAGCAGCAGCGTTTCCAGGAACAGGCCGGGGATGGATTCCACCTTCACCAGCTTGCGCAACAGGCCGTAGAACGAAAAGGACACGGCCAGCACCAGGGCCACCCACGGCAGCCTGCCGTAGGAGACCAGCATGGACAGCACCCCCGTGGCCGCGATGGCGATGGCCACGAGCTGCACCCGGCTTGGCCGCTCGCCCAGCACCAGCGCGCCCAGCAGGGCGTTGACCAGCGGGGTCATGTAGTAGCCGAGGCTGGTTTCCAGCACCATGTTCGAGTTCACGGCCCAGATGTACAAAAACCAGTTGCCCCCGATGAGCAGGCTGCTGCCGATGATGGTCAGCAGACTGCGGCGCGAGGCCACGGCGGCGCGCACTTCCGCCAGGCGGCGCCCCAGCAGCACCAGCGGCAGCAGGACCACCACCGACCAGGCGATGCGGTGGCACAGGATTTCAAAGGGGGGCACCTGCTGCACGAGCTTCCAGTACAGGGGCAAGAGGCCCCACAGCCCGAACGCGCCAAGGGCCCCCCAAAGGCCCGCGCGCGTCGTGCGTTGCTCCGGTTGCGGCGACATGACGGCTCCGTGTGCATGTGGCGGCGGGGTGCGAGCCCGCCCCGATGAGGTGGAAACGACAGGCCGGGCGGCGCGGATGTTCCCCGTCGCCCGGAGGCACGGCGAGGTCGGCGGACGCCCAAAAAACGAAGGGGGCCGTCGCCGACGGCCCCCCTGAACTACGCTGGGTCGTTGTTACCGGCTGAAGGATCTGGCGAACAGGGCCTCGATGGCGGCCTTGCCGGTGTCCTCGAGAAAACGGGTGCCGGTGGCGGTGAAATGGCGATGGGTGATGCGGGGCGCGGCTTCGGGCAGCCAGGCGTCCTGTTCCCAACGGAACCAGCCGTTCTTGGCCTGGTCGAACACGAACAGGGGCTTGTTGCAGATCTTGGCGAATTCCGCGCCCCAGCCGGTGCCGCCCTTGACCGTGGAATCGTCCATCACTTCGCCCACCACGAACACCTCGTGGCCGCTGCTGACCTGCCAGCAGATGGATTGCAGCACCTTACGGAACAGGGGGGCGCGGGTGTACTGGCGGTTCATCAGCCGCGAAACGTAGGTCAGGCTCACGTCCTTGAGGGCCAGTTCCTCGCTGGTCAGCACGCGCACGCCGCGCATGCGTTCCACCTGATGGCCCTCGAAGCTGTAGTTGACCTCCTGCAGGCCATACGCTTCCGCCGTGACGCCGAAGCAGGCTTCGGTCCCGGCGGCGCCGCCGCTGTACAGGATGCATTCCCTGGGATCAAGCATCGGTATCCTCCGTCGCGTTCGTGGAAGGCCGGCCCGCCGCCGGCGCGGTGTGGTGGCGTCGTGCGACGTGCACGGCGGGCACCATCCCGACGGACACGTCATGAATAAGGAAGACCCGCCCCGGAAGGCCGGGACGGGTCCAGTATACGCATTTGTCTTCCGGTGTACAGCGGGGCTAATGACGGACGCGGGCGGAACCGTCGCTGCCGGTCAGGATGCGCACCTTGTCGCCCACCATGAAGGTTTCGTCCGGCTCCTGCACCACCGACATCATCTGGCCGTTATCGAGCCTGACGGTGATTTCGATGGCCTTCTTGGTGGCCATGGCCTTTTCGCCAGCGTACCCGGCCGCGCCACCGGCAACCGCGCCGCCCACAGTGGCCAGGGTGCGGCCCTTGCCGCCGCCGATCATGTTGCCGAGCACGCCGCCCACCACCGCGCCGCCAAGCGCGCCGAGGCCAGTGGCGTTGTCCTCGATCACGGCGTCGTTGATCTGTTCCACGGTGCCGTACTGCACGGTGTGCGACATGCGGGTCTGCCCGCCCTTGTAGGTGCCGCCGCCATAGGTCTGGGCGCAGCCGGAAAGGGCAAGCCCGACGATCAGCAGGGCCACGAGGGCCTTGAGTTGACGCATCTCGTTCTCCTTGTCTTGAGACGGAATCGTTTCCCGCGCCGCCGGGAATGACGGCGCGACTTCCTATTCAAATATACAGCCTGCGGGCGGGGGATGCAACATGGCGCGTTTCGGCCGCGTTCGCGCGGCCCGCCGGGCAATGCGGAACGCCGCCCCGAAACGTGGGCTTCGGGACGGCGGCGTCATGCGGAATTGGCTGAATTGGCAGCGCTTGCAGAATTTGGCCTGCAATCGCCCGTGGGCGGAACAGCGCCCCGCGGCAAGGCTAGTAGCGCGGGGGCCGGGGAGCCTTGGGCTGCGCCTCGTTGACGCGCAGGTTGCGCCCGCCGAACGGGGTGTTGTCCAGAGCTTCGATGGCGGCCGCCGCGGCGGCGTCATCCATCTCTACGAAGCCGAAGCCACGGGCGCGCCCGGTTTCGCGGTCGGTGACCAGCTTGACGGAAAGCACATTGCCGTAGGTGCCGAACAGGCTGCGCACTTCGTCCTCGGTGGCGGACCAAGGCAGATTGCCGACGTAGATAGACTTGGCCATGCAGAAAACCTCTCACTAAAAATGGAACACTCCCGCGCCGTTTCATCGGGACAGGACCGATGTCCTGCTGCGCGGCCCCAGTTTCTGCCCTTGCCCCATGCGGGGCCATCCGTCAACAGGAAACATCAAGGGTGGTGCCACCCTGCGTGCATGCGACGCAAAGGGCGCGCTTGCGCGCGGCCCGGCCGCCGGGCCAGGTCAATACTCCATGACATCAGGCACATGCTCCCAAAGGCCGCTTTTCAAACGGCACGGAATCCTCTATCCTTTTTTTATTCAACCCGTCTTCCCAAGGGCCTCAGATGACCACCCGCCGCAAGGCGTCATGGCCGCAGCAGGCTTCACCGCGCGCATTCTCGCGCGCGCCAGCCCCCTGCCCGCGCCGCCGCAACCATACCGCCCCGCCGGGCTCCACGCCCACCGTCCGCCATCAAACCGTCCAGCCCTGCCCGCGCCGCCGTCTGCGGGAGCAATTTCACCTGTCCCACCTGCCCCGCGCACTCCGACTGCTTCCCGCGCGCGCCCTGCCAGCCGTTGCCGCCGCATGCCTCGTTCTTGCCGCCAGCGCGGCACGCGCGGCCGAGGCCGGGACAACGCTGCCGACGGGCACGCCCGATGGGTTGCCTGGCGGGTTGCTCGGCGGGCTGCCGGGCGAATTCGTGGCCGCACTGCTGGCCGGACTGCTGCTAGGCCTTCTGGCGGGGTTGTACCTGCGGCGTAGCGGCCGTTCCGGCCCGGCCGACGCGGCCGGGCTCTCGCCCGCCGGGCAGGCCTCCGCCGCCCGAAGCGGGACCGACGACCTGGACCACGCCCGCGAGCAGTACCACGCCATATTCACCAGCGCGCCGGTGGGCATCTTCCGCGTAACGCCCGAAGGCCGCTACGAGAACGTCAACCCGGAATACGCGCGCATCTGGGGCTGCCCCACCACCGAAGAAATGCTGGAATGCGTCACCGACATTCCCCAGCAGATGTACGTCTACCCGGACGACCGCCGCCGTTTCGTGGGCGCGCTGCGGGCCAGCGGCCGGGTGGACCGCATGGAACTGCGGCTGAAACGCCGCGACGGTTCACAGTTCTGGGGCCTGGTCAGTGCGCGGCTGGTGCGCGGCCCGGCCACGGGCGCGAAAACCGGCGTGTCTGGCGAGTCGGGCGTAACCGGCGGTATCGGCGAAGACGAGGCGGAGTTCATCGACGGCTTCGTGCTGGACATCACCGAACAGAAGGTGATGCAGGACCAGCTTTCCGAGGCCTGGCGCAGGCTGCGCGACATCATCGACTTCCTGCCCGACGCGGCCCTGGTGCTGGACGCGAACCGCAGGGTCACCGCCTGGAACCGCGCCATGGAGGACATGACCGGCCGCAGCGCGGGCGACATGCTGGGGCGCGGCAACTTCGAGTACGCCCTGCCCTTCTACGGCGAGCGCATTCCCCTGCTGGGCGACCGCTTCTTCACCCCGGACCTGCCCCTGCCCAGCCATTACACCCAATTCGGCGAACAGGGCGACAAGCTGACGGCGGAAGCCTACGTGCCGTCGCTGTACCATGGCCGGGGCGCGTACGTGTGGACCGTGGCCTCGGCCCTGCGCGACGGCGAAGGCCGCCTTGCCGGGGTCATCCAGACCATCCGCGACATCACCGAACGCCGCAATCAGGTGCTGGAACTGGAAAAGAGCCGCCAGCGCTACGACATGGCCATTTCCGCCACCAACGACGGCATCTGGGAATGGGAACTGGCCACCAACACCCTGTACCATTCGCCGCGCTGCCTCGAGATCATGGGCCGCGCGCCCGACGAGATACTGTCGCCCATGGACGTCGCGGCCATCCTGCATCCGGAAGACAGGCTGCGCGTGCTGTCCGAGGTGCGCCGCATCACCGGCGAGGACGCCGAGCGCTTCGAGCACGAATTCCGCATGCGCCACACCGACGGCACGTGGCGTTGGGTTCTGGCACGCGGCGCGGCCCGGCGGGCCCCCGGCGGCCGCCTGGCCCGCGTGGCCGGGGCCCTGGCCGACATCACCGACCGCAAGCAGGGCGAGGCCATCGCGGGCATCCTGTTCCACATCGCCAACGCCATCAACGAAACGCGCGACCTGGACGAACTGTTCCTGTCCATCCATACCGCCCTGCGCCGCCACGTGCAGGCCCCCAACTTCTTCATCGCCCTGGTCAACGAACCGGAAGACCGGCTGGATTTCGCCTACTTCGCCGACGAGCGCGACGCCCGCTACAGCCCGGTGGAGCACATCTCCGACCCCGAAGTGCGCAGCCCCACCCTGGAGGTCATCCGCACCGGCAGGCAGTTGCACCTGCACGGCGGCGGCATGGAGGCGCGGCCGGTGTTCGGCTCTCGCCCGGCGGCCTGGCTGGGCACCCCGCTGCGTTCGCGCGGCAAGGTCATCGGGGCCATGGTGGTGCAGCACTACGAGGATTCGGAATTCTTCTCGGCCCGCGACGCGGAACTGATGGTGCCCGTGGCCGAACAGGTGGCCGTGGCCATAGAACGCAAGCAGGGCGAGGAAATGCTGACCCACCTCGCCCTGCACGACCCGCTCACCGGCCTGCCCAACCGCGCCCTGCTGCTGGACCGCATCGACCGGGCCATCCAGCGCCGCCGCCGCAACGACAGCTACCGCTTCGCCGTGCTGATGCTGGACCTGGATCGGTTCAAGTTCATCAACGACAGTCACGGCCACACCACGGGCGACAACCTGCTGGTGGAAGTGGCCCGGCGCATGCGCCCGGTGGTGCGCGCGGGCGACACCGTGGCTCGCCTTGGCGGCGACGAATTCGCCCTGCTGCTGGAAGACGTGGACTCGCCCCGGCGCATCGTGCAGATAACCCGCCGCCTGCTGGCCGCGCTGGAACGCCCGGTGCGCATGGGCGCCAAGGTGGTGCGCACGTCCGCCAGCATCGGCATGGTCCTGCGCACCCAGGGGTACGATACCGCCGACGCGCTGCTGCGCGACGCGGACATCGCCATGTACCAGGCGAAAGCCCAAGGCAAGGGGCGGTTCCGGGTGTTCAACCAGTCCATGCACCGCCAGACCATGGAACTGATGACCCTGGAAAGCGACCTTTCCCTGGCCCTGCGCCGCAAGCAGCTGTACCTGGAATACCAGCCGGTGTTCGCCGTGGACGGCCCGGCGCTGCTGGGCTTCGAGGCGCTGGTGCGCTGGCGGCACCCCACCGAGGGCGCGGTGCCCCCCGCCCGGTTCATCCCCATGGCCGAAGAGACGGGGCTCATCCTGCGCATCGGCCAGTGGGTGCTGGAACAGGCGGCGGCCACCCTGGCCCGCTGGCGGGTAGAACTACTCGGCGCGCGCGACCTGTACGTTTCGGTGAACCTTTCGGCGCGGCAGGCATCCCAGTCCAACCTCACCGGCCGGGTGGCCCGCGTGCTGTCCGACACGGGGCTGCCGCCGGAAGCCCTGAAGCTGGAGATTACCGAAACGGCCATCATGAAGGACCCGGACGGCGCGTTGCAGCGGCTGGAAGCCCTGCGCAGACTGGGGGTGGGCATCGGCATCGACGACTTCGGCACCGGCTATTCGTCCCTGGCCTACCTGCAACGCTTTCCGGTGGACACCCTGAAGGTGGACCGCTCGTTCGTCTCGTCCGTGGCCGGGGACGCGGAAAACCGCGAGATCGTGCGCACCGTGGTCACCCTGGGGCGCAGCCTTGGCCTGCACGTGGTGGCCGAGGGCGTGGAGACGGCGGAACAGTTCGCCATCGTGGCCGAGCTTGGCTGCCACGCGGTGCAGGGCTACCACTTCTCGCGCCCCGTTGACGAGGCGAGGGCGGCGGGGATCATCAAGGCCGGGGCTGCCCCAGCGCCCCTGGGCGCGGACGGAACGGCGGCATCCTGACACATGGCGGCATGCATCGGCCCGTTCACGGGGCATGAAAAAACCCGGACCTTGGTCCGGGTTTTTTCATGCCTGGCAATGGATGCGGTGGACGGGTGCGAGTGCCCGCCACGAACACGTCTAGCAGACGCAGCGCAACACCTTCAGCCCTTCCTGAAAAAGCACTTCCACCTTGTCGGGGCGCACCACGGCGCGCACAAGGCCGGGGCCGAACACCGGGTGGTCGATGATTTCGCCCTCTTCGTAGCCTTCGTTCATGCTGTACTTGCGGTTGGTTTCCGCCGGGTTGCGGGTCATGGCCACCTTCCAGGCCACCTCGGTGGCTTCCGCGTCGCGCGCGGCGCGCTGCTGGGCGCGGGTGGCCGCGGCCTTGCGGGCGGCCTCGGACCGCGAGGCGGAAACGTCCACGGCCTCGGCGCGGCTGGAACCCGCGCGCACCTTGCGCACCGAGGGCGCGGCGCCGCGCGGGGCGTCCTGTTTCTGGGGGCGGTATTTGTGCACCGAGCCGCAGGCCCGGCATTCGACCTTCACCACTTCACCGCCGACCATGGCCACGATGACGTGGCCGGTGATGTCGTTGCATCGGGTGCACTTGGCTTCGATGATCGTCCCGGCGGCAAGTCCTGTACTACGCATCAACACACCTTTCGCTTGTCGGTTCCGTCGCCGGGCCTGCGCCCGGCGCCACGGGCGGCGCATTCCCCCCCGGCGGACCATGCCGCCGGAAACGCGCGCGCGACCCGGAAAAAATGAATCCACCCCGCGCGGGACCATCCGCCCGGCCCCCGGCAAGGGGACCGCACGGCATCCGGCGGGGCGCATGCCCGCATCCGTGTACTTTTCCGCAACGCCGCTTCGGCGGCCTTGCCGGTCATTCCCGTCTGCCCGGCTTCCGCTCCCCCGTCCCGGCCTGCATTCCGTGACGCGGCTGCCGTCGCACAAGCGACGCCCGGCCCCCGGACGCGGGGTCCGGGTACGGCGGGGCCTGCCCGTGAACGCAACTGATGGGGAACATGGAAGCCCGGCGGCAAGGCCGTGGCGGAGCGCCCCGCGCCGCAAAAAAACCACAGGCTGGCACCTGTGGTCGGGCGGGGCTGTTGCGGAAGGGACTCCTTACCCCCCAGGGGCAGCGAAGGCAAGCCCAAAAGGCATCGCCAAGCCAGGAACAGGCCACAAGCACGAACGCGACAGGACCGCGAAAATTACTCCTCCGAAGCCTGCCCGGCCAGTGCGGTCACGCAGACGTCGCGCCACGCCGCCATGCGCCCGGCCAGCCCGCAGGCGGCCAACCAACCTTCGTCCGCAGGGCGCGGCGCACGGCCCGGCGAAAACACCACCAGTTCATGGTGCAGGGAGTTGGCGGCATGCACGGCGGCCACGCAGGCCGTGTCCACACTGCCGCAGGCGGGGGCGTGATGGCGGTACACCGCCTCCACCACGCGGTCGGGCAGGCCCCACAATGCCAGCAGGTACGCTCCCATCTCGGCATGCGACGCACCGAAAGCCCCGCGCTCGGCGTCGTGCACCGTCACTCCCCCACCCCGCACGCGCGCCAGGGCCGCGCCATATTCCACGGGCATCTGGGTAAGCAGCACCAGCTTGCCCACGTCGTGCAGCAGTCCGGCGATAAAGCAGTCGTCCTGCTCCGCTGCAGAAAGCTCCTCCGCCGCCGCGATGGCCCGGGCGAACAGTCCCACCTCCGTGCTGTGCCGCCACAACAGGTCGGTGGAACAGCCCAGTTCCGGCGGCGGGGCGAACTGGCGAAACAGTTCGGACAGCAGCAGCAGGCCGCGCACCGTCTCCAGCCCCAGCAGCACCACCGCCTGGCGCGGCGTGGCGATGTGCCTGCGCAGCCCGAAGAACGAGGAATTGACCAACTTGAGCACTGACGCGGTCATGCCCATGTCGCGCGAGACCAGATCGCCGATGCGTTGCAGCGAGGGTTCCGGCTTGTCCATCTCCTCGCGCAGGGCGGCGAAGACCTCGGGCAGCGAAGGCAACGACCCCACCCCCCCAAGCAGGTTGCGGATGCCTGGGTTGCACAGCACCTCGCGCAGGCGCAAGGCGCGGTTCACGGTGCGGGCGAGATCCTCGTGGCTGCACGGCTTGCTCAGGAACTGGTGGGCGGGCTTCACCGTGCGCATGATCATGGCGTAGTCGGAATACCCGGAAAGGATGATGCGCAGGGTGTCGGGAAAGCGGCGCTGCACCTCGGTCAGCAGCCTGTCGCCATCCATGCCGGGCATGCGCATGTCCGAAACCACCACGTCGTGCGGCTGGCGCGCCAGCATGTCCAGCGCCTCCACCCCTCCCTGCGCGAAGGACATGCTCCACGCCTCGCGCATGTGCCGCAGCGCCAGCCGCAGCCCGTGCAGCACGTTGGGCTCGTCGTCCACGAAGAGCACCCGCAGCTTGCCGCCGTGTTCCCGTCCGGTGCATTCCATGCCGCACTCCCCCTCGTCGCGCGCGCTCCGCAGGTCCCGCGTCCGGGCTGCCGCCAGAGCATGGAACATGATAGCACCCACCCCACATTCAGGCAACGCATACGCGCGGAACGAACGACAACATGCCCTTACGCATCGCGGCGAATGGTGGTACACACGCCCCCATGAGCGCATCCACCATGAATGCCCCCATCAAGCCCCCCAAGGACGCCTCGCAGGACGTCCCCGAGGGCGGCCTGCGCGTGCGCACCCTGCACCTGGCCCCGGACTGCACCATCGCCGCCGTGCCATCCGGCATTTCCGGCGAAACGGCTCGCGCCACGGCCGGGCCAGGCGAGGCTGAGCCCGCGAGGCCCACCGACACGGGGGCGGACGGAGCCGAGACGCCGAGGCCCGCCGTCACAGGGGCCAACGGAACCGAGCCCGCGAACTCCACCGACACGGGTGCGAACGGGGCCGAGGCGCCGAGGCCCGCCGTCGTCTGGCAGGACGTGGCCACCCACTCGCGCGACGACCTGGGCCGCTTCCTCGCCCCCTACGAACTGCCCGACGACGTGACCGAAGCCTGCCTTGCCCCGCGCCGCTACCCCGAGGTCAGCGTGTTTCCTGCGGGCATCATGGTGCATCTGCCCACCCGCCACGCCTGGGAGGCCCAGCACGGGCGCTACCTGACGGTGCTCTGCCTGCCCGGTCGCATGATCACCCTGCACGACGAGGAAATTCCCCTGCTTGACCGGCTGGTGCAGATGATCCGCTCCGGCAACGCCCCGCTCCAGGCCAGCGTGCAGGCCCTGCTCATCTTTTTGCTGGATGCCTGCATCGACGCCAACGTGCACTTCTACATGGAGGCGCGCTCGCGCGTGGAACAACTGGCCGAGATGCTGGACGACACGCCCGACGCCGTCACCCCCGACGACATCCTGCCGCTGAAGCGCGCCATCACCCGGCTGTCCATCCAGTTCGAGGACCAGTTCTACTGCCTGGCCACCCTGCAAACCCTGCAGGCCACCGCCCTGCCCCTGACCAGCCAGCGCGAGGGGCTGCGCGACATCATGGACAACCAGAACCACCTTGCCCGCAGCCAGGCCCGGCTGGAAATGCGCCTGCGCGACCTGTACCAGTTCTGCCTGTTGGTGCTGCAACGCCGCACCGACCACCGCATCCGGGTGCTCACGGTGCTCACGGCGGTATGCATGCCGCTCACGGTCATCGCGGGCATCTACGGCATGAACTTCCGCCACATGCCGGAACTGGACTGGGACTACGGCTACTACGCGGCGCTGGCGGCCATGCTGGCCGTGGCCGTGGGCATGATGTGGTTCTTCCAAAAACGCGGCTGGTTCCGCTAGGTACGGTGTTTCGACAGATTGTTCACCCGACGCATCGTCGCAATGAAAAGGCCCCCGGCATTGCCGGGGGCCTTTTCATTGCGACGGTGCGGATGCGCTACCCCTGGGTAATCTCGATGCGTCGTGGCTTGGCGGCCTCGGCCTTGGGCAGGAACAGGTTCAGCACCCCATCCTTGAGCACGGCTCGGATGCGCTCCCTGTCCACCATGTCCGACAGGGTGAAGGTGCGCACGAACTCCACGGCGTCGAACTCGGCGTGCATGCGCCGGTCTTTGCCTGCCGGGGCGTAGCTGCTGCGCCCGGTGACGGTGACCTCGTTCTCCTCAAGGTCGATGGTCAGCCCCTCGGGCGGCACGCCGGGCAGATCCATCAGGATGTGGAAGCCGTCGGCCTGCTCGATGATGTCCGTGGCCGGGGAAACCCGCTCGATGCGCGCGGTTTCTCCCTGACGCGCCGAGGGGGACCTCCCGGCGCCGGTGGTCTCGACGTTGGCGTTACGTTCGGCGATGTCTACCGTATCGGGCGTATCGGGCATGTCGGTCATCATTGCACACCTCCTGCCGACGCTTCGACGGCGATCTTGCGCGGCTTCACGGCTTCGGCCTTGGGCAGGGTGACCCGCAGGATGCCGTTTTCGCTGCGGGCGGAAACACGGTCTCGATCCACGGGCACGTTCAGGCTCAGGATGCGCTGGAACGAGCCGGAAAGGCGCTCCTGCCGGAAGTACCTGCCCTCGGTTGCCTTGCGTTCGCCCTTGATGATCAGATTGCGGTCGGTAAGGGTCAGCTCCACGTCTCCGGGAGCGATACCGGGGACGCTGACATCCACGGTGTAGCCGTCATCGTTCTCGTGCACATTCAACAGCGGGTATGCAGTGCGCCGCGAACTGAACGAGTGCAACCGCGACATTTCGTCGAACATCCTCTCGAAACTTCTCGGCATGTCATACAGTGTGCTGAAGTCTATCACCATGATGGCACCTCCTTGATCTGGTACGGTCATGATTTTCCACTGCCGCAGTGCGGTTTTTCCAAAATGTGTCGGAATGGAACCGCACCCTTTCCGAAAAATAGCTAAATCGGTCTGCGGCGGTGTCAACACCCCAGGTGCGCACTTCGTGCCGCGTCATCTTCCGGGCTGCCCGCGCCCGGGGAAGAACACTCGCGAGGTGCGGCCCGGTGTCGGCAGCCCGCACCAGGCCTTGAAAAACGGCTTCCGACCGGACGGTTGACCCGGCTTCGTGCATCCTCTACATGGTGGGGCGCGCCCCCGCATCCCGCGGGGGTGCGGCGACGCAAGGAGCACCCCATGCGCATTTCGGTGGATGTGGAAGCTAACCTGCCGGACTCCCTGCGCGGGCCCGAAGGCGGCACCGGAGCCCAGGCCGCGCGCGAGGAACTGGGCGTCATCGCCGGGGCGGCACGCGGCCTTTCCGACGTGGTGCGCATCGAGCGCATCGTGGTGCCCGCCGACTTCGACGCGACGCTGGCCGCTCTGGCCCCCAACCGCCATGCGAGCCGCGCGTCATCCCCGGCCGCCACGCGCAAGCCGTCTTCCGCCGTTTCCGCCCCTTCTGCGATGACGGCCGCCGTCCCCGCCGAACGGGGCTGGGTGCTGCTGTTCCACCCCGGCATCTACGGGCCGGAACACGACGCCCACATGCGCTACGCCCTGTACTGGCGCGAACTGACCCGGCTGGTGAACCGGGGGCGGCTGCCCGTGCCCCTGCGCGACGCGCCGGGTTCCACCCCGCAGGGGCGGTATGCCGTGCTGCTTACCGCCGTCTCCCGCCTGTTCGGCGAATACGACGCCGCCCGCAAGGCGTGGGACTTTCGCGAAGCGCTGCTGCGCAAGGTACTGCGGCAGGAACTTTCCGAACGCGCCCGCACCGCCCTGCTGCACGCCTTTGCCGCCGATCTCGGCCATGCGACCTCGGCAGACGCGCGCACCTGGCTGCGCATGCTTGCCGACGACCACGCCCGCAGCGGCGACACGCCCACCTACCTGCGCGCGGTGCGCCCCCTGGTGATGCGCCTTTCCCTCGCCCTCTCGCACGCCTGGGCCACCCTGGACCATTTCCCCGACATGGCCGCACCCGGCGCGGAACTGCTGCACCGGGCCGATCTGCCCGCCGCAGCGCGCGACCTGCACGCCTTCTTCCGCAACCGCCACGTGGCCGGTTCGCCCGACATGGCCCCCGGCGTGGAACTGCTGGCCGCGCTGTGGGAAGGCTTCGGCCTGCGCCTGGCCGACGGCCCGGACGGCCTCACCGCGCTCAAGCCCGGCGACTGAAACGCCAGGAATCCCGCCCCGCAAGGGATTCGTGACCGCCGGACGCGGTCCGGCGCAGCGACGGAACGGGGCGGTTCGCACGAGACTGCCCGCGCCAGATCGCACGAACGCGCCCCCTGCCCTCCATCCCCCGCCAGCGCCCGAACTCCCGTTCCGTGGCGCGCATGCCCTTCCCCTTCGCCGCGCTAATACTTATAGTCCCGGCATTGCCCGGCCGCCCCGCCCTCTTGAGGCGTCTGGCCCGATTGGCCCCGCGCCGCGCCCCAGGTCCTGGCCGACACGGACCGGAAAGCCCCGGCACGGAGTCGCCCGGACCACCGCCCCTTCCGCATTGCACGGATTGCACGAACTGCACGGACCGCCCAGACGTCACGGACACGGGAACCCCATGCGCAAGAAGATCATCATCGGCCTCGCCATCACCCTCGCCGTGGCCCTTGCGGCGGCCTTTTTCCTGTCACGGCGCGAAGACCGCACCGAAATCACCCAAACGGCCACCCTCGGCCGGGCCACCGTGCGCAAGGTGCTGGACGCCACCGGCATCATCAAGCCCGAGGTCGGCGCCATCGTGAAGACCGGCACCCGGTTCACCGGCATCATCCGCACCATGCACGTCAAGGTGGGCGACAAGGTGAAGGCCGGGCAGATCATCGCCGAAATCGACGACCGCGAGCAGCGCGCCCAGCAGGAACAGGCGCAGGCCACCCTGCGCAAGGCCGAGGCCGAACGCGCCAAGGTGGAATCCTCGTACCCGTTGCAGATTCGCGAGGCCGAAGCGCAGGTGGCCGCCGCGCAGGCCGACTACGACTACGCCGCCCTGAACCTGAAGCGCCGCCGCACCCTGGTGGACCAGGACCTGGACGCCCGCAACACCCTGGACGAGGCCACACAACAGGCGGGAACCACCGCCAACACCCTGGCCGCGCGCAAGGCCACCCTGGACCGCCTGCAACGCGAATCCTCCCTGGCCATCAGAAGCGCCCGCGAGGCGGTGAACGAGGCCACGTCCGCGCTGGAGGCCACCAACGTGCGCCTTTCCTACTCGGTGATCCGCGCCCCGCTGGACGGCGTGGTCAGCGAGGTCACGGCGCAGGGCGGCGAAACCGTTGTGGCGGGCTTTCAGGTGGCCAACCTGATCACCGTGCTGGACCCCACCCGGCTGGAAATGTGGATCTACGTGGACGAAACCGACGTGGGCCAGGTGACCCCCGGCATGGCCGTGGAGTTCCGCGTGGATTCGCTGCCGGGCCGCACCTTCAGCGGCACGGTGAACCAGATCTACCCGCAGCCGGAAATCCGCGAGAACATCGTGTACTACCGGGCGCTGGTGCGCCTTACCCCGCAGACCTCCACCGACCTGCGGCCGGAAATGACCACCCAGTGTCGCATCGTGGTGCAGCAGAAGGACAACGTGCTGGCCGTGCCCAACGAGGCGCTGAAATGGGTGAGCGGCGAGCAGGTGGTGTTCGTGCAGGACGGCGCAGGCATCCGCAAGGTGCGCCCGCGCATCGGCCTGGCCGGGGCCGAGGCCAGCGAGGTGCTGGAAGGACTGGCCGAAGGCGACATGGTGGGCACCCGGGTTGTGCTGCCGCCCTCGCGCAGTGGTTCGCGGCCCGAGCAACCGGCCGCCGGACCGCCTGCCGGACGCCCGGCGCGGTAGGCGGGACGGTGCGACCATGACCACCAACTCCCTCGCCACGCCCGGAACTTCCGGTGCATCCGGCACATCAGGCACATCCGGCGTATCAGGCGCATCCGGAACGCCCGGCACCCTCGTGGAGCTTTCCGGCATCACCCGCAGTTTCCGACAGGGCGACCTGACCGTGGACGTGCTGCGCGGCGTCAGCTTTTCCATCGCCCATGGCGAGTTCGTGGCCATCCAGGGCGCGTCCGGCTCCGGCAAGTCCACGCTGCTGCACATCCTGGGCCTGCTGGACAGCCCCACTGCGGGCCGCTACGTGCTGGACGGGCACGACGTCTCGCACCTGGACGACGACGCCCGGTCCGAGGCGCGCAACCAGCTGACCGGCTTCGTGTTTCAGAACTTCTACCTCATCCCCTACGCCACCGCGCTGGACAACGTGCTGCTGCCCGGCCTGTACAGCCACAAGAACCTGCGCGCCCAGCGCAAGCGGGCGGAGGAGTTGCTGCACCGCGTGGGCCTTGGCGACCGCATGGACTTCGTGCCCGCGCGCCTTTCAGGCGGCCAGCAGCAGCGCGTGGCCCTTGCCCGCGCCCTGCTGAACGACCCGGCCCTGATTCTGGCCGACGAACCCACCGGCCAGCTCGATTCCACCACCAGCGCCGACATCCTCGACCTGCTCGCGGACATCAACCGCACCGGCAAGACCGTGGTGGTGGTTACCCACGACGCGGAAACCGCCGCCCGCGCGCGGCGGCGCATCGTCATCCGCGACGGGGTCATCGAAAGCGACGGCCTGCACGGCGACGGGGCCGCGTCGGCCTCCGGCGCGGCATCCGCCAGCGCGTCTTCCGACGGACCATCCGCAGGGCCGTCTTCAGGCACGTCCGGCCCCGGAGCCCCCGCATGACCTCCCCGGCTGCCACGGCATCCGGCCCCGCTCCCGGCGGCTTCGCCAGACTGGGCGGACGGGGCGGACGGGGCGGACTTGCCCGCCTGTACGGGCTGCTGCGCGAAGCCTGGCGCGCCGCCGTGCTGGGCCTGTCCGCGCTGCTGGCCTACCGGCTGCGCAGCTTCTTCGTCATCGCCGCCGTGTCGCTGGGCATCGCCTCGCTGACGGTCATCGTGGCCGCCGTGGACGGCGCGTCCAAGAAGGCCGACGAGATCGCCGACATGTTCGGGCCGGACGCCGTGCTGGTGTTCGGCGGCAACATCGTCAACCGCGCCGTGGGCGCGCGCACCCTCACCCTGACCTGGGAAGACGCGGCACGCATCCGCCAGTCGCTGCCGGGCGCGTACATCGTGCTGCCCATGCGTTCCAAGGGCAACGTGCGCCTGAAGCACGAAGCCAACAACTACGACGTATCCCTGGTGGGCGGCACCACCGAAAACTATGCAAAGGCCTGGAACTGGCCGCTGGTGGAAGGCCGCGACCTGACTGCGGAAGACGTGCAGCGCGGCGCGCGCGTGGCCCTGATGGGCGACAGACCCGCCCGCGAGCTGTTCGGCGACGCGAACCCCGTGGGGCGCACCTTTCTCATGTCCGGCGTGCCATTCACCGTGGTGGGGCTGTTGCAGTACCGGGGCATGTCCGGCGGCGGCAGCAGCGTGGACGACCGCGTCATCATTCCCATCACCACGCTGACCCAGCGCTTCAACATGGACCGCCGCTACTTCCGCGCCCTGCGCGTGAAGTTCGAGGACACGGCGGGCATGGACGCCCACGTGGAGGACCTGCGCAGCCTGCTGCGCCACCTGCACCGCCTTGCCCCGGAAGACCCGGACGACTTCACCGTGCTCACCGCGCGCGAGGTGCTGAAATTCCTGGCCGTGATCAAGGGCGGCCTGGTGCTGTTCCTGGGGGTGACGGCGGCCGCCGCCATGGTGGTGGGGGGCTTCGTGCTGGCCAACCTGTTCCTGCTCTCGGTCACAGAGCGGCGGGTGGAAATCGGGCTCAAGAAGGCCCTTGGCGCGCCGGGGCGGGCCATCCTGTTGCAGTTCCTCATGGAATCGCTGGCCCTGACCCTGTGCGGGGCCGTGGGCGGCGTGGTGCTGGGCGCGCTGATGGGCCAGGCGCTGGAACGGCTGGGGCTCATCGAGATGGTGCTGTCGGCCAAGGTGTTTCTGCTGGCCCTGGCCGCCGCCACGGCGGTGGGGCTGGTGTTCGGGCTGCGCCCGGCGCGGCAGGCCGCCGCGCTGGACCCCATCCAGGCCCTGCGCGGGGGTGAGTGATGCAGCGCCTGCGCATCGCCCTGCGTTCGCTGACCGCGCACCGCATGCGCACGGCGCTGGCCATGCTGGGGGTCTTTCTGGGCGCGCTGGCGCTCACGGCCGTGCTGCACATCTCGAAAGCCATGGTCAAGAAGGCCGACATCGAGACGCAGCGCCTTGGCCCCAACCTGTTGCAGGCCCTTTCCGGGCAGGCCAGCTTCCGGCGCGAAGGCTCCACCCGCGTCACCGGCATGACCACCACCTTCAGCCTGGAGGACGCGCGCGAAATCCTGGACAGCGTGCCCCAGGTGCGCCTGGGCGTGCCCTACGCCAGCGGGTCCATGCCGGTGCGCTACGGCCGGGTGAAGACGGGCAGCCAACTCATGGCCTCTCCCCCTGCCTACGCGCAGGTGCGGCTGCTCGAAACCGAGCACGGCCGCTTCTACAACGAGGAAGAGGAAGCCACCCAGGCCAAGGTCTGCGTGCTGGGCTACGCCATCGCCCAACGCCTGTTCGGCGACCCGGCCGAGGCCGTGGGCAAGCAGGTGTTCTTCTTTCGGGCCAACGTGCTGGTGGTGGGCGTGCTGCCCGAAAAAGGCCAGGACGTGACCGGGACGAACCTGGACGAGATGGTGTTCACCCCGCTGTCCACGTACATGCGCCGCTTTTCCAACCAGGACTGGATCAGCGGCGTGTTCATGAACCTGCACGGCCAGGAGGACGAGGACGCGGCCAAGGCCGCCGTCACCGACATCCTGCGCCGCCGCCACCACATGGGGCCCGCCCGCAAGGACGACTTTTCGGTGATCTCGGCGCGCGATTCGGCCAAGCTGCGCAATCAGGCGCTGGACCTGGTGTGGACGCTGGGGGTGTTGTCGTCGTCCATCTCGTTCGCGGTGGGGGCGCTGGGCATTCTGTCCATCATGATCCTGCTGGTGCGCGCCCGCAGGCTGGAGATCGGCATTCGCCGGGCCGTGGGGGCCAGCCGCACCGTGATCATCCGCCAGTTTCTGGCCGAGGCCGGGGTAATGGCCGGTGTGGGCGGCGCGGCCGGGGTGCTGGCCGCCGTGGGCATCGTTACCGTGGTGTACGCCGTGGGCGACTTTCCGTACCTGTACGACCCGCTGCTGATTGTCGGGGCCTGCGTGGCGTCCGTGCTGCTGGGGCTGATGGCCGGGGCGTACCCGGCGTGGCAGGCATCGCGGGTGGAGGTGCTGGAGGTGCTCAGGAATCCTGAGTGAGGATAAAAGGAGGGCGGGTGCCTTGTTGCAACCGGTTTCTACGAAGTCCGTTGTGCCTTTTTGACCACGCTCGATTTCGTTATGTCTCCGACGGGCAAGGGGCCGCTGAGCGGCGGCCCCTTGCCCGTCGGAGGCATAACGAAATCGGGCATTATCAACAGGGCAGAACTGTCTTCATAGAAGCCGTGCGCAACAAGGCACTACCCCATCCCCAACCCGCGCAGCTCCCTCCTCCCCCTACTCCTTGCCGTTCTTCCTCTCCCACCACGCCCGGTCCGGGCCCAGAAACCACCAGTCCGTGTGGTCGGTCTCGGCAATGGTCTGGGCAAGCTCGCGGCCTTCCTCGGTGCGCAGCCTCTCCAGCGCGCTCTCCATCCACTTGCCCGCGTACTTGTTGCCCAGGTCCAGTTCGCGCTTCAGGTTCAGGATCAGGTCCAGCTGGTCCGCGTCGTGGGCCAGTTGCGCTTCGGGCGTTTGCGAGGCTTCCAGGTCGTCCCAGAATTCCAGCATGTCCACTTCAAGGCCGGTGCCCTCGGCGGCGTGCACCACGGCATCGCGCGGCTTCGAGGTGTTGTAGATGCGATTCACGTAGTTGAAGTCGCCGATGCGCGCCTCGTGAAAGTCGTGGAACAGGCACAGCATGGCGGTACGGGAGGGGTCGGCCCCGGCCATGCGGGCCAGCACGTAGCCGATGATGGCGGTGCGAAAGGAGTGTTCGGCCACGTTCTCGTTGCCGGTGCCGAGGAACTGGTAGCCGGTGCGCGGCGTGAGGCGCAGCATGCCCGCCTCGTTCAAAAAATCGACAATGCGCTTCAGGCGGCCGCGCCCCTGAAGGTTCAACTGCGGATTGCAGGCGGTCATGACGAAGCTCCGGAAAAAATGACGTCGGCCGCCAGCGCCCGGCGACAGAATCACCGGATGCGCCGCGCGGCGCGCCCGTCCGGCATACGGCATTTCCCTGGCGCTGTCCAAACGGCCCGTCGCTCCGGGCCGGTGCCCCGCGGCCCGACACGTCTGGCCGCATCCTGACACATCTGGCCGCATCCCGCCGCAGCGGCCTGCAACCGACGCCGCCAGCCCGCCCTACGCAGTGCCCGTGCTGCCCCAGCGCCTGCCGCACAGCCGGAACAGCGCCAGCGCAAAGACCGCCCCCAGGGTATCGGCCAGCATGTCCTTCTGGGCGTCCCACACGTCGCCCTGACTGCCCAGAAAGGCGTGCCCGGCATCGCCGCCCTCGGCCTCCGCCACCAGCCATTCCAGGATCTCCCACCCGCAGGCCACCGCCATGATGGCGAACAGCCCGAACAGCAGCGAAACCACCGGCCCGGCCAGGCGGCGGCGCGTGAGCAGTTCCGCGAAGGCATAGGCGTAGAAGCCCACGCTGAAATGCCCCACCCTGTCGAAGTGGTTGCGCGAAAAACCGAAGGCGTCGGTAATGAAGCCAAAGGGCACCCGCGAGAAGGTGTAGTGCCCGCCCACGGTATGCCAGAACAGCCACACCGCCATGAGCAGGTAGGCCGCGTCGCTGAACCGGAAACGCCGCGCCGTGCCCGCCAGCAGCAGGAAGATGGCGACCACGGGCGTGCATTCCATGAACCACACCGTGCGGTCGTACGGGGCGATGCCCAGCAGGACGAAGACCGCCACGAACACGGCGGCCAGCACTTCCGGCAGGCGCGATGGGGCAACGGGCGTCACGGCGGAATGCGCGGCGGGCGTGGTCATGCGGGGCTCCTCTGCACTGCGGTTTATGACGGGATGCGCGCACGATGCCGCAAGCCGGACCCCGCTGTAAACAACCGCCTGGCGATGGGCGCAAAAAAACCGGGCCGCTTGCGCGGCCCGGTCGAGCGTGTCTCCGAGAGACCCCTCCACCTTGCGGTGTATTGCCTTAGCCGCCCAGCAACTGCATGGCCATACGCGGCAGGGAGTTGGCCTGCGAGAGCATGGCGACGGCGGCCTGGGTGAGGATCTGCTGACGGGTGAATTCCGTCATTTCGCTCGAAACGTCCACGTCCGAAATCCGCGATTCGGCGGACTGCAGGTTTTCCGCCTGGATCTGCAGGTTGCTGATGGTGTTTTCCAGACGGTTCTGGAGCGCACCAAGATTCGCGCGAATCTTGTCCTTCGAGATGATGGCGTTCTGGATGCCCTCAAGGGCTGCCTGCGCGGCGGACTGCGTGGAGATCGACTTGCCGGCGCCGTCGGCGGCGGAAGCGCCCACACCCAGGGCAGACGCCGTGGCGGTGCCGATACGGATGTAGTAGTAGTCTTCCGAGCAGTCGTTGGCGGTACCGAAGTGGACCTTCAGCTTGCCGGTGGACGTCAGGCCGGAGCCGTCGTGCGTCGCGCCGGACAGGTTGCCGTTGAGCAGGTGGATGCCGTTGAAGTCCGTCGAGTTGGCGATTCGGGTGATTTCCGAGGCCATGGCCTGGTATTCCGAATCGATGATGAGACGCTGGTCCGAGGTGTAGGTACCGGTGGCCGCCTGTTCGGCCAGTTCCTTCATGCGGATCAGCTTTTCATCGATGACGCCGAGCGCGCCGTCGGCGGTCTGGATCAGCGAAATGGCGTCGTTGGCGTTACGCACGCCCTGGTTCAGGGCGGCGATGTCCGAACGCATCAGTTCGCGAATGGCCAGGCCGGCTGCGTCGTCGGCGGCGGCGCCGACACGAAGGCCCGAAGACAACCGGCGTACGGACGTGGACAGGCTGCCGTACGACTGGCTGAGGTTACGGGCGGCATTCATTGCCATCAAGTTGTGATTAATTACGAGAGACATAATATTCCTCCATGAATATTGCGCCGTTCCGGGCGGGGCACCACGCCGATCGCGTCCATGCGATCATCCGCCGTTCATGACCCTCTTTTCGGCCTGCCCATGTGAAACTATAGGGGGTGCGCTTCACTTTTCTTTACGTTCGTCCGGCCAAACCGGACTGGCCCGGATTTCCGCGCCCCGCGCGCCCGCGCCCGGCCCGTGAGCCCGCCTGTCCTGTCGGGGGCATGCCTGTTCCGCCGCGCTCCCCCCGCATGTTTGCCATGCCCCCACGGCGGATGTAGACTGTCCCTCCGGCGCAACCCGCGCCGGGCCTTCACCGGGCGTCCCGCGCCGCCCCCTTCTCCCTCCCGCGCGCCTGCCCGCATCGCACACCGCAAGGAGCTTTTCATGAGCGTCCATCCGTCACCGGAACGCCCCGCCAGCACGCCAGACACCGCCCGCCCCCGCCGCCCGGTGACCACGCACGACGTGCGCGCCGCCAAGGGCGGGCGGCGCATCGCCATGCTTACCGCCTACGACGCCCCCACCGCCGCCCTGGTGGACGCCTGCGACATCGACATCATCCTGGTGGGCGATTCGCTGGGCATGGTCATGCTGGGCCGTGGCGACACCCTGTCCGTCACCGTGGACGAAATGGCGCACCATTGCCGCGCGGTGACCGGCAGCGTCACCCGTGCGCTGGTGGTGGCGGACATGCCCTTCCTGTCCTACGAAACAGGCCCGGCCGACGCCCTGCGCAATGCCGGACGGCTGTTCCGCGAGGGGGGCGTGCGCGCCGTGAAGCTGGAAGGCGCGGGGCCGTACCTGCCGCAAATCCGCGCCCTGGTGGACGCGGGCATTCCGGTGATGGGCCACATCGGCCTTACCCCGCAGCGGGTCGCCGAGCTTGGCGGGTTCAAGGTGCAGGGCAAGACCGCCGATGCGGCCCGCCGCCTGCTGGACGACGCCCTGGCCCTGGAGCGGGCGGGCTGTTTCTCGGTGGTGCTGGAATGCGTGCCCGCGCCCGTGGCCGCGCGCGTCACCGCCGCGCTGTCCATCCCCACCATAGGCATTGGCGCGGGGCCGGACTGCGACGGGCAGGTGCTGGTGCTGCACGACATGCTGGGCCTGCAAGACCGCATCGCGCCCCGCTTCGTGAAGCGCTACGCCAATCTCGCCGGGCAGGTGACGGCAGCCGTGACCGCCTACAAGCAGGAAGTGGAGAGCGGCGCGTTTCCCGGCCCGGAGCACGTTTTTGCCATGCCCGAGGACGAACTGCGACGGATGGACGCGGACGGGGAAGACGACACAAGGGAATGATCGGCGGACGGGCCGCCGGAAGGCGGAGCTAACCGTTAACCTCGATCAGGTGCAGGCAGCGCGGCTCCACCAGCAGCAGTCGGTCGTCGGAAAGGTGCTCCGGCGCGGTGACGAAGCCGCCCCGCTCGATGGAGTGGACGGCGTTGGGTTCGCGGCTGGAGTCATGCAGGAACAGCGTATCGCCCAGCAGAAGTCCGGCCGCCGTCCAGTGCGAGATCACCGGATCGCCCCGAAAGGGCAGATAACGGTGAAAGCGCAGCACGGCCGTCCGCCCCGCACCGCCGGACAGCCACCCGGCCAGCGCCTCCCACACCGCGCGGGCCGTGGGCTGCGGGGTGGCGTCCGGGGCGGGGTTGCCGCGCCCGGAACGGCGCTGCCCGTCCGAACTGTCGGGCCCCATCCTGCCCGTCACGCGCAGGGCCGGGGCGTCGGCAAAGGGGCGCGTCATGCGCAGGTCGGCCACGTCCCGGCTGGCGCGGTCCAGCACCGCCCGCACCAACGCGACGTGGTCGGTGGCGTTGTACAGCACGGCGCGCAACCCGTCCGCGTCGCGGGCAAGGTCCAGCAGCGCCTCGTTGAACAGCCGACGCGCCTGCCCGATGCCCAGCGGGTGGACGGAGCGCAGGGCATTGACCACGGCGTACACGGCGCAGAGCACGTCAAGCTGCCCCTGATGGAACGGTGCTTGCGCGGCGGCGGGACGGTCCCCGGCCCTGGGCGGCGTTTCGGGCATGTCGTCGGCATTCGGCGCAACCATGCGGCCCCCGGCATACGGCATTGATGTACGTTATGATTATGATGGTACGGTCGGGCATGGGCCCGACCCTGCTCTTGCCCGCAGCCACCGGCCCCGTCAAGCGGACGGATGCGGACCAACCGGCCGGCCAACTGGCCGGACAGACCGGGCAGCGCCAGCCCCCCCAAGGCAGACGTCGCACGGTACGGGTCTTGCTGTTCCCCGCCACCCAGACAAACCTGCCGGGGCCAACGGGGCACCGGCAGCCACGCGGCCTGCCCCAACTTGGCCGTATCGGCCGCCGTTTCCGCTGGACATCATGACGGGCTCCGTGTATACCCGCCTACACAACAATATTCGGATAACTTGATATGCAGATACTCACCGATCCCCGCACGTTGCAACAGACCTGCCTGCGCTGGCGGGCCGACGGCCAGCACACCGTGCTGGTGCCCACCATGGGCTACTACCATTCGGGCCACGAAAGCCTGATGTCGCACGCCCGTTCCGTGGGCGACAAGGTGGTGGTCAGCCTGTTCGTGAACCCCACGCAGTTCGGCCCCGGCGAAGACCTGGCCGCCTACCCCCGCGACCTCGAACGCGATGCCGCCATCGCCGAGGCCAACGGCGCGGACGTGCTGTTCACCCCGCAGCCCGCGGACATGTTTCCGGCGGGCCACGCCACGTGGGTCGAAGTGCCCTCGCTGGCGGGCACGCTGTGCGGCGTCACCCGCCCCACCCACTTCCGGGGGGTGTGCACGGTGGTCATGAAGCTGTTCCAGCTGGCCATGCCCCGCACCGCCGTGTTCGGCCAGAAGGACTGGCAGCAACTGGCCATCATCCGCCGCATGGCGCGCGACCTGAACGTGCCCGTCGAGGTGGTGGGCCGCCCCATCGTGCGCGAGGCCGACGGCCTGGCCATGAGTTCGCGCAACATCTATCTTTCTGCCGAGCAGCGCGCCCAGGCCCCCAACATCCACCACGGCCTGGCCCTTGGCCGGGCGCTGGTGCAGGGGGGCGAGCGCGACGCCGCCGCCGTGGCAGAAGGCATGCGCCGCTACTGGCGCGAAAACCTGCCCCTGGCGCAGGAGGACTACGTGTCCATCGTGCACCCGGAAACGCTGGAGCCGCTTACGCGCATCGCCGACGCGGCCCTGTGCGCCGTGGCCTTCCGCCTCGGCAAGGCCCGGCTTATCGACAATATGCTGCTGGCTGGCGAATAGCCCGCCCGCGCCCGACAAAAGCAACCGACGCACAGAACCGCGCCCGCGCCCGCAGCGCCCGGCATCCATCGCCGGGCAAAGACGCCGGGACCACGCGCGCATCACCAGGAGGACCGCATGATTCCCGGAAAAGGCCGCTACTTCTTCACGTCCGAGTCCGTCACCGAAGGGCACCCCGACAAGGTCGCCGACCAGATTTCCGACGCCGTGCTCGACGTGCTGCTGGCGCAGGACCCCATGTCCCGCGTGGCCTGCGAAACGCTGGTGACCACCGGCATGGCCTTCATCGCCGGTGAAATCCGCACCAAGGGTTTCGCCGACCTGCCCGAGGTGGTGCGCTCGACCATCCAGAACATCGGCTACAACAGCTCGGACATGGGCTTTGACTGGAAGACCTGCGCGGTCATTTCCTCCATCGACAAGCAGTCGGGCGACATCGCCCAGGGCGTGGACCGGGGCAACCCCGAAGACCAGGGCGCGGGCGACCAGGGCATGATGTTCGGCTTCGCCTGCGATGAAACCCCCACCCTCATGCCCGCCCCCATCTACTGGGCGCACCAGCTGTCGCAGCGCCTGACCAAGGTGCGCAAGGACGGCATCCTCGACTTCCTGCGGCCCGACGGCAAGACCCAGGTCTCGTTCGAGTACGTGGATGGCAAGCCCATGCACATCAACAACGTGGTCGTCTCGTCGCAGCATGCCGACAACGTGTCCAACGCCACCATCCGCGAAGGCATTATCGAGGAAGTGATCAAGAAGACGCTGCCCGAGGGCCTGATGGCCGACGACTGCGAAATCTTCATCAACACCACTGGCCGGTTCGTGGTCGGCGGCCCCATGGGCGACTGCGGCCTCACCGGCCGCAAGATCATCCAGGACACCTACGGCGGCGCGGGCCACCACGGCGGCGGCGCGTTCTCGGGCAAGGACGCCTCCAAGGTGGACCGCTCCGGCGCGTACATGGGCCGCTACATCGCCAAGAACGTGGTCAAGGCGGGCCTTGCCCCCAAGTGCGAAGTGCAGATCGCCTACTGCATCGGCGTGGCCGAGCCGGTTTCCGTGCTGGTGTCCTCGCTGGGCAGCAGCGAACTGTCGGACGAGGTGCTCACCCGCGCCGTGCGCGAAGTGTTCGACCTGCGCCCCTACCACATCATCAAGCGCCTTGACCTGAACCGCCCCATCTACAGCAAGACCACCTGCTACGGCCACTTCGGCCGCGAACTGCCCGAGTTCACCTGGGAGCAGTGCGACGCCGTGGCCGACCTGCGCACCGCCGCCAAGATCTAACGCGCCGCGCACGCCACAGAAACGACAAGGGCGGGGAGCATGCTCCCCGCCCTTTTGCGTGCGTGAATGTGGCGGCCCGCCGCCCCGGCAGGCGTGCCTGCCCTGCCGCTCCGGACGCTACCCCGCAAGGTCCGCCAGGTCCGCCTGCAGGCCCGACACCGAGGCGTCCAGGTCCACGTCGAAGCTGGCCCCGAATTCCTCGCCGTTGATCCAGGCCACCGTGTAGGCCACGTCCACCAGGTAGGCCAGCCGAAAGTTCTCGCCCCGCAGCAGCACGCCGCGCGCGCCGTGCGCGGGCATGGGGCCACCATCGTCCAGCAGCAGGCGCGAGCCGCCGGGGCTGATGTCGATGATCCGGGCGACGCGGTCCGCGCCGTCCATGTGCACACGGCAGGATTGGTTCAACCCATAGGCCTTCAGAAAAATGCGCGAGTGGCGTCTGCGTTCCATCATCTCCCCCCTTTCGCGTCGGCCGCCGCGAGGTCATCGCCGCCTTGCCGCGCAATGCGCGCGGCCATGCAAGCCCGACGCGGCCCGAACGTGCTGCCTGAATGCGCGCACCCGGACATCCGGGCGCACCGCTTCACGGAACGGCAGTAACGGTAGCATGCCCGCGAAAATATGGGAATACCGTTAGCCTGTGCGCGCGGAGCATCGCGCCCCTGCCGGATGCCACGCACGCACAGAAGCTTTGCGCGTCACGCCGTGGTGGACGCCTGGCGCGAACGCTCGATCAGCCCGCGCACCCGTCCGGTAAGGCCGGGCAGGTCGGGCTTGGAAATCTGGTCGTCCGCGCCAACGGCCGCACCCTTGTGGCGCAGCGCGTCGGTGATCAGAGAAGAGAACAGCACCACCGGCAGCCGTTGCAGCACGGGGTCATCCTTGATGCGGCGGGTCAGGTTGTGGCCGTCCATCTCGGGCATCTCGATGTCCGACACCACCAGGTCCACGTAGTCGTAGATGTGTTTGCGTTCTTCTTCCGCGCGCTTGCGCCAGCCGCACAGCACGTCCCACGCCTCGCGCCCGCTGCTGGTGCGGGTGACGCGAAAGCCCGCCTTTTCCAACGTGCTGCCGATCATGTTGCGGATGGCCGAGGAATCGTCGGCGATGAGCACATGCCAGTCTTCGGACAGGGTCACCGTCGGTTCCGTAACCTCCAGCGCCGCGCCCATGTCCGCCCGGGGATTCATGGAGGCCACGATCTTCTCCATGTCCAGCAGGAACACGATGCGGTCCTCGAAACGCACCACCCCGATGACCGACTGGCCGCTGTAGGTCTGCATGTGCGAGTCGGGGGCCTCCACCTGGCTCCAGCTCAGGCGGTGGATGCGGGTAACCCCGGAAACCAGGAACGCCGTGACCATGCCGCTGAACTCGGACACGATGACCTTCAGCGAATCGCTGGGCACCACCTGCTTGCCCAGCCACCCGCCCAGGTCCACCAGGGGCAGCACGCGACCGCGCAGGTTGAAGGTGCCCAGCGCCGCCGGGTGGTGCTTGCTGGGCACTCCCGTGACCGTGGGCCGCCGGATGATTTCCAGCACCTTGGCCACGTTCATGCCGTAATATCCCCGATACACCTTGCCGTCCGCCAGGGCTTCCTCGATGTAGAATTCGATGATTTCGAGCTCGTTGGTGCCCGATTCCAGCAGGATGTTGGTCTGGCTCATGTGCCCCCCTGAAAGGTCGTGACGTACGCCCCAGTATGCCATACGGCGTGCCGGGGGCAATTGTTTTTCCGCGTTGGGCGCAACAATATGGCCCTCCCTGCCGTGACACGACAGAGAGGGCGCGGTGAAAGGCAGCCGGCACGGGCCGGAAAGGGGATGACGGCGGCGATCACGCGCCCCGCACGCCCACCTTGCGCAGCACCTCTGGCGAGGCGTCAAAGGGATTCCCGGCCCGGCCGCACTGCGGCAGCGGGTGTTCCGGCAGGGCGGGCAGCCCGGCCAGGTGCGCGTTGTAGGCGTGCACCGCCAGCGGCTCCAGGGTCAGCACGTCCTCTGCGTTGTAGGCCAGCAGGGTTTCCAGGGCGCGCGCGTCGCCGCTGTTCTGCCAATGGCGCCACAGCAGCACGGCGGTGTAGCCGTCCACCCCGGTCAGCGCACCGCGGTCCAGCCCGAAGGCCCGCTCCACCCGTTTCAGCCCGCCGGAGTAGCCCAGCGGCTTCAGCACCCAGCGCAGATCCAGGTGGGCCATGTCCAGCTTCTGGCGAAAGGTCTGTTCGATGAACGGCGCGTCGAACCCGCGCCCGTTGAAGGTGACCAGCAGCTTGTAGGCCCGGATGTCGTCGGCGAAGTCGTCCAGGTTTTCGCCGTGCACGTAGGTACGCAACTCGCTCCCGTCCCACAGGGCGATGGTGGTGATGTGCGATTCCGGCCAGCCGAGACCGGTGGTTTCAATGTCCACGTAGGCCGCCTGATGGCGGAAGGCGGCGAACAGCCGCCACTGGTCCGCCGCGCCCAGACGCTGGCCGAACCACGCGGCGTCGCCCGCCGCGAGGCGGGCGTGCGAATCCGCCACGCCCGAGGAAAAGGTGCCCGCCTCGTACCGGCGACAGGGAATGTCGCCGCGCGCCGCTGCATCCTGCCAGGTAAGGCAGCCCCCGCGCCACAGGCGTTCCTCGAAGGCCGCGCCCACGCCGGGCAGATGGCGGAAGGTGGAGGTGATCATGGCTTGCCGCCCGAGCGGGGCTTGCCGCCCTTGCGGGACTTGGCGGCGACCGTCCGGGCGGCCTTTCCCGCGCCTCGCGCGCCCGCTGCGCCCGGCTTGCCCCGTGTTTTCGCGGCCGCGCCATCCTTCTGCCCCACCCCGTGACGCGGGCAGACCTCGATCATCTCGCATTCGCCACAGCGAGGGGCGCGGGCGTCGCACACGTGGCGGCCGAACCACACCAGCATGTGGTTCACGTCGCCCCAGGCATCCTGCGGAAAAAGGGCCATCAGGTCGCGCTCGATCTGCACCGGGTCCACGGATTCGGTAAAGCCCAGCCGGAACGCGATGCGCTTGACGTGGGTGTCCACCGCGATGCCCTCGTTGATGCCGTAGGCCCCCCACAGCACCACGTTGGCGGTCTTGCGGGCCACGCCCGGCAGTTGCACCAGCTCGGCCATGGTGCGCGGCACCTCGCCGCCGTGCACTTCGGCCACGCGGCGGGCAGCGCCCAGCAGGTTTGTGGCCTTGTTGCGGTAGAACCCGGTGGAGTGGATGACCTCCTCCAGCTCTTCCTGCGTGGCTCGGGCAAGCTCTGCCGGGCCGGGCCAGCGGCCGAACAGGCCGGGGGTCACCTGGTTCACGCGCACGTCGGTGCACTGGGCGGCCAGCACCGTGGCCACCAGCAGTTCCCAGGCGTTGCGGGCCACCAGGTGCGTTTCGCGGGTGGGGTAGCGCAGGCGCAGGAGTTCGAGCACCCTGGCCGCGCGGTCGGCGGTCTGCATGAAAGGCTCCGTGAAGGGATGTGCGCGCGGCGGACGATCAGCGAAAAAGACGGGCGGGGGAACGGAGACAGGGGGACAAGCCATGCAACGGCCCCGCCATTCGCGCGGCGGCCAGTATATGCCATGCCGGGCCGCGCCCGGCAACCACGCCGCGAAGGCCGGATGCGCGGGGGATACGCCGGGGAATGCGCGGGCAGCGCCGCTCCGGACACGCCCTGCCGCCTGCCGCGCCCGGCTTTCCGCGACATTCCCGTGCCGAAACCGTGCGCATCGCGTTGCCGTGCGGTGGCTTCTTCGCTATGCACATGGGCGGCGCGCCGCGTACGCCATCCCGCCCCGCGGGCACACGAACGCGGCGGGCACAACGCACCCCAGCGCAGGAGGTTTCCATGGCGGTCCTCGTGTACATGACGGCCCCGAACCCGGAAGAAGCCGAACGCATCGGCCGCGCCCTGGTGGAGCAACGGCTTGCCGCGTGCGTCAACGTGCTGGGGTCCATCCGCTCCATCTACCACTGGGCGGGCGACATCCAGACCGAAACCGAAACCGCCTTCATCGCCAAGACCACCGATGCCCTGGTGCCCGCCCTGACCGAGGCGGTGCTGCAACTGCACCCCTACGAGGTGCCCTGCGTGGTGGCCCTGCCCATCACCGGCGGCAGCGCGGCCTTTCTTGGCTGGATCGACGACGTAACCCGCAAGGAGCCCTAGCATGCCCATCTACGTTTCCGGGTCCATCGCCTACGACCGCATCATGAATTTTCCCGGCAAGTTCGCGGACCACATCCTGCCGGAAAAGATACACATCCTGAACGTGTGCTTTCTCATAGACCGGCTGGAGGAAAAGCGCGGCGGCACGGCGGGCAACATCGCCTACAGCCTGGCCCTGCTTGGCGAGAAGCCGCACATCCTGTGCTGCGTGGGCAAGGACTTCGACCGCTACGCCGAAGAACTGGACAAGCTGGACCTGCCGCAGGACGGCATCCGCAGGCTGGACGACCAGTTCACCGCCGGGGCCTACATCACCACCGACCAGAGCGACAACCAGATCACCGGCTTCAACCCTGCGGCCATGCGCTTTCCGTGCGAATACCCCTTCCCCGCGCTGAACGCGAAGGCCGACATCGCCATCGTCTCGCCCGGCAACGTGGACGACATGGTGGGCCTGCCGCGCATGTTCCGCGAGCGCGGGGTGCGCTACATCTTCGACCCCGGCCAGCAGATTCCCGCCCTGTCCGGCGACCAGTTGTACGAGGCCATCTGCGGCGCGCACATGCTGGTCACCAACGACTACGAACTGGAAATGATCATGAAGGCCACGGGCCGCACCAAGGCGGAACTGCTGGAACGCACCGGGTGGATCATCACCACCATGTCCGAGCACGGGTCGCGAATCGACAACGGCAGCCCGGTGCTGGTGCCCGCCGTGAAGGCCGACCGGGTACTGGACCCCACCGGCGCGGGCGACGCCTACCGGGCGGGGCTCATCAAGGGCCTGGTGGAC
The DNA here is from genome assembly GCF_003402415.2 of Nitratidesulfovibrio sp. HK-II. Lineage (NCBI taxonomy): Bacteria > Pseudomonadati > Thermodesulfobacteriota > Desulfovibrionia > Desulfovibrionales > Desulfovibrionaceae > Nitratidesulfovibrio > Nitratidesulfovibrio sp. HK-II. Next base: position 2,810,964 of record NZ_AP036014.1, read on the forward strand.
GGCAAGGACGTGGCCGAGGCGGCCCGCATGGGCGCAACCTGCGCCAGCTTCTGCGTGGAGCACTACGGCACCCAGGAACACGCCTTCACGCCGGAGCAGTTCGCGGCGCGGCACGCGGCCGCGTTCGGCGGGTAGGGCCTGCACCACTATGGGTCTTTTGCCCTCTGCCGTCGTCAGCGCGTTTTTTTATTCCGGTCGAGTACCAGAAAAGTACGCGCTGCGGTCCTCATCCGTAAGGTTCGCTTTGCTCACCTAACGGCTGAGGCACTCCCTCCATAAAAAAGTGCGCTTCCTCGGCAGAGAACAAAATCCCTCATAGTGGCAACAGGCCCTAGCGTATTCCTACACGCTCGGCCCAACCGACAAAGCAAAGCGCCGCCGGATTCCCGAAGAAATCCGGCGGCGCTCCATTTGCGCAAAAGATGGGGCAAGGCCCGACAAGGTGGCGATGGCGCTACCCGAAAAGCTTCTCCGGCGGCCGTCTCTCCGGCACGACGTCATGGGGAATCTCGTCTTCGTTCCAGGCCTGCGAGACATACAACCCACAGAAGCAGGCTCCGAATTCCTTCACGTCGTCCTCGCGGTACACGCAGGGACAGACGATGTCGCGGTCCTTCTCGAATTCGCCAAGGGCCAGGCGGCAGGGGCAGGCCATGTAGCCGTAGCGCTGCCTGTTCACCAGCAGGCTTTCCAGCAGAGGCATGGTCATGTCCATGTCCTTGTTGAAGAAGTAGCCCTTGGGTTCCTGAATCTTGCGCAGCATGTCGTACAACGACTGGGCGGTGGCGGGTCCGCTCATAGATCCAGGGCCTCCTTGATGTCTTCCTTGTGAAAGCCCACGATGACGCGGCCATTGCCGCAAACCAGCGTGGGGAACGACAGCTTGGGGTTGTGGGCGCGGATTTCCTCCAGCACCGCCTTGCGCTCGTCGCCTTCCAACTGGTCCACGAACACGCACTTGTAGTCCACGCCATGTTCTTCGAGGTACTGCTTGGTGTTCTTGCAGTGTACGCAGGTGGACAGGGCGAACAGTTTCACTTCACCGGAATCGTCGGCCATGATGCATACCTCGCTCGGTCGTGTAGGACGTGTGATGTCGCGTGCCGTCGTCGCACCCTAGCAGCAGCGCCCCAGCCTGACAATCCGGCGGGCGTCCTTGACGTGCAGGAAGGGGCACGCGGGAAAGGGCGCGGGGCCACGCCGCGCCAGGCCCCGCCGGATACGCCAGCCGGTGCCTACCCGGCTGCCGCGCCGGGCCGCCCCGCCACCGCGTCGGCGATGAGCGAGGCCAGACGGCGCACCGTTCCGGCAAGGTCGGCATGTTCCTCGAGGGCTCCGTCCACGCGGATGCCGTAGCGCTCGTCCCGCAGGGGGCGTCGCCCCCCCTCGCGGCCCGCATGGTCCGCGTCGGGCCCTTCGCCCAGCAGCACGGTGAGCGCGTTGTGGGTGACCACGATGGTGCGCTCCCCGGCCTGCACGGTCAGGGTGTCGCCGTCGTCCTGCACGTCAAAGCGCTGGTCCTCCGGCAGTTCCTCGCGCATTTCGGCCAGGGCGGCCGCCACCGGGCGCAGCCGTTCGCGGGCCACGTCGCGCAACCGCTCGGCCATGCCCGTGGCGCTTTCGCCCACGGCCCGCCGCCGCGAAAGTTCCTCGCGCAGCACTTCGCGCGGGCTTTCCGGGCGGGTTCGCCACACGTAGCGCAACAGCAGGTAGAGCAGCAGGACGAACAGGCCGCCCAGAATCAAACCGCGTATCATGCTTCACTCCATGCCGCGAAAGGCGTGCCTTGCGCAAGTGCGCCCAAGCGGCGGACCGGGCCGCGACAGCCGGGCCTGTCCCGCACGTATCCGCCGATGCGGCGTGCCCTCCGGTACCCCGCCAGGCCACCGCCCATCCGCCCCCCGATGAAGGGGCACCCCCGCAAACCGTTGCGGGGCGCGGAACGCCAGGGCGACGGCCAGTTTGGCCTTGACATCTTTCTTAACGTCTTCCTATGACTTACGTAACTGGAAAGCCATCGGCAAGGCCCGGCGGCGCATCCGGCACAGTCACGATTCCCGCGCGGGACGGTTACGGACCGGTAACGCGCCTTCGCAAACCTCAACCCGCATCGCGCCGCCCTGAAACCGGACGATACGCCACACGACACGGGGGAATACGCCCTACAGCGCACAGCGCACCCGCCCAACTGCGGCAGGCACGACAGCCACGGCAAGGCACGGAGCACACGGGGCAACGCAACGCCCCAGGCAGCGGCGAAACCACCCGCCGCACCGCGCACCGCCAGACACATGCCGCACGAACGGCGCAGACGCACCACGCCACTGGGACGACGCCCCGCACGAGGAAGCACGCACGGAACACGGTTTTGTTGGCGGCATCACGCATTCATGGACACTGCGCCCTGCCCGGCAGGGATTTCATCTCCACAACCATCAGGAACAAGGGAGACGGATTATGTCCAAGGCGTTGGAGACCCAAAGAACCTATGCTCTTGTAGGAACCGGAGGTTGCGGTAAGACCTCGCTCGCCGAAATGCTGCTGTATCAGGCGGGCGTGGTCGGCCGCCTCGGCAAAATCGAGGAGGGCACCACCGCCCTCGACTTCGAGCCAGAGGAGACCAAGCGGCGCGGCTCCATCCAGCCCGCCCTGGCCACCTTGCAGCGCAACGGTTCCCGCCACTTCCTGCTGGACATTCCCGGCGACAACAACTTCATCGGCGACATCGGTTACCTGCTTTCGGGCGTCGATGCCGCCGTTTTCGTCATCGACGCGGTGGACGGGGTGCGCCCGCTCACCCGCAAGCTGTGGCAGTCGGTGCGGGCGGCCGGGTTGCCCGCCGCCGTGTTCATCAACAAGGTGGACCGCGACCGGGCCGACTTCGACATGGCGTTCTCCGGGCTTTCCGCCATCCTCGGCATGCGCCCGGTGCTGCTGTACATGCCCATCGGCCAGCAGGCGAGCTTCAAGGGCCTGGTGGACGTGCTGGCGGGCAAGGCCCTGTTCTTCGGCGACGACGGCAAGGTGACCGAGGGCGACATCCCCGCCGACATGGCCGACGCCGTGTCCGCCCTGCGCGAGACCACCATCGAGAACATCGCCGAATCAGACGAAACCCTGATGGAAAAATACCTCGAAGAGGGCGAGCTGACCCCCGAGGAAATGGCCATGGGCCTGCAAAAGGGCGTGCTGGCCGGGGATCTGGTGCCCGTGGTGGCCGGGGCGGCCATGGAAAACAAGGGCGGCGCGCAGTTGCTCGACACCATCGACCGTCTGTTGCCCTCGCCCCTGCAACGGCCCGCGTGGCTCGACGCCGACGGCAAGGAACGGGCCAGCAGCCCCGACGCCCCCGCCGCCTGTTTCGTGTTCAAGACCCTGGCAGACCCTTTCGCCGGGCAGCTCAGCCTTATCCGGGTGCTTTCGGGTACCGTCTCCACCGAATCCACCCTGAAGAACATGACCACCGGCGAGCCGGAACGCCTTGGCTCGCTGCTGTACCTTACCGGCAAGACCCAGGCCCCGTGCAAGGACGTGCTGGGTCCCGGCGCGGTGGTGGCCGTGGCCAAGCTGAAGGGCACCCGCACCGGCGACACCCTGTGCGACGAAAAGAACCCCTTCGTGCTGCCCAAACCCGCCACGCCGCCGCAACTGATCACCTACGCCCTCGCGCCCAAGGAAAAGGGCGACGAAGACAAGGTGTTCACCGCCGTGCACAAGCTGCTGGACGAGGACATCACCCTCAAGCTTGCCCGCGACGAGGAAACCAGCGACATCCTGCTTTCCGGCATGGGCCAGCTGCACATCGAACTTTCCGTTGAAAAGGCCAAGCGCCGCTACAAGACCGAAATCCTGCTCAAGACGCCCAAGGTGCCCTACCGTGAAACGGTGCGCGGCAAGGCGCAGGTGCAGGGGCGGCACAAGAAGCAGTCCGGCGGGCGCGGCCAGTTCGGCGACTGCTGGATAGAGATGGAAGGGCTGTCACGCGGCTCGGGCTACGTGTTCGAGGATGCGGTGGTGGGCGGCTCCATTCCCCGCCAGTACATCCCGGCCGTGGACAAGGGCGTGCAAGAGGCCGCCGCGCGCGGCTACCTTGCCGGGTGCCCGGTGGTGGACTTCAAGGTGAAGCTGTACGACGGCAGCTACCACACGGTGGACTCGTCGGAAATGGCGTTCAAGATCGCTGGGTCGCTGGCCTTCAAGAAGGCCATGGAACTGATGAAGCCCACCCTGCTCGAACCCATCGTGCTGCTGTCCGTATCCGTGCCCGACGAGTACATGGGCGACGTCATCGGCGATTTGTCGTCGCGGCGCGGCAAGGTGCTGGGGTCCGATTCGCAGGTGGGCATCACCGAAATCAAGGCCCACGTCCCCATGAGCGAAGTGCTGCGCTACGCGCCCGACCTGCGCTCCATGACAGGCGGGCAGGGCGTGTTCACCATGGAATTCGACCACTACGAGGAAGCGCCGCCGCCGGTGGCCGAAAAGGTCATCGCCGACTACAGGAAGGAGCGCGGCGAGGAGTAGCCGAATCCGGCGCTGCCGGTTGAGCGAAGACGAGTGCTGACGGTTGCGAACGACTGCGCCGCCCCCGGGGTTCCGGGGGCGGCGCTTGCGGTTTTGAAGTTGGCCGCGGCCCCTTCATCGTTTTGCATTCTGCATGCAAAATTGTTGACCGGCATCCTGCCACCGGCTAGGGTCGGCTCATGAAGCTTTCCCCCACCGTCCCTGACACCGCGCCCGACGACGGCAGCCTTGCCGCCATCCGGCACGAGAACCTCGACGAAAAGATTTACGAGCGCATCCGGGCCATGATCGCCGACGGCGTGCTGGCCCCCGGCCAGCGCGTGGCGCAGGAAGCGCTGGCCGGGCGGCTTGGCGTCAGCCGCACCCCGCTGGTCAACGCCCTGAAGCGGCTGGCGCAGGACGGGCTGCTGCGGGCCATTCCCCGTCGGGGGTTCCGGGTGCGCGAACTTTCCACGCTGGAACTGGTGCAGCTGTTCGAACTGCGCGCACGCCTGGAGCCGCTGGCGGCGGAACTGGCCGCCACGCGCATCACCCCGGACGAGGCGGAGCGCATGGCCGACGAATGGCGGGCCATGGCCAGCCTGCCGGACACGCCGGAGGCGCACCAGACCTACGTTGAGCGCGACCGGGCCTTTCACCGGCGGCTGGCTGAGCTTTCCGGCAACCCGTTCCTGCGCGCCGCCATGGACCCGGTGAACACGCTGGCTGCCGCCTACCTGCACGGCACCCCCCGCCCGTGGGAAGACACCGTGCCCGACCACCTCGCCGTCATCGAAGCGCTGCGCCGGGGCGACCCGGCGGCCAGCGGCGCGGCCATGCACCGCCACATCGCGCCATCGCTGGAGGCGTTGCGCCAGGCGCTGCAGCAGCCCGCGCCGCCCAGCGTTGACTGACATCCCCTCCGCCACCGCCCAACGCACCCCACAAGAGGAGCGCCCATGCCCAGATTCGCCGCCAACCTGACCATGCTGTTCACCGAACTGCCGTTCGTCGAACGCTTCGCCGCCGCTCGGTCGGCGGGCTTTGATGCGGTGGAATACCTGTTCCCCTATGCCCACGCCCCGGAAACCCTGGCCGCCCTGCTGCGCGACAACGGCCAAACCCAGGTGCTGTTCAACCTGCCCTCGGGCGACTGGGCCGCCGGTGAACGGGGCATAGCCGCCCTGCCGGGGCGCGAGGCGGAATTCCGCGCCGGGGTGGACCGCGCCGTCGGCTACGCCAAGGCCCTTGGCGTGCCCCGGCTGAACTGCCTTGCGGGCAAGGTGCCTAGCAACGACCCCACCGCCGCGCAGGCCGCGTGGGCCACGCTGGTCACCAACGTGCGCTTCGCGGCGGACCGGCTGGCCGAGGCCGGGCTGACCCTGCTGGTGGAATTCATCAACCGCAAGGACATTCCCGGCTTCTTCCTGCACTCCACCGCGCAGGTGCTGCGCCTGCTGGACGAGGTGGACCGCCCCAACGTGCTGCTGCAGTACGACGTCTACCATGCCCAGCGCGAGGAGGGCGAACTGACGGCCACCCTGCGCGCCCATCTGCCGCGCATCGGGCACATCCAGATCGCGGACACGCCGGGCCGCCACCAGCCCGGCACCGGCGAGATAAACTACCCCTTCCTGTTCGCCGAACTGGACCGGCTGGGCTACGCTGGGCACATAGGGCTGGAATACGTGCCCGCGCCCGACACCCTGGCCTCGCTGGAGTGGATGCGCCCCTACGCGCAACAGGCATGACCGCCAGCCCGCAACAGACCACCGCAAAGGAGCACGCCATGCAACGCATCGGATTCATTGGGCTCGGCATCATGGGCGCGCCCATGTGCCGCAACCTGCTCAAGGCCGGATTCTCCGTAACCGCATACACCCGCAACGGGGACAAGCTGCGGGCCATGGCCGCCGAAGGCGCGCAGGCTGCGGCAAGCCCCGCCGCCGTGGCCGCCGCCTCGGACATGGTCATCACCATGCTGCCCAACTCGCCCGAGGTGCGCGAGGTGGCCCTTGGCCCCGGCGGCATCGCGGAAGGCGCGGTCCCCGGTTGCATCGTGGCGGACATGAGCTCCATCGCCCCGCTGGCCAGCCGCGAGATCGCGGCGGAACTGGCCAAAAAGTCCATCCGGATGCTGGATGCCCCGGTGAGCGGCGGCGAGCCCAAAGCCATCGACGGCACCCTGTCCGTCATGGTGGGCGGCGCGCTGGCGGACTTTGACGCCTGCCTGCCGGTGTTCAAGGCCATGGCCGCCTCGGTGGTGCGCGTGGGCGAGGTGGGCGCGGGCAACGTGGCCAAGCTGGCCAACCAGATCGTGGTGGCGGGCAACATCGCGGCCATGGCCGAGGCGCTGGTGCTGGCCACCCGCGCCGGGGCGGACCCGGACCTGGTCTACCAGGCCATCCGGGGCGGCCTTGCGGGCAGCACCGTGCTGGACGCCAAGGCCCCGCTGGTCATGGACGGCAAGTTCACCCCCGGCTTCCGCATCCGGCTGCACGCCAAGGACCTGGGCAACGTACTGGAAACCTCGCACCAGTTGCACGCCCCCCTGCCGCTGACCGCGCAGTTGATGGAAGTGATGCAGGGCCTGATGGCCGACGGCCTGGGCGATGCCGACCACGGCGCGCTGATCCGCCACTGGGAAAAGCTGGCCGGGGTGGAGGTGCGCCGCAAGCCCGCATAGGACTGTCTCTAACTTGTCTTTTTGCCCATTGGCTTCGTCAAACTTCGCCTGCCATATCGGTCGAATACAACAAGAGTATACTCCCTCATGACAGGCTCGTTTTCCTTGCCAATGAACAAAAATCCCAAGTTACAGCCAGTCCTGCCACTGCGAACCGCGCCGCATCTGGAAATAGTTGTTCAATTGTTGAACATTTGCTGTTTACTACCGAGATGAAAATATCATGCCCCATACAGCCGCGCCGCCCCTCGAGGTGGCGCGGTCTTCGCGTTCCGCCGCGCCCGCTCCCGCCTGCCCCCAGTCCCACCCATTCCCCGACGCGTTGCGACGCCACCTCACATCCTTCGTTCCAGCCCACCCTCACGTAGCACGCACGTCCCTCCCCCGCGCCGAGACTGTTCAGCCGAACGGCACGGGCCGGTGCGCGCGCCGCATCCCCTTGTGAGGGCCGTCTTTTTGCGGTAGCAAGAAGAACTGACCCGTACCCCTCGCACCAGCACCAGACGCGCAACCAGAGTGGAGCCCCTCGCATGGCGGAACAGACCCCGCACCTGACCATTACCCCCCTCGGCGGCCTCGGAGAGATCGGCCTGAACTGCCAGATCTGGTCCACGCCCGATTCCATGGTCCTGGTGGACTGCGGCCTGATGTTCCCGGAAGACTACCACCTCGGCGTCGACGTGGTCATCCCGCGTTTCGATCACGTCTTGCAGAACCGCCACCGGGTGCGCGGCATCGTGCTCACCCACGCCCACGAGGACCACATCGGCGCGCTGCCGTGGCTGATGACCCACCTGAAGGCCCCCATCTACGGTTCGCGCTTCACCCTGGCCCTCGTCGAGCACAAACTGCGCGAGCACGGCCTTGCCGACCGCGTGGAACTGGTGCCCGTCTCGCCCGAAGCGCCCCTGGTGCTCGGCGACATGACATTCCGCTTTCTGCCCGTGTGCCATTCCATCATCGAAGGGTACGCCCTGGCCGTGGAAACCCCGGTGGGCCGGGTGGTGCACACCGGCGACTTCAAGATCGACCCCAACCCCCTGTCCGGCCCCGGCACAGACCTTGCCCTGTTCCGCGATTTCGCCGGCGAAGGGGGCGTGCGGCTCCTGCTGTCCGACTCCACCAACATCGAGCGCGACGGCCAATCGCTGGGCGAGCGCGAGATCATGGACACCTTCCGCCAGATATTCCAGGAGTCGGAAGGGCGCATCGTGGTCACGCTGTTCTCCAGCCACATCCAGCGCATCCAGGAAGTGTTCGACCTGGCCAGCGAATTCGGGCGCAAGGTGGTTGTCAGCGGCCGCAGCCTGATGAACAACATCGAGATCGCGCGCAACCTCGGCTTTCTGCGGGCCGAGGCGGGCATGATCCTGGACGCCGTGACCATGCCCCCCATGGCCGACCGCGACCTGGTGCTGCTGGTCACCGGCTCGCAGGGCGAACCGCTGTCCGCCCTGTCGCGCATCATCATGGGCGAGCACAAACAGCTTTCCATCCACCGGGGCGACACGATGATCATGTCCTCGCGCTTCATCCCCGGCAACGCGCGCGCCATCACCAAGCTCATCAACCAGCTCTACCGGCTTGGGGCGGAAGTTTACTACGACAAGGTGCGCTCCATCCACGCATCCGGCCACGCCCACCGCGACGAGCTGCGCGCCATGATCGAGGCGGTGCGGCCCCGCTATTTCGTGCCGGTGCACGGCGAATACCGCCACCTGGTCAAGCACTGTCGGCTGGCCCGTGAATGCGGCATACCGGAAGAACGCACCATCATCCTTGAAAACGGCGACCCCATCACCCTCACCGAAGAAGGCGTGCGCTTTGAAGAGCACGTGCCCGTGGAGTTCATCCTGGTGGACGGCAAGGGCGTGGGCGACGTTGGCCATTCCGTGCTCAAGGAACGGCACATCCTGGGCGGCGAAGGCATGGTCATCGTGGTGCTGGTGGTGGACGAGACGGGGTGGGAAGTGCTGCACGGCCCGGAAATGCTTTCCAAGGGCTTCGTGTTCGAGCAGCACTACAACCACGTGCTTGAAGACGCCAAGTGCATCGTGCTGGACATATTCGAGAACATCCCCCCCGGCGAGACCGAACGGCTGCAGGACCGCATCCGCTCGTCGCTGCGGCGTTTTTTCCGCAAGGTGCTGGAGCGGGACCCCATCGTGGTGCCCGTGGTGACCACCATCTGACCGTCCCCCGGCGGCACGGCCCACCGGCGCGAAACCCGGCGCGGCGTTCACGCACCGCCCCCTTCCGGGCCGGGCGGCAGCCCATTCCGGGCAAATGACGATGCAACGCGGCGGGCAGCGCCCGCCGAAGCGGAGCGGCGACATGCGCGTGGTACGGGTGCAATACAGGGGCAGCGTGTTCTTTGGCGCGTTGCAGGACGACGGCGTGGTGTGCCTGAACCACCAACTGGGGCTGAAAGACCCCATCCCCCTGGCGGAACTTTCCATCCTGCCGGTGGTGGCCCCCTCCAAGATCATCTGCGCGGGCATGAACTACCGCGACCACGCGGCGGAGATCGGCTTTCCCGTGCCGGACGAGCCGGTATTCTTCCTGAAGGCCCCCACCGCCGTCATCGGCAGCGGCCAGCCCATTCTGGTGCCGCAGGGCGTGGGCCGGGTGGACTACGAGGCCGAACTGGCGCTCGTCGTCGGGCGGCAGTGCCGCAACATTCCGCCGGATGCCGTGGCCGCGCACATCTTCGGCTACACCTGCGCCAACGACGTCACCGCCCGCGACCTGCAACGGCGCGACGGGCTGTTCGGCCGCTGCAAGGGCTTCGACACCTTCTGCCCCGTGGGGCCGTGGATAGAGACCGACCTGCCCGACACCGCCAACCTGGCCGTGCGCACCCTGGTCAACGGCGAGGTGCGCCAGCAGGGCAATACCGCCGACATGCTGTTCACCCCGCACGAGATGGTCAGCGCCATTTCGCGCGTGATGACCCTGCTGCCCGGCGACCTCATCCTTACCGGCACCCCCGTGGGCGTCGGCCCCATCGTGCCCGGCGACGAGGTGCGCGTGGAGGTGGAACGGGTGGGCCTGCTGATCAACCCGGTGCTGGCCGCGCCGGATGGGGATGAGCACGCCGAGGTGCCGTTGCAGTAAGGCGACCGGAGCATTCCGGGCGGCCTTCGCCCCCCCCCTGCCCCGGCCGCATGCCCGCCCTTCCCTGAGCGGCCCGTGCGCGGATTTCCGCCATCCGCTCCTTGGCCACTTGCCATCCCCGCCGATCTGGCGTATGCATTCCTGCCTTTTACACCAAGCACACTCCGGTTTCGGCCCGGGGTGCCCGCCACGCCACGTGCGGCGCGGGTTGAAGGGCCATGGCCGGTGTGGAAGAAAAAACCCGCAAGGAGTTCTGAAATGGCTTACGTTTCCATGAAGCAGATGTTGGAAACCGGCGTGCACTTCGGTCACCAGACCCGCCGCTGGAACCCCAAGATGCGCCCCTTCATCTTCGGCGCCCGCAACGGCATCCATATCATCGACCTGCAGCAGACCGTGAAGCTGTTCCGCACCGCCCATGACAAGGTCGTGGACGCCGTTGTCAACGGCGGCAAGGTGGTCTTCATCGGCACCAAGCGCCAGGCGCAGGAAGCCGTGGCCGTGGAAGCCGCCCGCGCCGGCCAGTTCTACGTGACCAACCGCTGGATGGGCGGCACGCTGACCAACTTCACCACCATCCAGAAGAGCATCGACCGCCTGAAGAAGCTCGAAGCCATGTTCGCCGACGGTACCGTGAACAAGTACCAGAAGAAGGAAATCCTTCGTCTGCAGCGCGAAATGGACAAGCTGCTGGCCACCCTGGGCGGCATCAAGGAAATGGACCGCCTGCCCCAGCTCGCCTTCATCGTGGACCCGCACCGCGAAGACATCGCCGTGAAGGAATGCCGCAAGCTCGGCATCCCCATCGTGGCGGTCACCGATACCAACTGCGACCCCGACCTGATCGATTTCGTCATTCCCGGCAACGATGACGCCATCCGCGCCATCAAGCTCTTCGTGGCCGCCATCGCCGACGCCTGCCTGGAAGGCGACGCCATGCGCAAGGAACGCAAGGGCAAGGACGCCGAGGAAGAGCTGAAGAAGGCCGCCGCGCCCAAGGCCGCGCCCGCTCCTGAAGCCGCCGCCGAAGCCGCTCCCGCCGCCGAAGCTGCCGCCGAGTAACCAGACCTCCACGACATCTCAGGGAGACCGCACAATGGCAATTACCGCCCAGATGGTTAAGGAACTGCGCGAAAAGACCGGCGCTGGCATGATGGACTGCAAGAAGGCGCTGGAAGAAAACGGCGGCAGCCTTGAAAAGGCCGTCGACTGGCTGCGCCAGAAGGGCCTTTCCAAGGCCGCCAAGAAGGCTGGCCGCGCCACCTCCGAAGGCGTCATCGGCAACTACATCCACTCCACCGGCAAGATCGCCGTTCTCGTGGAAGTGAAGTGCGAGACCGACTTCGTGGCCCGCAACGAGAAGTTCCAGGAATTCGCCAAGAACGTGGCCATGCAGATCGCGGCCAACAACCCCGCCGCCGTGGACGCCGAGTCCGTGGACCCCGCCATCATCGAGCGTGAGCGCGAGGTTTACCGCCAGAAGGCCCGTGAAGAAGGCAAGCCCGAGAACATCATCGAGAAGATCGTTGAAGGCGGCATCAAGAAGTTCTACAAGGAGATCTGCCTCCTGGAACAGCCGTACATCCGCGACGACAAGATGACCATCCGCGACCTGCTGAACGACGTCATCGCCACCCTGGGCGAAAACGTCACCATCGGCCGCTTCGTCCGCATGCAACTGGGCGCGGAAGAAGCCTAGCCGCAGGACGGAACGCCGCCATGCCGCACGGATGCAAAAGCGCCGCCGCAGGCATGGAGCAGACCGTGCACGCATACTGAATGAAAGGGGGGTCGCAAGACCCCCTTTTTCGCGGGCTGCCATTTGGGGTATGTTCCCCTGCGGCAGCCGCGCGGCCGGGTGATCCCCGGCCCGCGCGCCGCGCCCTTCCGGCGGCCCCGCCGCCCCAAGGCCCCCACGGGACGGGGTTTCGTCCCGCCCCCCCGGCGCGCCCCGCGCGCCCCACGAAAAGCCGGCCCCGCGCGCGGACGGTCACAGCGCCCGCCGCCCGGCCCCCGGAGAATGAACACCCATGCGCGACACCTTTCTCGTCTTCGGCCAGCCCCTCATCGAACAGGCGGAAATGGACGAAGTGCTCGACAGCATGAAGCGGGCGTGGATTGGCACCGGCCCCAAGGTGCACCAGTTCGAAAAGGATTTCGCCGCCTACAAGGGCATGCCCTACGCCGCCGCCGTCAACTCGTGCACGGCCGCGTTGCAGCTTTCCTGCCTCGCCCTCGACCTTGAACGGGGCGACGAGGTGATCACCACGGCCATGACCTTCTGCGCCTCGGTGAACGCCATCATCCACTCCGGGGCCACCCCGGTGCTGGCCGACGTGGACCCACTGACCCAGAACATCGACCCGGCCGACATCGAGCGCCGCATCACCCCGCGCACCAAGGCCCTGCTGGTGGTGCACTTCGCCGGGCGCGCCTGCGACATGGACCCCATCATGGACATCGCGCGGCGGCACAACCTGGCCGTCATCGAAGACTGCGCCCACGCCATCGAAACCACCTACAAGGGCAAGCAGGCGGGCGACATCGGCGACATCGGCTGCTTCAGCTTCTACGCCACCAAGAACGTGGTCACCGGCGAGGGCGGCATGATCCTCTCGCGCGACAAGGCCAAGATCGACCGCATGAAGATCATGGGCCTGCACGGCATGAGCGCCGACGCCTGGGCCCGCTTCTCCGATTCGGGCTACAAGCACTATTACGTCGTCGATCACGGCTTCAAGTACAACATGATGGACATGCAGGCGGCACTGGGCATCCACCAGCTGAAGCGGGTGGAAGAATACTGGAAGCGCCGCGAGGCCGTGTGGCAGCGCTACATGCAGGCCTTCGCCGACCTGCCCGTGGGCCTGCCCGCCGCGCCGGAACCGGACACCCGCCACGCCTACCACCTGTTCACCATCCGGGTGAACGAGGCGCGCTGCGGCGTCTCGCGCGACGCCATGCTGCCCATGATGACCGCCCGCAAGATCGGCGTGGGGGTGCACTACCTGGCCATTCCGGAGCACCCCTACTACCAGAAGAACTACGGCTGGAACCCCGACGACTACCCCAACGCGGTGGCCTACGGGCGCGAAACCATCTCGCTGCCGCTTTCGCCCAAGCTCACCGAGCAGGACGTGGACGACGTGATCGAGGCCGTGCGCGACATCGTCACCGGCAAGGGGTAACGCTGACGGTCAACTGTTTTTGTCAGCCTCCGGCGGGCAGGACGGCAGCCGTTAGACGAGCGCAACGCGCGAGTCTTACGGATGACGATCGCAGAGCGGGCAAAGCCCCCTGCACCCCCCTGAAGTGGAATATCCAAGGCGCTTTTCTCTGCCTTTCTTGCCTTCCGCTGTAGAAAAATTGCCTTTCTTCCTTACACCCCGCAGCGGTCTTCCGCTGCGGGTGGCTGGTGCGGGCAGGATGCAAGGAATTACGATTTTTTGTGGCCGGGCAAGGCGGCGCGCATTTTTCGAGCGGAACATACTTCAGTATTTGAGCATCGAAAAACGCGCGCCAACGCCGCCCGGCCCAAAAAGGCGGATTCTGAACGCAGCATGGCTGCGCTGACCTGAAAGACCGTTTGACCATCGCGCCGCAGGCCCCTCGCTTGCTTGCCCCCCCCCAACCTCAACCCCGCCGCCACCGGCAGGACAGCATGCCCCCCGCCATCACCGGCCTTGTGCTCACCTACAACGGCGAACGCCTGCTCGACAGGTGCCTCGCCTCGCTGTCCTTCTGCGACAAGGTCCTGGTGGTCGATTCCTTCAGCACCGACCGCACCGTGGACATGGCCCGCGCGGCCGGGGCAGAGGTGGTCCAGCGCAAGTGGGAAGGCCCCGGCCCGCAGTTCCGTCACGCCCTGTCCATCATCGACACCGAATGGGTGTTCAGCCTGGACCAGGACGAAATCTGCACCGCCGAACTGCGCGAAAGCGTGCTGGCCGCCGTGCGCGCGCAGGTGCGCGGGGGCGAGGGCAGCCACGCGCCCCACGCACGCCGGGCCGGCTACTGGGTGCCCCGCCGCTCGTGGTACTTCGACCGGTTCATGAAACACAGCGGCTGGTACCCGGACTACCTGCTGCGCCTGTTCCGCCCCGCGAAGATGGAAGTGCACGTCTCGGGCGCGCACTACTCGTTTCACCCCAAGGGCGAAACCGGCCGCCTGCGAGGCGACATCCTGCACTACCCCTACGACAGCTTTCGCCAGCACCTGGACAAGATCAACTCCTACGCCCAGCAGGGCGCGGACGACCTGCGCGCCAAGGGCCGCCAGGGCGGCGTGGCCGTGGCCACGGCCCACGGCCTTGCACGGTTCCTGAAGCTGTACGTGGTCAAGCTGGGCTTTCTGGACGGGCGCGCGGGCTTCATCAACGCGGCCCACGGGGCGTTCTACGCCTTTCTGAAGTACATCCGGGTGCGCGAAGGCGACTGGGGCGCGCCCTTCGACCATCACTAGACGCAGCAACGGCGGCGACGGCGGACGGGCACTGCGGCAGGCATGCCACCGCCCGGCGAACACACGCAATTTTACGACATCGCAACATACAACCACCATACCGAGGGACGGACATGAGCGAACTCCGCTACAAGCGCGTGCTGCTGAAACTCAGCGGCGAAGCCCTGGCGGGCGAAAACAAGTTCGGTATTGACCCCCAAACTGTTTCGAAGATATGCCAAGAAATCGCCGAGGTTGTAGACATGGGCCTGCAGGTGGCGCTTGTCATCGGCGGCGGCAACATCTTCCGCGGCCTCTCCTCGTCCGCCAAGGGCATGGACCGCTCATCGGCCGACTACATGGGCATGCTGGCCACGGTGCTCAACGCGCTGGCCGTGCAGGACGCCCTGGAAAAGATCGGCCACCCCACGCGGGTGCTTTCGGCCATCACCATGCAGGAAGTCTGTGAGCCGTACATCCGCCGCCGGGCCGACAGGCACCTGGAAAAGGGCCGCGTGGTCATCTGCGCGGCGGGCACCGGCAACCCTTACTTCACCACCGACACGGCGGCCGCGCTGCGCGGCATGGAACTGAAGTGCCAGGCCATCATCAAGGCCACCAAGGTCGACGGCGTCTACGACAAGGATCCCATGAAGCATGACGACGCCGTGATGTTCCGCAGCCTTGGCTATGTGGAAACGTTGCAGCGCAAGCTCGGCGTCATGGACTCCACGGCCATCACCCTGGCCATGGAGAACGATGTGCCCATCATCGTCTGCAACATGTTCAAGGGCAGCATCAAGCGCGTGGTCATGGGCGAAGACGTCGGAACCATCGTACACGGAGGCTAACCCCATGGATATGGATACCATTCTTCTCGACACCGAAGAGCGCATGGAAAAGGCCCTCGGCGCGCTGGACCGCGAATTCGCCAAGCTGCGCACCGGCCGCGCCTCAACCTCGCTGGTGGACAACATCAAGGTCGACTACTACGGCACGCCCACGCCCATCAGCCAGTTGGCGTCCGTCAGCGTGCCCGACAGCCGCACCCTGACCATCCAGCCGTGGGACCGTTCGGCCTTCCCGCTGGTGGAAAAGGCCATCATGAAGTCGGACCTGGGCCTGAACCCGGTCAACGACGGCAAGATCATCCGCATCTCCATCCCGCCGCTGACCGAGGAACGCCGCAAGGACCTCGTGAAGGTGGCCCGCAAGTACACCGAAGAGGCCAAGGTGGCCGTGCGCAACGTGCGCCGCGACGCCAACGACGCCCTGAAGAAGCTTGAGAAAGGCAAGGAGATTTCCGAGGACGACGTGCGCAAGTCCACCGACGACGTGCAGAAGCTGACCGACCGCTTCGTGGCCAAGTCGGACGAGAAGTGCACGGCCAAGGAAAAGGAAATCATGGAACTCTAGGCCGACACGGCCTTCTCTTGCATGGCCGGTCGCGCCCGCAGCAGTCCCGCCCCGCGCACGCGGATGGACGGACGGGCGGGCGGGACCGGCCATGGCGCATATGACGCGGGCATTGCCCCGCGTACCAGAGGCATACCGTGAACAACGCCCCCACGGCAGGCGACGCCCTGCCGCAAACGCTCGCGCCAGACGAGTTCGCGCCAGACACGCTCGCTCCGGAAACGCTGCCCCGCCACGTGGCCGTCATCATGGACGGCAACGGCCGCTGGGCCACGCAACGCGGACTTTCGCGCAGCGACGGGCACCGGGCGGGCACCGAGGCGGCCCGGGCCATCGTCACCGAATGCCGCACCCTCGGCATCCCCCACCTGACCATGTACACCTTCTCCAAGGAAAACTGGGGCCGCCCCGGTGCCGAGGTGAAGTTCCTGTTCGAACTGCTGGTGGATTTTTTGCGCGAGGAGTTGCCCAACCTCATCAAGCGCGACATCCGGCTTTCCGTGTTCGGCCAACTGGCCGACCTGCCCATGGCCGCGCGCAAGGCGCTGGAGCACGCCATTTCCCGCACCGCCGCCTGTTCCGCCATGCGCCTGAACCTGGCGCTCAACTACTCCGCGCGCGACGAAATCCTCATGGCCTGCCGCGCTCTGGCCGCCGAAGGCTTCGCGCCAGAGGCCATCACCGAGGAAGCCTTCGCCGCCCGGCTGTGGACCGCGGGCCAGCCCGACCCGGACCTGGTCATCCGCACCAGCGGCGAGCTGCGCATCAGCAATTTTCTGCTCTACCAGAGCGCCTACAGCGAATTCCACTTCACCGACACCCTCTGGCCAGACTTCACCCCCCAGCATTTCCGCGCCGCCCTGCGCGACTACGCCGGGCGGCAGCGCCGCTTCGGCAAAACGGAGGCAACCCCCGCGTGACCCCGGCATCCCCGCATTTCCAACGCGTCGTCACCGGCACGGCCCTGGCCGCCCTGCTCACCGTGGGGCTCGCCATCGGCGGCTGGGTGCTGCTGATCATGGTCGTGGCCGTGGCCAGCCTGGCCCTGCTGGAATTCTACACCATGTTCTGGCCGGGTAACGCCCGCCTGCCGCTGAAGGCCAGCGGCATGGCCCTGGGCGCGGCCGTGCTGGCCGCCGGGCACATGGACCGGCCCTGGATGGTGCTGGGCTGCGTGGCCGCCGCCTTTCTGGTGGGGGCGGTGGGCTTTCTGCTCACCTGGGGCGGCGGCGACGACGACTGCCGCTTCACCGAAGGCCAGGTGCTGGCCAGCGGCATCCTGTACGTGCCCGTGCTGTTGCTGCCCGCCCTGCACTTCAACCGTTGGGAACAGCTGGTGGTCGTGCTGGCCGCCGTCATTTCCGACACCGGCGCGTATTTCATCGGCACCTGGTTCGGCAAGGCCCGCATCTGGCCGCGCGTCAGCCCCAAGAAGAGCTGGGCCGGCAGCCTTGGCGGCCTTGCCCTGTGCGTGGCCGCCTGCACCGGCGTCGGCATGGCCGCCGGCACCGCCCCGTGGTGGGCCTTTGCCCTGCTGGGCGCACTGCTGAACGTGGCCTCGCAGCTCGGTGACTTCTTTGAATCCGCCCTCAAGCGCACCCTCGGCGTCAAGGACTCCGGCGCGCTGCTGCCCGGGCACGGCGGCCTGCTCGACCGCATCGACAGCCTGCTCTTCGTCGTGCCCGCCTATGCCGCCCTGGATTCGGTGTTTCCGTTCTTTTGACTCGCAAAAATCGGGGGAAGGGGGAAACCACTTTTCGCTCTGCGGTCGCCATCCGTAAGGCTCGGAGACTCGCCTAACGGCTGCCGCAAAAGTGGTTTCCCCCTTCCCCCGTACCCCCATCCCCCTTCCGCAAAACTTTTCAATATTGGGTTAACAATGCAACACCCAAATGAAACGTTTTGAAGGATGAGGAGGGGGTGCGGGGGAGGGGAAGGGAACTTTTGGAAAAGTTCCCTTCCCCTCCCCCGCAATATCCCCAATAATCAGCAAACAACTTGCCTTAAGCACACCCCATGCAACGACACGAGACACTCGACCTGGAAGATTTCGAAACCCTGCTGACCCGGGCGGCGACCATGATCGCGGACCGGGTGGAGCGCATTGGCCCGTGCGCCGAGGGGCCGGTGGTGCATCCGGCCACGTTCGACGAACTGGCGGCGCTGATTCCGTCCGACTGGCCGGAGGCGGGCGCGGGGGCGCACGCGGTGCTGGACGACGTGGCGCGGTGCATAGAGCCGTACGCCACGCGCATCGGGCACCCGCGCTTTCTGGCATGGATCACCACCAGCCCGGCCCCGGCGGGCACGCTGGGCGACATCGTGTGCTCGGGGCTGAACCAGGCGCCGCTGTCGTTCAAAGGCGGCCCGGCAGCCACGGTTCTGGAGCACGTGGTCATCGGCTGGCTGGCCCGGCTGTTCGGCCTGCCAGAAGCTGGCGATGGCACGGACCCTACTGACGGCGCGGGCGGCACCATCGTGTCCGGCGGCACGATGGCCAACCTGATGGGGCTTACCGTGGCGCGCCACGCGCACTTCCCGGAGGCGGCCACCAAGGGCCTTGCGGGCATCGGGCGCACGCCGGTGCTGTATGTTTCGGACCAGGGGCACATGTCCATCGAGCGCTCTGCGGTGCTGCTGGGCCTTGGCGCGGACAACGTGCGCGGGGTGCCCTCGGACGCGGCCAACCGCATGGACGTGGCGGCCCTGCGCGCGGCCATCGCGGAGGACAGGGCGGCTGGCTTGGCCCCGTTCTGCGTGGTGGCCCAGGCGGGTTCGGTGACCACCGGCGCGGTGGACCCACTGCCGGACATCGCCGATGTCTGCGCGTCCGAGGGGCTGTGGTTCCACGTGGATGCGGCCTACGGCGGCGCGGCCATGCTGACGGACGAGGGGGCCGCGCTGCTGGCGGGCATCGACCGGGCGGACTCCATCTGCGTGGACCCGCACAAATGGTTTTTCATTCCGCTGGAATGCGGGGTGACCCTGTTCCGCAGCAAGGCGCAACAGATCGCCACGTTCCGGGCGCGCGCGTCGTACCTGGGTGAAGAGAATCCGCACGACCTCAAGAACACCACGTTCATCTTAAGCCGCGCCAACCGCGCCCTGAAGGTGTGGTTCGCCTTCCGCACCTACGGGCGCGAACGGCTGCGGCGCATCGTGACGCGCAACATGGAACTGGCCCGCCAGTTCCGCGACCTGTGCGCGGCATCGCCGGAATGGCAGGTGCTGGCCCCGGTGCAACTGTCCATCGCCTGCGCGCGCTACGTGCCGCAGGGGGATGGCTGGACCGAGGAACAGGTGGACCGCCTGCAGGTGCGCCTGCTGGAACGGCTGGAAGCGTCCGGCGAAGGGTTCCTGACCCCGGCCATGGTGCGCGGCCGGGCCGGGGTGCGCCTGTGCGTGGCCAACCACCGCACGTCCGAGACCGACATCCGCCTGCTGTTCGATCTCATGACCTCCTTCGGCCGCGAGCTTGCGGCGCAGGGACCGCAGGCGTGACCACGGTGATGCGGGGCATGGGGACATAGGGACATGCGGACGAGGGGACGGGTGACAGCGTGACCACGGAAATCGGGGCAAGGGAAAGGACACGGGCATGATCCGCTACATTTCGCGCATGCCGGACCGGGCATGGGAAGACGCCACGCCGCGCGCGGTGGCCCTGCTGGGCAGCACCGGCTCCATCGGCGCTAGCGCGCTGAAGGTCATCGAGGCCCACCCCGGCCTGTTCCGGGTGGCGGCGCTGGCCGGGGCGCGCAACGTGCGCCTGCTGGCCGGACAGGCCACCCGCCACCGACCCGCGCACCTCGGCGTGCTGGACGAGGCAGGCGCGGCGCAGTTGCGCGGGCTGCTGCCCGCCGGGTACGCACCGGACATCCACGTGGGGCCGGAAGGGTACGCGGCGCTGGCCGCCCTGCCGGATGCCTCCACGGTGCTGTCCGCCCAGGTGGGCGCGGCGGGCCTGCGGGCCACCGTGGCCGCCGCGCGCGCGGGCAAGGTGATCTGCCTGGCCAACAAGGAATCACTGGTGCTGGCGGGCGCGCTCATCAGGCAAATTTGCGCGGAGACGGGCGCGGTGGTGCTGCCCGTGGATTCCGAGCACAACGCCGTGTTCCAGGCCCTGCGCGTGCACGATACCCTGCTGGACGGGGCACGCGCGCCCGATGCCGTGCGGCGGATCATCCTCACCGCCTCGGGCGGCCCCTTCCGGGGGCGCGACCGGGCCTTCCTGTCCACGGTCACCCGCGAACAAGCCCTGAACCACCCCAACTGGTCCATGGGCGCGAAAATAACCATCGATTCCGCCACGCTGATGAACAAGGGGCTGGAAGTCATCGAGGCTTATCACCTGTACGGCGTGGCCCCGGACGACATCGAGGTGGTGGTGCACCCCCAGTCCATCGTGCACTCGCTGGTGGAGTACGCGGACGGCTCGCAAATCGCCCACCTGGGCACGCCGGACATGCGCATCGCCATCGCCTACTGCATGGCCTGGCCGCGCTGCGTGGACACCGGGGTGGCCCCGCTGGACCTGGTGCGGGCGGGCAGCTTGACCTTCGAGGCTCCCGACTTATCCTCTTTCCCGTGCCTTGCTCTGGCGCAACGCGTGCTTGCGAGCGAGGCGCGCACTCCCGGCGGCGCTGGCCTGCCCGTGGTGCTCAACGCCGCCAACGAGGCGGCGGTGGACCTGTTCCTGCACGGCCGCATCGGGTTCATGGACATTCCCGCGCTCATCGAACGGGCGCTGGACGACCATGACGCCCGAATGACGAGCGCGGGCGCGGCCACCCCGACAGCGGCCCCGGCCCCCCCGGATGCTGTCACCGACGATTTCATCCTGATGCGCGACATCGACCACATAGAGGCGCTCGACGCCGCAACCCGCCGCCGCGTGGCCCACTGGGCAGGCGCGGCAGGCACGCAAGGAACGGGCAACGCATGAGCAGCTTCCTTTCGGTTCTCCTGGTCCTTGGCGGCCTGATATTCTTCCACGAACTCGGACACTTTCTGGTGGCCCGGCTGTTCGGCATCGGCGTGCAGACCTTTTCGCTGGGTTTCGGCCCGCGCCTGTTCGGCTGGCGCGGCAGCCAGACCGACTACCGCTTCTCGCTGGTGCCCCTGGGCGGCTACGTGTCGCTGGTGGGTGAAAGCGAGGACGCCGATCTGCCCGAAGGCTTCGAGAAACGACACAGCTTCACCCTGCGCCCGGCATGGCAGCGGCTGCTGGTCATCGCGGCCGGGCCGGTGTTCAACCTGCTGCTGGCGTGGTTCATCTACTGGGGCCTGTTCTGGGCCTACGGCCAGTTCCAGATGGCCCCGGAAGTGGGGCGGGTGCAGGCCGAAAGCCCTGCCGCCGTGGCGGGCGTGGCCCCCGGCGACCGCATCGTGTCCATAGACGGCAAACCCGTGCAGTGGTGGGACGAAGTGGCCGGGGCCATCGTGGCCAGCAACGGCCGCGAACTGACCCTGTCCATAGACCGCAACGGCACGGCCCTGTCGGTGCCCGTGAAGCCCGAGGTGCGCAGCCGCAAGACCATCTTCGGCGACGAGGAACGCACCTGGCTCATCGGCATCCAGGCTTCTGGCCGCACCGAGTCCGTGCCGCTGAACGGGGCATCGGCCCTGAAGGCCGGGCTGGAACAGACCTGGCGGATGATCGTCATCACCGGCCAGAGCGTGCAGAAGATCTTCGAGCGGGTGGTGCCGCTGGATTCCGTGGGCGGCCCCATCATGATCGCCCAGATGGTCAGCGAACAGTCGCGCCAGGGGCTGGACAGCGTGCTGGCGCTCACGGCGCTGATCAGCATCAACCTGGGCCTGCTGAACCTGCTGCCCGTGCCGGTGCTGGACGGCGGGCACATCATCTTCCTGGCCATGGAAATGGTCATGCGCCGCCCGGTCAACGCCCGCGTGCGCGACGTGACCACCCGCATCGGCCTGGCCTTCCTGCTGGCGCTGATGCTGCTGGCCACCTACAACGACATCGTGCGGAACCTGCAATGACAGCAGTGACGGCGGGGTGCGTCCGGGACAGCGGCGACGGGGCCAACGGGGCCAGCGACGAGGCCGGGGGTGACGGGGCCATCACCCTGGCCCTGAACGCCGCCGAATCGCGCGTGCAGGCAGCCGCCCTGCGCGGGGATGAAACCGTCTTCGCGCAGGAATGGCATGTGCCTTCGCAGGGCACGGAACTGCTGGCCCCCGCCCTGGCCGACGCCTTCACGCGGATGCGCCTTTCCCTGCGCGACGTGCGGCGCATCGCCTGCGTGCAGGGTCCCGGCAGCTTCACCGGGCTGCGCCTGGTGCTGTCCACGGCGGCGGGCATGGCCCGTGCGCTGGGGGCGCGGCAGGCCGGGCTTTCCTACACCCAACTGCTGGCCTGCGGCCCGCTGCTGCCGCGCGGCGCGGTGCTGTGGGTGCTCACCCACGCCCGGCGCGGCCTGGTGCACATGCAGGCCTTCCGCATGCCCGGCGAAACCGTGGAGGTTGCCGCCGTATCCAACGACGCCGCCCAGCCGTCCCCACGGCCCGCTCCCCTGCCCGAGCCCCTGACGCCGGTGGAGGCCGCCACGCTGAGCGCCGCCGTGGCCAGAATGGTGGCGGCCCGGTTCAATGATGACGCCGCCGTGACCAGAATGGCGGCGGCCCCGTCCGAGGAAGACGGTTCCGGCAGGGTCTTCCTGATGGGCAGCGGGGCCACCCGCAACCGGGCCGTCCTGGCCCCGGCCCTGGCGGAATTGCTGCCGCAGGCGTGCTTTCTGCCCGCCCGGTTCGACCACCCCGCCCCTGCCCTGCTGCTGCCCCTGGCCGCAGCGGCAGCCTATGGTCCCGACGACGTGCAGCCGCTGTACGTGCGGCCCTGCGACGCCGAGGAGAACCTGCCCGCCATGGCCGCCGCGCGCGGCATGGACCCGGAACAGGCCCGGCGCGAACTGGCCCGCCTGACCTCCTCCCCGCTCACCCCCGCATAGCCCCCCCAGCCCGACCAATCCGGCCAGTCCGCCCCATCCGAACAATCCGGCCAGTCCGCCCCATCCGAACAATCCGGCCAGTCCGCCCCATCCGAACAATCCGGCCAGTCCGGAAAGCCGGGGCTGCTGGAACAGCCCGTACCCGGCGTCCTTCCGCCAAGCCACCACGCTCTCCCGTCCCGGTCTGCCCTGGGCGCAGCCCCGCATCCGCGTCCCTAAAGCCTGTGGCTCCCCCGCCGATAAGGTTCACGAGGGGGCAGGCGGCCACGCGCTGGCACCGGCCTTGCAGCCCCACGGAGGGATAACTCCCATCGGGAAATTTCTTCCGACGAAGAGGTGCATCATGGTTGAACTGGCATCCGGCGGCGTATACTTTTCCGGGCTCGGCAACGGCACGGACTTCTCCAAGATCATCGACCAGTTGAAGTCCCTCGAAGAGATCCCGCAAAAGCGCCTTACCTTGTGGAAGGCCGACTGGCAGAAGCGCCAGGACGCCTTTGGCGAACTGCGGACGGAAATCGCCGCGCTCAAGGACAGCGTGGATTCCATGAACACCATGGAAAAATTCATGGTGAAGACAGCGACCAGTTCCAACGAGGCCGTGGCCAGCGCCACCACCACCTCCAGCGTCCTTGAAGGCAGCTACAAGATCGAGGTGGGACAGTTGGCCTCCAGTTCCATCTGGACCTACAACACCGCCTTCGCCGACAAGAAAACCACGGTCAACAGCTCCGGCAGCGACCAGCAGTTCGTCTACACATACATGGGCAAGACCCGCTCGATCACGGTGCCCAGCGGCACCACCATCGACGGGCTCAAGAACATGATCAATAACGACCCCCAGAACCCCGGGGTAAAGGCCATGCTGGTGCAGAACGGCACCGGCTACACATTCCAGTTCCGGGGCATGGACATGGGGTCCACCGCAACATTGTCAGTGGGTGCTGGCACCACCGTCACCGGCCTTCCCGCTACGCCCGCCAACTGGACCGTGCAGGCCAACCAGAACGCCCAGTACCGGGTCAACGGGTGGCCCTCCACCACCTGGCTGGAGTCGAACTCCAACACGCTGACCGGCGCTGTCGAGGGCATGAACATCACGCTACGGGACGTGGGCACCTCGCAGATTTCGGTGGTCACCGACATCGAGAAAATCAAGGAAAACATCGTCGGCTTCGTCGATGCCATGAACGCCGTGCGGTCCAAGATCAAGGAGCTGACTTCCGTCAACAGCTCCAAGGATGTGACCAGCCCGGACAAGGCGGCGTCGCTGTATTCCATGCAGAAGGGCTCCATCCTCACCGGCAACTACGGCGTGCAACTGCTCTCCACCCAGCTCAAGACGGCCACGGCGGACAAGGCCGCAGGCTTCGAATACCAGTACAAGGACGGCAACCTGCTGCGTGGTGACGTGTTTTCTTCGCTGTCGCATATCGGCATCATGACCATTGCCGAAACCAACAGTCCCAATTCGGGCCTTCTGGAAATCCGGGAGGAAGACCTGGGGGACGGTCTGCCATCTCTGGACAGGGCGCTACGCGAAAATCCCGAGGCCGTGGCCGAACTGTTCGCCGCCGACGGGCTGCCCGTGTCCGACTCTTCCGACTTCAGCTACTACTCGCACGTCAAGGGCGTGACCAAGGCGGGCACCTACGACGTGACCTACGACGTGGACGCCTCGGGCAACATCACCAACGCCTACGTGGGCGGGCAGCGCGCCAACGTGGACAACGTGAACAAGCAGATCACGGCCATGGAGGGCGACGCCCGGGGCCTTGCCCTGCAGATCGACAACCTTGCGGCGGGCAGCTACTCGAGCCGCATGCGCATCAAGGAAGGCAAGCTGAGCGGGCTCAGCGACCAACTCAAGGACATGATGAGCGAGGAAGGCGCGCTGAAGATCCTGGAAGACAACTACCAGGACATCATGGACGACATCCAGGACAAGATCGACAAGGAAGTGGACCGCGTCACCCAGTGGGAACAGCGAGAACGGCTGCGCTTCTCGCGGCTGGAGGCCACCCTGGCCCGCTACGACGCCCTCAACAAGTCGGTGGAAAGCCAGATCAAGTCGCTATCCTCGTCGTCCTCGTAACCTGAACGTTCCGGGCCGCCCGCCCCCCGGCGCACGGCCGCGCACCAGACCAACATCCCCCGCCGCTACGCGGGAAACGACCACAACCCGCGACACACTCACCGCATCACCACGCGGGCGCATACATCGGGAGAATGCAATGCAGAAGGCGGCCCAAGCCTATTTACAGACCCAGGTCACCACGACCACCCAGGGCGAACTGTTGCTCCTGCTGTATGACGGGGCCATCAAGTTCCTGACCCAGGCCAAGGACAAGATTGCCGAGCGCGACTACGCGGGCAAGGGCATTCTCATTTCCAAGGCCCTGGACATCGTCAACGAACTGGACGCCAGCCTGAACATGGAAAAGGGCGGCGAACTGGCGCAGAACCTGCACAAGCTGTACTTCTACTGCTCCACCCGCCTGCTCAACGCCAACCTCAAGATGGACGTCAGCTTCATCGACGAGGTGATCAAGATCCTGTCCGGCCTGCGCGGGGCCTACGGCCAGATCGTCAACACCCCAGAGGCCATGGCCATCGGGGCCAGCATGGCGGCCAACCGCGCGCCCGCCAACGCCGCGCCCTCGCGCGCGCCGCTGCCCCCGACGCAGATGCCGCCGCTGGGCAGGCCCGCGCAATTCGGCCGCGCCCATGCCCAGGCCTATGGGCAGCAGGCCCCGGCGGACGACGCCGCACGTCCCGAAGCGCAAGCCCCGCAGGTGCCCCCCGTGCATGCGGCCCAACCGGTGGCCCGGCAGGCAGGCCCGGTCGTCCCGCAGGGAACGCCCGCCGCGCCGCAGGCGACCGCGCCACAGAACATTTCCCAGGCCTCTCCGGCCAATGCGTCCAGCGTGCCCGGCGCACCCGGTGCACCCGACGCACCCGGCACGCCCAGCATGGAAGACCAGCCCGCCAAGGGATTCGCCCCCAGCAGGATGGCCGCGGCCAACCTGTACCGCAAGTTCGCGCAAAGCTGACGGTCCCGCACAACATTTCCGCAACGCGCCCCGCTCCCGTGACGCAACGGCGAGCGGGGCGCACCCTTCCCTTGCCCGCCCCGCTGGGCTAGAACACGGCCCATGGTCACCGCCGCATCCCACGCCCCCGCACCGGGCCATTCCGGCCCGCAGCCCGGCACGCGACGCCGGGTGTTGCACGTGGTGTCCTCGCTGGGGCTTGGCGGCACCGAAAAGGTCATGCACCTGCTGCTGGCCCGGCTGGACCCGGCCCGTTTCCACCGGGCCGTGTGGAGCCCGGAGGATGGCCCCCGCGCCGCGCCGCTGCGCGAGGCGGGCGTGACCACCTTTGTCGGCGGCGACCTGGGCGGCGTGGCCGCGCGCTTTTCCCCCCACATCGTGCACGTGCACCGCGCGGGCTGGCCGCAGCCCGAACTGCTGCGCCCGCTGCGCGCCGCCTTCCGCCTGGCGGCATCCGGCGATGCCGCCACCCTGGCCCGCCGCCTGCCCGCCATCGTGGAAACCAACGTGTTCGGGCGGCACGATCCGTCGCACTCCGGCACGCTCATCGACGTCACCCTGTTCGTGTCCCGCTTCTGCGCGGAACGCTTCGCCCGCGTGCAGGGCATCCCCGCCGTGCCGCCGCGCTGGCGGGTGCTGTACAACCCCGTGGACACCGCGCTGTTCGCCCGGCTTACCCCAAGCCCGGCCGAGCGCGACTACACCCGCCCCGTGCTGGGCCGCCTGTCCCGGCCGGACCCGGGCAAATGGTCGCCGCTGGCCCTGCACATCCTGCCCATCCTGCAACGCGAGCTGCCCCGCTTCCGCTACGACGTCATCGGGGCCATCCCCGAGGCGGAACGCTACGTGCGCGAACACGGCCTTGGCGACAACGTGCGCTTCCTGCCGCCGGTGCGCGAGGACGCGGAACTGGCCGCCTTCTTCAACGAACTGTCCCTGCTGGCCCACGCCAACGACACCGGCGAAAGCTTCGGCCTCGCCATCGCGGAAGCCATGGCCGCCGGGCTGCCCGTGGTCACCCACCCCTGCCCCGGCCTGCGCGACAATGCCCAACTGGAACTGGTGGAGCACGGCGTGACCGGGCTGGTGGCCGACACCGTGGAGGACTACGCCGGGGCGGTGCTGCACCTGTTGCGCCACCCGGAAACGGCCCGGCGCATGGGCGAGGCCGGACGACGCAAGGCCGCCGCGCTGTTCGACGCGGCCGCGCAGGCCCGCGCGCTGGAGATGCTGTACGACGAACTGTGCCCGCCGGAACTGGCGGCCGGGGAGGCCACATGAACGACGCGCCCAAAATGGCCGACCCCACGGCCGTGGCCGCCGACGCGCTGCTGGCCGCCTACACCCGCGCGGTGCTGGGATTCCGGCTGGGCGGCGCGGATGACGCCGCGCGGGCAGCGCCCGGCTGCGCCCCGTCCGGCCAGGCTGCCCCCAATCGGGCAGACCCCGATCAAACGGCCCCTGACCAGACAGCCGTCACCCAGGCCGTGGAAAAGGCCCTGCGCCTCGCCGCGCGCAGCGGGCGGCCCCATCTGGTGCTGCTGGGCACCGGCGACGGCCAGTTGCCGGACGCCCTGGCGGATGCGCTGGCGTCTGCCATCGCGGCGAACGCCGCATCCCCGCGCCTGACCCTGTGCGACCTTTCTCCGGACAACGTGCGCGCGGCGCTGGCCGCCGGACGGCTCACCGCCTTCACGCCCCCCGCCCTGCCGGACGCCACGACCCCCCGCCTGCTGGCGGACACCTCGCCGTGGGCGCTGTTGCTGCTGTTGCGCGCCACTGGCATCGCGCCGGAAAGCGCCACCCTGTTCCCCAACCCCTTCCTGCCCCCGGCAGAGGCCGAGGTCCTGCGCCGCTGGCGACGGCTGTTCGGCGCGTGCGCGCCGGTCGATCTGCCGCCCGTTACGCCGCCCTCCGCACCGGACCTCGGCGTGGGGGCCATCCTGCACCCGCAAGAGCCGGACCTGGCCGGGTTCTTCGCCCAGATTCCCGCATGGGTGCGCGAAGTGGCCGTGGTCTGGGACGGCGCGCCGCCCGGCTTCGACGCGGCCGCCCTGTGCCCCGTGCCGCTGCGCCAGACGGTGCGCCCGCTGGGGGGCGACTTCGCCGCCCAGCGCAACGCCATGCTCGGGCTGCTGTCCACCGGGTGGTGCCTGTACCTGGACGCCGACGAACGGCTTTCCGCCCGCACCTGGGCCTTGCTGCCCCGCCTGATGGCCGTGCCGGGAGCGGGGGCGTGGGTGTTTCCCCGCGCCACCGCCTATCCGGATGCGAACCACCTGCGCGTGGGCTACGGCCTGTGGCCCGACGTGCAGTTGCGGCTGTTCCGTCGCACGGAGGGCGTATGCTTTACTGGCGCGGTGCACGAACGGGTGGTGGGGGTGAACGGCCACACCTGCCTGCTGGCCGACGCCTGGATCGACCATTTGAGCTGGACGGCCAAGGACCGGGAAACGCTGGCCGAGCGGCTGCGGGTATTCGACGCGGCGGCCCAGGCCGGGGGAATGGACCACGACGCCGCCTGCCGCGCGCACCGGCTCAGCGCGGAGTATCCCGCGCTGCGACGCGACCTGTTCGCGGCGGCCGGGCTGGCCCCCGGCGCGCCGGAACCGGGCAGGCCGACGACGGACGACGGGCAGCGCTCCCCCCTGGCCCTGCGCCTGCCCCTGTCGCCCTGACCTTCGTCGTCCCCCGCCGCCACCCCACCCGACACGACGGCGACGCCCCGGAAACATCAGCGCCGCCCGGCGGCTCCGGGCCATCGGGCCACGTGGGCGCCTGCCGCGCTGGACCCTGCGCGGAACCGCCCCACCTTGATTTGCTCTGCCCGATGCCCTACACTGCGCATATGCAAGGAAGCAAAGGATTTCCCATGATTATACGCTGCCCGGAATGCCAGTTCGAACGGAGCATCGACAGCAGCAAGATTCCGCCCTCGGCCGCCATCGCCACCTGTCCCAAGTGCCGTCACCGGTTCCGTTTTCGCGATCTCGCGCCCGGCATGGCCGACGCCGCCGGGGGGGCTTCCGACGCGTCCGCCGCACCGGCTGCCTCGCGCGCCCACCCGGCCGTGGCCCATACACCGCCACTCCGCGGGCACGGACCAGACGGCCCGAGCGGACAGGCGACAATGCCGGAACAGGTTGATGCCATGCCCGGAGCGCCCTTCAACCAGCCAGGGGCGCAGGACGAGGATGACGATCTGCCCGCCACCTTCCGCCGCCCGTCATTCGAGAATTCTTCTGGCCAGAATTCTTCCGGCCAGAATCCAAACGGGCAGCATCCTTCCGGCCCGGCGGATTCCACAGCGCAGGCCCCCGACGCAGCCGCATTCGACGGCAATTACAACGGTGAGGACGACCACGTGGGCGAGCCGCGCCCCATATCCTCCGCCGACGCCGCGCCCTCACCCTCTGGCGGGTCCTCTACCCCCGATATGCCTGACGCGCCCCGTGCGCCCGTGGCCCAGCAGCCTTCACACGGCCACACCGATCTTTCCCGGCCCGGCGACGACCCGCTGCCCCCCGGTGCGGTGATTCCCGGACGCGGCTCCTCCCCGGCCCGGGACGATGACCAGAACGGCCAGCCCGGCCAACAAAACGGGCACGGCAACGAACCGCGCCGCCCAGGTTCGCCGCGCGACATCTGGGACGCCGTGGCCTCCGTGGGCGACCGCTGGCGCAAGCAGTCCGGGCGCGACCCCCGGCCGGGCGATGCCCGCGATGACGGCCCTCGTGACGGGCGCGACGGGCGCGACGGGCGCGAGGACGGCGTGTTCGCGACCCACGAACCTGGATCCGACCGCGACCAGCGCGACGCCCGACACCCCGGCGAGCGCGACGCCCCCCTGCCGCCGTGGGCGGCCTCGGCCCGCAACGAGGTGCCGTGGGAAAACCTGGACCGCCTGGGCTTCTTCCCCGGCCTGTACCAGACCATCCTGCGGGTCATGCTGGCCGCGCCGCGCTTCTTTTCCGGGGTGCGCTCCACGGGATCGCTGAAGCGGCCGGTGGCCTTCTACCTGCTGGTGGGCATCTTCCAGTCGCTGACGGAACGGCTGTGGTACCTCATGAGCATGCGCGCCTTCGGCGGCTTCATCGATGATCCGCAGTTGAAGGCCTGGATGGGCAGCGTCACCCACGACATGAGCCTGCCCATGACCCTGCTGCTCTCACCCTTCACCCTGCTGCTGCAACTGGCCGTGCTGGCGGGCCTGTACCACTTCATGATCCGGCTGGTGGAGCCGCGCGCGGCCGACCTGCCCACCACCGTGCGGGTCATCTCGTACAGCGCCGCGCCCACGGTGCTCAGCGTGGTGCCGCTGGTAGGACCGGTGGTGGGTTCGCTGTGGTTCGTGGTATGCACGTTCGTGGGCGTGAAATACGCGCACCGGCTGCCCTGGTCGCGCACGGCGCTGGCCATCGGGCCTCTGCTGGGGCTGGGTTTCGCGCTGACGGTGCAGCTGTTGCGCATGTTCATGTCCTCCGCGCCCATGTAGCCGCGCACAGGTTGCCGGGCCGCGCGGGCGGCCGGTCGGCCCGGCTCCATTCCCGCAAGAACGGGAACCGCCCGGCAACGGGCGTGACAGGCAAAGCCGCGCATCCCCCGGAGGGATGCCAAGAAGCCACCGGAACGGCGACCCAGGCAAGAGTCCGGGGAGGCGGCCATGTTCAGAAAACTGCGCGCCCTGTGGAACGAACTGCAAGAACGGCGCAGACACGCCCGTGAAATCGCGCCGCGCACCATCCGCGACCAGGCCGCCGAACTGCGCGAACTGGCGGAGATCGCCGAGCGGGTGTCGCCCGTGGACGCCGAGACGCTGGTGCGGCTGCGGCGCATCCGCCACGAAATGAACGACCTCATGGACCTTACCCGCCGCCCGGAATTCCACCGCATTCCCGCCCAGCGCAGGCTGGACCTGCACAACGGCATCCAGCGCACCCGCGAACAGATCCTGGAATCGGCCCAGGCCGCGCCCACGCCCACCCCGCGCCTGCAATAGGCAGGCGGGCCGGATACGGCAACGCCCGCTGCCCCGCTTCCCACTCGCCCCCGGCAGCCGTACGCCAACCGGCCCGGGAGCCTTCACATTCCCTGATATATCACGGCACCATTCTTGCTTCGGCATGGTCACCATCCGTCCGCGCGACGGCTTTCCGACATCACCGCCACGCGCCCGTCCGTCACGACGGCCACAGGCGCGCGGTCATTCCCGGAGCGTTGTCCATGTCCCTGATGTTCCGCCTGCCCACCTCGCCAGCCCGCGCCCGGCGGCTTGCCGCGCGCCTTGCCCTGCTCCTGCTGCTTGCCGCCCTGCTGCCCCTGGCCGCATCCTGTTCCGGGCCGCCCAAGGCCGGGGTGAACATCGACCTCGCCAGCCAGCCCACCTTCTACATGGACGACTGGGTGCGGCGCGGCAATCCGCAGGTCAGCGTGCGGCCGACAACCCCGCCCAACCGACCGCTGACCGCGCTGTTCGTGCCCTTCCGGGTCACGCAGCAGATGGACAAACCGAGCTACGTGGGGCTCGAGGTGTCTCGCCAGATCTGGCAGACGTGGCTGTCGGAAAAGGTCTTCCCGGTCATCGAGTTCGCGGAGACAGCCACCCCCTACCGCCGGGACGTGGCCATGCAGTTGGCCGCCCAGCGCGGGGCGCAACTGCTCATCGGCGGGTACGTCAGCCATTACGTCAACGGCGGCACCTCGGGCGATTCCAAGCTGTCGGTGTCCATGGAAATCTGGGACATGAACACCGGCCAGATGATCTGGGCCATGGGCCACGCCGGGGTCATGGAACACCAGTTCGCCAACGATTTCCTGCTGTTCTCCGCCAAGTCGCGCATGCCCAGCGACCCCATGTGGGCCATCATCCAGACCGTTTCGTGGGACATGGCGCAAGAGGTCAAACTGTGGATCAACCCGCCCGCGCCACGTGGGCTGTCAAAGGAACCGGCGTTCTAGGATTTTCCGGCCGGGTCGCCACGCGGCCCGGTCGCTCCTTTTCCGCGCCGTGGCCTCGGCGTGCGCCCCGGTTCCAGTGCCAGGCTCCACTGCCCCGGCTTCACCGCCCGGTTCCGGCCCCTTCACTCTTCCCCGCCGCCGTCCTGTTCCCTTCGCGCGCACCGCGCCCGCTTTGCCAAGCCCCGCGCCGGGTTGCCGCCATTCCCTTTGCTGCGCTCCGGTTTCAACTCCGCCGGGGCGGGTTGCTTTCCCTCCGCCACGATTTATGCTAGGGCGTGAGGACGTTTTTCCGGTGCCAGCCCGCCGCGCTACGCCCCGTGCCCCAAGGCCGGGGCCTCTCTTGTCAGCGCGCCCGGCGGCCAGCCAACAGGAGTGAGAATGATCGGCATCTCCAAGCTTTACTGTGGTCAGGTCGAGCCTTCGGACGCCCTTCGCTACGGGCGTCATTCGGGCCAGCTTCCCTCCCACCTGCTCCAGTTCTCCAAGGACAAGAAACCGGTTGTGGTCTGGAACATGACCCGCCGTTGCAATCTGAAGTGCGTGCACTGTTACGCCCAGGCCGTTGACCCCGAAGGCAAGGACGAAATCTCCACCGAACAGGGCAAGGCCATCATCGACGACCTGGCCGCCTACGGCGCGCCGGTCATGCTCTTTTCCGGCGGCGAGCCGCTGGTGCGCCAGGACCTGGTGGAACTGGCCAAGCACGCCACCACCAAGGGCATGCGCGCGGTCATCTCCACCAACGGCACCCTGATCACCAAGCAGAAGGCCCGCGAACTGAAGGAAGTGGGCCTGTCCTACGTGGGCATCTCGCTGGACGGCGGCGAGGAAGTGCACGACAAGTTCCGCGCCGTGCCCGGTTCCTACCGCCGCGCGCTGGAAGGCATCGAGAACTGCAAGGCCGAAGGGCTGAAGGTGGGGCTGCGCTTCACCATCAACAAGCGCAACCAGGGCGAGGTGCCCAAGCTCTTCCAACTGCTGCGTGACCTTGAAGTGCCGCGCATCTGCTTCTACCACCTGGTCTACTCCGGCCGGGGCTCCGAACTGATCAAGGAAGACCTGGACCACGCCGAAACCCGCGCCATGGTCGACCTGATCATGGACAAGACGCGCGAGCTGTTCGACGCCGGGCTGCCCAAGGAAGTGCTGACCGTGGACAACCACGCCGACGGCCCCTACGTGTGGATGCGCATGCTGAAGGAAGACCCCAAGCGCGCCGCCGAGGTGTTCGAGCTGCTCCAGTACAACGAGGGCAACAACTCCGGTCGCGGCATCGGCTGCATCTCGTGGGACGGCAAGGTGCATCCCGACCAGTTCTGGCGTCAGCACGTGGTGGGCAACGTTCTGGAACGTCCCTTCTCGCAGATCTGGGACGACCCGAACATCGAACTGCTGCACAAGCTGAAGGACAAGAAGCAGCACGTGGGCGGCCGCTGCGCCACCTGCCGCTTCCTGAACATCTGCGGCGGCAACTTCCGCGCCCGCGCCGAAGCCTACTACGGCGACATCTGGGCGCAGGACCCGGCCTGCTACCTGAGCGACGACGAAATCCGCGCGTAGGGGCACCCCGCGCCGGAGCCATACCCGCATGACGACGCCCGGACGGCCCATGGCCGTCCGGGCGCACGCTCCGCCGCCAAGGCCCCAGCCGGGCCGCATCGCCGCATCACTGCCGGGCGCGCCGCGCGAAGCGTTTCAACCCTGCCTATTCCAGGAGACGGCATGTCCGAATTCGGGGACTTCTTTCGGGGGCGCAGACTGCGCCGCACCGCCGCCCTGCGCGAAATCGTGCGCGAAACCGCGCTGCGCGCGGCCGACCTGATGATGGCCTACTTCGTGGTGGAAACCGACGACCCCACGTTCCGCAAGGAAATCGGGGCCATGCCCGGCCAGTACCAGCTTTCGCTGCAGGAACTGGAGAAACAGGTGGAAGCGGCCGTGGCCACGGGCCTGCGCAGCTGCATCCTGTTCGGCATCCCCAAGGAGAAGGACTATCGCGGCAGCGAGGCCTACAACAAGGACGGCGTGGTGCAGCAGGCCGTGCGCCTGCTGAAGAAGCGCTGGCCGAACCTTGTGGTGTGCACCGACGTGTGCCTGTGCGAATACACCGACCACGGCCACTGCGGCCTGGTGCGCCAGGGCGACACGTCGGGCGAGGTGCACAACGACCCCACCCTGTCGCTGCTGGCCAAGACCGCCGTGAGCCACGCCGAGGCCGGGGCCGACATCGTGGCCCCCTCGGACATGATGGACGGCCGGGTGCAGGCCATCCGCCGGGCACTGGACCAGAACGGGTACAGCCACATCCCGGTCATGTCGTATGCGGTGAAGTACGCATCAAGCTTCTACGGCCCGTTCCGCGAGGCGGCCGAATCCACCCCGCAGTTCGGCGACCGCAAGACCTACCAGATGGACCCCGCCAACCGGGTGGAGGCCATGCGCGAGGCGGCGGCCGACATCGCCGAGGGCGCGGACATGCTCATCGTAAAGCCCGCCGGGCCGTACCTGGACATCATCCGCGACGTGCGCGAGCGCTTCGACGTGCCCGTGGCCGCCTACCAGGTGAGCGGCGAATATTCCATGATCCGCGCGGCCGGGCTGAACGGCTGGATCAACGAGGACGCCGTGGTCATGGAATCGCTGCTGGGCATCAAGCGCGCCGGGGCCGGGCTGATCATCACCTACTTTACCGAAGACCTGCTGCGCAAAGGGCTGGTGAACTAGCATGAGCCATCCGCAACACCCCGGCGACGAACGCAAGGCCGGACACCCCGCCAGCATGGGCGGACATCCGGCCAGCCCGCAGGGCGGTCATCCGCACGGACACCCCGGTGGCCATCCTGGCGGCGGCCATCCCGGCGGGCATCCTGCTGGGCATCCCGCAAGCATGGGCGGCCACCCCACCGGCGTAGGCGCGCCGCAGATGCCGCGCACCCTGCCCGACGGCACCCCCACCTGCAAGCTCATCGCGTGGGAGGTGACCCGCTCGTGCAACCTGGCCTGCAAGCACTGCCGGGCCGAAGCGCACGAAGAACCCTACCCCGGCGAATTCTCCACAGCCGAGGCCAAGGCCCTCATCGACACCTTTCCGCAGGTGGGCAACCCCATCATCATCTTCACTGGGGGCGACCCCATGATGCGGCACGACGTGTACGAGCTTATCGCGTACGCCACCGGCCTTGGCCTGCGCTGCGTCATGTCGCCCAACGGCACCCTGATCACGCCGGAAACGGCCCGCAAGATGAAGGAAGCAGGCGTGCAGCGCTGCTCCATCTCCATCGACGGGCCGGACGCCGCCAGCCACGACGCCTTCCGGGGCGTGCCCGGCGCGTTCGACGCTTCCCTGCGGGGCATAGAGTACCTGAAGCAGGCGGGCATCGAATTCCAGATCAACACCACCGTCACCCGAGACAACCTCGGCAGCTTCAAGGACATCTTCACGCTGTGCGAGCGCATCGGCGCGGCGGCGTGGCACATCTTCCTGCTGGTGCCCACCGGGCGCGCGGCGGGCCTTGGCGACCAGGTCATCTCGGCCACGGAATACGAGGAAGTGCTGAACTGGTTCTACGACTTCCGCAAGACCACCTCCATGCACCTCAAGGCCACCTGCGCGCCGCACTACTACCGCATCATGCGCCAGCGGGCCAAGGAAGAGGGCCTGGCCGTGACGCCCGACACCTTCGGCATGGACGCCATGACGCGCGGGTGCCTTGGCGGCATCGGGTTCTGCTTCATCAGCCACGTGGGCCAGGTGCAGCCGTGCGGCTACCTGGAACTGGACTGCGGCAACGTGCGCGAAACGCCCTTTCCCGAAATCTGGCGCAACACGCACCACTTCAAGCAGTTCCGCGACCAGGAAGCTTACACCGGCAAGTGCGGCCCCTGCGAATACCACAAGGTGTGCGGCGGCTGCCGGGCGCGCGCCTACAACATGAGCGGCGACCACATGGCCGAGGAACCGCTGTGCTCGTACACCCCACGGCGCACCGGCGCGTGCCGCTGACGGAGGCCCCATGACCGCATCCCACGCCGCGACGGACTCCCTGGACCAGATCGACAAGCGCATCCTGGACGTGATCCAGTCGGACTTTCCGCTGGAATCGCGCCCCTACGCCGCCATCGGCGAAAAGTGCGACATAACGGAAGCGGAGGCGCTGGCCCGGGTGCGCGCCATGCGCGAGCGCAAGCTCATCCGCCGCATCGGGGCCAATTTCCAGTCGGCCAAGCTGGGCTTTCGCTCCACGCTGTGCGCGGCCAAGGTGCCGGACGAGGCCATGGACGAATTCGTGGCCGAGGTAAACCGCCACGTGGGCGTCACCCACAACTACCTGCGCAACCACGAATACAACATCTGGTTCACCTGCATCGGCCCTTCGTGGGACAGCGTGTGCGCCACCCTGGCCGAGATCACCGCGAAGACGGGCATCGCCATCCTGAACCTGCCCGCCACCAAGTTGTTCAAGATCAAGGTGGATTTCCAGATGGGTGACTAGCCCTCAGGAATACACCGCAGTTGCAGACAAAGGCCCCGGACGTGTCACTGGCATGTCCGGGGCTTTTTGCGTGCGTCCGGGCAAGGGGGGACTGGCCCACGACATTTATCCAAACACCTAAAGTCCAGCCGTCATTCCGCCGTCGCCCCAACGGCATGACGCGCCGCCCCGTCCGTGTTATGCACGAGCCATGACCATGCTCACCTTGCTCTCCGCCGTCGCCGCGCTCGTGGCCACCCTCTGCCTTGCCGCCATCACCCTGCTGCACGGGGCATGGGTTCTGGGCTCCACCCTGTGGCTCGACAGGATCATTCCCCGCACGCCCGATGCGGCAGGCGGCCGCCCCCTGTTCGCCCCCTCGCGCGGGCTCACCGGCGTGGTCACCCTGGCCTTCGCCCTGCTGGCGCTGCTGCCGGGCCTGACCCTGGGCTGGCTGCCCCTGCCGCCGCCCCGCATGGCCCCCACGCTGTGCCTGGGCGCGGCGTTCATCTTCGTGGTGCGGGCCATTGGCGACTTTCGGTACTGCGGCCTGTTCCGGCGCATCCGCTCCACCACCTTCGCCCATTGGGATGCCCGGCTGTACACACCGCTGTGCCTGCTGCTGGCCGCCTGCTACGGCCTGTTGGGCACCGCGCCCCGCTGACGGGCGTCGGCGGCCGCAGCCATCCCCTGCCACCTGCGGGCATCTGCGGGCGTCCATCGGCATCCTTCGCATTCCACGAATGTCCACGCCTTGCCCCTGCCCGCCCCCTACCCTATGAAAGGGACATGGGACGCACAGCGCATCGCACGAAACACGGCAAACGGGACACGCAAGCCCCCAAGGCAGACTCCCGCCGGGAACGCGGCAAGGGGGACGCATGCGGCGCGTCCCCAGCCGAGCGCATGGCCCATGCCACCTGCACCGGCGTGCGCCATGCCCCGCCGCGCCTGTCCCTGACCATTCCGCCGGAGCGCATCGACGCCGCCACGTGGGACCAGATCGAAAGCGCGCTGGCCCTGCCCTGCATGGTGCACCTGGCCGTCATGCCCGACGCCCACGCGGGCTACGACCTGTGCATCGGCGGGGTGGCCCTGCTGGACGGGCACATCAGCCCCAGCTTCGTGGGCTACGACATCGGCTGCGGCATGTGCCACGTGAACACCGGTCTGCCCGCAGACGAGGCGCTGCCCGACGAGGCGGCCCGCCGCCTGCTGTTCGACAGGCTGCGGCTGGCCATTCCCGTGGGCACCGCCACCCGCGCCGCCGGGGAATACGACCTGCCGCGCTTCACCAGCGCCAGCGGCGACGCGCAACTGACAGAAGCGGTGAACGCGCGCCAGTCCATCCAGCTGGGCACCCTGGGCGGGGGCAACCACTTCCTCGAAGTGGGGGTGAACAAACGTGGCGAGATCGGCATCACCGTGCATTCCGGCTCGCGCCGCTCCGGCTGGGACATCGCCGCATGGTACATGCGGCAGGGACGGCTGTTCCCTCTGGATTCGCGCCTTGGCCGCGCCTACCGGCAGGACATGGACTGGGCGCTGGACTACGCGCTGCTGAACCGCCGCCTGATGCTGGAACACGCCCTGCGCGCGCTGGCCGACGTGCACCGGCAACTGGCCCGGCCCACGCACAAGCCAGTCACCGGCACCGCCGCGCCCAAGGTGCGTACACGGCCCGCAGCCTCCCCGGCCTCCGCCCTCCCAACCTCTTCCCTATCTTCGCTTGTCCCCTCTGCTTCCCCGGCTCCATCCAGCCAGCCGCCCCTGTCCGTACAGGAAATTTCCCTGCTGCTGGGCCGCATGATCAACGAGAACCACAACCACGCCGTTGTCTGGAACCAGCCCGGCCCTTCCGGCGCGCCGCTGGTGCTGCACCGCAAGGGGGCCACCCCGGCCGACGCTGGCCAGCCCGGCATCATCCCCGCCAATCAGCGGGACGGGGTGTATATCACGGAAGGGCTTGGCAACGAGGAATACCTGTCCTCGGCCTCGCACGGGGCGGGCCGCCGCATGTCCCGCAACGAGGCGCAGCGCACCATTTTGCTGGAACGCTTCCAGTCGCAGATGCGCGGCGTCGTCTGCCGCTCCGACAAGGGGGTGCTGGACGAAGCCCCCGACGCCTACAAGCCCATCGCGGAAGTGCTGGCCGCGCAGGACGGCGTGCTGGTGCGGGTCATCGACCACTTCCGCCCGCTGGTGGTGCTGAAGGGGTGACAGGCAGCCGGTTGGGGATAGGCTTCAAGGTCGCCCCCTTGCTCACTCCCTTCGCTTATCGGCTCACTTTAGCCACCGGCGAAGGTGACAGGCTGTACACCTTCCTGCCCCCCCCCAACGCCCGAAGACAACGTGCCGCGCGTGGAAGCGTGTGACGCCGTGCCTTGTCGGCGGCACATGCGTCGCGACGGTGGCGCAGGTAATGGCACCCCCGCTCCGCCATGCCCGTGAGAGTATGGCGCACATCGCATTCCGCCGGGCAGATCACCCGAAGGCGCTTTGGCCGAGGGAAGCTGCCCGGCAGGGAATGTGGTGCAGGATACGTTGGGGGTCCAGGGGAGGCGAAGCCCCCCTGGAACGCGGGGATGCAAGGGGCCATCGTTCAATGGCCCCTTGCCCGCCGGAGGCATACGAAATCGAGAGTACCCAAGAAGGCATGACTGTCTCCGTAGAAGCCGCGCCCATCAAGGCACAACACCTCCCACCTCTTCCTCCCTTCCCCTTCCCTCCCTGCCCCAACAAAAAAGCGCCCGGCCATACCGACCGGGCGCTCTCTTCTCATAGCAAGCCGCGTAGCGACTCTACATCGCGTGGCGACTAGAAACCGAACCCGTCGTCGCTGGCGCCGGAAGCGCCAAAGCCGAAGGTATCGGGCACGCCGCCGCTGGTGTCTTCGGCGGGCGCATCGAAGTCGGCCATGGCGCCGCCCTCGGCGGCAGCCGCGCCAGCGGCGCCGGCGGCGGCCACGGGCAGGGCCTTCAGGGCGTCCTTGACGGCGCGGGAAACGATGTCCTTCACGCTGGACTCGATTTCCTTCTCGTCAATGGCCACCTTGCCGTTGAAGGGAGCCAGTTCCTTCTTCAGGTTGGCGATGTCGCCGTTCAGGCTCTGCACCTTCTGTTCGGACTGGCCAAGCTTCTTCTCGAGGTCGGCGGCCTGGCCCTTGAAGGGGGTCAGTTCCTTCACCTGGGCCTGCAAACCGGCCACGGTGTCTTCCAGGTCGGCCACGTTGGCCTTCAGGGCAGCGATCTTGTCCAGCACCACGCTGATGCCGGCCAGTTCGGCGGCGGAGATGGGCTGCAGGGACACGTTGTCGCCCAAGCGGCCACATTCCTTCTTCACCCAGTCGTCGTAGTTGCCTTCGGCTTCACCGCACTGCATGAACGCCGGGTTCTGGCTGTACAGCCAGCCCTTGGCCATGGGGGCCACGGCGGCTTCCTCTTCGGTGGCCAGGGCGCGCTGGGCCAGGTAGCCCAGCAGGTCGGACACGTCGGCACCGGCCTTCCCGGCGACCAGGCCGAGAACGGTTTCCATCTTGAACACTCTGCGACCTTCGTCAGACATTGCAGCCTCCTGATATCGGAAGAATGACTTCTCGGTTCGTTGTTCCGGCCGTGCGCGCACCTTCGCGCGCCGCCTTCTCTGCCGCTAGCGGCGGCCCATGGCGCGCACGTAGGTGAGCGCGGCGGTACGGTACACAAGGTGGCCGAGCTTCGACCACGGCAGGTAGGCGAACAGCATCCACACCGCCACAAGGTGCACGTAGTACACGCTGTAGGCGACAGGAGCGATGCCCGCGAGGCGGAACAGCTGGCTGAGCACGCCGGTGACGGCAACCACCCAGATGACGCCGAGCAGATACCAGTCGTAGTAGTTCGAACTGGTCTTCTTGGGATCAAGCGCCTTGCGGCGCACCGTAAGGATGGCCAGGCCCACCAGCAGCATCACCGCGCCGATGTTCGCCAGGATCTTGACCGGGAAGGTCAGCGGCATGGGCGTGTGGATCGCGATGGCCGGAATCACCTTGCCGCCCCAGTGCCCGACAGCCACCACACCGGTGACGAAGGCCAGGATGACGAAGGAGTACATGAGAACCATGTGGCCCACCTTGCGGTCGGACTTGTCCGCGCCGCAATCCTTGAACTTGGTGTGGGTCAGCACTTCCTCGAGGATCACGTCGACCAGGTGCAGCGTCCAGTGCTTGGTCTTGCCGAGCATCATGGTGCGGCCTTCAGGCTGGAACGACGCGATGAGGTTCTTGGTCCCCTTGAACAGGATGCCCACCGCCGTGAAGAAGGTAAGCATGAAGATGGGGTCGATGGTGAAGTCACCGGGGAACAGCTTGCCGAACACGATGTCGCCCTGGGGGAACAGCGAGCCGTTCACGCCGGCCATGATCATCCAGACCACCGCCCACAGGATGGCCGGAATGGCCACCAGGATGGGCAGGTACTGGGGAGAGGACAGCCACTTGCCAACCACGGTGGGCTGGGTGAGGCGCGCGTAGGTCATGTTGCGCAGCGCGGACAACAGGTCGCCCGGCTTCGCGCCGCGGGGGCACAGGTCGGAGCAGGTGCCGCAGTTGTGGCACAGCCAGATGTCCACGTCGGACAGCAGCTTGTCCTTCAGGCCCCACGAGGCCCAGACCATCTCCTTGCGGGGATAGGGGTTGTTCGTGGGGGAGATGGGGCAGGCCACGCTGCAAGTGGCGCACTGGTAGCACTTCTTGAGCGATTCGCCACCGACAGCCTGCAGTTCTTTGACGAACTCAAGATCGGGTTGAATCCTGACGGGTTGAGCCATGTTCCATCTCCTCCTAGTACCCCTTGAACGGGTTCGGACCCTTCTCAAGGATCATGTTCAT
The DNA here is from genome assembly GCF_003402415.2 of Nitratidesulfovibrio sp. HK-II. NCBI lineage: Bacteria > Pseudomonadati > Thermodesulfobacteriota > Desulfovibrionia > Desulfovibrionales > Desulfovibrionaceae > Nitratidesulfovibrio > Nitratidesulfovibrio sp. HK-II. Next base: position 2,852,448 of record NZ_AP036014.1, read on the forward strand.
GAAGTCCTCGATCACGCCGGGGAGCTTGTCGTACTCGTCAATGGCGACTTCGTACTGCTCCACGCGGTCCGGCTCCACGCCAAGGCGGTTCAGCGTCTCGGCAATGTTCTCCTTGCGGCGCTTGCAGATTTCCGAACCCTTGACGAAGTGGCACTGGTAGTCGTCGCCGTACTTGCAGCCCAGCATCATCACGCCGTCGATGCCCTTGGACATGGCGTCGGCAACCCAGATGGCGTTGACCGAGCCAAGGCAGCGCACGGGAATGATGCGCACGTACGGGCTCCAGTGCTTGCCGCGCAGCGCGGCCATGTCCAGCGCGGGGTAGGCGTCATTCTCGCAGGCCAGGATGACCACGCGGGGGCCGCCCTTCTTCATGTCCGGCGGCACGTTGATCTCGCGGATCATGGAGCCGATCTGGTCGATGTTGTAGTTGGCGAAGGAGATGACGCGCTCGGGGCAGGCGCCCATGCACGTGCCGCAGCGGCGGCAGCGGGCCGGGTTCGGCTTCGGCGTGCCCTTTTCATCGTCGTCCAGCGCGCCGAAGGGACATTCCTCGGTGCAGCGCTTGCACTGGGTGCAGCGGACGAAGTTGAACAGCGGGTACGACAGGTCGCCCGAGCGGGGGTGCACCGCAACGCCGCGGTTGGCGGATTCGATGCACTGGATGGCCTTCATGGTGGCGCCCACGGCGTCTTCCTCGGCGGCGTCCAGCATCATGGGCTGGCGCACGCAACCGGCGGCGTACACGCCCGTGCGGCGGGTTTCGTAGGGGAAGCAGATGTAGTTCGAGTCGGCGTAGCCTTCAAACAGTTCCAGGTCGGGGAAGGCCGGACCCTGGCGGTAGTCGAAGTTGACGATGGGATCCTTCGCGGTGGCGGGCACGATGCCGGTGGGCAGCACCACCATGTCCACGTTGATCTCGATGTCGTCGCCGATGAGGGTCTTGTCGCACAGCACGTTCAGGGTGCCGTCGGCGGCCTGGGTGACGGAGCGGATTTCCGCCTTGGACATCATGACGCCCAGACGGTCCTGCGCGGCCTTGTAGAACCGCTCGTGGATGCCCTGCACCACCATGCTGTCGTACAGGATGAAGGCCTGGCCGCCGTCGAAGGCGTCGCACACGTAGCCAGCCTGCTTCAGGGCCACAACGCTGCTGATGGCGTTGGAGATGGGCAGGTGGCGCACGCTTTCGTGGTCCTTCACCACCGGGGCGGCGGCTTCGCCTTCCGCCGGGGCGGGGGCTTCTGCCGGGGCTTCGGCGCACACTTCGGCGTAGGGGTCGGCCGGTTCGGCCAGCGCGGTGTTCAGGATGAAGGCCACGCGGCGGGCGGTGATGCCCCCGTTCTTGGCCAGCTTCTCGAACTCGGCGGCGGTCACCACGTTCTGCAGGCTGCCGTAGCCGAAGGGCTCGAGCACCTTGGTGTCCTGCGGCTGCCAGCCGGTTGCCAGCACTACCGCGCCCACCTTCACTTCCTGCTCGCCCGAGGCAAGCGCGATGGTGGCGGTGAAGTCGCCGGGCTGGCCGGAGAGCTTGGCCAGCTTGGCCTTGGTGTACACGGTGATGTTGGCGTCACCCTGCACGGCGGCGATCTTCTTTTCGATGCCGGTGTCATGCACGTCGGTGTAGGGGTGGCTGAGCGGCACGGTCTTCAGCAGGCCAAGGGCGCGGCCGCCGAGCACTTCGTCCTTTTCCACCAGCACCACTTCGTGGCCCGCCAGCGAGGCGTTGGTGGCCGCGGTAAGGCCGGTCCAGCCGCCGCCCAGCACCAGCACGCGGCGCACGCCCTCGGAGGGCGAACCGTCGGGCGCGGTGGTCTTCTGCAGGCGGACGACGCCCATGTTCACGTAGTCGGTCACCAGCGCTTCAAGCAGCTGTGGGGCCGCCTCGGGGTCGGGCAGCGAACCGTCGGGGTTCTTGTAGGAAAGCACGCCCTGCTCGCGCAGGTTCACGCGGTCGACCAGCACGCCCTCGAATTCGTAGAGGTCCCAGTCGACGCGGGGGGAAGCGCCGCACAGCAGCACGCCGTCCAGGCCTTCTTCCTCGATGTCGGCGATGATCTCGTCACGGGCCTTCTTGTCGGCAAGGACGGGAAAGACCTTGCAGACCGGCGTGAGATCGCCCCATTTGCCGCCCACAGTATCGGCAAGGGACTCAAGGTCGAGACCGCCGCCGATGCTCGACTGGTCGAAATAGACGCCAATTTTGGTGGCCATTCTGTATTACCTCCCTCTCACCGTTTGAATCGCCTTCAGGGCCGCGCTGGTGCCGGACTGGGCGGTACGCATCACGTCGAGCGGCTTCTGGGCGCACCCGGCGGCAAAGATGCCCTTTTCCTCGCCGCCGACGATGAAGCCTTCCTCGTCCACGGGCACGTCGAAGGGCAGCTTCTGGCCCGCGAGGCTGGGCTGCATGCCGGTGGCCAGCACGACGAGGTCGTAGCGGTGCTTGCGCTTTTCGCCCTTCACCGCGTCTTCCACCTCGACGATGACGTCGCCGGTGGCGGCGTCTTCCTCGACGCCCGCGACCTTGCCCTTGACCAGGGCGATCTTCTCGTCGGCCTTCACCTTGCGCAGGAACTTGTCATAGCGGCCCGGGGTGCGCAGGTCGATGTAGTACACCGTCACTTCCGCGTCGGGGAACTGCTCGCGCACGTACAGGGCCTGCTTGAGGGAGGCCATGCAGCAAATGTAGGAACAGTAGTTCAGGTGGTTCTGGTCGCGCGAGCCCGCACACTGCACGAAGGCCACCTTCTTGGGGGCCTTGCCGTCGGAGGGGCGCTTGATCTGCCCGGCGGTGGGGCCGCTGGCCGAGGCCAGGCGCTCGAGCTGCATGTTGGACACGCAGTTGGCGAACTTGCCCGCGCCAAGGTTGGACAGCCTGGTCACGTCGTAGGGCTTCCAGCCGGTGGCGATGACGACGCTGCCCACGTTCAGCTCGATGTCGCGCGGGGCTTCGTTCATGTCGCAGAACGCGCTCTTGCCGACCTTCAGTTCGTCGGCGCGGGAGAGCGCGGCCTTGTCGAGCACGAAGCGGCTGGGGAAGGCGAACGGCACGCTCATGTACAGCGGCTTGCGCTTTGCGAGGCCCAGTTCGAACTCGTTGTCCACGTCGCTTTCAAGGGAGGAGGCGAGCAGGGAAAGGTCGGCGCTGCTCGGCACGGTGCCGCGCGGCTCAATGTGCACCTTGACGGTGTAGTTGCCGGCTTCGCCGGACACGGCGGTCACTTCCGCCTGGGTGAAGAACTTGATGCGCGGGTTCTTCTTGATGCGCTGGAACTGGATTTCCAGGCCGCAGGAGGGAGGGCAAAGCTTGGGGAAATATTTGTTAAGCTGCGCAACCCGCCCGCCAAGAAACGGTGTTTTCTCGACGATGTACACTTCATAGCCGACTTCCGCGGCTTCAATGGCGGCCGTAAGTCCGCTGAAACCGCCTCCGACGACGAGTATGGAGTTCGACATTCTCGCTATCCTCCCTACAGTTTATCGGGCCTTCGTCAAAACGGCCTAAGCCCAGACAATAAGGCATGCTTACTGCCCCGGCTTAGGCCGTCCGGGTGAAAGGAGAAAGGGGCGGTTGCGGCTTGCCGCAACCGCCCCTGAAGCTCACCTATTCGGTGGGAATGATCTGGTAGTAGGGCTTCTTGAAGATCTTCGTTTCGCCCTTCTTGGGATCATGCTTCGAGTTCACGAAGCACTTCCACTTGGAGTCGTCGAGGCCCATGAAGTCGGCACGGTAGTAGAAGCCGGGGTAACGGGACTCTTCGCGGAAGCGGATGTGCTGCATGTGCAGGCGCACGGTCCACAGACGGTGGTAGTTTTCCCAGCAGCGCAGCAGTTCGTGCAGGTCGCGAGCGGCCAGCTTGAGGGAGTCTTCTTCCAGCATGTCCATGAGCGCGAAGCCAGTGTCGAGCGCCGCAGCGGAGGTGGTGTAGTAGGTACCGCAACCACCGCCGTATTCGTCGGTGCACTTCACGAGGCGCATCATGAAGTTCTTGGGGCTGATGTAGGTCGGGTTCACCACCGGGTCGGTGGAGGCGTCCTTGCCAGCCAGGTAGTTGAAGTAAGGACGGTAGATGAGCTGCTTCAGCTCTTCGGCCGTTTCCTTGATGGCGGGCTTGAAGCCCTTGTGGTCGATGCACCAGCGGACCATCTGCTTGCCGCAGATACGGCCTTCGGCGTGCGAACCGGAGGAGAACTTGTGGCCGGAAGCGCCGACGCCGTCAGCGCAGGTCCACAGGCCCATCACGGTGGTCATGCGGTTGTAGACCTTGCCGTTGTCCGCGCGCACCTTGTAGTCTTCGGGCACCCAGGCTTCGTCGGGACCGGACACCCAGATGCCGCAGCAGCCGGAGTGCGAGCCGAGCAGGTAAGGTTCGGTGGGCATGATTTCCGAGCCGCGTTCTTCGGGCTGGATGTTCATGCAGGCCCACAGGTTGGCCTGACCCACGCACATGTCGAGGAAGTCTTCCCAGGCTTCGGACTCGAGGTGCTTCTGCTGCTCGGGGGTCATGCTGGCGAAGGTGGTCTGCAGGGCGGTCTTGGTGTCCATGTAGATGGGACCGCGACCTTCGCGCATTTCGCGAAGCATCATGTGGTTACGCAGGCAGGTCGGGATGACGTGGCCCTTGGCGTAGCCGCGATCTTCGTAGGGCTTCAGCATCGCGCGGTTGGTGGCGCAGTAGTCTTCACCCTTGTAGTTGGTGGCCTTCGCCTTGAACAGCAGGAACCACGCGCCGACCGGGCCGTAACCGTCCTTGAAGCGGGCGGGCACGAAGCGGTTTTCCATCATGGTCATTTCGGCGCCGACCTGGGCACACATGGTGTAGGTCGAACCGGCGTTCCACACGGGGTACCAGGCGCGGCCCATGCCTTCACCAGTGGAGCGGGGCTTGTACACGTTCACCGCGCCGCCGCAGGCAACCATCATCGCGTTGGTGCGGAAGATGTGCACTTCGTTTTCGCGCAGGTTGAAGCCCACGGCGCCGGCGATGCGGTTTTCGGTGTTGGCGTCGAGCAGCAGCTTCACGATGAAGATGCGTTCCATGATGCGGGCTTCGCCAAGGGCGTTCTTCGCGGCTTCCGCCACGATGCACTTGTACGATTCGCCGTTGATCATGATCTGCCAGCGGCCGGAACGCACGGGGTCGTCGCCGTTGCGCAGCGACTTGCCGGCGGCCTTGGCCTGGGCGCCGTCGAGGTTGTGGCCGTGTTCGTCCTTGATCCAGCAGGGCAGGCCCCACTCTTCGAACAGGTGCACGGAGTCGTCAACGTGACGGCCAAGGTCGAAGATAAGGTCTTCGCGCACGAGGCCCATGAGGTCGGTGCGGACCATGCGCACGTAGTCGTCGGCGGGGTTCTTGCCGAGGTACGTGTTGATGGCCGACAGGCCCTGCGCCACGGCGCCGGAGCGCTCGAGGGTGGCCTTGTCCAGCAGCATGATCTTCAGGTCGGGGGCGTACTTGTCAGCCCAGCGCACGACTTCGAACGCGGTGCCGCAGGAGCCCATACCACCGCCGACGATGAGGATGTCGACGTCATGTTCCTTCACGATGGGATCGGCGATGGCCACACCCTTCGCCTGTTCCTTAACGGGAATCATCGGCATAGCTAAATCTCCTTATCGCAATGACTTGCGGTGGGTTCCGGACTAGCGGTTGCCGCCTTCGCAACCGGTTTCATACCAGCACTGGCTCAGATCAGAGTCAGAGATCGCGGCCTTTTCGCCAAGGGCAACCTTGGGAGCGATGAGGGCGGTCTCGGTGAACAGCAGTTCATTTTCGAGGTCGCCAGCTTCGGGCTTGCCGTCGAAGGGCTTGATCGAGCCTTCAGGGGTGGTACGAATGGGGAACTTGAAGCGCTTCACATTCCCGTTGCGGAACTTGACGGTCCACATGATGGAGTCGGCCGAGCGCAAGGGGATGCAGGTGCCGCCCATGGGCGCGAAGTCGGCGTAGGGGCGGGCCGTGATGGCGCCCTGGGGGCAGATCTTCACGCAGGAGTAGCATTCCCAGCAGGCTTCGGGCTCCTGGTTGTAGGCCTTCATGGCCTCGGGGTCGAGGATCATGAGGTCGTTGGGGCAGATGTACATGCAAGCGGTCTTTTCGCCACCCTTGCAGCCGTCACACTTGGACGGATCAACATAAGTCGGCATACCTTATCCTCCAACTCAGCGAATTAAGGGGTTATACCTTGTCAGCCTCAACCCATGCGGATCCCACCATCATGTCGATGGAGGCTGAAAAAGCAGGTTCGGGAGCCTGCCTTTTCGGACTGCATCGCCCTCTGCGGCCTGATCGTGTTGCTTGTGACCGATTTAACAATGTGGCCCGAGAGTGTCAAGCAACTTGTTCAAACCCTTCACAAGGATACGCCATCATACTGTTTTTCCGCGATTTATTTGAACATTCCGACATGTTGCCACCACAGGATGGGGGCCACCCCGCCGCACTGCCCCTTGCGGTGTATCGTGAAGCAGGCAGAGTTTCAAGACCGTCCGCCGCCGTTTTGCGGCCTTTTATCCCTTTTTTCACGAAAGACCACCCGGAACGGGTTTCCGGCGATGCAGGATCGCCCCGTTTCCGGACCGGCCTGCGTGCCTATGACTGTGCGAACAAGCAGTTACATATCCCGGCGTCATCCTGTCGGCGACCTTGTGACGGTATGCGCATGCCATCAAAACGTCACTGAACCGCCCCCCGTTTTCGCGCGGGGCGGAGCTGCGCCCACGCAACGAGTGGCAATGACAACATTTGCTCCGACATGGTGGGCATGTGCGCGCTGTCCCAAGCAGGTGACGCGGTACGGTTGCATCGCCGCCCATGTCCGGCCGCAGTTCGGAGAACGGCGCGGCGGCCCACATGTGCAGGGTGGACAGGGTGGACGGGGTGGCCCGCCGCGTCCCTCCCGCCCCCTCCCCGCCTTCGGGCGCGCCCGCCCCACGGCCTTGCCACTTGCCGAACCGCACGTTTCGGGCTAGGTGGTACGCCACATCACCATCCCAACACAGGTTCCCCAATGCACGACACCAACGATTCCCCGGCCGGCCGCCCGGAACGGGATGCCGAGAGCCGTTCCGAACGCGCCCCCCGTTCCGAACGCCCCGACCGCCCCGCACGCTCCGACCGCCCCGCGCGTACCGATAAAGACGGGCAGTTCGCCCGTTCCCCCCGTTCCGGACAGGGCCGCCCCCCGTCCGGCCAGTCGCTGGTCGAATCCATCATGGACATCGACAAGGACATCATCCGCCTGCTGGCCAAGCGCGCCCGCCTCTTCCAGAAGGTGCGCGGCAGCCGCCGCCCCGGCGTGTCCTCCGCCCCCGCGCGCGACACCGTGGCCGAAAAGCAGCTGCGCGAGGCGTGGGAAGCCGCCGCCGCGCGCGTCAGCCGCGACCCGCGCTTCGTGCGCCAGTTGTTCGCCCTGCTCCAGGAAGTGGAAATCCAGGAACGCAGCCCCGAAGGCGAAGTGCGCCCCAGCTTCAACCTGGCCCCGCCGCGCCGCCCCGTCTCCATCAATATATATGGCCCGCTGGCGTCGCGCCCCACCCGGCTGTGGGTGGCGCTTGCCGCCGCCGCCGGGGCGGAGGCCACCCTTGAAGGTGCCATGCTGGGCGACCACCTGATCGACGCCGTGAAGGCGCTGAACCAGGCGGGTGCGCATCTCTCGTGGGAAGGCGACGCCATCGTGCGCAGCAAGGGCGGCGACCCGCTGGACTTCACCGACAAGGTCATCTACGCGGGCGACGATTCCCTGAATTTCCACCTGCTGGCCGCGCTGTCCCTTGGCGCCGTCGGCAAGGTCAAGTTCACCGGCGGCCCGGCCCTGAAGATGGCCGACACCACCGCCCTGCGCCAGTTCCTGCCGCAGCTTGGCGCGCGCCTGGCCCCCGTGGTGCCCAAGTCGTCCGGCCTGCCGGTGCGCCTGGAATGTTCCGGCGTGCTGCCCGACGAGGTGCGCATTCCGGCCGAACTGCCCGCCGACGCGCTGACCGCGCTGCTGCTGGCCGCCCCGTTCTGGAACGCCGCCATCACCCTGCACTGCGCCGCCCACCCCTCGGCTGGTGACTGCATCGCGGAAGTGCTGCCGCTGCTGCGCGCCTGCAAGGCCGACGTCGCCACGCTGGGCGAAACCGGCGACGCCGCCCTGTCGGTGCGCGTCACTCCTGTTCCGGCCGCCAAGCTGCGCCTGCCCAAGGCTACGGCCATGGGCATCGACCCGCTGGTGGCCGCCGTGGTGCTGGCCATGCCCGCCTTCACCGGCGGCGAGGCCCGCCTTTCCGGCACGTGGGACGCCACGCAGCCCCACGCCGCCCAGGTGCTGGACCTGCTGCGTGCCTCCGGGCTCAACGTCACCGTCGACGCCAAGGGCGTGGCCGCCAAGCCGCTGACCAAGCCTTCGGTGCACGGCGCGCCCGCGCCCACCGCCCCGCTGGACGCATCCACCCTGCCCTTGGACTACGCCCCGCTGGCGCTGGCCCTTGCCGCCGCCACTGCGCGCGCGGCCAAGGTGGAAGCCGTGCCCGCCCCGCGCATGCCCGAAGGGCTGGACGCCGTGACGGTGGAAAGCTTTGTCGCGCAACTGGGCTTTTCGCTGGCCCCCATCGCGGAAGACGCGGAAAGCACGCAGGACCCGGGCCAGCCCATGCTGCGCGCCGTGGTGCCCGCCGGTTCCCGCGCCCCGGCCAACGGCGCGCCGTGGGCCAGCCCCACCGTGCACTGGACGTTCGGCCTGGCGCTGGGCGCGCTGCTGCGCCCCGGCTTGCACCTGTCCAACCCCGGCAACGTGACCGAGCTGATGCCGGGCTTCTGGGCGCTGTACAACGGCCTGCCCTCGCCCGAAAACGCCCCGCGCAAGCCCCAGGAGCAGAAGAATGAAGGCGCCAAGCCTGCTCGACGACGCATCATTGCCGAATAGCATCCCCGAGTTGGAGGCCCAGATGGCCCTGCTCGAAGAGGAACGCCGCGCCTGCGAGGCCGACGTGCGCCGCCTGTGCGAGACGGAGCGCCCCGACGAGGGCATCTGCTTCGCGCAGGAAATCCACCAGGCGCGCCAGCGCAAGCTGCAACTGGAAGTGCAGAAGGAGTTGCGGCGGGTGCGCATCAACCGCCTGCGGCTGGACGCGAATTCGGTTTTCTAGTTCATGACATGCCGGGGGAGGCCGACGCGCGTTGCGTCGCCTCCCCCGCGCCGTTTCCCGACCCTCCGCGCGCCACGCGCACGGAATCGCCCGCAGCATCGATCAACCGCCGAGGTCATCATCATGTCGCTCATCTCCCAGCAGATTTCCGGGTACCTTGAACGTTCGTCGTGGATTCGCAAGATGTTCGAGGCGGGCATAGCCCTCAAGCAGCAGTACGGCGAAGAGGCCGTGTGCGACTTCAGCCTGGGCAACCCCGACCTGCCCGCCCCGCCCGCCGTGGGCCAGGCCCTGCGCGAACTGGCCGACCACGCGGGCGAGCCCTTCGCCTTCGGGTACATGCCCAACGGCGGCTACCCATGGGCGCGCGCCAAGCTGGCCGCGCATCTTTCGCGGGAACAGGGCGTGGACCTGACCGCCGACGACGTGGTGCTCACCTGCGGCGCGGCGGGCGGGCTGAACGCCTTCCTGCGCGCGGTGCTGGAACCCGGCGACGAGGTGCTGTCCGTTGCGCCGTTTTTCGTGGAATACGGCTTCTACGTGGCCAACCACGGCGGCGCTTTCCGCACCGTGCCCTCGAAGCCCGACACCTTCGCGCTGGACGTGGCCGCCATAGAGGCCGCCATCGGGCCGAAGACGCGCGCGCTCATCGTCAATTCGCCCAACAACCCCACCGGGGTCATCTACAACCGGGCGGAACTGACCGAACTGGCGGCGGCGCTGGGCCGCGCATCGCAAAAGCACGGGCGGCCCATCTTCCTGATCTCGGACGAGCCGTACCGCTTCCTGTCCTACGACGGCGACGAGGTGCCCTCGCTGCTGCCCCTGTACCAGCACTCGGTGGTTATCAGCTCGTTCTCCAAGAACCTTTCGCTGGCGGGCGAGCGGCTGGGCTACATCGCCCTTTCGCCGCTGATGGAAGGCCGCGCCATACTGATGGGCGCGCTGCTGCTGACCAACCGCATCCTCGGCTTCGTGAACCCGCCCGCCGTGGGCCAGCACCTGATGGCGAAAGCGCTGGGCTCGCAGGTGGACGCGGGCATCTACGCCCGCCGCCGCGACCTCATGGCGCGCATCCTGCGCGACGCGGGGTACGAATTCCAGATGCCCGCCGGGGCGTTCTACTTCTTCCCCAAGGCCCCCGGCGGCGACGACGTGAAATTCGTCAACCGGCTGATGGAAGAGAAGGTGCTGGCCGTGCCCGGTTCCGGCTTCGGCGGTCCGGGGCATTTCCGGCTGACCTTCTGCGTGGGCGAGGATGTGATTGCGAGGTCGGAGGAAGGGTTCAGAAGGGCCATCAAGGGGTAGCGGCTGACGCCGCGAAGATTCAGATTCAGAGTAAGAGCAAGAAAAGAGAGGCCGTATCCTGATGGGTGCAGCCTCTCTTTATTGTTGTTGGCGGGTGGGGATGGGGGCGTGGTGCGCGGTTGCACCCGGCTTCTACGAAGACAGTTCTGCCCCTTTGCCCACGCTCGATTTCGTTATGACTCCGACGGGCAAGGGGCCATTGAACGATGGCCCCTTGCATCCCCGCGTTCCAGGGGGCTTCGCCTCCCCTGGACCCCCGGCACATCCTGCGCCGCATTCTTGCGCCGGGCAGCTTCCCTGCGGCGCTGGCGCGCCTCGGGCGATCTGCCCGGCTGAATGCGCATGCGCACGCAACTCCCGTTGCCACTACCGCACTAGGGCACCTTTACCTCCGCCCCCGTTGCGACGCATGTGCCGCCGCCAAAGCCCGGCGTCACACGCTTCTACGCACATCACGCCCGCCGTTGTCCGTCTGGCGCTACACCAAACGACAGATCAAGCTTCATTGGGGCGTTCATACCAACCTATCGTCGATGCGCATCCTGATCAGACACATACCGCCCGCTCAAAATTACTCGCACCGCACCCCTTCCCTTGTCCTCAAGCGCACCACAAACCAACCGACGGAACAGGTACAACTCACACTGTTGCCCAAGGCTGCGAGAGATTGGCGCACATCGCATTCCGCCGGGCAGATCACCCGAAGGCGCCTTGGCCGAGGGTAGCTGCCCGGCGAGGAATGCGGTGCAGGATGCCCGCTGATAAAGGCACCCTCGCTTGGCCGGGCCAGCGGGAGCACAGCGCGCATTGGCGTTCCCGGCGGCAGATCGCCCGAAGGCGCACAGCGCCGGAGGGAAGCTGCCGTCGAAGGAACGCCGCGCAGGATACGTCGGGGCTTCAGGGTGCAGCGCCCCCTGAAGCGCGGGGATGCAAGGGGCCATCGCTTAATGGCCCCTTGCCCGCCGGAGGCATAACGAAATCGAGCGTAATCAACCGCGCTCAACGGCCTTCGTAGAAACCGCATCCAATCGCGCACAACACTTCCCATTCCCCTTCCCCCCTGCCCCTTCCCCTCCCTTCCCACCACCCACATCCTTGACTTCCCCCCCAAACCCATGTACCGAACCTCCTCTTACGATATTTGCCGGACGGGGTATTCATGTTCGATAGTCTCTCGGACAGGCTGACAGGAGTTTTCCGGAAATTCAGCGGCACGGGCCGCCTCGACGAAGCCAACATCCAGGATGGCCTTCGCGAGGTGCGTCTGGCGCTGCTGGAAGCCGACGTCAACTTCAAGGTCGTCCGCGACTTCATCGAACGGGTGCGCGAACGCTGCCTTGGCCAGGACGTGCTGAAAAGCCTTACCCCTGCCCAGCAGGTGGTGAAGATCGTCCACGACGAACTGGTCGAACTGCTGGGCGGCGGCACAACCCAGCTCGACCTGCGCGGCAAGCAGCCCTACGTCATCATGATGGTGGGCCTGCAGGGCTCGGGCAAGACGACCTCGTCGGCCAAGCTCGCCAACCTGCTGCGCAAGCAGAAGATGCGCCCGTACCTGGCCCCCGCCGACGTGTACCGACCGGCGGCCATCGACCAGTTGCACACGCTGGCCAAGCAGCTCGACATCCCGGCCTATCCCTCGGCCCCCGGCATGAACCCGGTGGACATCGCCGCGGCCGCCGTGGAAGACGCGCGCGAAAAGCAGTGCAACGTGGTCATCGTGGACACCGCGGGCCGTCTGCACATCGACGAAACCCTGATGCAGGAGCTGGTCTCCATCAAGGGCCGCGTCGAGCCGCAAGAAATTCTGTTCGTGGCCGACGCCATGACCGGCCAGGACGCGGTGACGGTTGCCGAATCGTTCAACGCCGCGCTCGACATTTCCGGCGTCGTGCTCACCAAGATGGATGGCGACGCCCGCGGCGGCGCGGCCCTGTCCATCCGCTCGGTCACCGGCAAGCCGGTGAAATTCGTGGGCATGGGCGAGAAGCTCTCGGACATCGAGGTCTTCCACCCCGACCGCGTGGCGGGCCGCATTCTCGGCATGGGCGACGTGATGACGCTCATCGAGAAGGCGCAGTCCACCATCAAGGCCGAAGAAGCCGAGGAACTGGGCCGCAAGTTCCAGAAGGCGGAATTCGACCTGGAGGACTTCCGCACCCAGATGCGCCGACTGAAAAAACTCGGTTCGCTGGAAGGCATCCTGAAGCTGATTCCCGGCATGGGCGCGCTGCGCGAAAAGCTGGGCGAGATGAACGTGCCGGAAAAGGAAATGGGCCGGGTAGAGGCCATCATCAACTCCATGACCATGCAGGAGCGCCGCAACCCCAAGGTGCTCAACGGCAGCCGCCGTCAGCGCATCGCCATGGGTTCCGGCACCACCGTGCAGGACGTGAATCAGCTGATCAAGAATTTCGAGCAGATGCGCGAGATGATGAAAAAGGTCATGGGCGGGGGCAAACCCGCGCAGGCCGGAAAGATGCCGCGCATGCCCAAGCTGCCCGGAATGGGCGGCATGGGCGGCCTTGGGGGAATGGGTGGACTGGGCGGCATGGGCGGACTCGGCGGCATGCCGGGAATGCCGGGCATGCCCGGCGCTGAAGGCGGCGACGCCGCACCCGGCGGGCCGGGTTCCCTTTCCAAGACCGCGCTCAAGAAAAAGAAGCAGCTGCGCAAGCAGCAACGCAACAAGAGCAAGAAGCGCTGAGGACGAAAAGTTGCCGCGTGGGAATTCTCGCCCACTTGCGCTTTTCCCGAGATACCATACTATACACAGACTAGTTGGAGACCAAACCATGTCCGTGAAGCTGAGACTCGCCCGCATGGGCAACAAGAAGCGTGCCTTCTACCGGATCGTCGCCGTCAACAGCGCTGCTCGCCGCGACGGCCGTCCGCTGGAATTCCTGGGCTTCTACAACCCCATGGTGAACCCTGCTGAAGTGAAGATCGACACCGCAAAGGTGCAGAAGTGGCTGGACCAGGGCGCCGAGCCCACCGACACCGTCCGCGCCCTGCTCAAGAAGCAGGCCGGGTAGTTCGGCGCCGGTAACCCGGCACCCGTCACCGAGGCGCCTCGCCGGAAGCTGTAATCCTGCGGAACATCCTGTGGAGGTGGCCATGCTGAAGGAACTGGTCGAATACATCGCGAGATCCCTCGTCGACAAGCCGGAAGACGTGCATGTGACAGAGGTCGAGGGCGAACAGACGTCCGTTCTCGAATTGAAGGTAGCGAAGGAAGACCTCGGCAAGGTCATCGGCAAGCAGGGCCGCACGGCGCGCGCCATGCGCACCATACTGGGCGCGGCTTCCACCAAGGCGCGCAAGCGTTCCGTGCTCGAAATCCTCGAGTAGCCGCCTGCATCGGCGCGCCATGGTGCGCCGATGTGCTCCGTTGCGCAGCGGACACGCGACAGCAGCCTCCCATTGAAACGACTAGCCCGGACGCGCAAGCCGAAGGGCTCTTGTCGCTTGGGCGGCCGTAACCCGCGCGGGCCGCATCACCTGTCACCCCTCTCATCATGCACGGGTCCACATGAGCGACGACACCTACATCGAAATCGGCCTCGTCGGCAGGCCACACGGCCTGCGCGGCGAAGTGGGCGTGGATTTCTGGGCCGATTCGCCCGACCTTCTGCGCGGCACGCTGTGGCTGCGCCCCGGACGCGGCGCGCCCCGCCCCCACACGGTGGCGGCGGTGCGGCGGCACCAGGGCCGCCCGCTGGTGCTGTTCGAGGGCATCGCCGACCGCAGCGCGGCGGAAACGCTGCGCGGCATGCACGTGCTGGTGCCCAAGGACCGCCTGCCCGCCCCCGACGAGGACGAGGTGTACCTGCACGAGCTGCTCGGTCTGCGTGTGGTGCTGCACGACACGGACGCACCGCTCGGCACCCTCGACGACGTGCAGATGCCCGGCGGCCAGGAGGTGTGGTCCATCCGCACCCCGGACGGCAAGGAAGTGCTGCTGCCCGCCGTGGAAGAATTCGTGGCGTCCATCGACCTGGACGCGGGCGAGGTGCGCATCACCCCGCCGCCGGGGCTGATCGAACTGTACCTTGAGGCTCCGACCAAGTCGGCGGCTGGCGAATCCGAAGAGCCCGCGGAACCGCGCGCCGACGGGTAGCCCTTGCCCCTTGGTTCCGGAGGCCAACGCTCTCGCGGCCTCACCGACCCCAACGGCCCGGCACATCGTCGCCCGCCCTTCTTCATACGCCATCGGCCTGCGCGCCGCACACCCTTTCACCCAGCCGGTCGCGGCGCGCCGCCATGCACTTCACCCTCGTCACCCTGTTCCCGGAATTCTTCGACTCGCCCCTGTCCGCCGGGCTCATGGCCAAGGCGCGCGAGTCGGGCACCGTGAACTTTTCGTTCCGCAACCCGCGCGACGCCACCACCGACCGCCACCGCACCGTGGACGACCGCCCCTACGGCGGCGGCCCCGGCATGGTCATGCTGCCGGAACCGCTGGCCGCCACCCTGCGCGCAGCCCAGGAACAGGCACCCCTTGGCCGCATCCTGATGATGGCCCCGCGCGGCCGCCGCTTCACCCAGCAGATGGCCCGCGAACTGGCGCGCGAAGAGCGCGTGACCATCCTGTGCGGCCGCTACGAGGGGTTCGACGCCCGCATCGAGGAACTGTTCGCCATCGAGCCGGTGTGCGTGGGCGACTTTGTGCTCAACGGCGGCGAGACGGCGGCGCTGAACGTCATCGAGGCCGTGGCGCGCCTGGTGCCCGGCTTCATGGGCAAGGAGGAGTCGGGCGAGGACGAGAGCTTTTCCGACGGGCTGCTGGAATACCCCCACTACACCCGGCCGGAAGTGTTCGAGGGCCTGCCCGTGCCCGAGGTGCTGCGCTCGGGCGACCACGGACGCATCGCCGCGTGGCGGCGCGAACAGTCGCTGGCGGCCACCCTGCGCCTGCGGCCCGAGCTTCTGCCGGATGCCCCGCTGACCGAAACCGACATGTCCTTCCTGCGCCGCCAGGCGGCGGAGACGGTGGAACGGCCCGGCCGCAACCTGCATTGCGCACTGGTGCACTACCCCGTCCTGAACAAGGAAAAAAAATCGGTGGCGGTGTCTTTGACAAACCTCGACATACACGATATAGGCCGCTGTTCCTGCACGTATGGTCTCGGCGGGTATTACATCGTAACCCCCATCGAAGATCAACGGCGACTGCTCGACGGCATTCTCCGGCACTGGACGGAGGGTCCGGGCCTTGCGGCAAACCCCGACAGGGGCGAGGCGCTGGGGCTGGTGCGCGGCGTCGATACGGTGCAGGACGCGGTGGACGACATCACCCGCCGCACGGGCCAGCGCCCCCTGGTTATCGCAACCAGCGCGCGCGGCGCGGGCGACATGACCATGGGTCAGGTGCGATCGGCCCTCGCGCAACGCCCGGTGCTGCTGCTTTTCGGCACGGGGCACGGCCTGTCGCCACATCTCGTGGCGGCGTGCGACGGCACCATGCGGCCCGTCCGCTGGATGGACGGGTACAACCACCTTTCGGTGCGTACCGCCGCCGCCATCATCATGGACAGGATTCTCGGCGACTGCTATTAGGCGGAACCGACGAACCCACGATAGCGAAAAACTCCGGTCCAAGGGAGACACGAGCATGAATATCATCAAGAAAATCGAAGGCGAACACCTGCGTTTCGACCTGCCCAAGTTCAAGTCGGGCGACAACGTGAAGGTGCACCTGCGCATCGTGGAAGGCGAAAAGGAACGCATCCAGGTGTTCCAGGGCAACGTCATCCGCATCCACCGCGGCACCACCGGCGGCACGTTCACCGTGCGCAAGGTGTCCGACGGCGTGGGCGTGGAACGCGTGTTCCCCCTGCACTCCCCCTTCATCGACCGCGTCGAGCTGGTGACCGAAGGCCGCGTCCGCCGCAGCCGCCTGTACTACCTGCGCGACCTGAAGGGTAAGGCTGCCCGCATCAAGCCCAAGAACCGCTTCTAGGCCAGACCGCTTCATGCGAGGGGGGTCCGGCATGCCGGTCCCCCCTTTTTTCGTTGGCGCGGCGGAACTCCCCGCCGCCCTCACTGCCTCGTATTCGGCCCGTTCCACCTGTACCGCATCCGCAGGAGGCCGCATGTCACCGCCCGCCCGCCGCGCCAGCGCCCCCCGCGCGCGCACTTCGCGCGGGGCGTCCGGCATGCGCCAGACCCTGCTGGCGGATGTGGCGCCGGTGCACCCCGCCGTCCCCTACATAGGGATCGACGAGGCCGGGCGCGGCTGCCTTGCCGGACCGGTGGTGGCCGCCGCCGTCATCCTGCCCCCCCACGCCGACGCGGCCGCCCTGGCCGCCCTGCTGCCCGCCCTTGCCGGGCTGACCGATTCCAAAAAGCTCACCGCCGCGAAACGCGAGGCCCTGGCCCCGCGCATCCGCGAACATGCCGTGGCCTGGGGCCTGGGCGTGGTCTGGCCGCGCGACATAGAGCGCATCAACATCTTGCAGGCCACCTTCCACGCCATGTGGCGCGCCGTGCGCGCCCTTCGACCCGGCGGGGCCGCCGCCGGTTTCGACCTGGCGCAGCGGCCGTTGCTCCCGCTGATCATTGACGGCGACAAGACCATCCCCGCCGCAGTGTTCGCGGGGCAGGCCCCATGCCCTGCCCGTGCAGCTCCCCCGGCCCCCGCGTGCCCCGCGCCCGCGCAACGCGCCGTGATCGGCGGCGACGCGCTGATCCCTGCCGTGTCCGCCGCGTCCATCCTTGCAAAGACATTCCGCGACCGGCTCATGGTCGCCCTGGACCAGCGCTTTCCCGGCTACGGCCTTGCCCTGCACAAGGGCTACGGCACGGCGGAGCACATGGCTGCCATCGCCGATCTTGGTCCCTGCCCGCAGCACCGGGCCACCTTTCGCGGGGTGCGCCCGGAAGCCGGGCAAACCCAGGGATCGCTGCTATGACCCCGCCCCCGTCCCGTTCCGTCCCGGCTGCGCCATCCGCCACCGCCACTGCCGCCGACAATGCAGCCATTGGCGCTCGGGGCGAGGAGGCGGCGGCCCGCCTGCTGGCCGAACGCGGCCTGCGGGTGCTGGCCCGCAACTGGCGGCACGGCGGCCTTGAACTGGACATCGTCTGCGACGACCGGGGCACGTTGGTCTTCGTGGAAGTGAAGACCCGCGCCGCCAACGGCCCCGCCCGGCCCGACGAGGCGCTGACCCCGGCCAAGCGCGGCAAGCTGGTGCGCGCCGCCCGGCAGTATCTGGCCGCCCACGACGCCTGGGACAAGGCGTGCCGTTTCGACCTCGTGTGCGTGGTGCACGACGGGGCAACCCTGACGCTGGAGCACTACCCCCATGCCTTCGACCTCACCGCGTCTCTGGGTGGTGGCGACCCCGCTTGGCAACCCTGGTGACCTTTCCCCCCGCGCCCGCGAAGTGCTGACCGAAGCCGCGCTGGTGCTGGCCGAGGACACCCGGCGCGCCGGGCAGCTGTTTGCCCGGTGCGGCATGACCGCCCAGCGATTCATGAGCTTTCACGACCACAACGAGGAAGAGCGCCTGCCGCGCATCCTCGACGAACTGCGCGCCGGGGCGCGCATCGCCCTCATTTCCGACGCGGGCATGCCGCTCATGGCCGACCCCGGCTTCCGGCTGGTGCGCGCCTGCCGGGCAGAGGGCATCGACGTTTCCGTGCTGCCCGGCCCCTCGGCCCCGGTCACGGCGCTGGCGGGCAGCGGCATCGCCCCGCAGCCGTTCACCTTTCTGGGCTTTCCGCCGCGCAAGCGGTCGGACGTGGAAAAACTGTTCTCGGAATACGCCGCCGTGCGCACCACCCTGGTCTTTTTCGAACGCAAGGACAGGCTGGCCGATACGCTGGACGCCGCCTACGCCGCGCTGGGTCCGCGCGAGTGCTGTATCGCGCGGGAATTGACCAAGCCCCACGAGGAGTTTATCCTTCTACGGTTGGAAAACAGGGCGCAGCTGAACCGCGAATTGCTTGGAGAAATCACGGTAGTCATTGGTCCGCCGGAATCCGTGACCGCCACCCCGCGCGACGAGGTGCTGGCCCTGCTGGCAGCCGAGGCGAAAGCCGCCCCCGGCGAGAAGCCGCGCGAACTGGCCCGGCGTGCCCACGAGGCCACCCGGGGCTGGACGGTGAAGGACATCTACAAGCTGCTGCAAGACGCACGCTGACGCCCGCACGCGGCCCCGGCCTTTGACAGCGCACACCGGCCCCGAACACGACACGCGACAACCCGACAACGCGACTGCGCCACTGCGCGACAGCGGCCTTGCCACGGTGCCCCATGCCCACGCCCGCATCCGCCATGCCCGACGCCAAGACACTGCTGCTGTGCTTTCTGCGGTCGTATCTCATCGGCGCGGCGTTCAACACGCGGGGGCACCAGAACATCGGCATCGTGTTCGCCATGGAGCCGGGCCTTGCCGCCATCTACCCGGACCCGCGCGCCCGGCGCGAGGCGCGCAAGCGCTACCTGCGGCACTTCAACACCCACCCGTTCTGGGCGCCGCTGCTGGTGGGCACGTTCCTTTCGCTGGAGGCGCGCATCGCGCGCGGCACCTTTCCGGCGGACGTGCTGCGCGGCCTGAAGGACACCACCGTGTACACCCTGTCGGCCATCGGCGATTCGGTGTTCGGCGGCAGCATGCTGGTGTTCTGGTCGCTGACCACCTGCGCGCTGGTGGTTTCCGGCAACAACGGCGCGGCGTTTTTATGGAGCCTGATGCTGTTCGTCTCGCTGCAGGTATTCAAGCTGTTCACCTTCGCGGCGGGCCTGCGCGAAGGGCTGAAGGTGCTGCAACGGCTGAAGCAGTGGGACCTCATCAACTGGGGCGAAAAGCTGAAGCTGTGCAACGCCGTGGTGCTGGCGGGCCTGTTGTGGCTGATATGGCCGCACCACCAGCACGCGCCGCGCTGGACGCTGTCCGCGCTGCTGCTTCTGCTGGCCTCGTGGCTGGTCAGCCGTTTTCATGTTTCGCGCATCTTTCTGGTTGTCTGCGCCACTGCGGCGGCCTTCGCGCTGCCCTGGGCCGACGACTGGATGCCGTTGCCCTGGGGCTTCTAGCCCGCCACCTGCATCACGAACCATAGCTACGCCATAGCCGACAGGATACACGACGTGCTGGAACCCATCGAAGAGACGCAGGAAGGACTTACCGTGACGGTGTGCGTGGCCAACGACCAGGGCCTGCACGCCAGACCGGCCGCCCGCCTGGCCCAGGAGGCGCAGAAGTTCGGCGCGGAAATCTTTCTTGCCATGGACGGCATGGAAGTGGACGCCAAGAGCATTCTGGACATCCTGTCCCTGGCCGCCGCCAAGGGCACGTGCCTTACCCTGCGCGGCGTGGGCGCCGACGCGCGCCACGCGCTGGAGCACCTTTCCGCCTTGTTCCGCAACCGCTTTCGAGAGGAGTAGCCGGTGGCGCGCGAGATTCTGCAGGGCATAGCCGTTTCGGCGGGCGTTTCCATCGGCAAGGCGTTCTTCACCAACCGCCGCCGCAGAAGCGTCTCGTTCGAGATCATCCCGCCCGGCGCGGCCGATTCGGAAGTGGCCCGCCTGGAGCAGGCCGCTGCGGACGTGCGCGACGACCTGGCCCGCGCCCGCGACAACGTGCCCGCCGAACTGCGCGACCACGCCGCGATCATCAATTCGCACATGATGATCTGCCAGGACCCCAAGCTCATCCGCGCCGCCTCGCAACGCATCCGCGACCACCACATCTGCGCAGAATGGGCGCTGGACCAGGCCGTGGAAGCCATCGCCGCCGCCTTCTCGGCCATCGAAGACCCGTACATCCGCGAGCGCGTGCAGGACGTGCGCGCCGTGGCCGAACGCATCCAGGGCCGCCTGGTTGGCCGGCACAGCGAACCCCTGCGCACCCCGGACGAGCGCATCGTGCTCATGGCGCACGACCTGACCCCGGCCGACGCCATGGGCCTGCCCACGGTCAAGATCATGTCCTTCGCCACGGCCGAAGGCGGCAAGACCTCGCACACCGGCATCCTGGCGCGCAGCCTGCAAATCCCCGCCGTGGTCGGCGTCTCGGCGCTGGAAGAATCCGTGACCGACGGCGACCTGGTCATCGTGGACGCCCTGCGCGGCCTCATCGTGGTGGACCCGGACGAAGGCGAACTGGCCGACTACACCGACCTCAAGTACCAGTTCGAGAACTATCAGAAATCCATCCGCCGCCAGTCCACCCTGCCCGCGGAAACCCTGGACGGTTACCGCATCGACGTGCAGGCCAACATCGAACTGGTGGAAGAGGTGCCCCAGGTGCTGGACGGCGGCGGCGACGGCGTGGGCCTGTACCGCACCGAATACGCCTTCCTGAACCGCCGCACCTCGCCCACGGAAGAAGAGCTGTACGAAGAGTATTCCCAACTGGCCAGCCTGCTTTCGCCCCGGCGGGTGGTGTTCCGCACGCTGGACGTGGGCGCGGACAAGATGCTGTCCGAGCAGAGCCAGTTGGAAGAGCCCAACCCGGCCCTGGGGTTGCGGGCCATCCGCTTCTGCCTGCGCCATCAGGACGTGTTCCGGCGGCAATTGCGGGCCATCCTGCGGGCCAGCGCGCACGGCACCGCGTCGCTGCTGTTCCCCATGATCTCGGGCCTGCACGAACTGCGGCAGGCCAAGCACATCCTGAACGAGGTGCGCGCCGAACTGGACGCGGCGGGCCAGCCCTACGACCCGGACATGCCCGTGGGCATCATGGTGGAGCTGCCATCCGCCGTGCTGATTTCCGAGGCGCTGGCGCAGGAAGTGGACTTCTTCAGCATCGGCACCAACGACCTGATCCAGTATTCGCTGGGCATCGACCGGGGCAACAAGCACGTCTCGTACCTGTACCAGCCGCTGCACCCGGCCATCGTGCGGTCCATCAAGTACGTGGTCGATTCGGCCCACCGCATGGGCATATCGGTATGCGTGTGCGGCGAGGTGGCGTCCGACCCGTACTGCCTGCCCATCCTGCTGGGCATGCAGATCGACGCCATATCCATCGCCCCGCAGGCCATACCGGGCATCAAGCACATCCTGCGGCGCACCAACATGGAAGAGTGCAAGGAACTGCTGCGCGACGTGTTGAGCGCGTCAACCGTGTCGACCATCAACCGCATGGTGAAGGAAACGATCTACAATCGGTTCCCGGAAGAACTGACGTTCTTCTCGTCCATGCTGGACCAGGATGATTAGGGGCTGACGCCTTTCTCGCGGAGCGGGGCCGGATGGCGCGTAGCTCCAATGCGCACGCACCTACGAAGACACGCCAGCCCGGTAGACCACGCCCGATTTCGTTATGCCTCCGGCGGGCAAGGGGCCATTGAACGATGGCCCCTTGCATCCCCGCGTTTCAGGGGGCGCTGCCCCCTGAACCCCCGACGTTTCCTGCGCCGCATTCTTACGCCGGGCAGCTTCCCTGCGGCGCTGGCGCGCCTCGGGCGATCTGCCCGCCTGAATGCGTATGCGCGCAATGCTCTCGGTATCCCGGCATAGCTCCAGTGCCTTTATCTCCACTCTTCCTGCACCGCATTCCTTTCGCCGCCAGCTTCCCTACGGCGCAAAGCGCCTCCGGGTGATCTGGCGACGGGAATGCGATGTGCGCGAATCTCCCGCAGCCTTGACCTGCAGGGTACGTTGTGCTGCGCTTGCGAGTACGGGGGGGACGAAGGACGAATGGTTTGAAGTCATCAGTATGTGACCAAGAAAAAATGCGTGCCGGTGCTTGGTTGATATGAACACGCCATGGGGCTTGGTCTGCCGCTTGGAGTGAACGCCAGTAAAGACGGCAACGTGATGTGCGTAGAAGCTTGTGACGGCGGGCTTTGGCGGCGGCACATGCGTCGCAACGGGGGCATGGGTAAAGGCACCCTCGCGTGGTAGTGGCTACGGGAGCCTTGCGCGCATTGGCGTCACCGGCGGCAGATCGCCCGAAGGCGCCCCAGCGCCGAAGGGAAGCTGCCGCCGAAGGGACGCCGCGCAGGAAACGCTGGGGGTCCAGGACTTCAGCCGTTAGACGAGCGCAAAGCGCGAGTCTTACGGATGAAGATAGCAGAGCTGTGGCGAAGCCCCCCTGGAGCGCGGGGTTGCAAGGGGCCGCCGCTCAGCGGCCCCTTGCCCGCCGGAGGCATAACGAAATCGGGCGTATTCAGCAGGGCAGAACTGTCTTCGTAGAGGCCGCGCCCAGCGGGACTACGCGTCATCCTGCCCGTCGGAGACATAACGAAATCGAGCGTGTCCAACAGGGCAGGACTGACTTCGTAGAAGCCGGGTGCAATCGCGCACGACCTCGCCTTGTCTCTCCCTTCAGCGTAGCGCCCGCCCCCAACCCTTGCCATTCCCGCCGATTTCTGGTCTTGAAACCCCTTGCGCGCCATGTCACCGCACGGCAGGTGGCACACCCCCTCTCCACCCTTCCGCCACCGCCCGCCGGGGCTTCCCCCCATTTGCGCGCCACCAACCGTACGAACATTCCCCAAACATATGAGCAAGAAACCCTCTCCCGCCCTTATCGCCCAAAACAAAAAAGCCCGGCACCTCTACGAACTCGACGATTTCATGGAGGCGGGCCTTGTGCTGACCGGCTCGGAGGTCAAAAGCCTGCGCGCGGGCCACGTGAACTTCCGCGACAGCTACGTGGACTTCCGCAACGGCGAGGCGTTCCTGGTCGGCCTGCACATCGCCCCGTACGACAACGCGGGCTACGCCCAGCACGATCCCGACCGCGACCGCAAGCTGCTGCTGCACGCCAAGCAGATCAACACGCTGGCCCTGCGCGTGGCGCAAAAAGGCCTGACCGTGGTGCCGGTGAACCTGCACTTCAGCAAGGGCCGGGTGAAGGTGGAAATCGCCGTGGGTCGCGGCAAGAAGCTGCACGACCAGCGCGAGGACCTCAAGAAGCGCGCCGCCGACCGGGACACGGAGCGCGAACTGGCCCGGTTCTAGCCTGTCTCTGCAAACCGTCCGTTTTTTGGCGTTGGCGGCGCAGAACATCGCCCGCCAGCGCCAGAAATTCCGGTTTGCACCTGCACCGACGCTCTAAAATCAATCCCTCCCCTCGGCCACTTCCCAGCCAATCCCCAACCGCATCACCGCCGGGTATCCCCGTGTCCACCCAAGCCCCCCACCTTACCGCCGCGCAGGAACGCTCACTGCGGGACATCTTTCCCGGCGATTCGCTGCTGCTCGCGCCGGAACAGACCCTTATCTTCGCCACCGACGCGGGCCGCCGCATGGGCACGCCGCTGGCCGTGGTGCGCCCCAGGACAGAGGCGCAGGTGGTGGAACTGCTGCGCCTGGCGCAGCTGGAACACCTGCCCATCTACGCGCGGGGCCGCGCCTCCAACCAGGTGGGCGCGTGCGTGCCCGCCAAGCCCGGCATCGTGGTATCCCTGCTGCACATGAACCGCATCCTCGACATCGCGGACGACGACTTCGTGGCCGAGGTGGAACCGGGCGTGGTCACGGCAGACCTGCAACGCGCCGTGGAGGCGCGCGGCCTGTTCTACCCGCCGGACCCGGCCAGCATCGACATTTCCACCATCGGCGGCAACGTGGCCACCTGCGCGGGCGGCATGCGCGCCCTGAAGTACGGCGTCACCCGCGAATACGTGCTGGGCCTCACGGCGGTGCTGCCCGGCGGCAAGGTGCTGCGCACCGGCGGGCGCTGCCACAAGAACGTGGTGGGCCTGGACCTGACGCGCCTGTTCGTCGGGTCGGAAGGCACGCTGGGCATCGTCACCCGCATCGCGCTGAAGCTCCTGCCCCTGCCGCAGGCCACGGCCACCCTGCTGGCCGGGTTCGGCTCCATGGAGGCGGCCATGCACGGGGTGCGGCGCATCTTCCGCGCAGGCATCCTGCCGGTGGCGCTGGAATTTCTGAGCCCGGAAGTGCTGGACTGCGTGGCCCGCCGCCAGACGCCCCCGTGGCCCGACAACGTGCGCGGCGCGCTGCTGATCCGCCTGGACGGAAGCCGCGAATCGCTGCCGCTGGAAATCCGGCGCATGCACGACGCCCTGCACGTAACGGATGGAGCCCCCGGCAACGAACCGCCGGTGTGGTCCGCCCACGGCGTGGGCCACGCCGAAGAAGAACCCCTGTGGGCCATGCGGCGCGGCATCAGTCCGTCCACGTATCTGGTGCGGCCCAACAAGATCGGCGAGGACGTGGCCGTGCCGCGCGGCCGCCTGCTGGACGCGCTGACCGGCATCCGGGCCATCGCCGACGCGCATGACCTGCCCATCCTCACCTACGGACACGTGGGCGACGGCAACATCCACGTGAACATCATGTACGACGGGGCCGACCCTTCGGAAACCACCCGCGCCGACGCCGCCACGGTGGAAGTGATGCGCCTTGTCCGCTCCATGGATGGCACCCTTTCCGGCGAGCACGGCGTGGGCATGGCCAAGAAGGAATTCCTGCACCTGCAACTTTCGCCCCTGGAAACCGAACTGATGCGCCAGGTGAAGCATTCCTTCGACCCGCTGGGGATCATGAACCCGGACAAAGCATACTGACGCGGCAACCATCATGAGCACGGACACCACCCCCAAATCCACCGACTCGACGGACGACGCCAAGGGCGACACCGCCTCGCAGCCGCGCGCCTGCCTGCTGTGCGGCCAATGCACCGCCGTGTGCCCCGCCTTTCTCACCACCGGCCGCGAGGAACTTTCACCCCGCGCCAAGCACCTGGTGTTCGCCGCCCTGCGAGACGAGCCGGGCCGCCTTGGCCTGAAGCCCGCGCGCGAACTGGCCGACCGCTGCCTGTCCTGCGGGCGCTGCGCCGCCGTCTGTCCGCAGGGGCTGTCGGTGCCGCAGGCGCTGGCCGCCCTGCGCGCCAGGCACCCCAACTGGCAGCAGTGGCTGTGGAAACAATGGATAGAACACGGCCGCCTGCTGTGGCCCGCGTTGGCCCAAATGACCCGCGTGGTCCCCGGCGCGGTGGTGCCGGAAGGCGTGCAGCACATGCTGCGCTCCGCCGCCGCCATGCTGCCCCCGCCGCCGCCGGCCCCGTGGATAGTGGCGGATGATGAGCACGGCCGGGCGACACCAGACACCCTGCGCGACGGTTCTGATGCAACGCAAACCGCAACGCGCGGCGATGCCGCCCGCCCCCCGGCCATGCTCTTTGCCGGGTGCACCGCCCGGCGCATCCGCCCCCGCTGGCAGGACACGGCCCGCGCCCTGCTGCGCTGGATGGGGCACCCCGCGCCCGCCCAGGGGAACGAGAACGACTTCACCTGCTGCGGCTCCACGCTCGAGCACGCGGGCATCCCCGATGCCGCCGCCTCGGCCCGCGCCCGCAACCTGGACGCCTGGCGCGCCGCTGGCCGCCCGTTGCTGGTCACCTTTTGCGCCACCTGCCACCACGGCCTTGCCGAATACCCCGGCCACGCCGACCTCGACTGGCAGGACGGCGAGCGCGAGGCATGGGCCGCCGCCCTGCGCCCCCTCTCCACCCTGTGGGGCGACGCTACATTCCGCGTCACCGCCGAGGCCCCGGCCCAGCCGGAAGCCAGCGCCCCAGCGCCCGTGCGCTACCACCAGCCCTGCCACCGCAAGGGCACGGACCCGGATGCCGTATGGCTGCGCGCCCTGCTCGGCAGCCGCATGCGCGCCCCCGGCGGGGTGAACTGCTGCGGCATGGGCGGCGTGCTGCAACTGGCCGCGCCCGACCTTTCTCACACCGTGGCCGACGCCTGCTGGAACGGGCTGCTGCCGGAACGCGCCAACGCCACGGCCGACACGCAAGCACCCGCCGGGGCACCCGCCACGGCCGACACACCCGCCGGCGCTCCCGCCACACCCACCGTTTCCACAGACATCACCGTGCTCACGGGGTGCAGCGGCTGCACCCTGCAACTGGCGGCCACGGCCCCGGCGGGCGTGCGGGTGTTCCACTGGCTGGACGTGGTGGGCCTGCCCCAAAGCTGACGCAGGACTGGCGCGGGGCTGGCGCATACGCGCTCCCTCCATCTTCACGGGCGGCGGACCGGGCAGGATGCTCCGAATCCGCCGCCCTTTCGTCCTCCTCCGGCACCCGCCTGCCCCCTCCCCCCCGTGGCCCCTTGCGGGCCATTCTCCGCAGGCACGTTCCTACGTTACGTTCCCCTGTCATTACGGCGCAATGCAGGCAAATTCAGGAAGCGCGCATTGCCAACCGCAGGTATTTGACTTATTTGAAATGGGTTCGGCCAGCCGCCGCGCAGCGCAAGTTTTTCGTTCCGCAGTCCGCCGCGCCGCCAGCGCCCCGCGCGCTTTCGCAGATGCGGCCGAACCGCCCGGCGCCCATGGACGGCGCGCAGCCCCGCCCTCCGGCATCCATCCGGAACGGCTGCGGAAGCAACGCGCAACGCCACACATGCGGTCCGCCCGGCAGTCGGCCCAGCGGCCATCGCCAGCCCCGCCCCGCGCGGGGCCTTATGCGCGGCAACCGGTCATCGCCGCC
The DNA here is from genome assembly GCF_003402415.2 of Nitratidesulfovibrio sp. HK-II. Classification (NCBI taxonomy): domain Bacteria; kingdom Pseudomonadati; phylum Thermodesulfobacteriota; class Desulfovibrionia; order Desulfovibrionales; family Desulfovibrionaceae; genus Nitratidesulfovibrio; species Nitratidesulfovibrio sp. HK-II. The sequence goes on from NZ_AP036014.1 coordinate 2,879,316, forward strand.
CCGCGTTCCCATGCCTGCATCTTTCGGGAGAAAGAATGTTCGATACCCTGTTCAAAAGCATCTTCGGTTCTTCCAACGACCGCTACATCAAGCGTTGCCGTGCCCGCGTCGGGGGCATCAACGCCTTGGAACCGCAGATGCAGGCCCTTGCCGACGACGATTTTCCGGCGCGCATTGCCGAATACCGCGAACAGGCCCAGAATGGCCGCAGCCTGGACGACCTGCTGCCCGAAGTCTTCGCGCTCACGCGCGAGGCGGGCAAGCGCGCCCTGAACATGCGCCACTTCGACGTGCAGTTGGTGGGCGGCATGGTGCTGCACGAAGGCCGCATCGCCGAAATGAAGACCGGTGAAGGCAAGACCCTCGTGGCCACCCTGCCCGTGGTGCTGAACGCCATCTCCGGCCTTGGCGTGCATGTCGTCACCGTCAACGACTACCTGGCCAAGCGCGACGCCGCGTGGATGGGCCGCCTGTACAACTTCCTGGGGCTGTCCGTGGGCGTCATCGTGCACGGGCTGTCCGACGAAGAGCGCAAGGCCGCCTACGGCGCTGACATCACCTACGGCACCAACAACGAATTCGGTTTCGACTACCTGCGCGACAACATGAAGTTCTACCCGCACCAGTTGGTGCAGCGTGAACACAATTTCGCCATCGTGGACGAAGTGGACTCCATCCTCATCGACGAGGCCCGCACGCCGCTGATCATCTCCGGCCCGTCGGAGGATTCCACCGGCCTCTACCGCCGAGTGGACGACATCATCCCCAGACTTTCGGCCGAAACCCACTTTTCCGTGGACGAAAAGGCCCGCACCGCCACCCTCACCGACGAGGGCGTGGCCAAGTGCGAAGAGTTGCTGGGCATCGACAACCTGTTCGACCCCGGCAACATCACCTTCCAGCACCACGTGTTGCAGGCGCTGAAGGCGCACCACGTGTTCCGGCGCGATGTGGACTACATCGTCACGCCCGAGGAACAGGTGGTCATCGTCGACGAATTCACCGGCCGGCTCATGCCGGGCCGCCGCTTCAGCGACGGGTTGCACCAGGCGCTGGAAGCCAAGGAAAAGGTGAAAGTGGAGGCGGAAAACCAGACCCTGGCCTCCATCACCTTCCAGAACTACTTCCGCATGTACAAGAAGCTGGCGGGCATGACCGGCACGGCGGACACCGAAGCCGTGGAATTCCAGCAGATCTACGGGTTGCAGGTCATCACCATCCCCACCAACAAGCCCATGGTCCGCAAGGACTACCCGGATTCCATCTACCGCACCCGACGCGAGAAATTCGAGGCCATCGTGGCCGCCATAGGCGAGCTGCACAAGAGCGGCCAGCCGGTGCTGGTGGGCACCATTTCCATCGAGACCTCGGAACTGCTTTCGGCCATGCTCAAGAAGACGGGCGTGCCGCACAACGTGCTGAACGCCAAGCACCACGAGCAGGAAGCCGAAATCGTGGCCCAGGCGGGCCAGCGCGGCAAGGTCACCATCGCCACCAACATGGCCGGGCGCGGCACGGACATCGTGCTGGGTGAAGGCGTGCGCGAAAGCGGCGGCCTGCACATCCTGGGCACAGAACGCCACGAAAGCCGCCGCATCGACAACCAGTTGCGCGGCCGTTCGGGCCGCCAGGGCGACCCCGGCTCGTCGCGCTTCTACCTTTCGCTCGAAGACGACCTGATGCGCCTCTTCGGGTCCGACCGCATCTCCGGCCTGATGCAGAAGCTGGGCATGGAAGAAGGCGAACCCATCGAGAACCGCATGGTCAGCCGCGCCATCGAAAACGCCCAGAAGCGCGTGGAAGGCCACAACTTCGAAATCCGCAAGACCCTGCTGGACTACGACAACGTCATGAACCAGCAGCGCGAGGTCATCTACACCTTGCGCCGCGAGACCATGATGGAGGCGGACCTTGAAGAGACCGCCGTCGAATTCATGGACGACCTGTTCGACGAAATCTACGGCGACGCGGAGCAGGGCAAGGGCAGCGAGGGCGACGACGCCAAGGCCTACGCCCTGGCCCGCCTGCGCGACGTGTTCAACATCACCCGCGTGCTGCCCCTGACGGATGGCAACCTGCCCGACCGCGAAACCGCGCGCGGCGCGGTGCTGTCCATCCTGGAAGATCTGAAGCGCGACACCGGCGAGGTGTACCGCGACATCGTGCGCTTCTTCCTGCTGGAAGAAGTGGACCGCTGCTGGAAGGAACACCTGCTGAACATGGACCACCTGCGCGACGGCATCGGCCTGCGCGGGTACGGCCAGCGCGACCCCAAGCAGGAATACAAGCGCGAGGGCTTCTCGCTGTTCCAGGACATGCTGTTCCGCGTGCGCGAAAACCTGTTCCGCGCCCTGACCCGGCTGCGCATCCAGCGCGAGGAACAGGCGCCGCCGGAAGAACTGAAGCAGGAATTCAAGCACAAGGAAGAGCCCAAGAGCCTCAACTATTCCGGCGCGCAGAAGGAAACCCCGTCCGCCGCGCCCGAGCGACGAGCCGAGCCCAAGGTTGGCCGCAACGACCCGTGCCCCTGCGGCAGCGGCCAGAAATACAAGAAGTGCTGCGGCGCTTAGCGCGCCGTACGGCACTGTCGCACACACAGGGGCGGCGCGGGAGTTCTCGCGCCGCCCTTCACTTTTCCGGGACTTGCCCGTAATACGCACGACGTGCACCGCTGCATGCGCACGGCGCGCCGCCACTGGCGCCAGCGGACACCCCACGCACCCGACAACCGGCCCACCGGGCCGAACACGGAGCCAGCATGGCCAGCAACGACACCACGGCCGCCACCCCGGCCACCAATGGAGAAGCCCCCGCCATCTGCGCGGCCCCCAAGGGTTTCCGCTTCGCCACCACCGGCGCGGGGTTCCGAAAGTCGGGACGCGACGACCTGGCCCTGGTGGTCAGCGACACACCCGCCGTGGCCGCCGCCGTGTTCACCAAGAACCTGTTCCAGGCCGCGCCCGTGCTGGTGGCGCGCGACACCCTGGCGCATGCGCCGCAGGCCCGCGCCGTGCTGATCAATTCCGGTCAGGCCAACGCCTGCACCGGCGACGAGGGCCTTGCCAACTGCCGCGCCACGCTGGAAATGGTGGCCGCCGCCACCGGCCTTGCACCGCAGGACATCCTGCCCGCGTCCACGGGCGTCATCGGCGCACAACTGCTGCTGGACAAGTGGTCCGCCGCCGTGCCCGCCCTGGCGGCGGACCTTGGCAAGAAGGGGCCGGAAGACTTCGCCAGGGCCATCATGACCACCGACGCCTTTCCCAAGTACGCCTCGCGCGAGGTGGAGCTTTCCGGCGGCACGGTGACCCTGGTGGGCATGGCCAAGGGCGCGGGCATGATCTGCCCGAACATGGCCACCATGCTGGCCACCGTGCTGTGCGACGCCGACGTGGAACCCGCCGCCTGGCAGGCCCTGTTTCGCGACGCGGTGGACGCCACCTTCAACCGCGTGACCGTGGACGGCGATACCTCTACCAACGACACCGTGTTCGGCCTGGCCAACGGTGCGTCCGGCGTTGCCGCGCGCGGGGCCGACCTGGCCGTGCTGGGCGCGGCGCTTACCGGCGTGCTGGGCGACGTGGCCTACATGCTGGTGAAGGACGGCGAGGGGGCCACCAAGGTCATCCACATCAACGTGGCGGGCGCGCGCGACGACGCCGACGCGGAACTGGCCGCGCGCACCGTGGGCCATTCGCAACTGGTGAAAACGGCCATGTACGGCCGCGACGCCAACTGGGGCCGCATCGTGGCGGCGCTGGGCCGCAGCGGGGCCACCTTCAACCCGGCGGCGGTCATCGTATCGCTGTGCGGGGTGGAACTGTTCCGGGGCGGGCAACCCACGAACCTCGATTTCGACGCACTGCTCAAGGAACCCCTGGCCGGGCGCGACATCGTAGTCAACATCATGCTGGGCAACGGATCGGGCAGCTACCGCCTGCTGGCGTCGGACCTGACGCACGACTACGTGAGCTGCAACGCCGATTACCGCAGCTAGCGGCTGCCCCGGATTGCGCTCCCCCTGTTGGTGGGGTTGGGCGGGACGGGGGCGGGCGAACCGTTGGCTGACGCAGCTACCCTGCGACAGACGTGCACGCGGCGGGCATCCCGCACTCAATGGGGACGGGCCCTGTCCGGGCAGGAAATCCGCCCACAAAACGGTTCCATCCGCCGGATGCCCCCCACATGCTTGACAGCGCGCCCGCCTAACGGGTACACACGCTTTCTCGCGTGCGGCTTGCCCACGCGACAACGGAGAGGTGGCCGAGCGGCCGAAGGCGCTCCCCTGCTAAGGGAGTATACGGGCAAAACCTGTATCGAGAGTTCAAATCTCTCCCTCTCCGCCAGTGAAAGTCAACCATCTAGAATGGTTGCAATATCCCGACGGCGGGGGCTTCAGGTCCTTGTGGATACACCACACGGATACAAACTGGAGCCTCCGCCGTGTCGCTTTTCCAGTCCTCCCCCTGTACCCGCGCGATGTTTGACACGGTGGCGCACCCCGCTTGGCACTAAAAGTCCCGACGAGATTTGCTCGCCGGGACTTTGCGTTATACTCTGGGGGCAGTTCGTCGCGGTGGGCCACCGCGATGCGGTAGCATTCCGGAGATGGCTCGATGCCGAAAAATCACCTCCCGGTGGCCATGCAGGTCACTCCGGGCACGGCAGTGTCAGGTGAATACCATCTCTGCATACTCTGTACAATTTAACTCACCGGCGCGGAAATATGGGTGTATTCTTTACGACCATCACTTGGCTTGGATCACTGTATCTGCTTTTGCCACTTTCCGTGTTGTTTTGCTTTTTGCTGCTCTGGGCAGGCAAATCTGGGCATGTGATTCTGATTGCATTGGACGTGTCTGTCACCATCCTCTCAGTTCATGTGGCGAAACTGGCATTTCGTCGACCGCGCCCCTCCACAACAACAGAGCTCCTGGTGGCCATGCCCTCCGACTGGTCATTTCCGAGCGCTCACACAGCCCAAGTCACTGCCTTTTTCATGTCTATCACGTTGATCACATTTCAGACTCTGCCACCAGCCTTGGCAAATCCTGTTGCCGTATTAAGCATTTTTATTGTCTGCGCTGTCGGATATTCACGTATTTACCTGAAGCTACACTATGTTTCAGATGTATTAGCAGGAATGTTTTTGGCAGCTTTCATTGTATCTGCGGTACATCTAATCATTCCATCCATCCCATGGGGCATGAATAAATAATTTTCAATCACAAAAAATTGTATCATGAAATGGAAAGATTTTCAAAAATGGAGCCCTCCGTGCGAAACAAATTTCTCGGACAAGGAGAATACGGCTATCACCCAATCCGGAAGATCAAGGTATGCCTTTCCGGCCTACACTATGCCATCCGTTACGATTTCAGCGTTGCCTACAAGGTCTATCTTTCCCTATTAATGGTCTTGGTCTGCTTTTTTTTCCGCCAATGGGTCGATTTTTTTCTCATCATGGCGGCCACCAGCCTCGTGCTCATTGCTGAAATGTTCAACAGCGCCATAGAGGCCCTGTGTGATTTCATAGAAACAAACGAGAATCACAAGATAAAAGTGATCAAAGACATATCTGCAGCGGCCACAGGCATCGCCATTCTTCTCTGGGTTGTCGTGCTAGCCGTTGAAATTACGAATTTCTGGAATATATTCCATAGCTAGACAGGATTGATCTGCCGCCCGCTCAAGCCTGATGACAGCCCACCTCCTGACCATGCCCCGTCATGAAGCACGCCAAACCTCGCAGGAGATGCTTACGATGCAATATAACGCAATAAAGCCGGACAGCATTATGTGGCACTCCCTATCAGCCCAGGACGTAGTGGCCGAGTTGGAGACAAGCCTTAACGGTTTGAGCGACCGTGAAGCAGCAGAGCGACTTCAAAAGCATGGCTCCAACACGCTTCTGCGCAAGGGACGCGACAGCCCCTGGCTGATTTTCTGGCGTCAAATAAACAACCCGATTGGCTGGCTCTTGATCGCAGCTGGGGCCTTGGCTGTCGGATTGCAAAAGATTACGGACTCAATGGTGGTTTTCGGCGCGGTAATCGTTAACGCCATCATCGGATTCATACAGGAATATCGCGCAAGCAAAACCATTGAGGCGCTTGCCTCCATGGTGCCGGAATTTGCAACAACGCTCCGGAACGGAGAGTCCATTGCGGTTTCCGCTGAAAGTCTGGTCCCAGGTGACCTTGTGATCTTGCAGAGTGGCGACAAGGTTCCCGCAGATCTGCGGCTGATCAGGGTCAAAAACCTTCTGGTTGAAGAAGCCGCCCTCACCGGCGAATCACTGCCCGTGGCAAAACGAAGCGACGCCGTTGCCCAGGATTCACCCCTTGGCGACAGAATCGGCATGGCCTACAGCGGAACGCTTGTTCTACAGGGCACGGCCACCGGCGTGGTGGTCGCAACCGGCGGCGTGACAGAGCTGGGCCGCATCAATACCCTGCTCAACCAGACCGGACAGATGGAGACTCCGCTGACACGCCAGCTGGCCAAGGTCAGCAATGGCATTACCGTCGCCATAATCGTAGTGGTGGCTGCCCTCATCAGTTTCGGCATCTGGGTCAAGGATGCCCCTCTCGGTGATTCCCTCATGGTGGCGGTTTCTCTCGCGGTGGCGGCAATCCCCGAAGGTTTGCCAGCTGTAATCACCATCTGCCTCGCCATAGGCGTCCGGCGCATGGCCGAAAGACATGCGATCATCCGACACCTCCCGGCGGTTGAAACACTTGGCTCCACCACGGTCATCTGCTCTGACAAAACCGGCACACTGACCCGCAACGAGATGACTGTGCAAGTGGCATGGCTGGGCGGGCAGGAATACCGGGTTTCCGGCATCGGCTATGCCCCGAACGGGGAAATCGAACGCGATGGTGCCCGCCTGAACGAACTCCCGGCGCCCTTGCATGATCTGCTCACCATAGCCGTCCTCTGCAATGATGCCGTAGTGCGCCTTGAACAAAACATCTGGACCATCACCGGCGACCCTACCGAGGCCGCGCTGGTTGTTGCCGCAGAAAAAGCAAACCTTTCGAGCCAAGAGCTTCGCAGCCACCATGCCCGCCTGGACGTCATCCCGTTCGAGTCGGACAGCAAATTCATGGCCACCCTGAACACGATTGACGGGGAAACCCATATCCTCCTGAAGGGGGCTCCGGAAACCGTCCTTGAACGCTGCACCCTGACGGGGGCGGAATTGCGACGAATCAATGAGGCCGTGGCCACCTATGGCCGCCAGGGAATGCGGGTCATCGCATTTGCACACAAGAAGGGCGTCACTGCGCAGCAGATCGAACCAGAGTCCGTCCGAACGGGTTTGCAGTTTGCAGGCTTGCTCTGCATGATCGACCTTCCCCGGACCGAGGCGATGGATGCCATCAGGGTATGCCAACAAGCCGGCATTACCGTCAAAATGATCACTGGCGATCACCCTGTGACCGCCGAGGCTATCGGGCGGCAACTCGGCCTTCTGCCGCAAGGGCAGCACGCGATGTCGGGCCGTGACCTGGATGGGCTTTCCGAGAAACAGATGCAGGACGCGGCGATGAGCACGAATGTCTTTGCAAGGTTGGCCCCCGAGCACAAGCTCCAGCTTGTCGAGGCACTGCAGGCACAGCGCCATGTCATTGCCATGACTGGTGACGGTGTCAATGATGCACCGGCCCTCAAGCGCGCCGACATCGGCATAGCCATGGGCATAACCGGCACGACGGTATCGAAAGAAGCGGCCAAGGTCGTACTCATGGACGACAACTTCGCATCCATCACCGCAGCGGTGGAGGAAGGACGCCGGGTCTATGACAATCTCATAAAATCCCTGGCCTTTATGCTGCCCACCAATCTCGGCCTGGCCTGCACCCTGTCGGTTGCCATGTTTTTCTTCCCGACAGTTCAGATCGCTGGCGTCAATGAACTTCTTTTGGCCATGTCCCCCAGCCAAACCCTGTGGATAAATCTGGTGGCAAGTGTCACCCTGTCCATCCCCCTGGCCTTTGAAGTGCTTGAGCCAAATGCGATGCGGCGACGTCCGCGCTCTCCCGAGGCGCCGGTGTTCTCGGGCTTCATTGTAACCCGCCTGGTTATTGTCGGAGCCCTCATGGCGGCAGGTGCATGCGGACTGTTCCTCTGGGAGTATTATCGCATTATAGGCCAAGAGCCCGTGACAAGCGCCAAGCATGCCCTGGCCCTTGCCGAAGCGCAGACACTCTGCGTGACAAGCATTACCTTCACCCAGATTTTTTACCTGCTCAACTGTCGCTCTCTGAACGCTTCGCTCTTTACCCAAGGTTTTTTCAGCAATCCAACAATATTCATCGGCATCGGAGCGCTGCTCGTGCTCCAGACATGTTTCATTTATCTGCCACCGCTGCAAACGCTTTTCAACTCCGCGCCGATTGATGGCCGGGGATGGCTGTTTGCCATGGCGGTAGGAGCAACGGTGCTCCCCGTAATATCCTTCGACAAGTGGGTCAGAAATCGCAGGCGTGCAGACGCGAACACACCGGCAGAAAAGGCAAGATAGACGGATCCATCAAGAACAACCTGCTCTCAGGCGGGATCTACAACGACGTTCTATGATTCGTGGCAAAGGAAGTGTCAGAAGCGTCGGGCCTGCCCCCCCCCCAGAGCCTCCTGGCCGAGCCGAATGCCGATGCGCGAACAACTCCGCGCTACAGCGTCATTAGCGAAGAATCCAAGTGCGGCAGCCCCACTCGCCTCATCAGCAACGAATCCGGCCGACACGCCCTCATCCTCCGTTCCCGCCGGGCCGAAGCCCTGCACATCAAGACGGGGGCAACCTCGGGCGCCCTGGCGTTCCTCCTCATGGACGGCATGCACATCGCGTGGTGAAGAGAAGTTTTCCACCGCTCATAAATCAACCCTATCGCGGCCTTGCAAACAAATAACAACTCTAATATATGAGCATAAGAGAACTTCACCACACGAGAAGCAGCATGTCACACATCGCACGCCTGACAATTCTGATCGCAATCTACATACTCTCAACCACAAATCCGTGCCTAGCCATTTCAAAAGATCTTGTCATATATTATATTGAATACCCCCCGTACTATTACACAGAAAACGACACGCCCAAGGGAATAATTATCGACATCACAAAGAAAATACTCGAAGAATCTAAAATTGCATATACGCTCAATCAACTCCCATCCAAGAGAGTCCTTGCTGAAGTCAAGAGCAGCCAGAATGCTGCCTCCATCGGCTGGTTTCGTACACGCGAGAGGGAGAAGGACTACATATTCTCAAATCCCATCTATACAAACAAACCGCTTCACCTTCTCATTCGAACAGATCGTGCAGAAGAATTTTTATCATTCAAAACACTTGAGAGCATATTGACAAGCAACAAGTTCAGAATAGGTGAAATCTCCGGACATTCAGAAGGCGCATTCTGCGACAGCCTGTTCAGAAAATACCCGTCTAGCGTTCATTTCATCGCTGGAGACCAATCCCAACTTCTTAAAATGCTTCGCGCAAGAAGAATTGACGCTATTCTGATTGCCCCTGAAGAGGAGTCTTCTCTCGAGAAAGAAGCAGGCATCCCACACGATGAATTGGCCATAATCCAACTTGAAGATATACCATGCGGCAACAATCGCCACATGATCTTCAACAAAAACGCGGACCCTAATATTATCGAACGAATCAACACCGCCATAGATTCAATCAAAACGGATCACTAAACAACACACCACGGGTACACCACCCTGTTACAAACGCTCCCAAGACCATTCGATAGACATTAAAAAATAATTTATTTCGGTAATATACGCATAAGAACTGACAATTATCTCCCTCTCCGCCAGACGACAACGGGCCACGGCGCAAACCGCGACCTTTCTACACTCAACAATGCAATTTTACAGCATATTCCTCACAAACGCTCCAGATGTCCCCCTGCCGGGAAATGAGTCCCCAGCTTTCCCGGTGCCGTTCAGGCGCAGCGGAACGCACCAGAACACCAAGCCCACCGGTAACCGGGCGGCAATGGAGCACATTTCCGTTCAACATTTCCCTGCCCGACATCCCCGTAGCCGCCTTAAGCAACACAAAGAGATTTCCCGCCCCGCAAATACAGTATAACATGGCGGTGTTACTGATTACATGCCGGATTCTTTCCGAATCTCTACGGCAGGCGAGGACACCGCATGACCACCCCCCACGATTTTCCCTGGCCCCTTCCCCCCACGGAACTGCGCTTCATGGGAGAAGACGACGACCGTTTCATCTCCATTGGCGACCTGTGCGTGCGCATGCTGCGGGAAGCCATGCCTGTTTCCGCGCTGGGCATGGTCCTTGACATCGGCTGCGGCTACGGCCGCCTCGCGCACGCATTGCTTCGCGACAAGGGATTCACGGGCAGGTATTACGGCCTGGACATCCTGCCGCAACAGATCGCGTGGTGCCAGGAACACCTTGGACAAGACGGCCGTGCACACTTCCGGCATCTTGACCTGCATAACGCACGCTACAATCCGGCGGGAAAATACACCGTCAAAGACCTCGACTTCTCGGCCATGCCCCGCATGGATGCCGTGACTTTCTACAGCGTGTTCACGCATATGTACGAAGCGGATATCCGCGCATACCTTCAGCTTGCCGCCCCGCTGCTAAGGCCTGGCGGAAGCCTGCTGTGCACCGCGTTCCTGCTCAACGAATCCAGCGACGAAGGAGAGCGGACGGGAACAACCCGCTACCCCATGCCGCACCGGCTGAACGCGCATGCCCGATACTTCAACGCCGAGGATCCGCTGCACGCCATCGGCTATGCCGAGTCCGCCTTTCTCGGGTTGATCGGCGAGTGTGGGTTGCGCGTGGACAAGGTGGTGCCCGGCAGCTGGTGCGGCAGACCGGTAGACGGCCCCTTCGACCCCTATCAGGACATGATCATCGCACGCCGGAAGGACTGACACCCGCCGCCCCCCGGCAGGGCCAAGACGTGGCACGGCTAAACAGATCAACGCCCCTGGCGGGCATCCGCCAGGGGCGCTTCCGCACGCGCCGCGCCATGCCGGGTTGCCCCTCGCGCATCCAGCGCGGGATGCTAGCCCCGTTTCACCAGGCCCACCAGGAACAGCAGCACGATGGCTCCCACCACCGCGGTGACCAGCGACCCCATCATGCCGCCGCCGTGCACGCCCACCATGCGGAACAGAAATCCGCCCAGCACCGCGCCCACCACGCCCACGGCCATGTTGCCCAGAAAGCCGAATCCGCGCCCCTGCATCAGTTTTGCGGCCAGCCAACCGGCCAGCGCGCCCAGCAGAAGAAACCAGATGATGCTCATGAGTGCATCCTCCCTTCATGTTTGGCGGAAGCGCGGCAGCACACCCGCCGGTATTCCGGCCCCATGGTACCCGCAGGGCCGGAAAATGTCTGCCCCCTGCATAAACCCGCAAGCCTTCCGCACCCGGCAGGAGCATGCAGAGCGGGCGCGACGCCTGCCCCCCCACGTTTACCGTGCCCTGCCGGATTCACGCCACGGCCCGGCCCCACGGCACGCCGTCCCGTCGCGGGCATTCCCCCTTCTTGCCCGGTTGCCCGCGCCGCGCGCCGGGGTGTATGCTGCGGGCAGCGCCACGCCGCCCGCCCAGCGCGGCGTGGCGGCCATCCCTCAACCATTCTCCCCGGAGGCTCCCATGCGCAACATCGTCTTCGCCTTCGCCCTGCTGCTGGCGCTGGGCGTATCCACCAACGCCCATGCCCTGCTCGGCCTGTTCGAGAACAACTACCGCGTGGTGTTCGACGCCGTGCCCGACATCAAGGACGACAGGATATACCTTGGCGAGGCGGTGATGGGCGACATCACCAAGCGCGAACTCAAGGGCAGCAACGTGGTGCTCACCGTGGACGTGAAGAAGGAATTCCTGGGCAACATGGTGGACACCACCGTGTTCGTGGCCGAAGGCGGCCGCCTGAAGCACGCCACCCTCGGGCCGTCGGCCGCGCCGCTGAAGGAGGGGGCCAACGTGCTCGGCTTCACCGACGCGCTGCACCTCAACCTGTTCAAGGCCAAGGCGGCCATGAACGACCTTGGCCACTACCTGCGCAAGAAGGCCGACGAACTGGCCAAGTAGCGGTGGACCCGCCCGCTGAAACGGCGGGCGCAGGACCGGACGAACGCACACGGCCCGGCAGGGCGGGATTTGTCCCGTACCCTGCCGGGCCAGTTCATGCGAAAGAAAGACTGGTGGAAGCTGGACGCGCTGAACAGTGCCGGAACTGACCGGTGCGTCAGGGGGTGACCGGTGCGTCAGGGGGTGACCGGTGCGTCAGGGGGTGACCGGTGCGTCAGGACTCAAGAGAGCGGCACGGCATCTTTCACAACGTCCGTCCGCGCCAGTCCGCATATCGGGCTACTCCAAGCGGCCGAGCATGATGGAGGTCACCAGCCGGTGGCGCGAAGCCCCGCCCCGCCACCAGTAGGCCACGGGGCGACCTGCCGCGTCGGTGGCCAGGCCGATGACCCCGGCGCCCACGCCGCCAATGCCCGGCTCGCGCGTATCACTGGGCAGCGCGGCAAGCCATGCGGCGCTGCCCCGTTCGATGCCGGGGGCGATGGCCGGTGACGCCTCCACCTCCAGCGGCTGGGGCTGACCCAGGGCAGCGCCGGGCACGGGTTCCAGCGTCGCTTCACTACCCAGTTGCGGGGGCCGCGCGGCCTCCGGTTCGGGGCTGCCCGCCTCGCGCATGGCCGCAAGGTCGCCGTGCGGACTCAGGGTACAGTCGGCCACGGGCAGCAGCACTTCGCCAGGCCGGGCCGGGTTCAGGCGCGGGCTGGCCAGCGCCACCATGACGTGCCCGGTGGCGGAACTGGCGCTGCGCTCGGCGGGCCGCAGCCACGCCACCACGTCGCCGGGGCGCAGCTCCGACACCCGCTCCAGCCGCAGCCAGCCGGTGCCGTCGCCCTGGGGCCCGGCACGCAGGATGCTGCGGTGAAAATCCTCTGCCCGTGGGCGGTAGTGCTTGCCGCTGCGGTCCACGGTGGCCAGCGTTTCGGGGCTCACCTCGTACAGCAGCAGCGCAAGAAAGCCGGAACAGTTCAGCGCGAACCGGCCCGCCTCCTCGTCCACCACGTAGCTGCCGGTGTAACGGGTTTCGCGCACCTGCGAGAGCACGCGCACGGCCTTGGCATACAGCGCCCCGGCCCCTTCGGTGGCGGGCTGGTCGCCAAAATTCGGCATATGGCCGATGATGCGGCCGGATGGCGCGGGGGCGGGAGAAACGGAGCCGGGGGATTCGGGGGCGGGCATGATGTCGGAAGGGGCAGTTGCCGCCTGTGGCGCGGCCTCTACGGCCGCAACGGCGGACGCGGTGGGCAGGCCCGCCAGCAGACAGACCAGCAGCAGGGATACCGTCATGCACACGTTGGGGCCGGAATGCTCCGGCCTGCGCGGCACCGGCATGGCTCGTGCCGCCGCCCGTCTCTCCCCGTCAGTGCACATCGCCCGGTCCTCCCTGCATCCCGCCGTGCATTCCGTCCCGTTCCATGCCGCGCGGCACGCCCGCACGGGCGGCGGGGCGCGCTACGCCAGACCCGGCTACAGGCCCAGCATACCGTAAATGGCGTCCATGTCCACGGCCCCGCGTACGGCGTCGGCCAGCCGGTCCAGCGCCGGGTCGAGCGAATAGGGGGCCACCACGCCGCCCAGCGGGGTCAGCCCCCGGCGTGTGCGCAGCCCGTCCAGAAAATGCCTGCGAAAGCCGTCCGCGTCGAACACGCCGTGCAGCGAGGTGCCCCACACTCGCTCCCGCGTCCCGGTTTCCACGCCGCCCCCGATGGCCCAGCCCAACGGGCCGCCATCCTCGCGCAGCAGGAAGGCGCGCGCCCCGTCCCCGCAGCCCGCACCATTCGGGCCGCCGCCACCGCGCCCCTCGGCCACGGTCATGCCGTGGCGAATCTCGTACCCCGCCACGGGCAGCCCGCTTGCCGGATGCACCCCGCCGGTGCGGCGCAGGGTCTTTTCCGCCGCCAGTTCGGTGCGCACGGGCAGCAGCCCCAGCCCCGCCTCGCACCCGCCGCCTTCCAGCCCCAGCGGGTCGGCCACGGACAGGCCCAGCATCTGCAACCCCGCGCAGATGCCCGCCACCACCGGCCCGTCCGGGTCGCGCGCCAGGCGCGCCAGCGCCTCGGCCATGCCGGAGGCGCGCAACGCCCGCAGGTCGCCGGTGGTATTCTTGCTGCCGGGCAGAATCACCGCGTCGGGCATCCTGCCGCCCGGTCCCCCCGATGGGGCCGCCAGTTCCGCCGGGGTGCGGGCCACGCGCAGCCGCACGTCCGGCTCGCCGCGCAGGGCGTCCACATCGGTGAAGTTGCTGATGTGCGGCAGGTCCACCAGCACGATGTCCAGAGCGTCGCCGCCTTCAACGGTCGTGCCGTCGCGCGGGTCTCGCAGACCGGGCAGCCCTTCCTTGAAGGTCACGGAATCCTCTTCCGGCAGGCCCAGGTCGCGCAGGTACGGCACCACGCCCAGCACGGGGCGGCCGGTGCGTTCCTTCATGAAATCCAGCGCCGGGTCCAGCAGGCTGGCGTCGCCCCGGAACTTGTTCAGCAGGTAGCCCGCCACCAGCTCGCGCTCCCAGCCGTCCAGCAGTTCCATGGTGCCCACCAGCGCGGCGAACACACCGCCCCGGTCGATGTCGCCCACCAGCAGCACCCGCGCCCCGGCGTGCCGGGCCATGGCCATGTTCACGATGTCGTGGGCCTTCAGGTTGATTTCCGCCGGGCTGCCCGCCCCTTCGATGACCATCACGTCGTGCTCCGCCGCCAGGCTGTCGTAGGCGGCAAAGGCCGCGTCGCGCGCCTGCGGCTTGTAGTCCACGTACTGGCGCACCCGCATGACGCCCACCGGGCGGCCCATGACGATGACCTGCGAGCCCACGTCGGAGCAGGGCTTCAGCAGCACCGGGTTCATGCGCACGTCCGGTTCGAGGCGGCAGGCCGCCGCCTGCACGGCCTGGGCGCGGCCCATCTCCAGCCCGTCGGGCGTGACGCAGGAATTGAGCGCCATGTTCTGCGCCTTGAACGGGGCCACGCGCAGGCCGTCCTGCAAAAAGATGCGGCAGAACGCGGCGGCGAGGATGCTCTTGCCCGCGTTGGAACAGGTGCCCTGCACCATCAGCGCGGGCGTGCGGGAGACGGGCTTTCCGGGGGCGGGCTTACGGGAGAAGGGCGTGGACGTCGCGGATGTCATGGGCCTTGGTCTAGCGCGAATCGGGCCGGTCCGCCACCCGGCGTCCCCTGCACAGCGGGCGCGCCCGGCCCTGCCCGCGCCCACTTCCGAACGGCCCGCCCCGGCGCGCCAACGCGCCGCGCCCGCCGACCTGCGCCACAAATCTCTCATGCGCCTTGCCCCAACATCCCCGGTGGGTTATCTTACAGGAAGGCTCGGGTGCCTTTCCTGCGCGGCCATCCTGCGCCGCCGTCCGGCAGCCTCTGCCGCCATGCGGCACGGCCCTTTCGCGCGGCGCCCGCCCGGCCAGCGTCAGCAATGATCTTCGGCAACCCCAACCGGGAGAACCGCCATGAACAAAACGCTGAAACTCGTGGCCGCCGCCATCGGCGCACTGGTCATCGTTGCCGCGGCGGCCGTCGCCATCGTGGTGGCGACCATCGACCCCAACGACTACAAGGGGCGCATCGCCGACGCCGCGCGCTCGGCCACCGGACGTGAGCTGGTGTTCGACGGCGACCTCTCTCTGTCCTTTTTCCCCTGGCTGGGCATAGCCTTTGGCCCCATGCACCTCGGCAACCCGCCGGACTTTCCCAAGGCGGCGTCCCCCGACGACGACGTGTTCCTGCGCCTGAAGGGCGGCGGGCTGCGCGTGGCCTTCATGCCCCTGCTCTCCAAGCGGGTGGAGGTGGCGGAGCTGATCCTGGACGGGCTGCACCTGAACCTGGTGCGCACCGCCGAAGGCAAGACCAACTGGGACTTCGCCAAGCCGGGCGCGGCCCCCGCGCCGTCCGCCCAGGCGTCTGCTCCGTCTGCCCCGTCTGGGAAGGACGCTGGCGGCTCAGGCGGCGGCTCGCCGCTGGCCGTGGCCGTGGACACCCTGTCCGTGAACGGGGCCACCCTGTCCTTCCGCGACATGGCCACCGGGCAGCAGTTCCGTGCCCGCGACCTGAACGTGGCCGTCAACGGCCTGGCCCCCGGTGGCGACCCCGCCGACATCAGGATGAACGTGGCCATGTCCGGCCAGAAGCCGGACATCGAGGCCGACCTTTCCGTCACCGCCAAGGTGCAGTCCGACCTGGGCGGCTCGGTGCTGGAGGTCAAGGGCCTGACCGTGACCCTCACCCCCAAGGGCGGCGTGCTGCCCGCCGGGCTCGGCAAGGTGGAACTGGCGGGCGACATGACCCTGCACACCGGGCCGCAGCGGCTGGACATCGCCAGCCTGTCGCTGTCCACGCCCACCCTGCGCCTTGGCGGCAAGGGCGCGGCCGCGCTGGCGGCCCCGTCGTTCGAGGGCGTGCTGACCCTGGCCGGGTCGCCCCGCAAGGCGCTGGAAGCACTGGGCAACCCGGTGCGCACGGCAGACCCCAAGGCGCTCGACGCGCTGGACCTGAAGCTGGACGTGCAGGCCGCGCCCGCCAAGGTGGACGTGCGCTCCATCACCGGCAAGCTGGACGATACCGCCATTCAGGGCAAGGCGTCGGCCGTGCCCGGCCAGGTGCAGGTGATCCGCGCGGAACTGGCGCTGGACGCCATCGACGTGGACCGCTACCTGCCGCCGGAAGGCGAAAAGGGCAAGGCGGCGGACAAGGGCGCAGCGCCCGCAGCCAAGGACGGCAAGGCGGCCCCGCAGGGCGGCACGGCCGAGGCCAAGAAGGCCCTGCGCAACTTCGACGTGGACGTCACCTTCAAGGCGGGCAGGCTGGTGGCCTCCAAGGTGCCCATGACCAACGTGCTGGTGCGCCTGGTGGCCGACAAGGGCCTAGTGCGCGTCAACCCGCTGAAGCTGAATCTGGGCGGCGGCTCGGTGGATGGAGACATCACCGCCGACACCCGCGCCGAGGCCACGAAGTCGCGCATCGTCTCCACCGTGAAGGGGGTGGAGGTGGGCGAACTGCAACAGGCGGCGCTGGGCAAGCGGCACGTCTCGGCCCGCACCGACGTGAAGACCGACCTCTCCGCCACCGGCGACGACTGGAACGCCGCCAAGCACTCCCTGGCGGGCACGGCCTCTCTTGCCATGACCCAGGGCACCATCCACGGCTTCCAGATCATCCCCGAAGGCATCAAGGGAGCGGAATCCAAGCGGGCCGGGGCGTCCGGCCAGAAGTTCGACAGTCTTACCGCCTCCATCCGCGCCGACAAGGGCGTGGTGAGCAACAAGGACCTCAAGTTCGTCTCGCCGGGCATCGGGGCCACGGGCGCGGGCACGGCCGACCTTGGCCGCAATGTTGTGGACTACGCCGCCACCCTCGACGTCACCGGACTGCCCAAGATACCCATCAAGATCAGCGGTTCACTGGATTCGCCCAGCTACGGGGTGGACCCGGCCAAGATGCTGATGAACACCCTTGAAGGCGCGGGCAACGTCATCCAGGCCCCGGCGGAAAAGGGCGGCGAGGCGGTGAAGGGCATCGGCGGGGCCATCAAGGGCCTCTTGCCGGGCCAGAAGCAGTAACGGAAGGAACCCCGCCCGGAATGCGCCCCCTCCTCCGGGGGGAGAAGCGCGCGTTCCGGGCGGGCATTGTTCGCGTTTGGGGCGGGGTGGGGCCGGTACCGACGCGGCGCGCATCGGCAGCTTGCCGGTACGCGCCGGATGTGGGCCAGCTTGGCACCGGACGCCTGCCCGCCCCAGCGCACCATCCCCCGACCCGAGACCACGGAGCCTCCATGAGCGAACATATCGCCGCCGCCTCGCTGCTGGGCAAGGCGGCCCCGGACTTCAGGCTGGCGGACGCCTCCGGCGCGCCGCGCTGCCTTGCCGACTTTGCCGGACGCTGGCTGGTGCTCTACTTCTACCCCAAGGCCAGCACCCCCGGCTGCACGCGCGAGGCGCGCGACTTCACCTGCATGCTGCCGGACTTCACGGCGGCGGGCGCGTCCGTGGCTGGTGTAAGCCCGGATTCTCCGAAAGCCATCGGCAACTTCACGCTGAAGCAGGACCTGGGCGTTGCGCTGCTGAGCGACCCGGACCGCAGCGTGGCCAAGGCTTACGGGGCGTTCGGCACGAAGATGATGTACGGCAAGGCGGTGACCGGCATCGTGCGCTCCACCTTTCTCATCGGGCCGGACGGCACGGTGCGGGCGGTATGGTCGCCGGTGAAGGTGGACGGCCACGCCCAGGCCGTTCTGGACGAACTGCGCGGGCTGGCTGCCGGGTAGTCCGGCTGGATATCCGCGCGCACTGTGAACGGTTCGTAAACGCCCAGCAGCGCCAGTCGCGACCAATTGCGACCAGTCGCGCCAACGCAAACAAGGAAAGGCGGCGTTCCGTGGTGCATCCACGGAACGCCGCCCTTTCATGTCGGTCGCATCAGGCGGCAATGTCCGGGCGGCGTTGTCGCCACCCGGAAAGGCCGTCCGTTACATTTCCACCTGCTGAATGCCGTCCAGCCGCCACATCTCGCTGCCCGAGCGCACGAAGTGCCACACCTCGCGCACCTGGCTGGGGGCGTCGGCCTGGGCGTCCTCGCGCATCAGCACGTCGAAGAACACCGTGGCCACGGTGCGGTCCTTCTCTTCGGTCACCGAAACCACGCTGGCGTTGCAGTACAGGATCTCGGTGCGCGAGGGGCCGGGGTCGTCCTGGGCCTGCTGGGTGATTTCCTTCAGTATCTCCGGGGTGGTGAACTGGGCGATGTCGTCCATGTCGCGCCGATCCCACGAGGACTGCAGGCGGGTGTAGGCCATCTTGGCCCCGCGCAGGAAATCCTCGGTATCGAAACCTTCCGGAATGCCGGGACCTGCGGGCTGCGCGTATTCCGGCGCGGCCGCCGGGGCTGCCCGCAGGGCGTCCCAGCCCGCGCCGGAGCCGGTCTGTGCGCCGGGGTCCGCGTCGCGCCGCATGCCCCTGTCCTGGCCGGGGCCGGAAGCCGGGGCGGGCGTGGGAGCGCCGCGCCGCGCCGCGAAGAACTTCAACGCCATGAAGACCACCAGCGCGATGAGCAGCATGTCCATCATGCCCACGCCGCCGAAGCCGCCGCCGAACAGCAGCGAACCGATCAGGCTGCCCGCCAGCAGGCCGCCCAGCATGCCGCCGAACCCGCCGAAACGGGAGCGCGGGGCCTGCTGCGGCGCGGCTGTGCCGGGCTGCTGGGTCTGCGTCTGCTGCCGGTTGAGGGTGGTCCCGGAAGGGGACGAAGGCGAGGGCTGGGGTGCGGGAACGCTGCGCTGGTACGTGGGACTGCCGCCGAACGATTTGCCCCCGCCAAGGCGCTTGGCGTCGGCGAGGTCGGTCATGCTCATGGAAAGAGCCACGGCGACGGCCAGGCAACAGGCAAAAATCCGGGTACGGGTCATGGGTACTCCCGAAGGTTGCGTGTGGATGGTCGAAGTCGGGGTAGTACTGGCGGGCAGTGCCCACCGGCATACCGCATCTGTTGCGGCCCGGAACCTGCCGGGCCGTTGCAACGACGTGGGTGTCGGTGCGGCGTCGGTCCACCGTGGAAAGGCGGAATGCGACGGGTCCGGCGCGCTCGAAGGCACGAGGCGCGCCGGGCAGATACAGAAGAGGGAATAACCACAGCACGACCGGAGGATTCCCAATCAGGATTTTCGTTCGTTGGCGAGGAAAACCAGCCTGCCATGAGGAAATATACTCTTATGGTATTTGACCGACATGGAAGGCGCAGTTTAACGACGCCAACGGGCGAAAGGACGATTGGGGATCAACGGATGACGCCAAGCCCCTTAAGCATCTGCACGAAAAGCTGGCGGTCGATGGGCTTGGGCACGTACGACGTTGCCCCGCCCTTGTAATAAGCCTCCACCACGTTGCGCGGGTCGTCGAGGGCGGTGGTCATGACAACGGGCACCTCGTCGGCCGGGGCGACGCCCTGCTCGCGTTCAAGGGCGCGCATGCGCCGCAGGGCCTCCTGACCGTCCATTTCGGGCAGCATGATGTCCAGGCAGACAAGGTCGTACGGCTGCCCCGCGCCCAACGCCGCCGCGAAGGCTTCCACGGCCTCCACGCCGCTGACGGCGATGTCGCAGGCCCCGTAAGGGGCAAGGATGGTTTGCAGGAACTTGCGGCTGGTGAAATCGTCCTCGACGATGAGCACGCGCATGAAATGCCTCCGAACCGGTTCTGACGCCCGGCCGACGTGCCGTGAGGCCGCGCCGTTGGCGTTCTGGCAATCATAAGGCTTCGTCCGTGGAATGCAAGCCGTCATGCGGCTCCCCGTCACGCCCTGGCCGCCACCCAGCCCCTGCCACGCCCATGCCGCGCGCCTGGCTACGCGGTGCACACTGCACGGCCCCCATGGCCCGGTACGCGCTTTCCGCGCACCGCCCCTTTCCCGCATAGTGCGGAAACGCCCGGCCCCGGGCGAAGCCGGAACCGGGCGCGTACGTTCATCGTGCCGGGCGGGTTTTCCCGCCGCGTGCTACTTGACGGGCTTGAAGGCGTCGAAGCGGGTCCACAGCACCGCGCCGATCTCCACGTCCTTCATCTTGCCGTCGGGCCCCTTGACCTGCTCGGAAGCGGTGGTCAGCGCGGCGAAGCCCCACCAGCCCGCCTGCGGGCAGGCCACGGTGAACACGCCGTTGGCATCGGTCTTGACCACCTGGGTCACGTGGTACTCGGTGGGGGCGGCGTACTTGCCCTGGGCGTTGTAATACTCCACTTCCACGTCCACGCCGGGCGCGGGCTTGCCGTCCAGCATGGCCACGCCGCTGAAAACGCCGCCCGCGTAGTTGCCGAAGGGCCGGGTAAGGGGAATGATCTCGAACTTCAGCCCCGCCGGGGTGTCCCAGCCATCCTCGTTGCCGAAGGCGGGCACCACCACCTTGGTCAGGTGCTGGATGTAGCAGTCTTCCTCCGGCTCCCAGTACAGCTTGGGCTCCATGGTGAACATGTACACGCCGGGCCTGGGGAAGGTGAAGTCGGTCTTCCACGCCGCCTTGCCCATGACCTTGGTTTCCTTCAGCGCGGCCAGCAGGTCGGTGCGTTCGGCCTTGTCGCCATCCACCCGCACCACGCCGAAGGCCTGGGGCCGCTCAAGATCCATCCCCTTCATCTCGAAGGGATGCGAGAACGACAGGGTGACCGAGGTGGCGCGCTTGGCGGCCGTGGCCACCGGGGCGTCGGGGATGATCATGCCGAAATGGGCAAGGGCCGGGGCCGCCGTGACGAGCACCAGCGCCAGCGCGCCGACAAGCCTGCGAAGCTGCATGGGACACTCCTTTCGTGTTGATATGCGTACAAGGATACGAAGCATGAAATATGAGATGCTTCGTTACACGAAACCATGCGTCGTGTCACCATCAAAGGCGCACCAGGGCCGACGGTGCAGACCGCCTGGCCCGCTCCACCGGCCCTGCGCGGATGATGCGGATGCGGATGGGGACCGGATGCGCCGGGGAATCCGGCAAAGCCGCCGTTCACCCGCACCTCCTGTGCGTTGGCCCAGCCGCCTTCCGGCCCGGCCAGAAAGGACACCACGGCGGCGATCTCTTCCGGCGTGCCCAGCCGCTCCAGCGGGGCCGACTTGCCGATGGCGGCGACCTGCTCTTCCGTCTTGCCGTTCTGGAACAGGTCTATGCCACAGGGCCGGGGGCCACGGCGTTGACCGTGATGCGCCGCCCGCGATCACGCGGCGCGCGGACGGGAGCGAAGAAGGTAATGACGTTGCAAGAACATCCGGCGAAGGGAACGTGGGCGGCACGGGCGCATCGCCACGGCAACCTGGGCGCGTTGGAACATGGCCGGGAGAGTTGCCGAAAACCTCCGGGGAAGAACCGCTACGGGGCTAGGGACGCCGGTCGGGGTGGGCCGGGGTGCGCGCCGCCACGGCGCAATCCACCGCCGCCGCGCCCGCCCGCAACAGGCATTCCACGGCGCGGCTCAACGTGGTGCCGGTGGTGCAGATGTCGTCCACCAGCAGGATGCGCTTGCCGCGCACGTCGGGATGCGCGGTGAACGCGCCGCGCAGGTTGCGCCGCCGCTCCTGGCGCGAAAGCCCGGTCTGCGGCCGGGTGGGGGTAATGCGTTCGAGCCAGCCGGGTTGCAGGGGCGCGCCCAGCGCGGCGGCGGGCAGGCGCGCCAGTTCCAGGCACTGGTTGCACCCCCTGCGGCGCAACCGTTCCGGATGCAGCGGCACGGGCACCACCCCGTCGGGCCGGGGCAGGTCGGCGCAGGCCGTGGCCAGCAGCCCGCCCAGCAGCCGCGCGGCGGCATGGTCCTCCGAAAACTTCACCCGCAACACCAGTTGGCGCAACGCCCCCTCGTACAGGCCATGCATGCGGAACCCCTGCCACGGCGGGGGCTCGGCAAGGCAGCGGCCGCAGGGCGTGTCCGGCAGGGTGGGCAGGGCCTGCGGCGCGCCGCAACGCGGGCAAACGCCGCCTCGGCGCGGGGCCAGAGCCACGGCGCAGGCCGGGCACAGCACGGGGGAATGGGGGGACAGTGAACCGCCGCCGGGCGCGGCCACGGCGGCAGGGTCGCACGGCCTGCCGCATGCGGCGCATCGCACCTCGGTCAGGCCGCAGGCGCTCGCCCACGCCGCGAGGCGGGCCAGAACCCGACTCGCCATGCCCGCGCGGCCGGGGCCAGCCGAACCTGTTCGGGTGGTCGGGCCTGTTTGGACTGTCGAGGCGGTCGGGTCGGCCTGGCCGGTCGGGCCGGTCGGGCAGGTCGGGCAGGTCGGGCCGGTCGGGCCGGTCGGGCTGGTCGGGCCGCGCGCCACGCCCGTTCCGGCTACTGGTTCACGGCCACGGCGTGGCCGTCGAACATGGTGCGGGCGGCGTTGCCGCCGTATTCCAGCACCCGGGCGCTGGTGGCCGGGTCGTTGGCGATGTCGTCGGGGCCGTCGTAGCCCGCAAGCAGCAGCGGATCGGCCAAGGTGATGTTGAACGCCGCCAGGAAATAGCGCAGCGTCAGCAGGCTGCCGTCGAAAATGCGCTCGCCCTTCTTGCGACCGGCCACCAGGGCCACCCAGGCAGTGCGGCGCGGCAGGGACAGCAGGCGTTCGTCGCCCGCCTCGCGGCGCAGCCAGTAGGACTGGCCCCGGTCGATGAACGCCTTGAACATGGCGGGCAGGTGATAGAAGAACACCGGCGCGGCGAAAAACAGCGCGGGCGCCTCGAACAGCATGGAGAACAGCGGCGCGCTGCGGTCGGTGCCCTCCAGGAAGCACCAGCCATGGGGGTCGTGCTGGCACCGGTAACAGGACACGCAGGGACGCACCTCGTACTGGCGCATCAGCGTGACCTCGATGTTGCCGCCCGCCTCGGCGAAACCGCGCGCGAACAAGGCGGCCAGCCTGTCGCTGTTGCCGTTCGCCCTCGGGCTGCATGAAAATGCCCTGGCCGGTGTGGTGGTTGCTCTCATGGCTACTCCTTGCCGCGCCCCCCGGTGTGGTGCCCCCCACCGGCTCCTTCAGGCCCGCCGGGTTCGGCAGGTCCGCCAGGTTCCTCAGGCTCTTCCAACCGCGGGGCCCCGTGGTCCGGTGCACCGCGCCAGAAGCGGATTTCCGCGTGGTCCTCGTGCCGGGTCGTCTCGGCCCGCCAGCCGGAAACCGTATGCAGCGCGCCCAGCGCCGCCTGAACGGACCCGTGGCCGACCTGAAACACCAGAACCGCGTCCGGCTTGAAACGGAGGTACCAACCTACCTCCATGCCCACCCCTCAGCAGGTGGCGCGCAGATCCACGCACAGCGGTTCCCGCATGTCCATATGCTCCGATATAACAGCCCGTGCGTAAACGCTACAGGGAAAACTCCGTGAAGTACGGGTTGTTCAATTTTTCCGCGCCCACGGTGGTTTCCGGCCCGTGCCCGGGGTAGACCACGGTGTCGTCGGGCAGGGTGAATATCTTTTCCACCACCGAGCGGCGCAGGGCGTCCAGGTCGCCGCCGGGAAAGTCCGTGCGCCCGATGGACCGGTGGAACAGCAGATCGCCCACGATCACCGCGCCCGCCTGCGGAAAATGAAACGACAGGCTGCCCGGCGTGTGGCCCGGCGTGGCCAGCACGCGACAGGCGATGTCGCCAAGGGCAAGCTCGCCCTCTTCCAGCGGCTGGTAGCTGAACGGGGCCACGCGCGGAAAGCCGAAGGCCCCGCCCCGGCCCAGTTCCGTCTCCATCAGGAAGGCGTCGGCCGGGCCCGCCAGCACCGGCGCGCCGGAGGCCTCGGCCAGGGCGGCAGCCCCGTAGATGTGATCGAAATGCAGATGGGTGATCAGGATGTGCGTGAGCTTCAGCCCGTTCTTCTCGGCGTACTGCAGCATGGGCTTCGGCGCGCCGCCCGGGTCCACTGCCACGGCGGCCCCGTCCATGTGCACGAGATAGCCGTTGGTTTCCAAAGGTCCCATGGGAAAAGTGGAAATACGCGGAATCACAAGGCCTCCAGCAGCAGGTTTTCAAGAGGAACGCGGTCGGACGAGCCGCGCTGGGCGGGGCGGCCCGCCGCGATGAGCGCCATGAATTCGTAGCGCCCGGCGGGCAGCGCCAGGGCCTGCTCCACCTGCAGCGCCTGGTTGACGATTTCGCCCAGCCACACCGCGCCAAGGCCCAGCGCGTGGGCGGCCAGCAGCAGGTTCTGGATGCACGCGCCCGCGCCCTGGTGGTCCTTCATGGGGTGGTAGCAGGCTTCGCGGTCAAGAAACACGGCCACCAGCACTCCGGCGTCGCGCACGATGCGCGCGTACTTGGTGCAGCCCGCCAGCGCCTCCTGCCGGGGGTCGCCGCGCCGCACCGCCAGGAAGCGCCACGGCTGGTTGTTCAGCCCGCTGGGAGCCCAGCGGGCCGCGTCCAGCATGGCCACGATCTCGTCGCGGGTCACCGGGTCGTCGGTAAAACGGCGGATGCTGCGCCGTTCGTGCAGGGCATCAAGCACCGCGCGGGCCTCGGCGGAAATATGGGGTTCCGTCATGGATATCTCGGCGTCGCTTTTGAAGACACAGGGGGAACGCTGCCGGACGGCACGCGGAGGAGGCGCGCGGCGGCGGACGCGGCATGGTCCGTGCCGAGCATCACCGCGCTGGCAGGCCAGTCTGCCCGGATAAGGCGAACAGGGCGAACAGGTCGGCCAGTTCAAACAGAGTGGCCAACCCGGACGGTGCGGACAGATCGGACGGTTCGCAGCATAGCCCAAGCCATCGCGCGGTTCAACCGCTCCCGTGGGCTGCGGATTTCAGACAGCCGCAGACCGGCTGGCAGCCGCCCGCCACCCGGCCTTCGCCTTGAAGGAGACGTTTCTGCACGCCCTCGGGCCGCCCCCTCCACCCCAGGCCTTGCACCACGCTCGCGCTTGGCTGCACGCCTTTCCAACGGTGCGGAAAGACGGTATAAGCCATGTCCATGAAGCAGCCCACAGCCCCCCGCTCCGCCGAGTCCGGAGTTTCCGCACAGCCCGCCGTCCCGGCCGCCGACGCCTGCCGCCCCGCACGGCCCGAACGGCACGTCAGCCTCACCCGGCGCGACCTGATCGCCTTCGAACACCGCCTGCGCGACGCCATGGCCCGCGTGCTGTCCTTCAAGGCCTACAGCCTCTATTTTCCCCGCGCCGCCAGCGGGCCGGAACCGCTGTGGCTGCCGCAGGAACGCAAGCTGCTGGTGCCCCTGGTGCACCAGGGCGAACAGCTTGGCGTGTTCGTGGCGCGTGGCGTCGCCGCGCGCACGGCGCGTGCGCTTTCGCCCGTGCTGCCGGGCGTGGCCGCGCTGTGCCTGGAAAACCTGCAACTGTACAAGGCCAGCCTGACCGACCCGGTCACCGGCCTGGCCACGCGGCAGCATTTGC
The DNA here is from genome assembly GCF_003402415.2 of Nitratidesulfovibrio sp. HK-II. Taxonomy (NCBI): domain Bacteria; kingdom Pseudomonadati; phylum Thermodesulfobacteriota; class Desulfovibrionia; order Desulfovibrionales; family Desulfovibrionaceae; genus Nitratidesulfovibrio; species Nitratidesulfovibrio sp. HK-II. The sequence goes on from NZ_AP036014.1 coordinate 2,905,259, forward strand.
TGGACGCCATCGCGCGCGAGGTGGACTGCATTCGCGACTGTTTCTCCACCGCCTCGGAAGGCAAGTGCGACCTGGCCGCCGGGCACCGGGCCAGCATGGGCGTCATCGCCGTGCGCCTGGGCAGCCTGCGCGAGGTGGCGCGCGATCACGGCTACGTCTTCGCCGACCGACTCATCGCCGCGCTGGCCGAGGAACTGCGCAACGCCGCGCCGGAACAGGCCCTGGCCGCGCGCACCGGCGATTTCGAATTCGCCCTGTTCGTGCCTGCGGGCACGTCGGGCGGCTGCCGCAAGCTGGCCGTGGAAATGGTGCGCCGCCTGCGCGGGGTGACCATCACCTGCGGGCTCACCGACGAACCGGTGGGGGTGGCGGTTTCCGCCGGGTTCGCCATCTATCCGCAGGACATGGAAGGCGCGGCCTTTGCCCGCGACCACGGGGAGCAGGCCCGGGTGCTGCTGCGCAAGGCGCGCCTGGCCGCCGCCGTGGCCGTGGAGGCCGCCGCCATGCACTCCGGCGACGCGGACGGCCGAACCGGTGACGGCAGAAGCGGCGACGCCGCATCCGGCGTTCCGGTCATGGGTTTTTCACGCATCCTCGCCGAAGGGGGCCGGGTGCTGGAAACACTGCCCCTGTCGCGGGTGGTGGTGAGCCTTGGCGGCAACATGAACGCCCGCGAGGGGCAGCGCTTTTCCGTGTGGTCGGTGGCCTACCCCGTGCGCGGCGGCTCGCAGGAGCCGCGCCAGCCCCTGTACAAGGGCGAGGTGGTGCTGATGGAGGTGCGCGACAACACCTCGCTGGCCGAAATCATGCACGTGGGCGACCCCACCTGGTCCGTGGAGCCGGGCGACCGGCTGACCCTGCTGCCGGAGGAAAAGGGCGTCACCGTGCGCGACGGCGGCGGGGAATCCCCACGCACCGATCCCCTGACGGGCCTGTTCCGCCACGGCGATTTCCTGGCCCGCTGGAGCGCGGAGCGCGAAACCTGCGACGCCTTCGCCCTGGCGCTCATCCGCCTGTCGGACGAGGGACGCGAACCGGAGGGCCGGGCCGCGCATCCCGAGCAGCTCATGGCCGAGGCCGCCCAGATGTGCCGCGACCTGCTGGGGCCGCAGGCGCTGGGCGGACGCTACGGCCTGAACAGCCTGATCTTCTTCCACCCCGGCATGACGCCCGATGGAGCGAATGGAACGGACGGCGCGCGCGCCCAGTATGCCGCGCTGTGCGACGAACTGGAACGCCGCCTGCGCATCGGAGCCGCCGTGGGCGTGGCCTGCCATCCGTACCTCAGCTACCGCAAGGCCGACGCGCTGGAAAACTGCCTGAAGGCCCTGGAATACGCCATGCTGCTGCCCGCGCCGCGCGTGGGCGTGCTGGATTCGCTGGCCCTGAACATCAGCGCCGACAAGCGCTACAGCCTGGGCGACACCTTCGGAGCCATCGAGGAATACAAGCTGGCCCTGCTGGCCGACGAGAACAACACCATGGCCTGGAACTCGCTGGGGGTATGCATGGCGGGGCTGGGTCGGCATTCCGAGGCGCGGCGGCACTTCGGCGAGGCGCTGGCCCGCAAGCCCGGCGACCCCATGGCCCTGTACAACCTGGGCACCGTCTGCCAGTCCGAGGGCGAAACGACGGAGGCGCGCGACTGCTTCCGCAAGTGCCTGCGCAACGCGCCGGGGCACGTTTACGCGCTGATCCGCCTGGGCCAGCTGGCCGAGGGCGAGAAGCGCTTCGCCCAGGCCCGGCAGTACTACACCAAGGCCGCGAAGCTGGACGGCGGCGCGGCGCTGACCTGCCGCCACCTGGCCCGGCTGTGCATGCGCCAGGGCCGCCCCGACGAGGCACGCGAACACCTGCACGAGGCGTTGCTGCACAACCCGCAGGACGCCATCGCCTTGCAACTCATGGCGCGGCTGTATCTGGACGGCGGCGAGGACCCGGAAATCGCGGAAGTGATGGCCCGCCAGAGCGTGGCCCTGCGCCCGGACCTGAAGCAGGGCTGGCTGGAACTGGCCCGCGCCCTGCAAGTGCGCGGCCGCGAGCACGACGCGCGCGAGGCGCTGCTGCGGGCCGGGGAGCGCTGAGCCCGCCCCGCATTCGCAAACGAAAGGACGGCGCTTCGGCACGGCTGACCGCCGTGGCCGGAGTCGACGCGCGTGTCGGAATGCGGCCCGCTTCGGCAAACCCGCCCGGCATGGACCGGTGCGGCCCGTGTTCCGCATGGGGGAAGTTTCGCGCGGGATGACGGCACGACCAGAGGCGGCACCCCGCGACCGTTGCCCGGCCCCCCTTGCGCCCTACCGATTGATTGGGTACTCTTTCAACGTGAGGAACCCCATAGGCGGAACGCCATGGGCGTTGCATCTCCTCACCGTGGGCATTCCCCGCATCGGCGCTCCTGCCCAACCTGCCGCCGATGCCACGCCCATGCAGGCCACGCCCCCATCCCCCTACACCTCCGGTCACCGAGCACCGGCACACCATGGACCCCGCGCCCGCCCCATCCGAACCACACTTGCGACGCCTTGCCTGGAACGGCATCAGCCTTTCCGTCCCGGGCGACTGGCGCCCCGCCGACGTGGAACATCACTTCCTGTCGCTGGCCCGGCACGGCCGCATCATGCTGGAATGCGCATGGCGCCCCGACCCCGCGGAGTTTTCCACCCCGCGCCGCCGCGCCGCCCTGGAGCGCCAGAACCGCCGCCAGCCCGGCTTCACCGCGGACCCGCGCCGCGTACCCGCCCGCTGGGCGCAGGTGCTGGCCGCGTTGCGCCCCCGGCTGGCCTACGTGCCGTTTGCGTGGCTCGGCGGCTGCGGCGCCCTGTGCCATGACGCTGCGGCGCGGTGCAGCATCGAAGTGCGCTTTCTGCTTGCGCCTTCCCCCCGCACCGAAGGCATGGACACGCCCGGCCCGGACGCAAGCAGTCCAGACGCTATCGGCCCAGACCCTATCAGCCCAGACGCCGCCAACTCTCTGCGACGCGGGCGCGCGCCCGCCGCGCCAGCAGTCAGCAGGCTGCACGCGCCCGAACCCGACGAGGCCGCCCTGCTGCAGGCCGCCACGGTGCTGACCACCCTGCGGCTGCATTCCGGGCGCGAGGCAATGCCCTTCCGCCTTCATGATCTCGGGCTGGACGTGCCCCCCGGCTTCACCCTGCGCGACTTCACCTTTCGGCCGGGGCTTTGCGCGCTGCACTTTCGGCGCGACGCGGACACCCTGACCGTGGAGCGCCTTTCACCCGCCAACGTGGTGTTGCAAGGCGTTCCCTTGCGGCACTGGGCCGCCCGCCGCGCCGGGGTGGACACCGGGGAGGTGCGTTCGCGCCTGCCCCACTGCCAGCCGCCCCGCGCGAAAGAGGCGGCCGCCTGGCAGCGCGTGCTGCGCCGCCCCCTGCTGGGCGCGTTGCCGGTCATCGGCAGGCTGGCCCGGGGAGACATGCACGAGACCGGCGCGGCATGGCTGGTCGCCGACGAGAACAAGCTGGTCTCTGTCTGCCTGCGCAGCGCCGGGCAACCAGCCCCCGCCACATTGGCCGCCCTGTGCGCCAGCCTGCACGTGCTGGATACGGAGTAAGCCCGGATTCGGGGCACCCGCGCATATCCGGCAAAGTCAGAAACGACATGCGGCGGGCCGGGGAACACCCCGGCCCGCCGCCTTTTCACGAAACACTCGAACCTGGAGCAGCTAATAGATCTTGCGGCTGGAGAATCCCGTCCCGAGCACGTTGAAGGTATTCTCGATGATCATGAACGCATTGGGGTCGTGCCGGAACACCGTCTCTTCCAGGCGCTTCAACTGGTAGTTCTGCACCACCGTCATCAGCACCTGCTTCTCGCGCCCGGTAAAGGCCCCCTTGCCGTTCAGGAAGGTGGCGCCACGGTGCAGGTGCTGCAATATCTCCGCTGCAATGCATTCGGCGCATTCGGATATGACGAACACCATCTTGCGCTCGTTGAACAGCGAATGCACATAGTCCATGCCCTGTGAATACGTATACACGAGAATGATGGAATAGAGCACCGTGTCCACGTCCAGCGTGGCCAGCCCCACCATGAACAGCGCGAAATTGTAGGCGAAGCTGACTTGCCCGACTCGAATGTTCCAACGCTGGTGCAGCATGATGGCGATGATGGTCAGCCCGCCTTCGCTGCCCAGCGACCGCAGCACGATGCCCAGGCCCGCCCCGCACACAGTGCCCGCTGCCACGGCCGCCAGCAGCGGGTTGTTGATGTGCGCCTGCCAGGTGATGAACTGTGCGGCAAGCGAGGTGACCGCCGTTCCGTACAGGCTGTACAGAAAGAAGCGGCGGCTCACGAACAGCCACCCCAGCACGAAGATGGGCAGGTTGAGCAGCACGTACCACAAGGCGGGCGACAGCATGCCCGTGGCGTAGTAGATGTACATGCCGGTGCCGAAGATGCCGCCGGAGATGAAGCCGTGCGGCACGGCGATGGACTTCATGCCCAGCGAGAACAGCGTGCCGCCGATGGTGAGCAGCGCGATGTTCCACCAAACGGTCATGCTGACGTTGCGCAATTCCCTTTCAAGCATGGCTGTTCCTTTCGTATGCGTGGTGCGACGGTCCGGCGGCTCCACGGTCGCCGGGCGCGACAAGCGTCGACGGGCGTTGCCGCGCAAGCCCATGCTATCGACGTTCCCGTCCGGGGCACGGGGCAGGACCGCTCCGGGTGGTTGTGCTCCCCCCGGAAACAGGTATAGAATGGTTCCAACAGGATACCCTAGACCATCAACGCGCGCCACCCGCGACGAAGGAGGATTCACCGCATGCTCATCCGCGAATGGATGACCAAGGATGTCATCACCGTCACGCCTGACACGTCAATGATGAAGGCGTCCAAGATACTCAAGGAGAACCGCATCCGCCGGTTGCCCGTGGTGGACGCCGAAGGGCGGCTCATCGGCATCGTCTCCGACCGGGACATCAAGGAAGCCTCGCCCTCCAAGGCCACGACGCTCGACATGCACGAGCTGTACTATCTGCTTTCCGAAATCAAGGTCAAAGACATCATGACGCGCGACCCGTTCACCGTGCGCGCCGAAGACACCGTGGAAACCGTGGCCCTGAACATGATCGAGAAGCGCATAGGCGGCCTGCCCGTGATCGACGACGGCGGCAAGCTGGTGGGCATCATCTCGGACAGCGACGTGTTCAAGGTGCTCATCACCATCACCGGCGTGCGCCACGGCGGCGTGCAGTTCGCCTTTGAACTGGAGAACACTCCCGGCACGCTGAAGCCCATCGTGGATACCCTGCGCGAACACAACGCGCGCATCATCTCCATCCTTACCTCCATGGACGACAGCACCGGGCCCACGCGCCGCGTGTACATCCGCATCCTGCCCATGGACCGCGCCGAGGAAAACCGCATCATCGAAGCGGTGAAGGGGCGCTTTCCGCTCATGTACTGGGCGCGCGACAACGTGCACCCCGCCTAGCGCGAGCACCAGGCGGCACCGCCGCCAGAAGATATGGCCAGCACGGCCCGCCCGTCCGGTGCAACCGCGACTCGGCGGGCCGTTTCGCGTTGTGGGCGGAGAGGGATAGGGAAAATTGGGGGCGGCGGTGCGGCCATACCCCAGCCCCCTTCGGGTTGGCATGCAGGGCGCGCCCAACCTGTCGGGCACGGCAGGGCATTGCCCGTATCCCAGGCAGGTCACCGCCACGCCGGACGAGCGTGAGGCGGGAACTGCACTGAAGAATGGCGCGCCTTCGCACGCCGCCATGCCAACCTGACGCAGCAAATGAAAAACCGGGGGCCTTGCGGCCCCCGGCGGGGTGTGTGGAATCAGGCAGGGTAAGGCTTAGAAGTCGTAAACGAAGTTGAAGACCAGCTTCTTGGCGTCGGAGAAGTCCTGGTCGGCCCAGGTGTCTTCGTCCATGTCGAGCTTGATCCAGCCCATTTCGACCACGAGGGAGAGGTTCTCGTAGATCTTGTAGGTGGTGTCGAAGTTCACTTCGATGGCGCTGTCTTCGTCGGTCAGGAACACGTAGGTGTTGCCGGGGGTGAAGGCGTCACGCACGCCAGCGTTGTTCTTGATCACGTCGGCATCGTTGGTGCCCTTCATGTACACAAGGCGGAACACGTGCGACAGGTTCTCCATGAAGGAGATGTCGGCCAGCTGCAGGCCCACGGCCCAGGTGCCAGCGCCGTTCAGGCCGAAGTAGGTGTCCTGACGGTACACGGAACCGGGGTAGCCGAAGCTGGTCACGCCCCAACCGGTGGGGGAGACGGAGGGCATGCGCTCGGAGCCGTTGTCGAGGTCGTCGTCTTCACCAGAGCCGTACCAGGCCAGGATACCGGGGGTGACCATGTCGAGCTTGTACTCGGCAAGGGCAGCCACGATCCAGCCAGAGCGCTCGGCGGATTCGGCGTCGTCGTCGGCGGTCTTGGAGCCGTACACGGCGTCCATCTTCAGGGAGAAGGGAGCGAAGTAGGTCATTTCGAAGGCAGCGCCGCCCCACCAGGCATCATAGGTGCTGGAGGAGCTGTCGATGGCGCCGTTGGCGAATTCGGTCATGCTCAGCATGCCGGACAGGAATTCGGCGCCGCCGTTGGTGACGCCGGTGAAGTTGGCGTCCTTGCCCACGGAAGCGTACGCGCCGTAGGGGGTGATCTTGAAGCCGTCCAGGGTCACGGGCACCACGAGGGCGAACATGTCGACTTCGTCGTAGGTGTTGTTGTCGCTGCCTTCGTTGCCGGAAGCGTCAACAGGGCGGGCCCACAGGGCGGTCACGCCGACGTTGTCGTTGATGGCGTAGGACACGGTCAGGCCGGCCACGTCGTCATCGAACACCATGGAGGAAGGAGCAACAGCGCCGGGCAGGGACAGGCCCTGCAGACCCATGCGGACCTTCACGTCGGTGTTGGGCACGATCCAGTCGATGTACGAACGACGGACTTCGACGGACTTGCCGTCGGTGCCGAGGGCGCCGTCGGTACGGCCCCACACGGTGGTGCCCACTTCAAAGAACACGACGCCCTTCAGGGCTTCGCTGGCGATGACGTCAACCTGGGTGCGGAAGCGCTGGCTGGCGGAGAAGTCGTCGTCGCTGTTGCCATCGTCATCCTGGGAGGTGAAGTCGCCGCTGTCGAGCCACGAGAAGTCAAAGGCCCACTGGCCCTTGGCCTTGATGGTGGCGGCCTGCGCGCCGGAGATGGCGCCCAGCACCAGCGCGAAGGCCAGCATCAGGGTAGCAAAACGTTTCATGGAGTATCCTTCCTTCTTTGCTGTTGGGGATGCCTGAAACCACCTTGATTACGTATCCGAAGTTTAAAATTTTGGCAACAATCCCACGACGGCCTCTTTACCCCCATTGTGGAGGGCATTTTTTGCACGACAAAAATGGCAATGCTCGCGGGCCACACGCCGTGGGCATCGGCGCGTCACACATCCCCCCTAGCCTGTCCGGTTCCAGACTTCACGCGCCCCTCCCCCACACACACCACAACGACACGAGAACGCCCGCCTGCCGCTCCCGGCGATGGAAACCTTGGAGCACGCCGCCCCGTTTCCGCATGACCATTCCACCCCCGACAAACACGTAGAGGGCCACCATGCCGGGTGGCCCTCTACGTTGGACGAAAAAAGGGGAGGCCTTGCGGCCTCCCCCCGGGGTGCGTCAGGAACAGTGCAACCTAGAAGCTGTACTTGAGGTTGAAGCCCAGCTTCCAAGCGTCGCTGAACTCGTCGGTGCCCCAGGTATCTTCGTCGAGGTCGGCCTTGATGTAGCCCATTTCGACGATCAGGTCCAGGTTCTCGTAGATCTTGTAGAAGTGGTCGAAGTTCACTTCCCAGGCGCTGTCTTCTTCGGTCAGGTACAGACCGTTGGTGGTGTTGCGCAGGGAGGTGTAGTTGGCCATTTCTTCGTCGTTGGTGCCGCGGTAGTAGGTGGCACGCAGGGTGTGCTTCAGGTTCTCCACGAAGGAGATGTTGGCCAGCTGCACGCCAACGCCCCAGGTACCGGTACCGCTGACGGACACGATGGAGTCGGTCGCGATGGGCGCGCCCACCTTGTCGGTGCCGAACGAGGTCGGGCCGAAGTCGGGCGAGATGTAAGGCATGCGCTCGGAGCCGTTGGTCTGGTCGTCGTCGTCACCAGAGGCGTACCAGGCGAAGAGACCGGGGGTCATCATGTCCATCTTGTAGTCGACGGCGCCGATGACCATCCAGCCGGAGCGGTCCATATCGATGTTGCCAATTTCTTCGGCGTCCACGTTGCCGTACATGGCGTCCATCTTGAACGACAGGGGCGAGAACATGGTCAGTTCAAAGGCGGCGCCAGCCCACCAGGCGTTGGTGTCGTCACCAAAGGCCGAGGGAGCGTTGGCCGGACGCAGGCCGTAGATGGCCTGCTGGTAGGACGAACCGTTGTAGTCGGTCGGGGTGGTGGAGGAAACGGGCACGTCCTTGCCCACGGAGGCGTACACAGCGTAGGGGGTGATCTTCGCGCCGTCGAGGGTCACGGGCACCACGACGCCGAACACGTCCATTTCGTCGAAGGTGTTGTTGTCGCTGCTTTCGTTGCCGGCGGTGTCGTACGGACGCGCCCAGAAGGCGGTCAGGCCGACCATGTCGTTGAACTTGTAGGCCAGGGTAAGGGCGGCCACGTCGTCGTCCATGATCGGGGAACCGGCCACGGCGCCGGGCAGGGCCAGGCCCTGCAGGCCCATGCGGACCATCAGGTCGGTGTTGGGCACAACCCAGTCGATGTACGAACGCTTCACTTCAACGGACTTGCCGTCGGTGCCGAGGGCGCCGTCGGTGCGGCCCCACACGGTGTCGCCCATTTCAAAGTACACCACGCCGCGCAGGTTTTCGCTGGCGATGATGTCGATCTGGGTGCGCAGGCGCTGCTTGGCGCCGAAGTCGTCTTCGCCAGCGTTGTCCTGATCACCATCCTGGAAGTTGGTGTTGTCCAGCCATTCAAAGCTGAAGTCCCACTGGCCTTTCGCCTTGATGTCGGCGGCCGAGGCGCCGGCGACGGAGCCGAGCACCAGCATGGCGGCGAGCATCAGAGTAACGATGCGCTTCATTGTTTTCCCTTCCTTCCTTTGCGGTTCAAGTGCGATGTTCCTGACGCGGGAACACAAGGTTCGGGTGCAAGATACTCCACCCGAAAACCCTTGGCAAGGGCCGGTGTAAAATTTTTTTTACGGTAGAAGTTTTTAGCCCCGGATCGGGCAAAGCCGCCCTGCTGCCCGGCAATGCTTGACGCGCGCCGCCCGATGGGTGAGACCAGACCGCGACGCAGCGCGCCCGCTCCCCCCGGCGCGACCATGACGCAACCTGAACGTCACGTTTTTGACACATGGCTCCGCACTGGCGGGCCGCCCCCCTTCGCATGCAAAAGCCCGTCATGTCGAGCATTCCCGATACGCCCGGCGTCTACCTGTACAAGGACGCCGCCGGGCGCATCCTGTACGTGGGCAAGGCCAAGCACCTGCGCCGCCGCGTCGCGTCCTATTTCCGCGAGGCCGCCGAGGGCGCGCCCCCACCCCAACCGCCCCATACCCCGAAGACACTTGCCATGCTGCGCCAGGCCGAACGCCTGGACACCCTCAGCACCACCACCGAAAAAGAGGCGCTGCTGCTGGAAGCCAGCCTGATCAAGAAGCATCGGCCGCGCTACAACATCGTACTGCGCGACGACAAGCAGTACGTGCTGTTCCGGCTGCAGAAAAAACATCCTTACCCGCGCCTGGACATCGTGCGCGCGGTGCGCCGCGACGGGGCGCAGTACTACGGGCCGTTCACCTCGGCCGGGGCGGCCCGCGCAACGTGGAAGGCCATCCACCGCGCCTTTCCCCTGCGCCGCTGCACCGACAGGGCGCTGGAGAACCGGGTGCGCCCCTGCCTGTATCATTACATAGGGCAGTGCCTTGCCCCGTGCGTGTTCGACGTGCCCAAAGAGGACTACGCCGCGCTGGTGCAGCGGGTGGAGATGCTGCTCTCGGGCCGTTCGGGCGAACTTGTCGGGCAACTGCGCGCGGAGATGGAAACCGCCTCCGAGGCGCTGGAGTTCGAACGGGCGGCCGCGCTGCGCGACCAGATCAAGGCCGTGGAGCGCACCGTGGAACGCCAGGCCGCCGTGCTGCCGGGCGGCGGCGATCTGGACGTGGTGGGCATCGTGGACACAGGCGGCGGGCTTGGGCTTGGCGTGCTGTTCGTGCGCCAGGGGGCGGTGCTGGACGGCCGGGCCTTCCTGTGGCCGGGCCTGGGCTTTGAGGAGGCCCCGGAACTGTTGTTGAGCTTCCTCGGCCAGTTTTACGGCCCGCATTCGGCCATTCCCGCGCGCATCGTGGTGCCCTGGCTGCCGGTGACGGTGGACGGCGACGACGCGGGTGATTCCGGCGACACCGCTGCGCCAGGCGGACTGGACGGGCAGGACGGGCAGGGCGGGCAGGACATGGCCAGCGTGCCCGGCATGCCCGCCGCCCCCGGCATGCTCGCCCCCCAGGCGGCCACCGACATGAGCCTGCGCGCCATAGAGGAAACTCTGGCCGACCTGCGTGGCGGCCCGGTGCGCATCACGGCCCCCCGCTCGCCCGAGGAAAACCGGCTGGTGGACATGGCCGCCGCCAACGCGCGCGAGCATGCCCGCCGCGAGACCGAAGCCCCCCTGCCGGAACTGCTGGCCCGTGCCCTGCATCTTTCCGAACCGGTGCGCCGGGTGGAGGCCGTGGACATTTCGCACACCGGGGGCCGGTCCACCCGCGCGGGCATGGTGGTCTTCGAGGATGGCCGCCCCGTGCGCGACGCCTGGCGGGCCTACGCCCTCGATCGCCCAGTGGACCGCCCTGCGGACCGGCCCGGAGATTCCCCCCTGGACAGTTCCGCTGCCCATCCGGCATGCCGCTCCGCCGGGCACGAGTCCCCTTCCGGGGATGTCGGCCATGCCGGACCGCTCGCGGTCGCGACAATCGCGGGCAGCCCCGCCCACGCAGGGGGCGACCCCACGCCCACACCTGCCGAATCGCCTGCCCCCCCATCCCTTCCGGCTGCGTCCTTCACGGCGGGCGACGACTACGCCGCCCTGGCCGAATGGGCGCGGCGGCGCATTGCCTCCGGCCCGCCATGGCCGGACCTGGTGCTGATCGACGGCGGCAGGGGCCAGCTTTCCGCCGTGCGCAGGGCCATCCGCGAGGCGGGCGGCGAGGGGCTTTTCGCCCTGGCCTCCATCGCCAAGGCCCGCACCGAGGACGGCCGGGCTGACCGCCGCGCGGGCAACGTGGCCGATCGCATCTTCCTGCCCGATCGGACCAATCCTCTGCCCCTGCGCGACGGCGCGCCCGAACTGCTGTTTCTCCAGCACTTGCGCGACGCGGTGCACGACTTCGCCATCGGGCGGCACCGCCGCGCCCGGGCCGGGGCGGCGCTGACCGGCGAACTGCAGCGGGTGGAGGGCGTGGGCCCCAAGACCGCCCGCCTGTTGTGGGACCGCTTCGGCACGCTGGCCGCCATGCGCGAGGCCAGCGAGAAGGAACTGGCCGAGGTGCCGGGCATCGGCCCCCGCCGGGCGCGCCAGATACGCCAGCGCCTGCGGGAAATGGACACCTCGCGCAGCCGCTGACCCTGCCCTGCGACCGGCGCAACGCCTGGCGGGCGCACGCCCCCCCGAAGCATCCGTGGCCCCATGCGTCCGCCGCCAGCGCGATCCATGGGCCGGAAGACTCCCGGCCTGCGGAAGCCCCTGCGTTTTTCCAGTCCGCACCGCAGGTTCCGCCCCCCCGGACCATTGCCTTGCGGCGCGACTTTGCGCAGTATGGGGACACGACGGAGCCCGGCGGATTTCCCGCCGCGCCCTCCGGATGCGGGGAACACATGACACGTCTGCTGCACGACCACGCCGGAACCGGCCTTTGCGCGGTGGCCCCCTCGGGCCGCGTGCTGGGCGCGAGCGGCCTGTTCCTGCGTGCGCTGGGGCTTGCCGCCCTCCCGCCGGACGCCATGCTGCACGACCTGCTGCCCCTTGCCGACGGCTGCCCGCCGTGCGCCGGGTGGCACTGGCTGATCGAGCCCTCGCCCTCACGTCACCATCCGGCCTCGTTGCCCAATCCGCACGAGATGCAGGGCGACGCACGGCCCGCCCCCGCGCCATCGGGCCAGCGCCCCACCCCCGCCCCCGCCCTGGGCGGCGTGCTGGTGCGCACCCTGGCCATGGAAGAAGCCCGCGCCATTCCCGGCTGCCCGGATTTGCGTGATGCCGCCGGGGCGCCCGCCGGTCAGGCAGCATCCGCCGCACGGATGGGCGTGCTGCTGCAACTGTTCGCCCCCGACCTGCCTCTTCTGCCCGATCTGCCTGGCGTCCCCGCATCCCTTGCGCCCCCCGCACCCGGACCGCTTCAGCCGGGACGCGTCGCGGACGCTCCCCAACCCGCCCATGCGCCCGATCCTTCGCATGTCCACCCCGCCGCCCCGCCCGCAACGCCCAACGCCCACCTGCGCCAGGCGCTGGACGCGCTGTCCGTGGGCCTGGGGCACGACTTCGGCAACGTGGTGGCCTCCGTCCTGGGCTTCGCGGAAATCGCCATTTCGCGGCTGCATGCCGCGCCGCGACGCGTGGACGACCCGCACCCCGCCGTGGACCCCATGGTGGTGCGCAGCCTGGACAACATCGTCCTGGGGTGCCAGCGCGCCAAGGAGGTCATCGCCTTTGCCCAATCCATTGCCGGACGCGTGGACCTGACGGCCGAACCCGCCGACCTGCGCCCCCTGGTCACCGCCTGGTGCGCCGAACTGGCCGGGGAGCTGCCTCCGGAAGCCCGCTGGGCGGTATCCTGCGGGCTGCCCGCGCAAAAAACGTCATCGGAAAACCCCGCCCCGGACCGGGCGGATGCGGACCGTCTGCCGCTGGTCCGCGTGGACGCCGCCCGCCTGCGCGAGGCCTTTGCCGAAATCTGGCGCAATGCGGCCTGGTCTGTGCAAGCGGGGCAAGCGGGGCAAGCGGGGCAATCGGGGCAGCCGGGACAAACGACGACACAGGGCCACCACGCGGCCGCAGCTGCGCCCGTCAGCGCACCCGCCTCCCACCCGGCAGCGGACCCGCATGCGCCAGCGGCCCTGCGCGGCGACGACCAGACCGGGCGCATCCTGGTGGAAACCGCGCTTGTTCCGCCTTCACCGCGCCTGCCCGGCCGGTGGCTGCGGGTGCGCGTGCGCGACACTGGCCGGGGCATGGACGCGGACACCCTGTGCCGCATGCGCGACCCCTATTTTTCCACCAAGGCCCGGCACGAAGGCAAGGGACGCGGCCTCGCCCGCGCGGCGGGCATCGTGCGGGCCCACGGCGGACGGCTGGACGTGGCGGCGGGGCCTGGCCTCGGCTGCATGGTGGACATCCTGCTGCCCGTTCCCGACGGCGCCTGATCCCGGAGCCCCGCATGGCCAACGTGCTCATCCTCGACGACGACGAGCTGTTCTGCGAAATGCTGCGCTCCGCCATGGAGATGGAGGGCCACGCATCATCCGCCGCGCATTCGCTGGCCGAAGGCGCGCGCCTGCTGGAACGCGACACCTTCGACGCCGTGTTCCTGGATGTCCGCCTGCCCGACGGCAACGGGCTGGACATGCTGCCCCGGCTGCGCCGCATGGCCAGCCCGCCGGAGATCATCATCGTCACCGCCGCGGGCGACCCGGACGGCGCGGAACTGGCGATCACCGATGGGGCGTGGGACTACGTGGAGAAGCCCGCCTCGCTGGAACAGATGCGCTTCTCCCTCGACCGCGCCCTGCGCCACCGCGACCGGCAAGCCCGCATGCAACGCCGCCCGCTGGACACGGGGGGCATAGTGGGTGCCAGCCCACGCCTAGCCGCCTGCCTGGAACGGCTGGCCGAGGCGGCCAAGGGCGACGCCGCCGTGCTCGTCACCGGCGAAACGGGCACCGGCAAGGAACTGTTCGCGCGGGCCCTGCACCGCAACAGCCGACGCGCCTCCGGGCCGTTCATCACCCTGGACTGCGCGGCCCTGTCGCGCTCGCTGCTGCACAGCGAACTGTTCGGCTACCAGCGCGGAGCGTTCACCGGGGCCATGGAATCGCGCGCCGGCCTCATTCGCCAGGCGCACGGCGGCACCCTGTTCCTGGACGAGGTGGGCGAACTGCCCCTGGCCCAGCAAAAGGCCTTCCTGCGCGTGCTGCAGGAACGGCGTTTCCGCCCCATCGGCAGCAAGGAGGAGGTGGAAAGCGACTTCCGCCTGGTGGCCGCCACCAACCGCAACCTGCCGGACATGGCCGAGCGCGGCGCGTTCCGCAAGGACCTGCTGTTCCGCCTGCAAGCCGTGGAACTGCGCCTGCCCCCCCTGCGCGAACGCAAGGAGGACATCCGTGAACTGGCGACCACCCACGCCGCCCGCATCTGCCGCCGCGACGGCATCGCCGCCAAGGGCTTCGACCCCGAGGTGTTCGAGGCGCTGGCCGCCCACGACTGGCCCGGCAACGTGCGTGAACTGGTCAACGTGGTCGAGGGGGCGCTGCTGCTGGCCCGGGAGGAAGCCGTGGTGCAGCCGGAACACCTGCCGGTGCCGATGCGCGCCCGCCGGGCCCGGCACCGCCTGACCCCGGACGGACATGGCAGGGAACACGACGCGCCCACCCCCCAGGCACGCACGGACCCGGCAACGGGCCTTTGCCCGGCCTTGGCCGCCACCGGCGCGCACGCACACCCGGCCTGCCCCCCGCGCGTTGCCTGCGGCACGGAAATCATGCCGGGTGATCCACCTGCCGCCTGGAAGGAATACCGCACCGCGGCCCTGGGCAATGTGGAAAAGGGCTACCTGCACCACCTGTTGCTGGCCAGCGGCGGCAACATCTCGCGCGCCGCCCGCATGGCCGGGCTGTCACGCCAACGGTTGTACGCCCTGCTGCGCAAACACGGCGTGGCGCGGCACTGGATTGGCGGCGAAATAGCCAACGAGGAGTGACAATGTAATCTTTTTCAAGACTGATGATTGCTTTATTTTACACATTGTGCTCGGGCAACCACCCGCACCAAATACGCAACACCCCGCAATTACAAATCAATCACGAAAATAATGCCATGGTATGACTTTTGATAACGAACAAGCATGACGTTCCCGACCACAACCAGGAGACCGCTCATGCTTTCCGAATTGACCAAGATCGTCCACGGTATCGTGCTGGACAGCCCCACCCCCGCCAAGGCGCTGGCCAAGGAAATCGGCAAGCCCTACTCCACCCTGCTCCGCGAGATCAACCCGTATGATACCGGGGCCAAGCTGGGTGTCGAGACGCTGCTTGAAATCATGAAGCACACCGGCAACATCAAGCCGTTGGAATACATGGCCCGGCAGCTCGGCTACCGGCTGGAGCCCGATGCGGGCGGCGCCGAAATCCATCGGCCCCTGCTGCCCCTGCGTATGTCGGCCGAGCGCTAGCCCGCCCGGCACGCGCATCGGCCCGGCCAGCTCACGGCTGGCCGACCCTGGTGGAACGACGCGGCCGCACGGCGGCAGCCGTCCTGCCCGGATACCGGCATGACATGCCGCGCCGTGGCGCGGCGGAACCCGGCGGGGCTACCCGCATCTGCAACGGAGGACGAAGTGCGGATTCTGGTGGTGGACGACGACGCCGTGACGCTGTGCTACCTCGAAGCCCTGCTGTGCAGTTGGGGCCACGAGGTGGCCACGGCGGACAACGGCCGCTCGTGCATGAGCTGCCAGCGCGTGGCCCCCGCCGACGTGGTGATCACCGACATCATCATGCCGGAGCAGGACGGCCTGGCAACCATCGCCCAGTTGCGCCGCGAATTTCCCGGCGTGAAGGTCATCGCCATGTCCGGGGGCACCCCGGTCATGGACATGGAATCCGCCATCCGCACCGCCCACCTCATGGGCGCGGACGCCGTGCTGCCCAAGCCGCTGGACACCGACGTGCTGCGCGGCGCGCTCAACGCCGTATCTACGCAGCGCGTGCTGGCCGCCACCGCAAATCATCCGGATAGGCCCGCCATGGCGGCGCCCCTTCCCAAGCTCTGCTGAACCCGGCCTGACCGCCTACCAGGCACCACCTGACGCATCGCGCCGCCCCGTCCATCCGACCGGGCGGCGCGATGCGTTGCAATGCCGACATGCCTCTCCCACTTCCCGGCGCTGCTCCCCCCCCCCTGCCCGCCAAAGAAAAACGCCGCATTCCGTGCGGAAGGCGGCGTGCGCGCGAGGCGGCGTCAGTTCGTTGGTATGCGATACCAAATGGTTGCACGGCCCTGCCTACAGGCCCCATGCCGGTGCGATCCACACCAGGCCCGCACGGGTTGCACCGCGACGGTTGCTGCCTACACCGGCCCCAGAATGACGCCCCCGGCCAGCACGTGCCCTTCGGCGTCGTACACCGCCGCCACCTGCCCGCGCGCGGGCGGGGTTTGCGGCTCGCGAAAGCGCACGGCCATGCCGGTGTCGCCCACGGTAACCCGCGCGGGCAGCGGAGCCTGACGGTACCGGGTGCGTACCAGGATTTCCGCAGGCCAGTCGGCGGGCTCCACCAGCAGGTTCACGTCCTCGGTCAGGCAGCCGCGCGCTGCCAGGTGCTCGCGCCCGCCCACCAGCAGCACGTTGTTCTCCATGTCCTTGGAGACCACGTACAGCGGTTCGTCCCAAGCGATGCCAAGGCCGCGCCGCTGCCCCTCGGTGTATTGCCACAACCCCTTGTGGCTGCCGATCTTGCGGCCTCGCATGGTCACGATGGGGCCGGGGCCGGGCAGGCGCACCTGCCGCTCGCGCAGGAAGGCCCGGTAGTCGTCATCGGGCACGAAACAGATTTCCTGGCTTTCAGAGGGCAGCGGCGGCACGATGTTCCGCTTCGCCAGTTCCGCCTTCACCTGTTCCTTGCGCCAGTTGCCCAGGGGAAACACGGCCTGTTCCAGCCGCGCGCGCTCCACCAGCGACAGAAAGTAGCTCTGGTCCTTGGCCGGGTCGGCCCCGCGTTGCAGGGTCATGCCCCATTCCGGGTGGCGCAGCTGGCGCACGTAGTGGCCGGTGGCCAGGCGCGCCGCGCCAAGTTCGCGCGCGGCATCCAGCAGCAGGCCGAACTTCATGGTGGCGTTGCAGCGGGCGCAGGGGTTGGGCGTGCGCCCCACCACGTAGTCCTCGATGAACGGAGCCACCACGGCCTCCTCGAAGGCGTCGGACAGGTCCACGGCGTGAAAGTCCACCCCAAGGCGCGCGCACAGGGCACCTATGGCCTCTACCGGGTCGGGCCGCCCAGGGTGCTGGTGCGGACGGGGGGGCAGGAAGCGGGCGTGCAGGCCGAACACGTCCTGCCCCTGCTCCCGCAGGAGCAGAAGCGAAAAGAGGCTGTCGGTGCCTCCGCTGAGAGCGACGGCGATCTTCATGCCGGGTGCGCTGCCATTGTGCGGATATGGATCATTCCGATGCGCTACGCGCCCTCGCAGGCCGGGGCCACGCCCGGCACGCCCAGCGCTCCGGACAGCACGTTGGCCGCCGCCAGCAGGTCGCCCTCGCCAAAGGCGCGGCCCAGCATCTGCAAGCCCACCGGCATGCCGGAACGGCCGCCCATGCCCACGGGAATGCACAGGCCCGGCAGGCCCGCCAGGTTCAGCGACAGGGTGAACACGTCCATCATGTACATCTTCAGCGGGTCGCTGGTCAGTTCGCCAAGGCCCCACGCCGTCACCGGTGACGCCGGGCCGCACAGCACGTCGCACCGGGCAAGGGCCTTCTCGTAGTCCTCGCGGATCAGGCGGCGCACCTGCGCAGCCTTGCGGTAGTAGGCGTCGTAATAGCCGGACGAGAGCACGTAGGTGCCCAGCATGATGCGCCGCTGCACCTCGTCGCCGAATCCTTCCGCGCGCGAGCGCACGTACAGGTCGGCCAGATCGCGCGGGCTTTCCGCCCGGCGGCCGTAGCGCACCCCGTCGAAGCGGGCCAGGTTGGAACTCGCCTCGGCAGGGGCGATGATGTAGTACGCCGCGATGCTGTAGGGGGTATGCGGCAGTTCCACGTCCACGATGGACGCGCCCAGTTCCTGCGCCTTGTCCAGCGCGGCCTGACAGGCGGCGGACACCTCTGGGTCGATGCCCTCGCCCCGGAATTCGCGCGGCACGCCGATGCGCACCCCGGACAGGTCCTTGCGGGCGGCCAGCGCGCCCATATAGTTGTCCACCGGCAGGGCGGCGCTGGTGGCATCGCGCGGGTCGTGCCCGGCGATGACCGACAGCAGCAGGGCCGCGTCCTCCACGGTGCGGGTCAGCGGGCCGATCTGGTCCAGCGACGAACCGTAGGCCACCAGGCCGAAGCGCGAGACGCGCCCGTAGGTCGGCTTCAGCCCCACGCAGCCGCACAAGGATGCGGGCTGGCGGATGGAGCCGCCGGTGTCGGTGCCGAGAGACCCGAAGCACTGCCCGGCGGCAACGCTGGCGGCGGAACCGCCGCTGGAGCCGCCCGGCACGCGGGCCACGTTCCACGGGTTGCGGGTGGGGGCGAAGGCGGAATTTTCCGTGGACGAGCCCATGGCGAACTCGTCCATGTTGGTCTTGCCCAGGATCACCGCGCCAGCCTCGCGCAGCCGGGCCACGGCAAAGGCATCGTAGTGGGGGGTGAAGTCGCCGAGGATGCGCGAGCCGCAGGTGGTGCGGGTGCCCGCCGTGGTCAGGGCGTCCTTGACCGTCAGCGGCACGCCCCACAGGGGCTTTGCCGGGTCCGGCCCGGCCCCGTCCAGCGCGCGGGCTTCCGCCAGGGCGGCCTCGCCCCGGTTGGTCAGCAGCGCGGCGATGGCGGGCTCGGTGCCCGTGATGCGGTCAAGACACGCGGCGGTGACCTGCTCCGCCGTCAGTTCGCGCCGGGCCAGCCGGTCGCGCACTTCGGCCAGCGACAGGGAAACGATTGCGGTGGACGTATCGGACATCTCACTATCCTTGGCTGTGCATGCCGCCGCTTGCGCGGGGCCTTGTCTGTAAACTTTAAGAAAAATATCTGCGAGAGAGGAGGGTTAAGGAATCGGGGCTCCGCCCCGAACCCCGCCGGGGGAACATGTTCCCCCGGCCCCCCTGCATTGTCTGCCACCGGGCCAGACAGGCATCGGGAAACGCGCCACGCACTTTCGCGCGTCAGGCGGATACCCTCTCTTTCTGCCTTTTCCCCGTCGCACCTCAACGCATCAGGGGAACAGGCTCTCTTCCGGCCTTTTCCCTGCCGCGTCGGCACTACCAGCGCGGCGTCCGGTTCAGGAAGGAGGCACTTTTCTTTTTCCCTGCGGGCCTCCGCACGTCAGATGCGTTGCGCTCTGTCTTCCTGCCTTTCCCTCGTTGCGCCTCCGCGCGTCAGGTGCGGGAAGTCCGTGTCGTGGCAAGGAAGGCAAGCACGGTGGGGTGAAGGAATACTCTTGTCGTATTTCGAACCCCACCGTGCGCAGCCTGACGCCGCCACGGCGCGGAATCCCCGCACCTTGTCACACGATTCGCGGAACGATGAAGAATTCCGAATCGGCCTCCGGCGCATTCCGCAGCACGTCCTCGCGCGTGCAGCGCGGTGCGGCCTCGTCGGGCCGCAGGGCCGTGGCGTGCTGCACGGGGCTGTACAGCGGCTCGACGCCGGTGGTGTCGAGGCCGTTCAGCATGTCCATGTAGCCCAGGATGTCGCCGAACTGGCGGGCAAAGGTTGCAAGCTGCGCCTCGTCCGGGGCCAGCCGGGCCAGCCGCGCGATGGCGGCCACCTGTTCGGTGCTGATGGTGGTCATGTTCGATCCTGTATGCGTGCGGATTATTGCGGGGTCGCGGTGGCGGCGGCCTTGGCGCGCGCCTCGTGGCGTTCGCGGGTGCGTTCCAGCTTCTGGCGAAATTCCGTGGGCTCCACGGGCCTGAAGCCGTCGGACGCGGGGGTGAACAGGAACAGGTCTTGCGCGGCGCGGCCGTCGGCGCTCCAGTGCAGCGCGCCCATGGCCCACTGCATGCGCTGGGCGTCGGCCAGGCGCCGGTTGACCTCGGCCGGGGTCCAGCCCTTTTCCGGCAGGCCCAAGGTGGTGGCGAAGCGCACGAAGTCGTAGCCCAGGCCCACCCAGAAATCGGGGGCGTCGGGGTTGCCCGCCTCGCGCAGGGTGCGCGCCAGGGCGTCCCCGGCGGGCGAGGACTGCGCGCCGTTCCACGCGCCGGGGAACACGGCCAGCCCGAAGTTGCGCACGTCCACGCTCTTCTGCCCGGCCAGGCCCTGCTCCCACAGGGCGGTGCCCAACAGCACCTGGCGGTCCTCGCCGTGGAAGAACAGGTTGGGGACCAGCATCTCCGTGTTCTTCCAGCTGTCGGGCAGGAAGGTGGCCTCGAAGGTTGCCCCCGGCACGGGATAGCTGTTGACGGTGCGCACCTTCACGAAGCTGCCCGCGATGCGGTTCCATTCCTGGTGCCTGCTGGCCGGATAGGACATGGTGGAGGCCACGCTGCCGCCGCGCGCGCGGGCGCGCTCCGCGAACAGCGAGGCCATCTTGCCGCCGAAGGCGTCGTCCGGGTGCAGCACGCCGTAGCTGGTCGCGCCCAGGGAGTCCTGGGTGAAGGCCAGCAGCGCGTTCACCTGGTCGTCGGGGCTGGTGAAGAAGCGCCACGCCACGCGGCCCTCGTCGCTGCCGTCAAGCTGCGGCAGAAAGGTGAAGAAGGCGCGCTGGCCGGTCAGGCCGCGCTCCCTGGCCGCGTTGAAGCTGTTGACGCGCAGCGGCCCGCCCACCACCACGCACTGGGGCGGCAGGGCGGCCAGCTTGTCCAGCCAGTCGGGCGATTCGGTGTTCAGCACCACCACCTCGACCTCGACGCCGGTGCGCGAAAGCTCCCACTGGGCCGCGCCCGCGCCGCGCGAGACCTTCCAGCCGATGTTGCCGAAGGCCCCGGTCATGGGCAGGGCCAGGGCCACGGTGCGCGAGGCGCGCATGCCGCCCTGCTCCAGCGGCGAAAGCACCCCGCCGAGCAGGTTGGGGTCGTTGAAGTTGCCGCTGCGCTGCAACCGGGTAAGGGTTTCCAGCGCGCGCAGCGAACCGGCGTTGGCGGCGGCCATGCGCCGGGCCGACTCCAGTTCGATGATGTTGTAAGGGTAGCGGCCCTCGTTCTCCGGCGAGACCGCGGCGGCAAGGCGGTCCACGGTGGCGGGTTCGGCGCGCTTGAGTTCGTCGAGCAGGCGATTTTCCAGCGCGGCGCGGAAGGACTGGCTGCCCGCCCCGCCACCGGCCTGCGTGCCCGCCTGGTTCCACAGGCTGGACAGCGTCTGGAGCGAGGCGGGAATGTCGCCCGCCTCCCACTGCCGGGTGGCTACGATGAGCCCGGCCTGCGCGCGCAGGCCCCACGGCCGCGCCTGGTCGGCGAACACGGCGTTGGCGCGCTGGCGGCTTTCGGTCTTGGAAATGCGCGAGACGGCGCGGTACCAGGCGTCCTGCCATTCCTGCCCGGCGTCGGCGGCCGGGTCCTGCCTGCGCCAGCCATCCAGCCCGTCCAGGGCCAGGTTGGGGTGGCCGTTGGCCTCGGCGGCAAGGCTGTAGCCGCGCCACGCGCCCAGGCGCTCCTCGGGCGTGATGTCGGTGCGTGCGGTCATCATGCCGAAGATGCGTTCCGCCGTGGCTGCGTCGCCGCGCTTGAGGGCCTCGTTGCCCTCGTCCAGCGCGGAACGCCGCACCGGCTGCTGCGCCTGCGGGGTGACCGGCTCTCGCGGGATGATGATGGACCGCTTGCCGCCGCAACCGGCGGCGGAAAATACCATGAGCGCGAGCAGGAAGAGGACCGTGGCGCGCGAAAGAACGTGCTGCATCGTGGGTACCGTGGCGTGCACCGTGGGGTGGGCCGTGGGTTTCCGGATGGGGTTTCCGGATGAGAATTCCCGCATGGGGTGGGCCGCATGGGGTTGCCGCGCGGGGCGTGCCCGGCAAGGGGTGGCGCCACGCGCCGCGAAACGGGTGGGGCATGCTCCGGCATGCCCGGCGGCGAATCGCGTCAGGCTATACATTGTGGCCCCGGAATGCAAGCAGGGCGCGCCCTGCGGCCCGGCCGCCCCCAAAGGGATGCGGACGGGCGCGTGGCGCGCCCCGGATCATTCCTGCTCCGTTTTCCCCGCGCGGCCAAGGCCGCGCGGGAGAAGACGGGGCGTGGCTACTTCTTCACTTCGGTGTAGTCGGCGTCCACCACGTCGTCGTCGCCCTTGGCCGAGCCGCCGTGGCCGCCGTCGTGGCCCGCTTCGGGGCCTGCGCCGGGCTGGCCCTGCTGGCTCTGCTGGTACAGCTGTTCGGCCAGCTTGTGCGAGGCGCGCGAGAGTTCTTCGGAGGCGGACTTGATGGCGTCCACGTCCGAGCCGTCCATGACCTTCTTCAGGGCCTCGATCTTGCTCTCGATGTCGGCCTTGGTGGCGGCTTCCAGCTTGTCGCCAAGGTCGGCGATGGACTTTTCGGTGCCGTAGATCAGGCCGTCGGCCTGGTTGCGGGCCTCGATGAGTTCCTGCTTCTTCTTGTCCTCGTCGGCGTGCGATTCCGCTTCCTTGATCAGGCGCTGAATTTCACTTTCCGACAGGCCGGAAGAGGCCGTGATGCGGATGGACTGTTCCTTGCCGGTGCCCAGGTCCTTGGCCGACACGTTGACGATGCCGTTGGCGTCGATGTCGAAGGTCACTTCCACCTGCGGGGTGCCGCGCATGGCCGGGGGAATGCCGGTCAGCTCGAAGCGGCCCAGGGTCATGTTGTCGCCGGCCATGGGGCGTTCGCCCTGCAGCACGTGGATGGACACCGAGGGCTGGTTGTCCGCCGCCGTGGTGAAGGTCTGGCTCTTGCGGGTGGGGATGGTGGTGTTGCGGTCGATGAGCCGGGTGAACACGCCGCCCAGGGTTTCGATGCCCAGCGAGAGCGGGGTCACGTCCAGCAGCAGCACGTCCTTGACGTCGCCCGCCAGGATGCCGCCCTGGATGGCGGCGCCCATGGCCACCACTTCGTCGGGGTTCACCGAGCGGTTGGGCTCCTTGCCGAAGAACTCGCCCACCTTCTTCTGCACCAGGGGCATGCGGGTCATGCCGCCCACCAGCACCACTTCGTCGATCTGCGCGGCGGAAAGCCCGGCGTCGGCCAGGGCCTTGCGACACGGTTCGATGGTGCGGTCCACCAGGTCTTCCACCAGCTTTTCGAGCTTGGCGCGCGAAAGCTTCATCATCAGGTGCTTGGGGCCGTTCTGGTCGGCAGTAATGAAGGGCAGGTTGATTTCCGTCTCCATGGAGGTGGAAAGGTCCTTCTTGGCCTTTTCCGCCGCTTCCTTCAGGCGCTGCAGGGCCATGCGGTCCTTGGAGAGGTCGACGCCGTTCTCGCGGCGGAACTCTTCCACAAGGTAGTTGATGATCCGCAGGTCGAAGTCTTCGCCGCCCAGGAAGGTGTCGCCGTTGGTGGCGCGCACTTCCACGACGTTGTCGCCCACCTCGAGGATGGAAATGTCGAACGTGCCGCCGCCAAGGTCGAACACGGCGATCTTCTCGTTGGCCTTCTTGTCGAAGCCGTAGGCCAGCGAGGCGGCGGTGGGTTCGTTGATGATGCGCTTGACCTCAAGGCCCGCGATGCGGCCCGCGTCCTTGGTGGCCTGGCGCTGGGCGTCGTTGAAGTAGGCGGGCACGGTGATGACGGCGTCGGTCACGGTTTCGCCAAGGTAGGCTTCCGCGTCGGCTTTCAACTTGCCAAGGATCATGGCCGAAATCTCGGCGGGGGAATACTGGCGGCCCTGCACTTCCACAGAGGCATCGCCGTTGGCGCCGGGCACGATGCGGTAGGGGCTGTGGGCCTTCCACTTGTTCACTTCGGGGGCGTCGCCCTTGCGGCCCATCAGACGCTTGACTGCGAACACCGTGCGCTCGGGGTTGGTCACGGCCTGGCGCTTGGCGATGTCGCCGACAAGGCGTTCCTTGTCGGTGAAGGCCACGATGGAGGGCGTGGTGCGCCCGCCTTCGGGGTTGGTGATGCACTTGGGATCCTTGCCCTCCATCACGTAGACGCAGGAGTTGGTGGTCCCGAGGTCGATGCCGATGATCTTGCCCATTGTCTTCCTCCTCAAAGGGTACGCGAACGTATCGCGAAGTGATCTTGCGCTGGCCGCCGACCCGGTGCGAGCCGTTCCGGCGTTGGCTGGTGTGAATAGTAAGGCGGGGTTGCCGGTCGTAAAGAGGGGAAGGCCAATTTTTCGTGCAAGGATGTGCACCGATGTGGTCGGACGCGGGGCTGCGGGGCGGGAAAGATGGGCGCGAGCGGGCACGGCGCGCCCCGAAACGCCAACGGCCCCGACACGATGCCGGGGCCGAAGGGGATCCTTGCCATTGTTGCCGAGGATGGAGGAAAAAACTCGTCAGACGTCAGTTGCCGGAAAGCGCCGGGTTCCGGGTGTGGCGCGTCAGCAGGCGTGACTCTCCCTGCCTAGGCAAGGCCCATTTCCTGCCGCAACCATTCCTTGATCTCTTCAGTGGGTTCGTAGATGCCGCGCAGGTCGCCGAATTCCGCCAGAAAGCGGTTGGCCAGCCGCTCGGGCAGAGGTGCGCTGTAAATGTCTTCCGCCGCTTCGGAATTGCGGCGCACCAGGCGCACCACCGGGCGCGGCCCCCAGGTGTCCACCACGAAGTAGGTGGAATAGTCGTCCTTGGAGCGCACGGGGGGGTATTCCGCGTGCCAGTTGTTGTTGCCCCACTCAAGGTACATGGTCACCGCGTGCTCTGGGCTGAGGTTCCAGTCGATATCCATGTGGCCGAGCGTCTTCAGGTCGTGCATCGTTCACTCCTGCCTGGGTGTTGCGCGTAACGGGCTGACCGCCCCCGCCCGGTGCGTCGCGTTGAAATTTCCGGGCCGCTCCTGCCCGGGCCATCCCCCTTCCCCATCCGGTCACCAGAGCGGGCCGGGCTGCCACTCCCGGCCCGCCGGTAACCGTCGCCAATGTGAAGGAGAGTGTGGCTGAGGAAGCACCACTCACCTACACAGTAACAATTACCATTACCGTGTCAACGGGTTTTCGGAAAATTCCGGCAACGTCTTGGCAGGGCTTTCGCCGCGCAGCGCTCTCGGCGTTGCACCATGCTGCTTGCCCACGGTGGCACGGCGGTTGCCCGGCGCTGTGGCGATGCCCGCGCGGCCAGCCTACGGGCTTTCTGCACCGCGCCGACTTGACGGTTGGTGCCCCGTATGTCTTTATGGTGACGGTGGGAAAGTCTGGAAGCACATCCAGTCTCCCCCCGCGTTCGGACATGGTTCCGCCCGCCGCCGCCCGCCTGCTGCCAGTTTGCCGTGCGTGCGCGCGCCGGGCCCTTCTCGCCACACCGCGACCTGGGAGGATACATGAAACCGGAAGAGTTCGCCCACAAGTTCATGCAGACCGCCAACACCATGGGCTGCACCGTCACCCCGTCGGGCAACGTGGTCTGCCCCGGCGGCAAGAACATTTCGCCGGGCAAGGCGGCCGCCATCTACAAGCGTTATGGCGACACCACGGCCAAGGTGCCTTCGTCGGAATTCCGCAACGAGCCGCACAGCCTGAAGCTGTTCCGCTCCATCGCCGCAAAGACCCTGGGATAGCCCTGGGCGGCATGGTGCGGGACATGCCCTACGACAGGCCTGGCAATCTGCCCCGCAGTTTGCAGTGACGCCACGGAGCGGCCCCCTGCCGATCCCCAACAATACACGACGGGGGCAACGGCAGGGCCGCGCCTGGTCGCAGCCCGCACGCCGGGCCGGTACTTCCGGCCCGGCTCTTTTTTGGGGCGGGGGTGGCATGGCCAGCCGGAACAGCAACCGCATGCTGGCGGCAAGGCCTTGCCCTGCACACCGCGCTTGCGGGACCGCCCCGGCGCCCCTCCCCGGCACAA
Source organism: Nitratidesulfovibrio sp. HK-II (assembly GCF_003402415.2). NCBI lineage: Bacteria > Pseudomonadati > Thermodesulfobacteriota > Desulfovibrionia > Desulfovibrionales > Desulfovibrionaceae > Nitratidesulfovibrio > Nitratidesulfovibrio sp. HK-II. The sequence continues at coordinate 2,931,092 of NZ_AP036014.1, forward strand.
CGCAAACGGCCCGGAGGTTTCCCTCCGGGCCGTCGCATTTCGTCGTCGGCCGTGCGGTCGGTCCGCGCTAGGCGGCGCCGCGCACCCTCATGCGCGCCAAGGCGCGCTGCAGGGCTGCCTGGGCCCGTGCGCTGTCGAGCTTTTCCTTGGCTTGGGCCAGGCGTTGCTCGGCACGTTCCCTGGCCTTGCGGGCGCGTTCGAGGTCGATGTCCTCTGCGCGTTCCGCCGATTCGGCCAGCACGGTCACCTTGTTGTCCGAAACCTCGGCAAAACCGCCGGACACGAAGATCCAGTGCGTCTTGCCGCCAGCCTTGTAGTACAGGCTGCCGATGTTCAGCGCGGAGAGGAAGGGAATGTGGTTCGGCAGGATGCCGAATTCGCCCTCGTAGCCGGGCGCGCCCACATAGTCGACCTTCTCGCTGAGCACGAGCCTGTCAGGCGTGACGATTTCGAGATGGAGCGACTTTTCCATGGGTCACTCCTTATTGCTGCTCCTGGCGCTTCTTGTACTTTTCAAGGGCCGTCTCGATGCCGCCCACCATGTAGAAGTCGCCTTCCGCCAGGTGGTCGAAATCACCGTTCAGGATGCCCCGGAACGCCTTGATGGTGTCTTCCAGCTTCACGTACACGCCGGGCGTGCCGGTGAAGGTTTCGGCCACGTGGAACGGCTGCGACAGGAAGCGCTGGATGCGGCGCGCGCGCGCCACGGTCAGCTTGTCCTCGTCGGACAGTTCGTCCATGCCGAGAATGGCGATGATGTCCTGCAGGTCCTTGTACTTCTGCAGAACCTGCTGCACCGCGCGGGCCACCGAGTAGTGCTCGGCACCGACCACGTTGGGGTCGAGGATGCGCGACGTGGAGTCGAGCGGGTCCACCGCGGGGTAGATGCCGAGTTCCGCGATCTGGCGCGAAAGCACCAGCGTACCGTCAAGGTGCGAGAAGGTGGTGGCAGGCGCGGGGTCGGTAAGGTCGTCCGCGGGCACGTACACGGCCTGGACCGAGGTGATCGAGCCCTTGACCGTGGAGGTGATGCGTTCCTGCAGGCCACCAAGGTCGGTACCCAGGGTGGGCTGGTAACCCACCGCCGAGGGCATGCGGCCGAGCAGCGCCGACACTTCCGAACCCGCCTGGGTGAAGCGGAAGATGTTGTCGACGAACAGCAGCACGTCCTGGTTCTCGATGTCGCGGAAGTATTCCGCGCAGGCGAGGGCGGTCAGGGCCACGCGGGCACGGGCTCCTGGCGGTTCGTTCATCTGGCCGTAGATAAGCGCGGCCTTCTCCAGAACGCCCGCGTCCTTCATTTCGTGGTACAAGTCGTTCCCTTCACGGGTACGCTCGCCAACACCCGCGAACACGGAAATGCCGCCGTGCTGCTTCGCGATGTTGTTGATCATTTCCATGAGGATAACGGTTTTGCCCACGCCCGCGCCGCCGAACAGGCCCATCTTGCCGCCCTTGGGGAACGGGATGAGCAGGTCGACGACCTTGATGCCGGTTTCGAGCAGTTCAACCTTGGTGTTCTGCTCGGTGAACTCGGGGGCCGCACGGTGGATGGGCAGGTACTTGTCGGTATCGATGGGGCCCATTTCGTCAACGGGGCGGCCCACGACGTTCATGATGCGACCAAGCGACGCCTTGCCGACAGGCACCATGATGGGCTTGCCGGTGTCCACCGCTTCCATGCCGCGCACGAGACCTTCGGTCGCGTCCATGGCGATGGTGCGGACGACGTTGTCGCCGAGGTGCTGGGCAACTTCGCAGACCAGCTCGGGCGCGTCGCTGTTGTTGGGGTTCTTGATATCCAACGCGCTCAAGATGTTCGGCAGGTTGCCGCTCGGGAACTCGACGTCCACGACGGCGCCGATGACCTGAACGATCTTGCCAATGTTAGCACTCATGTGTGTACGCTCCCTTATTAGCCTTTCAGCGCCTCGGCGCCACCGACGATGTCCATGAGGTCGCGCGTGATCGAAGCCTGCCGCGTCTTGTTGAAGAGCAGCGTCAGGGAACCGATCATGTCGTCGCAGCTGCGCGTGGCGTTATCCATGGCGGCCATGCGCGCCGCGTGCTCGCTGGCGGAGGTGTCGAGCAGGCCGCGATACAGCTGCACCTTGATGAAGCGGGGCAGCAGTTCGGCCAGCAGGCCCTCCACGGCGGGTTCGTAGATGTACTCCTTGTTGGAGGCGGGGGCAGCCGGGGCGGCCTCCTCTTCCTTGGGAGCAATGGGCAGGATGGGCAGCGCGATGGGCAACTGCTTGGCCATGCTCACGAACTCGCCGTAGACCATGATCACTTCGTCCAGTTCACGCGTCAGGTAGGCATTTATGACCTCGAGCCCGATCCTGTTGGCGAGCTGGAAGTCGAAACTGCCCATCTGGTCGGCAAGCGCCATGGCGACCTCGTGGTCGGTCTTGCGGGCCGCGTCGCGGCCTTTCTTGCCCACGCAGTAGAACTTGACCTTCTTGCCTTCCGCGGCCTTCTTGGCGGCCAGCTTCAGGGCGGTGGTGATGAGGTTGGAGTTGAAGCTGCCGCACAGCCCGCGGTCGGAGGTGGCGAGGACGATCCCACACGTCTTGATTTCCTCGCGCACTTCCAGAAGCGGGTGGACGGAGCTGTCCGCCTTGCTCGCCAGGTCCCCCAGCATGTCATAGAACTTGGACGCGTAAGGGCGGAACCGTTCTATGCGCTGCTGGGCACCGCGCAGCTTCGCCGAGGCCACCATGTTCATGGCCTTGGTGATCTGCTTGGTCTTCTTGACCCCGGCGATCTTGACCTTGACGTCTTTCAAAGAAGGCATCGGTTACCTCCCGCCTAGGCTTGGAAGCCCTTTTTGAACTCGGCAACAGCTGCCTTCAGGCGGTCTTCGATGTCCGCGTCGAGAGCCTTCTTGGTCTTGATGTCGTTCAGGATGTCGGCCTTCGAGTTCTTGATGAAGTCGAGCATCTCGGTTTCGAACTTGCGAATGGACAGCACCGGCACGTCGTCCATCAGGCCGCGGGTGGCGGCGTACATGGAGGCGACCTGCTGTTCCACCGGCATGGGCTGGTACTGGGGCTGCTTCAGCAGTTCCACCAGGCGCGCGCCGCGATCAAGCTTCTGCTTGGTGGCCTTGTCGAGGTCGGAACCGAACTGCGCGAAGGCAGCCAGTTCGCGGTACTGGGCAAGGTCCAGACGCATGGTGCCGGCAACCTGCTTCATCGCCTTGATCTGCGCGGCGCCGCCCACTCGGGAGACCGACAGACCGACGTTGATGGCGGGCCGGATGCCCGCGTTGAACAGGTTGGGTTCCAGGTACACCTGACCGTCGGTGATGGAGATAACGTTGGTCGGGATGTACGCGGACACGTCGCCGGCCTGGGTTTCGATGATCGGCAGGGCGGTCAGCGAACCGGCGCCCAGCGAATCGTTGACCTTGGCGGCGCGTTCCAGCAGGCGCGAGTGCAGGTAGAACACGTCGCCGGGGTAAGCTTCGCGCCCCGGAGGACGGCGGAGCAGCAGCGACATCTGGCGGTAGGCCACGGCCTGCTTGGAAAGGTCGTCGTAGATGATCAGGGCGTGGTCGCCCTTGTCGCGGTAGAACTCGGCCATGGTGCAGCCGGAGTACGCCGAGATGAACTGCAGCGGCGCGGGCTCGGAAGCGGTGGCGGAGATGATGGTGGTGTATTCCATGGCACCGTGCTTGCGCAGGGTGTCGGCCACCAGGGCGACCGTGGCCTTCTTCTGGCCGATGGCCACGTAGAAGCACCGGATGCCGGTGTCACGCTGGGCCAGGATGGCGTCGATGCAGACGGCGGTCTTGCCGGTCTGACGGTCGCCGATGATCAGTTCGCGCTGCCCGCGCCCGATGGGCGTCATGGCGTCGATGGCCTTGATGCCGGTAGGCATGGGCTGGTGCACCGACTTACGTGCGATGATGCCGGGCGCCTTCAGTTCCACGGGGCGGAACTCCTTGGCGTCCAACGGGCCCAGGCCGTCGATGGGCTGGCCGAGGGGGTTGAGCACGCGGCCCATGACCGCGTCGCCCACCGGCACCGAGAAGATCTTGCCGGTACGCTTGACCGGGTCGCCTTCCTTGATGTTGGTGTCTTCACCCAGAAGAGCAACACCCACGTTGTCCTCTTCAAGGTTGAGCACCATGCCCATGAGCCCGCCGGGGAACTCGAGCAGTTCCATGGCCATGGCATTACGGACGCCGTAGACGCGCGCAATACCGTCACCGACCGAAAGGACGGTGCCGGTTTCGCTCATCTCGACCCGCTGCTCATAGCTTTGGATCTGCTCTTCGATGATCTTGCTGATTTCTTCGGCTTTGATCTGCATAGCCCTACTCACCCCTCTTGATGTTGTCTTTGAGGATACCTAACTGCGCGCGCAGGCTGGCATCCAGCACCCGGTCGCCGACCTTCAGCACGACGCCGCCAAGGATGTCCTTGTTCACGCTGAAGGTGAGTTCCAGCTTGCGTCCGGCCTGCTGTTCAAGAGCTGCCTTGACCTGTGCGCGCTTTGCTTCCGCAAGTTCAACGGCCGTCATCAGCTCGCCGCGGATGACGCCCTTTTCGGCGTCGAGGAGAACGCCGTAGAAGGACTGGATGTCGGAAAGGTTGGAGAGCCGCCCCTTGTCCGCCAGCAGCAGACAGAAATTGCGGACGGTGGCGCTCACGCCGTACTTCTCGACCAGTTTCAGGATCACGCTCCGCTTCTCATCGGCGGTGATGATGGGATTGCGGAAGATGCGGCCAAGTTCGGGCGCCTTGTCGAGAGCCTCGGCAAGCGCGGCAAGGTCGCCACCGCACTTTTCGAGTTCACCGACGCCCGATTTCGCGCCCAGCGCAAAAAGCGCACGGGCGTATCTGCGAGCTACGATGTTGCCGGTCAATTGAGCACCACCTTCGTTAAGTATTTGTCGATAAGCTTCTCGTGCTCCTCACCAGTGAGCTTTTCCTGAAGCATCTTTTCGGCGGCGGCAATGATCTGGTCGGCCATCTCGGCGCGCATGTTCTCCATGGCCTGCTTGATCTCGTTCTCGGCCGTGCGCGCGGCCTGCTCGGTGATCTGGGAGGCGGTCTTTTCCGCCTTCTCGATGATGGCGGCCTGCATGGCTTCGCCCTGGGCGCGGTACTCGGCGAGGATGGCCTGCCGTTCCTGCTCAAGGCTGGCGATGCGGCGTTCGACGTCGGACAGGTTCTTGGCGGCCTCTGCCTTGCGGCTTTCAAGGTCGTTCAGTTCCTGCTCGATGCCCTTCCTGCGGCCGGAGAAGAAGCCCACAATCTTCTTGCCCGCGGCCCAGTAGATGATGCCGATGAAGATGACGAAGTTGGCGACACGGAAGGCGAAGTTGCCCCAGTCGGCATGACTCTCTCCTCCGCCGTCGGAGGCCAGAGCCACGCTGGCGGTGGCAAGCACCAGTCCGAGCGCCGCTGCACTGTGTTTCAGCCCTTTCAACGCCGATCCCTCCTTGCTGTTGCGCACTGACGGGGGGGGTTAGCCCAGCACCTTGGCGGTAGCCTTGGCGGCCAGCGCGTCGACCTGCCCCTTCAGGGTGTCCATGGCGGTCTTCACCTGGGCGGCCACCTGCTGGCGGGACTTTTCCAGGTAGTCCTGGGCCTGCCTGCCGGCATCGGCCAGGATCACCTGTTCCCGGGCCACGCCCTCGGCCCGGGCCTTGTCGCGCTCGGCCGTGGCTTCGGCGCGGGCTTTGGCAAGGGTGGCCTCGTAATTCTTCAGCTTGGCGTCGGCCTGACCGGCGAACTGCTCCGATTCGCCGAGAAGGCCGGACATCCTGTCACGCCGCTTTCTGATGATATCCCGCACCGGCCGGATGAGGATGGCATTCAGAACCACGAGCGTCACAAGGAAGTTCACCAACTGGAAGAAGAAGGTGATGTTCAGATCGATCATGCCTGCTCCCTTGGTGAGGTTGTGAATTTAAGCTCAAAGTCGGGTTGGATTTAGCTGATTACAACGGGTGTGTCAAAGTCTTTTTTCCTTTGCAAACAGTCTCCTGGAGCCCAACCTGCCGTCATTGCGATACAAATGAAAAAGCCGCCCGAAGGCGGCCGGAAAGGGCATGTGAAGGGGCGGGGTTTACTCCGTCTTTTCGGAAGGCTGCATGGTGATGCGGCCCTCGATGACGGCGCCCTCCTCCATGACCAGCACGGGGGTGGAGAGATTGCCGTTCAGATTGCCGGTGCGGTGCAGGATGACCTTGCGCTGGGCCGCCACCTCTCCGGTGACGCGGCCCGACAGGATGAGCTGCCCCACGCGCACCTGCCCTTCCACATTGGCGTCCTTGCCCACGATGAGCGTGCCCTCTGAATGCACCTCGCCCACGAAGTTGCCGTCTATGCGCACCGCCCCCTGAAAGCTCAACTGGCCCTGGTACACGGTACCTGCGCCGAGGAAGGCGTTTATCTCGTCCCTTGCCATGTGTGTCGCCTCCTTTGTGAGGGAAAGTGCAACTTTGCCGATGTTCGTATTTTCAGGAATCACGACGTCTTGAACATGAACCGCCGCATGGAGACATTGAGCACGATCCCAATCAGGCTGAAATTGACCAGGGTGGCGCTGCCCCCGTAGCTGATGAACGGCAGCGGCACGCCCACCACGGGCATGAGCCCCATCACCATGCCCATGTTGATCAGTATCTGCCAGAAGAAATAGAAGAAAACCCCCACCGTCAAGTAGCTGCCAAAGCGGTCCTTGGCGTCTCGCGCGGTGTTGAAGATGCTGAGCAGAAACAGGCAGAACAGCGCCAGCAGCACCACGCACCCCATGAAGCCCCATTCCTCGCCGAACACGGCCAGGGCGAAGTCGGTGTGTTTTTCCGGCAGAAAGCGCAACTGGCTCTGGGTGCCCCCCAGAAATCCCTTGCCCCACAGCTGCCCGGAACCGATGGCTATCTGCGACTGGATTATGTGATAGCCCGCCCCAAGCGGGTCGTTGCCGGGGTCGAGGAAGGTCAGGATGCGCTGCTTCTGATAGTCGTGCAAGCGGAACCACGCCAGCGGCAGCAGGGAGGGCACCACCACCAGGCAGGTCTTCAGCACGCCGGGCTTCACCCCGTGGAACAGGGTGATGCCGCCCAGCAGCATGAGCAGCAGCAGCGTGGTGCCAAGGTCCGGCTGCATGACGATGAACGAGGCGGGCAGCAGGCCCAGCCCCAGCACCTCGAACAGCCCCTTCCAGCCCAGCGGCTCGCGGCTGCGCGACAGAAAGCGCGCCCCCATGATCAGGATGGCGATCTTGGCCACCTCGCTGGGCTGCAGGTTCATGAAGCCCAGCGGCAGCCAGCGCCGCGCGCCGTACACCACCTTGCCGAACACCGGGATGGCCGCCAGCAGGATCATGGTGATGATGAACAGCGGCAGGGCCAGGCTCTTCATGTGCCGGTAGTCGAACAGCATGAAGAAGACCATGCCGCCAAGGCCCATCAGCCCCCACAGCAGCTGCTTCTGGTAGAAGGTGGAGACCACGATGCCGTCTTCCATGCGCACGCCGCTGGCCGAGTACAGGTTGGCCACGCCGAAGAGGAACAGCAGCGCGGTGAACCCTACCAGGCCCCAGTTCATGTGGGTGATGAGTCGGCGGTCGATGGGGGTCATTGTCCGTCCTCCGGGGCCACGTTCTGGAAGCGCCGCAGCGGCGGCGCCACGCCGTCGTCACCACCCCGCCCGTCCGTCGTGGCGGCGTCGGGATCGAAGGTGTCCGGGTCGTAGCGGTGCTGGCCCTCGCGGGCATCCTCCACCTCAAGCGCCTCGGCCCCCCGGCCCGTGGCGCGGTCTCGCCCCGCGGGCCGAGCCGAACGGCCCGCGGGCACGGTGCGCAGGCCTTCGTCCTGCCGGTCCTGCTGCTCCGGCTGTTCCGGCGCACCCGCCGTCTGGTCTGGCCGGGCGGGCGGCGGCACGGGGATGGCGGAACGGGAACTCGGAGCAGGCTGCACCTGCGGGACCGATTGCCCGGGCTGACCGGGCTGGACTGGCTGGCCGGGCTGGACTGGCTGGCCGGGCGAGACCATGCCCGGAGAGGCCGGAGCGACCGGGGCGGTCTGCCCGGCGGGCGACAGCGGCGCCGCACCCGGCGGCGAGCCGAAAAATTTGTCGTACACCCGGCGCGCCACGGGACCGGCATCCGAGCCGCCGTGCCCGCCGTGTTCCACCATGACCACCACCACCAGGCGCTTGCCCGCCTTTTCACCCCAGGTGGCGATCCAGGCGTGGTCGCGGTGCTCGTAGGCCAGGTTTTCGGTGCGCACGCGCTCTTCGCCCACCATCTTCAGCTTGGTGACCTGCGCGGTGCCGGTCTTGCCGCCCATCACCGCGTCGGCGCGCCGCAACACCTTGGCGGTGCCCCGGTCATCGTTGACGGTCTGGCGCATGCCGTCGAGAATCATCTTGCGGCCCGCGGCGGTGAACGGCAGAGAGGAGCGCACCGTGGGGTCTTCGTCGGCCAGCAGGCTGGGCTTCAGCAGCTTACCGCCGTTCATCAGGGCGGAAACGAACGAGGCCACCTGCACCGGCGTGACCAGGGTGAAGCCCTGGCCGATGGACACGTTCAGGGTTTCACCGCGGTGCCACGGTTCGCCGAAGCGGCGGCGCTTCCACTGCTTGGAGGGCACCAGGCCGGACTTTTCGTGCGGCAGGTCTATGCCCGTGGGCGCGCCGAACCCGCACGCCTTGGCGAAGGCCTCGATCTTGTCGATGCCGAAGCGGTCGCTCATCTGGTAATAGTACACGTCGCACGATTCGATGAGCGAACGCATCATGTCCACGCGGCCGTGCCCGCCCTTCTTCCAGCAGCGGAACACCTGCTTGCCCAGGGCCACTTCGCCAGTGCACCACACCGAGTCGGCGGGGTTCAGACCTTCGTTCAGCAGCATGCCCGCCATCATCAGCTTCCATACCGAGCCGGGCGGGTACACGCTCTGGATGACGCGGTTCTGCAGGGGATGGCGGGGGTTGTCGCGCAGGGCCTGCCATTCCTTCAGCGAAAGCCCGGCGGCGAAGGCGTTGTTGTCGAACGAGGGCTTGGTGACCAGCGCCAGCAGCCTGCCGGAGTCGGGGTCCATGGCCACCACGCAGCCGGTCTCGTCCTCCAGCGCGTCCCAGGCGACCTGCTGCAACCCGAGGTCGATGGAGAGGTCGATGTTCTCGCCGCTCTGCGGCTCCAGCACCAGCTTCTTGTTCAACTGGCGGCCCAGCACGTCCACTTCCAACTGGTGCAGCCCCTTCTGGCCGCGCAGGCGGCGTTCCAACACCAGCTCCAGCCCCTGCTTGCCCACGAAGTCGCCAAGGTTCAGGTCCTTGTCGTCCTCCAGCTCCTTTTCGTTGGCTTCGGCCACGTACCCCAGAATGTGGGCCATCAGCTCGCCCTGCGGATAGTTGCGCTTGGACCGGGTGACGATTTCCAGGCCCGGCCATTGCAGCACGCGGTTCTCGATGCGCGCGAGCAGATCGAAGGGCATGTCGGAGATGAGCAGCAGGTGCTCGAAGGGCTTCACCCGCAGGCGGTCCTGGTTGAACTTGGCGGTGAGCTGGTCAAGGGGAATGCCCGTCCACTCACTGACCTGGGCCAGGGTGGAAGGAATGTCGCGGCAGTCCTCGCGCACCAGGGCCAGACCGAAGGCGGGACGGTTTTCGGCCAGCAGGCGGCCTTCACGGTCACGCAGGAGCCCGCGCGAGGCGTAGATGCGCTCCTGGCGCAGCCGGTTCTCGCGCGCCATGCGCGCGAACTCCTCGCCCCGGTGGATCTGCAGGTACCAGAAGCGCACCACGAACAGGAAGAACAGTCCGGCGACAATGCACTGGAGCAGTATCAGGCCCCCGCGGGGCGGCTGAAAACCTTCGGGTTCAAACTGAATGCGCATCGCCCATGCATCTCCGGCGCACGAAATGGGTCAGCCACCAGGCCGGGGGAATGACGCAGGCCTGCCACACGCTTTCCAGGAACAGCCTGTCCTGCGGAATGTCCAGTTGCTGCAGCGAGGCCATCATCAGCGTGAACAGGAAGTGGCACGCGCCAAGGCCCAGGCTGAGCAACACCACGAAGACGAGGTTTTCGGCCTCGAACAGCCAGCGCCCCACGTTGAAGAAAACGATAAGCGCGCCGTACCACAGCGCGGTGGAGCCGAAGGCCAGGGTGCCCGTGCCCTCCTGCACCAGCAGCAGCACAAGCAGCAGCCAGAAGGTCTGGTAGAGCCGCCGTTCCTGCAGCGACACCAGCAGACCGGCCACCAGCAGGTCGATGCCCGGCAGCTGCTGCTGCAGCCATACGCCCACCACGATGAAGCAGGCCCACCAGACAAGGTTGCTGAAGTTCATGGACGTTCCGGCATGGGGGTGGTTGCGCCCAGGGGGCCAGGGTTGCGTGTGGACGGGCGGGCGCGCGTGCGCCGTGTGCGTGCAAACGGCCCGCGCAAGGTGCCGGGCCGGACGTGGCGCCTACTGCCGGGGAGGCTGGCCGGGCTGCTGCCCCGCCGGAGCCGTCTGGGGTACCATTTGGGGTGCCGCCTGGGGAACCGTTTGCGGAGTCACCTGGGGCTGCGCCTGCGGGCGCGGCGCTCGCGGCGCGGGCTGGTTCGACGGGGTCTGCTGCGCGCGGTGACCGCCGTGGCCAGAGGACGCTCCGCCGCCCTGCCCCGAACCCTGGCCGGTGCCCGGCCCCACGCCCTGCGTGGCGTTGACGCTGGGCAGGGGCAGTGTCTGCGCCCCCGGCTGCACCGGGGGGCGCTCCAGCAGCAGCACCTCTTCCAGGGCCTCCAGGTCGGCCAGCGGGCTCGCGTACACGGTCTGGAACAAAGAAAGATCGGACTGCGACACGCTTTCCACCCGGGCCACCGGCACCCCCTTGGGGAACGCGCCTTCAAGGCCCGATGTCAGCACCAGTTCGCCCACCTCTATGCGGGCGTTCTGCGGCACATACTTCATTTCCAGCAGGCCTCGCGGGCCGGTGCCCACCAGGATGCCCGCGGTGCGGTTGGCGGCGCTGAGCACGGCGATGCGGCTGCCCGGATCGGTCAGCAGCAGCACGGTGGCGGTGTAGGGGCCAGCCCGGTACACGCGGCCCACCACGCCTTCGTGGGTGAGCACGGGCGTGCCCGGCCCCGCGCCGGAATAGTAGCCCCGGCTGATGATGGCCGACTCCAGCGCGGCCTGCGGGCCAAGCCGGTTGGCCACCACGCGCGCGCCAAGGGGTTTCCAGCCTTCGGGGGGCTCCAGTTCAAGCAACGCGCGCAGGCGGGTCAGCTCGGCCCGCTCTTCGGAGGCAACCTGCACCTGTTGCGAAAGGGTGCGCACCTGCTCGCGCAGCGCCTCGTTTTCCTCGCGGACCCCGACCAGGTCGAGGTAATTGTTCCACGACGAAACCACCTGGTCCCTCGCCCATATGCCCGGCTTCAGGATGGCGCCCACGAATTCCAGACCGGCGTGTTCCGCCAGCCTGTCGAGCACGCCGGTTCTCTGGTTCCAGGTATACAGCCCAAGGTACAGGAACAGCGCCAGTACCAGAAGCAGGATGATGCGCTTGAGCGAGGCGTTAATCTATGCACACCTCCTTCAGGATGTGCAGATTGTCCAGCGCCTTGCCGGTGCCGATGACCACGGTGGAGAGCGGGTCGTCCACCACGGTGATGGGCAGCGAGGTTTCTTCGCGCAGCAGTTGGTCGAGCCCCTTGAGAAGGCCGCCGCCGCCCGTGAGCACGATGCCCCGGTCCACGATGTCGGCCGCCAGTTCCGGCGGGGTCTGCTCCAGCGCGATGCGCACCGCCTGAACGATGCTTTCGACCTGCTCGGAAATGGCCTTGCGCACCTCTTCGGAGGTGATGATGATGTTCTGCGGAATGCCGGTGACAAGGTCGCGGCCCTTCACCTCGAGCTGCTGCTCGGGGTCCATGGGGTAGGCGGAGGCGATCTTGATCTTGATCTCTTCGGCCGACGATTCGCCGATGAGCATGTTGTACTTGCGCTTGACGTGGGTCATGATCGCCTCGTCCATCTTGTCGCCGCCCACGCGCACCGAGCGCGAGTAGACGATGCCCGACAGCGAGATGACGGCCACTTCGGTGGTGCCGCCGCCGATGTCCACGACCATGTTCGAGGTGGGTTCCTGAATGGGCAGGTTGGCGCCGATGGCGGCGGCCATGGGCTCCTCGATCAGGTACACCTCGCGCGCGCCGGCGCTCTGGGCCGATTCCTTCACCGCGCGCTTTTCCACCTGGGTGATGCCGGTGGGCACGCAGATCATGATGCGCGGGCGCACCAGGCGGCGGGAATTGTGCACCTTGGAGATGAAGTGGCGCAGCATGGCCTCGGTGATCTCGAAGTCGGCGATGACGCCGTCCTTCATGGGCCGGATGGCCTGGATGTTTCCGGGGGTGCGGCCCAGCATGCGCTTGGCGTCGTGGCCCACGGCAAGCACCACGTTGTTGCCGCGCGTATCCTTTTTCACCGCCACCACCGAGGGCTCGCGCAGCACGATGCCCTGGCCCTTGACGTAGACGCAGGTATTGGCCGTACCCAGGTCTATGGCCAGGTCGTTGGAAAACATTCCGAGGACGAAATCCAGTATCTTTGCCATTTTATCTTACTTGCCTCTCTGAGGGGGAATGCGTATCAACATTGCGAAACAGGGCATTCTTCCAAAAGGACAGCCATTGTCAATCGAAAACACCACGGCCCGGCTGCACCAGTTGGCGACGTATTTGCGGTTGCGCTTCGGCGCGCGCGTCCAGAAGGTGCCGCTCGACGCCGGATTCTCCTGCCCGAACCGCGACGGAACGCTGTCGCGCGGGGGCTGCGTGTTCTGCAACCCGCACGGTTCCGGTTCCGGGCTTGGCGAAGAAGGACTGACGCTGGAAGAACAGTGGACGGTCTGGACGGGACGTTACGCCCGCACGCGCAACGCCGGTCTGTTCATAGCCTATTTGCAATCATTTTCCAACACGTATGGTCCACTCGACAAATTGCGCCATGTTCTCGGCGCGTTGTCCACATTACCGGGCATTGTTGGCGCGGCCGTGGGGACCCGTCCTGACTGTGTGGACAATGAACGCCTGGATCTGGTGGCCGCGCTCCCCCTGCCCGAAGTCTGGCTGGAGCTGGGCTTGCAGTCGGCCCACGACGCCACCCTGGCCCGCATCAACCGGGGGCACGACGCGGCCACGTCCGAGCGGGCCGTACGCGCGGCGGCGCAACGGGGGCTGCGGGTGTGCGCCCACCTCATGGCCGGGTTGCCGGGCGAAACCGGGGACGACTTTCTGGCCACGGTGGACTGGGTGAACCGCCTGCCCGTGCACGGCGTGAAGTTCCACGGGGTGTACGTGTGCGCACACACCGCGCTGGCGCGGCAGTGGCGGGCCGGGAAATACACCCCCCTGGAACGCGAGGAGTACGCAGACCTCATTGCCCGCGCCCTGCCCCGGCTGCGCCCGGAAATCGTCATCCAGCGCCTGACCGGCGACCCGGCCGGGGATGAACTGCTGGCCCCGGACTGGGCCGGGGACAAGCGGGCCACCACGGCGCGCATCCACGAACTGCTGGCCCAGCGGGGCACATGGCAGGGCAAGGATGTGGCGGAACATGCACCCAACGAACCGGGAGCGCCATCCGCCCCACAAGGCCCACCCGCATGGTTCGGCGTGCCTGCCCACCGCCTGCCGGGGGCCGCGCCGCGCCTGTGCGATACGGAACAGGCCCGCGCGTGGGAGGCCGAATATGCGGCCGCCTGCGCGGCGTTTCCGCATCTGCGGCCGATTCCGGGCGGCGAATGAGCGCGCCTGGCCGGTCCGCCTGAACGCACCGGCCAGCGCCGTCCCGCGCGGCGGAGCCTCTTTCCCGGCCTCGGCCTTTCCGGCTATGGAAGCAACAGGCGGACGCTCCGTCAGTGCGGCCCCGCCTTGCCGCTGCCCGCCGCAGGACAGCCCGATTCCACCGCCCACCCGCGCCCATTTTCGGAGGCCGCATGCCGCAACGTCGCCCCACCAATCCCCGCCGCCCCGCACTCGATTTTCCGGATACAGCACTCTTCGACGAGGTGCGCGAACGCCTGGCGGCTGGCCCGCTCTCGCTGATCCTGCATTGGCGCGGCAACAGCCTGCGCGAGATCACCATGAGTTGGGACGGGGCCGCGCTGGCATCGCCCCCCGCCGCGCGCGACGGGTGGAGCAACCCGCGCCCGGACGCCTGGCCCGGTCTGCCCGCAGGCCCGGTCACGGAGCACGGGCGGGCCGTTCAGACGGCACTGGCCGACTACGTGGCCGGGAAGCCGGTGCGCTGGCCCGACCTGCCCCTGCTGCTGGACGGGCTGACCCCGTTCACGCGCGACGTGCTCACCGCCCTGCGCGACAAGGTTCCGCACGGGCAGTTCACCACCTACGCCGGTCTGGCCGCGCTGGCGGGCCGCCCCGGCGCGGCGCGCGGCGTGGGGCAGATCATGGCGCGCAACCCGTGGCCGCTGGTCATTCCCTGCCACCGGGTGCTGGGCGGCTCCGGCCGCAACATCCGGCTGCACGGCTTCGGCGCGTCCGGCCTGCCCATGAAGCGCTGGCTGCTGCTACTGGAAGGGGCCATCGACGAAACCATGAAGGACTGACCCGGCCCATGCTGGACAAGACCACCCTCATCGCCACGGTGTGCGAACGGCTGCCCCGGCTGGAAACGGGCCACTGCCTGGACCTGCGCACCTACAAGCGCAACCGCTCCGTGGCCATCGTGCGCACCGGGCCGGACAGCTACGACGTGTTCGAGGCGGGTTTCCACGAGGAAACGTGGACCGGCGTGACCGCCGACGCGGTGCGCAGCCTGCTGAAAACCCTGCTGAAACGCGAATTCCCGCGCAGCCACAAGGTGCGCCTGTACACCCTGCCCAGCCGCGAGGCCGCCAACGTGAACCGCATGGGCCACGGCGCGGGAAGGTTTGGGGATTGAATCCCGCCATTTCTGCCTGGAAAAACGAGACGGCCAGCGCTCCCGATTGCGCTGGCCGTCTTGTTTGGAGGAGGCGGTGGTATGCCGAGACTTCCCTCAAGAGGGGCTGCCCCGCCCGGAAACGTCCGCAACGCGGGCGCATCCGGTGCCGCCGATGTGCACGTGCGGTATGAACACGGCACACAACAGATGAAGGCACAAGTTTCCTTGTGCCTTCAGGGAGCCGGACACCCGGCCACAACCGTTACCGCTGCTTCCTTTCGGACCTGACGGGGTTGGCGGCGTTGCCGCCGTCCGGCTCCCGATCTGCAATCAAGCTGAAAAAGACTGGCGGAGAGGGGGAGATTCGAACTCCCGGTACGCTGTTAACGTACACACGATTTCCAATCGTGCTCCTTAGACCAGCTCGGACACCTCTCCGTGCGAGAGGCAGTGTCTAGCAGACGCCGGGGCAGCATGGCAAGCGAAAAGTGCGGGATGCTGGCCAATCTGCCGCACACCACCCGGCAGCCTCCATCCCGCCTGAATACCGACGAACATCACGGCATGCCCCCGCACCGCGCAGAACCCGACATGCCCGTAGCCCGGCCATCCGCAGGCAGCCCTGGCAAACTACTCCTTTCCCGCGTCATGCCGCACGCGGCACCGCGCACCATCTTCCGTCCCGGCGCGCTCCCGGCGCGCCCGTGGCGGGCCTCAACACCCGCCGCCCGAGGGCAAAAACCGCCCGGCCACCACCACCCACACAACCAGAACGGCCACCAGTATCAAAATCTCCCACATGGGGACTGCTCCTCACATACGGCTACCGGAAAGGCGCTACACGCCCGCCATCTCCGGCGCTTCCGCATCCCTACGCCCGCCCCTTCCGGACGGCAACAGCGTGAGAACACAACGGCGCACGCACGACGCTCCGCACGCCGTCTAGACTTCCCCACCCACGCCCACGCGACAACACGCCATCCTCAAGCGCCACCAACACAAAAGGCCCACCCTTGCGAGTGAGCCTTTGTGAAAAGCAAAGCCGTGGCGCACTGTGGGACTGTTCACACTGCGGGGATTTCGTTCTCCGGCAAGGAAGGCGAGTCTTTTTGCGAAGGGAGCGTACTCTTCCGTACGTGACCGGAGCAAAAGGCGACGCCTGACGATGCCGGAGGGCGAAAGAACGCAGTGTGAATAGTCCCGCCTAGATGCCCATGACATTGTACCCGGAATCCACAAACATCACCTCGCCCGTCATGGCGGACGACAGGTCCGAGGCCAGGTACACGGCGGCGCGGCCCACGTCTTCGGTGGTCACGTTGCGGCGCAGGGGCGAATGTTCCTCGATGTGGTCCAGAATCTGCTTGAAGCCCGAAATGCCCGAGGCGGCCAGGGTCTTGATGGGACCGGCGCTCAGGCCGTTGATGCGCACGCCCTTGGCCCCCAGGTCCACGGAAAGATAGCGGACTGACGCTTCCAGCGCGGCCTTGGCCACGCCCATGACGTTGTAGTTGGTGATGACCTTCTGCGCGCCGTAGTAGGTCATGGTCAGCACGGAGGAACCGGGGTTCAGCAGCGGCTCGAAGGCCTTGCACAGCGCCACCAGCGAGTAGGCGGAAACGTCCAGCGCCAGCTTGAAGCCGTCGCGGGTGGTGTCGATGAACCGGCCGTGCAGGTCGTCACGGTGGGCAAAGGCCACGGAATGGACGATGACGTCCACGGTGCCCCACTTCTCGCGCACCATCTCGGCGGCGGCGGCCATCTGCGCGTCGTCGGTGACGTCACAGGGGAAGGTGAAGTCGCCGCCCAGTTCTTCGGAAATGGGCTCCACACGCTTCTGGATGGCCTCGCCCACGTAGCTGAAGGCCAGTTGAGCGCCGTGGTTCTTGAATTCCTTCGAAATGCCGTAGGCGATGCTCTTGTTGTTGGCCACGCCGAAGATCAGAGCCTTCTTTCCTGCGAGCAGCATGCGGTTCTCCCTGTTGTTCTGGGTAGATGACGTAAAGGGGGATGCTGGCGCGCGGGCGCGGCACCCCGGCTTGCGGCGGCGCAGTGCCCTTCCCTCAAGGGCACTGCACGCCGACAGAAATCGTGCGAAAACTAGACGGCCAGTTTGGCACCCGTCAGAATCTCATACGCCTCGCGGTACTTCTTCCCCGTCTCGGCAATGACGTGCTCCGGCAGGGCCGGGGGCGGCGGGGTCTTGTCCCACGGCTGCGAGGCCAACCAGTCGCGCAGGTACTGCTTGTCGAAGCTGGGCTGCCCCTTGCCGGGCGCGTACCCTGCGGCGGGCCAGAAGCGCGACGAATCGGGGGTGAGCACCTCGTCGATAAGGATCACCTCGCCATCCACCAGCCCGAACTCGAACTTGGTGTCGGCGATGATGATGCCGCGCCCTTCGGCGTATTCGCGCCCCTGCGAGAAGATGGCGATGGAAAGTTCCTGCACCCTGGCGGCCAGGTCGTCGCCCAGCAGCTTCGCGGCCTGCTCGATGCTGATGTTCTCGTCGTGCTCGCCCAGTTCGGCCTTGGTCGAGGGGGTGAACAGCGGGGTTTCCAGCTTGGCGGATTCCAGCAACCCGGCGGGCAGCTTGTGGCCGCACACCGCGCCGGTGGTCTTGTAGTCCTTCCAGCCGGACCCGGTGATGTGCCCGCGCACGATGCATTCCACCGGCAGGGGCTTGGCCTTCTTCACGATGACGGCGCGGCCTTCCAGCATGTCGCGGTAGGGGGTGAGCGGCGCGGGAAAGCGGTTCACGTCGTGCTCGATCAGGTGGTTCTTCACCAGCCCGGCGAAGCGGTGCATCCAGAACAGGGTGATGCTGTTCAGGATCACGCCCTTGTAGGGAATGGGCTCGCCCATGATCACGTCGAAGGCCGACATGCGGTCGGTGGTGACGATGAGCAGGGTCTGCGCGTCGATCTCGTAGATGTCGCGGACCTTGCCCCGCGAAAGCAGCGGGTATTCCTTGATGTCGGTTTGCGTGACGACCTGCATGTCTGTTCCCTTGTGTTCGGTTGCGGTGCCGCTGCGATGGCGGTGCCGATGTCGTTGCGACGGCATTCCGATGCCGGACTCCCTGCCGCCCCGCCAGCCGCGCGTGCGCGGGACGGGGTCGGCGGGCCTTCAAGTACGATAACGCGGGACGGGCGCCGGGGACAAGATGCCCACCACGCCGCGCGCCCCGACGCGCTACCTGTTGCGCGATTCCGCCGAGCGGGCGTGCGCCTCCAGCCCTTCCAGCCGGGCCAGCCGCGCGATGGAGGCGGCATGCCCGCGCGTGAACGCGGCCGTGGCGGATATGACGCTGGAGCGCTTGCAGAAGGTCTGCACCGAAAGGGCGGACGAAAAGCGCGCCGTGCCCATGGTGGGCAAGACATGGTTCGGCCCGGCGAAGTAGTCGCCCACCGGTTCCGGCGACCAGCCCCCCAGAAACACGGCCCCGGCATGGCGGATGGCCCCCAGCAGCGACCACGGATCCTTGGTCAGCACTTCCAGGTGCTCCGGCGCGACCTTGTTGGTGATGTCGACGCCGGTGGCCATGTCGGGCACCACCACGATGGCCCCCCAGTCGGCCAGCGCCTTGCGGGCGATGTCGGCACGGGGCAGCGTTTCGCACTGGGCGGCCAGTTCCAGCTTCAGGGCGTCCACCAGCGCGGGCGAATCGGTGATGCAGATGGACGACGCCAGTGGGTCGTGCTCGGCCTGCGACAGCATGTCGGCGGCCACCCAGTCGGCGCGGGCGGTGTGGTCGGCCAGGATCAGGATTTCGCTGGGCCCGGCGATCATGTCGATGCCCACCCGGCCGATAAGCAGCCGCTTGGCCGTGGTCACCCAGATGTTGCCCGGCCCGGCGATGACGTCCACGGGCCGCACCGTTTCTGTGCCGAAGGCAAGGGCGGCGATGGCCCAGGCGCTGCCCGCGCGGTGCACCTCTGTGATGCCCAGGTGGTGCGCGGCGGCGAGGATGTACGGATTCAGCGTGCCGTCCTTGCGGGGCGGCGAGATGACGGCGATTTCCGGCACCCCGGCCACCTGGGCCGGAATGGCGTTCATCAGCAGGCTGGAGATGAGCGGGGTGTTGCCGCCCTGCCCGCCGGGCACGTACAGCCCGGCGCGGTCCACGGGGGTGACCATCTGGCCCAGCACCGAACCGTCCGGCCGGGTGGTGAACCAAGACCGTTCCTTCTGCGCCTCGTGAAAGCTGCGGATGTTGGCGGCGGCCTCTGCGATGATGGCCCGGTCGTCCGGGCTCACCTGTTCGAGGGCGGCGGCCATTTCGTCTTCGCCCACGCGGATGCGCGCGGCGTCGAAGTCGGGACAGTCGAACCGGCGGGTGTAGTCGGCGAGGGCGGCGTCGCCCCCGGCGCGCACGGTATCCAGAATCTCGCGGACGGCTGGCTCCACGGTGTCGCCGGGGTCGTCACGTCCCGCGAGCAGGGCCTGCAGTTCCTTCCAGTCGTCCACCGACCGGAGAAAGAGCGTGCGGCAAGGCATGGCGGCCTCCTTGAAAAGAGTACGACCTGTTGTGCGACGATGTGCATCGGAATGCCGCGCGGCGGACGGCCCGGCGGGGGCCTGCCTGCGCGCACAGGCGGCATGGCGTGTCCGCGCCACATACCGGAGCGCCGTGCAAAAGTCGAGAGCGGCGCACTGGCGCACTGTCCTGCCCCGCTGCGTGGAGGGAGAGGCGACGGAAGGGCGACGGCGGTCCGGGCGGTGAACACGCGGCGGACTGACGCGGGGTAACGCGACGTGGCGGGCATGCGGCAGCGCCCGGTTCCGGCCAGGCAGCCCGGACGGACTATCAGGTCGGACAGGCTGGTCGGACAGTCGGGGCGGACAGCACGCCCCGGCCGCAGGCCGGAACGCGCCCCGTCAGCTCACGTTCAGGATGACCGAGAACACGTTGATCAGCACCCACACCGGGGTGCCCACGGAAAGGTCCAGCGCGCGCACCCGGTCAGCCGTGAGCACGGAACATATCTCGGTGCCGTCTTCCAGCCGCGCCACGGCCTCCGCAGTGGCCGCGCCCACCACCACCTTGACGATGGTGGCCGGGTACACGTTGCCCGCCGTGGACGACGGGGCCTCGCTGCCCACGGTCAGCACCACCCACGGGGCCTTCACCTCCGCCGCGGCGAACACGCCTGGCCGCAGGCCCAGGTTGTCCAGGCTGTCGTTGGTGATGACAGAGGCCACCCGGATGCCGGACGGCGTCTGCACCGAAACCACCGACTGTACGTCGCCGCGCACCACCGCCGCGATGCGCCCGTAGAAGGCGTTGCGCGCGCTGGTGCGGCGGCGTTGCTCGCGGTCCAGCGCGTGGCCCACCATGCGCTGCATGTCCTCGTGCGAAACGTCGATGTAGGCCGCCGTCAGGCTGGCTGTGGAATGGCCCAGCAGACGCTGCACCACCGGCAGCGGCAGGCCGGAGCGCAGCAGTTCGATGGCCCGCGAACGGCGCAGGGCGCTGGGGTTGGCCAGGTCCGGGGCCAGGTCGCATTCGTGGGCGCGCTCGTAGAACTTGCGGCGCACGTGGGCCTGGTCCACGGCAAAGGGGTGTTCGCCCTCGCCCGCCACGGCCTCGTCCAGCAGGTCGGAAAGCTGGGCGGCGAGATCGGGCGGCAACTGCACCTCGCGGGGCGGCTCGCCAAGGTACGCCACGCCGCGCGCCGCGTCGATGTCGCGGGCTGGGGCCAGGGCCAGCACCTCGCCCAGGCGCGCCCCGGTGTGGCGGATGAGCAAAAACACCAGCAGCATGCGCAGGCGCGAACGGCGCACGTCGCCCCGCGCCGGACGGGCGGCCCACAGGCGAAAGGCTTCTTCCAGCCGGGCCAGTTCCACCGTGTCCAGATACTTCACGTCGTCGGGAATGGAGAGCATGCCCGCCGGGTTGTGACGGCGTTCCGACACGTTTTCGGCAAGCGCTTCCCAGATTCGTTCGAGGCTGTCGTCCTGTCGCATGGGTGTCCCGTTGGTTGCGTGCGCGTGGGGGCCGGGGCGGCATGCGCGCCCTGCGGCGTGCCTGTTCGCGGCACGCCATGCAGGAAGGCGGGGCCAGAATCCGCGCGGCAGGGCCGCCCTTGTTCCCGGCCATTGTCCCCGGCCATTGCCCGAATTCCTATCATATAGGCGCAGACGCGCGAAAATCAAAGCCGTGTTTCAGGCCGCGCACGGACATGAAAATGAAATAATCCGTGACAACGGTTTTCCGATGCGCTATCTTTTCATTGACACGAAGATTATAAAAAACGTGTCAATAGCAGGCCAGACAGAAAACGGGCGGCGTCCTTGCCGAGCCAAGCCCGCCCGGCCACCCCCCCCCCTCACATCAGGAGGTCGCCATGTACTTCCCTGTCGCAGGCATTCACGCGGAACCGTGGGTACCGCCGCTGGTGGCGTTCGTGGTGTCGTTCTTCATGTCCATGGGGGGCGTGTCGGGCGCGTTCCTGCTGCTGCCCTTCCAGATGTCCTTCCTGGGCTACGTGAACCCATCCGTCAGCGCCACCAACCAGTTCTACAACGTGGTGGCCATTCCCAGCGGGGTGTACCGCTACATCCGCGAAGGGCGCATGGTCTGGCCGCTGACGTGGGTGGTGATCATCGGCACGCTGCCGGGGGTGCTGATAGGGGCCTTCGTGCGGGTGACGTACCTGCCCAACGCGCGCGACTTCAAGCTGTTCGCCGCGTGCGTGCTGGCCTACATCGCCCTGCGCATGGTGCGCGACCTGACCAAGAAGAAGGCGGGCAACGGAAAGGCCACGGCAGAGGAAAAGTTCCGCTCGCTGGTGCGCACCCACCGCGAAAAGGCGGCGGCGGAAGGCAAGAACCCCGATGACCTGCCCGCCGTGTGCATGAACGAATGCTGCCTGTCGCACATCTCGTACAGCTTTTACGGCGAAACCTACAGCTTCCGCACCGTGGGCATCTTTACCCTGAGCTTCATCGTGGGGATCGTGGGCGGGGTGTACGGCATTGGCGGCGGTGCCATCATCGCGCCGTTCTTCGTCTCGTTCTTCGGGCTGCCGGTGTACACCGTGGCGGGCGCGGCCCTGATGGGCACCTTCGTCACCTCGGTGGCGGGCGTCACCTTTTACATGGCCATCGCGCCGCTGTACCCGCACATGTCCGTGGCCCCGGACTGGATGCTGGGCCTCTTGCTGGGCATTGGCGGCATGGCGGGCATGTACCTGGGCGCGCGCTGCCAGAAGCACGTGCCCGCAAACCTGATCAAGTGGATGCTGTGCTGCATCCTGCTGTTCACGGCGGGGAAGTACGTGGTGGAGTTTTGGAGCAACTAACTAGTCTTTATGCATGTACATAGAATACGTAGCCCTTGTTAAATCAAATATAGCATAAAATATTGCAAAAACAGCAACCAACAGCATTATTTTTATTGCATCACAATAGTGGTGCCACTCAAAAACATTAACCTTCCCCCTATACAAAACCGCTAAAAACATGGTCATCAAGAACAAGAAAAAAACTTCATAGAAACTATTTCTCATAGCCACAAATGTATCTGTAAAATCTCCTGAAATCTCACCCTCCAACATTTTCAAATGTCCTGCCATCACTGCACCTCCGGCAGTGTGTATCGCCACAAATGTCCATACACACTCCAGCAAGCTTCCTTTTATGAAATCATCAATGAAATCACCTTGTATGTAATTTTCAAAAGCAACAAAAAACAATGACAATACAACAAACACAGAATATTTACCTATCATTTCTGCCATAGAAATAATCCAGTATTTTAACCAGTTCATCCACGTCGTTTGCCCTCAAAACAACATCATCAACTGCAAGTGTTATCGGATAATTTGACGTTCTTATCGGAACCCTCATCCCATTAATTTTCATTGCTATTTCCCCGCCACCTTCAGCGGAATAATCAACCAATCCACCCAATTCCTCGTTCTCAGGAGAAAGATCTAAGTAGCCGCTCTGCGGAGCCTCAATTTTTAGGCCAGTCTTAGCCGACAACGTATTCTTTGCTAATGCTTTTAATTGACCAGAAAGCGTTTTCGTAATCGATGACATATTTGGTGTCACCAATGAAAACTCTACGTAGCGCACTCGCCCAGAATATTCCTCAACACTCTCCCAAAAATCATCCTTTTTAAACATTGGCAGCGCTTGCGCTAGCAAATCATTCTTCCCGAGCATTCTGTTTACATTACGCATTATATACTTAACGACCGTTCTTGTTTCACGGAATGCAAGCGCATTGCGCTCAACAAAAAGTAACTGTCTTTCAGGTTTAACGTCAAAAATGACATGCGTAGGCGGCCAAGAATCTAATTCTTCACGAACAAATTTTTCTTTTTTGAACCTCTTCACATTTTTCTTCTTGCCAAGTCTAAAAAGAATGACTCCTGTTCCAAGATTAACCTTGGCATCAAAAACACTATCAAACGGAAAGTTATAGTCTGACACCCGCATCAAAGATTCATTAAAATACTTATTCTTATTCGCAATCACTTCAGCAAGGCTTGACTTCGCGAATAAAGATAACTGGATCTCCCCAGCTTTAGGTACAATTTGATACCTATACGCATCAAAAATTTTTTCCCTCTCCACCTAGGCCTCCATAAAAATTATACCTTACCAAAACACAAAGCCCCCAAAGTATCGCTCTATTCGTATTTGATTTCCACAATCCGGGCAATTCAAAATCACTCAGAGCTCCCCTTGCCTTTTGCCCCGCTCCGTGGTGATGGTGTGCCCGCCGGGCGCACCATGCACATCCGGGCATCCATCGCCCTGCCCACCACCCGCCCGACATTACCTGACGCCGACCGACCTCACCCGGCCAGTCCGGAACCCCGCGCAAGGAGCCCTGCAATGCGCAATGCCGTGCCGCGCGTGGCGGCCATCCACGATCTTTCCGGCTTCGGCCGCACCTCGCTCACCGTGGCCATACCCGTCTTGTCCGCCATGGGCGCGCAGGTGTGCCCCATGCCCACCGCCGTGCTGTCCACCCACACGGCAGGCTTCACCGGTTACAGCTTTCTGGACCTTACCGACCAGATGCGCCTGTTCCTGGACCACTGGCAGGCCCTGAACCTGAAGTTCGACGCAGTGTACAGCGGCTTTCTGGGTTCCCCGGCGCAGGTGGACATCGTGGCCCGGTGCATCGACATGTGCCGGGTAGAGGGCGGCCTTGCCGTGGTGGACCCTGTTCTGGGCGACAACGGCCAACTGGAACCCACCATGGACATGGAGATGGTGCAGCGCATGCGCTGGCTGGTGCGCAAGGCGGACATCATCACCCCCAATTTCACCGAGGCCGCCCTGCTACTGGACGAGCCCTATCGCGAATCCATCTCCACGGCGGAACTGAAGGACTGGCTGCGCCGCCTGACCGGCATGGGCCCGCGCGTGGCGGTGATAACCAGCGTGCCGGTGGCCGGTCATGCGGGCGTCAGCTCCGTGGCGGCGCACCACCGCCCGCACGACCGGTTCTGGAAGGTGGACTGCCAGTACATACCCGCCCACTATCCCGGCACGGGCGACACCTTTGCCAGCGTGCTCACCGGCAGCCTGTTGCAGGGCGACAGCCTGCCCATCGCCATGGACCGCGCCGTGCACTTCGTCACGCTGGGCATCCGCGCCACCTTCGGGCACAATTCGCCCAGCCGCGAGGGCATTCTGCTGGAACGGGTGCTGGACACCCTGCGCGCCCCGGTAACCGTGAGCAGCTACGAACTTCTGGAGGACGAGGACCGATGCAAGTAGACGGCCCCGCGTGCGGCAACGCCGCCACGGGCTCTGACCAGAACGGCGCGGGCGGATTCGCCCCCGACGCCGCGCACCTGCCCATCGGCATGTTCGATTCGGGCGTGGGCGGCCTTACGGTGCTGAAGGCCCTGCGTACCCGCATGCCCTGCGAGGACATATTGTACCTGGGCGACACCGCCCGCCTGCCCTACGGCACCAAGAGCGCGGAAACCATTACCCGCTACGCCGTGCAGGCCGCGTCCAAGCTGGTGCAGCGGCGCATCAAGCTGCTGGTGGTGGCCTGCAACACGGCCACCTCCGTGGCGCTGGACGCCCTGCGCGCCGCCAACCCCGGCCTGCCGGTGGTGGGCGTGGTGCAGCCGGGCGCGCAGGCGGCCTGCCGGGCCTCGCGCCGGGGCAACATCGCCGTCATCGCCACGGAATCCACCATCCGGGGCCGCGCCTACCACAAGGCCATCCACAGCCTGCGACCCGACGCGCAGATCATCGGGCAGCCCTGCCCGCTGTTCGTGCCGCTGGCCGAGGAAGGCTGGGTGGACGGCAAGATCGTGGAAGACATCGCCGCGCGCTACCTGGACCCCATCTTTCGCCCCGCGTCCGGCAGCGACACGCCGGAAACGCCCGATTGCCTGGTGCTGGGCTGCACCCACTTTCCGCTGCTGGCGCGGGCCATCCGCAACGTCATCGGGCCGGAACCGGTCATCGTGGATTCCGCCGCCACCACCGCCCTTGCCGTGCAGGCGGAATTGCAGGCAGCCGGGCTGGTGCGCCCCCTGCGCACGGGGCCGGGCGGCAACGAATGCGGCGAGGCGCGCTTTCTGACCACCGACGACGTGCCCCGCTTCGCCCGCACCGGCGGGCTGTTTCTGGGCACGGCCATCGCGCCGGACGAGGTTGAACTCATCGACCTGTAGCCTGTGCGACATGCTGTTGCCGCTTGGGTGTGGTTACTGGGCGGTAGGGGGACGTTGTTTTTTGCGCCTCCGGCGGGCAGGGGCTGCGCCCCTTGCATCCCCCGAATGGGGCGGTGAATTTTTACTACCAGATGGAAACCACACTGATGGGAATGCAAGGGGCGATAGCCGCTGTGCGATCGCCATCCGTAGTGCTCGAAGACTCGCATAACGGCTGCCGTCCTTGCCCGCCGGAGGCGTATAATAACTCTCCCCCATCCTCGCAGGGGCACAACAGCCCACCATATTTTGCAACCACCGGAGGTCACCCCCATGGCGCACAAGCCCTACGCCCCCATCCCCATGGTGCCCGGCCCGGTCACCCTGCACCCCGCCGTGCTGGCGGCCATGACCCGCGACTACGGCTCCGGCCAGATCGAGCCGGACTACCTGAAGCTGTACGCGGAAACGGGCCGCAACCTCGCGCAGCTCATGGGCACGCAGCATGACGTGGTGCTGATGACCGGCGAGGGCATGCTGGCCCTGTGGGCCGGGCTGAAAAGCTGCCTCGTGCCCGGCGACAAGGTGCTGTCCGTGGGCACCGGCGTGTTCGGCGACGGCATCGGCGACATGGCCGCGTCCATCGGCTGCGAGGTGCTGAAGGTCTCGCTGCCCTACGACGAAACCATCGACGACCTGACCGGCATCGAAGACGCCATCCGCAGCTTCAAGCCCAAAATGCTCACCGCCGTGCACTGCGAAACGCCGTCCGGCACGCTGAACCCGTTGGATGGCCTTGGCGCGCTGAAGCAGTCCTGCGGCGTGCCGCTGTTCTACGTGGACGCGGTGGCCAGCGTGGGCGGCGCGCCCGTGCAGGCCGACGCATGGCACGCGGACCTTGTGCTGGGCGGCTCGCAGAAGTGCCTTTCCGCCCCGCCGTCCATGAGCTTTCTGTCCGTCAGCCCGGCGGCGTGGGAAATCATAGAGGCCGTGGGCTACCAGGGCTACGACGCCATTGCCCCCTTCCGCACCGTGCAGCAGGATGGCCGCTGCCCATACACCCCGTACTGGCACGGCACCGCCGCGCTCAACGCGGGCGCGCTGGCCATCCTGAACGAAAAGGGCGGCATGCAGGGCTGCTTCGACCGCCATCGGGAAGTTGCCGAACGCTGCCGCGCGGGCCTCGCCAAGCTGGGCGTGGAACTGTGGACGGCGCAGGGCGCGGTGAACTCGCCCACGGTGACGGCGGCCCTGGTCCCGGAAGGCTTCGAGTGGCCGGAATGGCGGCAGGGCCTGCGCGAACGCGGGCTGATCGTGTCCGGCAGCTTCGGCCCCATGGCGGGCAAGGTGTTCCGCCTTGGGCACATGGGCACCCAGGCCACGGAAGCCCTGGTGGACGCGGCGCTGGATGTCATCGAAAGCGTGATGCAGGACTAGCCCGGCCCGCGAAGCGGCGGCAGGCGGCGATCGGTGGCTTTCCGATCCCGCAACCTGCCGAAAGACAACATGAACGCCCCCGGCGCGCAGCACGTGCCGGGGGCGTTTTCCATTCACGGCGTGGATTGGGGAAAGAAAAAGACCGGGTGGCCCTGCCCCTTTCCTTCGCTTACCGCACCAGTTCCTCCACCTCCGCCGCGCAAGCCAGGTAGCGCGCCTTGGTGGCCTCGTCCTTGGCAAGATCCGGCCGCTCGTCCAGAATGCGCGCGAAACGCAGCCGCGCCTCGCCCACGGACGCCACCAGCCCCGGCTCTTCCACCATGTCCGCCAGCTTGTCGGCGTAAATCACCAGTTTCTCTTCCAACGAGGTCAGACGGAAGTCACGCGGGGGCAGCCCGTAATCGCCGGTCTGTTCCAGCGGCACGCCCGCGCGCACGTGCTTTTCCATGATGTCCAGCACCGCGCCGGGCAGCCCCAGATGCCTGCCCAGCCGCGCCCCTTCCACCCCGTGCAGGATGCCGTCGGTGCGCACCTTGCCAAGGTCGTGAAACAGCGCGCCCAGCGCCACCAGCGAAAGGTCCACCGCCACGCGGGCCAGGCTGCCCAGCCCCACGGCAATGCCCGCCACCTGGCGCGAATGGGCGATGTCCGCTTCCGTCATGCCTGCCTCGCGCAGCAGGTCCACCTGTGCGTTGTCGTTATACGCGTTCATGTTCCTACTCCTGCCCGCAGGCGGCCCCGGTGGGCTCGCCGCCGCGCATCACCGCCAGAAACCACGGCACCGAACACAGCAGCACCCCGGCGATGATGGCGAATGCCGGGCCGTACCCCAGCGCGCCCACCAGCAGGCCGACCAGCAGCGGACCGGAGGCGTGCCCCACGTCGAAGATGGTGCCGAACACGCCCATGGCCGTGCCATAGTGGCGGGCGCGGCACAGGTCGGCCACCAGCGCGGCGGACGACGAAGTGACCAGCGCTTCGCCGAATCCGAACACCAGGCAGGCCCCGGCCAGCGGCCAGAACCCGGCCAGGTGCGGCACGGCAGCGAAGGGCGCGGCGCAAGCAACCACGCCCGCCACGATCAGCCCGCGCCGCCCCAGCATGCCGCGCGCGTCGGATGCGCGGCCCAGCAGGGGCTTGGCCAACAGGGTGGTCACCACCTGCACGGCCCACAGCAGCCCGGCCTGAAAGGGTGCCAGCCCGGCCACGGTCACGGCGTACACCGGCAGAAACGCCTCCAGCGCGCCCATGCTCATGTTCTGCACGCCCTCCATGACGGAGACGGCCACCACCCGCCGGTCGGACGCCACCTCGCGGATGCCGGAGGAAAACTGCCCCAGCCGGGCGCGGAAGCCGCCGGACGTTGCAGGCGAGGCGTTCTCCCCCCCGTCGCGCAGCACCCGCCAGCCCAGCGCCAGCGCGGCAAGGCCGGTCACCGCCACCACCCCGTACACCACCCGGAAGGCCACGGACGATCCGCCCGTCTCTGCCCCCAGCAGCGACAGGGCAAGCCCCCCCACGGGCGCGCCCGCCAGCGTGCCGATGATGCCCACGGACGAAAACCACCCCAGCATCTCGCCCTTGCGCGCCCCGGCCATGTCGGCCACCACGGCCATAACCACCGGGCCGTACACCGCCGTGGCGAACCCGTGCACGAAGCGCACGGCCACCAACTGCGCATAGTCGTTCACCAGAAAGTAGGCGAAGGGGGCCATCGCGAAAAAGCACAGCCCCGCCAGCATGGTGCGCCGCCGCCCGATGACGTCGGACAGCGCCCCGGCGGGCAGCTTGAAGAAGATGCCCGTCACCGTGGAGATGCCCACGGCAAGGCCCACCGCCTCCGGCCCCGCGCCCAGGAACACCGCGAACAGCGGCAGCACCGGGTTGCGCGCCAGCGCGTACGAGAACCGGGCCAGAAAGCCCACCGAGCACAAGGCCCGGAACATGGCCGATGCGTGCATGATTATTTCCTTTCGCCGGGCGCGCGCGGCGCTCCGGCGCTACTTCTTGCTGGGCCGGTCGTGAAAGATGGACTTGCCGTACACGCCCACGGGCACGCCCATGACCACGTCGGCCTCGATGATGCCCAGCGCCCGCGCCGCCGCGCCCACGCGCTGCTGCACGCGGTTGTCGATGCTGAGCAGGCTGGCCGCCTTGGCGGCGGAAGACAGCGCGCAGCCGATGTCGATGATGCGCATGACGCAGTGCGGGCCGCCGTAGCCCATCTCCTTGGCGAAGGCGGGCTGCTGCCCGCGCGCCGCCAGAAAGGCCTTGCACGATTCGTGGCCGCAGGCCCCGCAGTCGTACCCGGCGGCGGGGGAGGAACGCAGGCCCACCAGCACCACGGCGTGGCACTGGGCGATGTTGTCCGCGTCGCGCAGCCAGTAGGCCTCGTTGGTGCTGCGCGGGGCAAAGTCGCGCATGGCCTCGGCAATGCGGGCCAGATCCGCCTCGTCGGAAACCACGGCGATTTCCAGAAAGTCCTTGCCGCCCGCCTTGGGGGCGGTACGCATGGCGGCGGCCATCAAACCGGCGGCCAGAATGGAAACGTCTTTCATGGCTGACTCCACTTCCTTTTATTCCATGATGTTGGGCGCGCGCCTTTCGCACGATCCCCGAGAGAGCAACTGCCTTATCTACTAGCGCAATTGACATATATGAGCCTCGTGATGATATGTCAATTGCCACTTTTTAAAAAAAGCATTATCTGGCAATTGACACACAAGGAGACTGCCATGCCCGCCGACCAAGCCCGCGCCCTGCCGTGGCTGCTGTGCATCCACAACATCCCCCCCAAGCCGCCCTACCTGCGGGCCAAGGCCGCCCGCCGCCTTGCCGCGCTGGGGGCCGTGGCCCTGAAGAACGCCGTGTACGTGCTGCCCGACGGAGAACGGCAGCGCGACGGCCTGCTGTGGCTGGCCCGCGAGATAGAAGAGGGCGGCGGACGGGCCTTCGTCTGCGGCGCATGCTTCGACGTGGAGGCGGGCGGCCTGACCGACGCCCAGGTCAAGGCGCTGTTCGTGGAGGCGCGCGACGCCCAGTACCGGGAGTTGGCCGCCGAGGCGCAGCCGGAATTCGAGGCCCTGGGCGACCCCCGCGAGGTCGATGCCCCCCGGCGCGATGCCGTGGCCGCATGGGCGGCGCAGTTGCGCGCCCGGTTCGAGGCCGTCGCCGCCGTGGACTTTTTCGGCGCGCCCGCGCGCGAGATGGTGGAAGGATTGCTGGCCGGGGCCGAACGCTGGCTGCGCCTGGGCGCGCCCGGTGCCGCCCGCGCCGTGCAGACCGAAACGTACCTGCGCGCGGACGACTACAAGGGCTGCGTATGGGTGACCCGGCCCGGCGTGCACGTGGACCGCATCGCCAGCGCATGGCTGGTACGCAGGTTCATCGACGCCGAGGCCGCGTTCCGCTTCGGCCCGCCGGAATGCCGCGCGGACGGGACAGGCGGGCCAGACGGGCCAGGCAGGACAGGCAGGGCAGGCTCTAGTCGTTGCATCCGCTTCGACATGGCCGAGGCGGAATTCACCCACGAGGGCGAACTGTGCACCTTCGAGGTGCTGTCGCGCCGCTTCGGACTGGACGCGGACCCTGCCCTGGCCGCCGTGGGCGCGGTGATCCACGACATCGACCTGGACGAGCGCCACCCCGCCCGGCCGGAATCGCCGGGTGTGGGCGCGCTCATCGCGGGCATAACCCTGCGCACCGACGATGACGACGAACGCCTGGAACGCGGCTTCCGCGTGCTGGACGACCTGCTGGAATACTTCCGCCGCAGCGCGCCCGCGCGCCCCGCATAGGAGGCAACCATGGATGCCGCACCGCCCCCCAAGGCATCACCCCCTGCCGCAACATCACCTGACGCATCGTCAGCCTCCCCCGCGTCCCCGCCCCCCGCCACGCCCCACCCCACCTTCGGCGAGGCCCTGCGCACCTGGCTGCGCGTGGGCTGCCTGGGCTTCGGCGGACCAGCCGGACAGATCGCCCTGATGCACCGCATCGTGGTGGACGAAAAACGCTGGGTGGACGACGCGCGCTTCCTGCACGCCCTGAACTACTGCACCCTGCTGCCGGGGCCGGAGGCGCAGCAGCTTGCCACCTACGTGGGCTGGCTGCTGCACCGCACCGCCGGGGGCATCGCGGCGGGCACGCTGTTCGTGCTGCCCGGCTTCTGCGTGGTGATGGCGCTGTCGTTCATCTATGCGGCATACCGGCAGATTCCCGCCATCGATGCGCTGTTCTGGGGGCTGAAGCCCGCCGTGCTGGCCGTGGTGCTGGAAGCGCTGCTGCGCGTGGGCCGCAGGTCGCTGCGCGACGGGTTCTCGCTGGCGCTGGCGGGCGGGGCGTTCGCGGCGCTGTTCGCCTTCGGGGTGCCCTTTCCGGCGGTGGTCTTTGGCGCGGGGCTGCTGGGCTGGCTGCGCGCGCGGTACGCACCTGCCGCAGGCGGCGGCAACGGCGCAGGGGCCTCGCATGCTCCAGCAGGAAAAGGGACGCCCCCCGCAAGCGCCCTCCCTGCGGCCATCCGCGACATGCCCGATCACGCCCGGCCCTCCACCGCCCGCGCCCTGGGTGTGCTGGCCACCTGGCTGCCGCTATGGCTGGGGCCGGTGCTGCTGCTCGGCCTGCTGCTGGGATGGGACAACGTTTACGCCAGGATGGGCGTGTTCTTCAGCAAGATGGCTGTGGTCACCTTCGGCGGGGCCTACGCGGTGCTGGCCTACGTGGCCCAGCAGGCCGTGCAGGCGCACGGCTGGCTCACCGCCGCCGACATGCTGGGCGGCCTGGCCCTGGCGGAAACCACGCCCGGCCCGCTGATACTGGTGTTGCAGTTCGTGGGCTACCTGGCCGCGTGGAACAGCCCCGGCGCGCTCCACCCGGCCCTGGCCGGGCTGCTGGGGGCCACCCTGACGGTGTGGGTCACCTTCACCCCGTGTTTTCTGTGGATATTCCTGGGCGCGCCGTACATCGAGGCGGTGCGCGGCAGGCCCGCGCTGGCCGCCGCGCTGGCGGGCGTCACCGCCGCCGTGGCCGGGGTCATCGCCAACCTTTCGCTGTGGTTCGGGCTGCACGTGCTGTTCGGCACCGTCGGCACATGGGATGGTCCCATCGGACTGCACCTGCCCCTGCCCGCCCCGGCAAGCCTGGACCCGGTGGCCGCCCTGCTGGCCGTGGGCGCGGGCGTGGCCCTGCTGCGCTTCAAGGCCCCCATGCTGCCCGTGTTGGCGGCCTGCGCCGGACTGGGCGCGGTGATCCGCCTGATTCTGTAGGCGGACGGACCGGACGCCGCTCCTTTCCGCCCACTTTCCCGAGCCGAAACGACGAACGCCCCCGGCGCGCCCTGTCTCATCGGGACGCGCCGGGGGCGCTTTCATCCGCTGTCGCCAATACGTTCCGCGCGGCTACTGCACGGGCTCGAAGTATTCCTTCTCCGCGTCGCACCACGGGCACACCCAGTCTTCCGGCAAATCCGCGAAGGGGGTATCCGGCCCCACGCCATGTTCGGGGTCGCCCTCGGCGGGGTCGTACACATAGCCGCAGGGGCACTTGTACTTCTGCATCGGTGTCTCCTTGCGCCATGTCGGGCGCTGTTTCGGTCGTCCGCGCGCGCCCCGCGCACGCATGCGGGGCGCGGCGGAATGGCTACGGAATCAGGTACGACTTCACCGAGCGCACGCCGCCCACGGCGCGCGCCACCATCACGGCGCGGTCCACGTCAGCCTGCGCGCGCACCATGCCCAGCAGCACCACGTGGCCGCCGTATACTTCAAGGTCGATCTGGGTGGAACTGAGGGCCTTTTCGGCGATGAGGTTGGTGCGCACCTTGGTGGCCACGGCCAGGTCGTCGGCGGTATGCCCGGTGCCCGGATCGAACCAGTGGGTGGTTACCGAACGCACGCCCTTGACCTTGCGCGCGATCATCACGGCAGGGTCGCGGAACGACGACTGCACCTCGCCCACCAGAAAGACGCGCCCGTCGTAGCTGTACACCTTCACGGCGTACCCGTCCGAGGCGTCGCGCTGCAAGAGGTCGCTCTTGATGGCGGTGCGGATGGTGCTGTCGTCCACCATGGTGCCCACGGTGCGTTCGTCCTGCGGCACGGAATAGACGGCACAGCCGCCCAGACCGGAAAGCACGAGCACCGAGGCCGCCAGCAGCAGCACCGGCATGACGGCGGAAAGGATGCGGCGTTTCATGGCAGTCTCCTGCATTGTGTTCTGCGGTTGGTTGCCCCGCGCCCCGCGCCGCCCCACTGCCAAAGGGGGCGGCTCGGGCGCGAAGATTCATGATGAAATATAGCACGCGCCGGGCGCGCTGTCACCGGGGCGGGCGCGGCATGGACGGCCATCCGCCTTCCCCGCCGTCACGCCTCTTGACCGGTGGCGCACGGGCCACCTACCATGCGTCACGCGGCAGCGCCCCGCGCCCCGCCTTCTTCGTGAAGGATCGCCACGCGGACGGAAACCGCACCGCCGCCCCACCCCCAACCACGTCCCCGCAACGACGCCCCCTAACGACGCCAAGGAGATCGCCGCATGACCCCCGAACAGCGCGCCGTCCTCGACCATATCCTGTCCCGCGCCCTGGACGCCGTGGCCCCCGACCGCGCCGTGCACCGCCACGTGCGCCGCGACGGCAACACCCTGCACATAGCGGGGCGCGACTACGACCTTTCCGCCCACGACCGGGTATACGTGGTGGGCGCGGGCAAGGGGGCCGCCCCCATGGCCGCCGCGCTGGAGGACATCCTGGGCGACCGGGTGCACGACGGCGTGGTGGTGGTGAAGTACGGGCACACCGCCCCCCTGAGGCGCATCGCCCTGCGCGAGGCCGCCCACCCCGTGCCCGACGCCGCCGGAGAACGCGCCGCCAACGAGATACTGGACCTGGTGCGCACGGCGGGCCCGCGCGACCTCGTGCTGTGCGCCCTTACCGGCGGGGCCAGCGCGCTCACCCCGGCGCTGCAGCCGGGCATCACCCTGGACGACATGCGCGCCGCCACCACCCTGCTGCTGGAATGCGGGGCCACCATCCACGAGATCAACGCCCTGCGCAAACACCTGTCCGCCTTCGGCGGCGGCAACCTGGCCCGCGCGGCCGCCCCGGCGCAGGTGGTGTCGCTGATCATCTCCGACGTGGTGGGCGACGACCTGGACGTCATCGCCTCCGGCCCCACCTCGCCCGATGCATCCACCTATGCCGACTGCACATCCATCGCCGACAGGTTCGGCATTCTCCACAGGCTGCCCGCGCCGGTGGTGGAACGGCTGACGGCGGGGCTGCGCGGCCTTGCGGCGGAAACGCCCAAGCCCGGCGACCCGGTGTTCGGCGCGGTGCAGAACTGCATCGTGGCCAGCAACAGGCAGGCGCTGGAGGCGGCGGCGGAAGCGGCCGCCGCGCGCGGCTACCGGCCGCGCATCCTCACCGACACCATGACCGGCGAGGCCCGCGTGCGCGCCCGCGAACTGGTGGAGGAAGCCACCCGCGCAGCCGTTGGGCTGCCCCACCCCGAAGGCCCGTTCTGCCTGCTGGCGGGCGGCGAAACCACCGTCACCATCAGCGGCGGCGGACTTGGCGGACGTAACCAGGAAATGGCCCTGGCCGCCGCCATCCGCATGGACGAACTGGCCGACTGCGAGCATATCGCCATGCTCTGCGCGGGCACCGACGGCACTGATGGGCCGACCGACGCCGCCGGGGGCTACGCATCCGGCAGCACCCTGTGCGTGGCCCGCGAGTGCGGCGTGGACGCCCACGGCCACCTTGCCGACAACGACGCCTACCACTTCCTGGACCGCACCGGGCACATCCTGCGCACCGGCCCCACCCTGACCAACGTCATGGACCTGGCCGTGCTGCTGGTGGATGCGCCCAAGGGCAAGCCCGCCGCGTAAGGCCGCCCGGCCGGAGAAGAAAGGGAGACTTCGTGAAGGACGCCCGCGAAACCATCAGGCCGGAAAAAACGGACAAGCCCGGTGACCGGCCCGCCCCCCGCCCCGCGCACCCCCTGGCCGGGTTGCGTTCGGTGGGACCGGCAGCCCGGCGCGACCTTGACCTGCTGGGCGTGCGCACCCTGGCCGACCTCGCGGCGGCGGACCCGCAGGAACTGTACGACCGGCTGTGCTCGCGCACCGGGCAACGCCACGACCCGTGCGTGCTCGACGTGTTCGCCTGCGCCGTGGCCCAGGCCCGCCACCCGCGCCTGCCCGCCCCCCTGCGCGACTGGTACAACTGGACTCCCCACCGCAAGGCTGGCGCCCTGCGCGACGCGCTGCCGCCGCCCCCCGGCGGCGATTCCGGAAAGTGACGCGCCGGGCACCCTGCCCGCGCCAGTGCGCGCCGCTGGCCACGACGCCCCCTTCCACCCGCCAGCCCGGCATCCCCGGCCAGCGCCCCGCCCATTCCATCCCCCCGAAACGCGAAACGCCCCGCGTCTCCTTGCCGGAGACGCGGGGCGCGGAAATCTGCGGCCCGTGGGCTGCCTACTTCACGGAATCCTTCAGCAGCTTGCCGGGGGTGAACTTCACCACCTTGCCGGAAGGAATGGTGATTTCTTCGCCGGTGCGGGGGTTGCGGCCCTTGCGCGCGGCGCGTTCGGTCACCTTGAAGCTGCCGAAGCCGGTGAAGGTCACGGATTCGCCGGCGGCCAGGGCGTCGGCAAGCACGGCGATGGTGGCGTCAAGCGCGCCTTCGGCCTGGACCTTGGAGGCAAGACCGGCCTTGGCGCGGATCTTTTCAACCAGTTCAGCTTTGGTCATCGGTATCTCCATATGGGGGTTTCGGTCCGCGCGCGCTCCGGCGGCGCGGTATTGCATGCACGTGGTGCAAGGGCGCAGCTTTTACAGAGGTTGGCCCCCTTGTCAACCGTTTCTGCCCTCTAAGGCGCGCCGTTGCTTGATTCGTCACGCAACCGCCCCCGTTTCGGGCATGCCTTCGGCGTGTCCGCTGCCCACCCCCGGCGCCGGAACGCGGCGGCATGACGGGAAAACGCGCCGCGCAACCCTTTGATTTCGGTCCCGCTTGCGCTATAGAGGCCCCACAGAGAGACGGGAACCAGGGAGACGCAACCCCCATGGAAGTGCGCATCGAACGCCTGCCGGAACTTCGCGTGGTCGGCATCCGCGTGCACGGCCCCTATGCCGAATCGGGGCCGCAGGCGTGGAAGCTGCTTTCGCCGTGGATCGCGCGGCGGCAGGTGGCGTCCGCCTCCACCATGTTCCTCGGCCTGTGCCACGACGATCCGGAAATCACCCCGCCGGAACGCATCCGCTACGATGCCATGGTCACGGTGCCGGACGGTTTCGAGCCGGACGACTACGTCATCGTGCGGGTCATCCGGTCGCGGGAGTACGCCGTGGTGGAGCACAAGGGGCCTTACGCCACCCTGCCGTGGTCGTGGTCGGCGCTGTACTGGGAATGGCTGCCCGACAGCGGGCGCACCCCGCTGTCCGCGCCGCGCATGGAGATCTATCTCAACGATCCGGGTGCCACGCCCGAGGACGACCTGCTCACCCGCCTCTACCTGCCGCTGGCCCCGCTGTAACATCCGCCGCCCCGGCGGCGAACATCCATGCGCCGCGCACCGCGCACCGCGCACAGGAGGAACAATGCTGCATCACAACGTTTCGCGCACGCTCGCCGCGCTGCTGCTGGTTCTTGCCGCGCTTGCCCTTTCGGCCTGCGCCCCCGGCAATTCCGTCCGCCTGCTCTACTCGCCGCCCGACGCTTCCGTGCTGCCCGATCCTTCCGCCCCCCGCGTGACCGTGGTCATGTTCGAGGACAAGCGCCCGGTGGTGCAGGTGGGCGAACGCAAGGACGGCACCTCGTTCGTGGCCTCGTCCACCGTGTCCGACTGGATCAGCCGCTCGCTGGCCGACGAACTGGCCCGCCAGGGGCTGCAGGTGTCCTTTGCCCTGACCCAGGAACAGGCCCGCGCGGGCGGCCCCGACTACATCGTCACCGGCGTGGTCAACGAGGTGTGGCTGAAGGAACTGAAGACCACCGAGTTCAGCACCTCCATGAAGCTGGCCGTCACCGTGTCGGACTACACCAAGGTGCTGTACACCGAGCACCTGTCCGGCGGGCAGTCCAAGCAGGTCATTCCCGCCTCCGACGTGGCCGAGAAGCTGCTGGCCGAAACCCTGCGCGACGTGCTGCAACCCGCGGCCCGCAAGGTACAGGCCACCGTGAAGAAATAGATGCATTATTCAGGACGGGCGTTGCCGGGCCGCGCATCCGGCCCGGCAACGCCCCCTTCCGCCCGCCTGCGCGCGGGATTGCCCGCGCTGCTCTGCGGCATCGCCCTCCTGCTGGCGACAGCCGCCACCGCGCACGCCGCCAGCACCGTCACGGCGCCCTTCGGCGGCGGCCTGCGCAAGGAATCCGCCATCGTCATCGCCCGCTCCGCCGCGCGCCTTGCCGCGCTGCGCGAAGGGGTGGCCCCCTTGCTGGAAGGGTCCGCCGCCGCGTCCTTCGCCACCCTGGCCGCGCATGATCCGCAGCGCCGCCTGGCCGTGGCCTCCGCCGTGCTGGTCACCCGCGTGACGGACACCCGCGTCGAAGGCTACCCGCCCGAGGTGCGCGTGGCCGTGACCGTGCAGGCCACGCTTCCAGATGCGCCCGCCCCCGCGCCTTCGCCCGGGCTTTCCTCCGAAAGCTCATCCGAGACCTCGCCCGATATTTCAAACGTCACGCCATCCGACGACATCCCCCACCCGTCGCCCGCCGGAGCGGAGCGCGTCCGCGCCGTGCTGCGCGACGAAGCCCTGCTGGAACTGCACGAGGACGTGCTGCGCCGCGAAGCGGCCCTGACCGAAGAGGCGTTGGACGCGGCCCAGGCCACCGCCCGCCACGTGGCCCGCCACGGCGGCGAGGACGAAAGCCCCTTCGCCCAGCGGCTGGGCGCGCTGGCCCGCTCGCTGGAGGCGCTGGAACTGTACCGCGCCTGCCTGTCCGGCATCCCGGTCGGCGGCGACACGGCGGACAAAGGGAATCCCCCCCCGCAGCACTCCGCCGCCGAAAACGGCATCGGGAGCGGATGGGGCGGATGGGGCGCGCCGCCGGAGGCCATGCTGCGCCACATGCGCCGCGCCGTGGCGCTGGACGCGCGCAACCCGCTGCTGTGGAACGCGCTGGGCGAGGCGTTGCTGCTGCTCGACCGGCCGCAGGACGCCATGGAGGCCCAGGACCGCGCCCTGAAGCTGTCCCCCGGCTTCGCGCGCGCCCTGCACGCCCGCGCCGTGTGCCACCTGCGCCTGCAAATGCCCGCGCTGGCCGTGGAGGATGCCTCCGCCGCCATCCGCCTGCGGCCCGACGTGGCCGCCCACTGGCGGGTGCGCGGCGCGGCGTGGCAGGTGCGCGGCGAGCCCGGCCCCATGTGCGACGATTTCTATCGGGCCTGCGCCCTGGGCGACTGCGAGGGCTTGCGCCTTGCGCGCGGACGCGGGCAATGCCGTCCCCCCGCTGGCGGCAACGGGACCGACGCGCCCCCATCCCCGCCTGAAAAGGCCGCCTTGCCCACCACAACGGGCACTGCCGCCCCTGCCCCCGACGGCAGCGCACCCGCGCAAGGCGCAGCGGGCGGTGCCGGGAACGACGACCCGCTGCAATCCCCCGCGTACAACGAGCACATTCCGCCCGACGAAAAACCTGCTACCATGCAGACTCCGACGCGGAACGACGGCGACGCGGCCAAGGGCACGGACAGTGACGCGGGGACGGCGTCCGGCCCCGGACGGAAACCGGAGAGCGACGCCGGACGCAAAGCCAGCCTGTACGAACTGCCGGACGACAGCCCGGCCCCGCGCGCGCTGCCCTGACCCCGTCCGGCCAACTGGTCCCGTCCGGCCCAACTGCCCCCCGCCTGGCCGCGCCGGGACTGTCTTGCCAGACCTGCCAGGCCCGCCGTGTCCGCCCCCGCCATTCGCGGCCGCGCAAAAAGAGGTCGGCCGCGCTCCGAGGGGCTGGAACGCGGCCGACGCTGCAAGGGGGAGGATGAGTGGCCGGGTTGCCCGTTGCCGCGTCCCTTCGCGATACGTTTGCTGCCGTACGTATCGCCGGGTCCAGCACAGGGGGGTGCGGACCGGGCGCGGCGTGGAAACCGTAAACGGGTTTCCGGGGCACCACGTGACCACGGTAGCATGCTGCGCCGACCCGGCAATGATAACTTCGCCGCGACAACGATATCTTCGCGCGATACGTCCCACAGGAGCACGCCATGTACGATGCCGAAACCCTGGGTAAATACGCCGACGTCATGCTGTGGGGCCTTGCGCGTGGCCGCCGCGCCCCCCTGCGCAAGAGCGATTTCGTGCTGGTGCGCTTCGATTTGCCGGGTCTGCCTCTGGCCGAGGAACTGTGCGGCAGGCTGCACGACATGGGCATGATTCCCGTGCCGCGCATGCAGCCCACCCCGCGCATGGAGCACGACTTCTACGCCAAGGCCAACAACAAGCGCCTGACCACCCTCGTCCCCGGCGAGCGCGACCTGTACAGCCACCTTGGCGGGTGCATCACCATCATCGCGCCGGAATCGCTCACCCATCTCGCCTCCATCGAGCCGGAACGCATCGCCACGGCCCAGGCCGCCCGCCGCCCGTTGCAGGACATCGCCCACCTGCGCGAGGACATGGGGGCCTACGGCTGGACCCTGTGCATCTGGCCCACGGCGGCCCTGGCCGGGCAGGCCGGGCTTTCGCTGGCCGACTACGCCGACGAGGTGCGCCGCGCCTGCCTGCTGGGCGATGCAGACCCCGCCGCCACCTGGGCCCGCGTGGCCCTGCAGGCCGAGGAAATCCGCGCGAAGCTGGACGAACTGGGCGACGCCGCCCTGCACGTGGAGGCCGAAGGCACCGACCTGCGCCTGCGCGTGGGCCGCCAGCGCCGCTGGGCCGGGGTGACCGGCCGCAACATTCCCAGCTTCGAGTTGTACGTCTCGCCCGACTGGCGCAGCGTGGAAGGGGTGTACACCGCCGATCTGCCGTCGTTCCGCTCCGGCAACATCGTGCAGGGGGTGCGCCTGGAATTCCGGCAGGGCCGGGTGGTGCGGCTGGACGCCGAACAGGGCGAAGGCTTCGCCACCGGGCAGCTGAACAGCGACCCCGGCGCGGCCATGCTGGGCGAATTCGCCCTGGTGGACCGGCGCTTCTCGCGCATCACCCGGTTCATGGCCAACACCCTGTATGACGAGAACCACGGCGGCCCGCACGGCTCCATGCACGTGGCCCTGGGCCAGTCGTACGCCAACACCTTTTCCGGCCCGTCCGACGAACTCACGCCCGATGCCCGGCGCGACCTGGGGTTCAACAGCTCCAGCCTGCACTGGGACCTGGTGGCCACCACCCCGCGCAAGGTCACCGCCGTCACGCCGGGGGGCGCGCGCGTGGTGGTCTACGAGGACGGCGAGTTCCGGTTGTAGGAGGAGAGGCGGGGGAGATTTTTTGTACGCCTCCGGCGGGCAAGGGGCTTCGCCCCCTGCACCCCTCACTGTGTGATGACTCTGCTTGCTTGCAGCATATGTGGAGATGAACACGCCCGGCTGTCGTAATGAAACGTACAAATATTGGGGTGCAGGGGACAACGTCCCCTGCCCGCCGGAGGCATAAAAAAACACCTGCCTCCTGCCCGCCAGACACGCACAACCACCTGTCGGCACCCCTCGGATACACGCAAAGGAAGCCCGCATGGCCCGCGACATGATTCAGGAAAAGGTCTACGGCTCGGTGTGGCCCGCCGGGCAGGACATGCTGCGCGCGGCCGCCGGGGCCATCGGTGAGGAGTGGGTGGAGCTTGAGGGCGACCTGCTACGCATCGCCTACGAAGGCCCGTACTGCGACGCGCAGGAACTGGCCGACGCCATCGCCCCGCACCTTACCCCGGATTGTCAGGGCCGCATCGACCACATCGACATGGATGCCTGGCGGCTGACCCGCTACCTCATCACGGGCACGCAGGTGAAGAAGTCCAGCGCGGGGCTGAACCACGTGCTGGCGTATTCCGGCCATTAGCGGAATGGCCGGGGCGCTTGCCCGGCCCCGTCCCGCCTTCCGCCGGGCTCTCCTCTCGCGCCGTTCTCACGGCTGATCTCCCGGCTCCTCCCGTCGCTTCTCACGCTGCCCGCGCAAGACGTCCGATTCCACCATTCGCCAGATTTCACCCTTCGCCTTGCCCCGGCGTGCACGGTGTGCCAAGGTGGCGCAGGGTCCGTGGCGCGCGCCGCCTTCTGGCGGCGGTTCCGTTGTCCGGTGGCTGCACGGCGTTGCCCGGCGGCGGCCCGGCCCGCGACACACCCGCCAATACCGCAAGAAGGGAGGCACGCCATGCCGAGAGACGTCGAACTCGTCCTGCACGGGGAACCGGTCACCGAAGGCGCGGGCGTGCGGCTGCGCCGCATGTTCGGCTACTACGAGGCCCCCATGTTCGATCCGTTCCTGCTGCTGGACGACTTTCGCTCCGACCGGCCGGAAGACTTCGTGAAGGGCTTTCCGTGGCACCCGCACCGGGGCATCGAAACCATCACCTACATCCTGCGCGGCGACGTGGAGCACGGCGACAGCATGGGCAACAAGGGGGTCATCTCCTCCGGCGACGTGCAGTGGATGACGGCGGGCAGCGGCATCATCCACCAGGAAATGCCCAAGGGCGACGCGCACGGCTCCATGCACGGCTTCCAGTTGTGGGCCAACCTGCCCGCCAGCCACAAGATGATGGAGCCGCGCTACCGCAGCATCACAGCGGCGGAAATCCCCTTGGCGCACCTGCCGCAAGGGGTGACGGCCAGGGTCATAGCGGGGACGGCGCACGGCGCGGCAGGCCCGGTGACGGGACCTGCGGCGGACATCGTCACCGACCCCGGCTACCTGGACCTGACCATCCCGGCAGGGGTGACGCACGAGCACCCCGTGCCGCACGGGCATACCGCCATCGCCTACGTCATCGACGGAACGGGCGCGATTATCGGGACGGCTGGGGGCAGCCCCGGCGAAACCGCCGTGGCCAACTGCACCTTGGCCCTGTTCCGGCGGCCGGACGGCACGGGCACGGCGGCGGACGACGCCGTGGCCTTCCGCGCGGGCGCTGACGGCCTGCGCCTGCTGCTGTTCACCGGCCGTCCGCTGGGCGAGCCCGTGGCCTGGCGCGGCCCCATCGTCATGAACACCGACGAGGAACTGGAAACCGCGTTCCGCGAGGTGCGCGCGGGCACGTTCATCCGCCACCCCGTTCCCACCGGGCTGGGCAGGTAGGGGATTTCGCGACGGGCAGGCAGTTGGGGCGTGCTGTACGGCTCGACCCGGTTTTTCCGGCATCTGGGCTACCACCGGGTGGACGACGCCATCTCCCTGGATTTCCGGCTGGTGTACGGCCCGGCCAGCGGCGGGTGACGGGGCGGCAGAGGCCTGCCCGCACCACGAGACACGAACGGCCGGGCGGAACAACCGCCCGGCCGCACGCATTCATGGCGCGAAAAGGGATGGAAGGGCAACGCGCCCTGCTTGGTCGATGAGATACGGCGACAGGGCGCGGCAGCGGGCACGGTGGTGCGCCCGGCAGGCTCAGCAGACGTCGTCCAGCATGTCCAGGATGTCGTCCACGCTGATGGGCAGCACGTCGTCAAAGCAGATTCCCGCCTGCAGCCCGCTGCACCAGGCCACGCGGCCCTGCACGCCTTCCAGCGCGCCCGCCAGCGCGCGCGGCATTTCCACCAGGTTGACCACCTCGCCGAAGGGCAACCCTTCCGCTTCGCAGTGGGGGGGCAGTTGCAGCATCACCCCGCCCGCGCTGATGTTGCCGAGCATGCACGGCATGTCGCCCTGGCCGCGGCGCAGCGTGACGAAACACGGACAGTCCAGTTGCAGTCGCGGGTAGGTACGGCGCTCGTCGCTCATTGGGGCTCCTTGCCGGATGGTGTGCCGCCGGGCCATGCCGCCGGGATGAAGTGTGCGGTGTCCGATGCCCGGATGGACGCCGTGGGTGCGGCGCATTGCCGCGAAAACCGAGCGCCGCCCGATGCCCGGCGCGCCTGGGTGTCAGTCGGCCCGTTCGTCAGCCAGCCTGTCCGTCAGGTCGCCTCGCCCGTGCCCCTATCGGGGGTGTCGGGGGCGTCGGGGGCGTCGGCATCCGGCGTTCCGGCCGTCTGCCCGGCCGCGCCTTCTGTCCCCCCGGCGCGCGTCCCCGTAAG
The DNA here is from genome assembly GCF_003402415.2 of Nitratidesulfovibrio sp. HK-II. NCBI lineage: Bacteria > Pseudomonadati > Thermodesulfobacteriota > Desulfovibrionia > Desulfovibrionales > Desulfovibrionaceae > Nitratidesulfovibrio > Nitratidesulfovibrio sp. HK-II. The sequence continues at coordinate 2,974,241 of NZ_AP036014.1, forward strand.
GACGAAGCGCAGGAACTTCTCGGCCACCTCCAGCCCGGGGTTGACCGCCAGCGCCCGCCGCAGTGAGTCGACGGCCTGCTCGGCCCGCCCCGTCTCGTAGTACACCCGCGCCAGGTTGAACAGGATGCGGTCTTCCTGCCCGCTCACGGCCAGGGCCCGCTCGTAGTAGTATTCCGCCGCCGCGTAGTCGCCGCGCTTGCGCAGGTTGATGGCCACCCCGGCCACGCGGCTCTGGAAATCGGGCACCATGCGCAGGCGGGACATGCCGTCCAGCATGGCGCGCAGGTCGGGCACGTCCTGCGCGCGCGGCACAAGGCCGGGCCTGCCCCGCAGCACGGCCAGCAACCCGTCCAGCACGCGCAACTGGTCGAACGGCAACGCCAGCGGGCTGAACTGCTCCACCGAAAAAGGCGCGTCCGGCGGCAGGTCGTCGATGTAGGCGGCCAGCGCCTCGGCCGCCGGGCGGATGAACTTTTCGTAGCACTCCGCGTCCGGCAGGAAATGCTCGATGAAATCGGCCTCGGGCAGGTCCTTCACCAGTCCCGACGGCAGATGGACGTCGGTCAGCGGTTGCAGCACGTAGCGTCCGCCGCTCGCGCCCTCCACACCTGGCACACCTGGCGCACCGGGCGCACCTGGCGCACCGGGCGTACCGGGCGCGCGCCCCCCGTCAGGCGCGCCTTCGGCGCAGTGGGCGGCCAGCCAGTAAATCTTCTGCGCCACGTCCCTGCTCGTGACGCCCATGCCCGTGCGCTCGGTGCGCATCGAGACGTACACCCCCAACACCTGCGGCACCATGCCTCCCCCTTTCCGCGCGGGTCTGCCCTGCCCGCCTGTCTTCCGGACGCCGCCGCCCTGCCGTGCCCGGCAGTTGGCGCATGCGGCCGCGCTACCCCGATTCTTCACGGGGTGATGGCATGGTGCGCCCCCCGCGTCAATGAGACTTGCGCGATGCGCGCCGCGCGCCATCGCCGCGTCTGCCCCTCCCCTGCCCGCGCCAGCCGAAACAACACGCGAACACCGGGCAAACCCTTGGCGCGGAGCGCGAAATGGTGCATGATGGCATCGGACCAGCAACCATCGGATGCCCCGCCCCCCACCGGCCTACGCTCGGCATGGACCGTCCACTGTCCTCTGTCACGAGCGGACGCCACAACCGGGTCGCCCCACGCAGGGACGCCCCGCACGGCACCCCCGAACGCCGCAGGCCGCCGGGTGGCCCAAAAGGTTGTCATGACGTCCGAGCAGCCCCCCGCACCGCCGTCCAACAACTCTCCCCCCGCACCGCCGACGGCGCTGGGCGCGGACCATGTCGCCGCGCGCATCCACGCCAAGCTCGAGGATTACGCCAGCTACAATTTCAGCGCGCGGCAGATCTGCGCCTTCAACGTGTTCTTCGACCTGGCCCAGGAATTCGACGCCCTGCCAGACCTCTACGCCCTGTCCGTGCTGGTGCCGCGCATCCTGTTCGGCATGCAGGCCGAACTGTACGTGCTGGACGCCTCTGGCAACCTGGTGCGGCGCAACCCGGACATGCCGCCCTTCGCGGCCAGCCCGCCCCAGCGCGACCACCTGGCCGAGGGGCCGCACACGCAGGACGGGCAGTACCGCATACCTGTGCGCGGCCGCCATGCCGACCGCGAAAGCCTGCCCTTCATCCCCGTGGGCGACGTGCTGGGCATGATGGTGCTGCACCCCGCCGCCCCCCTCACCGACCACGACCGCTTCTATTACGAAAAATACGCCAACCGCGTGGGCTTTCAGCTGCACAACCGCCTGCTGCAGATGAAGAACCGCGAGCACATCCGGTTCATCCGCAGCCTGGTGCACGACATCGGCCACAACGTCATCGTGCCCAACATGTACTTCAAGCTGTTGTTCCGGCAGTTGGAGGGCAAGATACAGGCCATGGGCGAATTGCGCGAAACCCTGGCCACCGGCGGCCGCATGCCCAGCGGGCCGGAGGCCGAGGCCATCCGCCAGTTGGGCTACCTGCACGAGCGGCTGGACGAACAGTACCGCGAAATCTACCGCCACTTCCTGCAATCCAGCCTGTTCCTGGAAACGCTGCTGCGCCAGAGCCACTTCGAGCAAGGCCACTACGTGCTGCAGAAGTCGGAAATCGACATCGCCCAGCGCGTGGTGGTGCCGCAGCTTGAACGCTTTCGCTCGCGGCTGGAGGAAAAGGGCATCATGGTGCGCATGGACATGCGCCCGGAATGCGAACACGTGCGCGTTTCCGCCGACGTGGGGCTTATCAGCCAGGTGCTCGCCAACCTGCTGTCCAACGCGGTGAAGTACACCCGCCCCACGCCGGGCTCGCGGCGCATGGCCGTGCACTGCCGCATCTGCCGCATGCCCGACGCCTTTGGCACGGGCCGCCACGGGGCGCGGGTAGAGGTGTACACCACCGGGCCGGGCGTTTCGGCAGAGGACGCCCCGCACCTGTTCGAGCCGGACTTTCGGGGGTCCAACACCCATGGCGAATACGGCACCGGCCACGGCCTGCACTTCGTGCGCGAAATCGTGGACCTGCACGGAGGCCGCGTGGGCTATGAGGCGCAAGAGGGCGGCAACGCCTTCTATTTCCTGCTGCCCTGCGACGCGCCGCCGCTGAACTGACCGGGACGCCGCACGGGCCAACCCGGCGTCCATCCCGTTCGACGTTCCGCCGGGTTCGGCCATCCGCCCTGTCGCCCCGTTCACGCTGTCCGGTCTGTCCGTCCCGTCCGGCCTGTTCGGCCCGTCCGGCCTGTTCTGCCTGTTCGGCCTGCCCGCCTGTCGGTCGGTCTCTCCGCCTGGCGGGCCGCAGCGCCGCGTCGGACGCGGAAAAGGCAGCGTTACCCCCGCCGGATGCTGACAATTTCGCAAATCCGCTCTCATCCGCGTGGCATCAGCGGGCCGCAGGCTGCGCCAACCACCCGCCATAAAGGGCGATGTCCGGTCCTGCAACGACGCTTGACCGTAACGCAACATCGCGAATTGAAACATTAATGTCAAAAGCGTAACCCCACGGGTTGCCCGCACCCCCGTATTCTGCTACTTCGCAGGCGCGGGGCGCGCAGGCCGCCGCCGTGGCGTCATCCGCCCGGCTGGCCGGATCGGGCCAGGCCGCCCCAGACCGAACCGTGGAGCACCGCGTGATCAAATTCGACCATGTGCACAAGTGGTACGCCAGCGGACTGCATGTGCTGCAGGATATCACCCTTGAGATCAGACAGGGCGAGGTTGTCGTCATCTGCGGGCCCAGCGGGTCCGGCAAGAGCACGCTGATCCGCTGCATCAACAAGCTGGAGCCCATCCAGAAGGGCCACATCGTGGTGGACGGCGTGGACATCAACGACCCGCGCACCAACCTCACCATGCTGCGCGCCGAAGTGGGCTTCGTCTTTCAGCAGTTCAACCTGTACCCGCACATGACCGTGCTGGAAAACATCACCCTGGCCCCCCTGCTGGTGCGCAACACCCCCCGCGCCGAAGCCGAGAAGACGGCCATGGAACTGCTGGAGAAGGTGAACATTCCCGACAAGGCGGGGGCCTACCCCGGCCAGCTTTCGGGCGGGCAGCAGCAGCGCGTGGCCATTGCGCGCGGCCTTGCCATGAAGCCGCGCATCATGCTCTTCGACGAGCCCACCAGCGCGCTGGACCCGGAAATGATCAACGAGGTGCTCGACGTCATGCGCCAGCTTGCCCGCGAGGGCATGACCATGGTCTGCGTGACGCACGAAATGGGCTTTGCCCGTGAAGTGGCCGACCGGGTCATCTTCATGGATCAGGGCGTGATGGTGGAAGAGAACACCCCCGAGGCGTTCTTCAGCAACCCCGTCCACGACCGCACCAAGGAGTTTCTCAGCAAGATCCTCACGCACTAGCCATTCGCCCCGCATGCGGGGCACACGCCTTGACTGCCGCCTTTCTTGCAGCTGTCGGCCCGACGTCCCTTTTGCCGAGGGGACCGCACCCCGGAAGGGGCCTGCCCGCATGTGCGGGGGCCGTGGGCAACCCAAAACAGGGAGAAGGATATGCGCTTGGTCAAACTGCTTGCACTGGCTACGGCCCTCACCGTGCTCATGGCTTCCGTGGCCGTGGCCGGCCCGGTCTTCGACCGCATCCAGAAGGATAAGAAGATCCGCGTCGGCATCATGACCGACTCCATCCCCGGCGCCTTCTACAATGAAAAGGGCGAATGGGGCGGCTTCGACTACGACATGGCCACCGAAGTGGCCAAGCGCATGGGCGTGGAAATCGAACGCGTCCAGGTGAACAACAAGACCCGCATCGCCCTCGTGCAGTCGGGCCAGATCGACCTTTCCGTCTCCAACATGACCCACACCCGCGAGCGCGACAAGTCCGTCGATTTCTCGCTGACCTACTTCTTCGACGGCCAGAAGATCCTGGCCAAGAAGGGCCAGTTCAAGTCCGTCAAGGACATGGTGGGCAAGAAGATCGCCACCATGCAGGGCACCACTTCCGAAGTGAACGTGCGCCGCGCCCTGAAGGAAGCGGGCGACCCCAACGCCGAAACCAACGTGATCTCCTTCCAGAAGGAATCCGAATGCTTCCAGGCGCTGCAGAACGGCCGCGTGGCCGGCTGGTCCACCGACGCCTCGATCCTGGTCGGCTACGCCGCCAAGACCCCCGGCCAGTTCGAACTGGTGGGCGACTTCCTGTCCGACGAACCCTACGGCATGGCCATGCCCCAGGACGATTCCGCCCTGCGTGACGCCGTGAACGCCGCCATCCAGGACATGTGGAAGGACGGCACCTACAAGAAGATCTACAACAAGTGGTACGGCCCGGGCACCCCGTTTGAAATGCCGCTGGCCGGCCAGATCGAAATGTGGCCCTAACGGCCAACCATAGTTGAGCATTGCGCGCAAGCCCGGCCCGTCCGGGCTTGCGCATTGTTACAGACCCGCGCGCCAGCGCGCGGACGGGCGGCAACCCTGCGGCCGCACGCCCGCACAGCATACGACCACGCACGCGCCGCAGCCCCGCATGCACCAGGGCAAGGCGCGCCCCTCCCCGGAACAGCACATGACCCGATACTGGCTGGAAAAGACCTGGGTCCAGAACGCCATTCTCGTCTCGCTGGCGGCGTTCGCCATCTACTACTGCGGCTGGGTCTTCGACTTCGGCTACGAATTCAAGTGGAGCATGCTCTTCACGCGCAACGAGACCTACGGCGTGGTCATGGGCGCGGAAATCCTGAAGGGCCTCGCCAACACGGTGCGCATCTCGCTGATAAGTTCCGTGCTGGCGCTCTTTCTGGGCACCGTGCTGGGCCTCGCGCGGCTGTCGCTGTTCCGCCCGCTGCGGGCCACGGCCACCAGCATCATCGAATTCTTCCGCAACACGCCGCTGCTCATCCAGCTGTTCTTCTGGTATTTCGCCTTTCCGGCCATCCTGCCCGAAAACGTGCGCGAGGTGCTGTTTTCCGGCCAGTTCGAGTTCTGGTGCGCCACCATGGGGTTGTCCATCTACACCGCCTCGTTCATGGCAGAAGTCATCCGCGCAGGGCTGCAGTCCATCCCCAAGGGGCTGCTGGAAGCGGCCTACTCCTCGGGCCTCTCCTATTTCCAGGTGCTGCGCACCATCATCCTGCCGCTGGCGTTCCGGGCCATCATTCCGCCGCTGGGCAGCGAGTTCCTGAACAACATGAAGAACTCGTCGCTGGCCATGGTGGTGGGCGTGGCGGAACTTACCTGGCAGGCCCAGCAGGTGGAATCGCTGACCTTCAAGGGCTTCGAGGCCACCAGCGCCGCCACGGTGCTGTATCTTTCGCTGTCGCTGATCATCTCGTTCATCCTCAACGGGGTGAACGGCCGCATGCGGCTGGACACCACGCCCGCGCGCTCCGTGCCGGTGCTGGTGGTGGGCGCGCTGCTGGCCCCGTTCGGGCTCATCCGCCGCCTGTTCGTGCGCCCCGTCACGCGCGCCCTGCGGGCCCGCCGCCGCGCCGCCGCCCAGACCACCTACACCCCGCTGGCGGCCATGCTGCACCAACTGGGCGGGCACGCCGCCCGCGCCGCCATCCTGGCGGGCAAGGGGCTGTTCCTGGCCGTGCTGGCCGGGCTGTTCTACTCGGTGGGCAAGGGGTTGCTGGGCTTCAAGTGGCAGGTGGTGTTCGACAACCTGCGCGCCCTGCTTATCTGGCACTTTCCCAACGGACGGCCGGACGAGATGTTCCTGGGCCTTGGCGGCCTTTCCTATTCGCTGCTCATGGCGGTGATCGCCATTTCGGTCAGCTTCTTCATCGGCCTTGCCGTGGGGGTGGGCCGCTCGTGCTCCAACAGGGTGTTCCGCATCCCCTGCCTGCTGTACATTGAGCTGATTCGCGGCAACCCGCTGATCATCGTCATCTTCTGGGTGTACTTCTTCATCCCGGTCATGTTCGGCACCACGCTGAACGTGTTCTGGTCGGCCACCTGGGCGCTGACGGCCTTCACCGGGGCCTACATCGCCGAAATCGTGCGCACCGGCATCCAGAACGTTCCGGCCGGGCAGATCGAGGCCGCCTACTCCACGGGCCTCACCTACCTGCAGGCCATGCGCAAGATCGTGCTGCCGCAAGCGCTGAAGCAGATGATACCCGCCATCGTGGGCCAGTTCATCGCCATCTTCAAGGACACCTCGCTGGCCTTCGTGCTGGGCGTGCTGGAACTGACCTTCGTGGCCCAGGGCATCAACAACCGCCTGATGATCCACCCCATGGAAATCTACGGCACGGTGGCCTTCTTCTACTTCATCTGCTGCTACTCCATGTCGGTGTTCGCCGCGCGGCTGGAACGCAGGCTGTCGCCTGAAAAGGTCAGCCTGCGCATGTAGCGCGCCCGGCGCTCGGCCATCGCCACGACGACAAGGCCCCCGCCGTCCTTCCATGGAAGCGACGCGGGGGCCTTCTTGCGGGGAGATGCCGCACGGCACGCCCGCCCCGCCTTCCCGCCTTTAGTCCGGCCCCTCTCCTGCCTTTGGCCCGGCCCGTCTTCCTGCCTTTGGCCCGGCCCGTCTTCCTGCCTTTGGCCCGGCCCCTGACGAACGGCATGGTCCACTCACTCCCGCCAGGGAGTATTCGCACGCCGATATCTGCACGCGCCCACTGCAAACCCAAGGCAACACCTGCAACCTCAAGGTGGCAGTTTTGCGGATGCCCACCAGGGGGGAGCCCCCCGGCACCTGTCGCAACACGCTGCCGTAATTGACGCCCACTGCATGGCACGCTCCTTGCCAATAAGCGGACTTCATCCGCGCATTTCCCAAGGAGCCATCCGATGTTGCATAGATTGTCCAGTGTCCGCGCCCGCATTCTGCTGCTTGCCGCCTGCGGCATCGTGGCCGCCGGTCTGGTGGCCTGCATCGCCCTGCACGCCATGAGCGCCATCCGGGCGGACTTCACCCACGTGACCCAGCACAGTCTGGCAGGCAAGATCGCCACGCTGTCCATAGGCAAGGACCTCAACTACGTCAGCCGCCTTACCCGCAACATCATGCTGGGCAGCAACCTGGAAAAGGACCTGGCCGCGCTGGAGCGCACCACGGCCTCCATCCGCGAGGGGTTCCGCGCCCTGAACCGCGCCGCCGCCAGCGAGGAAACCCGCCGCAAGGTAGCGCTGGCGGAGGATTCCACCCTGCAGTTCGTGGAGGACGGCATGGCCTTCGTGCGAGCCCTGGCCACCCTGCCCCCGGCGGACAGGCATCTGCGCTACCCGCAGTATCACGCCTCGGCCACGCCGCTGGCCGAAGCCTCGCGCAAGCATTTCGACGCGTTGGTGGCCGACGCCGACGCCTCGTACACCGAAAGCCTGTCACGCTTCGAGCACGACCTGTCCGCCGGGCGCACGCGGGTGCTGCTGCTGTCCGGCGGCGTGGTGGCCGCGCTGCTGCTGCTTGGCTGGTACATCGTACGGGCCATCGTGCGCCCGCTGGACCGGGCCACGGATTTTGCCCGCGCCGTGGAAGGCGGCCGGTATGACGACCTGTCCGATGCCGAGGCGGACGCCTTTTCCGGCGAAGTGGGCACATTGGTGGGGGCCATGCGCGCCATGGTCCGGCAGATTCGCCAGCGCATCGGCTTTGCCCAGGGGGTGCTGCACAGCCTGCCGGTGCCCTGCGCCATCCTGAACACCGACGGCACGGTGCAATGGGCCAACGACGCCCTGGCCGCGCTGTCCGGCCGGGGCAATTCCGGAGCCGCGCTGGCGGGCCAGCCCGGCGCGCGCGCCCTGCCCACCCCGCACGCGGCCGCCATCTGCGAAGACGCCCTGCGCCGCAACCGGCTGCGCCGGGCCGACCTGCCCCTGGACGACGAGGGTGAACGCGGCGCGGACATGACCGCCTGTCCCGTGCACGACATGGACGGCAACCCCCTGGGGGTCATGGCCTGCCTGGTGGACGTTTCGGAACTGCGCCGCCAGCAGCGCATGGTCATGGCGCGCAACGAGGCCCTAGCCGAGGCGGCCGACAATGCGGGCCGGGTGGGCGGCGACGTGGTGGACGCCGCGCAACGGGTGGACGAGAGGGTGCGCGAATCGCTGCGCCGGTCGGACATGCAGCAGACCCGCACCGCCGAGGTTGCCGTTGCCGTGGAACAGATGAACGCCACCGTGGCCGAGGTGGCGCGCGGAGCCACCGATGCCGCCGGTTCCGCCGACGAGGCCCTGCGCCGCGCCGCCGAAGGGCGCGAAGTGGTGCAACGCGCCGTGGCCGCCATCGCCGAAGTGGACGAGACGGCCCGCAACCTGCGGGCCGAGATGGGCGACCTGGCGGGCAAGGCCGAGGGTATCGGGCGCATTGCCGGGGTCATCAGCGACATCGCCGACCAGACAAACCTGCTGGCGCTCAACGCCGCCATCGAGGCGGCCCGCGCGGGCGATGCCGGGCGCGGTTTTGCGGTGGTGGCCGACGAGGTGCGCAAGCTGGCGGAAAAGACCATGACCGCCACCCGCGAGGTGGAGGAATTCGTGCGGGCCATCCGGGAAAGTTCCGGCCGCAGCGTGCGCGCCACAGAGGAAACCACGGCCATCGTGGGCCGCGCCACGCAACTGGCCTCTGGCGCGGGCGAGGCCCTGGCGGCCATTCATCACATCGCCACAGACACGGCCGACCGCGTGCGCGCCATCGCCACGGCCAGCGAGCAGCAGTCCGCCGCCAGCGAGCAGATCGCCCGGTCCACCACCGAAATTCGCGGCGCGGCCGACGAAACCGGGGCCGCCCTGCGCGCCATCGGGTCCGCCATGGACGACGTGCGCCGCATGAGCGCGGACCTGGCGGCCATCGTGGCGGCCATGCAGGATTGACGACAACACCGGCACCCCGAAGACTCCGACACTGCCGACGGGCATGGCGGACCGTGCGCCAACGGTCCACCCCATCGGGTGCGGAGCCCCCGCTCCGTGCGCGCGGTCCGTGCGCCCCATGCCCGCCCCCTGCGGGGGCCCCGTGCGACACGGGGCCCCCGCTTCCGTTTGCGGCTACCCCGCAAGAGACGCACGTCGCGCCGAGGTCGTGGTTGTTCGCACAACCTTGCGGTGCGCAACCTGCCGCCCCTTTTCAGATTCCCATGGCGCATGTACAGTACGGGGTGAATGACATTGTTCCGGGCGCATGGGCGCGGCCGATGCGGACGGGTTCCGCCGGGCCGTACGCTGTGCGCTCCGGTCCCGGCTCACCTGGCCCCACCGCAACGCCAGCGCCCCGCGCGGCACGGTCCAACCCACGGTCACGACGGTCACAACGGGCACCACGGTCACATATGACGCGCCTGAACACCCTACTCGCCCACCCCGACCCGGAAGTGCGCCTGCGCCTGCGCCGCCTGCTGGCGCCCGTGCCCTTCCTGCGCGTGCTGGGCGAGGCCGTGGACGGCGACGAGGCATGGGCCCTGCTCGACGCCCTGCCCTACGGGGTGTTCATCACCGGCGTGGACCTTGGCGGCGAGACATCCGGGCTGGAACTGGCCCGCCGCCTTTTGGGCCGCCGCGATCGCCCCGCGCTGGTGTTCATCGCCGAGGACGAGCGGCTGGCCTTCGACGCCTTCGACCTGGACGCCACCGACTACCTCATCTTTCCCTGCCCGGAGGAGCGCTTCCAGCGCACCGTGGGGCGGCTGGACCAATTCCGCGCCCACTTCCGGCTGGCTCCGGAACCGGCGGCCCGCTGGCGCGAACCGCACCAGCCCGCCGGGGCATCAAGCCCGCAGGGACAGCCCGCGCACCCCGTTCACGCGGACCAGCCGGGCGGATCGGCCAGCCCGCGCCCGGAACCGGCCGCGCCGCCTGCCGCCCCCCGCGCGCCATCCGCCGTGCAGGCGGCCATCGCCTCCGGCGACATTGAGCCCCTTGCAGGCTGGCACGAGGAATGGCGCGACGACCCCCGTGATGTCGGCGACGACGGCCCGCCCGTGCAGACCCTGCAGCTGGCCCTGGGCGACGAAGAGCAGGATAGCTTCCTCTCCGCGCTGGGCACCGCGTGGGACTATACCAGCCGCTTTCGCCCGGTGGAGATCGGCAAACTGGCCATCACCCAGGACGGCACCACCATCCTCGTGCCGTACAACGAGATCGTCTTCGTGGAGGCCTACGAGGACTACAGCTACGTGCACACGGCCACCGACAAGTACCTGACCTCGTACCGACTGAAGGTGCTGGAGGGCAGGCTGCGGCCGCACCGCTTCTTCCGCGTGCATCGCAAGTACCTGGTGAACCTGGATATGGTGACGGAAATAGCCTCGGTGCCGGGCGGCAACTGCATGCTGCGCACCATGGGCCGCACCCGCATCGAACTGCCCATCAGCCGCAGGCGGCTGGGCGAACTGAAAGAGATACTGGGGCTCTAGCCATGCCGCGCCGCAAACATCCCGCACAGCCTCCCGCAGCGCCGGTCGCAGCGGCCGACGCCGCCCCCGGCGTCCGCCCCGACACTTCTCCCGCCCTGCCGTCCACCATGTCACCCGGTACGGACATGAACGCGCGGCATCCCGCGCACGACGACGGCACCCCGCCCTCGGCTGCCGTACCGCCCGTCCGTGACCTGCCCTTTACCGGCGGCACCATTGATGCGCTGCTGCGCGAGGAACGCGTGTTCCGCCCCCTGCCGCAGGTGGTGGCCGGGGCAGAGGTGAACCCGCAGGATGTTTCCCGCGCCCGCGCCCGCGCCGCCGCCGACCCGGACGGCTACTGGGAGGAGGCGGCGGAAGAGTTGGAATGGTTCCGCCGCTGGGACGCGGTGCACGACGGCAGCAATGCCCCCTTCCACCGCTGGTTTACCGGCGCGCGCTGCAACATCGTGCACAATGCGCTGGACCGGCACATAGAAACCGGCACCAAGAACCGCCTGGCCCTGATCTGGGAGGGCGAATCGGGCGACACGCGCAGCTTCACCTACTACCAGTTGTACCGCGAGGTGAACCGCCTGGCCAACGCGCTGCGGGGCCTTGGCGTGGGCAAGGGCGACCGGGTGATCATCTACATGCCGCCCCTGCCGGAAACGGTGTTCGCCATGCTGGCCGCCGCCAAGATCGGGGCGGTGCATTCCACGGTGTTCGGCGGCTTTTCCGCCCGCTCGCTGCGCGACCGCATGGAGGACGCCCGCCCGGCCGTCGTCGTCACCGTTGACGGCTTCTACCGCAACGGCCGGGTCATCCCCCTCAAGCCCATCGCCGACGAGGCCGTGGCCGCCCTGCCGCCGGACCTGGCCGCCGGGGTGCGCCACATGATCGTGGTGCACCGCGCCCACGTGGAAACGCCCATGACCGAAGGGCGCGACATCTGGTACCACGACGCGGTGCGCGGCCAGCACCACGAGGCGCTGACCGAAATCATGGACAGCACCGACCCGCTGTTCCTGCTGTACACCTCCGGCACCACGGGCAAGCCCAAGGGGCACGTGCACGCCCACGGCGGCTACATGGTGGGGGTGCACCGCACCATGCGCTGGGTGTTCGACGTGAAGCCCACGGACATCTTCTGGTGCACGGCGGAACCGGGCTGGATCACCGGGCACAGCTACGTGGTGTACGGGCCGCTCATGGCGGGCACGACCACGGTCCTCTATGAAGGCCACCCCCTGTACCCCGAGCCGGGGCGGGTGTGGTCCATGGTGGAACGCCTGGGCGTCACCATCCTGTACACCGCGCCCACCCTGGTGCGCATGCTGATGCGCCACGGCGCGCAGCACGTGGCCCGGCACGACCTGACCACCCTGCGCCTGCTGGCCACGGTGGGCGAACCCATCAGCCCGGAAGCGTGGCTGTGGTTCCACCGCCACGTGGGGCGCGGGCGCTGCCCGGTGCTGGACACCTGGTGGCAGACGGAAACGGGCATGATCATGCTCAGCCCCCTGCCCGTCTCGCTGCTGAAGCCGGGCTCGGTCACCCGTCCGCTGCCCGGCATAGAGGCCGAGGTGGTGGACGAGCACGGCCAGCCCGTGCCCCCGGGGCGCGGCGGCCTGCTGGTGCTCAAGCGCCCGTGGCCCGCCATGTCGTGCGGGGTGTACAACGACGAGGAAAGCTACCGCCGCCTGTACTGGGAGCGCTTTCCCGGCTGGTACTGCACCGGCGACGTGGCCCGGCGCGACGAAGACGGCTACTTCTGGATCCAGGGACGGGCCGACGACGTGCTGCTCATCGCCGGGCACCGCATCGGCACTGCGGAGATGGAAGCGGCCCTGGCCTCGCACCCCTCGGTGGCGGAATGCGCGGCCATCGGCGTGCCCGACGCCTTGCGCGGCGAGGTGGCCAAGGCCTTCGTGGTGCTGGTGGACGACCACCCGCCGCTGGGCACCATGATCAACCCCGATGACCTGGCCGCGGAACTTGTGGAGCACGTGCGCCGCGAACTGGGGCCGGTGGCGGTGATCCGCGAGATATCCTTCCGCGAGGGGCTGCCCCGCAACCGCAGCGGCAAGATCATGCGCCGGGTGCTGCGCAGCGAGGAACTGGGGCGGGACACCGGGGACCTTTCCACGCTGGAAGACGGCTACGTGTAGGTGAAGCCTGCGCAAGGGGCCTTTTGCACGGGCTTCATCTGCTGCCAGTCCCATATTCGCTTCGACCTTACGCCCCCTTGCCGCGCAATCCCCCAATCTATACCCGGCGTTTGCTGCACCCTGGGGACGTAGAAATCGCGCAACGCATCAATCCCGCATCAGCCGCCATCTCTAGAAAAATCACGCCAAAGTCTAAATTTTTTTGAACAGGCTTTCCTGGCCTGAAAAACCCTTCTACGATTTCCAGACATCGGACATCCGACACACCCAAGGCTCGAAATGCGAACGCCGCCCCTGCACATGGCCGGGGGCGGCGTTCGCGTCATTATCAAGGCGCTGGGCGTGGGGACGAATGAAAGAGCAGGACAGGACTCGGCGGCCCTGCCGGGGCGGCAGCGGAACGGGCGCGCGACTGGCGGAGGCATGCCCACGCCGGGCTATCCTTCCACCTGCCCCCGCCGCACCTTCAGGATGCGGCCCGCCAACGGCTCCAGCCAATCGCGGTCGTGCGAGACCACGATGACCGTGGTGCCGCGCCCGGCCACGGCGCGGGCCGCGTCGGCGATGCGCGCGGCGCTGTCCTCGTCCAGGCTGGCCGTGGGTTCGTCCATCAGCAGCACGCGGGGCGAAAAGGCCAGCCGGGCGGCCAGGGCCACGCGCTGGGCCTCGCCCCCGGAAAGTTCGAACCAGCGGCGGCGCAGGAACACGTCCGGGTCCAGGGCCACCAGTTCCAACGCCTCGCGCACGGCGTCCTGCGCATGGCGCACGCCGCGCCCGGACCGCACAGTCAGGCCGAAGGCCACGTTTTCGTACACGCTGCGGCGCAGCAGGTAGGGTTCCTGCAGCAGCAGGGTCACCGAACGGCGCAGTTCGGCCGTGCGCGCGGAAGACAGAGGCCCCACCGCCTCGCCCGCAAAGCGCAGCACGCCCTGGCTGGGCGCGTCCAGCAGGGCCAGCAGGCGCAGCAGGGTGGATTTGCCGCCGCCGTTGGGGCCGACCACCCCGGTGATGCCCCCGGCGGCAATGTCCAGCCGGGGCACGTCGAGCACGGTGCGTTCGCCATGGCGGCGCACCACGCCTTCCAGTTGATAGAGCGGCACGTGGCAACGGGCGCACAGCACGCCGCTGCTCGCCTCGGCAGGGTCGTCAAGGTCAGGGAGAACGGGGCTAACGGGGGGCACAGGGAGCCCGCTGGGCATCTTGTTTCCGCTCATCGTCCCGCCCTCCTGCGCAGCGCCGCCAGCATCAGGTTCAACAGCAGGGCGATGGCCAGCAGCACCAGCCCCAGGGCGATGCCGAGGGCGTAGTCGCCCTTGCCGGTTTCCAGCGCGATGGCCGTGGTGATGGTGCGGGTATGCCACTTGATGTTGCCCCCCACCATCATGGAGATGCCCACCTCGGAGACGATGCGCCCGAAGGCCGCCACCCCCGCCAGCATCAGGTGGTAGCGGGTTTCCCACAGCGTGGCCGTAAGCATCTGCCGCCCGTCAGCCCCCAGGGTGAGCAGGGTCAGGCGCAGGCGCGCGTCGGCCTGTTCCACGGCCAGCGCGGTCATGGCCATGACGATGGGCACCCCCAGCAACGTCAGGCCGATGGACATGCCGGGAATGGTGAACAGCAGCCCCAGTTCGCCCAGCGGCCCCTGCCGCGACAGCAACAGATACACCAGCAGGCCGATGACCACGGTGGGGAAGCACAACGCCGTATCCACGGCGATGCGCACCGCCTTGCGGCCGGGAAAGTCGTGGTAGCCGATCAGAAACCCGAGCGGCGCGCCGATGGCCAGGCACGCGGCGATGGACATTCCCGACGCCGCGAGGGTGATCCACACGGCGGAGAAGGTTTCCGCGTCGCCCATGGCCAGCAGGCGCAGGGCTGTGGCGAGGCCGTCGAGCAGGTAGTCCATGGGGTTGGAGGCTCCTTGCGGGGACTCTAAACGCTGCCCCGCCATGCAGGCAACGGCGATGACCAATGAAAGATGCCCAACTGCCGGGCATGCGGGCATGCCGGTTCGGTTGACGCCCACGCGAAGGCGGCGGAACGGCACTGCCGCCCCGCCGCCCGGGTATCTTCAACCTTAAAGGAAGCTACTTGCCCGCGTTGGGGGTAAACAGCGGCTTGTCCATCAGCTTGAAGTCGGCGATGCGCTTCTGGGTGGAGGGGCTGGCCATCCACTTGGTGAAGGCGTCGGCCAGGTCGGCCTTGGCGGAGGGGCACTTGGCCGGGTTCACGGTGATGGAGCTGTACTGGTTGAACAGCTTCTGGTCCTTTTCCACCACGATGGCCAGCGGGCCGGGTTCCTTCAGGCCTGCTTCATACTTGATCCAGGTGCCCCGGTCGGTAAGGGTGTAGCCGCTCTTTTCCGCGCACATGGCGATGGTGCGCATCATGCCCTGCCCGGCTTCCACGTACCATTCCTTGCCTTCGGGCACGCCCGCGCCGGTGTCCTTCCACAGGCGCAGTTCCAGCGCATGGGTGCCGGACTTGTCGCCGCGGCTGATGAACGGGGCCTTGCCGCCGGACAGGGCCTTCATGGCCTCGGCCACGGTCTTGCCCTTAACCCCCGCCGTGTCGGCCTTGGGGCCCACCATGACGAAATCGTTGTACATCAGCTGGACACGGTTGATGCCGAAGCCGTCACCCACGAACTTGGCCTCGGCCTCGGGGTCATGCACCAGCAGCACGTCCACGTTGCAGCTGCGACCCATTTCCAGCGCCTTGCCGGTGCCGGTGGCCGTGAACTTGAGCTCGATGCCCGTCTCTTTCTGGAAGGCGGGGGCGAGGTCGTCGAGCAGGCCGGTGTCGGCGGTGCTGGTGGTGGTGGCCATCATCAGCACCTTGTCCGCCGCCATGGACTGCGCGGGCAGCAACACGGTGAACAGGCAAAGCACGAGAAGCAGACGACGCATGGCATCCTCCGGGGTTGTCGTTAGTCGATGAGGGTCCGGTTTTTCTCCAATCGTCGTCAATGCTAGCAGCCATAACAGTCACGAAACAAGAGGAAAACGTGCACAAGGATTGACACTTTCCTTTCCCGAGACAAACAGCTTCAAACCATAAGTAACCATATCCGCCCATAAACACCCCAAATAAACTCAAACAAACATGCTAGAAAAAGCGGATGAAATGCCGCCGCGCCGCATTGCCGCCCTTGCGGGCGGTGCATTGCCGAAAAAAGCCCCGCTCCGGGTTCCGGGGCGGGGCGTCGTGCGCATGCGGCCGTGGCGGGGCGTCTTTGCGCACCGGGGCGGCTGAAACGTGACGATCAGTCGCCGCCGCCCCCCTCGTCTTCGCCATCGGCATCGGCCATGCCGAATTCCACCAGCTTGCGGTACACCGTCTGGCGCGACACGCCCAGCAACCGGGCGGCGCGGGCCTTGTTGCCCCCCGCCCGGCGCAGCGCGCCCCCCAGCAGTTCCCTGGTCAGCCGCTGGCGGCGGGTCGCCTCCGGGCCGTGGGGCGCGCCGTCTTCGTTCACCTGGCCGCCGTAAGGTTCTTGCGGCAGCCCACGCCCCGCCAAGGGCAGGTCCACGGGAGTGCCGTCGGGGAAAACGCCCCCATGCCCTGCTCCATGCGGCGGAATGCGCGGGGGCGCGGCCGGGGCCGCCATCTCGCCCGGCCCAAAATGCGCCGAAACATCCTCGCAGGGGATGATCCGGGGGATGGACGGCGCGGGAACGGTCAGCCCGGCGGCAATGCGCACTTCGGGCGGCAGGGCGTCCACGTCGATGACGTCGCCCCGCGAAAGGATGAAGCCGTGCTCCAGCGCATGGCGCAGTTCGCGCACGTTGCCCGGCCAGGCGTGCGCCATGAGCGCGTTCAGCGCCGCGGGGGTCACCCCGCCCACGCGGCGGTGGAAATGGATGTTGAACTGCTCCACGAAGTGATCCACCAGCAGCGGAATGTCCGATCGCCGGTCGCGCAGGGCGGGCAGGTGCAGTTCCACCACCCGCAGCCGGTAGTAGAGGTCCTCGCGCAGCCTGCCGGAGCGCACCAGATCGAGCAGCGGCCGGTTGGTGGCGGCGATGACCCGCACGTCCACCTTCACGGTGCGCGTGTCGCCCACCCGCTCGAACTCGCGTTCCTGCAACACCCGCAACAGCTTGAGCTGCACGGCGGACGAAACGTCGCCGATCTCGTCCAGGAAGATGGTGCCCCCGTGCGCCAGCTGAAAGCGCCCCACCCTGTCGCGCACGGCCCCGGTGAAGGCCCCGCGCACATGGCCGAACAGTTCGCTTTCCAGCAGGTGTTCGGAAAGCGCCGAGCAGTTCACCTTGACCAGCGGCCCCAGCGCGCGCGGCCCGCCCCGGTGCAGGGCCTCGGCCGCCAGTTCCTTGCCGGTGCCCGATTCGCCGGTGATGAGCACGGTGGTGTCGGTCTGGGCCAGTTCGTCCAGCAGGCGGAACAGCTCGCACATGGGCGTGCTGCGCCCGATGATCTGGTTCATGCCCGCCCGCTGGCCCAGGGCTTCCTCCAGCCCGGCCAGCCGGGTGACGTCGCGCGCCACCAGCAGCGCACCCAGGAATTCGCCCCCGGTCCCGGCCAGCGGGGCGGCCTCGATCTCGAACACCTGCTCCCGGCCGTCGGCCAGTTGGGCAGAAACCCTGCGCCGCCGCGATGCCCGGCGCGTGCCCAGGGTCTCGTCCAGCACCGGGCGGAACAGCGGCGCGAACACCCCCAACGCCTCGTCGAAACGGCGGCCCACCGTCTGGCGCGCCTCGCGCGCGCCGCCCGGCAGTTCGCGAGCGGCAAGGTTCATGCGCTGCACCCGCAACTCGGGGGTCACGGTCACCAGCACGTCGGGCACGGCCTGGAACACCGCCTCCAGATGCACCCGCAAATTTTCGCGTTCGGCCACCAGGGAACGGCGCTCGTCATCCAGGGCCTTGTGACGCAGGGCGCTGCGGGCCGCCTGAAGCATCTGCTCCTTGTCCACGGGCTTGATCAGGTACTGCTCCGCCCCTTCCGACACGGCCCGCACGGCCGATTCCACGCTGGGGCGGCCCGTGAGCAGGATGACCGGCACGAAGGGGCAGCGCTCGCGCACCAGGCGCGTGAAATCCAGCCCGTTCTCGCCGCGCAGCACGATGTCGGTGACCACAAGGTCCGGCGGGCCGCCGTTGGCCGGTTCCAGCGCGCGCGCCGCCTCGTCCAGGGACGCGGCCGTGACCACCACGTGGCCGTCGCGCCGCAGAAAGGCCGAAAGGGTGAAGCGGATGCTCTCCTCGTCGTCAACGAGCAGTATCTTCGCCATGGGCGACCTCCCCCCCAGGAATATTCGTTCCTTTGGCCGCGCCCCTGGCGTCCGCCGCGTCTTGGGCGTTTTCCACGCCGGGCGCAGCGGACTCGGCGGCAACCGCCGCCTCCGGCAGGATCACTACGGCCCGGGTCCCCGAACGCCCGTCGCTGTCCAGCACCAGCGAGCCGCCGTGGCTCTTGATGATGCCGTAGCTGATGGACAGGCCGAGCCCGGTGCCCTTGCCCTCCGGCTTGGTGGTGAAGAACGGCTCGAACACCCTGTCCAGCACCGCCGGGTCAACGCCCGTGCCGGTGTCGGCCACGGTCACGCATACGCAGGGTCCGCTTACCGCAAGCCGCCCGCCGGGCCGCCGCGTGCCGCGGCGCTCGGCGATGCACGTGCCCCGGCAGCGGTCGCCGCCATCACTCGGCGATGCGCCCCGTCGCGCACCCGTCCTGTGCGGCCCCTGGGAAGACCGGGCCGCCGCAAGGGTCAGGCGCTTTGGGTGCGCGGCCAGACTGCCGGATTCTCCGGGCGGGACCGCGTTCATGGCCTGGTGGGCGTTGGCCAGCAGGTTCATGAACACCTGCTGCAACTCGCCAGGACGGCCGACGACCATCAACGGCTCGTCGGGCAGATCCAGTTCTATATCCACCCCGTCGCCCTCCATGTGGGCGCGGCTGAGCGCCAGGGCGTCGTGCAGCACCTCGCGCAGGTCCACCCGCGCGTCGGTGTCGCGCCGGTCGCGCCCGAAGAACAGCAGGTTGCGCACGATGCCCGCGATGCGCTGCCCCTCGCGCAGGATGCGTCCGGCCAGCTCCGGCTGCGGCTCGTGGCGCATGCCCCCCTGGGCCGAGACGTCCGCGTCGTCCAGCATGAGTTGGGCGCAGTTGATGATGCCGTTGATGGGGTTGTTGATCTCGTGCGCCACCCCGGCGGCCAGTTCGCCCAGCGCGGCCAGTTGCCCGGCCCGCACGGCCTCGGCCCGCAGGCGGTGCAGTTCCGTCTGGTCCTCCACCACGCCCAGGCCGAACAGGGGCTGGTCGTCGGTGCCCCAGACCACCGTCGAGGTGACCCGGCACAGCCGAATCTGGCCGTCCGAGCGGCGCACCCGCACCTCGAAGCGGGCCACCCGGTCGCGCTCCGCCCGGTTGCGCTGCATCTCGAAGGCCAGCCCCTCGCGGTATTCGGGCAGCACCAGGTCCAACACGTGCATGCCGCGCATCTCGCCCAGGGTCAGCCCGGTGATGGTGCACAGCGCGCGGTTGGCCTCGATGACGTTGCCCGCCGCGCTGGTGTGCAGCAGGCCCACGGGCACGTCGTCGTAGATGCGCCGCAGCAGCCGCTCGTGGCGCCCCAGCGCGGCCTCGTGGGCGTGGACCATGCGGTCCTTGCGCTCCAGGGTGGCCTGCAGCTCTTCTTCGGCCCGGCGCTGGACGGTCACGTCGTGCACGTACACGGCGACCTGGGCCACGCGGCCTTCCGCGTCGCGCACGGGCACCAGGTTGTGACGCAGAACGCGCCCCCCGTCCCGATCCTCGAAGGAACCGGCGTGCCCGGCGGCGATGCACTGGCCAAGCTCCGCCCGGCGGCGCGCGGCCATTTCCGGCGGCATGTGGGCGAACACGCTTTCGCCGGTCATGTCCTGCCCGTCACGCCAGGCATGGCGCGACGCGGCGCTGTTGTGCGCCACGATGGTGCCGTCCGCCTCCATCAGAAAGGCGGCCCCCGGCGCGGCGTCCAGCAGGGCGCGACGGGTTTCGCCCACCTCGCGCAGGGCACGGCGGGCGATGACGGCGTCGGTGATCTCCACCCCCACCAGCAGAACCCGGCACATGATGCCGTTGCCCGGCATCCCCCGCGCGGCCAGGGTCACGTTGAAATGCCGCTCGCCCGCGCGGCCTGTGACGGCCAGTTCGCCCGTCACCCGCTGCTCGCCCGCGAAGGCGCGGGCCAGCAGGGGCGCAAGCTGGGCGGCCACGCCGGGCGGGACGAGTTGCTCCAGCCGACGGCCCCGCGCCTCCATGCGCCAGACGCCGAACAGCGATTCGAATCCCCGGTTGACCATGCGCACCCGGCCGTCCGCATCCACGCACAGGGCCAGCAGGGGCACGGCGTCCAGGAGCATGTCCGGGGTTTCGGGGTCGGCGTTCAGGGGCAGCAGGCGCGCCTCTGCCTTGCGCAGCCGGTGGCGCAGCACGGCCACCTCGGCCCGCAGGCGGTGCAGTTCCTGTTCCGGGGTTTGCGGGGGGGGCGGCGGAAACATTTCGGCCGGGGCGGCAGATGGCGTGTCGGGCGGCACGGCCGCGCCCTTTCCGGGCAAGGGGGACGAGTGGGGCATGGAAGATGCGAAAGGCGCGGCGGCGGCACGCGCGGGACAACCCGGCATGCCCGGCCCGGAAGGCACCTCCGCTGCGAGGGAAGACGCCCCCGACGTACGGGAGGACGCGCCCGGCGGAGAAGTCGCGCCGGGCGGGGAAGTCGCGGAGGCCCCCTGCGTCGCCGAAGACGCCGGACCTGCCGTGGGCACGGAAGGCCGAGGGGGCGAGCCCCCGGCGCGGGGCGGCGTGCCGGGGCGGTGGGCGGCGCGCTTGGGCATGGTCTACTTGCTCACCCAAAGGGAAAAACGGTTCACCTGGTCGTGCAGCCGTTCGCTGACGCTGCGACCGAACATGCGGCGCATCAGGGTGTCCGGCAGGGCGGTGCGGCGGCCCACGGCCACCACGGCAAACCTGCCCTGCTCGGCCACGCGCAGGATGGTTTCCGCCTTGTCCCCCCTGTCCGTCCTGTCGCGGGCGTGCACCATCAGCACCCGCACCCGCGACTCGTCCACGCCGTTGGCCAGCACGGCATCGCGCGCGGCGGCTATGGCCTCTTCACCGGACAGGGGCGCGTCAGCCATGCCCGGCAGACCGGCAGGGCCGTGCGCACCGGCCGCGCCGCGCCCCGCGCCGTTTTCCGGCTCCCGGCAATGCAGCAGGGTCACGGTGTGGTTCTCCGCGCCGGGGGTGGACAGCATGAACCCCACGTGGTCGGCCATGCGCAGGTTCTCGCCCGATCCGTCCACGCACAGCAGCACGTCGGACAGGTCCGGTTCCGGCTGGTGGCACACCCACAGGGGAAAGGCTATCTCCTCGCCCAGCAGCCCGCGCGAGACGCTGGTGGTGTAGGTCTGCTCCAGCCAGCCCAGATAACGGCGGCCGGACACCACGGCGTCGTACAGGCCCTTGTGGGCTTCCTCGACGATGTCGCGCACCACGCCGAACTGGCGGGGCACCGCGCGCATCTCCACGTTTTCGGAGGCAAAGCCGTGCTCCACGGCCCACTTGCGCGCCCGTGCCAGTTGCTCCATGCCCTGCCGCATCTGCGCGTCGGACAGGATCACCTCGCCAAGCCCGGAACTGTACGCGTCGGGCACCACGTAGAACAGCGTCAGCCGCAGGGACGACTTGTTGCGGAAGAACCCGGCCACGAAGCGCAGGTTCCACGATTCACCGCCGTCTCCGCCCATGGTCAGCAGCAGGTGGCGCTCCATGGCGGGCCTACTGGAACAGGTAGCCGTAGCGCACGGAAATGCCGTCGGTGCGCTCCGCGATGTGCGCCACCAGGTCTTCCACGCCTTCGGCCGTCACCACGCCCACCTCGCGGGCCAGGTAGTGGCGCAAGGTACCCTCGCTCTGCGAGAACACCCAGACCACGGAATAGGCCGACCCAACCGAGGGGCGCGAAGGGAATTCCGGCATGGTGGAAAGCAGCACGCGGATCTTGGGCGCGTCCTTTTCCGACAGCACGAACAGCGAACTGGAGTTGAAGGTGTCCTTCAGGCGAAAGGCCAGGCGCGCACCCAGGCTGTCGGTGCCCTCGTGCTCCACGGCAACCTGCACGGCACGGTCCACGCCCGGCGCGGGCTTGTCGGCAACGGCCTTGGGCGCTGCGTCGGCCGCCTGCGCGGCCAGCACGGGGGAACCCGCCAGGGGGGAAAACAGTGCGGCGGCGATCAGGAACAACGAAACGGACAGCAGCAGGCGCGCCCATGGGCGCGGTCTCGATGCGGGGATGTAGAGCGGGGACGGGCGCGACATGACACAACCTCCTTGCGGTTCACGGATCGTCACACAAGGGTAGTCGCTGCCGGACCATTTAGCAAGACGCGCCCCGCGCGGGCAGCCGCATGAACAGTGTGGCCACCAGCGAACAGCCAGCCAGCGCTGCGCCCAGATAAAACGGAATGCGGAAGTCCATCATCCACAACATGCCGCCCACCGCGGGCACCACCACCGCCGCCACGTGGTTCACCGCCACCCCCACGGCCATGCTGGGGGCGATGTCTGCCGGGTCGGCGATCTTCTGGAAGTAGGTGCGCACCGCCACGATGAAATTGAAGAATATCTGGTCCAGCACGTACAGCAGCCCCACCAGCCAGCGGTCTTCCACCACGGTGTAGGCAAGGCAGATGCCCCCCAGCGACAGGCATTCCAGCACCAACAGCCTGCGTTCGCCCACGGCGTTGATGGCCCTGCCGATGAGCGGGTTGAGGAACCAGTTCACCGCGTTGTTGAGCATGAAGAACAGGGTCATCTCGCGCACGCCGAATTCAAAACGCTCCACCAGCAGAAAGGCCGAGAACACGATGAATATCTGCCGCCGCGCACCGCCCAGCAGGGTGAGCAGGTAGAACAGCCAGTAGCGTTTGCGCATGACCATGCCCCGGCGCTGCACCGGCAGGCCCTGGGCGCGGGGGTCTTGCGTCAGCGCCCACAGCCCGGCCAGTACGGCCAGCCCGCCCGAGATGGCGAACAGCCCGGAAAAGGGCAGCACCCCGGCGGCCACGAAGATCACCGCGCCGATGGCCAGGTTGCCCCCGGCGTTGAGCCCGCGCAACCGCCCGATGACCAGCGGCGCGGTGCGCACGTCGAAGTATTGCAGAATCAGCGACTGGTTGGTGGTTTCAAAGTAATGGAACCCGAAGGACATGAGCATGGTGGTGAACACGATGCCCCCGAACGACGGAAAGAACCCGGCGGCCAGCACGCCCACGCCCAGCATGACCACTGAAAGCGCGGCCAGGCGATGCTCGCGCAGCACCAGCAGCAGCAGGATGACCCCGATGGACAACAGGCCCGGCACCTCGCGCAGCGACTGGACGAGGCCGTTCTGCGCGCCGGTAAGCCCCGCCTCGTGCACGGCGAAGTTGGTGTAGAGCGTGCTCCAGCCCTGGTAGCCGATGGCGTTGGCCAGGGTGAGCACCAGCAGAAAGACATACATGGGCCGGTTGGGAATGGTGGGCAGATCGGGAATGCGCTGCACGCAGGGCTCCTGCGGGGCGGGACCGGAAAGGCCGCGCCGGGTGGGGAAATGCGAAGGGAGGGGGGCCGGTGTCGGAAGGTGTGCCCTACTCCCGCGTGTGGGCACTGTCAACGCGGCAAGGGCGCACGCGCAGCAGCGAGGGCACACGATGCATGAAGCCGCACCGAAGGGCGGGGCGTTGCGGACGGGGCCTCGCGGAGCGCGGGGCGGCGACGGGCGGCTATGCGTCGCCGAATACCTCGGCCTCGAACCAGTACAGTTCGGTATGCCCGTCCCGCCAGGCACCTCGCCACGCATCGGGGGGCAGGCCCGCCTTGCGGCAGGTCTGGGCCAGGAAGGTCTCGCGGTCCCATCCCCATTCCACGGGCACCTGCGGCAGCAGCACGCCGGAACGGAACCCCTGGCGCACCAGCAGCCCGTGCCGCCCGATGCGCACGGCGGCGGGGTCCGCACAGCGGGTGATGGGGCCGAGCACCGAGATGTCCAGTTCCAGCGCGGGAACCTCGGCGGCGGTCACGGGCGGAAAGCGCGGGTCCTCGAAGGCCGCCGCGCGGGCCATGCGGGCCACGGTACGGTACAGCGGGCCGTCGCCCACCATGGAGCCGATGCATCCGCGCAGGTGTCCGTCCTTCTTGAAGGTGACGAACGCCCCGAGGGAACGGTGCAGCACGCCGGGGGGCGGCGCGGGGACGTCGGTCTCGCCGGGTTCGCCCATGGCGTCGAGCCCGGCCGGTCCGGAGGGGTCGGACGGGTCGGACGGGCCACCCGAAGCGCCAGGCATACCGTGTTCTCCTGCATCGTCGGCCAGTTGGCGCAGCACGACCCAGCGGACCAGGTCGAGCAGCCAGGCCCGCTCGTCGGCGGACAGTTCCAGCCGGAACGCGCCGTCACCGGCGCTGGCGGCTCCCGTGGAATCATGGGGCGCGGACATGGTGGCTCCCTTGCGCGGCCCGGCGGCGACGTCATGCCGCCCGGCGGGGACCGCGCATGGCCATGGTGCCAGAGCCGGTCCGGCGCGTCCACCCATGCGCGGCCGGGGTCCGCCGCCCTGGCGGGGATATCCCCGGGGTCGCACAGAGTGTCTCCGGATGGACTTTCCCGCATGCCCGCTATAAGATTTTGTACATATTGCCCCGCGAGAGGTCACATGCCGCACCCACCCCAAGGCAACGCACCGGGCCGCCGCCCGCGGTACGCCCTTCCGGCCGTGGCCGTGGCTGCGGTCGTGGCCGTGCTCGCAGCAATGGCGATGCTGGGCCTGCCGCGCGAGCCGCGCGCCGTGCGCATCGGCTTTGCCGGGCAACTCGAAGGGCTGATGTCCGACCTTGGCGTGCAGGGGCGCAACGGCGGGCAACTGGCCGTGGAGCATCTGAACGCTGCGGGGGGCGTGGCCGGACGGCGGCTGGAACTGGTGGCGGAGCACGACGGCACATCGGCCGATGACGCCCGCGCCGCCGTCACCCGCCTGCTTGCCCGCAACGTGCAGGTGGCGGTGGGGCACATGACCAGCGGCCAGACCGTGGCTGCCCTGCCCCTGTGGGAGGCCGCCGGGGTGCCGCTGATTTCGCCCACCACCAGCACCCCCGAATTGGAGGGCAAGGCGGACGGCTTCTTCCGGGTCATTCCCGCCAACACCTCGTGGGCCACGGACCTGGCCTCGTATGCCCGCGCGCACGGGCTGCGCGAGGTGGCCATCGTCCGCGAAACCGCCAACGCCCCCTTCTCCACTCCCTTCGCCGAAGCCTTCGCGGCCCGGTTCCGCGAACTGGGCGGCACCGTGGCCGCCGACCTGCCCTACGTCACGTCTGATCGAAAGGCATTTGCCGAGGCGTTGCTCCATGCCCGGCAGTCGGCCGCCTCCGGCGTGCTGCTGGTATGCCCGGCACGCGATGTGGCCATGGCCGCGCAGGCGTTCCACCGCGACGGGTTCTTTCCCGCCATGTACAGTTCCTCGTGGGGCTACACCCGCGAACTGCTGCTGGCGGGCGGGCGCGACGTGGAGGGCATCGTCTTCGCCCACGCCTACGCCGCCGACCTTGACGACGAGGCCTTCCGCAACTTTCACGCCGCCTATGCCGCCCGCTTCGGCTGGGAGCCCAATTTCGCCGCCGCCTTCGCCTACGAGGCGGTGATGGTGCTGGGCGACGCCCTGGCCCGCGCCGGTGGCGACCCGGTCATGCTGCCGCGCACCCTGCCCGAGGTGCGCGACCTTGCCGGGGTGCTTGGCCCCATCAGCCTCGACCAGTACGGCGACGTGCACCGCCGCTCGTTCATCCTGACCATCCGCGACGGGGAGTTCGCGACCCTGCAATGAACGCCGCAACCGCCACCACGCCGCGCACGTTGCGCCGCCTGCTGCACACCCGGCTGCTGGTGTGGCTGGCGCTGCTTGCCGTGTGCATCCTGGCCTTCGCGGGCACCTTCACCTACCTTGGCCGCACGGCCGACTTCGAGCGGCAAAGCTCGCTGCTCACGGCCACGCTGGCCCACTACATCGAAGAGCATGTGGACAATGCCGCCCAGTCCCTGAGCCGACTGGCGTCGGCGCTGCCCGCCTCGCCCTCGCCCGCCCTCATGGCCGAGGAACTGGGGCGCAGGCGCGCCACCCGCCAGTACTTCGCGCGGGTCATGCTGCTCGACGCCTCGCGGCGGGTGGTCTTCTCGCTGCCCGACGGCCCGGTCATGGTGGACTTTCCGGTCCTGCGGGACCGTGCGGGGCAGAGCCCGGGCGGGCGCGGCTACATGCTCGGCAGCCCGGCCCCCCTGCCCGACACCGGCGAAGTGGTGGTGTACATCAGCGAGACTCTTGAGGGCGGCGGCCAACTGGTGGGCGCGCTGCGGCTGAACCAGTTGCAGGACCACGTGCAGCACCTGCTGCCCGGCGAGGATGGCGCGGTGCTGCTGGCCGACGCATACGGCAACCTCATCGCCCACCCCGACCTGCCCCGCGTGCAGCGCCAGGAGAACATCGGCCATCTGCCCTTCTTCGGCCTTGCCGCCAGGGGGGACGCGCCCCGCCGCGACGACGGGGCCGTGCACCGGATACGGCTGGACGGGGAATCGTGGTTCGCCTGCACGGCCGAGGTTGAAGGGCCGGGCTGGACCATCATCACCCTGAAGCGGCAGGGGGCCGTGCTGGCCGAGGTGGCCCGCGAGATGGCCATCTTCCTGCTGTTGCTTGCGGTACTGCTGACGGTGTTCGCCGTGTCGCTGCTGGCCGAACTGGAATGGAGCCTGGCCCGGCCGCTGACGGCGTTCTGCCAGTCCATCCGGCTGGTCTCCGGCGGCAGCTACGACCTGCCGCCCCCGGACGGCAACCGGCTTGCGGAACTGGCCGAGGTGGACCGCGAATTCCGCGACATGGCGGCCACGGTGCGCCAGCGAGAGGCCGCGCTGCGCCGGACCCGCGCCTACGTGCAGCAAATGATGGACGCCATGCCTTCGGCCATCATCGCCCTGGACGGCCATTGCCGCGCGGTGCGCATGAACCCGGCGGCCTTGCGCCGCACCGGGCACGCCATGACGCCCGCGGGCACGCCCTTGGCCGAACTGCTGCCCGGCTACGCGGACGTGGCCATCCGGCTGGCCAGCGCGCTGGCCCGCCGCATTCCGGTGAACCGCGAACGGGTGGTCACCCTGCACGAGGGGCATTACCGCTACGAAGACGTTTCGCTGTACCCCATGAACAGCGAGATGACCGGCGACGTGACCGGCGACGGCGCCACGGACGGCGGCGTGCTGCGCATCGACGACGTGACCGAGCGGGTACGAATGGAAGAGGTGCTGGTGCAGTCGGAAAAGATGCTTTCCGTGGGCGGCCTGGCGGCGGGCATGGCGCACGAGATCAACAACCCGCTGGGGGCCATCCTGCAGGGGGCCCAGAACATCCAGCGCAGGCTGGCCGACGGCCTGCCCGCCAACGAAGAGGCGGCGCAGCGCCTGGGCTGTTCGCTGCCGGTGATCCGCGCATACCTCACCGAACGGCGGATCATGGAATTCCTGGAAAGCATCCGCGAAGCGGGGTGCCGGGCCGCCCACATCATCACCAACATGCTGGAATTCAGCCGCGCCAGCGGCGACCGCCGCACCACTGTGGACCTGCACCCCCTGCTGGACCGCACGGTGGACATCGCCGCCAGCGACTACGACCTGAAGAAGCGCTACGACTTCCGCAACATCGCCATCGTGCGCGACTACGCGCCCGACCTGCCGCCGGTGGTCTGCTCGGAACAGGAGATATCCCAGGTCATGCTGAACCTGCTGCGCAACGCCGCCCAGGCCATCGCCACGCAGGGCGGGGCCACGCGCGAAGAGCCGCGCATCGTGCTGCGCACCAGGGTGGACGGGGCCTGCGTGCGGATAGAAGTGCAGGACAACGGCACCGGCATGCCGGAAGAGGTGCGGCGGCGGGTGTTCGAGCCGTTCTTCACCACCAAGGAGGTGGGCGTGGGCACCGGGCTTGGCCTGTCGGTGTCCTACTTCATCGTCACCCGCAACCACGGGGGCACCTTCGACGTGGCCTCGGAGCCAGGCCGGGGCACCACCTTCATCGTCCGCCTGCCGCTGCCCACCGGCGAATGCGCTGCGCCAGCCCCGCCGCCACAGTTTCCCGGCTGCCAGATGTAGCGGACGAAGCCCGGTTCGCAGCCGACGGACGCGCCCCGCAGCCTGCGGCGCGGCCTGTCCACCGACGCGAGAAAGACGGGGGACGAGAGGGCAGGGGACGCGAGGGCCAAAGGCGAGACATCCAAGGACGAGAGACCCACAGACGGGCGGGCCATCCGGCGGCAGCCCTACCCGCGCAGGAAGGACACCACGCTCCATCCCGCCAGCAACAGCAGCAGCGCGCCGGTAAGCCGCACCAGATGCTGGCCGTGCCGCTCGTAGAAGCGGCGCATGGGCGCGGTGTCCAGAAAGCGCACGAAGATGGTCCAGCCCACCAGCGCCTCCAGCACGATGACCGCGCCGTAGGCCACCCGCTCGCACGTGGGCGTGCCCGGGGCCACGAACTGCGTGAACAC
Organism: Nitratidesulfovibrio sp. HK-II; assembly: GCF_003402415.2. Taxonomy (NCBI): domain Bacteria; kingdom Pseudomonadati; phylum Thermodesulfobacteriota; class Desulfovibrionia; order Desulfovibrionales; family Desulfovibrionaceae; genus Nitratidesulfovibrio; species Nitratidesulfovibrio sp. HK-II. The sequence continues at coordinate 3,002,792 of NZ_AP036014.1, forward strand.
CGAGAGGATGAACAGCGTCACCTTGGGGTTCAGCAGATTGCAGAACAGCCCGTCGCGAAAGCCCTCGCGCAGGGTGGGCGGCGCGGTCCCCTCACCCTCTTCGCCGGCCCGCGCACGCAGGGCCTTCCACCCCACCCAAGCCAGATACCCGGCTCCGGCCAACTGCACCGCCTGGAACGCCCGGGGGCTGCCCTGCAACAGGCCGGTGCCCAGCACCGCCCAGGTCACGTGAAAGGTCAACCCCAGGCAAATGCCCAGCACGCAGGCATACGCCGCGCGCGTGGGGCCGCCCGCGCCGTGGCGCACCAGCAGCATCATGTCCGGGCCGGGGCTCATGCGGCCCACCATGCACAGGCCGAACAGGGCAACGAGATTGTAGAGCATGACGGGGGGGGTGAACGCTGGCGTCTTAAATGGTTACTTGCAGTCAGTATTCAGCAAACAATCACTTTCGCAGGGCTGTCGTCAAATTAGGATTTTCGTTCGTTGGCGAGGAAAACGAGTCTGCCATGAGGGAGTATACTCTTCTCGTATTCGACCGACATGGCAGACGAAGTTTAACGACGCCAACGGGCGAAAGGACAATTTGACGGCAGCCCTTAAAATCCAGGCTCAAGCGGCGGCCACACCAGCCACGGCCCATCGGGGATGCCCGCGACGGCCTTGCCGTCAAGGCGCGGCAACACCCGAACCACCCGGCCCTCCTGCCGCACCCGCCCCTCGGCCAGCCACTGCAAGGCCTGAGGATAAATGCGATGCTCCATGGCGTGAATCCGCGCCTTCAGATCATCCAGCGGCTCGCCCGCATTCACCGGCACCGCCGCCTGCACGATGACCGCGCCATGGTCCACCTGCTCGTCCACGAAATGCACGGTGCACCCGGCCAGGGTCACGCCATAGTCCTGGGCGTCCGCCGCACCGCGCAACCCCGGAAAGCTGGGCAGCAGCGCCGGGTGGATGTTCACCACCCGGCCGGAAAACGCCGCCAGAAACCCCGGCGTGAGCAGGCGCATGTACCCGGCCAGCACCACGGTGTCCGCGCCATGTTCCCGGGTGGCCGCCACCATGGCGGCATCGAAGGATTCGCGGTTCGGGTGGTCCGCCGGGGCAAGGGCCAGATGGGCCACGCCCGCAGCGCGGGCGCGCGCAAGGGCGCGGGCCTCGGGCTTGTTGCACAGCACAAGACGCACCTGCGCGTCCAGCGCGCCATCGGCGATGCGGTCGAGGATGGCTTGCAGGTTCGACCCGTTGCCGGAGGCCAGCACGGCCAGTTGCAGCGTCATGAGGCTCCTTGCCGAAAGGGCGGACGAGCGGTTGCCCGGGCTGGCGGACGACGGACGGACGGCGGACGGGTGGAAGGGCTCACGCCTTTGGCGGGGCTACCCTTTCGCCTCTTTCGCCATGTCCACGGCGTCGCCGGGGCGCAGCACGCCGCCGCGCAGCACCCGCGCGAACACCCCTTCCGTGGGCATGATGCAGAAGCCCACGGTCTTGTGGATGTTGCACTTGGAATGACAGGTCTTGCCGATCTGGGTGATTTCCAGAAGGATGTCCGGCCCGGCGGTGAGCCGATCGCCCACCTTGCACAGGGTCAGGGGCAGCCCTTCCACCAGGATGTTTTCCGCGAAGTCGCCCGCCGCCAGTTCCGGCATGCGCGGGCGCATCACGTCCACGCTCTCCACGGCCAGCAGGCTGACCTGCCTGCCGCTGCCCGCGTGCACGTCGTCCGCCACGCCGTAATCCTCGAGCAGGGTGATGGAATCCACCACCCGCTTGCGTTCACCCTTTCTGTCGCTGATGCAGACGGCGCGTACGATGCCCATGCGGGGTCCCTCCCTTGTGTGTCCGTAAGGATGCCGCGCCCGGCGCGGGGCCGGGCGGGATTGCGGACCGGATCACTCCGGTCACCATTCCTCACAACACGGGACGTTCCGCCTGTCAAATGGTGTCGCACTGACGCATGGTCCTGCACCGGCGGGGCAAACGAACAGGCGGAACAGGCGGAACGGGGCGATCCGCCGGGCGGCGCGCACCGCGCCGCCCCCATTCAAACCCGCCTACAGATCAGGCAACCGCTTGACCAGCTCATCCACCAGCGCGGGAATGGTGAAGTCCTCGGGCTGGATGTGGCAGGTCAGGCCGTAGCCTTCCAGCGTCTTGCGGGTGACGGGCCCGATGCAGGCCAGCTTCACCTCGGGGTGGTCCTTCACCATGTCCACAGGCACCAGCGAGAAGAAGTTGTCCACCGTGGACGAGGAGCCGAAGGTGACGCAGTGGATGCGCCCTTCCTGCATCCGGGCCAGCACGTCGTCCTTGCGGGCGGTGCTGGGCACGGTTTCGTACACCGGCAGCACGTCCACCACGGCCCCGGCCTTGCGCAGTTCGTCGGGCAGCACCTCGCGCGCCTCGCGGGCGCGGGGCAGCAGCACGCGCTTGCCGCCCATGCCGCGCGCCAGCATGCCTTCCACCACGCCTTCGGCCACGTACTTTTCGGGGATGAAGTCCGGCTCGATGCCCTTTGTCCGCAGCACGTCGGCGGTGGCGGGGCCGATGGCGGCCACCTTGCGCCCGGCCAGCGCGCGCGAATCCTGCCCGCACGCGGCAAGGCGGTTCCAGAAATGCTTCACGCCGTTGACCGAGGTGAACACCACCCAGTCATAGCCGGGCAGGTCGCGGATGGCCGCGTCCACCGGGGCGTAGTCGGCAAGGGGAATGATTTCGATGGTGGGAAACTGCACCACGTCGGCGCCCAGTTCGCGCAGGGCCTCGGCAAGGCCGCTGGCCTGCTCGCGGGCGCGGGTGACCACCACGCCCTTGCCCAGCAGGGGCTTCTGCTCGAACCAGTTCAACCGGTCGTGCAGGTTGACCACCCCGCCCACCACGATGAGCGAAGGGTTGGTGAAGCCGTGCTTCGGGCCTTCTTCCGGCAGGGTGGCGATGGTGGCCACAAGGCTGCGGTGGCGGGCGGTGGTGCCCCAGTGCACCAGGGCGGCCGGGGTTTCCGCAGGCATGCCCGCCTCGATGAGCTTGCGCGAGATTTCGGGCAGGTTCTTCATGCCCATGAAGAAGACCAGGGTGCTGGCGCTGTCGGCCAGGGCCTTCCAGTTGTGCACCGAGCCGGGTTTGGTGGGGTCTTCGTGCCCGGTGATGAACGACACGGACGAGGAGTAGGAGCGGTGCGTCAGCGGTATGCCCGCGTAGGCGGGGCCAGCCACGGCGCTGGTGACGCCGGGCACTTCCTCGAAGGGCACCCCGGCATCCAGAAGTTCTTCGGCCTCTTCGCCGCCGCGCCCGAACATGTACGGGTCGCCGCCCTTCAGGCGAGCCACGGTCTTGCCTTCCTTGGCCTTGTCCACGATCAGGCGGTTGATGCCGTCCTGCGACAGGGTGTGGTCGCCGCCCTTCTTGCCCACGTAGATGATTTCCGCGCCGGGCTTGGCATAGGCGAGGAACGCGTCGTTGGCGAGGTAGTCGTAAACGATGACGTCCGCCGATTCGAGGATGCGCTTGCCCTTGAGCGTGAGCAGGCCGGGGTCGCCGGGCCCCGCGCCGATGAGATAGACCTTCATCCTTCCTCCGGTATGTGTCGCGCCGCGCGTGGGCGCGCAAAAGATCTTTGCGGTATTTCAGCTTAAAACCACAATCTCCCGGGCGACGCACCAACCCGGCCACGCCAGGACAGGGAAGGAGCATCGCGCCCGCCCGACCGCGCATGACATTGCGTGCATGCCCGCTTTTTCGACCGCCGCAGCCTACAGGTAGCGGGGCGTTTCGGCAAGGGCGCGCAGGAAGGCGTCGCGCCCCGCCGCGCGGATGTGGTCGTTGCAGGCGCGCCACTTCTGCTCCAGCCGGGGCGGCAGGCCGGTGTCGACGCAGGGGTAGTCCGCGCAGTCGGCGCAAAAGTCCAGCCCGCGCGCGGCGGCGCACCCGGCCACCTTGCAGGTGGGCAGACAGGTGCGGCGCTCGGTCTTGCAGCCGGGGCACGTACCCTCCGCCAGCGCGTCCAGCACGCGGGCAAAGGCCGGGTACTCGGCCAGGGCCGGGTTCATGGCCGCAAGCCGCTCGGCGAACGGCGCGAAGTTGGGGCCGAGGATGTCGCGGATGGCCTTGGCATGGGCGGCTATCTGGCCTTCACTACAGTTCACGCAACGCGAACAGTCCAGCCCGCACGGGGCCACGAGATGCAGGGGGGCGGGTTCGGTCATGGGGTGTTCCTCGGGGGCTCTTGCGGTATCTGAAAACGAATGGGCGGAATATGTGGCCCGGACTGTCAGCACAGGGCATCGTGCCGCCGCCGCACGCATGACCTATCCCGGTTTCTCATGCCGTTGACAAGCCCAATAGCGCTTTCTATACGCGATATACCAAACCGTTCGCCCCCCTGTCGCACCCCCCTCCCCCCGCACGTTACTCTTCCCCTGCGTATCCCAAGGGTGCGCTCCGCGCCGCCGCGCCCCCTGCGGCCAACCCCAACCCGGAGGAGGCCATGAACCGTCGCATGGATACGTTTCCCCGCATCCCGCTGCTGGCACTGTGCTGCGCCATGCTGCTGGCCGGATGCGCCACCGTGGACAAGACATCCATAACCAGGTTTCAAGAGGGCGCGGCGACAATCAGACAGAACTCGCAGGCGCTGTTCCTGGACTACAATGCCTTTGTCCGGGAGATGCAACTGGAGAGGGCCGTCACTCTTTCCCGCCTGACGGAATCCGACGTGGCGGCCGGGCTCGACGCGGAATCCCAGGCCCGCTGGAGCGCGGCGCTTGATGCGCTGGCCCTGTACGCGTCGTCCCTGCAACTGCTCGCATCCCCATCTTCGGGCGAGAGTGTGCAAACGAACCTGACAAACCTCGGCAACCGCATCATCGCCCTTGCGCCATCCTCCGGCGGCGGCGCACAGGCCGCCAACGAGGCCATCGGTCATCTGGGAAACATCATCGTCCGGCAGGCCTCCAACGCAAAAGCGCTGGAGGTGGCCCGCACGGCCGACCCGGCGGTGCGCGACGTGCTCGGGCACATGGCCGACATGGTGGGCTCGGACCACACCAACGGCCTGCGGGGGACCATGTGGAGCAACTGGACCACCAAGGCCACGGGACATCAGGTCCGCTTCCTCGCGCCCGGAGCCGACAAGCGAAAAGTCGCCGCCGAGTACGCACAGGCGCTGGATTCCCGGCAGGCGCACGATACATCGCTCGCCGCACTGCGCGCATCCCTGCTGGACCTCGCCGATTTGCACACGGCGGCGGCACAGGGGCGCACGGCCGATGCGGAAACCATCGTCGCCACACTGCGCCAGGAGGTGGCATTCGCCCGGCAACTGGTATCCACGGCCACAACGCCATAACAGTATCGGGAGAACAGCATGAATACCCAACTCCGTGAACTGCACGCCATGCTGCTGGGGCACGTCCAGAAGCTTTCGGAATCCATGGATTCCGTGGCGTCCCCGGAAGATGCGCAGAAAATCCTGATGGAGATGCAGGAATTCAACCACCGCGCGACGCTGGTGGGGGGCTTGCTGTTCCGCCAGGAAAGCAAGGAGCTTGAACTGAAGGTCGATGCGGTCCGCGCGTTCAAGGCAAGGCTGGACGCAGCCGTGGACGACATCAAAAATCTCACGCGGCTGCTCGAACTCGCCGCCTCGTTCCTGGCCCTGGTGGACGAAGTCATCGACATGGCCAAGCTGTTGCCATAGTTCCCACCACCACGCAAAAACGCCGCGCCGGTTGCCCCGGCGCGGCGTCTGCATATCCATTCAGTTCCCGCACGGCCCGATGGCAGTGCGGGCAGGGCGGGACGCTTACGCGATGGCCTCGCGGAACCGCTGCTGCAACGCCTCCAGCTTGGCCTTGGCGTCGGCCAGCTCACCGGCGCGGGCGCGCTCCTTGGCCACCACCTCGGCGGGGGCCTTGTCCACGAAGCTCTCGTTGGCCAGCTTCTTGTTCACCTGCACCAGATCCTTTTCGATCTTGCCCAGTTCCTTGTCCAGGCGGGCAAGCTCCGCCTCGAAGTCCACGGCGCCGGTCAGCGGCACGATGACCTCGTTGCCGGACACCACGTTGCTGGCGGATGCCCTGGGCGCCTCGATGGCGGGACCGAACTCGGCGTTTTCCAGCCGGGCCAGCACCAGCAGCATCTGGCGGTTTTCTTCCAGCACCTGCCGGTCGTGCTCGTTGGCCGTGCGCACCAGGGCGGTCAGGCGCAGCGAAGGCGCGATGTTCAGTTCCGCCCGGATGGTGCGCACAGCGCCGATGACGCCCTGCACCAGTTCCATGCGCGCTGCGTCCTCTGCCCGGACGCAGCCGGGGCGCGCGGCGGGGAAGGGCTGCACGGCAAGGTCGGCGCCCGCGTTGCCGGGCAGGGCCGCCCAGATTTCGGACGTGATGAACGGCATGATGGGGTGCAGCAGGGTCAGCGTTTCGCGCAGCACGGTGAGCAGCACGTGCTGCGCCGCGGCCTTGCGTTCGCCCCCGGCCTGCATGTCCGGCTTGATGAGTTCCAGGTACCAGTCGCAGAACTCGTTCCAGATGAACCGGTACAGCCCCTGCGCCGCATCGTTGAAGCGGTAGCCCGTGATGGCGGCGTCGGTGGATTCCTTCATCTCTTCCAGCCGGTGCAGAATCCAGCGGTGGTGCAGCCCCTGCACGGTGTCCAGGTCCACCGGGGCGGGCGCTGCGTCGTCGGGCAGGTTCATCAGCGCGAAGCGCGCGGCGTTCCACAGCTTGTTGACGAAGTGGCGGTACCCCTCGATGCGCTCCTCGCTCAGCTTGATGTCGCGCCCCATGGCCGCGAAGGCCGCCAGGGTGAAACGCAGCGAGTCGGTGCCGTACTTGTCGATCATTTCCAGCGGGTCGATGACGTTGCCCGTGGATTTCGACATCTTGCGGCCTTCGGCGTCGCGCACCAGGGCGTGGATGTACACGTGGCGGAACGGCACCTCGTCCATGAAGTGCAGCCCCATCATCATCATGCGGGCCACCCAGAAGAACAGGATGTCGAAGCCGGTGACCAGCACCGAGGTGGGGTAGAAGGTCTTCAGTTCGCGCGTGTCGTCCGGCCATCCCATGGTCGAGAACGGCCACAGCGCGGACGAGAACCACGTGTCCAGCACGTCCTCGTCCTGGGTCAGGTTGCCGGAACCGCAGGCGCAGCGTTCCGGGGCGTCCACGGCCACGATGAGCTTGCCGCAGTCATCGCAGGTCCACGCGGGAATGCGGTGGCCCCACCATATCTGGCGGCTGATGCACCAGTCGCGGATGTTGTCCAGCCAGTTGTAGTAGGTCTTTTCCCAGTTGTCGGGAAAGATCTGCGTGGCGGCGGGCACGGCGGCGCGGGCGCGCGGGGCCATCTTGCTGGCCGCCACGAACCATTGCGTGGACACGTGCGGCTCGATGACCGACTTGCAGCGGTAGCAATGGCCCACGCTGTGGTCCAGTTCCTCTTCCTTGACCAGAATGCCCTGGGCGGCAAGGTCGGCCACCACGCGCTTGCGGCATTCTTCCTTGGTCAGGCCCGCGTAGATGCCGGCGTGTTCGTTCATCACGCCGTCCTCGTCGATGACCTGCAGGAATTCCAGCTTGTGGCGGTGCCCCAGTTCCCAGTCGTTGTGGTCGTGCGAGGGGGTGACCTTCAGCGCGCCGGTGCCGAATTCGCGGTCCACGTAATTGTCGGCGATGACCGGAATCTCGCGGTCCGTCAGGGGCAGCTTCACCTTCTTGCCGATGAAGGCGGTGTAGCGCTCGTCCTCGGGGTGCACGCACACGGCGGTGTCGCCGAACATGGTTTCCGGGCGGGTGGTGGCGATGACCAGTTCACCGCTGCCGTCGGCCAGCGGGTAGCGCAGCTGCCACAGGTGGTCCTTGCGCGGCAGGTGATCCACCTCGTCGTCGGCAAGGGCGGTGTGGCAACGGTTGCACCAGTTGATGATGTAGTCGCCCTTGTAGATCAGGCCGTCGTCGTACAGCTTCACGAACACCTGGCGCACCGCGCGCGAAAGGCCCTCGTCCATGGTGAAGCGCTCGCGCGTCCAGTCCACCGAGGCGCCCATGGCGCGGATCTGGTTCAGGATGCGGGTGCCGTACTCCTCGCGCCATTCCCATACCCGCTCGATGAACTTCTCGCGGCCCAGGTCGTGGCGGCCCTTGCCTTCCTTGGCCAGCCCGCGTTCCACCACGTTCTGGGTGGCGATGCCCGCATGGTCGGTGCCCGGCACCCACAGCACCTTCTTGCCCTTCTGGCGGGCATGGCGGCACAGGATGTCCTGGATGGTCAGGTTGAGGGCGTGGCCCATGTGCAGGGCCCCGGTGACGTTGGGCGGCGGTATGACGATGGAGAAGGGTTCGCCGGGGGCGTCCAGGTCGGGGGTGAAGGTGTTGTTCCCCTCCCAGTGGGCACGCCAGCGGGATTCTACGTCCCGAGGCTCGTAGCCCTTGGGCAGCGCGTTGTCCGACATGTTGTAATCTCCGGAAAAGATGATGTAGGGTGCCGCACCGGCGGGCGATGCGCGCGGCGGCCCGCGACGGCCACCCGCGATGGCCACGGGCACGGGCTAAACGCCGCGCCGGGCATGCCGCGCGGACGTTTTCGTCATGGCGGCAAGGCCCGGCGATGCCCCCGGTAAAACGGCTTCCCCACCCTAATGAGCGGCAGAGAGATGTCAACCCTTCACATACTTTGGGACGAATCCCACGTCTGGGGGCTGCTGGCCTGGCGTGCGGTCGAGAGCATGGGCCTGCCGTACCGGCTGGTGCGGGCGCAAGAGATAGCCGACGGCCTGCTTTCCCGCAATCCCCCCGCCCTGCTGCTGGTGCCCGGCGGCACCGCCCGCCTCAAGGCCGACGCCCTGGGCGAAACCGGCATGCAGGCCGTGCGCGACTACGTGGTCGGGGGCGGCCGCTACCTTGGCTTCTGCGGCGGCGCGGGCCTTGGCCTTACCGGCGAGCACGGCCTGGGGCTGTGCCCGTGGTCGCGGGCGTCGTTCACCGACCGCATGCAGCACTTCGTGTCCGGCCACGTCCACGCAGCCGTCAGCGCCGGGCACCCGCTGACCCCCGCCGACCTTTCGGCCTGCCCCGCCCTGCCGGTATGGTGGCCCGGCCGCTTCGCGCCGGAAGACGGCCACGACGTGGAAATCCTGGCCCGCTACACCGAGCCGGGCGGCGACTTCTGGGTGGCCGACCTGCCCCTGGACACCCTGCCCCCCGGCACCTTCGCCGAATGGGAAGACCTGTACGGCATCCGCCTGCGGCCCACCTTTCTGGCCGGGCAGCCGTGCATCCTGCATGGCGGGTACGGCGCGGGCAGCTACACCCTCAGCTACACCCACCTGGAAACGCCGGAATCGCCGGAGGCCAACCTGTGGCTGGCGCACCTGGTGGAACGCCTGACGGACGGACCGACGCCCCCAGCCGCCCCCGGCGGCCTGCGCGCCACGAACCCGCTGGTGCCCGCGTGGGAACTGGACGCCCTGCCCGCCCGCTGGCACGACGAAGGCCTGCTGCGCGCCCGCGCGCTGTTCGACGACATCGTGACCATCGGCATCAACCACTGCCTGTTCTTCCGGCGCAATTCATGGCTCATCGGCTGGCGCGCGGGCATTCCCGGGGCCAACCTGAACAACCTGCACGCGGCGGTGTGCACTGCCGTGTCCACCCCCCCCACGCCCGCCGCCGTAGACTACTGGAACGCCCACCGGCGATCCTTCCTCGACCGGCTGGCCCTGTTCCACAAGGGCGTCACCGGCTACCTGCTTGCCGAGCGGCTGGCCATGACCCTGTCCAAGACCTTTCCGGAAACCGTCTCGCGCCAGAGCCTGAAGGAACAGCGCGCCGCCCTGTTCGGCCCGCCCATGGCCAGCGGCGGCCTGTACGCGGAACTGCTGGACGTGCTGGACCGGCTGGTGTTTCTGCAATTGCGGGGGTAGCCCGGCGCACGCACTCACCGGCTGGACAGCGCACGCAGCGGGGCGTAGGTTGCATAGGCGGACATCCCCCAACCGCCAGCCAGCGCAACGCTTTTTCGCGCCACCGCCGGTTAGCGCCGCACGCGCCATCACCCTTCGGGGGCACCTTTCGCAAGGTCGCGCACCATGAACGAAATCATCACCCAATTCCACGACCTGCTGCCCGACATCTTTCGGCTGGCGGCATCCGCCGCGTTCGGGGGGCTGGTGGGCTACGAGCGGGAACGCAAGGGCCAGGCCGCCGGCTTCCGCACCAACATGCTGGTGGCGGTGGCCGCCTGCCTGCTGGGCCAGCTTTCGCTGTACATTTCCACCATCGCCCATGCCGACGCCGCGCGCGTGGCCTCGTATGCCGTGTCGGGCATCGGGTTCATCGGCGGCGGGGCCATTCTCAAGGGCAAGAGCCGGGTGCGCGGGCTGACCACGGCCACCATGCTGTGGGTGGTGACCGGGGTGGGCCTTTCCGTGGGCGTCGGCATGTACGTGCCCGCCCTGTGCACGGCGCTGGTGGTGACGGGCATCGTCTACCTGTCGCCGCAGATGCACCGGGTGGCGGCCCATGCCCTGCGCTACTACACACTCACCGTGTCCTCGCCGGGCGGGTCCGCCCCCTTCGACGCGGTGGTGGCCACCCTGAACGGCTTCGGCTGCGAGGACGTGCAGGTATCCGTCTACGAGTGCGACGCCGCCACGGACCGCTGCCGCCTAGTGGTGCGCATCGCCACCAACGAGGAACTGGACTGGCACGCCCTGGTGCAGGTGGTGCGGACCATCCCCGCCGTGTCGTCGGTGTACCTTGGCGAATCAGGGGTTCCCTGACATCGGCATGGGGGTGGGAGACATGCCACATGGGGGCTTGCCCCCACAGTCTTGAATATACGCCCAACCAATCATGATCACTGACCATTTCCAAACCGCCTGATTTCATCCCGCCGCCTTTTCCCGCGCAGCGGGGGCCACAAGCGGCTCCCGGCAGGGCGCTTGCGCATCCACGCGGCCCGGAAGGGGCCGGGTGTAGGGCATCGCACCACCTTGCCGCGCGCCGGAAATCGCGTATAGCCTTCCATCATGCATCGTCCAGTGTCCGCCCCCCCCGTGCCCTCCCTGCGCGCCGCAGGCCCCGCATGGCTTTTCGCCGCCCTTGCCGCCTACTGCGCCGCCACGTGGCTGGACGCCAACGTCTTTGCCCTGGGCGCGCACAATATGACGGCGCTGCGCCTGGGCGCGGGCGTGGCCATGGTGGCGTGCCTGCGCGCCGGGTGGCAGGCCATGCCGCTCATAGCCGTCCTTTCACTGGCCGTGTCCCTGCTGGCCGATCCCGCCGGGCTTCACGCCCAGCCCCTTGCCTGCGCCCTGTCCGCCGCCGCGTCGGACGCCCTTGCCGGCGGCATGGCCGCCATGCTCCTGCGGCGCGTCTTCTCCGCGCCCCCCGACAGCGTGCCCGACCTGTTCCGCGCCGTGCTCACGGTGTGCCTGCCCGCCGCTTCGGCCGGGGCGGGGGTCATCGTGGCGCAGCAGGCCGTGGGCGGTTACATCCCCCCGCGCGAGGCGGGACACCTGTTCGCCACCCTGGTCATGGCGGTGAGCCTGGGGGTGCTGCTGGTATACCCCCTGTACCGGGCCTGGACGTCGCATCGACGCCTCACCCCGCAGGAGTGCCGCTGGATTGCGGGCGTGCTGGGCGGCAACCTGCTGTGCCTCGCCCTGTCCTTCAACGGATATGGCGGGTGCATCCATTTCATCATGCCCCTGTTGGTGCTGCTGGCCTACCATGCCCGCCTCAACGGGCTGATGCTGGCCCTGGTCCCCTCCATGACGGCCGTGGCCTATTCCGCCACCACCGGGCTTGGTCCGTTCCAGATGCCCAGCGCGGGCGAGTCGGCCTTTCTGCTGGCCACCTTCCTGTGCGGCACCACGCTGGTGACCCTGGGGGTGGCCCTGCACAACCGCCAGTTGCTGGCCGCGGGCAACGTTGGCGAGATGTGGCGGCAAAAAGCCCTGTGCGACCCGCTGACCGGGCTGTCCAACAGAAGCAGGCTCGACAGCATGCTGGAGACGGAACTGCGCCGGGCCCAGAGATCGGAGGACGTGCTGTCGCTGCTCATGGTCGATGTGGACCACTTCAAGGCCTACAACGACGCCCATGGCCACCTCGCGGGCGACGCGTGCCTGCAGGCGGTGGCGCAGGCCCTGCGCGCCGTGGTGCACCGCGCGCCGGACATGGTGGCCCGCTACGGCGGCGAGGAATTCGCCTGCGTGCTGCCCGGCACCCCGGAACAGGGGGCGGCCCAGGTGGCCGAACGCATCCGCAGGGCCGTTGCCGACCTGTGCCTGGCCCACCCCGGCAACGATCCGGCCGGGCGCGTCACCGTCAGCGTGGGCGTGGCCACGGTGCGCGGCGGACGCAATGCCGCGCCGGACCAGATCATCGAAATGGCTGACCGCGCCCTGTACCGGGCCAAGGCCGAAGGGCGGAACACGGTGTCCACCGCCCTGCCCCCGCTGGTCTGCCCGCACGAGGGCCTGCGCCTGCCGGGTGAACTGCTGCGCCTGGGGTGGAATTGCTCTTACGAGTGCGGCGACGCGCGCATCGACGCCCAGCACCGCCAACTGTTCGAGATGGTCAACCGGCTGCTGGCCGCCTTTCTGGACAACGCCCCCCGCCCGGCGTGCCTGGCCATCATCCACGAACTGCTCACCGCCCTTGGCGAACATTTTCGTGACGAAGAGGCCATGCTGCGCAGCCGTGGATACCCGGACGCGGAGCACCACGCGGAACTGCACGCCACCCTGCTGGAAGCGGCGGGCGACCTGGCCGAGCGCTACGAGAACGAGGGGTTGCCCCTGGGCGAGGCGCTTGGCGTCATCGCCCACGAGGTGGTGGCCCGGCACATGCTGGACGACGACACCAAGTTCCATCCCTACGTGCAGGCAGTGTCCGAACCGCACGCCGCCTAGCCGGTCCGGGGCCGCGCGCCTCGCCCCCCGCGCCGTCCCCCATCTCCCCTGCCCCATGAAAAACGGCGGCCGAAGCCGCCGTTGCATGACGCCCCCGTGCCGACGACGGCAGGGGGGCGTTCGTCGTGCATCCCGCATCATGCATAGGGAATCTCGCGTTCTCCAAAGGATTCGTAATCGGCCACCGACGCAAAGCGCGGCAGCGGCGGAACGGGGTCGTCCAGTTGGCGGATGCGCCTGCGCGCCCGGCCCAGCAGACCGTCGGCGATCATCGAGGGGCCGTTGCACGCGTTGACCACGTAGTCGCGCACGTCGGCGATGTCCTGAAACACCACGGCCCCCCGCAGCACGCGATGCCGGGGAAAATTCAGGTAGAAGACCGAGGACAGCACAAGGCGCCCAGCTTCGGAACGGTACAGGGCAAGTTCCCACCAGTTGGGGGCGATGCCCATCCATTCCCGGTCATCCACGGTCGCCAGGTGTTCGCCGATGAATACGAGGTCTTCGCGTCCATTACGATGCAGCCTGATCTCCTGCATGGCGCCACTCCTGCGGTTTGAAGGTGTGGGGGAACCGCGCGTCCGCCGGGCCTGCCGCCATGAGGCGCTTGCGCGACGCGGACGAGAGGAGAGAATCCTGCCGACAGCGTACACCAAAACGGGCACCCGCGTGAAATTATTTTCCGAAAAAACGCCATGGATTATCATCGATATCACGCCGCGCCGCATTGATGCGTTGGCAATCCGCCGGGTTACGGAATACCATGTTTTCGGGCCCGCAACCCACCCGAACCGTCGCCGGGATTCGCCATGCCGCTCCGCCAGCAACTGCTCACAGCCAGACCACGCCCCCCCCTGCGCCACGCCCTGCTCTGGGCGGTGCGCGTCGTTGCGCTGCTGGCGGCGGGATACGTGCTGGCCGTGGCCGCGCTGGGCGTGGTGCCGCGCCCCAGGGAGGCCCCCCCCCTGCCCGCGTGCTGCCTGCTCGCGCCCGGCGAGCGAGCGGCGGGCGCGGCGCAAGGCCCGGAACCGGCAACGGAACCCGGAGCGGGGCAGGACAGGAACAGGGGAATGCAGGAAGGGGACGCACCGGACGGTCCGCCCGTGACCATCTACGTGATCAGTAACGGCGTGCACGCCGACATCGTGCTGCCCGCGCGCGTGGAGGGAGAGACGGGGCTCGCGGAACTGCTGGGGCTGCAAGGGGCGGCGGATGCCGCCGCATCGTCAGCAGGGCAGCCCCGGCTGACGGCGCGGACCCACCTGGCCGTGGGCTGGGGCGCGCGGGAATTCTACCTGGCCACCCCCACCTGGGACGAGGTGCGCCCTGGCGTGGCCCTGCGGGCGCTGGCCCTGGCCCCCGCCGCCCTGCACGTGGACGTGATGGCCGGTCCCCCGCTGGCCGATGCGGACACCCGTGTGCTGCGCCTTGCGCGGCAAGGGTATCGCGGGCTCGTGGCCTTTGTGGCGGCCAGCCTGCTCCGCGATGCGGCGGGACGGCCCGTGCCCATTCCGGTCCCCGGAAATGCCGGCAACGGCGATGCGGGGCAAGGCCCAAGCTATGGACCGGACAGCCTGTTCTACGAGGCCACGGGCCGCTTCAGCCCCGTGCGCACCTGCAACACCTGGGCGGCCGACGCGCTGGCCGCCGCCGGTGCGCGCGCCCCGTTGTGGACGCCCCTGCCCCACTTCGTGCTGCACCACCTGCCCGTGGCGCGCTGACAGTACACCCTTGCGTTTGCCTGCCAGACCCGAAAACGGCGACAGGCCGAAGGGACCGCCCCTTCGGCCTGCGACCACATGACTCGCCCAGGAGACAGGGCGTTGCCAACTTCGCCGTTGCGGCCGCGCCACGCGGCGGCAACCTGACGGACGTGCCGCGCGGCGGCGACGGGGCCGCCGCGCGCACGTTCCACCACGCTGGATTCCGGCACGTATCTGGGACGAACTCATGCGGCGAACACGAATGCGCACGTTCCCGACGCGGGTGTACGGGCACCAGGGCGACGGAAAGCATGGCGGATTCGCCTGCCGGGAAAGCCGGTGTGGAAGCGGAGGACGGCAGTCCGCACGGGGCGGACCTGCCTTGGGGGGCACGGTGGGTGTCCGGCGGCACTCCGGCCCGCCGATTCCGATCACGGGGATCGGCCGGAAGGACCGGCTCGCGGGCGGGAACCGCCTGCGCACGAGGCGCGGCGGGCGCATGCCGACCGGAGTCACGCGTGGCACTCTGTCCTTTTACCTGAGAGTTTCGCCGCCCCGGTTCCCTGCGAGGACACGGGCGGTTTGCTCCTTCGGTGCTCCACGGATGGAGGCTCTCCAGAGGCTCGTCGGGCAGCAGTCCTTTCGCCTGAAAGATTCACTTCGTCGGCGCCCCATGCCGTTTGCCGCCGGCTGGGGTCTCTCCTGCTGTCGTCATCCGAAACCAAGCGTGAATGGGGGTGTATCCGGTTGGCGCGGGAAACGCAAGCGCCATCGCAACCCACCTGATTACATCAAGAAATGTACCGTTTGCGCGCACAACACCACATTGTTCCGCGCGGGCTTGCGGCAACGCCGCCGCCCCTGCCCGCAGGAACCGCCGCAGGGCAACCTGGCCACGGCCAACTCCCTGCCGCGCGCCATGCCCCAACGGACACGCTACGGGCGCGAGACGTCCCGGCCTACCCCTGCGCCAGGGGGCGCACGGCCATCAGCCGGGCCTTCAGTTCCGCCGGGTCGGTGATGGGCGGCGAACACGCGTAATTCTCGCACAGCCAGGCCGTGGCGCGGTCCTCCACCGGGGCGAGGTGCGCGGTGAAGGGCACCAGCGCGGCCAGGTCGCGCGCGTTGTCGCTGGTGCGCAGGTGCAGCACCGTGGTGGGGGCGTAGGTACGCCGCACGGCGGCCAGCATGGCCTCGGTGTCCGGCTGGTCCGGCTCGCCCGCCACGATGACCGAGCGCCCGCCGCTGAGGGCGAAATCCACCCCGCACAGGAACATGGTGGACCCGATGGGATGATGGCGCACCTGCGTGGCGAAGGCCCGCAGCACGCCCCGCGCCCGTTCGCCGTATTCCGGCCTGCCCAGCAGCAGCGCAAGACGCAGCAGGTTGAACAGCGCGGCGGCGTTGCCCGAGGGCAGCGCGCCGTCGTGGCCTTCCTTGCGGCGCACCAGCAGCGCGTCGCCGTCGGCCGGGGTCATCCAGTAGCCGCCCCCCTCGGGGTCGTGGAAGAAGGTGTCCTGCACCTCTTGCAGGCGCAAGGCGCGGCGCAGCCAGCGCACCTCGCCCGTGGCTCCGTACAGCTCCACCAGCCCCCAGATCATGAAGGCGTAGTCGTCCAGCAGGCCGGGCACGGCGGCCTCGCCGTCGCGCCAGCGGTGCAGCAGGCGGCCTTCCGGCGTGACCATGCGCGTCAGCACGAAGTCGGCCGCCACGGCCGCCGCCTCCGCCAGGTGCGGCGCGTCGAAGGCCTGCGCGCAGCGCGACATGGCGGCGATGGCCAGGCCGTTCCAGTCGGCCAGCACCTTGTCGTCCAGATGGGGACGCGGCCGCGTGGACCGCAGGTCGAACAGCGCGGCGCGGGCCGCTTCCAGGCGCTCCTCCACCTCTCGCGCGGGCAGGCCAAGCTCGCGCGCCAGCGCCTCCTGCGAGCGGGGCAGATGCAGCACGTTTCGGCCGGTGCGGCTGCGGGTGGCCTCGTCCTCATAGTTGCCGTAGGCGGTGCAGCCGAAGCCCCGCGCGGCGAGATCGGCGTCGGAGATGGCCCCCTCGCCCGCCTTCGCGCCCCCGCCGCTGTCCCCGTCACTGCCGACATCGAGCGGCGCGCAGGCGGCCTTCAGGTCCGCCAGGGTGAAGGTGTAGAACAGCCCCTCGCCGCGCACGCCGTCCAGTTCGCTGTCCGCGTCCTCCGCGCTGTAAAAGGCCCCCTCGGGCGAAGTCAGGTCGCGCAGCACGTAGGCGGCGGTCTCCTCGGCCGTGCGGCGGAATTCGCCGTCGCCGGTGGCCAGCCACGCCTCGGCGTAGGCCAGCATCAGCATGGCCTGGTCGTAGAGCATCTTCTCGAAGTGGGGCAGCAGCCAGCGGGCGTCGGTGGAGTAGCGGTGAAAGCCGTAGCCCACGTGGTCGTGGATGCCCCCGCGCCGGATGGCCCGCAGGGTCTGCGCGGCCATGCGCAGGGCCTTGGCTCCGCCCGGCTCGTCCTGGGTGGAACCTGGCGCGGCGGCACCTGACGCGCTCGAACCGGCCCCGTAACCGTTGCGGCGCGCCCAGCGCAGCAGGAACAGCAGATTGTGCGGCGAAGGAAACTTGGGGGCGGAACCGAACCCGCCGCTGGCCGCGTCGAATTCCGAGGCCATGGCCTCGCAGGCGGCGTGCAGGGTGCCCGCGCCGGGCAGGCGCCCGTCGGCGGGCGGGCGCAGCATGGCCTCCGCGTGGCGGCGCACGTGTTCCACGATGCTTTCGGCGGAATCAAGCACCTCGCCGCGCTTGTCGCGCCACACGGCCAGCACGCGCGGCACCAGGTCCATGAGCCCGATGCGGCCGGGCCGCGAATGCTTGGGCAGGTACGTGGCCGCGAAAAAGGGCCGCCCGTCGGGCAGGGCGATGATGGTCAGCGGCCAGCCGCCGGTGCCGGTCAGCATCTGGCAGGCGGCCATATAGGCGGCGTCGATGTCGGGGCGTTCCTCGCGGTCCACCTTCACGCACACGAAGGCGTCATTGAGCAGGCGGGCCACCTCGTCGTCCTCGAACGACTCGTGGGCCATGACGTGGCACCAGTGGCAGGTGGAATACCCGATGCTGACGAACAGCGGCCTGTCCTCGTCGCGGGCGCGTTGCAGGGCCTCGTCGCCCCACGGAAGCCAGTGCACGGGGTTGGCGGCGTGCTGGAGCAGGTACGGGCTCTTGGCCCTGGCCAGAAGGTTGCCCCCGCTGCCGCCGGGCGCGGAAGCAGGGACGGAAACGGCGGGGCTGGCGGCCAGGCCGGGCGAGGCCGAGGAATCGGGCGTGACGGACTTGCGGGAGAGGTCGGACATGGATACCCCCCTTGCCCCTTTGGGGTGTCGCGGGCGGTGAACGGCCGTGACTACGCACGGCCACCGGTTCCGGGCCATCCGCCGTGCGGATGCCCCGCTCCCCTCCCGACGGCGCGGCGCGGACCGGGCATTCCTTCACGCGCGGCAGCGGGCGAAGGCGATGAACCCGACCTTGTGCATTCCCTATCAGACTCGCGCCATGCGGGCAACGTGGCCGCGAAAAAAGAAAAGACCGGCGCTGGCGAAGCTGGCTGACGGAGACGGCGCTGACGGCATCGCGACGCGCTGCGCCCCTGTCCGGCCCTGTCCGCCCCTGTCCGCCCCTCTTCGGCCATCTCCGGCCCGATCCGGCACGACGGGGCCAGTTGCGACCGTACGGGCAAGAGCGGCAGGATGCCCGGCATGCCCACGCGCATTCCCCGTCCCATGGCCCGCGCCGCCCGCCCTCGCGCCCGCCAGTTTCACGGGCGCTAACGCTGCTTGCGGCACGCCGCTCCATCCTGTAAGTTCCCGCCACCTTCGGCCATGATCTGACCATGCGCTCGCCGGGCACCCCTGGCCGGGCCGGGCGCGAGGACCGCCATGCGGGTCTTCCCCTTACGGCAACGCCTGTTGCTGCTTCTCGCCATCCTTTCGTCCCTGACGCTGGTCGCGCTGGGGACGTTCTCCTACGTGCGCGCCAAAAACGTCATCCTGCGCGGGGCCGAATCCGCCCTGGCCCTGCAGGCCGACACCCTGGCCAACGCCATCGTCAGCCAGTACGCGGGCGAGTATTCACGCGCCGTGGCCAGCCTGCGCCAGGACCCGCGCATGCTGGCCTGCCTGACGGGCCAGCCCTACGACCGCGAAGGGCTCATGGCCAGTTGGGCCAGCTTCCTGCGACTGCGGCCGGAGGCCTACTTCGTCTATTTCGCCGACCTTTCCGGACGCGTCCACGCCATCCAGCCCCCCCGCGAACTGCCGCCCGACTTCGACGCGCGCACCCGGCCGTGGTTTCGCCGGGCCATGGAACACCCCGGCGTGGTCGGCTGGTCCGACCCGTACACCGAATTCATCACCGGCAGGACCGTGGTCAGCACCGTGGCCACCGTGGACGACCCGGTCGGCGGCAAGCCACGGGGGGTGCTGGGCCTGGACATCACCACCGACGGGTTGCGGACCATCCTTTCCGGCGTGGCCCTGCCGAAAGGCAGCGGCATGCTGGTGCTCACCGCCGACGGGCGCACCGTGACCGCCACGGGGCTGGGGGCCGCACTGGCGGAGCGCGAGGACGTCACCCCCCTGCGCCGCTTGGCCAAGGGCACCTATGCCGCGCACGGCACCAACGGCACCATCGGCGAAAATGCCGCCAACGGCGACACCTACCTCGACGTGGACGGCGAACC
This sequence comes from Nitratidesulfovibrio sp. HK-II, assembly GCF_003402415.2. Taxonomy (NCBI): domain Bacteria; kingdom Pseudomonadati; phylum Thermodesulfobacteriota; class Desulfovibrionia; order Desulfovibrionales; family Desulfovibrionaceae; genus Nitratidesulfovibrio; species Nitratidesulfovibrio sp. HK-II. The sequence continues at coordinate 3,022,113 of NZ_AP036014.1, forward strand.
GGTGCTGGTTTCCGTGCGGGCCGTGCCCGGCCCCGGCTGGCGGCTGGTGCTGCTGGTGCCGCAGGAAGAACTGCTGCACGCCGTGGCCCCCATCCGCTATGGCACCATTCTCGCCATCGGCGGTATGCTCACGCTGTTCGCCGTGCTGTTCGTCACGGCCACCGTGGGGGCCTCGGGCCGGGTGGGGCTGCTGGCCGACTACATGCGCAGCGTGGCCCAGGGCGACTTCACGGTGCGCAACCTGTTCCCCGGCCACGACGAATTCGGCGCGCTGAACCGCCACCTGAACGAGCTTGTCCTGGCCCGACGCGATGCGGAGGCCGCCCTGCGCGACGCGGAACGCCAGCACCGCGAACTGGTGGAAAACGCGCCCATCGGCATCTTTCGCACCGCGTGGGACGGCTCCATTTTGGTGATGAACCAGCACGGCGCGGCCCTGCTGGGCTTTCGCGACGTGCCCCACGCCCGCGCCGTGCTCGACGACTCCGTGATCCCCCTGTACGTCGAACCCGTGGACCGCCAGGCCATGCTGGACGACCTTGCCGCCGGAGAGGTGGTGCCCGGCCAGCGGCTGCGCTGGTACCGGCGCGGGGGTGAGGCCATCTGGGTCTCGCTGTACGCCCGGCGCACCGGCACGCCCGAAGCGCCCGAGGTGGAAGGCTTCTTCCTGGACGTGACCGGGCAGGTGGAGGACACCCGCCGCCTGGAGCAACTGGCCACCACCGACGAACTGACCGGGGTGTCCAACCGCCGCCACTTCATGGCCCGGCTGGAGGACGAGGCAACCCGCGCCCTGCGCTACGGCCGCCCGCTGTCGGTGCTGCTGCTGGACGCCGACCACTTCAAGGCCGTCAACGACACCTGGGGGCACGAGGCGGGCGACATGGTGCTGCGCCACATCACCGACGTCATGGGCCTGTCCCTGCGCGAAAACGACCTCATCGGCCGGTTGGGCGGCGAGGAATTCGGCGTGCTGCTGCCGGAAACGGCGCTGGACCGCGCCCTGCGCACGGCCGAACGCATCCGCGCCGCCGTGGAGGACGCCCCGGTGGCCGTGCGCGACGTGTGGGTGGGCTGCACCGTCAGCATCGGCGCGTCGGAATACAAGGGCGCGCACGATTCGCTGGACGACCTGATGCGCCGCGCCGACCAGATGCTGATGCGCGCCAAGGAAAGCGGCCGCAACCGGGTGTGCGCCCCGCAGGCCACGCCCACCTGCGCGGACGATTCCCCGGCGCAGCCGCACCGCGCAGCGGCATCGCCTGAAGACGCCTAGCCCCTCTCCCGGCAATCTTTCCATCCCCGTACAGGTTGCAAAAGGGCCGCCACGCGCATGCGTGACGGCCCCTTGTTTTCGTCGCGGCAAACGGGCGTGCCCGTGGCAGGCGCGCCGCCGCTGCATCCGTTGCTACGCCACCACTTCCTCGGGGTAGATGGCCTCGAACCCGGCCTTGTACGCGGCAAAGCGTCCCTCGGCGATGGCCGCGCGCGCGCCGCGCACCACGTCCAGGAAGTACGTCAGGTTGTGGACCGAGTTCAGGCGGAAGGCCAGCAACTCCTTGGCCACGTACAGGTGGCGCAGGTAGGCGCGCGAAAAGGTGCGGCAGGCGTAGCAGGTGCACGCCGGGTCCAGCGGTCCGTCGTCCTCGGCGAATTCCTTGCGCTTGATGTTGATCTTGCCGAGCGAGGTGTACAGCGTGCCGTTGCGCGCGTTGCGGGTGGGCAGCACGCAGTCGAACATGTCCACCCCGGCGGCGATGCCGTTGATGATGTCCAGCGGGGTGCCCACGCCCATCAGGTAGCGCGGCTTGTCGGCGGGCAGCAGGGGCGCGCTGTGGTACAGGATGTCCATCATCTCCGGCTTGGATTCGCCCACGGACAGCCCGCCCAGCGCGAAGCCGTCAAAGTCGATCTGCGTCAGCTCACCGATGGAGCGTTCGCGCAGGTCCTTGAAGAACCCGCCCTGGGTAATGCCGAACAGCAGGTTGCCCGCCGTGCCCTTGGGGTAGGCGTCGCGGCAGCGCTGCGCCCAGCGGGTGGTGAGGGCCAGCGACTTTTCGGTGTAGGGCTTGTCCGCGCCGTAGGGCACGCACTCGTCCAGCACCATCATGATGTCGGAATTCAGGTTGCGCTGGATGGACACCACCTTCTCGGGCGTGAACAGGTGCTTGGACCCGTCGAGGTGCGAACGGAACTCCACCCCCTGCTCGGTGATCTTGCGCAGGGCCGACAGGCTGAACACCTGAAAGCCGCCGCTGTCGGTCAGGATGGGCTTTTTCCAGGCATTGAACCCGTGCAGGCCGCCGCGCCGGGCCACCAGTTCGTCGCCGGGGCGCAGGTACAGGTGGTAGGTGTTGCCGAGGATGATCTCGGCCCCGATGGCGTCCAGGTCGTCGGGGGCCACGGCCTTCACGCTGCCCACGGTACCCACGGGCATGAAGATGGGCGTGCGCACCGGGCCGTGCGCGGTGTGCAGCACGCCGGTGCGGGCCGCGCCGTCGGTGGCGTGGATGCGGAAGGTGCCGGGGGCTTCGGCGGGAATGGGGGCCGGGGCTTCGGCCGGGGCCATGGCGGTGGAAATTTCGGTCTGGTTCGGCATGGCGCGCACCATAGCGGCGCGATGCACGTTTGAAAAGGGGGCGGCGCGCACAAGTTCCGGGGCAGCGCGCGGCAGGCCCGCTCCACCAGAAGCGGCCCTCACCCCCGCCAGCTTCGCCTGTCCCGCCTTGCGCTCTCTCCGCCCTCCCCCGGCCCGCAGTTGCGTCTCGCCCCGCCCCACGCCAACGCACAACGCCCGCACCGGTCCCCCGGCGCGGGCGCATGCGATGCGTCAGGATGCGGCTTGCGCCAGCGGCTACAGTTCCACCTGCACGGCGGCGGCGGCGCGGCGTGCCTTTGCGCGGGCGTCCTCTATGTTTGCGCCAAGGGCCAGGGCCACGCCCATGCGGCGCTTGCCGTGCACCTCGGGCTTGCCGAACAGGCACAGTCCGGTGTCCGGCTCGGCCAGGGCGGCCTCGATGCCGTGGTAGCTGGGCAACGTGCTGTCGCCCTCGGCCAGCACCACGCACGAGGCGGCGGGGCCGTTCTGGCGCAGCGCGGGCACGGGCAGCCCCAGAATAGCCCGGGCGTGCAGGGCGAATTCGCTGAGGTTCTGGGAAATCAGCGTCACCAGCCCGGTGTCGTGCGGGCGGGGCGAAACTTCGCTGAAGTAGACCTTGTCGCCCTTGATGAACAATTCCACGCCAAAGATGCCCCACCCGCCAAGGGCCTCGGTGACGGCCCCGGCCATGCGCCGGGACTCGTCCAGGGCACCCTGGCTCATGGGCTGCGGCTGCCACGATTCGCGGTAGTCGCCCTCCTTCTGCAGATGTCCGATGGGGTCGCAGAAGGTGGTGCCGCCCGCGTGGCGCACGGTGAGCTGGGTGATTTCGTAGTCGAAGTCCACGAAGCCTTCCACGATGACCTTGCCGCCGCCCGCGCGGCCGCCGGTCTGGGCGTAGTCCCAGGCCTTCATGACGTCGGCCTCGGTGCGCACGGTGCTCTGCCCCTTGCCGGACGAACTCATCACCGGCTTGACCACGCAGGGCAGGCCCACGGCGGCCACGGCCTCGCGGTATTCCGCCTCGGTTTCGGCGAAGCGGTAGGGCGAGGTGGGCAGGCCCAGTTCCTCCGCCGCCAGGCGGCGGATGCCTTCGCGGTCCATGGTCAGGCGGGCGGCGCGGGCCGTGGGCACCACGCGGAAGCCCTCCTGCTCCAGTTCCAGCAGGGTTTCCGTGGCGATGGCCTCGATCTCGGGCACGATGCAGTGGGGGCGCTCCGCCTCGATGATGCGGCGCAGGGCCGCGCCGTCCAGCATGGACACCACGTGGCTGCGATGGGCCACCTGCATGGCGGGGGCGTTGGGGTAGCGGTCCACGGCAATCACCTCGACGCCGAGGCGCATGGCCTCGATGGCCACTTCGCGGCCCAGTTCGCCGGAGCCGAGCAGCAGGATGCGGGTTGCGGAAGGGGTGTTGGGGGTGCCGATGGTGACCATGTGCTGCTCCTGCGCCGCGTGGGCATGCTGTGAAAGGAAGGGGGGTTCGTCCGACCGCACGGATGTGCCATGCCGCCCCCTTCCGTGCAATAGGGGCAATAGGGGCAAAAGGGGCAACAGAAGCAATAGAGGCAGGAAGGCCGTGGTGGCGTGTCAGACATGCAAAGGGACGGCACGCGCCGGGCACGCGAAAGGGGGCGGCACGCGCCGGAAAAAGCCACCCCCCGCACCATTCCCGCAACTGCGGCGTCACGGCACCCCACCTTGCGAGTGCGGGCGTTCATGCGCTATGCGAAACACATATCGGGCGGACCAACGCCACTGCAACCGCCGCCCGCAGCGCACGTCCGGCATCCCTTTAGCCGGGCCGGGCCACGGCCCGCTTTCCGGAGTTCTGGATGACCACCCCCACCGCCGCTCCCCTTCCGTCCGCAACGGTGCTCATCGTCGATGACGCCGCCCCCAACCGCGCCCTGCTGCTGCTTCTGCTGCGCGACACGCCGCTGCGCTGCATGGAGGCCGATTCCGGCCACGCGGCGCTGCGCATCTTTCGCGAACACCCCGTGGACCTCGTGCTGATGGACGTGGTGATGCCGGACATGGACGGCACGGACACGGTGCGCGCCATGCGCGAGGAAGAACGCCTGCTGGGCCGCCCCCCGGTGCCCATCGTGGCCCTGACCGCCCACGACCGCCACGAGGACCTGCGCCGCTGTACCGAAGCGGGCTGCAACGGGCTGCTCACCAAGCCCATCTCCCGTCAGGACCTCATGAGCACCATTGCCGCCCATCTGGCGGGGTGAACAGTTCCTGTCCACCCCGCCCAAAGTAAAGGCGCCCCGTTCCCGGAGCGCCTTTTGTCTTTCCAACCTTGCATGGCACCAAGCGGCACGCTGCGAGGATTTCGTTCTCTGGCAAGGAAGATGAGCTTTTTTACGAAGGGAGCGTACTCTTGCCGTACGTGACCGGAGTAAAAAGCGAAATCTGACGCAGCCAGAGGGCGAAAGACCGCAGCGTGGCAATGCCCCTAATGGCCGGAGCCGCCAAGATACGCATCCTGCACCTCCGGATTCGCCAGCAGGTTCGCCGCCGAATCCTCCATGACCACCCGGCCCACCTCCAGCACGTAGCCGCGCGTGGCCAGCTTCAGCGCGGCGCGGGCGTTCTGCTCCACCAGCACCACGGTCATGCCGGTCTTGTTGATGGCCCGCACGGTCTCGAAGATGGACTTCACCAGGATGGGCGCGAGGCCCAGCGAGGGCTCGTCCAGCAGCAGCACCTTGGGGTTGCCCATGAGCGCGCGGCCAATGGCCAGCATCTGCTGCTCGCCGCCGGACAGGGTGCCCGCAAGCTGGTCCTTGCGCTCGTGCAGGCGGGGGAACAGCTCGAAGATCCATTCCCGCGTCCTGGCGATGCGGGCCTTGTCGTTGCTGGTGAACGCGCCAAGGTTCAGGTTCTCCAGCACGGTCAGGGTGCCGAACACCCGCCGCCCCTCGGGCGACTGGGTGATGCCCTCGCGCACCACGGCGTGGCTGGGCATCTCGTGCAGGGCCTTGCCCTTGAAATAGATGCCGCCCTGGCTGGGCTGCACCAGCCCGCTGATGGACATCAGCGTGGTGGTCTTGCCCGCGCCGTTGGCGCCAAGAATGGTCACGATCTCGCCTTCGTCCACATGCACGTTGATGCCGTGCAGGGCCTCGACGTTGCCGTACTTCACATGCAGGTCGCGCAATTCCAGAAACATCGTCTCTCCCGGTACCCGTTAAAGCCAAGGCCCGCAGGGGGGGCATGTTCCGGCAATACAGTTGTCGATCATCCGCCGGAAGCGGCTGTAACCGCCGTTTCCGGACTGGTGGCCGTGCCGCCCACGCAACATGGAGTCCGGACTAATCATCTGTATCAACACCAAGATACGCCTCGATGACGCGCGGATCGTCCTTGATGGCCGCCGGCGCGCCCTCGGCCAGCAGCGCCCCGTATTCCAGCACCACCAGTTTTTCGCACACCTTCATGACCAGGCTCATGTCATGCTCGATGAGCAGCACGGTGATGCCCCGGTCGCGGATGGCGCGGATGGTGTCGATGAGCGCCGCGGTCTCCTGGTCGTTCATGCCTCCGGCAGGTTCGTCCAGAATGATGAAGCGCGGGTCGGTGGCCAGGGCGCGGGCGATCTCCAGCAGCCGCTGGTTGCCGTACGACAGGTTCTTGGCCAGGTTGGCGTGCTCGTCGGCCAGGCCCACGAAATCCAGTTCGCGCGCCGCCCGGGTAAGCGCGTGCCGTTCCTCGGCCTTCTGGGCCGGGGTGCGCAGCATGGCGGCCAGCATGCCCGACTGCATGCGACAGTGGCAGCCCGCCAGCACGTTCTCGATGACCGACATGTTCTGGAACAGCCGGATGGTCTGGAACGTGCGCGCGATGCCCATCTGCACGATGGAATGCGTGGGCAGCCCCTTGATGGTGCGGCCGTCGAAGAAGATGTCGCCGGAATCGGGCTTGTAGTTGCCGGTGATCAGGTTGAACACCGTGGTCTTGCCCGCCCCGTTGGGACCGATGAGCCCGACGATGGACCCTTCGGCCACGTCGAACGACACGCTGTTCACGGCCACCAGGCCGCCAAAGGTCTTGGTCAGGTTGCGCAGCGCAAGCAGGCTCATGCCTCACCCCCCGCCTGGGCGGCGGCCGCGCCGCCGTCCCTGCCGGTCACGCAGCGGATGCGCTCCGGCAACTTGTAGAAGCGCGGCATGGGCGGCAGCATGCCCTGTGGCCGGAAGATCATCATCACCACCATGGCCAGGCCAAAGGCCAGCATGCGGGCGCTGGCGAATTCGCGGAAAAACTCCGGCAGCCCGATGAGCAGAAACGCCCCCAGCAGCACGCCACGGTTGGAACCGCCCCCCAGAATGACGATGGCGAAAAGCACCACCGATTCCCAGAACGAGAACGATTCCGGCGAGATGATGGTCATCTTCGCGGCGTAGATGGTGCCGGTCATGCCCGCCCAGAACGCACCCAGCACGAAGGCCCACAGCTTGTACGAGGCGGTGTTCACCCCGCTGCCCTCGGCGGCGGTGTCGTCTTCCTTGATGTAGTTGAGGGCGCGGCCGAAGCGCGAATTCTCCAGCCTGCGGAACAGCAGGATGGAGCACGCCACGTAGGCCCACACCAGATAGTAGAAATGGATGGGTTTGGCGATCTTGAACCCGAACACCGTCGGCCGCGAGATGCCGAAGATGCCGTTGGCCCCGCCGGTGAGCCCGAACACGTTGTTGATCAGCGCGATGCGCACGATCTCGACGATGCCGATGGTCACGATGAGCAGATAGTCGCCGCGCAAGTGGATGATGGGCCGCGCCACCAACATGGCGAACAGCGCGGCGGCCAACCCGGCGAAGGGCATGGCCCACAGCACGGGCACGCCCCACATGGTGTTGGCGATGGCCGTCACGTAGGCCCCCACGGCGTAGAACGCCGCGTGGCCCATGTGGAACAGGCCCGCCTGGCCCAGGATGATGTTCAGCGAAAGCGCCAGCACGGAATACAGCCCGATGCTGACGAACACGTCGGTCCAGTAGGGGTCCAGCAGCAGGGGCAGCACCGCCACCACCACCGCGAGGCCCGCATAGCTCGTGGTGCGCGACACCGTCATATCTTGTCGGCCACCCTTTCGCCGAGCAGGCCCGTGGGCCGGATGATCAGGATGAGGATGAGCACCAGGAACGCGATGGCGTCCTTCCACGCGATGGAGATGTAGGCCGCGCCCAGCGCCTCGATGACGCCCAGCAAAAGGCCGCCCACCATGGCCCCCGGAATGTTGCCGATGCCGCCAAGGATGGCGGCGGTAAAGGCCTTCAGCCCGTAGACCCAGCCCATGGTGAAGTCCACCTGGCCGTAGTACAGCCCCACCATCACCCCGGCCACGCCGCCAAGGGCCGGGCCGATCATGAACACCAGCGAGATCACCCGGTTCACGTCGATGCCCATGAGCTTGGCCGCGCCCTGGTCAATGGCCGTGGCCCGGATGGCCGCGCCGATGCGGGTACGCTGGGTGAACCAGTACAGCGCCAGCATCAGCGCCAGCGAGGCGGCGATCATCATGATGCGCACCAGCGGCACGTCTATGCCCATGATGGACAGCACGTAGCTGGGCCGGATGTCGTTGGGGTAGACCTGGAACTTGGCCCCGAAAATGAGCATGACCGCATTCTGGAAGAAAATGGAGGCCCCCAGCGCGGAAACCACGGCGGACAGGCGGCTGGAAGAGCGCAGGGGGCGGTAGGCCACGCGTTCGAGCAAAAACCCGATCAGCGCCACCAGCCCCATGACCATGACCAGCACCAGCACCACGCCGCCCGGCCCGGATACCCAGCCCGCGAGGCCGAAGGCGGTGAACAGCGTGAAGCCGAGATAGGCCCCGATGGTGAACAGGTCGCCATGCGCGAAATTTATGAGTTTGAGCACACCATAGACCATGGTGTAGCCCAAGGCGATGAGCGCGTAGATGCCCCCCACCGCAAGACCGTTGGTCAACTGCTGAAAGAATTCTTCCATAGACGTTCCTGTGCTGCTTCCCCCGCTGGCTCGCGGCCCGGGCGGATGGCCCGGCGGCGCGCGGCGCGAAACGCGGACCCCGGTAAGGGTCCGCCTGCGGATGGGGCGGCTGCGCCCCGGTACGGCCTTGCGGCCCGTGGTTTCATCGTCCGCCCGCCGGCCCATGCCCACCATGCTGCGGAGGGACGGCGGTCGGTGAAACGGGGCGGGCGGCAGCGCCCGCCCCGTCGTGCATGCGGTGCCTACGGCTGCAGAATGAATTCGCCGTTGGCGTTCACTTCGTACACCCGGTACAGGTCGCCCACGCGGTCGCCCTTCTCGTTGAAGGAAATCTGACCGGTGAAGCCGGGGTAGTTCTTCAGCTTGGTCTTCAGGTAGTCGGCGATGGCGGCCGAATCGGCCTTGCCGGTGGACTTCACGGCCTCGACGATGACGTTGAACGCGTCACCGGCCAGCACCGACCACACGGAGCCGGGCACGCCGTTGTACTTGGCCTTGTAGGCGGTCAGCATCGACTTGGCCGCCGGGGCGTCCAGGTCCTGCGGTCCGGGAGGGCTGAGGAAGAAGTAGCCCTTGGCCGCTTCCTTGCCGGAAATCTTCACCAGGTCGGCATGGTTGGCGGCGTCGCCGCCCATCATGGGCACGTTCCACTTCATTTCCATCTTCTGGCGCAGCAGCATGCCCACTTCGGGGTAGTAGCCGGTGCAGAAGATGATGTCGGGGTTCGCGGCCTTCAGCTTGGTGAGGATGGCGGTGTAGTCGCGCTCGCCCGGGGTGAGGGCGTCGTAGAACACGATCTTGGTCCCGGCCTTGTCCAGCAGCGCCTTGGTCTCGTCGGCCAGGCCCTTGGCGTAGGACGAGTTGTCGTGCAGCAGCGCCACGGCCTTGTAGCCTTTGGCCTTGATCAGCTTGGCGGCGACCATGCCCTGCTCGTCGTCGCGCGGGGCGGTGCGCAGGAAGCGCTTCAGGCCCTTTTCGGTCAGGCGCACGGCGGTGGAGCCGGTGGCGATCTGCACCACGCCCGCTTCGTCATAGATGCTCTGGGAGGCTTCGGTGACCGCCGAACCGTAGGTGCCGATGGCGGCGATGACGCCCGAGGTGGTCAGCTTCTGCGCGGCCAGGGCGGCGGTGCGCGGGTCGCCGCCGTCGTCCTCGACGACCAACTCGACCTTGTTGCCGTTGATGCCGCCGGCCTTGTTCAGTTCATCTGCGAGCAGGGTGACGATGTTGCGCATGTCCTGCCCTTCGCTGGCCCACTTGCCGGTCAGGGGGCACATGAGGCCGATCTTCACCGGCGCCGCAAAGGCCGTGGCGGCCATGAGCAGCGAAGCGGCAAGTGCGAGCGTCAGCGCCTTGATCACGTGTTTCATGTCGAAACCTCCCGGGAACCCGCGGATTCCTCGCTAGACTGTTTCCCCGATACCTTTTCCTCGCCTCTTCGCATGGTGCGACACGGCGGACGACTGTCCCGCCGTGGTACCGTCCCTGTGGATGGACATGTTTTGTCGACGATATTGTCAACCCGAGCGGACGGCCCGCGTCGGATGCGGGCCGCTAAACGACATTTTGCGGAAAAAGCCGAAGAAAAGCAATCCCTCTGACACGATAACTGTGCGTCATGCCAATCATCGGGGCGGAAGAACGGGGCGCGGTGGCCCGGCCGGGGCACGCCCGGCGCATGGAAGACGGGGGCGGGAGACATGCCGGATGCAGGCACAGAGGCATGACGCGCGGTGCGAGACAAACGGTCGGCGGAAGGTGGGCGGACAGTCCGGGGCTTGTCAGTGGTCGGCCATAGGTGCGGATGGCCAAGCGAGGGCGCTGGCCGCGTGCGGTCGGCGCATGACGACGCCGCAGGCGATTACCCGAAAACAACGCCGCAGGCGTCCAGCGCATGACGACGCCGCAGGCGTCCAGCGCATGACGACGCCGCAGGCGTCTAGCGCATGACGACGCCGCAGGCGTCTAGCGCATGGCGACGGAACAGGCGTCCGGGGTCTCCCGTCCGGGGGTGTAGACCAGTTCGGGGCGCTTCAGCAGCACGCCCCCGCAGCCGGGGCGCTTCCAGGTGGCCAGCCAGCGGGCCACGCGGGTGTCCGTCTTCATGGCCGGGGTATGTTCGTGCGGTACCGGGCGCACGTGGGGTACCCTGCGTTCCAACTGGCAGAACAGGTCGGCCAGCAGGTTCACCTGCCGCCACACCGGCAGGTCCGGGTGGATCAGGTCGCAGATACGGTAATGGGCGGAACCGTCCTGGCCGCGCAGCAGCGTGCCGTCCATGGACACGGGGATGGCGGCGGATGGGCTCCCCGTCAGGGCCACTCCCACGGCGTCGCGCAGCTGGGCCAGTTCCCCGGCCAGCGCGTCCAGATCCGCCACGGCCGAGCCCGCCTCGTCCACGAATTCGCCCGTGCCGCCGTCCCACAACAGGCGCGGGCCAAGGTAGCGCATGCAGTGGAACAGCCCGCCAAGACTGCCGCCGCAATGCTCGCGAAAGGCCTGCACGTCCGTGCCGACGATCATGGGGCGAAGGGCGCTGCGCGCCATGCGGCCAAGCTGCATGCAAAACTCCTGTGCGGCTGTGGTTGGGTCCGGCGGACGGCCGGTTGACCAGGGTTCAGCGGACGTTTGGCGCACGTCCGGCCGGCAGTGGCCCGGTGACGGACGGCGTGTCGGCAGATCCGCCAGCGGGCCGGGCTGCGGCCGTCCGGGCCGGCCCGGGCCGGGCCTCTCACCTACCCCACCGTCCCGAGGCGCGGCAACCCCTTGCGCCGCGCCCGAACGGAAATCCCCGCGCGCGGGTTGCCGGACGCCGCATGGACCGCGCAAGCCGCCATCCGACCGCCGCAAGGCGGATGCCCTGACAGGCGTGCAAATCTAACCGTTTGCCCTCCCCGGCGGTCCGTTGTACGCTTGCTCGGTCCGCGCGACGTCCGGCCTCGCCGCCGTGCCGCCGCGCAGGGACGCGCACCTGCCCACCCACGGGGCGCGCGCCCCGCCCCATCCACCGGCATCCGGGCGAACGGCAACGCATGAGCGGCCACATCCTGCTGATAGAAGACGACACCGCCTTCCAGTCCATGCTGCGCGAGGCGCTGGAGGAACGCGGCCACCGCGTCACCGTGGTCGGGCGCGCCGAGGACGGCATTGCCCTGCTGCGCGGCGGCGGGTTCGACCTGGTGCTGTCCGACGTCATGCTGCCCGGCATGTCCGGCGTGGAGGCCATTCCCCACCTGCTGGCCGCCGCACCCGGCACCGACATCATCGTCATGACCGCCTTCTCCACGCGCGAACTGGCGCTGGAGGCCGTGAAGCTGGGCGCCTACGACGTGTTCGCCAAGCCCTTCAGCCTGAAGGAAATGGACATCGTCATCCGCCGGGCCATGGAAAAGCGCCGCCTGCAGGCCGAAATCGCCGCCCTGCGCGATTCGCTGCGCCGCGACGGCCCGGCCAGCCGCATCATCGGCGAAAGCCGGGCCATCATGGAGGTGAAGGCGCTCATCGAAAAGGTGGCCCCGCTGGACACCACCGTGCTGATCATGGGCGAATCGGGCACCGGCAAGGAACTGGCGTCGGACACCATCCGGGCGCTCTCGCCCCGCGCGGCCGCCCCGTTCATCAAGGTGAACTGCGCCGCCATTCCCGAACACCTTTTTGAAAACGAACTGTTCGGCCACGAGAAGGGCGCGTTCACCGGCGCGGCATCCGCCCAGCCCGGCAAGTTCGAACTGGCCCAGGGCGGCACCCTGCTGCTGGACGAAATAGGCGACATGCCCCTGGCCATCCAGCCCAAGCTGCTGCGGGTGGTGGAGCAGAAGCAGGTTGAGCGCCTGGGCGGCCGCAGGCCCGTTTCGCTGGACGTGCGGCTCATCGCCGCCACCAACCAGAACCTGGCCGACAGGGTGCGCGAAAAGGCCTTCCGCGAAGACCTGTACTACCGCCTGGGCGTGGCCGTGGTGCATCTGCCCCCCCTGCGCAACCGCAAGGAGGACATCCCCCTGCTGGCCCAGCACGTGGTGCGGCGGCTGCAGGGCACCCTGGGCCTGCCGGTGCACGGGCTGACCCCGGCGGCCGTGGCCGCCCTGTGCGCCTACGACTGGCCGGGCAACGTGCGCCAGTTGGCCAACGTCATCGAGCGCGCCGCCATCGCCGCCGAAGGCCCCATCGACGCCCCCGACGTGGACCGCGCCCTGGGCCGCGCGCCCGGCGTGTATCTGGAGGCGGCCACGGGCGCTGCCCCCCCACCCAGCGCCGACGCGGACGTCCCGCCCCTGCCTCCCGCAGCGGCTTCCACGCACACTGAAGACACAACGCCCGTCTGTGCGCCGCCGCCCCATACTTTCGCGGGGGCGGCCCTTTCCGGCCCCATCGACCTGCGCGAAACCATGCGCATGGTCGAGCGCAACCTGCTGCTGGATGCCCTGCGCCGCGCCGAAGGCCGCCAGACAGAGGCCGCCGTGCTGCTGGGCCTGACCCCCAAGAACCTGTGGGCCAAGTTGCAGAAGCACGGCATCAAGCCGCGCAACGAGCTGCCCCTGATCCACGAATCCTAGATTCCACCCGCCGCGCCTTCCGCAGGCCGTCCAGACCCGGCCACCGCCATTCGCACGCCATCCCCCCGCCACCATTCCCCGCATGCCGACGCCCCCCCCGTTCCGCCCCGTGTTGCGCGCCCTTCGTCACGCCCGCGCACCCTCATGTCCTGCCCACTCCACAATTCCTAGATTCGCATCCATCCCGGCCCCGCCGTTACGATTCCCGCCCCTGCCCGTCCTTCCGCGCGGCTTCGCCGCATCCCCCACTCTATGATTCGTGGATTCCTGCCCCCGTCCCTGGTCCCGCCGCATCCCCGCCCAGCCCGGCTACACCCGTTCTAACAGCCCGTTCAGGGGCATGTTAAAAAATATTCCGCACTGTTTCAGAATGTTAACGCGTATTACGTTTTGCATGACGCAGCTTGGCACGCGGGTTGCTGAATGGGAAGCAACAACGGCCCCCCGGCCAACCAACAGCCCCCACGCAGGAGAGACACCATGTTTGAACGCATCGCCACCCTGATCCATGACGAAGAAGGCGCCACTGCCCTGGAATACGGCCTCATCGCCGCCCTCATCGCCGCCGTCATCGTCGCCGCCGTCACCGCCCTCGGCACCAAGGTCAGCGCAACTTTCTCGTACATCGACTCCAAGATGCCCACCCCCGGCTCGTAGCCCACGGCGCGACCGCAGCAAACATCAACGAACGAATCACAGGAGAACAGCCATGTCGAAGATCATCGCCCGCCTGATCAATGATGAAGAAGGCGCCACCGCCCTGGAATACGGCCTCATCGCCGCCCTCATCGCCGCCGTCATCGTCGCCGCCGTCACCGCCCTCGGCACCAAGGTGAGCTCCACCTTCTCGTACATCGATTCCAAGATGCCCACCCCCGGCTCGTAGCCCCCGTTTATAATCGCGCAAATTCCCGAAAGGAGTAAGATCATGCTGAAGTCCATCACCGCCCTCGTCCGTGAAGAAGAAGGCGCCACCGCCCTGGAATACGGCCTCATCGCAGCCCTCATCGCCGCCGTCATCGTTGCCGCCGTCACCGCCCTCGGCACCAAGGTGAGCTCCACCTTCTCGTACATCGACTCCAAGATGCCCACCCCCGGCTCGTAGCACCCCGCGACGGCGAATCGGCTCCCCGCCACCGCTGCACTCGGAGGGGCCGGGGCGAACCCCCGGCCCCTTCGCCATCGAAAGCGCGGACCTTGCGATGGAGAACCCGCCCGAAACGGCAACGCCGCCAGGGCCGTCCGCCCGGAAACGACGACACCCCGTTTCCCCGGCCACCCCAGGTTACAAGAGGAGAGCATCCATGAACCCCATCCTTGCAGCCCCCCTCGCCGCCGTACTGCTGGTGGCCGTGGCCACCGACCTGCGCGCCATGCGCATTCCCAACTGGCTCACCTTTCCCGCCATGCTGGCGGGCGTGGTGTGCAACGCGGCGCTGGGCGCGCACGCGGGCGGCCTTTCCGGCGCCTGGGACGGCCTGCTCTTCTCCCTGTCCGGCTTCGGCCTGGGCCTTGGCCTGATGCTCATCCCCTTCCTGCTGCGCGTCATGGGCGCGGGCGACGTGAAGCTGCTGGCGGCCGCCGGAGCCTTCCTGGGCGCCGAGACCGTGTTCCGCGCCTTCATCTGGACCAGCCTCGCGGGCGGCGTGTACGCCCTCGGCGTGCTGGCCTTCCACCTGCCGCAGCTGCGCGCCGTGCTGCGCTCGCTGCGCGTCTCGGTGGAACTGCTGGCCGTCACCGGCCGCTTCGACTACGTGCCCGCCACCGCCAATGCCCGTCTGCCCCGGCTGTGCTACGGCGTGGCCATCGCGCTGGGCACCGGCCTCGCCACCGCGCAGGCCGCCTTCCCCACGGCCATGGCTTCGCTGCTGCCCGCCTGGGCCGCCATCCTGTAGGGGGGTGCCGCCATGCGCGCTTCCTCACTCATCCAGATTTCCCTTGCGCTGGTGCTGGCCCTGGTGGCCGGCGTGCTGGTGTTCCGCTTCATGCAGGTGAACCGCGCCGCCGCCCCCCAGGTGGCCGCCCCCGAGCAGGTTGAACTGGTGGTGGCCGCCGCCGATGTGCCGCGCGGCGCCAAGCTGAAGACCGAGCAACTGAAGCTCGCCCCCTTCCTGAAGGCCAGCGCGCCCTCCGGCGGCTTCGGCAAGGACGCCATGCCCGTGGGCCGCGTGCTCTCCGCCCCGGTGGCCGCAGGGGAGCCCATCACCGAAGCCCGCCTGCTGCAGGACGGCGAGGCGCACGGCGGCGTCAGCACGCTGATCGCCCCGGGCATGCGCGCCGTGGCCGTGAAGGGCAACAAGGTCCTGGGCCTTTCCGGGTTCATCCGCCCCGGCAACCACGTGGACGTGCTGGTGACCATCGACGACGAAACCCGCGAGAAGTCCAAGTCGCGCACCAAGCTGGTGCTCGAGAACGTGCGGGTGCTGGCCACCGGCAACGAACTGAAGCAGGAGGGCGACGACACCTCCACCTCGTCGGTGGACGTGTACACGCTCGAAATTACCCCCCAGCAGGCCGAGCCGCTGGCCCTTGCCGCCTCGCGCGGCGAACTGCATTTCGCCCTGCGCAACCCCGCGGACGACACCAAGGTGCTCACCCCCGGCACCGACGTGCCCGGCACCCTGGCCCTGCTCACCAGCACCCCCGAGGGCAAGCCGGTGCGCAAGACCCGCGAGACCACGGTGGAAATGATCTCCGGCACCGAACGTTCAACGCTGAGGTTCGAACAATGAGCCGCCCCGCATCCCCCACCCGCGCGGCGGCCCCCGCCGGTCCCGCCCTTCTGGCCGTCCTGCTGCTGGCGCTTCTGCTGGCCACGGCGCAGGCAGCCCTGGCCGATGCCCCGCCCCAGGCCGTGCCGCTGGCCGTGGGCAAGTCCATGGTGGTGCGCACCGCGCAGCCCGCGGCCCGGGTTTCCGTGGCCGACGAAGGCATAGCGGGCGTGGTCGTGCTGTCCCCGCAGCAGGTCTACATCACCGGCAAGAAGCCGGGCGGCACCACCCTCACCCTGTGGAACGCGGCCGGGGCCATCACCCAGGTCTACGACATCCAGGTCACCCCGGACCTGGCCCAGCTGAAGGAAATGCTGCACCGGGTGCTGCCCGACGAAAAGGACATCATGGTCATGGCCGTGGGTGAATCCATCACCCTGGCCGGCACCGTGCGCAGCAGCGCCGGCATGACCACCGCCCTGGACATGGCCAGGCTGTACGCCCCGGACAAGGTGACCAACCTCATGCAGGTGGGCGGCGTGCACCAGGTGATGCTGGAAGTGAAGGTGGCCGAGATGCGCAAGACGGTGCTGGAGCGCCTGGGCATCGACCTCACCTACGCCTGGAACAACGATTTCGCCTTCACCATGCTCAGCCAGCTGTTCACCCTGGACAGCCAGAAAGGCGTGGTGGACGTGGGTCCCAGCGCGGCCATACCCAGTTCCAACGTCAACGGCATGTTCCGCATCACCTCGGGCCAGGTGAACCTGATGGGCTTCCTGGACGTGCTGAAGCAGAACGGCCTGGTCAAGGTGCTGGCAGAACCGACCCTGATCTGCCGCAGCGGCGAGAACGCCGACTTCCTGGCCGGGGGCGAGATACCCATCCCCGTGCCGCAGGGCCTGGGCACCGTGGCCATCGAGTACAAGAAGTACGGCGTGACCCTGGGCTTCACCCCCACGGTGGTCTCGGACAAGCTGATCAGCATGCGCGTAAGCCCCGAAGTGTCGGAGCTGGACTACGCCAACGTCATCGAAATCAACGGGTTCACCATTCCCGCCATCTCCACCCGGCGCGCCGCCACCACCGTGGAGTTGGCCGACGGCCAGAGCTTTGCCGTGGCGGGCCTGCTGCGCGACGAAGTGCGCGAGAACATCAAGAAGTACCCGGTGCTGGGCGACGTGCCCCTGCTGGGCACGCTGTTCCGTTCCAGCAACTGGCAGAAGAACGAGACGGAACTGGTCATCATCGTCACCCCGCGCCTGGCCAAGCCGCTGGACGGCGCCACGGCCAAGCTGCCCACCGACGGCTTTCGCGAGCCCTCGGAATTCGAATTCTTCCTGCAGGGCAAGATGGAGGGCGAGGCCCCGGCCATCACCGCCCCCGCCGCCTACACCCCGGCTCGCAGCCCGGCCGATGCCCCCTCGGGCATGGAAGGCGAGTTCGGACACGTGCTTCCCGGTTACGGATCCGGCCACGCGCAAGGGAGCAAGCCATGATCGCCGCACGCATCCGCACCTCACGTACCGCCATCCTGCTTCCGGCCCTGCTGCTGGCCGCGTGCATGGCCCTTGCGGGCTGCGCCGGGCCCTCCAGGGAATCTCCCATTTCCGAATGGAAGGTCGAGCAGGGCGAGGCATTTCGCGCCCAGCGCGATGCCCAGACCCTGAACCCCGGCCCGGCGGATGACGACCCCGTGGTGGGCCTGGACGGCCGCGTGGCCGAGCGCGCCATGAAAACCATGCGCGAAGGCGAAAAGAAGCCCGACGACAGCAACGCCGTCCGCCTCAAGATCGGCACGAAATAGCAAGAGGCCGCCATGAGCATCACCCATCCCGTCTGCCTCGTCACCAAGCGCCTCGCCACGCGCGAGGAACTCACCCGCGTCCTCGCCCGGCAGGATGGCTTTCGCCTCGTGACCCCCGGTGAAGCCGACGACCTCGGTCTGGTCATTCTGGAACTGGGCGACGACCTGGAGGACGACTTCGAGTCCATCGCCTCGCTGGTGTCCGACCCGCGCGTGGGCGAAGTGTTCGTGACCTCGCGCCAGAAGGACCCGGACCTGATCATCCGCGCCATGCGCGCGGGGGTCAGCGAGTTTCTGTCCCAGCCGTTCCGCTCGGACGAAGTGCTTGCCGCGCTGGAAGGCTACGCCCGCCGCCGCCGCACCGCCCGCGCGGCAAGCCCGGCGGCAAGCATCGCCCCCGCCGTCGGCGGCCGGATCATCCATGTCATGGGCGCCAAGGGCGGCGTGGGGGCCACCACCGTGGCCGTCAACCTGGCCGTGCTGGCCGCGCGCGCCCTGTCCGGCAAGGCCCCCGAGACCGACGGCAAGAAGGCGGGCAAGGGATTGGCCAAACTGAACGGGCGCAACGCCAATGCCGCGCGCGACGTGCAGGCCATGGGCGGCCTGGCCCTGGCCACCGGCGCTCCGGCTCCGGCCCCCGCCACACAGCCCCTGGCAGCCCTGATGGACATGCGCCTGCCCCAGGGCGACGTGCCGCTGTTTCTGGACATGGAATATTCCCGCACCTGGGCCGACGGCGCGCGCAACCTGGGCCGCCTGGACGCCACCTTCCTGCGCAGCCTGGCCGAACGGCACGCCAGCGGCCTTGAGGTGTACGCCTCGCCCGACGCGGGCGACGACCTGAACGCCATCAGCCCCCGCGCGGTGAAGGCCGTGCTCGACCTCGCCCGCGCGCAGTACGCCGTCACCGTGGTGGACGGCGGCCCCTACGCCGACGAACTGGCCCTGGTATCCATGCAGGAGGCGGAAACCATCCTGCTGGTCACCGACCTGGCCCTGCCCGCGCTGGCCGGGGCCCGCCGCCTGCTGGACGACGTGGCCGCCGTCGCGCCTTCCGTGGCAGCGCGCATCCAACTGGTGGTCAACCGCATGTCGGCCCAGGCCGGGGTGGACCTGACCGAGGCCGAGCGCCTGCTGGAACGCAAGGTCTTCGCCACCGTGGGCGACGACTACGGCGCGGCCGTTGCCGCCATCAACCAGGGCGTGCCCCTGTGCGAGGCCGCGCCCCGCTCGGTGGCCGCCCGCTCGCTGGCCAAGCTGGCCGAACGCCTGGCCCCTGCCGCCCCAGCCTCCGGCAACGGCGGCGCGGCCCCCGGCATGAAGGCGGGCGGCCTGTTCGCCCGGCTGCTGCACCGCAAGGGCGACGACACGCACGAACCCAATCGGCGCGGCATGGAACGCGGCCCGGAACGTGACCGGGACGGTCTGCTGCCGCACGGCGCACTGCTGCAGGGCGCAAGGGGATAGCCATGAGACTGGCCGAACGACTGATGCGCACCACGCGGCGGCAGCCCGCCCCCGCGCTGGCCCCCGAATCCATGGGGCCGGATGCCGCCGCGCCGACGCACGACGACGCCTACGGCCACGTCCAGCGTGAACTGCACGACCTTGGCCGCAACACCCCTGAGCCGCAGGGGGCGCACGCCCCGCGCCTGGGGGCCTCGGGCCTGAATTCCCTCAGCCATCTGACCGATGTTTCCGCCGCCTCCGCCACATCCGGCATGGCCGCCCCGCTGACCGATGACGCCGACCTCGCCGGACAGGCCATTCCGCGTGTGCCGCTGAACGACGCCACCCTGTTTCACGCACCGCGTCCCCAGGCCGCCTCCGTACCGGCTGCCGAGCCCTCGCCCGTGTCCGCCCCGGAATCTCGCGTGGAATTCCGCGCCGAGCCCCCGGCGGAAGCCCAGGCCGCAGAAGCCCAGCCCTCCCAGTCCTCCCAGCCTGGCAAGTCCCGCCCCATGGCCCGGCCCGCCGCCCGGCCCGCCAGCGCGGAGCAGGTGTGCGACGTGACCACCCTGACCCTGCACGGCGACCACTACTACGAAATCCGCGCCCGCCTGCAGGACCGCCTGCTGGAGATGATGGACCTCGCCGCCGCCGAATCGCTGCCGCCCGACAGGCTGGCCGCCGAAATTTCGCGCCTGGTGGAAAAGCTGCTGCGCGAGGAATTCCGGCAGGCCCCGCTCAACGCGCAGGAACAGCGCCAGCTGGTAGAGGACATCCGCGACGAGGTCATGGGCCTTGGCCCGCTGGAACCCCTGCTGCGCGACCCCACGGTCAACGACATCCTCGTGAACAACTACCGCATGGTCTACGTGGAACGGCGCGGCAAGCTGATCCGGGTCAACACCCGCTTCCTGGACGACGACCACCTGCGCAAGATCATCGACCGCATCGTGGCCCGCATCGGCCGCCGCGTGGACGAAGCCTCGCCCATGGTGGACGCCCGCCTGGCCGACGGTTCGCGCGTCAACGCCATCATCCCTCCGCTGGCCCTGGACGGCCCCAGCCTGTCCATCCGCCGCTTTTCCAAGGACCCGCTGGAACTGGAAGACCTGATCCGCTTCGGCGCGCTCACCCCCGAAATGGGCGAGGTGCTGCGCGGCATCGTCAAGGCCCGGCTGAACATCATCGTCTCGGGCGGCACCGGCTCTGGCAAGACCACCATGCTCAACTGCCTGTCGCGCTTCGTGCCGCACGACGAACGCATCGTGACCATCGAGGACGCGGCGGAACTGCAACTCAAGCAGGACCACGTGGTGCGGCTGGAAACCCGGCCCGCCAACATCGAAGGCCACGGGCAGGTCACCGCACGCGACCTGGTCAAGAACTGCCTGCGCATGCGGCCCGACCGCATCATCGTGGGCGAAGTGCGCAGCGGCGAAGTGCTGGACATGCTGCAGGCCATGAACACCGGCCACGACGGCTCGCTGACCACCATCCACGCCAACACCCCCCGCGACTGCCTGATGCGCCTCGAAACCATGGTGGCCATGGCCGGGCTGAACATCGGCACCCTGTCGCTGAAGCGGTACATCGCGTCGGCGGTGGACGTGATCATCCAGGTCTCGCGCCTGTCCGACGGCTCGCGCAAGATGACCAGCCTTTCGGAAATCACCGGCATGGAAGGCGACGCCATCACCATGCAGGACATCTTCACCTTCGAGCAGACCGGCGTGGACGAGAACGGCAAGGTGCAGGGGCGGTTCCGCTCCGGCGGCATCCGGCCGCGCTTCGCCCCGCGCCTGGCCGCCATGGGCATAGAGCTTGGCGGCGCGCTGTTCGACCCGGACCTGGCCCAGTAGGGCAGGAAGGATTTCGCCATGATGCTCGTCATCGCCGTGCTCTCGGTCATCGCCATGTTCGTGTTCGTCATGGGCGTGCTGGACCTGGCCTACGGCCGCCGCCGCGCCACGGCGCAGCGGGTGGGACGGCGCATGGAGCATCTGCTGCGCGCCAAGGACGGGCAGGAACGGGTGGACCTGGAACGCCGCCGCACCCTGTCCGACGTGGACTGGCTGCACCGCCTGCTGGCCGCCCAATCGTGGACCAAGAAGATGGACCTCGCGCTGGAGCAGGCGCAGGTGCGGGCCACCCTGGGCGTGCTGCTGCTGGCGTCCGTGCTGGGCGCGGCCGCGAGCTTTCTGGTCATGTACCTGCTGGTCGGCAACCTGTTCCTGCTGGTGATGCCCCCGCTGGCCCTGGGCTACGCGCCCTTCCTGTGGGTGCAGCGCAAGCGCAACGCCCGCATGGGCCGCTTCCAGCGCCAGTTGCCCGACGCGCTGGACCTCATCGCCCGCGCGCTGAAGGCGGGCCACGCCTTCAACCAGGGCATGCGCATGGTGGCCGACGAATTCGCCGACCCCATCGGCCCGGAATTCCAGAAGACCCTGGACGAAATCAACTTCGGCATCCCGGCCGACGCCGCCCTGTACAACCTCACCCACCGGGTGGATTGCCCGGACCTGAAGTTCTTCGTGGTGTCGGTGAACATCCAGCGCGAGACGGGCGGCAACCTGGCCGAAATCGTCACCAGCATCGCCCGGCTGATCCGCGAGCGCTTCAAACTGGCGGGCCGGGTGCGCGTGCTTTCGGCCGAAGGCCGCCTGACCGCGTGGATCCTGTTCGTGCTGCCCTTCGGCATCGGGTTCATCATCAACCTGCTGAACCCAGACTTCATGAGCGCGCTGTACGCCACGCCCGAAGGCAACATGCTGCTCACCGGATCGCTGTTCCAGATGGCCATCGGCGGCATAGCGCTGAAGCGCATGACCACCATCCGGGTATAGGGGAATCGCCATGCAGTTCGACGAATCCATGATCCCCCTGCTGGCCGCCGTGCTGGCTTCCGGCGCGGTGCTGCTGGTCGCGCAGGCCCTGCGCGACGTGTTCGGCAGTCGCCAGCGGGTGCAGCGCATGCACACCCGCCTTGCCCGGCATGCCGTTGGCGCCCGCGCCGTGGCCGCGGCCGCCCCGGCCCTGCCCGATTCCCCGCTGGCAGCCCTGAAGGGCGCGCTGAACACGGTGGCCGAACGGCTGGGCCAGAAGGTGGTGCAGGGCGGCGACGAGGAACTGAACGAAGCGGGCATGTCGCTGGTGCGAGCGGGCTTTCGCAACCGCCGCGCCCCGCTGGTGTTCTGGGGCGTGAAGGCCGGGCTGACCGTCGGCGGGCTGCTGCTGGGCCTCATCGTCCGCCTGCTGGCGGGCGACAACATCCCCCTCGGCATGGTGGCGCTGCTGTTCATCTGCCCGGCGGTGGTGGGCCTGTACGCGCCCAACGTGTGGCTTTCGCAGCGCATCAAGGCCCGCAGGCTGGACATCACCAACTCGCTGCCCGACGCGCTGGACCTGCTTGTGGTCTGTGTGGAGGCGGGCATGGGCCTGGACCAGGCCTTCTCCCGCGTGGCGCGAGAAATGATGGCCACCAACCCGGTGCTGGCCGAGGAACTGAACCTGGTCATCCTGGAACTGCGCGCGGGCAAGTCGCGCGCCGAAGCCCTGAAGAACCTGGCCGCGCGCGTGGCGCTGGAAGACGTGAACAGCCTGGTCACGCTCATCGTGCAGGCGGATGCCTTCGGCACCAGCATTTCCAGCACGCTGCGGGTCTATTCCGACACCATGCGCACCACGCGCTTCCAACGGGCCGAGGAAATCGCCGCCAAGATGCCGGTGAAACTGCTGTTCCCTCTGGTGTTCTGCATTCTTCCGGCCCTGTTCGTGACCATCATGGGGCCCGCGTTCATCAAGCTGATGCAGGTCTTCGCGCAGATGGGGCAATGATTGCAGCGAACGAAATCCCCAGCCGGGGCAGGAAGTAAACATCTCCCGGTTTGCAAACATGAAGGAAAACGCCATGACCGCCCGCACCGCCACCCGTCCCGCCCTCGCCCTGCTGGCGCTCTGCGCCCTGCTGCTTGCCGGTTGCGGCGCGCAGCAGCCCACCAGGGGCTCGAACCTTTCGCTGATGGAACGCTACCACAGCGGCAAGGACCTGCTGCACGACGGCGAAGGGGTAAAGCCCACCCCGCAGGGCGATGCCATGAACGCTCAAGAGCACCTGCAACGCGGCATGGCCTTCCTTTCCCAGAACCGGTCGGAACTGGCCTTCGAGCAGTTCAGCCGCGCCTGCCAGCTTGATCCCAAGCTGGCCGAGGCCCGCTACCAGCGCGGGGCGCTGCTGCTGGCGCGGGGCGTCACCGCCGAGGCAAGGCCCGACATCGACGCCGCTCTGGCCCTGGCCCCGGCCAACGCCCGCGCATGGGAAACGGCGGGCATGCTCAGCTTTGCCGAGGGCAACTTCACCGAGGCCGGGGAACGCTTCGAACGGGCGCTGGTGCTGGAACCGCGCCTGGCGGGGGCGGCCAGCCACCTGGGGGCCATCCACAACTATCAGGGGCAGCCGGACAAGGCCCTGACCCTGTTCCTGCGCGCGCTGGAGCAGATGCCCCGCTCGGGCGAACTGCACAACAACACCGGCATCGCGCAGGCCATGCTGGGCAACGACGCCGCCGCCGTGGACCACTTCCGCGCGGCCATCACCTACGGCGCGCCCGGCAGCCGGGTATGGAACAACATGGGCCTCTCGCTGTGCCGTCTGGGCCGCTACGACGAGGCCTACGAAGCCTTCCGCAACGCCGGGGGCGAGGCCGCCGCGCACAACAACCTGGGCGTGTACCTTTCGCAGCAGGGCGAACACACCCTGGCGCTGTACCACCTGCAGCGCGCGCTGGAAGTGGAGCCGCGCTACTACGCCCGCGCCGCGGAAAACCTGAAGCGCGCCCGCCTGGCCGCGCGCATCGCGCAGGGGCAGGGCCCGGCGTCCACCAGCGCCGCCCCGCTGCCCATGGCCGGTCCCGCGCCCGGACCCAGCGGCGCGCCGGGCGCGAAGGGCGCCAAGGGCGTCGGTCCCGTGCAGGGCGCGCCCGGGGTGGCCACGCCGGTGACGCTGCCCCCGGCATCCACGCCGCTGAAGGCCCGCGCCACCCCGGCCGCCGTGCGCGAAGGCGAACTGCGCGACGGCAACTAGCCGCCGCACGAAATTTGGGGCGCACCGCGCCCGCCATTGTCCGTTGGGGGCACCGCTGATGGATTCGCCGGGGGGCGACCCATCGCAAGGAGTGAAACCATGTTCGAAACACGCACCATCCCGCCACCGGCCCCGCCCGGCGAGGCGCGCAGGGGGCTGCGCCGCCTTCCGCCCGCGCGGGCGCTGGCCCAGCGCGGCCTTGCCGCCCTGGAAGTGGCCCTGATGCTGCCGGTCATCGCCGCGCTGCTCTACGTGCTGGTGGAGGGAGGCAACACCATCCGCGCCTACTCCGCCCTGACCGAGGCCAGCCGCGCGGGCGCGCGCCACGTGGTCATGAACGACGACGTGGCGGGCGTGCAGAACTTCGTCCGCTCGCTGGCCACCACGCTTGATCCCAACGCCCTGACGGCCACCGCCGTCAAGGACACCGGCAAGCAGATGGTCACGGTGACCGTGCAGTACGCCTACAAGTCGGTATTCACGAGCAATCCCTACAACGGAGACCCCCATGACGCGCTCATCACGTTTTCCGCAAGCACCAGCATGCCCACGCCGTAACGCGGCCCGGCCTGCCGGTTTTCGCGCCCGCGCGCGCGGCCTGTGGCGTGGCACGCGGGGTTCCATGGCCATGCTGATGGCCGTGCTGCTGCCCGTGGTGCTGGGCCTTGCCGGCCTTGGCATCGATTCGGGCATGCTCTACCTCGCGCACAACCGCCTGCAATCCGCCGTGGACGCGGCGGCCCTGGCGGGCAGTCTGCAACTTCCCTACGACCCGCAACTGGACAAGGGGCTGGTACAGGCCGCCGTGAATGAATACATGGCCGCCAACTATCCCACCGCCCAGTTGAAGGGCGTCACCCCCGGCACCGAAGAACGCAGTGTCACCGTGAAGGCCGAGGCCACCGTGCCCACCATCTTCATGGGGGCGCTGGGCATCGGCTCCACCACGGTGCGCGCCCAGGCCACGGCCGGGTACAACAACCTGGAAGTGGTCTTCGTCATCGACAACACCGGCTCCATGAAGGGTACGGCCATCCAGCAGGCCAACGCGGCCGCCACCCAGCTTGCCGAACTGATCATGCCCGAGGGCATGGAAACGTCGGTCAAGGTGGGGCTGGTGCCGTTCCGGGGCAAGGTGCACATTCCCGCCAACGTGGACGGCCTGGCCGACGGCTGCCGCAACGCCGACGGCACCCTCGCTCCCTCGTGGATTCTCGAGGAATACAAGCTGTCCAAGTACCGCTACCCCACGGGCTCGTCGCTCAACGTGCCCAAGAACACCTGCGACAGCATCCCCCGCGTGCAGGCCCTGACCGGCAACCGCGCCACCATCGTCAACGCCATAGCCGAGCAGGACGCCCTGGGCGACGCCTCTGGCACCGTCATCTCGGAAGGCATCAAGTGGGGACGCCACGTGCTCACCCCCGAGGCCCCGTTCACCGAAGGATCGTCCAACAAGGACATGCGCAAGGTGATGATCGTGCTCACCGATGGCGATACGGAAGACGGCAAGTGCGGCGGCAACTACGCCGTCAGCTACACGCCCAACGCCTACTGGACCAACGCCTACTACGGCATGTTCGACATGACCACCCACTGCGAGAACGGCGGCAAGCTGAACGCCGCCATGCTGAACGAAGCGCAGATCGCCAAGGACAAGGGCATCGAGATCTTCGCCATCCGCTACGGCGATTCCGACACCACGGACATCAGCCTGATGAAGGCCATCGCCTCCAGCAAGTCGGGCACGGACGACCACTACTACAACGCCCCCTCGGCCTACGACCTCGAGGAGATCTTCAAGAAGATCGGTCGGCAGCTTGGCTGGCGGCTGCTGCGCTAGCGCGGCAAGGAGGACTACCATGCGCGCACGCCGCATATCGCAATACCGCCCGTGGCGCGATGAAGCCGGGGCCAGCGCCCTAGAGGTGGCGTTCATCCTGCCCGTGCTGCTGGCCATGCTCTTCGGCCTGGTGGAATTCGGCTACAACCTCTTCGCCCGCTCCACGGTGGAAAAGGCGGCGCAGGTGGGGGTGCGCTTCGCCGTCACCGGCGAAGGCTTCGACACCGGCAACCGCGTGGCGCTCATCAAGGACGCGGCCCGTCCGCTGACCCAGGTGCTTTCCGGCTCCACGGGCACGGGCGTGACCATCCAGGTGCGCAGCTACCCCAACGGCACCAGCGGCGCCGCCACCGAGGACAGCGGCGGCGACCCCTGCCAGACCGTGGAGGTGCAGGTGGACTACCGCTACGCCCCGCTGACGCCGCTGGTGGGCTCCCTGCTGCCGCCGGAGATCACCGTTACCGGGCGCGAACGCATGGTCAACGAACCCTGGGCCGTCTGCAAATGATGCCGCGCCTGGGGCTTTCGCTGCACTGCGCGCCCGAGGCGCACGACGCCGTGGCCGGTACCGGATGTCCCGGATGTCCCGGGGCTTCCGGCTGGCCCGGCGAACCCGGCTGGCCCGTGCCAACGGGCCAGCCGGGATATCCGGGACATCATGAACCGGCGGAACCGGTGGCGCGACCTGCCGCACCTTCCGCGCCGGGGCCACGCGGACCGGCGCACGACGGGCCACCCCGGTTTGCGGGCGTGGCCCGTTCTGCTATCATGGGCCGCACGGCGGACGCCTTGGGCGACGCCCTGTGCGCCCTGCCGCCGGAGTGGCCAGCCGCCATCGTGCGCCCGATGCAGTCGGGGCAGTCCACGCGATCGGCGCCCGCCACTCTCCGCCACCATCCCGCCAGCCCCAGGGAAGCCATGTCCGCATCTCCTCCCCCCGCTTCCTCCACCTCGGCCGAACCGCTCCTGGCGGGGCCGCGCCCCGCGCGCCTCAGCCTGCTCATCGTCTCCGAGTGGGAGGAATTCGCCCGCGCGCTGGTGGCTCGTCTCACGGCCTGCGGCCTCGAGCCCTCGTACATGCTGGCCGAGACGCCGCCTGAACTTTCGCGCCTGATTACCGAAGAGCCGTGGGACATGGTGGTGGCCGAATCCGAGGCCCCCGGCATGACCTGGCAGGAAGTGCTGATGCTGGTGCGTTCCGTGCGCGAGGACGTGCCCTTCGTGCTCGTCACCCCCGCGCCCGATGAGGCCATGGCCGTGGACGCCGTGCGCGAAGGCGCGGACGAGGTGCTCTGCGCCGACGACTGGCATCTGGGACCGGCCTTCATGCGCCTGGTGCGCGAGGCGGAGCGGCGGCGCACCCTGTCCGTGCACTGGCGCGAGATAAACCGCGACGCCCGCCAGTGGCGCGGCATGGTGGAAAGCACCGTGCTCGGCATCTTCCGCTGCCGCCCCTGGGGCGAACTGATGAGCGCCAACCCCGCCTTTGCCGCAATCTTCGGCTACCCCTCCACGGACGCGCTGTTCGCGGCCATCCGGGCGGGCCTGGCCCGCGACCGGAGCGCCGGCACGGCGGACGCCGGGGCCGGGCCTGACGACGCGGCCGGGCCTGACGGCACGGACGGCCCTAACGGTGCGGACGGCTACCTGCCGGGCGGCTTTCTGGACCGCGCCACCCTGGACCGCATGCTGAACATGCTGCGGGACGAGGGCGAAGTGCGCGACTTCGAGACCAGGGCGCGCAGGGCCGACGGCTCCATGTTCTGGATTGCGGTGAACGCCCGCGTGCAGCGCGGCGGCACCGGCGAAATTTCCGGCATCGAAGGCACGGTGGAGGACATCGACCGCCGCAAGGCCGTGGAGAACATGATCATCCGCGCCAAGCAGGAGTGGGAGAAAACCTTCGACAGCGTGCCCGACGTGATCATGATCATGGACGCCGGGCAACGCGTGCGGCGCAGCAACATGGCCCTGGGCAGGCTGCTGGGCCTGCACCCAAAGGACATGGTGGGCCGCCACTGCAACGAGGTGCTGGGGGCGGGCGTGCTGTCCGACGACGTGTGCGCGGCCATCCGCGCCATGCCCTGGGGCGAAAGCCGCACCGAGGAACTGTACCTGCCGAACCTTGGCGGGCACTTTCTGGTCACCCTGTCGCCCTTCCTCACCGACGGGCAGTACGACGGCGAATCGGACCGCACCGGGGCCGCGCCCGGCTCGGTGCTGGTGGCCCATGACATCAGCAGCCGCAAGCAGCTGGAAGCCCGCCTGCGCCAGGCCCAGAAGATGGAGGCCATCGGCACGCTGGCCGGGGGCATCGCCCACGATTTCAACAACATCCTTGGCGTGATGATGGGCTACACCGAGATGAGCCTGGACCAGACGGAAGAGGGCGACGCCCAGCATCGCCGCCTGTCCGAGGTGCTGGCCGCCGGACGCCGCGCGCGCGACCTGATCCGCCAGATCCTCACCTTCAGCAGGCAGGAGGAACCCTCGCGCCTGCCGCTGCCGCCGCTGTCGCCCATCAAGGAAACGGTGCGGCTGTTGCGCGCCACCTTGCCCGCCAACGTGGACATCCGGCTGGACCTGGCCGATACCGGCCCCCTGCTGGCCAACCTGAGCCAGTTGCAGCAGGTGATCATGAACCTGTGCGGCAACGCGGCCCACGCCATGAAGGAACACGGCGGCGTGCTGCACCTTTCGCTGGACGCGGTGGAACTGGACGAGGACGAGGCCGCCGCCCGTTCGCTGCCCGCGCCCGGCGGCTATGCCCGGCTGCGCGTGCGCGACACGGGCCACGGCATTCCCGCCGACATTCTGGAAAGCATCTTCGACCCGTTCTTCACCACCAAGAAGCCGGACGAAGGCACCGGCATGGGGCTTGCGCTGGTGCACGGCATCGTCACCGCCCACGGCGGGGCCGTGGCGGTGCAGTCCACCGTGGGGGTGGGCACGGAATTCGAGGTGCTGTTGCCGCTGGCCCCGCAGCCGGGCGAAGAGGCCGCGCCAGGGCCGGATTCCGCCCACAGCGGCAGCGGCGCGGCGCTGGTGGTGGACGACGAGGCCCCGCTGGCGGCCATCATGGGGGCCATGCTGGAAAAACTGGGCTACCGGGCCGTGGTGACGGCGAACCCTCTGGACGCCCTGGAACGCTTTCGCGCCGACCCGGCAAGCTGGCGGCTGCTGGTGACCGACCAGACCATGCCCGGCATGACCGGCACCGAACTGACCCGGCAGGTGCGCGCCCTGCGGCCCGACCTGCCGGTGGTGCTGTGTTCCGGCTTCAGCGAGGGGCTGGGGCGCGACGCGGCCCAGGAGGCCGGGGTGTCGGTGATGCTGGCGAAACCGCTGCTACGCGCCGACCTTGCCGCCGCCCTGTCCGAACTGGGGCTGGAGAACGGGAAGAAGTAGCCCGGCCTGTCGGCAATTCCTCCGTGCGCCGTGCGCGGCAAACATCAAACGGGCCTTTCCGGAACACCGGCAAGGCCCGTCGCTCTTCACTCCCGTACGCCACGGCGCATGTTCAGCGAGTACCGCCGGGCCGCACCGCCCCCTCGTCCCGCAGCAATTCCAGCAGCCCCCGCACCACAAGTTCCGCGCCACCGGGCGAGCCGTCGGCCGGGCCTGCGGCCGGGTTCGCAGCCGTGTCCGGGGCCGCGCGGCGTTCGCCGCCGACTCCCAGCGCCCGGGCCATGTTCGCGCAGGTGAGCCCGCCGGGGTTGCAGGCCATGACGGCAAGCAACGCCTCGCGCAGCAGGTCCAGCCCTGCCCGAGCCTTGCGCTGCGCGCCTTCCGGCACGGCGATGCCCCTGGCCCCGCCGTTTGGCGAAACGATGCAGGCCACGCCCCCGTTCCCCGCACCATCCGGGGCCGCCGCCCCGGACCGTGAAACATCGGCGTCCACCAGGCCGGACAGCAGCGCGGCCAACCGCTCCGCCTGCGGGGCGGTCAGCCCTTCGGCCAGCACCACCGGCCGCGCGCCGGGCAACGGCAGGATGTGCGCGTCGCCATGCGGGGGGGCCTCACCCGCGAACACGGAAAGCCCGTTGCCTTCGCCCGCCCTGCCGTCCGGCATCGCACCCGGCAGGGTGCCGGATGTGCCGGATGCGACTGATGCGACTGATGCGACTGATGTGCCGGGTGCGCCGGTCACGCCGGACATGGTTCCGAGGGTCTCGTCCGCCCCGTCCGCTCCATCCGCTCCGGCCTCATGCGCGCATTCGCAAAGTTCGGGGCGCACCCGCACCAGCCGCAGCCGTTCGCCGCGACTGCCCAGCGCGGCATGCACGCAATACCGTTTCTTGTCCATGTATCCCCCCAGGATACGGACCGGCTCCGCGTTGATTGTGTCTCGCCATGCCGCGCGGGGCGCGGCGTCTTGCGCCTACAGCCGTTCGCGGTCCAGCGCGCGGCAGTTGATGGCCTCCGCCAGATGGCTCACCCGGATGGGACCGGCGACGCCCATGAATGGGACTTCGGGGACGTCGCCGCCCCCGGAGGGCTCCGGCCGCGCTTCCGCCACGTCCGCAGCCGCGCCAGTCGCCCCTCCGTATTCCGCGTCCTGCCCGTCGGCCAACACCCGCTCCGCCCATTCAAGGTCCGCGATGGTCCGCGCGATGCGCAGGATGCGCGTGTACGCCCGCGCCGACAGGGCCAGGGCGTGCACCGCTCCTTCCAGAAAGGCGTGCTCGTCCGGGCCGAGGGCGCAGTGCTCTTCCAGCAGTTTTCCGGTCAGGTCCGCGTTGGTGCGGCAGTTGGTCCCCGCGTAACGGGCCGACTGCACGGCGCGGGCCGCCCCGATGCGGGCGCGCATTTCGGCCGACGTGCTCCCGGTCAGGCCGCCGCGCAAGTCCTCGTAGGGCACGGCGGGCACCTCCACGTGCAGGTCGATGCGGTCCAGCAGCGGGCCGGAAAGCCGCGCCCGATAGCGCTGCACCGCCGGGCCAAGGCAGGTGCAGGTGTGCCTGTCGTCGGTGCGATACCCGCAGGGATACGGCTTCCGTTCTTGCAGACAACCCGCACGGTAGCGCACGGGTTGGATTCGAGGTCTCGCCGCCGTTCCCCTTGGTGCCACTGCCCACTCTTGAGGAACTGGGCCTGCCGCAGAAGCGCTACTACTCGATCACCGAACTGGCTGCGGCCATCCGCGAGCACCCGGCGACACTAAGACGCAAAACACTTATCGGGCAATACCCTGACGCAGGGTGCCGGGATGAACGGGGGCGTCGGCAGTTCACGACCGAAGAGGTGTTGGAGATTGCCCTCCTCCGCAGACTCTCCGCCTGCGGCATCCTATAGCCCTTCCTCTAGCCCGAAGAGCGTGCTAATCGCGAGGAACACTTCCACCCCGGAGGCGCGCCATGTCCCCTCGCCACTCCCGCAATGCCTGGCTTTGGGCCACGCTCTTGCTGCTCCTCATCCCTTCGCAGGCACCCGCCAACGACTTCGCCTCCCAGATGACCGCTACCGAGCGGCGCCACACCATCTTCGGTGTCCCCAGCGGCACGGGACCGCACACCCGCATCCTCATTCGGGACATCTACATGATGGCCTCGAATGGCGACACGAAGATGGCGGACTGGGTTGCCTATCAGCTTGATGCGGCCACGGTCACAGGCGAAGCCAAGACCTCGCGCAAGTGGAAGGCGGACCCGTGGCTGCCTGCCGAAGAGACCCTGGAGCCCCCTGACTATGACGGAGCCAACGAGGCCCTCCAAGTAGACCGAGGGCATCAAGCTCCACTCGCCAACTTCCGGGGCACGCCCAACTGGGCGGACACCAACTACCTCAGCAACATCACCCCGCAGAAGGCGCTTCTGAACCAGCAGGCATGGCGGCTGCTCGAAGAAGACGAACGCGAGTATGTCGCGAAGCATGGCGGCCCGATCTTTGTCATGACCGGCCCCCTGTACGAGCGGGAGATGCCGAAGCTGCCGAAGGCTGATGAAGAGCACACCGTGCCCAGCGGCTATTGGCGCATCATCGCTGTGCCCACTCCGGAGGGCAGCCCCACCCCTATCAGGGTTGCCACGTTCATCTTTGACCAAGACACGCCCGGCAGGAAACCCGCTGAGAGCGATGCGGCGAGCGTGGACGAGGTGGAACGCCGGTCCAAACTCGACTTCTTCTGGGCGCTCCCCGATGACATCGAGGCCCAGATCGAGGGAGGGATGGACCGCCAACTCATAGGCGAATTGTTGGGAAAATAACGTCCCCCCGCCTGGAAGTAGGATATCCCCCACTGCCGATTGTAAAGATTCACTGATACGGGATTTGCAAAAGGAGGTGGGGAATGCGTAAGTTTCTAGCCTTATTTCTAATTCTCTCGCTCACCGCTCTCGCCGGAGCAGCGTTTGCGCGCGATGTCCACGTCAACGGCTACACCCGCCGAGACGGCACATACGTGCAGCCGCACCAACGTTCCGCCCCCGATGGCAACTTCAACAACAACTGGTCCACCAAGGGCAACGTCAATCCCTACACCGGCCAGCCGGGCACAAAGACACAGCCCTCCTACAACTCCAACCCCTATGGCGGTTCGGGCGGGTACAGTCCCTACGGCACGCAACAGCAAAAGAAGAACGGCTGGTAATCCCCCCTCGACGCCCACGACGCATCGACACGAACTGAAAAGGCTCCAGTGGGAGCCTTTTTCTGTTGTCAGCGCCTGCTGACTAGCTTAACAATTCCTCCCACCTTTACTCATTTTGACATACGGGAGGGTAGAATGTTTCAAAAAATTCTCTGTGCTGCGGCTCTTGCAACGATCCTGCTGACCACCGGTTGCGCCAAGGTCCAGGTCAACCCGGACCTCAATTCCAGCCTCGGGTATGATGCCTTCGCGAGCATGAAGGTAATCAAGAATCGAGACATTTCTCTCGGGCTGAACATCTCTTCAAAGCTCCTGGAAGCCAAGGCGTCCCAGAAGATCAAGATGGGCGAGTTTGACTTCGCCATCGGCAAGGCCCTTGCCGTAAAGCTGGTGAAGGCCATGGCCTACCAGTTCCGCGAAGTGCACATCCTGAATGATGGAGCAGGCAAAGAAGGCGTTCAGACCATCATGCGGGTCGAGCTCCAGGACATGGACTCCAAGATGGACGTGAAGGCCGGGTTCACCACGGTCAGTGCCGAAAGTTACACGCGCCTCGTCTTGCGCGCGGAACTGGTCGATGCCACCGACGGGAAAGTCATGTGGGTGGGCACCAGCCAGGTCAACCAGACAGGCGGCGTGACGGAAGCACAGATTCTCACCTACCAGGAGGCCGGGCGCGGCTTTGCCGCTGGCTTTGACGCTGCCATCGACAAGGCTATCGGCGATCTCTTGAGCCAAATGAACCGCTCGCAAAATCTCCGCGACTACTTCAAGGCGCTTGAAGCGACCTCGAAGGAGTAGCAGATGCGCGTTCTCATTTCGCTGCTGATAACCGGCCTTCTCCTGTCAGGTTGTGCGGCCCCCCTCAAGGTCGAAAGCGTATCCTTCCGATCCCCTGAAACCATAGCCAACCATCAAGAGATTGATGGTTTGGTCGTAGCGGTTGTTCCAATCGATACCGTTGAAAAGTCGAAGGAAATCTTCCGCACCGACATGAAGACCGCGAACATCCTGCCCGTTCACGTCATCGTACGCCACACCGGTACCAAGGAGTTCGAGATCAACCACCAGCAAATGTTCGGCATGCAGCCGGACGGCTCGTACGATGTGGCGCTCACTATCGGGACCGCCGCCGAAAAGGTCCGCTCGTCCTCAATCGGCACTACGGCAGTCCAAGGGGCAGCAGCCGGGGCTATCGCGGGAGCAGTCATCGGGGCCGGGATCGGTGCTGGTATCGGGGCCGCTGGGGGTGACGCCGGGGCGGGAGCGCAAGCCGGGGCCATCATAGGCGGCACCACGGGTACCGCCGCAGGCACCGCGCACGGCCTGTCCGACTCCTTTACCCTCGAATTCAAGAAGCAGTTGGCCATGCATGCCTTCGAGGACAAGGTGATTTACCCGACCGACATGGCCCAGGGATTCGTCTACCTGCCTTGGAAGCCCTACCAGAAGTTCAGGATGGTGGTCTTCGACATCAAGGACGGAACGCGGAAGGAGCTAGTTTTTCCGATCAGCATTTCGCGTTGACCCTCAAACCCCCACGGACTGGACGACTAGGCCAACCGCACAAAAACACGAGACTCCCGGCTCACACTGGGAGTTTCTCATTCACCACGCAACGAACGGAGCGACTATGTCCACTCCCAACACCACCGCCTCTCACCCCGAACACGTTACAAATGCCAGTGAAGTCTCTGCACTATTTGCGACCATAACCCTGTATTTAACATTCGCTTTTTTTCTAATAAAACACATTATCATAGTTACAACAAATTCAGGAATATCAAACTACGAGACAATAATAACAAAAATATCACTACAGCAGATACTAGGCGTAAACATAACATATGTAATAATAATATGGTCTTTTGTAATATCAATAACAGCATCACTTTCATCAAAAATAAATACAAGAATAAATACAAACAACGCAAATCATGATGCCGACAAACAAAAAACTAACTCAAAAATCAAACGCATCATTAATAATTCACCAGAATTGCTAGCTATACTATTTATCGCATCATTCATATGCTTCATAACAATGAGCATCGCCGCATCGCTTCCAGACGACTACAAAGTACTATTTGGGTCAATAATACTATCTGCATCACCACTAGTCATATCATACTACATAAAACTAACAACACTTGCGAAAACTATTTTTCTATCACTTTCTGTCACAATTGTAATCACGTTCTCAACAATATACGTCATAAAAAAATCAGACACAAAAGACATAGCGATATTAATACATACAAACATAAACGGATGTGAACTAATATCAAACACGCATGATAAAATATTTTACAGCCAAAATGGAATACACGTGACATCAAAAAACGGTTCTACACGAACATTTTTTATCCCAACAAGCAGAATTGTATACATTGAAGAGATACTCGACACCGATGCACCTCAAGCTATATGCGATCCTAATGTTAAGAATAGCTAAAGGTGCCTTCTGATCCATTTCCAAATCAACAAGGCCCTCGGACGCCGAGGGCCTTGTTAGTTTCACACGTCACCTTACACCGGGAATCCAATCTCTACTCCCCCCACCGCTTCGACATGCCCCGCCGCTGCCACAGTCGCCGCAAGGTCGCGCTGCTGTTCGGCCAACCGCTGCCGGGCATAATCAAGCCCTTCCGGATCGCTGGCGGCCAACAACGCAGCCTCCACCGCCACCACGGCGGACGCAGGGTTCGACAACGCCACAAGGCCCGCCAAGGCCGCATCATGGGCCCTGGCGATCTCCGCCAGCTTCGCAGCTTTGGTCTCTTCAAGTGCCGGTTCCGGCGAGGGGGCATCCTCGGCTTGCCTCGCTGTCTCCCACGCATCGATCACAGACTGCCAAGCCGAGATGCCCTCCAGCTTCTCATTGGGAGTGCCGTCGTTGAACTCCAGATGGCCCGCCTGCCCGTCCCACTGCACGGCATGCAGGTTGTCAGGCAACCCGGACAGGTCCACGGCCAGGGCGCGCCCGTCCACGATCACCACGTTGTCGTCCCGAATGATGGTCAGTCGCATGAATTAGCCCTCCACCTGCTGCTGATGTCCTGCAATCCCCCGCTCCCGGGTGCTCATGCTGGCAAGGCGCACGATCTCGCCGATCCCGGCCATGGTCGCCCCGCTGGCTTTCACCATCTCGTTGCGGAACGACTCCACGGCCGCCGCACCCTGGCGCACTTCCTGAGCGTTCTCGATGAGCAGAATGGGCAGCCAAGAGACCGCGCAGCCCCACTCGTCGATTTCCTGTTCAGTCTGTGGATGCTTGCCCCGCAACTGGATGTACCAGCGGCATGTTTCCCGGCAGGCCTTGAACCCGTTCAGCGGGCACTTGTCCTGTTTCTTCATGGCTAGTCCTTTTGGGCGATGATGAAGTCCACGAACTTCACACGCATGTCCAGGCCATGCGAGTGCGCCCCTCCGCCGCCTGAATTTGCGGTGCTTTTACTGCTTGTCCCCCGGCCAAATCGCCAAAATAGATTGTTTGTATCTGACCCACTTTCTCCACCCTCCACAGTATATGTCACGCCATGCGCATGAGATGGAATCTGACTTAGGGTCAGAGTATGTGCGTCAGTAGACGTTCTGCCGAACGCAACGGAGAAATCAACATTCCCCCCGCTGCCGACAGCCCCGCTGACCACTCGCAACGCCTTATCGTTGTGGCTCGTGTCCTTGGTCCACCCCGTTGGCGCACTGGTCTGTTGAAACAGCATGCGCGTACCGGATGGAAACGACGAACCTCCCCCGGCGGCTTTCCATGTAATGGGGTCCGTGCCCACCAGCATCCACAGGCTATTGTCGTCCAACTGTCGAGCCAACTTTCCGATACCGCTGGCATCGACGCCCACGCCCGTCTCGCGCGCCGCCTGGCTGGCGAACTCCCACGCATAGGGCACGTGCATGTTGTCAGGGCCTTTCAACCCTCCGTGCATCGTCGTCATCAGAACACCCCCATGACCTGCTGCGGCTCACCATTCACCAACGCGTAGAGCGGCACCTCCACGCCGTTTTCGATCACCGTCACTGGCCGGATAGCCCCGGAGGGCGTGTTGAGTTGGTAGTCCACGTCAACGGCCAGACCATCCGCCACACTGCCGGTGTGGGTGACCGCGAAGCGGTACATGTGCCCGACCTCGATATTGCGAGCGAGGAACGAAGGGTATGGAGTCTTGCCGAGGTATGCCCACTCGTCGGCATCGGCCCCCAGCCTGCGCACGAACACCCGCCACTCTAGAGCAGTACCTCGCCATGCCAGAGAGATGAGCTTCTTGCTCACCAAGTCCTCGTTGGCGTCGATGATCGTGGCCACGAGGCCCACCACGGCGGGCAGGTTGGCCGCGCTGTCGGTCTGCGGCTCCACGCCCTCGCCGACATAAACCGCCTCGTCATACTCCAACGCCTTGAGCGTCACGCGCATATCGCTGGAGCGGCCCAGCGAGCGCACCCGATACCAACGGGTCACGCGCTGCACCTCACCAACGGCGGCGGAACAGCCGGGAGACGGCACGTGCTCCCACGGAGCCGCGAGTATCAGTGTATAGGCCAGCGTCGGTTCGGCCACGGGGGCGAGGGGCCGCACCTCGACCTTCTCCACGCCCTCCTCCGGCCCTGCGGCGTCCACGTGCGCCAAGCGCACCTCATAGGCGGTGCCGGGCTCAAGCTGCACCGGACGGCTCAACCTCACCGTGGTCTCGGTAGCCGACAGAACCACGCCTGATTGCGTGGCCATGAGCCGGTCGGCCGCAACCTGGATCACCGAACCGCGCCGGATGTGTGGCCCCAGAGCACGCCAAAGCAACGTGAGGTCCACGCGGCGACTCAGGTAACGGTTGCACCGATTGATGTACTCTCCCGCCCGCTGCGCCGCCTCATCGCTGTTGCAAGGGTACAGGGTGATCTGCGCCACCGTCGGCGGTCGGTCCACCACCGCGTTGAAGAAGTCGCCGGGGGCGAAAGCCACCTGCTTGCCCCGTTCCGGATCGAACCAGGTGATCTCGCACCCGTCGGCCAAGTCATCCGAGTTCGGGTATTCGAGGCCCAGCGTCCCTTGCAGAATGTCGGCGGAGGTGATCAGAAACGCGGCATCCGGCAAGGCCACGGGGCGGTCGCTGATGCACACGATCTTCGCGCCCACCCGATCCACGAGGAACCGCCCGAACTGCCCCTGATACCCGAGCGCGGTTTCCAGAGTGCACTGGGTGTCCCAGTACATCGAGCCTTTCAGTCCCTTGAGCTCGCACCACTCGGCGGCCTCCGCGAACGACGGAACGTCGATGCTTTCCACGGGCTCGCCCGCGCCCCAGCGGGTGTTGGTGATCAACTCCAGAGCTGCCCACGCCATGTTGCTGATGTCGCGGCTGACGGCCCCGCCCTGTCCGTCCGGCAGCATGGCTGTCATGCGCTTCGCGCTGCACGTGACCTTCGGCGCGCTGCCATTGAGCTTGTCCGTGGGAAGCGCCCTGATCGCCAGCAAGGCGCAGTGCGGCAACCGGAAGTCGTCCGGCACTATCTCGTGTGTGTATTCAAGCCAGGTGTCCGAGATGTACCGGTCACCGGTCGGCGGCGCGGTGGGGTGCCGGTAGCGCACCTCATGCCTCCCCTCAGACACCTCGAACTCGTAGTAGCGCATGATGGCGGCACGCTTGGCCCCGGAAATCGACACCGTGCCCAGGTCCACCCATTCCGTCTCCCCGTAGAGACGGTGCTGAAACTGGACCTTCACCGTCACCGGGTCCAGCCCGCCCTTGTCATTGGCGTACCCGAGGCCGGACGCGCACTGCACGCCGAAGCCCAACTTGCGCACGCCGGTGCCGTCCAGCACCACCTCGTGCCAGTCCGTAGAGAGCTTGACCGTCACCCCTTCGGTCCGCTCGGTGATCGCGTCGTTGAACCACGGGAGAACGTCCTGCCCTTCCATTCCGAGCCGGATGTCGATTTCGAGCCCCTCATAGTTGTCAGCCTTGTTCCCGTCGATCCGGACATCGAAAATCTCATCCACCGGCCCCTCGGAGATGAGGAAAAGACCGTTCCACAACCGCCGGTCACCCGAGGTCGAAAGGTGCTGCGTCAGCTTGGTTGGGGTGAGGTTACGCTTCTCGCCTTGGAGCACGGGCACCGGCCGCCCCGGTTCCATGGGGTTGGCCTGCGCGCTGAACCCGTACGTGGGCGAGTTATCCATCGGATTCTGGCCCAACCCTTGCCCCAGCGACGGCTTGGCCGAGGGGATGAAGGCGTTGACGGCTACGGCCCCCGCTACGGCGATGCCTGCGGCGGCCACCGTCGTCAGGGTGGACACGGAACCAGCAAGCCCGATGGCCGTCTCGGCGCTGAGCATGCCCAAAGCTCCGGAAACCATCATGCCCCCGAGATACGGGGCCGCGATCATCACCGCCATCATCGAAACCACGGCAATGGCGTTCGAGCCCCCACCGCCGCCGTCGCCCGGCACCAAGGCCACGGATAACCCGTCACCCGGCCGCACGATGTAGCGCTCCGCCTCCTCGAAGGACAGGATACGCCCGCTCACGGAAAAGAGTAGGTCCAGCCCCTCCTCGATGAGCATGCCCTCGGGCCACCGCTCATCAAGGATGTCGGCAATGGTCAGCCCCGGTCGCCACTCCACCCACTCGCTCACCACCTGCGTGAGATCGAGGCAATTCAGGTGTAGCACGAGCAGCACGTCGTCCTCCCGCACCTTCATTGCGGGCGGAAAGAACGGCGCGGCGTTGTTGGCAGGGGTCACCCGTTCCATACGTAAAACCCGGCGATGAGCCTGGCATAGGGCGAGGTATCCAGCCGATCCGCATGCACCTGCATGTTGCGCTGGATGTGCGCGAACCGACAGGAATCGAACACCACGCCCACATGGTCCACGAAATCCCGATGGCGGAGGCTGGTGCGCAGGGCCACGACGGCCCCCGGCTCCGGTCCCGCTAACACCTTCCATTCGCCGCTTTGCAACGCCCTCTCGTAGAGGCCATGCCGATCAACGGCAGAGGCAGGCGGAACGATGTTGGGCACCCGACGCCCGAACACAGCGGACAGGGCCATCACGAAGCCCCAGCAGTCGTAC
This sequence comes from Nitratidesulfovibrio sp. HK-II, assembly GCF_003402415.2. Lineage (NCBI taxonomy): Bacteria > Pseudomonadati > Thermodesulfobacteriota > Desulfovibrionia > Desulfovibrionales > Desulfovibrionaceae > Nitratidesulfovibrio > Nitratidesulfovibrio sp. HK-II. Next base: position 3,061,813 of record NZ_AP036014.1, read on the forward strand.
AGGGGCACCCGGCGCACCGGGCACATCTCACCCCGGCCGCGCCGCCGGAACTGCCCGGACAGCACATGCCGCAACTGCTCGACCTGCCCCTGGGGCAACACGAGGCTAGCCAAAGAGAGCCCCCTTCCCGATGAACGGGAACCCACCGAACCGCTCGAACCGGCCAGGGTCGAGCGTCTGGTCGATGAACTTGCAGTTGGTGGCGGTATGGCGGCAGGTGGCCACATGGGGGCACTCATCCGACCGCAGCCAACTGCAATAGTCCCGCATGATGCGCCGCCTCGGCACCATGCGGCCCATGGTGTTGAGCGTGCCGAGGGTGAAGTGCACCTTGTCGCCGGGGGCCGGTATCGAAATGCCCAGGTCAACAAGGGCAAGCTCGTGCGTGGGTTCCGGGTCATCAAGCAGGGCCGTGTTGACCACCAGCACCCGGACCTTGCACGACACCCGGCCATGCTGCTTCCGCCAGTCCTCCAACTCCTCGACGTACTTCTGGGGCACCCCACCGGCGTTGAACACCGTGAGGGCCAGCGTGCCCCGACGCGCGCCCTCGCCTTCCGCCCAATCCTCATGCTCGAAATTCATGGCCTGCCAGAGCCGCGTTTCTTCCGGCCCCAGAATGGCGCGAACCTTGCCGCCGAAGTCCGGTCGGGCCACCAGTCGATAGGAGCCTGCGGGCTGCCCTTGGAGGGTGTCCTCGCTGCGTCGATGGAACACCGCCACCTCAAACCACGCCTCGCCGTCGGCGCGCTCCAGAGCCACCGAGCCGCTCCATTCACCATCCCCCACGGAGAAGGTCAGCCCCCCCGCCTCCGGCAGGACAAAGGCCACTTCGTCGCCAGGCTGGGCCAAGTCGCCAACCTGCGCATCGGTCAGGGGCCATACCCACGACTGAGGATCACGCGCGAAACGCATGGTGCGTCCGGTGGGCAGCCCTACTTCCAGAAACAGCAAGTAAGGACTCCCCCCGTGGCGGCGGTTGCGTTCGATGATCTGGGCGAGCGTGGCCATGATCACTCCACGCGCCGAATAGGCTGGATGGTGCATTGCACGGCGAGCCTTCCGGGGGTGTCCCGCGACTCGTTATGCGTGATGGCGTTGGACACGAAACGGGCCTCCCACTGCGCACCAGTGCGCGGACGCATCCACAGGAACGGCGTGGACCGCTGGTTGGCATGGAATGCCACAAGGGTGTCGAAGTCGGCGTAGCTCATGGCCGCCCACTCCAGCCGCATGGGCTGCTGCCGGGGCACCGAGAAACGCGGCCGGGCAGCATCGTCGCCGGTCTCCATGTTCGCCTCGTCCAGCGGGTCGAAAATCCCCCCGGACATGGACGAAGGCGCGACGATGTCAGGCCAGACGTTCATGCTCAAGCTCCGCTGGCCACGGCGTCACGGACGCCCATGGTGTTGTTGGCCCAGCCCTTGAGCCAGATGGTCATCACGGCGGCGGTCTGGTCGAAGCGCATCTCCGTGCGCCGGGCCTGCACGGGCTGCCCGACCTCGTTGATCACCCGGACCTCGAACTTCGTGGGCATGCCGCCCGTCCCTCCGGCCACCTTCACTCCGAGATCACCCCGGCTGGTACGGCCAAGAGGCATGATGGCCTCCTCGCCCGCCTCGCCCATGAGGCCGATGCCATGGGCGAAGGGGAACAGGGTGGGCTTGTTCACGACGGAGTTGCGATAGGCCGAGATGCCGGGGCCGCTGAACACATTCCCCTGCGCCGACGGGGTGAACAGTCCGCCCCAATTGATGCTGCCGAAAGCCTTGGCGAGCGGCCCGGTGATGTTCTGCTCGACCTGGGCCTTGATGATCATGCGCGCGAAAGCCTCGCCCACGGCCTCGATGTTGGCCTGTGCGCCCATGGCCCAATCGGTGATGGCATCTGCCATGCCGTCCAGCGCCTTCTTGGTGGCCTCCTTCCACTGCGACGCGGCGTTGCTGGCAGCCTCGGCGTACTCGATGAACGCCAACTTGGCCCCGTCGCTCCCGGCCTGCGAGATTTCGAGCATCTTCCGGGCTTCCACTTCCGCGAGCAGGGTCTTGTCCTGAACCACCTTCCGGTAGTTCGACATTTCGCGGTCGAGAATGCGGGCCTGCAAATCCTCCCGGTTCTTCAGCAACCCGGCTGCCATCTGGTAGAACTGCTGTTCCACCTGCATGTTGCGCTGGGCGGTGGTTAGGTGGATGCGCTCGACCTCAAGCGCCACCTGTTTTTCCACCTCCTCGCGGGAGCCTACCTTCTCCCAGTCGCGGCGCTTGTTTTCGAGTTCGGCCAGGGCACGTGCGCGGTCGATCTCGGACTTGTCGAGGTTGCCCCCGGCCTGAGCCGCCACCTCGTTGCGCAAGAACGAAAGCTCGGTCTCCCGGTCACGCCCTTGGTCAAGGAACGCCTTTCGGGCGCTGCGATACTCCTGAATCGTGGCAAAGCCCTTGGCGAACGCTTCCTCTGCCGCAGCCTTGAGGCGTTCCATCTCCGGCGTGACCGAGCCGATGTCCTTCTTCCACTTCTCGAAATTCTTGCTGAACCGAAGCTGCGCGGCCTGCGCCTCATCGCCGGTGATGCCTGCCAGCGCCTCGTTGACCTCGCGCAGCGCAGCAGCCGCGCGCCCCGCCGCCGCAGCCTCGTTCTTGCCCACGGAGGCAAGCTGCCGGTCGCGTTCCCTGGCGGCCTCGGTGAGCTTGCCCTCCCAATAGTCCGTGCTTTCCCCCGCATCCCGGAGGCGTTCGATGACACGGGTGATGGCGGTCTCGGTCTCGTTGTAGGAATCGTTGATCTTCTGGATTTTCGCAGCGTCCGTGTCCTTGAGAAAGGCGTTGGCAGCCTGCCGTGCCTTGCCCAGGGCGGCATCGAGCGCTTCGGCGGCGTTCGTCTGGTCGGCAAAGGCCCCGTCGCGCTGCCGGTTCCCGGCGGCGATTCGAGCCAGGTAGGCGTCGATCTGCTCCTGCGCGTAGCCCTCCGTTCGATCCCCGGTCATGGGGTCGTAGCTGACGCGCTTGGTGATGCCCGCTTTCTCCATGGCTGCGATGGTGGCCGCCCGTTGGGCGTGAGCCTCCATCGCGTCGGACGCCCCCTTCAAGGCATCCTTCACGGCGTTGATCCCGGCCACCATGGCGTCGGTCTGGCTGGCGCTGGCCTTGAACCGCTCCCACTCGGTGGAGAGCCCGCTGGTCGCCTTCTGCGCCTCGGAAGCCCCGCCGGTGTATTCGGTCCGCAGCACGCGGGCGAGCTTCGGCAGCAGATCGTCGGCAGTCACCCGGCCCTGCTCCAGCAGCTTGTCGAGCTCGGCGGTGGTCAAGCCCATGGCCTGTGCCGCGAGACGGAACGCGCCGGGCAGCCGTTCACCAAGCTGGCCCCGCAATTCCTCGGCCTGCACCTTGCCCTTCGAGATCATCTGCCCGATGGCGAGGTAGATGCCCTGCATGTCCGCCTGCGACAGGGACAGCGCGGCCCCTGCCTCGGACACGGCCGTGAAGATTGCGTTCATGTCGGCTTCAAGGGCGGTGCCCTTGCCCGACGCGAAGAAGGTCTTGGCCGATTCGGCAGTGGAGCGGAACTCAAGCCCGAGGCGCTGGGTGGTCTCGTAGATGAACTGAAGTTGCTGGCGGGCGGCGGACGTGGAACCGTAGATGGTGCTGTAGGCCCGGTTCAGCCTCTCCACCTCCATGGCCGCCCTGAAGGTGGCCATGGCTGCGGCACCCACCGCCACGCCAGCCGCTGCCACGTGAGGAGTAAACGCCATGGCCGCAGTGCCGGCCATGCGCAACGCCCCACTCGCGTCGCCCAGTTCAAGGCGCAGGCGGGCCATTTGCAGCGAACTCGCACCCGTGCTGCGCTGGATATTGGCGAAAGCACGCTCGGCAGCCTGCGAAGCGGACTGGCGCACCATGGAGGCGGCCAGTTCATCCATGCGCGAGCGGCTAACCCCGGCCTTGCTCGCAAGCTCGTCCAGGTTCTTGCCCAGCCCTGAGAAGGAATTGCCCGAGGCGGTGGCGCTCCGGGAGGCCACGGCAAGGGACGATGTGAGCTTGGTCAGGTTGCCCGACATCGCGCGCGGAGACAGCGCCCCGTTGATGGCGTCCGACATGGCCTGTCCCTGCTCGCGCGCAAGGGCCTTCATACGGTCCAGATCCGTCTTGAGCCCCTCGTACGTCAGGCGAACAGGCACGTAGATGCCGGGTATCTTCCTCGCCACCGTTACTCCCCGAACAGCTTCTCGATCGCTTCGTCGTCGTTGGCGAAGCCGGTTTCCTCCCGACGCCGCCGAATGGCGCAGAACGCCATCCATTCGGTGAACTCGGCACTGCTCATGCGCCGCAGCATCTCACCGACCGTCATCCCCAGTTCAAGCGCGAGGGAGAAGGCGAATGCCCTCTCCCCGCGCGCTAGGAGTTTTTTTCGGCCTCCTCCACGGCCCCGGCGTGCAGACCGTTGAGCCGGATGGCTTCCTGCAACAGCCGGTCGATCACTTCGGGGTTCTTGCGGCCAAGGGTGGTGTCCGCGTCCTCGGGCGCGAACAACGGCGCGCCCTCGTCATCCACCAGGCAGAGCGCGAGGAACTCGGCGTTGCTGATCTCCACGCCGCCGTTCTCGTCGGTCCCGCGCTTGGCGAGGTTGTCGCGGGCGGCAGCGCTGAACCCGCGCAGCGTCACCTGGCCGCCCCACTCCGGCACGTCCACGACTGCCGTGGGCAAGTCCTGCGCTTTCAGGATGTCATCTCTCGTCAGGCCCATGATCTGCTCCTTAGGCGGCGAGGCGCGTCACCTTGCCGGAAACCTTGATGGTCAGGGAGAACCGCTGCACGTTGTTGGTTTCCCAGTTGAGGGGCAGCGACTTCACGTAGCCAGAGAAACCCCACTTGGTTCCGGCCGACGTGACCACCTGCCAGTTCTGCACCTCGCCGCTACCCAGCAGATCGAGCAGAGCCAGATGCTGGGCGTTGGTGTCGTCCCAGATACCCTCGGCGCTGAACGAACCGTAATCGGCCAGACCCGGCGCATACTCCTTGCCGTCCGACTCAAGGTCGGTCACGTCGATGTCGTCTTTGGAAATGCCGTCGATGGAGAGCTTGGTCAGGCCGGGCAGTGTGGTGAACACCTCCGGTTCGGCACCGTCCCCGAGCTTGAGCACGGAGCCCTTCGACAGCGTGTACTTCTTGGCCATGGTGAACCCTCCGGGCTACGCCCACACGATGAAGTCCATGGAAACACGGCAAACACGCGCCTCCTCGTCCGAGAGGTCGCGGTCCTCGTCCAGTTCGGCGGCGAACTCGGCACCGGCCATCACGCCGCGCACCGCCTTCGCCAACCGCTTTGCCTCGGGATAGGTCTTGGCCCAGGCGTCGATCTGGATGCTGATGCGCTCGCACGGGGCCTCCCCATCCAGAACCGCCTCCGGGGCCCCGCTCACCCGCTGATAGGTGATGAACGGCAACGGCGCGCCCTTGGGCGCGGACAGCGGGAAGATGCGCCGGGACACGATTCCGGCCACGCCCGCATCCGCCGCAAGGGCGGCCTGCATCACCTGCTCGAAATCAACCCCGCTCATCGTAGGCACCCCCGAGACGGGCCTGAATCTCATGCAGGGCGGCCCGCACACGCCTGTCCCGCGCCGGACGCAGGAAGGGATGCGCCGGGACATGCCCCACGGTCCGGCCGTTCGCGTCGATCATGGCGTGTCCGAACTCCACGAGGTGCGCATGCGGCGCGCGAGCGACAACGATGTAGCCGCCTCCCTCGAACTTGGACTTCTGGGCCTTGATCGACTTGCGCAGTTTCCCGGTCTTGTCGGCGAATGCCGCCGTGTTTCGGGCGTCGGACGCGATGAGCTCTGCAAGCATCGCAAGCTCGGGATCGAGCATCGCGCGCACCTGCTCGGCCACGGCATCGTCCGGGATGTCCACGGTCACGGAACTCACGGGAATGAGCGGCATCAGTTCATCTCCTTGCACATCAGGTGCATCTCGCCCCCATCAAGGGACAGCACCGCGTCGATGGTCAGCACCCGCGCGCCGAACGACACCCGCATGTCGGCCCGCACGTCGCTCCGGCTCCGGATGCACACCCGGTGCGTCACCTCGGACTGTGCCTGCGCCGCCGCAAAGAACTCACGCCCGGCAATCGGCTCCACAGCGGCCCACACGGTGGCCACGTCCTGCCATTCCGTGGCGTCCGCCCCGCCCCATTCCCCCGGCTGGTGCATGGGGGCCTGGAGCGTGATGCGGTGACGCAGCAGTCCGGCGCGCATGGTCAGGCTCCCACCATCACGTAGGGGTCGAGCAGGCAGTCCACAAAGTCGCGGGTCATGCGGGTCACCAGCGTCCCGGTGATGAAGGTTTCGCGCTGGGCATACAGCCCACCGATGCGCACCAGCATCCACTGCCGGATTGCGTGGGGCGTCGTGGCCCGAGCGTTCTCCTCATCTCCTTCCACCGGCCAGCCCGCTTTCACGCGCACCGTCACCTCGGCCCCATCGGGAAAGCCCGGCAGTGGCGTGAACGTCCCCCGCACGGGATGCTCCTGCGGGGACAGACCGGAGGGGACTAGGGAATAGAGTCCCCGGTCCACCTCCGCCCCGTCCACGGTCACGGCCTCCACCTCACGCACGGGAGCAAGAGACAGGAGCACCGGGCTCACCAGCGGGCCGGGCATGGTGATCCTCCAGGACGAATCCACAAAGACCCGCCCGGTCAGCGTCTCGCCTTGCTCCCGCACCGCGACGATGAGCGCGGTCAACAGCGCGTCATCCTCGGAGACCTCCACCCGGCAATGGGCCTTGGCCTCGCCGAGGGTTACGGGCTCGATGCGGGGAGCGGCGACACGGCGGATGATCATTTCTGCTCCTGCCCCCCGGCGGGCTTGCTGTTCTTGGCGTCTTCGGCCACGACACCGGCGGCCCTGGCCTGCGCGGCAACCTCGTCGTCCACCTTCACGACACCAGCGGGGTAGTCCTCGGGCCAGCATCCGTTGCGCCAGTAGCGGAACGATTCTTTCAGCGTGATCTTCTGCATGGGGTCTCCTGTGCGGCCGGGGCCTCTCGATCCCGGCCTTTACCGTTACGCGGCCAGCTTCAGGAGCTTCACGGCCTGGGAATCCGCCAGCATGCTCCCCACGCGCTTCGTGGTGTAGAAATGCACGTAGGGCTTGTTGGTGAACGGATCGCGCAAGCTGCGGATGCCGATGCGGTCGATGATCCAGAAGCCGCGCCAGTAATTGCCGAAGGCGATGGGGATGGCACCGGCCCCGATGTCGGGCATGTCCTCGTTCTCGGTGACCCCGTAGCCAAGCAGCATGGCGGGCTGGCCAGCCTGGAGGCTCGGCGACCAGATGTAGTTGCCCTCGGCGTCCTTCCACTTCCGCACCGTGGCCTGCGTCTTCCCGTTCATCATGAACGTGGCGCCGGACCGGTGCCCCTTCTTGAGGGTGTAGATGAGGTCGATCAGGTCATCGGCAGGATTCACGTCGGCGGTGCGGGCCTTGAAGCCACCGGCAACGCCCGTGGTCAGGAACTGGAGCGTGCCGAAGTCGCGTTCGCTGTCGGGTTCCGCGCTCTGGGGGTAGGCCAGAAGCCCCTTGGGCTTGTTGGCACCGTCACCGTGGATGAAGGCCGCGCCTTCCTGCTCCGCAAACTCGGTCACGATGTCCGCGCCCAGTTCGGCCTCGACGTTGTAGAACAGGTCGTCGAGGGCCTTCTGGGTAACAGCCGGATTGGCGTAGACTTCGCCCATCACGGGCTTGAGCTCGGCCAGAGTCGGCGTGCCGGTTTCCGGGCGAGCGGACTTCTCACCCACCCAGCCCGAAGCCGTACCGCCGAGGTTCACCAGCTTGCGGTACTCCTCGGTCCCGATGGTCACGACGCGGCACACCTGGCGCATGGGGGACTCGTCGCGCAGGAGGCGCGTGATCTCCTTGTCCTGCTCGATCGGCAGCGCGTAGCCGCCATCGGCGGGGGTGCCGACGCTGATGGCCTTGGCCTCGATCTCGGCCAGGCCGGTCTCGTCACCCTTGCGCGCCCAGCGGTTCCACGCCGCCTTGTGCTCGGCGTGAAGCTGGGCTTCCTCGTCGCCGCCCGCACCGGGGCGGTTGGCCTTCTTGGCCAGGTCGTCCAGTTCCTTCCCCAAGCGGGAAAGTTCGGCGTTGGCCTTCTCGACCTTGGCTTCGAGTTCCGAGACGGCCTTGCCTTCGGCCATGGCCTTCAGCCGCTCATCGTTGGCCTTCTTGAACTCCTCGAAGGCCGTCCCCTGCTGTTCGAGCAGGCGCTTGATTTCCTCGCTCATACTTTGTCTCCGCTACGCCCGGAGGGCGTCGATGTTCCGCCGCACCATGGCGGCAAGTTCGTCAACGTCGCCTTCCTCAGCGTCCCGCAGAGGCAAGCCCTTGAAGCCATCCGCAAGGATGAGCTTCGCCTGTTTCCTCGAAAACCCGGCTTCTCGCAGGGCAAATTCCGCTTCCCGGATGGTGGGGCACTCGCCGTCGCTCTTGACCCCGGTGACCCGAGCCTTTCCGTTGGCCGGGAAGGTCACGAGGGACACCTCGACAAGTTCGATGGCGGTGAGGGTGCGCCGGGGCTCTTCCGGCTTCGACCGCGCAACCCATTCCTTGGCGATGTAGCCGATGCTCATCCCGTTGATGGCCGGGCGCGGCTTCATCTTCATCAGCGTGTAGATTTCCCGACCGCGCGGCGTGTCGGCCAGCGTGCCCTCCACGTAGAGCCCGTGCCCGTCCTCGCGGATTTCGGTCCACACGCCGACCGGCGTGAAGTCGTCGGCCCCGATGCCCCACCCGCCGTGCTGGAGGAGCATGGCGGGCCACACGCCCGAGGTCTTGAACTCCGCGATGGTCTTGGTGAACGCGCCCTTGGCGATCACATCACCGTAAGCGTCCATGTTCCCGAACACCGCGCCATACCCGCTGAACGTCATGGAGGCGGTATCCTGGCCAGCGCCCTCGGCGAGTTTCAGGTCGAGCAGGCCGAAGCTAAGCCTTTCCATCGCTTCCCTCCGTGCGTTCCGGCGCGGAGCCGGGTTCCACCATGTTCAGCGGCACCCGGTATTCGTCGCCGCCCTCATAGGGATTCATGTCTTCAAGCTCCCGGATGTCGTTGGGGGACAGAGCACCCACCCCGTAGAGCCGAGTGTAGAATTCCGCACGGTCCCGCGCGGCCCCGCGCATGAGGCCGTTGGCATTGAACCGCAGGTAGTACCCCTTTGCCCTTTCCTCCGCCGTCAGCAGCTTCTGCGTGCCGCTCTGCTCGATGCAGGTGTACCAGGGGCCAAGGGTATGCACGCCGTGCTGGAGGAACATCTGTTCGGCGCTGGCGTAGGTGCTGGCCTTGTCGTAGTGGCCGACCATGATGGGCAGCACGCCAAAGGCCCGGCAGACCTCCTCGACCTGGTGCCGTCGGGTTTCGAGGAACTGGGCCTGATCGTTGGGCGACACGAGGGGAAACCACTTCATGCCGCCGCCGAGGATCGCGGTCTTGAAGGCGTTCTCGTTCCCACCGTGGGCCGACTGCCAGGCCTCGCGCAGTTCCTTGCGCTGCTCCAGCGTCAGGTTGATTTCCGTCGTGAGCAGGCCCGACATCCGGGCTCCGTTCTTGAAAAGGCGGGCACCGTGTTCTTCCGTGGCCAGGGCAAGCCCGATGGCCTCGCGCGCCTGCCGCACACCATCAAGTCCGCACACCCCATCCCAGGACAACCAGCGGAGATGCCACATGTCCGCCGCAGGCACCCGCACCCGCTTTCCGTCCTTGGTCGAGAGGTCGTAGGTGAGCTCCCACCCATTGCGCGTGACGGTCACGGAGCCCGGCTGGTACGGCAGCATCTCGACGATGCGGTCGCCCACGCGGTTCAACCAGACGAAGGCGTTGCCGGTCAGGCTAAGATGCAGTCCGAGCATGTGCCGGAATTCGAAGCTGGTCTGGTACTCGTTGGGGCCATGGGCCACGAGGGAGAACAGCGGGTGGGCCGACGCCTCCATTCGTGTCCGGCCATCCGCCCGGTAGAGCTTGAACGGCACCTGTGCGAGGCCGTTGGCGATGACGCGGGCGCAAGCGAGCACCGCAGTGCATTGGATGGCCGTAGCCGCCGTCACGTGGACGCCGCTCTTGGCCAAAACCCCACCCAGCACCTCCGCCAACAGGTCGTAGGAGGTCATGCGGACGCCCTTCCCTTCGCGCCGGAACAAGCGGGACAACCAGCCCATCACCAGACCTCCGCGAAGATTTCCGGTTCCTCGGCGGGGGCGGCCAGGGCACGCCCAACCGCCATGATCAGGGCAACGGCGCCGTCGATCTTGGAGCTCTCGCGCTCCTTGGTCGGGTAGAAGTATTTCACCGGCCCGCCGCCGCGCGCCTGCTTGAGCACCACGTTGCCCATCATCCACGTGAGCACCGGATCATCGGCATGCCGGATGGTACGGGCGGCGATGCGCGCTTCGAGCTCCTTCATGGGTTCGCTCAGGTTGCCCGGCCCCTGCGTCACCTCCACGATGTCGAACTTGGCCCAGCGGGCTACCCGATCCATGAGGAACGTCGCTTCGCGCGGGTCGTAGCCGATGGCCTTCACGTCCAGCAGGTCGGCCCATGCGCGCATGTCGTCCTCGATCTGGCCGAAGTCGGTACGTGCCCCGTCGGAAACGGTGAGCGCACCCACATCACGGAACGTCCGGTAATGGGCGTTCTGCGGCTTCTCAACGGTATCGCTAGGCAGGTAGTGCCGGGCGAACACCCGCAGCAGTTCGCCATCCTCGACCACGGCCAGGAGGGAAGCCACGTCGGTACGGCTGGCGAGATCGAGTCCGAGCCAGGCCCGGTGCCCGGCGAAGTCCTCGATGCGCATGCCGGGGGCCGCGCACTCTGCCCACTTCACCATGTCGGTCCACGCCTGCCCCGCGTTCATCCACTTGTTCAGGTGCTTGCACAGGATGATGTTGCGGCGCGCCGGGCTGGTCATGGCTTCCCGGTAGCGGGCGCGCAGGTAGTCCTCGTGCAGGCTCACGCCAAAGTTCGGGTTGGCCTTGCGCCACACCGCGAAGTCCTTCCAGTCGTCGGACTCGTCCACGCCGAACATGATCACCAGCACGGTCGGATCGAGCGCGCCTGCCTCCAACTCCTTGGCCAGTCGGTCCCGGTGTTCGTAGCAGGGAGCGGAGGTATCCACCCCCGCCGTGGTGATGACCACCAGCAGGGGTTGCGTACGCGCGCCCATGCCGGTCTTCATGGTGTCGTAGAGGTCCGGCGTCTTGTGCTCGTGGAACTCGTCCACGAGAGCCCCGTGCGGACTGGCCCCATCACCGGGCTTGCCCACCACTGCCTCAAAGCGGCTGGCGCTCGCCAACTGGTAGATGGTGCCGGGGTTCTTCTCCGTGCCACCAAGGTCGATCCCGAAATGCTCCCGGTAGGCGTGGTTCCGCAGGGTCATCATCCACGCGGGCCGGAAGACCTCCAGCGCCTGGTCGAGCGTGGTGGCCCCCGAGTAGACCTCGGCACCGGGTTCCGAGTCGGCTACCAGCAGGTAGTTGCCGATGATGGCTCCGAGCATCGACTTGCCGTTCTTGCGCGGTATTTCGGCGTAGAGTTCCCTGAACCGGCGCAAACCATCCTCCCGGACCCACCCGAACAGGCAGCCCAACAGGAAGACTTGCCACTCCTCCAGGCGCACCCGCTGCCCAGCCCACTTTCCTTTGACGTGGACCATATTCTCGGCGAAGGCGCAGACCCGGTTGGCCTTCTCGGCAGAGAACGCATAGGGGCTTCCGCCTCCCTCGACCGCTGCGAGGTCGGACAGGTGCCGCTTGCAGGCTAACACAACCCGCCTGCCCGCGACGGCCTTCCCGGCCACCACGGCATGCGCGTATGCATGCACCCGCTCCGCGTAGCTCTTGGCGCGCTGCCTACCCACCGAATGCCCCCCACGGGTTCTCGTCGCTCTGCCCCTTCTGCGGACGGCCCACGCGGCCAATCGACGCGGGGGTAAGCCCGAACTCGGCGGCCAGCGATTGCGCATGCCTGCGCGCCTCGTTCAGCATGGCCACCTCCGGATAAGGCCGACACATCACGTCACCCTGCGCGGTGGTCGTGGTGTACGAGCGACCGTTCTCGCGGATGAACCGCTCAAGCTCCTCGATCTCGGCAAGACGGGCGGCCAGCAGTCCCAGCGTTTCCTCGAAGGTCTCGGAGGCCAGCCCAAGCGGCGAGAGCTTGGCGCAGAGCACTCCGAACCACACCAGCGCCCGCCCCGAAAGGAACGCAGGGGCGTTCGCCACCACCGCCGATGGTTCAGGCGCGGCCTCGTTTGCCCGGTCCTTGCGGAACGTGCCCTGGAGCACCTTCAGGGTACGTGGTTTCTGCTTCCGTCCTGTCGCCACTTTTGGTCCTCAGTTTTGACATCGCGCGGAATCGGGAGACCACTCCGGTCTACCGGTTGCCCACTCAAAGATTTACCCTCCCCCTCCCCTTGGCCGCCCGCCGTCCTCGCGGTTGGTCTTGGCGGTGTGACACCGGTGGCAAAGGGGTTGGAGGTTCGCCATGTCGTCTGTTCCGCCGCGCGCCCTGCTCACGATGTGGTCAACGTCGGTGGCAGGTACGAGGTGGCCTTGGGCTGCACAGGCACGGCAGAGCGGCTCCTCGCGGAGCACTTGGGCGCGGATGGCCCGCCATGCCCGGCCATAGCCACGTGCGGCAGCGCTTCCCCTTGCCTTGTCCTGCTTGGCCTCGCGTTCAGCCGCTCGGACTCGCGCCGCTTCGGCGTGCGGTGGGCAGTAGCCCGAGGCGTCGCGGGTCAGGGCCCGGCAACCGGGATGCCGACAGGGCTTGAGGGGCCGGAGGGTGCTCATGTGCGCCTCCTAGCCTCCCGCTTGCATCGCTCTTCGGCGAGGGTGCTGTAGGTGGTGTCGAGGCCCCATGGATGGGGGCCGATAGGACACTGGTGTCCTATCAGAGCGGACACGGGTGTCCTCTCCACTATTCCACCTCTCTTTCCACCCTCCGGAGGGCTTGCAGCCCTCAGCACAGAGGAGCGCCCTGTGCGCTGGGAGACGAAGAGTCCGGAGACCACAAGTGTGGCCACAGCGCGCCGGACGGTCCTGACGGTGACCCCGCAGAGTTCCGCCAGCCTGGCTTGGGAAATTCGTGCGCGCCCGGAGCGCGCATCGAGCGAGAGCGCCAGCACGAGCCCGACGAGCCGTTCGGTTGGCGTCAGGGCTGCCGCAAGGATGCGGCGCTGGAGTGCGAAGGTGTCTGTGCATGGGCGTTCGCTCGTCATGTTGGCAGGGGCGGGTTGTTGTTGCCTTCGGGCGTGGCCCCGCCCCTGTGCCCCACGGCTCCGCGCACCAACGCAGCCCGTGGCGGCGGCCCGAGAACTATTCCTCGTTTCCCCCGGTCTTGCCGGTGCCCGTCCGGCTTCCGAGGAGTGCGCCAATCACCTCGGCAATCCGTCCCTGCAATGCATCCAGCACGGCACCGCCGGAGTACGCGGAGACAGACGCGCATGCGACGCGGGCCGTCTCCGGTAGCGATGTCAGGTCCACCAGCATCAGGTTGGTCACAACCCCGGCGAAGAGGGCGACGACGATGGAGCAGAACCAGCCCCACAGGCTTTTCTCTCCACACTTGGCTGCGCGGGCCATGCCTCCGGCCACGGAGAGGGCCAGCACGAGCCACATGCTGGTGAGCCAATCCTTGATCTCGTTCATTCGGTGCCCGCCCATTTCCGCATCCCCGCCTTGTCGGCATTGCACCTGCCCAGGGCCGCTCGGCTGTCCTGCGCGTAGTCCAGCAGGTCACCATTGGTTGCCCCGTCCCAAACGGGCGGGTCGGGTGTCGGAGTCTCCTGCATGAGCGTGGCGGGCGGCGTGAGCCTGACGGTTTCGGGCACGGCCACGACCTCCCGCCTATTCGCGGAACAGGCCCCGCACAGCATCAGGCAGAGGCACAGCGTTCCAATCGCGTACGGTCTGGTCATTGCGCAGGGCCTCCTGCCACGTCCGACGGTCAGCGACCCGTCGGGCGTTGATGTCGTTGATGCGCTGATCCCGCTCGGCAAGGAGCGTGTCCCGCTTGGTGATCTCGGATTCCATGGCCTTGAGCGAGGTCGCGTAGGCGGCATTGGACGCCCGGAGGGTCTCCGCAGTGCTCTGCGCCTCGGAAAGTTCGGCCCGGAGCGCCCTGATCTGCATTTCGCGGATGTAGAGCGCCCCGCCGAGAGCGGCGACAACAAGGGCCACCGTACCGGCTGCTAGGAGCTTGCGACTCAGGCTGCTGGGCAAAAGCGCCATGGCTAGGCCCTCTCCACCGCCATGCCGACCCCGCGCCCGATGGTGGCCGTGTCATAGGGGTGCTGGCCGTTCTCGTGCCGGATGATGCAGGCGACGAGGGTGGGCAGCACATCGGCTACGACAATGGGATCGTCAGGGCCGACGCCGAGACGCTCCGCGACGTGGCGGATGTAGGCTTCGGTGTTGTTCTCGGTCGGGGGTGCCCAGCGCGAGATGATCTGCCGGACCGTCTTGAGCCCGTGCTTGCGCTGGTAGTTGAGCAGGATGACGGCCATCGCACGGATGCCGTCTTCGGGCGTGGCGAACGTGCAGAAGTCGGGATCGCCCTGGATCGGGGCGAGTCCCTTCCACTTGTCACCGTGGCGGATGTTGCCGGGGTTGTTGTTGCGGATGCCGCGCGGGATAGCCATGGCTACGCTCCTGTTTGGAAGAAGCGTAGCGCGGGGAGGCGGGAGAGAGGCAAGGAAAGGAGAGTTGGAAACCCCTGTTTCCAACCACAAAACAGGAGACCCCCTTAACGGGGGGCCACGCATAGTTTTTTAGACATTGTTAATCTTCCATCTCAAGCACACGGTACTCTCCTGCATCGCCATCGTACACTTCAACTTCAACGCCATATCTCGTAGCGCGCACGTCTTCTACATCAACATCTTTATATTGCCCATCGGAGTAATCATAAATTTCTATGGTTTCTCCAGGGCGCACCAAGTTCCCCTTGTCAATCTCAACGTCCGCTCCTCGCTCTTGATCATACCCACTCCACGCATGGGCAACTCCTCCCCAAAAAATCACCATTACCATCGCAAGTAACATGTTACGCATATTTTACACTCCCTTGCCGAGGAGATACCAAACCTTCCCCGCAAAACGAAGCCCTTTATAGCGTTGGGAGTTGTGGGGTGATATTGAGTGGAGACGTCCACCGAATCCACTCGCCCTGAACCTGTTCCCGTCGATCTCCCACGCCCCCACACCCAGGACACGTATAGGTCACGTCCCTGTCGTCAGGCCCAGCTGGGCGTGTCTTCAGGACAAGCAACAGCGTCCCGCACTCCGGGCACCGCACGCCATTCCTCGGCCTCGCCATCAGCACTTCCTCCCGGCGCTCGCGCGCTTTCAGGTTTACCACTCTTTTTCCATACCCTGGCTTGACAGACTGAGCCTTCCCTCATAATTTAACGCTACACGGTAAACGCTGGACGGCAAATGATAGCTTCATTCCGCTGCAAAGAAACGCAGGCGCTCTTCGAGGAGGACGCGCCAAGCAAAAAATTTGGGAGCATAGCCAATCCTGCCCGCCGCAAGCTCGATATGCTTGCGGCGGCGACGCGCTTGGAAGACCTACGCTCTCCACCCGGCAATCGCTTAGAGGCCCTCTCGGGCAATCGCCAAGGACAACACAGCATCAGAGTCAACGACCAATGGCGAATCTGTTTTGTCTGGCTTGCTGGGTCAGCGCACAACGTTGAAATTGTAGACTACCATTAATGGAGGATGCCATGCGCATACGCACGCACCCCGGCGAAATACTGCTTGAAGAATTTCTTAAGCCTTTAAACATGACACCGCACGCATTATCTGTCGAAATACGCGCTTCTGCAACGCGCATAAACGATATTGTACGCCTGAAAAGAAACATTACAGCTGACACAGCCACTAGGCTTGCAAGGTTTTTTGGAACAAGCTCAGAATTCTGGATGAACCTTCAGGCTGCATATGACATATCAATAGTCGAGCATGAAAAAGAAGAAGAACTCTCTAAAATAATACCGCACACAGCACGTGAGATTGAGGCCCACACCACAGCCTATAAAGATCACGTCGCGTGGGAAAAGCCCAGCCACGCGAAAGAAACCGAAACAATAGAGTTGTACCGAGGCCTGCTCGGACAGATGCAGAGAACCATCCCTCTACCGACGAGTATCCAAAGCAATACCTGCGGGCTACAGCGTCCATTGGCTGCCTAGCACACGGATTACAAATGGAAATTAAGAATACCAGAAAGCCGCCCGTGGAAATCTCGGCCCACTTCTTTACTGAGGTCGAGGTTATCGCTGACGCCTCTGCAATCTCGGACATCAATGCCCGGAAACCAATTGGATATGAATTTAAACGAGATGTAGAGCTCGCCCCCCCAATACAGGGTTCAGAAGACTTCCTGGTGACTCTCACTGTTTGGACAGAAGAAGCAGAAGACATGATAAAGGCGTATAATGTCAGGGTTAAGGTTGTCGGCTTCATCAAAGTCGGCAACGAGGTACCCGAAGCAGAACGCCAAGGCATTGCAGCATGCATAGGAGCTTCTCTTCTGTACAGTGCAGCGCGAGAATATATATACACCCTGACCCAACGCGGACCGTATCCTCCAATATATCTCCCCACGGTCTCTTTCCTCCCCAATGGAGATGCACCAAGCGATCAACAGGAAGCGCCACAACTCCCCTCATCCATCTGAACATCTACAGGCCCCACCTCGGTGGGGCTTTTGATTACCCGCCCCTCCTCAACTCGCATTCCTAAATGCGCCTAGAACCTCTCCACGTCCCACTCACCGCGCTTGCCAGGCTTCACGGCCACGAATGTGAACCAGGGCTTCTGCTTGGCCGCGACCTTGATCTTCACACGGGCATCGTCTTCCCAGTGCCCCTTCACCTCGTGAAGCTCGACAACGCCACTCGCCCGGATCACGAGAAAGTCGGGCGTGTAGAACGTCTTGTCGGCGAGCCGCAGCTTGAGCCCCTCGTAGTCCCAGCCCACGATCTTGCCCGCCCGTTCGAGGGCGGCCAGATACTCGGCATACCGGGCCTCGGTCTGGTTCATCCCCTCGTTGCGGTAGGTCCGACCAGGCGCGGGAAGCCGCCCCTTGGCCTTCACCGGCGCCGGGACACCTGCCGGGCGCTGCACGGATGGCGCTGTCTGCACCGGCGCACGGTTGCGCATCCACTTCTCCAGCCCCCCAGCCGCCTTGATCTCTGCTGCGCTGACCGTGCTCATCGTGCGACCCCCGCCAGGGCTTCGGCGCGTGCCCGCTCGTGTTCCGGCCGCTCCTGCCAGTCCACGCCGCCACGCTCGAAGGCCCGCACCGCGCGCGGCACCGGCCCGCCATGGTTGCCCCTGTCCGGGTAGAGCCCGAGGCGTTCGCGCTCGAAGGCGACGGTGCCGCCCACGTAGCCGCGCGGCATGACCATGAGTCCCAGCGCCTCGATGTCGCGTCGGGTCTCCCCGTTGCCGCCGGGATGGCACCGGCACCGGCGGACCAGGCGCTGCCACGTCTCCGTTCCGGTGCGCGGATCGCGGGCCGGTGCCCAGGCGAAGATCACGCCCGGCACATCGCATTCCGGGCAGCAGCGGGAATCGCTGACCACCTGCTCGGGGTGGTTGGCCTGCCACTCCTCCCACAGCACGCGGATAGCCTGGCCGAGGTTGCGCGGCAGCGTGGCGCCGTCGAGCAGACGCTGCCGAATCCACTCCAGCGGTGGCCCCGACGGGACATGCCCGCACTGCTCGAACCAGATGTCGCGGGAACGCTCGCCGGGTGGGTTGCACCCGAACCCCGCGTAGACATCGCTGACCAGCGCCTCGAATGCCGTCCGGCCCATGTTCTTTGGCGTTGCCTTGCTCATGCCCGTACCTCCGTCTGCTCTGCTTCTCTGGCCAGCCTGGCCTCATAGTCGGCGGTGTTGATCTCGTGGAACGACTTGCCCCGCAGGTTGGCGTACGGGTCCGGCGACCGTGGCGGCTTATTGAGCCAAAACCGCCCTGCGAGGAACTTCTGGGGCGACGGGATGAACCGCCCGCCCTCCTTGGCCCACTGCTCGCTGCCCTCCCACTCGGACAGGGCATCGAAGAGCCGGGGGAGGCCGGGGTACGCCCTGGCCTTCTTCATGGCCAGCCACGACGGCAAGACGGCGTAGATCGGCTGCCGGGCCCGCTCAGGGTAGGCGTCGAGGAACTGCTCAAGCTCGATGTCCGGGACATGGCGAGGCGGCTCTGGCGCATCAGGCTCTTCGGGAGGGAGAGAATCGACCGGCCCCAACCCGTCTCCACCCCCCAACGGGGGGGTAGGGGGGGGCTTATCTCCTTCTGTCTCTGTATCTGTCTCTGTATCTTTGGTCCGGAGCGGCTCCGGAGCGACTCCGGAGTTCTTGACCTTCTTCCTCGACCATTCGTCGCGGTATTTCAGTATGTTGGGGATATCGATGGTGAGTGAGTTTTCGGAAAATTCCGCCGAGAAAATTCCAATTTTCGAGCAAATTTCAGCGAAATTCCGCAGTTTTTTCGGAGAAAACCCGGTGATTTTCCGCCAAAACGCAACCGGATAGGTCAGCGCGGTGCGATTGCTCCCGGCCTCGATTTGCCCGGCGATTGTCTCCAGGATGAGCCAATAGAAGCCGTACCCCTCAAGTCCGAGCTCGGACACGAGGCGCGCCATTTTCTCGTCTTGATGCGCACCGGTGAGATGCTTGAACCACCTCATGACAGCCACTCCTTGGTCACCAGCCGTGACCCTAGCCCCCGCGTCCTGCGTCTCATCTCATCCTCTTCCGCGCCGTGTCGGCGCATCCGGCCACGGTGCCCAAAGGTCACCATGGACAAGAGCCAACCATTCGTCGCGGCACAACCACAACCGCCCAGCGGATGGGAGGGAGTACAGCCGGGCCGCGCCAGCCAGCACCCTTCCGCCCCGTTCAAGCAGCACGCTCTGACCCACTTCGGGCAATGTGCCCGGCGTGCCGTCGTACCGCGTCCACGTGAGCGTCGTTTCCAACTTCATGACTATCCTCGCATGTCCGACCCCGGATTTCCGGAACCAGCGCAAGCTATGCAAACGAATTGCGCCCAGCCAAAATTTACTGAGGCTCTTTCTCGGCTACCACGCACCGACCCAGTGGCATTGCAGAACTTTGCCCGTTAATTCTCACACGCATCTCTGCCCTGCCGAATAGCTGTGACCTTGCCGCACGTCTTTTAGCGACGGCGAAAAAAAACGCCTTCCTACCGGACAGGGTGCCCCCCTCTCCCCCTCCCCTCCGGCTCCTGCCCCCTCCTCCCCCAGCAACGGGTCTTGCACCACTCGACGTGCAGCCACTGCCAGGGTGGCTTGGTGAAGGGGCACGGGCGCAGGTGGGGATAGCGGAGATACGCGGCGCGGGCAGCCTCCGGCGTCGTGTAGCCGATCTGCTCGGGCGACTTGGGGCGGTAGGGGCATCCACAGGGCACGCCCTGAGCATCGCCCCGCGCAGGGGAGCGACCAACCCCGGACGCACGCAGGCTTGCCACCCCTGCATCGCAGTGCCGGGAACCACCCGCCAATGGGACTTCACGCTGCCCGTACTGTCCCGTCACACGCGCCCCCTTCATGCATGGGCACACGGCGTCACCGCCGCGCTATCCCGCCTTGCGTATCCCTTTGTGGTTATTGCGCAACATCAGCAATTCATGTTGACCGCACCAGAAGTAGACACTACATCTCTTGAGAGCACATCACCTCCGATGTACTCCCTCTCTGAGGAGCCTCCGTCTGCACCACGGGGGCTTCTCTCTTTTCGGGCCAAGCACTACTGCGTCACAGCCAAAGTGGTTCCACAGTCCGCAGCCACACTACATGCCACAGTGAGCGCCTACCCCGCGCCGCTGTCCCGGTTTCTGGCACGCACAACCACGTCCTCCAGTTCCTTGAGTGCGGCGCGGAGCCTGGGCATGAGGTCGGTGTAGTGCCGCCCGGCCCGCGCGGCCTTGATGAAGTCGGTCACGGCCTCGTAGCCTTGGAGGCACTCGTCCTCCATGCTCCGGCCATCCGGCTCGCCGCCAAGGGGCCGCAGCCCGTAGCCCATGAACCCGGCCAACGCCTCCAGCGGGGCCACGGAGCCGCAGGCCCGCATCAGCGGCACCAGCGACTCGACGCCGAGCTTCGCGCCCGCGTCATAGGGGGAAAGCTCGCGCGAGAGCGTGGACTTGTGCTTGCCGATCTCGGCGGCGATGGCAGTCAGGGTCCGCCCCGAGTTCTCCACCATGTCCGCGATCACATCTTCCAACGCGCGCATTAAACAACCTCCTGACAAGTTTCATTTTCTCTTGGCGTTTGTCGGGGTAACGTGTGAGCATGGAAAAGAAGGTGCATGCCCACGTCACCAGCCGCCGGTGCCTGAACGGCAACCACGTCGCCCTGGTCCGCCTGACCTCGCCGGGAGACGTGGACTGGCGATCCGTCCTGCTCCCCTCCCCCGCGTTGTCCGGCTCGCTGCTTGATGCCGTGGTTGCAACGGCTCTGCGTCACCACGCGGGAGGGCATGGGGCGCGCCTGCGCGCCGAGTACCAGCTACGGCTGCCGATGCACCCTTGATGCAGGATGCTGCACCGCCAGCACCCGGCCAGCCTCCTCCGGCAGCAGCGCCCCGCGTCCTGTAAAAATCATGCTGCATAATTGACCTTGCCCGTGTGCCCGCCCTACCCCACAGGAAGAGATAACTACCCATCAGCACACTCATTCTCGCGGGGCACTTCATGAACGATCTCATCAGTACCGCCATCCGGAACCGCTGCTGCCTTTTCGTCCGCTGCGCAGAGCATGAATGCATGATCGAGCCACACCTTCTGGGACTCAGCGCCAACGGCAAGCTCCTGCTCAAGTCCTATCAATCCCCCATCCCGGACACGCCGTTCCCTGTTGCTGGCTGGCGGACCTACCGACTGGAGGACATCGAGGAGATCGAACTCACAGACATCCCGTTTCCCGGCCCTCGTGCTGACTATGACGCCACGCAACCGGGCCGCATCGCCAAGGTCATCTACCAACTGTAGCGGAGGATCACCCTCCCGCCCGCAACACCGGGGGCAGGTTGCTCCCGGCTGCGAACCCTCGGTATGGAGGCGGTAGCCACTCCAACCTTCTCAACCGAGGGAGGACTTCATGGACGCGAAACCCTACATGTCTGGCCTTTTTGCTCTCGCAGGGGCCGTAATCGGAGCAACAGCCGCCATTGGGACACAGGTATACGAAAGCCGTCAGGCTGATCTCAGGCATGTCCGAGGCCTTGCGTATGAGACCGCCATTGAGGAATGGCGCATTAAGGTTGAGACGATTCGATCCATGGGTGCATATGATTCGCTTCCCTACTTTGAAGACATACTTCTTCGCCATATGGCGTATGCATCACTTGTTTACCATCACGCACCTGACAAATTATCAAAGCAGAAGCGTGATGATTTTCTAGAATATCTTTTCGATGAAAATGCAAAACGCCACGATGAACGAATCAAGAAATCTCCATCCGCAGAAGAGATACATGCTTCCGAACAGGACTCCGACAACAAGACCAAGAAGCGCACTCACCCCTGACGTATGACATCCCGGCATGACAACCCGCCCTCTACACGCCATCGTGATGCAACGCAGAACTTCCTCCGCAATTGGGCCGGGAGCCTCGCCCACAGGCGAGTAACTTCAAGGTGCGTAGCGCCCGCCACAAGCCAGAGAAGTCCAAGGCCGGTGTCGTATAGCCGCCCGCGTGCCAGCCCCATTGCTCACGCAGCCACTCGATTTCCCGCTGGGACAGACCACCGCCTCGAGGGAGTGGCCCAACTTCCGGACGTGCTTCGGCTAATTCGTAGAGAGTGCGACGTACCTGCTTGAAGCGCAGCGAGCCCACGCCCTTCACGTGGAACCAGAACTCGGGCCGGTCTTCGTGCAGGAACTCGAAGTAGGCGTGGATGCTCGGCACAGGTGAGCCCTTGGCCTCCTTGCGCTCGAAGAAGTGGAAGCGCCCGAACATCTGCATGCTGCCTCCTGATGCCGCCCGCAGGCGGGTTGAAGTGACAACGCGGCCCGGCAGCATGGGCATGCCATGCCGTCAGGCCGCGTCGCGGGGTGGAGTGGGGGAAGGCGAGAGAAAAGCAGGGTACAGAAACGGCACCAACTTACCCAAAGTGCGCGAGCTCATGCCCTGTCGCCGTCCGAGCTGAATCCGTCGAATAATGTTAATGTTGACGCCAGATTCCTTTGCAAGGCGGTACGGCGTCCAACCTGACTCAGCCAGAAACCGGTCTATGTCTTGCTTGATGTCCATGGCTCAATGGTAGCCAAACGTAGAAATAGCATCAACACAAAATCTCATCATGGCTAGTAGCCAAGTGCCGACCAACATGTTCAATAGGAATATGGGATTCTACGAAGACTTCATCTCGGGTTTAAACCGCGCGATCGATGAACGGTTCGAGGGAAAGAAGTCTCGGCTGGCCAAGGCCGCTGAGACCCACACCTCCACTTTGTCGCGCCTTCTGGACAAAGAACGTTCCCAATGGCTCAACCAGATTGCCCGCTTAGCGGATAGCGCAGGCTTAACCCTCATTGACAGAGGAGAAAGCCCGTCCCCTCGCGAAGTCTGCTGGGTGGATGCCAAGGTCACCGCTGCCGGGAACGGCCTCCCCACGCCAGAGCATGAGGACTATTACGCCGTCCCGCTGGTGGACGAGGCCGGAGCCGGGCCGGGTATCATCCCTCAAGGACAGTTGCTCTCGTGGTTTCTCGTCTGGAGACATCAGGAAACCATCCGCCACAGGGCAGACCTGATCGCCGTCCGGATTGCCAAGGGGTCGGACTCGATGGCCCCAACGCTGGCCCCCGGCGACATCGTGCTCGTGGACAGGCAGGACAAGAACGCGGACAGGCCGGGGCGTATCATGCTTGTGATGGACCCGGATGGAGCGGGCAAGGTAAAGCGCGTGCATGCGCAACACCTGCCGGAAGAGAAGGACTACCGCCTCACCTACTACTCGGACAACGCGGCGGCCTACCCGCCCGAGGTATACAGCCTCAAGCGCGATTTCGAGGGTGATTGGCACCGGGCCATCGTGGGCCGGGTCATTTGGGCATGGAGTGATGTGAGCGGTAAGTAGCAAGCAAGCGTCTGTGCGAAATGGACATGTTACAAAATTATAAGATTTAATACAGAATAAAAACACACAATTAGATATGCTTGTGTAATTTTTCGTTTGACGCGTGATGCAATGTGTTCCAATGTTGAAAAATGCAGCACGTAACCGAACTTCTCGAAGAGCTCACAGCCATGGCGTCGCGCCGCAATGACCGCGAGGCCCTCACCGTTATTCGCAAAAAATTCAAAAGAATACACGCCGAAAACCCAGACCTTGCTGTGCGGCTCTCTCGCATCATCTCCACAACGGGCGGAACGGGGGCAACCCGGAGCTTCCAGAAGCTCGGCCACGAATTACGCGACCAAGACTCTGGTCTCGAATTAATACAGCGCTTCGAAGTACCCAAAGACTTCGAATGTCCCATCCTGCCCGCAAAAACTAAAGACGAAATATCCCGTTTTGTTTTAGAGAGACAAAACGCCCACCTTCTCAAAGCAAACGGCGTATTGCCACCATCCAGCTTAGCACTCATGGGCAGGCCAGGAACAGGAAAAACCAGCCTGTCCATGTGGCTTGCAAGCCAACTAGAACTGCCATTGCTCAGTCTGAATTTAGCGGCTGTTATTACTAGCTACCTAGGCCAGACTGGGCACAACATTAAAAAAGCTCTGGATGCGGCAAAATCTGAGCGCTGTATACTGCTTTTGGATGAATTTGACGCCTTAGGGGCACAACGTAATAGCGATAATGACGTTGGAGAAATGAAAAGGGTTGTAACCGTCTTACTTCAAGAAATAGAAAACTGGCCTGACGACTCAATAATAATTGCGGCAACAAACATGCCCGAATCAATAGATCATGCTTTCAAGAGGCGGTTTTCAAAATGGATAGAAATACCACTTCCAGACACAGATGTTCGACAAAAAATTCTACAAAAATATATATCAAACAACAAAATATCTCCGACATTGACCCATCTCATTGCAGAGATATTGGAATCATCAAGCGGAGCAGATATAAAAGAATATGCGAGACGATCAAAAGCCCGTGCTATCGTTGACAACATACGGATAGAAGAAGCAATGATGTCAGAAATAGCTGCTGAAATCGACTTCAATGAATTCTCAGAAACAGCAAAAAGATCTTTTGTCACAGCAGCAAGGTCCAGCAACCCTAGATTCTTTACTCTCCGAAAACTCGCAGAAATAATAGGCGTTTCACACACAACAATATCTAGAATTGCAAAATCAACGGAGTGAACAATGAATCAAGACAAGCTACCAATATTAGCCAAAGGAGAACAACTAGCCAGAGAAGTACCATACCAAGGCGGATTCAACGACAAAGACGCAGTATGGACCTACGAAGAGGCGAAAAGCAGACTCCTGCCCCAACTAGAAGCAACAACTCTAGCCGCAGAAGCCATTCCCCAAAACAAAAGAATCAAGAGCGGCGTTTTTTTTGCTGTCGACCTCGACTGCAATTACATTGCGAAGAGCTATTATCCCAAACAGTTCTTTGACAAAGCACAATGGGAACTTCACGGATCAATCGGAATAACCCAAACTGAACGAAACAACAGAATATTTGCAGATCCAAAAACCTCTAGAAGGCTTTTTTTTAAAGCTACCCCAGAAGCACTTAAAAAATCGCTCATCGCATTAAAAGATGATGCTTTCACTACAGACCAGGAAAGGAAGTCCATACAAAGAATATATAACATTAGGATGCATGAGCCTGCTGAAAAACTTATAAATATCAACACCGATTCCCCATCAATCCTAGAACTCATTATCCATCCTCTCGAAACTGACGACTGGAACACGCTCTTGGGAATTTTACAGGAAGAGCTAACGGATAAAACTTATCCCATGGAACTTTTCAAGTGGGATATGGGCGCACGACTCGGAGGCCCTCGCTTCCTCCCGATACGCGCATCAAAACAAATTGCTTTAGCGCTTGCGACACTCAATCCCATCAGATCGATTCGCCCAATGCCGCGAGTTTCATTCCCACGGTTTTCTTCATCCGGAAAAATTGCAGGACCAGAAATTGTTAAACCCATTGGCATACGCGCGGCAGACCTTCCATACATTGGCGTGTTTGACGGCGGCGTTGACACAACTATTCCCCAGCTTGGCCCTTGGGTAACCCAAGAAGAGATAACGCCACAGCCAGCAACCTATGAATCCATCGCACACGGCACAGCCGTGTGCGGCGCAGTCTTATACGGTGACAAGCCACAACTTGCGACAACCCCTCCAGCCTTCCGCGCAAAATCTTTTCGCGTTCTCCCACCCCCTAACCCCACATCGATTCCCGAACTCGACCTCTACGCATTGGTTGAAGCCATCGAACAGACAGTCCGTTCTGATGAAAATCAGAACATTAAAACATATGTTTTAAGCTTTGGCCCTGACCAGCCTATCGAAGACAAAGAAATTGACTACTTCACCTCCACACTCGACAGATTAGCGTTCGAGCTCGACGTACTTTTTGTTGTCGCAGCGGGCAATGCAGGCGAAGCCGCTTCTCCTTGGAACAGAATCCAACCCCCTGCCGACATAGTAAATGGCCTTGGCATCGGAGCCTTTGTACACACCCCAGACAAGAAGCCCGTCAAAACCCCATATAGCTGCCCAGGCCCGGGCCGATCAGGAAACTGTGTAAAGCCAGACCTTCACATGTTCGGCGGTGACGACAAACAACCTTTTACCGTTTTTTTGGCTGGAGACGCGGGGGGGTGCACAGCAACCCAGGGAACAAGCTTTGCCGCCCCACTAGCCTGCAATTTGGCCAGCCACCTTCTCTATAGAGTTGACGACTACTCAACGCTTACCCCGCAAACTGCAAAGGCTCTAATGATCCATAAGGCCATCACCCATGACGCCTGGAAACCTAATTGGGGATGGGGAGCACTTGATTACGACATCACAGAGCTTACGACATGCTCAAAGAACAAGGTCACAATACTTTATAATGGAGACCTCCCAATAGGAAGACGAACAGTTCTTCCCATACCACTTCCATCAGATACGATAGGGAAAAAAACTATACAACTCTCTTGGACAGTCGTGTACGCCACTGACATTGCTCCATCTATGCCTGATGAATACACACTTGGAGGTGCTGACGTAAAGTTCCGCCCACATTGTGACATATATACATATACAGTTGACAAACAACCATACACAGTAAACCGAGAGTTGGAAGCTGAACGGTTCAAAGCTCTTGTTGAATCAAATGTTATCGGTGAACACAAACTTCCAAAGCCGGAGTCAGTAAATTCTAAAAAATTCTACCTCACAGAGGCTGAACGGCGGAAATTTGGCGTATGGGACACCACAAAGCATTACTGGACGAAATTTAAACATTCTAGAACGCTAAAGGATCCCATGCTTGATATCCATG
The DNA here is from genome assembly GCF_003402415.2 of Nitratidesulfovibrio sp. HK-II. Taxonomy (NCBI): domain Bacteria; kingdom Pseudomonadati; phylum Thermodesulfobacteriota; class Desulfovibrionia; order Desulfovibrionales; family Desulfovibrionaceae; genus Nitratidesulfovibrio; species Nitratidesulfovibrio sp. HK-II. The sequence goes on from NZ_AP036014.1 coordinate 3,088,374, forward strand.
CGCAAGCTCGTTCTGACTGGCAGTACGACAAGTTCCGGCCTAGACATATCAAATACGCCTGCGTCGTAACCATTGAAACTCGCGCTCCTATCGATATATACAGCGCCATACAGGCTAAGATCCCTGCCTTAGTCCCCGTACAACTGAGATCGACGGCAAGAGTCCGGGTATAATGCGCCTCGGCGGGGCCCGCTACGTACCGCCTCCCCTTCATCACCGCCCTTCACCGGGCGGTGATTTTTTTGCCTACACTTTCTACGTATGGCAATTTCGCCTTGCGCAAAACTCTACATATGGCTACTATCTTTTCACCACCACCGAGGAACACCCCGCGAGCAGCGCCACCCCGGCAGAGCGGACGGAAGGAGCCGAGGGCGGTGGTGCCCAGCAAGTACCGAGCACGGCAAGCCGCAAGCCCTTGGGAGCGGGAAGGCACGCGACGGCAGGGAATGGGCCACGGTATCGAACCTGATTCATTACCGGCGGAGGGAACATGGCGACCATCATCACCAGAGTGAACGGCAAGCCCGTCTGGGCGAACAGCGCCGACATGCTGGCCCTGCTCATCGTGGCCATGCAGATCGGGGCGCTCAGCGCACAGGCCCGCACGTGGCAGCGCGCGCAGGGATGGAGGCAGTGACCATGCAGTGGTTCACCATCGCCTACACCCGCGAGGGCGCAGACCGCATCCACCTCGAAACGGTCGAGCACCCCAACGAAGTCGAGGCATGGGGCTACGCCGTGGACATGGCCGACACCGGCTGCGAGGTCGAGATCATGCCCCACTACTTCTGCATCCCCTCGTACCACGGCCACAGCTTCCGGCGCGAAGTCAGGGACGCCAGCGCCCGCGCCGATGCGGTCAACTGGCACCACAAGGGGCTCGCAGCCCGCGAGCGCCTGAAACAGGTGGCCCAGGCAACGGCGACCTAACGCCCCGCGCGGCCCCCACCCGCACCTTTCCCACATCCCTGTCACGGGAGGACAGCATGAACCAGGCACAGACTCTTGCGCCCATCTCGCCTCACGCCCCGGCCCCGGCCAACTACATGCCGGTGACCGACCTTGTGGCGCAGGTGGGGCACATCCAGCAGGTGATGCACGCCGTCATGAAGGACGGCGAACACTTCGGGAAAATCCCCGGCTGCGGCGACAAGCCCACCCTGCTCAAGGCCGGGGCCGAGAAGCTGGCCATGACGTTCCGGCTCGCGCCCGAATACGACATCCAGGAGCGCGAGATGCCCGGCGGGCACCGTGAGTACCGCGTGATGGTCCGGCTCGTGTCCATCCTCACCGGCGTCATGGTCGGCGCGGGCGTGGGCCTGTGCTCCACCATGGAGGGAAAGTACCGTTACCGCGCCGGTGATGGCGAGATCACCTCCGTCCCCGTGCCCAAGAACTACTGGGACACCCGCCGCAGCGACCCCACCGCCGCCGCCCGCATCCTGCGCGAGATCGCCAACAAGGCCGGTCTGCCTGGCTCCAAGTTCGGCACCAAGAAGGACGCGGAAGGGCGCTGGATGATCAGCACCCACGGCGAGCGCGTCGAGCACGACAACCCCGCCGACTACTACAACACGGTGCTCAAGATGGCGAAGAAGCGCGCCCTCGTGGACGCGGTTCTCACCTCCACTGCCGCCTCCGACATCTTCACGCAGGACATCGAGGACATGCCCGAGGTCATTCCCGGTGCCGGTGCCGCCACCTCCTCGCAGCAGCAGAAGCCCCAGGGCACGGGCAAGAAGACCACCACGCCGCAGCAGGGCAACCAGCAGCCCGCCCACAACCCGGACCAGCCCCCGGCCCCCTCTGCCGCACAACTCGCCATGCTGCGCAACGAGGGCAAGAAGGCCGGGCTCGATGAGGTGGCACTGGTCTCCCTCGCGCGCCACATGACCGGCGACGACTCGATCCAGAGCATCGACCAACTCACCAAGCCCGAAACCACCCAGATGATCGACGGCATCAAGTCCGGTGCGCTGCTCAACATCCCGCCCGATGCCAACCAGCAGATGGGCGACATGCCCTCGGGGTTCTAGCCATGACCGAACCGAAGATCACCGAAACCCTGCCCGCCATCTCGTTCAACGCCGAGGAACTCGAAGCGTGGGTGCGGGCCATCGTGGCCAACTACGAGGGGCTCGTGGTCACCGAGGACATGGTGCCCGCCATCAAGTCCGAGATGGCGGGCCTGAACAAGGTGCGCGACCGGCTCGAAGCGGCCCGCAAGGAAGCAGTGCGCCGGGTCAGCGCCCCGATCAGGGAGTTCGAGGACCGGATCAAGGCGGTCACCGCCATCATTGTGGAGGCCCGCGCCGGACTCGATGCGCAGGTGAAGGCGTTCGAGGAACTCCAGCGCGCGGACAAGCGCCGGGAAGTCCAATTCCTCATTACGGCCACCCTCGATGAACACGGGCTGCCCGGCCTCGACATCCCGATTCAGGATGCCTGGCTGAACAAGACCAAGCCCCTCAAGACCGTCAAGGCCGAGGTCGAGGCTATCATCCTGCGCCACATCCAGCAGGAGCGGGAACGCGCCGCCCTCGAACAGGCGCAGCAGGACCGGGCCGTGGCCATCGAACAGAAGGTCGAAGCACTGGCCGAAATCTACGGCTTCTCCCTCCCGGCCTCGTCCTTCCTGCGCTTGCAGGACTTGCAGGTGCCCCTAGCCGAAGCCCTGACCCAGATCGAGCAAGCCTACTCGGCGCGAGCGCAGGCCATGCGCATCGCCCCGGCGGCTCCCGCCGCCACCCCGCCCCGGTCCGCGCAGGTGCTCCAGCCCGTGGCCCCCACTGCCGCGCCCGGACGCCCCCTGCGCAAGACGCTGACCATCACGCTCGAATACGACGCCATGCGCGAGCCCGCTGTACTGGCCTCGCTCCGGCATCTCGAAAGCCTCTGCGCGTCGTTCACCCGCACCCCCGGCATGCGCGCCGCGTAGCCGGAAAGGAGGCCCCATGGCCCGCAAGAAGAAGGAAAAGGCCCCGGTTCAGGCCGATCTTCCCGAGAACACCGTCTTCATCACCATCACCGCCGACATCCTCCAGGAGACCGACGCCGCGATCCTGATCCGCTGCGGCGAGGTCGAGGACTGGTTGCCCCACAGCCAGATCGAATTCATCGGCACCAAGGGCGACACCGGCGTGGTCATCAACCTGCCCGAGTGGCTGGGCGACGAGAAGGGCCTGACCGACGGCATGGGCGCGGCCCCGGCTCCGGTCGATGCCGAGCAGGACGACGCCTCCGGCGAAGACGACGCGGCAACCGAAGAACCCGGCGCGTCGGCAGCCGCCAATGACAGGAACTGGCTGCGGCAGGAAACGATCACCGTCACGCAGGAACTGACGCAAGCCGAGAAGGCCGAGTACGCCGACGAGATGGCCCGGCTCGATGACGAGATCGAGGAACTGGAAACCGAGCGTGACCGGGTGAGCAAGGCGTTGAAGAAGCAGATCGACGCCAAGGAAGATGAACGCCGCGCCCTGTCCAAGGTCGTGCGCGAAGGCACCGAGACGCGCGAAATCTTCTGCGACCTAGTGGCCGACTACAACACCTGCGAAATGGTCTGGACCGACGCCCATCCGCCCCACGAGGAAGTGCGGCGCCGCAAGATGACTGCCGAGGAACGGCAACTTCCGCTGACCATGAACACCCGCCCGGCCCCGGCGGACCAACCTGCGGGCGACGAGGCCGACAACGGCGAGGAAATGCCCGAGGACGCCCCCGGCTTCGATGCCTACGACGACGGGGCAACCGGCGATCACGAGCCGGACGATGGCGGGCCGGATGATTCCGACCTTGATCCCGACTACCCCCACATTCCGCCCATGGCCGCACACGCCGAAGCCGAAGCGGTGCAGTAACCGACCACCCCTGACCCAAGGAGCAAGACATGACTGGTGAAGCTGGTTTTCTGGGAATTCTGGCCAAGATGGGGATGGAGGACTGCGCCTGCGAACGGAAGCGCGCCAACTTCCCGAAGTTCGAGAACGAAGGCGAGGCCCTTGCCTACGCCAAGCGCATCGCCACACTCAAGCCCGGCGAGATCGTGATGTTCGGCAATCAGGCCGAAGACCTCACCACCGCCGTGTACATGCGCCCCATTGAAGGTGGCCAACGGGCGTTTGTCCTCAAGCTGGACGGGGACAAGGAAGTCTCGGGAACGGCGTGCCCCTGGGCCGCCCTGTGGTTCCCCGACATGGTGAAGGCCTCCTGACCCGGCACAGCCGTGGCGACCGGGCATCCTCCCTTCCGTGCCGGGTCGTCACGGCCAACCGGGCAGCGATCACACGCAACTAGCAGGGCCTGTCTCGCTGTCCGGGCTTGAGGAGCCCGCCGGGGGGTGCAAGCCCCCCGGCAAAGGAGGTCACCTGAATGCATGAAGGCAACGAGGCCGCACCGGCCAAGAAGCCCCGCCCCACCAAGAACTTCGCCGCCATCAACGGGGCCTGCAAGATGGCCCGACTGACCGACGGCAGCAAACCCAGGGCATGCCCCCATTGCGGCACCAACTCCAAGCTCCGGACGTGCCCGTTCTGCCACCGCAAGAAATAGTTCCCTCCCCCCAACACCCGCAGCGACAAAACACCCCTCCTCCGTCGCTGCGGGCACTCCGGCCACACCGCTCCGGTATGGTCGGACGGGGGGGGCCAGCCCCCCCAAGCCGCTTGCCAATAGCCCTCAGCAAGGAGATGCAGGACATGAAGCCGACTGCCCAACACCACGACATGACCAAGGTTGCGGCCCTGGCCCTGCGAGTGGGGCAGGAGCGCCAGCGAAAGCTCAAGGCTCTGCGCACGGCGTTCAAGACCGGAGACACCATGCGGGCGTTGTCCATCGCTCGCGAGCTCTGCGGCATCGAAGAGAAGGAAGTGACCGAGCAATGATCCCCGTCGTTGAACTCCTGCGCGTCTCGACCCTTGAACAGGGGGGCGAGGACCGCGCGGGGATTCCCCGCCAGATCGAGGCGAACCGCCGGACGGTCGAACGCTGCGGCCTGAACGTCCTCAGCACGATCCGTCTCATCGACGTGTCCGGGGCATCCGTCATGCATGCCCCTGAGATCGGCGAGATGCTCTCCCTGCTCCGTACTGGCCGGGCGCAGGGCATCGTGTGCGCTGACTTCGACCGACTGCTGCGACCGGACGACTTCCGCTCCCTCGCCATCCTGCAAGACATCAGGGAGGCAGGGGCGCTCATCTACCTGCCCGACCAGATCATCGACCTGAACACCCAGAGCGGCTACCTCATCTCCGGCATCAACTCGATCATCGCCGGGAACGAACTCGCCCAGATCAAGAAACGCATGCACGGGGCCAAGGAGGAAAAGCGGCGCCAGGGGAAGCACCCCGGCAACCACCTCTCCCTCCCCTTCGGCGTGGGCTACGACAGGAAGGCCGAACGGTATTTCTACACCGACGACGCGGAGAAGGTCCGGCAACTGTTCGATCAGTTCCACGGCCACCGGGTGCACAACTACACCGAGTTGGCCCGGCGGCTTGGGTTCTCCTCGAACGTCACCGTGCGGAACCTGCTCTCGAACGAAATCTACATCGGATACCGCCACTACAAGCAGAAGCGCGCCCCCGAACGGAAAGTGCGAGAAGACGGACGACAGAAGGACAAACGGAAGGTGCCCCGCGCGCCGGGAGAGATCATCCGCGTGAAGGTGATCGATAACCCACTGGTGCCCGAAGAGGTGTTCTGGGAGGTTCAGGACATCATCCACAACAGGTGGAACGACTTCACGGACAGGAAAGGCGCGAGCAAGCGCCTCTTTCTCTATGCGGGCCTGTTGCGCTGCGGGATATGCGGCAGTCCCATGTACACGGTGCCAGGCGGAAAGGCTGGCCCCAACAAGGACTATTACTACTGCCGGAACAAGGCCCACCACTGGAGGCAAAAAGGCGTGCCGCCGTGCCCGTCCTCCTACCTCCGCCGTGAACCCGTCGAAGAGATGCTCGCCAGCTTCATTGCCGAGAACCTCTCGAACCCCGACTTCGTGCTTGCCGGGCTGGTTGCCTTGTTTGAGTCGCGCGACGGATGTCATGTCGAACACGAGCGCGCCGATCTCGACCGGCGTCTTGTCGCGCTCAAGCAGAAGAAGGCGAAGCTGGCCACCTTGGTGGTGGATGGGGTGTTCACGCTGGAGGATGTGGCCGGAAAGGCCAAGGCCATGCAAGAGGAGATCGGGCAGCTTGAGGCGCGCCGGGAGGCGTTGGCCGTGCCCCCTGAACCCGAGCGACCGGAGGACTACCGAGAGGCAGTGGAGGCCATGGCCGCCGCGTTCACCGAGTTCCCCTTCTGGTCCAAGGAAGAGCGCCGGGAATTCCTGAAAATTCAGCGGCCGGAGTTCTGGATCACCACCGAAGGGGTCACGCGGTACAGCATTCCTGTCTGCAAGAACTCAAGCCAGATGGGCAGGGGTTCATGGCCGCCACCAGCATGCTGTCCGCCGGGTAGGTCAGCGAGACGGCGGCGCGGGCGATGGTCACCACGCCGTCTTCCAGCGGCTGGCGCATCACCTCCAGCGCGGTCTTGCGAAATTCCGGCAGCTCGTCCAGAAACAGCACCCCGCGATGGGCCAGGGAAATCTCTCCGGGGCGCGGGTTGGCCCCGCCGCCCACCAGGCCGTAGTCCGACACGGTGTGATGCGGCGCGCGAAAAGGGCGGCGGGTGATCAGCCCCTGCCCGTCCAACAGGCCCGCCACGCTGTAGATGGTGGTCACGTCCAGCGCCTCCTCGAAGGAGAGCGGCGGCAGCACCGTGGGTATGCGCTGGGCCAGCATGGTCTTGCCGCTGCCGGGCGGGCCGATGAACAGCAGGTTGTGCGCGCCCGCCGCCGCGATCTCGATGGCCCGCTTGGCGTGCTCCTGTCCCTTCACCTCGGCGAAGTCCACGTGCCAGTCCGGGCCGCGCTCCCACGCGGCGCGCCCGCCCGAAGGCACGGCCGCAATGTCCGCCTGCCCGGCCAGGAAGGCGGCCGCCTCGCCCAGCGAGCGCACCGGGTACACCGGCAGCCCTTCCACCACGGCGGCCTCGGCGGCGTTGTCCGCCGCCACCAGCATGCCGCGCGCCCCTTCGGCGCGGGCGCGCACGGCCACGGGCAGAACGCCCGGCACGGGCTTCAGTTCGCCGGTCAGGGAAAGTTCGCCCAGCAGAAACCACCCGTCGGTACAGCCCTGGGGCAGTATCTCGGCGGCGGCCAGCAGGCCGATGGCAAGGGGAAGGTCGAAGCCGCTGCCGCTCTTGCGGCGGTCGGCGGGGGCGAGATTGACGGTGATGCGCGCGGGCGGCAGGCGCAGGTTGCAGGCCCGCATGGCGGCGAAAACGCGCTCGCGCGATTCGCGCAGCGCCCCTTCCGCCAAACCCACCATGACGAAGGCGGGCATGCCCTGGCGGGCAAGATCAACCTCCAGGTCCACCCGGAAGGCGTCCACCCCTTGCAGGGCGGCGCAGGCCACGCGAACGATCATCAAGCCCCCTGCGCGGAAAGAGTGAGGAGCGGGCGGAACCGGATGCGGACGGCGCGGGCACGACAGGACATGCCAAGACATGGCAGGGTGCGGCGCGGCCGGGGGCGCATCGCGGATGCAGGACATGCACCCGGCGATACCGAACAACCACTAAAGCAAAACGCCCCGCCCCGCAACGGCGCGCGGGACGGGACGAATGTGATGCGAATGCGAAGCGGCTGTCCGCTCCGGCGCGATGCTCTCCCCCGGCCAGCGGCACGGGGACGCGCACCGGTTAGTGCACGGCGTTGCCGATGCGGTCCCACCGCACGTTGCCAAGCCCTTCCCACGACCAGTAGATGACCCACGCCTTGCCACGGATGGCCCCGCGCGAAACGAAGCCCCAGAAGCGGGAATCTTGCGAATCGTCGCGGTTGTCGCCCATGGCGAAGTAGTGGCCCTCGGGCACGGTGACCGGCCCGAAGTTGTCGCGCACGGGCATGACGATGCCGGGCTGCGAATGGCGGATGTACGCCTCCTGCACTGCTTCGCCGTTGCGGTACAGCTGCTTGTTGCGCACCTCCAGCACGTCGCCGGGCACGCCCACGATGCGCTTGATGTAGTCGATGGACGGGTCGCCGGGGTACTCGAACACGATGATGTCGCCGCGCTGCGGGTCGCCCACGGGCAACAGCACCTTGTGGGTGAAGGGCAGCTTGACCCCGTAGCTGAACTTGTTCACCAGCAGGTGGTCGCCGATCTGCAGGGTTTCGAGCATGGAGCCGGAGGGAATCTTGTACGCCTGCACCACGAAGGTGCGGATGAGCATGGCCAGCGCAAAGGCGACGACAAGCGCCTCCACGTATTCCAACAGCAGGCTTTTCTGTTGCATGCGGGTGCCTCCGCCGTCCGTTCGCGCGGCCGCGCGGGGACGGGGATTTGCGGTTCATCGAAAACCCGCCAGGGGCTGACGCCCAAGGCGGGGCCGGTGCGCGCCACCGCTGATGCAGTGGCCGCAGGGGCATGCCCTGCGCCGCGCCCCGCAGCGTGGGGAGGCCGGGGACGGCGCGTTGCAAACTCCGGGCTGCGGCGCATGCTGCGCCTGCGGCCCGGCATTGTTCACGTCATTCTCTTTTCAAACCACCCCTGACCACCCACCGCAATTTCGCGGCAGGGGTTGCCAGGGCTTCGCTCACTTCTTCACGCAACGCACACGCCTGTAGCGGTGCGTACGGTCCGGCTGTATCCCGATAATTTTGCGTCAGGGGCGGCAAGGACAAGGAAAACGGTGGGGTCCGCGAGGGGAGCGTACTCTTTGGTACGTGACCCGAGCGGCACCTCCGTTTGACGCCGTCATTGCCCCCATGGCGCAAAATTACTCGTCGCCCACCTGCAGGGCGGCAAGGAACGCCTCCTGCGGCAACTCCACGTTGCCCATGCGCTTCATGCGCTTCTTGCCTTCCTTCTGCTTTTCCAACAACTTGCGCTTGCGGGTAATGTCGCCGCCATAGCACTTGGCGGTCACGTTCTTGCGCAGCGCGGAAATGGATTCGCGGGCGATGATCTTCTGCCCGATGGCCGCCTGGATGGCCACCTCGAACATCTGGCGCGGGATGGTGCGCTTCAGCTTCAGCGCCAGCGCGCGGCCGTAGTGGTAGGCCTTGTCGCGGTGCACGATGACGGCCAGGGCGTCCACGGCTTCGCCGTTGATCAGGATGTCCAGCTTCACCAGGGCCGACTGCCGGTAGTCGATGAACTCGTAGTCCATAGAGGCGTAGCCCTTGGTGCCCGACTTCAGCCGGTCGAAGAAATCGAACACGATTTCGGCGAAGGGCAGCTCGTAGGTGATGACCACGCGGTTGGAGGCGATGTACCCCATGTTCTTCTGGATGCCGCGCTTTTCCTCGCACAGCTTCAGCACGTTGCCCACGTAGTCGTTGGGCACGTGGATGTCCATGCGCACGTAGGGTTCGTACAGCGAGGCGATCTTGGTGGGGTCGGGGAGCTTCGAGGGGTTGTCGATGTCGCTGCTCTTCCCGTCCACGGTGTCGATCTTGTAGATCACCGAGGGGGCGGTGGCGATGAGCTCCACCTGAAATTCGCGCTCCAGCCGCTCCTGAATGATCTCCATGTGCAGAAGGCCCAGAAACCCGCAGCGGTAGCCAAAGCCCAAGGCCTGCGAGGTTTCCGGCTCGTACGAGAAGGCGGCGTCGTTGAGCTGCAGCTTTTCCAGCGCGTACTTGAGCTGCTCGTAGTCTGCGGAATCGGTGGGGTACAGCCCGCAGAACACCATGGGCTGCACTTCCTTGAAGCCTTCCACGGGCACTTCGGCGGGGCGGTCCACATGGGTGATGGTGTCGCCCACCTTGGCGTCGCCCAGTTCCTTGATGTTGGCGCACAGAAAGCCCACTTCGCCCGCACCCAGTTCGGTCATGTCCACGATTTCGGGCGAGAACACGCCAAGGCGGATGACCTCGTAGGTGCGCTCGGTGGCGAACAACTTGATGCGGTCGCCCTTGCGCAGCACGCCGTCCACGACGCGGAACAGCACCACCACGCCCTGGTACGAATCGTACCACGAGTCGAAAATAAGGGCCTTCAGCGGGGCGTTCAGGTTGCCTTCGGGCGCGGGCAGGCGCTCGACGATGGCTTCCAGCACCTTGTCCACGTTCAGGCCGGTCTTGGCGCTGACGGCCACGGCGTCGGTGCAGTCGAGGCCGATGCTTTCCTCGATCTCGTGCTTCACGCGGTCGGCGTCGGCGCTGGGCAGGTCGACCTTGTTCAGGACCGGGATGACTTCCAGGTTGTGGTCCAGCGCAAGGTACACGTTGGCCAGGGTCTGGGCCTCCACGCCCTGCGAGGCGTCCACCACCAGCAGCGCCCCTTCGCACGCGGCAAGCGACCGCGAGACCTCGTAGTTGAAGTCCACGTGGCCGGGCGTGTCGATGAGGTTCAGCACATACTTGCGGCCATCCTTGGCCGTGTACGGAATGCGCACCGACTGAGCCTTGATGGTGATGCCGCGCTCGCGCTCAAGCTCCATGCGGTCCAGGTACTGGTCGCGCTTTTCGCGGTCGCTGACCAGCCCGGTAACCTCAAGGATGCGGTCGGCCAGGGTGGATTTGCCATGGTCGATGTGCGCGATGATGCTGAAATTGCGGATGTGTTCCTGTCTGGGCATAGCGTGGGTGCCGCCGTGCGGCGGCGCGCCTCCTGAAATGTGTGCGGGATGGGTACGGGAGCGGGCTTTGGGCTAGACGCCCCGGAACGCCGGGGACGCGGTGCGCGGCTGGCCGTGGCCGCCGCATGCGCCGATGGTCCCTTGCGCGCGGACCGGCCAGCGGGTGGCCCCCAGGGTCACGGGGGGATCACGAAGAAGCCACGGGGCGGCATCACGATCCGGCGCGCATCGCCGTACCATTCGAATCGGCTTTCATACTGCATTCAGGGCCGGAAGTCCAACGGCCCCGCAGCCCATCGCCCCGGCGGCCAGCGGATGCCCGGCGGGCCGCGTTCGCCGCGCCGCCGAGCGGATTCCGGCTGGCAAACCCGCCGGGACTTTCTCCGGTCTTCGACCGCCCCTGATGGACACTGCCTGGCCACGCCTGGCCTTGCCTGTGCCTGGAGCCTCCACTGTCCAAAAATCGGACACTTTCACTCCAATTTGCACATCCTGCACATCCATATGTCCAATAATCATACACACGCCGGATGACAGGCGGGCACCATTCTCACATATATCCATTCATTTCATGATTTTGTGAAACATGCACAACATGGCACGGGCCTTGCCTTATGCACTGCACACACCCGGTAAGGGAAACAACACCCAGGAGCAGTTCATGAAGATCACCCGCATTCTCCCGGCCGCCCTGGCCATTTTCGCCATCACCGTCGGTTCGGCCTTCGCGGCGGGCAGCACGGGCGGGCACGATACCCACCCCACGGCCCCGGCCGCGCCTGCCGCCCCCGCCGACAAGGCGCCCGGCGACGCCCAGCCCGCCCCCATGGGGGGTTGCGGCTGCTGCAAGATGATGCAGGAAGGCCACGGCGGCATGGGGAACATGGACGGCAAGCCCGGCGGCGCGGGCCACATGATGCCGGGCAACGACGGCAAGGCCCAGGTCCGTCACAGCTAGGGGCGCACCGCCCGGTCGCCCTCCCCTCCGTTGCCCACCTCTCCGGCAACGGCATCCGGAAAGACCGCTTCCCACGGCAGACATAAGGATTCCCCCGTGGGGCCGCCACCTCCTCCTCGCGCAGGCCCCACGGTTCCGCCTCGCGGCGTATGCGCCCCCTTCACCGGGGGCGCGTTGCGGTGGGGCGGACGCGGTGGGCGGGCACCCCGCCACGCCCTCCGTCACGCAATCGTATGCGGGCGCGCGCCGTCAGCCATTGCCCACCGTCGGCCGGGGGTGCTATACGCACGGACAAGGTATGTGCCGCGCACGCTGCCGGACCGTTGCCGCCCCCTTGCCCTCTTCCAGCCAGACAGCCCGTGCCCGCACCGGCCGCGCGACATCACCCGGCTTTCCCCTTCCGCCCGGCACCAGCCCGGAGCGGCCCCTTCCCCCGCCCGCAGCCGCGCCATCCGGCGCAAGGAGGCATCATGCGTCGCAGGGACTTCCTGAAATGGCAGATTTCCGGCGCGCTGTGGCTGGCCGCCGGGGCGGGCCTGCCCGCCGGGGCATCCATCTTTCCGCCGCTTGCGGGCGAGGCGCGGGCCGCGTCGGCACAGTCCGGCGGCTCCCCCGACATCGTGGTGGCCAAGGGTTCGCCCGCCGCCGCCACCCATGCCTGCGTGGGCATGCTGGGCGGCATGGGCCGCTTCGTGAAAACCGGACAGAAGGTGGTCATCAAGCCCAACATGTCCTTCGCGGCCGACGCCACCATGGGCACCAACACCCACCCGGAGGTGGTGGCCGCGCTGGTGCGCATGTGCCGCGACGCGGGGGCGGCCTCCGTGCTGGTGCTGGACAACCCGCTGGCCCCGGCGGAGCAGTGCATCGAACGTTCCGGCGTCCGCGCCGCGTGCAGCGAATTCGGCGACATCGTGCAGGCCCCCACGGCCGAACGCTTCTACCGCGAACTGGAAATCGCGGGCGCGGCCCAGATGACCGCCAACACCTTCCTGCGCGACGCGCTGGAGGCCGACGTGCTCATCGCCGCGCCCACGGCCAAGTCGCACAGCTCCACCGGCGTGTCGCTGGGGCTGAAGGGCATGATGGGGCTGATCCGCCAGCGCGGGGTGATGCATTCGCGCTACGACCTCGACACCGCCATCGTGGACCTGAACACCAGGCTGCGCGCCGCGCTCACCGTCATCGACGGCACCTACGTGCTGACCACGGGCGGCCCCGGCGGCCCCGGCAAGGTGCTGCAGGAGAACACGGTCATCGCCTCGGCCGATCCGGTGGCCGCCGACGCCTGCGCGGTGGAATCGTTCGAGTGGTACGGACGGCGCTTCGCGGCGCGGCAGGTCAGCCACATCCGCCTGGCCCACGAGCGGGGCCTTGGGTCCATGGATCTGGCCGCGCGCGCCATCGCGCGGGTAACGCTGTAGGACCGGGAAACGCGCGGCATGAATCGGCAACGCGCGCGCCGGGCCAGCCGGTGGCTGTGCCTTACGGCCTTCGTGCTGCTGGCATGGGGGACGGGGCAGGCCCTGCCCGGCGACGGATGGACGCCCGGACGCGACCTGTTCGTGCGGCTGGACCCGGCCGTGGCGCTGGCCGCCAGCGTGGCGGGCCGGGCGTTCATTGCCGCCGCCGTGCCGGGGCTGGTGGTGCTGGCTTCCGCCATGCTGCTCGGCCGGGCGTTCTGCGGGTGGGTCTGCCCGTTTGGGGCCATGGTGGATGCCGGGGACGCCGCGTGGAGCCGCCTGATGAAGGCCCGGCGACGCCCCGCGCGCCGCAGGCAGGACGCGCGCCGCCGCGCCGTGCCGCGCATGCTCAAGTACGGGGTGCTGGCCTCGGTGCTGGCGGCCGCGCTGGCCGGTCTGGACCTGGTGTTCTGGGCCGCCCCGCTGCCGCTGGCCGCGCGGTTCTGGGCGCTGGCCGCATGGCCGCCCCTGGCCCGACTGGCCGAGGCGGGCCTTGCCTTGCTGGCCCCCCTGGCCCGCCAGACGGGGGCCACCGGCCTCTCTTTCGCGGAAATCGCCGTGCCGGGCTATGCGGCCACCGGGTACGTCATCGGATTTTTCGCACTGGTGCTGGCGGGCGGGCTGCTGGCCCCGCGCCTGTGGTGCCGCATGCTCTGCCCCGCCGGGGCCGCGCTGGGCCTTGCGGGACGCATGGCCCCGTGGCGCAGGCGGGTGGATGACACCTGCACCAACTGCGGGACCTGCGCGCTCCACTGCCCGGTCGGGGCAATCGCCGCCGACGCGCCGCAGGCCACGGACCACGCCGAATGCCTGAAGTGCTTGCGCTGCGCCGATGCCTGCCCCGTCGGGGCGGTGCGCTTCACCTTCCGGGAATCTGCCGGAACAAACGCGGTCACTGCGGCCTCGCAGCCCACTCCCACGCCCATTCCCGGCACCCTGCCGCCCCAGGCCCGCTCCCAGCGCCGCGCCCTGCTGGCGGGCCTGGCCGTGGGGGGCTGCGCCGCCGCGCTGGGGCACGCGGCTCCGGCGCTGGGCAGGCCGGAGGGGGTGCTGCGCCCGCCCGGCGCGCTGCCGGAACCGGACTTCCTGGCCCGCTGCGTGCGCTGCGGGCTGTGCGCCGCCGCCTGCCCCACCAACACCCTGCAACCGGCATGGTTGGCGTCCGGCGCGCTGGGCATGTTCAGCCCGGTGGTCACTCCGGCGCGCGGCTTCTGCGACCCGGCCTGCCATGCCTGTGCCCGCGCCTGCCCCACCACGGCCATACGCGGGCTGGCCCACGAGCGCACCTTCGCCAAGATCGGCACGGCCGAGGTGCTGCGCGACCACTGCCTGGCCTGGGCGAAGAAGAAGCGCTGCCTGGTGTGCGACGAGGTGTGCCCCTACGACGCCATCGCCCTTAAGCCGGAACCGGGCTACACCGTGGGCGTGCCCCACGTGGACCCGGCCCGCTGCGCCGGGTGCGGCTTCTGCGAGAAGCACTGCCCGGAAACGGTGCTGGTCAGCGGAGAGAAGGCCATCGTCATCCGGCCGCGCGACGCCCTGCGCATACGCGCGGGCAGCATGCGCGCGGCGGCCGAGGCGCGCGGGCTGCGACTGGTGTTCACGCCGAAAAAGCCGGGGGAAGGATATGGAACGGAAGGCGCGCCACCAACAGACAGCGACGCGCAGTACCCGTCGCCGGGTGCGGATACGGGTCCGTCGCCCGGCGGGCTGCCGCCCGGCTTCACCGAGTGACTTCGCTGTCGGTGAAGCCTAGCGCAGACACTGCACCCCGCCCAGACACCACGGGCAATGCCCGCAGGGCACGGCCACGCCGTGGCAGTCGATGTCGAATTCGCCCATGGCCCCTGTGATGTCGTCGCACGGCCCCGTGGGGCAGTTGGTGCAGTCCGGGTAGCGGTAGGCGCGCACCTCGTCGCGGAACGCCCGCCATGCAGCGCCATTCCACAACGCTTCCAGCGTTGCGTCGGCAAGGTTGCCGAAGGTGCGCGGAAAGACCTGCTTGGGCTCCCCGTCCAGGAAGCAGGCGTAGCGGTGCCACAGAAAGTAGCAGGGATGGACGCTGCCATCGGCGGTGACGAAGGCCGCGCCGTCTTCCACGAAGTCGCAGCGGCGCTCCACGCTGGGGCCGGTGCGCGGCAGGCGCAGTTCCATGCCGGTTTCGGCGGCCGCCGCGCGGGCCGCCTCGAACAGCGGCCCAAGGTCGGGCACGGGGGCGTCCATGCCGTTCACCAGACGTTTGACATGCAGCGAGATGCCCTGCTCCGCCGCGTCCTGCCGCATGTGCAGCACGAAGTCGACCAGTGCCTTTTCTTCCGGCGACTTGGCGAACTTCCACACCACGTCGAAATAGCGGCGCAGGTCCAGCCCCAGCCGGGCGGCATCCGCCGCGCGCCGGTCGAAGAAGGCCCGCGCCTCGTCCGTGTCGGGCACGAACAGCGACTGCGCGGCCGCCGCCGCGTCATACGGCAGCACGTGGGTGACGATGCAGAATTCCGCCCCACGCGCGGCGGCCCAGCGCACCACGCCTGGCAGTTCCTCCGCGTTGTCGCGCATGAGCACGAACTCCACCCCAAGCCGCAGCGGCCGGGCCCGCCCCCGCGCCGCCGCGCGCAGCATGTCCATGGCCCGGCCCACCGACCCGGCATCCATGCCGCCGTGCAGGCAGCCGGGCAACTCCTCGCGCGCGGTCGTCGCCAGCGCGTCCACCGACAGGCACACCCGGTCCACCCCGCCGTCCGTCAGGGCGCGGGCCATGTCCGGCGTCAGCGGCAGGCCGTTGGTCTGAAAGCCGATGTCGGCGTCCGGCCGCATGTGCCGCCGGGCCAGGCGCACCATGGCGGGCAGGTCGGGGTGCAGCAGGGGTTCGCCCACGCCGTTCAGCACCAGCGCGTCAAGGTGCGGCAGGCACGAGGCCAGCCGGTCGAACACGGCCAGCGGCATGTCGCCTTCCGGGATGCGGCAGCCCTCGGCCTGCTTGACGCACATGCGGCAGCGCAGGTTGCAGCGGGTGGTGACCTCTACGTACAGGCGGGCGGGAAAGGATGTGGGCATGGCGGCGTATCCGTGGTGAAAGCTCCGGTGCGGCGTGGCGGCCGGAGAGCAGGTTAGGCTTCCGGCAGGTTGCCGGGCAGGGCCAGGACGAAGGCGCGTATTTCGTCGCGCACGCGGCGGTAGTGGGCCATGGCGGTCTCTTCGTCCGGCGCGTCGCGGGCCAGCAGGGGCGGGTCGTCGAACCCGGCATGCACCCGCGCCGTGCGGGCCGGGAACCAGGGGCAGTTCTCCGCCGCGTGGCCGCACACGGTGACCACGTAGTCGAAGGGAATGTCCGGCAGGTCCGCCACCGCCTTGGACCGCTGGCCGGAAATGTCCACCCCGGCCTCCGCCATGACGCGCACGGCGCGCGCGTTCAGCCCGTGCGCCTCGATGCCCGCCGAATACGCCTCGAACAGGTCGCCGCGCAGGGCTCGCGTGAAGCCTTCGGCCATCTGGCTGCGGCACGAGTTGCCCGTGCACAGGAACAGGATGGTGCGGCGGGGCGCGCCCGGCTGCGGGCGGTCGCCCTGCTCGCCGTGGTTGTTTCGATCGCTCATGCTGCCTCCATGCACGGAAAAGTATCCGTCATTTTGCCAATTGTCCAACACATGAAACGCTCACGCCCGCTGCGCGCAAGGGGGCGGCACGCTCCCCCCTCCTCGCGAAAGCAAAGGGCCGCCGGTTTTCGCCGACGGCCCCGATGGTATCCAATGTTCCTTGACGCTGCCGTGTCGGCACGGCGCAGACACGCCCCAGCCCTCAGCACATGTCGTCGATGATCCCATCCAACTCCTGCGCCAGCCGGGCAAGGTCGCTCACGGCCCCGGCGGAATGGCGCATGGAGTCCGCCGTGTGCCCGGAAATGGAACTGATGCGGTCCACCGCGCGGGTGATCTGCTCGCTGGCGGCGGACTGCTGCTCCGCCGCCGTGGCGATGGCCCGCACCTGGTCCGCCGTGCGGTCCACGGTGCCCACGATGGCCAGCAGCGCCTCGCCGCTGCGCCCGGCAAGGCCGGTGGATTCCCCGACCAGGCGCACCGCCTCGTCGGTGGCGGCGCGGCTGCGCCCCACCCCGGTCTGGATGGCCTGCACGAAGCCCACCACCTCTCGGGTGGCCTGCATGGTCTTTTCGGCCAGCTTGCGCACCTCGTCGGCCACCACGGCGAAACCGCGCCCGGCGTCACCGGCGCGGGCCGCCTCGATGGCCGCGTTCAATGCCAGCAGGTTGGTCTGGTCGGCAATGTCCTCGATGACCCCGATGATGCGCCCCACGCCCTCGGCCTGCACGCCCAGTTCGGCCATGTCGCGCTCCAGCACGCGGGCCTGCTCGGCCACGCGGTTGATGCACGCCACAGCCTCGTCCACCACGGCCGAACCCTGCCGGGCCTGATCGTGGGCCGTCCCGGCCAGGTCTGCGGCGGCCCCCGCGCTGCTGGCCACTTCCATGACCGATGCGTTCATCTGCTCCATGGCCGAGGCGCTTTCCACGGCCAGCATGCGCTGTTCGTCGGCCCCGGTGCTGGCCTCCTCCACCTGGGCGGACAGTTCGCCGGATGCCGAGGCCACCTGCGCGGAAACCTGCCGCGCGGCGTCCGCTGCGCGGGCGATGCGGGCATGCTGTTCTTCGATGCTGGCCTGCTGGCGCTGCATTTCGGTGACGTCGGTGTACACGCTGAACGCGCCGATGAGGTTGCCGTCCAGGTCCAGCAGCGGCGCGGAATCGACCACCATGTGCACCTGCGCGCCCTTGCGGTTGGTCAGCGCCACGCGCTGCCCGGTCAGGG
The DNA here is from genome assembly GCF_003402415.2 of Nitratidesulfovibrio sp. HK-II. Classification (NCBI taxonomy): domain Bacteria; kingdom Pseudomonadati; phylum Thermodesulfobacteriota; class Desulfovibrionia; order Desulfovibrionales; family Desulfovibrionaceae; genus Nitratidesulfovibrio; species Nitratidesulfovibrio sp. HK-II. The sequence continues at coordinate 3,106,250 of NZ_AP036014.1, forward strand.
CGGTGCGTTCGCGCAGCACGCGCGCGGTCACGGTGTCGCGCCCGGCATCGTTGTAGAAAAGTTCGCCCACCATGCGCCCGGCGTGGTCGTCCGGGCGGCCATCCGCCCCCACCATGCCCAGCAGGGCCGCGTTGCAGTAGCTGACGCGGCCTTCGGTGTCGGCCACCAGAAAGGGCAGGGTCATGCCGTTCAGGATGCCCTTGGAAAAGCCCAGTTCCTTCTTCAGCCCGCCCACCATGCCGTGCAGGTTGGCGGCCAGGCGGGCCAGTTCGTCGTGGCCGTCCACGGCAAGGTCGGCATTCAGGTCGCCCGCGGCGATGGCGGTGCTGGCCTTGGTGATGCGGTGCACCCGCTGCACGATGGCCCGCCGGATGAACAGGATCACCCCGGCCAACAGGGCCACCAGCCCGGCCGCCGAAATGCCCGCGCTTTCCATGATGCGCCCGTGCACGCCCGCCAGCACCGGGGTGACGTCCTGCATCACCACCAGCTGGCCCAGCAGCGGCTGGGATGCGCCGTGGCAATGGTGGCACGACGGCTCGTTGCGGATGCTGATCACGTGCGCGAACACGGACCGCCCCCCCTGCTCGAACAGCAGCGAACGCTCCAGCGCCTCGCGCCGGGCGCTGACGGCCAGGTCGCGCAGGCCGGGGTCGGGCAGCACGTCGGCGATATCCCGCCGTTCGGCCTCGGGCCGGGTGGAATAGGTGACATTGCCGGTGTAGCTGGCCAGGTGCACCGTGGTGTCGGCGTAGTGGCGCGCCAGTTCGGCGAATTCGGCGCGGGTGCCCGCGTCGTTGCCGAGCAGCATGGGCCGGTCGATGGCCGTCTTGATCATGGCCGATTCGCGGGTGACCACCGACTCCAGTTCTTCCAGGGCCGCGTGGCGTTGCCGCCACGCCCCCATGCCGATGATGACCGCGAACACGGTGACGGCGATGACCGTCACCAGCAGGGATGTGCGCAGGCTGAGCGACCGCGCGAGGGTGCCCCCCATGTCCGCCCCCTAGTGCGCACCGCTGTGCAGCAACGGCTTGAAGCCGAACGAGCGCACCCGGCTTTCATTGTGGCAGCCTTCGCAGGTGGCCATGGTGGGCTTGCCGATCAGCGACGGGTCGCCCGCTTCGGCGTGCGCCGCGCCGGGTCCGTGGCAGGTTTCGCAGCCCACGTCGGCGAATTGCGGCGTGGTGGCGTAATCGACAAAGCCGCCCTTGCCGTACCCGGTCACGTGGCATTCGTAGCAGCCGCGCAATTCTTCCGGCGTCAGCTTGGGGGCCATGGTGGCCACGCTCTTCCACGACTTGGCCTTCTTGGAATACTTCTGGAACTGCTCGTATTCCCCGGCATGGCAGGGCTGGCACGCGGCGCTGCCCACGTAGGGCTGCGCGGCGCGCGCCGATGGGGCGGCCAGCAAGACCCCCGTGACGGCCGCCGCGAGACAGATGGCGATGATCGGACGCAACATGCGGCTCCCCTGAAAGATGCGGGGCACCCCTCTTGCGCCGCCCCGGCATATTGTGAAAAACGGCACAGACGATGTGGACCCGTACTAGGGGAATTGCCGCCACACGTCAATGTTGCGGCGCCACCTTCTTTTATAACGGCGCACACCAATGCCCGGCAAAAAAACGCGCGGCGCGCCTGTCCGGCGGGCCGCGCGCTGTCATGACGCACGGGGGTGACGGGTGCGGGCTTACGCCTGCTTCAGTTCATCCACCAGGCGCTTCAGCACCTGCGACTGGTTGGCCAGTTCGCTCACGGCGGTTGCCGCCTCGCGCATGGCCTGGGCCGTTTCCGCCGAAATGGCGCTTACCTGTTCCACGGCCCGGTTGATTTCCTCGCTGGCGGAGGACTGCTGTTCGGACGCGGTGGCGATGCCCCGCACCTGGTCGGCCGCCGCGTCCACCAGCCGCACGATCTCGTGCAGGGCCGTGCCCGAGCGCCTGGCGAGTTCCGTGGCCCCTTCGATGTTGCCCACGGAACGGTCCACGTGCTCCATGTTGGTGCGCGTGCCCTGCTGGATGCCCCGGATGGCCGCGCCCACCTCTTGCGTGGCGTGCATGGTCTTTTCCGCCAGCTTGCGCACCTCGTCGGCGACGACGGCGAAGCCGCGTCCGGCGTCACCGGCGCGGGCCGCCTCGATGGCGGCATTCAGGGCCAGCAGGTTGGTCTGGTCGGCAATGTCCGAAATGACGTTCATGATCTGGCCGATGGATTCCGCCTGCCGCCCCAGTTCCTCCATGTCGCGCTTCAGCGCCAGCGACTGCTGCTGCACCTGCCCGATGCCGTCCACCACCTGCCCCACGATGGACGCACCCTCGTCGGCCATGCGCCGGGCGTTTTCCGAAACGTCGGCCGCGCCGCCCGCGTTGCGGGCCACCTCGAGCACGCTGGCGTTCATTTCCTCCATGGCCGTGGCGGTTTCCGCCACCCGGCGCGACTGTTCCTCGGCCCCCCGGTCGGACTGCTCGATCTGGGCGGAAAGCTCTTCGGACGCGGACGACACCACCTCCACCACGCCTTCCAGCTTCTGCGCGGCCTGCAACATGCCCTCGCGCTTGGCGCTTTCGGCCTGGCGGCGGGCGTCTTCGGCCTCGCGCATGGCGACCAGGGCTTCCTGCTCCTTCACGGCGGCCTGACGGCTCTTTTCCTCCGCCTCGGCGATCTTGGCCTTCAGGGTGTCCACCATCTGCTGCATGGCGTCGTACACGCCCTTGTACCTGCTGGGCCGGAACTGCACCGCAAGGTTGCCCGCCGCGATCTGCCGCGAAACGTCGTACAGGTAGCCGGGGTCTTCGCCCAATTGAGACAGCGTGGAGCGGATGATGAAGAACGCCGCCGCAAGCCCCAGGCCCAGCGAGACCACCACCAGCACCAGGCTGACGGTGCGCGCCGTCGAAGCATTGCCCTCCGCCTCCACCCCGGACTGTTGCGACCCCTTGTCGTTGAGGGCGATGAGTTCGCGCAAACCGGCCAGCGCCGAGCGGAAAAGGGGCCGCCCCTTGCCGAGGGTCAGCGCCTGGGCCTCTTCCGTCTTCATGGCGCGGGACAGAGGAATAATCTGCGGCAGCAGGCCAAAGTAACTTTCCGCATCCGCCTTCACCTTGGCGAATATGCGCCGTTCCTCGTCGCTGGAAATAAGTTTTTCGTACTTGCGTGAACCATCTTCAAAAGCAGCACGTGCCTTTTCCATGGTACGTTCTTCTGCTTCCATCTGCTCGGGAGTCGATGATATGATATGCACCATCTCCGCCCGACGCACAGAATTCAGCGCGGATTCGACTTCTCCAAGCTGCTTGACGCTGGGCAGCCAGTTACTGGTCACATCCTTCACGTTTCCAAGAATCTCTCCGAACATGTAGTTGCCATACATTCCCATTATGAGCATGAGCACGAGAAGTGCGCCGAATGCTCCGGAAAGCTTGACCGACAATTTCATGACCAGTGCTCCTTGCCTGTGCATGCAACATGTTTCGCCCGCCAGCGCTCACCTTCACCACGCGGATTGCCAGAGCCTCTCCCGCGATGGGGCAACAGGCTTTCGGCGGAGACATTTCCATTTTCCATACTGACAAGGACCGTGGTTATTCGGAATTAGATTCTTGCCGCCATGCCGCGCGCGCCCGCAACAATACAAGCGGCCACCACACCCCGCGGCCCTGCACGCGGCCCTGCGCCTGCCCGCCGACCGGCGCATCGTCATCAGCCAGACCGCGGGCTGGCCCAAAAACTGGCCGCCCGCCGGAGGGAACGGCGGGCGGCTGGGGAGAACCAGAAGCTGTTCGCGGATTCGTGAGAAGCCGGAGCAACCTCCGGAACTGATATGGAACCAGGGGGGCTGTTTCCAGATCGGGAGACAGTCCCTAGAACTTGTAGGTAAGGCTCATGCCCGCCATGTGGGCATGGGCGTCCTCGCGGTCCAGTTCGTCGATGTGGTCGGCGCTGCGGGCGTCGTAGTGGCGGTCGACCATCCACAGGTACCCGTAGAACAGGTCCAGCACCCAGTTCTGGTCCACCTTCCAGCCCAGGCCCAGCGTGACGATCTGCCTGTCCGAGCAGGGCACGGCGAAGTCCTCGTAGTCGTCGTTGATGGGGCTCTGGTCGTAGACGTAGCCCGCGCGCAGATCCACGCTGTCGGTCAGGGCGTATTCCGCGCCGAACTGGAAGCGCCAGGTGTTGTTCCAGTTCTTGGTGCTGCTGACAGAGGAGTACACGCCCAGAAGCTTGGGGTCGTAGTTCATGGTCAGGGCCTGGTAGGCGCTCCAGTGGGTCCACACCACGTCGGCCTCAAGGCTCAGGCGGTCGATGGGCTTCACCATCACCCCGAAGGTGACCGATTCGGGAACGGGTTCGGTGCCGGAAATATCGGCCCGGGCGGGGGCGGGAAACACGCCCTTCTTGGTGAACTCGGAATGCCCGTCCACGGTCATGTCTATCTGGCTGCGCCAGGCCAGCCCGAAGGCCAGCCAGTCGTACGGCCGGTAGCGCGCGCCCGCGTTGAGCCCGTAGGCCCAGCCGTCGGCGTCGATTTCCTGCTTCACGTTCACCGGGGCGATGGTGTTGTCGTACATGAAGCGCAGGTAGGTGGCCTCCACCCCGATGGCCAGCGAGAACTGGTCGGAAAACTTCATGGCCAGGTTGGGATTGAAGGACATGGACTGGATGCCCGCGTACGAGCAGTTGTAGCGCCCGGCCCAGCCGTCGCCGCCGGCGTAGTCGGTGCCCAGGCCCACGCGAGAGAACATGCCGAACCCGAACCAGTAGTGGTCGTTCAACTGCTGGGTGTAGTAGGCGGTGGGCAGGCCCCAGATGGCGTCGGAAAAATCGCGGTCGGCAATGGAGGGGTCCTTGAAGTTCATGGTGGCCGTTGGCTTGATGGCCGTTGCCCCCACCTGCACCTGCGCCCCCGGCAGGTCGGTGATGTTGGCCGGGTTGTAGGCCACGGCCGAGGGGTCGGCGTCGCGGGCAACCATGGCCCCGCCAAGGGCGTTGCCCCGGGCGCTCCATTCGTAGACGCTATAGCCCGAGGCGCGGGCCTGCAGGGGAACGAGAACAAGACACAGCACGATCAACAACTTGCGCATGACAACTTCCCGTATTCGCAGAATGTGCCCGCCGGGAGCATGCGGATGCGCTCCGTATTGACAGGCCGACGGGAGTGTAGCAGGCAGAAGTACAGCGTCAATGAACGAAACATAAAATTACATTCATTTTTCATGAAACGGCGCGCCCGCCGTTCAACCGTGGTGAACCCATGACCGTCAACGATCTCTTGCGGTTCTATGCCCCCCGCCTGGATGCCATGGACGGCCCCGCCCTGCTGCTGGATGGCGGCGGCGCGGTGCTGTACGCCAACGAGCCCGCCCGGCGGCTGCACCGGGGCGGGGGCGATGCGGGGGAAGGAGACAGCGCGGGGAAAGGAAGCGATGACGACTATGGGACGGGCGGGACGGGCGGGCCGCGCGGGTCGGACGGGCCACGCGAATCGGGCAACACGGGTAGCGCCGCACCCGCCCACGGCTGGCGGCATCAGGAAGTGCCCCCCGTGCCTACGGACGGCGCGCCGGTGCGCGAAAGCCGCACCCGCATCACCCTGCCGGACGGCGCGGGCATCCGCCAGATAAGCTGGACCTGCGTGGCCGTGCCCCTGCCCCTGCGCGGGTGGGACGGCGTGCAGGCGGACACCGGCCCCGCCCCCCGCCCCGCCGCACAGGCCGGACATACCGGGCAGGCCACGCATCCACCCCACATCGCCAGCCCAAGCCCCGGCCACCTTCACGCCGCGTATCTGGCCTGGGGCCGCCTGCGCACCACCGAGGGCGGGCAGGAGATGGGCTTCACCATTTTGCCGAGCGGGGTCATCCAGGCGGTAAGCCCGGCGCTGTGCGCCATCTGCGGCTACACGCGGGACGAACTGGTGGGCCGGACCGCGCGGGAGTTCTACTTCACCTCCACGGCGCGCAAGCGCATCGTCAGCCAGCTGATCAAGCGGGCAGAGGTGGAAAACGGCGAGGTCACCCTGCGCCGCAAGGACGGTTCGCCCCTCACCCTGTGGTACACGGCGGAATCCATCCGCGACGCATCGGGCCGCATGGTGGCCTACAGCGGCTACTTTCAGGAGCGGCCGTTCGCCTTTTCATCCAAGCTGGCCAGCGACTTTTCGCGCGTGGTGGACGCCCTGCCCGGCCTTGCCTGGGTGTGCGGGCGCGACCTGCGCATCGTGGCCGTCAACGACGCCTACCTTGCCGCCTACCGCCGCACGCGCGACGAGGTGATGGGCCGCACCGAATACGACTTTCTGCCGCCGGAACTGGCCCGCTACCCCGTGGAGGCGGCGCTGAAGGTGTTCGAGGAAAAGCAGGAACTGGAACACCCGGCGGTGCCGCACCTGCTGGACCCATCGGTATGGTACCGGGTGATCCGGCGGCCCATCTTCGACGACAACCGGCAGGAGGTCATCGGGCTGCTGGGCATTGCGCAGGACATTTCCGCCAAGGTGGTGCAGGAAAACGCCTTCATCGAGCAGTTGCACGCCCACCACGGCGACGTGGTGGTGGTGACCGACGACCAGGGGCGGATACTGCGGCGGTCTCGCCAGACGCTGACCCCGGCCATCTTCGGGCGGCAGGAGCCGTACGACGCCTACACCCTGGACATGGGGCCGGTGCTGGACCTGCTGCACGCGGACGACCTGCCCGCCGTGCGCCAGGCCCTGCTGCGGGCCATGCGCGAACACCGCGAACAGCACTTCGAATGCCGCATCCGCAACCTGTCGGGCAGCTATTCCACCGTGCACGCCCGGCTGGTGTACAACGACACCATCTACGGCGAGCCGCGCGTGTACGTGGTGGCGCGCGACGTTTCCGGTGAGGTGGGGCTGCGGCAGGCACCCATGGTGCTGGAACGCCTGAAGGAGGCGGCGGGGGCACGTACCGACCGGGAGCTGGCGGCCTTCCTGAACGTGTCGGCGGCGTCCATCTCCAACGCCCGCAAGAACGGGCGCATTCCGCCGGACTGGCTCATTGATGCGGGGCTACGGACGGGGAGGTCGATTGACTGGCTGGTGCGGGGTGTTGTGGGGGGAGGGTAGAGGACCTCGCGCCCACGCACCAACCGCTACGCAGGCCATTGTCTATTTCACAGACACCTTTTCACCCAAAAAAGCACAAGGCACCAAAACAAAAGGCACCTTGTGCATAAGGGCAGAGGCGACTCACTCGGCAATACGAATCTCCACGCCGTCTATAACGCCATGCGAAGAAACGCAAATTTTAAACCTTTTAAAAAATCCAAAAAACTCTTCAAGCCGCATATCAAGGCAAATTTCACGAATATCAACATCTTCTCCGGAAGATATGCTATCCTGAAACGCATCAAATCCCTTTACATCAGCAACAAGCACAGAAACTGAAACATTACCATCTTGCACTCTACCATGAACTTCACCAGAAAACATTGAGATACCAACTATCAACTCCCCTTCCTGGACCAAACCCTTTTCTTTAATATATCCCTGCAACGTATGCCTGTCGTGTCCGTCCGCACATGCTGTGCCTTTGTAGTCCCCATACTGCACACTGGCCTGGAATTTTTCCGTCCGCATACTTCCTCCTAATTATTTCAGGACAAATGAAAACCTATTTATTTCATAAAGTATAAACTCTTATGAAATAAATGCAAACACATAAACATCGCCCGCAATGGCAACCTCCTACGATAAAAAAAACCTTGGCATCACACAAAGTGCGACACCAAGGAATCTACAAAATACTACATGGCGGAAGGGGAGGGATTCGAACCCCCGGTGGGGTTCCCCCCACAACGGTTTTCAAGACCGCCGCAATAAACCGGACTCTGCCACCCTTCCGCAGGTGGTGCGGGGCAGGCCGTACCAGAACCGATACGCCACTACCCTGCCTTGCCGGGCGGTTATGCCCTGACCGCCCGTGGCGGTCAAGACTGCGGGGCCGCACATGCCTGCGGCATGAAAATGTCCGTCCGGCGTGGCATCCTCTCGGCGGCCTTGCGGCCCTGGCATCCGCCCCCGTCGCCCGGCCCTGCCATCCCGGTCGCGGGGCACGCCCCAGCGCCCTGCCGTCTGCCCGTTACCCGCCCCGCGTCATCCGCTATCCATCCTCGCGTCAGCCGCTACCCGGCCCCGGTGCCCGCGCCAGTCGCCCCGCCCCGGCGGCACTTCTGGATGTGCTTCAGCAGCAGGCTGCGCAGGTTGTCGGAATTGATGGGCTTGCCGATGTAGTCGTCCATGCCCGCTTCCAGAAACTGTTCGCGGTCGCCCTTCATGGCGTGGGCGGTCATGGCGATGATGGGCACGCTGCTGCTGCTGGCCATGCCCTGCGCCTTGCGCACCATGCGCGTGGCCTCCATGCCGTCCATCACCGGCATGGCGATGTCCATCAGCACAAGGTCGAATTCCTGCCTGCGCAGCGCGGGCACCACCTCGCTGCCGTCCGTCACGGACTGCACCTCGTAGCCCTGCTTCAACAGGAATTTTTCGATGAACATCAGGTTCATGGGGTGGTCTTCCGCCACCAGGATGCGCGCCCGGCACTGCGGCTCCGGCGTCTGCACCGGCGTGCGGGCGGCTTCCTCGCCTTCCAGCCGCGCCGTTTCGAAGCGGGCGGTGAAGAGGAAGGTGCTGCCCTGCCCCGGCGCGCTTTCCACGCGGATGTCCCCGCCCATGAGCAGCGACAGCCGCTTGCAGATGGCCAGCCCAAGGCCGGTGCCCTTGTGGCGGCGCGACAGCGAACCATCGGCCTGCACGAACCGCTCGAAGATGTGTTCGCGGTGTTTGTCCAGAATGCCGGGGCCGGAATCGGTAACGGAAAATTCCAGCATCACCGATTCGGGCGTGGCATCCACGGCGCGCACGGCAAGGGATACGCGGCCCGCCTCGGTAAACTTCAGCGCGTTGTCCAGCAGGTTCACCAGCACCTGGCGCAGCCGCATGGGGTCGCCCACCAGCCCGTCGGGCACGTCTTCCGGCACAAGGAAGGCGAAGCCCAGGCCCTTTTCCTCGGCCCGGTGCACGAACATGGTGTGCAGGGTGGACAGGCGCTTGCGCAGGCGGAACACCTGGCTGTCCAGTTCAACCATGCCCGCCTCTATCTTGGAGAAGTCGAGAATGTCGTTGATGAGCGCCAGCAGCGATTCGGCGGAATTCTGCGCCGCCTCAAGGTATTCGCGCTGCTCCTCGTCCAGCGGGGTGTCCAGCGCAAGGTCGAGCATGCCGAGCACCCCGTTCATGGGGGTGCGTATCTCGTGGCTCATGGAGGCCAGAAATTCGCTCTTGGCCTTGTCCGCCGCCTCGGCGGCCTCCTTGGCCACGCGCAGTTCGCGTTCCATGCGGCGGGTTTCGGTCACGTCGCGCACGTATTCCGCCACCATGGCCACCTGCCCGGCCGCGTTGCGCACCGGAAACACGGTGATGGACCGGAAGGTGCGCAGGTCCGGGTTGTACAGTTCGATGACCTTCTGGCGGCCGGTGTCGAACACCTCGGCTATCTGGCAGGCATCGCAGTTCTTCTCGCCCCGGAAGTAGCAGCCGAAGCAGCTTCTGCCGTGCTGCTCGCCGCCCTGGGTCTCCCAGCGCACGTTGTCGCCCTGCCAGTTGCTGAACACCACCTGCTCCGCGCGGTCGTGCACGGTCAGCAGGTCGGGGATCGAGGTCAGGATGTCGCGCAGCGTGCGTTCGGCCGCAAGCGCCTCGTCGCGCTCGGCCCGCAGCCTTGCGATTTCCGCCTCCAGCGCCGCCTCGCGCGATGCTCCGGCATCATCGAACACCATCCCCATCCCCTGTACGAGCGCTTTCCACGCCGTCTCTTGCTCGCTCATGGTCAACCCGGAAAGTAAAAGCCCCGAAACATGTACCGCACCACAATTGCGCTCCTGTACCCCATTTCAACGGACATGAGCAACGGTTTTGCCAATCCGCGCCCGTAACGCGCCGCGCGGCGCTGCGGCGGCCGCATCCCCCTGCGGCGCAAGGCGGGCATCGCCGGTCCGCCGTCTGGACACCGCCCGCCTGTCCCCCGCCTGTCGCCCGGCCGTCATCGGCCCGTCATCATTGTGGACGCCGCCCCGGCACGACGTGGGCCCCATCCCCTCCAAACCCGCCGCAGTGCGGGTGCGCCTTTGGGCTTCAAAAAACCCGCGCGATTGGGTAAGCGCTTGGGGGATTCCACAGCATATCGGCACCGGAGGGTTCGTGCAGATCATCGAAACCGGCATTCCCGGCCTTCTTCGCCTTGAACCGCGCGTGTTCCGCGACGAACGCGGCTTCTTTCTCGAAACCTACCGCCGCGAACTGTTCGAGCGCCTTGGCGTTGACGCCGGGTTCGTGCAGGACAACCACGCACGGTCGGAACAGCCCGGCGTGCTGCGCGGCCTGCACTACCAGGTGCCGCCCGCCGCACAGGCCAAGCTGGTGTGGGCCACGCGCGGCTCCGTCTACGACGTGGCCGTGGACCTGCGGGCGGGGTCGCCCACCTACGGCAAGTGGTACGGGTGCGAACTGAGCGAGCGCAACTTCGTGCGGCTGTTCGTGCCGCGCGGCTTCGCCCACGGGTACATGACCCTCGAACCCGGCACCGAATTCCAGTACAAGGTCGATGCGTACTACGCCCCCGAGATGGAGGCGGGCATCGCCTGGGACGACCCGGACCTGGCCATACCCTGGCCCGGCATCGCGCCCATTCTTTCGGACAAGGACCGCCGCCTGCCCCGGCTGCGCGACCTCGCTTCGCCCTTCACCTTCGAGCCCGCCCCAGAGGCAAGGCCCGCATGACCATATCCCCCGCCAACCTCACCGCCACCGTCGCCCATTCCCCGGCGGATGCCGCAGCCGCAGCCATTGGCCGCTGCCACGCCGTCATTCTGGCAGGCGGCTCCGGCACCCGGCTGTGGCCCCTTTCGCGCGCGCTGTTTCCCAAGCAGCTGCTGGCCCTGAACGGCGACCTTTCGCTGCTGCAACAGACGGTGCGCCGCGTGCTGTCGCTGTTCCCGCCAGAGCGGGTGCATATCGTCACCAACGAGGAGCACGTGTTCGAGGTGCGGGCGCAGGCGCGCGCGCTGGACGAACGGCTCGATTCGCAGGTGCTGGCCGAACCCGTGGGCCGCAACACCCTGCCCGCCATCCTGCTGGGGCTGGACGCGGCCCTGCGCCACGCGGACGCAGCCGGAAGCGACGCCCCCAACGGCGCGCATGCCGACGACGCCCCCCTGCTGGCGGTGTTCCCGTCCGACCACCTGCTGCACGACGAGGGCCGCTGGCGCGCCGCGGTCACGCGCGGGGCCGGGCTGGCCGCCGAGGGCTGGTCCGTCACCTTCGGGGTGCCGCCCACCACGCCCGAGACGGGCTACGGCTACATCCGCCGGGGAGCCCCTCTGGCGGCCCCCGATGCCGCCGCGAAAGGCGCGGCCTTCGCCGTGGACGGCTTTGTGGAAAAGCCCGACCTGGAAACCGCGCGCGGCTTTCTGCGCCAGGGCATGCATTTCTGGAACAGCGGCATGTTCGTGTTCAACGGCGGCGTGCTGCTGGCCGCCGTGCAGCGCTTTCAGCCCGCGCTGGCCGCGTGGTGGGCGACCAGGGAGGACACCCCCCTGGCCCCGGCCATACCGCTTGCGCACGGCTACTCCACCCTGCCGTCCATATCCATAGACTACGGCATCATGGAGCACGTGGACCGCATTGCCGTGGTGGAAGCCGACTTCGGCTGGGACGACCTGGGCAGCTGGGAGGCGCTGTACCGCCTGGGGGCCAAGGACGAGCGCGGCTGCGTGGTGCAGGGCGATACCCTGGCCATGGACTGCGACGACTGCCTGCTGCTTTCGCGCGGGGGCAAGCTGGTGGCCATCGGGCTTTCCGGGGTCATCGCCGTGCAGACCCGCGACGCCACCCTCATCTGCGCCAAGGACCAGGTGCAGCGGGTGAAGGACGTGGTGGAGCGCCTGAAGGCCGAAAAGAGCCCCCTCGTGGACGTGCACCTTACCGTGCGCCGCCCGTGGGGCAACTACACGGTGCTCGACGAAGGCCCCGGCCGCAAGGTGAAGCGCATAGAGGTGAACCCCGGCGCGCGCCTCTCATTGCAGATGCACCATCACCGCAGCGAGCACTGGGTGGTGGCAAAAGGGGCCGCGCTTGTGCAGGTTGGCAACGAGGAACGCACTTTGACGGAAAATGAGTGGGTGGACATCCCCAAAGCCACCCTTCATCGGTTAACCAATCCGGGACGCATTCCTCTCGAACTCATCGAAATACAAAGCGGTCCGTATTTGGGCGAAGACGACATCGTCCGCTTTGACGACGTGTACGGACGCCGCAAGGAGGGCTGAGCGGCCGTTCAGGCGCTGTGGAATTTCACCTAGTTGCGCGAAATGGAAGCGGATTCGTGAAATATTTCACCTTGACAGGCTTTCAAACTGTCGCCTAGTAAGGTTGTCGTGGCAAGTGTGGGCATTCGTTATTCATCTCTCAAATCAGCTAATGAGGCGAAGGGTATGGAGGACAGGCAGTTAAACAGTTCAGGCTGCGGGACGGACGGCGGCAAATGCTGCGGCGGCGGCATCACACCGTTCCTCGTCGGCCTGGTCGTGTCGCTCATCTTCGGCTGGTGGGTGTTCCCGGACATGATCTACAGCAAGAAGGAACAACCGATACGCTTCAGCCATAAGGTGCACATGGAAGGCGCGGGCATGGAATGCAAGCAGTGTCACGTGCTGCGTGAGGACGGGACCTTCGCGGGTCTGCCCTCCACCGCCAGCTGTGCCGACTGCCATTCCGACGTCATGGGTTCCGACCCCGAGGAAGCCCGCTTCGTCAACGAGTACGTGAAAACCGGCAAGGAAGTTAAGTGGCTGGTCTACCAGATCCAGCCCGACAACGTCTTCTTCAGCCATGCCGCCCATTCCCTTGACGGCTGCAACCAGTGTCATGAATTCAAGGAATCGGAACTCTGCGCGCAGTGCCACCCCGACGTGGCCAATTCCGACAGCGCTCCGACCCACTTTGAAAACAAGCTGACCGGTTACAGCAAGCAAACCATGAAGATGTGGCAATGCGAACGCTGTCACGCCAATGAGAACCACTACGGCGTGACGAGCTCCAGCAATGCCTGCTTCGTCTGCCACAAGTAAAGGGGTGGTGCTATGGCTCTGGACAGAAGAGGTTTCCTGAAGTTCATCGGCGGCGCCACCGCGGGCATTCTCGCCACCCCCGTCGTCTGGAAAAGCCTGGACGACGTATCCATCTGGACGCAGAACTGGTCGTGGATTCCGCGTAACATCGACGGCGCCAACTCCTACGTGCCCACCGTCAGCAAGCTGTGTCCGTCCGGTGTGGGCGTGCGGGTGCGGCTGGTGGACGGCCGCCCGGTGCGCGTGCTGACCAACAACGATCATCCCCTCGGCGGCGGCCTTTCGTCCATCGCCGCGGCGGAAGTGCAACTGCTCTACAGCCCCTCCCGCATGAAGCGCCCCCTGAAGCGTACCGCCGACGGCGCGTACGTGGGCATCACCTGGGAAGAGGCCGAAACCATGCTGGTGGAGGGCCTGAAGAAGGCCAAGGGCGGCGACAAGCTTGCCGTCGTCTCCGGCGACGAAACCGGCACCATCAACGAACTGTTCACGGCGCTGGCCGCCGAGATGGGTTCGAAGTCCTGCTTCCTGATGCCCGGCGAGGCCCAGCCCGCCGCCAAGGCGTGGGAACTGATGGGCGGCGAAGGCCAGGTGGGCTACGACATCGAGAAGAGCGACTACGTGCTGGCCATTGGCGCCAACGTGCTCGAAACCTGGGGCACGGTCATCCGCAACCGCCGCGCCTTCAAGGCGGGCCGACCCCATGGCGAAACGCCTTCGGTGCGCTTCGCCTACGCGGGCCCGGTGCAGAACAACACCGCCGCCGGCGCGGACGTGTGGCTGCCCATCCGTCCCGGCACCGAAACGGTGCTGGCCCTCGGCCTTGCCAACCTGCTGATCAAGGCGGGCGCATCCAGCCCCGCCGCCGACTTCGCCGACTTCAAGGCCCTGGCCGCGAAGTTCACCCCCGAACAGGTGGCGGCGCAGACCGGCGTGGACGCCAAGCGTCTTGCCGCCGTGGCCCAGGAACTGACCAAGGCCAAGCGGCCGCTGGTCATCGCCGGGTCCGAGTTCGGTCAGGGCGGCGGCGCTGCCCCCGTGCTGGCGGGCCTTGCGCTGAACGCTCTGCTCGGCTCCATGAACCGCGAAGGCGGCATCCGCGCCCTGCCCTACGCCCGCAAGGTGGTTCCTGCCGCCATGGACCGCAAGGCCCTGCTGCAGAACGACCTGGTGGGCTGGCTCGGCAAGGTGGCCTCCGGCAAGGCCGCGGCCCCGCAGGCGATTGTCTTCTACGAAGCCAACCCCGTCTACGCGCTGCCCCAGGCCGACGCCATGAAGGCCACGCTGGCCAAGGTGCCCTTCAAGGTGGCCTTCACCAGCTTCCTGGACGAAACGGCCATGGCCTGCGACCTCGTGTTGCCGGTGCCCATGGGCCTTGAACGCTTCGACGACGTGGACACCCCCTACGGCTCCGGCCAGGTGGTGTACGCGCTTGCCGTGCCCGCGCTGGCTCCCCTGGTGGACGCCCGCCCGGCCGGCGACGTGGTCATCGGCGTGGCGAAGAAGCTGGGCGCCGACCTTGGCGTCGCCGCCTTCGCCGACGCCCTGAAGGCCAAGGCCGAAGCCCGCGGCGCGAGCTTCACCGAGCCTTCGGCCACCAACGCGCACGTAAGCGGCGCAGTGTTGCCGGTCAACGGCATCGCCCTGCGCGCCGACGTACTTTCCAAGGCCATCGACGTGAAGGCCCCGGCCTTCCCCGTCGCCCTCGCCCCGGTCGCCAAGCTGAACGTGGGCACCAGCAAGACCGCCACCCCGCCCTTCAACACCAAGACCGTCCGCCGCTGGGAAATCCAGGGCGCGGAACTCTACGTGATGATGAACGGGGTCACGGCCGCCAAGCTGGGCCTGCGGATGCACGACCGCATCGAGCTCTCGAACCCCGCCGGCAAGTTCATGGCGCGGGTGAACCTGTTCGAAGGCGTCATCAACGACACCGTGGCCGTGCCCGCCGGGCATGGGCACACCGCCTTCGACGAGTTCAGCAAGGGCAAGGGCGAAAACGTCATGCGCCTGCTCGCAGCTGGTGCGGAACCCGGCACGGGCCTTTCGGTCTGGAACAGCGCCGGCGTAAACATCGCCAAAGCATAAGGAACGTACGTCATGTCCTCATTCAAGGAATTCAAGATCAAGTGGGGAATGGCCATCGACCTGGACAAATGTACGGGTTGCGGCGCGTGCATGGTCGCCTGCCAGGCCGAGAACAACATCGCCCCCCAGCCGGACGCCAGCAACAAGCTGAAGTCGCTGAACTGGCTGATCGTATACGAACTGAACAACGGCAAGCCCTTCCCCGAGCATGAAGTGGCCTACCTGCCCCGCCCCTGCATGCAGTGCGGCAAGCCCTCGTGCGTATCGGTGTGCCCCGTCATCGCCACCGACAAGAACGAGGAAGGCGGCATCGTCAGCCAGATCTACCCCCGGTGCATCGGGTGCCGGTACTGCATGGCCTCGTGTCCCTACCATGCCCGGTACTTCAACTGGTTCGACCCGACCTGGCCCGAAGGCATGGACAAGACCCTCACCCCCGACGTGTCGGTGCGTCCGCGCGGCGTGGTGGAAAAGTGCTCGTTCTGCCACCACCGCTTCATGCAGGCCAAGGACAAGGCCCGCGTGGAAGGCCGTGACCCCAACGCGCTCAACGACGGCGACTACGTGACCTCGTGCACCGAGGCCTGCCCCAACGGGGCCATCGTGTTCGGCGACGTGAACAACCCCGCGCACAAGGTGCACGACCTCGTGAAGAGCAAGTACGCCTTCCGGCTGCTGGAGCGCCTGGGCACCGAGCCGCAGGTGTACTACCTGAGCCGTCGCGAGTGGGTGCGACGCCTTGGCGACAACTATCTCGAAAACGAAAAGGTCAAAGGGTAGGGGGCGGCCATGGATAAGAACTACGACCTTCCCATCGACGCCGCGCTGTTCCCCGAAGGCTGCACGCGCTGCTCGCTGTCCAAGTTCCTGGTCTGGATCGCGGCCGTCATGGCCGTGTTCGGGTGGGGCCTGTACGCCGCCTACCGGGTGCTGGCCGAGGGCCTGGGCGTTACCGGGCTGGACGACTACTTCGGGTTCGGCCTGTGGATCACCTTCGACCTCGCGGTCATCGCGCTGGGCGCGGGCGCGTTCTTCACGGGCCTCTTGCGCTACATCCTGAACATCGACCCGCTGAAGAACATCATCAACCTCACGGTCATCGTGGGCTTTCTGTGCTACTCGGGCGCCATGCTCGTCCTGGTGCTCGACGTGGGCCAGCCGCTGCGCGCCTGGTTCGGCTACTGGCACGCCAACGTGCACTCCATGCTGACGGAAGTGATCTTCTGCATCACCTGCTACCTCCTCGTGCTGATCATCGAGTACGTCCCGCTGATCCTCGAGCAGAAGCAGCTGAACCGCAACAAGCTGGTGCACGCCATCGCCCACAACTTCCACCTGATGATGCCCCTCTTCGCGGGTATCGGCGCCTTCCTGTCCACGTTCCACCAGGGGTCGCTGGGCGGCATGTATGGCGTGCTCTTCGCCCGCCCGTACATCGCGCGTGACGGCTTCTTCATCTGGCCCTGGACGTTCTTCCTGTACGTCCTCTCCGCCGTGGGCTCCGGGCCGGTGTTCACCGTGCTCGTGTGCACCATCATGGAAAAGATGACCGGCAAGCAGTTGGTAAGCTGGGAGATCAAGAGCCTGATGGGCAAGATCGCCGGCACCATGCTGAGCGTGTACATGGTCTTCAAGCTGGCGGACACCTGGGCGTGGGCCAACGACATCCTGCCCCGCTCCGGCCTGACCTTCGACCAGGTCTTCTACGGCTGGATCTACGGCAAGTGGCTGCTGTGGGCGGAACTGTTCGCCTGCGGCGTGCTGCCCGCCATCATCCTGATCGTTCCGTCCACGCGCAACAACCGCGCGCTGTTCTACACGGCGGCGATCCTGGACTGCATCGGCGTGACCATCAACCGCTACGTCATGACCGTACAGGCCCTGGCCGCGCCGGTCATGCCCTTCGACAGCTGGGAAACCTACGCCCCCAACTGGGCGGAATGGGGCGCCAGCGCCATGATCATGGCCTACGCGGCCCTGGTCCTCAGCCTGTCGTACCGCTACCTGCCGGTGTTCCCGCAGGAAGTGAAGCTGAACAAGTAGTCTTGCGGCCGCAAGGCCGTGATGCCATCGCCTTGCAGGGCGGGACAGGGCAACCTGTCCCGCCCTTTTTCATGACGGCAGGCCCGGAAAGCAGGGCCTGCAAAGGCACGCCCGCTCCGGCGCGCACGGCGGCAATCAAGCGGCGGCTCCTCCGCAGCGCCGCAACGGCCACACGGAAAGACTGTTCGGC
The DNA here is from genome assembly GCF_003402415.2 of Nitratidesulfovibrio sp. HK-II. Classification (NCBI taxonomy): domain Bacteria; kingdom Pseudomonadati; phylum Thermodesulfobacteriota; class Desulfovibrionia; order Desulfovibrionales; family Desulfovibrionaceae; genus Nitratidesulfovibrio; species Nitratidesulfovibrio sp. HK-II. The sequence continues at coordinate 3,123,723 of NZ_AP036014.1, forward strand.
GATGCGTCGGGGGGGGGGGGACAGGGCAACCTGTCCCCCCTTTTTCATGCCCGCCGCCGTCCCGGATGCACCGCCCACCTTGGCAGGGGGCGTGTTGCGGCGTATGCTGCGCCCCAGAATGGAAAATTCCCGACACGGCGGGGGCGGCGCGACCCCTTCTTGCTCCGGCACGCAGCCGCCTTCTGCACTGGCGTCCAGTCCGGCGTCCTGGTCGGCGTCTGGATCGACACCTGGGTCGGCGTCCGGCCAATCACCCGGCCATGCTCCCGCCGAAACGCCACCGGCCCGTTCCGGCTCCGCCCGGTGGGCCGTGGCCCGTGACGTGGCGCAGTACTGCTGCGTCATGGGGGCGCTGGCCTGGATTACCCTGCGCGGCACCGCCGCCTCGGGCTATGTCTGGCAATGGAACCGGCTGTGGCGGCACCTGTTCACCATCTCGGCCGACGGCGCATTCCGCGCCGGGCCGCTGCTGGAGGGCCTTGGGGTGACGTTGCGGATTGTGGCGGCCAGCCTTGCGCTGGCGCTGCTGGCGGGGCTGCTGGCGGCGCTGCTGCGCCAGTCCGGCTCGCGCGTGGGCCGGGCGCTGGCCGTGGGCTACGTTGAAACGGTGCGCAACACCCCGCTGCTCATCCAGTTGTTCGTGGTCTATTTCGTGTTCGCGCCCATGCTGGGCATGGGCCGCTACACGGCCGGAGTGCTGTCCCTTTCGCTGTTCGAGGGGGCGTACATCGCCGAGATCCTGCGGGCGGGCATACTTTCCGTGCCCACCGGGCAGTGGGAGGCCGCGCGCAGCCTTGGCATGGACGTTCCCGGAACCTATATGGAGGTGGTGTTGCCCCAGGCGGCCCGCACCGCCCTGCCCCCCCTGACCGGGCAACTGGTCTCGCTGGTCAAGGATTCGTCCCTCGTCAGCACCATCGCCCTGCACGACCTGGCCATGCAGGCCCAGGCGGTGGCCGCCGACACGTTTCTGGTGTTCGAGGTATGGTTCCTCGTGGCGGGCATGTACCTTGCCCTCACGCTGGCCCTTTCGGCCCTGGCGCAGTTGCTGGAAAGGCGTCTGCGCTACGAATTCTGACGCGTCCGGAGCAACGCCCGCACGGACCGGGCCCGGCCGGATGCGGCCAGGCCGCCGCCTTGTCGCACGGCTCTTGGGCGACCAGACGGCGGCCACACAACGGAGGCACACCATGCATACGTCCACTTCCCCCACCCGGCTCCACGCCCCGGCCGTCCTGCGGCCCGTGCTGACGGCCCTTCTGCTTCTGGCGGCTTTGCTGGCGACGCACGCCCATGCCTGGGCCGCCGACGCATCCGTGCGTCAGAAACTGTCCGAGGAAAGCGCCATCGCCGACGTGCTCGAGCGCGGCGTGCTGCGCGTGGGCTTTTCCACCTTCGTGCCGTGGGCCATGCAGGACAAGACCGGCAAGTTCATCGGCTTCGAGGTTGACGTGGCCACCCGCCTGGCCGAGGATCTGGGCGTGAAGGTGGAATTCGTGCCCACCAAGTGGTCGGGCATCATCCCCGCCCTGCTCACCGGCAAGTTCGACGTGATCATCGGCGGCATGAGCGTGAAGCCAGACCGCAACCTGAAGGTGAATTTCACCGTGCCCTACGACCACGCGGGCATGGCCCTGATGGCCAACCGCGCAACGGCCAAGGGCTTCGCCACCCTGGAGGACTTCGACAAGCCCGAAGTGACAATTACCGCGCGCACCGGCAGCACCGCCGCCGCCGCGGTGAAGAAACGCCTGCCAAAGGCCACCCTGCGCCTGTTCGACGACGAGGCCCCGGCCATCCAGGAAGTCCTGGCTGGCCGCGCCCACGCCATGGTCTCCAGCGCGCCCCTGCCCGCCTTCGAGGTGCTGAAGAACCCCGACAAGCTGTTCCTGCCCATGCCCGGCACGTTCACCAGCGAACCGGTGGGCTTTGCCGTGCGCAAGGGCGACGTGGACACCCTGAACGTGTTCGACAATTGGATCCGCCTGGTGGAGGCCGAGGGCTGGCTGAAGGAACGCAAGCATTACTGGTTCGAGACCAATGAGTGGGAAACGCGGCTGAAGTAGCCGCCACGCGGCGGCGCGCAGCCAGACGCGGCCGCCCCGGTCACCGTTCGCGTCACGCCGGGCTCCCATGGGGGTCCGGCGCGGCGCGCCACCACCCGATCCGCCGATGACGTCCCGGTCGGCCGAGGCGCGGGCCTCGCCCGGCAGCCGCCAGCCGCAGTCAGGAGTTGCATGGTCCCCAGGCCGTTTCCCGCCCTGCCGCCGGAACACAATGTACCGGCCTTTCCCCCGCGAGACGGCGACGGCGCGCGACGGTCCCGCGCGTCCGGCGCGTCCGGCGGATCAGGTGCGTCCGGTGCGTCCGGTGCGTCAGGCACCGACGCCGCCCCCCCGGCCGTGGAGGACTTCCTGTCGCCCGCCGCCGCGCTGCGGGTGGACATGGCCCTGCTGGCGCTGCTGCTGGCCGCCGGGGCATGGCTGGCCTGGCGGGGGACCGGACAGTTGGACTACCACTGGAACTGGAATCTGGTGGGGCAATACCTGCTCCGCCACGACACGGAGCAGGGGGCGCAGGCAGGCTGGGTGCCCGGCATGCTGGCGCAGGGACTGCTGGTGACGCTGCGCCTGGGCCTGTGGTCCACGCTGCTGGCGCTGGCCATCGGCACGGGCATGGGCCTGTTGCGGGCCAGCCCGCGTCTGTTCCGGCGCATGGTGGCGCGCACCTATGTGGAAGGGGTGCGCAACCTGCCCCCGCTGGTGCTGGTGTTCATCTTCCACTTCTTCGTGAGTTCCCAGTTGGGCGCGCTGGCCGCCCCGCTGGCCCCCCTGATGGAGGACGCGGCCGCGCTGCTGCCCCCCACCGCCCTGGCCTGGCTGGCCAGGGCCTCGGCCGTGCTGCTGGCCCCACCCGACCAGTTGCCGGTGTTCCTTTCCGGGGTGGTCATCCTGGGGCTGTACGAGGGGGCCTACATCACCGAAATCGTGCGCGCCGGACTGGAAGGCGTGGGACGCGGCCAGTGGGAGGCGTCCGCATCCACGGGCCTTACCCGCCGCCAGCAACTGCGCCACGTCATCCTGCCGCAGGCCTTCCGGTTGATCATTCCGCCGCTGGCCGGGCAGTTCATCTCCACCATCAAGGATTCCGCCATCCTGTCGGTAATCTCCATCCGCGAGCTGACCTTCCAGGGCATGGAACTGATGGCCGCCACCTACCTGACCTTCGAGATCTGGCTCACGGTGGCGGCCCTGTATCTGATGCTGACCGTTGTCTGCTCTCTGGCTGCGCGGCACGTGGAGCGCCGACTGCGCCGGACCATGTAGCCTCGGGCCGCCCGCCCCCCTTCCCCGCAGGCTACGCCATCACCTTGCTTACCCCGGTGGCCGGAATTTCCCCTTCTTCCGCACCCGCTTCCCCGCCCTCTTCCGCTCCGGTGTCCGCCCCGGCGCGAGGCGCAGCCGCATCCGGCACGTCCGGCGCGCGCCCCCCGGCGGCCGCCCCGTCACCGTCAACGAACCGGGCCAGCACCCGACGCAACACGGCCGCATCCACCGGCTTCTCCACGTAGTCGTCCATGCCTGCCGCCAACAGCCGCTCGCGGTCGCCGTCCATGGCATAGGCGGTCAGGGCTATGACCGGCACATGCGGACCGCCAGGGAGATCCGTGGCGGCACGGATGGCCGCCGTGGCCTGCATGCCGTCCATGACCGGCATCTGCACGTCCATCAGCACCGCGTCAAACCGCTCCGACCGCAACGCCTCCAGCGCCGCCGCGCCGTCGCCCACGGCCAGCGCCTGGTAGCCCATCTTTTCCAGCAGCCAAGTCACCGTCAGACGGTTCACGTGATCGTCCTCGGCCAGCAGCAGGCGTCCGCCGGAAACGGACGCCCCGCCCAATCCGTTTTCGGCCGCTCCGGCCAGGGGAGCCCCATCCGTCACGGCGGCGGGCAGGCGCAACACAAGGGTGGTGCCCTGCCCCTCCACGCTGGTCATGGACACCTCGCCGCCCATCAGGGCCATGATGCGCCGCACGATGGACAGGCCCAGGCCCGCCCCGCCGTGCCTGCGCGACGCGGCGTCCTCCACCTGGGTGAACGGCTCGAAGATGGTGGCCAGCATGGATTCTGGAATGCCTATGCCGGTATCCCGCACCTCGATGACCAGCATTCCGGGCATGCCGGAACTGGTACCGGCGCCGGGATTGTCGGCCGGACCGCCGCCGTCGCCGTCCTTACCGTCCTTACCGCCTGGGCCTGGCGCGGGCCGTGCCGCCCCCGTTTCATGCCGCGCCGTGAGCAGCACCCGCCCCACGTCGGTAAATTTCACGGAGTTGCCCACCACGTTCAGCAACATCTGGCGGATGCGCAGCGGGTCGCCCATCAGGCTCGGCGGCACCCCTTCCAGCGCCGCCTCCAGCAGGATGCCCTTGCGGTCGGCCTCTGGCCGCAGCACGGCCAGCACTTCGCGCGCCAGGGCCGTGAAATCGAACGGTTCCTCGCGGATGGCCAGCCTGCCCGATTCCACCTTGGCCAGGTCCAGCAGATCGCCCAGCAGGCGCGTCAGGTTGCTGCCCGCCGCGTGGGCCACCTGCACGTACCCGCGCTGCTCGTGGTCCAGGGGGGTGGCGTCCAGCAGTTGCAGCATGCCGAGCACCCCGTTCATGGGGGTGCGCAGTTCGTGGCTCATGTTGGCGAGGAAGGCGCTTTTGGCCCTGGTGGCGGTTTCCGCCGCCTCGCGCGCCTGGATCAGTTCGCGCTCGGCGCGCTTCCGCTCGGTAATGTCCATGCCGTAGATGTTGACGTAGCCGCCGTCGGCGATGGGGGTCACGGTCATGGCGTAAACGCGCCCGCTGCATTCGACCTCGAAAGTCTGCATGGCCCAGGTGCGCAGCGCCTCGGCAACGAATTCCGCGAACCGTGCGGGAAAGGGGCGCCCCACCTCGGCCCCGAAGCAGTCGAGAAAGGCGCTGCTGGATTTGTTGGCGTGCAGCAGCGCCAGGTTCGGATCCACGCGCATGACGGGGTGCGGGTTCTCGCCCGGAAAGCGGGCCAGGTCGCGGATCTCGCGTTCCGCCCGCAGCCGTTCGCCGATGTCGCGCACGAAGACCAGCGCTCCGTCCTGCGTCCCCATGCGGAAGGGGACGGCGGATGTCTCGGCGTCCACGATGACGCCGTCCCTGCGCCGGATGCGTACGTGCCCCTGCGCCACCGTGCGCCGCTCCTCGTTCAGCAGGCGGATGCGCTCGACCACCCTGTCGCGGTCGTCGGGATGGATGAAATCCAGCACGCCCCGCCCCATGATCCCCTTGGGGTCGTCCACCCCGAACAGGGCCAAGGCGGCCGGATTGGCGTAGGCGAACCGGCCCTCCTTCTGCAGGAATATGGCCTCGGGCGCGTTCTCCACCACCAGCCGGAAGCGCGCTTCGCTTTCCGCCAACCGGCGCTCCGAGGTCTTGCGGTCCTGAATGTCCTGGACCACCGAGATGAAGTAGTCGGGCGTGCCGTCCGGCTTGCGCACCAGCGCCACGGTCAGGTTGATCCACACCGGCTCGCCGCCCTTGCGCAGGTACCGCTTCTCCAGGGTGTACGTATCCGTCTCGCCATCCAGCACCCGGCGTGTCTGCGCAAGATCGGTGTCGAGGTGCTCGGGGTGGGTGATGTCCTGAAAGCGCAGGGCAAGCAGTTCCTCCGCGCTGTAGCCCACTATGGCGCACAGCTTGCCGTTGACGCGCAGCCAACGCCCATCCGGGGCCACCATGGCGATGCCCACGGCCGCCTGCTCGAAGGTGGCGCGAAACCGCGCCTCGATCTCGTCCAGTTCGGCCTTGTGGCGGGCCCGCTCCTTGAGTTGTCCCTGCACGTTGGCCAGCAGTTCCCCCGCCGTGAAGGGCTTCTGGATGAAGCCCTGCACCACCCCGCGCAGCAGGTGCGCGCGCAGTTCGTCATCGGCCTTGGCGGTCAGCATCAACACCGGCACGTCGGCCATGCCGGGGTAACGGCGCATCTGTTCCACCATGCGCCTGCCGTCCACGCGGGGCATCATCACGTCGCACACGATGAGGTCGGGCCGCAGGTCCAGCGCCTTGCGCAGCCCCTCCTCGCCGTCATAGGCCTTGGCCACGTCATGCTGCGGCCGCAGGATGCCCGCGATGTGGTCGATCATGTCATGGTTGTCCTCCACCACCAGAACCAATGCGCCGCCGCGCCTGGCAGGCGGGTCATCCGACCCGGCCAGCGCCACGCTGGTCCACCCCGCCACGGAGGCATGCAGGACCGCGGAAACCCCCGGCGAATCCGCGGCTGCCACCTCGGCTCCCGGCGGGGCGGCGAGCGGCAGTTGCACCCGGAACAGCGCCCCCCCTTCCGCGCCCTGCCCCACGCTTGCCTGCCCGCCGTGCAGTTCTGAAAATTCCTTGACGATGGCGAGGCCAAGCCCCGTCCCGCCATGCAGCCCCCGTTCACCTTCCCCGCTCTGCTGGAACCTCTCGAAGACGGCGCTGCGCAGGCTTTCCGGAACCCCCGGCCCATCGTCGCTCACCGCAAGCATCGCCTGGCCGTCGGCCCGTTCGAGCGATACGGCCACGCTGCCGCCGTCCGGCGTGAACTTGAAGGCGTTGGCCAGCAGGTTGAGCAGGATGCGGCGGAACTTGTCCGGGTCCACCTGCGCGGGCAGACGCAGCGGCACCTGCACCGCGTACCGCATGCCCCGCTGCGCGGCCATGGTTTCAAAGTAGGCGCACGTGGAGCGCGCCAGGGCCGCGAGATCGACCTCGGCGTAGCGCATCAGCATGGAACCGGCATCGACGCGCGACAGGTCGAGCAGGTCGTCCACGTGGCGGTGCAGCAGCCGGGCGTTGCGCATCATGGCGCCGAACAGGCGCTGGCGGTCGTCGTCCTCGGGCGTTTCGCCCAGCAGGCGTTCCAGCGGGTCCAGCAACAGTGTGAGCGGCGTGCGCAATTCATGGCTGATGTTGGCGAAGAAGCGGGTTTTCAGCGCGTCGAGTTCGCGCGTCTTCTCGTACAGGGCCGCCAACTCGGCATTGGCTTCCACAAGGCTGGTGTTGGCCTCGCGCAGGTGGGCATGCGCGGCGCGTTGCGCCTCCAGGGCCTTGGCGGCCCGGTGGGTGGATTCGCGCAGGCGCTGCTGGAACAGGCTGAACAGAACCCCCATGCCCAGAAACATGACCACGGCAACCAGGCTCATGGGCTCCGTCACCGTCAAGGACATGACCGGCGGGATGAAGAAGAACACCACGAGCACCGCCGAAAGCACGGTGGCCATGATGCCCCCGGCCATGCCCCCCGCCCACGAACTGAAGAATACCGCCGGGTAGAACAGAAACCACACATAGGGCCTGATGTAGGACCACAGCGTCCACTGCAGGGCGAGGGCCGCAAGCGGAATGGCCAGGGCCGCCAGCAGGCCGTACCGTGACACGGGAGGGGCCTTGCCGAATGGCGGCGTGATGCCGGGCTCGGAGGGGGGACCGGGAACAGGCGGAGCGGCGGATGGCGTGGCGGACATCGGGCCTCCTTCAGGCGACAATGCCCGAAGCTAGCCCCCGAAAAATCGGCTCACAATTATTACTCTGCCGGTCTGGCCATGCCTGCCCGCAGACCGTGCATGGCCGCACGGGCGGCAGCGGGTGGCCAGGGGACGGCAGGAGGGAATACCGTGGCAAACACGGCGTGCGAACGGTGCGGAAACCGCAGGCTGGCGGCGGCTACCGGGCGGCCGACGCCGTGCCCGCGCCCGCTCCGGCGGTGGACTTCGCGGAGGCCGCAGGCTTCTTTACCGAGGCCGCCTGCGTCTTTACGGAGCCCGACTGCGGCTTGGCGGAACTCGACTGAGGCTTGGCGGGGGCGGCCTGCGAAGGCCTTCCCGCCACCTTGTCCGCCAGGGCCAGGATGGTGTTGGCGTAGGCCGCGCTGTTGTTGTAGCGCTTCAGCACGTTGTAGCGCGCGTCGCGGCGCATGCCGGGCTGCCAGCCGTGCCTGTCGAGATAGTTGGACAGGCTGAACACCGCGTCGCCCACCGAATACAGGTCCACCTTGCCGTCGCCGTCGCCGTCCACCCCGTAGGCCGGGATGTTGGTGGGCATGAACTGGCAGATGCCCACGGCCCCGTAGATGGAGCCGGGCATGGTCAGCGGGTCCTGGCCCAGCGCGTCGGCATGGCGGATGAGGGCCTTCAGTTCCTCGTAGGCCCAGTCCGACTTCTGGCGCATGCGCAGCGAAATCCAGTCCAGGTTGGCGTCCGCGCCGGGCAGCGCGGCGATGTAGCCGGGCACCATGTCCGGCCTGTCGGCCGCCGCCATGGATGCCAGGTTGCGGAAGGCGTTGCCCTTGCCAAGGGCCGTGCCCAGGCGCGTTTCCACGAACAGCAGCGACACGGCCACCTCGCGCGGCACGCTGAAGCGCGATTCCGCCAGCGAGAACCAGCGGGCGTTCTCGGCCAGAAAGGCGCGGCACTTGGCCGCGTTCTCGTCGGTGACCACGCCGGGGTACATGGGCGGGCGCGCGGGCTTGGGCTTCTGGCCGGGCGGGGTGGATTGCGGCACGGGCCGCAGGAACTTGGTGGTGTACAGTTCCTTGACCTTGCGGCCCATGGGGTCTGGCGAAACCTCGTCGCCCAGTTGGGCGAACAGGGCATCCACCCTGCCGCCGGACACGCCGTCCGATGCCAGCCGCCCCAGCAGCGGGCTCCAGCAGGCGGCGGGCCTGCCGGGGGGGTGGGGGGCGCCGGTGGCGGGGGCGGCTGATTCCACGCGCACCTCGCCGGGGGCCGGGGGTGTGGCGGCGCTTTCGGAAGGGGTGGGGGCGGACGCCTGACGGGTGCCGCTGCAGCCCGTCAGCAGCAGGGCGCACAGCGTGGCGGAAGCCAGCGCGCGCCATGCCGCGCGAAGACGGCGCCCCCCGGTGGTGGACGCACTGTCCGTCGTGTCCGTCAAGTGGGGCGCGTGGAGCGCGCACTGCTCGCGCGGCGCGCGATTGCCTGCATCGGGCCCGGTCTGATACGCTTGCATGGGACCATGGTACGAACAGTCCCGGCTCATGGCAAGGGGCTCCAGCGACCCGCGCCGGTCTACCCCCTTTCGGCCCTGTCTGGTCCTGTCTGGTCCAAACGGGGCGGGAAATCCCTGGCGTCGCCGGTCCTCCCCCGGCCGCCGGTCCCGCGCCCTGCCCGCAACCCACAGGAGGCCGGATGCACGGACACACCCTGCGCGACCGCGCCCGGCGCGTGCGCCGCTACGTGACCAGCGACGTGTGGCAGGAGCGCGCGGAAACCGGGCCGCCCGCCCGGCGCGGCGTGATCTGGATGGTGCGGCGCGCCTTTCTGGCGGCGCTGGGCTTCGTGGACGACCAGTGCCTGCTGCGCGCCTCGGCCCTGACCATGACCTTCGTGCTGTCCATGGTGCCCTTCCTGGCCGTGATCTTTTCCATCACCAAGGGCCTAGGCGTACAGAACGCCGAGGTCACCCAGATGTTCCTGCTGCGGCTTGCCGCGGGCAACCAGGACACGGTGACGCGCATCGTCGAATACGTGGAACGCACCAGCGCGGGCCGCATGGGGGCGGTAAGCGCGGCCTTCCTGCTGGTGACGGCGGGCATGCTGATGGCCAACATCGAGCGCTCGTTCAACGCCATCTGGAAGGTGCGGCGGGGCCGCAGCCCGTGGCGCAAGTTCACCGATTTCTTCTCGGTAATGCTGGTCTGCCCGCTGCTGATGGGCGCGGCGGTCACCCTGGGGGCCTCCCTGCGGCGCGCCGACGTGATGGGGCGGCTGCTGGAGGTGGCCCCTGTGGGCGAGGCGTACCTGCTGCTGCTCAGGCTGCTGCCGCTGTTCATGGTCTTCGTGGTGCTGCTGTTCCTGTACTCGTACATTCCCAACACCAAAGTGCGGCCGCGCGCGGCCATGGCCGGGGCGCTGCTGGCGGCGCTGGCCTGGCAGGGCGCGGAATCGGCCTACATGCTCTGGCAGGCCCGCTTCGCCGGATACGGGCTGATTTACGGCAGTTTCGCCCAGGTGCCGCTGTTCCTGATGTGGCTGTACGTCTCGTGGGCGGTGGTGCTGTTCGGCGTCGAGGTATGCCACGCGGTGCAGAACGCGCCCACCTTCGAAAAGCACCTGCGGGCCGGACGGGTGAGCCGCCTCGAGCGCGACCGGCTGGCCGTGCTGGCCATGCTGCTGCTCACCCGCGCCTTCGTGCGCGGCACGGGCGCGGTGCCCGGCCACCGCATGGCCGCCCTGCTGGACGCCCCGGACCACGTGCTGGACGACGTGCTGGACCGCCTGGCCCGCGAGGCCATGGTGGTGCGGGTGTGCGAGGATTCCCCGGCCTGGGTGCTGGGCGCGCCGCCCGACAGCCTGCGCATCGCCGACGTGCTGCTGGCACTGGCCGGGCGCACACGCGGCGAGGGCGAGGAGCGGGTGGCCACGGCCTTCGAATTCATCAACGACACCATGGCCCGGCTGGCCGGGGACATGGCCGCCAGCCCGGCCAACCTGACCCTGCGCGCCTACCACGACACGGCCCTGCCCGACTGGTTCGACGCGGCCCCGGCCGACGCGGGGGACGAGAAGCCTGGGGATGATGCGGGCGATGGCGGCGACGGGGACGGCCCCGCCCTGCCCCAGGCCGGGTTCGATGCCGATGGGCTGCCCCCGTTGCCGCGCGGTCTGACCGGCGGCGACAGGGAATAACGCGGCGGGTACGGAAACGCGCCCCCCGGCGCGCGGGCGCGCCGGGCGAGGCGACACGGGCAAGGCGCGGGAACGGACCTTGCGGAAAATGCTGACGGCGCGGCGGGATGCTTCCCGCCGCGCCGTTTGTCGCTCCGTTGCTGTCGCCTTTCGTGGCCGGGGCTGGCCGCCGGTGCGTCCCACGGGCGTCGCAGTCGCCCGTAGGTGCAATCCCGGCGGAGTGGTCCCTAGGCCGCATGCAGCGTTTGCGCCGGACCCGGCGTCGCAGTCGCCGGGGTCCGTGGCCCGCTGGCAGGGCGCGGCGCGGGATTACGCCATGCCCACCTCCCCGGAATTGCGGGGACGGCCATTTCCGCCGCCCGCATCATGGGCGGCGCGCCACTCCGCCAGCGCCTGCACGGTGAGCACGGGCATGTCCCGTTCCTCCGCGAAGGCCAGGATTTCCGGCAGGCGGGCCATGGTGCCGTCGGGGTTGGTCAGTTCGCACAACACGCCGCAGGGGGCGAACCCGGCCAGGCGCATCAGGTCCACGGTGGCCTCGGTGTGGCCGCGCCGCTCCAGCACGCCGCCGGGGCGGGCGCGCAGCGGAAAGACGTGGCCGGGGCGGCGCAGGTGTTCCGGGCGCGCGCCGGAGGCCACGGCGGCGCGCACCGTGGTCACCCTGTCGGCGGCGGAGACGCCGGTGGTGACGCCCTCCGCCGCCTCGATGGTCACCGTGAAGGCCGTGCCGGTGCGGCTGGTGTTGCACGCCACCATGGGCGGCAGGTCCAGCGCGTCGGCGTGGCCGTCCGTAAGGCACAGGCAGACGATGCCGCTGCCCTCGCGGATCAGCAGGGCCATCTGGGCCTCGGTCAGGGTTTCGGCGGCGAAGATCATGTCGCCTTCGTTCTCGCGGTCCTCGTCATCCACGACAAGAATGCCGCGCCCCGCGCGCAGTGCTTCCAGGGCCTGCTCGACCGTAGCCAGAGGGGCCTGGCGCGGCTGCGGGGCAGGCCCGGCCAGCGGCACGGGCGTGACGGGGAGGCCGGTGGTCCCGGCCTGACGGGGAGAGGGGGACGGCTGATTCATGGCGCATCTCCTTGGCTGGAGGTCCAGAATCAGGGCGTGTGGAAACGCGGCGGAACGGCATGCCCCGCTGGCGCGCAACGCGCCGGTTCACGGGCCTTCGGTGCGCGCGTCGCAGCCGCGCCAGCCGAAAGGCACGTGGTCCGGCACGCCGCACGGGCGGCCATGCCGTCACGCGAATCGCCACGCCAAAACCGCACGCGGAAGGCCCACGGGGTTGGCTGGCGTTGCGCCGCTTCCTCTTTCATCCGGACTGTTACCGTCGGCCCCGGCATCTCACCGGGTCTGCTGACCCCGCTCCACGACGGAGCAGGCGCTCGCGGGCTCTCCGGCGCGGCATGGCCGCGCGGGAATACCGCCGGTGGGGACTTTCACCCCGCCCTGAGGATACGGGCCGGATGCTACATCCGGCGAGCGCGGCAGGCAAGGGGCAATCCGGGCCGGGCACGGCGGAGGGGCCGTGGGGAAACCGCGCGCGCTGGCCGCATGCGCCACGGGTGGGCGTGAGGAACAGGGACGAAACACGGACGGGCGCGCGAACCTGGGAATATCCCGAGCCGCGCGCCCGCTCCGCAAAAGTCGAAAGCCTCCTGCGGGACGGGGGGGTGTCCATGCAGAAGGCTTCCGAAAGGGGGGATCTGAAGTAACACCCCGGAACCTCGGACGGATGGGGGGGGGGATATCCGTCGGGTCCGGCACATCAGAGCCTGTGTCTGACTGCGGGGGTCGGGGGGGGGGGACCGCCGATACGGCTTGTGTCCCGCAGTCGTCTTTTATTTTAGCAAGCCGCGTGCCAGGATGTGAACGGCCACTAGCAGCAAAAAATACTCTTCAAAAACAGTGTATTGCATGAAAGAAAAAGAATCCTGGCCCCCGCCACCATCCGGCGCGCGGCCCTACCGTGCGCAATCGCACGCGCGATTTCGCACGGTAGGGCGTTCCCGCACATATACGGAATGCACCCATGCAAAAGGTAGGGAGCACCGGACAGGCGAACACCCTTCCGCTACTTGGCCAGCCGCCTGTGCAGGGCGAAACGCGAAATGCCCAGATGGGCCGCCGCGCGGCTCTTGTTGCCGCCGAACCGTTCCACGGCCTTGCGCACCAGCGCGTCCACCAGCGCCTCCACGTCGAAGGGGGCGTCGGGCAGGGTCAGGTTGTCGGGGTCCAGCCGCCACGCGCCGGGCTGGCCTTCGCTGCGCCGGGTGGCCAAGGCCGACTCTCCGCTTGCGTCCTCGTCCAGAAAGCCCAGGTGGCGCGCGGTGAGCGCGGGACCGTCGTGCAGCAGCACGGCGCGCTCCACGGCGTTTTCCAGTTCGCGCACGTTGCCGGTCCACGGGTGGCGGCCCAGCAGGCGCAGGGCGTCGGGCGAGAGCGCGGTGAAGCGCTTCTTCTTGCGCACCGCCTCACGCTGCAGGAACAGCCCGGCCAGCACGGGGATGTCCTCCGGCCGTTCGCGCAGGGGAGGAATGCGCAAATGCCCCACCCGCAGCCGGTGGTACAGGTCGCGCCGGAACTGCCCGGCCTCCACCATGGCCGAAAGGTCGCGGTTGCCCGCGCAGACCACCCGCGCCCGAAATTCGCGCCGCTTCACCCCGCCCAGGCGGTAGAAGCCGCGATCCTCCAGCACCCGCAGCAGCTTGGGCTGCAACGACAGGGGCATTTCCGCCACTTCGTCCAGGAACAGGGTGCCTCCGGCCGCCAGTTCCAGCTTGCCGGGCGCGCCCCCGGCGCGGCTGCCGGTGTAGGCCCCCGGCTCGTGCCCGAACAGTTCCGACTCGAACAGTTCATGGGGGATGGCCGCGCAGTTCAGGGCGATGAACGGAGCGTCGTTGCCCGATTCGCCGTAATGAATGAGCCGGGCCACCACTTCCTTGCCGGTGCCCGTTTCGCCCTCGATGAGCACGGGCACGGAAGGCTCGGCGTGGAACACCCGCGTTTCGTCCAGCAGCGCGGACATGGTGGGCGAGGCCGCCACGATCTCGCCGATGCCCGCCACCTGGCGCAGCCGGGTGCGAGCCGATTCCAGCTCGCGCCGCAACGCGTCGGCCCGCTCCTCCACGGCCTCGTCGAGATGCTCGCGCAACTCGCGGTTTTCCATGATCAGGGCCTGGTGCTCTGCGCAGCGCTCCACCACCGCCGCCAGTTCGCGGGCGTTGATGGGCTTGTTCAGGTAGTCGTAGGCCCCGCGCCGCAGCGCCTCCACGGCGGTTTCCATGTCGCCGTGCCCGGTGATGAGCACCACGTCCGCCTCGGCGGTGGAGGGGTCCTCCTTGAGGTGCGAGAGCAGCGTCAACCCGTCCATGCCGGGCATGCGGATGTCGGTGATGATCAGCGGAAACCAGGTGGTGCGGGCCTCGGCCAGCGCGGCCAGCGGGTCTTCGAAGGGCGTGGGCTCGTGGCCCAGGTCGTGCAGGACGAGGCTGAGGCTCTGGAGGCTTGGCAGGTTGTCGTCGACGATGAGTATGCGCATGCGGGATGTCCTTTTGGCGCATTGGTCTGCACCATGCTGTGCACCGGCGCGTGCGTCAGGGCGCGCCCCATGGCGCGCGCCGTGCCGCAAGCGATCCATCCCCCCCGGTTCGCATCTGTTCCGTTTGCCCCCCACCGGCCGGCAACCGGCCGCAGGGGCACGCGGCCACGCTGGCCGCCAGCCGCGCCGCCCCCCGGCGGCGCGACGGTTGACATTCTGGGCCGACTACACGCCGCCCGCACCACCGCCATGTTCCGGCAGCCCGGCCCCATCGCCCCCGGCGTGGCCGTGGCGACTGTCGCGGGTCCGCCCTTCCGCCTCGCCGCCGCCCCCCGGCGGCGAGGCCTGACGCAGGGCCAACGTGAACGCGGCCCCGCTCATGGGCGGCACGCCGCCCGACACGGAAATCTCGCCGCCCCACGATTCCACGAAGCTGTGCACGATGGCGAGGCCGAGGCCGAGGCCCTTGTGCGGATCCTTGGTGGTGAAGAAGGGGTCGAACACCCGTTCCTCCAGCCCTTGCAGGCCCGGCCCGTTGTCGGCCACGGTCAGCAGCACGCGCCCGGTCGGCGCTTCGCCGCTGGCGGACGGGGTGTCCGCCCTCTCGGGCCTGTCGGCAATGTCGGCTCGCTCCGCGCCCCCGAGCCGCGCGGGCCGGTATGCCGCCTCGATGCGGATGCGCCGGTCCGGGCCGTCTCCCGCATCCAGCGCATGCATGGCATTGACCACCAGGTTGATGACCACCTGCTCAAGTTGCACCGGGTTGGCGCGCACGGCGGGCAGGTCCGGCGGCAGGGCGCGCTCCACGGTCACCCGGTGGGCGCGCAGTTGCGCCCCCACCAGGCTGAGCGCGCGATCCACCGCCGCCTCGACCAGGGTGGGCGCCAGCGCCACGTCGCCGTGGGCCACCAGCGCCCGCATGTGATCGATGATGTCGCGAATGCGCGCCGCCTCGCCAAGGATCAGCGACAGGCGCGCCAGCAGGATTTCGCGGTCCGGGGCGCGGTCCTTTTCCGCCAGCATCTCCAGGCTGCCCGCATACAGTTGCAGGGCCGAAAGGGGCTGGTTGATCTCGTGCGCGATGCCCGCCGCCAGGGTGCCCATAGCCTCCAGCTTGCGGGCGCGTTGCAGCCGCTCTTCCACACGCAGGCGGTCGGTTTCGTCCTCCAGCATGACGATGACCGAATCCACACCCCCGTCGCCTGCCAGGATGGGGCACGAGGTCAAGCGGTACGAACGCCGCCCGCCGGAGCGGGCCGTGGCCTCCAGCCGCCATTCGTGGGTCTGGCCGTCGCGGAAGGTGGCCAGGCACGCGCAGCCGGGGCAGCGGGCGTTGTCATCGCCGCAGTGCTCGGCCAGCATGTGGCACAGCAGGCCGCCGGGCGCGGCCGACTCGCCGAACCATTCGCGCAGGCGCGGGTTGGAGGCGGTGACGCCCAGCGCCCGGTCCAGCACGGCAATGCCCAGGGTCAGGTTGTCGGTGATGGAGCGGTAGCGCCCCTCGCTGATGGACAACGCCTCCTGAGCGCGCACGCCGGAAGTGATGTCGATGCCCAGCTTGAGCACCAGGGGCGAGCCGTCAACGTCCTCGAAGGGGTAGGAATAGATGCGGAAAGCCGAGCGTCGTTCCGGGCAGGCCCATTCGCATACGCACAGGGTGCGCGAATCGAACACGTCGAAAGGCGGGCACAGCGTGCAGGGCTGGTTCTGGCCCCGGATCACCTCGTAGCAGGGGCGGCCCACGCCGGGGCCGAACAATTGGCGAAAGCCCCGGTTCTCGTAGCGGATGGAATAGTCCGGCCCCAGCAGCACCACATAGGCGGGCAGGCGGTCCAGCAGGTTGAGCAGGCGGGTGCGTTCGGTCCAGGCCGGGGCCGGGCCTTCGCTGGACAGGGGGGTGGCCGTGAGCGTGGCGCAGAACAGCGGCGCTTCGTCTTCGCCCAACCGTGGCCCGGCGGGGGGGCGCAGGGGGCGCGGGGTGACCAGCAGTTCCACCGGAGTGCCGTTTTCGCCGCGCAGCGACAGGGAATACGGCGTGGGCGCGCCGCCTGCCTGGCGATGCATCTCGCGCTCCAGCACGGAAAGATTGCCCGGCGAGGACAGCTCGCCCACCAGGCGGGGCAGGAATTCCGCCGTGGGCCAGCCGGTCTGGGGCAGGATGGCCGACGCGGCATACGAGAACGCGCCCGGCGCGGCGGCGTCCTGCGGATATGGAGAACCGGGCGGGCGGGCGGAACCGGACGGCTCGGCGGGCGGCGCGCCCGGAGAGACCTGTGGCGGCCAGGTACCGGGGGTGTCGGCTATCTGGGCCAGCAGGGCCGCCACGGGCGGGGGAAGGCGGCGCGGAAGGCGCATCACCCGGTCTGACAACGGCAGCCCCGCCGTTGCCAGACCGGCAAGCCCATCGCCGGGCGCGGCGGCTGCGCCAGGCACGTCACCAGGCACGTCACCAGGCACGTCACCAGGCACGTCACCGGGCACGTGCGGTGAAAAGGGCGCGTCATCCCCCGTGGAATGGGCGGGCGGTGCCGTATGATCGTCCTGGGTGCGCATGGCGATGCGGCATAGTGTTCTTTTTCGCACACAGCGTCAAAGTCTTTTCCACGGCCAGCGCCGCCCGGCGTCGACCATTGTCACCCAGTCCCGATCGGACACGCGCGGCATGCGCCAGCGCCATGCCGCAGCGCGGCGCGGACCGCAGGACGGCGGAGCCAACGGACCAGGGAGGGGAAAGAGTAAGGAACGCAGTGCGGGCGAAAGGCCGCCTACCCCGGCCGGGCCTGCTCCGCCATCCGGGCCACCCGCTCGATTTCCTCGTGGAAGGCGGCGGGTTGGATGGGCTTGGCGATGTAGCCGTCCATTCCGGCGGCCAGCATGCGCTCCCTGTCGCCCGCCAGGGCGTGGGCGGTCATGGCCACCACCGGCAGCACCGGGCTGACGCCGGGATGCATGGAATTGCGGATGCGGCGCAGCGTTTCGAAGCCGTTCATGCGCGGCATCTCCACGTTCAGCAGCACCATGTCGAAGCGTTCCGCCGCAAGCCGGGTCAGGGCCGCCACCCCGTCCTGCACCGTGGCGCAGGTGTGCCCGCGCCGCTGCAACAGGCGCGCGGCGATGGTGCGGGCCACCTCGCTGTCGTCGGCCACCAGCACGTGCAGTGAACGGGCTGGCTGGTCTTCGCCCGCAAGGGGAACGTCCGTGGCATGGACGGGCCTGACGGCGGAGGGCGCAGCCGGCTGCGGCAAGGCCCCTGGGGGCGCGTGCCGGAGCGGATCGGCGGCGGGCGGCGCGTGCTGGACGCGGACCGGCGATGGCCGCGCCCCCTCGCCGTGCACCGAGGGCACGGAACGCAGGCGGCAGGTGAAATGAAAAGAACTGCCCGCATCCGGCGTGCTGCGCGCCCAAATGCTGCCGCCCATCATGCCCACCAGTTGACGACAGATGGCCAGGCCCAGTCCCGAGCCCCCGTAGGTGGTTCCGGTGTCGTCCGAAGCCTGGGCGTACAGGTCGAAGATGGATTCCAGCCGGTCTTCGGCGATGCCGATGCCGGTGTCGCGCACGGTGAACAGCAGCGTGGCCCCGCCAGGCTCGCCGGGTGGGAACAGCGACTCGAACAGGCTCGGCGGCGAGGGCACCGGGGCCACCTCCACCGAGACCACGCCGGCGTGGGTGAACTTCACCGCGTTGCCCACCAGGTTGGCCAGCACCTGAGTCAGCCGCACCTGGTCGCCCGCCAGCACGGGCGGAATTTCCGGGGCCACCCGCCACGACAGGGCCAACCCGCGCCGGGCCGCCTCGGACTGCACGGAGCGCATCACCTTGCGCACCACGGCGGCGGGCTCGAAGGGGCGCTCCACCAGGCGTATCTGACGCGCCTCGAGCCGCGAGAAGTCCAGCACGTCGTTCAGCAGGGCCAGCAGCGTCTCGGCCGATTCCAGCACCGTCACCAGGTAGTCGCGCTGCTCCTCGTCCTCCGCCGTTTCCAGCGCAAGGTCGGTCATGCCCAGGATGCCGTTGAGCGAATTGCGTATCTCGTGGCTCATGCCCGCGAGAAAGGCGCTTTTGGCGATGCTGGCGTTTTCCGCCACGCGGCGGGCCTCGTCCAGATCGCGCACGGCGCGGTGCTTGAGCAGGGCCACCTCTATGGTGGAGTGCAGTTCGCGCTCCTCGAAGGGTTTCACCAGAAAGCCGAACGGCCCGCAGGCCTTGGCGCGCTCCAGCGTTGCCGCGTCGGAAAAGGCCGTCAGGAACACCACGGGCACGCCGAACTCGCCGGATATGCGCCCGGCCGCCTCTATGCCGTCCATGGCCCCGCGCAGGCGGATGTCCATCAGCACGAGGTCGGGCCGCAGTTCGCCCGCCACGCGCACGGCGTCCTCGCCGTCGGCGGCCATGGCGGGCACGGCGTATCCCAGGCGTTCCAGGGTGCGCCGGATGTCCAGCGCCACGATCTGCTCGTCATCGACAATGACCACCGATGGGCGTGAAGACTCGTGAGTGGGCTGCTGCTGTTGCGTCATGGCGCGCTGTCCGGCGGAAGAAAGGTGGTGCGACTGGGCATCGGACCGGCGGGGGACGCCGCATGCTTCGGGTTCATCACAGCGTATGCCGTGTTTCCCCACTCAACGCAAGGGACGTAGCCGCAACAGGCCACCCCGTACCGGGTTTCCCCCATGCAAAAAAAGGGACCGCGCCGCGTTCGCGGCACGGTCCCTTCGGATTGATCTGGTCATGCTCCATTCCCGCTGACCTTGCGACACCGCGGGAAATGGGGATCAGAACCGTTGCAGCACCCAGGACACACGGCCCACGATGCGTTCGGCATGCTTGTCCACGGGCAGGTATTGTTCGGGATGGGCGGGGTTTTCGGAACGCAGCACGAAGCGCCCCTTTTCCGCATCGAGAAAGATGCGCTTCAGCGCCACGCCCTCATAAGGGACGTACACGCCATAGAGTTCGCCGGAAACAACGTTCTTCTGCGCCGTATCTATGCCCACGTAAGCACCCTTGCGCACCAGCGGCTCCATGCTCGAAGCGTCCATGCGCACCACCTGCATGGTGGGGCCGGAGTAAGACTGCGGCACGGACAGCTTGCCGATGGGCTTCAGCGGTCCCCCGCCCTGCTCGGTGACCTCGCAGTGCATGGAGTGCACGGTTACCACGCTGCTCTTGGCGTCCGGGTCGCCGTAGCGGGCCGGATCTTCCAGCACCATGCCCGCCGCCGGGGCGTCCAGCGGCTGGTAGCCCTGCTCGGTGCGCAGGTACATGGGGCCAGAGGCCTTCTTGAGCCAGTCCGGGTTCAGCCCGAACTTCTCGAACAGCTTCATGTACCAGTCGGAGGGCACCGAATTGCGGCGCTTGGCGTCGGATATGCTGGACTGCCGGATGTCGAGCACCTCGGCGAGTTCCACCTGGGTGCGCGTATTGGTGGAAAGCTTGATGCGTTCAAAAACTTCTTCAAAGGTGGACACGATATTCTCCCATTCAAGAATTACGGCCCCCGGCCGCTGCCCGGCGCGATGGAAACCGGTCCCCGGCACACGTACGCCTCACATTCCGGAGGGTTGAGGCACTCCGAGAGTAATGCCTCGCACGGAACGAGCGACACGTCAATGCCATGATGCGGATACTCGCTCGCAAAAACGTGTATCTCCGCTGGCACCGATGCGCCGCTCATCACCGCCCGCAGGCCGGGTCTTTATGTTCAGGATAATACAAGAACGGTGCCACCACTGGATAGGGTCCATGATTTCCAGCGGTAACATTCTGTATAGCGCAACGCGCTTTTCGGTATCGCGCCGCCGGCGCGTAACATGTTACACAACCGTTCCGCAACGAGTGTAACAATGTTACGCTAGCGCCCCTGGAACTGTTTCAGGAACGGGTCGCCGGGGGTAAGTATGATGCGCGTGTTGTCGCGGAACACCTTTCGGTAGGCGTCCAGACTGCGCTGGAAGTCGTAGAACTCCGGCGACTGCGAGAGGGCTTCCGAGAAGATGCGGGCGGCGTCGGCGTCGCCTTCGCCCCGCAGAATTTCGGCCTTGCGGTTGGCCTCGGCCATCAGCACGGTGCGCTCGCGGTCGGCGGTCGACCGGATCTTGGTCGATTCCTCCTGCCCTTCCGAGCGGTACTGCTTGGCCTGGCGTTCACGCTCGGCGCGCATGCGGCCGAAGATGGCGCGCTGGTTTTCCGTGGGCAGGTCGGTGCGCTTGATGCGCACGTCGATGATCTCCATGCCGTACTCGCGCAGCAGTTCCGAAGTGCGGGCCGTGACGGCCCCCATGATTTCGGCGCGCTTGGAAGAGACCACCTCGGTCAGGGTGTTGCGCCCCACGAAGACGCGCAACTGCGAATACACCGTGTCGTCCAGCCGGGCCTGCGCGCCGGGGATGGTGCGTACGTTGCGGTAGAAGGTCAGCGGGTCGGTGATGCGCCAGCGGGCGTAGTTATCCAGCACGATGGCCTTCTTGTCGCTGGTCAGGGCCTCGGCCGAGCGGGCGTCGTAGTCCAGGATGCGCGCGTCGAAGTACACCACGTTCTGCACGAAGGGCAGCTTGAAGTGCAGGCCGGGCGCCACCACGCCGCCCACCGGTTCGCCCAGCTGCAGCACGATGGCCTTCTGGGTCTGGTGCACGGAGAACAGGCACTGGCTGCCCACCACCAGCAGCGCCGCCAGGGCGATGAGCACGGTTATGGTGCGGCGTTCCATGCTATTCGCCCCCCTTGCGCGCCGCTCCCGCGTCGCCCCGGGGCCGCGCCCCGTCCAGCGGCAGGTAGGGCAGCATGCGCGCTCCCGCCTCGCCCGGAATGATGATCTTTTCCATGCCGGGCGCGGAAAGCACCTCTTCCATGGCCTCCAGATACAGGCGTTTGCGGGTCACGTCCTTGGCCTTGTTGTATTCCTTCAGCACGGCCAGAAAGCGGTTGGCCTGGCCTTCCGCCTCGCGCACGCGGGCCTGGCGGTACGCCTCGGCCTGGTTGATCACCTCCGCGGCAAGACCGCGGGTGCGGGGAAGTATCTCGTTCTGGTAGGCCTCGGCCTCGTTGATGATGCGACTCTTGTCCTCACGGGCGCTGGCCACGTCCTTGAAGGCGTCGATGACCTCTTTCGGCGGATGCACGTCCTGCATCTGCACGGCCAGCACGCGCACGCCCACCTGATAGATGTCCAGAATGTCCTGCAACAGCGTGAGGGTCTCGTTCTGGATGAGCTGCTTGCCGTCGGTAAGCGCGGCGTCGATGCGGCTGTTGCCGATCACCTCGCGCATGGCGGCCTCGCCCGCGCTGCGCACCACGGCGGTGGGATTGGTGACGTTGAACAGGTACTGGACGGGATCCTTGATCTGGAACTGGATGCTGAACTGCACGTTGACGATGTTCTCGTCGCCCGTGAGCATGGCGGCTTCCTCGGGCACTATGCGCCCGCCGCCCTGCTGGAACGAGGCGCCCTGCGCCACGGAACGGAAGCCAACCTCGGCCCGCTGCACCTGGGTCACCTTGGGGGTGTACACCGTCTCCAGCGGGAAGGGCAGGTGATAGTGCGGACCTGATTCCACCGTGCGGTCGTACTTGCCGAAGCGCAGCACCACGCCCAGTTCGTCTGGCTCCACGATATAGATGCCGGAGGCCGCCCACAACAGGACGAACACCAGCACCACCACCTTCCCGGCGGGGAAGGGGTATTCGCGGAACTTGCGGAAGGTTTCGCCGAGCTTCTCGAAGTCCGGGCCAGAGGGGTCGTCCCACCCGCCGGGGCCGCCCGGTCCACCGGAACCACCCGAACCACCGGACCCGCCGGAGCCGCCGTCGTCCCCGTCGCCGGAGCCGCCGGAACCACCGCGCCACCCGGAGTGCCGCTGCCGTTTTTCTTGCAGTTTTTCCCAATCCCAGTTCATAATGCCGCAAAAATAGGGCAGATGTGGAGTGCGGTCAAGGCATGACGCCGATTCGAGGCATTTCGCCCACCTGCCGGAGCACCCATGAAACCGATTTCCGACCGGCCGTTCCGGGCCTATGACATACGCGGCATCGTGGATGCCGACTTCGACGCCGAATGGGTGGAGCGCCTGGGCCGGGCCTGCGGCACCTACCTGCTGGAGCGCGGCATCGACGCCGCCGTGGTGGGGCACGACTGCCGCCACAGCTCCCCGGCCTACCACGACGCGCTGGCCGCCGGGCTCATCGCCTGCGGCATCGATGTGGTCAGCGTGGGCATGGTGCCCACGCCCCTCTTGTACTTCGCGGTGCGCCACCTGGAACGCCAGAGCGGCATCATGATCACCGCCAGCCACAACCCTCCGGAATACAACGGCTTCAAGGTATGGGCCGGGCAGACCACCATCCACACCACCGAAATCCGCCGCATTTACGACATCCTCGCCGCCGGGCGCTTCGCCTCCGGCAAGGGCGTGGGCTGTTCCGTGGACATCGTGCCCGCCTACATGGAGGCGGTGACGCGACGCATCCGCCTCGCCGCGCGCGCGGGGGGGCCACTGAAGGTGGTGGTGGACGGCGGCAACGGAGCGGGCGGCGAGATCTGCGCCGAACTGCTGCGCCGCCTGGGCGCCAACGTCATCGAACAGTACTGCGACCCGGACGGGACCTTCCCCAACCACCACCCCGACCCGGTGGTGGAGGCCAACATGCGCGACCTGAAGACGCGCGTGGCCAGCGAGGGCGCGGACCTGGGCATAGGGCTGGACGGCGACGCCGACCGGCTGGGCGTGGTGGACGCCAACGGCCGCCTGCTGTACGGGGACGAACTGCTCTCGCTCTACGCGCGCGACCTGCTGGCCCGTCTGCCCGGCGCCACGGTGATGGCCGACGTGAAGTGCTCGCACCGCCTGTTCCGCGACATAGAGGCGCACGGCGGCACGGGCGCCATGTGGATCACCGGGCATTCGGTGATGAAGGCCCGCATGCTGGAAACCGGCACGCCGCTGGCGGGCGAGATGAGCGGTCACATGTTCTTCAACGAGGGCTGGTACGGCTTCGACGACGCCATCTACGCGGCCGCCCTGCTGCTGCGCATCCTTTCGGCATCGCCCGTGCCGCTCGCCGAACTGCCCGGCTGGCCGCCCTCGCACTCCACGCCCGAACTGCACATGCCCTGCCCCGACGAAATGAAGTTTGCCGTGGTGCGCCGCGCGCAGGAACACTTCCGCGCCCTGTACGACGTGAACGAGATCGACGGCGCGCGCATCACCTGGCCCGATGGATGGGCGCTGGTGCGGGCTTCCAACACCCAGCCGGTGCTGGTACTGCGCTTCGAGGCGGAAACGCCCGAACGGCTGGCCGAAATCCGGGCGCTGGTGGAAACCCCGCTGACCGCCTGGATAGCCGAGGCGCAAGCCGACGCGGCCGCCACCGCCTAGCCCCGTCGCAGACGCCCCACGAGCGTGCCCACCACCGCATGGGGGATTGCGGCACGCGCCCCGCGTGCGCCCGCGTCATGAGAACGGGGGACTGGGGGACCGGCAGGGGGAAGGGAGACTGGAAGAATCAAGGCTCCAGGCAATCAGGGAGATTCGCCATGAAGATACTCAAGGCCAACCGCATGGAACGCTGCATCGGCTGCCACGGCTGTTCGCTCGCCTGCGCCCGGCTGGTGCACAAGCGGCTGTCGTGGGCCACGGCGGGCATCCGCATCACCTCGGCCGGAGGGCTTTCCACCGGATTCGAGGCGCGCCTGTGCCTTGCCTGCAACCCCGCCCCGTGCGCCATGGCCTGCCCCACCGGGGCCTATGCCCAGCGCAAGGGCGGCGGGGTGAAAGTGAACCGCGACCTGTGCATCCGCTGCGGCAACTGCGCCGCAGCCTGCCCGGTGGACGCCATCCACCTGGACGGCGAAACCGGCCTGCCCTACGTGTGCATCCACTGCGGGCGCTGCGTGCCCTTCTGCCCCCACGCCTGCATCGAACTGGTCGACCTGCCGGAGGAGGCGGATGAGGCGGATGAAACGGATGGAGCGGCCGAACCGGACGGCCCGACGCGCGACGCCGGAGAGGAGGCCCGCCATGCCCGCTAACGCCACCGCCTCGCGCGTGCTGCACGTGGATCTGGCCACCGGGGCCTCGCGGGTCATCCCGTTCGAGGGCCGCCCCCTGCACCTCGGGGGCAGCGGCCTGGCCGCCGCCCTGTACGACGCCTACGGCCACCCCGCCGCCCCCGCCACGGACCCGGGCCAGCCGCTGATCTTCGCCATCGGCCCGCTGACCGGCTACTACCCCCTCATGAGCAAGGTGGTGTGCGGCTTCCGTTCGCCCTACCACGGCCAGTGGGCCGAAAGCCACGCCGGGGGCCGCCTGGCCCTGGCCCTGCGTTTTGCCGGGTACGACGCGCTGATGGTCACCGGCGCATCCCGCACCCTGTCCTGCCTGGTGGTGGGTTCGCGCAGGCTGGAGGTGCACGACGTGCACTACCTGCGCGGGCAGGACGTGTTCGTCACCGGCAAGTACCTGCGCCGCTTCGGCAAGGACAGTTCGGGCCACCGCTCCACGGTGCGCATAGGCCCGGCGGGCGAGAAGGGCGTGGCCTTCGCCTGCGCCAACGTGGATTCCTTCCGCCATTTCGGGCGGCTGGGCGCGGGCGCGGTGATGGGGGCCAAGAACCTGAAGGGCATCGTGGTGCTGGGCGACGGCGGCGCGGCCCTGCCCGAGGGCAAGGACTACCCCAAGCTGTTCCGCGACATCTACGGAGCCGTCACCGGCACCGACATGATGCAGAAGTATCACGACCTCGGCACGGCGGAGAACCTTTCGGTGCTCAACGAACTGAAGGCCCTGCCGTGGCGCAACCTGCAGGCCACCACCGACCCGGCCATCGACGGGATTTCCGGCGAGCGGTTCGCGGAACAGCTGCTGCTGCGCCAGACCGCCTGCGCCGGGTGCCCCGTGGGGTGCATCCACATCGGCCTGCTGCGCCAGCAGTTCGCGCGGGACCACGAGTTCCTGTACAAGCAGGTGTCCTACGACTACGAGCCCATCTTCGCCCAGGGATCCATGCTGGGGCTGACCAACGCCTCGGACGTGCTGGCCCTGCTGGACGACACGGAAAAGCTGGGGCTGGACTGCATGAGCGCGGGCGTGGCCCTGGCCTGGGCCACCGAAGCCATGGAGCGCGGCGTGGTTACCGAGGCCGAAACCCTGACCCCGCTGGCCTTCGGCAACGTGGCCGCCTACGTGGCCGCCCTGCATCACCTGGCCAACGGAACCAACGAATTCTGGCGCACCCTGGGCCGGGGCACCCCCGCCGCCACCGCCACCTACGGCGGGCAGGAATTCTCGTGCGTGCTGGGGCAGGAGATGGCGGGCTACGCCACGGGCGAGGTGTTCTTCGTGGCGCAGTCGCTGGGCTTTCGCCACTCGCACCTGGACAGCGGCGGCTATTCCTACGACCAGTCCGCCCCCCCGCGCGAGCCCGGCAGCTTCCGCGCGCCCGAAGAAATCGCGGCCGACGTGGACAAGGCCGTGGCCTTCCTGGCCGACGACGAGCAGAAGCGCATCGCCATCAACTGCATGGTGGCCTGCCTGTTCTCGCGCAAGGCCTATTCGCAGCAGCGCATGCAAGAAGCCCTGGCCGCCATCGGTCTTGCGGCCGAAGCGGACAACCTGCCCCAGGCCGTTCGCGCCGTGCAGGCCGCGCGCTGGCGGTTGAAGCTGCAAACCGGCTACCGGCCCGAGGAAGTGACCATTCCGAAGCGCTTCACCGAAATCACCACCTGGAAGGGCCCCATAGATACCGCCTACATGGATGCGCTGCGCCTGGCCTACGTGGACGCCATCCGCCGCATGGCGGACGAACCCGGCCCCGCGGCCGGGTAGGAAGGCCCCGCGGTGTTCCACTTCTTTCCCAAGCGCGGACGCGGCGAACCGCGCGACCCGTTGATCCATGCCGACACCCCAGGCCAGTTCTTTCTGCGCACCATGCTGCTCATCGCCGTCTTCGCCGTGACGGTATGGGCCTTCTGGGCCAACACCGAACGCCGTCTGGCCGACGTGCGCGGGGCCTCTGCCGTGTGGGACGAGGCGGAACTGCTGACCGACGCGCAGGAACAGGCCCTGCGCGAACTGGTGGACGCCTTTCGCGAAGTGCACGGGGTGAAGCTGGTCATCCACGTCCGACGCGACACCCCCACCCTGCCGAAACTGGACGCCCAGACCATCTTCGTGGGGCTGTGCCCGGCCCGGGGACAGGCGGTCGTGGAACTGCCGCCGCTGGTCCGCAAGGCCCTGGGCGACGACCTGGGCCGCACCCTGGAGAACGACTGGCTGCGGCCCGCGCTGTCCACCGGCCAATGGCCCGAAGGGCTGGTGCGCGCCCTGAAACATTTGTGGGACCAACTGGCGGGAACGTAGCCGCCCCCGCGCGGCCGACCGCCAAGGGCAACCGCCTGCCCCGCCCGCCACGCTCTCCCGCCGGTCCCCGGCGGGCGGAGCATGGGCATCCCGCATCACCCGCAACCTCAATCACCGGACCCTTGCATGACCATGAAGAACGTTCAGGCTTTCACCGACGGATCGTGCCTCGGCAACCCCGGCCCCGGCGGCTGGGCCGCCGTGCTGCGCTGCAACGGCGCAGAGCGCGAGCTTTCCGGCGGCTTCGCCCCCACCACCAACAACCGCATGGAAATCCTGGCGGTGATAGAGGCGCTTCTGACGCTGAAGGAGCCCTGCAGCGTCGACATGCATACCGACTCTCAATACGTATGCAACGCCGTGGAAAAGAAATGGCTGGCGGGTTGGCGCAGAAACGGCTGGAAGACCAGCGACAAGAAACCGGTGAAGAACCGCGACCTGTGGGAACGGCTGTTGCCCCTGCTGGAAACGCACAAGGTGCGCTTTCACTGGGTGCGCGGCCATTCCGGCCACCCGGAGAACGAGCGCTGCGACGTGCTGGCCCGCACCCAGGCATCCCGGCGCGGTCTGCCACCGGACACCGGCTACACGGAATGATGCGGCGCATTTCCGCAACCAGGGGGATGCCCCGGTAGGGTTATTCCCCATTCTTTTTTCCCGGAATTCCAGATAGAAACGCGTATGCTACCCCATACCGCAACCGCCGGACGCCCCACGGAGCGAACCATGGTGTCGAAAACATGCACCGCACAGGCCCTGGATCTGCCCTTGGGCACGCGCATGCTGCTGAACATCGCGGGCACCAAGGAGAACCTGTCCAGCGAAGTGGTGGGGCTGCAGCACTTCGAGTACCTGATCCTCAAAATGCCGCTGGTGCCCGGCATCCGCGCCCGGCTGCTGAACGGCGAGATGGTGACCCTGCGCTACATCTCGGGGGGCACCATCTTCGGCTTCAAGAGCCAGGTGCTGAACCACATCGTGAAGCCGGGGTTCCTGCTGTTCGTGGAATATCCCGACGCCATGGAACAGGTGGACCTGCGCCAGCACCGCCGGGTGAACTGCCTGTTGCCCGCCGCCCTGCATGGCCGCCACGGCGTGTACAAGTGCATCCTGCTCGACCTCAGCGAGGGCGGCTGCAAGGTGTCGCTGGAGTTGCAGCGTGACGACCCCTTTCGCGATACCGCCGTGGACGACATGCTGGTGTTGCAGTGCGGTTTCTTCGGCGGCGAGGGACAGATCCAGACCGCCCTGTCCTGCCTGGTGAAGAGCATCTCCATGGACGGGGGACGGGTACAGCTGGGCCTGAAGTTCAACGACCTCAGCACCGAAACGCAACTGGAACTGTCCACCTACCTCGACAGCGTGGCCTGCCTGGGGTGAGGCTGGCCGGGCACCGGGCCGCCCCTGGCTGGCGCTGTTTGCCCGACGCGGATAGGCGTGCCCCAAGATTGCCCACTTCCGGCCAGATTACGATCCCGTCGCGGCCGCATCGGCGCCGCATTCCCCGCACCGGGCTTTCGCCATGCCACCTTCCGCCGCCCTGGCCGCTTGACGCAACTCCCCCAGGCCACTACCTGAATCCTCGACGTGCGGGCGCACCGCAGCGCCCCGGCTCCGCGATCCGCCCCACGCCCATTCCGCCGCATGGAGTTCCGCATGACCGACGCCCAGACCGCATGGCACCTCTGGGACGGCCTTGGCCGCCCCCTGCTGCGCCTCGTGCTGTCCATGTCCGCCGGGCTGTTCGTGGCCAACTGCATCGAGGCGCTGAACTGGACGCGGGGCGTGGCGCGCCTGGCCGCGCCGCTGGTGCGGCTGGGCCACCTGCGCGACGTGGCCGGGGCCTCGTTCTCGCTGGCGTTCTTCTCGTCCGTGGCGTCCAACTCGCTGCTGGCTGAAAGCTACGAAAAGGGTGAACTGACAAAGCGCGAACTGCGTTTCGCCAACCTTTTCAACAGCCTGCCCAGCTACTTCGTGCACCTGCCCACGCTGTTCTTCATCACCTGGCCGGTGCTGGGCTTTCCCGCCGTGGTCTACGTGGGGCTTACCCTGCTGGCCGCCTTCCTGCGCACCACGCTTACCGTGGCCTTCGGGCGTATCCTGCTGCCCCCGTTGCCGGAAGGCTGCGTCACCTGCCGCCTGGACGGGCATGAACCGAAGGGCTGGCGGGCCGGGCTGCGCACTGCGTGGCAACGCTTTCGCAAGCGCATGCCCAAGGTGGTCTTTTTCACCGTGCCCACCTACGCGGCCATGTACGCCATGCAGAAGGCGGGCTGGTTCGCCCTGGCCGAGGCGTGGATGGCCCAGCACATGGGCGCGCTGTCCTTCCTGCGGCCGGAGGCGCTGGGCATCGTGCTGCTGCACCTGGCGGCGGAATTCGGCGCGGCGGTGTCCGCCGCCGGGGCCGTGCTGGGCGGCGGCGGCCTGACCGAGCGCGAGATCGTGCTGGCCCTTCTGGCGGGCAACGTGCTGTCCACGCCCATGCGCGCCTTCCGCCACCAGTTTCCGTCCTATGCCGGATACTTCACGCCCGGGCTGGCGGCGGAACTCATCGTGGTCAACCAGGCCCTGCGCGCCGCGTCCATCACGCTGGTGGGGGTGGGGTACTACTGGCTGACACTTCCCTGATTCGGCCCCGACGCGACCCTGACGCAGCCCCCCCCCTGCCCATGGCCGCACCGGCTTGCCGGTTCATCGGCGCGTCCGCGTCATTCCCCGATGATCTTCACCAGCACCCGCTTGCGGCGGCCGCCGTCGAACTCGCCGTAGAACACCTGTTCCCACGGGCCGAGATCCAGCGCGCCCTCTGTAACGGCCACCACCACCTCGCGGCCCATGATCTGGCGCTTCATGTGCGCGTCGGCGTTGTCCTCGCCCACATTGTGGCGGTACTGGCGCACCGGCTCGTGCGGGGCCAGCCTCTCCAGCCACTGCTCGTAGTCGTGGTGCAGGCCGCTCTCGTCGTCGTTGATGAACACGCTGGCCGTGATGTGCATGGCATTGACCAGGCACAGCCCCTCGCGGATGGAGCTTTGCGCCAGCGCCTCGTCCACCTGCGGGGTGATGTTGATGAACGCCCGCCGCGTGGGCACGTTGAACCACAATTCCTTGCGCCACGATTTCATGCAGCCTCCCTGGGCGTGATCCGTCTTCTGTTTTGCATTTTTCTACATTTTGAGCATATCAAGGATATGCTTGCCAGCCTCCGGCGATATGCCCGTTGACCCGCCTTACGGCAGAGCGGCTGTGCGCCATGTCAACTTTTTGTAACAAAAATGTCACTTATGGGCATTTTTTGCGACAAAAATGTATCACGCCGAAATTGTAAAAATCACGCATTCACGTGGTTGCTCTCGGGAATACGGGTAGGCACGACACTGCAACACCACCCCACCATCACTGCCTTCCGCACCGGAGAAACGTGCGCGGGCAAAAAATCACCCGCCACACCATGCCCGTACACGCCATTACGGCGCCACCAGCCCGCCCCCGCCGCGCCGCCGCATGCGTGGTACATGCCTAGCCGCGCGTTCCATGCCCGCAACGCCTTGCACATCCGCGAAACACCCCCTCCGCAGCGAAGGCCCTTCCGTGCACGCCCGCGTTGCCTTGCAACGGTTTCGGGCGGTATGGCCCGTTTTCCATCACCTGGACAATCACGGACCATCCCGGAGGAAGGAAGCATGTCTCAGTGGCTCAAGAGCAATGACGTCCTCGGCACCACCAACCGCGGCAACACGGCGGAATCGGGCCTGTGCACCCTGTGCCGTGCCGACTGCATGGGCAAGTGCGAAACCTGGCTGTCGTGCATGAAGGGGCGGGAAACCCTGTACCCGCGCGACTTCGGCATCGTCACCGCGGGCAGCGGCAACACCACTCATGTGGGCGTATCGTACAATTCGCTGCGCATCCAGGGCTACAACTACGGTGCCTGCGGCGTGGGCGAGAAGGCCGCCACCGGCGATGCCCTGTTCACCGACGTTTCCCTTGCCACCGCCTTCGGCGCGCAGCACAAGACCACCTGCCGCTACCCCCTGATGACCGGCGCGCTGGGCTCCACCTTCGTGGCGGCCAAGTACTGGGACGCCTTCGCCACCGGCTGCGCCATCTGTGGCGTGCCCATCGTGGTGGGCGAAAACGTGGTGGGCATCGACCGCGAAGCCGAGCTGCAGAACGGGCGCATCACCAAGGCCCCCGAGCTGGAACGCCGCATCGACAACTACCTGCGCTACTACGACGGGCACGGCGCCATCATCGTGCAGCTGAACGTGGAGGACACCCGCAACGGCGTGGCCGAATACGTGGCGGGCAAGTACGGCGACAAGGTGATCATCGAGCTGAAGTGGGGCCAGGGCGCCAAGGACATCGGCGGCGAGATCGAGGTGAAGAGCCTGGAGTACGCGCAGTTCCTGAAGCAGCGCGGCTACCTGGTGGACCCCGACCCCACCCGTCCCGAAGTGCAGGAAGGCTACCGCAGCGGCGCGGTGAAGGGCTTCGCCCGGCACAGCCGCCTGGGCTACACCGACCTTTCCGGCTACGAGCAGGTGCGCGAGAACTTCATGACCCAGGTGGCCTACCTGCGCTCGCTGGGCTTCGGCCGCATCTCGCTGAAGACCGGCGCCTACGGCATGGAGGCGCTGGCCATGTCCATCCGCCTGGCCTCCGAGTGCGAGCTTGACCTGCTGACCATCGACGGCGCGGGCGGCGGCACCGGCATGAGCCCGTGGGACATGATGGAAACCTGGGGCGTGCCGTCCATCCTGCTGCACGCCAAGGCCGCGGAATACGCGGCCCTGCTGGCCGCCAGCGGCCGCAAGGTTGTGGACATGTCCTTCGCGGGCGGCTTCGCCAAGCCCAGCCAGATATTCAAGGCGCTGGCCCTTGGCGCGCCCTACGCCAAGATGATCTGCATGGGGCGGGCCATGATGATTCCCGGCTTCCTCGGGTCCAACATCGAGGGCGTGCTGAAGCCGGAAAACCGCGCACGCGTCAGCGGCAACTGGGACACGCTGCCCAAGACGGTGACCGAGCACGGCAGCACGGCCGAAGAAATCTTCGCCGGGTACCACGACGTGCAGGCCAGGATCGGGCGCGAGGCCATGAAGGACCTGCCCTACGGGGCCATCGCCATGTGGACCCTGCTGGACAAGCTGGGCGCGGGCGTGCAGCAGCTAATGGCGGGCGCGCGCCGCTTCTCGCTGGACCAGATCCGCCGCGAGGACATAGCCTCGGGCAACCGCGAGACCGAGCGCGAGACCGGCATCCCGTTCATCACCGACGTGCAGGACGAGTTCGCCAGAGCCATCCTGAAGGGCTAGCGCCACCGCGCCGCACGCGCGGCTCGACAATAGAAACGGGGCGGAAACCGTGCAGGTTTCCGCCCCGTCTTGCGTGCGGTCATGGCGGTCATGGCGGTCATGGGCTGGCCACCGCTTTCGGCGGTGCACCTTACGGAATCAGGGGTTGCCCTTCCGCCAGCCGGGCGTCGATCTCGGCCACCGCCCGGGCCAGCCGGGCGGCGCGGGATTGGGCATCGGCCTGCGCGCCCTGCGCGACCTGCCCGACCTGCGCGACCTCCGCATCGGGCTGCACACGTTGCGACGCGGGCCGCGCCTCGCCCTGCAACACGGCCCGGCGCGACGGCGGCATGGCCGCCAGCGCCTCGAACGCGGCCCCGGCCCTGCGGTGGTCGTAGCCCGCGCGGGCCATGCAGAACAGGGCCAGCCGGTCGATGTCGTATTCGCGCGGCAGCATGGCCGTGCCCGATGCCTCCGGCCGGGCCAGTTCGCCCGCCGGGGGCATGCCGTAATACCCGTGCACGCCCGGCCTGTCCGTTCTGTCGCCTTTGGACGACACAGCGCCCGGCGCGGCCGACGTGGCCCCGCCGCCCTTGGGCTGGCGGATGTGCCGGGCCATCTCGCGGCTCAGCACGGCGGCCAGGTCCGCGTCGTCGGAAAAGTGTTCCAGAAACCCGATGGTCACGTGAATGGACTGGCCCGTGGTGAAGGCGTCCACGCTGTCGCGCACCTCCACGTCCATGACGGTGTCGCACACGCGATGAAAGCGCACCGGCACGTCCATGCGCAGGCCGTCCCGCTCCACGGTGTAGGTCACGGTGTCGCCCGCGCCCAGCGCCTTGGTCACCTGCCAGCGCAGGGTGCGCGCCGCCAGCTTGCCCGTGGGCAGGGGCTGGCCGTTGACGGCGACCAGCACGTCGCCGGGGCGGATGCCCGCCTCCTCGCCGCCGCTGCCGAGCAGCACGCTGATGACCCGATGGCGCGCGTCCAGCCCGTACTCGCGCGCGTAGGCCTCGCGCCAACGGCGCATTTCCACGAAGGCCCCCAGGTCGCCCCAGCGCACCGAGGACAGCATGTCGTCCAGAGTGTCGGTGCTTACCACCATCACGCCGTCGTCCAGCACGGTGCGGCCCGCGCACAGCGGCGCGTTGGATTCACGCAGGGCGTAGCCCACGTTCCACAGCCGCTCGCGCTGGCACATCCGCCGCTCCACGGAAGCGACAGGCTGGGGGCACTGCTCCTTTTTGGCCTCTACAACGGGGGCCGGGGCCACGGCCCTGCGGCCGCATCCGGACAACGCCAGCATCAGCAGCACTGCCGCAAGGGCAACCGCAAACAGCGGGGCGAAGCCCGAAACCCACTGCATCCTTCCCCGGAATATCGCCATGCCACCTCCATTCCGGTGCATATTCACGCTCGGGCGGCTTTTTCCCCGTCCGCTGCGAGACATTTTCTACGCGGAACAACCGCCCCGCTGTCGCCGCATACCGTGTCACGGCAGTTCATGCAAGTCTTCCGTGGAACATCGGGCCGGACAGCACAACCGCACCGCGACATCACATCGTAATACGGCAGAACATGCCGCCCCGAAGCATCCTGGAACACGAAGCAAACGCCGTGCCTTGCACGCAGGCACCGCAACAGGTGCGCATGAACGCCACTCCGAGCCCTGGCATGGCATTTCCGCGCGCCATCATGTGCCCCGCGCACTCCCGCAACCCGTCCGGCATGTTATGCTGGCGACAGGCTGCGCCGCATCTGCGGAAGCAACGTCGGCAGTGTGCCGGAAACGCACGGCGACGGGGGCCGCAGATCCATGTCACGCAAACGTAACATCCGGAATATCATTGTAACGCTGCCGCCACCGTCCAGCCATCAAGGCCCGCCTTGCCCGCGTGTACATGACCGGAAGATCGCGTTCCGGAACCGTCACACGGCGCGAGGAAAGACACTTCGCCCGCGCCGCCGCGCCAGGCGACAACAACGGCAGTTGTGACATCCGTGACAACTGCGGCAACTGGCGGCACGCCCGGCATGTTCCGCGCGGAACGGGGCGGCGCGCCCGCATCGGGGTATCCATCATGGGCAGCAGAAAGACATCCTTCTCCATCACCCGGCAGGAACTGCCCGCCGTGCTGCGGCGCATTGCCGGCGCACTGGAGCGGGACGGCGCGGCCGAGGCCCCGGCCGGTGGCGAGATCGGCGGCGAAACCGACCCGCTGCTGGCCGCAGGGCTGGGCGAATTCCGCAAGTTCAAGCTCAACGCCAAGCACGCCTTCGACCACATGGAGGTGGTGCTCAAGGTCAAGACGCCCGACGCGTCCGCCTTCGGCCCCGATGCCGCCGGAGCGGCAGCGACAGACGACGGCCCCGGCGGCGCGCGCGCGTCCCGTCTTCCTCACTTGTCGGGCCGCCCCTCGTACAAGTCGCTGAAGAAGCGCATGCGCTCGTCGTTCAAGGCGCTGCGCCAGGCCGTGCAGGCCGGGACCATGCCCCATCCAGAGGCCGCCGCCTCGTTCCTGGCCGATTCGCTGCTGATGGTGGAATACCCCGGCTACGGCGACGAGCACTACGCGGCCTACCGCACGGCCACAGAGGCCCTGCGCGCGGCGCTGGAAGCCGCGCGGCAGACAGCGGGGGCGCAACCCGGCCCTTCCCCCGACGCTGGGGCCGACGCCCCGCACGATGCTTCCACGCCCACCGCCGCGTCCCCGGTTACGCCCACCGCCGCGCCCCCAATCACGCCTGAAGTCCGCCACGCCGTGGAAGAGCTCTACCGGCTCATGGTGCTCTGCCATGACCGCTACAAATAGGCCGCCCGCCATGAAGATCGTCAAGCCCGTGGCGCGCCAGTGCGCCGACCTGGAAGAACGCCTGAGCGCCCTTCCTGAAGACGTCACCGAGCAGGAGGACGCCCTGTTCCGCTCGCTGATCGTCACCGACCTGGCCCCGTGGCAGGCCGAGCAGGTAGCCACCCCCTCGGCGGTCCACGAGGCCCAGCGCGAGGTGCTGGCCACCCACTGGCACCCGGAATTCGTGCCCATGGGCCTCATCCGCCAGCGCTTGGGGGCCATGTTCCCCGGCCGCGAGGAAGAACTGATCATCCCCACCCAGCACAACGAACTGACCAGTTGGGACGGCTACACCGGGGTGGAGGTGGACTGCTACTCCAGCGGCTTCAACCAGAAGGTCCAGTTGCTGCTGCATTTCGAAAGCCACCGCGTGGCCTGCGACCACGCCGTGTCCACCGTCGCGCCCGTCGCGCCCGGCGCGCCCGCCCCTGCCCTGACCGCCCTCGGCGACAAGGCCCACACCCTGCGCTCCATGCTGGCCCACACCCGCAAGTACCGGGCCTCGCAGTTGTACGACTACGTGCGCGCCGTGGTGCGCCCCGACGACGACGTGGCCGGGCCCGCCGTGCGCGAGACCGGGGCCGACGACGACGTGCTGGCCTTCGCCAGGGTGATGACCGGCAAGTTCTCGCGCCTGCTGGAAACGCACGGCGCGGACCTACCCGAGGACATGGTCAAGAACAAGCTGTTGCGCAACTTCATCGACGGCTTGCGCGGCGAATGGGAAGCCACCTTCATCGACAGGGTGCAGGCCTATCTGAAGGCGGTGAAGGAACAGGTGAAGCGGCGCTTTCCGCTCGACTACTTCTACCGGGCCACGGAATTCATCGAAGAAGCGCACGGCCTTGGCGGCTGCGTGGTCATTCCGCACCCGGAGCAGTTCTGGCCCATCCTGCTCGCCGAGTACGACGTGGACGGCTACGAGGTGTGGAACCCCCAGTCCAGCCGGTACACCGAATTCCTCATTTCCGTGGTCAACCGCAAGAACCGGGGGCCGGGTCTTTCGCGCCGTGAAATCCTGGTGTTCATGGGCGACGACTGCCACCTGGGCGAAAAGACCCGCCCGCGCGAGCAGCAGGATACGGAAAAGGCCGCGCGCGAGGTGGGCCTGCAACCGGCCTGGGACGACCCGGCCGTGCGCAAGCGCCTTTCGCTGACCGGGGTGAGCCGCAGCCGCGTCATCCGGGACTACCGGGCGCGCCTGGCGGGCTAGGCCCCAACTTGTCTTTTCGCCCGCTGGCTTCGTCAAACTTCGTCTGCCATATCGGCCAAATACAACAAGAGTATATTCCCTCATGGCTGACTTGTTTTCCTCGCCAACGAACGAAAATCCTGCGTTGGGAACGGACCACGGGGGGCATAGGACGCAGCGTCACCCGACCTTCACCCGCGCGGCACGCCGTCGCCCCCGGCGAGCGGCATACACAACGCAGACAGGAGACACCCATGAGTTCGGAAGAAAAGTTCGTCTTTGAATCGTTGCAGGACTGCGAATCCATCCGCGCCTTTCTGGAAGCCCTCACCGAGGGCGTGGGCAGCAAGCACCTGGTGCTGTCCTCGGGCGGCGAGCGCATCGAACTGTACCCGCAGGGCCTCTTGCAGGTGGAGGTGAAGGCCCGGCGCAAGGGCGGGTCGAGCAAGGTCAGCCTGAAGCTGGAATGGAAGGACGCTCCCCGTGTGGAAACCACCGACAGGACGCTGTCCGTCAGCAGCAATTGACGCCCGCGGCATGGCCGGGGCCGGTGCGCCGCCCCTGGCATGCGCAGGGGCGGCTCCGGCATGGGCAACCGAACGGGCCTGATGGCCTCGGCCCGCACTCTTCAACGGACAGTTCCAAAGGCGAGATGATCCGCACATGATCACCTTCGAAGGACTGAGCGAAAACTTCAGGTTCCTGGTGCTCGAGGTTTCGGGCCAGCTGCGCGCCACGCACGAGTTCATGCGTGCCCCCACGCGCGAGCTGTTCGACCGCATCACCGGGCGCGACGACTACATCGACAACCTGAAGACCATCATCGAGAACAAGTGCTTCTCGCGCATCCATACGGACAACTCGCTGGACCGGCGCGAGATACACCGCATCCGGGCCATCCACACCATTGCCGTGAACCTGGAGCGCATCGCCGACTTCTGCGTGAACATCCTGGGGCAGATGGGCCACCTTTCCGACCCCAACAGGCTGCGGGCCGACGAGTACGCCCCCATCTTCGCGGAGATAGAGGCCAGCCTGAACCGCATCATCCCCGCGCTGGAAAAGGAAGACCTGCCCGCCGCCCTGGCCATCTGCCGCAGCGAATACGAGCTGGACCGGCTGTACGAGGCGGTGTTTCACCGTATCCTGGCCGAAATGTCCGACGGCCGCAGCGTGCACGACCGCATCACCACCATCTTCATTTTCCGGTACCTGGAACGCATCGGCGACAGCCTGCTGAACGTGGGCGAGGCGCTGATCTTCAGCGTGCTGGGAGAAAAAATAAAAATAAAACAGTTCGAAGCGTTACAGAAGACGCTATCCACTTCTGGCTTCGGCGATTCGCTGTCGGACATCGACTTCCGCTCCATCTGGGGCACCCGGTCCGGCTGTCGCATCGGCCGGGTGGAGCGGGTGCGGGGAGCGCGCAGTTCCACCGGAGACGCGGAAGGCGGGGGCGGTCCGTCCTGTGACACCGGCGTCGGCGGGGGCAACGGCAATCCCGCGCAGACGGGGCCGGACGGCCAGCCCAGGCCCGCGCCCGGCGGCCTCGGGTCCATCTACAAGCAGGGCAACAAGAAGAAGATCATCAAGGAGCGGGACAACATCGCCCGCTGGTCCACCCTGTTCCCCAACCTGGTGCCGGAAATCTTCGGCTACCACGAGGACGACGATTCCGCCGCGCTGCTGGTGGAGTTCCTGCAGGGGTGTACGCTGGACGAAATCGTCCTGACCGGCGACGTGGAAATCCTGCAGAACGCCATGTTCGTGCTGCTCCAGACCCTGCACGAGATCTGGGAAAAGACGGCCGCGCCCGGCCCGGTTCCCACCGACTTCATGCGCCAGATGCGTTCGCGCATGGAGTCCGTGTTGCAGGTGCATCCGGGCCTGCGGCGCGACGGGGTGGACCTGTGCGGCGCGGGGGCCCTGTCCACCGAACAGCTCATGGACCGCTGCGAGGCCATCGAAAAGACCCTGCCCGCGCCGTTCACCGTGTTCATCCACGGCGACTTCAACGTGAACAACCTGGTCTACGACCACGCCCGGCAGGCGGTGCGCTTCATCGACCTGTACCGCTCGCGCGACTGCGACTACGTGCAGGACATTTCGGTGTTCCTGGTCTCCAACTACCGGCTGCCGGTGTTCGAGCCCGCCCTGCGCCAGCGCATCCGCTGGGTGATGCGCGAATTCCTGCTGTTCGCCACCGGGGTGGCCGCCGAGCGCGGCGACGCCACCTTCCAGGCGCGGCTGGCGCTTGCGCTGGCCCGCTCGCTGTACACATCCACGCGGTTCGAGCTGAACCATCATTTCGCCAAGGACATGTACCTGCGCTCGCACTACCTGATGGAGCGCATCGTGGCCCATCGCGGTTCGTGGGAAAGCTTCCGTCTGCCGACGGAGGTGCTGGACTGCGGCTGCAACGCCATCATGAGGGAGGAAACGCCGTGCGCATTGGCGTCGTAGGAACCAAAGGCGGCTGGTCGTCGGAACTGCTGGCCGACACCGTGGGCAGGGCCACCGGGCACCGCCTGCTCATCGAAATGGACAAGGTGCGGCTGGACCTGCCGTCGGGCCGCTGCATGTACGAAGGCACCGACCTGTCCACGCTGGACGCGCTGATCATCAAGAAGATCGGCGCGTGGTACTCGCCCGACCTGCTGGACCGCCTGGAAATGCTGCGCCTGCTCAACGAGCGGGGCTTGCCCATGTTCTCCAGCCCGCTGCGGGTGCTGCGGGTGCTGGACCGGTTGAGCTGCACCATCACCCTGCAGTCCGGCGACATCCCCATGCCGCCCACCACCATCACCGAAGACGTGGACCACGCGGTTGCGGCCGTGCGCGACTATGGCCGCGCGGTGTTCAAGCCGCTGTACTCCACCAAGGCGCGGGGCATGACCATCATGCAAGACGGCCCCGACCTGCGAGACAGGGTGGCGGCCTACAAGGCGGACAACTCCATCCTGTACATCCAGAAGACCATAGAGCTGGAAGGCGGCAAGGATCTTGGCGTGGTGTTCCTGGGGGGAAAGTACCTGACCACCTATGCCCGCTGCCGCACCAACGGCAGCTGGAACACCACCACGGTCAACGGCGGCAAGTATGCCCCGTTCGAGCCCCCGGCCGAAGTCATCGCCATGGCCGAAAAGGCCCAGGCGCTGTTCGGGCTGGACTTCACCTGCGTGGACGTGGCCCTGACCGATGCCGGCCCGTTCGTCTTCGAGGTGTCGGCCTTCGGCGGGTTCCGCGGCATTCTGGAAACCAGCGGGCTCGACGCCGCGCAACTGCTGCTGGACCATGTGCAGGACTGCCTGGGAACGGGCGGCTGCGGCACCGCCCCCACCATCATGGAGCCCGCCGCATGAACGCCACCCCAGCCCGTTCCCTTGCCCAGCACCTTACCCGCGCCACCCTGGCCGCCGACGTGCGCGGCTGGTACCCCGCCAGCCACGAACTGGCCCTGCGCATCAACGATGTGTACGTGCGCGTGGCCACCAACGCGCCGGAGCTGCACCACAAGCTGACCCGCTACTTCGGCGAGTTCCTGGTCGAAGACGTGCTGTCGCTCGGCGTGCCCGCCGGGGCGGAGGTCATCCGGGTCACCGCGCACGAGGCCCCGCGCCGCGACTGGGGGCTGCCCTTCACGGCAAAGCAGCCCGACGCGGGCAAACGCAAGATCAAGGAAGAATACCTGGACCTGCCCGACGGGCGCATGGTGCACAAGCGGCTGACGGGCATGCTCTTCGCCTTCGGCCACGGCGACAACATGGCCGTGGGCCCGTGCACCGCCAACGACAACCAGGTGGTCAACTTCATCAACAACCGCTACCTGGAACTGATGCTGAACCGGGGCTGTCTGCTGGGCCACGCCGCCGCCGTGGCCCACGCCGGGCGCGGTCTTGCCGTGGCGGGCTTTTCCGGCATGGGCAAGTCCACCCTCTCCTTGCGGCTCATGAGCCGGGGGGCCACCTTCGTCAGCAACGACCGTGTGCTGGTTGAACGCAGCGGCGACAGCGCCGCCCCGCGCTGCCTGGGCATACCCAAGCAGCCGCGCATCAACCCCGGCACCATCCTGGCCAACCCCGACCTGGCCCCGGTGCTGACCGAAGAGGAACGCATCACCCTTTCCGCCCTGCCCCCCGACGACCTGTGGCACCTGGAGCGCAAGTACGACGCCATCATCGCCGACTGCTTCGGGCCGGGTCGCTTCGTGCCGCAGGCCCCGCTGGACGCGCTGGTGATCCTGAACTGGCGGCGCAACACCGGCGAACCGCTGCGGGTGCGCATGGACAGCGCCGAGAACCGCCCCGATCTGCTGCCCGCGTTCATGAAATCCACCGGGGTGTTCTACCTGCCCGGCCCCGGCGGCTGGGACGAGGACCCCGGCCACGCGGAGTACGCGCGCGGGCTGGCCGGAGTGCCGGTCATCGAGCTGTCCGGCGGGGTGGACTTTGACGCGGCGGCGGATGCGTGCATGCACTTTCTGGCCACCGGAACCGTGTAGAGGTTTGCGCCGCATGGCCCGGCTGCTGCTGACCCGGCAGGTCACCCTGCCCGACCCGGTGAAGGTGGAACGCTTCACCCGCGCGCCCGACCTTGGGCCGCGCATCCTGTTCTTCAGCGGGGGCACGGCCCTGCGCGACGCCTCCACCGACCTTGCGCGGTACACGCACAACTCGGTGCACCTGATCACCCCGTTCGACTCGGGCGGCAGCTCCGCCCGGCTGCGCCAGGCCTTCGGCATGCCCGCCGTGGGGGACCTGCGCAACCGGCTGATGGCCCTGGCCGACCGCAGCCTGCACGGCAACCCGGCGGTGTTCCGGCTGTTCGCCTTCCGCCTGCCCGCGGAGGGCGACCGCGGCGAGCTGGCCGACACCCTTGTCGCGCTGGCCCAGGGCAGGCACCCCCTTGTACGCGCCATACCCGACCCGTTGCGCAAGATCGTGCGTTCGCACATCGGCACGTTCATCGAGCATGCCGGGCTGGACAAGGACGGCGGCTTCGACCCGCGCGGGGCAAGCCTTGGCAACATCGTGCTGGCCTCCGGCTATCTGCAGAACCGCCGCCACCTGGACCCGGTGATCTTCATCTTCTCCAAGCTGGTGCAGGTGCGCGGGGTGGTGCGGCCCATCGCCAACGCCGACCTGCACCTGGCCGTGAAACTGGCCGACGGCCGGGTCATCGGCGGGCAGCACCGCTTTACCGGCAAGAACGGCACGCCGCCGCTCACCGCGCGCATTGACGACATATGGCTGTGCAAGTCGCCCGACGACACCGCCCCGGCCGACCTGCGGCTGCGGGCCAAGGTGCGCGAGATCATCGCCACGGCCGAGCTGGTGTGCTATCCTGTGGGCAGCTTCTATTCCAGCGTCATCGCCAACCTGCTGCCCTCGGGCGTGGGCGCGGCCCTGGCCGCCACCCGCTGCCCCAAGGTCTTCGTGCCCAACACCGGCAACGACCCGGAACTGCTGGGCCACACCCTGGAATTGCAGGTGGAGCGGCTGCTGCGCCATCTGCGCGGCGACGCGCCCGACGCCATCGCCCCGCGCGACGTGCTGGACTTCGTGCTGGTGGACACCAAGGGCGGCCGCTACCCCGGCGGCATTCCCAGGGCCATGTTGCAGCGTCTTGCAGAGCTGGGCATCCGCGTGCTGGACTGCCCGCTGGTGAGCCGCCAGTCGGCCCCGTACATCGACGAACGCCTGCTCAACCCGGTGCTGCTCTCGCTGTGCTGACGGACCCGTGCGGGCAACGCCCGCCACGGGAAGGGCACACCGGCAACAACCGCTACCAACCGAATGGAGGTTTCCCATGGACGGTGAAAAGCAGAAGGTGAGCATTGAACAGCAGATGGCCTACACCGATGCGGTGGCCTATCTGGAAGCCCTGCTGAAGGGCTTCAAGGAAGGGCGCATCGTGGTGGAGCGCGGCGGCGAGGCCGTGGTGCTTACCCCGCCCCAGAGCGTGAACGTGGAAATCGAGGCGCGCCGCAAGGGCGACAAGCAGAAGTTCTCGCTGGAGCTGGAATGGAGCGCGGCCCCGGCCGTTGTCGAAGACCCGCTGACCATCTCCGCCGACCTGCCCAAGGCCGACGCCGCGAAGCCCTGCGACAAGGGCTGCCCAACCACCGCCCCGGCGGGAACAGCCAAGCCCGCCGACGCCAGGCCCGCCGCAACCCCGGCCAAGCCCGGCCCTTCGGCCCCCGCGTCCACGGTGAGCTACGGCAAGGCCGAGCCCGCCAAGCCCGCCGCAGCACCCGTCAAGCCGGATGCGGGCAAGCCCGAAGCCCCCAAGGACACGCCCAAGCCCGGCGGCAAGTAGCCCGAGCCAAGCAGAAGAGACAAAAGAAAACCGCCCGCCGGAGCATTCCGACGGGCGGTCTTTTCATCTCGTGCCCGACAGGCCCAGATTTTGGCCTGCGGCCCCTCAAGGACTGTTTCCCAATGTCCAGCCCGCCTGGCGGCGCATGTCCGCTTCGCGCCCTTTGGGTCGGAAGCC
This sequence comes from Nitratidesulfovibrio sp. HK-II, assembly GCF_003402415.2. Taxonomy (NCBI): domain Bacteria; kingdom Pseudomonadati; phylum Thermodesulfobacteriota; class Desulfovibrionia; order Desulfovibrionales; family Desulfovibrionaceae; genus Nitratidesulfovibrio; species Nitratidesulfovibrio sp. HK-II. The sequence continues at coordinate 3,166,160 of NZ_AP036014.1, forward strand.
CGCAGGCAAAAGGACGGCTTGCGCCTACGCGGTCATGTTGTGAATGATCCCCCGCAACTGCCCGGCCATGTCGGCCAGCGCGCTCACCGCCCGCCCGGCCTGTTCCACCTCGGACGTGACCTTGGACGAGATGTCGCGCACCTCGGCCACGGAACTGCTGATGTGCTCGCTGGTGGAAGACTGCTGCTCCGCCGCCGTGGCGATGGCGTGCACCTGATCGTTGGTGGCCACCACCAGGGTGACGATTTCGGACAGGGCCGCGCCCGATTCGGCGGACAGCCCGCGCGAGCGTTCCACGGCGTGCACCGCCGCCTCCATGCCCGTCACCGAATCGCGGGTGCCTTCCTGGATGGCCCGGATGGCCTCGCCCACCTCGCGGGTGGCGTTCATGGTCTTTTCGGCCAGCTTGCGCACCTCGTCGGCCACCACGGCGAAGCCGCGCCCGGCGTCACCGGCGCGGGCCGCCTCGATGGCCGCGTTAAGCGCCAGCAGGTTGGTCTGGTCGGCAATGTCGCTGATGACCTCCATGACCCGGCCAATGCCCTCGGCCCGGGTGCCCAGCGCGCCAAGGTCGGCTTTCAGCCGCGCGGCCATGGAACTCACCTCGTCGATGGCGGCCATGGCCTTCTCCACCACGCCCGCCCCGGCTTCGGCCTTGGCGCGGGCGTCGGTGGCCTGGCGCGCGGCGTCCGAGGCGCTGCGGGCAACCGCCAGCACGGCGCTGTTCATCTCGTCCATGGCGGCGGCCGTCTCGCCGATGCGGCTGGACTGACGGTCGGTCAGGTTCCCGGCGTTGCGCATCTGCCCGGCCAGGGTGGCCGAGGTGCGGGCCACCTCTCCGGAAATTTCCTCCGACTGGCGGGCCGCTTCGGCGATGCGCTTGTTGGTGGCCTCCAGTTCGGCCTCGCGGGCGCGCAGGTCGGTAAGATCCTGGTAGATGCACAGCGCGCCCATCAGCTTGCCCTCTATGTCGTACAGGGGCGAGGCGTTGATGAAGATGCGCCGCTTGCCGCCCTTGCGGCCCATCAGGTCCACCTCGCGCCGGGCGATGGTGCCGTTCTCGATGCAGTCGCGCAGCACCGTGCGCCGCGTGGCGTCGCCGTAGAAGAACTGGGCCACGTTCTGGCCGTAGAAGCTTTCCGGCTTGCCGTCGTGTTCCAGGATGTGCAGCAGGTTGGCGTTGGTGTAGGTGAGCACCTCCTTGGGGTCCACCACCACGAAGGGAGTGTCGATGCCCTTCAGCACGCCCTGCGCAAAGGATAGGTTTCTGCGCAACTGGCCGATAAGCCCATCAAGGGCGATGCGCATCTCGACCAGTTCGTCGCCGCCGTCACAGGTGAAACAGATGGAATGATCCCCGGCCTTCAGGCGGTCGAGCCGCCAGGTTATTTCGGCAAGGGGTTTCACCACCTTGGCATTGAGCAGCAGGGCGAGGGCAATGGCCAGCGCCACCGCGCACCCCACGGTGATGCCCCCGGCCAGCCATATGGTGCCGGGGGTGATGGACCCCGCCCCGACGGAGCCAAGCCAGGCGAAACCGCCCAGACAGACCAGGGGAACGAGCGAGAGAAGGAAGATAAGTGTCCGGATGCGCAACCCTTGCATCATCGAGGCATCTCCTTTGTGACAAGGCACGGCAAAATGGCGGTACAAGTCTGGCGGCGCCGCCCCGCGCCGGGAACATGTGCTGCGTGCGCCCGCAACGGATGCATTTGGCGGCATGCATCACGTTACTGCCTATCGGCGCAACCGGGGCAAACGTTAGCCGAGCAACCGCATGCTTTCAAGAAATTCCCGGTATTCGTCCTCCGTCGCCGCGGCCTGCCGGATGCATGCCGCAGGCCCTTTCCTTCACGGCGCGACAACGGTATGTTCGCCACGCGACAACACACTCCTTTCCGGTGGGCTTTGCCCGCCGTTGTGTAACATCCCATGAAAGAAACCATTCCCTCACATACTCCGGCGGGCGACCCGCGCTTCTTTCCGGTTTCGCCCCTGATGATCTTTCCCAAGGCCGTGGGGTCGTTCAGCGTGTATCTGCGGCAGGGCAACACCCTGGTGTTGTATGCCGCAGCGGGTGAAGCCTTCACCGAACGGCATCGCACCAACCTGTTCGAGAATGGCGTGCGCGAAGTGTACGTGCGCCTTGAACAGCGCGAGAACTACACCCGCTACGTGGAAGAGAACCTGGGCGCCATATTGCGGGACGAATCCATCCCCCTGCCGGAACGGGCGGGCACCTTCTACCGCGCGTCCACCGAAATACTGCGCGACGCCTTCGAGGCGCGCATGCCCGTGCCGCTGGACAGCGAAACCTTTCGGCGGCTGCAGCACTTCGTCACCCAGTCCATCCGCTTTCTGACCAGCGCCGATTCGCTGAAGGCCCTCGGCGAATTCATCGCCCACGACTACAAGACCTACACCCACTCCCTCAACGTGTTCATCTACACCATGCCCCTGGCGCAGACGCTGGGGCTGGACGAGGCGGCGCTGATCCGCGTGGGCATAGGCACCCTGCTGCACGACGTGGGCATGACCCGCGTGCCCAGGCAGATCATCGAGCGCGCCGGGCGGCTGACCCCGGACGAGGACGCCGTGTACCGCACCCACCCCGCGCAGGGCGTGGCCACCATCGCCCACGTGCCCCTGACGCAAGAGGCCATCAACTGCATCCTGTTCCACCACGAGCGCATGGACGGTTCCGGCTACCCCACCGGACTTTCGGGCGACCAGATTCCGCCCGTGGTGCGCGCGCTGGCCGTGGCCGACACCTTCGACACGCTCACCTCCACGCGCAGCGGGCTGCCCTCGGCCACGTCCGCCTTCGAGGTGCTGAACCGCATGCGCGCCGAAATGGCGTCTTCGCTGGACATGGAGATGTTCCGGCGCTTCGTGCTGGTGCTGTCCGGAGCCATGCTGGACGGCGGCTTCGGCGCGGAGATGGACTGACCGGCGGGCGGGCAGGAGGAGCCGGGCCGGACGCTTCCGGCGCAAGCGTGCGCAGCCGCACGCCATGGCGCGCCAGCAACGCCCCAACGCCCCGCATCGGCGCTGCGACACCCCGTTCGCGCCACCATTGCCCCCTTGATTGAAGAGAAAGTCTAGAAAAAGTTGACAATGCTTGTGCTTTCCGTCATGCCTTTGCGAGGGGAGAGGTGCGTCCTCAACGGCCCGGCACCACTGCAACATCCAGGAAATTCTTGGAAATGACACAGGCATCGGCTGCGCAACAGGACCCCTCGGAATTCTTCGCGGTGCCCACCACGATGCTTCTGCCTGACATGTCGGGTTCTTTCGGCGTGTACATCAAGCAGGAGAAGGGGTTTGTCCTTTACGCCCACGAAGGCGAGCAGTTCACGCCGCGCCATCGCCTGCAACTGCGCGCGCACGGGGTGGAGCACATCTACGTGCACAGGGCGCAGCACCCGCTGTACCGCGAGCACCGCGAACTGTACCTTGGCACCATCCTTTCCGACGAAACCATTCCCCTGCCCGAGCGGGCGCGCCTGTTCTACGCCACCTCCACCGAAATCGTGCAGGAGGTGTTCGAGCGCAAGCTGCCCCGCAGCCTGAAACGCGCCACCTTCGACCGCATCCTGGCCCTGGTCACCGAAGGCATCAGCTTCCTGACGCTGGAGAATTCGCTGAAGACCGTGGCATCACTGGTGGCGCACGACTACCACACCTATTCCCATTCGCTGCACGTCTTCGTGTATTCGCAGGCCATCCTGCAAAGCTACGGATTCGACGAGGAAAGCCTGGTGCAGTTCGGCCTTGGGGCCATGCTGCACGACATCGGCAAGACCTACGTGAACCCCGACATCCTGGCCAAGCCCGGCGCGCTCAGCCTTGAAGAACGCACCGAGGTCAACCGCCACCCGGTGTTCGGCGTGGGCGCGTGCACGCTGATGCCCCTGTCGCAAGACGCCATCAACTGCATCCTGTTCCACCACGAGAAACTGGACGGCTCCGGCTACCCCTGCGGGCTCACCGCTGGCGAAATCCCCCTGCCGGTGCGGGCCATCACCATCGCCGACATCTACGACGCCCTCACCTCCAACCGCCCCTACGCCCCCGCCATGAACGCCTTCCAGGTGTTGCGCCTGATGATGAACGAGATGCGCGACCAGATCGACCTCGACATCTTCAAGCGCTTCGTGATGATCCTTTCCGGGGCCAACGTGGTGTAGAAGCAAATCACCCAGCTTTCCATGTCCGGTAAAATCATCCCCTCGCACAAGCTGCTAGAGGGGATTTCTCGTTCCTTCACACGCCATCTTCATTTCAGCAAAATACATCTTCCCATGCCCTTCTAAGGCTCCGCGAAAACCATTCCATTGCGCATTAAGCCCCCCTACTATCAAATCAAGATCCTTAATCGCCTTATCACTTTCAAAGTCAAGACGCTCAGTAGCTATGTGAGATATCTGCTTATTGCACCTTTTCCAACAATCAGCGACATCAAACAGTGGCTTTTCTGGCTTCCAAAATTCTACATACTTATCATGAGCAACATCATTAGCGAGAACCTTACTACCTAAAAAAGTGTATCATATTTCTGATATGAATACACATTGATTCAAAAACCATATTTTTAAGATACAAGTCACAACAAAGACACCTCTGCATCGACCGAAAACGTACATACGCCTTGTTCATCATTTCCCATTCGTATGAGACATGCGTTGCCATACGTGCCAACTTTTCTTCCGACAATGAGTGCTCTTTATTCCTCTTCACAAGCAACACCTATAATTTAAGGATATTACTACACATACCGCATCGTCCATACGAGACAGACCATCCCACATCCTGAAACTCCGGGCAATGCCTACACCTTTTCCATCCAATCCTGACCGGAAAAATCCGCTCCGCCCCTTCCCCGGCCGGACGCGCGTTGTTATATGCCCGATAATGACGCGCCATGAAGTGCCAACGGCCCTGCCAGACGCGCTAACGCCCCCCCGGAGGAACAACAAGATGTGGGAGTATACCGACAAGGTGCGTGAGCACTTCCTGAACCCGCGCAACGTGGGCTCCCTTGACGACGCCAACGCCATCGGCGAGGTCGGCAGCCTTGCCTGTGGCGACGCCCTCAAGCTCTATCTCAAGATCGACGGCGACCGCATCGTGGACGCCAAATTCCAGACCTTCGGCTGCGCCAGCGCCATCGCCTCCAGTTCGGCCCTCACCGAACTGATCAAGGGCATGACGGTGGAAGAAGCCCTGAAGCTGACCAACCGCGACATCGCCGAATTTCTGGGCGGCCTGCCCAAGGAAAAGATGCACTGCTCTGTCATGGGGCAGGAAGCGCTGGAGGCCGCCATCCGCAACTGGCGCGGTGAGCCCGCCGTGGAACACGCGCACGAGGGCCAGCTGGTCTGCAAGTGCTTTGGCGTCACCGACGAGCAGATCGTGCGCGCCATCCGCGAGAACGGCCTGAAGACCGTGGAGGAAATCACCCACTACACCAAGGCCGGCGGCGGCTGCGGCGAATGCGTGGGCGAATTGCAGAAGCTGCTGGACGCGGAACTGGGCAAGGCCCCGGTGTGCGAAACCCCGCTGGCCGCCGCGCCGAAAAAGCTCACCAACGTGCAGCGCATGCAACTGGTCCTGAAGGTGCTGGAAGGCGAAATCCGCCCGCGCCTGCAACAGGACGGCGGCGACATCGAACTCGTGGACATGGACGGCTCCACCGTCTACGTGGCCCTGCGCGGCATGTGCACCAGCTGTCCCTCCAGCCGCCTGACGCTGGAAGGCTTTGTGGAAAAGACCCTGCGCGACCATGTGGACGAGAACATCGTGGTCAAGGAGGCGGCAGCGTGAACACCGTGTACTTCGACAACAACGCCACCACCCGCGTGGACCCGGCCGTGCTTGCGGCCATGCTGCCCTATTTCGGCGAACTGTACGGCAACCCCTCGTCCATGCACACCTTTGGCGGGCAGGTGGGCCGCGCCGTGCGCGAGGCGCGCGAGCAGGTGGCCCGGCTCATCGGGGCCACGCCGGAAGAAATCGTGTTCACCTCGTGCGGGACGGAGGGCGACAACACCGCCATCCGCGCCGCGCTGGCCGCCCAGCCCGAGAAGAAGCACATCATCACCACCCGTGTGGAGCACCCCGCCGTGCTCAGCCTTTCCCAGCACCTGGAAAAGAACGGCTACGAACTGACCCTGCTGGGCGTGGACGACAAGGGCCGCATGGACATGGACGAACTGCGCGAGGCCATCCGCAAGGACACGGCCATCGTGTCCATCATGTTCGCCAACAACGAGACGGGCACCATCTTCCCCGTGGCCGAGGCCGCCGCCATCTGCAAGGAGCGCGGCGTGCCCTTCCACACCGACGCGGTGCAGGCCGTGGGCAAGCTGGCCATCGACGTGCGCGAGCTGCCCGTGGACTATCTGGTGCTGTCCGGCCACAAGCTGCATGCCCCCAAGGGCATCGGCGCGCTGTACGTGCGGCGCGGGGCGGCCTACCGGCCCTTCCTGCGCGGCGGTCATCAGGAGCGCGGACGCCGGGGCGGCACCGAAAACGTGCCCTCCATCATCGGCCTTGGCGTGGCCTGCGACCTGGCCGCCGCCAACATGGCGGAAGAGAACACCCGCGTGCGCGCCCTGCGCGACAGGCTGGAATCGGGCCTGCTGGCCGCCATCCCCGACGCCATCGTCAACGGCGACGTGGCCAACCGCCTGCCCAACACCACCAACATCTCGTTCAAGTACGTGGAGGGCGAGGCCATCCTGCTGCTGCTGGACCAGTTGGGCGTGTGCGCCAGTTCCGGCTCGGCCTGCACCTCGGGCAGCCTGGAACCCTCGCACGTGCTGCGGGCCATGGGCGTGCCGTTCACCTACGCGCACGGCTCCATCCGCTTCAGCCTTTCGCGCTTCAACACGGAAGCAGAGGTGGATCACGTGGTGCGCGAACTGCCCCGCGTCATCGCCCGCCTGCGCGAGATGTCGCCCTTCCGGGCGGGCAGCGAGGCGGAGGCGGCGCTGGGCAAGAAGCCCGCGTGCAGCTGTTAGGAACCTGGTTCCGGAAAGGATGATCCCGGCGGCCATGCCGCCCCTATACGCGCGGGGGCGTTTGTGGCATCCGGGAACATCGCCATGCTTCCGGCCAGGGCCGACGACCATTCCGGGGGAAGGGGCCACCTTCCCCCGTTTCGCAACACACGGGGCGCGCCGCCACGGCACGCGCCCCCGGCCATCCGCACCGGACACCCACAGGAGGCTCGCATGAAGATCGCCCGCGACATGACGGAACTGGTCGGCCGCACCCCGCTGGTGCGCCTGAACCGCGTCAGCGAAGGCTGCGCGGCCGAGGTGGTGGCGAAGCTGGAATTCAACAACCCCTGCGCCTCGGTGAAGGACCGCATTGCCCTGGCCATGATCGACGGGGCCATGGAGCGCGGCGAACTGGCCCCCGGCGGCCTGCTGGTGGAGCCCACCAGCGGCAACACCGGCGTGGGCCTGGCCTTCGTGGCGGCGGTACGCGGCCTGACCCTGGTGCTGACCATGCCCGAAAGCATGAGCAACGAGCGCAAGGCGCTGCTGCGCGGCTTTGGCGCGCGACTGGTGCTTACCCCGGCCTCCAAGGGCATGCGCGGGGCCATCGAAGAGGCCGAGCGCATCGTGGCCGAAACGCCCGGCGCGGTGATGCTGGGCCAGTTCGTGAACCCGGACAACCCCATGGTGCACCGCAAGACCACGGCGGAAGAAATCTGGGCCGACACCGGCGGCAAGGTGGACGCCTTCGTGGCGGGCGTGGGCACCGGCGGCACCATCACCGGCACCGGCAGGCGGCTGCGCGAACTGAATCCGGCTGTCAAAATATTCGCCGTGGAGCCGGACGAATCGCCCGTGCTGTCGGGCGGCGCACCCGGCCCGCACGCCATCCAGGGCATTGGCGCGGGCTTCGTGCCCCCGGTGCTGGACACCAGGGTGTATGACGAGATCGTCCGCGTGCCCGGCAAGGACGCCCTGGCCACCGCCCGGCGGCTGCTGCGCGAGGAAGGCATTTTGTGCGGCGTCTCGTCCGGGGCCAACGCCTTTGCCGCCATGGCCGTGGCACGCCGCCCGGAAATGGCGGGCAAGCGCGTGGTGTTCGTGGTGTGCGATACCGGCGAGCGGTATCTTTCGACCCCGCTCTTTACCGAAATGCCGGACTAATCGACGTATCACGACACGGCAGCCCCCCATCACCTTAAACCCGACGGATCGCACGCGCATGAAGAAACTCGACGACCTCGACGCCCGCTCGCTGCAAGGCATGCCCGAACTGGAACGCATCGTGGACGAGCTGTGCGCGCCGGAATCGTACGAAGCGGTCTACCACCGCTCGCTGCACGACGCGCCCATGCCCTCGCTGGAGGCGCTGGCCGAAATGGTCAGCCGCCTGCGCGCCGCGCTGCTGCCCGGCTTTTTCGGCACCGCCACCGTGCACCTGGAATCGATGCGCTACCACCTGGCCGCCAACCTCGATTCCATCTTCCGCATCCTGTCCGAGCAGATCCGCCGTGGGGCGTGTTTCACCTGTGCCGACTTCGCCCGCGAATGCAGCAGTTGCGAACTGCACTCGCGCGACAAGGCCATCCAGTTCCTGCGCAGGCTGCCGGAAATCCGCCGCATGCTGGCCAGCGACGTCAAGGCCGCCTACGAAGGCGACCCCGCCGCCAAGAGTCCCGGTGAAACGGTGTTCTGCTACCCGTCCATCGCGGCCATGATCAACCACCGCATCGCGCACGAGCTGTACCGCATGGAGGTGCCGCTGATCCCGCGCATCATCAGCGAGATGGCCCACTCGCGCACGGGCATCGACATCCACCCCGGCGCGCGGATCGGCGAGGAATTCTTCATCGACCACGGCACCGGCGTGGTCATCGGCGAAACGAGCGTCATCGGGCGCGGCTGCCGCATCTACCAGGGGGTGACGCTGGGCGCGCTGTCCTTCCCCAAGGACGGTGACGGCGTGCTGATCAAGGGCAACCCGCGCCACCCCATCCTGGAAGACAACGTCACGGTGTACGCCGGGGCCACCATTCTCGGCCGGGTGACCATCGGCGCGGGGTCCATGGTCGGCGGCAACGTGTGGGTGACCCACGACGTGCCGCCCGGTTCCAAGATTGTGCAGCAGCGTTCGGCCAAGCCCAAGCCCGACGAAGAACTGGTGGGGCGGAAGTAGGCGCACGCGGGGCGTCCCGTGTCGCGCGCCCTACTGTACCCGCGCGGCGCATGGGGGTAGTCTGCCCTTTGCCCCCCGTGTTCGACGTCCACCGCAAAGGAGGCCCCATGCCCATTCCCCGTATCTGCCTGCTGACGCTCGGCGTGGCCGACCTTGCCCGCAGCCGGGCCTTTTACGAGGCCCTGGGCTGGAAGCCCGCCTACCCGGACTGCGACAAGATCGTGTTCTTCCAAGTGGGCGAACTGGCCGTGGCCCTGTACCCGCGCGAGGAACTGCTGGAAGACTGCGGCATGGCCGGGGCCAACCCCGCGCCGGGGGGCATCACCCTGGCCCACAACGTGGCCGAACGAGGCATGGTGGACACCCTGATGGCCGAGGCCGTGGCGGCGGGCGGCACGGTGCTGGACGCCCCGCGCGACAAGCCGTGGGGCTACACCGGCTACTTCGCCGACCCGGACGGCCACCCGTGGGAGGTTGCCCACGTACCTTCGCTGCAACTGGACGAAGCGGGGCGGATCATCCTCGGCGGACCGGCTGCGTCCTGATCTCCGCCTCTCCTGCCCCGTACAACGACCACGGGTCCCGCGCACATCCGGCGCGGGACCCGTTTTCTTTCAGGGGGATGCACATTTCAGATCCACGCATATTAAAACGGCTTGTACCGGAATGAAACGGACGGAATGATTTTCATCCGATTTTCCTTGCCTTCCGCTTCCGAATAGCCTACCGGAAAAGTAGGCTATCAGCAGGAGGAACCGACATGCCGTTCCAGTTACTTGCCGATTCCATGGTCACCATTCCCGGCGTCACCTGCACGGGAACCCGCCGTCTGCTCGCCATCAACGAAAACTGTTTCGCCATCCACCGCAGCGGGGTGCGCTGCCGCCGCACGGACACCTACCACCGGGCACGGGTGGAGGTGTTCCGCCTGTTCGCGCGGCGGGACGACACGCTGGCGCCCGCCCGGTCTGACGGCACCGAAGGGGACTGGACCAGCGTGCTGCTGTCCTTCCGCCTGCGCGGCGAACCGTCCATGCCCAAGCGAAAGAAGGGCGCGCCACCCCTGCCCGCCGTGGCGCGGCTGCCGTGGTGCCGCAGGCCCGCGCGCATCCTGGGCCTGAACGACGAGGCCGTGGCGCTGGCCATCCGCATGGACGGCGGCCCGGCCATCGGGGTGTGGGCGCTGCCGCCGGGGTACGTTGCGGGTCTGGGGGCAGGCGATGCGTCTCCGGCTGTCCCGGAGGACGCGCTGGACCTGCCCCTGCGCCGCGAGGACGTGCTGCTGGCCTGGCCACGGTAGCAACGTGCAGTACCTGCGCTGACCTGAAGAGGTCGGCACGAGACCATTACGGATTCCCTGCCGTCCGTCTGGATTGTCTTTTCCTTGCATCCCGCGACGAGCTTCCGTCGCGGGATGCTGGTGCGGGCGCGCGCCACCCCCGATCTGTCCGGACTCATTGCACCGTCGCCTGCTACGCCCCGCCTTCGCCCTGTGCCGCGTCATGCCGCCCGAACACCTCGCGCGCGGCGGCAATGCCGTTAAGCGCGGCGGGAAAGCCCGCGTACACCCCCATCTGCATGATCACCTCCATGATCTCCTCGCGGGTCAAACCCACGTGCAGACCGGCGGCAATATGCACCTCCAGTTGCGGCCGCGCCGTGCCCATGGCCGTCAGCGCGGCAATGGTGGCGATCTCGCGCTCGCGCAGGCCAAGCTGCGGCCGCGCGTACACATCGCCAAAGGGAAACTCCACCAGCAGCCGCGCGAAGTCCGGCGCGAATTCCGCCAGCTTCGCCACCACCTGCTCGCCCGCCGTGCCGTCCACCTGTGAAAGCACCCGCAGGCCGCGCTGGTAGCGGGTTTCCTCCACGTCCGCTTGCGTCGTCTGCCCCGTCCGCCCTGTCCGCACAGTCGTCTTCACGCCGTCATGCATGGTCGTCCTCCTGCCCGCGATACCAGGCAATCTTGTCATCCAAATGGGTCAGACATGCCGCCAGCCGGTCCATGCGCTCACGCACGCGCTGGCGGTGTGCTTCCAGCAGTTCCCGCCGGGCGGCCAGTGTGGCATCGCCTTGCTCTCGCAGTTCCGCGTAGCGCACCATCTCGCGCACGGGCATGTCCATCTCGCGCAGCCTGCCGATGAATTCCAGCCAGCGCAGGTCGTCCTGCGTGAACAGCCTGCGCCCGCCCCGGTCGCGCTCCACCGAACGCAGCAGGCCGATCTTCTCGTACCAGCGCAGGGTGTGGGCGGTAAGCCCGGTGGCTTTCGCCACGTCGCGAATGCGCATGGGCGTTCCTCCTTTTTCCGGAGCCTACAAGTTGGAGTGCGCTCGAAGTCAAGCGGTTTCGCGGGCCGCGCAAAAAAACACGCCCGAACCACCACAAAATGGACCGGGCGTGAATACGTGAACGCAGGGCAGGACGCGACGAATGAGGCCAACCGGGCGGGCAGCCCTTACATGCCGAACAGCAGGGCGCTGGGACGGCGCAGCACGGCGGGCAGCGGGTCCAGTTCGGCCCGCAGGGTTTCGCGCAGGGCGCGCAGGCCGCCGGGATCGTTCTCGGCGGGGGCCTGCCCCATCACCCGCAGCAACCGCCCGCGCAGGGTATTGCCGTAAGTGTAGTTGGCCGTGAGGTAGACCAGAAACTTGCCGAACCTGCGCACGGCGCGGACCGGGCCATGGCGGCGGTCCAGCGCGTCCAGCAGGGCCAGCGGGGCCTCGCGCCACGGGGCGGGGTTGCGGTCCGGGTCGTCTGACGCGCCGGGCAATCCGCCAGTCAGCACACCCGTCCAGGCCGCGAACACCCACGGACGGGCCACGGCGATGCGGCCCAGCGACACGCCATCGCAGCCGGTGGAGTCCAGCAGGCTGGCGCAGTCCTCCGGCGTGAATACGTCGCCGTTGCCCATGACCGGGATGGACACCGCCGCCTTGACCAGTCCGATGTGCACGCGCCGGGGCGGCTGGGTGCGCCGGTCCGGGGCCACGCGGGGGTGAAAGACCAGGCAGTCGGCCCCGGCATCCTCGAAGCGGCGGGCCAGATCCACGGCGGGTTGCGGGTCCGGCGACCAGCCGGTGCGAAACTTGACGAACACCGGAATGTCCACCGCGCGGCGCACCTCTGCCACCATGCGCACGGCGCGCTCCGGGTCGCGCAGCAGGTCCGCGCCGCAGCCGCGCTTGACGATGGCCGACACCGAGCAGCCCATGTTCAGGTCCACGCCGAAAAAGCCTTCGGCCTGCACCCGCCGGGCGGCGTCGGCCATCACTTCCGGCTCGGCCCCGAACAACTGGCAGACCAGGCGGGCGGGTTCGCCTTCGCGCCACGAGAACGCCTCGGACTTGTCCGGCCGCTCCGTGGGCACGGCGCGGGCGTTGCACATGCCGGTGAACAGCAGCCCGCAGCCGCCGTAGCCTTCCACCACCTCGCGAAAGGCGGCGTGGCCCAGCCCGGCCATGGGGGCCAGCCACAGTCGCCCCGGCAGGGTGCGACCGCCCACGGTCAGCGGCGCGCGCAGGCGCGCGGCAAGGGCGTCGCCGTGTCCCGGTGGGGATAAGGCCGGACCGGCGGCCGGGGCATCGACGGGATGGAGTCCGGCCGCAATGTCGGTGGCTGCTTCGGGGAGAGGCCCGGCAGGGATGTCTGGCGGCAGCGAGTTGGGCACGGGCATGTCCGGGCGCTACGCGCCGGGGGTGTGGCGCAGCACTTCGTTGCCGTCCAGGTCGCGGATGGACAGGGTGCCCGACTCGTACAGCCCGTAGGAGGCCACGTAGCCGTCCTTGGGCAGGGTGGTGGAGCCCACGTTCCAGATGTGCAGGCCGTCCACGGTTTCCGCGCGGGGGATGTGGGTGTGCCCGCACAGAAACACGTCGCCGGGCGCAAGGTCCGGAAAGCGGTCGGGCAGTTGGTGATGGTGCCCGTGGTTGGCCCAGATGCGCAGCCCGTCCGCGAAGATCCACGCCGCCTCCGGCAGGGGAAAGCGCAGGACCATGGTGTCCACTTCCGCGTCGCAGTTGCCGCGCACGGCGATGATGCGCGGGGCCCAGTCGTTGAGCAGGGACGCCACTTCACGCGGGGCGTAGCCTTCCGGCACGGGGTTGCGCGGGCCGTGGTACAGCAGGTCGCCCAGCAGGACGAGGGCGTCGGGGTGGTGGGTGCGGGCCAGTTCGAGCACCAGTTCGGTGCGCGGCAGCGAGCCGTGCAGGTCGGAGGCGATGAGCAGCTTCATGGTCTGATGGTTCCTGATGGTGTGCGGTGCGCGGCAGGCATGCGGGCCGCGCCGGGGAAGGGAAAGGGCCGCCGCCCTGCGGCGGTGGCCCGGTACGTTGGCATGTTCGGAAAGATGGACTTTCGGCGGCAATCCGCCGACGGGCTGCGGACTACAAGCGCTCCACCGCGATGCGCCGGGGCGCGGCGGCCTCGCGCTTGGGCATGCGGATGGTCAGCACGCCGCTGGCCAGTTGGGCCGAAATGCGCGCGGCGTCCACCATGTCCGACAGGGTGAACACGGCGTGGTACTCCACGTCGCCGAATTCCATGGCGTGCACCCGGGGTCCGCCCGCCGCGCCGCAGGCGCAGCTGGCTTGCGCCGGGGAATCCTTCGCGCCGGGGGCGGACTCGCCCGCGTCGTCGCGGCCTGCATCGCGCCCCATGTCCCGCCCCATGTCCCGCCCCATGTCGCGGCAGTCGCCGAAGCGGGTCACGCCGCGCACGGTCAGTTCGTCGCCCTCCACGTCCAGCACCAGGTCGTCGTGGGCCACGCCGGGCATGTCCAGATACAGGTGAAAGCCGTCCTCGCGTTCCACCAGATCTGCCTGGGGACGCATGCGCGGCGGCTGCGGCGACTGGGCGAACCGGCCCTGCCGGGCACGACTCTCCGCGCCGCCCCGTTCGCTCTGGCGGGCAGGACGCGCGGCGGGGTGCGGAAAGCGGGGGCGACGGTCTGGGGGCGTCATGGCAGCCTCCTATCGAACATCTATATGAACAGTGCGTGGCCGCACGGCCTGCGCCTTGGGCAGCACGATCTCCAGCACCCCGTCCTTCATGGTGGCCGTGGCCCGGTCGCGGTCGATGGGCACGTTCAGGGTCACCACGCGCTGAAAGGGGCCGGTGGGCCGTTCCTGCCGGTAATACCGGCCGCGCACCACGGGCAGTTCGCCCTTCAGCACCAGCGTCTTGTCGGTGAGGGTGATGTCCAGCCCGTCCATGTCCACGCCGGGCACCAGCGCGCGCACGCGGATGGCCGCGTCGTCCTCGCCGATGTTCAGCGGCGGAAACTGGGCCCGCCCGCGCGTGGCGGGCAGGGCGCGGCCCGCGTCGCCCGCGAGGCGGTCGAGCAGGTTGGGAAATTCATAGAACGCGCTGAAGTCGATGACCATGCGCACCTCTTCGTGACTGGCCGGATATGGGCGTTGCTGGCCGGGAATGACAGGATGCCGGATGCGGCTGCGGGGCGCCCGCAAAGGCCACACCAGCATAGCTAACACGCCCGGCGGCGCTGTCAATGCGCGCGCGACGGCGGCGCGCGCCCGCGCTACTTCACGCTGCGCTGCCCCTGTTCCCACAACTCGGCGGGCACGGCCTCTTCCACCAGCATCACGGGAATCTCGTCGCGCACCGGGTAGACCACCTTGCACTGGGCGCACTTCAGGCCGCGCTCGTTGTCCACGGGTTCCACGGGCTGGCGGCATTTGGGACAGGCGAGGATTTCCAGCAGTTCCTTGTTCAGCGACACGGCGCACTCCTTGGTTGCATTGTGCGCGCACCATAGCCCGAAGCCGCCGCGTGCTCAAGCGGGGCGGGCGCGGCCGCCGCCGGCTCCGTCCGCCCTGCCGCCCTGCCGCCCTTTCGCGCCCGTCCTCACCCGTCTGGCCCGTCTGGCCCGTCTGGCCCGTCTGGGCCCGTCTGGGCCCGTCCGGGATGGCGGACAGCTTTGTTGACACCCACCGGGGCGAAACGTAGCATCATCCCGTACCCCGCATTCCGCCCCGCGCCGCGACCCCAGTCGCGTCGCATGGCGGACGCGGGGCTTCAGGCACCCGGAGCAGACATGTCCATCCGATTCATAGACCTGCATTCCCACTCCACCGCCTCCGACGGCAGCGACAGCCCGGCCGAACTGGTGCGCAAGGCGGCCGCCGCCAAACTGGCGGCCATCGCCCTCACCGACCACGACACCACGTCCGGCCTCGGCGAAGCCGTGCGCGAAGGACGCCAACACGGCCTGGAGGTCATCCGGGGGTGCGAGCTTGGCGTGCGCTGCGAACACGGCGAACTGCACATCCTGGGGCTGTGGCTGCCCGAAGGCGAGGACGGGCCCACTGCGCTGGACGCCACCCTGGCCCAACTGCGCGACCACCGGGCCGCCCGCAACCGCCGCATCGCGGCGCAATTGCGCCAGTGCGGCGTGGACATAGAGTACGCCGAGGTGGAAGCCATTTCCGGCGGCGAATCGGTAAGCCGCCTGCACTTCGCGCGCATCCTGCACCAGAAGGGCTACGTGCCCACGCCGCAAGAGGCCTTTGCCCGCTACATCGGCCCCGGCGGCCGCGCCTACGTGGCCAAGGAAACCCTGTCCCCGGCGGACGGGGTACGCCTGCTGCATTCCGTGGGGGCCACCGTGTCCCTGGCCCACCCCATGCTGTTCCGCTACCCCGGCAACGGCTTTGCCGAATGGCTGGACGACACCGTGGCCGACCTGAAGCGCCACGGGCTGGACGCCATAGAGGCCTACCACAGCGAGCATTCCCAGGCCGACACCCGCCGCTGCGTGGATATGGCCGCCCGACACGGGCTGGCGCTTACCGGCGGCTCGGACTACCACGGCGCGGGCAAACCCGGCATCTCGCTGGGCCGGGGGCGCGGCGGCCTGCGCGTGACCACCGCCGTGCTCGACGACCTGAAGGAACGCCGACGCCGCCAGGGCCTGCCGGTGTAGCCCGCCGCGTCCACAAGAACCGACCCGCGGACCTCGCTGGCAGTACGATCCCCGACTTCGCGAAACCCGGCGGGCCAACGCCGCCAAACCATATCGAACCGAAGACATGACCATCGGCAACGGCACCAACATTCCCGCCCCCGCGCGCCCCGCCCTGCCCGAACTGCTCGCCCCGGCGGGCGACATGGAAAAGCTGGACGCGGCCCTGCGCTATGGCGCAAGCGCCGTCTACCTGGGCGGGCGCGGCCCCAACCTGCGCGCGGGCGCGCAGGGCTTTTCGCCCGACCAACTGCCGGAAGCGGCCCGGCGCGCCCATGCCCTGGGCGCGCGCGCCTACTACTGCCTGAACAGCCTGCCCCACCAGCGCCACCTGCGCGACGTGGAAGCCGCCATCGAAGAAGCCGACGCCGCCGGCATGGACGCCCTGATCGTCGCCGACCCCGGTGTTGTCCGCATGGCCCGCCGCCGCGCCCCGCGCCTGCCGCTGCACATCTCCACCCAGGCCAACACCGCCAACGCCGAGGCCGCCCTGTTCTGGCAGGACATGGGGGCCACGCGCGTGAACATGGCGCGCGAACTGGATGCCCCCTCCATCCGCGCCCTGCTCCGGGCCTGTCCGGGCCTGGAATTCGAGGCATTCGTGCACGGGGCCGTGTGCCTGGCCGTGTCCGGCCACTGCCTGCTCTCCGCGTGGATGAACAACCGCCCGGCCAACCTCGGCCAGTGCACCCACCCCTGCCGCTTCGAGTACCAGGGCATGGCCCTGGCCGTGGAGGAAAAGACCCGCCCCGGCGAAATCGCGTGGGAGGCGGTGCAGGACGGCCCCTTCCATTCCAGCTTCTGGGCCCCCAACGACCTGTGCCTGGTGAAGTACGTGCGCTGGTTCGCCGCCGTGGGCGTGGCCTCGCTGAAGATCGAGGGCCGGGTGAAGAGCGCGGGCTACGTGGCCCAGGTGACGGACGCCTACCGCACCGCCCTGGACGACCTTGCCCGGCGCACGTTCCGGCATGAAGACTATTTGTACGAACTGCTGAACACCGCCAGCAGGCCGCTGTCCACGGGCTTTTTCCTGCCCGGCGGCAAGCGGCTGAACCGGGGGCTGCCGCACGACGCCATGCGCCGCCCGGTGGTGGCGCGCATCGAGCAGCCCGCTGGCGACGGCGCGTGGCACGTTTCCGTGCGCGCCCCGTGGCGCGCGGCTAAGCCCATGGAAATCCTGCTGCCCGGCCTGCGCCGCCCGGAACTTTTCCCCGGCGATTTCAGGCTGGAAAATCACAAGGGCGAAACCGTGGACCAGTTGCACCCCGGCATGACGGGGGTGCTGCACTGCGCCCACGAGGGGCTTGCCCCCGGCCTGTTCGTGCGGGCCTGACCGGGCCTGACCGGGCCTGACCGGGCCTGACCGGGCCAGTTCCCGGCATCCTGCCCCCGCTACCCTGGTAATTTTCGCAAGCAGACCCGCAATCGGCCCCGACACCCACGGAACACCCATGGCCCACGTGCTGATCATCGACGCCGACGCCGCCTTCGCCCAACTGGTGGCGGGCATTGCAGAGGGGCTGGGGCACCGGGCCTCGCGCGCGGGCGGGCTGACCGAGGGCCGCCTGCTGGCCGACGACGCCGACGTGGTATTCCTGGCCGCCACCCTGCCCGACGGCAACGGCGTGGAGGCCATGCCCGGCCTGCGCGCCCTGCCCGGCCAGCCGGAAATCATCGTCACCGCAGAAGGGGGCGACCCGGACGGCGCGGAGCGGGCCATCCGCCACGGGGCGTGGGAATGGCTGCGCAAGCCCCTGCCCGCCGACCGGGTGGTGCTGCCGCTGTTGCGCGCCCTGGACTACCGCGCCCGGCTGCCCGCCCAGCGCCCCTCGTCGCGCCTGAAGCATTCCATCGTGGGGGTGAGCGCGGCCATCCGCCGCTGCCTGGACGTGGTGGCAGAGGCGGCGGGCAGCGACGCCGCCGCGCTGGTCACCGGCGAAACGGGCGTGGGCAAGGAACTGTTCGCCCGGGCCATCCACGACAACAGCCCCCGCGCCGCCGCACCCTTCGTGGCCGTGGACTGCGCCTCGCTGCCGCGCTCGCTGGCCGGGTCCATCCTGTTCGGCCATCGCAAGGGGGCCTTCACCGGGGCGGACTCCAACCGCGACGGGCTGGTGCTGCAAGCCGACAGGGGCACGCTGTTCCTGGACGAGGTGGGCGAACTGCCGCTGTCGATGCAGAAGATGTTTCTGCGCGTGCTGCAGGAGCACCGCTTTCGCCCGGTGGGCGGCCGCACGGAAATCACCAGCGATTTCCGCCTCATCGCCGCCACCAACCGTGACCTGGAAGACATGGCCGAGCGCAGCACCTTCCGCAGCGACCTGCTCTACCGCATGCGCACCGTGGTGGTGAGCATTCCGCCGCTGCGCGAACGGTGCGAAGACGTCACCGCTCTCGCCGGGCACTACCTGCCGCGCATCTGGGCGCGCTTCGCCCTGCCGGAAAAGGACATCTCGCCGGACTTCCATGAAACGCTGCTGGCCTACCACTGGCCGGGCAACGTGCGCGAACTCATCCACACCCTGGAACGCGCGGTGCTGGCCTCGCAGGACGCGCCCAAGCTTTTCGCCCGCCACCTGCCCGACTACCTGCGCATCTGCCTGGCCCGCGCCGCCGCACGCAACGGCGCGGCGGCAACGGCCGGGCTGGCAGGACTGGCCGGATTCGCCGGACTAGCTGGACAGGCGGGATTGGGCGGACCATCCTGCCTGTACGGGCCCGGGCAGGCCCCCGTCGGCAAGGCCGCTACCGACACGACCGACTTGACCGGCACGACCGACTTGACCGGCACGACCGTCACGACGGGGCCGCACACGGCAGTCCTTGACATGGCGGGACCGGAACTGACCCGGCACGCCACGGACGATGCACGGCGACCGCCGGACAGCCTGGGGGAAACGCCCGGAACGAGCGGGAACGAACCGGCCGCCCAGACTCCCCACGCCGCCCCTACCGAGCGAACTGCCGGTACGGGAGCGAAGTGCGGGACCGGCGGACCGGGCGCCCCACCCGGATGGGGGCCTCGCGCGCCCTACGCCATATACACCTCGCCCCATTACGCACCCCCGCCGGAGCGCGCCGCCGCGCCCCATGCCAGCACGGACGGCGGGGACGGCGCGGCACGGGCCGCATACTCCCGGCACGATACGGACGGCACCATGTCCGACGCCCAGCAGGCGTTGCAGCCGCACTGCTTTCCCGGCGAACTGCCCCGCTTCTTCGACTTCCGCGACGCCCAGTTCGCCGCTTACCTGCGTGAACTCATGCGCCGGGCCGGGGGCGACATCCGCGCCGCCTGCGACCTTTCGGGGCTTTCCCGCTCGCACCTGTACGATCTGCTGCGCAAGCACGGCGTCTCGCCGCGCTGATGCGCCGCTTGCCGCGTGCTCCTGGCAGCCACGCACCGTCACCGCCTCCCCCGGCCCGTCTCCACTCCCTTCCCGTGCCGCGCCCGACTTGGGCGACCAGCACTGTCCGCCATCCCGGACAATGCCGCGCGCGCAGCTATCCGCCATCACGGACAGGCACCCCTTCAGCCGCGTCCGCGATGCCGGACACCCCGTGTCCGGCGTGGCCCCGCATTGCGCGCCGACATACCAATTCGCAAGCAATGCTTTGCAATATTTACACATAAACAAAAGACGCCAACTCGCGGCACAGGTGGCACGCTTCTTGGTAAGTATATGGCAACAGACAACGGGCATGTCGGTCGATGCCCGATCCGTTCCGGAAGGCGGTTGGACAAGGCCAGCCGGTACGGGGGAATGCGTTGGACGCATTCCATCGCAGGGGTCCGTGGCGCAGTCGGTGCGTCGCGGGCGAAATCAGGGCGCGTCGTTCCAAAAGGAATGACGCGCCCTGCACGCATTCCGGGCAAAAGATCAGGCAGAGTACGGGCGGAGGGTAGCGAACGCGGGACGATGGCGCGCGGGGGCGGGAAGTCGGCCGGGAACGATGAAAAAACGCCCCGAGGCCAAGCCCCGGGGTACGAAAGGAACAGAGGCGGGACAAGAAAAACGGGCGGCCTACGCGAGGAAAAAACGCGCCCGCCCCGGCATTGCCAACGGCAGTTTTCTAAACCTGCTCACCCAGCAATTCCAGCATCTTCTGACTGAGCGATTGCAGGTCCGGCTTGGCGAACTGGGCGTCCGCGCCCACGGATTCGCCCTTGTGGCCCAGCCGCTCCGACACCAGCGACGAGAACAGCGCCACCGGCAGCGCGCGCAGGGCCGGATCCTCCTTGATGCGGCGGCACAGGGTCAGGCCGTCCATGCGGGGCATCTCGATGTCCGAGATTACCGCCTGCACCAGATCGGACAGGGGTGCGCCCTTGGCGTCGGCCTCGCGCCGCAGCCCGTCCAGCATCTCCCACGCCTCCTGCCCGTCGTTGGCCTGCAGCAACTCGAACCGCCCGCCAGCCTCCATCAGGCTGCGCACCAGACGGCGCACGCTGCCGGAATCGTCGGCATGCAGGATGCGATAGCGGCGCGGGGGCTGACTGGCCACGCCATCCGGGGCGGCGTCCGGCGCTTGCTGCCCACCGGCGGGCGACGCCGCAAACGGCCGCTCCATGCGGATGGACAGTTCCGGATGCATCTCGGCCACGATGCTTTCCATGTCCAGCAGAAAAACCACCCGCTCGTCCAACCGCACCATGCCGGTAATGGAGTTGCGGCTGGCCTCCTGCAGGAACCGGCCGGGGGCCTCCACGGAGGTCCAGCTGATGCGGTGGATGCGGTTCACCCCGGAGACGAGAAACCCGGTGATGACGGTGTTGAACTCCGTGACGATAATCTTGGGCTCGCCGTGCGGGTCGCGCTCGATGCCCAGATACGTCGCCAGGTCCACCAGCGGGATGACCCGGCCGTCGCGGTGCGGAAAGGCCCCCATCACCGCCGGGTGGGGCATCTGGGGCAACGCGGTGACCGGCTGCATGCGGATGATTTCCAGCACCTTGGCCACGTTGACGCCGTACCGCCGCCGCAGCGAGCCGCAGGGCGGCGCACCGGCAATGCCGAAGGCCGCCACCCCCCCGGGCGCGCCACCCCCGCACGCCCCGGTGTCGATGTCACCGTCCTTTGCGACGTCCGGCTGGGCATCCGCCCCACCCCTGGCCGTTCCGCCGGGCGCGGCCTCATCCACGAAGAACTCGACGATTTCGAGTTCGTTGGTGCCGGACTCCAGAAGAATGCCGGTCTGCCCCATTGATCCCTCCCGGCCGGACGTCGGCGTTGCCGCCGCCCCTGTGACCCAGATAGAGATGCCGCGCTTGCCGTCCCGGCCGCATTCCGGCCACGTCAGGCATGCTACTTCGCTACCGTCCACGGATAATGTCGCCCGTGTGTCGGCGCGGCGGCGAACGCGTTCACCCCGCACTGCGCCTGGCACACAGCGGAATATAGCGCCTTTCCCGACAAAGGGCCACCCGGCCCCATTGCGCCCCATTGCGCTCGATTGCGCCCTATTGCGCACGGTCGCGGGCTCCGGGAACCACCGAAATGGCCACACGCCGCAACGGACAGGGATTCCTGCGCATTATGCAGTCCCACGACGAGCACAAGCAAACCGGCCGCGCACGGAGGCAGGCTGCAAGCGCAGCGGGCCCCGACGGGGCGATGGGAGGGGACGGAAGCGGATGGGAACGAATGGGAACGGGCGGGGGTGGTTTTTCCTTGCGCGCGGCCGCCGCCGGGCCTACAACCCCCGCAGCATCCTCACCTGACCGCTGGCCCTCGCCATCCGCCGCGACCCTGCCGCGTCGGCGCAACCCGCAGCGCATCCCCAGCCAAACATGACTACCCCGCCCTCCCGCCATCGCGATGCCTCCACCCCGCACCTGCCGCCCGCCGCGCAGGGCGTTCCCTCGTCATCCGCGACCTTGCAGGAGCATGGGCCGGTTCGCGGGCCGGGCGGACGGAGCCGACGGGAAAGGGGCGGACGCCGGGTTTCGCGCATGGGGCTGGCGTTGCCGCTGCTGGCCTGCGCCGTGGCCCTGGGGGCCATACTGGCCCGCGACCCCGGCCTGCTGGCCTGGCACGCGGCATGGCCGGGGCTGGTGCGCCCCCTGCTGCACATGCTGGTGACCATGGGCCTGGGGCTGGCCATGGGCCTGGCCGTGGAAGCCTTCGGGTGGACGCCGCTGCTGGCGCGGCTGGCCCGCCCGGTAACCCGCTGGGGCCGCCTGCCCGACGACAGCGGCGCGGCCTTCGCCACGGCCTTCCTGTCCGCCGCCGCGTCCAACGCGCTGCTCATGGAGGCCCACGCGGCCGGGCGGCTTTCCGCAGGCCAGTTGCGCCTGTCGTACCTGCTCAATTCCGGCCTGCCGGTGTTCCTGCTGCACCTGCCCACCACCTTCTTCGTGGTGGGGCCGCTGGCGCGCACGGCGGGCATCATCTACCTGACGCTGAACGGCGTGGCGGCCCTGCTGCGCACGGCGCTGGTGCTGCTGCTCACCAGGCGCACGAACGGGGGCACGGGGGGCGCGGACGGGGGCATGCCGTCCGGCGATACCCGCGCCACATCCCCCGGCCCGGCCGCACCCGCCTCCCTGGCGGAACGCCTGCGGGCGGCGCTGGCGCTTGTCGGCACACGATTCCGCAAGCGCATCGGCAGGTTGGCGCTGTTCACCGCGCCCACCTACCTTGCCATGTATGCCCTGCATCAGGCCGGAGTGTTCGATGACCTGCGCGACCTTGCGATAGGGGCGATAGGGGCGGCAGGGGCGACAGGGGCGACAGGGGGCCTTGGCCTGGGCATCCTGCCGGTGCAGGCCGCCGGGGTGGTGGTGTTTTCCGCCGCCGCCGAATTCTCGGCCGGGGTCGCCGCAGCGGCGGCCCTGCTGGACGCGGGTTCGCTGGACACGGCCCAGACCGCCCTGGCCCTGGTGCTGGGCACCATCATCGCCACGCCCATCCGGGCATTGCGCCATCAATTGCCCTCGCACACCGGCATCTTCACTCCCCGGCTGGGGCTGGCGCTGCTGGTGCAGAGCCAGGTGTTCCGCGTGGCCAGCCTGGCCGTCGTGACCGCCGCATGGTGGTGGGCCGCGCACTAGCGCGGCAACGGGCCATCCCCCCCACGCCCCCCAAAAAAAGGGAACGCGAACGGGGCGGACACGGCAACCGCCGCATCCGCCCCGTCCGAAATCCCGCATGGGCCGGGTGGCCCCTCCGGCCCGGCGGCCGGAATGCCCACCTACTTGGTGGAGTCCTTGGTCACTTCGTCCGGCTCGTTCATGGCCCCGCGCAGTTCACGCACGGCCTTGCCCAACGTTCTGCCCAACTGGGGCAGCTTGTCCGGCCCGAACACGAACAGCGCCACGATGCCGACCACCAGCAGATGCATCGGCTGGAACAATTCTCCGATCATGTTTTCCACCCGTTCCGGCGCATGGTGCGCGCAAGAGTTCCGCCCGCCGCGCGCGGTGCATGCCGGAACACGCTTCCGACACCGCACGCGCATGCGGCCTCATACGCCCAACCGGCAATCTGCGCCAACTTGTGCAATCTTTCCAAGCATTGTGCGGGCAACCTGCACAAACTGCCGCAGACCCTGCATGACCTTGACCATGCACCACAACAAATTGTGTACTGAAAACGCGAAGAAAGACGCCCCGCCGCAAGGTTCACCGCCGCGCCCTACGGACACCCCCCGCCGCCGGTCGCCCAACGGGGAAGGGACCATTGGGCCGCAGCCCTAGCCGTCCACGGCCTGCTCCGCGGGCAAGCGAACCGTGAACCGCGCCCCCTCGCCGGGCACCTCGTCGCAGGTGATGCTGCCGCCGTGGGTGCGCGTCACGATGAAATAGCTCACCGCAAGGCCAAGCCCCGTGCCCACTCCCGGCGGCTTGGTAGTGAAGAACGGCTCGAACACCCGGCGGCGCACCTCTGGCTCCATGCCCGGCCCGTTGTCCTCCACCACGATGACCACCTCGTCCCCTTCGCGCCGGGTGGCCACCCGCAGGGCGGGAGCCTGTCCTTCTGGGTAGCGCTTTTCCGCCATGGCGTGGGCCGCGTTCTTGAACAGGTTCAGCAGCACCTGCTCGATTTCGGTGGGCACGCAGGTCAGGGAGTCTTCGGCTTCGGCATATTCGCGCAGCACGGGCAGTTTGCGGAAATCGTACTGGCGGCGCAGATCGTAGTCGCTGCCCGCCAGCGCCAGCGCCCGCTCCACCAGCGCGTGCGCCCGCGCCGTGGTGCGCCGTCCCTGCCCGGGCCGCGTGAACTCGAGCATGGTGGAGATGATGTCCGCCGCGCGTGCTCCCGCATCGCGGATGCCTTCCAGCATTTCGGAGATGCGCCGGGACTGCATGTAGGCGCGCATGGCCTGCAGCGATACCCCGGCGTCGCGCGCGGCCTGCTGGTTGGCGGGCATGTCCGGGTCCAGGCGGCGCATGATGTTCTGCACCCCTTGCAGCACCGCGCCCAGGGGATTGTTCAGCTCGTGCGCCATGCCGCCCGCAAGGCCGCCCACCGACAGCATCTTTTCGGTCTGCACCAGCATGTCCGCCATACGGGTGCGCTCGGTGACGTCGTCCACCCGCACGACCACGGCCCCTGCTCCGGCCCCTGCTCCGGCCCCTGCTCCGGCCCCTGACCCGTTCTCTGGCCCGTCCGCCGCATCGTCCCCGCCGGGCCTGGCCAGGGGGAAGAGCATCACGTCCAGATGGCGCAACCGACCGCCCACCACGCGGGGCAAGCTTTCGAACCGGGCCGCCTGCCGCAGGGCCACGGCCGCGTGCACTTCCGGCGCGCCGCCCACCAACCGGGAGAGCACCTCTGCGGCAAGCCTCCCGCGCGCTTCGTCGCGGGGGAGGCCGGACGCATCCTCGGCCGCGCGGTTCCAGTGGATGATGCGCCCATCCGGCCCCACGCCGACAAGCGCCGAGGGCATGGACTCCATGACCGCGTCCAGGAAATCACGCGCAACGGCCAGTTCCCGCAACGCCTCGTGCAGGGGCGTGACGTCCAGGATCACCCCGTCCAGAAATTCCACGCCCGCCTCGTCGCGCACCCGCCGCCCTTCCTCCAGCACGGTGCGCAACGTGCCATCCACGTGCAGCACGCGATATTCCAGCGAAAAATGCCCGTCCGGATCATCCGTCACCGACTCCACCCTGATCCGCGCGCGGTCGTCCGGATGGATGATCTGCTCAAGGTCCATGCGGCCTTCACAGAACGCCGCCGCCGGGTGCCCGGTCAACTGCTCCACCTGGTCGGAAACGAACAGTGCCCGCCACGGTGCTTCGGCCTCGCAGCGGTAGACCACGCCCGGCAGGTTGGCCACCAGGCTGCGGAAGCGCTGCTCGCTGGCGCGCAGGGCCAGTTCGGCGCGGCGCAGGTCGTTGAGGTCCACGTCGATGCAGTACATCTCTGGTTCGCCGCCCGCCCCCGGCAGCGAGACGTGCGACGAGAACACCGCCACCGGGCTGCCGTCCTTGTGACGCAGCCGCAGTTCGCCCGCCTGGGGCGGCACGCCGGTCTCCACCCAGCGGGCCACGTCGCGCCGCACCTCGTCGGCCATGGCCTCGGGAATGAGCAGTTCCTCCAGCCGCCTGCCCACGGCTTCTTCACGGGTGAATCCGTACAGCCGCTCGCTGGCGGCGTTCCAGAAGAACACCCGCCGGTCGCGGTCGAAACCCTGCACCGGCAGGTTCAGGGCGTCCTCGACAAGCGAACGGAAGCGGCCCTCGCTGGTGCGCAGGGCCTGTTCGGCGGCGCGCTGCTCGGTGATGTCGATGTTGATGCCGAGGATGCCGAGAAAGCCCTCGCCCGACTCGTCGCGGATGGGGGCCACCACGCTGGAGAAAACCCGGCGCGAGCCATCGGGCAGTTGCGCCTCGTGCTCGTGGCGCACCGTCTCGCCCGCCATGGCCCGCCCGTTGATGCCCGCCCACCCGGCGCGGGTCGCCTCCGGCACGGCCAGTTCAGGGTCGGACGCGGCGGTCAGGTCGCCCCACATGCCCACCGAAATGTCGCTCTGCATGACCACGCGGCCGCTGGCGTCGCGCGCCCACAGGTCGCAGGGAATGTTGCGGATCATGGCCCGCTGCAACGCCGAAGAGCGCCGCAGTTCATCCTCCATGACCCGGCAGCGGGTGGCGTCGGTGAACACCACCGCGAACCGCCCCGGCCCGGCGCGCCAGACGCGCACATCCCAGTGCCTGCCCATCAACGCGTCGCGGTGCTCGAAGCTGGCGGGCTCGCCGGTGCGCACCACGCGGCCGTAGATGTCCACCCATGTGCGCCCGATGCCGGGCAGCACCTCGAGCAGCGTGCGACCCACCACCTGGTCCCGGGAAAGGCCGGTCATGCGCTCGAAGGCGGGGTTGACGTCCAGAAACCGATAGTCACGGGGTGCGCCGTGCTCGTCCCACAGCATCTCGTGCAAGGCATAGCCGCTCGGCAGGTGTTCGAGCAGCAGGCGATGGTGCACGGCTGCGTCGTCGTGCTCCGCGCCGGGGCTGGCCTTGGCGGTTTCGTGTTCGTGGTGCCGGTCGTCGGCTGCCATGCGTGTCGTCCCCCTGCGGCCGCGCCGCGCCTTACGCCGCGGGTGCCCGCCCACTCTTGATCAGCCCCCACCCTGGGCAATGACTCCCACGCCTCCCGGCCATGCGCCGGGGGGGCGTTCCTTGCGGCCATCCCGGCCCCATGCCGGTTCGGGCGTGCGGCCGCCGTGCCCGGCGTCCGCTCCGCGAGAGCTTACACCAGAGCGCGGCCCCGCGCGACAGGAAGTTGCCGTGGCGCTTGCAACGCCGACCGCCCCACCCTAGCGTTTGCCGGGCAGGAACGTGGCGCGCAGGAACCGAGCGTCGAGAAAGGCCAACGGGTTGGCCGCCACCCTGTCGGGCAGCAGATGGTACCAGCGATAGCCCAGTTCGCGATAGTAGGCGCGGGCCATCTCGGCGCAGCCCGCCTCGCGCGCGGCCTGCATGGCCGCGTCGCGCTGGCAGCGCGAGGCGGCCAGGGGGCGCAGCAACCGGGGGGTGAACCCCCAACGGCGCAGCATGCGGCGCACCCTCAAATATTCGCGGTAGCGGCTCAATCCGTCGGCCCCGCACAACAGGGCCAGGCCGAACCAGCCGGACGCGGGCATGCACAACAGCACCCCGGCGGACAGGGCTTCTTCCGCCAACGCCTCCAGCGCCGCGCGTACCCATCCCACACCGATGAGCGCCGAAACGCCGCCCGTGGCGTGCGGCAGCGGCGCGGCCCGCAGGTAGCGCATGGGTGCGGCCAGCCCCCGCCGCAGCAGGGCGGAGAGGGTGCACGTTTGCTGCATTTCGGACGAAACAGAACGGACAGGCCGCGCCGGAGAAGCTGGCCAGACCGGGCGGACCGGGCGGACAGGACGGACAGGACGGACAGGCCGGACGGGGAGCCCGCATCCCGGACATGCAGCGCACGTGACGGCCCGGTCCCGCGCATCGGGGCACGGGGCATGGCCGGCTCGTGAGCCGGGTCCGGCGGTGGGGCGGGGCGGGGGCTTGGCGTTCGGCATAAGCTGACGAATGCGGGGGGCGCGGGTTCTGGTGGTCGCGAATCCTGCCTTTCTGGCTAACCGCTCCTCGCCGCAAGGGCAACCCCCCGGCAAACAGAACCGTTAAATAGTGTTAACCGCGCGTAAATATGCCTGCCGCCCCCTTTCCGCGGCACGCTCCTCTGCTATGCTTTGGGCAAAGTGCCGCGCGGCGAAGGCGCTGGCGCGATGCGGCCTGTCCGCGCACCAGCCGGGTCATGCCGGTGGGGCGGGCCGCGCGCCAGCGGACAGTGCCGCCGGACCGGAGGCCCCCATGGCAGACAACGTCGTTCACATTCCCGCCCAGCGCCGGGCCAAGGTCATGGTGGTGGTGGGCACGCGCGCCCAGGCCATCGCCTGCGCGCCGGTGGTGCGCGCCCTGCACGAGGGGGCCGCGCGCTTCCATACCATCGTGGTCAGCGCGGGCCTGCACCGCGACCACTTCGTGCGCACCCTGCACGACCTTGGCATGGAGTGCGACATCGACCTCAGCCTGCCCGGCGACATCGACGAAGGGCAGTTCCACCTGCTGGCGGGCAACGCGGTGCTGCGTTTCGGGCTGGTGGTCTCGCGCCTGCGGCCGGACATCGTGCTGGTGCAGGGGGCCTCCACCCTGGCGCTGTCCGTGGCGCTCACCGCCTTTCACGACAACATCCCGGTGGCCCACATCGACGCAGGCCCGCATGGCGACCTGCCCGGCACCCCGTCGCCCGAGGAAGGCAACCGCCGCTGCATCGCGGCCGTGGCCTCGCTGCACTTCGCCGCCACGGCGGAGGCGCGCGCGGCCCTGCTGCACGACGGCGTGGACGGCGCGCGCATCGCCGTCACCGGGGCCACCGTGGTGGAAAGCCTGCGCCGCTTCGCGGAAGGCGGGCAGGAGAAAGGCGCGGCCCCCGACAACGCATCCGCCGGGCCGGACGACAATGATGACGGGCAGTTCGCGGCCCGCACCCCGCAAGCGTCAGCGCCAAGGGCGCCGGACATCCGCCCGGTGTCCCTACGGAAGGCGCGGGGCGCGGCGGACTCCACGACAACGGACGCCGCCGCCACCCAAAACGCCGCCCCGCCGCCCCACCCCGGCCACGGACCGGACCGGACCATTGCCGGAGGGCGCTTTCCCGAGGGGCGCACCGTGCTCGTCAGCCTGACGGGCATGCAGGCGCACCCCGCGGCCCTCAAGGACATCTGCGCGGCCGTGCGCGAACTGGCCCTGTCGCATCGCGACACGGGCTTCCTGGTGCCGCTGGGCAGTCACCGCCCCCTGCGCGACGCGGCCATCCCCCTGCTGGGCGCGGTGCCCAACGTGCACCTGATGCCGGTGCCGCCGCTGCCGGAATTCGTGGGCTGCCTGCGCGCCGCCTGTCTGGTGCTGACCGACGCCGCCGACGTGCTGGAACAGGCCGCCGCGCTGGGCGTGCCGGTGCTGGCCCTGCGCGCCACGCCGCACCTGCCGGAGGCAGTGCACGCCGGGCGCGCGAAGCTGGTGGGAACGGAAAAGGCCGCCATTCTGCGCGAAACGGCGGCCCTGCTGGATGACGCCGCGCGCCACGCGGCCATGGCGGCGGCCTGCGCCGCCCCCGGCGACGGGCACGCCTCGGAGCGCATCACCCTTGCGCTGGACCGGTTCATGACCGGCCTTGTCCCGCTGCTGCCCCCGCACGCCGAATTCCGGGCCTAGGCGGCAACAGCGCGCCGGGCAAGCAGCGCGGGCGCAGTCGCGGGGCGACCCGCGCGCGGCTAGGCCATCTCCACCCGGTCGCGCCCCGCGTTCTTGGCGCGGTACAGGGCGGCGTCCGCCCGGTTCAGCAGGGCGTCCAGGTCGTCGCCCTCATGAAAGGCGGCCACCCCGGCGCTGACGGTGTGGGTGCGCCCCCCCTCGAAGGGCGTGGCGCGCGTGGCCGCGCGCAACCGCTCGGCCAGTTGCGCCGCTTCTTCCGCCGTGGTTTCCGGGCACAGCACCAGAAACTCCTCGCCGCCCCAGCGGCCCACGGTGTCCGCCCCGCGCACGTTGTCGCGCACCACCACGGCAAAGGCCTGCAAGGTCCTGTCGCCCGCCAGGTGCCCGTACTCATCGTTGACGCGCTTGAAGTTGTCGATGTCCAGGATGACGATGGAGAACGGCCGCCGGTAGCGTTTGGCCCGGTCCACCTCGCGCCGGAACAGGTCATTCAGCCGGGTGCGGTTGGGCAGGTCCGTGAGCGGGTCGGTGCGGGCCAGGCGTTCCAGCACCGCGTTCATCCGCTTCAGCCTGCGGTTGGACCACAGCACCACCGCGGCCAGCAGCGCGAACACCGCCGCCACGCGCCCCACCAGCCAGTAATCCACCGCCGTCTGCGCCGTGATGGGCACGTGCCGGTTGACGATCTGTCGCCGCTCCTCGTCCGTCAGCGACCGGATGCCCCGGTTCAGCACCGTGCGCAGCAAGGGATTGGCCCGCACCACGCCCATGCGCAGCTTGTTCTGGTATTCCGGAAGGTTTCCGGCAATCTTCAGGTTGAACAGCCCCTGCTGGCGTATGGTGTAGGCCGCCACGATGAGCGAGCGCATGGTCATGTCGGCCTTGCGTTCCTCCACCATGCGGATGGCCTGCGCCTCAGACTCCGCCACCAGCACCTTCAGGTTGGGGTAGTCCTTGCGGATCAGCTCCTCCATGGCCGTGCCCTGCGGAAAGACGATGGTCTCGCCCACCAGCGCCGCCGGGTCGGTGATGTCCGGATGCTCCACGCGGGTGATGAACACGTTGGGGTCGGTCAGCAGGGGGTCGGTGAAGCCCAGCCACGCCTCGCGCTGCGGCGTCTGGTTCAGGAAGCTGAGCGCCTGGCACCGCCCCGCGCGGGCGGCGGCAATGCTTTCCTCCCACGTGGCCGTGGGCAGCAGCTCGAAGGAAAGGCCGGTGCGCCGGGCCACCAGTTCAATGATGTCGGCCGCGATGCCCACGTGGCGGGCCTGCCCGTTCCGCACCTCCACGTGCTCGAAGGGCGGCCAGTCCGGGTCAACGCACAGGGTGACGGGGCCGGACTCGCGGATGAAACGCTGTTCCGCCGGGGTGAAGGGGGCGGTCCCGGACGTTGCCCCGCCCACGCCGGGCAGCAGGAGGCACAGAAGACAGGCCGTCAGACGGAACGGAACCCAGCGGGACATCGGCACTCCTCGCGGCGGAACGGGATGGGCGCGGCGCGCGGGGCGTGCCGACCCTAGACGCATTGTGCACCCGCATTCCGCCGCCGGGCAAGCAGTATCATGCAACGTCCAAGGGGCAGCCATCCCCGGTCCACGCGCTGGCGGCGACATGGTGCGCCGATGGCCGGTATCGGATGAAAATGGATGAAGGTATGGGTGCGCGAATCGGATGGTTTCGGATGAACGTGCGGGCATGATCATCACGAAAGGGAAACGGAAACGCATCCTGCTGGCGAACCCGCCGAACAATCACCGCGCATGATGGGCCATGCCGCCCCGCCCCCAGACACAAAAAAAGAGCCACCGGAATTTCCGGTGGCTCTTGAAATTTGGCGTCCCCAAGGGGATTTGAACCCCTGTCGACGGCGTGAAAGGCCGTTGTCCTGGGCCAGCTAGACGATGGGGACGCGCTGGCGCGCCAATGGCGCGGAGCGTTCAATAGCCAACGGGACGGCGGCGCGTCAACTGTTTTTTCGCCGGGTACGGCGGACGCGCCGGGTACGGCGGGCGCGGTGGGCCGGGGCAGGCCGCCGGGGCCGCGTGCCCTCGCAGAAACGGCGCGCCAAGTCATGCCGTCTCGCCGGGGCGAAAGGTGGGGGCAGGTCAGCCGACAGGCCAATCAGGCATGGCCTTGCCGCACCCGCCCATGCACCCGTGCCGACACGCCTCCGAAGCGCCTCTCTTCCTGCCTTTTCCCCGTCTCGCTCCCCTCATCACGCCGCCTCCCCGCCACCCTTCCCTGCCCCGTCACAAAATAACGCCAGCCGCCCCCCGCCACGCTTGACGCCCTGCCACGCGACCTTATTCATATAGCAAGGGAAACGTCATGGACGCGCGGGAAGGCCCAAGCCGCCCCGGCGGACATGGCAGAGGCCCTCCGCATGAACCCCGACGGAGGATGCGAAGGAATAATGCCCACGGAACACTTCCCGAAGAAAGGGATTTGCCGGTGAACCTGGTCCCTAGCCCATACGGCAATGCCGGGGCGGACCAACCGACGGTTCGGAAAATTCAGGCAAATCCCTTTCTGTTTGTCATTATTTCCTGTTATAGGCGGATGCTACTGGTCACATGCGCACGCGGCTCGCATTCCGCGTAGCCGCGAAAGACTCGAAACCATCCACAGGCCCCAGCGCCCGGGCACGACCATGTTCCGCCTAGAACCACTCACCCATCTCTTCGATCTGCTGCACCATTACTGGGAACACCCGCGCACCCAGCGCCGGGTGGCGCTTGGTCTCATCTTCGCGTTCATCGGCGGCATCATCGCCATAGAACTGAACCGGCGGGGCCTGCTGGCCGGGCTGCCGCTGGAACTGACCCGCTTCGTTCCCTCCAACCATTTCCAGGCCGTCAACTTCGCCTTCACCATGCTGCTGGTGCTGGAAGTGATGAGCCTGATCCTGGTGCTGTCCTGCTCGCTGTCGCGCTCCGTCGGCAAGCAGTTCGAGATTCTCGCGCTGATCCTGCTGCGGAACTCCTTCAAGGAGCTTTCGCACATGCACGAGCCCATCAGCCTTTCGCTCGACCTGCTGCCCGTGCTGCACATCATCGTATCCGCCAGCGCCGCGCTGGTGATCTTTTTGTGCCTGGGCCTCTACTACAAGGTACAGCGGCCGCAGGGGTACATCACCTCGGCCATGGACCGCATGCACTACGTCATGGCCAAGAAGCTGCTGGCGCTCGGCCTGTTCGTGGCGTTCATCGGCGTGGCCGTGTGGGACGGCTGGATGTTCGCCACCACCGGCCAGTCGTTCGACTTCTTCGAGACCATCTACACGGTGCTCATCTTCGCCGACATCCTGATGGTGCTGGTGGCGCAGACCTTCATGCCATCGTTCCACGCGGTGTTCCGCAACTCGGGCTACGTCATCGCCACCCTGCTCATGCGCATCGCCCTTGGCGCGCCGCCGTTCTGGGATGCCGCCGTGGGCATCGTCTCGGCGCTGTTCGCGCTGGCGCTGACCTGGGCCATCCGGGTGTTTCCGCCCAACTCGGTGTCGTCGTCCTGCTCGTAGGGCGGGACACACCGAAAAAGTCCACGGAAACGGGGCGTTCCGCCACAGGCGGAGCGCCCCTTCCCATTGCCGTTCGCGCGCTTTCCGGCCGGTTCCCGGTCGACGCGCCATACCTGTCACATGCGCCAGGTGCCGGGCGCTTCGCGAAGAAATTCGTCCATCTCCTCGCTTATGCCCACCCGCACGTCCGCCTCACCATCGGTAAGGCAGATGTTGCTCTCGGGGTCCAGGCCCACGTCCAGCGCCAGCCCTTCCAACCGTTCGATCAACCGTTCCAGGTCGGCCCGGACGGCCGGGTCGCTATCCCATACGTGCTTCGGCACGCGTGCTATACCGGTGAACATGCGCATCACCTCCCTTGCGCTTGGCGCAATGGTGTCTCGTCCCAGAACATAAGGCCGAAACGGCGATGTTCAAGGCGCGCGGGGCGCGGCAGCTTCGCGCGGCCATCCCCCCCCCTCACCCCGCAGGATCCGTCCACGCGGATTGCCAAAAGGGGCGGGCTGCGCGGAAGGCCGGACGGCACGGAAGGGGCGGCATGAAAAAACGGGACGCCCCGCAAGGCGCCCCGTCCGTTTGATCATGTACCCGTACATCCGTGTCGCCGCCCCCGTTCCCCGGAAGCAGCGACGCGCCGCCCGGCTACAACCGCTCGATGATGGCCTTGGCCGGAATCAGCCCGGTGGCCGCGGCGGACACGATGTTGCCCGCAACCCCCGGCCCGTCGCCCGCCACGTACAGCCCCTTCAGCGAGGTTTCCAGCCGGTTGTCCGTCTCCACCTGGGTGGCGAAGAACTTGATCTCCGGCGCGTAGAGCAGGGTTTCCTCGTTGGCGATGCCGGGCATGACGTTGTTCAGCTGCTCCAGCCCCTCCACCAGGTTGGTCACGATGCGCTCGGGCAGGGCCATGGCGATGTCGCCGGGCACCACGTTCGTCATGGTGGGCTCTATGTAGCCCTTGTTGACGCGGTTCCACGTGGACCGGCGGCCCCGCCGCAAATCGCCGAAGCGCTGCAGGATGGGCTTGCCGCCGCCGATGATGGTGGCCAGCCGCCCGATGGCGGTGCCGTAGCCCTGGTTGTCGGACACCGGGTCTGTCAGCACCACCTTGGACAGGAAGGCGAAGTTGGTGTTCTCCGACTTGCGGTGGCGGTAGGCGTGGCCGTTCACGCACACGAAGTCCTGGTAGTTCTCCAGCGCGATGAACCCTTCCGGGTTGGTGCAGAAGGTGCGCGTCTGGTCGTCGTACTTGTCGGTCTGCACGAAGAAGGTGGGGTCGTAGATCACGTCGGTGATGTCCGACATGATGTCCTTGTGCACTTCCACGCGCACGCCCACCTCTATGCCGCGCTGGCTCACGGCCAGGCCGTGCCCGCGCGCCAGTTCGCCCACCCAGTCCGCGCCCACGCGGCCGGGGGCGATGATCACCGCCTTGCACGCATATTCGCCCTTGTCGGTGACAAGGCCGCGCACCTGGCCGTTTTCCACGGTAAGCGCGCGCACTTCCTCACCCGTGCGGATATCCACGCCCTTGTCGCGGATGTGCGCGCACATGGAGGCGATATGGTCGGGCAGGCAGTCGCTGCCGAGGTGCTTTTGCTTGATGAGCAGCAGGTCGATGCCGTGCTTCTTGGCCTGCTTGCGGATGGCTTTCGCCGCCTCCATGTCCGAGGGGTAGACCGGGCCGTCCATGCCGAAACGGTTGAAGATGGTTTCCGTTTCGTGGATCAGCGCCTCGGCCTCGGACCGGGGCATGAACTGGGTAAGGTCGGTCTTGCCCAGCTTGTGGATGAAATTGAGCTTGCCGTCCGAAAACAGGCCGCCGCCGCCCATGCCGGACAGAATGTGGCACGGCTTGCACTTCAGACACTTCTGCGTCTTGTTGATGGGGCAGCTGCGCTTGCGCACGTCCTGCCCGCGCTCAATGAGGCAGGTGCGCAGGCCGGAATGTTCGGCAAGGTGGTACGCGGCGAACAGCCCGGCCGGGCCGCCGCCCACGACGATGACGTCGAACTGATGGGAACCCTTTGACATGGTGAGAACTCTCCCTGACGGATCATTGCGGCATCCGCGCGGCATGGGGAAAGGGGCACCTGCGTCGCGCCGTGCCACAGGCACGCCGAAGGGGCGCAAGCGGTGTCGCGTGCGCCCGCAGTGACCGGCCCCGTCAGCGTCATCGGCTGTTGTCGAACAGCAGATTCCAGACGCCGGGCCGCACGAAGGCCAGCTTACCCTGCACTGCAAGAGGCAAGCTGTCAAGATGGCCGTGGACCCTGTTTTGCCGCCACCCCCACTGGCGCGGCGACACGCGATGCGTTATCAGTACACAATGGCGGTCCGTACCGGACGCACGCGCCCGCCCGCGCCTTGCGGCGCAGGGCCTTGAAGCCGCCGACCGGCGCTCCGCGCAGCGGCCCGCCGCCAGCCTTTCCCCGAACCTTCCGTATCGGGCGGGGCGTCTTCGCCCCGCGCCGGAACGTCCGCCAAGGAGTGCGCCATGACCCAGACCGCCGCTTCTCCGTCCGCCCCGTCTGCCTCGTCCCCCTCGTCCGGCTCGCCCGGCCCCGCTCCCACGTCCGTGCTCGCGGACGACATGGCCGCCCTGGCCGCGCGCCAGGCGTCGTTCATCGCCTCGGGCGCGGTGCTGCCCTCCGGCGCGCGGGTGGATGCCCTGCGCCGCCTGCGCGAGGGGGTGCAAGGCTACCGCGACCGCCTGGCCGACGCCATCCGCGCCGACTACGGCCGCCCCGAGCACCCCTTTCTGGTGCGCGAGGTGCTGCCCGTGCTGCACGAGATCGACTGGCTGATCAAGGCCGTGCCCGGCTTCTGCGGGGCGCGCCGGGTGCTTTCGTCGCTGGCGCAGTTCAAGGCGCGCAGCTACGTGCGCCATCAGCCGCTGGGCCGCGTCGTGGCTTACGCCCACTGGGCCGACCCGTTGCGCAGCCTGCTGGTGCCCCTGGCCGACGCCATCGGCGCGGGCAACGCCGTGGTGCTGCGCCCCTCGCCCGAGGCCCCGGCGCTGGCGGAAATGCTGGCCCGGATGGTGCGCCAGTACTTCGAGCCGGAGCATGTGGCCGTGGTCACCGGCGGTGCCGAGACGGACGAGGCCCTGCTGGCCGCCGCGCCCGACTTCGTGTGGTACGACGGCGACACGCGCGGAGCGCGGGCCATCGCCGGTCTGGCCGCCCGCACCCTTGCCCCGTATGCCGCCATCACCGGCGGGCCGTCCGCCGCGCTGGTGCACGGCGACGCGGACATCGCCATGGCCGCCCGGCGCATCGTGTGGGCCAAGTTCCTGCACGCCGGGCAACTGCGCGCCGCGCCCGACGTGCTGCTGGTGCAGCACACCGTGCTGGACCGGGTGCTGGACGCTCTGCGCAGCGAACTGGAGCGCGCCTTCGGCCCGCAGCCGCGCACCAGCGCGGACTTCGGCCGCATGGTCTCCGCCGCCGGGTTCGTGCGTCAGGCGGAACGGCTGGCGGCCGGGCGGCCCCTGCCCTTCGGCCCCGGCGGCGCGGCGGACCAGCCCGACAGAACCAGCCTGTACGTACCGCCCGCACTGATCACCGACGTGCCCGACGACAGCCCCGTGCTGCGCGAGGAAGGCTTCGGCCCCGTGCTGGCGGTGCGGCCCTACGCCCGGCTGGACGAGGCCACGACCTTCCTGGCCGGGCTGCCCGCGCTCACCGCGCTGTACGCCTTCACCACCGCCCACGCGCGCGGCGAACGGCTGATGGAAACCACCCGCGCCGGGGCCGTGCTGATCAACGACGCGGCCACCCATCTCGCCAACCCGCGCCTGCCGCAGGCGGGCGTTGGCGAAACCGGGCACGGGGCCGTGGCGGGCCCGGCGGGCCTGGCCACCTTCTCGGCCCCGCGCGCCGTGGCCGTGGGCTCCAACTTCTTCGACATCCCCCTGCGCTTCGCCCCCGGCTCGGACCTGAAGCTGAAGCTGCTCAAGCGTCTGTACAAGTAACGCCTCTCATCCCGGGGCAGGGAGCCTTTCCAAAAGGCTCCCTGCCCCGTGAAAAATCAAACGATACCGCCAAATTTCCTCCGCGCCGCGCCCGTCTGGACACCCCCACTCCGAGAGGCTACATTCCCAGAGGCGGAACGCGGTTCCGCCCACGCCTGCGCGGCGGGCACCCCCCGCCATTCCCCAATCACGTATCCCCACAGGTCACCTTCGCGCGCATGTCCGCTTCCATACACCGGCCCGAATTCCGCCCCGACGCCCCCTACGCCGGGCCTCACGGCGCGCGTCCCGCGTCTGTATCCCACCACGGCGCGCCCGCCCTGCCCCCGGCCCCCGTCTGGGAACGCAACCCCGCCCTGTGCGCGGGGATCATCATCGCCATCACGACCCTGGTGCGGCTGTGGTTCGTGCTCTCCGGCCAGCTCGACCTGGTGCAGGACGAATCGCAGTACTGGGACTGGTCGCGCAGGCTGCAACTTTCCTACTATTCCAAGGGCCCGCTCATCGCCTGGCTCATCCACGGCTGGACGGCCCTGCTGGGCGACACGGAAACCGGCGTGCGCATGGGCGCGGTGGTCAATTCGGCGCTGGCCCAGACGCTGCTGTACCTGGGCGCGGCCCGGCTGT
This sequence comes from Nitratidesulfovibrio sp. HK-II, assembly GCF_003402415.2. Lineage (NCBI taxonomy): Bacteria > Pseudomonadati > Thermodesulfobacteriota > Desulfovibrionia > Desulfovibrionales > Desulfovibrionaceae > Nitratidesulfovibrio > Nitratidesulfovibrio sp. HK-II. Next base: position 3,203,641 of record NZ_AP036014.1, read on the forward strand.
TCCGCGCGCCCGCGCTGGGCGTGCTGACCCTGTTCGTGGCCAACGCCACCCCGCTGTTCATGGCCTCGGGCGTGCTGATGACCACCGACAGCCCCCTGCTGCTGTGCTGGGCGGGCGCGCTGTTCTGCCTGCACTGGATTTCGCTGGAGCCGCGCCGCCGCACGCCCTACGTGCTGCTGTTCGCGTGCATGGCACTGGGCGTGCTGGCCAAGTACATGATGCTGGGCATCGCCGGGGTGGCCGTGCTGTGGCTGTGGGGCCTTTCCCGCCACGGGCTGCTGGCGCGCGGCGTGGCCTGGCGGGTACTGGCGGTGATGCTGGCCGGTGCCGCCGTGGGCATGCTGCCCATCCTGGCCTGGAACATTTCCAACGACTGGGTCAGCTTCCGCCACGTGGCCACCCTGGCCGGGGTGGCGGGCAAGGCCGCGAAGACCTTCCTGACCCCGGAACGGCTGCCCGAACATCTGGGCGCGCAGGCGGGCATCATCACCCCGTGGTGGCTGGGCCTGATGCTGGCGGGCGGCTGGCGCGCCCTGCGCCACGCCTGCAAGGGGCACGCGGGCACGCCCGGCGGCATGGCCTGCTCCACTCCGGGCGCTTCGCCCAACGGGGTTCCCGACGCGGGCAGGCTGCGCCGCGACATCCTGCTGGCCGCCGGGTTCTGGCCCATGTGGGGCGGCATGACCCTGTGGAGCCTGCACACCCGCATCTACCCCAACTGGCCGGCCATGAGCTACGTGGCGGGCATCATGCTGGCCGCGTGCTGCCTGTCCGACCTCATCGCCGCCCGCCGCCGCGACACGGTTCTCGAACCGGGCGGCGCGCCCGCCACCGTGTGGCGCAAGCTCGTGCCCGTGTGGGCGGTGCTGGGCGTGCTGACCTTCGGCCTGGTGCACGCGCAGGATGCGCTGCCCTTGCCCCCGCAATACAATCCCGCCACCCGCCTGAAGGGCTGGGCCGACCTTGGCGGACACCTGGACGAGGTGCGCCGCCAACTGCCCGACCCGGACCGGGTGTTCTTCTTTTCCGACGCCTACGACATGACCGCCTCGCTGGCCTTCTACGCCCCCGGCCAGCCGGTGACTTACTGCGCCGACTTCGGCCGCCGCATGAGCCAGTACGACATCTGGCCCTCGCCCGCCGACAAGGTGGGCTGGGACGCGGTGCTGGTGCGGCGCGACGGTCCCAACATGCCCCGCCAGCTCGCCGCCATGTTCGATTCCGTGCAGGTCACCCGCTACCAGTCCACCCACCGGGGCAAGCCCGGCCGGGAATTCTGGGTGGTGGTGCTGCGCGGCTTCAACGGCAACTGGCCCCGCTCGGGCTCCGGAGCCTACTGACATGGCACGCGTACCCCGCACCCCCAAAACGCCCGATACGACGGGCGCGCCCTGCACCCGGCCCCATGCCAAACCCCACGCCAGGCGGAACGCTCCCGCGCCCGATCCCTCCGCCTGCGCCCGCTGCGCGGCCGAAGGCCCCACATGCTGCTCCACCACCCCCGGCGAGGAGGAATTCTGCTTCCCCCTGTCGCGCTCGGAGTGGGAGCGCATCGTGGAATGGTGCGACCACGTGGGCGGCTTCGCCACCGAGCGCAACACCCGCCCCTTCGTGGACGGCATGAAGCGTCTGTTCCCCGGCGAATCGGCGGCCGTCGAGGCCCTGTTCCCCCTGCACGGCGAGCACCTGCGCCTGGCCGTGGACCGGCGGGGCGACTGCGCCTTCCTGGGCGCGGAGGGCTGCCGCCTGCCGCGCGAGGTGCGGCCCTGGTACTGTCGTCTGTTCCCCCTGTGGATGCGCGGCGAGCGCATCACCCTGTTCACCCCGGACCACTGCGTGGCCGTGCGCGAAGGCCGCACCCTGGCCAACGTGCTGGCCGCCGTGCACCTGACGGAAAAGGACGTCCGCCTGCTGTTCGGCCGCATGCGCCTGGCCTGGGGCCTGCCCCCGCTGGACCCCTTCGAGTCCGGCCTGCCCTTCGCGGCCCCCAATGGCGCGCAGGATGCCGACGATACCGCCGCCGATACCGTCGATGACGCCGCCCCGGCATCGCCCCCGGCGGTCCCCCTGCCCAAACCCCAGCCCGTTCCCGACCCCGCCGCCGCGCCGCGCGGACGCCGCAGGCCGCCCCGGCCCGGCAAACCCGGCGCTCTGGACGACGGGCCGGAAACGTTGTAACGCGCACCCCCATGAAAAAACTGCTGCTCACCCTCGGCATCGTCGGCGCGCTTGGCATTGCCGCCGCGGCCGGGCTTGCCGCCATGCTGGTGGTCTGGGCCTCGCACGACCTGCCCAGCTTCACCCGCATCGCCGACTACCGCCCCCCCCTCGTCACCACCGTGTACGCCCGCGACGGCAGCGTGATGGGCTATTTCTACCGTGAAAAGCGCTTCCTGGCCCCGCTGGAGAAAATGTCGCCCCGCGTGCCCCAGGCCTTTCTGGCCGCCGAGGACGACGGCTTCTACCGGCATGAGGGCATCGACCCGCTCGCCATCTTCCGCGCGTTCATCAAGAACATGCAGGCCGGGTCCATCAAGCAGGGCGGCAGCACCATCACCCAGCAGATCGTCAAGCGCCTGCTGCTGACCTCGGAAAAAAGCTACGAGCGCAAGATAAAGGAAGCGATTCTCGCCTACCGGCTCGAAAAGTACCTGAGCAAGGACGAGATCCTCACCATCTACCTGAACCAGATCTACCTCGGCGGCGGCGCCTACGGGGTGGAGGCGGCCGCGCGCACCTATTTCGGCAAGCACGTCAACGAACTGTCGCTGGCCGAGGCGGCGGTGATCGGCGGCCTGCCGCAGGCCCCCTCGAAGTACAACCCCTTCCGCGACCCCGAGGCCACCAGGCAGCGCCAGATGTACGTGCTGCACCGCATGCTGGAACTGGGGTGGATCAACCGCGCCGAATACGACGAGGCCGTGGCCCAGCCGCTGGTGTACCGGTCCATGGACGACAGCGGCTGGCGCGAGGGCGCGTGGTACCTCGAAGAGGTGCGCCGCCAGCTCATCGACTTCTTCAGTGAGGCCAACGTCAAGCGCCTGGGCCTGAAGGTGGACCGCTACGGCGAGGACGCCATCTACGAACTGGGCCTGCACGTGCGCACCAGCATGGAGCCGGTGCACCAGGCCGCGGCCGAAAAGGCCCTGCGCACCGGGCTGGACGACGCCTCGCACAGGCACGGCTGGCGCGGGCCGCTGCAGCGGCTGAAGCCCGCCGAGTACGACGCCTTCCTGAAGCACGAAAACTTCACCCCCGCCGCGCTGGCCGACGGCGCATGGGCGCGGGCGCTGGTGACCAAGGTGGTGCCGCAGGGCGCGGAAGTGCGCCTGGGCGCGTACCGGGGCTTCATCGACGTGAAGACCATGGCCTGGTGCCGCACCCCCGATGTGCGCTACGCGCCCGAGAACGTGGCCGCCATCAAGGACGCCAAGAAGGTGCTGGAAGTGGGCGACGTGGTGTGGGTCTCGGCCCTGGGGGCCGACGGCAAGGCCGCCAGCTACACACCCTCGCTGGTCTCGCAGGCCGGGGTGATCCAGCTTTCGCTGGAACAGTACCCCGACGTGCAGGGCGCGGTGGTGTCCATAGAGCCCGACTCCGGCGACATCCTGGCCCTGGTGGGCGGCTACAACTTCAGCGACAGCCAGTTCAACCGGGCCGTCCAGGCCAAGCGGCAGCCCGGTTCGTCGTTCAAGCCCATCGTGTACTCCGCCGCCATGGACCACGGCTTCACGGCCGGGTCGGTGGTGCTGGACGCGCCCTTCGTGTACCTGAACGAGTACACCGACAAGATCTGGCGGCCCGAGAACTTCGAGGGCGTGTTCTACGGCCCCACCCTGCTGCGCACGGCGCTGGCCAAGTCGCGCAACCTGTGCACCATCCGCGTGGCCCAGAAGATCGGCATTCCCGCCGTCATCGAGCGGGCGACCGCGCTGGGGCTGGAAGGGCCGTTCCCCAACGAACTCTCCGTAAGCCTTGGCGCGGTGGCGGTTTCGCCCATCAACATGGCCGAGGCGTACACCGCTTTCGCCGCCGAAGGCCGCGTGGCCAAACGCAGGTTCATCCACTCCATCAGCGATGCCTGGGGTGAGACGCTGTTCGAATCCAAGCCTGATGTCCGCGAGGTGCTCAGCCCGCAGAACGCCTTCATCATGGCCACCCTGATGAAGGAAGTGGTGCAGGATGGCACGGCCGCCAAGGCCAAGGTGCTGGGCAAGCCCCTGGCGGGCAAGACCGGCACCACCAACGACGAGCGCGACGCCTGGTTCATCGGGTACACCCCGCATCTGGTCACCGCCGTGTATGTGGGCTTTGACCAAGTGGCGCCCATGGGCAAGTTCGAGACCGGCGGCCGCGCCGCGCTGCCCATCTTCGTGGACTACCGCAAGGTGGTGGAGCCCAAGTACCCGCCGGACGACTTCCCCATGCCCCCCGGCATCGTCATGGTGCGCGTGGACGGCAAGACCGGGCAGATCGCCGGTCCCGGCTCCGAGACCAGCTACCTGCTGCCGTTCCAGTTGGGCACCCAGCCCAGTTCCACGGCGGGCGACCCGGTACACCGCGGCGACGACGACACCAAGAGCGCCGAAGACCTGCTGAAGCAGCTGTACTAGGCAGAACGACACGACCGGATGCATGCGCCCCGGCCCCATGAGGACTTTCGAGGCCCGTGGGCCGGGGCGCTTCGCTTGGGATGCGCGGCGGATGCCCGTTCGCCCCGCCGCACCCTGAACGCAACCCACGGGCCCGGCCCGAAGGTACCGCATGTCCCGCCCCGACGCCCCCGCCCCCCCCAGCACCGCAGTCACCGCCCGCGCGGACGCCACGCCCTACGTCACCCGCGACGGGTCCATAATCCGCGAACTGATGCACCCCGCCGTGCACGGCAACCGCAACCAGTCGCTGGCCGAGGCGGAGGTGCCCCCCGGCTGCGTCACCCTGCTGCACCGCCACCCACAGAGCGAGGAGCTGTACCACGTCACCGCCGGACAGGGCCTGATGACCCTGGGCGAAGCCACCTTTGCCGTGGGGCCGGGCGACACCGTGCACATCGCCCCCGGCACGCCCCACCGCATCGCCAACACCGGGGATGTGCCGCTGCTGGTGCTGTGCTGCTGCGCCCCGCCATACGCCCACGACGACACCGACCTGCTGGACCCGGCGGCGCGATAGCCCCGCGCACGCCTTACCGCGCGGCCAGGCCCGCCCCGCTCTCGCCCCGCCCCGCGAAACGTGCTACAGGAGCGGCATGAGCATTTTCCGCACCGGAGGCGCGTTGCGCCGACCGACCTCCCCCGTTCTCCCGTTTCCCGCATGCGGGCGAGCGCTGGCCGCCCTGGCCGCCGCTCTGCTGCTGACCGCGCTTCCCGTGCAGGCCGCCCCGCAGGCCCAGGGCACTCCGGCCATGCCCGCGCAATCCACCATATCCGCGCAATCCACGGCATCCGCGCAAGTCGGCACGGCGGCAGCCCCGCTGCCCACCTCACCCGTGGCCGTGGTGCTCTACCCCCGCTCCGCGCGGGTCACGGTGGAAGACCGCGTGGCCGTGGAGCCCGCGCCGGGCGGCGGGCAGGCGTTCCGGCTGGCCCTGCCCGCCGGGGCGGACCCGGCCAGCCTGTCCGTGACCATCCCCGGCAACGGAGTGGCATTGGTAACCGTCCGTGAAGCCGACGCACCCGAAGCCCCCCGCGTGGCCCGCCTGCGCGCGGAATTGGCCGGGCTGCGCCGCGAGGCTGCGTCCGTCGCCGGGTCCATCACCGCCACCGAGGCGCGCATGGCCCTGTGGTCCAAGCCGCCGGTGACCAACGCCCCCGCAGCCGACCTGGAACGGCTGGACGCCCAGATGGCCAGGCGGCTGGCGGACCTGAACGCCACCCTGCCCGACCTGCGCGACAAGGAGGCCGTGCTGGCCGCCCGCATTGCCCGGCTGGAACAGGAACTGAACGACGCGGGCGGCGCGGCGCGCACGGCCCCGGTGGCCACGGTGCTGCTGGCAAGCCCGGCACGCGGCCCCCTGGCGGTTTCCTACGCCTACACCCTGCCCGAGGCGGGCTGGCGGCCCGCCTACCGGCTGGAAGCCTTCCCCGACAAGAACACCGTGGGCTTCGCCTTCGAGGCGGAAATCCGCCAGGGCGGATCCGTGGACTGGAACGGCGCGCGCCTGTCCGTGGCCACGGTGGAGCCGGGCGCGGCCCTGCAGCCGCCGCCCCTGCGCGACTGGCAGTTGCGGCCCATTCTGGGCGTGACGCCCATGCCTGTGGCCATGAAGGCGGCCCCCATGGCCGCCGAAACGATGGCCCTGCGCGCCGACGCCGCTCCCCCCGCCCCCATGGCCGACGAAAAGGCCACCTACGAGGTATGGGACCTCGGCCCGCGCACCCTGCCCGCTGGCGGCAGCGCCCGCGTGGCCCTGCGGGCCGAGGAATGGCCCGCCACCTTCCGGCACACCGTGCGCCCGGCGGCGGACCCGCGCGCCTTCCTCACCGCCTCCGTCACCCTGCCCGAGCCGCGCCACTACCCTGCGGGCGAGGCACTGTACGTGGCCGACGGGGCCAGCGTGGGCAGCGCACCCTTCTCGCTGGCCGAGGACAAGGCCGACATCTTCTTCGGCAGCGACCCGCTGGTGGCCGCCACCATGCGCCTGGACGAACGCAAGAGCGGCCGCGAGGGACTGGTGAGCAAGCAGCAGACCCGCGTGTGGGCCTGGACCATCGAAGTGGCCAACCGGCGCGCCAAATCGGTGTCCGTGCGCGTGGAAGACCCGGAACCGCAGCCGCGCGACACGGCCATCAGCATCAGCGTGGAATCCGACCCCAAGGCCGCCACGGAAAACCACCGCCTGGTGTGGGACCTGACCGTGGAACCGCGCGCCACCGCCACCATCCGGCACACGGTGCGGGCCACCGCCCCGGCGGACATGCGCCTGGACGACGGCCGCTAGCGTTCGGCTCCCCCCTTCCGCAGCCCTGCCCCACCCCGGAAACGACGACGGCCCGTCCACAAGGACGGGCCGTTTCGTTTCCCGAAGGAAATGCCGGAAGCGGGGGAAGAGCACCGATGGGCAATGGCGATACCAGCGCGACGCCATCGGCAAGTTGCCGATGCCTGCCGGGCCGGGCGTTGCGACACGCGACGCCTGCCCGCCCGGATCACGTGAAGATTCTGCCCCGAACCGGGCGCTTTCCGGTCAGCTCTTGATGCTGCGCTGGCAGAAGGCCACCACCCCGCGCGCGAGGTCTGGCGTATCCGGCCAGAAGATGCGGCGGCGGTTCAGCCCCAGCAGCAGTATGCCGACGATGCGCGCCGTTTCCGGGACGTCGATGTCGTCGCGCACCGTGCCGTCGCGAATGCCGCGCACAAGGCAGGCTTCCACGGTCAGGAACAGGCTGGTGGACAGCGAATCCATCACCGCGCGGGCGCTGGGAATGGTGGTGTAGGTGTTCAGCAGCACCCGGGTGTCCGTCAGGCGCTTTTCGATGAACCCGCAGTGGTCGAGGATCAGCGTTTCCAGCAGGCAGTAGCCGCTTTTCTGCCGTTCCTTGATGGCCGCCATCAGCTGCCGGTACTCTTCCAGATAGGTTTCGACGATGACGTCGAACACTTCCTGCTTCGAGCGGTAATGCCGGTAGATGGCCGCGTCCGTCACGTTGGACGTCTTGGCGATCTGCGCGATGGTGGTGCCCTTGAAGCCGTTGGCGGCAAACAGGGCGCGGGCGTTTTCGAGAATCAGGTCCTTGGAGGATGCCATGCGTGCCTCGTTTCTGGATGCGTCCGCCGCAAGGCGAGCGATGGGTGCGGAACGCGCGTTGCGCTGCACACCATAGACACGTTCCCGCAGGCGGCGTCAAGCACCGGAATTTGCGCGGATTCGTTCAGGCATGCCCGGCACGTCCCGGCGCCCCGTCCCGGCGGCCCGAACCGGAAAACGGTGTGAAATGCCCGTGCGGGACGGCGTTGCCTCTGCCGTGCAGGCTCCGCGTTGTGCACGCGCCGTCAGGCGTACTCGCCGGGCGTCTCCTGGCCGCGCAGAACCCGCAGCACGCCGGATGCCAGGGCGTGCATCTCCTCCACCTCTGGCAGCACCACCACCGGGGCCAGCCATTCCAGCCGCTGGCGCAGCCGCTCCGTCAGCCGGGTGCTGCGGGCCATGCCGCCGGTCAGCACCACTCCGGCGATGCGGGCCGGGCAGCTGCCGTCGGAGGCAGGTTCGCCGCAGCCGGTGCCGCAGCCCCCATCCAACAGGGCCGGGGCCAGCGAGGCCAGTTCCTTGGCGATGGTGTAGGCCACGGCCTCGAACACCAGCGCGGCGTGGGCGTCGGGCGGCGCGTCGGCCGCCCCGTCTTTATCGCAGCAGGACGTCCCGTCTTTACCGCAGCAGGACGTACCGTCTTTATCGCAGCAGGACGTCCCGTCCATGCGCCGCTCCAGCACGCGCAGGTCATTGGTGCCGCAGTGGGCCCACATGCCGCCCTCGCGCAGGATGATGCGCCGCAACTGCTCGAAGGTGTAGGTGCCGTCCTGCACCAGCGAGAGCACGCCCAGGGAGGGCAGGCGGCCGGTGCGCTCCGGGGCGATGGGGCCGTCGCCGTCCAGGGCGTTGATGACGTCCACGATGCGCCCGCAGCGATGCGCGGCCACGGAAATGCCCCCGCCCATGTGCGCCACCAGCCAGCGGTTGGCTGCGTAGTCCACGCCCAGCAGTTCGGCGGCCCGCCTGGCGGCGGAACGCTGGCTGAGCGCATGGAACACGCTGCGGCGTGGCAACGCGGGCAGGCCGGAAATGCGCGCCACCTCGTCCATCTCGTCGGTGACGGGCGGGTCCACGATGTAGGCGGCCACGCCCCAGCGGGTTGCATAGTCCTGGGCCAGCGGCGCGCCAAGGTTGCAGGGGTGCTCGCCGTAGCGGGCCTGGGCCAGGGTTTCCAGCATGGCCGGGGTGATGCGCCACGCGCCGCCCGGCATGGGCGGCAACAGCCCGCCGCGCCCGGCCACGGCGGCCAGCGGCAAGTCCGCCACGCCATGCTTCGCCAGCAGCGCATCCACGGCGGCACGGCGGTAGGCGTACTGGGCGATCACCGTGGGGAAGGCCGCAAGCTCTTCGCGCGCGTGCTCCACGGTTTCGGAAAACACCTCGGTCTCGCCCTCGTACAGGGCCACCTTGGTGGAAGTGGAGCCGGGGTTGATGGCCAGAATGCGCGGGCCACGGTCACCGGGCGTGCCGTCGGTGGGGAAAGGCTGGGAACTCAGATGGGTATCCTCTCGAAAGGCTGTGTCGGGGCATGGGCGGCAAGCGCGGGCCGCCGCCGGAATACGGAAAAGCGGGCCGGCGTGCCTAACCCCGCGCGGACAGGGCCAGATACCCCGCCAGCGCGATGGAACAGAACTTGGACCGTTCGGTATCCCCGCGCGAGGTGACCACCAGCGGCGCGGAACTGCCCGCCATGGTGCTGGCCATGTCCGCGCGGGCCAGGATGGTCAGCGACTTGTACAGGATGTTGCCGCTTTCGATGTCGGGCGCCACCAGGATGTCGGCGCACCCGGCCACGGGGTGGTCCACGCCCTTGCGGGCCGCCGCGTCGGGCGAAAGGGCGATGTCGAGGGCCATGGGACCGGCCACGTCCGCCTCGCCGAATTCGCCCTGCTCGGCCATGCGGGCCACGATCTGGGCGTCCAGCGTGGCGGGCATGGCGGGCAGGATGACCTTTTCCGTGGCGGCCAGCATGGCCACGCGGGGCCGGGCAATGCCCAGCGCGCGGGCCACGGCCACGGCGTTGTGCACGATTTCCAGCTTGCGTTGCAGGTTGGGCCGGATGTTCACGGCGGCGTCGGTCATCATGGCCAGGCGCGTGCCGCCGCCCGCCACGGGCAGTTCGAACACGGCCACGTGGCTCAGCACGCCCTTGGGCGGCAGGCCGGTGGCGCGGTTGAGCACCCTGCGCAGCAGCACGTCCGTGTTCACCAGGCCCTTCATGAGCACCTCGGCCTCGCCGCCGCGCACCATGTCCACGGCGCACTGCACGGCCTCGCGCGGGTCGGGCGCATGCACGGCGGCGATGCCGGAAATGTCGCGCGAAAGTTCGCCCGCGATGCGCGCGGTCTGTTCCATGTCGCCCACCAGCAGGGGCTGGGCGATGCCCCGGTCGGCGGCGTCCAGCAGCGCGCCCAGGGCGTGGGCCTCTGCACAGGCGGCCAGCACGATGCGCGGGCGCGCCCCGCAGGCGGCCACGCGCACCACCAGGTCGTCGAGGCTGCGCGGCCCCTTCGCTTCCGGACCTCGGCAGATGTTCGCTTCAGTGGTCAAACCGGCATGCTCCGATGGAGGTGGAACTCGTCAACGGGAAAAGGGGCTGCACTAAAGGGGAAACGGCGAGAACATCACTTCATGCAGGGGTGGCAGTTTGCCTGAGCGCAAGGAAAAACGGTGGATTCGCGGAGGGAGCGCTCTCTTTGGTGCGTGACCGGAGCGGAAACGGCGGCTGACGCAGCGATCGGGCAAAATCGCCGCCCCTGCTAGTCGTCGTCGCCGCGCTTCATGGCGACAACCCCCGTCCTCGCCAGACTGCGAATGCCGAACGGCCGCAACATGCGGATGAAGCCGTCCACCTTCTGGGTATCGCCGGTCATCTCCACGGTCATGGTTTCCTGGCCCATGCCGATGACGCTGGCGCGGAACACCTCGCACACCTGCATGATCTGGGTGGTGGTCTCGCGGGTTACGTCCACCTTCACCAGCACCAGTTCGCGGTCCACGAAGTCGCGGCGCGAAAGGTCCTCGACCATGGCCACCACGTCCTGGGCGCGCAGTTCGTCGGCGATGGATTCCAGCTCGGCCTCGTGGTCCTCCACGGTCAGCACCAGGCGCGAGACGTCGAAATCCTCGGTCTCCGCGCAGGAAATGGAACGAAAGCTGATGCCCCGGCGGCGGAAGACGTCGGTGGCCTCGGCCACTGCCCCGGCCCTGTTCTTCACCAACACGGACAATGTATGTTTCATGGCGGCACTCCCATGCGTCGATGGAATGAAGCATAGCGCGGCCGTGGCGCTTCACGCAACGGCTTGACGGAATATCCTCCATGCGTGACGAAGCGCGGTGCGCGGCAGCCGCCCCGTGCTTGCGCGACGGGCGGCCCGGCCCTATCTATGGGGTGACGGCGCGGCCCACAAGCCGCGCCGGTCCAGTCCCGGCCATCCACCGCCTTGCCTTGACAGGAAACGCCATGACCTACCGTCCCGAACCCGACGAGGAATTCAGCCCGCGCGCGGAACACGCCCGCATCCCCTACGCCCGCAAGCGCACCACGCTGCGCACCATGCTGCTGTGGCTGGCAGCCCTGTGCGTGGCGGCGTACTCGGTGCAGGCCATGCTGCCGAGGGTTGCGCCCGACACTGTCAGTGCTGGTCAACAGACCTCCGGGCAGGCTACCGGCTGGCGCGACGTGACCCCGCAGGAAGCCGCCACCGTCATCGGACAGCACGCGAACGACGAAGCCTTCATGGTGCTGGACGTGCGCACCCCCGGAGAATTTTCCGAAGGCCACCTGCAGGGCGCGCGGAACATCGACTTCACCTCGCCGGAATTCCGCGACCGGGTACGCTCGCTGAACCGCAACCGCACCTATCTCGTCTACTGCCGCTCGGGCAACCGCAGCAGCAAGGCGCTGGAGGTGTTTCGCGAACTGGGGTTCACCTCCGTCCTGCACATGGACGGCGGCACGCTGGCCTGGAACGCGGCGGGCCTGCCGCTGGAAAAGTAGCCGCTTCCCCTCTTCGCTCCCCTCCCGCCTTCCTGCCCGCACGCAACACACGGCGGCCCTCCCCAAGGAGAGCCGCCGTTTTCGTGTTCAATCTTCAGAGGGCACATCTGCCATCGCGTGGGATCGGCATGCCTTCAGTTTCCGCAAGCAATCCGTGCGCTGGCAAGGAAGACGAGACGGTTGCGACGGGAGCGCACTAAACGTGCGTGACCGGAGCAAGCGACGAAATCTGACGCAGCCAGCGCGCGGAGAACTTGCGGAAACTAACAGCCTTCGCCGGTGCCGCGACACCCGCCCCCGGCACACGACGTCTTGCCCACCCCGCCCTTGCGACCGCGCAGGGCGGCGGTGTTGCCGTTGCCGAAGACCACCTCCAGCGCATCCTCGATGAAGCCGGAGGCTTCCACCGGCTGCACCCCGGCGGCCACCAGAATCCCTTCCGGATGCGCGCCAAAGGCGGCGCACAGCAGGGCGCGGCAATCGTGCAGGGTGGCGGCCACCTGCTTCCAGCGTTCCGGGCCGCAGCCGGGCTTGGGCGCAAGGCGTTCCTCCACCAGGAAGAACCCGCTCACCCCCTGCCCCCAGATCTGGAACCGGGTGGCCTCGCCCAGGTGCTGGTTGACCAGCATGCCCTCGCGAGTGGCCACGGCCACGTAGGGGCGTTCGGCCTCTTCGGTCTTGCTGGCGGCGCAGGCGCGCAGGGTTTCGGCCATCTCGGCGGACTTGTCCTCGTGCAGCAGGCCCACGGCGTCGGCGCGGCAGCGCTTGCAGTGGGTCATCTGGGAAATATGCTCGCCCGCGCCCTTGCGCGCCGCGTTGACGGCGGCGGCGTCCGGTTCCGGCAGGTGGGCCAGCGGGGTGTCCGCCGTGGGTTTGAGCGGAATGATGTTCTGGATGGTGGCCCCCAGTTCGCCCACCACGCGCGCCACCTCTTCCACGTGGTGGTCGTTCACGCCGGGCACCAGGATGGTGTTGACCTTGACGATCAGGCCGCGCTCCACCAGGCCGCGCACCGATTCCAACTGGCGCGAAAGCAGCAGTTCCGCCGCCTCGCGGCCACGCCAGACCACCTTGTCGTCACGCACCCAGGGATACAGCTTTTCGCCGATGGCCGGGTCCACCGCGTTGATGGTGACGGTGACGTGGGTGACGCCCAGTTCCTTCAGCCGGTCGAGGTGCGGCGGCAGGCCCAGGCCGTTGGACGAGAGGCAGAACAGCAGTTCGGGGTGCTTCTCGTGGATCAGACGCAGCGTTTCCAGCGTTTCCGCAGGGTTGGCCATGGGGTCGCCGGGACCGGCGATGCCGACGACGGTGATGCGCGGGTCCGCCGCCAGCACCTTGTCCACGTACTCCAGGGCCTGGCGCGGCGAAAGCACCGCGCTTGTCACGCCGGGGCGCGATTCGTTGACGCAGTCGTACTTGCGGTTGCAGTACCCGCACTGGATGTTGCACTTGGGCGCCACGGGAACATGGACGCGACCGCAGGACGAGGCGCTGTTGCGATCAAAGCACGGATGGCCGGGGGGGGTGGTGCGCAGCGGCTTCATGGCGGTCTCCTTCGCTATTCCTGATTCCTAGAGGTAACAGTAACCAACAGGGCTATCGCTCTGGGTCTTCTCGATGACGGCGTTGACGATTCGGTCCATGAGGGCCTGCGCCCCGGCGTAGCCCACGTGCAGCAGACGGTGGCCGCCGAAGCGGTCGTGGATGGGAAAGCCCGCCCGCACGAGGGGGATGTTCCACTGCCGGGCGTAGCGGTAGCCCTTGCTGTTGCCCACCAAAAGGTCGGGCGAAAGGCCTTCCGCCGTGTCGGCGATTTCCTCGAAGTCCGCGCCCTCGATGACCGTGGGCGTTTCGGGCAGCAGACCTTCGGTGACGGCGGCGATGGATTCGGCCAAGTGCGCCCCGCGCGTGCCGGTGGCGGCCAGCACGGTATGCACGCCGATCTCGGTGAGCAGGGAGACAAGGCCGATGACCAGATCCGCCTCGCCGTAGACCACGGCGCGCTTGCCGGACACGTACTTGTGGCCGTCCACCAGGGCATCCACGAACCGCCCGCGTTCCAGTTCGTGCCTGCGGGGCAGGGGCTTGCCGGTGATGGCCTCCAGCGCGGCGACAAGGGCGTCGGTTTCACGCAGGCCGATGGGCAGGCCCACGGCGTGCAGCGGCAGACCGAAGCGCTCGTGCAGCACGCGCCCGGCCGTGGCCGGGCCGGTGGATCCCACCGGGGTCATGGCCAGCGAACGGCCGCATTCGATGACCGCCGCCGCACCGGACAGGGCGCGGATGTCGGCCAGCGGTGTGCCGCCCTCGGGCAGCGGGGTGTAGTCTTCCAGCGCCGGGCCATCCAGCGGGTCGGACAGGTCGGGCAGGATCACCGCGTCGGAGCCGAAATCGGTGACAAGGTCGCGCAGGTGGCGCAGGTCCGCCGGGGAAACGAAGCCGGGCAACAGGGCCACCTTGCCGTGGGGTTCCACCTTGTCCTTGGCCAACTGGTCCACCAGGGCGCGCACGGCGGCGTTCCAGCCTTCCATGTGCGTGCCGTTGTAGCTGGGCGTGTGCACATGGACGATTTCCGGCAGGTCGAGGTCGCCGAATTCGTTGCGGAACTCGCGCAGGTAGCCGCCCACGTCGTCACCGATGGTCTCGGTGAGGCAGGTGGTGGCAACGCCCACCAGCACCGGGTCGTACTTCTTCATGACGTTGAGGATGCCCTTCTTCAGGTTGGGCCCCCCGCCGTACACGGCCTGCTTTTCGCCCAGCGAGGACGAGGCGATGTCCATGGGCTCGCGGTAGTGGCTGATGACGTAGCGCCGCATGTAGGTGGCGCAGCCCTGCGAACCGTGCAGGAAGGGCACCGCGCCCTCCACGCCCCGGAAGGCCAGCATGGCCCCCAGCGGCGTGCACAGCTTGCAGGCGTTGGTGGTGGAAACGAAATCGGGGCGCTTGGGGCGTGGGGCCTTGCCGGGCTTGCCGCCGCCGGTGGACGGGGTGGCCTTCAGCGTGACCGGAGCCAGCCCGCAATCGTCCGCACTGGCTTCCGGCGCTTCGGAACAGCCGCAAGCATCGGCGCAACCATCAGCACAGCTTCCGCCACAGCCGCAGGAAGCGGAATACTCGTCGGCGCAGGGGCCGTCGTTGGCAATATAGTCGAGCGTCATGACCCACCCCCTATGCATCCGCGCCAGCGGGAACGGCGGCGCGCCTGGCCCGGCGGGGCACGAACCGCCAGACGGGACTCATGACCGAGGCGTGCACCTCGCGGGCGAAGTTGTACATGCCCTCGAAACCGGCCAGGGCGATCTTGCGCTCGTGGTTGTGGTCGCAGAAGCCCACGCCCAGCTTGTGGGCGATGGGGCGTTCCTTCACCCCGCCCACGAACACGTCCACGTCCAGTTCGCGCACGTAGTGCGAAAGCTCCAGCGGGTTGGCGTCGTCGATGATGACGGTGCCGGGGTCGCACACGGTTTCCAGTTCCTGATATTCTTCCTGCGTGCCGGTCTGCGAACCCACCAGCACCACGTTCATGCCGATGTGCCGGAAGGCCTTGATCAGCGAGAACGCCTTGAACGAACCGCCCACGTAGATGGCGGCGCGCTTGCCGGAAAGGTCTCGCCGGATGTCGCGCAGGCGCGGCATGAGGGCGGCCAGCTCCTCGCGCACGAGATCGCGGGTGCGTTCCACGATGCCGGGGTCCACGGATTCGAAATGTTCGGCCACGGCGTACAGCGAATCGGCCATGTCCTCGATGCCCAGGTACGACACTCGCAGGTGCGCGGTGCCGTATTTTTCCTTCATCATCTTGGCCAGATCCATGGTGGACCCGCTGCACTGCACCAGGTTCAGGGCCGCGCCATGGCAGCGGCGGATGTCGTCCACGCGGCCGTCGCCGGTGATGTTGGCCACCACCTGAATGCCCATGCGCTCCAGATAGCCGCGCACGATCCAGATTTCGCCCGCCAGGTTGAAGTCGCCGAGGATGTTCACGGAAAGGGGCGAAACGTCGTCCGTGGGCGCGGTGCCCACCAACTGGAACATGGCCTTGCACGCGGCAAGATAGCCTTCGCGCTTGTTGCCCTTGAATCCTTCCGACTGCACGGGAATGACCGGGATGCCCTTCTTTTCTGACATCTTGCGGCACACCGCGCCCAGGTCGTCGCCGATCAGGCCCACGATGCAGGTGGAGTAGACGAAGGCGGCCTTGGGCTGGTGCAGGTCGATCAGTTCGTCCAGCGCGGCGGCCAGCTTCTTTTCGCCGCCGAAGATGACGTCCTTTTCCTGCAGGTCGGTGGAAAAGCTCAGGCGGTGCAGTTCCGGCCCGGACGAAAGCGCCCCCCGGATGTCCCAGGTGTAGGCGGCGCAGCCGATGGGGCCGTGCACCAGGTGCAGCGCGTCGGCGATGGGGTACAGCACCACGCGCGAGCCGCAGAACACGCAGGCGCGCTGGCTGACGGCCCCCGCGAGGCTCTCGCGGTTGCAGGCCATGTCGATGGGACCCTGCCCGGCGCGGTGCACCTGCTTCTTCCGTTCGTCCAGAAGATCCGCGTCGCGGCATTCTGCCGTGGCGGTAACGTTGGGTGCGGTTGCGGTGGTCATGGTCTTTCCCCTTTGTCGTAGCTGCGCGAAAATTCGTATCCTTCCGGCAAATACTGCGGGGCTCCGCCCCGCGCCCCGCAAGGGGGCCCCGCCCCCTTGACCCCTTTTTTGGGGCACCCCCCTATTGAAAAGTTTTGGGGGGAGGGGTTCGGGGAGGGAGACCTTTTTCAAAAGGTCCCCTCCCCGAAAAATCTCCATCTAGTACATCAGGTAGTCGGCATTGGGCGCGCCGTCCTCAATGCCGTCGAGGATGGCATCGATGGCGTCATGGCTGTCCACGCCCTTGAACCACCAGTTCTGCGGCTGCACCACGAGGACGGGGCCTTCCTCGCAGGCCTTCAGACACCCGGTGGCGGTGACCAGGATGTCCAGGCCGCGATCAAGGATTTCCTCTTCGAGGTACTGCAGGAACCCGTCGGTCTGCTTGAAACAGACGCCCTTGGGTTCGCCCTTGTGACGGAAGCTCTGGCATACGAGAATCTGATGCGTCGGCTTGGGCATGGTCCTTCCTCTCCCTTGCAATACCTAGACTGTGCGGCCCTTGCCGCGGTTCTTGCCTTTCTTGCCACCCCCGTAGAGCACGTCCACGAGGCCCTCGATGTTGTCTTCGGTCTGGATGACGCGCAGCCCCTTGCCCGCCAGGTATTCCACGGGGCGCTGCCCCGCGCTGGACACCAGCAGGTAGGCGCAGTCGGACAGGACGGCGGCCAGCGCCTCCCACCGGGCGTCGCCGGAACCGGCGGGCGGGGCAGGGCGCACGCCCAGAAGCTCCACGGGGCCTACCATTGAACCGTTCTGGGGACCGGTCGTGGGCCCGTACACCAGAAACTGGCGGGCGTGCCCAAGGTGTTCATCCACGTCAAAGCCGTCGCTGCTGGCCACGGCCACGCAGGGGCGGTCGCCGCCGGGAAGCGGCAGGCCGGAACCGGCGGTGACGGCCACGGGTTCGCCGCATCCCATGCCCATGCGCCGCACGACGGGCAGCCCGTCGCGGGCAGAGGCGTCGAGCACGGGCAGGTAGACGGCGGCCGCCTGACGGGCGGCATCCATGGTGGCCGCGTCGGCAGCGGGCACGGGGCCAGCCGCATCCCCGGCGGGCACGAAGGGCACCACGTAGATGCCCGTTGCTCCCAGCACCTTGGCGGCGGCGGCGATGTCGCCCACGTGGGAATCATTGATGCCGGGGTACACGGTGACGCACACGGCCACCTCGATGCCTGCCTTGACCAGCGCGGCAAGGCCCACGGCCTGCTCGTCCACGAGCAGCGCCGCGCCCTCGCCGGGCCGCAGGGTGCGGGTGCCGGGGCGGATCCAGGCGTACAGAGTGTCCACCAGTTCCGGGTCCACGGCGTCCATGAGCAGGGTGACGTGCCCCACGCCAAGCTCAGCCAGGGCGGCGGCATGGCTGGCCACGCCGAGGCCGTTGGTGGTCACGCACAGGGCCATGTTCGGGTAGGCGGCGCGCACCAGGCGCAAGGTTTCCAGGGTGCGGTCGGGCACGGCGAACGGGTCGCCGGGACCGGCAATGCCCACCGTGGAAACCACGGCGCCGGATTCCATGACCTTGCGCAGGTGTTCCAGCGCCTCGTGCGGCAGCATGGCGGGGGACGCGGGCTGCGCTCCGCACGCGCACGGTGTGCTCACGCCCGTGTCGCCATGACGGCTGCGGGCGTTGGAACGCGGCGCCACCGGCAGCAGCAGCCAGCCGCCGGGACGTGCATTCGGGTGCGTACAGTGGGATGCGCCGCTCATGGTGTCTCCGTGGGATTCTCCGCCCGGCGCCTCGAGGCTCCGTGTGGCGCCAAGCGGCGCCGGGCGGAAAGGATGCGGTTGCTGGGTATGTCGTCACGAACAGGATTTTTGTGCTCTGCCAAGGAAGGACAATTTTTTATGGAGGGAGCGTACTCTTCTTGTACGTGACCGGAATAAAAACTTGTTCTGACGAAGGCAGAGGGCAAAAGGACGCTCGTGACGGCACGCCCTAGTAGACCAGTTCGAACTTCTCCTCGGGCGCATCCCGGTCGGCGCGGTCGAGCAGGACGCCCAGGATCTTTTCCATCAGCCGGATGGAGCCCTTGTACCCCGTCACCGGAAAGTACTGATGGCCCACGCGGTCCATGATGGGAAAGCCGAAGCGCACGTAGGGGATGTCCTCGTCACGGGCGATGTACTTGCAGTAGGTGTTGCCCATGATGAGATCGACGGGCTGGTTCTTGATCCACTGGTGGAGCAGGAACATGTCGCCCGCGGCGCGCACGTTCACGTCAAAGCCCTTGCCCGCGCACAGTTCCCTGATGCGCGACTCGAACTTCTTGCCCGGCGTGCCGGTGACCACGTGGATGGGCTGCATGTCGAGCGTCAGCAGGAACTCGGTCAGCGCGATGAGCTGGTCCGGGTCGCCCACCAGGGCCACCTTCTTGCCGAAGAAGTACTGGTGGTAGTCGGAGATGACGTCGATGAGCTGGCCGCGCTCGAAGTTCACGGCGTCGGGCACCGAGGTGCCCGCGACGGTGCGCAGGGCGTCGATGAAGCGGTCGGTGGCCTTGAGGCCGATGGGCATGTCCAGCACCCGGCAGGGCACCTTGCACTGCGCATCCATGGTGCGGGCGGCGTCGCCGGAGCACCATTCGCCAAGGGCCAGGGTGCCTATGGCGTCGCCCGCGGCGCGGATGTCTTCCATGGGCGTGCCCGCGTCGGGGAACATGTGGTACTCGCCGGTCAGCGGGCCGTTGAGCACGCCCGAGGTATCGGGGAACATGGTGAAGGACACGCCGATCATGCCCGCGATGCGCTTGATCTCTTCCATGTCGGCGGGCTCGACCCAGCCGGGGATGATGTTGACCTTGCCGTTCTTCTTGCCGGTGGAAACGGCCAGGCACTTCACCATGCCCTTGACCATGTTGGAGAAGCCGGTGACGTGCGAGCCCACGTAGCTGGGGGTGGAGGCGAAGATCACTTCCTTGCCCGCGGGCACCTTGCCTTCCTTCACCGCCTTGTCGACGATCTGCTTCAGGTCGTCGCCAATGGTTTCGGACAGGCAGGTGGTATGCACGGCGATGACTTCCGGCTCGTACACCGAGAAGATGTTCTCGATGGCCTGGAGCAGGTTGGCCTGCCCGCCGAAGACGGACGCGCCTTCGGTGAACGAGCTGGTGGCCGCCGACACGGGTTCCTTGTAATGGCGGGTCAGCGTGCTGCGGTGGTAGGCGCAGCAGCCCTGCGAGCCGTGGCTGTGCGGCAGGCAGCCCTTGATGCCCAGGCCCGCGTACATGGCGCCGATGGGCTGGCAGGTCTTGGCCGGGTTGATGTTGAGCGCCGAGCGCTCCTTGATTTCCGTCGGGGTATGTCTGAGCAGCATGTCGTTTCCCTTCCTTGCCCGTTATTCCCAGACGTAGGTGGCCGAGAGCTCGGGGTTTTCTTCCCAGGGGGCCTTGAGGTCTGACCAGACCTTGCTGGTGACCAGGCGCTTGATCTCCACGTAGAAGTTCACCGCGCCCTTGAAGCCCGCATAGGGTCCGCCGTAGTCGTAGCTGTGCAGCTGCTTCATGGGCACGCCCATCTTCTGCACCGAGAACTTTTCCTTGATGCCCGCGCAGAACACGTCGGGCTTCAGGAGCTCGATCAGCTTGTCGGCCTCGTACTGGTTCAGGTCGTCGATGACGAGGGTATTGGACTCCATCTGGGGCATCATCCCTTCGTAATCCTTGAAGGTGAAGCCTTCCTCGGCGAGGCGCTTCAGGTCTGCTTCGGATTTGCGGGGGGCGAAGCGGGTGGCGTCCGGCTCGACCTCGATTTCCTCGATGTTGCGGCTGTCGGCGTCCACCTTGATGGAGGGCATGACCTTGCGGCCTTCGTAGTCGTCGCGGTGGGCGAACTCGTACCCGGCGGCGATGGTCTTCATGCCCATTTCGGTGAACAGGTCCTGGTAGTGGTGGGCGCGCGAGCCGCCCACGAAGAGCATGGCCGTCTTGCCTTCGGTGAAGGGCTTCACCTCTTCCAGGGCCGCGTGCACGGCGGGCATTTCTTCGGCGATGACTTCTTCAACCCGGTCGATGAGCTTCTTGTCGCCAAAGTACTGGGCGATCTTGCGCAGCGACTTGGCGGAGGATTCCGCGCCGATGAAGTTCACCTTGATCCACGGGATGCCGTACTTGGTCTCCATCATCTCGGCCACGTAGTTGATGGAACGGTGGCACATGACGGCGTTCAGGTCGGCCTGGTGGGCGGTGGCGAAGTGCTCGTAGGTGGAGTTGCCGCTGAAGGTGGACACCAGGGTGATGCCGCACTTTTCCAGCACGCGTTCCAGTTCGAAGGCATCACCGCCGATGTTGTACTCGCCCAGCATGTTGATCTTGTATTCGCCAAGCTTGGGGGTATCGTCCTCGCCCACCACGTGGGTGAATATCTGGTTGTTGGCGATGTGGTGACCGGCGGACTGCGAGACGCCCTTGTACCCTTCGCAACTGAAGGCGAAGATGTTGATGCCGAGCTTTTCCTTCATCTTGCGGGCCACGGCATGGATGTCGTCGCCGATGAGGCCCACCGGACAGGTGGCGAAGATGGCGATGGCCTTGGGGTGGAAGGTGTCGTAGGCCTCCTGGATGGCCGCAGCCAGCTTCTTCTCGCCGCCGAAGATGATGTCCTCGTCCTGCATGTCCGTGGAGAAGGCGTAGGGCATGAAGTTTTCGGACGAATCGAACGGGGCCTTGGTCTGGTTGCGGCGGGTGAGCCACGAGTAGAACCCGCAGCCGATGGGCCCGTGCGTGATGTTCACGATGTCACGGGTGGGGCCCAGGATGACGCCCTTGCAACCGGCGTAGGTGCAGCCGCGCATGGTGATGATGCCGGGGGTGGTGCGCACGTTGGCCTGCACCTCGGGCACCACGTCGCCCTCCGCCACCTGGTTGATGACGATCTGCTTGGCGCGCTTGCGGGCGACCTTGGTGGGATACTTCTTGAGCAGTTCTTCCTTGACGGTCGCGACGTCGGGGATGCTCTTGTTCTTCAAAGCCATGGTATACCTCGTTTCTGGCAGTAGGCGTGGTTGCAAGGTGTAGTTTTGTTCGCTGGCCAGGAAAACGAACCGGCCGCGAGGGAACATACTCTTCTTGTATTTGACCGAGTCGGCGGGCGAAGTTTGACGCCGCCAGCGGGCAAAAGAACCCTTGCAACGCGCCTACAGTATGGCCTTGTCGCCATGCTCGGCGGTTCTCACCCGGTGGGCCTCCGGCACGGCGGACACGAAGATCTTGCCGTCGCCGGGCTTGCCCGTCTGGTTGACCTTGATGATGGCCTCGACCACGTCGCTGACCTGGTCGTCGGGCACCACCACGGTGACCACGCGCTTGGAATACAGCCTGCCCTTTTCGCCGAGCAGTTCCACGGCCTCTTCGAACCCTTCCTTGGCGCCTTCCAGCAGGTCGCTGCTGACCAGCCCTTTGCCCCGGCCGAAGGCTTCGTGGGCGTAGAAGCCGTTCACGCCCGCCTCGGTCAGGGCCTTCTTGGTCTGGTTCATCTTGTTCAGGCGCACTACGGCCATGATCTCCTTCATGCGGCGGCCTCCTCGATGTCGGGTTCCTTCACGCCGGAGCTGATGGTGTAGACCTCTTCAACCGGGGTGACGAAGATCTTGCCGTCGCCGAAGGCGCCCTTGGCGCCGGTGCGGGCCGCGTCCATGATGGTGTCGATGACGAACTGCTTCTCGCTGGCCTTCACCACGCTGATCAGCAGGGTCTTGGGAATCTCGTCGTAGGTGATTTCACCTATCTTGATGCCGCGCTGCTTGCCGCGCCCGGCCACGGACATCTTGGTCACGGCCGGGAAGCCCGCCGCCATGAGGGCAGCCAGCACGTCGTCGGATTTCTCGGGTCTCACGATGGCACGAACCATGATCATCATCGCCGTTCTCCTTCAGCTTGGGTGGGGTGGTGGAAATGGTTCGGCTAGGCTTCGAACAGGCCGTAATCCATCAGCAGCTTTTCCAGTTCCGCGATCTGGAGGGGCTTCGGCACCACGAACATCTTGTTTTCGTCGATGGCTTTCGCCAGGTTGCGGTAGTGCTGGGCCTGCCCATGCTCGGGCGAGAACTCGATGACGGTCTGGCGGTGAATTTCGGCGCGCTGCACCTGGTTGTCGCGGGGGACGAAGTAGATCATCTGGGTGCCGATCTTGCGGGCCAGCTCCTCGATCATTTCCTTTTCGTTGTCCACGTTGCGCGAGTTGCAGATGAGGCCGCCAAGGCGCACGGTGCCCGATTCCGCGTACTTCATGATGCCCTTGCAGATGTTGTTGGCCGCGTACATGGCCATCATCTCGCCGGAACACACGATGTAGATTTCCTCGGCCTTGCCGTCGCGGATGGGCATGGCGAAGCCGCCGCACACAACGTCGCCGAGCACGTCGTAGAACACGTAGTCCAGCTTCTGGTCCTCCTCGTACGCGCCGAGGGATTCCAGCATGTTGATGGAGGTGATGATGCCGCGCCCCGCACAGCCCACGCCCGGTTCGGGGCCGCCCGATTCCACGCAGAGGGTGGTGGAGTAGCCGGGCTTGCGGATATCATCGAGTTCCACGTCCTCGCCCTCGTCACGCAGGGTGTCGAGCACCGACTTCTGGGCCAGGCCGCCCAGCAGCAGGCGGGTGGAGTCGGCCTTTGGGTCGCAGCCGACGACCATGACCTTGCGCCCCAGAGCTTCCGCGAGACCCGCGACGGTGTTCTGCGTGGTCGTGGACTTGCCGATGCCGCCCTTGCCGTAGATGGCCACCTTTCTCATGATATCCTCCTGAAGATTCACGCCCGGCCTGGGTGTTGGATTGGCCGAGGTGCGTTCGCCGTGACTGGCGTGCCCATGCAACGACACGCATAGGGCAAACCCCGTGCCAGTGCGTTCCATGCTCCACAACACTTCGAAACAACAGGACTTCATACGTGAATAAGGCGGGATGGTGCGCGTCGGACGCGACACGCGCGACGCGCCCATTTTGTCGCACGCGACAAATGCGTTGCTCCCGACACGGCTGGAGCATGGGGCGAGGGGTGGGCTAGCTGGGAGAGGAGTGGTGCGCCGCTTTCATTCCGGGCATGCGCGTACGCAGGCGCGCGCGTCTCCGGCACGAAGGGGGACGGCGGCGTGCCTGCGGCTACAACCTGCCGTAACGCAAGGAAATGACGGGACGGGGGAGCACGGAGAAGCCGACAAAGGACGGTGAAGGGAAAGGCGGCGACCGGGGGCTGCCGGACATGCCCGACAAGGTGATGCCGCCCCGGCATGGCCGAGTTGGCACCGACGATGCATGAAGGGTGTGTCCGGTTCACGCGGATGCCGCCCCGCTTCCTCCTCCGCCGTCACCCGAAGGCGGGGTGGCATCCGCCATTCTTTCATGGAGGCCGCATGCTGCTCGACACCACCCTGCGCGAAGGGGAACAGTCCTTCGGCACCTACCTGTCCATGGCCGACAGGGAGCGCATCCTGCGCGGCCTGGCCGCCGTGCGCGTGCAAGAGGCCGAGGTGGGCTGGGCCGGGCGTGAGGACCTTGCGGACATGCTGGCCCTGTCGGCCCGGGTGGCCCCCGGCCTGGCCGCCGCCGCGTGGTGCCGCTGCCGCCCCGAGGACCTGCGGACCGCCGCGACCTGCGGGGCGCGGCGCGTCTGCGTGGGGGTGCCCGTGTCCGACGCGCATCTGGCCCGGCGGCTGGGCGTGGGCAGGCCCGCCCTGCTTGATCTGCTGGCCGCCACCCTGGCGGAGGCCCGCGCGCTGGGCATCCGGCACGTTACCGTGGGCATGGAGGACGCCTCGCGCGCGGACCGCGACTTCGTGTTCGCCGTGGCGCGCCATGCCGCCGCCCACGGCGCGCACCGGGTGCGCCTGAGCGACACCGTGGGGCTGTATACCCCGCTGGAGGTGGCGGACATGGTGCGCGGGCTGCGCGCCGCGCTGGACGCCACCCGGCAGGACGCCACGGCCCCGCGCGCCCGCCGGGTGTCCATCGGCACGCATTTTCACAACGACTGCGGCATGGCCACGGCCAACGCCCTCACCGCCCTGGAAAGCGGGGCGGACTGCGCCGACGTTTCGGTGCTGGGCCTTGGCGAGCGGGCCGGGGTGGCCCGGCTGGAGGAGCTGGCCGCCGCCCTGGTGGTTCGCGGCCGCGCAAACCTGGATCTGGCCCCCCTGCGCGGGCTGTGCGCCCACGTGGCCCAGGCCGCCGGATTGTCTGTGCCGCGCCACTGGCCCGTGGCCGGGCGCGACATCTTCGCCGTGGAAAGCGGCCTGCATGCCCACGGCGTGCGGCGCGACCCCAGCCTGTTCGAGCCCTTTCCACCCGCGCTGGTGGGCGGCAGCCGCCGGTTGGGCGTGGGGCGCAAGAGCGGCGTGGCCGCCGTGGCCGCCGCCTTGGCCGAACTTTCCATCCTGCCGCCGCCCGACGCGCTTCCCGCCATTGTGAAAGCGGTGCGCGAGCTTTCCGCAACCCTGCGCCGCCCGCTGACCCCGGCGGAACTCACCGGCATCGCCAGTGCCGGGAGTGGCGTGCCGGAAAGGTACCGCACCGGCGGCGCAGCCGGGATCGCCCTCCTATCCGCTCCCCCTGTTTCCGACGCGCCGCCGACCGGTGGCGACGACAACGACAAGCCCCGGCACCCCCGCACAGCGGATCAAGGCCGGGCACGCACACGGGAGGCATGACCATGCGCCTGCTCTGCACCACCGTGGCCGTCGCCATGGCCTGCGCCATGCTGACGGCGCTTCTCCTCGGCCCGCTGCCCGCCTGACCGCGACCGAACACGGTACCGCCGCGTCCGCCAGGAGCGCGGCCGCGCCGTGGCGGACCCGCGGACAACGGGCTTTGATACGGGGGCCTTCGTCCACTCCCTGCGCGGGATGGGGCGAAGGCCCCCGTTCGTGTGCCCCCTCCGCCGTCGGACAAAAAAGAGCGGCCCTCCCCTTTCGGAAAGGACCGCCCACGCCAGGCTGGGTATGCGCCGCGCCGCTCCACCGGGAAGCGCCGCGACAGGAAAAGGCTGGCGGAAAAAGACAGCCCGGCTACATGCCGAGGTAGGCCTTCTTCACGTCTTCGTTCACCAGCAGGTTGGCCGCGGAATCCTCCAGCGTGATGCGCCCGGTTTCCATGACGTAGCCGCGATGGGCGATCTTCAGCGCCTGGTTGGCGTTCTGCTCCACCAGGAAGATGGTGGTGCCGTCCGCGTTGACCTTGCGGATGATGTCGAAGATCTGCTGGATGATGATGGGCGCGAGGCCCAGCGAGGGCTCGTCCAGCAGCAGCAGGCGCGGCCGCCCCATGATGGCGCGCGAGATGGCCAGCATCTGCTGCTCGCCGCCGGAAAGGGTGCCCCCCGCCTGCTTGCGGCGCTGGGCAAGGATGGGGAACAGGCCGAAAATGTAGTCCAGGTCGCGGGCGATGCCTTCCTTGTCGCTGCGCAGAAACGCGCCAAGGTCCAGGTTTTCCTGCACCGTCAGGTCGGGAAAGATCAGCCGCCCCTCGGGCACCTGGCTGATGCCCAGGCGCACGATCTCGTTGGGCTTCATCGCATGGATGGGCTTGCCCTCGAAGAGCACCTCGCCGCTGCGCGGGGGCACCGCGCCGCACACGGTCATCAGCGTGGTGGTCTTGCCCGCGCCGTTGGCGCCGATGAGCGTGACGATCTCGCCCTGGCCGATGGTCAGGTTGATGTCGCGCAGGGCCTGGATGTTGCCGTAGAAGGCGTTGACGTTACGCAGCTCAAGCATGGGATTCCTCGCCCAGGTATGCCTTGATGACCCTCGGGTTTCTGCTCACTTCCTCGGGCGTGCCCTCGGCGATCTTCGAACCGTATTCCATGACGTAAATGCGGTCGGACAGCGACATGACCATGCTCATGTCGTGCTCGATGAGCAGCACGGAAAGCTCGTGGCGTTCGCGAATCTCGAGGACCAGTTCCTTCAGTTCAAGGGTTTCCTGCGGGTTCATGCCCGCAGCCGGTTCGTCGAGGCAGAGCAGGAAGGGGTTGGTGGCCAGCGCCCGGGCTATCTCCAGGCGGCGCTGCGCGCCGTAGGGCAGGTTGCGCGCCTGGTCCTGATAGTGCTGGTGCAGGTTCACGCTTTTCAGCAGCTCGTAGCTTTCCTCGACGATGCGCTGTTCCTCGGCGCGGGTGCGCGGGTCGCGCAGCAGCGCGCCCAGAATGCCCGCCCTGGTGCGGCAGTGACGGCCGATCATCACGTTTTCCAGCACGCTCATGGTGGGGAACAGGCGGATGTTCTGGAAGGTGCGCGACATGCCGAGCGTGGTCACCTCGCTGGCCTTCATGCCGTTCACCGTGACGGTGCGGCCGTCGCGCGGGGTAACCCGCACCTCGCCCTCGGTGGGCACGTAGATGCCGGTGATGCAGTTGAAGAACGTGGTCTTGCCCGCCCCGTTGGGGCCGATGAGCGCCACGATCTCGCCCTGGCGCACCTGCAGGTCCACCTCGTTCAGGGCGCGCAGGCCCCCGAAGTTCATGGATACGGAACGGACGTCGAGCACGGCGGCCGACGCATTGACGGCGGCGGTGGCGGTGGTTGCGGACATCAGGCGTTGCCTCCGGCGGCGGGGCGCGCCGCTTCAGCGCCGACGCCGTCTGCGCCGGGCACGTTGTACTTGGTGCGCCCCGGCGAAACGAGGCCCTGCGGGCGGAAGACCATCATCAGCACCATGGTCGCGCCGAAGATGAGCATGCGGTATTCCGAGAACGCGCGCAGGTATTCGGGCAGCAAGATAAGCACCAGCGCGCCCACCGAAACCCCGATGACCGAGCCCATGCCCCCCAGCACCACCATGGCGAGCACCATGGCCGATTCCAGAAAGGTGAAGCTGGCCGGGTTGATGAAGGTGGTCTTGGCCGCGAAGATGACCCCGGCAAAGCCCGCCCAGCACGCGCCCAGCGCGAACGCGGTGAGTTTGGTGGTGGTGATGTCGATGCCCATGGCCTGGCAGGCTATTTCATCCTCGCGCAGGGCCTGCCACGCGCGGCCGATGCGCGAGTTCTTCAGGCGCGTCACCGCGACGATGGTGACGATGACCGCCGCCAGGATGAGGTAGTAGATGTAGGTGGTGGCCTCGTTCACCGACAGCTGCATGCCGAACAGACCCGGCCGCTCGATGTTGGCGATGCCGCTGGGCCCCTGCGAGAAG
Source organism: Nitratidesulfovibrio sp. HK-II (assembly GCF_003402415.2). NCBI lineage: Bacteria > Pseudomonadati > Thermodesulfobacteriota > Desulfovibrionia > Desulfovibrionales > Desulfovibrionaceae > Nitratidesulfovibrio > Nitratidesulfovibrio sp. HK-II. The sequence goes on from NZ_AP036014.1 coordinate 3,231,156, forward strand.
CTGCTCCAGTTTTCCAGCACCAGGCGGATGATTTCACCAAAGCCCAGGGTGACGATGGCCAGGTAGTCGCCGCGCAGGCGCAGCACCGGAAAGCCCAGCAGGATGCCGAACAGCGCGGCCATGGCCCCGCCGATGGGCAGCACCGCCCAGAACCCCAGGCCGAAGTTGCTGTTCAGGATGGCGTAGGCATAGGCCCCCACGGCGTAGAAGGCCACGTAGCCCAGCACCAGCTGGCCCGAAAGGCCCACCACGATGTTCAGGCCAAGGCCCAGCATCACGTAGAGCAGCGCCGAGATCATGATGTTGGTCTGGTAGGTGGAAAACACCCACGGCAGCGCCAGGAACACGGCGAAGATCAGCGCCATGGCGGGCACGGCGGCCTTGGGGTCGCTGCGCAGGCGCTCGAACCACGCGCCGCGCGCGCTCATGGCGCCCCCGGCCGCGGCGGCGCGCCCCGCTTCCTTGCGGGCCAGCATGAACCGCCACACGAAGGAAAGGACGAATATGCCCGCGCCCATGCCCAGCATGTTCTCCCACCGCCAGTCGATGGTCCCGTTCAGGCTGTCTATCCTGATGACCATGAGCGGAAAGGTCAGGAACATGAACCACAGGCTGACCAGTATGGATTTCTTGAGACCTTGCATGAAGACTTCCTCGAAATGCGTCGTTGTGTCCCGCGTGTTCCGGCACCCGGCGGGGCGGCCCTGATGCCTGCGGGGTACCGCAGGCAAGGCGGGGGAAGGCCCAGATGGCTGCGGGGTGCCGTAGACCTGGCGGGAAAACCCACGCCGGTCCGACAGGCTTGTGCCCCGGCGTCCCGCCGGGAGCGTGACCGGGCTGGCTAAACCTTTTGCGTCTTGGCCTTGCCCAGGATGCCCGAAGGCCGGAAGATGAGGATGAGCACAAGCAGGCCGAAGGCCAGCGCATCCTCGTAGTCGCTCGAAATGTACCCGGTGGCGAAGCTTTCGCACCAGCCAAGCACAAGGCCCCCCAGCATGGCCCCGGGAATGGAGCCGATGCCGCCGAGCACGGCGGCGGTGAAGGCCTTGATGCCCGCGATGAACCCGATGGCGAAGTTCACCTGCCCCACGTGCGAGGCGATGAGCACCCCGCCCACGGCCGCCAGCGACGAGCCGATGACGAAGGTGAGCGAGATCACCTTGTCGGCGTCGATGCCCAGCAGCATGGCCATCTTGCGGTTCTGGGCCGTGGCGCGCATGGCCTTGCCCATGCGGGTGTACTTGATGAACAGCGTCAGCGCGGCCATGGCGACGGCCGATGTGACGATGATCAGCACCTCGCTCGCGCCCATGATGTGCGCGATGGGTTCGAGAAATTCGGGCTGCGGCACCAGATTGGGAAACGGCATGAAGTCCGAGGTCTGGGCCAGGATGACGTAGTTCTGGAGAAAGATGGACATCCCGATGGCCGAGATGAGCGGCGAGAGGCGCGGCGCGTCGCGCAGCGGCTTGTAGGCGATCTTTTCGAGCGTCACGCCGTAGGCCGCACAGTAGATGACGGCCACCGCGGCGGCGATGATCAGGATGGCCACGGCCGGAAAGCCGTAGATGCCAAGCGCCCCGGCCACGATCAGCGCCGTGAACGCGCCCAGCATGTACACCTCGCCGTGGGCGAAGTTGATCAGCTCGATGATGCCGTACACCATGGTGTAGCCGAGCGCGATGAGCGCGTAGATGGAGCCGCGCGTCAGCCCGCCGAAGAAAAGTTCCCAGAAATACTGCCAATCCATTAGTGCCTTCCCGTGCACGCGCGGGCATGCGCCGCGCCGTCGTCAAAACTCGGGGGACGGGCCAGCGGCCCGCCCCCCTGTCATATCGGATGCTTGCCGAGGAACTACTTGAGTTCCACGTACTTGCCGTTCTTCACCTGGTACATGGAGAAGCCGACGCCTTCGGCATCGCCACGCTTGTCGAACTTGATCTTGCCCACCGAGGTTTCAACGAATTCGGTGCGCAGGGCGTTCATGATCTTGGCGGAATCGGTGGAACCGGCCTTTTCGATGGCGTTCAGCAGGGCCAGGGAAGCGGCGTAGGCTTCCTTGTAGAACGCGCCGGGCTCGGCGCCGAATTCCTTCACGTGGGCTTCGATGGCTTCCTTGTACAGGGGCAGCGCGCTCACGTCGCGGGAGCTGGAGGCGTACACGCCTTCGGCGTCCTTGCCGGCCACCTTGATGAAGGTGTCGTCCTTCACGCCGTCGTCGGACACGAAGGGCAGGTCCATGCGCTTCTTGCGCATCTGCTGCACGATCTTCGAGGCTTCGGGGTGGTAGCCGCCGAACATCACGGCTTCGGCGCCGGAGTTGCGGATCTTCTGCACCACGGCGGAGTAGTCCACCGCACCGGGGGTCACGCCTTCGAACAGCACCACGCTGCCCTTGCCGCCCTGCTCGATGAACTGCTTGGCGTATTCAGCGTAGCCCTTGCCGTAGTCGCCCTTGTCATGCAGCACGGCGATCTTCTTCTTGCCCAGCTTCTCGATGGTGAAGTCCACGCCCAGCTTGGCCTGCTGGTCGTCGGAAGCGATGGTGCGGAAGAAGTTGGGGTAGTCGCCGCTCTGGGTCAGGGCCGGGTTGGTGGCCGAGGGCGACATCAGCACGATGTTGGCTTCCTTGTAGATGGGCAGCGCGGCCTTGGTGGCGCCGGAGCAGATGTGGCCCAGCACCACGTTGGCGCCGTCGGACACCAGCTTGGTGGCCGCGTTGGTGGCCAGTTCGGGCTTGCACTGGTCATCCTGGGGGATGACTTCCACCTGCTTGCCGAGCACGCCACCCTTGGCGTTCACCATCTTGGCCACGAGCTTCGCGGCGTTGACGGTGGGCAGCCCGTAGGAGGCCAGGTCGCCGCTGTGGGCGCCGGCCACGCCGAACTTGATGGTGTCAGCTGCAAACGCCGGGCAGGCCATGACGGCCAGGGCAAGACCCGCAACAAGGCCTTTGAACCATCCTTTACGCATGCTCGATCCTCCGAAATGTTGACGAAACGGGTGAACAATATTGTAAAGACATTGCCGCAACGGCGACCACCCCGCGCACGCACGGCAATGCAGCGCGTCGGGCAGGAATGCCACCATCGACCAACGTTTTTTGATGCCACGGAATTTGGAAAGCTGTCAAATACTACCGGTTACGGCAAATGCGTGATGTTTCGGCGACATCTTGGCGATGCGCCGCCGCGTTGTCATTTTTGGCATCACTTCGTCGAGAGAAAACCCGGCCCCGGTTTTGGTCCACCCTGTCGGTGTCCGCCGCGCCCACCCGCTCGACAACGAGACACACGTCCGTCCTGAAGCGTGCGCGCCATCAAAAACGTGCGTGCGCACGCTCGGCGGCACGGGACGCCGTGGTGCTCCGCACGCTCGCTTCCCACCGGGCGCACTGCCCTACCCTTGCATCGCTTCATCCGTCAAGAGCGCCACGGCAGATTCGTCGCTTCCGTCATCCGGCCACCCTGTTCGCGCCCCTCGGTTTCGTCCGGCGAGCCCCGCGCCCCACCCATCCCGGCGCACCCACCGGCGGCGCGCAGACATGCTCCGGGTTGCCGCCGCCCACCGGAAGGTGCATACCATGGGCAATCCCCAATCACAGGAGTGCGCCATGCTGAAGGCATTCAAGGAATTCGCGGTAAAGGGCAACGCGCTGGACATGGCCGTGGGCGTCATTCTGGGCGCGTCGTTCGGCACCATCGTCAAGTCGCTGGTGGACGACGTGATCATGCCGCCCATCGGCCTGGTGCTGGGCGGCGTGGACTTTTCCGACCTGTTCGTCACCCTGCGCGACGGGGCCGCGCCCGGCCCGTACGCCAGTCTGGCGGCGGCCAAACAGGCGGGCGCGGTGACGCTGAACGCGGGCGTGTTCGCCAACACGGTGGTCAGCTTCCTGATCGTGGCCTTTGCCGTGTTCCTGCTGGTGCGCGGGGTGAACACCCTGCGCACGCGCCTGGAAGGCCCGGCCGCGCCCAAGCAGCAGGACTGCCCGTTCTGCTTCACCAAGATCGACGTGCGCGCCACCCGCTGCCCGCACTGCACCACCGAACTGCGCTGAGTCCAAACGCAGCGCCGCCGCCGGGGCAGTCTCCGGCGGCGGCGGGCCCTTGGGCGTCCGCCGTGGCCGCCCGGCACGGGGGTGCGGCAGGCAAGGGCGGCCAGGCGGAAAATTCCGGCGCGAGGCGGGGCGGTGCGCCTATTCCGGCCCGGGCCGCACCAGCAGCACGTCGCAGGGGGCGTCGCGGGTCAGTTTGGCCACGGCGTCGCGCATCACTTCCAGCCCGCGCGTGAACGGGTTGGACAGCACCAGCAGGTCGTACCCCCTGGCGGCATGCTCGCGCACCACGTCCACCACATCGCCGGGCGCGGTCAGCAGTTCGCCGGGCAGATCGCCCCGGCGCTCCAGAAAGGCGCGCGCGGTTTCCGCCGCCGCCTTCTCTTCCAGCCCCTGCATGTATTCCAGAAAGCCGATGCGCGAATTGCAGCCGGACAGCCAGTCATGCCCGGTGAACACATCCCATGTGGCGTCGATGACGAACAGGGCGTCCAGGGTGGCTCCCTGTTCACGGGCGATGCGGATGGCCTCGTCCACGGCGCGGCGGGCGCCTGGGCCGTCGTCAAGGGCGAGCAGCAGCTTCATGGGGGGCTTCATGGAGGGCGTCACGGGCGACTTCATGGGGGCATGTTCTCCGTATGGGGGAAATCTGTCGGCGGGCGGCAAGGTGCCGCCCGCCTGTGCGATGCGGATGCGATGCTTCGGCCGGGGGGACCCCCGCCGACCGTATGCGGACCATGATGGCTAGGGAAGCGTGCCCTTCTCGTGTTCCAGCACGACGATGGTCTGCTTGCCCTTCTTGACGCCATCGCCGGGCTTGGCGGAAACCTTCAGCACCTTGCCGTTGGCCTTGGCGGTGAAACTTTCCACGGCGACCTTCTCTTCCATCACGTTGTTGACCCACTTCTTCTTGACCACTTCCAGCGCGTAGAGCTTGTCGCCCTTCTTCACGTCGGCGCCTTCGGTCACGAAAATCTCCACCAGCTTGCCGTCCTGGGGGGCCTTGATGCCCACCGAGGGCACGATGAAGGCCATGTAGGTCAGCACCACGACCACGATGAGGGCCGAGGCGAAGATGGCGGCCACGTCCTCGTGGCGGTCGCTCTTGAATACGGTAAGGGACTTCTTCTTGTCGGACATGTGTGTTCTCCTCGTGCGGGCCGCCTAGAAGGCGCCTTCCTTCGGAATGAAGGCCAGGATGATGATCATGGCGAGGACGTACTTGGTGACGCCCGCAATGAGCCCGATGCGCAGCGGCTTGCCGCCCGCGGCCTTGATTTCGCGCACATCGATGTACGCGCCAAGGCCCACGAGACCGATGCCGAACACCCAGGCCATGACGTCGCGCATCAGGTGCAGCGTCTCGGAGCCTTCGGTGCCGATGATGTGCAGCGAGGACAGCGCGGTCATGCCGATGAAGCCCAGCACGAAGATGGGGAACTTGGAGGCGAGGATGGAGCCGAGGCTGACGTGTTCGGCGTCGGCTTCGCCCTTCCAGTACCAGGCGGTGATGAAGAACACCACGAACGGGATGCAGATGACGCGCACCACGTTCCAGATTTCGCCGTAGGCCACGGCGGTGCCGGGGGCGAAGTTGGGGTTGAAGGCAAGGCAGGTGGCCAGCACCTGGCCCGAGTTCAGGATGCCCGTGCCCACCCACGCGCCGAACTGGTAGTCGGACAGCGACAGCATCTTGCCCACGAAGGGGCTGACGAACATGGTCATGATGCCGAAGCCGAGAATGGTGGCGATGGACAGGGCGAGATCCACGGGCTTCGCGCGCACGCCGGGCGCGGTGGCCACGGCGGCGGAGACGCCGCACACGCCGCAGGCGGCGGCCATGGTGGCGGTGACCGAACGGTCGGCCCCAAGGCGCTTGCCCAGCCACAGCACGAAGATGGCCGTGCCGAACACGAAGGCCACGATGAGCGTGATGGCCACGCCGCCCACCTTCAGCAGCTTGTCGAAGGTGTACAGCGAGCCCAGCATGATGACGCCGGTCTTGATGAACAGGCGGGTGGTGCGGAAGCCTTCCTCGGCCCAGGCGGGAATCTTTCCGCCGAACAGGATGTTGCGGTAGAACATGCCGGTAAGGATGGACAGCAGGATGTAGTTCAGGCTCAGCACCTGCACCAGCCAGCCCTTGCTGCCGAACACCACGGCCTCCTTCATCCACGGTTCAACGTACACGCGCAGCACGTACAGCGTGCCGATCATCACCGCGAGACCGGGCACGATGGCCAGGATCTTTCCAAAAAGCCCCTTGTCTTCCATTGCGTTGCATCTCCTCGGGGGTTGCATGACCTCAAGACCGATGCCCCGGCGGATTGACCCGCCGCGCCGACGCGCGGACCACGGCCCGCCGGTGCATCGACCCTTTCCTTATTCCTTCGCCCGCGCACGGCGCGCAGCCGTGTGCCGGATGGCGACTGCCCGAAAAGCAAGACGCGGACCATTCGGGCCGGAGAAGTCCGAAACATGGAATTCCGGCATGTTGCGCAGCCAGGCTGCGCGCCGCGCTGCTAACTTGCGTTGGCACCCGCAGCCGATGCAACGCAGCAAGCGGGCCGCAGGTTGCCCTTTGCCCCGCCTGTGCTAGACAACGGCCATGCGGCGTCGGCCGCGCCAAACCGGAGGGAAGGGAACGGGACGGACGGAATCCGCCGCGCGGGCGCAACCTGCCGCCTTCCGCCGGACGCCATTCACCGCACCCGCCCAGCGCGGCCGCCCGCGCAAGGAGCCTTGTGTTTCCGCTGAAGCCCCATTCGTTGCAGGCCCGCTTCCTGCTCGGCCTGTTGCTCATCCTCGCCTGTCTGGGCGGGTTCTTCGCCCTGTCGCTGTTCATGCACCTGGAGCGGCTGGTGGAAAACGAGGCCCGCGACCGCGCCGCGCTCATCCTGGCGCAGGCCGAGGCCGTGCAGAGTTACGTGCGCAACACCCTGCGCCCGGCCATGTATAGAAACCTCTCCGAGGACACCTTCGTCATCGAGGCCATGTCCACCTCGTTCGTCACCCGCGCGGTAATGAACGACAACAACCTGGCCCACGACCGCTTCACCTACCGCCGGGTGGCCGTGGGCGCGCGCAACCCGGCTTACGAGGCCTCGAACCGGGAACGCGCCATCATCGCCCGGTTCCAGGAAGACCCAGAACTGACCCGCGTCGAGGACGTGACCGAAGAAGAGGGCGAACGGCTGTTCATCACCGCCCGGCCGGTGCGCTTCGAGACCTCGTGCCTGCGCTGCCACGGCGACCCGGCCGAGGCCCCGCCCGTGCTGCTGGCCATGTACGGGGCGGAGCGCGGGTTCTGGCGCAAGACCGGGGATCTCGCGGGCATGACCATGGTGGCCCTGCCCATGGATCAGGCCGTCAGCGGCATGCGCGAGGCGGTGCTGTCGTTCGGGGTGCTGTTCGCTGGCGGGGCGCTGGTGCTGTTCGCGGTGATCCACGCGTTCTTCAACCGGCTGGTGGTGCACAACCTGCGCCGCATGGGCGGGGTGATGCGCCGCCACTTTCCGGACGAGGCGGACAAGACCATGCCCCGGCGCGGCCAGCCGGACGTGGGCATCGACGACCTGCTGGGCGACATGGAATCGCTGGCCCTGCACCTGAGCGAGGCGCGCGCCAAGCTGCGCGACTACGCGGCCAACCTGGAAGGCATGGTGCAGGAGCGCACGTCCGACCTGGCCACCGAGGCCACGGCCCGGCGCACCGACGTGGAGCTGTTCGTGGGGCTGCTGGACCGCCTGAACCGCAGCAGCGGCAAGGGCGAACTGCTGGCTGCCTCGCTGGCGCTCATCGCGCGGCGCTTCGGGGCGGACAGGGCCGCCTACGCCTGCGTGCTCTCGGCCAGCGACTTCCACGCCTGGCCGGACCGCGCCGTACAGCCCGAACTTCCCGCCGACTGGCACGACCTGGCCGCCGAGGGCGCGCCGCGCCTGACCCCGCGCGCATGGTTCATCCCGGTGCAGACCAGCGACACCACGCGGGGCCTGCTGTGCCTGTACTGGGACGCGGACCACGCCAGCGGCCCCGGCACGGCCGACCTGGCCCAGGCCGTGGGGCGGCAGTTGGGCATCGCCATGGACAACCTGGACGCGCTGGACAACCTGCTGCGCCAGAACGCCCTGCTCGACTCCATCTTCGAGGGTATTTCCGACCCGCTGCTGCTGCTTGGCGGCGACGGGCGGGTGGTGCTGGCCAACAGTTCGGCCCGCAGGCTGACGCAATCGCTGAAAGGCGACGACGGCCGGGGACCGGGCCTGACCGCCCTGCTGGACGCGGCGGACATCGCCGCGCGCATGGGCGACGGCCCGGTGTCGCGGGCGGTGACCCTGCGCGACGGCCGATCCTTCGCGGTGAACGCCTACCCGCTGGGCGGGCGGCTGGAACGCGGCGGGCGCACCGTGGCCTACCTGCGCGAGACCACGGACGAACGGCGCATGCTGGAGCGGGTGCAGCAGCACGAGAAGCTGGTGGCCGTGGGCAAGCTGGCCGCTGGCCTTGCCCACGAGATCAACAACCCCCTCGGGGTCATCCACTGCTACGCGGACCTGCTGCGCGCCGCCGCCACCGACGGGCAGGCCCAGGCGGACATCGACGTGATCATGCGCCACACCGAGCAGGCCCGGAAGGTGGTGCGCGACCTGCTGGACTTCGCCCGGCCCAAGCAGGCGGAGCGCGGCCCCTGTGACGTGGGCGAGGTGCTTGCCGGGCTGGCCGACGTGTTCCGCCCCCGGGCGCGGGCCGTGCGGGCGCGGATCGTGCCCGATCTGCCAGGTCTGGCCGATCTTGCGGACGACGGCGGCGCTGGCTGCGCCCCCCTGCCCCAGGTGCTGGCCGACCGCAGCGGGCTGGAACAGATATTGACCAACCTGCTGCTCAACGCGCTGGACGCGGTGGAGACCGACGCTCCGGCCCTGCGGGACGACGCGAACGGTGCGAATGGCGAAGACGGTGAGGCCCGGTCCTGCCGCCCAGGCACAGTGGCGGACACTGCGGGGAACACGGGCGGGAACACGGATGGCGGGGACGACTTGGGCATCCCGCCCGCATCGCCGCACCCCCTGCGGCGCGGGCTGGTGGTGCTGGCCGCCCGCCACCTGCCGGAAGACGGCGAGGTGGTGGTGCACGTCATCGACAACGGCCCCGGCATTCCGGAAGAACACCTGCCGCGCCTGTTCGACCCGTTCTTCACCACCAAGGCCGCCGGGCGCGGCACGGGCCTGGGGCTGGCCGTGGTCTTCGGCATCATGCGCGACATGGGCGGCCGCATCGAGGCGCGCAACCTGACCCCGGCCGACCTGATCCCGCCGAACCAGGTCCCGGCCGCGCACGGGCATGGCCTGACCTGCCGCGTGGACCTGGCCGCCCTGTTCGCGGAAGCAGCCCGGCCCGATTCCGGCGCATCCGCCCCCCCGGCCGAACTGGCGCGCGGGGCGGTGTTCACCCTTCACCTGCCAGCGGCGGACCGCGACCACCCGGCCGCGCCCACGGAGCATGACGCATGACCACGCCCCACGAGACCATTCTGGTGGTGGACGACGAGGCGGACTTCGCCAACGGCCTGGCCCGCCAGTTGCGCGCGGGCTTCCCCGATGCCGAGGTGCTGGTGGCCACATCGGGCCGGGCCGGGCTGGACCTGCTGGGCCGCAGCGACCCGGCCGTGCTGCTGACCGACCTGCGCATGCCCGACATGGACGGGCTGGAACTGATGGCCCACGCGCAAACCCAGGACGCGACCCCCAGCGTCATCCTGCTCACCGCGCACGGCACCATAGAGACGGCGGTGACGGCGCTCAAGAGCGGGGCCTACGACTTCCTGACCAAACCGGTGCGCCGCGAGGACCTGTACCGCGCCGTGACCAAGGGGTTGGAGCGCTGTCGCCTGCTGCGCGAAAACCGTCAGCTGCGCGAGGAAATGTCGCGCACCGGGCTGGAACGTTCGCTCATCGGCGAAACCCCGGCCATGCGCAGGCTGAAGGAAACCATCGCGGCGGTGGCCGCGTCGGACTACACGGTGCTGGTGCGGGGCGAATCGGGCACCGGCAAGGAACTGGTGGCCGCGTCCATCCATGCCCTGTCCGGCAGGGCGCAGCGGCCCATCGTCAGCGTGCACTGCCCGGCCATTCCGGACCAGCTGCTGGAAAGCGAGCTGTTCGGCCACGTGAAGGGGGCCTTCACCGGGGCGGAGCGCTCGCGCAAGGGGCTGTTCATGTCCGCCGCCGGGGGCACCATCGTGCTCGACGAAATCGGCGACATCTCGCCCGGCATCCAGACCAAGCTGCTGCGGGTGTTGCAGGAACACGAGATCCGCCCGGTGGGCTCCAGCGGCACGGTGAAGGTGGACGTGCGCATCATCGCCTCCACCAACCAGGCGCTGGAGGCGCGCATCAAGAGCGGGGAATTCCGGGAAGACCTGTTCTACCGGCTCAACGTGCTGACCATCCACACCCCGCCCCTGCGCGACCGCGCCGACGACATCCCCCTGCTGGCCGACCACTTTCTGGCCCAGACCTGCCGCGAGATGCAGATAGCGCAAAAGCGCCTTTCGCCAGAGGCCATGGCCTGCCTGTGCGGACGGGAATGGCCCGGCAACGTGCGGGAGTTGCAGAACTTCGTGCGGCGGCTGGCGGTGTTCTGCCCCGGCGACACGGTGGAGATGGCCCACCTGCGCCTGGTGGGCGGCCCGGCCGACTGCGCCGCGCCCGTGGCCGAACCGCCGCTGACCCCCTACAAGGACGCCAAGGCCCACGTGGTGGACGAATTCACCCGGCGCTACGTGGAACGGCTGCTGGAACGCACCGAGGGCAACATCTCGGAGGCGGCGCGCATTTCCGGGCTGGAGCGGGTGTCATTGCAGAAAATCTTGCGGCGGCTGGGCATCGGCGGCGCGAGCAGGGAATAGCCGCGAGGCCCAAACGCCGGGGGCGGAACGCACCCGCTCAAGGCGGGCGGCAAGCCCCCGACCGTCCGCCATAGTCGCGCGGCGCGTTTCGCCGTGCCCGCCCTGCTGCGGCTGGCGCGGCCGGTGTGGCTGGCATATTGCCTGTGCCCGCTTGCCTGCGCGCCGCCAGATGCTATCTTGAAGCATGCGGGCGTCCGTCATCCTGCCCTTCCCTCCCAGCCCGCCCCACACACGCCGCCGCCCCAACCATTCCGGAGGCTCGCATGCTTGATCGCAGACGCTTCATGCAGTCGTTGCTGGCCCTCGTCCCCCTGTCCTCACTTACCACAGCGGCCACCATGGCCACCCTGCCCGCCGCCACGGCCATGGCCGCCAATTCCGGGGGCGGCGTACAGGCCCCCGGCTTCTTCCGGCTGCCCGTGGGCGAGGTGGCCGTGTTCGCCCTGTTCGACGCCCACGGCAAGCTCGACCCGGCCATCCTGCACGGGGCCGACCGCAAGGACATCGACAAACTTCTGGAAGACGCGGGCATCCCGGCCGGGCAGCCCGCCACCAGCAACGTGAACTGCTTCCTGCTGGATGCCGGTACGCGCCGGGTGCTCATGGATACCGGCGCGGGCGCGTTCTTCGGCGCGCGGGGCGGGCACCTGCCCGGCAACCTGCGCGCGGCCGGGCACGCCCCGGAGCGCATCGACCACGTACTGCTCTCGCACCTGCACCCGGACCATGCCCTGGGGCTGGTGGACGCCACCGGCGTGCCGGTGTTCCCCAACGCCAGCGTGCACGTGAGCGCGCCGGAACTGGACTACTGGACCAGCGACGCCACCTTGGCCGCCGCGCCGGAGGGCCGCAAGCCCGGGCTGCTGGCCCTGCGCAAGGCGTTGGCCCCGTACAAGGATTCCGGCAGGCTGCACACCTTCGCGCCGGGGGCCGCGCCTCTGGCCCATTTGCCGTTTGTCACCTCGGTGGATCTGCCTGGCCACACGCCGGGGCACTGCGGGTTCCGCGTGACTTCGGGCGGCAAGACCCTGCTGTTCTGGGCGGATAGCATCCACAGCACCCCGGTGCAGTTCGCCCGGCCGGAGGTGTCCATCGATTTCGACGTGGACCAGAAAAAGGCAGTGGAAACCCGCCTGCGCCTGCTGCCCCAGGTGGCCGCCGAAGATATCTGGGTGGCCGGTTCGCACCTGCCCTTCCCGGGCCTGGGCCGGGTGCGGGCCAGGGACCCGGGCAAGGGGGGCTACGCCTGGCTGCCCGTGAACTACGCCGACGGGCTGTAGGCCGAGCGCTCCCATCGCGCCAGTCCGCAACACTCCCATACTATTCGTCCTGTTATATCCCCATATTCGCAATGAAAAACGCGCCGCCCGGCAGATGCCGGGCGGCGCGTTGGCGTTGTGAAAGAAGGCATGGGCCGCGAAGGGCGCGGCCTGCCGCCGGGTTACGCGGCGGGCGCGGACACGGGCGAAAGCACCTCCGCATACTGCGGCCGCGCAGCCAGCCAGGCCCGCGACACGGCGAAAGACGCCTCGTCGTGCGGCTCCAGGGTGGCGGTGGGGTGCAGCCCCCGCGCGATGAGCCCGCCGAACAGGTCATCCAGCGGGATGGACCCGGTGCCCAGGCCCAGGTGCTGGTCGTCGCTGCCGTCGTTGTCGTGCAGGTGCAGGTGGGCCAGGCGCGGGGCAAAGGCGTCCAGCCAGCGCCGCAGGTCGCGCCGCTGCACGCCGCGCGCGAAGCTGTGCCAGTGCCCGGCGTCGAAGCAGATGCCTGCGCGGTCGGCAGGCAGGGCGCCCACAAGGGCGGCCACCGGCTCGGGTTCGCGCTCGTGGGTGTTTTCGATGCGCACGGGCGCGTCGCACACGTCCAGCACCGCGCTCCACGTGCCCGTGGCCCGTTCCAGCCATGCATCCAGTTCCGGCTCATGCTGGCTGTGGTCGAAGGCGGCGTGCCCCACCAGGTGGCGCGGCCCATACAGTGCGGCAAGGTCCGCCGCGCGGCGCAGGGTCTCGCGGCTGGCGGCCAGCACGCCGTCGTTGAGGCTGCCGGGATGCAGGTCGAAAAACGGCAGGTGCACCGCGCAGGGCAGCCCGGCATCGGCCAGCCTGCGCGCGGTTTCCCGGTGCCAGTCCCTGGAAAGGTTCTGCACGGCGAAGGTGTCGATGCCCAGTTCCGGCGGCATGGCCTCGGCCACGAAACGGTCGAGCCACGCGGGGTCGCGGGCGACCCAGCTGAGGGGAAGATTCACGAAGGTGCGCATGTGCCCGTGTAGCACAGGCACCGACAGCGGCCAACTGGGGCCAACCGCGCAACACCGGTCCGGCCGCGCCTGGCGTGGCCCCTGCAGCACGGCCTTGCCCCCGTTTTTGACCACCTGCACCCCATACCCGGCAGGCGCACCCCCTTTTCCGGCCATCCGGAGCCCGTTTTGGCGCACTCCGCCTCTTTTTTCGCGCACCCCGGAAAGAAGCCCCGCCGCCACCCCGCGTACTGCCTTAATCCGGACTGAAAAAGGCCAGTTTGCAACCGCTTACATACCAAATTTTCTGTTTTTATTTCAACATGTAACAACACACCCCAGACATCATCGAGCAACCCCGATTTTTCGCAGAATGTGCTTGACGCACCCTTGATTATCGCATACCCCTCCGGTAGGAATTATTCCATACCCTAGAGGTAGGGTATTCGCGCGCGTTCCGGCCGACGCCAACGGCCGAAAACGCCCCGACGACGGGCCCTGCGAACATCGCACAACCATGCGATATCACAGGACACACGTCGGGAGCCGCGAACGCCACAGGGAGAAACCACGACCCGGACCACGCGGGCGCCCCGGCATGGGGGGCGCCGGCGCAGTTCGGCTTCGTGGCAGGGCTCTGTCCGACCGTGCCGCCGCGCAAGCCGCAGGGAACCGGCTGGCGGCACGACGACTGAGGGTTGTCAGAGGAAGCGTTTCACTCATTTCAAAGGACTGCCACTATGATGAACGCGAAATCACTGCTGCGATGGGCGGGAGCTCTGGTCGCCGTGGCCGCGGTCACGGTTTTCGGGCTGGATGCGCGGGGCACGACGAAGCCCCTTCCCGGCTCCACGGGCGAGCAGCGCGCCGACCTGGTGGAGATCGGCGTCATGGCGAAATTCGGCGATCTGGAATTGCCGAAGGTCACCTTCCCGCACGATCGACACTCCGAAGCCGTGGCCAAGGTCGCCGCGCCCGGCAAGGAATGCGCCACCTGCCACAAGAACGACGACAAGGGCAAGATGTCGCTCAGGTTCATGCGCCTTGAGGACACCTCTGCCGCCGACCTCAAGAAGATCTACCACGAGAACTGTATCGGCTGTCACACCGAGCAGGCCAAGGCGGGCAAGAAGACCGGCCCGCAGGACGGCGAATGCCGCTCGTGCCACAACCCGAAGCCGGTTGCCTCCTCGTGGAAGGAAATCGGCCTCGACAAGTCGCTGCACTACCGGCACGTGGCCTCCAAGGCCATCGCGCCCGTGAACGACCCGCAGAAGAACTGCGGCGCGTGCCACCACGTGTACGATGAAGCCGCCAAGAAGCTTTCGTGGGGCAAGAACAAGGAAGACTCCTGCCGCGCCTGCCACGGCGACGCGCGCGTGGAGAAGAAGCCCTCGCTGCGCGAGGCCGCGCACACCCAGTGCGTGACCTGCCACCGCAGCGTGGCCGCCGCCCCGGCCAAGGCCGACAGCGGCCCCGTCTCCTGCGCCGGCTGCCATGACCCGGCCATGCAGGCCAAGTTCAAGGTGTTGCGCGAAGTGCCCCGCCTGGAACGCGGCCAGGCCGACGCCGCCATGGTCCTGCCCGAGGTGGGCAAGAACGCGCCCAAGGGCATGAAGGGCACCATGAAGCCCGTTGCCTTCAACCACAAGGTGCACGAAGCGGCCAGCAACACCTGCCGCGCCTGCCACCACGTGAAGATCGACAACTGCACCACCTGCCACACGCTGGAAGGCGTGAAGGACGGCAGCTTCGTGCAGGTCGAGAAGGCCATGCACCAGCCCGACTCCATGAAGAGCTGCGTGGGCTGCCACAACAACCGGGTGGAAACACCGGTGTGCGCTGGCTGTCACGGTTTCATGAAGACCGAGGCCAAGCCCCAGCCTGAAACCGCCTGCGCGGTGTGCCACGCCGACCCCGTCGGCATGGACGCCAAGGCCGTGGCCGACGGCGGCCTGCTGAAGGCCACCAAGGAGCAGCGCGCCGAAGTGGCCGCCGCAACCCTGGCCGCCCGCCGCACCACCAAGGGCACCCTGCCCGCCGACGACATCCCCGAGTTCGTGACCATCAGCGTGCTGTCCGACAAGTACGAAGCCTCCAAGCTGCCGCACCGCAAGATCGTGAACACCCTGATGGCGGGCATCGGCGACGACAAGCTGGCCGCCACGTTCCACACCGACAAGGCCACCGTCTGCGCGGGCTGCCATCACAACAGCCCCCTCAGCAAGACGCCCCCCAAGTGCGCCAGCTGCCACGGCAAGCCCTTCGACGCCGCCAAGGGCGACCGCCCCGGCCTGAAGGCTGCCTACCACCAGCAGTGCATGGGCTGCCACGATCGGATGAAGATCGAGAAGCCCGCCGCCACGGCCTGCGCCGAGTGTCACAAGGAACGCGCGAAATAGGAAACCGGTAAGGAGTTATCCATGAACAGGAGAAGATTCCTGACCCTGCTGGGCACCGCCGGTGTTTCCACGGCCATGAGCGCTGTAGGCGCGAAACAGGCCGTCGCGGCGGGCAACCAGAGCTTCAAGGGCTACAAGGACAGTTACGGGGTGCTGCACGACACCACCCGCTGCATCGGCTGCCGCAAGTGCGAGCAGGGCTGCAACGAGGTGAACAAGCTGCCCGCGCCCAAGGTGAAGTTCGACGACCTGACGGTGCTTGAAAAGTCGCGCCGCACCGACGCGAACAACTGGACGGTGGTCAACAAGTACAACGTGGCGGGCCTGGAGCACCCGGTGTTCCGCAAGCAGCAGTGCAACCACTGCCTGGAACCCGCCTGCGCCTCGGCCTGCTTCGTCAAGGCGTTCACCAAGAACCCCGACGGCTCCGTCACCTATGACGGCAGCCTGTGCGTAGGCTGCCGGTACTGCATGGTGGCGTGCCCGTTCAACGTGCCCGCCTTCCAGTACGACGAGGCCTTCGACCCGCTGATCCAGAAGTGCACCATGTGTCACCCGCGCCTGCAGGAAGGCAAGCTGCCCGGCTGTGTCGAGGCCTGCCCCAAGGAGGCCCTGACCTTCGGCAAGCGCGAGGACCTCTTGCGCATCGCGCGCGACCGCATCCGCAGCAACCCCGGCCGCTACCAGGACCACATCTACGGTGAACTGGAAATGGGCGGCACGGCGTGGATGTACGTGTCCGGCGCGCCGTTCGAGGCCGTGGGCCAGCAGGAAATGGGCACCAAGTCCGCGCCGGAGTACACGGCAGGCGCCCTTGGCGCCGTGCCCATGGTGGTGGGCATCTGGCCGGTGCTGCTGACCGGCGCCTACGCCATCTCCAAGCGCAAGGAAAAGGTTGCGGCCGAAGAACGTGAAGAGGCCGTGCAGGCCGCGCTGGCCAAGGCCAAGGCCGACGCCGAAAGCGCCATGAACTCGGCGCTGGCCAAGGCGGCCAAGGAAAAGGACGCCGCCGTGACCCGCGAGGTCAAGAAGGCCATCGAGCAGGCAGAGCAGGCGTTCGAAGAGAAGTTCGCCGCGCTGCGCGCCGAAGGGCAGGACACCCCGCCCGATGCCGACGGCGAAGGCAAGGAGGACGCATAACATGCACGACGCGAACACCAAAAACGGCCTGTTCACGCCCGGCAACATCATAACGGCCATCATCCTTGCCGTGGGCGCGGTGATCACCTTCATCCGCTTCACCCAGGGCATCGGAGCCGTATCCAACCTGTCGGACAACAACCCGTGGGGCATCTGGATCGGGTTCGACCTCTTGTGCGGCGTGGCCCTGGCCGCCGGCGGCTACGTCACCTCGGCCGCGTGCTACCTGTTCGGGATGAAGCGCTACCACTCGGCGGTGCGCCCGGCCATCACCACGGCGTTCCTCGGCTACTTCTTCGTGGTCGTGGCGCTGCATTACGACCTGGGCCATCCGCTGCGCCTGCCCTACCCGCTGGTGCTTTCGCAGGGCACCACCTCGCTGCTGTTCGAAGTGGGCCTGTGCGTGGCCACCTACCTTACCGTGCTGTTCGTGGAATGGTCCCCGGCGGCGCTGGAATGGCTGGGCCTGCGCAAGATCCGCAACGTGGTGGTCAAGCTCACCCTGATGCTGACCATCTTCGGCGTGGTGCTGTCCACCCTGCACCAGTCCTCGCTGGGCGCGCTGTTCCTCATCGCCCCGGGCAAGCTGCACCCCCTGTGGTACTCCAGCTTCCTGCCGGTGTTCTTCTTCATCTCGTCCATGGTGGCGGGCCTTTCCATGGTCATCTTCGAAGGCACCCTGGCCCACGCCGGGCTGCACCACAAGATGGATGAAACCCACCTGAAGGAAGCCGAGGGCGTGGTCTTCGGCTTCGGCAAGGCGGCCTCGTTCGTGCTTGCCGGGTACTTCTTCATCAAGACCATGGACATCGCCATGGACAACGACTGGGCCTATCTCGCCACCGGCTACGGTGCGTGGTTCCTGGTCGAAATGTTCGGCTTCGTGGCGCTGCCCTCGTTCCTGTACGCCCTTGGCGTGCGCGAAAGGAACATGACGCTGGTGCGCGTGGCGTCCATCAACGCGGTGCTCGGCATCGTGATGAACCGCTTCAACGTCTCGCTCATCGCCTTCAACTGGAATCTGCCCGCCGCCGACCGCTACTTCCCGCACTGGATGGAGATCGGCGTTTCGGTGTTCATCGTGACGCTCATCATCACGGTCTACCGGTTCATCGCCACGCGCATGCCGGTGCTGTACGAGCATCCCGAATACAAGGACGCCCACTAGGGCGAAGGAGCGAGCAATGGAAATCCATACCTTGCACGAGTTCATGCTGCACACCAAGAACATCACCTATCTGCTGATGGGTGCCACCCTGGTGGGCTTCGTGTGCTACTGGCTCTTCCTTACCGGGCGCGACGAAAAGATCCGCAAATACTAGGCCATAGGAGCATACCATGTACGCATTCCTCACCGGTCCCATGCTGTGGGTGGCGCTGCTGGTCTTCTTCGGCGGCCTCACGGCGCGCGTGGTCTGGTACGTGCGCGGCCTGAGCTGGCAGCTCGACCGCGTGGCCTACGGCCCGCACCTTGCCCACGGCCTGAAGGGCGGCATCCATTCCGCCCTGAAGTGGATGCTGCCGTTCGGCACCCAGAGCTGGCGCGAACAGCCCTTCTTCGCCGTGGCGTTCTTCCTGTTCCACATCGGCGCGGTGCTGGTGCCGCTGTTCCTCGCGGGGCACAACATCATCCTGGCCGAGCGGTTCGGCTTCAGCCTGCCTGCGCTGCCCATGGGCATCGCCGACGCGCTGACCGTCGCCGCCATCATCGGCCTGGTGATGATCGCGCTGCGGCGCATCGCCCTGACCGAGGTGCGCATCCTCACCACCGCCTACGACTGGTTCATCCTCGCCGTTTCGGCGGCGCCGTTCGTCACCGGGTTCGTGGCCCGGCTGCACGTGGGCAACTACGAGGCGTGGCTGCTCGCCCACATCATCACGGGCGAACTGATGCTCATCGTGGCCCCGTTCACCAAGCTGTCCCACATCGTGCTGTTCTTCATGTCGCGCGGCCAGATAGGCATGGACTATGCCATCAAGCGCGGCGGCTACAGCCGCGGGGCGGCCTTCCCCTGGTAGCGGCCCCGGCCGTTCCATGATCGTGCCATGCGAGTGACGGACACGAAAGGAGCATCCCATGCCTGAAGGAACGTTCTGCAACAGACGCCCGATCAACACCGAAGAGGACCTCAAGGCCCTGCTCGGTGACAAGGGCGGAGCGCAATACTACAAGGAAATGGCGGAGATGGAGGTCGATGTCGAAGCCCTGAAGGCTTCGCTGCAGAAGACCTTGCAGTCGCGTACCAAAACGTGGCTGGAAATCTGCGCCCACTGCGGCATGTGCGCCGACAGCTGCTTCCTGTACCGGGTCAACGACCGCGACCCCAAGCAGGTGCCTGCCTACAAGATCCAGTCCACCCTCGGCGAGATCGTGCGCAAGAAGGGCGAGGTGGACACCGCGTTCATGATGCGCACCATGGAGGTGGCCTGGTCGCAGTGCACCTGCTGCAACCGCTGCGGCATGTACTGCCCCCACGGCATCGACATGGGCGTCATGTTCAGCTACCTGCGCGGCCTGCTCTTCTCCCAGGGCTTCGTGCCGTGGGAACTGAAGATCGGCTCCGGCATGCACCGCGTGTACGGGGCGCAGATGGACGTGACCACCGAAGACTGGGTGGAAACCTGCGAATGGATGGCCGAGGAACAGCAGGAAGAATGGCCGGGCCTGGAGATCCCCGTCGACAAGGAAGACGCGGACACCATGTACGTGCTGAACGCCCGCGAGCCCAAGCACTACCCCGAAGACCTGGCCGAGGCCGCCATCCTGTTCCATCTGGCGGGCGAGAACTGGACCGTGCCCAGCGAAGGCTGGGAACAGACCTCGCTGACCATGTTCGCCGGCGACTGGGCGGGCTGCAAGATGCAGGTGGAGCGGGTGTACGCCGCCGTGGAAAAACTGCGGCCCAAGCGCGTCGTCGGCACCGAGTGCGGCCACGCGCACCGCGCCACGGTCATCGAAGGCCCCTACTGGGCGGGCCGCCCCGACGGCCGCACCCCGGTGCCCTTCCTGCACTACGTGGAGTGGGTGTCCGAGGCGCTGACCACCGGCAAGCTGAAAATCGACCCGGAAAAGCGCATCAAGGAACCCGTGACCCTGCAGGATTCCTGCAACTACGTGCGCAACCACGGCCTTGCCAAGCATACCCGCATCATCATGAGCTACATCGCGGAAGACTTCCACGAAATGGCTCCCAACCGCGAGCATAACTACTGCTGCGGCGGCGGTGGCGGGTTCAACGGCATCGGCCGCTATCGCCACCAGCGCAACGTGGCCCTGAAGACCAAGCGCGACCAGATCCTGGCCACCGGCTGCAAGCTGGTGGTGGCGCCCTGCCATAACTGTTGGGACGCCATCCGCGACCTGGAAGAAGAATACGAGATCGGCATCCGCTGGTCGTTCCTGAAGCCGCTGCTCATCAGCATGGTCATCGTGCCCGAGCACCTGAAGCCGCAGGAAGAGGACGAATAGAACGAGCCGGTCAGCGGGCCTTGCATGGCAAGGTCCGCTGCCGCACGCGACTGCACGGCCGCCGGGCGGGGAGAGCCACCCCCCGCCCGGCCCGCCGGACCGCCCCCTCCCCCTCGCACGGTGGAACGGCGGCCCGGACCGGCCCGCAAACGGAGGCCCGGAGCGACGCATGGCCAACGCCACCCAGGACAGGAACACCACGGCCCGGAACACTCTGGCTAAGTCCATCCTGGTGGTAGAGGACGACCCGGACATCGCCGCCTACCTCGTTTCGCTGTTCAGGACAAACGGATACCGGGCCGACGCGGCCACCGAAGGCCCCGACGCCGTGGAAATGGCACGCGCCCGGCGGCCCGACCTGGTGACTCTGGACCTGGAAATGCCCCGCCAGTGGGGCCCCCGCGTGTACCGCGAACTGATGGACCTGCCCGGCGGCGCGCACATCCCCGTGGTGCTGGTGACCGGCCTTGGCGGCCTGCACCTGATGGTGCCCAACGCCGTGGGCACCGTGGACAAGCCGTTCGACCCGGACCTGATGCTGGGCATCGTGCGGCGGGCGCTGGGCGAATAGCCCACCGACAGGCGGACACTACGCGGTCGGCACACTGACGACAGCCAGACGACACGCGACAACAGGCAGACAACTGGCAGACGACTGGGCGAGCCGAAACCACAACGACACACGCATGAAACTGACCACCCGCAGCCGATACGGCACCCGCATGCTGCTCGACATCGCCATGCACGGTACGGAAGCCCCCGTGTCCATCCGCGATATCGCCAAGCGCCAGGGTATTTCCGTCAAGTACCTGGAAAAACTCATCCGGGTGCTGCGCAAGGCGGGCTACATCCGCAGCACACTGGGCGCGCACGGCGGCTACCAGCTTACCCAGCCCGCCGCGGAAATTCCCGTGGGCGACGTGGTGTTCGCGCTGGAAGAATCGTTGGCCCCCTACACCTGCGACGAGGAAAACCCCTGCTGCCCGCGCATGGCCGTGTGCCTGACGCGCACCATCTGGGACGAAGCCTCGCGCGCCATGTACAAGAAGCTCAACAGCTTCACCCTGGCCGACCTGATGCGCGACGCCAGCCTGTGCCCCAAGAACGCCTGCCACATCTCGCCCCACGCCCAGGACTGACGCCATCGGGCCTTTCTTCGGGGTGCGGCCCGGCCACGCGCCGCCCCCGCCCCCGTTTCTTGGACGCCCGCCAGCACGCGCCTCTCAAATCAATTCTTCCTTTCTCCGGGCATTCCGGGCTACATTGCGTGATGTACCACGCAATCGCGCCATGCCACCGCCCACCAGCGGCCACGGCGGACCGCCCGGAGGCCCCATGCGAGCCCTGATCGTAGAAGACGACGCCCTCAGCGCCCGCGTTCTTAACCTTGCGCTGAACCGGTATTTCGATACCCACTGCGCTGGCGACGCGGAACGCGCCCTGGCGGCCTACATGCAGGCGCTGGACCTCGACACCCCCTTCGGCGTGGTGCTGCTGGACCTGATGCTGCCCGGCGAAAGCGGGCTGACCGTACTGGAACGCATCCGCACCGTGGAAGCGGAGCGCGGCCTGCCCCAGGTGCCCGTGCTGGTCACCACCGCCGTCACCGACATCAACATCGCGTTGCGCGCCTTCGAGCAGGGGCACATTGCCGCCTATCTGGTCAAGCCGCTGGAATTTGAACGCCTGTACACGGAACTGCGCACCCTGGGTCTGCTGCCGCCAGAATAGCCCGGACGACTGTTCCCTATCCATCCTGCCTGGCCGCCGGGGGATGCCTCCCGCCCCCCAGCATTCTGTCTTTTCCAAAAGCCAGCCATATCAGCAAGATACCCATGATACGCACACCGTTGCGCACACGGTGTTCCTGTCGCGTGGCCAACTATGGCCGAAGCTGGTCCAGACGGCTGCGCGGGACGCCCCTGCCAGCTTCCGCGCCACGCAACGCACATGCGGCGTTCCCATTAATCCTTTTGAATTTGACATATTACCTGAACAACGCACATTTTCCACAGGCACACAACGCACATTGCCGACCAGCGGTCATCCCCCCGGTCGCGGCTTGACGCCCGCAAGGACGGGGCGCATGAGGGCGAAAACATCGGAGGACATCCCATGCACGGCGTGCACGACATCTGGCTGTTCGCGGCCTCTGGCCTGTTGCTGAACATCACCCCCGGCCCGGACATGCTGTACATCATCGCCCGGTCCACCATGAACGGGGTGCGCGCTGGCGTGGCGGCCGCGCTCGGCATCGGCGCGGGATGCTCCGTGCACATCGCGGCGGCGGCCTTCGGCCTGTCCGCCGTGCTGGCCACCTCGGCCACGGCCTTCACCGTGGTGAAGATGCTGGGAGCGGCCTATCTGCTGTACATGGGGGCCTACCTGCTGCTGGCCCGCAAGGGCACGGCGAAGGCTGCCGCATCACCCGCCGCGTCTGCCCGGCGGGCGCAACCAGGCTCGGAACTCGCGCCACGAACCACCCTGCGCGCGGTGTTCGCGCAGGGCTTTCTGACCAACGCCCTGAACCCCAAGGTGGCGTTGTTCTTCCTGGCCTTCCTGCCGCAGTTCGTGGACGGCGGCATGGCGGGCGCGCCGCCGTCGCCGCTGGCCTTCCTGCTGCTGGGGTGCATCTTCACCGTCAACGGCACCGTGGTGAACCTGCTGGTGGCATGGGGCGCGGCCCGCTTGGGCAGCCTCTTCCAGGCCGGAGGGCACGCGGGCCGGTTCGCACGCTGGGGCGACCGCTGCCTTGGCGCGCTGTTCCTGTTCCTGGGCATCCGGCTGGCGCTGGCCGAGCGGGGCTGATTTCGCACGGAGCCCGGTTGCTCCGCCGGGCGGAGACCCGCCCCATCCATACGCCCGCTGACGACGGCCATGCGGTCAACGCACGACGGCCCGCGTACCCGCTGATTTCGGGTGCGCGGGCCGTCGTGCCGCAAGGCTGTGCCCCAAAAAGCTCTCAAGACCCGGCGGACAACGCCGCCTGCGCTTCGCTGCCGCCCTGCCCTGCCGCCCTGCCCTGCCGTCAGACCGGCAGCCCCAGCCACGACAGCACGGCCAGCACGGCCGCCGCGCACACCCCGGCCACCACGTCGTCGATCATGATGCCGGGGCCGCCCGCAAACCATGATTCCGAGGCCCCAACCGGACCCGGCTTGATGATGTCGAACACGCGGAACAGCACGAAGGCGGCCAGCACCCCCAGCGGCGACAGCGTGGCGAAGGGCAGCATGGCCGTCCACTGCCCGGCCACCTCGTCGATGACCACGCTGCCGGGGTCGCACCGGCCAAGCAGCCGTGCCGCGCGGCCAGCAGCCCAGGCCCCGCCGCAGAACAACGCCAGCAACGCCGTCACACGCCAGCCCAACGGCAGCGGCAGGAACATCCACGGGGCCAGCAGCGCGGCCACGGCGGACCCTACGGTGCCCGGGGCCACCGGGCTGCGCCCGGCATACCACACGCGGGCAACCTCCAGCGCCAGCCTGTCCAGCCCCTGAAGGTCATCCGGCGGGGTGCAGCGTTCCGGCCCGTTGTCGTTCGTCGCGCTCATGCGTGTGCTCCCTGTCCTGCGTATCGGGGCGTCCCCGTCGTCGATTTCCGCCGCTGCCTGCTACGCCATGGGCTCAATGACGCCATGGTGCAGCAGCAGCCGGACCAGTTCCGCCACCGGCAACCCCACCACGTTGCTCCACGAACCATCGATGGATTCCACCAGAAACGCGCCCACGCCCTGAATGCCGTAGGCCCCGGCCTTGTCGTCGGGCTCGCCCGTGGCGGCATAGGCGGCCAGCGCGGCGGGCGGGGCATTCCACATGGTCACACGGGTGACGGCGTGAAAGGTTTCGCGCGTGCCGCCGGGCAGGGCCACGCAGCAGGCGCTGACCACCTCGTGGGTGTGCCCGGCCAGCCGCGTGAGCATGCGCACCGCGTCTGCGCGATTCTCCGGCTTGCCCATGACCTCGCCGTGCAGGGCCACCACCGTGTCCGCCGCGATAACCACACAACCGGGGCGGGCGGCGGACACCGAGGCTGCCTTGGCCTCGGCCGCGCGGCGGGCATAGTCCGCCGGGGGTTCTCCGGGCAGGGGGTCGGGCTCGGCCGCGCCGTTACCGTAGACCTCGAAGGCAAGGCCCAAGGACTCCAGAAACTCGCGGCGGCGGGGCGAACCAGAGGCCAGCACCACGGGGGCCAGCGCCCTGAAAGGCCCGCCTGACGGGGCGAACAGGGCGGACAGGGCAGGCGCGTCGCTGTCGGAAACATCGGCGGAATTCGCCGGGCAGGCTTGCGTCATCGAAAGCACATCGGTCATGCGGTCATGGCTCCGGGAAGAAATGCGGCGTCCGCGCCCCAATCCGGGGGGCGCACTATCCGTGGCCCCTTTTCGGGCCGGGCGGCCCGGCACGCTGCGCGTTTCGCGTGTCATGCCCCATGGCGACGCCGGGCGCAAGCACGCCCACCTTCCGCCATACCGCATGCATGTACCCGCTCCACCATGCGACAGTGCATTCATATCCCCCCATGTGTACGTGAAACACCCAATGCACACCGGGGGATAACCCTACCTACCCCAGAAGAATGCAGTCGCACCTCAAAATCACCTAATGTTTCCGCGCCAGCCGCCGATAGGAGGTGTGAGTGCATGGGCGGGTCTTCCCTCACCGCATTGCCCGAAAAATTTTTTCGGAAAAGATGCGTCCGCCCCCTAAAGTTCCCCCTCGGGAATGCCGATAGGCGATACGAGGGGAGACTACCGTGACCACGAACTCGTTTTACCTTCGCAACATGCTGCTGAACTACGACAAGCAGCTTGTAACCGCACGCAGGCTGGCCCGCTATCGGCAGGCCATGCGTCTGGCGGCGGGCGAGGAGGAAAGCGCCATTCCTCCCGAGGTGAAGCGCAGGTTCATGGTGGAACGCGTGGCTCGCGAGATCATGGAAAACCTTCTGCTTGCGGGAAGTGACAACCCCGTCGTACGAGAGATTCGCCAGAAGCTGGAAAAGGAACTGGGAGAAACGCTCACCTTCACGTATCCTCCGACGCAGCTGGACATTCAGGTGTTCCGCTCCGGGCCAGCAGGCCCCGTCGAGGTAGCGCCAGCGGAGAAGGCGAGAATCCTGGACCGGCTGTGGCACATAGCTCTCGAAACAGTGGACGACACCATGCTCTAGGCGGTCAGCGAACCGGTAAACGGTATGCTCCCCCGGGGAGGTTACCATGGAAATCAAGAACTATCTCAAGAACCTGGACCCGTACAGGGCCAAGTTGGAGCAGTCCGAGCTCCAGACCAAGCGCATCGCCGCCCGCAAGGAAGGTGACGCCGCGTCCTCCGCACAGGGTGACCGGGTCAGCCTTTCCGACGAGGCCAAGCTGCGCACCGAGGCGTATTCAGCCGCCCTTGCCGCGCCCGACGTGCGCCAGGAAAAGGTGGACGCGCTGAAGAGCAAGGTGGAGTCCGGCGAGTACCAGGTGGACTCGCGCGCCGTGGCCGAAAAGCTGCTCAAGGAAGAACAGGACCTGTTCGGCTAGCGGCTTCGGGCATGCCCGCCCCTATCCCGCGATGTTCCGCGTCGCGCCGGGTGTTCTTCCGGCGTGGGTCGGTTCCGGGAAAGGATGGTTTCGGGCACGGCACGTCCGGCCTTTCGGCCGTGTGCTTGTGCACGGCCTTTGAATGCTATGGCAAGGCGGCGCCGTCTCCGTACGGTTCCGCCTTGTCACGTTTTACGACCTTCCTGAATACGAAAGGGCCGCGCGATGCTCCATCGCGCGGCCCTTTGCATTCCGTGGTCACAACTCGCCCGGCCCGCCTACCCGCCGCCTTTCAGCAACCGGCGCACGGCGGCGGCATCGGGCAGTTCCAGCGCCCGTTCCGCCAGCTTCGCGCAGGCCGCCATGTCGCACCCGCGCACCACGTCCTTGGCGCGCGGAATGGCCGGGCCGTTCATGCTCAGTTCATCCAGCCCCAGCCCCACCAGCAGCGGGATGGCCTCCGCGCTGCCCGCCAGTTCGCCGCACATGGCCACGGGTATGCCCGCCGCGTTGCCCGCCGCCACGGTGTCGCGCACCATGCGCAGCACGGCAGGGTGCAGCGCGTCCGACAGGTCGGCCACGGCGGCGTTGCCCCTGTCCGCGGCCATGACGTACTGGGCCAGGTCGTTGGTGCCTATGCTGAAAAAGGCCGACTCGCGGGCCAACTGGTCGGCCAGGGCCACGGCGGCGGGCACCTCGACCATGATGCCCACCTCCACCGGGCCGTGGGGCAACCCTTCCGCAGCCAGCGCGGCTCGGGCCTCTTCCAGCATGGCCTTTGCGGCTGCCAGTTCGCCGGGATGGGCCACCATGGGGAACATGACCCGCAGGGGGTGTTCCGCTGCGGCGCGCAGCAGGGCGCGCAACTGGGTAAGGAACAGTTCGCGCCGGGCCAGGCAGAAGCGGATGCCGCGCAGCCCAAGGAAGGGGTTGTCCTCTCCCGCCGCGAAGTCGCCCAGGTAGGGCACCGGCTTGTCGCCGCCAATGTCCAGGGTGCGCACCACCACCGGCAGGCCGGGCATGGCGGCGGCGGCGGCCACGTAGGCGGCGCGCTGCTCCTCCTCGTCCGGTGCGGCGGCGCGGTCCAGGAACAGGAATTCGGTGCGGAACAGGCCCACGCCTTCCGCGCCGTTTTTCAGCGCGGGGGGGGCGTCAGCCGGGGCGCCGATGTTGGCATGCACGTGCACGTGGCGGCCATCCGTGGTCACGGCGGGGCGGGCGGCCCCGGCCAGCGCGGCCTCGCGCGCGGCCAGCCACGCGGCGCGGCGGGATTCGATGGACGCCCGCACGTCGGGCGCGGGGGCAATCCACACCTCTCCGGTGGACCCGTCCAGCGCCACGGTGACGCCGTCGGCCACGTTGGCGGCCAGCGCGCCCGCGCCCGCCACCGCCGGAATGCCCATGGACCGGGCCAGGATGGCCGCGTGCGATGTGGCCCCGCCCTGCGCGGTGACGATGCCCAGCACCAGCGCGGGGTCCAGATGGGCCATGTCCGAGGGGCCAAGGTCGGCGGCCAGCAGCACCGAGGGCCGGTCCAGTCGCGGGCCGGAAGGCGGCGCGCCGGTCAGCAGACGCAGCACGCGCGCGCCCACGTCCACGAGATCGGCCGCGCGTTCGCGCATGTAGCCTTCCGGCAGTTGCCGGAAACTTTCCGCCGCCAGGTCGATCACCGCATACCATGCCGCCTCGGCGGGTTCGTGCCGCTCTGCGATGCGCTGGCGCGCATCCCCGGCGATGGTGGCGTCATCCAGCAGCAGGCGGTGCATGACGAAGATTTCCGCCTCCTGCTTGCCCGCCATGGCGGCGGTGCGCCGCTCCAGCGCGGCCAGTTCCTTGCGGGCGGCGTCCAGCGCCGCTTCCAGCCGGGCGGCCTCGCTGTCCGGGTCACCCGCCACGAGGCTAGGCGGCGGCGCATCGAATGCCGGGCGGTGCCAGACGGCTGGCCCCATGGCAATGCCCGGCGAAGCGGGTACGCCGCCCCTGGCGGCGGGCGCACCCGCCGCAGCGGGTTTGCCCTGTCCGTCCGGTCCAGCCGTGATGGATTTGCCGGACGACATGGCCGCGTCGGGCAAATCGCCGAAGTTCTCCGCCGCAAGGTCGGCCAATGCCTTCAGGGCGTGCGCGGCGTCGGCCCCGGTGGCCCGGAAGGTTACCGTGTCGCCGCCGCGCACGGCCAGCGTGGCGATGCGGTTCACCGAGCGGGCGGAAACCACCCGGTCGCCCCGCACCAGGTGCACGTCGGCCACGAAGGGGCCAAGGGCGGTGACGATGCGCGCGGCGGGCCGGGCGTGCAGCCCAAGGCGGTTGGGCACCACCAGGGTCAGCTCCTGGCCGCCCGCGACAATGGGAGCTGGGGGAACGGGGGAAGCGGCATCCGGCGCGACATCCGGCGCGGCCTCGCCCTGCGGCGGGGCCATGCCCAGCAGTTCCGCCTTGGCCGCTAGGGCGGATTCCGCCTCGCGGGCAACCGTCTCCAGATCCGCCCCGATGGACGCCTGCACGGCGGCGGCCATGACGCCTTCCACCAGCGGGGCCGCGCACAGCCGCACCTGTGCCGCCACTTCCGGCGGCAACAGGTCCAGCGCGGTTTCCGCGCTCATCAGCGCGCTGCCAAGGTCCATCAGCACCAGCACGCCGTCGCCCTGCTGCACCTCTTCTATGGCGGCCATGACCCGTACGGGGTCGGTGCCGATGGGGTGTTCCGGGTCGTCGATGCCGCCCGCCACGGCCAACGGCACGCGGCCCTGCGTCATCTGCTCCGCCAGTTCCTTCACGCCCTGCCCAAGCACGGCGCTGTGCGTGACGACGACGATGCCGACCATGGGCTACCCCCGCACCACGTCGCGCAGGGCGGCCAGCAGCAACACCGTGGAGGTGGCCCCGGGGTCCTGGTGGCCGATGCTGCGCTCGCCAAGATAGCTGGCGCGGCCCTTGCGGGCCTGCATCGGTATGGTGGCGCGCATGCCTTCCTCCGCCGCCGCCACGGCGGCATCCAGCGCGGCGGACAGGTCGCCGCTGCCCGCCACGGCGCTGCGGTAGGCGTCAATGGCGGGCTTCCAGGCATCGAACATGGTCTTGTCGTGCAGCACGGGCCGCCCGCGCGAGACAACGCCCTCTACCCCGGCGTCCAGCAGGGCCTGCACGTCGGGGGCGTCCAGCGCGTCCTTGCCGGCCACAGCAAGCCCGGCCTTCATGAAAAAGGTGCCGTACAGGGGGCCGCTGGCCCCGCCCACGGTGGACAGCAGCACCATGCCGGTATCCTTCAGAATCGCGCCGATGTCCTTGTCCGCGAAGGTGGGCAGTTTTTCCTGCACCTTGCTGAAGCCCCGGTCCATGTTGATGCCGTGGTCGGCGTCGCCGATGGCGGCGTCGAGATCGGTGAGATACGAGCGGTTATCGCGCATGATATCGCCCAGCTTGGCGAGCCATGTGAGGATGTGGTCGCGGGTGATCTGCATGGGGGCATCCTTGTGGGAGGCTGCGGTGAATTGGTGGAAATGGCGTGAACCGCCATCCGCGTGTACGGATTCCGGTCCGGCGGACGACAGGCATGCCATCCGCCGGACCGGGATTCCTGGTCGGTAAGGGAACTGTTCTGGTTGCGGTGCGTCAGCGCAGACTCTGCCTGGCTGCGCACGCCACATGTTACGGTGCGCCTCTCTCAGGCCATCGGCGTTCTGCATGCGCTATGTCGCTAGCGATCGCCGTGCGCTGCGCGGATTTTTGTTCTTTGCCAAGGAGGGGCGCGTGGTCATGAAGGGAGCGCACTCTTCGGTGCGTGACCGGAATGAACGCGCGTTCCGACGACAGCAAAGGGCAAAAGGACCGCAGCGCACCCTAGCCCATGCGCAGGCCGGGAGTGACGGCCTTCGCATCCCAGAACTTCAGTATCTCGTCGTCCACCTTCAGCAGGGTGATGGAAAAGCCCTGCATTTCCAGAGAGGTGATGTACGGGCCGATCAGGTTGCGCACGATGGAGATGCCGCGCGCCCCGCAGATTTCGGCCAGCTTGCGGTACACGGCGTACAGTTCGCTGACCGGGGTGCCGCCCATGCTGTTGACGAAGGCGATGACCTTGTCGCCCTTGGCGAAGGGCGCATCGGTCAGGGACTTGTCCACCCACTGGCCGCTGGCGCGGTCGAACTCGCGCACGGTGCGGGTGTAGGCCGGGTCGTCGATGATGGTGGTGGCCATGATCTGCACCAGTTCGTCCACGGGCTTCATGGGGGCGCGCTGGGTGCCCGGTTCGCCGTGGATGCCGATGCCGATCTCTATCTCGTTCTCGGCCAGTTCGAAGGTGGGCTTGCCTGCGGCGGGCACGGTGCAGGGG
The DNA here is from genome assembly GCF_003402415.2 of Nitratidesulfovibrio sp. HK-II. Lineage (NCBI taxonomy): Bacteria > Pseudomonadati > Thermodesulfobacteriota > Desulfovibrionia > Desulfovibrionales > Desulfovibrionaceae > Nitratidesulfovibrio > Nitratidesulfovibrio sp. HK-II. Next base: position 3,261,227 of record NZ_AP036014.1, read on the forward strand.
GTCAGCGCCATGCCCATGGAGCGGCCGTACTGGTTCACCTTGCGGCACAGGTCGGCGCACTTGTCCAGGTCGTACCCGGCTTCCGCCGCCGCACCCACGATCTTTTCCGCCAGCACGGTGGTGCCCACGCCGCGCCGCCCGGCCGTGTACAGGCTGTCTTTCACGGCCACGTCGTCGTCGATGAGGATGTTCTGCACCTTCACGCCGTCGGCGTGGCACAGTTCTGCCGCCGTTTCGAAGTTCATCACGTCGCCGGTGTAATTCTTGACGATGAACAGCACGCCCGCGCCGCGATCCACGGCCTTTGCGCACTCGTACATCTGGTCGGGCGTGGGCGAGGTGAACACCTCGCCGGGGCAGGCTCCGTCGAGCATGCCGTGGCCGACGAAGCCGCCGTGCATGGGTTCGTGCCCGCTGCCGCCGCCGGAGACGATGGCCACCTTGCCCTGCGGTATTTCCTTGCGGCAGACGAAGTGCGGGTCGATGTTCACCCGCAGTTCCGGATGCGCCGCCGCCATGCCCTGCAACTGTTCGCGTACCACGTTTTCCACTGCATTGATCAATTTCTTCATGGTCATGCCTCGTGGGTTTTGCTCGTTAGGGACAGTCACGCTGGACAATACGCGATTTCCGAAGCGGTGGGAACGGGGCAGAGGGTGGAAGGTAGGGGCAGCGTAGCGTCAGGGCGTGAACGACAGGCCCGCATCCCGGCTCGTGCCCGGGCATGGCCGCGCGGGAGCGCGGCAACGGATTTCCTGGCCCTGCCTGGCACCGCGCAGGGACTCGAAAAGCGTCCATCCATCGTGTAGTATCGGTTCAGCGCCCCTGCCCCCCCCGCGAATTGCGGGAGCCATGCGCACGCGGCGCCGTTGCATCAAGCCTGCGACCGGCCCGCGATCCGGGCCGGAGCATCCGGAAGCACATCGGATGGCCACGGGCGCCGGGGCGGAACCCCTGACGCACGAGACGAGGTCACGCGGACAACACCCACGCATCGGCTGACGACCGTTGCCTGGATACCGGCGCGGAAGGTGCCGGAGGGGGAGACATGCTTTCCAGAGAATCCCTGCGCCGCCGCAAACGCGATGGCACGCGCATGGTCCGGTTATGGGACTACCAGAACCCGACGGCTCGTTGCATCGGCAAGGCAGGGCAGACGCGCAAGCCCTGCTCGTGCCCTCTGTGCGGCAACCCGCGCAGACTATGCGGCAACGGCACGGACGGGTTGACCCTGCAAGAGCGCCGGGCGCGCCAGAAGGATGATGCCGACGGCACGCAGGACGCTCCGGCCAGAAAGGCCTGAAGCAAAACCGCCTTCGGAGGATATTCCCCGAAGGCGGTTTACTTCATGCCCGGGGCGGCCCCGGAGCGGGACAGGCCGCGCTATCCGTTCTCGCGCTTGATGTTGTCGATGAGTTCCTTGAGCTTCAGGCATTGGCGGTTCAATTCCTGCTGCGCGTCCGCCGCCTGGCCGATGCCGTCGGTGATCCGGCCCGAAAGGGCGTTGATTTCCTCAAGCGCCCGGGTGATCTCCTCGCTGGCTGCGGACTGCTCCTCGGCCGCCGTGGCGATAGAGCGCACCCGGTCCGCCGAATGCTCGGAAAGCTGGACGATCTCGCGCAGGGCCTTGCCGGAAAGCACCACCAGTTCCGTGGCCTTGTCCACGGCCGCCACGGCGTGCTCGACGCTTCTGGTGTTCTCGCGCGTGGCCTGCTGGATGGTCCCGATGGCTTCGCCCACCTCCTTGGTGGCGCTCATGGTCTTCTCGGCCAGCTTGCGCACCTCGTCGGCCACCACTGCAAACCCACGCCCCGCGTCTCCGGCGCGCGCGGCCTCGATGGCGGCGTTGAGCGCCAGCAGATTGGTCTGGTCGGCGATGTCGTTGATGACGTTCATGATCTGGCCGATGGCCTCGGCCTTCACGCCCAGTTCCGCCACGTTGGACTTCAGCGCCACGGCCAGCTTCTGCACCTCCTCGATGGCGGTTACCGAGGCGTTGGCGGTGCTGGCACCGTCCTGCGCCCGCAAGCGGGCGTGGTCGGCGTTCTCTGCGGCCTTGCCGGAGTTGCCCGCCACTTCGAGGATGGTGGCGTTCATCTCTTCCATGGCGGTGGCGGTTTCCGTTATGCGGCTCCGCTGCCCTTCGGCCCCGGTGCTGATCTCGGTCGAAAGATCCGCCACCTGCCGCGAGGCCTGCGTCAGCGAGGACACGATGGCGTCGAGTATGCCCGCCGCGGCCAGCATGCCCTCGGCCTTGGCGTGCTCGGCCCTGCTCCGCGCCTCCTCGGCTTCCGCCGTGGCGGCGCGGGCGTGGGCGGCCTCCTCCTCGGCCTGTCGGCCTTTCTGCCGCGCCTCCTCCATTCTTTCCTTGAGACTTGCGACCATGACATACAACGCATCGGCAAGCTGCTGTATCTCGCCCCGAAACCGGCCACTGACGGTCGCGTCGAGATCGCCCGAGGCGACCTGCCCGGCGTAGCCCACAAGCTGGCCCATAGGCTGCTTGAGCCTGTGGTGAATGTACAGCACCACCAGCCCGACCATGAGCGCCGCGATGCACAGGCCAATCAGCCCACTGCGCCCCATGAGGCCGTTGATGGCGCTGTTGAAGCGGGCCTGTTCCGCCAGGATTTCCTCGTCCACCTCGTCCATGTAGACGCCCATGCCGATCACCCAGCCCCAGGGCTGGAACAGCTTCACGTAGGACAGCTTCTGGTAGTCGCCCCCCTTGCCGGGCTTGCCGAACCGGTAGGCGACGGTGCCCTCGCCCTTGTCACGGGCCACCTGCGCCATCTCGACAAAAAGACGCTTGCCCGTGGTGTCCGTTTTCTGGCTGAGGTCCGTGCCGTCAAGCTCCGGCTGAATCGGATGCATCACCATGTGCGGCTGGAGGTCGTTGACCCAGAAATAATTGCCGTCCGAAAGCCGGATGCGCCCGATCTGGTCCAGGGCCTCACGCTTGAGTTCTCCCGTGATGTCGTCCAAATAGGCCCCCGCGCCGATGACCCAGCCCAGTTCCGGCACCAGTCTGACGAACGACACCTTCACCTGGGCTTCCTTCTGCCCGGGCTTGGGCCACATGTAATCGACCATGCCCTCGCCCTTGCCGCGCGCCACGGCCACGAATTCGTCGAACATGGCCTTGCCCCGGGCATCGCGCAGGCCGCGCTGGGCCTTTCCTTCAAGTTGCGGCGACACAGGGTGCATGAGCACCACGGTATCTAGGTCGTTGACCCAGATGTAATTGTCCCCCGCAAAGCGCAACCCCCGCAGCATGCCAAGCAGTTCGCGCGCGACCTGCGCCTTGCGGTCTGCGGGTGTGGCAGCCATGTGGGCCTGCACAAGGCTGGCGGCGGATTCGACGACCAGCTTCAGTTCGCGAGCCTTCAGCCGCTTCAGCGCTTCGACATCCTGCGACTGGGCGTGGTATTTCGCCACGATGCTGTAGGCCGAATCCACCATGTCGCGCAGCGAATACTTTTCATGGTCATAGATGGTCTCGCGCGTCTGGTCCGCCTGCTGCCTCGCGAACCGCGAGAGATCGAACGAGACGTATCCGAGAAACGCCCCGCCCTCCAAAACGAGCCCGATGACAACGATGATCAGGAGCCGAACGATGATCGATTTCCGCATGACCGTCTCCTTCCTTGTGCTGTGCCGGTCCTCGCCATCTTCACGATACGACGGATGGGCGGGGGAGCGCGATGATAATGCGAGAAATACTGGCGCGGTATGCCTGCGGCGAACGAACCCGCCCCCGGAAAGACGGGACAGGATGTTGCCCGCACCAAACGCGGACCGCCTCCGGGAGTTCCCCCCGGAGGCGACTGCATTCGCGCTCTGCACCTTCCCACCCCCCTAGTGCCGGTAATGCCCCGACGTGTAGGACCCGTCCATGGCACGCCAATGTAGTCGGCTGCTCCTTGGTCAGGGTAACGCCAAGGCGGCCAGGTGCAGGTGGTGCACCTGTTCATCCTGTTTCTTGGGCAGGATGTACACCTTGCGTTCAAGGTCGGGGTTGGCAGCCCGTTCGATCTGGGCCAGGGTCTGGTTGGTGACGCTGTTGGACATGACGAAGCTGGGGTGGCCGGTGGCGCAGAACAGGTTCACCAGGCGCCCTTCGGGCAGCAGCACGCACACGCCACAGCGCGTGAAGATGCGACGGTCAGGCTCCCTTTGCTGCCGCACTCGCGATTCGTGCGCCACACGCACCGCAAAGCCGCTGCCGCACGCCGCCACCGCGCCACCATCCCGGATGCGAATACTCATGGATTTTCGGGCAACGGCAACATAGCCTGTTCACACCATCCTCCGGAGATCGGCCCATTTCCCGTGGAGGCGACGATGCGACAAAACGACACCGGAAACGCGCCCCGCAAGGCGATCGCGGCTGCATTCACAGTCGGCATCCTGGTGCTGTTGCTCAAATCGCTGGCCTTTCTGGTGACGGGTTCAGCCGCCCTGCTCACAGACGCCCTGGAATCGACCATCAACGTGCTTGCCAGCGGGTTCGCCATGTGGAGCATTCACGTGGCGCAAACCCCTCCGGACGAGGATCACCCCTACGGACACGGCCGCATCGAATACTTTTCCGTGCTCTTCGAAGGAACGCTCATCCTGGCGGCGGCCATCGGCATCATCATCACGGCCGCGCCCCGCATCATCAATCCACTGCCCCTTACCCGCCTCGACATGGGGCTGGCCATCTCGGTGCTGGCGTCATCGGCCAATCTGGTGTTGGCGCTTCACCTTCTTCGGGTGGGCAGGAGCACCAACACAATGGCCCTCATCGCCGACGGCAGGCACATCCTTACCGATGTGTATACCACCGCCGGGGTGCTGGCCGGGCTGGCCGCCGTCCGCCTGACCGGCTGGCTGTGGATGGACGGCGCCATAGCCTGCGCCGTGGCCCTGCACATCGTGCGCACGGGCTACGGGCTGGTGCGCAATGCCGTGAAGGGGCTGATGAACGAAGCGGATGCCGTGCTTCTCCAGCGCCTGAACAACTCGCTGCGGCACGCGACCTCGGAAGACTGCCTTTCGGTCCATGCCGTGCGGGCGTGGATGTCCGGCCGCGACATCTATGTGGACATGCACGTGGTGCTGCCGCGCGGGCTGTCCCTTGCCGAGGCCCAGCAATGCACGGCGCGGCTTGAAGGCGTGCTGCGCCGTGACAACCCGGACGTGGCGGGGGTGCATCTGAAACTGGAAGTCTGCAACGACACGCAATGCCGCACCTGCCGTCACGCAGCCCGATGCCGGAATGGCCACGCGGAAACCCCGTCCGCTGCCGCGCGGCCGGAAGGCAGCCACGGCACTTAGCCAGACCGACATCCCCCAGAGCAACAACGAAAGAACGCCCCCAGGCACGTGGCCCGGGGGCGTTCCAATCATTGGTCCGGCTCCGGCTAGTACCGGTAATGCCCCGGCTTGTACGGCCCGTCCACGGGCACGCCGATGTAGTCGGCCTGCTCCTTGGTCAGGGTGGTCAGGGTAACGCCAAGGCGGGCCAGGTGCAGGCGGGCCACCTGTTCATCCAGCTTCTTGGGCAGGATGTACACCTTGCGTTCCAGGTCGGGGTTGGTGGCCAGTTCGATCTGGGCCAGGGTCTGGTTGGTGAAGCTGTTGGACATGACGAAGCTGGGGTGGCCGGTGGCGCAGCCCAGGTTCACCAGGCGGCCTTCGGCCAGCACGATGATGGAGCGGCCCGACTTCAGGGTCCACTTGTCCACCTGCGGCTTGATGTTCAGGCAGGTGCAGCCGGGGGTGGTTTCCAGGTAGTGCATGTCGATTTCGTTGTCGAAGTGGCCGATGTTGCAGACGATGGCCTCGTCCTTCATGGCCTCCATGTGCGCGCCGGTGATGACCTTGTAGTTGCCGGTGGCGGTGACGAAGATGTCGCCTTCTTCCACGGCCTTTTCCATGGTGGTCACTTCGTAGCCTTCCATGGCCGCCTGCAGGGCGCAGATGGGGTCGATTTCGGTCACCAGCACGCGCGCGCCAAAGCCGCGCATGGACTGGGCGCAGCCCTTGCCCACGTCGCCGTAGCCCGCCACCACCACCACCTTGCCCGCCACCATCACGTCGGTGGCGCGCTTGATGCCGTCGGCCAGCGATTCGCGGCAGCCGTACAGGTTGTCGAACTTCGACTTGGTCACCGAATCGTTGACGTTGATGGCCGGGAACAGCAGCTTGCCTTCCTGTTCCAGCTGGTACAGGCGGTGCACGCCCGTGGTGGTTTCTTCCGAAACGCCGCGCACGCGGGCGGCCACACGCTGCCAGCGGCCCGGATCGTTCTGGTAGGCCAGGGCAAGGCGGTCCATGATGATCTGGAATTCCTTGTTGTCGTAGGCCTGCTTGAGCAGTTCGGGGTTACCTTCCACCTCGACGCCCTTGTGGATCATCAGGGTGGCGTCGCCGCCGTCGTCAACCAGCAGGTCGGGGCCGCTGCCGTCGGGCCAGGTCAGCGCCATTTCGGTGCACCACCAGTAGTCTTCCAGCGTTTCGCCCTTCCAGGCGAACACCTTGGCCATGCCGGAATCGGCAATGGCCGCCGCCGCGTGGTCCTGGGTGGAGAAGATGTTGCACGAGGCCCAGCGGATGTCCGCGCCCAGCTCGTACAGCGTCTTGATGAGCATGGCCGTCTGGATGGTCATGTGCAGGGAGCCGGTGACGCGCAGGCCCTTCAGCGGCTTGCTGACGCCGTACATGCGGATGAGTTCCATCAGCCCCGGCACTTCGCGCTCGGAAAGCTGCATTTCCTTGTGGCCGAAGTCGGCCAGGGCCATGTCGGCCACCTTGTTGGCAAGGGAAAGGTCCAGGGCTTGCGCCCGCTTGGCATCGGTCATGTGTGCCTCCGTAGGGAAGGATTTGGTTGCTGTGGTGATGCGGACAGGGACCCGCGCGACTGGGGGCGGCGCAGGGCGCGCCGCGCCCCCGGACGGGTGGTGCGGGAAAGGGCGCGGCCGCGCCCCTGCCCCGAAAGACATACCCCGGCCGCCATGGTTACGGGAGTATAGTTGCGCATGCCGGAAGGACGTTATTCCTTCTCGGCCAGAATCAGGTGCAGCGACAAGCCGTTGCGCACTTCGCGCAGGTCTGCCTTGCGCACGACAAAGCCCGCCTCGGAAAGGCGGGCCGTCAGCGCGGCCCGGTCGAAACCAAGCCAGCGGTCGCCGTAGTCGCTGCGCATGCGCTCGTTGTCGTGGTGATCGAAATCGCTGAGGAACAGCAGCCCCCCGGTGCGCAGGGTGCGGCCTATCTCGCGCAGGGCCGCCACCGGCTCCGACAGGTGGTGCAGCACCATGTTGATGGACGCGAAGTCGGCCTCGCCGTCGCGCAGGGGCAGGTGGTCCAGTTCGCCGATGCGCAGGGATACGCGCGCCCCGGCGTCGGCCATGCGGCGGCGGGCCATTTCCAGCATGCGCGGCGAACCGTCCACGCCGATGACCTCTTCGGCGCGGGGCAGCATGCGTTCCAGCACGGTGCCGGTGCCGCAGCCAAGGTCCACGGCCACGCGGCAGCGCGGGGCCTGCGGCATGGCCTCGGCCACCGCCCCGGCCAGGTCGAACTCGCCCAGCACTTCGCGGTTCAGTTCGTCCCAGTCCTCGGCAATGGCGTTGAAGAACTGGCGCGTCTTCAGCGCCCGTTCCTCGATGATCTTCTCGGCCATGGCCATGTCGCCCTGCAGGGTCATGTCCTCGGCGATGAACGGGGCCACCGCGTCCAGAAAGTCGCGGCCCTCGCCCTCCGCCGGGGCGGCGTAGAACACCCACAGCCCGTCGCGGCGCGAGACCAGCAACCCCGCCCCGGTCAGGATCTTGAGGTGGCGCGACACCCGCGACTGGCCCATTTCGAGAATGGAGACCAACTCGTTCACGTTCAGCTCGTGCCGGTTCAGCACGTGCATGAGCCGCATTCGGGTGTCGTCGGAAAGGGCCTTGAAGTAGTCGAGTGCTGCCGACATGGGATTCCCGCACAGGATTTCTTGAACTATGACGCATGGTTTTCCACACGCCGGGCACCGTTTCCGGATGCCTTGATATTCATACATCAAGAAAACTTGATTTGCAAGCATCCGCTACGGCGCATACAGCACGCAGCCGCCCCATGCATCGGCAAGGACGCATGGGGCGGCGCACACACATGGAGTCTACACGACCAGAATATTTGAGACACCATGCGACGCACAGGCCGCGCACTTTCCCCGGCCTGTTGCTCCTGCAGCGCCTGTCGCGCCCTGTCGGGGCTTACCGGGCCAGACGCAACAACCGCTCCGCAACCACCGCCGGGGCCACGTGGCGGCGCATGGATTCCGTGGCGCGCAGCTCGCCGCGCAGGTTCATGGGTTCGCTGGCGTGGGCGCTGGTCAGTTGCGCCTCGCAGGCGTCACGCAGCAGGGCGAACGACGCCTCCACCTCCGGATAGCGGTTGTCCTCGCGCCAGGGCAGACGCAGCGTTGTTTCCGCCTCGCGGCCCGCGTGCGAGGGCGCATCCAGCACATACGTCCCCTTGGGGGCCTCGCCCGCCCGTTCGCTTTCGCCGGGGTAGCAATGCGGCCGCCACGAATCGGGCGGCTCGGGAATGGTGGACTGCACCCGCACCGGGGGCACGGCCAGGGCCTTTTCATGCGGTTCCAGGGACACGGTGTAACGCAGCACGGGGCGCAGGTTGCCCCGCTGCTTGTCGATGCGCCATTCGATGCGCATGGTCAGGCTCCTTCATGCAGGGTCAGCACCTCGCCGAAGGGCGGGGCGTCGTCGGAACTGCCCGCCCCCACGGGCCGGGTGGACGCCCACAGCACCGGGTACGTCGGCGGCGCGGGAAAGCGGTTGCATTCAAGGTCGGTCAGGCAGATCAGGCAGGCCGGGCGCAGGCCGTCGGCGTCCACGCGGGCGAAGGCCGGGCGGTAGTCGGTGCCGCCGCCCCCGCGCGGGGTCAGGCGCAGGGGCAGGTCCCAGCGGGTCAGGTACAGCACCTCCTGCACTGCGCAGTCGCAGTAAATGACCGTGAGCCGGGTGTCGAAGTCCTGCAGGATGGCGGACACCTCGCCGCAGAAGCGGGCCAGCGCGGCGGCGTCCACCGAGCCGGAGCTGTCGATGACCAGCACCAGTTCCGGCAGGTCCTGCGAACGCAGCGACGGCAGGTGCAGCCCCATGTGTACGTAACGCCTGTTGGGCGGCGTCCACGAATAGTCGTTGGCCGTGCACTGGCGGATAAACCGGCGCAGCAGGGTGCGCCAGTCCAGCGGCGGGTGCAGGGTCTGCCCGGCCAGCCGTTCCAGCCCGGCGGGCAAATCGCCCATGAAGCGCGCCCCCTGCACCGCCTGCCCGAGGTCGATGCGCAGGTCGCGCTCTGCCCGGCGGCGGGCGGCGTCGGACGCGTCACCCTGCAACTGGGGGTGATCGCGCACCTCGCCGGAAAAGGACGTTTCCACGTTGTCGCGGCCTTCGCCCTCGCCCGTGCGGTCGCCGCCGCGCCCGTCAGCGTCGTCGCCTTCCGGCAGTTCCGGCGGGGCCTGTTCGGGGTCGCTGCGGCGCTGCGTGGCCGGTGCCTGTTCCGGCTGGTCGCCGGACGCGCCGGAGCGCGCGCCGTTGGCCTCGGCCTCGCCCTGAGCCTTGTCGCCGGTGCCGCCGCCCTTCTCTTCTTCCTGCATGCGCGAGAGCACGGCGTAAATGTCTTCCGCCGAGCGGCCCCGGTGCTCCGGAGCATCCAGAAACCCGGCGGGCAGGGTGAAGCCCGCGTCCAGCAATATACCGTTCACCGCGTAGTCGCAGGCGCGGTTCCACAGGCCTTCGTCGCGGCCGTCACGGCGCACGTGGTGGCCGCAGACCACGTGCAGCACCTCGTGCGCCTGCATGCCCGTGACCATGGCGTCGCTCATGGCGGCCACCCGTTGCGGATTGAAGCCCATGGTCACGCCGTCGGTCCACAGGCCGCCGCAGGCCGGGTCCGCCTTCAGGTGCAGGCGCAGCGCCAGCGATCCGAAGAAGGGATGGTCCAGCACCAGCGCGGCGCGGGCACGCAGCATGCGGGCGTGGGCCTGGCTTTCCTGTTCGCGGGCGGCGGGGTCGGTTGCCGGGCTGGATACGGCGACCGTAAACGTCGCCACGCGGGTCGCGGCCGGGACGCTTGACCCGCCGTTTCCGTCGTGGCGGAAGTCGGCAATCTCCGGGTGCACGGCCCCACTCACAGCAGCACGTGGGCGTTAGCCTGCGCCCACCGCGCGAAGGACGGGGTTTCCACCACCGTGGTGTCGGCGCGCACGGCATCGCGCATCAGCAGCACGCCGAACTCCACGGGCAGGCGGTCGGCGTAGCACACCAGCGCCTCCATGGTGCCGGGCGCGGCGTGGCGGGCCAGGGCCTCGCAGATGGCGTAGGCGGCGGCGGGCTCGTCGGGCACCGGGGCGTCGTGCGGGGCGGCCAGCACGGCATCCGGCTCCGGCAGGTCGCGCCACACCCGCAAAAAGCCCGCGAACTCGGCGGCGGCCCCTTCGCCCACGGCCCCGCGCACCAGGTCGTATTCCACGGCCTCGTCCGGCCCGGCGGCCAGCATGTCGGACACGTATTCCCAGGTGCGCGGCGAAGGAAAGGCCCGGTCGGCCACGGCGGGGTCGAAGTCGTGCAGCAGGCGCGGGCGAAAACGCAGGAACGCCGTGACCTCGGGACGAACGCCTGCCCCTTGCGCCCAACCCAGCCAGTCGTCGAGGTCGGTCTCGAAGTCCAGGTGCACCATGCGGTTGGCCAGCGCCGTGGGCATGCGATGGGTCACCGCCCGGTCCTGCTCGCGGTTGCCCGCCGCCACCACGGCCCAGCCTTCGGGCAGGCGGTATTCACCAAGCTGGCGGTCCAGGATCAGCTGGTAGCAGGCGGCCTGCACCAGCGGCGGCGCGGCGTTCAATTCGTCCAGAAACAGGATGCCCCGGCCGCCGTCGGGCAGGAACGAGGGCGGGCACCACCGGGCGCGTCCGGCGGCATCGATGGTGGGCAGGCCGCGCAGGTCCACCGGGTCCAGCAGCACGGCGCGGATGTCGCGCAACTCCATGCCGAGGTTCGCGGCCACCTGGGCCACCACCCGGCTCTTGCCCACGCCCGGCGCGCCCCACAGGAACACGGGACGGCGGATGGCCACCAGCGTGGCAAGGGCGCGGGCTATCTGGGAAGGAATCATGAAATCTCCGTGGGTCGAAAGGATGGCGGCTGGCGCGTGAACGCCGACCGCGCCGAAAGGCGCGGCGCACCCGGCGGCTCCCGCAGCGAGGCGTATCGGACGGACACCATGTGGGGGAAGACACATGCCGGGCACGCCGCCCTGCCGGACCGGGCGCATCCTGCCAAATTCGGACGAAGACGCGCTACGGCCATGGAGCAGGCGTGACGCCGACGGGGGTTGCGGCCCGTTCGCCTCGCGGTCATGGCGCAGGGGGGCGGCGTCATCGGCACAAAACGGGCCTCGTCGGCGGCCCCCCTTGTGTATTGAAAATGAAAATCGAAGTCAATAAAAGTCACGGCGATCTTCCTCTCCCGATGCCCGTGACGGCCAAGCCTGCTTCCGGCAACCGTGTCCGCCCCCCCGCACGCGAAAACGGCGGCCCCCTGCGGAGCCGCCGTTTCTTCATTCATGGAGCGGTCGTGCAACGCAGCGCCTGCCGCGCCCCTACCACTTGCGCTCATACTTGTTGCGCAGCCAGATGGCCGTGGCGTTCATGCCCAGCAGAAACACCAGCAGCACCATGATGCCCGCCGCGGTGCGCTCGGAAAAGGCGCGCTGCGAATCGGAGGCCCACGTGAATATCTGGGCGGGCAGCACCGTGGCCGCGCTGCTGAAGTTTTCCGGCGCTTCGGGAATATAGGCCATCATGCCCACGATGAGCAGGGGCGCGGTTTCGCCCATGGCGCGGGCCAAGCCGATGATGGTGCCGGTTAGGATGCCCGGCAGCGACAGGGGCAGGGTGTGGTGCCACACCACCTGCAGCGGCGTTGCGCCAAGGGCCAGCGCCGCCTCGCGGATGGACGGCGGAATGGACCGGATGGCCGCCCGCGTGCTGATGATGATGGCGGGCAGGGTCATCAGCGACAGGGTAAGCCCGCCCACCAGGGCCGATGAACGGGCCACGCCCATGAAGTTGATGAAGATGGCCAGCCCCAGCAACCCGTACAGGATGGACGGGATGGCCGCCAGGTTGTTGATGTTCACCTCGATGATCTGGGTCAGCCGGTTGTCCGGCGCGAATTCCTCCAGATACACCGCGCACATCACCCCCACGGGAAAGCTGATGGCCAGGGTGATCAGCAGCACGTAGATCGAGCCCACGGCCGCCGCGCGAATGCCCGCCAGTTCCGGCAGCTTTGAATCGCCCGCCTCGAAGAACCCGGTGTTGAAGGCAAGGCGGGCCTTGCCCTCTTCACGCAGTTTGTCCACCAGCGCCTGGTGCCTGGGCTTCAGGCGGTTGGGATTGCCCTTCATGTACTGGTCGGTGTCCGCGCTGGCCAGCACCCACAGTTGCTGCGAGGTGCCGATGAGCCTGCTGTTCTCGGCCATCATGGACGGAATGAGCCGGGTGAAGCTGCGCGAGACGATCTGCACCGTATCCGCGTCCAGGGCGGCGTAGGGGTTGTCGTGCGCCTCGGCCGTGTAGTTCACGGTCACCAGGAGTTCCGCCTGCTGGAAGGCGGGGTAGCCCTTGCGCCCGATGTCGAACAGAAAGAACACCAGAAACGCCCCGGCCAAAAACAGCGCGGAAATGGCGCACAGGCGAAAGCGCGTTTCGGCCGCGCGCCGCTTGCGCAGCAGTTTCTTTTCGTCAATGCCGAACAACGATGCCATGCTGCCCCCCCCTACTCGTACTGTTCGCGGAATTTGCGGATGACCACCAGCGAGACCACGTTGAGCACCAGCGTCAGCACCAGCAGCACGAGGCCGAGGCCGAAGGCCGAAAGGGTCTGCGGGCTGTCGAAGGCCTGGTCGCCGGTGAGCGAATCGACGATGCTCACGGTGACGGTGGTCATGCTCTTCAGCGGATTCCACGTCAGGTTGGGCATGAGCCCGGCGGCCATGACCACGATCATGGTCTCGCCCACCGCGCGCGACACGGCCAGCAGCACGGCGGAAACGACCCCCGGCAGGGCCGCGGGCAGCACCACCTTGCGGATGGTTTCGGACGTGGTGGCCCCCAGCGCGTACGAGCCTTCGCGCATGGACTGGGGCACGGCGTTGATCACGTCGTCCGACAGCGAGGAAACGAGGGGAATGATCATCACGCCCATGACCAGACCTGGGGCAAGGGCGTTGGTGTATTCCGCCTCCACCCCCACCAGTTCGGCCAGGTGCACGATGAACGGGCTGACGGTGATGGCCGCGAAGAACCCGTAGACCACGGTGGGGATGCCCGCCAGGATTTCAAGCGCGGGCTTGGCGATGCGCCGCACGCGCTTGCTGGCGTATTCGGCCATGTACACCGCAGCGAACAGCCCCATGGGCACGGCAACCAGCATGGCCACGGCGGTGATGTAGAAGGTGCCCGCGAACAGCGGCAGCGAGCCGAATTCCGGCGTGGCCACGTTGCCGTCGGCCCGGCCGGTGGAAATGAGAAAGGCCGTCTCCGGGCTCCACTTGGTGCCCGTCAGAAAGTCCCACAGGCTTACCAGCCGGAAGAACTGCATGGCCTCGAACACCACCGACACCACAATGCCGATGGTGATGAGGATGGAGATGCACGAGGCCCCGATGAGCGCCCAGCGCACCGCGCCTTCCACACTATGGATGGCGCGGAAATCCCGGCCTATGGCCCGCTGCGACCACACCAGGCCGAACGCGGCCAGGGCCACGCCCCCGCCCGCCAGCACCGGGCCGGGCACGGTGGCGATGCGCAGCAGGTGCAGCAGCCCCGCCAGCACGAACAACCCCATGGACGGCAGGGCCACCCACAGGCACGAATACCACCCGTAGTACACGAGCGGCGAATGAAATTCCGTGCCGCGCGAATTGTCCGCGCCAGCCTTGCGCCGGGCGGCCATGTAGGCCAGCACCGAAAGCGGCAATATGGCCATCAGGGCCATCTGCAACGCGCTTCCCATGGTCATGTGCGATCCCGTTGGCCGGGGGGCGCGCACCCCCCGGAAATGGTGAAGGCCGGGGAAGGCCAAACCCTTCCCCGGCACGTATGGTCGATGTCTACTTCAGGTCTTCGGCGGTCAGCTTCTTGAAGCCGGTCACGTCCTTGCGCACCTTCTCGCGTTCGGCGGCGGGCAGCGGGATGAGGCCGATGGTCTTCAGGTAGCCGGCATCGCCGATCATCTTCTCGGACATGAACAGTTCCACGTATTCCTTCAGGCCCGCGATCTTCCCGATGTGGGCGTCCTTCACGTAGAAGAACAGCGCACGGGAGATGGGGTACTTGCCCGAGGAGATGTTCTCGAAGGTGGGAGGATTGCCGCCCACGGTGCAGCCCTTGATGCGGTCCTTGTTCTCGGCCAGGAAGCTGTAGCCGAAGATGCCCACGGCCTCGGTGTCCTTGGTCAGCTTCTGCACGATGAGGTTGTCGTTTTCACCGGCGGGCACGTAGGGGCCGTCCTGGCGAATCTTCTTGTACTGGGCGGCGTCCTTGCCCAGCACGGCCTTGAAGGTCTCGTCCTTGCCGGTGAACTTTTCGACCACCATTTCCACGAAGGCGTCGCGGGTGCCGGAGGTGGCGGGCGGGCCGTAGATGACGATCTTGCGATCGGGCAGGGCCGGGTTCAGCTGCTTCCAGGTCTTGTAGGGATTGGGCGCCAGCTTGCCGTCCACGGGCACTTCTTCCAGCACGGCCAGGGCCAGGTCCTTCAGCGAAAGATCCATGTCGGCGTTGCCGATGTTCTGGGCGATGACGATGCCGTCAAAGCCGATCTTGGCTTCGGTGATCTCGGTGACGCCGTTCTTGATGTTGGTTTCCAGTTCCTCGACCTTCATGCGGCGGGAGGAGTTGGTGATGTCCGGGGTGTCGGGGCCGACGCCCGCGTAGAACAGCTTGTGGCCGCCGCCGGAACCGGTGGATTCGACCACGGGCGACTTGAACTGCTTGTTGGTGGCGCCGAATTCTTCGGCCACGGCGCTGGAGAAGGGATACACGGTGCTGGAACCCACGATGCGGATCTGGTCGCGGGCTTCGGCCACACCGGCCAGCGACAGCACGAGCGCGGCGGCCAGCGCCACTTTCTTGAGAGACTTCATGTAGGACCTCCCTGACGGTTCCCTCTCGGGAATGGTTGTGTTCGATGTCAGCGTCAACGCGCCACAAGAACTATCCACGGCAGGTTACGGCCAGTTGTGCCAACCGTTACAATCCTGTGTCATCGCAGTATAGCCGGTGGCCGGGCCGCGTCCAGCGCATTTCCGCATTCTACGATTCCCTGTCATCACGGCAGGCTGCGTCATCCGTGCCGGACGCCATGCCGTCGATGGCATGTTGCAGTTCTCCGGCAAGCCGTGAAAGACCGGCCACCGCCCCGGCCGATTCGGCCATGCCCTGCGCGGTCTCGCGCGCGATGGCGTCCACCTCCGCCACGGCGCGGCCAACGTCGGCCCCCCCGCGCGACTGCGCCTCGGCCATGGCCGCGATGGCCCGCACCTCGCCGCCGGATTCGCCGATGCGGGCCAGGATATCATCCAGCGCCCCGCCGGACCGGGTGGCCAGCGCGTCGCTTTCGCGCACCGCACCGGCCACCGAATCGGTGCTCTCCACGAAGCCGCGCGTGGCCCGCTGGATGGCCCGAATGCGCTCGCCCACCTGGCTGGTGGCGCTCATGGTCTTTTCCGCCAGCTTGCGCACCTCGTCGGCCACCACGGCGAACCCGCGCCCCGCGTCTCCGGCGCGCGCGGCCTCGATGGCGGCGTTCAGGGCCAGCAGGTTGGTCTGGTCGGCGATGTCGCTGATGACGCCCATGATCTGGCCGATGGAATCGGCCTCGCGGCCCAGTTCCGCCACGTTTTCCTGCAACCGTCCCACCTGGCCGTGCACCCGGTGCATGACGTCTATGGATGCGCGCACCACGTCGCGGCCGTCCTCGGCCACCTTCATGGTGGAGGCGGCCATGTCCACGGCCAGCGCGGCGCGGCGGCCCACTTCGGCCACGGCGTCGTTCATGCGGTTCATGGCGGCGGTCACCTCGTCCACGCGGACCAGTTGGCGGGCGGCCCCGTCGCTGGAATGGGCCACCTGCTCGGCCAGTTCGTGAGCGGAGGACGCCACGCGCCGGGCGATGCCCTCCGCCTCGCGGGCCGTGGCGGCGATGACCGCGTTCTGGGCGTCCAGCCGGGCGTGCTGGGCGCGTTCGTGGGTCAGGTCCACCCACATGGAGATGGCCCCCATCAACTCGCCGTCCAGGTCGTAGATGGGCGTGGCCACCATGTGCAGCACCACCTCGCACCCGTTGCGCTGCGGGTCGAGGGTGACGTCCTCGGCCACCCGCCCGCGCCGCTCCATGCTGCGCCGGGTCAGCACCGGGCGGGCGGCGTCGGCCCCGCCGCCGTGCACCAGTTCGCCCAGTTGGCGGCCGTTCCAGTCCGCCGGGGTCCCTTCGCGGCGCAGCACGGCCAGGGCCTCTGCGTTGACGTGGGTAATCTTGTTGCCAAGGTCCACCACCACGCAGGGCACCACCACCCCGCCCAGCACCCCCTGGCTGAAGCCGAGCCGCATGCGGATTTCCCCCACCATGGCCTGCACCGCGCGCACGGTGGCCCCGATGGTGTCGTCGGCGGCGTAGTCGAAGGTGTAGTCGAAGTTGCCGCGCGCCACCTGCTGGGCCAGGGTGGCCAGCCGCTGCATGGGCTCCATGAGCTGGCGCACCATCAGCCAGATGATCAGCGCGGCCACGGGCAGGGCCACGGCGGCGGCAATGCCCGCCCCGCGCCACAGCCGCGCGCCCACGCCTTCCATCAGATCGGCGCGGCTGACGGTGGTGACGAAGGTGACGTCCCAGGGGGTGTAGCGGTCCACGCAGGCTTCGTATTCCTCGCCGCCATGCGTATACATGATGGCGCGGGAGCCGCCCGTAGAAGATGGCGCATCCGGCTTGACGGCATCGCCCTGCCCAAAGGCCGCGCCCCACGGCAGGTCGTGCACGTTGCGCCCCACCATGGCCGGGTCCGGATGCATCAGGATGACGCCCGCGCCGTCGAAGGCGAAGGAATAGCCCTTGCCGCCCACGTTGTGGCGCACCACGGCGGCGGCGAATTCCGGCGTCAGCAGGGGCCGGGCCACTTCCACGGCGCCCAGAATCTCGCTGCCGTCCATGCCCTTTACCGGGGCGTACGCAGCCAGGTTCCATTTGCCGCCCACCTTGAGGATGCCAGTGAACCCGTTGCCGGACAGCAACGCCGCCGCCACCGGGTTCTCCTTGCCCAGAAAGGTCCAGCGGGCGCTGCCGGTAGGGTCTGCCACGCTGGAGCTGACCCGCACCAGCCGCCCTTCGTGCAGTTGCAGCACGGACGCCCCCACCCCGGCCAGGTCGCGGATGCGGTCCACGAGGTCGGTGCTTTCGTGCAGATACACCGACCCCAGCTTGAAGCCGGGCAGGGTGGCCTTTACCCGCTGGCTGGTGTCGGCGTCGCGCAGTTCTGCCTCCACCTCCATGAATATCTCGGGGATGGGAAATCCGGCCAAGCCGAACTGCAACTGCATCAGCTTGAGGTCCGAGCCGATCTTGTTGCGGTTCAGCGTATCCTGGAACTTTGCGGATTCCATGAGTATCTGCGAGACGTTGCGCAGCGACGCGCGCCCTTGCGCAAGGTAGCCGCGCCGGGCGTCCGCGAGGCTGGTGGCCAGCATGCCCGACATGGTGACCAGCACCATGAGCAGCGACCCCGCGATGAGCTTGGTGCGGAACGAAAGGGTGGTGAACATGCGTGGCCCGTCCTTGTGGCGTTGTCTGTATGACGTGGGTGCGGGCCGGGAGGGGCGGGCTGAAGCGGCTGAAAGACACGGCACATGCGCGGCGGCACGCCCGTGCGACGAACGTCCCGCTCCTCCGCAACGCGAAAGCGTCCGGATGGCCGCAGCCCCCGAATACGGGTGCCGGGCGCGCCACCCTCCCCGGCGGCTTCGTCTTCATGGAGCACACGGGTAAAGAACAGGTTACGATGACGTCACGTTTCCGTAACGCACAGCGGTTCATGCGCTGTCCCGGCGTGTTGGCGAACATGGCGATTGCGTGGCGATCCGACGCGTTGGTGACGACGACATGGACCACGGGCCATGCTGACGACGTGTGAGATAACTAGGGCAGTGGGTGTGATATAACCGGGATGAGTCGGGACCATCCGGGACATATCGGGACGAGACGCATGGAATATGCTTCCGCATCGCGGAATAACGAAGGGGGCCGAAAGCCCCCTATCGTTTTGGGCCGATGAGGCCCATTCCTGCACGGTCTGGCGTGGTCCTGTCAACTCGACATCGGCAGGCGGAGTTGCGGCATGCGGCGCTTGGTGCGTTCGTCAGCCACGATGGAGTACACGCGGGCGACAGACAGTCGGTACTTCTTGGCCAGGTCGTGGACGTTGTCGCCGGTGAACTCGTTGTACAGGCGGGCGTTGCGGCGCGCGGAGTCCATCGGGATGTAGACGTTCTGGCCGCCCCACTCTTCGGCCAGGCGGTCAGCGATGACGCGCCCAAGGTCCTTGGGAAGACCGGCCAAGTCTTTGCGTTCCAGCAGGCCACGGATGCGCAATTCCCGCTGGGTAGTGGCCTCCACGGTATCCTCTACGTCCTTCAGGAGTTCGCAACCGCGTTGGGTGAACCTGCTCATGCTGCCTCCTCGGCGATGGCCGCGATCTTCGCCCTGGCGGCCTCGTCTTCCACGCGGTCGCCCCATGCCTTGAGGGTTTCAATGACCGCCTGAAGCTGCTTGGGCGTGCACCACTCCATCTTCTCCGCACCGGTGATCCGCTTCACGTAGGTCAGTAGCGCCCGTTCGCTCTTGTTGCGGACCACGCCTGCTGCGTGGAGTTCCAGCCACAGCGCGCGAATCTTGCTGGCCTGCGGCGAGTAGTCGGTCACGTCGGGCTTGGACACGCTGAACCCGGACCGCTTCATTGCGTACATGACCGCCAGCAGTTCGCCGCGCCGCATGCCCTTGGTGGATTCCTTGCCCGTGGCGGCGCGCAGCATGGCCCGGTATGTGTCATCGTCCAGCCCGAGCTGGCGCTTGCCGACGTGGATCACCTTGATCAGTCCGGCGTTGGCGTCGGTGCTCTTGGTTTGTCTGGCCATGCTGCGCTCCTCCCTAGACCGCCGCGATATCCAGCGGGATGTTGTCGTATCCGCCCGCGTCGTTGCGCTGGTAGACCCGCACGTATGCCTTGGTGCCGGTGATCTGGATGGAATCGCCGATGGCCTGCATGGCCTGCGCCCAGCGCTCGTCGGTGATGTCGAGACGGCGCAAGGCCAGGATGGCACCCGTGTTGAGCCTGCCCGTCTTGTCCATTCGGAATGCCTGATTGATGATGGCCCGAAGTTCGGTACGGCTGTCGGAGGTCCATTCGCGCAGGCAGTCATCGATCAGGGCTTTTGCCGCCTGAAGGCGCTCGTCAAAGGTGATGTGCTCGGCAACGGACCGCAGGATTTTGAACCTGCCGTCGAACGAGGTCAGCGTGACGTTGCCCTTGTTGCCGCCCAGCTTGGCCCCGTACTGCTCGCAGGACATTTCCACGAACGCGCCGACATCATCCATGATCTCGGCCTTGAGCTTCGCCAAGTCCGCGCGCATGGCCTGCACCTTGGCGACCTTTTCCATGACCAGCCTGTGGCGCTCGAAATCGATTTCCTTCACCTGTTCCCTGGGCACCATGTGGCCCTGGGCGTTCTCCATGAACCCGTCCATCGCGTTCATCGTCCCTCTCCTTATATGCTGTTGATGACGTCGGCGGTCACGCGGGCCTCGCCGATGTGCGCGGCCATATTGATGGATGCGACCAGCGCGTTGTTGACGGCCAGCGGGTAAACCAGCGACACGGCGCGCCCGCCCTTGCTGCGCGGGCCGGACAGCTTGTCGGCCAGCGCCTTCAGGGCGTCGTCAGCGATGACCTTCGACATATCCACGCCTGCGCGCTGGAACTTATGGGCCACATAGGCGGGCAAGTCGTTGCCCAGCGGGTTGATGTCCACCACCTCGCAGCGCTGCACCACCTCGCGCACGGTGCTGTCCGCCTCGCCGAGCTTGGTGCGCAGTTCCGTCTGGCCGATGAGGATCACGGACAGCAGCTTGGTGAACCCGTCTTCCAGTTCCAGAAACCGCTTCAGGTGCTTCAGCGTTGCGTGCGACAGCGAGTGAGCCTCCTCAATGATCATGCAGTGGCGCTGGCCAGCACGGGCGCTGTCGCGGAGCACCTGATGGACCTGCCGGAACCGGGCCTCCGGGCTGCTCATGCACTTGGCGTGCGGGGCCACGCTGTACAGGATGGATTCCGCAAGGTGGATGGACTTCAGCGCCTTGCCCTGCTTGTCGTTGTCCTCGCTGGCCAGCACGTAGGGCTGGATCAGCACGATGGGCAGGCCGTCCGCCTGGACCCGGTTTTCGAGGTCTTTCCGGAGCGTACTCTTGCCGCTGCCGGATTCGCCGATGACGGCCAGCAGGCCACCATGGCGCGCGGTACTGAGCATGGTTTCGCGCACGTAGCGCAAGTCGCCGGACAGCCACACGTCTTCGGGGCCATTCAGGTCATCTGAAAACGGATTGCTAACCAGCGAGAACTGCCGCTTTGCCTGGGGGGTCAAGGTCTGCTTGCGCATCAGCATGGTGTCATCCTCCATTGATTCGGTGCCGGGCTTGCCCGGCTTGGTTTCGTTCAGGGCCGCAAGGGCCGCCGCCTTGCTCGCGCCGTTATCCGTCAGGCAGTCCAGCAGCCGGGCCTTCACGCCTTCGGTGTCGCGGCGGGGCCACACGCCCCGCGTGACGATGGCCGAGAGCGCGGCAGGGCTGATGCCCACCGCGTCGGCCACTGCGCGCTGGGGCTGTCCCAATCCTTCCAGCAGTTGCTTCAGCCGCATCTACATCCCTCCTGCGGCAACCAGGCGCAGCGGCGCGGGGGCTGCCGCCGGGGCCGGGGTTGCGAAACGGGCCGCGATGTCTTCCAGCGCGTCCTGCGGTACCCCGTCGGGGTAACGCTGGCGCAACCAGGCCATGGCATCCGGCCCCCACTTTTCGCCCACCATGGCGCGCAGCTGCTTGGCAGCTTCGACGTGGGACAGGGGCGCGACCTCGCGGCGGGCAGCGTCCACGTCCAGCGCCGTGCCCCGGCGCGGGATGTAGGTGGGCGCGTCCTGCGTGTCGGCCAGCATGTCGAGGTGCGCATAGGCAGGGGTGCGGGACTTGGCGGCCTTGTCGGCATCGGCCAGCGTGTCGGCCGCGTAGGCCTCGCGCTTGATGTCCTTGAGCAACGTGTCGGTGCGGGTATCCGGCAGAGCCGCGTACCCTTCGCCAATCACCTGTGCGTCCACCCTGAAGCCCGCCGCGTCGCGCTGGATGGGTTCCACCGTGGTGACGATTTCCGAGCCGTCCGCCTTGGTGACGATCACGTCCACCGCCGGGGCGCGGTACGGGTTGACCGCCACCTTGACCGTCTGCCCCACCACGATGCCATCCACGTAGCGCACGTCGTAGTCGCGCGACTTCTGGCCCTTGATGGCGTGGCTTACGGTCATCTTTGGCGTCACCTTCACCTCGCGCGGCTCGGTGGCCACGAGGTCGCGCAGCATTTCCTCTGACGGGGCAACCCGCAGTTGTTCCTGGCGGATTGCCAGCCACGCTTCGTTGCGGGTGCGTCCGTGCCGCCCGTGAATGGCGTTGGCGTTGTAGTGGATGCGCCACCGTTCGGCGGCGGCGTTGAGGGCGTCGAGGTCGGCGATCTGCATGCACGACAGCCGCCCCTCGAACTGCGTTTCAATGAGGTTCTGCGCCTGCTCCACCTGTCCCTTGGCGCGCGGGTTGCCCGCCATGTGCGTTAGGTGTTGGATGCCCAGCGAACGCAGCCAGCGCGTAACCAGGCCGGAGCAGTTGCCCGCACCTTTGTCGGACAGCAGAACCAAGGGCACGCCGTGCATGGGGTCGTGCGGCCCTCGGTACACCATGGCCCGTATCAGGGTATCCAACACGGACATGGCGTCTTCGCTGCCCAGCACGTACCGGAAGAACAGCGCTCCGCTGTTATGGTCGGCGATCACGATGCGCCACACCCTGTCGCGCTCGGCTTTCTCCAGGTTGGCAGGCTTGTTCTTGTAAAGCGCCTTGTCATCCACCACGCGGACCTTGCCGCGCGGCAGGTAGAAAACCACGCACAGCGATGCGTCTATGGCCCACACGTGGTTGGGGTGCAGGCTACGCAACTCTTGCGCGGGGTTGCCGCGTTCCAGTTGATCCGGATGGCACCCATGCAGGCGCATGGCGCGGGCCACCGTGGTGGGGTTGGGCATGGCGATCTCTCCTGTTTTCGGGTTGACCACCCCGTAGCCGTTGCCGCCAAGGATGTCGCAGGCCCCGGTGATGGTCATGGTCCGCTTGCCGTGCGCGCGGGTAGCCACCTTGACCAGACCCGCGACATCGCGGGCCAGTTCCTCTGGCACGCTGATGCGCCCCCGGTCGGCGCGGGTCTTGCGCCCGCTTTCCCAGCCCACCGCGCGCAGCTGGCGATAGACCGTCTGCACGCTGCACCGCAGCGCCTTGCTGGCGGCGTCCACCAGCGCACCGCTCTCGGCGGGGGTTGCGTGCAGCTTGGCCTTCAGGCGCATGAGGTATTCGAGGCGCGGCGCGTCCATGTCCATCCCCCCTATTCGGCGCTGTCGTCGCCCGTCGCGTCACCGCGCTTACCGTCCACGTCGCCCTGCCACTTGGGGTACACGACCTGCCGGAAATCCACGTCGATGCTGTTTTCGTGCAGCAGATCGGCCAGCCGGAGGCACACGTTGCTCCATGCCTCGTGCATGTAGGCGCACGTGGCCGCGTTGGCTTCGCGGTTTTCCAGCACCGCCCTTGCGACGGCGAAGCCCTGCACCGCCGCGCCCATGAAACCGTGCAGCGCCGCGTCCAGTTCCTTGCGGGCGCTCGCTTCGCGCTCCATTTCCAGCACCACCCGTTGGTCCGGGGGCAGGCTGGTGAGCTTGGCAAGCTCCGTCTGCGCCTCGTCCAACGCCTTGTTCTTGGTGGCCAACACCTTGTCGCGGGCGGCAAGGTCTGCGGCCAGGTCTTCCTTTTCCTTGCGGACGGTGGCGTTGCGGGCGGCGAGGTCTTCCAGAAGGTCTTTCAGCGCTTCGGGATCGTTTGACCGCACCTCTTCGCCCTCGATGACCAGTTGGCGCGTGTCTTCGGGCAGCGCCCGCAGTTGGCGCAGTTGGCGATAGCCGAGGCCCAGGCGCTGGGAGGCTTCCAGAAACTCCTCGCCGAATATGGCAAGGTTCTGAAGGTCTTCCTTCGCCTTGGACACGCTGATTCCCAAAACGGCGCACACGTCCTCGAAACTGGTCATTTCCACCAGTTCGCCCTTAGGCGTCACGGCCTTCTGTCCCCGGTATGCCTTGGATTCTTTAAGCTCGGCGAGGAACTTCAGGCGGGCGAGGCCGGTAAACTGGTGCATGTAGTCGAACGCACGCAGTCGGCCCATGATGTCGGACACCTCCACCTGCTGCGCGGTGACAGCCTCGGCCAGCGTGGTGGCCACCGTGCGGGTGGCTTCGATGGATGCGGTGACCGCGCCGGGAAGGTCGGGCAGCGGCTCCACCGGGGTGGTTGCCGTGGACGGGCGGCCGCGCCGGGCGCTGGGGGCTGCTGCGTCGTTGAGGGCGTCGGTCATGGATTCGGGCGTCATCATGTCGTGCTCCTTATTGGTTGCCGCCGAGGGCGAGCGCACCGGCCACGATGCGCTGATTCAGTTCGGAAATGCGGAGCGTGGTGCGCTCCACGTGGTTCGAGTAGGCTTGGGCGATCTGCAACGGCTTGGCCGACAGGGACCACCGGCCGCTTTCCAGACGCTGCACCCAGCCGATGTCGGCCAGCACGGCGAGGTCGCGCGAAATGGTGGGGGGCGGCGCGCCCAGGGCGTCGGCCAGTTCCTTGTTGGACAAGCCGTCCAGCACGCGCCCGGCAAGGATTTCCACGATGCGCAGGCAGCGCCGGGTGGCGGCGTTGGCGGTGGTTTGCGTGGTCATTGGCGCACCCTCCGCGTCCTTGACGTGGGCTGCGCCACCTCGATCAGGCGGGTGGCGGCCAGCGCGTCTCGCTGGCGCAGGGCCTTGTCCCGCTGCCGGGTGACCGTGGACAGGTCGGCTTCCAGGGTGGCGACGGCCTCGCGCAGCAGGTCCAGTTCCGCCAGCAGGGCCGCGTCGGCTTCCGGTTGCGGCGCGGCGCTTTTCGCGGGCGTACCCCATGCCAGGGCCACCAACTCGGAGGCGGGCGTCCATATCTGCTTGCCGTCGCGGTAGATGCCCACGTATCCGCTGCGGTTGGGCTTGAGCGCCCGCCCGCGTGGGCCGGTGACCGTGCCGTCCTGCGTCACCTGGTAGCCGTCAAACCCAGGAATGGGGGCGAGGTGGAGAGGTTCGCTCATGGCTACCACCACCGCGCCTTGCCAGCGGCTTCAAGC
Source organism: Nitratidesulfovibrio sp. HK-II (assembly GCF_003402415.2). Classification (NCBI taxonomy): domain Bacteria; kingdom Pseudomonadati; phylum Thermodesulfobacteriota; class Desulfovibrionia; order Desulfovibrionales; family Desulfovibrionaceae; genus Nitratidesulfovibrio; species Nitratidesulfovibrio sp. HK-II. Next base: position 3,285,836 of record NZ_AP036014.1, read on the forward strand.
CGGTACTGGCCATCATCCGTGGGTGCCAGCCGCCACAACGGCATGCCGATCTTGTGGGCGTGGTCGGCTTCTTTCGCGATGCCGACAGACTGTTCCCATCCGGGCGTTTGCAGGATGGCCATGGAGGCGCAGGCTTCCAGCATGGCAAGGCACGTGTCCTGCCACGCCTGCCAATCACCATCCACGCCCATGACGGCCATGGGATGGCCCATGGAAATGGGCGAGAGCACCATGTGCCCCTGCTGGCGCAACCACACGGCGGCGCGGGTGGCGTCCAGCCAGCGCTGCTGGCGGATGGCCGGATCGTCGTGCGTGTAGGGTGCCGCGAGATAGAAGGCCACGCGCAGGCCGCTGGATTCCACGCCGGGGGAGAGGAAGTGCACCTTGCCCTCGGCGATGGCGGATTCGTCGATGATCTTTTCGTGGGACCGCCCACAGCAGGGGCAGTGCCAGTCGCAGTTTAGGACCACCTTGCCACTGCTGCTGTACCCCGTGACGCGCGTGCGAATCTGCATGACGGCGTTGTCCGGTACCGCGTCGTGCGCGTTGCCGCCGTACTGGTGGCGGGGCACGTCCAGAACGCGGACGAACGAACCTACGTAGTCCTTTTTGAAGCGGGGCGGCTCGACCACCTCCCACGCGCGGACATCCGCAGGGCGGACGGGGTTCCAATCCTTGCCAAGGGCAGCGGCCAGCCTGTCGCGCTCGGCCTGTTCGCGGGCTTCGCGGTCGGCCCTGTATTTTTCCATGTGCTCGTCGTGGCCGTAGGGGCTAGGCGTTTCCATGGCGGCCTCCCATGCCCGGCAGGGTCGGCTGGCGACGCCCGGTCAGCTGTTCGAGTTGGGCGTCCACAAGCCGCTCCGCCGTGCGTGCTGCGTCCAGGTCGGAAAGGTCGCGGGTGCGGAAGTAGGTGCGCTGCAACTGGCGCATGCGGTCCACGTCGGCGATGAAGGTCTTGATGTCGGCGGCCATGGCTAGGCCCCCTGTTCCTTGCGGGCGCGATCAAAGGCCCCGTCCAGCAGCTTGCCCGCCTCGCGCAGCGCAAGGGCCACGCCGTCGGTCATGGTGTCCGCGTAGACGCGAATGACCCAAGAGCAGCAGCCTGTCCCATAGGATTCGACCTCGCCATCCGCGTCGAACGCGATGTCCTCGGGGATGCCAAGGTGGAAGGTCAGCAGCAGGCCGGAACGGCTGCCGATGATGATGTCGGGCAGAAGACTGGTGGACACCCCCTCGGCCAGTTCCGGCAGGGCGAACAGGCTGCAAAGCTCTTCCGGCTCCTGCTCATGGCAGAGGTCCACCAGCGCTTCCGGGGCGTTCTGGAACAGCCCCAAGGGCAACGCCTCCCGCAGTTCAAGGTCGGCGTCGTACATGATCTCCGTCAGTTCATCACAGAGGCTCATTTCCATGGGGCGCTCCTAGCGCGCGGCGCACAGGGCCGGACAGGGTTGCGGGGTGCCGTCCGCCAGACGGACGGGGACCAGGGCCGAGGCGGAGCCTATCCGCACGGCCACGTGCTGGATTCCGCCCTCGCACAGGCGGGTGACGGTGGCGGGGGTGTCGGGCTGGTTGGGGGCGTCCGGCGCGCAGCCGGTAAGCACCAGCAGCAGGCAGACAAGCGCGGACAACTGCTGCAAGGCCGTGCCGATGCCCCGGCGCACGTGCCCCACGCCCGCGCCGCGAAGGCGGATGATGGGGGTATCCACCCGCGCCTTGGCGATGTTGACGGCGCGATGGCTGATGACGCTGGTGACCACCAGTACGGCGGTGGCCGATCCCACGCGGGAGGCAAGGTCGGCCTCGCGGCCGGTGTAGCAGCGCAGGTCCACGCCGCGTTCGGCGGCGACATCGCGGTACTTGCCGTGCAGGCGGTCGAGGCCGCCGATCAGGACGATGCTTGTCATGCTGCTACCCTCGCATCCACGTCGATGATGACGGCCTCGGCGTCGGCCAGCAGGTGGCCCAGGTCGGCCACGGCGTGCGTGCCCACGGGCACCATGCGCACGGCGGCGGCATGCAGGGCGTCGGCCCCCACCACACGGGTGTCGGTGTGCAGCCGGGCGCACAGCGTGTTGGCCTCGGACAGGCCCATGCGGGCGGCATCGTCCACGTCCATGGTCCAGTGCGACCGCCGCGACACCATCACGGCCAAGCCGGTCTGGCGGGTGCGGCTGGCGTCGATGACGCAGAAGGTGCTCATGCCGCACCCCCGGCCAGTTGCAGGGCGGCGCGCAGGGCGTTGCCCCTGCTGTCGCGCGGGGCGAACACGGTCACCTCACCCGCCACACCGCGCACGCGGATCATCACGTGGCCGGGGGTGAACGAGGGGCAGGTGTACAGGCGCATCGGCTCCATGCCGTGGACGGCATGACCGGGCGCACACGGGGTGGTGTGGTCAGTGCGGGTTTCCATCAGGCGGCCCTCCGGTGCGCGGAGCGCACGGGTATGCGCAGCGCGGATTCCGGAGCGCCCGCCTCGCGCAGTTCATCGAACAGGCGTTCGGCCGTGGCCCGGTGTGTCTCCGGGTCGCGGTACAGCAGGGGAAACAGCGCCTCGGGCGGGCACCCCAGCGCCAGCAGGTGGGCCAGCGTGCGCCGGTGGTTTTCCACCCCGCGCACCGTGCCGGTCACCTTGTGACGCGGCGTGTTCACGGCCCGCGCCACGTCGGCCATGCTGCGCCCCGTCTCCGCAAGGAACTTGCGCAGCGCCCACGGATCGCGGTCTTTGCCCAGGCCGGATTGGGTGATCATCGTAAAGCCTCCTGGTCCAACAGTTCATCTTCCAGCCGCCGTTTGGACTTGGCCCGCACCTTGCCCTCGATGCAGGCCTGCCCGTAGTCGCGCAGCTTCCGATCTGCCGGGGTCATCACGTCGCACCCGAATGAGGACAGCCACACCCGCAAGGGTGCGATGCTGCCAAGGGCCGCGCAGAACACATGCACCGCGAGCATGGAGGGCACATGCTCGCGGTCGTCTGCGGACAGCCACTTGTCCAAGGTGTCTTGGGAGATGGTGCGGGCACGGCCCTGCGTCATGCGCACGCCAGCGGCAAGCGCGACGTCGTTCATGCGGTCCGTGATCTGCTCTCTCGACATGGCGCTATCGCGGGCCGCGCGGAACATGGCGGCCTTGATGGCGGAAACAAACCCAGCCACCTGCATGGTGCGGCTGTTGGCTTCCTCGAAGAGGGAGAGTTGCAGAGGCGTTTTCACCGTCCCATTCCCCTTGGTCACACCGTCCGAAGTGGTGCCGTCCTGCCCGGAGTTCTGTCCGAACAGTTCCGGCTAGCGACGTTGACCCGTCTTGGTGGGGCGGGGTACAGTGCTCATGTCAGGTGAACTTGTTACCCCGTCCGTGCCTCCAGAATTGGCACAAACGAGAAAATCAGTCAAGCACGTTCGAGTATTTTTCTCGTTCGTGCCTGTGGGGCGTTATGACTTTTGGTGACCGGCTCAAGCAGCTTCGGGGCAACGAGACGCAGGCGGAGTTCGCGGCACGCATTGGCGTGAGCCAGCGGGCTTTGGGAAACTACGAAAGGAACGAACGTACCCCTGATGTTGACTTTGCGGCGCTCGTTTGTTCCAAGACGGGTGCATCCCCCGCATGGCTGTTGCTTGGGGATGAAAAGGGACTGCGCCCGACAGAAGCGCGAGAGGTGCAGCGCCCGGCACCTGTTTCCGTTGTCTGCACCGACTGCGATGTGGTCATGATCCCCAAGGTCCGGGCGACCCTCAGCGCAGGCGGAGGAAGCCTGGAGACTAACGGAGATCGCGTCGGGGCCTACGCCTTTCGGTCGGATTGGCTGACGCACAAGGGGCAAGTCTCCAGCATGGTCCTTATGGATGTGGTCGGCGACAGCATGGAGCCGGAGATCCGCAACGGTGACATGGTGTTGATTGACCAGTCGCAACAACGGATTGTCCCAGGAGCCATTTACGCTGTCGGCATTGAGGACGGCGTCCTGGTCAAACGGCTGGACCTGGTTCCCGGCACGCTGGTGTTGTCCAGCATCAACCCGACCTATAGCCCCATTGAAGTACCGTTACGCGGCGATCTGGCCGACACGGTGCGCGTCATCGGCAGGGTGATCTGGTGGTGTAGGGAAGCGAAGTAGCCGACGCAAAACAGCCGACGCGTCGGCTGTTTTTAGGCGGTCTGTTTTTGCAACACGCTGAAAATACTGGGCGCGAAAAAACAAAACAGCCGACGGTCGGCTGTTTTTGAATGCGAAGGGTTGTGACGGCATGCCCAATCTACTTGTGGTCTTACTGCTCTTTATCCTTGGTGCTGGTGATGCCAGTGCATGGACGGGTAAGGTGATCGGCATTAGCGATGGCGACACCGTTACCGTTCTGGATGCGGACATGGCGACCGTGAAGGTGCGGTTGTACGGTGTGGATTGCCCGGAATCGTCGCAGCCCTTTGGAACGAGAGCAAAGCAATACACAAGTTCGGTCGTTTATGGGAAAATGGTCACGGTTGAGGACATGGACATCGACCGTTACGGGCGCGTGGTTGGTGTTGTCGAAACCGTAGACGGGACAAGCCTTAACCGCGCGCTGGTGATCAACGGGATGGCGTGGGTTTACGACAGATATTGTCGCGCGGTGTGGTGTGCTGAGTGGAAGCAGGATGAGATGCGCGCCAAATCTGCCCGTGCCGGATTGTGGAGCGAACCAGCCCCCATGCCACCGTGGGAATTTCGAAGGGCCAAGCGCACCCGCTAATATGCTGCCTTATGCTGATCGGCAGAGTGATATGGTGGTGCCGGGAGGCGAAGTAGCCGACGCGTCGGCTGTTTTACAGGTAGGCTATTCTTGCAACGCACTGAAAATGCTAAATGCGAAAAAGTAAAACAGCCGACGGTCGGCTGTTTTTGGAGAGGCTGACATGGAAAATAGCTGGCAGTCGCCAAAGGCTCGGAAACTGGTCTGGGGGGCGTTCGCTTTTCTTGTCATCGTCGCCTTGCTAGGGCAGGTGGCAGAGCGGAGCAGGAAGCCCCCAACGTTGCCGCAACTTGCGGATAGCGTGCCGCAGGAAGCCCGCGAGCGGCTTGCACAGGCATGGCCGAAGATGCTTAAGGCGTGTCCGGGCCTTGATAGATACTATGACGCATTGACGTTCAAAGGTGTAGAGATGGGTTTCCCTGAACTCAACGGGGTTTATGCGAATCTCGTGTTCTCCGTACCCATGGAGAAGTCCTCTGTTCCGGTAGACTACATGGTATTCGGGCACACCTGTTTTTTCGGGGTGACTGACGATGGGAAAGGCTTGATAATTCCAAAACGTGGATGTCAGGCTCTATGCCTGAATAGGGTAACCCCTGAAGCCGGACCAGTTTTACACCTACCGCTGAACTGATTCCCACCCTCAAGCCCCGCTCCGGCGGGGCTTCTTGTTTTCATACCCTTTAAAAGACGCGCTCCCACAGGCCCACCTAAGGTGGGCCTTGTCATGCCCGAAGGGCAGACAAGGGAGGAGACATGCAAGACATTTTCGACAGGGCGCAAGCCTTTGTGGCTCGCTGGGAAGGCGGGTTGGTGGACCACCCGTCCGACCCCGGCGGCATCACCAACCGGGGGGTATCGCTGCGCTGGCTGCGCTCCATTGGCGCGGACATCGACGGCGACGGCGACATCGATCAGGACGACATCCGCGCTGTTACGCCCGAAGTGGCGGCGCAGCTGTTCCACCAACATTTCTGGGCAGCGCCCGGCGTGCATCTGCTGCCACCGCTGGTGGCCGTGGCGGTCTACGACGCCGCCGTCAACCAGGGTGCGCCGCGCGCCGTGCGCCAGATGCAGGCCGCGTGCAACACCGTGAGCCGTGACCAACTGATGGTGGATGGCGACCTGGGCGGCAAGACTCTGGCCCGCGTGCAGGCCCTGTGTGGAGCCATGGGCGGTGGGCAGCTTGCGGTTTGCGACATCGTCATCACCGCGCGCGAACAGTTTTACCGCGAGTTGGCCAGCCGACCGCCCAAGCGATTGGCGGACGGCCAGGTGGTGGACTACCGCGCCTTTCTGCGGGGCTGGCTGTCCCGCACCGGCAGCCTGCGCGGGTGGTGCCACCAACTGGCCGCCGAGGGGTGGGCGTGATGCGCCCCCTTGCCCACGCCGCCGCCCTGGTGGGCGATGCCTTCTGCGACCACACGGGCGGCACCAGCTGCATGCGGATCATGTCCGTGCTGGTCTGCATCATCGTGCTGGGCGCGTGGATCATCGGCATGCTGGCGGAAGGGCGCTACCTGCCCATCGGATGGCCGGAAGTCTCGCTGATCGGCATGGCCTGCGGGGCCAAGGCCGCGCAAAGCCGTTTCGAGTTGGGTTCCGGAGGGGTTTGGGGTGCGCTTCCCTCGCCCGGTGTTGACGCCACCGCACCCGCGCAGGAGCCGGTACCGGCCCCGCGCGACATGGACACCGGAGGTTTCTAGATGATCCCCATTCCCGACACCCTGAAGGCGCACCTGGTTGCCATCTGCGCGGGGGGCGCGCTGCTTGTGGTGCTGGCCCTGCTGGGCTGGGCGCTGTGGCTGCGCGGCGATCTGGCAGCCGCACGCACAGACCTGACCGTGGAGCAGGCAGCGCACAACTCCACCCGGGCGGAGCTGGCCACGAAGATCACCGCAAACAACCTGCTGCTGGCCGACCAGCGCATGAGCAATTCCACCATTGCCGCCCTGTCCGGCCAGGTGAACGCCACGCAGGCGCTGCACCGCGAGTACGTGACACGCGAGACCGCGCGCCGGGCCATGCTGGCCAGCGCCACCCCGCGCCCCCGAACCCCCGAAGAAACCGCCAAGGTGGTGGACAATGCGACGCGCCGCGCTGCTGCTGATATGCTTAACGATTGGTAGCGCGGCGGGCTGCGCCACCGCGCCGCCGCAGGCCCCCACCGTGCTGACGGTGCGCCACGTGATGACCCCGTGCCCCCACCCGCCGGACATGACGGCGGACCAGCTGGCCACCATGGCCGGGCGCGTGGACGGCAATGCGCCGTTCGACGGGCAGGGCAATGTGGACGCGCTGACGGCGCGCCACCAGGTGATCCGCACCCACGTCAAACTCCTGGAGGCGGCGTTGCGCTGTTACGATCAGCAGGCCCAGGCCGGGCAGGCTGACGAAGGGGGCGCGGATGAACGCTGATCTGGTTGTGCAGTGGGCGGGCGTCATCGTGCCGCTGGTGGTGCTGCTGGTGCAGGGGCTGCTGGCCTGGCTGATGTGGTCCTTGCGGCGGGAATACGTGTCCAGGGCGGACTGCGGTGCCTGCCACGGCAAGGTTGATGCGCAATTGGCCGGAGTGGACACGCGCGTCGCAGGGCTGGAGGGGGCAGTGGAAGCAGCCCCCACGTCCAAGGACATGCAGACCGTCATGGTTCAGCTAGCCGAGATCAGCGGCGAGCTGAAGGCGGCCAACGCCCGCGCCGAAGGTCAGGCGGAACTGCTGAAATCCGTGTCCCGCCAGGTGTCCATGCTGAACGATTACCACGTCACCAAGAACGGGCGTGACCGATAGGAGTGTCCATGTCGTTTCAGAAACTGCTTACCGAAGACCGCCGCCTGTGCGTGCTGCGCCTGCTGTCCGGCGCGCCCGGCAGAGAGGCCAATCACTTCGTGCTGCGCACCGCCCTGCGCGACCTGGGCCACGCCGTCAGCCATGACGTGGTGCTGTCCGACCTCGCGTGGCTGGAGGAACAGGGACTCGTGTCCACCACCGGCGCAGGAAAGGATGGCGACCTGACCGTGGCCGCCCTGACCGGGCGCGGCCATGACGTGGCCGAAGGCGTGGCCGTGGTGCCCGGCGTGAGGCGCCCGCTGCCGGGCGACGACTAGGAGGCCACCATGCCGCGCAAGTCCACCATCAAACGCCTGCCGCCCGAGGTCCGCGAGCGCATCGGCGTGCTGTTGGGACAGGGCCGCACCCTGGACGAAATACTGAAGGCGCTGGCCGCCCTGGACGTGGACGTCAGCCGCAGCGCCCTGCACCGCTACAAGCAGAGCATCGACAAGGTGCGTGAGCGCATCGACCGCAGTCGCGCCGTGGCCGAGGCGTTGGTGCAGCGGCTGGGCGACGCCCCCGAAAGCAAGACGGCCCGCATGAACGTGGAGCTGATGCACTCGGTGATCCTGGACATCGTGTCCAATGCGGAGGCAGGCGGCACGGAAGGCGACGCGGAGGGCGGCAGCGATGACAACTCCCCCCTGAATCCCATGGGGGCCATGCTGCTGGCCAAAGCGCTGGACCACCTGACCAAGGCGTCCCGCACCGATGCGGACCTTATCGCTCGCATCCGTGAGGAAGCCACCAAGGTGGCCACGGCAAATGCCGCAAAGGCAGCCGAAGTCGCCGGGCGTGAAAAGGGCCTCTCCCTTGAAACGGTAGAGGCCATCAAAGCGCGCATCCTTGGGGTGCGCCCGCAGGGGGCACCGGCATGATGGCGGCCAGCGCGCAGCACACCGCCACGGTTGCGGCCATCGCGGGGCCGCCCGCCGGTCCGGTCACGGCCGAGGAGTGGCGCAAGCACCGCGAGCAGTCCCGGCAGGCCATGCCCGACGTGCTGGCCGGACAGGAATTGCCCGACGTGCTGTTGCTGTACCAGCAGGAGACGGTGGCGGCGATCTACGAAAACGACGTCACCGTCGTTGAAAAGGGGCGGCGTACCGGCATCACCTGGGCCGTCGGGGCTGCTGCGGTGCTCATCTCCGGTGCGGCCCGGTCAGCCGGGGGCATGGATACCCTGTACATTGGCTATTCGCACGAGATGGCAAGGGAGTTCATCGACACCTGCGCCATGTGGGCCAAGGCATTCATGCCCGCCGCGTCCGATGTGGACGAGTGCCTGTTCCGGTCCATGAAGCCCAACGGCGAGACGGAAGACATCAAGGCGTTCCGCATCACCTTTGCCAGCGGCTTCCAGATACTGGCCCTGACATCCCGCCCGCGCTCGTTGCGCGGCTATCAGGGCTTCGTCATCGGCGACGAGGCGGCCTTCCACGACGAGTTGGACGAGGTGCTGAAGTCCGCCCTGGCCCTGCTGATCTGGGGCGGCAAGGTGTGCATCATCAGCACCCACGACGGCGACGAAAACCCGTTCAACACGCTGTGCAACGATATCCGCGCCGGGCGAAAGCCGTACAAGCTGGTGCGCATCGACTTCGACCGTGCCCTGTCCGAGGGGTTGTACAAGCGCATCTGCCTGATGCGCGGCAAGGAGTGGTCGCCGGAGGCCGAGGCCGAATGGCGCAAAGGCATCTTTGCCCAATACGGAGACGGCGCGGACGAAGAACTGATGTGCATCCCCAGCCGGGGCAAAGGCGCATACCTGCCGCTGGCCCTGCTCGAGCTGCGGTCCGACCCGGACATACCCGTGGTGTGCTGGGAAATGCCCGACAGCTACGTCGCATGGCCGGAGCATCTGCGCGTGGCGGAGTGCCGGGACTGGTGTAGCGGCGTGCTGGCCCCGCTGCTGGCCCGGTGCGACCCCAACCTGCGGCATTACTTCGGGCAGGATTTCGCCCGCTCGGGTGACCTGACCGTGGTCTTTCCGCTGGCCGTGGACCAGAAGCTGGTGCGCCGCGCTCCGTTCGTGCTTGAGGTGCGTAACGTCCCGTTCGACCAGCAGCGCCAGGCGCTGTGGTACCTGATAGACCGCCTGCCCCTGTTTACCGCCGGGGCCATGGACGCCTCGGGCAACGGGGCGCATGTGGCGGAACTGACCGCGCAGGAGTACGGGCTTGGCCGCATCGCCCAGGTGAAGATGACGGAGAACTGGTACCGCGAGAACATGCCCCGCTACAAGGCAGCGTTCGAGGATGGCACGATAGTCATCCCTCGCGATGCCAACGTGATTGCCGACCACCGGGCCTTCAAGCTGGTGCGTGGCGTGGGCAGGCTGCCCGACGCGGACACATCGAACGACAAGACAAAGGGCAAGAAAGCCAAGCGCCACGGCGACAGCGGCATAGCTGGGGTGCTGGCCTATGCCGCCACCTGCGCCGAAGTCATGGAATACGCCTACGAACCCGCACAACCCACGGGGGCTGGCCCCCGATACGACGACGACCCGGACGATGCGCGGGATGCACCCCGCGCGCGCTTCGGCAAGGGGGCATACTGATGCTGTACGATCACCTGGGCAGGGCCGTGGACACGGGCAGGCTGCGCGACGAGGAAGCAGGGCCGACGCTTACCGGCGTGCGGCAAATCATATCCGGCCACCCCGCTCAGGGGATGACCCCGGAACGGCTGGCCGCCATCCTGCGCGACGCGGAAAACGGCGACCCGCTGCAATACCTGGAGCTGGCCGAGGAGATGGAAGAGAAGGACATGCACTACCGGTCGGTGCTGGGCACCCGCCGGTTGCAGGTTTCCGGGCTGCCCATCACCGTGGTGGCCGCCAGCGACGACAAGGCCGACGTGGCCGCCGCAGACCTGGTGCGCGAATGGCTGGAATGGGACGAGGCGCAGTTCGCCCTGTTCGACGTGCTGGACGGCATCGGCAAGGGCTTCAGCTGCACCGAGATCGTGTGGGAAACCAGCGGCAGGCACTGGATGCCCAAGGCGCTGATATGGCGCGACCCGCGCTGGTTCCGGTTCGACCCCGCCGACGGCCACACGCTGCGCCTGCTGGACGCGGGGGGGCAACTGCTGCCCCTGACGCCCTTCAAGTACATCACCCACATACACAAGACCAAAAGCGGCCTGCCCATCCGGGGCGGGCTGGCCTACGCCATCTCGTGGGGGTGGCTGTTCAAGAACTTCGACATCAAGTCGTGGGTGCAGTTCGCCGAGGTGTTCGGGCATCCGCTGCGGGTGGGCAAGTACGACGGGTCCGCAAGCGAATCGGACAAGGCGGCTCTGCTGCGTGCAGTGCGCAACATCGCGCGCGACGCGGCGGCCATCATTCCGGCCTCGATGCAGATAGACTTCATCGAAGCCAAGATGTCCGGCAACATCGACCTGTTCGAGAAACTGGCCGCGTTCCTTGACCGGCAGGTTTCCAAGGCGGTGCTGGGCCAGACAGGCACCACGGACACCGGCCAGCACGTGGGCACGGCCAATGCCCACGAACAGGTGCGCGAGGACATCGAACAGAGCGACGCGGCCCAGCTGGCCGCCACGCTCAACCGCGACCTGGTGCGCCCGCTGGTGGACCTGAACCTGGGGCCGCGCCTGCGGTATCCGCGTCTGCGCATTGCACGGCAGGATGCCGAGGACATGGCCGCGCTGGTGGTGGCGCTGAAAGAACTGGTGCCCCTTGGCCTGCGCGTTGAGGCCAGCGTGGTCCGCGACAAGTTCGGCCTGCCTGAACCCGCCGAAGGTGCCGAGGTGCTGATGCCCCAGGCCATCGCCCAGCCCGCACCGGAACAGGAAGCGGCCCCGCAGCGGGCAGCGCACGCGGCTCGGCCGGGCGGGGGCAACGAAGATACGGACGCGCTGGACATGCTGGCTGACGAGGCCCTGGCGGACTGGCAGCCGCTGGTGCAGGGCATGGTGGACCCGATCCGGAAACTGCTGGACGAGTGCGCCACGCACGATGAGTTCCTGCGCCGCCTGCCCGAAGTCGTCACCGCACAGGACACCGCAGCCCTGACAGAAGCGCTGGCGCGGGCGCTGTTTGTTGCCAAGCTGGCAGGGCTTACCGGCGCGCCTGTCCAGGCCATCGGCGGTGACGGGGATGCGGGTGGCGGTAATGCTTGAGATGCGCCCGCTGCCGCCCGAGGAGGCCGTGGCCTACTTCAAGGCCAAGGGCTACCAACTGCCTGCAACATGGGCCTGGCAGGACATGTGGCAAGAGGCGCACGCCACGGCCTTTACCGTGGCCAAGTCCGCAGGGTTCGACATTCTGGGTGATGTGCATGGGCAGGTGCTGAAGTCGCTGGAGCAGGGCCAGACCTTTCGCGACTTCCAGCGCGAACTGACGCCCCTTTTGCAGGCCAAGGGCTGGTGGGGCCGCAAGGAACTGCCGGACCCGGCAACCGGCGAGGTGCGCGAGGTGCAGCTGGGCAGCCCGCGCCGCCTGCGCACCATCTACGACGTGAACCTGCGCACGGCCCATGCGTCCGGAGCGTGGGCGCGCGTGCAGCGCACCAAGGACCGCCGCCCCTTCCTGCGGTACGTGGCCATCCTGGACCGACGCACCAGGCCGGACCATCGGGGGTGGCACGGCGTGGTGCTTCCGGCTGATGATCCGTGGTGGGATACGCACTACCCGCCCAACGGCTGGCGTTGCCGGTGCACCGTCCAGCAACTGGGGCAGCGGGACATGGACCGCTACGGCTACACGGTAAGCGAAGCACCGCCCCGCCCCATGCTGCCCTGGGAGAACCCGCGCACGGGTGAGCGGGTGATGGTGCCCAAGGGCATCGACCCCGGCTGGGCCTACAACCCCGGCAAGGCCGCCCTGGAACATCATGCGGCGCGAACCCTGATGGACAAGCTGGCGCCGCTGCCGCCGACCGTCGCGGCGTGGGCCATGGCAGAATCCGCAGGGTTCGTGCTGCCCGCGTTGGAAAAGGACTATGCGGCATGGATTGGCGAGGTGGGCAAGCGGGCGGGTAGCGGCGCGTTCAGGGCCACGGGCGAGCGCCGGGTGGTCGGGGCGCTCTCGCCAGGTGTCCTGTCGTTCCTTCAGGAGCGCGAGATCACGCCCGCGTCGGGGGCCATCACCATCGCAGACGGCGACGTGCTGCACATGCAGCGCAGCGCCAAGGGCAGCAAGCTGCCTGCCGCCACGCTGGCCAGCCTGCCCGGCATGCTTGCCAGGCCGCAGGCCGTGCTGTGGGACAGGCAGGACCCCGGACTGGTCTACGTGTGGAGCGCGGGCGATGCCGCAGAGAAGGTCATCGTGAAGGTGAACTACGCCACGCGGGTAGCCCGGCAGAAGGTGACGACCAACAGCGTGCGCAGCGGGCGCACGACGAGCGCCGCCGAGCTGCGCAACAGGGGCCGTTATGACCTGGTGGAGGGGGATGTGTGATGATGCAGGCCGCGCCGACGGGGGAACGCCACCCCCCTTTCGCGTCTCCGCTGCCTGGGCGGAGTATGGCGGGCCGAAGCGATTTCGCGGCCAGCGCCGGGCGCGGTACCTGTATGAACTACATACGGCGGCTCGAAACCCTGCGCAAGAGCGCATCGCGCGAAAACGGCCCCTGCGCCCCTGATTTTTTCGATGTGGCCGCTTGTCCGGCCTGACAGGGCATCGCGCCGCAAATAGCGTTCATGAACGTTCATGAACGCATCCCGCGCGTGCTCGGGCAGCATGCGCGGCCCCGCCCCCCGCAGCTTCCCCTCCGCCTCATGTTGTAAAGGGCTTTAAAAGACGCCGCTACGCCATGCGCCCTAGAAGGGGCGCATGGACACCACACACGATACCCCCCAGATGCTGGCATGCCACGCCGTGGCCATGGGCCAGCCGTCGGACGGCGGCACGGTCACTCCCCCGGAGTGGGTGCAACTGCTCCCGGCTGGTGTTTTCCGTGGCCGTGACGGCCGTGGCCCGTACCGCAACGACGACCCCGAAGGCATCGTCCGGGCCACCATGGCCTATCAGGCCGGTGCCGACATCCCCATCGACTACGACCACCAGTTGGTCTTTTCCGAAGTGAACGGCCAGCCCGCCATTGCCGCCGCCTGGATCAGCCAGTTGGAAGCGCGCAACGGCGAGGTGTGGGGCCGCGTGACGTGGACCGACAAGGCCGCTGCCCACGTGGCCAGCCGCGAGTACCGCTACCTGTCCCCGGTGTTCGAGCATGGCCGGAAGGACGGGCGCATCAGCCGCATCGAATCGGTCGCGCTGACCAACCAGCCCAACTTGCTGATTACCGCCATAGCCTCCCGCCGCGCGCTGCGGTCGCCATCCGCAGGGTTCGCAGACTCGCCTGACGACTGCCGCATTGGCGAAGAGGCTCAACCCCCCACCAGAGGAGAAGACATGGACCTCAAGAAAACGCTTGCCAGCATTCTCGGCCTGTCCCCGGACAGCGCCGACGATGCCGTGGCGGCCAAGGTACAGGGCCTCGTCACCGCAGCGCACAGCGCCAACGCGGGGCTGGTTGCCATCGCCAAGGCCGTCGAGGTGCCGGACGATGCCGCACCCGGCGTCATCGCCGACCAGGTGCGCGCCGTGGCCAGCCGGGCGGCCACCCCCGACCCGGCCAAGTTCGTGCCCATCGCCATGTACCAGGAGACGGCCAACAACCTGTCGAGCCTGCGCAACGAGGTGGCCGCCACCAAGGCCAAGGACCTGGTGGACCAGGCCAAGGCGGCCCACAAGGTCACCCCGGCCATGGAAGGATGGGCGTCCGACTACGCCACCAAGGACCCCGAGGGGTTCAAGGCGTGGATGTCCGCATCCGTCGCCGTGGTGACGCCCGGACCCGACGCGACCGCCGGTGGTCCGCCCCAGGGCGGCGGCAAGCTGACCGACACGGACCGCGCGATCTGCGCGCAGCTGGGCCTCTCGGAAGAGGACTACGTGAAGAACATCGGCAAGGAGGGTGCGTAAATGGCAGCCCTGACCAAGGACAGAGACACCCTGCGCCGCGATGACGCGCGCTACGAGTATCCCGTGGCCGCGACCACCAGGCTGCACGCGGGTGGCCTGGTGGCCCTGAACGCCAGCGGCTTTGCGGTGCCCGCGTCCGCCGTGCCCACGCTGACCGTCATGGGCTGGTCCGTCTCCCCGGCAGACAACAGCACCGGCGCGGATGGCGACATCAATGTGCTTACCGAGACGCGCGGCGCGATCAAGCTGGCCAACGACGGCAGCATCACCCGCGCCCACGTGGGCAAGAAGGCCTACGCCGTGGATGACCAGACCGTGGCGGCCACCGACGGCAGCGGGGCGCGCCCCGCCGCCGGGATCATCAAGGACCTGGACGCCTCGGGCGTGTGGGTCGGGTTCTAGGAGACACCATGAACATCAACGCACAGAGCCTTCAGGCGGCCTTTACCGGCTTCAAGGTCGTCTACCAGAACGCCTTCGCGGGCGTGAAGTCCGAGCACGAACGCATCGCCATGGTCGTGAACAGCTCGACGAAGCAGGAGACCTATCCCTTCCTGGGCAAGTCCACCGGCTTCCGCG
This sequence comes from Nitratidesulfovibrio sp. HK-II, assembly GCF_003402415.2. Classification (NCBI taxonomy): domain Bacteria; kingdom Pseudomonadati; phylum Thermodesulfobacteriota; class Desulfovibrionia; order Desulfovibrionales; family Desulfovibrionaceae; genus Nitratidesulfovibrio; species Nitratidesulfovibrio sp. HK-II. Next base: position 3,300,920 of record NZ_AP036014.1, read on the forward strand.
AGTGGATCGGCGACCGCGTGATCCAGAACCTGAAGACCCACGACTTCACCATCAAGAACAAGTCGTTCGAGAACACGGTGGGCGTGGACCGCGACGACTTCGAAGACGACACCCTGGGCATCTACACGCCCTTCTTCGCCCAGCTCGGCCAGGACGCCGCTGAACATCCCTCGCGGTTGGTGTTCGGCCTGCTGGCGTCCGGGTTCACCGGCCGCTGCTACGACGGCCAGTACTTCTTCGACACCGACCACCCGGTGCTGGACGAAAACGGCAACGAGACCAGCGTCAGCAACTTCGGCGGCGGCACCGGGACCGCGTGGTACCTGCTGGACGTTACCCGTGCCATCAAGCCGCTGATCTTCCAGAAGCGGCGCGACTACACCTTCGTGCGCATGGACCAGCCCACCGACGAGGCCGTGTTCACCCGCAAGGAATACCGCTACGGCGTCGATTGCCGGGTGAACGCCGGTTTCGGCCTGTGGCAGCTGGCCTATGCCAGCAAGCAGGACCTGACCACCGCCAACTACGCGGCGGCGCGCGAAGCCATGCAGGGCATGAAGGGCGACAAGGGCAGCCCGCTGGGCGTGAAGGCGTCGCTGCTTGTGGTGCCCACCACGCTGGAACAGCAGGCGCTGGAAGTGGTCAAGCGCGAACGCGAGGCCAGCGGGGCCACCAACGTCTACCAGAACTCGGCGGACATCCTCGTTTCGCCGTGGCTGTAGGGGGTGCCGCATGCCGACCATGATCCGCATCACCTCGAAGCGTGACGGGTTCCGCCGGGCGGGCATGGCCCACAGCGGCACCCGCGACTACCCCGCCGGGACGTTTACCGACGAGCAGCTGGAAGCCCTGACCGGCGACCCCATGCTGGTTGTTGACGAGGTGGACGTTCCCGACCTGTCCGATGCCGAAGCCACCGACGCCGACGCCAAGCCCGCCAGCCCGGCCAAGGCCGCCAGGGGAGGCAAGGGCGGCAAGAGCGAGAACGACAAGGCCGACGCCGCCACCGGCTCGGGCGACGCCGCCCCCCAGAACACCGGCGACGCCCCCGCCAGCGGCGGCCAGTAAGGAGAGCGGGCGATGTACGCGACCATCGGCGACATGGAAACGCGGTTCGGCCAGCAGGAGCTGGTGGAACTGACCGACACAGACCTGACCGGGGCCGTTGTCGAGGCCGTGGTGGAAACCGCCCTGGGCGACGCCACGGAGCTGATCAACGGCTATGTGGCGGCGCGCTACCGGGTGCCGCTGTCTCCCGTGCCCGACATGGTCCGCCGCTGGTGCTGCGACATCGCCCGCTTCTACCTGCACAAGGCGGGCGTGCCTGATGTGGTCAAGGCCGGGCACGAGTCTGCCTTGCAGGGCCTGCGCGATGTGGCGCGTGGCGTTGTGCAGTTGCAGGCCACCGGCGTGGAAACCCCCGGCGCATCCGGCGAAACGGTGCTGACCGTTGGTGGGCGCGTGTTCACCGACGGCAGCATGCGGGGGTTCTGATGGCTGGCGGCATGACCTTCACCGTCCGGCCCGGCGGGCTGGACGCCATCGAAAGCGCCCTGACAAGGCTGGCCGCCCGTGCGGACAACCTGCTGCCCGCCATGGACGAGATAGGTTCGCAGATGTTGCAGCGCACGCAGCGCCGGTTTGAAGAACAGCAAGGGCCGGACGGCTCCGACTGGCCCGCGCTGTCGCCGGTGACGGTCAAGCGGCGCGGCGACGCCGGACCCATCCTGCGCATCTCGGGCGACCTGTACCGCAGCGTCTCCTACCGGCCCGGCCGCGATCATGTGGAGTTGGGCACCAACTGGCCCTACGCGCGCGCCTTGCAGCTGGGGATATTGCGCGGCGCATCGGGCCGCACCCGGCGCGGCGGCCCCATTCCGTGGGGCACCATTCCGCCCCGGCCGTTCCTGGGCATCTCCGACGACGACGGCGCCGACGTGCTCGACATCATCCAACACTACCTGGAAGGGGCCTAGCCATGATCTCCGCCATCGAAAACGCCATCATCGCCCGCCTCTCCTCTGCCCCCCGCGATGTGCTGGGCTACGGGCTGCGGCGCGTGGACAGCTATGGCGGCCAACTGGAGGCCGAAGACGAACTGGCCAAGATCGCCAACGTGCTGCCCTGCGCCCTGGTTACCTGTACGGGGGTGGGCCGCGCCGACGACAACGGCAGCCACTACACCGAGCGGGGCACCTTTGCCGTGCTGTGCGTTGCCCGGTCGCTGCGCAACGAGCAGGCCACCCGCCACGGCGGCAAGCCCGGCGAGGTCGGCACCCACCAGATGCGCGATGACGTGCTGGCCCTGCTGTGCGGCCAGACGCTGGGCCTTGGCGAACACATTTCCCCGTTGGTGCCGCACGGCACCCGCATCCTGTTCAACGGCAAGCTGCGCACGCAGGCCATTTCCGTCGTGTCCGTGGAGTTTGCCACCAACTGGAACCACCCGGTCCCGGCGGACGCACCCCAGGCGGCGCTGCCCGAAAACACGCAAGGGGCAACGACCCCCGCCGAGGCGGTGGCCAAGGCCGCAGGCATTACCGACTTCACGCTCTATGCCGGGGATTGGGGCGCGCCCGTGCCCCTCTTCGACGGCCAACCGCTCCGCGATGTCGTGGAGTTCCACCAGGAGTAACCCCCCCATGACCACACAATCCGCACAGACCGCCAAGAACCGCGCTTCCAAAGTCCCCGTCCCCACGTTCGTCATCCGGCCCGCGCGGCCCGACGACATGGTGCGCGACCCCGAGACTCGCAAGCCCCTGGCGCAGGGTGGCGAATCCAAGCCCCGCAACAGCCATTGGCTGCGCCGCCTGGCTGCCGGGGATGTCGTGGAGGTGACCGAAAGCGACACAGCACCGGCCAAGCCGGGCAAGAAGGAGTAGCCCATGACCATCAGCTTCTCGCAGATCCCGGTGACCATCCGCACGCCGGGCCAATACGCGGAGTTCGACAACTCGCTGGCCAACAAGGGCCTGGTGCGGGACATCACCCGCGTGCTGCTGCTGGGGCAGCGCCTGTCCACCGGTTCGGCCGAACCCCTCGTGCCCGTGCGGGTGCTGTCCGGCGACCATGCCGTGGCGCTGTTCGGTCGCGGCAGCATGCTGGCGGCCATGGCCTACGCCTTCAAGGAAGCCAACGAGGATTCCGACCTGTGGGCCGTGCCCGTGGCCGACAACGCCGCCGGTCAGGCCGCCACCGGCACCGTGACCATTGCCGGTACCGCCACGGCAGCTGGTACGCTGCTGCTCTACGTGGGCGGGGTGAAGGTGCAGGCCGCCGTGGCCGTGGGCGCTCTGGCCTCCGCCGTGGCCGCCGACCTTGCCGACGCGGTGGGCGAGATGCCCGACCTGCCGGTGACGGCGTCGGCCACCGGGGCCGTGGTCACGCTGACCGCCCGCCACAAGGGTGAGACCATGAACGCGCTGGACCTGCGCACCACCTACTGGCAGGGCGATGCCGTGCCCGCCGGGCTGACCGTGACCATCGCCGCCCCTTCCGGAATGTCGGGCGGCACCGGCAACCCCGACGTGACCACCGCCCTCGCCGCCCTGGGCGACGTGCAGTACCACCACGTGATCACCCCGTGGACGGACACCGCCAACCTTGCCGCTCTGGAAGAGGAACTGGAGGACCGCTGGTCCGCCACCCGCCAGATAGAGGGGCAGGCGTGGGCGTCCGTTTCGGGCACGCACGCGGCGCTGGCCACCATCGGCAGCGCCCGCAATTCCGAAGTCATCTCCATCATGGGCGCGCAGCGCAGCCCCACGCCGCCGTGGCTGTGGGCGGCCGTTTACGGCGCGGTGGCGGCTTACCAGCTGGGCATCGACCCCGCCCGGCCGCTGCAAACCCTGGAGCTGCCCGGCATCCTCGCCCCGGCCGAGCCGGATCGGTTCACCCGCGCAGAGCGCAACCTGCTGCTGTACGACGGCGTCAGCACCTTCATGGTGGCCGTGGACGGCACCGTGTCCATCGAACGGGCCATCACCACCTACCAGGTGAACGCCTACAACCTGCCGGACCCCAGCTACCTGGACGTGGAAACGCTGGCCACCCTTTCGGTGCTGCGCAGCACGCTGCGCGCCCGCATCAGCCAGAAGTTTCCCCGGCACAAGCTGGCCGACGACGGCACCCGGTTCGGTGCCGGGCAGGCCATCGTCACGCCCAGCATCATCCGGGCCGAACTCATCGCCCTGGCCCGCGCCTGGGAAGAGCGCGGCTGGGTGGAAAACCTGACGGCGTTCAAGGATCAGCTGGTGGTGGAACGCAACGCCGACGATCCCACCCGCGTGGACGTCGTGCTGCCGCCCGACCTGGTCAACCAGTTGCGCGTGTTCGCCGCGCTGGTGCAGTTCCGCGTCTAACCCCACGCCCGCAACACGCAGGAGAACGACATGTCTCAATATCTCGGAAGGGCGGTCATCGCCTACGACGGCAAGACGCTGGACACCCAGCGCTCGGCAAAACTCAACCTGGGCGGGCAGTCGCGCAAGCCGGTCATCGGCACCAACAGTGTGGGCTTTGCCGAAGAACTGGTGCCCGCCACCCTCGAATGCGAGGTGAACGTGACCAAGGACACCCCGGTGGAAGAAATCCGCAACATCACCAACGCCACGGTCACCTTCAGGGGCGACATCGGCCGCACCTGGGTGATCCGCGAGGCGTTCGTGGAGGACGTGCTGGAGCTGTCCGAGGGCGAAGGCGGCAAGATGAAGGTCAAACTCACCGGCAACCCCGCCGACGAAGCATAGGAAGGCACCATGACCACGACCACCCAGCCCCGCGAACCCAAGGTGATCAGGCTGTCCCGCCCGCTCTTCGTGGGCGAGGCGAAGTACGAACAGCTGTCCATGCGCGAGCCCTTCGTGAAGGACCAACTGGCCGTGGACGAGCCCGGCCAGACCCAGGCGGAAATGGAAGTGCGCCTCATCGGGCGGCTGTGCGGCCTGGACACGGAAGCCCTGCGCGAACTGCCCGTGTGCGACTACGTGCAGTTGCAGCGGGCGCTGATGGGTTTCATCTCGCCCCAGGCGGCCGCATCCGCCGCGCCGCGCTCGAACTCGGACACGTCGCCGGATGGGGCAGGCACGAAATAGAGGACATGCGGGTATCCGAGTTCATCGCATACCACGCCGAGGCGCTGCGCCTGGCGCGGGACATCTCTGGAGAAGGATAGGAGGCTGACGTGCTGGGTTCCGGCCAGATGGCGCTCAACATAATGATCGGGGCCGCTCTTTCGGGCGGCTTCCGGTCTTCCTTCAGCGGGGCGCGGTCGGAAATGACCCGCCTTGCCGACGGTTCGACACGCCTGGGCGCTGCGCTGGATGCCACCGACCGCAAGATGCACGGCATGAGCGGCAGCGCCAACGACCTTCAGGGCAACCTTGCCCAGGTGGGTCAGGCGGTGGCCTCGCTGGTGATGATCCGCAGCGCGGTGAACATGGCGGGTGACCTGGAACACCGGCTGGCCGCAACCGGCATTACGGCAGACCTGACCGCAGCCGAGGTGCGCGAACTGCGCAACCGGCTGCGCGAACTGGCCGTGCCGGAATCCACCAATCAGTCGGTGGACCAGCTGGAAGGCGGGTTCAACAAGCTGGTCAGCGCGGGCATGGAGTCGGGCAAGGCGCAGACGGCGCTGTATTCCATCGGGCGCACTGCCACCGCCACCGGCGCTGCCATCGACGACCTGTCTGCCACGGCTTTTGTCCTTGTCGACACCTTGAAGGTTGCGCCGGGCTCCCTCTCTGCCGAAATGGATCGTTTGGCTTACGCGGGCAACAAGGGTGCATTCGAGCTGAAGGACATGGCACAGTACTTCCCCCAGCTTGGGGCAAGCGCGAAGATGCTTGGCCTACAGGGGAGTGAGGCCGTCGGGACTCTTGCCGCAGCTCTTCAGATTGCCAAGAAGGGGGCCGCAACACCTGGAGAAGCTGCCAACAACATGAGCAACTTCCTCAAAGCGCTGAACGCCCCGGACGTCTTGGCCAAAGCCAAAAAGGCCGGAATCAACATTGAGCGCATCATCAAGAAGTCCATGCAGCAGGGGGGCAACCCGCTGGAGGATGTGCTTGACGCTCTGCATAAGAAGCTAGGGACCAACCCGTTCAAGATTGCACGTATCTTTGGCGACGCGCAGGTTCAGAATTTCCTCAAGCCGGTGTTGGCTGATCTTGAGGAAATGAAGGCCCTGAAGAACGACATCATGACGAAAAGCGGCGGAACCGTGGATAGCCAGTTCGCCACCATGATGGCGACGTACAACGAGAAGACCACGGCCTTCCGCGCCTCGGTCGAGAAGCTGGGCGATTCCGTGGGCCGTTCGTTCCTGGCACCGCTGGGTGCTGTTGTGTCCATGCTGACCCCGTTGGTGAACCTGCTTTCCGATGCTGCGGACACCTCGCCCACGTTCACCTTCACCCTGCTGGCCATGGGCGCGGCGCTGACCGTGCTGCCGCCCGCCATTGCCCTGCTCGGCATGGCCTGGCGGGTCATGTCCGCGTCCATGGTGGCCACGCCGATAGGAGCTGCCATTGCCCTGATCGGGCTGGGTGCGGCCTACCTCATTGATCACTGGACCCCGGTGCAGGAGTTCTTCAAGGGCATATGGGAACCCGTGAAGCCCTACTGGGACGCCTTTGTCGGCTGGGTCGGCGGCGTGTGGGAGAAGCTGCGGCCCATGTTCGAGACGGTGGGCAAGTGGATGGGCATCGGCGCATCCGCCACCACAGGCACGCCCGCCACTCCGAAGGCTGGACCCGGCACCCAGGGCGCGGAGGCTCCCGGTGCAGCCGGGGGCAAGGTTGCCGCCCCCGGTTCCGCCGCCGGTGCGGGAAAGCCCGGCGCGCCCCTGCCGCGCATGGGCGCGGGGGCCGCTGCGGCAGAGGAACGCGGCGCGGCCGCCGGGGCGCGGGCCACCCAGCAGACCGACGCCCAGGGCAAGGGCGTGCTGCGCCATGTCATCGAGCTGACCGTGCGCGGGCTGCCTGCCGGGTCCAGCGTGGCCGCCCGATCCGACAGCCCCGGCGTCACCATCAACGCCCGCACCGGCCCGATGATGGCCGGGGCGAACTAGCGGGGTTCGGCCATGGCGACGGAAAGCACCTGGCGCAAGGACATGCGCCCGGCATCGTTCCGGGGCGTGAAGTTCGAGGTGGCCACACGCGACTACGCGGGCGGCCGCCGGCTGGCCACGCACGAGTACCCCAAGCGCGACGAACCCACCAACGAGGACATGGGCCGCAAGGCTCGGCAGCTGTCGGTGGAGGCGTTCCAGTTCGGCCGGGAGTACCTGGGGCCGCGCAACCGCCTGCTGGAGGCGCTGGAGAAGGACGGCCCCGGCGAGTACGTGGACCCGTGGGGCCTCTCGCACACCGTGCGGGTGCGCCAGTTCACCGCATCCGAGCGGCTGGACATGGGTGGCTATGTCGCGTGGCGGCTGGACTTCGTGGAAGACACCGAGGGCGGCGGGCACACCAGCCGCACCGACACGGCCGCGCTGACATCGAACGCGGCCGATGATGCCGAGGACGCCTACGTGGCGGACTTTGCCGACCGGTTCGGCGTCATCGGGCCGGACCTTGTGCGGTCCGAGGCGCTGGAACAGGCGGAAGGCTGGATGGACCGCGCCGGTTCCGTTTCGTGGGGCACGCCTGCGGCCGCCCGGTCGCTGCTGAACCTGCGCCGCCAATCCACCGCACTGATGGACAAGCCCTCCTCGCTGGCCGACTCCATCCGCTCGACCATCAGCAGCCTGGTGGGGGGCGTCTCCACCGGCGGCAGCGGCGGCAACAGCCGCTACACGGCGGCGCGCGAGCTGGCAGCCATGGCCCCTGAACGCCCGCTGGTCACCTCCTCTTCCTCGCAGGCAACCGTCAACCAGGCGGCCTTGTCCGACCTGACGTCCGGGCTGTCCGTGGTGCAGGCCGCACGCGCCACCACCGACATGGAGTTCGAGGTGTACGAGGACGCCGTTGCCGTGCGCCAGCAGGTGGCCGCCGACCTGGACGAGGCCATGGCCACGGCGGCGGACCCCCTGTACGAGGCGTTGCACGCCCTGCGCACCGCCGTGGTGCGCGACATCACCGTGCGCGGCGCGGACCTGGCCAGGCTGGACGATCTTACGCCCGGCGCGACGCTGCCCGCCCTGGTGGTGGCCTATGCCTATTACGGCAACGCCGCGCGCGAAACGGACGTGCTGTCCCGCAACCCCGTCATCCGGCACCCCGGCTTCGTGCCCGGCGGCAACACCCTGAAGGTGGTCCGCGATGAGTAGCAACGTGGTGAGCCTGCACGTGGGCGGACAGATTCACGAAGGGTGGACGGATGTTTCCATCACCCTGGCCCTGGACAGGCTGTCCGGCGAGTACGACGTGCGCCTGACCGATGAATGGGTGAGCGGGGGCAGCCGGGTGCGCCTGGGCGTGGCCGAGGGGACGCCGTGCGTGGTGCGCATCGACGGCGAAACCGTGGTCACCGGCTACGTGGATGATGTCTCCACCGACTATGACGCCAGCCGCCGCGAGACGAGCATCACGGGGCGGGACAAGGCGGGCGACCTTGTGGACTGCTCGGCACCGGTGAAGGACTGGCAGGGGCGCAGCCTGTCCGCCATCGCGGCGGACCTGTGCGCGCCCTTCGGCATTTCTGTGCAGGCGCGCGCGACTGCGGCCTCTGCCGCGTTCCCCCGCTTTTCCACCAACCCCGGCGACACCGTGGCGGCAACCCTGGAGCGGCTGCTGCGCCAGCGCGGCCTGATGGCATGGTCCGACGGGCTTGGCGGGCTGGTCATCGGCACGGTGAGCGAGGGCAGCCCGGTGGCCACCATCATGCCGGGTGACACGGTGCTGTCCGGCCGTGGCGTGCGGAGCATGGCGGAACGATTTTCGGACTACACCGCCGTGGCCCATGCCGATGGCGGGGCCGACCCTGACGACGGCGACGACGCGGAAACCATCACCAGCCCCAGCGGCAGCGCTACGGACCCCGGCGTCACCCGGCACCGCCCCCTGGTGCTGGTGGCGGAAACGCAGGGCGGCGGGCCTTCGCTGGCCAGCCGCGCCGCGCACGAGGCGAAGACGCGCGCCGCGCGGGGCAGGCAGGCCGTTTACACCCTGCCGGGGTGGCGCAACGCGCAGGGCGCGTTGTGGCGACCGGGGCAGACGGTGGAGCTTCGGGACGATCTGGTGGAACTGTCCGGCCTGTGGGTGATTACCCAGGCGCAGTTCCGGCAGTCCTCGCGCGAGGGCACGGTGACGGAGCTGACGGTGATGCGCGCGGCGGCCTTCGCCGTGCTGGCAGAGCCGGAAAAGCCCAAGAAAAAACGCGGCTGGGACGCGGGAGACGACGACTGATGAACCGCGACGACTTCAATCGGATGTCGGCCCCCCTGATCCAGCGGGTGCGCCTGATGGTGGCCCGCGCCGTGGTCCGCCTGGTGGACTCCTCGCGTCGTGTGCAGGCGGCCCAGGTGGGCCTGCTGAAGGGCGAGGCGCGCGACTCGGTGGAGATGTTCGAGCACTACGGGTTCACCTCGTGCCCGCTGCCGGGCATGGAGGCCGCCGTGATGTTCGTGGGCGGCGACCGGTCTTCCGGCGTCATCGTGGCCGTGGGCGACCGCATGTTCCGCTTGCAGGGCCTGCAACCCGGCGAGGTTGCCCTGTACACCGACGAGGGGGATTCGCTGGTGTTCAAGCGGGGGCGCAACGTCGAGCTGACCACCCTGCACGCGCAGATCACCGCCGACGAGGACGTGGCCGTGGTCACCAAGCGGTACACCGTCGAGGCGTCAGAAAGCGTGGAATACGTGACGCCCAGCTTCACCGCGCGGGCCGCAGGGGGCGGCGTGTCTGCCGCCACCTTCGAGGGGTCCATGCACGTCACGGGCGACGTGACCAGCGATGCGGACGTGCAGGCGGGCAGTGTTTCGCTGCGTGAACACGTACACCCCGAGAACGACGGCGGCGGCCCGACCGGGTCGCCCGTGGGAGGCTAGATGGCCGAAGACTACACCCTGGAAGCGCCGCTGGAGCGTGGCCTGCTGGCTGCCGACGGCGGCCTGCGCCGGGCCATCGTGATCAGCCTGTTCACCGACGCGCGGGCCGGGGCCGATGACGAATTGCCCGCCGGTTCGGCAGGGCTGAACGCCAGGCGGGGATGGTGGGGTGACATCGTATCCCCGGCGCAGGCCCCGACCGGCGCATCGTGGATCACCGGCAGCCGGTTGTGGCTGCTCTCGCGCGAGAAGCAGACGGCGGAAACGGCGCGCCGCGCACGCGGGTACGCGGAAGAGGCCCTGCAATGGCTGATCGCTGGCGGGTGGGCGGCCACCGTCAGCGTTGACGCCAGTTGGGCTGCGGACGCCACCGGGGTGCTGGTGCTGACCATCTCCATCACCCTGGCTGACGGCACCAGCGTTACCGAAATCTTCAGGAGGCCCCTGTGAGCTTCAACAGGCCGACGCTTGCCGCGCTGGTCGCGCGCATCGAAAGCGACATCGACACCCGCATGGAAGGGGCGGACGCCCGCCTGCCCGCCGCCGACGTGGCCGTGCTGGCGCGGGCCGTGGCCGGAACCCAGCACGGACTTTACGGCTATCTCGACTATCTGGCCGCGCAGGTGGTGCCCGACACCGCCGACGAGGAACACCTGCTGCGCTGGGCCAACTGGTGGGGCGTGGCGCGCAAGGCGGCCGAGGCAGCCAGCGGCACCGTGACCTTCACCGGCATCTCCGGCACGCCGATCCCCGCCGGAACCCTGTTGCAGCGAACCGACGGCACGGAGTTCCAGACCATGGCCGACGTGGCCATTGCCAGCGGCAGCGCCGTAGCCCCGGTCGAGGCCGTGGTGGCGGGGACGGCGGGCAATACTGCGGCTGGCCTTGCGCTGCGGCTGACCACCACCATGTCCGGGGTGCAGTCCGCCGCAACCATCGGGGCTGCCGGGCTGGCTGGCGGCACGGAAGAGGAAACGGTGGAGGCGCTGCGCACCCGTTTGCGTGCCTACGTGCAGGAGCCGCCGCAGGGTGGTGCCACCAACGATTGGGTGACCTGGGCGTTGCAGGTTTCCGGCGTTACCCGCGCCTGGGCCTATCCCCGCTACGTGGGGCGCGGCACGGTGGGGCTGGCGTTCGTGTGCGACAACGCGTCTGACTCCATCATTCCCGACGTGGCCATGGTGGCCACCGTGCAGGCGTACCTGGAGCATCCCGACCGCTGCCCGCCCGGCTGCGAACCGCTGGTGTTCGCCCCCACGCCCGCGCCGCTGGTCTTCCAGCTCGCGGACCTCGCGCCCGCACAGGCCAGCGTGCGGCTGGCCATTGAGGCGGCACTGAAGGAACTGGTCCTGCGCGAGGCCGAGCCGGGCGGAACCCTGCTCATCAGCCACGTGCGCGAGGTCATTTCCACGGCGGCCGGGGAGTATGACCACGTGCTGCTGTACCCCACGGCCAACGTGGCGCACGCGGCAGGGGTCATCGCCACCTACGGCGGCACGACCTGGAGTGAAAGCTGATGGCCAGCGCCGCCGAATACCTGATCCAGTTGCAGGCCCTGCTGCCTGTCGGCGACGCATGGCCGCGCGAACCCGACGCCCTGGTGACGCGAACCCTGCGCGGCCTGGCCGAGGACATGGCCCGCGCGGACCGGCGGAGTGCCGACCTGTTCGAGGAAACCGACCCCCGCACCGCGCTGGAACTGCTGGGCGAGTGGGAGACCTTCGCGGGCCTGCCCGACGTCTGCACCCAGGACACGGCCATCTCCCTGGGGGAACGGCGGCGCGCCCTGTGGTCCGCCCTGGTGCAGAAGTCCGGCCTGACGCTGTTGTTCTTTGAACGGCTGGCGACGCGGCTTGGCTACACCGTGACCATCGTGGGGCGGGGCCGTCCTTTCATCTGCGGGCGTTCCCGCTGCGGCCACCAGGTGGGCGGCGGACACGAGGAGCGGCTTGTCTGGCATGTGACCATCCACGGCCCCCGCGTCCAACGCTTCCGGTGCGGCTCATCCAGCGCCGGTGACAGGCTGACGCGCATCGTGCGCGCCACCGACCTGGAATGCCTGCTGCGCCGCCTGAACCCTGCTCACCTGGAACTTGTCATCGCCTACGAGGAGGCATCCATATGAAATACGTTCCCCCCATCGGGGCGACAGACCCGAACGCCCCCTACATCACCGAGAACCTGGCGGCCGGGATTGAGGGCAGTCCGGTGGCCGCCGAGGCCATCGAACACCCCATGCGTGAGATTCTGGCCGTCATCGCCGGGGCAGGGCTAACGCCGGACGAGGAGAACCTGGAGCAGCTGCTGGCGGCCATTGGCGTGCTGATTGCGGGCGCGGCTCCGGACATGGCCACCACCGTGGAAGCTGGCCTCGTGCGCTTGGCCACGACGGCCGAGGCCATTGCAGGCGTCGGCGACATGGCCGTCACCCCTCCCGGCCTCGTTGCTGCCCTTGCCAATGCCCTGATGCCCGTGGGCACCATCATTGACGTGGCCGGGAAGGTGGCCCCCACGGGCTTCCTGAAATGCAACGGCGCGGCCGTCAGCCGCACCACCTATGCGAGCCTGTATGCCAAGCTGGTTACCGACCTGGGGTTCAGCGCGCAGACCTTTACCGTGACCCTTGCCAGCCCTGCGGTCTGCACCAAGGCATCCCACGGGTTCACGGGGGGGGAGCGGCTGCGCCTGTCCACTACCGGGGCGCTGCCGACGGGCTTGTCCACCAGCGCCGACTACTTCGTCGAGGTGATCAACGCGAACACCTTCTACCTGCTGTCGGCCGAGGGCGGCAGCAGGGTGAACACCAGCGGAACCCAGTCCGGAACGCACAGCTATACCCAATCGCTGTACGGATTGGGGGACGGCGCGACCACCTTCAACGTGCCGGACCTGCGCGGCGAGTTTCGGCGCGGCTGGGACGACGGCCGGGGGGTTGACGCCGGGCGAGGCGCGGGAACGTGGCAGGCTGACGAGTTCAAGCAGCACAACCACAACGACGGGTTCAATGCCGACAACACCATGGGGGTCAAAACCGCAGACCTTGCGGGGAGCACGTACTCCATTATGGTGGACAACCCGGTCACCCCTTACGACATCCGTCGCGGCGGCTCTGAAACCCGTCCCCGCAACCGTGCGCTCCTGGCGTGCATCAAGTACTAGGAGGCCTACCCGTGGAAATCTTGCACTATGACCGCGTGACGCGCGAACTTCTGGGGCAGGGCGTCGCCGACCCCGACCCGCTGACCGATGGAGCTTGGCTGATTCCGGCGCACGCCGTTGCCGCTGCGGACGCGCCCTTGCCGCCTACCCGTGATGGCTACGCCCGCGTGCTGAATGCCACGGGGGATGGCTGGGAGTACGTCGAAGACCACAGGGGCAAGGAGGGGTGGCTGCCAGGTGGCGCGCCGCATGTCGTGGTTGACCTGGGGCCGCTGCCTGAAGGCTGGAGCGAGGTAGAGCCCCCCCAGCCGCTGGCCAGTGTCGTTGCCGCCAAGCAGGGGCAGATCCGCGACGGGGCAGAGGCCGTGCTCGCGCCCATGAAGGCGGAGTACGGGCCGACGGAAATCGCATCCTGGGACCAGCAGTACGAGGAAGCCAACGCCCTGGAGGGCAACCCCGACGCCCCCGCGCCGCTTGTGCGTGCCATCGCGGCCGCGCGGGGCATGGACGCCGCCGCGCTGGCCGCGCGCATCCGGGCCAACCGCGCCGCGTGGGTGTCCATCTCCGGCCACGTCGTCGGCCAGCGTCTGGCTTACCAGGATGCGCTGGACGCGGCCGCAGCCCTGTCTGACGAGGGCGAGGCCCGCGCGGCCATCGCGGCCATTGTCCCGGTCTACACGCTGCCGGAGGCCGCCAATGCCTAACGGATGCGGCGGCGCGGGAACGATCAGCAGGGTCTGGCGGCGGGTGACCGGCAAACTGCCGCCCTGGGAACGGTGCTGCACGGAACATGATCTGGCCTATGAGCAGGGCGGCCCCGCCGAATGGCGCGCCTGGGCAGACGCCCTGCTGCGCGACTGCATGCTGGCCATGGGCTACCCCGTCCGTGCCTGGGCGTATTGGGCCGCCGTCCGGCTGTTCGGCGGCTCCCATTGGGGCACCACGGGCTAGTCCCGCAACTGCCCGGCGCGCCGGGCCTGCTCTCCGACAATCAAATAGGGCGAGAAAGGAAATGCCCGGTCGCATCCGCCAAGCATGACGACGCGACCGGGCACGAAGCCGAGAGGAACAGGCGGGGGCGTTGAGCGCCCCCACTGCCCCGGCGCTACCACGCCGGAACACGGCCCCCGACGGGTTGCCACCCGCCGGTTCGCTCCGCTGCTCCTTGGCCCTGATCAGGGGTGCCGAGGTTGTAGCAGACGCCAGTGGCCGCCACCACCAAGCACGACATGACGGGACACACGCAACGGGAAGTGCGCTGCGGCAACTGCCGCCGCCTGCTGGCCAAGGGAGAGGCCATCGACCTCACCATCAAATGCCCGCGCTGCGGGACGCTAAACCATGTGAGGGGCACGACCCCCGGCACGGAAGGCCAGCGAGCCTCAAGAGAGACCTCGCATGGACCGACCGATTGAACGCATTGGCGATGTGGCCACCATCATCCAGGGCGACGCCCTGACCGTGCTCCGGGAACTGCCCGGAGAATCCGTGGACGCTGTGATCACCGACCCGCCGTACTCCAGCGGGGGGATGACCCTGACGGCCAGGCAGGCCGACCCGGCGGTCAAGTACCAGACCAGCGGCACAAAGCGCAGCTACCCGGCCATGCTGGGTGACAACAAGGACCAGCGCAGCTTCACCACGTGGGCCACTCTGTGGTTGACCGAGTGCTGGCGCATGGCGCGCGACGGCGCGCCGCTGTTGGTCTTCACCGACTGGCGGCAACTGCCGTCCACCACCGACGCGGTACAGGCCGCAGGATGGCTGTGGCGAGGGCTGGTGGTCTGGCACAAGCCGTCCGCCCGCCCGATGCTCGGTGAGTTCCGGCGCGATGCCGAGTTCATGGTGTACGCCGTGAAGCGCAAGGCCAACCCGGCCACGCGGAACTGCCTGCCTGGCGTGCTGCGGCATAGCGTGAACCCTGCCGAAAAGGTCCACCTGACCGGCAAGCCCGTGGCCCTGCTGCACGACCTGCTGGCCGTGACGCAGCCCGGCGGACTCGTGCTCGACCCGTTCACCGGGGGCGGCACCACCGGCGTGGCCTGCATGGCCACCGGCCGCCGCTTCCTCGGCATTGAACTGTCCCCCGAGTACCACCGCATCGCTACCGACCGGATGCGGGCCGCCCACGCCGAGGCGGCGAGCTAACCCTCAAACCAACGAAGAGCGCCCGGCCGAAACCGGGCGCTCTTGAATTTCATTCCGTATTATGAAACGACCAAGGCCACTACGTTATATCGCAGGAGGCGGCGCGCTTTTCGCGGCGCGCTTCACCCTGTTGGGTGCGGCTTCTACGAAGACAGTCGTGCGCTGTTGTGAACGCTCGATTTCGTTATGTCTCCGACGGGCAAGGGGCCATTGAGCGATGGCCCCTTGCATCCCCGCGCTCCAGGGGGGCTGCGCCTCCCCTGGACCCCCAACGCATCTTGCACCGCATTCCTTCCGCCGCCAGCTTCCCTGCGGCGCTGGCGCGCCTCGGGCGATCTAGCGACGGGAATGCGATGTGCGCGCGGCTCTCGTTGCAGTGGTGAAGGTCTGGGGCGTGCGTGTATCAACAATTGGCTTGCGCGGCGTCCCTTCGGCGGCAGCTTCCCTCCGGCGCAGGGCGCCTTCGGGCTATCTGCCGCCGGTGACGCCAATGCGCGCGGTGCTCCCGGAGTGCGGACGCAGGTCCGGGTCGTGCCTTGCCCGAAAGATTGGTCTGCGGTGCACCCGCGACGCCGGAGCTTCCGCCGTCGCAAGGCCTCCGGCGGCGATCTCCGGCTTCGGGCGCACTCCGCACGAAAGGTGGTCGTTGGATGGGGCGGGGGCAAGGCAAAGCGCAGTTGAGCGGCTGGATATTCACCCGCTCCAACCGCCCCCGGAGGAAAGACAGCGCCCTACCCCCAGCCGGTAAGCGCCCGCGCCACCTCGCGGCCATCGGAGCGGCGGGTGAGGATGTGCACGAAGCGGGAGGTTCCCGGCGCTGGCGCATCAGCGGCCGCGGGCAGGCACTGCGCCTCCACCGTGTCGCCGTACACCGTCTCGGCCCGGAAGTGCATGTCCAGCCACGCCGGGCGGGACGATTCCTGCACTTCGGCGGGCACGCCTTCCAGCGCCCAGTCCAGGTAGCGCACATTGTTCACGTGCCGGTTGCGGTCCATGTCGGCCTGGCGCACCACGAAGGATACGGAAGAGAGCGGCGTTGCGCCGTCTTCGGGGGCGGGTGGCCGCCGGTCGCCCAGCAGCCCGCCATCCAGCGCCAGCGGCGGATTTTCCGGCAGCAGGGCCGCCACCGTGGGCGGGATGCGCTCCGGCCGCCGGGTGTTCAGGTTAATGACCACCCAGAACGAAACCCCACGCGCCACCACCGCGCCGTCCCCGCCCAACATCAGGTAGTCGCGCCGAAATTGCAGCCGCTCCACCCCGCACGGCCAAGTGCGCACCGTCACGGTCTCCCCTTCCGCCGGGGCGCGCTCCATCTGCACCACCAGCCGGGCCAGCACCCAGGCCAGCCCCTGCTCGTGCAGTGCGGCCAGCGACAGCCCCAGCCTGTCCGCATGCACCCCGGCCGCTTCCTGCAAATAGTCACAGATGATCTGGGGCGAGACGGTGCCCTCCGGCCCCACCTCGTACCCGCGCACCCGAAAGGTTTCGTGATGCACGCGCAGGTCGGCGGGTGTGGACGCATCCGATGAACCGAAGATCGTCGCGGCGTCGGGCGCGGCATGCAAACCGGGAGCGCCGGGCATGTCAGATGCTGTGGATGCAGCGGCGGCGGGGCCTGCGGGGAAATCGTGGCGGCGGGTCATGGGCGGCTCCTTGTCCTGTTGGCCGGGTGTCCGTGCGGCATCGGCGGTACGGGCGGGACGGATGGTGTGCGCGGCGCACCGCCACGGCATAGCGCCGTGAAGGAACGGCGTCCACTGCCGATCGCGCGGGTGATGCTGTCATGTCATGGTTCACGGCCACGCCAGCCCGGCACGTCCTCTCGCCCGAAAGCTCTTCTCCCAACCCGTCGCCCCATCACGGGGCGCTTTGCCCCTTCCCGCGCCATCGGCTCTCGCACGGAAACCACCCTTCCCACCATGGACGGCACGGGCCGCCATGCCTCGTCATGCGCGGCGTAGGCAACCCCGCGCAACCGCGCCACATTGGGGGACGCCGGGCGGCTTTCCCCCTCTCCCGCTTGACACCCGGCCGCTACGCGACTATCTGTTGCCCCTTCAACAGTTGCAACGGCAACAATGGGACATTTTTCATGGAACAGAGACTCACATCCTTTGCCTACCGCGTCGGCCAGTTACGCCGCCTGGTGGTGCTGCTGGCCATTGACCGCATCTCCCCGCTTGGGCCGGTGGGCAAGGGGCAGATACCCTTTCTGGCCGAACTCTTTCAGGGGGGCGACGGCGTCTCGCAGGAAGAGCTGGCCGAGAAGCTGCACTTCGACAAGGGTTCGGCCGCCCGCTCGCTGGCCAAGCTGGAGGCCGCCGGACTGGTGGCCCGCACCGTGAACCCGCGCAACCGCCGCCAGATGGTCATCACCCTGACCCCGGACGCCGAAAAACTGCGCGCCCCCTTTCTGGCCGCGCTGCGCGAACTGACCGAAACCATGGTGCGCGGCTTTTCCGCCGAAGAACGCGAACAGGCCCTCGGCATTCTCGACCGCATGATCTCCAACGTGCTCGCCGCACTCGGCAGGGAGGCGAAATGAGCCCCGCCTCCTTCCCCTTCCGCGCGCCGGGCCACTCCGGCGACGCCGCTCCGGCCCGGCAGGCCGTGTCGCGCAGCGCGGTGCTGTTCGTGGTCAGCACGTCCATGATCCTCATGCCGCTGATGATGTCGGCCGTGGGCGTCTCGCTGCCCGCCATCGGGCGCGACCTTGACGCCACGGCCATGCAGGTGGGGCTGGTGGAGACTACCTACGTCATGGCCCTGTCGGTGTTCCTGCTGATCATGGGCCGGCTTGGCGACATCTTCGGGCGGCGCAGGCTGTTCCTGACGGGCCTTGTGCTGTTCACCACCATCACCGCCGTGCTCTCGCTGTCGCAGTCCATCCGCATGGTCATCGGCCTGCGCTTTCTGCAGGGCATGGGCGCGGCCATGATCGTGGCCAACAGCTTCGCCATCATGCTCGAAGTGTTTCCGCGCGAGGAACACGGCCGGGCCATCGGCATCGTTTCGGCGGCGGCCTATGCGGGCATCTCGTGCGGGCCGCTGATCGGGGGCTTTCTGACCACCCACTTCGGGTGGCGCTGGGTGTTCCTGATGGTGCTGCCCTTCGGCATTTCCGCGCTGCTGCTGGTGTTCACCAAGCTGCGCGGCGAATGGCGATCCGCCAGGGGCGAACCCTTCGACCTGCGCGGCAGCCTGGTCTACGGCGGCGCCATCGTGCTGCTTACCCTGGGGTCATCGCATCTGGACGCGGGCGCGCTGGCCTGGGGCGCGCTGGCCGCCGGTCTGGCCTGCGGCGGGCTGTTCCTGTGGCTGGAATCGCGCACCCCCTTTCCGCTGCTGGAAGTGACGCTGCTGTCGCGCAACCGGCTGTTCACGCTCAGTTGCCTGTCCGCGCTCATCAATTATGCCTCCACCTTCGGGGTGCTGTTCTTTCTCGGCCTGTACCTGCAGTACGTGCGCGGGCTTACCCCCAGCGACGCGGGCCTGCTGATGATCATCCAGCCGGTGATCCAGATGGTGCTTTCGCCCATCGGCGGGCGGCTGGCCGACCGCTTTCCGGCCGAGCGGGTGGCCACCGTGGGCATGGTGCTGTGCGCCGTGGGCCTTGGCGTGGCCGCGTTCATCGGGCAGGACACCTCCACCGCGCTCACCGTGGTGGTGCTGGTGTTGCTGGGCGTGGGCTACGGCCTGTTCGCCTCGCCCAACGCCAGCGCCATCGTGGGCAGCGTGGAGCCCCGCCACCTGGGCGTGGCATCCGGCATGACCAGCACCATGCGCACCTTGGGCATGATGGCCTCGATGATCGTGGTGACCATCGTGTTTTCCGTGTTCATGGGCGGGCAGCCGGTGTCGGCGGCCACCCTGCCGGGCTTTCTGGCGTCCATGCGCACGGCGCTGTGGACCTT
Source organism: Nitratidesulfovibrio sp. HK-II (assembly GCF_003402415.2). NCBI lineage: Bacteria > Pseudomonadati > Thermodesulfobacteriota > Desulfovibrionia > Desulfovibrionales > Desulfovibrionaceae > Nitratidesulfovibrio > Nitratidesulfovibrio sp. HK-II. The sequence goes on from NZ_AP036014.1 coordinate 3,320,135, forward strand.
CTGCGCGCTGTGCGCGGTGGGGGTGCTGCTGTCCCTGGGGCGCATGCAGGACAAGGGCCGGACGCCGAGCTCCCCGGCACTGGCCGACCCCAACCCCTGACGCACGCCACGCGCGCGTGCATGCCCGCGTGGGCTGCGCGACATCCTGAATTGGCAGCGCTGGCGGAACGGGCGGACAGGCGGGGGCTTCCCCTCGCGGCCGTTCCGCTGTATTGCCTGCGGGCCGCGCACCCGAATCCCGCATACCCGCGCCCCATGCACTGGACGAACCCGCCGCGCGGGCTTACCCATACCGTCATGCCGCCCGTGCGGCCCACCCCTTGCCCCCCATCACGCATGATCGACATACTGAACCTGACCTACGACGAACTGGAAGCGTGGATGACCGACGCACTCGGCGAGCCGCGCTTTCGCGCCCGTCAGGTGTGGCAGTGGCTGTGGCAGAAGAATGCCCGGTCCTTCGACGCCATGACCAACGTTTCCAAGGCCACCCGCGCCCGGCTGGCCGAGGTCGCGCGCATTACCTGGCCCGAGGTCCGCACCGTGAAGACCAGCAGCGACGGCACGGTGAAATTCCTGCTGGCGCTGGCCGACGGCGCGCTGGTGGAGACGGTGCTGATTCCCAGCGAATCGCGCGAGGGCAAGGTGCGCATGACCCAGTGCCTGTCCTGCCAGGTTGGGTGCGCCATGGGCTGCACCTTTTGCAGCACGGGCAGCATGGGTTTTGAGCGCAACATGACCATGGCCGAGATTCTCGGGCAGGTGCTGGTGGCGCGCGAACACCTTGGCGACGACCGGCCGGACCACCCCATCGTGCGCAACCTGGTGTTCATGGGCATGGGCGAGCCGCTGCTGAACCTGAACGAGGTCATGCGCTCCCTGCGCACCCTCAACGACGAGTTCGGGCTGTGCTTCTCGCCCCGGCGCATCACCGTGTCCACCTGCGGCATCGAAAAGGGGCTGCGCGAACTTGGCGAAAGCGGGCTGGCCTTCCTGGCCGTGTCGCTGCACGCGCCCAATCAGGAACTGCGCGCCCGCATCATGCCCCGCGCGGCGCGCTGGACCCTGGACGACCTGATGGCCGCGCTGGAATCGTACCCGTTGAAGACGCGCGAACGCATCACCTTCGAATACCTGCTGCTGGGCGGGGTGAACGATTCCATCGAGCATGCCCGCGAACTGGTGCGCCTGGTCTCGCGGACCAAGGCCAAGCTGAACCTCATCGTGTACAACCCGGCCGAGGGCCTGCCCTACGAGGCGCCCAGCCAGGCGCGCATCCTGGCCTTCGAGCAGCACTTGTGGTCCAAGAACGTCACGGCCATCATCCGCAAGAGCAAGGGCCAGGACATCAAGGCCGCCTGCGGCCAGTTGAAGGCCTCGGAACTGGCGGGACTGACGAGACTGGCGGGCTTGGCCGGGCAGGAGGAAGGGACCGACGGACATGGCGGGCCTGGCGGGCCTGGCGAGGCTGACGAGACATAGGGATGCCCCGAACCGGCAGCCCGGAGGACCAGCGGGGCTCCGGACCGCCGCCGCGCATGGTGCCACGACGCGACAAAGCCCGGCCGAAAGGCCGGGCTTTGTCGTTGCCCGAAAGCGTGAACCAACCGGGATGAGCCGACCACGGGGCACCCCGCCGGGGCGGCAGACGGCCCGAGGCGGAACCTCGCGACGCCGCGCCTAGTGCGCCGCCGCGTCCTCCTCCTGACCCACGTTTTCCAGAAGGCGGGCCAGCAAGCCGCGCTGCCGGTCGTCCTGCCGCACGAAGCCGCCGCCCACGAACACCACGTCGCCCTCGCGCCGCAGCGATTCCACGCGCAACGCGAACAGGGTCCAGCCCCTGCCGTCCGCCATGGGCATGGCCAGTTCGCACAGGGCGGACTCCGTGCCCTCCAGCCACGGACAAAGGACCCCGCCGTCGCCGGAAAGCTGCGCCCCATACAACGACAGGCGGTGCACCCGTACCGGCTGGGGCATCACCTGCCGTCCCAGCGGACGCAGGTGGGCCGTGTGCGACACCGCCACCCCCGCATCGGGGGGTGGGGCCTCGCACACGCAGGGGGCCATCATTTCCGCGTCGGGCGGCAGACCGCAGACAAAACGGGCCTCTTCGGCGGTGTTCCACGCCTCCACGGCCAGCGGCGCGGAAAGCACGCCCGGCCCGGCCCGGCCGCAGCGGCGGCAGCCCACCAGATACAGCACGCCGTCGTGCAGCAGCCAGACGTCGCGGCTGCCGCAGGGACAGCAGCGGGTCTTGCCCGTGCCCTCGGGACCGGGGGCTCCCCCGGTGCGAACATCGCGGCCACCGCGCAGTGCGAGCGGATCTGCCGCGTCAGCCAAATCGGGCAGACCGCGCGGCGCGGAACCGTGCGCGGCCTCCTGCGCCAGCGGCAGCGCCGCCCGCACCAGCCGGTCCTCCCGCCGCCGGTCGTCCTGTCGACGATCACCCTGGCGGCGGTCCTGTCGGCGGCTTTCCCCGCCTTCCTCGTGTGAGTCGGGACTACCGTCCGCCGCTGCGGCGGGCGTCCCCCCCGTTATCCGTTCCGTGCCCATGCAGACCTCCACCCACCGGTCCCGCCGGTGATCGGCGGCGCGCATCCCCCCGCGCCGTTGCCGCCCGCATCCGCACCGTGCCCCTTCGCCCGCGCGGACGAAGGGCCTGCTCCGCGTCACAACGACGCGCGAAACACCCGTTCCACCCGTTCCGCCGCCAGTTGCAGCGGACGGGGGTATTCCTTGGCCAACTGCACCAGGCGCGGAATGTCGCCCTTGGTGACGCCCCAGTGGGAGAGCCCGGCGGGCGCGCCCCAGTGCGTGAACAGCGCGCGCAGCAGCAACGCGCAACGCTCCGGCGCATCCCGGTCGCCAGCGGGCAGGGCCGACGGGTTGCCGTCCTCGCCCGGTTCGGCCAGGGCCTCGGCCACCGTGCCTTCCAGCGCCGCCGCCAGCCTGCGCATGGCCGGGGCCTTGTCCTGCGCCACCTCTTCCATCCAGCGCGGGTAGATGACGGCCAGGGCCAGCCCGTGCGGCACGTGCGGATGCAGCCCGCTGACGGCGTGCTCCAGCGCGTGCGATTCCCACGACCCGGCTCCCAGACCCACCCCGGTCAGGCCGGACAACCCCACGCCCGACGCCCAGGCCAGCGCCCCGCGGGCCGCCGCGTCATGGGCATCGGCACGCAGGCGCGCGGCGGCGCGCACGATGGTGCGCAGCAGGGCCTCGTTCTGGGCCAGCACCGCCTCTTCCGCAAAGAAGGGAAATTCCGTGTCCTTGCGCCTGACGCCAGCCGAGGCGGACGCGGCGGGCGTGCCCACCACCGAAAATTCCAGCACGTGGCTCATGGCGTCGGCCGCGCCGTTCACCGTCAGGCGCCAGGGCAGCCCCTGCTGGAACGACACGTCCACGAACGCGGCCACCGGCGGGGGGCAGCGCATGCCCCACTTGTGGCCCGACGCGCCACGGGTGATCACGGCGTTGCCGTTCATTTCCGAGCCGGTGCCGGAAAGGATGGACACCGCGAACACCGGCAGCGAGCGGGTGACCGGCGTGCGCTCGGCAAAGGGGCTCCACGGGTCGCGCCCCTCGGCCAGCAGGGGCGCGAGGGCGGCTGCCGCCTTGGTGGCGTCGATGACGCTGCCGCCGCCCATGGCGATCAGGCCCGTGCCGCCTTCCGCCCCGTTGCCTGTCGCCGCGGCGATACGCAGCACGGTGCCCAGGTCCGGGTTGGCGGCAACGCCCCACACCTCGGTGCGGCGCAGGCCCGCCGCGTCCAGGGACGCCACGGCCTGATCGTATGCGCCCACGCGGCGCGCCGCCTCTCCCCCGCCCACCAGCACCACCCGGTCAAGGCCCGCCGCGCGCACCCGCGCGCCGAGCCCGGCCAGAACGCCGGGGCCGAAGCGCACCTCCACCGGGTTGTGATAGACGAAATCCTTCATGGCTGTTCCTCGTGGCGCCATGGGCGCGACACGCCCCGATCCTTGCCGCCGCCTTCCAGCCCCTTCGCGACGCGCCGCCGGCCGGGCCGGGACTCCGGAAAGGGAACGGAAGGGAAAACGCGACGACAAGCGGGCCGTGCCCACTGCATAGCGCAGTAGTTTGTCGGAATGACGTCGGGCGCGAAGCACTGCGGTTCTTCGCGCCCGTGGCGCATCGCACGGGCAATGCACGCGGTCGTGACGCGGGGCCATGCCGCCACGGGGCCGATTTGTGAACCCGGCCGGGGCCTGATCGCGTCGGGCCAAAGGGGCACAGCCCTTGAACTGGCCCGGCGGGCGAATCACTTGCACAGCGCCTCGGCCAGTTCCTTCCACGCCGTGGTGCGGCGCGGCGAACGGTGCCGCTGGCGCATGTGCCAGGGGGCCTTGTCGTCCAGGCCTTCTGCCGCGTGGCGCAGCTTGCCGCGCCCATGCCGGGCGTTGATCCGGTCGGCCACGGCCATCAGCCGTTCACGCGCGGCGTCGCGCTCCGCGGTGCCGTCGGCCAGGGCCAGCAGGCTGCCCTGGCGGGTGTCGGCCCGTTCCAGGCCGTACAGCATAACCCCGGCCTTGGCGTAGGGATACCCCGGACGGAAGACGCGGTCGAGCCCTTCGTGGGCCAGCCGGATGAACGTCGTGGTGTCGGCCGTGGGCACCGGCAGAGGCAGGGACACCCCATCGTCGCAGCGCAGGGCGGCTTCCTCGTCGTGGCGGGCGGTGCGCACGTGCACGGCCAGCCCCCCGGCCACCAGCCCGGCCCGGCGCAGCTTGGCCCCGGCCAGGGCGGCATGGGTGGCCAGCGCCTCGCGCAGCATGGCCACGTCGGTGATGCGCCCGGCGAACGACCGCGACGACACCACCGTGTGACGCGGCGCGGGCGGCTCGCCCTGTTCCGCCGCCCCGATGCAGGGCAGCCCGCGCAGTTCCAGCACGGTGCGCAGCCCGGTGACGCTCATGCGCCGCCGCACCCAGTCGTCGCCCGCGTCACGCAGGGCGCGGGCCGTGGTGATGCCCGCACCGCGCAGCATGGCCGCCAGCCGCCGCCCCACGCCCCACACCGCATCCACCGGCAGCGAATTCAGCAAGGCGTCCACGTCCATACCCAGCACCTCGCGGCAACGGGCAAGATCGAACACGCCTTCGCAACGCGGGGTGCGCTTGGCCACCCGCCCGGCGAGCTTGGCCAGGGTGCGCGTGGGGGCGATGCCCACGGAAATGGGAATGCCGGTCCAGCGCCCCACCCGTTCACGCAGGGCGCGGCCCACGCCGACGGGGTCGGTGGCCAGCGGCCCACGCAGGGGCAGGAAGGCCTCGTCGATGGAATACACCTCCACCTCGGGCGCCAGGGTCCCCAGGGTGCGCATGACCCGGTTGGAGAGGTCGCCGTACAGGGCGTAGTTGGACGAAAAGACGTGCACGCCCAGCCGGGCCAGTTCGCGCCGCACCTTGAAGGCCGGGGTGCCCATCTCCACGCCCAGGGCCTTGGCCTCGTCCGAGCGCGAGATGATGCACCCGTCGTTGTTGGACAGCACCACGATGGCCTTGCCGCGCAGGTCCGGCCGGAACAGCCGTTCGCACGAGGCATAGAAGTTGTTGCAGTCCACCAGTGCCCACAGCGGGCCGGTGGGGCTGGCAGGGCCGGAGGATGGCGACGGAGCCATGGCGGGCGGAACCAGCCGGGAAGGAAGAAACGCGGGGACTGGCATGGCGGATTGCCGTGGGGCCTGTGGCGGGCGAACGCAGGCCGCGCCGTTGCTTGGGGTGGTATCGGAACGCCGTGCCCGGCGTCCGCGCCGCGCATCGGCAACCTTGCGGACAGTGCCGGGCCGGAGTGCCCCAGACGACAAAACGGGACATCACGCGGCAACTCCCCCACCCCCGATGCAGTCGAACGCGACCCCGCACGACAGGTGACTCCCTCCGACAGGAGCCGCTCCGGCGTGGGTTGCCGTGAACACGGGAACCGCGGATACGGGCAGCGGCTGCGCGAGGCAGTGCGACCCCCTACAGCGCGTGCACCACGTAGGTCACCACGCCCCAGACATGCACGTCGTCCCGACCGGTGACGTCCAGGGGGGCGTAGTCCGGGTTTTCCGGCATCAGCACCACCCTGCCCCCGCGCAGGTGCAGGCGCTTTACGGTAAGCTCACCGTCCACGGCCACGATGGCCACCTTATTGTGCACGGGCTCCACGGCCCGGTCCACCACCAGCAGGTCGCCGTCGTGGATGCCCGCGCCGGTCATGGACTGCCCCTGCGCCCGGAGGAAGAAGGTGGCCTCGGGATGGCGGACCAAGTGTTCCGCGATGTCCAGCGGCCGGTCCAGATAGTCGTCGGCGGGCGAAGGAAACCCCGCCGCCACCCGCGTCAGCAGCAGCGGACAGGCGACCGGGGCGGACGCCCCGGAGGGGGCCGGGCGGCGCGCGCCGGGCGGGCCTGACGGAACGGGCGGAATGGACGAAACGGCGGGCATGGAACCTCCTGCGGCAGGGCACGCGGCGCGGCCCGTTTGCGGATATGCGGGGACCCGGCTACCATAGGCCGCGTCCGAGGGTACGGCAACGAGGCCACGCGTCTCGGGACGGTTCTTTCGCCCAGTGAACGCACCGGCAGGGCGCACCCCAAGCCGCCGGCCAACGCTGGCGCTCCGCTGTCCGGATGCGCCGCATCCGAAGCCCCTCGATGCCGCCGCATCCGGCACACCCGTCTTGCCGGGTCGGGGATATCCGCATCACGGCCTTGCCCGTTCCGGACGCCTGCCGCCCGCATGTCCGGGTCATTCCGGGCCATTCCGGGGCACTCCGGGCATGCACGAAAAAATCATGAAAAACTTTAACTCGCGACGGTCGTTATAGTTTCATGCAGGACCATTCCTCCGCCCCCGCAACCGCCTCCTCGCCCGACCCGGCCGACCTGGCCGACCTGGCCGCCCCACCAGGGGGCGCGCGCTTGAGTGCGCCACCGGGAGCCCCCCCGGGGCTGCCCGCCGCCAGCCCGCAGGACCCGCGCCTGCACCTGCTGCTGGCCGGGTGCTACGGCGTGCTGGTGTGGCGATTGCCGCCCATAGGGCTGGCCGTGGTGGCGGCGGGACTGGCCGTGCTGTTCATGGCGACCCCGCTGCGCCGCAGGCTGCGGCCGGGCATGCTGCGCGGCCACGCCGGGTTCGTGCTGGCGTGGATGGCCCTGCGCTTTGCGCTGGCCTGTCTGGGACCGGTGGAGGGCGCGCCCGCAACACCCGGCGGAGACGGCGGCGTCTTCGGCAACCTGCAGTTCGCGTGGCCGGACGGGCCACTGCTGGCGCATGCGGCGCGGGAATCCGCGCTGCTGGGGCTGCGGCTGGCCCTGCTCATCGGCATCGGCCTTGCGCTGGCCCTGGCCGCGTCGCCCCGCGCGCTGGGGCTGGCGCTGGTGTGGCTGCTGCGCCCTGTGCTGGGCGCGCGGGCGTGGCAACCGGCGCTGGGCGTGGCCCTGATGATCCACTTCCTGCCCATGGCGCAGGGCACCTTCGCGCAGGCGTCCCGCGCGGCCGACCTGCGTGGCCCGCTGCCCCTGCGGCGGCGCGCCGTGCTGCTGCCCGCCGCCGTGCTGCGCATCCTGGGGCAGCGCACCTGGACCCAGACCGTGGCCGTGGCCGCGCGGGGGCTGGACCGCCCCGAGGCATGGCGGCCGGACTTTCCGTTCCGGCCCGGACAATGGGCCATGGCCCTGCTGCTGGTGGGGCTGGGCGTGGGCATGACCTTTCTGCCGGGGTGACGAGGGACGCGGACATCGGCAAGCCACCGGCAAGCGCCGCGCCTCCCTGCCCGTCCGGCACCGCCATGGCGTCTCTCATCCCGTCTCCCATCCGCCCTTGCCCCCGCTCGCCACGGTGGCTATAAGGGCCGGGCGCGCCGCCGCATCCAAGCGCCGCCCGCGCCCCTTGCGCCATCCGGCGTCCACCCTCCCGCCCGCAGGCCCGCCATGTCCGACACCGGCAAGCTCACCCACGCCATCGTGGAATTCTATGAAAAGCTCTCCTCGTGGGAGCACGACGTGGTGCGCGAACAGGGGCTTACCCTGCCCCAGACGCACACGCTGGAAATCCTGGGCATTCACGGCGCGTTGCCCATGAAGGAACTGGCCGCGCGCATGGGCGTGACCACCGGCACCCTCACCGTGCTGGTGGACCGGCTGGAGGACAAGCAGCTTGTGGTGCGCCGCCCCCACGAGCACGACCGGCGTTCCATTCTCGTGGCCCTGACCGAACGCGGCCGCACGCAGTACGAAGAACACGACCGCCTGCACCGCCGCCTGACCGACGACCTGACCGCAGACCTTACCCCCGAGCAGAAGACGGCCCTGCTGCACTGCCTGGAAACCATGAACGGTTCCTTCTAGGCCACAGCCCGTCCGGCCAATCCGCCCAGTCCCACTGCCAACTCGGCCAGTTCGGCCAGCCCGCCCGTCTTGCTCGCCCGGCCTGCCCGGCGCAACATCACGCGCGCAACGCAACAGCGGCCCGAACACCGTTTCCGGTATCCGGGCCGCCATGGGTTCAACACGGGCAGCGTTCAGGTCAGGGCATCTACAAACCGGCCAGCCCCAGCCCCATCTCGACCTTGAACAAAATCAGCGAACCGAACACCGCGAACAGCGCGGCTGCCACAAAGCGCATCTTGTCCAGCGGAAACATCTGCCCCAGGCGTTCGCCCAGCAGCACGGCAGGCACGTTGGCGGCCATCATGCCCAGGGTAGTGCCCATGGTCACCATCAGCAGGTCTGCGTAACGCGCGCCCAGCGCCACGGTGGCCAACTGGGTCTTGTCCCCCATCTCCGCCAGAAAGAACAGCACCACGGTGGACAGGAAGGCGCTTTCCCGCGTCTTGCATTCCCCTTCCGATTCCAGTTTGTCGGGAATCAGCGCCCACACGGCAAAGGCCAGGAAGGCCAACCCCAGTCCCCAGCGCAGCATGTCCGCGCCGATGTTGGCGGACACCCATTCGCCCACGTAGGCGGCACAGAAATGGTTGGCGACCGTGGCCACGAAAATGCCACAGATGATGGGCCATTGACGACCACAGAAACGCGTAGCCAGAACGAACGACAAAAGTTGGGTCTTGTCGCCCATTTCGGCGATGGCTACCATTCCGAAGGCGGCGATGAATGCTTCCACGCGGGATATCCTGGGGGTCGGCGATCGTGTATACCAATGACTTCATCCGCCAGCGCCGACCCGGCTCTGGTGGTGAAGTCAAAGGTCTCGCCAGGCTGATGCCGCACACGCCATGGCACGCGGCGCGATGCGCGGGCCAAGTCTGTTGACGTGGGCTCCTCCGTTGCGGAGGCGGCTACTCCCCAATGACGCGCGGACATTACCCCGCTTTGCCGCCAATGGCAACCTGCTCCTGCCGGGAAAGGCCGCTTGTGCCTTTTCTCCCGAACGGATATAGAATGGCATGAACCGGACTTTCCGGCGGGCATCGTGCGCCGCCCCTATCCGGTTAGGTCCGGCCTGGGATGGGCTGGCAGACGTGCCGAAGGCAGACAACACCGGGGACCGCGGCCACAGCCACGCGCCCCGATGCACACGGCCCGCACACGCGACCCACATACAAGGCCCACATTACGCGGCAAGGACCGAGGCGTCGCGCCCCAGACGGCTGGCTAGCGACGGGCACAGCGCCCCCGCCCCAGCGTCATGTCCCGATAGCCGCACGTCCACCGCAACCCCAAACCCGGAGGCATCGCCATGGGCGAACGCGAACACACCTATTACCGTACCCTCTACGACCTTGTGCGCGTAATCAATTCCAGCCTCGAACCGACCACCGTACTCGACACCATCGCCAAACAGGTGGCCGGGGCCTTGAACGCCAGGGCCTGCACCCTGCGGCTCATCGACCGGCGCGGCACCACCCTGCTGGCCAGCGCCGCGTGGGGCCTGAGCAAGGGCTACCTGCGCAAGGGGCCCATCGAGATCGCCAAGAGCGGCCTTGACCGCGAAGTGCTGGCGGGCAACGTGGTGCACATTCAGGACGTGGCCACCGACCCGCGCTTCCAGTATCCGGAAGCCGCCCGCGCCGAAGGGCTGGTGTCCATCCTGGTGCTGCCCCTGCTGGTGGAAGGCAAGGCCATCGGTTCCTTGCGCGTCTATTCCGACACGCGGCGAGACTTCACCGAGGAAGAAGTGGAATTCGCCGGGGCCATCGCCAACCTCAGCGCCATCGCCATCGAAAACGCGCGCATGCATCAGGCGCTGAAGACCGACTACGAGTTGCTCACCGCGTACAACAACACCATCCACGAACTGTAGGAGAACCCCCGATGACCAAACTCCGCATTGCCATCAACGGGTTCGGGCGGATAGGCCGTCAGGTGTTCAAGGCCATCCTGGACCGTTACCCCGACACCATGGAAGTGGTGGCCGTCAACGACCTGTACGACGTGGCCACCAACGTGCACCTGTTGCAGTTCGACACCTGCTACGGTCGCCTGAAGGTGGACGCCGAAGTGAAGGACGGCAACATCCACGTGGGCGACTGGGTGGTGCGCAACTACGCCGAGCGCGACCCCAAGGTGCTGCCCTGGCGCGATCTGGGCGTCGACATCGTCATCGAATCCACGGGCATCTTCCGCACCGGGCCGCAGTGCAAGGCGCACATCGACGCCGGGGCCAAGAAGGTGATCATCACCGCGCCCGCCAAGGAAGAAGACCTGACCATCGTGCTCGGCGTCAACGACGCGGACTACGACCCGGAAAAGCACCACATCGTTTCCAACGCCTCGTGCACCACCAACTGCTTGGCTCCGGTCACCCTGGCGCTGCACAAGGCCTTCGGCATCGTCAAGGGCGTGCTGACCACGGTGCACTCGTACACCAACGACCAGCGCATCCTGGACCTGCCCCACAAGGACCTGCGCCGCGCCCGCGCGGCCGCGCAGAACATCATCCCCACCTCCACCGGGGCGGCCAAGGCCGTGGCCAAGGTCATTCCCGAGCTGAAGGGCAAGTTCGACGGCATCAGCCTGCGCGTGCCCACGGCCACGGTGTCCATCGTGGACTTTGTGGCGGAGCTTGAAAAGCCCACCACCACCGACGAACTGCGCGCCACCCTGAAGGCCGCCGCCGAAGGGCCGCTGAAGGGCATCATGGCGTATTGCGAAAAGCCGTTGGTGTCGTCCGACTTCATCGCCGACCCGCATTCCAGCATCGTGGACGCCGAATTCACCACCGTGATGAACGGCGACATGGCCAAGGTGCTGGCGTGGTACGACAACGAGTGGGGCTATTCCTGCCGTGTGGCGGATCTCTGCGCGCTGATGGCGAAGAAGGGGCTGTAAGCCGCGCGCCGTCTTTTCGCCTCCGGCGGACCGACCCGAAGGGCGTGCAACGTGGCCGTTAGACGAGCTTGCGAGTCTTACGGCCATCGAGAGCAACGCGTCAGATGTCGCCTTTTGTTCCGGTCACGTACCAAAGAGCGCGCGGCCGAAACAAGTCCGCCCGCCCCATTGCCTTTACGCTCCGCGCTGGTCTTCCGGCGCGGAGTTTTTTACGTACCGCCAGCGCGCGCATTCTTCAGACGATATCCTGTTCGCGGCCAACCACACCCGCTCCCTGCCTTTCTTCCTTATACTCCGCGCCGGTCTTTCCGGCGCGGATGGCTGGTGCGGACAGGATGCAAGGAATTACGAGTTTTGCCCGCCGGGCAAGGCGGCGTGAAGTTTTTCCGCGCAACGTACTCAGGTACGTGAGCAGAAAAACTTCGCGCCAACGCCGCCCGGCGGCAAAAGACGGATTCCGCAGGCAGCGTGGCCGCGCTACCCTGCGCGTCACCGCCATGCCTTCTCCCTCACCATCCCAAAACGAATCCCCCGAACGACAACCGTTCGGGGGATTCGCGTCTTCCAAATCTTACAAGCCACCTACCGCCTCCGGAACGCCGCCAGATACTCCTGATTGCCCTTGGGGCCGGTAATGGCCGAGGGCACCACGCCCTCCAGGTCCAGCCCCAGCGCATCGCGGCAATACGCCACCACCTTGTCCACGGCAGCCTGCCGCAGGGCCGGGTCGCGCACCACGCCCTTCTCGGTCTGCCCCGGCCCCACCTCGAACTGCGGCTTCACCAGCGCCACCACCCGCCCGCCAGGCTTCAGCCATTGCAGGCACGGCGCAAGCACCAGCGTCAGCGAGATGAACGAGACATCCGCGACCACCAGGTCCACCGGCTCCGGAATCAGTTCCGGCGGGGCGGTGCGCAGGTTGGTGTGCTCGTGGGAAACCACGCGCGCATCGGCCCGCAGCCGCTCGTGCAACTGGTTGTGCCCCACGTCCACGGAATATACCCGCGCCGCCCCGTGCTGGAGCAGGCAGTCCGTGAACCCTCCCGTTGACGCCCCGGCGTCCAGACACACGAGGCCGGTCACATCCAGCTTGAAATATTCGATGGCGGTCAGCAGCTTGTACGCCCCGCGTGACACGAAGCGCTCGCGCCCGTACAGCTCGAAGCGCGTCGCCACCGGGTACTTGTGGCCCGGCTTGTCCACCTTCACGGCCCGCTCGGGCGTCTTCGCCAGATCCGGCACGCACGCGCCGTCCCCGTCCTCATCCCCGTCGCCCTCCGGCAGCACCACCACCTGCCCGGCCATGATCAGCCGCTTGGCCTGCTCCCGGCTTTCGGCCAGACCGGCCTCGAAGACCAACTGGTCGGCGCGCTCCTTCTTCGGAGGGCGGGCGGGCCGGGGACGCGGGGATGCGCCATCGCCATCGGCGGCTTCCGGTCTGGCCGTGGCGGCGGTTTTCCGCCGGTCCGGGGTACCGGGGGTACTGGGGGTACGGGGAGTGCGGGACATGCAACACTCGTCATGGCGCGGCGCGGGCCGCGCGAAAAAAATTCCGGGACAATGGGGACAACGCACGGCACGGCGCGGGGGCATCGACAGATTCCACCACGCCGCGAGCGCCAAGCTCCGCCTTGACAGGGACACGCCCCCGGCATACCTGTTGCCTGCGCCTGCCCGCCCTGCCCCGACGCACGGGGCGCGGCGATGGGCAGACTACACGAGGCCCCGACGGCCCGCAACGCCGTTGCATCGGGGGCCTTGCCAAAACGGGAAGATGGGCGTATCAACTTGCGTTCCGATTTTCCCCACGAGGAGTCCAAGATGAAGGAAAACATCCATCCCAACACGTTCAAGGCCAAGATGACCTGCGCGTGCGGTTACGAAGCCGAAGCCCTGTCCACCAAGGGCGAAGTCGTGAACGTGGAAATCTGCTCGCAGTGCCACCCGTTCTACACCGGCAAGCAGCGCTTTGTTGACACCGCCGGCCGCATCGACCGCTTCCGCAAGAAGTACGCCAAGTTCGGCGAAGGCAAGTAGCCTGCCTTCCTCGGGCGGTGCGCGCAAGCGTGCCGACGTCGATTTTTCCTCCCCGGAGGGGTTCGCCCTCCGGGGAGAAATCTTCATTGCCATCAGCCGCAAGGGGTGCAGCATGGGCGCAATGGGCAGGACATGGGCCACCGGCGTGACCGGCGCGCTCCGCGCGGCGTTTTCGCGTGCGGGCCTTGCCTGCCGTGCGTTGCCTGCGGCGCTTTCCCTCGCGGCCGACGCGCCCTGCACCATCGGCGGCCAGGCCGTGATGGAAGGCGTGATGATGCGCAACGGCGAGCGCCTGGCCCTTGCGGTGCGCCTGCCCGACGGCGAAATACTGGCCGAAAGCCGCCCGTGGTACACCCTGTCGTCCGCGGAGTGGCTGAAGCGTCCCTTCGTGCGCGGTTTTCCCACCCTGGTGGAAACCCTGGTCAACGGCATCAAGGCCCTGAACCGCTCGGCCGAGCATGCCGCCCAGGGCGAAACCGGCGAGGAACTGAAGCCGTGGCACCTGGCCGTGACCCTAGCGGTGTCGGTGGCCCTGGCCCTTGGCCTGTTCGTGGTGCTGCCGCACATGTTCTCGCTGGGCATGAAGTGGCTGGGCCTTGGCGGCGACGTGGAGGGGCTTTCGTTCCACGCCTGGGACGGCCTGTTCAAGTTCGCCATCTTCATCGGGTACATCCTGTCCATCTCGTTTTTGCCGGACATCCGCCGGGTGTTCCAGTACCACGGGGCGGAGCACAAGGTGATCCGGGCCTTCGAGGCGCGCGGCGACGTGACGCCCGAAACCGCCGCCATCCACAGCCGCCTGCACCCGCGCTGCGGCACCACCTTTCTGCTGTTCGTGCTGTCCATCTCCATCATCCTGCACGCGGTGCTGGTGCCGTTGCTGCTGCTGGCATGGACCCCGGACGGCGCGGTGACCAAGCACGCCGGGACGGTGCTGTTCAAATTTCTGCTGATGGTGCCCATCAGCGCACTTGCCTACGAGGCCATCCGCTACGCCGCACGTCTTGGCGATGGCCTGCTGGGCGCGGCCCTGCGCGCCCCCGGCATGCTGCTGCAGATGCTGACCACCCATGAACCCGACCGGGACCAGCTGGAGGTCGCCATAGTGGCCCTGCGCGAAGCCCTGGGCGACGCCGCCCCGGCCACGGTGCGCGCGCCCGCCTACCGCCATCAGGCCCCCGCCACGGAGTGACGGATGTTCGCCAAGCTTGAAAATCTCGAACGCCGCTTTGAAGACCTGGAGCAGCAGCTTGCCTCGTCCGAGGTCTTCAACGACCAGGACCGCTACCGCAAGCTCACCAAGGCCCACGCCGACCTCAAGGAAGTGGTGGACGTGTTCCGCCGCTACAAGGAACTGCGCCAGAACCTTGCCGACAACAAGGAACTGCTGGACGATTCCGACCCCGAAATCCGGTCCATGGCGCATGAAGAGGCCAAATCCCTCGAGGCGGCCATTCCCGAAATAGAGCAGGAACTGCAACTGCTGCTGCTGCCCAAGGACCCGCTGGACGAAAAGAACACCATCGTGGAAATCCGCGCGGGCACCGGCGGTGAAGAAGCCGCCCTGTTCGCGGCGGACCTGTTCCGCATGTATTCCCGCTACGCCGAAATCCGGGGCTGGAAGGTGGAAATCCTCAGCGCCAACGAATCGGACACCGGCGGGTACAAGGAAATCATCGCCCTTATCGTCGGGGACAAGGTGTACAGCCGCCTGAAGTTCGAATCGGGCACCCATCGCGTGCAGCGCGTGCCCGCCACCGAATCGCAGGGCCGCATCCACACCTCCGCCGCCACCGTGGCCATTTTGCCGGAGGCCGAGGAAGTGGACGTGGAAATCCGCCCGGACGACATCCGCATCGACGTGTTCCGCGCGTCGGGCGCGGGCGGCCAGCACGTCAACAAGACCGAATCGGCGGTGCGCATCACCCACATGCCTTCCGGCATCGTGGTATCCTGCCAGGACGAGAAGTCGCAGCACAAGAACAAGGCCAAGGCCATGAAGGTGCTGGCATCGCGCCTGTTGCAGGCCGAGCAGGACCGCCAGCACAACGAGATGGCCGCAGACCGGCGCTCGCAGGTGGGTTCCGGCGACCGTTCCGAACGCATCCGCACCTACAACTTTCCGCAGGGCCGGGTGACCGACCACCGCATCAACCTCACCCTGTACTCGCTGGACCGGGTGATGGAAGGCGAGGCGCAGGCCCTGTTCGACGCCCTGTCCACCCACGCCCAGACCGAGGCCCTGAAGGCCCAGGCCGACGTGCACTAGGACAAGGCAGACGAAAGAGAGACAGACGGCCCGTCGCGCAAGCGGCGGGCCGTTTCGCGTGGGGCGGACATGGGGCCGTCCCGCGCCAAACGGCCTTCTGCCCCAGCCTCTTCCCTTTGAAGAATCCCCCCCCAGCCCCATACGTCTGCCGTAAGCCGCCCTCCGCTTGCGGTACGCTTGCGGCTGCGCTACTGCTCCCCCCCATGAGTAACCATTGCCACGAGACGTCGCCCGAAGGGCACATGCCAGACACGCCGGACAAGGTTGCCGCTGACGGCACGGCATCCGCCCGCGCCGCGCTGGCTGCTGCCGCTGCGCAGGGCCTGCGCGCGGTGGTGCGCGCGGCCGCCGCGTACCTCGCGGCCTGTCCGTCGCCCTCGGTGCGCGACGATGCGCCGCGCCTGACGGCGGAACTGTTCGTGGCGCGGGCGCTGGATATGCCGCGCGCGGACCTGCTGCTGCGGCTGGCCCTGCACCCGGCCAAGCCGGTGGAGGAAAACGGGCTGGCACACGTCGCCGCCCTGCTGACCCGCCGCGCCGCCGGGGAGCCCACGGCGCACATCTTGGGTGAACGCGAATTCTACGGCCGCGACTTTCTGGTCACCCCGGCCACGCTCATCCCCCGCCCGGAAACGGAACTGCTGGTGGAAACCGCCCTCTCGCTGGCCCCGCGCGGGGCGCGTTTTGCCGACTGCGGCACCGGCACCGGGTGCATCGCCGTCACCCTGTGCGCGGAGCGGCCGGACCTTTCCGGCATCGCCTGCGACATCTCGTCCGCCGCGCTTGCCGTGGCCGCGCGCAACATCATCACACATCTCGGCGGGACGATGGGGCCTGGCGTGGCGCGCACCGGCCAGTTCGCCCCGGACGCCGCACGCATGGCGGCTTTCTCCCGCTGCCAGCCCGTTCAGGCCGATTTCACCCTTCCCCTGTTCCGCGACGGAGCGCTGGACCTGCTGGTGTCCAACCCGCCCTACGTCAGCGAGGCGGAACACGCGGGGCTCACCCCGGAAGTGCGCGACCGCGAACCGCGAACCGCCCTGGTGCCCTGCGCGGGCGGCGGACTGGACGACGCCGCCACGGTGCAAGGCCGGGCGGACGGCCTGGGCCATGCGCGGGTGCTGGTGGCCGAGGCCGGACGGGTGTTGCGCCCCGGCGGGCTGTTCCTGATGGAATTCGGCTGCGCGCAGGGACAGGCCGTGGCCGACCTGTTCGCCCCGAACGGCTGGCTGTGGGCCGACATGGACATCCGGCGCGACCTTGCGGGGCTTGACCGCTTCGTGGTGGCCCGGCGCGCCCTTACCGCGTGACACGTCGTTGCGCGACATGGGGGGCGTGACGCGAATGTCACCCCGATGTGTGGTTTTCGCACCACGCCCGCGGGTGCGCAAAAGCCACACAGGTGCGTGAAACACACACTCGCGCGCCTTCCCATGAACGAAAAACAATAGCGATTCAAGGTATATACAAAAGTCTAGAGTTTGGCACGGTTCATGCTTTAACGGTGACGGAGGGGTTATGAACCAGACCACCATCAAGAAGAACATCGAATGCTCGGGCGTCGGCCTGCACGGCGGCAAGATGGTCCACCTGACCATGCGTCCCGCCCCCGAAGACACCGGCATCGTGTTTGATATCCATACCGCCCAGGGCGTGCGCCGCGTGGCCCCCGAACCCAAGGCCGTGGTCGCCACCGGCCTTGCCACCACCCTTGGCGCGTCCGGCAACGGGCATGACGCCTCGGTGGCCACCGTTGAGCACCTGCTTGCCGCCATCCGCGGCCTTGAGATCGACAACATGATCATCGAGGTCGAGGGCGGCGAAGTGCCCATCATGGACGGCAGCGCCGCCTCGTTCGTCATGCTGCTGCGCAACGCGGGCATCCGCACCCAGTCGCGCGCCCGCCGCGTGCTGCGCATCGCCAAGCCCATCAGCCACGAGAGCGACGGCAAGTCCATCCGCGCCCTGCCCTACGACGGCTTTCGCGTGGACTACACCATCGACTTCGCCCATCCGCTCATCGGCGTGCAGCACATGAGCCTGGAAGTGACGCCGCGCACCTTCTCCGAAGTGGCCAAGGCGCGCACCTTCGGCTTTCTGCGCGAGGTGGAGTACATGCACAGCAAGGGCCTGGCCCTTGGCGGCTCGCTGGACAACGCCGTGGTTCTCGACGACTACGCCGTGCTGAACGACGATGGCCTGCGCTTTCCCGACGAGTTCGTGCGCCACAAGATCCTGGACTTCATCGGCGACATGGCCATGCTGGGCACCCCGCTGCAGGGCCACTTCATCGTGCACTGCTCGGGCCACGCCCTGAACAACGCCTTTCTGCGCGTGCTGACCGAAAACGCCGACATCTACCTGCAGGAAGTGACGCTGGACGCCGCCGAACAGCCCGCCCGCCGTCCCGCCGTCGCCCCGGCCCATGCGCCCGCGCATGTGGGGCACCCGGCCACGGCCTAGCCGCACCCGCAACCCCATCCATTGCCTTTCCGGGCCGCCTTCGGGCGGCCCTTTTCATTGCGGGCGGAGCGAGGCCGGAAGACGTACCCGCGAAAGGACGAACAGCCCAGCTGGGAGACTACCGGCCTGATGCGCCGAGGTCGCCGTGCCCCGCGCCCCACGCACACCAGATGCGAACGCGGTGCATAATATAATGATTAGGCGTTGCCGCGAGACCGGTGGCCTGGCCAGGGCCAAGGCCCGCGCAAACCGCACCAGAGCCACGGCCAGACAACGTGCGGACTACGCATGGATGAAGCCGGGGCATCCCTGCCACACACGGCCGGGATGCGCGCGGGGGCAACGTTGTACGGCCGGTGCGCGCACGGACTTGCCCCAACCTCGACTTTATCATCCGTCGTCTCGACACTGCCCCGGGGCCCTGCCAGCGGGGCGGACAAAGCTTGGCTTACCCCTTGTTGCCCTTCCGGCAATTCCACCCGCCGTGCGCATCCTGCGGTCCCATCCGCCAAACCGTCAGAGCCGTCGCCAGAACCATCGTCAGATCCGCCGTCAGGACAGCCGCAGCACATGCCGCCCCTGCCCGCACCCTTTTTCGCCCGTGCGCCCCGCAGCATCCGGCCCATCCACGTCATAAAAATCCCGCCGCAAATCCGCGCCGGACGCCAATCCGTAACGCAGCGCGCAAAAAAAGACGCTTTCACCCCCTTTCCCCCCTTGCCTTTTCCGAAGGGAGCGGGTAGAAGCGCTTTCTCGTTGGCTGGCGTAGCTCAACTGGCAGAGCAGCTGATTTGTAATCAGCCGGTTGCGGGTTCGAGTCCCATCGCCAGCTCCACAGTGGAGGGGTTCCCGAGTGGCCAAAGGGAACAGACTGTAAATCTGTCGTCGTAAGACTTCGGTGGTTCAAATCCACCCCCCTCCACCACTTGACAAGCTATCTTGGCTGTAGGAGACAGGAAGGCCTGTCGGAGAACTACGGCTTCCTGGAAGTACGGCTTAATGCTGGACGTGCGGGAATAGCTCAAGTGGCTAGAGCATCAGCCTTCCAAGCTGAGGGTTGCGAGTTCGAGTCTCGTTTCCCGCTCCATCCTAGCCCGGGTTCTCCTCAAGCAAGCAATCGGCCCACATAGCTCAGGCGGTAGAGCACTTCCTTGGTAAGGAAGAGGTCATGAGTTCAAGTCTCATTGTGGGCTCCATTTCCGCGCCTAACGATTAACGCAAGAAGAAAACCACGCCAGGGAGAACACCTATGGGTAAGGAAAAATTTGAACGCAAGAAGCCGCATGTCAACATCGGCACCATTGGCCACATTGACCACGGCAAGACCACTCTGACCGCCGCCATCACCAAGGTGGCCGGTCTGCGCGGCAACGGCAAGTTCGTGGCGTTCGACGAAATCGACAAGGCTCCCGAAGAAAAGGAACGTGGCATCACCATCGCCACCGCCCACGTCGAATACGAAACCGCCACCCGCCACTACGCCCACGTGGACTGCCCCGGCCACGCCGACTACATCAAGAACATGATCACCGGCGCCGCCCAGATGGACGGCGGCATCCTGGTGGTCGCCGCCACCGACGGTCCCATGCCCCAGACCCGTGAGCACATCCTGCTCGCCCGTCAGGTCGGCGTGCCCTACCTGGTGGTGTTCCTGAACAAGTGCGACATGGTGGACGACGAAGAACTGCTCGAACTCGTCGAGCTCGAAGTTCGCGAACTGCTGTCCCTGTACGGCTTCCCGGGCGACGACATCCCGGTGATCCGCGGTTCGGCCCTGAAGGCCCTTGAAACCGACGATCCCAACTCCGCCGAAGCCGCTCCGGTCGTGGCCCTGCTCGACGCCTGCGACAGCTACATCCCCGAACCGCAGCGCGACATCGACAAGCCCTTCCTGATGCCCATCGAAGACGTGTTCTCCATCTCCGGCCGCGGCACCGTGGTGACCGGTCGTGTGGAACGCGGCATCATCAAGGTTGGCGAAGAAGTCGAAATCGTCGGCATCAAGGACACCGTCAAGTCGACCTGCACCGGCGTTGAAATGTTCCGCAAGCTGCTCGACCAGGGCCAGGCTGGCGACAACATCGGCGCCCTGCTGCGCGGCATCAAGCGTGAAGACGTGGAACGCGGCCAGGTTCTTGCCGCTCCCAAGTCCATCAAGCCGCACCGCAAGTTCAAGGCCGAAGTGTACGTCCTGTCCAAGGAAGAAGGCGGCCGCCACACCCCGTTCTTCTCGGGCTACCGTCCGCAGTTCTACTTCCGTACCACCGACATCACGGGCATCATCGCGCTGGCTGACGGCGTCGAAATGGTCATGCCCGGCGACAACTCCACCTTCACCGTGGAACTGATCGCCCCCATCGCCATGGAACAGGGCCTGCGCTTCGCCATCCGCGAAGGCGGCCGCACCGTCGGCGCGGGTGTTGTCTCCGAAATCCTGGAGTAAGCGATGCGCGTCAATCTCCTGCTCGCCTGCACCGAGTGCAAGCGACGCAATTACGCGACCGTCAAGAACAAGAAGAATACTACCGGCCGTATCGAACTGAAGAAGTATTGTCCCTGGGACAAGAAACACACGGTTCACCGCGAAACCAAGTAGTATCCTCATAGTGCAGGGCAGTAGCTCTAACGGCTAGAGCGCCGGTCTCCAAAACCGGATGTTGGGGGTTCGAATCCCTCCTGCCCTGCCATCTCCTTTCTTCGCGGGACAGTGCACGGCAACGTGCCAAGGCGCCCCAAGGCACCTTTCCGCCCGGCTCGGCGAACCCCATCGGTTCGCCCGCCGGGCGGGCCGGTCCCCCCCAAAAGTTGACAAGTCGGCAAGTCGAAATGGCTCCAGAGGCGACCATGGCGAAAAAGCAGCAGAACGCGCCCGAGGCGACCCCGACCGATTCCGGCAACGGCATCGGCGACAAGATCACCCAGCTCAGGGATTACTTCGAGGAAGCCAAGGGCGAACTGCGCAAGGTCACCTGGCCCACGCGCAAGGAAACCACGGCAACGGGCATCGCCGTGCTCGTTCTCGTTTTCGTCATGTCCCTGTTCCTCGGTGTCGTGGACCTTGGGCTGACCAAGCTCGTCGAATACATCCTCTCGTGACGGACACCCCAATGACCGAATCGATTCCCACAACCACCAAGGGCCGCTGGTTCATCGTCCACACCTACTCGGGCTTCGAGCAGCGTGTGGAACAGACCATTCGCGAGATGATCCGCACCGGCCAGGCGCAGGGGCTCATCGAAGAGGTCGTGGTGCCCACCGAGAAGGTCATCGAGCTCGTCAAGGGCGAGAAGCGGACCTCCACGCGGAAGTTCTACCCCGGGTACGTCATGGTCAAGATGACCATGACCGATTTCTCGTGGCACCTCGTCCAGTCCATTCCCAAGGTTACCGGTTTCGTCGGCGGCAAGAACCGTCCGACCCCCATGCGTGACAGCGAAGCCGAACGCATCCTGGCCATGATGGAATCGCGGCAGGAGCAACCCCGGCCCAAGTTCAACTTCGAGCGCGGGGACGAGGTTCGCGTCATAGACGGGCCTTTCGGCGGCTTCAACGGCGTCGTCGAGGACGTCAACTACGACAAGGGCAAACTCAGGGTGTCGGTCTCCATCTTCGGCAGACAGACCCCGGTCGAGCTGGACTTCGTCCAGGTTTCCAAGGGCTAGCCCCCTTTCGATGATTTTGCGCGGTAACCATCGCGGCCCGCGCCGCCCATAGAGGGACAGAACAATGGCTAAGAAAGAAGTTGCCAAGATCAAGCTGCAGATTCCGGCCGGGGCGGCCAACCCCTCCCCGCCGGTGGGTCCCGCGCTCGGCCAGCACGGGCTGAACATCATGGAATTCTGCAAGACTTTCAACGCGAAGACCATGGAGCAGAAGGGCATGATCACCCCCGTGGTGATCACCGTCTACTCCGACCGTTCCTTCACGTTCATCACCAAGACCCCGCCCGCTTCCGTGCTGCTGCTGAAGGCCGCCAAGCTCGAAAAGGGCTCTGGCGAACCGAACCGCAACAAGGTCGGCTCGGTGAGCATGGCGCAGGTTGAAGAGATCGCGAAGCTGAAGCTGCCCGACCTCACCGCCAAGGATCTCGATGCGGCCACCCGCTCCGTTCTGGGCACCGCCCGGAGCATGGGCATCGAAATCAAGTAGCGTTTCGGATCAGTTGCACTGCCGTCCGCCGACATGTTCGGCCTTCCCGGCCAAGCCGGGGCGCATCCCTTCGGACACCCATGGGGAGCGTGACCAAGGCGGCAGGAGATTGCGAACGTCAGCAAAAGGAAAAGGTGGGTACAATGCCCAAGCACGGCAAGAAATATCGTTCGGCGACGGAAGGACGCGACATCGCCGAGCGTTTCGCTCTGGAAGACGCGGTGGCCAAGTCGCTGTCGGCCTCCTTCGCAAAGTTCGATGAAACCGTCGACGTGGCCATCTGCCTCGGCGTCGATCCCAAATACTCCGACCAGATGGTGCGCGGCGCCGTCACCCTGCCCCATGGCCTCGGCAAGACCGTGCGCGTGGCGGTGTTCTGCAAGGGTGACAAGGAAGCCGAAGCCAAGGCCGCCGGTGCCGACTTTGCCGGCGCCGAAGAACTGGTCGCCAAGATCAAGGAAGGCTGGCTGGACTTCGACAAGGCCATCGCCACCCCCGACGTCATGGCCCTGGTCGGCCAGATCGGCCGCGTGCTCGGCCCCCGCGGCCTGATGCCCAACGCCAAGACCGGCACCGTTACCTTCGACGTGGCCACCGCTGTCAAGGAAACCAAGGCTGGCCGCGTCGAGTTCAAGGTCGACAAGGCTGGCGTGCTGCACGCCCCGCTCGGCAAGGTGTCCTTCGGTCCCGAAAAGATCCTGGACAACCTGAAGTCGCTGCTTGAAACCGTGAACCGCCTGAAGCCCGCCACGGCCAAGGGCGCCTACATGAAGGCCATGGCGGTTTCCACCACCATGGGCCCCGGTTTCAAGGTCGACCCCAGCACGATCAAGAAGTTCCTCGAAGGCTAGACCGCCTTCGTGTGATATTTGGCCCGGCTGCTTGCAGCCGGGCCTTTACCGGCAACAGGCCCGGAAATACGAGTCGAAGAAAGCAGGCTGCACGGGTTCTCCGCCCTTGCGTTAAGTCCTGCCGAGACCACAGTGTCTTTGGCTCGGCATTTCCACCCAGACACACCCGAACCTGAGGAGAGTCACGTGAACAGGTCCGAGAAGGCAGCCATCATCGAGCAATTGAAGGCTCGCGCTGAAGGCGCTTCCATCGCGGTCGTGACCGACTTCAAGGGTATGTCGGTGGAAGAGCTGACCCGTCTCAGAGTGAAGCTTCGTGAAAACGGCGCGGAATACCACGTCGTGAAGAACACCCTGGCACGGATCGCCTTTACCGACGGAGCGCACGACGTCATCAAAGACGCGTTCAAAGAGAACTGCGCCGTCGCCCTTGGGTTCGCAGATCCCGTCGCGGTGGCGAAGGCACTCACCGACTTCGCCAAGACGAGCAAACTCTTCGCGGTGCGCCATGGCAGCCTTGAAGGCAAGTTCCTCACCGAGGGACAGGTCGCCGACCTCGCCAAGCTGCCCAGCAAGCCCGAACTGATCGCTCGCGCTCTTGGCACGATGAATGCCGTGCCCACCAACTTCGTTTCGCTGTTCGCCAACATCATCCGTGGCCTGCTCTACGCCCTGAAGGGCATTGAAGAGAAGAAGGCCGCGGCCTAGGCGACCCCGAACCCAACACCTTACGCCAAAGACACCCGAAAGGAGCAAATCATGTCCAGCATCACCAAGGAACAGGTCGTCGAATTCATCGCCAACATGACCGTCCTCGAACTCTCCGAGTTCATCAAGGAACTTGAAGAGAAGTTCGGCGTGTCCGCCGCCGCCCCGGCCATGGCCATGGTGGCCGCCGGTCCGGCTGAAGCCGCCCCGGCCGAAGAAGAAAAGACCGAATTCGACGTTATCCTGAAGGCCGCTGGCGCCAACAAGATCGGCGTCATCAAGGTTGTCCGCGCCCTGACCGGCCTTGGCCTGAAGGAAGCCAAGGACAAGGTTGACGGCGCTCCCTCCACCCTGAAGGAAGCCGTTTCCAAGGAAGAAGCCGAAGAAGCCAAGAAGCAGCTGGTGGAAGCCGGCGCCGAAGTCGAAGTCAAGTAGACTCGGTTCGCTTCGCCGCACAGGCGATCGGAACAGCGCGGGCGAGCCAATCGCCCGCGCTTCTTCTGCTTTGTCGCCCTGTACGGCCACGGTGGCATTTCGGGTGGCGGCCATGCCCAACGGCTACGGCGGACATGCTCCGGCGGGTGCGGGTGGACACGGCGTCACGGGACGGGACGAGGCGGACAGGAAGCGGGACATGTGACAAGTCGCACGGACTTGCTAAAATTTCCCGAACCGACTATTGTTGCAATTTGGTCGAACTCACTTCGCACCAACCCAGCTCCTGACCCGGGCGGTACGTTGTACGCTGCACCCCTCTTTCTTTCCCCCCGAACCGACAGCCTTTCCGGTGGGCGCGTCGCTCTTGTCGCGCGTCCGTCATGCCTCATGCGCGGCACGGCGTTGAAGGGACACCCCCTTCACGCGGCCGCCTTTCGTTGTCGCTTCGCCCCGGCAGCCTCGCGTTGCGCGCCTGCTGCCCCCGAAACGCGGAACCCTGATTGCGCCGCCGGTTCCGCTGCCCTGCGTGCCGTGCACGCGTCCGCTTCATCCGACCCGCACGGGTCGTTCGGCCTCTCGCGCTGAGAGCCCCGCCGGAAAACCGTCTTTCTGAGGTGAAACCATGGGCCAACTCACGAAAAAGTTCGGCAAGATTCCCGTATCGCTCGGCATTCCGCACCTCCTGAACCTTCAGGTGGACTCGTACGTCAAGTTCCTTCAGGAAGGCATTGCCGAACGCAAGCCCGACGAGGGCCTTGAAGGGGTCTTCCGTTCCGTGTTCCCCATAGAGGACTTCAACCGCACCGCCAGCCTCGAATATGTCAGCTACGACATTGGCGAGCCCAAGTTCGACCAGGCGGAATGCATCTCGAAGGGCCTCACCTACGAAGCGCCCATCCGCATCAAGGTGCGGCTCGTGGTCTACGACGTGGACGACGACTCCGGCAACCGCACCATCCGCGACATCAAGGAACAGGACATCTATTTCGGCACCCTGCCGCTGATGACCGAGAAGGGCACCTTCATCATCAACGGCACCGAACGCGTCATCGTCAACCAGTTGCAGCGCTCGCCGGGCATCATCTTCGAGCACGATTCGGGCAAGACCCATTCGAGCCGCAAGGTGCTGTACTCCTGCCGCGTCATCCCCATGCGCGGTTCGTGGCTCGACTTCGACTTCGACCACAAGGACATCCTGTACGTGCGCATCGACCGGCGCCGCAAGATGCCCGCCACCATCCTGTTCAAGGCCATGGGCATGAGCAAGACGGACATCCTGGACTACTTCTACAAGAAGGAGTTCTACCGCCTTGCCGCCGACGGCCGCGTGTTCTGGGAAGTGCAGAAGGACATGTTCCGCAAGGATTCGGCCTTCGCCGACATCGCGGGCGCAGACGGCACCGTGTTCGTCAAGGCGGGCAAGCCCATCACCAAGCGGGCCTGGCGCCAGATCTGCGAAGCGGGCCTCGAAGCCATCGAAGTGGCCGCCGACACCCTGGACGGCCTGTTCCTGGCCGAGGACGTGGTGAACCCCTCCACCGGCGAAGTGCTGGCCGAAGCCGCCGACGAAGTGACCCCCGGCGTGCAGGAACGCCTGCGCGAGGCGGGCATCGAACGCCTGCCCATCCTGCACACCAAGGGCATCGACACCTCGTCCTCGCTGCGCGACACCCTGGTGCTGGACAAGACCGCCGACAAGGAAGCCGCGCAGGTGGAAATCTACCGCCGCCTGCGTCCCTCCTCGCCGCCGACGCCCGAGATCGCGGAAAGCTTCTTCGACAACCTGTTCCGCAGCCCGGACTACTACGACCTTTCCCCCGTGGGCCGCTACAAGCTGAACCAGCGCCTTGGCCTTGACCAGTCGCTGGACCTGCGCGTGCTGACCGACGAGGACATCCTTACCGCCATCAAGGTGCTGTTGCACCTGAAGGACAGCCACGGCCCGGCCGACGACATCGACCACCTGGGCAACCGCCGCGTGCGGCCCGTGGGCGAACTGGTGGAAAACCAGTACCGCATCGGCCTCGTGCGCATGGAACGGGCGATCAAGGAACGCATGAGCCTGCAGGAAGTCTCCACGCTCATGCCGCACGACCTGATCAACCCGAAGCCGGTGGCCGCCGTGCTGAAGGAATTCTTCGGCACTTCGCAGCTCTCGCAGTTCATGGACCAGACCAACGCCCTGTCGGAAGTGACGCACAAGCGCCGCCTGTCCGCCCTGGGCCCCGGCGGCCTGACCCGCGAACGCGCGGGCTTTGAAGTGCGCGACGTGCACACCTCGCACTACGGCCGCATCTGCCCCATCGAAACGCCGGAAGGTCCGAACATCGGCCTCATCGTGTCGCTGACCACCTACGCCAAGGTCAACGACTACGGCTTCATCGAGACGCCGTACCACGTCATCCGCGATACGAAGATGACCGGTGAGGTGGTCTACCTCGACGCCTCGCGCGAACACGGCGAAGTCATCGCCCAGGCCAACGCGCCCTTCGACGCGGAAGGCAAGCTGGCCGACGACTACGTCACCACCCGTGTGAAGGGCGACGTGCTCATGTCGCCCCGCGAGGAAGTGACCCTGATGGACGTTTCGCCCAGCCAGATGGTGTCCATCTCGGCCGCGCTGATCCCGTTCCTGGAACACGACGACGCCAACCGCGCGCTCATGGGTTCGAACATGCAGCGCCAGGCCGTGCCGCTGCTGCAGTGCGAAAAGCCCATCGTGGGCACGGGCATGGAAGGCCCGGTGGCCCAGGACTCGGGCGCGTGCATCATCGCCGAGGGCCCCGGCATCGTGCGCTACGCCGACGCCGACCGCATCATCGTCAGCTACGAGAACGGCCTGTACCCCGAACGGGGCGGCGTGCGCGCCTACGACCTGCAGAAGTTCCACAAGTCCAACCAGAACTCCTGCTTCGGCCAGAAGCCCACCTGCCACCCCGGCCAGATCGTGACCAAGGGCGCCATCCTCGCCGACGGTCCCGGCATCGAGGACGGCGAACTGGCGCTGGGCAAGAACCTTGTGGTCGCCTTCATGCCCTGGTGCGGCTACAACTTCGAAGACTCCATCCTCATCTCCGAGCGCACCGTGAAGGAAGACACCTTCACCTCGGTGCACATCGAAGAGTTCGAGGTTGTCGCGCGCGACACCAAGCTGGGACCGGAAGAAATCACCCGCGACATTCCCAACGTGGGCGAAGACATGCTGCGCAACCTGGACGGCAGCGGCATCATTCGCATCGGGGCCAACGTGAGGCCCGACGACATCCTCGTCGGCAAGATCACCCCCAAGGGCGAAACCCAGCTGACCCCTGAAGAAAAGCTGCTGCGCGCCATCTTCGGCGACAAGGCCCGCGACGTGAAGAACACCTCGCTCAAGGTGCCCCCGGGCATCGAGGGCACCGTCATCGAAGTCAAGGTGTTCAACCGCCGCTCCGGTGAAAAGGACGAGCGCGCCCGCCTGATCGAGGAATACGAACTGGGCCGCCTGGACCGCAAGGAACAGGATCACATTCGCGGCCTTGGCGACGCCACCCGCGTGAAGCTGATGGCCGTGGTGGAAGGCAAGCAGATCGGCACCACCCTGGCGGGCAAGAAGAAGGGCGAGGTCATCGCCGAGGCCGGTGCGTCCGTCACCGCCGAGATGCTGGCCGACGTGCCCCTGAAGAAGCTCTCCGGCCTGTTCAAGAACCGCGAGGTCAACGAAGCCGTGGACGCCCTGCTGGAAAGCTACGACCAGCAGGTGCAGTTCATCAGCAACATCTACGAGTCCAAGCGCGGCAAGGTGACCGAAGGGGACGACCTGCCCCCCGGCGTCATCAAGATGGTCAAGGTCTACATCGCCGTGAAGCGCAAGCTCTCGGTGGGCGACAAAATGGCCGGCCGCCACGGGAACAAGGGCGTCGTCTCCTGCATCCTGCCCGCCGAGGACATGCCGTTCTTCGCGGACGGCCGCCCGGTGGACATCGTGCTGAACCCCCTTGGCGTGCCTTCGCGAATGAACATTGGCCAGATCATGGAAACCCACCTCGGGTGGGCCGCCAAGGAAACCGGCCGCCAGCTCGCCGAAATGCTGGAGCGCAACGACCCCATGAAGGCCATGCGCGCCGAGGTGAAGCGGGCGTTCGATTCCGCCGCCATCAACTCCCTGGTCGATTCCATGGACGATGACGATTTCCGTGCCGCCGTCTCCAAGCTGGGCCGGGGCATCGTGACCAAGACGCCCGTGTTCGACGGCGCGGCCGAAGAGGAAATCTGGTCGTGGCTCGTGCGCGCCGGCATCGACGAGGACGGCAAGACCGTGCTCTACGACGGCCGCACCGGCGAGCGGTTCCACAACCGCGTCACCACCGGCGTCATGTACATGCTCAAGCTCCACCACCTGGTCGACGAAAAGATCCACGCCCGCTCCACCGGCCCCTACTCGCTGGTGACCCAGCAGCCCCTTGGCGGCAAGGCCCAGTTCGGTGGCCAGCGCCTGGGTGAAATGGAAGTGTGGGCGCTGGAAGCGTACGGCGCGGCCTACCTGCTGCAGGAATTCCTGACCGTGAAGTCGGACGACGTGACCGGCCGCGTGAAGATGTACGAGAAGATCGTGAAGGGCGACAACTTCCTGGAAGCTGGCCTGCCCGAATCGTTCAACGTGCTCGTCAAGGAACTCATGTCGCTGGGCCTCGACGTCACGCTGCACCAGGAAGAAGGCAAGAAGCGCCCGAAGCGCGTCGGCTTCATGAACGCGCTGTAATGGTATACGATTTTGGGTAAGAGCAACCGGGGAGGGGACCTTTGGAAAAAGGTCTCCCTCCCCGGCCCCTCCCCCCAAAACTTTTCATACGTCTACGCACAACGTTTTCTCCGCCCCCCTCAACCGTCGCACCCGCGCACCGCGCGAAGGGTGACGAAAACGGGGTCAAGGGGGCCACAGCCCCTCTTGTGGGGGTGCAGGGGGCAAGCCCCCCTGCTCACCGAAGGCGTGCAAACAACCTTTTCGGGTAGGGACACGATATGACCTTAGACGATCTGTTCACCGTCCGGGGCGCGTCGGCCAACGTCGCGAACATCCGCAACCTGAAGGCGATCCAGATCTCCATCGCCGCGCCGGAAAGCATTCGCGAATGGTCGTACGGCGAGGTGAAGAAGCCCGAGACCATCAACTACCGCACCTTCAAGCCCGAGCGGGACGGCCTGTTCTGCGCCAAGATCTTCGGGCCGGTGAAGGACTACGAGTGCAACTGCGGCAAGTACAAGCGCATGAAGCACCGTGGCATCGTGTGCGAAAAGTGCGGGGTCGAGGTCATCGCCTCCAAGGTGCGCCGCGAACGCATGGGCCATATCGAACTGGCCGCGCCCGTCGCGCACATCTGGTTCCTGAAGACCCTGCCCTCCAAGATCGGCACCCTGCTCGACATGACCATGGCCGACCTTGAAAAGGTGCTGTATTTCGACTCGTACATCGTGCTCGATCCGGGCAGCACCAACCTCGCCAAGATGCAGGTCATCTCCGAGGACCAGTACCTTCAGGTCATCGACCACTACGGCGAGGACGCCCTGGTCGTTGGCATGGGCGCCGAAGCCGTGCGCAGCCTGCTCGAGGAACTGAACCTCGAGGAACTGCGCGCCATGCTGCGCGAGGAATCGCAGGCCACCAAGTCGCAGACCAAGAAGAAGAAGCTCACCAAGCGCCTGAAGATCGTCGAGGCGTTCCTGGAGTCGGCCAACAAGCCGGAATGGATGGTGATGGAAGTCATCCCCGTCATTCCGCCCGAACTGCGCCCCCTGGTTCCGCTGGACGGCGGCCGCTTCGCCACGTCGGACCTGAACGACCTGTACCGCCGCGTCATCAACCGCAACAACCGCCTCAAGCGGCTGATGGAACTGGGCGCGCCAGACATCATCATCCGCAACGAAAAGCGCATGTTGCAGGAAGCGGTGGACGCGCTGTTCGACAACGGCCGCCGCGGCCGCGCCATCACCGGCACCAACGGCCGCCCGCTGAAGTCGCTGTCCGACATGATCAAGGGCAAGCAGGGGCGCTTTCGCCAGAACCTGCTGGGCAAGCGTGTCGACTACTCCGGCCGTTCGGTCATCGTGGTGGGCCCCAAGCTCAAATTGCACCAGTGCGGCCTGCCCAAGAAGATGGCGCTGGAACTGTTCAAGCCCTTCATCTATTCCGAGCTCGAGAAGAGAGGCCTGGCCTCCACCATCAAGAGCGCCAAGAAGATGGTGGAGCGCGAGGAACTGGTGGTGTGGGACATCCTGGAAGAGGTGGTGCGCGAGTACCCCATCCTGCTCAACCGCGCCCCCACCCTGCACCGTCTGGGCATCCAGGCCTTTGAACCGCTGCTGGTCGAAGGCAAGGCCATCCAGCTGCACCCGCTGGTCTGCTCGGCCTACAACGCCGACTTCGACGGCGACCAGATGGCCGTGCACGTGCCCCTTTCGGTCGAAGCGCAGATCGAATGCCGCGTGCTCATGATGAGCACCAACAACATCCTTTCCCCGGCCAACGGTTCGCCGGTCATCGTGCCCTCGCAGGACATCGTTCTCGGGCTGTACTACATGACCGTGGAGCGTTCGTTCGAGAAGGGCGAGGGCATGGCCTTCTGCGCCCCGTGGGAAGTGGTGGCGGCCTACGATTCCGGCTCCGTCTCGCTGCATGCGCGCGTCAAGGTGCGCATGGAGGACGGCAAGACCGTGGACACCACCCCCGGCCGCATCCTGGTCTGGGAAGTGCTGCCCAAGGGCGTCGGCTTCGAGTTCGTCAACTGCACCCTGACCAAGAAGAACATCGCCCGTCTGGTGGGCGCCGCCTACCGTGACGCGGGCACCAAGGCCGCCGTCATCCTGTGCGACCGCCTGAAGGACGTGGGCTACGAATACGCCACGCGCGCGGGCATCACCATCGGCGTGAAGGACCTGCGCATCCCGTCCAAGAAGAAGGCCATGCTCGAAGCCTCGCAGAACGAGGTGGACGACATCGAGCGCCAGTACCGCGACGGCATCATCACCCGTACCGAAAAGTACAACAAGGTGGTGGACGTCTGGACCAAGGCCACCCAGGACATCTCCAACGAGATGACCAAGGAGATCTCGCACGACATCCTCGTGGACCCCAAGACCGGGAAGGAAGAAGTCAACAGCAGCTTCAACCCGATCTTCATGATGTCCACCTCGGGCGCGCGAGGCAACCAGGACCAGATGCGCCAGCTTGCGGGCATGCGCGGCCTGATGGCCAAGCCTTCGGGCGAAATCATCGAAACGCCCATTACCTCGAGCTTCCGCGAAGGCCTCGACGTGCTGCAGTACTTCAACTCCACCCACGGCGCGCGAAAGGGCCTTGCCGACACCGCGCTGAAGACGGCGAACTCGGGCTACCTCACCCGCCGCCTGGTGGACGTAGTGCAGGACGTCATCGTCAGCGAGCTTGACTGCGGCACCGTGGACGGCATCGAGATCGGCCACTTCGTCAAGGGCGGCGACATCAAGGTGCGCCTGGCCGACCGCGTGCTGGGCCGCGTGCTGCTGTACCCCGTGTTCGATCCGGAAACCCGCGAACTGCTGTTCGACGAGAACACCCTGATCGACGAAAACGTGGCCCAGACCCTGGAAGCCACGGGCATCAGCACCGTCACCATCCGTTCTGCGCTCACCTGCCAGAGCGAACGCGGCGTGTGCGCCCGCTGCTACGGGCGCGACCTTGCGCGCGGCCACCTCGTCAACATCGGCGAGACCGTGGGCATCATCGCCGCCCAGTCCATCGGCGAACCGGGCACCCAGCTCACCATGCGCACGTTCCACATCGGCGGCACCGCGTCGCGCGAAATCGAACGTTCCAGCATCGTGTCGCAGCACCCCGGCCGCGTGATCCTGTCGCGCGTGAAGGCCGTGCGCAACCGCGACGGCCAGATGATGGTGCTTGGCAAGAGCGGCCAGATCGCCATCGTGGACGACCAGGGCCGCGAACGCGAAAAGTACATCCTGCCCAACGGCTCGCGCCTGAACGTCACCGACGGCACCGAGCTCAAGAAGGGCGTCGTCCTGGCCGAATGGGACCCGTTCAACGAACCCTTCGTCTCGGAAGTGGAAGGCACGGTCAAGTTCACCGACATCGTCGAGGGCAAGACCTACCAGGAGAAGATGGACGACGCGACGCGCATGACCACGCAGTCGATCATCGAATACCGCACCACCAACTTCCGTCCGTCCATCTCCATCTGCGACGAGAACGGCGAGCCCAAGATTCGCGGCGGCAACCTGCCCGCCACGTATTCGCTGCCCGTCGGCGCGCTGATCATGGTGAAGGCCGGGCAGGAAGTGCAGGCCGGCGACATCATCGCGCGCAAGCCGCGTGAATCGTCCAAGACCAAGGACATCGTTGGCGGTCTGCCCCGCGTGGCCGAGCTGTTCGAAGTGCGCAAGCCGAAAGACATGGCCGTGGTGTCCGAAATCGACGGCACGGTCACCTTCGCGGGCGAAACCAAGGGCAAGCGCAAGCTGGTGGTCACCCCCGAAACGGGCGAGGCCAAGGAATACCTGGTGCCCAAGGGCAAGCACATCACCGTTTCCGACGGCGACTTCGTGGAAGCCGGTGAACTCTTGACCGAAGGCCATCCGGAACTGCACGACATCCTGCGCACCAAGGGCGAGAAGTTCCTGGCCCGCTACCTGGTGGACGAAATCCAGGAAGTGTACCGCTTCCAGGGTGTGGGCATCGACGACAAGCACATCGAAGTCATCGTGCGCCAGATGCTGCGCAAGATCACCGTGCTCGATCCGGGCGGCACCAGCTTCCTGGTGGGCGAGCAGGTGGACAAGGGCGAGTTCCGCCAGGAAAACTCGCGCGCCATGGGCGAGGGCCGCACCCCGGCCACGGCCGAACCGCTGGTGCTCGGCATCACCCAGGCTTCGCTGACGACCTCGTCGTTCATCTCGGCGGCGTCGTTCCAGGAAACCACCAAGGTGCTCACCGAAGCCTCCCTGCGCGGCAAGATGGACTACCTGCGCGGCCTGAAGGAAAACGTGATCGTGGGTCGCCTGATCCCCGCCGGGACCGGCTACCGCGAGTACGTGCACTCCGACATCTCGGTGCCGGAACAGAAGGAACGCCCGGACAAGTTCCTGGAAGACCTGGAAGAAAATCCGCTGCTGGTGGATATTTTCTAGGGATTGCCGCAGGCCGGGAAGAGAAAGAAGAAAAGACAGGGCCTCCGCTTTCGGGCGGGGGCCCTTTCCTTGTGGTGTGTGAAGGCAGGGGAAGGGGGAGAGGTAGTGCGCGGTTGAACCCGGCTTCTACGAAGACAGTCGTGCGCGGTTGAACCCGCTCGATCTCGTTATGCCTCCGGCGGGCAGGGGGTGTTGTAACGAACACCCGCTGCACCCCCGCGTTCCAAGGGGCTCCGCCCCTTGGAACCCCTGTCGTCATGCACCGCATTCCTGTGCCGGGCAGCTTCCCTCCGGCGCTGAAGCGCCTCCGGGAGATCTGCCCGGCGGAATGCGAATGTGCGCGAAGCTCTCGTCGCCTTCATTATGCTTGGGTGCCCTTATCCTCACATTCATGGGGCACGCATCCGCAACGCCGGAGCTTCCGCCTCGCAAGGCCTCGGCGGCGATCTCCGGCTGCGGACACGTATCGCCGCACAAAGGTTCCTCACGCTCAAGCGAGGGGAATCCGTCCTTATCAAGGGCGGCAGGCAAACGACAAAAGATCATGTGCTTGCTCACCGACCACGTTCCGCGCGTAGAAGCGTGTGACGCCGGGCCTTGGCGGCGGCACATGCGTCGCAACGGGAGCGAGGGTAAAGGCACCCTCGCTCCACCATGCCAGCGAGAGCCATGCGCACATTGGCGTCACCGGCGGCAGATCACCCGAAGGCGCCTTGGCGCCGAAGGGAAGCTGCCGCCGGAGAGACGCCGTGCAAGAGACGCCGGGGGTCCAGGGGAGGCGAAGCCCCCCTGGAACGCGGGGGTGCAGGGGGTGTTCGTTACAACACCCCCTGCCCGCCGGTGGCATAACGAAATCGGGCGTGGTCAACAGCGCACGACTGACTTCGTAGAGGCCGGATGCAACAAGGCACGACGCCTCTCTTGCCTCCCGCCGGAGGCATGCCGAAATCGGCCGGGTTCAACAGGGCGAGACTGTCTTCGTAGAAGCCGTGCCTGTCAGGTACATTCCCTCTTATTCCTCGCCGAAGGCATACCGATATCGAGCATGGACATGGTGGCTGGCGTGTCTTCGTAGAGGCCGTAATCAAAAGACACTGTGCCTTCTCGCCGCCAAAGGCACCCCTGTCCAGCGCCAGCGCCCCACACCTAACCCCCGTCACCTTCTTGCCATCATTGCCCGGCTGTGCGAAAACGTGGTGCCTTGAGCGGGCATCCAAGACAAGGACATCGAATGCCGCCGCACTTCCTCGCCAGCGTTTTCCGCATCCAGCCGCGCCGGTCCGCACCGGCCCGGCCTTTTGGCGCACGCGCCCTGTCCGCCGTCAACGGCCTTGCATCTCCGCTTCTTCTTCTCATCCTGCTCGCCCTGTTCCTGCTGCCGCAGGCCACGCCCGCGCAGGCCGCCGCGCCGCGCCAGTTCGTGCTCGACACCTTCGCCATCGAAACCCGCGAAGACACTCTGGTGCTGCGCCTGGGCGTTGGCGTGGACGACCCCGATGGCCTGCGCGACCTTCTGAAGGACGGCGCGGAAGTGGAACTGCGCGGCACCGCCACGCTCACCCGCCGCCGGGGCGTGCTGCCCGACGTGACCCTGGCCGAAAAGGTCTTCGCCTGCGTGCTGCGGCACGACACCCTGACCCGCGAATTCGAACTGCGCCTCGAAGGCCGCGAGGCCCCCTGGCGCGACAAGAACCTCACCCGGCTGCTGGAAGGCACCTGGAAGCGCCTGGTGCTGCCGCTGTCCCCCATCGCCGCATTGGAGAAAGGCGAGCCGCACCGCGTCTCGCTGGCCCTGTCGCTGCGCCACACCGACGTCCCTCCCTGGCTCTCGCGCACGCTGTTCTTCTGGTCCTGGGAAGTCGTGCCCGACGCGACCTTCACGCAGGACTTCACCTACTGACCGGCCCCGCCATGCCCCGCCGCACCGTGACGCCCGAACAACCCTCCGGCCTCCCGCCGGATGGACGCGGCTCCGGCGGCGCTGCATCCGGTCCGCCGCACGGCGCATCCGACGCGTCCGGCGGCCATCCTTCCGCCCCTTCCAACGGTTCCCCCGTCGGCCCGGCCTCTACCCCCCCGGCGGGGCATGACGAACCGGACTCCCCGCAGGTCATCCGGGTAAGCCCCACCGACACCCGCGAGCGCAAGCGCCGCCAGCGCGAAATCTACGTGGCGGCGGGCGTGCTGGTGGGCATGCTGGTGGCCACCTGGGTCGAATTGAACCTGTTTGGGGTCGATTCCTACATCTTCCTCGTCCTGCTGAACATCAACTTCATCCTGTTGCTGGTGGTGCTGTTCATCGTGCTGCGCAACGGGGTGAAGCTGATCCTCGAGCGCCGCCGCCGGGTATTCGGATCACACCTGCGCACCCGGCTGGTGCTGGCCTTCATGGCCCTGTCGCTGATCCCCACGGTGATCATGTTCCTGGCCTCCAACCGGGTTGTGGGCACCTCGGTGGACTACTGGTTCAACAACCAGGTGGAAGTCTCGCTGGACAGCGCCCTGGACGTGGGGCGCAGCTTCTACACCGCCGCGGCAGACCGGTTGCGCGCGCGCGGCGAATCCATGGTGTCGGAAATCACCGACCGCCACCTGACCTGGGGCGGCCAGACCATGGATGCCCTGCTGGAGCGCAAGCGCAAGGAATACGGGCTGTCGCTGACCGGCATCGTCACGCCCGGCCGGGTGGAGCAGAACTGGCACGCCCCGGCGGACTTCGCCCCCACCTGGAAGGAGGCCCGGCGCAAGATCGCCTGGGACCAGGCGGCCGCGCAGCGCTACGTGTCCCTGCTGTGGAAGGGCGAAAGCGCCGACTACGTCATCGGCGTGCTGGCCATCGACGGCGGCCGCGCCGGGTACCTGGTGCTGGCGGAATCCATCGGCGAAGGGGTGATGCTGAAGCTCGAGCGCATCGCCCAGGGCTTCGACGACTACAAGAAGCTGAAAACGCTGAAGCGCCCGCTGAAGGTCTCGTTCCTGTTCATCCTCGCGGTGCTTAGCCTGCTGATCATCCTCGGCTCCATCTGGTACGGCTTCCGGCTGTCCAAGGAACTCACCGCGCCCATCCTGGCCCTGGCCGAGGGCACGGAACGCATCGCGCGCGGCGACCTTGCCTTCCGGCTGGAGGATGCGGCCACCGACGAACTGGGGCTGCTGGTGCGCTCGTTCAACCGCATGGCCGAAGACCTTTCCGTCAGCCGCACCCGCCTGACGGACGTCAACGACATGCTGGCCCTGCAAAACGTGGAGATGGGCGAACGCAGCCGGTACATCGCCACCGTGCTCGACAACATCGCGGCGGGGGTGGTCTCGTTTGGGCCGGACGACAGAGTGGCCACCATCAACGCCGCCGCCTGCGCCATGTTCGGGGTGGAGCCGGGCTCCATCGTGGGCCGCGACCCCCAGGACTATCTCTCGCCCGATGACGCGGCCATTACTCGTCAGATGCTGGACGAGGTGCGCGCCCGGCCCGGCCGCCGCTGGCAGCGCCAGGTGGACTACGGCCAGGGCGACCATGCCCTGAAGCTGCTGCTCACCGCCGTCAGCCTGACCACGCCGGAAGGCGAATACCGGGGCACGGTGGCCGTGTTCGAGGACATCACGGAGCTGGAGCGCATGCAGCGCATGGCCGCGTGGCGCGAGGTGGCGCGGCGCATCGCCCACGAGATCAAGAACCCGCTCACCCCCATCAAGCTCTCGGCCCAGCGCCTGGAACGCAAGTTCGCGGGCGCGGTGGACGACCCGGTGTTCGGCCAGTGCACCGACCTCATCGTGCGCCAGGTGGAACACCTGCAGCAGATGGTGGAGGAATTCTCGGCCTTCGCCAAGCTGCCGGAGGTCACCCCCCGGCCCGGCGACCTTACCCCGCTGCTGGAGGAACTGACCGCCCTGTTCCGCAACAGCCACAGCAACATCGCGTGGACACTGGACATCCCCGCACCGCTGCCGGTGCTGCCCATGGACCACGAGGCGCTGCACCGGGCCTTCCTGAACATCCTGACCAACGCGGCGGAAGTGCTGCAAGGGCGGGACAACGGCGCGGTGACCATCACCGCCGTGCATAACACCGCCCTGAACCTGGTGCGGGTGGACGTGGCCGACAATGGCCCCGGCCTCACGGCCGAGGAACGCTCGCGCCTGTTCGAGCCCTACTTCTCGCGCAAGAAGGGCGGCACCGGCCTTGGCCTGACCATCGTGAAATCGGTGGTGTCGGACCATCGCGGCTACGTGCGCGCCCACGCCGTGCCGGTCACGCCCGGTGCGCCGGTTGTGCCCGGCGTGACCGATGCGATGGGCACAACGGGCACGAATGGCGCGTCGGGCGCGTCGGGCGGCGGCACCGTTGTCACCGTCGAGCTTCCTGTGGCATAAGGGAACGTATACCGGTGCTCCGCGCGCCGCGCTGGGTGCGCGGCGCACGGGCGTCCCCCCTTTCGCGGCCACGCGGCTTGCGTCCCCCTCTTGCCGGGGCACGGCCGCCGCCCGCCACACCACGGGAGCTCTCGCATGCACGTCGTCATCCTTGGCGGAACGGGCTTCATCGGTTCGGCCCTTGCCCGCGCGTTGCTGGCGCGGGGCGACGACGTCACCGTGCCCTCGCGCGCGCCGCGTGCATCCGGCGCGGGGGTCGCGTCGGGCGTTCAGGGAACCGGGCCTTCCGTTACGCCCGCCGTCTGGAACGGCCGCGACCCGGAACCGCTGGCCCAGTTGCTGCATGACGCGCACGCCGTGGTCAACCTGCTGGGCGAAAACATCGCGGGCGGACGCTGGACGGCGGAGCGCAAGGCGCGCATCCTGGACAGCCGCGTGGCGGCCGGGCAGGCCGTGGCCGCGGCACTCGGTTCGCTGGAGGTCCCCGGCGCGGGGCGTCCGGCGGTGCTGGTGCAGGCGTCGGCGGTGGGGTATTATGGTGGTTGGCCAGACATGGCCACGGCCCCGAAATGCGGCGAAGCAGACCCGCCAGGCTCCGGCTTTCTGGCGGAAACCTGCGCGCGGTGGGAGGCTGCGTCCGCTCCGGCCCAGGCCATGGGCGTGCGGCGCTGCGTGATCCGCAGCGGCGTGGTGCTGGGCTCGGGCGGCGCGCTGGCGCGCATGCTGCCCGCCTTTCGCGCGTGGCTGGGCGGTCCGCTGGGCAGCGGCAGGCAGCCCTTTCCGTGGATCCACCTGGCGGACGAGGTGGGAGCCATCCTGCACCTGCTGGATACACCGTCCTGCTCCGGGCCTTACAACCTGGCCGCGCCGCAAGCCGTGGACAACGCCGGGTTCACGGCGGAACTGAACCGCGCCGTGGGCCGCCCGGCCTGGCTGCCCGCCCTGCCCGCGCCCGGCCTCGCCCTGCGGCTGGCCCTGGGCGAGATGGCGGACGAAGCCCTGCTGGCCGGACAGGTGGCCCCGCCGGACCGGCTGGCCGATTCCGGCTACGTCTTCCGGTTTCCCGCGCTGCGCGAGGCCCTGGCGGACCTGATGCGGCGCTGACCACCCCGCCGGGCGGCGTCCCGACGACATCCAAACGGCGATCCGCGCCCGCCGGAAGCATACCGGCGGAACAGGCACGACAGACTCACGAAGCTCCGGAGCGGGCATGGCATATTGCAAGATACTGCTGGTCGAGGACGAGGCCGTTTCGGCGCTGGACATGCGCCGTCGGCTGCGTTCGCTCGGCTACGGCGAACCGGTGCTGGCCACCGGCGGCGACGAGGCCGTGGAAAAGGCCCTGGCCGAGCGGCCCGACCTCGTGCTGATGGACATCGTGCTCGGCGAAGGCACGGACGGCATCGACGCCGCCGGGCGCATCCTGGCCCGCCACCCCGTGCCGGTGATCTACATGACCGCCCATGAAGACCCGGAAATCCTCCAGCGCGCCAAGATCACCGAACCCTTCGGCTACCTGCTGAAACCCTTCGAGGACCGCGACCTGCGCACGTCCATCGAGATGGCGCTGTACAAGCACCAGATGGACCACGAAACCCGGCGCAAGGAACGCTGGTTCGCCACCACCCTGCGCTCCATCGCCGACGCGGTGCTCACCGTGGACCGCCACGGCCGCATCACCTACATCAACGCCAGCGCCGAGGTCATGACCGGGGCGGACCACCTTGTCTGCATCGACCGCCATTTCGCCGACCACGTGGACATCCGCCCCAACGGCAACGGCCGCCGCCTGCACGACCCCAACGAACTGCTGGCCCAGCCGCCCGCCCCTGCCGCGGCGCATGCCCCGGCCCCCGCGCCGTCTCCCGTGCCTGCGCCCCCGGCCTTCATGGCCCCCTCGGCCATGAGCGAGGCCTTCGTGCACGGGCCGGACGGCCGGACGCACCCCATCGAGATGAGCGCTTCGCCCCTGGCCGACCCGGACGGCCACCGCGTGGGCACGGTGCTGGTGTTCCGCGACATCACCGAACGCCGCCAGTCGGAAGAGGCCCTGCGCCACAGCGTGGAAGACCTGCGCCGCACCCTGCGCCAGACGGTTTCCGCCCTGGCCACCGCCTCGGAAAAGCGCGACCCGTACACGGCGGGGCATCAGGCCCGCGTGGCGGAACTGGCCCACGCCATGGCCGTGCGGGTGGGCCTTTCCGGCGACAGGCTGGAGGGACTGCGCGTGGCGGGCATGCTGCACGACATCGGCAAGATTCACATTCCCGCTGAAATCCTGGCCAAGCCCACCCGTCTCAGCGACCTGGAAATGGGCATCATGCGCACCCACAGCCAGGTGGGCTACGACATCCTGAAGGAAATCGAATTTCCGTGGCCGGTGGCCCAGATCGTATTGCAGCACCACGAACGGCTGGACGGCACCGGCTACCCCAACGGCCTTTCGGGCGAATCCATCCTGCCGGAGGCGCGCATCCTGGCCGTGGCCGACGTGGTGGAAGCCATGTCGTCGCACCGGCCGTACCGCGCCTCGCTGGGCCTTGGCCCCGCCCTGGCCGAGATAGCGGCCGGGCGCGGCACGCGCTACGACCCCACCATGGTGGACGTGTGCGTCAGCCTGTTCCACGACGGCTTCGTGCTCTCCTGATCCATCACCTTCCCGCACCAGCAAACGGATACCCCATGCACGCCCGCATCCTGATCATCGACGACGAAGACGGCATCCGCTTCTCCCTGCGCGGCATCCTGGAAGACGAGGGCTTCGAGGTGCTTGAGGCCCCCAGCGGCGAGGACGGGCTGGCCCTGCTGGCCCGCGAGACCCCGGACCTGGTGTTCCTGGACATCTGGATGCCCGGCATGGACGGCCTGGCCGTGCTGGACCAGTTGCACGCCCAGCGCCCCGACCTGCCGGTGATCATGATCTCCGGCCACGGCACCATCGAAACGGCGGTCAACGCCATCCGCAAGGGCGCGCACGACTTCATCGAAAAGCCCCTGTCGCTGGAAAAGGTGCTCATCGCCGCGCAGCGGGCCCTGGAATACGGCGACCTGCGCCGCGAGAACGAGGCCCTGCGCGACAGCCTGCCCACCACGCACGCCGACGAGATGAACGGCCGCTCGCCGGTGATGGAGGCCCTGCGCGGCCAGATCGCGAGGGTGGCCCCCACCGACGCCTGGGTGCTCATCACCGGCGAAAACGGCACCGGCAAGGAACTGGCGGCGCGGGCCATCCACGCCGGCAGCCGCCGGGCAGGCAGGCCGCTGGTGGCCGTGAACTGTGCGGCCATTCCGGAAGAACTCATCGAAAGCGAACTGTTCGGCCACGAGAAGGGCGCGTTCACCGGGGCGGACGCGGCCAAGGCGGGCAAGTTCGAGATGGCCCACAAGGGCACCCTGTTCCTGGACGAGATAGGCGACATGAGCCTGAAGACCCAGGCCAAGATACTGCGCATATTGCAAGAGCAGCAGTTCGAGCGGGTG
Source organism: Nitratidesulfovibrio sp. HK-II (assembly GCF_003402415.2). Classification (NCBI taxonomy): domain Bacteria; kingdom Pseudomonadati; phylum Thermodesulfobacteriota; class Desulfovibrionia; order Desulfovibrionales; family Desulfovibrionaceae; genus Nitratidesulfovibrio; species Nitratidesulfovibrio sp. HK-II. The sequence goes on from NZ_AP036014.1 coordinate 3,361,356, forward strand.
GGCGGCCACCGCACCATGCGCGTGGACGTGCGGGTCATCGCCGCCACCAACAAGAACCTGGAGGACGAGATAGCGGCCGGAACCTTTCGCGAGGACCTCTACTACCGGCTGCGGGTGTTCCCGCTGGTGCTGCCCCCCCTGCGCGAACGCGAGGGCGACGTGCCCCTGCTCATCGACCTGTTCTCGCAGCGCCTGGCCCGCGACTACGGCGTGCGTCCGGCCGCCTTCGCGCCCGACGCCATGGAGGCGCTCTCGCGCTATCCGTGGCCCGGCAACGTGCGCGAGTTGCGCAACTTCGTCGAGCGCATGCTTATCCTGCACGCCGGGCTGGAGGTGACGCGGAGCATGCTGCCCCCGGAATTCCTGCCCCGCGCGGGCATGGCGGGGGCGCGGGCCGCGTGCGGCGCGGAGGCCGGGCAGCGCGCGGGCATGGGACAGGAGCAGGGCCACGACGCCTCCGACGGGTCCGACATGACCGGCGCGACGGATTTCGCGGCGCTGCTGGCCACCGGCATGGACCTGAAGGCGGCCCGCGCGGCCTTCGAGGCGCACTACCTTGCCGCGCGCCTTGCCGAATGCGGCGGCAACGTCACCCGGCTGGCCGAGGCCGTGGGCATCGAGCGCAGCCACCTGTACCGCAAGCTGAAGGGCTACAACATCCAGACGGCCGACTGACGGACGACCACGAACCACTGCCGGGCGATCGCCCACGCGCCCGCCACGGGACCGCCATGGGCCCGGCGCGCCAAACCGCACGCGGCCACGGGAGGGAACATGCACACGCTGGTACTTCTGCGTCACGGGCAAAGCGCCTGGAACCTGGAAAACCGCTTCACCGGCTGGACCGACGTGGACCTTTCGCCCGAGGGCGAACAGGAGGCCCGCGACGCGGCGCGCCTGATCGCCGACGAAGGGCTGGCCTTCGACGTCTGCCATACCTCGGTGCTCACCCGGGCCATCCGCACCCTGCACATCGTGCAGCATGAACTGGGGCTGTCCTGGCTGCCGGTGCACAAGCACTGGCGGCTCAACGAACGCCACTACGGCGCATTGCAGGGCCTGGACAAGGCGGAAACCGCCGCCCGCTTCGGCGAGGACCAGGTGTTCGAGTGGCGGCGCAGCTACGACACACCGCCCCCGCCCCTGCCCCCCGACGACCCGCGCAACCCGGCTGGCGACGCGCGCTACGCCAGCCTCGCGCCCGACGTGCTGCCCGCCAGCGAAAGCCTGAAGGAGACCGTGGCCCGCGTTCTGCCCTACTGGCACGACGTCATCGCGCCGCAGGTGCTGGCCGGGCGGCGGGTACTGGTGGCGGCCCACGGCAACAGCCTGCGCGCGCTGGTCATGCACCTGGACGGCATGACCCAGGAGGCCATCACCAAATTGAACATCCCCACCGGGCTGCCGCTGGTCTACACCCTGGACCAAAAGCTGCGCCCGCTGGGCCGCCGCTACCTGGGGGACGCGGCCGTGGCGGAAGCCAAAGCCAGGGCCGTGGCCGCGCAGGGTACGGCGAAAAAATAAGGGGGCGGCGCGGGTGGCCCCAGCCACTGCCGAGCGGCGGGGCATGGAGCGGTGGCGCACGGCTCGCCACGTCCCACGGGCCGTGCTATGTCTGCGGGCGGAGCATCACGGGCAGCCCATCCGCCCCGGCCGGACACTCCCCGATGACGGCGGGCGGACCGTTGCGGGCGACTGGCCGTGAAGGGCTGCGGCATGGGCGGCTGTTCACGTTGACAAGCCCCGGAGGTATACCTACCGTTCCACACCGCGCCCGGAGCGGATGACACACTCAGAGGCCAGCGCCCTCGGCGGGGGGACGCGCGCCGCAAGGAGCAAGCATGGCGAGCAACATCAACCTCAAGCTCAAGCAGAAGCAATACGAGAGCACGGTGGTCGAGTTCATCAACGAAAAGAAGGGATGCTTCCTCGTGGTGAGCGACGACCAGAACTTCATCTCGCTGTTGCGCAACACGGTGACCAAACATCTCGCCATCACCACCGACGCCATCTCCGTGGTCACCAACACCGACTACATCATCAAGTCCATCCGCGACGTCTCCATGCGCAAGAAGAACGTGCTGGTGTTCATGGAGCGCATGATCGAAGGCCGTGATACGGGCATTCTGGTCCGGCAGGTCAAGAACGCCTACTCGGACGTGAAGATCATCATCCTCACCGGCGAGACGGAGCGGCAGCGCCTGGTGCTGCTGCACGAGATCGGCGCGGACAACTTCATCAGCAAGCCCATCTCCATCAACACGCTGATCGAAAAGATCGCCTTCACCATCAAGCCGCAGGGCAAGCTGGGCCAGCTCATCGACACCGCCCGCGCCATGGTGCAGCAGGGGTCGCACGAAAGCGCGCTGAAGGTGTGCCGCAAGATACTGGAACTCAAGCCCAACAGCGCCGCCGGGCTGCTGGTCATGGGCGACGCCTACCAGGCGCTGGGCAAGATGGACCGCGCCCGCGAATGTTTTGAAGAGGCCAGCCGCAACGCCGACCTGTATCTGGAGCCGCTGAAGAAGCTGGCCGACCTGAACAAGCAGATCGGCGACAACGAAGCCCAACTGGGCTACCTGGAAAAGCTCGACCGCCTCTCGCCCCTCAACGTGGAGCGCAAGGTGGACATGGGCGAGATACACGTGGAGATGGGCAACCAGGAAAGGGCCGAGGAACTGTTCGAGCTGGCCGTCACCCAGGCCACGCGCGAGGCCATGGCCTACATCGGCGACATTTCCGAACGCATCGCCAGCATCTACAGCGAGCGCGACCCGGAACGGGCGGAACGCTTCCTGCGCAAGGCGCTGGACGCCAAGGGCGACATGCTGGACCGCAGCGACCTTGGCACCTTCAACCGCCTGGGCATCGCCCTGCGCAAGCAGGGCAAGTGGCGCGAGGCCACCATAGAATACCAGAAGGCCCTGCGCGTGGCCCCGGACGACGAAAACCTGTTCTACAACATGTCCATGGCCTTCGCCGAGGGCAAGGAATTTCGCGAGGCGCGCGCCAACATGCTGAAGGCCATGACCATCAACCCCGACCTGCCCCGGCGGGACAAGACCATCGCATTCAACATGGGCCTCGTGTTCATGCGGGCGGGCGGACGCGACTACGCCGAACGCTGCCTGCGCGTGGCGCTGGAACTGGATCCGGACTTCGACCTCGCCCGCCAGGCCCTGGAACGGCTGGGGCAACAGGACTGACCCGATTGCGACCAACCCGCCAAATCAAAGGGGGCCTGCACGGGTCCCCTTTTTTGCTGGTTGCAATCCGGACTGCTTTTCCATATGCTGATATCCTGATTTATCGAAACGGCGCGACGCGCCACCAATGGAGGTTAGCAAGATGGCGAGTTTCAAGGTGAACAAGACGATCGCGGAAATCAACGAGCGCATCCGCCAGGGCAAGGCCGTGGTGCTGAATGCCGAGGAGATGACCGAGGCCGTCCGTCGAATGGGCAAGGAAAAGGCCGCCCGCGAAATCGACGTCGTCACCACCGGGACTTTCTCGCCCATGTGCTCCTCCGGGCTGCTCTTCAACATCGGCCAGCAGGATCCGCCCACGCTCAAGACCGCCAAGGTCTGGATGAACGACGTGCCCGCCTACGCGGGGCTTGCCGCCGTGGACTCCTATCTGGGCGCCACCGAACCCACCGAGGACGACCCGCTGAACAAGGTCTACCCCGGCCGGTTCAAGTACGGCGGCGGCCACGTCATCGAAGACCTGGTGCGCGGCAAGGCCGTGCACCTGCGGGCCGAGGCCTACGGAACGGACTGCTACCCGCGCAAGTCGCTGGACAAGAAGGTCACCCTGTCCGAGCTGCCCTACGCGCACCTGCTGAACCCGCGCAACTGCTACCAGAACTACAACGCGGCCGTGAACCTGACGAGCCGCATCATCTACACGTACATGGGCCCGCTGAAGCCCAACCTGCGCAACGTCAACTTCGCCACGGCGGGCCGCATCTCTCCGCTGTTCAACGACCCGCTGTTCCGCACCATTGGCCTTGGCACCCGGATATTCCTGGGCGGCGGCACGGGGTACGTCCTTGGGGCGGGCACGCAGCACGTGGCCGCGCCCAAGCGCACCGAACGCGGCCTGCCGCTTTCCCCGGCGGGCACCCTGATGCTGAAGGGCGACCTGAAGGGCATGAACCCGCGCTTCCTGCGCGGCCTGTCCTTCCTTGGCTACGGCTGCTCGATGGCCGTGGGCGTGGGCATTCCCATCCCCGTCCTGAACGAGGAAATCGCCTGGTTCACCGGGGTGGACGACAGCGACATCCAGATGCCGGTCAAGGACTACGGGCACGACTACCCCAACTGCCTGCCGCGGGTCATCCAGCACGTGACCTACGAAGACCTGAAGAGCGGCGAGGTTGAGATCATGGGCAAGAAGGTGGAAACCGTGCCCATGACCAGCTACCCGCTGTCGCTGGAAGTGGCCAACACGCTGAAGTCGTGGATCGAAAAGGGCGAATTCCTGCTTACCGAGCCGGTGGAACTGCTGCCCTCGGCGTAAGGATTTCCCCCGAATCACGCACACGCACTGAACAACCCGCCGGGCGCGCACCAGCAACGCGCACCCGGCGGGTTTCGTTTTTCCGGCAGGACTTGCCGCACGGTGCGAAAGCACTATTTTTTGCTTTGCTCTAAACACCACCTTCGCCATGGCGTTGCCTGACAGTTTCTCTCCCTGTCCGGAAATCGCCTTTCTTCCTTATACTCCGCGCCGGTCCTCCGGCGCGGATGGCGGGTGCGGGCAGGATGCGAGGAATTACGAGTTTTGCCCGCTGGACAAGGCGACGCGAAGCTTTTTCCGCTCAGATCGGCAGCCGTTAGGCGAGTGCGCAGCACGAGTCTTACGGATGGCGAAAGCAACGCTGTACTTTTGTACGTGAGCAGGAAAAAATTCGCGACAACGCAGTCCGGCGGCAAAAGGCGCCAGCCGTTGGGCGAGATTGCGAGCCTTACGGATGGCGTCCGCAACGCGCGGATTCCGATGCAGGCTGTCCGCGTGCCCCCAGGCCCAGGCACACACCATGACCAACACCGCCCTGCCACGCCCCAACACCCTGCCCCCTGCCCTGCTGCATCTGCTGGCCACCATGCCGGACCTCGCCGTGGCCCTTTCCGGCGGGCTGGACAGCCGCTTCCTCACCCACGCCGCCTTGCTGGCAGGCTGCCGCGTCACCGCCCTGCACATCACCGGCCCGCACATGCCCCCCCGCGAAACGGAAGAAGCCCGCCGATGGGCCACTGCGCGCGGGGCCACCTTCGTCACCGTGCCGCTGGATCCGCTGACCATCCCGGCCATCGCGGCGGGCCACCGCGACCGCTGCTACCACTGCAAGCACGCCGCCTTCACCGCCCTGCTCGCCAAGGCCACGCCCCTGCCCCTGTGCGACGGCACCAACGCCGACGACCTGACCGCCCACCGACCCGGCCTGCGCGCCCTGCGCGAACTGGCCGTCCGCTCGCCGCTGGCCGAGGCGGGCCTGTCCAAGGCCGACATTCGCGCCCTGGCCGCGCGTACCGGCATGGACCGCCCGGACCAGGCCGCCCGCCCCTGCCTGCTCACCCGGCTGGCCTACGGCATGCCCCCCGACGCGGCCACCCTGGCCCGGCTGGCCGCTGCGGAAAACGCGCTGGAAGACCTTGGCTTGTGGGACTTTCGCCTGCGGCTTGCGCCAAACGCCCCGCCCCGCCTGCAACTGGGCCCGGCGCACGCGGCGCTTTCCCCGGCCCGGCGCGACGCCCTGCGCCCCGCCCTTGCCCGACACGGCTTCGGCGATGCCGCCATCGACGCGGACGGCCCGGTGAGCGGCTACTTCGACCGCTGAGCCCGCCAGCAAACATGACCGGTCAACCGCCGCCCTTCAGGCAGGCAACGGGGGCGACCGCATCTGGACCCGCGCCCGATCGCCCGCCCGCACCCAGGCCTCACCCAATCCGCTCCCACCCCTCGTGCGCCACTGGACAAAACCCACGGTTCACGATAGGTGGTCCCTCTTATCTCACGCGATTTCACGGAGGAGTCCCATGGCCCACAAGAAGATCGAGCGCAAGAAAGAACTGGATCGTCGCCGTCAGCGCCGCGAAAAGCGCCTGAAGCAGCGCGTGCGCGAAGCGAAGGCCGCCGCCAAGTCCTAAGGCATTCAGGTTTTTCGTTCCGCCGCAAGAACGCCCCGCGCTTCGCGCAACGTGCCCCCGGTGGCACGTCGCCCGAGGCGCGTGTGCTTCCTGCGGTACGGAGCGTCCCACGCCACAACGCCACGACGCCGCAGTGCATGCGGCGTTGACAGGGTTCGCGTGACGCTCCATGCAGCAGCCGGAACATATACCTCGCCATGCATGCAGCACCAGGCAGCGGGCATGGCGGTGACCACGCCCCGCCCGCCGCACGACGCCACACCGTCGTGCATCCGTCCCGTGCTCCATCGCATGGCCTTCCCGTTTGACAACGCGTGCGACGCTGTTTAGGCTCGTCCATCACGCGTAGGTTCTGCAAGGAGGGTAGCATGCCCATCTACGAATATCGTTGCAGCGACTGCGAGCAGATCTTCGAGGAATGGCTGAAGACCTTCGACGAAGCCCCCCGCTCCTGTCCGGTGTGCGGTGGCCGCGCCGACCGCATCGTGTCTAACACCAGTTTCGTGCTCAAGGGCGGCGGCTGGTACGTCACCGACTACGGCAACCGCTCGTCCACCGATTCGCATGCGGGCGCCAGCGCGGAAGCCGCCACCGGCGACGCCGGGTCCAACGGGAAGGGCGGCTCAGACGCATCTTCCGCCACGGCGGCTCCGGCTTCGGCCGAAGGCCCGGCCAAGTGCACCGCGGCCGCCCCGTCGGGCGGTTGCGCCGCGGCGACGGCCACAGGTTCGTAGCACCCCAGGGGCAGCCTAGGCTGCCCCTTTTCATGAATAAACGCAGCCTCGGCTGCCCCTTTTCATGGACAACCGCAGCCCAACGGCGGTCCGCTTTCCACTCCGGGCGGCCCCCCGCCGCATCCCGGCGGCCGCACCGGCCCAGCAGACCTGACGGCCAACATACGGCCGGGCACGCACCAGGCGCGCAACCAGACATGCGACCGGACCGGCCCACGCCGCCCCGGCAGCCATACGCAACAGACCAGCAAGGAAGCCCCGATGATCGACCGTTATTCCCGCCCCGAGATGGCCCGCATCTGGACCCTTGAAAACCGCTTCCGCGCCTGGCTCGACGTGGAGTTGGCCGTGTGCGAGGCCTGGCACCGCCTTGGCGTCATCGGCGCGGACGACATGCGCGTCATCCGCGAGAAGGCCGACTTCGACGTGGACCGCATCCTGGAAATCGAACAGGAAACCCGCCACGACGTCATCGCCTTTCTCACCGCCGTGGAAGAAAAGGTGGGCCCCTCGGCCCGGTTCATCCACCTGGGCTGCACCTCGTCCGACATCGTGGACACGGCCAACGGCCTGCTGCTGGCCCAGGCCGGGGAACTGATCCTGAAGGGCTTCGAACGGCTGCTGTCCACCCTGGAAACGCTGGCCTTCGCCAACAAGGGCCGCCTGTGCATGGGCCGCACCCACGGCATCCACGCCGAACCCACCAGCTTCGGCCTGAAGATGGCGGGCTTCCACGCCGAATTCCAGCGCCACGTGGCCCGTTTCCGCGACGGGCTTGAAAGCGTGCGCGTGGGCAAGATTTCCGGCGCCGTGGGCACCTACGCCATGCTCGACCCCAAGGTGGAGGCCATTGCCTGCGAAATCCTGGGCCTTGCGGTGGACCCCATCTCCACCCAGGTCATCCAGCGCGACCGGCACGCCCACTTCTTCACTTCGCTGGCGCTGGCCGCCGGGGGCGTGGAACGGCTGTGCGTGGAACTGCGCCATCTGCAGCGCACCGAAGTGCTGGAAGCCGAGGAAGGCTTCGCCAAGGGGCAGAAGGGTTCGTCGGCCATGCCGCACAAGAAGAACCCCATCTCGGCCGAGAACATGACCGGCCTTTCGCGCCTCATCCGCACCAACTCGCTGGCCGCCATGGAGAACATGGCCCTGTGGCACGAGCGCGACATCAGCCACTCTTCGGTGGAACGGGTGATCATGCCCGACTCCACCATCCTCATGGACTACGTGCTGCACCGCCTGTCGGGCCTCTTGGCCAACCTGCGGGTGATCCCAGAGAACATGGACCGCAACCTGGCCGCCTCCTACGGACTGTACTATTCGCAGCGCGTGCTGCTGGCCCTGGTGGAGTCGGGCATGGCCCGGCAGGAGGCCTACGTGCTGGCGCAGCGCTGCGCCATGCAGAGCTGGGAAACCAGAAAGCCCTTCCCCGACATGGTGCGGGCCGACGCGGACATCGCCGCGCGCCTTGCCCCTTCCGTTCTTGATGAACTGTTTGATCCCGGCTACTATCTGCGCCACGAAAACATGATCTTCGAGCGGGTGTTCGGCCGCAGCTAGGTCCCCTGACGGAGACCGGCGCGGTGCCAGCGCCGCATGCGCACGCAAGCCCATTCCACTATCTTTCCAAGAGCATTCCAAGGACACCCATGAACGACCTGCGCATCCGCCTCGCCCGCCTGCTGGTTGAAAAATCATACCGGGAAGGGGATTTCACCCTTACTTCGGGCCGAAAGAGCGACTACTACTTCGACTGCAAGCAAACCGCCCTCAACGCCGAGGGCTCCTGGCTGATCGGCTCGCTGTTCAACGATCTGCTGCGCGACGTGCCCGTGGTGGGCGTGGGCGGCATGACCCTGGGCGCGGACCCGCTGATTTCGGCCACCACGGTCATCTCGCACGAACGGGGTCGCCCGCTGGCGGGCTTCATCGTGCGCAAGCAACCCAAGGGCCACGGCACCGACCAGTACGTGGAAGGTCTTGCCAATTTCGCCCCGGGCGACCCGGTTGCCATGCTGGAAGACGTTGTCACCACTGGCGGTTCCCTGCTAAAGGCTTGCGAACGGGTGCAGGCTGCGGGCCTGCGCATCGTGGCCGTGTGCACCGTCCTCGACCGCGAGGAAGGCGGCAGGCAGGCCCTGAAGGATGCGGGGTACGACCTCATCTCCATCTTTACCCGCAAGGAACTGGTGGAAGCCGCCCGCTCATAGGCAGCTTCAACCGGCACCAGTCCGGTTCAATCCGGCCCGGCCCTGCCGGGCCGTGCAGCAAAAGGCCTCGGCGGCCACGTCCCCCCGGCGGGGCCGCGCGCATGCGGCGGTCCACCGGCGTACCGGCCATGACTGGCCGGTCTGGCCAGACTGGCAGGGGGGAGCACAGGTTTCACATCCGCCGTCCCGACGGATCACCGCGCCTTCCCCAGTGGGGCGCACAGCCCGCGCACCGAGATGCATCGAAGCACCATCCGCGCCCTTCACCGCCTGTTGCCCGCCGCTGCCCTGCTGCTTTCCCTTTTCTGTCCCCTTTCCTCCGCCGCCGAGGGCTGGCACGTGCGCATCCCGGACGATCCGGGCACGCCCCGCCGCTTGGTGGCCGTGGACAAGGAAGACCAGAAGCTGCACATCTATGAACGCCACAGCCCGCTGAAGCTCGCCGCCAGCTACGTCTGCACCACCGGGCAGGCCACGGGCGACAAGCAGACCGCGGGCGACCTGAAGACGCCCGAGGGCATCTACTTCGTGGTGGGCAAGCTTTCCGCCGGGCTGGACATGGAAATGTACGGCGGCATCGCCTACACCCTGAACTACCCCAACCCCGTGGACAAACTGCGCCGCAAGACCGGCTCGGGCATCTGGATCCACAGCAAGGGGCACGATATCGTCCCGCGCGAGACCAAGGGCTGCATCGCCCTGAACCGCGCCGACATCGACAGGGCCGGCAAGCTGTTCGCCCCCGGCACGGCCGTTGCCGTGGCGGGCGACGTGGCCACCGACGCATCCCCCTCCAAGGACGACAAGGCCACCGCCCGCAAGCTGGAAGACAAGGTGAAGGGCTGGGCCAAGGCGTGGGGCTCGCGCTCGCCCGCCATGTTCGACTACTACGACGCCGATGCCTACACCGCCGCGCAGGAAGAATCCTTCGCCGCGTTCCGCAGCCAGAAGGAACGGCTGTTCAAGCAACTGGCGTGGATCCAGACCTCCGTTTCCGACGTGCAGGTGATGCAGGGCCCCGGCTACTGGGTAACCTGGTTCAACCAGTACTACCGCGCGCCCAACATGACCACCGAAGGCATCCGCCGCCTGTACTGGCAGCCCGACAAGAAGGGCGAGTACCGCATCGTGGGCATGGAATGGGTGCCCGCCGACGTGGGCATGGAAGCCAACTACCTCGAGACCGTCTCTCCGCAGGTCACCGCCTTTGTCGAAAAGTGGCGCAAGGCGTGGGAGCGCGGCGACGTGAAGGGCTACATCGGCTGCTACGCCGACGACGCCGAACAGGCCCCGCGCAAGGGCGCATCGTCCATCCGCCAGCAGAAGCAGGAACTGTGGCGCAAGGCCAAGCCCGCCAAGGTGCAGTTGAAGGGCCTGCGCATAGAGGCCGTGGCCGGTGGCGTGCGCGCCGACATGACCCAGGATTACCGCGACGTGACCGGATACGGCGACCGGGGCGTGAAGACGCTGCTGCTGCGCCAGGACGGCCAGGCGTGGAAAATCGTGAAGGAAGAATGGAGTCCCGCCGCCCGATGATGACCGACGAGAAATACAGCCTGCTGCTCATGCGCGACGACTGTCGCGTGCGTCGCCTGCGCGTGAGCCCCCTGGCCCTGCGACTGCTTACCGTGTCGCTGGTGCTGCTGCCGCTGCTGGCGGCCTTCGGGGTGTGGGCCGGTTTCTCGTTCTGGCAGGCCAACCGGACCCTGGTGAACCAGAACCAGGCCCTGGACCGCGACCTAAAGGAAGCGCGGGTGGAACTGGAACGCCTTTCCAACCTGGAATCCCTGCTGCGCAGCAGCGACCCGGAGGAACTGCGCGCCCTGCTGGGCAGCGCGGCCCTGGCCTCGCCGCCTGCTCCCGCTCCGGCGAAGCCAGGCGATGCCAATGGCGCGGGCGACGGCGTGGTGACCGCCCCCGGCCAGATTCACGCCCCGGCTGGAGCACAGGCTGGCGAGCAGACTCCGCTGCCCAGCGACGACCCGACACAGGCCGGGGTTGACGCCCGGGTTCCGGACGCAGCCAGCCAGGCCGTGGCCGCCGCCGTGGCCGACACGCCGGGCGAGGCGCGCGAGGCGTTGAGCACCGGCGAGGCCCGCGTGGACAACGTGACCGTGCGCCACGGTTCGGGCAAGCGGCTGCGCATCAACTTCGACCTGACCAACCCCGACCCCAAGAAACAGCTTGGCGGCCAGGCCCTGTTCTCGGTGGTGGCCGCCGACGGGCGCATCCAGCCCCTGAAGGTGGAGCCGGACACCAACCGTTTCCAGATCTCGCGGTTCAAGAAAATCGTCACCTCCGCGCCGCTGCCCGATGGTCTTGCCCCCGCCGACGTGCAGACCCTGGTGGTGGAACTGGAAGCGGAAGGCCGCATCATCTACCGCGAACAGTACCCCGTACCCGCGCCCGAGAAATAGACCGGGGCTCCGCCCGGCACCCCCTTGCGTTTCCCTCGGCCGCCCTTGTGGCGGCCGTTTGCATTTCCCGGCCGTTCCCGCCGCATGCCGCCACTTCCGACCCAACCGTGAATACGGCGCGCAATCCTTCTTCACCGGACGCAAAACCGCCCGGCATGCGCAGAGCCTGCCGGGCGGTCATTTCTTCATTCCGCTTCATTCCAAGTCCACGCCGTGACCGGTGCGGATCACTCGCGCAGGGGGGCGTCGCCACCATCCGGGCCCACCAGTGGCTGGCGGGCATCCGGCTCGGCATCCCGACCGCCGGGGCCGCCAAGCGCATGCCCGTTGCCGTTGCGCCCATCGGCGGGACGCACCGCGTCCAGCACCTCGCGCACCGTGTCCAGGGCCTGGCCGCGTTCCTGGGCCAGGCGCTGCCACTTCTTCTTTTCCTTCTTCAACGCCTCCACGGTCTGCAACAGGTCGCGCACGGTGTGGGCCGGGTAGCCCGGCGTGGCGTGCGCGCCCCGACGCAGTTCCTCGTCGTTGCGCTGGCGGATGGCTTCAAGCTGGGTGGCGTTCAGGATCACGGGGTCACGGGTGGAACCGTGGGCGGTTCCGGGTTCGGTTCAGGACATGACAGGGCATAATACCGCAAACAACGCAACGCTTCAGGGCTGTCGGAGCCATGAGGTTTTTTGTTCTCTGCCGAGGAAGGATGGCTTTTTATGAAGGAAGTGCGGCAGCCGTTATGCGAGTCTTCGAGCATTACGGATGGCGACCGCAGCGCGCTTCCATGGTATTCGACCGGAATAAAAAGCCAACCTGACGAAGGCAGAGGACAAAAGGACCATGGCACTGGCAGCCCTAGTCCGCAGTGGCGGGCTGCGGCAGCTTCATGTCCACTTCGGTGGCGGGCGCGCCGCAATCGCAGAACGAGCCCATGCCGTATTCCATGCGTTCCTTGTACTCCTGCTGCTTGCCGAGGTTCCAGCGGCTCACCGGGCGGTAGTAGCCCACCACGCGGGTGTACACTTCCGCCTCTTCGCCGCACTCGGGGCAGTTCATGTGTTCGCCGCGCAGGTAGCCGTGGGTCTGGCACACCGAGAAGGTGGGCGTGACCGAGATGTACGGGATGCGCGTCTTCTGCATGGCCTTCAGCAGGTAGTTCTTCACCGATGCCTCGTCGGGCGCGGCCTCGCCGAGGAAGGAATGGAATACCGTGCCGCCGTTGTACAGGGTCTGCAACTCGTTCTGGTGCTCCAGCGCGGCGAACACGTCCTCGGTGAAGCCCACGGGCAGCAGCGTCGAGTTGGTGTAGTACGGCGTCTCGCCGCCCGAGGTCGCGATGTCTTCGTACAGGGCGCGGTCGATGCGCGCAAGGCGGTAGCAGGTGCCTTCGCCGGGCGTGGCTTCAAGGTTGTACATGTGCCCGGTCTCTTCCTGGAAGCGCACGGTCAGCTCGCGCAGGTGATGCAGCACGCGCTTCATCAGGCGCAGCCCGGCCTCGGTCTCGATGCCCTTGCCCAAGAGGTTCAGGCAGGCCTCGTGCCCGCCGATGAGCCCGATGGTGGAGAAGTGCCCCGCGTAGCCGTTCTTGAGGTAGCGGCGCGAGAACGGGAACATGCCCGCCTCCAGCATCTGGGTGCACAGCTTGCGCTTGTATTCCAGGGCGTCGCGCGCCATTTCCGCGTACTCGGTGATCATGTCCAGGAAGTCTTCTTCCCCCTGGGCCAGGTACGCGAACTTGGGCAGGTTCAGGGTGACCACGCCGATGGAGCCGGTAAGGTCGCCCGAGCCGAACAGCCCGCCGGTGCGCTTGCGGATTTCGCGCAGGTCCATCTGCAGGCGGCAGCACATGGAGCGCACGTCCTCGGGGTTGAGGTCCGAGTTGATGAAGTTCTGGAAGTAGGGCGCGCCGTACTTGGCCGTCATGCGCAGCAGCATCTTGCCGGTGTCGGTGTCCCACGGAAAGTCGGGGGTGACGTTGTAGGTGGGGATGGGGAAGGAGAAGATGCGCCCGTCGGCGTCGCCTTCCAGCATCACCTCTATGAACGCCCGGTTGAACATGTCCATCTCTGCGGCGTAGTCGCCGTAGGTGGAATCCTGGAATTGGCCGCCGATGATCACCGGTTCATTGGCGATGTGCTTCGGCGGGGCCATATCCAGGGTGAAGTTGGTGAACGGGCTCTGGCCGCCCCAGCGCGAGGTGGTGTTCAGGTTGTACACCAGCTTCTGCACGCCCTGCTTGACCTCGTCGTAGGTCAGCTTGTCGTGGCGGATGAACGGGGCGAGATAGGTGTCGATGTTGTTGAACGCCTGCGCGCCCGCCCATTCATTCTGCAACGTTCCAAGAAAATTCACGATCTGCCCGCAGGCAGCGTCAAAGTGGCGCGCCGGCGAGGCGCAGCAGCGGCCCTTCAGGTTGAAGCCTTCCAGCAGCAGGTCGCGCAGGCTCCAGCCCGCGCAGTACCCGGCCAGGCCAAAGGACAGGTCGTGGATGTGGAAGTAGCCGTGGGTGTGGGCCAGGCGGATTTCTTCGGGGTACTTTTCCAGCACATAGCGCGCCTGCACGGAACCCGCCATGTGCAGGATGAGCCCCTGGAACGAATGGCCCATGTTGGAATTTTCGCTGACGCGCCAGTCGGACCTGTCGAGGTAGCTTTCGATCATCCGGGCCACGTCAAGGTAAGCCTCGTTCTGGCTGCGCAATTCGCGGCGCTTTTCGCGGTAGATGATGTACCGCTCGGCCACGGCGTACAGACGGGCTTCCATCAGCACGCGCTGGACGAGGTCCTGCACCTGTTCCTGCTCGGGGGTGTCCACACCTTCGAGCTTGGCTTCCACCCTCTGGGCCAGGCGTTTGCCCAGCAGGGGGTCCTTGATGCCGCTGGCCTTCAGGGCCTTGTTGATGGCGTGGCCCACCCGGTCCACGGACCAGGTTTCCACGCGGCCGTCGCGCTTCTGGATATGCAGGGGCATGGGGAATGGCTCCCGGACGGCGGGCCGACGGATTTCCGCGCGCCAAAGGCGCACGGCGGCGGGCCGCCCGTGGTAGGGCGCATCCGGGGGTACGTCGGTAACGTACCTCGGCGCGCGGCGTGTTCCGTGAATCTTCTTGAGTCCGTTCCGGGCATCCGCGTGCCCGTGGCGGCAAGAAGCGCTCCGGCCAGGTCTTCTGGCTTTCCCCCGTCCGGCCCGCCTTCCCGGCGCGGGCGGAACCCGGTGCCAGTGGCGCTGCGGCTGCGGAACGAAGCGTGAGCCTCGCACCCGTGCCGGGACGGACGTTGCGCGCCGTGCGCGCGGGGATCACAGCGGCGGGACCGCTCCGGTGTCGCACCGGATTCCCTTCGCCGGAGATCCTTGAAAGTCTTCGTGGCTGTTTTTCGTGGGAGCGGCGCGGCCGTGCGGCACACGTCGCCAATGCCCCCAGCATGTAGCAAAAGCAGGTGCCGGGTTCAACAGCCGAACGCGCCGCCTGTTGCCCCGAAAGGCCCCGCGGCGGCCCGCAACCCTTGCCGCCCTAGGCGTAAAAAAAGCTCCCCATCGGGCTGCCCAGCCGGTCCACGCCGCGCCCCCTGCCGGAGAGTGCGCCCCCGCACGGAACGGCGACCAGCGCAACGCCCCCCTAAAGTTTGCCGAAAACCGGCCGATACGCCTCATGAGGCGTGGTGTATCCACACGCCGGGGAGCGGACGTGGCCGACAAGTCGCTGAACACCATGCTGGTGGAATATTCGCTGCAGCTCCTGCAGCAGGACATGCTGACCAACTCGCTGTTCATGGGCGGGTCGGTGGGCAGATCACTGCGTGATCTTGTCCTGACCGAAAGCCAGTCGCTGAAGCTTACGGACCCCACGGCCGCCGCGCTCACCGGCCGGTTGAGGTCGGACGCGGCCATGCTGCGCCAGGCGTCCAGCAACGTGTCCGAGGCCAAATCCATCGTGGACCTGGCCAACGAAGCCACCACCACCCTCAAGACCGCCTTCACCCGCATGAAGGAACTGGCCAACGGCGTGGCCACCGGCACCATGACCTACGCCTCCGTGCAGGCGGAATACAATTCGCTGGCCTCGCAGATAACCCAGACCATCGCCTCCGCCTCATACAACGGCATCGCCCTGCAGGACGGCACGGCCTGGGCCGCCGACGACCGTATCACCGTGTCCGGCGGATCGGGCACCATCGAGATACAGTCCGGCACCGGCAGTTTCGACCTGGCCCTGTACGACTTCTCGTCATTCAAGAACGCCTTCACCAGCACCCAGATCAACACGGTGGCCAAGGCCGCCGCCATGGTCACCACCCTTTCCGGCCACATCACCACAGTGAACACCGTGGCCTCCAACTACGCATCGCGCTCCACCATCCTGGACGGCCAGGCCGCGTCGCTAGCCGCGCAGGCCGACATCATGGACACGGCCGCCGAAACCCGCGCCAAGGCCAACGAGAGCCGCTCGCTGGAGGAACTGGTGCTGGACCTTCTGCTGCGCGAAACCGGCACCATCACCGACGAGGAAGCCTGACCTTCCGGCGGCTTGCCCGCCGCGCCACGCCCCCACCGGCACGCCCCCCCCTTGCCGCCCCTTCTTGTCGCTCCACTTGCCGCTTTCCCCTTTGGCCATACCCTTGGGGACGGCCGGGTCTGACAGAAATGTCCCGCCCGGCCCCACCCGCAGCCCCCCTGCCATCTCCCCTCGCCGCCGTCTGCGGCGTCACTCGCGCGTGCAACACGGCCTCCCGCCGTCCCTGCCCGCCATGGCGCGCCGCGCCCAGCAAACTGCCTTGATAGTCCAACCAGCTCCGCAGCGGTTCATTGCCGCCGCGCAACGGGGTGTTACGAAATGTAACTTGTGGCCCGCCGCCGTTGACTTCGCGCGGGTTCGGCGCGATATGCGCCTCGTCGTGCCGGTGTGTCCGGCACGCGCGGCCCCGTCGGCGCTTCCGGTTTCCCGGTGCGCGCCGGGACCGGAGGCCCAACGCCATCAGCCGCCGCAACCGCGGCGCATTCCCCCCGGTTTTCATGAAGGAGAACCGCCATGTTGAAAAAAACGACCACCCTGTTCACCTCGCTTGCCCTTGCCGCCGCCGTTGCCCTGCCCGTCCTGCCCGCGATGGCCGATGACGCCACGCCCCCCACCGATCGCCCCGACCTGCGCAAGGAGCGCAGGGACGACCGCCAGGACCCGCGGCAGGACAACCGGCAGGACCAGCGCATGGAACGCAAGGATGACCGCAGGGAACAGCGCGACGGCCGCAAGGACGACCGCATGGAGCGCCGCGACGATCGCCGCGACCAGCACATGGAGCGCAAGGACGATCGCCGCGACCAGCGTGACGACCGCAAGGATGATCGCAAGGAGCGCCGCGACGACCGCAAGGACGACCGCCCCGCGCCCCCCGCTCCCGCCCAATAGCACCCGGACGCGCCGCCGGGTGTCCGGCGGCGCATGGTGACGACGGACAGGGGCCGCCGACCGGTGAAGGTCGGCGGCCCCGCATCGTTGCATGCCCCGGGGCGGGTGGTCCGCCCGCCCCCGCGTCAGGGCTGCCATCGACTGGCGCTCCACGGCACGCGCATCCGGCCTATCCGCTCCCGTCCGCTCCCCCCTCCCCGTTCCCGCCACGCAATTCCCCGCGTCTTGCCAGCCGCCGTGCCGCATGCGAAAAGGCGGCGGGTCAACGGGGCTTGCCGCCCCGCCTGGCCGAACACCCCGCGCGCCTACGCGCGCCCCGCAACCGGAGCCTTCCCATGCCCGTCCCTTCCACGCTGCCCGTGCCGGTGGTCACCATTGGCCTGCTGCTGCTTTCCAACGTGTTCATGACCTTCGCCTGGTACGGCCACCTGAAGTTCCGGGCCACGCCGCTCATGGTGGCCATACTGGCAAGCTGGGGCATCGCCTTCTTCGAGTACTGCCTGCAGGTGCCCGCCAACCGCGCCGGGTACGGCCACTACAACGCGGCAGAGCTGAAGACCATCCAGGAGATCATCTCGCTCTCCGTGTTCATGGTCTTCTCGGTGCTCTACCTGGGCGAGCCGCTGAAGTGGAACTATCTTGTGGGGTTTGGCCTGATAGTGGTGGCCACGTTCTTCATCTTCAAGGAATGGTGAGCAGGGAATCGGCCTCGTCGCCCTGTCCGCCCGGTCCGCAAGCACCTGGCAGGTCGAAGGCGCGCTCCACCCGGTTGCGGCCTCCCGCCTTGGCCCGGTAGAGCGCCCTGTCCGCCTCGCGCAGCAGCCCATCGGCCCCGTCGCAGGGCGGGCTTGCGGCAACGCCCAGGCTCAGGGTGACGGTAAGCGGCCCGCCGGACGTCAGCAGGGGCGCGGCCTCCACGGCGTACCGCAGCCGTTCCGCCACGGCCATGGCCTCCTCGGGCGCGGTGTCCGGCAGCAGCACGGCGAATTCCTCGCCCCCGATGCGCCCCACGGTGTCCACGTCGCGCACCTCGGCCCGGCAGATGGCCGCCAGCGCCCGCAGCACCTCGTCGCCCACGGCATGGCCCCAGGTGTCGTTGACCCGCTTGAAGCGGTCCACGTCGATGGAGACCAGGGCCAGCGGCGTGCCGTAGCGGCGGTGGCGCTGCACCTCGTGTTCCAGCGCCTCCAGGAACCGCCTGCGGTTGGCCAGCCCGGTCAGTCCGTCGGTGGTGGCCATCTGGCGCAGCCGTTCCTGCGCCTCGCGGTGTTCGGTGGTGTCGGTGATGATGCCGCAATAGACGATGCCGTGTCCGTCATCGTCCCCGTCGGGCAGGCCCGCGCCGTATCCCGCGTGCACGGGCTTGGCCTCGCCCCGCCACCAGCGCACCTCGCCGTCGGGCAGTGTCAGCCGCCCCTCGAACACCCAGTCGCCGCGCCGTTCGGCCGCGTCGCGCAGCGAAAGTTCCCACACCGTGCGGTCCGCCGGGTGCACCGGCAGGGCCTGCCAGTCGTGCTGCAATGCTTCGGGCTCGATGCCCAGTATCTCGCGGCTGCGCGGGCTGACGTAGGTGAACCGCCGCTCGCCGAGCGACTCGCGCCACTGGAAGACCACCCCCGGCACCGTGGAAGCGATGGCCCGCAGCCGCGCCTCGCTGGCGCGCAACTCTTCCGCCGCGCGGCGGGTGGCGGTGACGTCGCGTCCCACGCCGTAGATCAGCCCCTGATCGGGCACGGCGGCGGAATTCCACGATATCCAGCGCCAGGAACCGTCGCGGCACAGGTAGCGGTTCTCCACGCCGGTCAGCACGCCGTCGCGCAGCAGTTGCTGCATGGCCTGCGCGGTGGTCTCCTGGTCGTCCGGATGCACCAGCGACACCCATGGCCGGTCCAGCAGTTCTTCCTTGGACCAGCCCAGCACCGCCTGCCACGCGGGGTTCACCTCGCGGAAATAGCCGTCCAGGCCGCCGATGGCCATAAGGTCGGGCGACAGGCTGAACAGCCGCCGCCGGTCCTCCTCGGCGCGCCGCCGACCGGACACGTCGCGCACGATGCCCGCCACCCGCAGGGGCGACCCGTCTTCGGCGCGCTCCACCACCCGTCCGGTATCCTGAACCCAGCGCCACGTTCCGTCCGAACCCTGCACGCGGTATTCGGCTTCGTAGCGCTGCGAAAGGCCGGAAAGATGCCGTTGCCGCGCCCGATCCAGGCCCGACAGGTCGTCCGGGTGCACCAGCGCCCGCCACGACGCCATCAACGGTGCGCACTCCACGCGCCCCAGGCCCAGCACCTCGCCCCAGCGGGTGTCGCAGGCCACCTGGTCGCCAGCCACGTCCCAACTGAAGTTGCCGATGCCCGCGCCGTCCAGGATCATTTCCAGGTGCTGTTCGCTGCGGCGCAGGGCCTCCTCGGCCCGGGCCCGGTCAGTGATGTCGTGGATGATGCTGTACAACAGCGTGCGGTCGAAAAGCCGCACGGGTACGGAATGCACCTCTACCTCGCGCACCTCGCCCGAGGCCAGCCGGTGACGCGAGACGAAGCGCGTCACCCGTCCCCCGCACAGATCGGCCAGCCGGGCGGTCTGCTCGGCGACAGGCAGGGTGCTGATGTCTTGAATGGACATGCCGCAAAGCCGTTCGGCCGGGTGGCCGTAAAAGGCGGCCGCGGCAGGATTGGCCTCGATGATGCACCCCGCCTCGGCGTCCACCAGCAGCATCACCGCGGAATGGCGTTGGAAAAGCTGTTCGTACAGGGACACGCCCGGCGACAGGGATAACGGAAGGGACGGGGGGGATTGGGGAGGACAGGCGGAGGAAACAGGGGGGCCAGCGGCCGGAGATGGCGGGTCGGCCGGGGATGGCTCTACCACTGGCGAAACGGGCGGAACGTCACGAACAGACTCTGGCGCGCCGCCACGCGCGACGCCGCGCTTCGCGCCAGTCGCGCCAGTCGCGCCGGTCGCATCGGCTCCTTGTCCGCCGGGCATCGCCCGCTTCACACCGCGCACCATCTGCCGCCTCCCTCTGGTGCGGTATTCTATGACCTCTCCGGTGAAGATACGCAAACCCGTTATAATGCCGGTGCACCCCCTTTCACCCGATCCGAGGAGGTGCGGCAGAATCCGGCAGGACGGCGCAGGGCTCTGCAAAAGCGGACAAAACGGGGCATGGCCGGAAAACATGGCCAGCGTGGTCGACACGGACGAGGCGGACGGGGCGGACGGGGCGGACGGGGCGGAAAGCCCGAACAACACGGACTACGCGAAAGCGCGCGGAAAGGGGCCACCCTTCCCGCGCGCCGCCATGTAGCGTCACGAACTACGCTTCGTCTATTCCACCATCACGAACTTTCCGCCCTTCACCTGCAGCATGACCATGGAATCCTCTCCCAGGCCGTTGTGATCCTGCGGGCCAAGGTTGAACACGCCGCTCACGCCCACGAGGCCCTTGGTGGCCTCCAGCGCGTCGCGCACCTTTGCCGGTTCCGTGCCCACCTTGCGCATGGCTTCCACCAGCAGCAGCAGGGCGTCCCACGCGTAGCCGGAGTGGGTGTTGATGGGGTACTGCGCGTCGTACTTGTACTCGTCGCGATACAGGCGCACGAATTCGGCGATGACCTTCTTCTGCGGGTCGCCGTCGGGCAGGGCTTCCCAGGTCATCAGCTTGGTGGCGGGCATCAGGTCTCCCTCGGCAGCCTCGCCCGCCAGCTTGATGTAGGCCGGGTCGGGCAGGCCGTGGCATTGCAGCAGGGGCATGGTCAGACCCAGGGCGTGATGGTTCTTGGACACGATGGACCCGGCGGGTCCGATGGTCCAGCAGATCACCGCCTGCGGACCCTTGCCCGCCAGCGCGGTGAGCTGGGTCTTCATGTCCACGTCGGTGGGCTTGAACTGTTCCGCGCCCACGATCTCCACGCCGTATTCCGGGGCCAGCGAGCGCAGCCAGCGTTCGCCGTCCTGCCCGAAGTTGTCGCCCGAAAGCAGCAGGGCCACTTTGGTCAGTTCATGCTTCTTCAGGTGTCCCAGCACCTTGCGCACCGCCGTGGACGACCGCTGGGGCGACTTGAAGACATGGCGGGCGCTGCCGAAGTCCATGTTGCCCACCTTGCCTTCCATGATCACCGGGTCGCCGCCCACGGTCATCACCGTGGGTATCCCGGCGGACTCGATCTGGCGCTTCACGGCCATGCCCTCGTCGGTGCGGGTGGGCCCGATGACGGCCACCACCTTTTCCTCGCTGACGAAGCGCTTGAAGGTCAGCACCGCCTTGGTGGGGTCGCCCTCGGTGTCGCCCAGCACCAGTTCGATGGGACGGCCGTTGATGCCGCCCTCCTTGTTCACCTTGTCCACGAACATCTGGGCCACCAGCTTGGTGGGGGTGCCCACGGGCGCGGTGGGGCCGGACAGGGCGAAGAACGCGCCGATCTTCACCGGTTCGGCCGCCCGCGCGGGGGCGGCGGGCAGGCCCGCGCCCAGCGCCAGCGCCGGAACGGCAAGGGCGGCAAGGCGGCATGCCTTGCGGAACATGGTCGCGAAGTTCATGCGAATCTCCTCTCCCACACGGCGCGGGGGGCGACGCATGGGTGCATGGTTGCGCGCCGCCCTCGGCCAGGGCCACGGCGGCGCGTGTGGGTCATTTCAGCGGCGGGGTTTCGCCTTCGGCGTGGCGCAGGGTGTCCAGCACCGCCTCGCCGCCGTGCAGCACGTGGATGCGCATGGCCTCGGCGGCCGCATCCGCGTCGCCCGCCTCCACGGCGGCCACGATGCGGGCGTGGTCGTCATCCGACCATTCCCCGGCCTCGCGCAGGGGCACCAGCGCGCGGATGATGCGTTCAACCACTCCTTCGATTTCGTCCAGCAGGCGGGCCAGCAACAGCGAGCCGCCCGCCGCCCGCAACAGCAGGTGGAATTCGGCGTTCAGTTCGGCCAGCCGGGCCACGTCGGCCCCGGCCGCCGCCTCGCCAAACGCGGCCAGGTTGGCGCGCAGCGCCGCCACCTGTTCCGGCGTTGCCCGGCGCGCGGCCAGCGCGGCCACGCGCGCTTCCAGCAGGGCCCGCACCTGCACCGCCTCTTCCACTTCTTCGGCGTCGAAGGGGCGCAGCACGTAGCCCCCGGCGGAGCGCTTCTGCAGCAGACCCTCCTGCTCCAGCCGGTGCAGGGCCTCGCGCAGCGGCGTGCGGCTGATGCCCAGCTCCGCCGCCAGGCGGTCCTCAACCAGCCGCTGGCCAGGCTCCAGCTCGCCGTCGATGATCATGCGCTTGAGCATGCGCGTCACTTCCTGCCCCAGCGACTGCTTGACCAGTCTCGCCATCAGTTGCCCTCCTGCGTGGCGCTGCCGCCCCGCGTGTCGTCCCGCATTCCGTCCGCAGTCCCGGCCTCTCCGTTAACGGGACCGAGAAACGCCTCGCGCAGCAGCTCGTCGGAAAGTATGTCGGCGGATGTGCCGGAAAAGCGGATCTGCCCGCTGGTGATGATGTACCCCCGGTTGCAGATGGCCAGCGCGCCCAGCGCGTTCTGTTCCACCAGCAGCACCGAGCAGCCCATGGCGGGCAGGTCGCGCACCACCCGGAAGATGGCCGCCGTCACCTTGGGCGCAAGGCCCAGGCTGGGTTCGTCCAGCAGCAGCAGACGCGGCCGGGCCATCAGGGCGCGGCCCATGGCCAGCATCTGCTGCTCGCCGCCGGAAAGGTTGCCCGCAGGCTGTCCGCTGCGCTCGCCAAGCACGGGAAACAGGTCCAGCATGCGGGCCAGGTCGTCGGCCACCGCCGCCCGTTCCGCGCGGCCGCCCCGCTTCAGGCGCAGGTACGCGCCCATTTCCAGGTTCTCGCGCACCGAAAGCTGGGTGAACACCCGCCGCCCCTCGGGCACCTGCACCACCCCGGCGGCCACGATGCCCGCCGGGCGCGGGGGCAACGGGTTGCCGTCCAGCAGGATGGACCCGGAGGCCGGGCGCGCAAGGCCGCTGATGAGCGAGAGCAGCGTGGTCTTGCCCGCGCCGTTCATGCCCAGCAGGCACACCGCCTCGCCCGCGCCCACGGAAAGGGACACGTCGAACAGCACCTTCGCGCCGCCGTAGGAAAAGGAAACGTCGCGCACCTCAAGCATGCAGGCCGAACTCCTCGCCCCCGCCCAGGTAGGCGTTGACCACTTCGGGGTTGCGTTTCACCTCGCCGGGCGCGCCCTCGGCGATCTTGGCGCCGGAGCACAGCACCACCACGGCGTCGCTCACGCGCATGACCAGCGACATGTCGTGCTCGATGAGCAGCACGGCCACCCCGCGTGCGCGCAGGGCCAGGATCAGCCCGCCCATCTCGTGGGTTTCCGCCGGGTTCAGGCCCGCCACCGGCTCGTCCAGCAGGATCATGCGCGGGTCGCCCACCAGGGCGCGGGCCAGCACCAGCCGCTTCTGGTCGCCGTAGGGCAAGAGCCCGGCGGGTTCGTCGGCCCGGCCGGAAAGCCCCGTGAAATCCAGCGCCCGCAGGGCCGCGTCGCGCATGGCCCGTTCGGTGCGGCGCACGCCGGGCAGGCGCAGCATGCTGGCCAGCATGCCGGTGCGCACGTGGCCGTGAAGCCCCACCATGACGTTTTCCAGCAGGCTCATGGAGCCGAACACCCGCAAATGCTGGAAGGTGCGGGCAAGGCCCAGGCGCGGCAGGCGGTGGGCCGCCATGCCGGTGATGTCCCGCCCGTCGAAGGTCACGTTGCCGGAATCGGGGCGGACCATGCCGGTCACGCAGTTGACCAGGGTGGTCTTGCCCGCCCCGTTGGGGCCGATGAGCGCGGTGATGGCCCCGGCCCGCGCCGTGAAGCTGGCCGCGTCCAGCGCGCGGATGCCGCCAAAGGCCACGGAAAGGTCGCGTACCGCAAGCAGGCTCATGGCCGGGCCTCCCCGCCTTGCGGGGCTGTGCCCGGCGCGCCGCCCGACCCGTCACCGTCCCCGCGCCGCATCCTGTCCGCCATCCCGCGCAGCCAGGGCGAGACCCCGCGCGGCATGAAGATGAGCATGACCAGCAAAATCGCGCCAAAGATCAGGTCGTGGTGTTCCTCGAACACCCCCAGCATCTGGGGCAGCACCGTGAGCAGCAGCGCCCCGGCCAGCCCGCCCCACAGCGACCCCATGCCGCCGATGAGGCACATGGTCACGAACTCCACAGACTTGAAGATGTCGAAGGTCTTGGGGGCCACGATGCCCAGGTAATGCGCGTGCAGCGACCCGGCCAGCGAGGCGAACACGGCCGACAGCACGAACACCTGCACCTTGTAGCTGGCCGTGGGCACGCCGCAGGCCTCTGCCCCCGGCTCGGAATCGTGGATGGCCCGCAGGGCGCGCCCCACTGGCGAGTGCACAAGGTTGCGCGCGGGGATGAGCAGCAGCAGCGCCACGCCCCAGGCCAGCCAGTAGAACGAGCGGTCGGTGTCGAACGAGAAGCCCGCCACGGACAGCGGGGGCACGCCCACGAAGCCGCTGGAACCGCCGGTGACCTCGCTCCACTGCACCAGGATCACGTCCACGATGAGGTTGAAGCCCAGCGTGGCCATGACCAGGTAGTTGCCCTTCAGACGCAGGGTGGGCACCCCCACCACGGCGGCGGCCACGGCCACCCCGCAGGCGGAAACGCCCATGGCCAGCCACGGGTCCACCCCGTGGGTGGCGGAAAGGATGGCGCTGCCGTAGGCCCCCATGCCGAAGAACGCGGCGTGGCCGTAACTGATCTGCCCGGCGTAGCCCATCAGCAGGTTAAGCCCGGTGACCACGATGAGGTTCACCGCCACCACGTTGAGCACGGTGAACTGGTAGCCGGAGCGCAGGGCCAGCGGCAGCAGCGCCACGGCCACGGCCAGGGCCAGCCACCCCCGCGCGAAGCGGCGGGCGGGCGGGGTGAGCAGCGGGTGACGGCCGGAAGCGCCGTGGGAAGCGGGCACAGGCGCGGCACCGTTGGCCTTCGCGGTTCCAGGGGCGGTCATGCGCGCCTCCCGGTGGCGCCGAACAACCCCTGCGGCCGCACGAACAGCACGAGAATGAGCAGACCGAACACCAACACGTCGCGGTAGGCGCTGGTCACGTAGCCCGCGCCGTAGCTTTCGAACAGCCCCAGCAGCACCCCGCCCGCCACGGCCCCGGCAAAGCTGCCGTAGCCGCCCAGCACGGCGGCGGCAAAGCCCTTCAGCCCCAACATCAGGCCGATATCGTAGGAAAGCGAGGTGATGGGCGTGATGAGCATGCCACCCAATGCCCCCAGCGCCCCGGCAAAGGCGAAGGACAGCGTGGTCAGCCGCTCCACCTCCACCCCCATCAGCCGGGCGGTGCGCGGATCTGCCGCCGCGGCGCGCATGGCCTTGCCGGTCACCGTGGCGCGAAAGAACCAGGCCAGCGCCGCGATGCCGCACAGGGTCATGCCCATCACCCACAGGTTCTGCGGGGTCAGCACCGCGCCCAGCAGGCGAAAGGGCACGTCGGGCGAAAGCGGCGGCAGGGCCAGGGGCAGCTTGCCCCAGCCCTGCTTCATCAGCCCGCGCATGAGCGTGGAGGCGGCCATGGTGATGAAGATCAGGATGATCATCTGGCGGCTGCGGGCCGGGCGCAGGCACACCCGCTCCACCAGCGCGCCCGCCAAGGCCACGATGGCGATGGTGGCGGGAAAGGCCGCGACAATGGGCAGCCCCTGCCCGACCAGCAGGCTGTACAGCACAAGCCCCCCAAGACTCAAAAAGTCGCCCTGGGTAAAGTTGACGATGCCCGTGGCGTTGAAGATGAGGCTGTAGCCCAGCGCCAGCAGCGCGTAGACCGACCCGGTGGTCAGCCCGCTGACGGTGTACTGCGCGAGGGCGTTGATGGCGTCTGGCGGCATGAAGATGTGCGTCCGGTTGAAGGGGCGGCGGGGCCGCATGCGAAACGGCCGGGCATACGGGGTCGGCCATCTGCATACCGTATACAAAATACAAAACAAGGTCAATCCAGCATTGCTGGCAGCTTTTCAGGCGCGTCCCCATACGCGTCCCCAGACGCGTCCCCAAGCTCCCCCCCAAAAAAAGACGTACCCAGCGTGCACTTAAGACGCCCCCCGTCCGCATCGGCATGGCACTCCGCTACGGACGGGGGGGGGACACGCGCGGCCGCGAACGCCGTGCACACCATAGGAGCGCGGCATTAGAAACCGGCGCGTCCCGTTGCGCGCACCGCGTGCCGCGCGCTACACTTAAGGCAACCTGCACTGCGCAGCCCCGTCGCACCCCGCACAACGGACCTGTCATGCCCATGCCGCGCCCCAGACTCTCCACCCCCCTTGCCGTCACCCTGGCCGTGGCGACCGCAGCCCTGCTCCTGTTGCTGGGGGGCTGGCTGGCCACCAGCGAATTCAACGCGCGCACCGTGGCGGAGCAGGGACAGAACCTGCGCCAACGGCTGCTGCTGCGCGTGGCCCCGGCCATAACCGCGCTGCAACTCACCGGCGACCTGCTGGCCGCGGCCGCACCGGGCCGCCCCACCCCGGCGGACGCGCGGGAACTGGCGCTTTCCTCGCTGGACAACAACCCCGGCGTGGACGCCGCCACCGTGTGCGACGGCGCGGGCCTGCTGGCCATGGCCGTGCGCGCCAACGGCGGCATGCTGCTGTACGTGCGCGGCCCTGATGGCCCCGACAAAGACAGCCCGGCTGCCAAGGACGGCGGGCGGGAAACCCCGTGGCAGCGCATCCATACCGGCGCCGCCCCGCCCGGCCCCGCATCCACCATGTTCCCGGCCACCGGCGAGTTGTGCCGCCGCATGGCCGCAGCCACGGACACGCAGGCGGCCCGCCCCGCCTCCGGTCGGAACACGGCCGCCGCCTGGACCGACGTGCACCCCTTGCCCACCGCAAGCGCCCCGGCAAGCGGCGCTGCCGCAGCCCCCGGAAAGCCCACGGCCGACGGCGCGGCCTTGACCGCCGTGGTCGATGCGCGCTGCCGACAAGACGGCGGGCCGCGCTACATGGGCTACAGCTTCCGGGTGAACGACCTGCTGGCCTCCCTCGCCCAGGGGCTGCCCGAAGGCGCGCGGGTGCTGGTCACTTCGCCGCGCGGCGAAGGGCACCCCCCCCACGAGACGGCATCCCTGGCCGAGGATGGCGACCCCGTGCGCGAGGCCGCGCTTGCGGCGTGGCGCGCGGCGGGCACGCCGGGCGACGCCGCGTTTACGTTCAACGCGCAGGGGGGCCGCTGGTGGGCACACCTTTCGCCCCTCACCGATTCCGGCACCCGGACCTTCGCCGGGGTTGCCCTGCCGCAGGGATTGCTGCTGCACATGCTGCTGCGCGACGCCGCCATCCCCCTGCTGCTGGCGTGCGGCGGGCTGGGCGTGCTGCTGGGCGCATGGTGGGTGCATGCCCGCCGACAGCGCGCCGTCGGGCCGGACGCCAGCGCCCCCATGTCCGACGAGGCCCTGCGCGGGCTGCTGGCCGGGGGCGAAAGCGACCGCCTGGAATTCAAGTCCACCCTGCGGCACAACCTTTCCAGCGGCAAGCACGGCAAGGAGATAGAACTGGCCGCCCTGAAGACCGTGGCCGCCTTCCTGAACACCGACGGCGGCACCCTGGCCGTGGGCGTGGACGACCGGGGACAAGTGCTGGGCCTCGCGCCCGACGGCTTTGAGGACGCGGACCACGTGCTGCGCCACTTCAGCGCGCTGCTGGCCCAGCACATCGGCGTGGAGCACCAGCCCCACGTGCGCTTCACGGTGCGCGTGCTGGACGGCGAACAGCTGCTGCTGGTGGAATGCGACCCCGCCACGGAACCGGCCATCCTGCACACCGGCAAGGAAGAGGAATTCTACGTGCGCATGGGCCCCACCAGCCGCAGGCTGGCCCTTTCGCAGGTCATGCGCCGCCTGCGCGGCAACGGCGCGCCGCCGGAATGACGCCCGGCGGCCCTGCCACCACCCGTGCCGCAAACCCGCCGCCGCTGCCCTGCCGCGCCGCATTGGCCCAAATTGGCCTGAATTGACCGGGCACACCACTTCCCGTATCGTGCCGCATCTTTCTTCGCGTCCCGGACGGACCGCCTGAACGGCCGCCGGAAAACCCCCAGCAGGAACGCACGATCATGAGCGATCACAACGCCAGCGAGCCCGACCGCAAGGCCGAGCCGGGTCTCGACTTCATCCGCACGCTGATTACGGCGGACAACGCCAGCGGCCGCTTCGACAGCCGGGTGCACACCCGCTTTCCCCCGGAACCCAACGGCTACCTGCACATCGGGCACGCCAAGTCCATCTGCCTCAACTTCGGGGTGGCGCGGGAATTCGGCGGCAAGTGCAACCTGCGCTTCGACGACACCAACCCGCTGAAGGAAAGCCAGGAATACGTGGATTCCATCCGCGAGGACGTGAAGTGGCTTGGCGGCGACTGGCAAGGCCGCGAATTCTACGCCTCCGACTATTTCGAGCAGCTCTACCAGCACGCGGAACAGCTGATCCTGGCGGGCAAGGCCTACGTGGACAGCCTGTCGGCCGACGAAATCCGCGAGCATCGCGGCACACTCACCGCCCCCGGCACGGAAAGCCCCTACCGCAACCGCAGCGTGGAGGAAAACCTGGACCTGTTCCGGCGCATGCGCGCGGGCGAGTTCAAGGACGGCGAACACGTGCTGCGCGCCAAGATCGACATGGCCTCTCCCAACGTGGTCATGCGCGACCCCACGCTGTACCGCATCCGCCACGCCCATCACCACCGCACCGGCGATGCGTGGTGCATCTACCCGATGTACGACTACACGCACTGCATCTCGGATTCCATAGAGGGCATCACCCACTCCATCTGCACGCTGGAGTTCGTGAACAACCGCGAACTCTACGACTGGACGCTGGACACCCTGGGCATCTACCACCCGCAGCAGTTGGAATTCGCCCGGCTGAACCTGACCTACACCGTGCTGTCCAAGCGCAAGCTGATCCAGCTTGTGGAGGGCGGCTACGTGAACGGCTGGGACGACCCGCGCATGCCCACCATCAGCGGGCTGCGCCGCCGGGGCGTCACGCCAGAGGCGTTGCAGGACTTCTGCGCCCGCATCGGCGTGGCCAAGGCCGATTCGGTGGTGGATTTCTCGCTGCTGGAATTCTGCATGCGCGAACACCTGAACGCGGTCGCCCCGCGCGTGATGGGCGTGCTGGACCCCATCAAGGTCGTCATCGAAAACTACCCCGACGACCAGGTGGAAACCTTCGACATGCCCTACCACCCGGAAGACGCGTCGCACGGTTCGCGCACGGTGCCTTTCTCGAAGGTGCTGTACATCGAGCGCGACGACTTCCGCGAAGACCCGCCCAAAAAGTACCACCGCCTGGCCCCCGGCGCGGAAGTGCGGCTGCGTTACGCCTACTACATCACCTGCCGCGAGGTGGTGAAGGACGCGGAAGGCAACATCACGGAACTGCGCTGCACCTACGACCCGGCCACCAAGGGCGGCTGGTCGCAGGACGGGCGCAAGGTGAAGGGCACCATCCACTGGGTGTCCGCCGCGCACGCCCTGCACGCGCAAGTGCGCCTGTACGAGCACCTGTTCAGCGTGGAAAACCCCAACGCGGCGGAAGAAGGCAAGACCTTCCTGGACTACCTGAATCCCGATTCGCTGAAGACCGTCACCGCCATGCTGGAACCGGCCCTGGCCGACGTGGCCCCCGGCACCCGCGTGCAGTTCGAGCGCATTGGCTACTTCTGCGCCGACAAGGACGGCACCCCCGGCAAGCCGGTGTTCAACCGCACCGTGGGCCTGCGCGACAGTTGGGCCAAGATCGAGAAGAAGGAAGGCGCGTAAGCACGCCGACCGAAGCTGGAAGAATGCACGACACCCCGGCGGGAGCCATCCCGCCGGGGTGTTTCTGTTCAGGGGAAGGACGAGGTTCCCTGTCTGCCCACCCCCCGAGAAGAGAGGGGGGAAGCAACAGCAAAAGTACCTCAGTACCCCATGTGCTTTTTCACCGATTTGACCATCTTGCCGAAGGCCTTGTCCTTTCTGCGCCGGTCGAGCCGCGATAGTTCGTTGAACTCGGCCTCTTTCCGCAGTTTCAGGTAGTTGCGGTAGTGCTCGGCGGCCAGTTCGCCACGGTCCACGGCGGCCCGCACGGCGCAGCCCGCCTCGTGTTCGTGGCGGCAGTCTGCGTAGCGGCAGTGGTCCGCCAGCAGGGCGATGGCCGCGAATCCCCCGTCCACGCCGTCCGCACCGGCCACGGTGCCCACCTCGCGCATGCCCGGCGTGTCCACGACCAGCGCGCCGCCATCCAGCATGGTGAGTTGGCGGCGGGTGGTGGTGTGGGTGCCTTCTCCGGTGGCGCTCACAACACGTGTGGCATGCGCGTGCCCTTCCAAGGCCCTCGCCTGGCCCTGTCCTTTCGTCAGCTGATTGAGCAGGGTCGTCTTGCCCACGCCCGACGAACCGAGCAGGCAGTAGGTCCTGCCCGGCGCAAGCGCCTGGCGCAGCGCATCCAGCCCGGCCCCGGTCACGCTGCTGAGGGCAATCACCCGCGCGGGCGTGACGGCGGCCACCACCGCCAGCAGGTTCGAGAGATCGTCCGGGGTGACCAGGTCCGTCTTGGTCAGCACCACCACAGGCTCCACGCCCCCGTCCGCCAGCATGACCAGATAGCGTTCCAGCCTGCCGGGGTTGAAGTCGTAATGGCACGATTGCACGATGAACGCCGTGTCGATGTTGGCCGCGATCATCTGCACGGCGGATCCTTCGCCTGCCGTCTTGCGCCGCAGCATGGTCCGGCGCGGGAACACCCGGTGAATGATGGCCGCCGTCCCGTCGCTGTGCCACTGCGCCGTTACCCAGTCGCCCACGCAGGGCAGGTCGGCGGGGCTGTCCACATGATAGGCAAGCCTGCCCGCCAGTTCGGCCGGAACCTCGCCCCCCTCGCCCCGTATGCGGTACGCCCCCCGGTCCACGGCGCAGACGCGGGCAAAGCCGCAGCCGTCCATGGCCATGTGTGGCGCGTGCGCGGCAAACCACGCATCAAAACCATATGATTGCAACATGATGCTATACCTCATGCCATATCTCATGAAGGACCGGGCGCGTGCCTTGGCCCCTCCGGATTGTCATTGTTGGCGCTAGGCCTGTTCCGCGAAGGCCGCGTGGGCGATGATGCCGCCCTGCGGCAGCCGGTGGCCGAAGCGCACGGCCAGCACGTACTGGTCGGGCACGCCCGGATAATGCAGGCCCGGCACGCAGGCGAAGCCGAAACGGGTGTAGTAGCCGGGGTCGCCCACCAGCACCACGCCCAGGGCCCCAAAGTCGCGCATGCGGCGCAACGCCTCGCGGATCAGGGCGGAGCCGATGCCCCTGCCCTGCATGGGTGGCAGCACGCCCACCGGCCCCAGCAGTTGCCAGCCGGCCTGGTCCGCCCCCACCACGGCGGGCGAAAGGGCCACGTGGCCCACGGGGTCTCCGTTCACCTCGGCCAGCAGGGACAAGGTCAGGTAGCCGCTGGCGCGCAGCCGCTCGACGATGCGGTGTTCCGTGGGCTCCGCGCCGGGGGCGTGCATGGGGTGGCCCTTGAAGGCCGTGT
The DNA here is from genome assembly GCF_003402415.2 of Nitratidesulfovibrio sp. HK-II. Taxonomy (NCBI): domain Bacteria; kingdom Pseudomonadati; phylum Thermodesulfobacteriota; class Desulfovibrionia; order Desulfovibrionales; family Desulfovibrionaceae; genus Nitratidesulfovibrio; species Nitratidesulfovibrio sp. HK-II. The sequence goes on from NZ_AP036014.1 coordinate 3,392,800, forward strand.
ATTCGATGTGGGAGATGGCCCGGCTGTCCTGTTGGTTGCCGGGGCGTTCGTCCCTGATGTGCATTGTGACTCTCCTGAAGTATGGCGCGCGACATGACGGGCGCGGACCGGGCAGGCAGCCCGGCGGCGCACGACCGCCATGCGGCGCGCATGGCGAAAGATCGGCCTTGAAACGTCAGAAGGATGGTTGCGGGACGAAAGCAAAGACCACCATCCGATGACATCGGACGGAATCGGCAGGGCGGGATGGGGCGGAGCCGGACAACGGCCCCGTGCGGGCAGGTCTCCCCTCAGGCGGGGGAAGGCGTGCCGTCGCGCCTACCGGGTGCGGCTTTCGCCGACAACCGGTGCGACAATCTCTGGTGCGAATCGCTGCAAAAAAACCTCGGCGCGTACGCCTGCAAGCAGAAAGACGTGTGCCGGACGGGCAACGCCGCAGCCGTCAAGGCCGCGCGCGGGGCAATCCGCCGGGTGTCCGATGCGGACAGGCCGAGCATAGTACGAAATTTCGCGTTGGCAAAGCCCCGGCTGAGCGACGGCCCTTCCGCCCCCGGCATCGCGTCGGGCCATGCGCCGCAGCCGCACGGCAACGTCTCATCCCGCAATTTCAGAATGTTACATACATGAAAGAAAAATTGCACGGCCCTCGCGCATTTCCCGTTGACAACCGAAGGGCTGACGGATAGATACACAACCTCGTTGTTGGGCTGTCGTTCAATTGGCAGGACGGCGGATTCTGGCTCCGCTAATCTAGGTTCGAGTCCTAGCAGCCCAGCCAACATGCGTTCCCATCGTCTAGCCTGGCCTAGGACAACGGCCTTTCACGCCGTCGACGGGGGTTCAAATCCCCCTGGGAACGCCACCACGCCATCAAAGGGGTCACGGTTCGCCGTGGCCCCTTTCGCGTATGCGCGGGGCGCGCCGCGAAAGCACCAAGCGCAGGCTCGCGCCGCCGCCCCATCCACGCCCGCACACCGCGCGGCATGCCGGTCCGCTCCCCTTCTCCTCCGGCCGCCCGCGCACAAGCAGGAGGCCCCATGGACATTACCGCCTTTTTCGCCGCCGAAGTGAAGCCCGCGCTGGGCTGCACCGAACCGGGGGCCGTGGCCCTTGCCGCCGCAGCCGCCGCTCGCCACCTGCCCGCCGCGCCGGAGCGCATCCACCTGCGTCTTTCGGCCAACATCTACAAGAACGGCCAGTCCGTAGGCATTCCCGGGGCGCAGGGCCTGCGCGGCAACATGCTGGCCTCGGCGCTGGGCGCGCTGGCGGGCGACGCGGACATGGGCCTGCAAGCGCTGGCCGCCGTCACCCCCGACGACGTGGCCGCCGCCCGTGCCCTGACCGAGCGCGGCGCGGTGACGCAGGAAATCGTGCAGGACGTGCCCACGGTGTACGCCGAGGCGGAACTGTACCGTCCCGGCCACCTGGTGGTGGCCGTGGTGGCCGGGCGGCACGACCGCGTGGCCGAGGTGCGCCACAACGGACAGGTGGTCTACCGGGCGGAGGACGCCCTGGGCGGCGACAGCCTGCCCCCGTACATGGCCGACCTGCAACGCGCCGCCTTCGATGACCTATGGGCCTGGGCCGACGCCATCGACGCCGACCTCGCCCGCGACCTGCTGCGCGGCGCGGAGATGAACCTGGCCGTGGCCGAACAGGGGCTGGCCAGCCCGTGGGGCCTCGCCGTGGGGCATACTTTGGGCATGGCCCTGCGCGGCGGGGAGTGCGCGGACACCTGTGCGCCGGACATTGGCGCGCGCGTGAAGGCCACCACGGCGGCCGCCGCCGACGTGCGCATGGCCGGGGCCAACCAGCCGGTCATGAGCAGCGCCGGGTCCGGCAACCACGGCCTTACCGCCATCATTCCCCCAGCCCTGGCCGCGCGCGCCTGGGGCCGCAGCGATGCGGAACTGGCCCGCGCGCTGGCCCTGTCGCACCTGGTCACCGGCGCGGTAAAGGCCCGCACGGGCCGCCTTACCCCGCTGTGCGGCTGCGCCGTGGCCGCCGGGGCCGGGGCCGCCGCCGCGTTGGTGCGCCTTGCGGACGGCACGCCCGCGCAAGCCGAACAGGCCGTGGCGCTGGTGTTCTCGTCGGTCATGGGCATGATCTGCGACGGGGCCAAGGGCGGCTGCGCGCTGAAGGTGGGCACCGCCGCGGCGGAGGCCTGGAGCGCCGCGCAACTGGCCCTGCACGGGCCGGGCATGACCGGGGCCGAGGGCATCGTCTCGCCCGATTTCCGCGCCTCGCTACGCTCGCTGGGCGAAGTGTCCAGCCTGGGCTTCGCCGCCGTGGACGTGGCCATCATCCGCCTGCTGGAGCGCGGCGTACGCTAGGGCTGCACGTTACCGGCCGCCCATCTTGCGAATGAAAGACGGGCCGCGTCACCACGACGCGGCCCGTCTCCTTTCGTTCAGGCGCATTCTTCCGGCCCGTCACTACGGGGCGCGGCACGACGTCACACGCCACGGCCCGATCGTGCGCAAGGGAGCGCCGTCCGCGTCAGTCCACCCAGACCACCTCGGGCACGTCGCGCGGGGGCACCCGGTGGTACTTCATGGCGGGCATGCCCAGCATCATGGCGCCCACCACGTCCAGGTCGTCTGCAAGGCCCAGCGCGACGCGGGTGGCCTCGTGGTTGCGGGCGGCCCACATCACCAGACCGGCCCAGCAGGTGCCGATGCCCCGCGCCGTGGCCGCGAAATCCAGCGTGGTGGCGGCGATGCCGCCGTCGCACGCGCCGAAGTTGTAGGTTTTCGGCGCGGTACAGTAGGCCAGGTGCGGCGCGCCGCGCAGCACCTTGTCGCCGTCGGCGGCAAACGCCGCCAGCGCATCCGGGTAGTAGCCCGAAACACTCAGCCATTCGGAAACCACCCCGGCCATCGCCCGCGACGCGGCGGCGGAGCGGATCACGTGCCAGCGCAGCAGGCGGCTGTTGCGGGCGGTGGGCGCGTGGCGCACCACGTCCATCAGGTCGCGCAGGGTGGCGTCCGGCAGCGGGCGCGGCGAAAAACGACGGATGGAGCGCCGGTTGCGGATCAGCGCATCCATGGCCGTTGCGTCGGCCTGCCCCGGCTGCACCGGCAGGAAGGACGCCAGCGGCAGGCGGGCGTGGCGCAGGGCGTTGGTGGGGCACACGGCCACGCAGTGGCCGCAGTCGATGCATTGCTCCGCCGCGTCGGGTACCGGCACGGGATGGCCGTTGACGTCCGGTTGCAGCAGCCCCTTGGGGCAGGCGGCCATGCAGTGGCCGTCGCCCGTGCAGGCATCCGTATCAAGGGTGAACAGTTCCATGCGGGCCTCCTTGGGCGATATGCCCATGGAGCCCTTTTGCCATGTACGGCGGATTCGGCAAGAAGGCACAATGGGGGAAGCGAGTACCCGGCAGGAAACAGGGGCACCAGCGCGAGACCGCCCCCGGCTCCCGCAAATCGGGGGACGGGGGCGGACAAGGAGGCAAAGGGGAAGCGAGCGGCGCTACCTGTCGGACAGGGCCAGCCCCGCCCCGCTGCCGATGAAGGCGACCCCCACGGTGCGGTTGTACCAGCGCGCGGCGCGGGTGGTGGCCAGCAGCGCCGCGATGCGCGACCCGGCCACGGCGTAGAGCATCATGCCCAGAAAGGCGATGACGGCCAGGTCCGCCACCAGCAGGGCGCTGCGGGCCAGGGTATCGCCGGGGGCCAGGAATTGCGGGAACAGCGCGGTGAAAAACACGATGGCCTTGGGGTTGCCCGCCGCCACGAAGAACGCCTGCGCGAACAGCTTGCGCGCGCCGGGGCCTCCATCGGCATCGGATGCGGGAACGCCGGGCACACCGGGCGCGCCCGCGTCAGCCTCCCCGTCCATCACGCCGGACGCAGCTGCCGCCGCGTTCAGGGGTATGGCCGGGGCGCGCAGCATGCACACCCCCACGTACACCAGATAGGCCGCACCCGCGTAGCGCACCACCCGGAACAGGTCCTCGGACGCGGCCAGCACCACGCCCAGGCCAGCCACCGCCACCAGCGCCTGCAGCACCGACGCCACGGTGTTGCCCAGGGCCGACGCCAACGCGCGCCGCACGCCGTAGCGCACCCCGTGCGTCAGGGCCAGCAGCATGCTGGGGCCGGGGGTGATGGTGGCCACCAGCACCGTCAGCGTGTACACGATGAGAAAATTCCACGAGATGGACACCATGCTGGGCTCCTTGGCCTGCAAAGATGGGGGGCGCGGCGCGGAACCTGACGACAGGCAATGGGCACCGGAAGGCTGCCGCGCGCCTGCACGGCCGCGTCGTCACTCTCTACCCGCACGGCCGCCGCGCGGCAAGCGCCAGCACAGGTTCAGAACGGAGCGGCCAGCCCCTTTTCGGACAGCACCGCGCGGTACAGGTCCAGGGTGCGCCGGGCCATGGCGTGAATGTCGAACTCGTCGCGAAAGCGCGCGCCGTCGGCCGGGGGCAGGGCCAGCGCGTCCGCCAGCACCGTGGCGGGGTCGGCGTCGTCATCCATGAAGCGGATGCGGTCGTAGTAGCGGGCAATCTCGCGCACCGGCTCGGTGTGCCGGGCCATAACCGGCAGGCCGAAGGCGCACGCCTCCAGCACCACGCCGGGCATGCCCTCGGCCAGTTCCTCGGACGGAAAGAGCAGCGCGTCGAAGGCGCGATAGCAGGCGTGCACGTCCAGCCGCTGCCCGGCCAGCAGCACCACCCGGCCATCGCCGATGGCCGCCGCCTCGGCGCGCAGCCGGGCCTGACCGGCGTCGGATGCCCCGCCCCCCACCAGCAGCATGCGGGCGCGGGGGTTGGCGGCGTGCAGCCGCCGCATGAAATCCAGCGCGAAGTCCACGCCCTTGCCGGTGGCCAGCCGCCCCACGAAGCCCACCAGCACATCTCCGGGGGCGATGCCGAATTCGGCGCGCACGTCGCCCGCCGGGCGCGTGAGCATGGCCTCGAAATCAACCCCGTTGTGCAGCACCGCGTTCATGCTCCGGGGCAGCCCTGTGCCCCGCACGAAGCCCTCCAGAGACTGCTGGGCCACATGCAGCACCCTGTCGGTGCACAGCCGGTGCACCAAGGCCTCCTGCACGGCCTGCTTGCGGCGTCCCAGGGCCGTGCCGGCATACCAGTGGTTGCCCGCCACGTGCACCTGGGCCACGCGCACCGGCACCCCGGCCAGGCGCGCGGCGATCATGCCGGGAATGTTGGCCCCCAGCGAATGCGTGTGCACCACCAACGCGCCATGACGGCGGAACATGGCGGACAGGCGGGCAATGCCCGCCGGGCTCCACTTGCCGCGCATGGGCAGGAAGTGGGTGTGCACGCCCCGGTCACGCAGCGCGTCGAAGAACACCCCGCGCCCCCGATAGGTGACCACATGCACCTCGAAGGTTTCTGCCAGCAGCGGCAGCACGGCGGCCAGGCGGCGCTGCACGCCGCCCACGTCGAGGTTGTTGGTGACCCGGAAGAGCACGGGCTTGTGCATGGTGTGTCCTGCGGTGCGAAACGGGGTTGCGGAACGGGCCGACGTTCCCGATGGAGCGCGGGGCCGTGGAGCTTGCGCGGCCGGGATGCGCCGCGAAATGCATCCCGTGGATAGCCCACTCGCATTCCGGCGTCCAGACGCGGCGGACGTTCCGCAGCCCGGAGCCGTGCGCCACACCACCCGGCAATGCCCCGCCCCCGACAAACGGCGAAGGGCGCTCCCCGATGGAGCGCCCCCGTGTCGTGCCTGTGAAGGAGAAGGCATGGCGAAGTCTGCATGCGCCGCGCGGGCGGCATCCACGGCCCATCGGTCCCGGCATTCCCCCCGGAGGGGAACAACCTGATGGCCCAGGCCCGGCGGGCACGCCGTGGGAAATCGATCCGGCGCGTTCCGCCCGCCGCCGCGCGGCGCGTCAAGTCTCATCCGTCGGATGACGGGTGCCGCCGTCGGCACCCGTCATCCATTTATCATCCCCGCCCTACTGGGCGGCGGAAACCAGCTTCTTCTGGCCGTCCCACACCTTGTCCGCCTTGGGCAGCGTGGGCAGGTACTTGAACCACTGGTGCGTCTTCATGTGTTCGGGGTCCTGTTGCAGCTTGCGGCTGTGCTTCAGGATGGGCGGCACGATCTTGTGGATGTCGCCCGCCAGGTCCTTGGCGATGGCGAAGCCGGTGGCCTCGCTGGCCAGGTCCACGGCCTGCTGGCTGTACTGCTGCGAAGAGGCCAGCGTGTCCAGCGCCTTGGCCGGGTTGTGGAAGCCCACGCTGTTCTCGGCAGACACGTAGTCCCAGAAGAACTGGCCCTTGCGCACCATGTCGCGCGCCTGGATCATCAGGTCGTCATAGTTGGCGGGCTTGGCCCCCTGGAATTCCGAGGCCAGACGCACGGCCTCGTGCGCCTTCACCGACAGGTCCTGGGCCTTCAGCAACTGGTCGTAGGTCTTCTGCTGGCTGAACAGCACGCGCGAGCGCAGGTACTCGGGGCTCTTGTCCGAATGGCACTGGCGGCAGGCGCGCAGGTCCGGGTCCTTCAGGGGCGAGGTCCACCAGTGGCCCGAGATCTTCTTCTTGTCGTCGGTGCGGGTGTAGCCCATGTGGCAGTCCGCGCACGAAACGCCCGCCGCGCCGTGCACGCCGTTCTGCCACATTTCGTATTCGGGGTGCTGGGCCTTCAGCATGGGGGTCTTGGACACCGGGTGCACCCAGTCCACGAAGTTGCCCTCGAAGCCCTTGGCCTGCGAGTTCCCGTGGCTCTTGTAGTAGGTGTACATCTGCTGCGGGTCGTAGCCTTCGCCCCACGGGAACACCGGCTTCTTGGCCGGGCCGAATTCCTTGTCCTGGAAGTAGTATTCCACGTGGCACTGGCCGCAGACCAGCGAACGCTTGTCGTTGCGCGAAAGCTTGTCCCAGTCCTTGCCCTGCGCCTTCAGTTGGTCCTTCAGCGGTTCGCTGTACAGGCGCAGTTCCATGGTCTGCGGGTCGTGGCAGTTGGCGCAGCCGATGGTCTCGTCCTTCATGTCGATCTTGTCGCGGAACTCGTTGACGTCCTTGGCCCAGAAGTCGTCGCCGTACTGCTTCACCCAGCCCATCATCTTGGGGGTCTTGCAGTTCCAGCAGGTGGCGGGCAGGCCGCCCTTCTCGGCATAGGTGTTGATGCGGTCGATGTGCAGGAAGTCTTCCAGCGCCTTGGTATGCCCGCGCGCGTTGCGGTACTCGTAGCTGAACGGATAGCCCAGCCACAGGTTCTTCAGGTACGGCTGGGCGTGCTTGTAGCCCTCGGGCAGGGGGCTGACGTTGTCGTTCTTGTTGAACGGCACCGAGCCGTTGAACTCGGTCATCACGGTGCTTTCGTCGTTGCGTTCGTAGCTGGCGGCCTGCTGCGGAAATTCCTTCTTGAACGCGCTGTTGCGGGTCTCGTCCGCCGCCAGCTTGGTCTTGAACACCGGAGTCTTCAGGTCCGACACGTCGGAACAGCCCGACAGAATGAAGGGAACGAGCGAAACGGCAAGCAGCAAGGCCCCCCTTCGGGCCATGCCGCACGCCTTGCGAAGCGACAGCTTATCCATCGGCGACCTTCCTTGTGCTGATCGGCGTCATGCGCATGTGCTGGACGTTGCGGTGGCAGTCCACGCAATAGGGTTTGGAATCCATGCTGGCCACCTGCGTGTTGGTCATGGTGTGGCATGCCTTGCAGTTGGCGTTGACCACGTCCTTGGTGGACTGGCCCGAATGGATCACGTCGTCCGGCCTGCCCAGCGTGTTCATGTACACGTCCTTGGCCCCCGCCACTGCCTTGAAGGGCAGCTTTGCGGCCAGGTTTTGCGGAGCGTGGCACTCGTTGCAGGCAAGCTTGGCATGGGTGGACGCCTTGTGGGTCAACGCCGCCTCCTGCATGATGTGACAGCTCGCGCAGAACGGACGCCGGTCCGTGACCTTCATCCCGAAGCCCGCCCCCGCCGCCAGCACGACCCCAAGGGTCGCCCCGACGACGATGAGCCGCAGCCCGGTGCGTCCGTTGCGAGGTGCTTCCTCTGACATTTCCGCCTCCTTGCTGTGGAGCGCGCCCGCCCCGCCGCGCGCGGCCGGGGGTTAGCCTCTCCGGGTGCATCCGTGCCCGCGCCCGTTCAGCCCGACGGGTGCGCACGGCACATGGTAGGGCACAGTGTTCAAGACCCGTGCCGTTGCGTGAAATCCCGCACATTCTTTCGTTCAAAAATAATTACAACGAGTTGTCACAGGCCCCATAATCGTTTGGTGGCGGTTTGGGCCTTGTACTTGTCAGATAAACATGACAATCAGACAGAAAAACCTGACCGAGTCAGCCTTTTCAGACAAGGGGAATGCCCCATGACACGACCTGCGAACACCCCGGCGGGCGGCCCCGGAAAAAGCCTGAGGGCGCGGCTGCGCCGCAAGCGGCCCACCCTGCGCTGGAACATCCAGACCTTCATCGTCCCGGCGGTGCTGGTGGCCCTGTGGGGCGTGCTGCTGCTGGCCCTGTACCAGTGGAACGCCCGCAACGAGGCGGCCCACGTGCGCGAACTGGCGCTGTTGCAGGCCCGGGCGTTCTTTTCGCAGATCGTCTCCACCCGGGCCTGGAACGCGGCCCACGGGGGGGTGTTCGTCCTGGCCAGCGACCTGGGCCAGCCCAACCCGTGGCTGCCGCCCGACGAACGCACCCTGCTGGCCGCCGACGGCACCCTGCTCACGCGCATGAACCCCGCCTACATGACCCGACAGATCTCGGAATTTCTCACCTCCAGCCAGGGGGTGAGCTTTCGCATCACCAGCCTGCACCCCTTGCGGCCCGAAAACGGCGCGGATGCGTGGGAAACCGAATCGCTGCGGGCCTTTGGCCGGGGCGAGCGGGAAACTTTCACCCTGGTGCAGGCCCATGACGACGCCGGGCTCGACGCCGCTGCGGTCCCGGCCCATGCCGAGACGCGGCACAGCCCCAGCTTCCGCTACATGGCCCCGCTCATGGCCGACCGCTCATGCCTGGGCTGCCACCGCACCGCCGACGACACCGTGGGCGGGCTGCGCGGGGGCATCAGCGTGTCCATCGCGGCCACGCCGCTGCTGGCCCTGGAACGCCAGCGCCTGGATCAGATGGGCCTGGCCTATGCCATCATCGGGGTGGTGGGGCTGCTGGGCATCGGCGGGGCGTCGTTGCAGGTAAGCCGCAAGAAGGCCCTGGCCGAGGCGGCCAACCGCATGAAAAGCGCCTTTCTGGCCAACATGAGCCACGACATGCGCACTCCGCTCACCGGCATCATCGGCATGGCGGAACTGCTGTCCGGCTTCCAGCCGGGGGCGGCCACCGACCGGACCGACAGTCCCCCCATTCAGGGGGAACCGGGCGGACAGGGGGAGCCGGACGGACAGGGAACACCGGCTGCGACAACGCAGGCAGAAGAGGCCGCCGCCCCGCCCCGGGAACGCCGCGCCCGCTACAACGAATATCTTGGCCAGTTGCGCTGCGCCGCCGCGAACCTTCTGGAAATCGTCAACGACATCACGGACTTTTCCTGCCTGGAATCGGGCCGCATGCGCCTTGCGCCGCGCACCTTCCGGTTGCGCCCCTCGCTGGAGGCGTGCCTGGGGCTGTTCCGCTTCGCGGGTGAGCGCAAGGGGCTTTCACTGTCGCTGCACGTGGCCGAAAACGTGCCCGACGCGCTGTTGGGCGACGACTTCCGGCTGCGCCAGGCCCTGGGCAACCTTATCGGCAACGCGGTGAAGTTCACCCGTGAAGGGGGCATCGCCGTGGTGGTGAACCGCGTGCCCGCCCCCACCGGGTCGATGGCCCAGGCCGGGGCGGCCGACCCCACCGGAACGGGCGGGCGCGGCGTGCTGCTGCGCTTCGCCGTGGTGGACACGGGCGTGGGCATTCCGCCGGAACAGCAGGAATCGATCTTCGAGAGCTTCGTGCAGGGCGAGGCGGCCAGCGCCCTGTGCCTTGGCGGCACCGGCCTTGGGCTTGCCATCTCGCGCGAGATCGCGCGGATGCTGGACGGCGACATCGGCGTGTCCAGCACGCCCGGCCAGGGCAGCGAGTTCTGGTTCACCGCCCGCTTCGACGTGGCGGGGCCGTTCGGCAAGGACGACGTCCCCACCGCCTGCGAGGCTGCCCTGGGTTCGCAGGCCGACCCAGCCGGGGCCGTCTGGCATGTCGGTCCTTCCGCCCAGTCCAACCCGTCCGGCCCGCCCGGCCCTTCCGCCCTTTCCGGGCACGGCGGCGAAACCACACGCTCCGCCCCACCCGCCCCGCTCCGGCTGCTGGTGGCCGACGACAACCCCGTGAACCGCCTGTTCATGCAGGACGTGCTGCGCAGCGCCGGGCACGAGGTGGCCGTGGCCGAAGACGGCGTGCAGGCCCTGCGCCTGCTTGAGGAAATCCGACCGGACATGGCCCTGCTTGACGTGCGCATGCCCGGTTGCGACGGCACCGAGGTGGTGCGCCGCCTGCGCGCGGGCCAGGTGCCGGGCGTACCGGCGGGCCTGCCGGTGCTGGCCGTCACCGCGTCGGCCGTGGGCCGGGAAAGCGCGGCCCTGCTCGGCGAAGGCATGACCGGCTGCGTGTGCAAGCCGCTGACGGCGGCCATGCTGCTGGCGGCCGTGGCGGACGCCGCCGCCGGGGGCACGCCGCTGGAATGTCCCGGCTCCGGCGGCTACACGAACGGCATGCACCACTGGCGCGACGGCAGCGCCGGGGCCGACCCCGTGACCGGGGCCGCTCCGGCAAGCCCCACCCGGCACCCCACGCATCCGCCGTCCAGCGAGTTTGGCCAGCTCGGCCAGTTCGGCCAGTCTGACCAGCCTGCCCCCTCCGCTCCGTCCGCTCCGTCCGCTCCGTCTGGCCCCCCGCGCGACCACGCGGCTTCGGCCCCTGCATCATCAGACATCATGGACGAGGCCGCCGCACTGGATGCCCTGGGCGGCAACCGGCCCCTGTTCGTGAAGCTGTGCCAGGCCTTTCTGGACGAGGTGGCGACGCGGCGCGCCGCACTGGTGGATGCCGTGCATGGGGGACGGCGGCAGGATGCCCTGCGCGAGGCGCACGCCCTGCGCAACTCGGCGGGCATGCTGCGGCTCTCGGCCCTGCACGGGCTGTGCGACGCCATGGAGGCCGAGGCGGGCCGCGCCGCGCCGGAAGGCGCTGCGGGTTCCGCCGCCACCGCCGGGCCATCGGCCGACACTCTGGCCGACCTGCTGGCGCACCTGCTGCCGGTGCTGGACGCCGGGGTGGCCCGCGTGCGCGCCGTCACCACACGCGCGGCGACCAAGACGGACGCGCGGGTGGCCAACGCCGCCCCCGACAACGCCCCCGACACCGCAACGCCGGGAACCGCCCCGGCGAAGGAGACACCCCGCTGATGGCCCGCATACTGGTGGTGGACGACGAGGCCATGGTGCGCACCATGCTGCGCGAGGTGGCCGTGGGCATGGGGCACGAGGCCCTCACCGCCGCCACCCTGGAGGAAGGATTGCGCCTTGCCGTCTCCGACGAGCCGGACGTGGTCTACCTGGACGTGCTGCTGCCCGACGGCAACGGGCTGGCCCACGTGACCTCCTTCGGCCGCCTGCCGTGCGCCCCGGAGATCATCGTGGTCACCGGCTTCGGCGACGCCGACGGCGCGGAAACAGCCCTGCGCCACGGGGTGTGGGAATACCTGCAAAAGCCCCTGCGCGTGCAGGACATCACCCTTTCGCTGACGCGCGTGCTGGCCTACCGCGGCGGCAGAAGCAGGCGCGGGGCCAATGGGGGCAACGGAGGCGCGGCGCACGGAATGCCGGACGGGGGCGACGTTCGGGCAACGGCGGCACCGGCCGTGCCGCCCGCCCCGGCGCTGTACCGCGAGGGCATCGTGGGTTCCAGCCCCGCCCTCGTCGCCGCGCTGGACCTGCTGGCCGAGGCGGCGGCCAGTTCCGTCAACGTGCTGGTGCTGGGCGAAACCGGCACCGGCAAGGAACTGTTCGCGCGCGCCGTGCACCGCAACAGCGTGCGCGCCGCCGGTCCCTTCGTCACCCTGGACTGCGCCTCGCTGACCGAGAACCTGGTGGAAAGCCAGCTCTTCGGCCATGTGCGAGGGGCCTTCACCGGCGCGGACCGCAGCCGCGAGGGGTTGCTGCGCCTGGCCCACGGGGGCACGTTGTTCCTGGACGAAATAGGCGACCTGCCCCTGTCCATCCAGGGTGCCTTTCTGCGGGCGCTGGAGTTGCGGCGCTTTCGCCCGGTGGGGGCCAGCAAGGAGGTGGAAAGCGACTTCCGCCTGGTGGCCGCCACCAACAAGGACCTGCACGAAATGGTGCGGCTGGACATGTTCCGCAGCGACCTGCTGTACCGGCTGCGTGGCCTGACCATCACCCTGCCCCCGCTGCGCGAGCGCACGGAAGACGCGCCCGACCTGTGCCGCTGGGCGGCGGACCGCTTCTGCGAGCGGCACGGCCTGCCGCCCAAGCATCCGGCCGAGGACTTTCTGGAGACCGTGGCCAGCTACCCGTGGCCGGGAAACGTGCGTGAACTGGTGCACGCCGTGGAGCGCGCCTGCGCCGCCGCGCGCGACGAACCCACCCTGTATGCGCGGCAACTGCCCACGGAAATCCGGGTGCGGGTGGCCCGCGACAGGATGGACGGGCACGGCGCGGCCACGCCGCTGCGGCAACCCGGCCCCTTGCCCCAGGCCCCCACGGCCATGGGTGGGGACGCGCGGCCCCAGGCCGCACGGGCTGCCGCCGGGGGGACCGTGATGGCCCGGAGTATTCCCGCCGCACGAGACGCATGGGGTGCTCACGGCATTTCCGGCGCGTCTGCCCCGTCAGTCCCACCCGGCGCACCCGGCGCACCCAACCCTGCCGCCTCCACGTTCACGGGCTTCGCGCCCGATGCCGGGCCGCCCACCCTGCGCGCCCACAAGGCCGAGGCGGAACGCGCCTACGTGGCCCACATGCTGGCCCACTGCCGCGGCGACATCCGCGAGGCGGCGCGCCTGGCCGATGTCTCGCGCGGACACTTTTACGAGCTGCTCAAGAAACACGGCTTCGGCAAGGCCGACTGACGGGGGGCGGCCCGCTCGTCCCCCCCTTCCCCCCCGCGACCTGCCGCTCGGGCGTCAGCCCTGCCCGGCGTCGGCGCTGGCGTGCGCGACGGTCCGAAAGCCGCGCTGGCAGACGTCCCCCCCCCCCGGGTGCCGCCATGCCAACACGCGCCCGTCCTCCCGTCACCGCTGCCAACAGCCATCTTGCCGGACAACTTCCGCCAGCCCGCCACCGAATGGCGCGCCCGTCCGAACTTTTTTTCGCGGCCGCACCCGGCGGCCCCAAACGCAAAGCCCCCCTTCCGGCGCGGAGCGGGCAACCGGAAGGGGGGACAATACGGAGCCTGCCACGGGTGGGGGGAACCCGTGACGATTGTACGGTATGCCGCGCCAAGACAGGCATCCATTATTTTTGCATCTTTTTCATGAAAAGACCGGCCATGCGAAAATAATACGAAGCGGGCAAAAATATCACCCACCGCAATCGCAACACCGCTCGCCTGACACGCCAACGCATACCCCATCATCGTTCGGCATGCCCTGCCGCGCGCCCATGGCCGCCACCGCAGTGTCCGTGGCGATGAATCCCTTTCCGCCCCGCCGCGCGCCGCAGCCTGCCCGTCCGGCCGGGCCGGACGGGCAGGCTGCGGCGCAAGCGCGAAATCCTCCCGAAAAACCTGCCAACTTTGCGACTAACCCTATTGCGCAAGACAAGTGAAACAATGTATCGTTGCGTGTAGTAGTACCGTAAGAGCGGAAAGTGTGGGCACGCCCGCACCCAGCAAGGTATCAATACGCGCTCTCCAATCCGCGTTCACGGTGGGGGGGCCAAAGAGGAGGACTGTCATGAAGGAAAGGAAATCGCAAAAACGGCGCTGGCTTGCGTTCTGCGCGCTGGCCGCCGTGCTGGGGCTTGCTGTCGGGGTGCCGGCGCAAGCGCAGGAAGTGACGCTGAAGGATTCAGTCGTCAACACCCTTGAAACGCATCCTCGCCTCAAGGCCTTCCAGGAAAACCGCCAGGCCGCCGAACACGACGTTGACCGCGCGCGTGCCGGCTGGTTCCCGCGCCTTGACGTGCGCGGCGGCGTAGGCGTGGAGCAGTACAACGACCGCTCAACCCGCGCCACCAACAACGAAAACGACTGGTACGACCGCAGCGAAGGCTCGGTGACGCTCAGCCAGACCATCTGGGACGGCCTTGCCACCGCCAGCCGCGTGGACATCAACAAGAACAAGCTGGGTTCGGTGGACAACCGCCTCATCGACAACGCCGAAGCCCTTGGCCTGGACGCCGTGCTCGCGCACATCGAAGTGCTGCGCCAGCGTGAAATCGTCCGCCTTTCCGAAATCAACGTGCAGCAGCACGAGTCCATCCTGGGTTCGCAGCAGGAACGTTCGCGCATGGGCGCGGCCAGCGTTTCCGACGTCACCCAGACCCAGGGCCGCCTGGCCCGCGCCCAGTCCACCCTGACCGAATCGCGCGCCGCCCTGCAGGTGGCCGAGGCCGCCTACCTTCGCCTGACCGGCCAGATGGTGCCCGACACCCTCGGCCCGGCGGAAGCCCCCACGGCCACCCCGCCCAGCGCCGACGCAGCCCTGGCAGACAGCCAGTCCAGCAACCCCAAGGTGCAGGCGTTGATCGCCGACGTGCGCACCTCGGAAGCGGAAATCGACCTCGCCAAGTCGGGCTACCACCCCGTGATCTACGCGGAAGTGGGCCCCACCTACAAGGACCAGGTGGAAAGCAGCCGTGACCACGAATGGGGCACGGCCGCCATGCTGCGCATGAACTGGAACCTGTTCAACGGCGGCGCGGACATCGCCGCGGTGAAGGGCGCTTCCGCCCGTTCGCGCCAGAGCCGTCAGGAACTGCAGAACCAGATCGACGAACTGGGCCGCGAAACCCGCTCCACCTGGAGCCAGATGCTGTCCGCCCGCGAACAGCAGCGCTACTTCCTCTCGGCCATCGACTACAACGTGCAGACCCGCGACGCGTACATGCAGCAGTTCCTGGTGGGCCAGCGCAGCCTGCTGGACGTGCTGGACGCCGAAAACGAACTGTACAGCTCTTCCATCCAGGAAGTGACCGCGCGCATGAACGATGCGGGCGCCCAGTACCGCCTGCTGGCCCTTGGCGGCAAGCTGCTGGACAGCCTGGGCATCGACCGCGACGCCCTGCGCAAGAACACCGAGCAATAGCCGCTCCCGCAGAGAACGGCACCCTTGGGGCCGGTCGCAAGACCGGCCCCTTTTGCGTGGGCGAATGCGGGGTGGCGCGAAAACGGATGGAGGGCGACGGGTACGGTGCCATGCGCATGCCCGCATCAAGGCAAGGGGCCGTCCCACGATCCCGCAATGCAGACCCCGAACGCAACCGGGCAATCCGCTACCGCATGGCGGCATCGCATGACGCCAGCGGTAGTAATGTTTGCCCACCACGGGCCATCTACATCCCCCCTGTATTGTCCGCGTTCCTCCCACGCCCGGCGCGGTCCGCCAAACACCACGTCCCCCCGGCCGCGTGGAGCATGCACGCCGCGCGCAAGGCGATGCCTGCCGCGCACCTTCCGGAATGTCTGATTGGGCATGCCCCCCTGCGCATCGCCGCCGCCACGCGTCACACCCTAGCTCCGCGCGGCAGCCACCGGAAGGCCAGCGCCACCACCACTCGGCAGCCGAGGCCTACGGGTCTGGGTGGGCTGGCAGGAGCCATGGATGGCGCACACGGGCCATCGCCGGAAAAGGGGGCGGATATTCTGGAGTACTGGGCAGGCTGGGGGGGCCACAAGGTCAAGAACGCCCGCAACCGTGCCGCGCCGCTACAGCCCGCGCCACGCAAGACGCCCCGGCCGAGGCCGGGGCGTCCGTGTGTGCATGGTGTGCCGCCGGGGGCGGCGCGCCGGTTAGCTGTTTTCGGTGATGATCTTGTTGGTCAGGATGTGCTGCTCGATCTGGTCGAGGGTGTTGGTGTTCAGCGCATCCTGGATCACCACGTACTGGGTCTGGGCCCCGTTGTGCAGGGTGACCACCGCGTCGTTGGCGTCGCCGGGCAGGATGCCGCCGCCGACAGACACATCCGGGTTGTTGCCGATGAGCACGTCGCTGAAACGCAGCACGTCTTCACTAATGTTGAAGTCGGTCACGCGGTCCACCGCGCTGGTGGTGAAGTCTTCCGCGTTCCACACGAAGGTGTCGGCCCCAGTGCCGCCGTGCAGGGTATCGCTGCCCTGACCGCCGACGAGGATGTCGTTGCCCGCATCGCCGTAGATGGTGTCGTTACCGGCGTTGCCGTGCAAGATGTCGTGCCCGGCGTTGCCGTGGATGGTGTCGTCCCCGTAGTTGCCGAAGATGACGTCGTTGCCATTGCCGCCAGTCAGGGTGTCATCGCCGGTACCACCCAGATGGAAGTGGGCGCTGGAACTGCCGCTCACATCCCATGCTTCGGGGCTGGCATGCAACTGCGTGGCCGTATCGCCGATGTGCACGTTGAGGGTTGCGTAGTCGCTGTCAGTGGAACTGGCCAGCTTGTACACGAAGGCATCGTCGTTTCCGGCAGCGGCGTTACCATTGGCGTGGTACTCGTACTGGCCGAAGGCGTTGATGCGCAGCGTGCCGTAGTCGCCCACCACGTCGTGGTAGAGGCCGTCGTTGGCGATGGCCACGCCGTTCACTTCGGTCACGAAGGCCGTCTGCCCGCCGATCTGGTCGACAAGGTCGGTGCCCGTGTGATCGGTAACCACGTTCCCCAGCAGGGCCGCGCCAGCCAGGGCGTGGGTGAACACCACGTCGTCCACGAACACACGCATATAGCCGGGATTGTTGTTGGATGTTCCGTCAAGCACCTTCAAGGTGACCGTATAGTTTCCAGTGGCCCCGAAGGTGTGCGTAAACAGTCCGCTTCCCCCCGCACCAGAGGTCGGCGAGGTGAACGGGTTCAAGGTCACCGTACCGTCAGGCCCGCTGATGACCACAAGGAACTTGTCATCATCGTGGGGATTAAGACTACTCGATCCCTGCCGGAACGGCTCGGCACGCCAGTCAAAGCTCAACGTATCGCCTGCAGCAACAGAGAAGGTCTTGCTGCTCGTCACGGAAGCACCTGCGCCCCATTCGAGTTCAAGCATGAGTTCCCTGTCGCCTGCGGTGTTCACCCGGCTGACGTCTCCGTAATAGTCGTCATCAGTGCTCCAGCCGTTGGTACTGCTGCTGAACGTATCCGTGGTCACGCTGGTGCTGCCCGGCTGCGCCGTGGCGTAGTTGTCGTGCGCGTCCAGTTCGGCCGCGCGCAGGTTCAGGGTCAGGGTGGTGTTGGCCAGCGTGCCATCGGCGTCGCGGACGTCGTAGTTCACGATTTCCTGCCCAACGGGGTTCGTGCCCGGCGTGAACACGTAGCTGCCGTCGTCGAAGTCGATGGTCAGGATGCCCTTGTTGTCGCCAAGGTTGATGGCCACCTTGTGGTTGGCGTCCGTATCACCCAGGTCGTAGACGTTGCCGTCCACGGTCACGCTGTTCAGCGCAAGACCGCCGTCCGCGCCGCCGTTGTCGTTGGCCAGCAGGTTGCCGGTGGTCGGCACGGTGGTGAGCAACAGGGCTTCAAGCTGCGACAGGTTGGTGATCACTTCCACGGGGTTGGCTTCGGGGGTTCCGTCGCTGTCCCAGGCCACCCGTTCAAGCTGGGTCTGGCTTACCGCTTCGCCCATGCCGTAGGCGTACACGGTTTCGATGGGGGTGGTGGCCAGGAAGTTGTCCCACGCGGTGGCGTCGCCGCTGCTCAGTTCGTCGCCGCTGTTCGGGTTGCCGTCGGACAGGAAGTACACCACCGAGCGGTCCGCCGGGGGCAGGCCGTCTTCAAGCGCGGCGCGGGTGGCCGCGATGGCGTCGTCGTAGTTCGTGCCGCCACCGGCCTCGGTGTTGTTGTTGATCCAGTTTATGGCGCTGGTGGTGGAGTTGCCGCCGGTAAACCAGCCGCTGGCCACCGCGTTGCCGTCGAAGTCCACGATCTGCACGTTGACCGCGCCAAGGTCCTTGTAGGCCTCAAGCAGGGTCTGGATGGCCGCAACTGCGAGTTCGTACTTGGTGTCGAAGCCGCCGGGGCCGTCGGGGTCGCCGCCGCCCTCGTTCACGTTCGGCCCCATGCTGCCGGAAGAGTCGAGAACGATGACCAGGTTGGTGGTGATGCCGCCGCTGTATTCGTTCACTTCCGGGGCCGCCGTGGGACCGGCGTCGTCAACGCTGACGCTGACGGTGCCGTGCACGGTGTTGCTGGCCGTATCGGTACCGGTCACGTGGACATTGGTCACCACGATGTCGGTCGCGCCGTCGTCATGCAGCAGCGGATCGATCAGGGTGGCTTCCACGGTCACCTGCACCGACTGGCCGGTGGTGTACGGACCGGCTTCCGGAGCCAGGGTCAGGATGATGGCGGTTTCGCCGCCGATGCTGCCGATGAGGTTGCCGGTGCCGCCGTCCACGGTCCAGGTGATGGGCGTCGAGGGGTCGATGCCGCTCACCACGGGTTCGTGGCCCGCGCTGATGTCGAACGCGAAGGTCAGCGGTTCGCTGCCCGCCGTGAAGTCGAGGTCGCCGTTGTCGGTGTCCACGTCGCCGGGGTTGCTGCCCACGGCGTCCACGTCCTGCAACGAAAGGCTGAGATCGTCACCGCCGGTGGGCGGCACGATGATCGGCTTGTCATCGTCGATGATGGTGCCGTCTTCGCTGCCGTCCGCCACGGTGCCACCCACGAAGCCGTTGAACTTCGGGTTCTGGATGGTGATCACCAGGTCTTCATTGCTCTCGATCACGGTGTCGCCGAATACCTTCGCGAAGAAGGTCAGGCTGGTGGGCGCGCCGTAGTTGAAGGTCAGCGTGTTGGTGGCCGCGTTGTAGCTGATGCCGGACACGGCCCCAACGGCCGCCTGCAGCGCCGCCGCGAAGTCGTCGGCCGCGTTGGTGAAGTCGGCCAGGCCAGCCGTGCTGCCCGCCGCCGGGCCGGTGAGCTGGATGGACACGGTTTCACCGGGCTCCAACGCGTAGCCGCTGTAGCCCACGGTAAAGGCCAGGGGCGGCCCGTTCTCGCCAAGGTTGCCTTCCGGCACGATGTTTCTGACGTCGGCCGCATCGGTGATGGCCCACTGGATGCAGCGGCCCGAGTTCACCACGGCTGCGTCGGTGGCGGTGCTTTCCGCCTGGTTGTTGAAGTTGCCCCATCCTTCCCACGCGCCTTCCTTGGCAACGGCCTTGGCAACGAAGTCGTGCGCGCCATCGCCAGCGCCGTTCTGGGTCACGTGGATGGTCTTGTCGAGGGAACCGTTGGAGTCAATGTCCCACTTCACGGTACGGGTAGAGTTATTCCAGGTGCCGCCCGAGGCCGCGATTTCGGCCAAGTTGACGGAGAAGCCGCTGGGTATCTTCAGTTCCACCCAATGGTCTTCGGAGCCGTCGGTGTCGGCGAAGCTGGCGGTAACGTGCACGGTACCTGTTTCGCCAGTCTGGAAAGCCGAGCCGCCATCGCCGCTGTCGTTCACGTCCACGGTGATCACGGGCTTGTCGGCCACGGCGTCGATGGTCAGGGTATGCGTGTCGGTGGTGGAACCGGCATCGCCGCTATCCGGATCAATGAAGGTCACCTTGACTTCAACGGGGATGTCGCGGTCGCTGTTCAGCGTGGTCTTGACGTACAAGTGACCCATTTCGGCCACGCTCACCGAGGCGGATTCGCCCCAGCTGTCAAGCAAGATCTCGCGGTAACCGGGGTCGGACGGATCCTCGCCCACCACCAGGGTGAACGCCCTGCCCGCGAACTTGATCTCGGCTCCCGTCAGATTTTCGTTGTCTGCGTTGTTGAAGTCGATCCCAAGCTGCGTCTTGAAGATGGTCTCGTTGCCAACGTTGGCGTAAGGCTTCCAGTCTTCAAAGCCGCCGCCGGACACCTGCAGGCAGCCGTCCGCGCCGTCCACGAGCACGCGCACGGAATCGATGTCATATGCCTCGTTGTTGCCGTAGTTCCATTCCACGCCGCTGAAGCTGGTTTCCTTGGCAACGGCGATGGTCTTGAACTCGGTGTAGTAGCGGTCGTCGGTGTTGGGCACGCCCAGGGTGATGGGCAGGGAAACCGAGCCGCTGCCCGCGTCCACTTCGTCGGTCACGTCGTAGATGGCGTACAGGCGGCCTTCGACCCACTTGGTGCCTTCGCTGCCCGGGTAGTTCCAGCCGTGCTTGACCTCGATGCCCACGTACTGGCGCTCGGAACCGTCCTGGTAGTCGCCGAACGAGGCATTGAGGATCACGGTCATGGTGCCGCCGGGGTCGGCAGCCGTCGGGCCGGGGGTGTAGTCCACTTCGGCGTCGTGGGCGATGGGCTTGTCGGCCACGGCGTCGATGAACACGGTGTGCTGCGTGGTGTCGGTGCCTATGTCGCCGCTGTCCGGGTCGTGGAACACGGCGGTGACGGTGAGCTTCACGTCAACGTCGCTGTCCTTGGCGGGCATCAGCGTCACGTGGTCCTTCAGGTGGGCGGGCACGATGTAGTAGCCGCCGCCTTCACCATCGGGAACGAAGGTGGCTTCGCTGCCGAAGATCAGCACCTTGGCCGGGGTGTTCACGTCCACCGCGATGCGCAGGTAGTCGAGATGCTCGTCGTCCGCGCCGCTGAAGTGGAAGTCGAGGTCGATGTCCTTGGTCGAGAACGGGTCGTACCAGGGTTCGTTGACGTAAGCCTGCGGATCTTCGTAGCCGATCTGCTGACCGGTGACATAGATGTGGCCTTCGGCCGCGGCCACCCACACGTCGGTGGAGCCGAACACCAGCGAATTGTCGTTGACCGCCACGAGGCTGCCGTCCGCGTCGCTGTCCACGGCCAGCGCGCCGGTGACGAAGGTTTCCTTGTAGTCGTTGCCGCGCCCGCAGTGTTCGCCGTCGCCGTTGTAGCCCTGGTCGAGCGTGGCGATGACGGGGCCTTCGAACTCGCCGTTGCCTTCGTAGCCGCCGTTGCCTTCGTAGCCGCCGTTGCCACCGGGCACGTAGTCTTCGTCCGGGGCGTACAGGGTGAGGGTGACGGCCTTGGTGGCCAGTTCATGCGTCTGGCCCAGGCCGTCCACGGACTGCGAGGTGCCCACGATGCTCTCGTCGCCCACGGGGATGACGTAGTAATAGCCGGCGGGGTCGATGACGCCCAGGCCCTGCGTGGCAGAGGCGGGGATGTCCGCGCCCAGGGTCAGGAACTCGGAGAGGTCCAGTTCCACGCCGCCGATGTTCACGGTGTCATAGGTCCAGCCGTCCTTGGCCTCGATGAGCAGGAAGTGGCTTTCCGAACCATCCTGATAATCGCCGAAGGTGGCGGACAGGGTGATCTTGACCGCGCTTTGGGTGTGGTCGCCGTTGTCGTTCTCGGTGGGGTCGGCGGCCGTATGCTTCCACCACGGGCCGTCAGGGGCGTCGTGGGGGTTGTGATGCCAGAACGACCGCTCGTCGCCGCCATCGGAATCCATCACGCGGGCGGTGACCACTTCACCGTTGCCGCCGTCGCCGTTGCCGTGGTCGCAATAGAAGGGACCGTAGCTGACCGTTTCATGCAGGCCAATGGGCTGGTCGGCCACCGCGTCGACCACCGCCGTGAAGGTGAACGGCACGGTGCCGCTCAGCCCGGAGTCGGGGTCGGTGATGGAGGCGAAGCCGGAAAGCGGGATGTCGGTGCCGCTGTCCGCCAGGGGCAGCAGGGTCACGTCGTCGATGTCAGCCGCGGAAATGACGAAGTTGCCCGCGCCGTCCGCCGCCACGGGAACGCCGCCCACCAGCAGGGTGCCCGCGATGGGACCGGTGATGGTGATGCTGTCCAGCACTTCGTTGTCGGTGGGGGTGAAGATGAAGCCCAGCACCGCCTCGAAGGTCAGGGGCGAACCCAGGTGCTGATTGGGGGCCCAGTCTTCGAACACGCCCGCGTAGGCGCCCGGGGGAACCGCGTCGGGATGTTCGGGATAGTTGCCGTTTTCGCCGATGGTGGTGCTGATGCCCGTGGTCAGGTTGATCACCAGGGTGCCGGTGGCGAGATCAAGCGGACCCGCGTCTTCGATGCCCGGCAGGGCCGCCGTGCCGATGCCGGTGGTGCCCAGCGGGTCAAGGCGGTCCACGCCGCCGATCAGGTCGCCCGCGTCGTCGGCGTAGTCGCCCACGCCGCCGCTGCCCGCGGCAGCGCCCGCGCCAGGACCGGCGGCGGGCAGCAGGTCTTCGCGCAGGGCCGCGAGAAACGCGTCGCCCGGCAGCGACTGGCCGTCTTCAAGGTTGAAGGCGGGCAGCTGGTTGGATTCGAACAGGCCGAAGAAGTTGGAAAGGACGATGCGTCCGCCGTTCTCGAACAGGAACACGAGGTCCTGTCCGGATTGCTCGAGTTGGGCCGCCTCGGACGGGAAGCCCATTTCCAGCGTGGCGCCAGCAATGTTGTCGATGACGACCTGCTGGTTGGCCTGCGGCGTGTTCAGCCGGATGCGGGCGCCGGTGGGTGCCGCGCCCGCGGCGGTGGTAGTGTTCTGCGTAACCATGGCTTTCTCCCCTTGTTGGCGAAGGCGCGCTGCGACTCCGACCTTGCGTTGTGCGGGAATGCCGATCGGAATCCGATTCCGGGCGCGCCCCGCCTGCTTTCAGCCTGTTATCCGGTCATGCCGCTTTTCGTCCGGCTTTTCCGGAATCCCCAAATCCATCAGTAAATTTGTTCCGGGCCGTGCCCGCCATCCTGTTTTCTTAAGGAATGTCAGGTTGTTCTTTCATTCCTTCACGGTGCCGCCCGAATCTCGGGTGTTGTCCGGACAAGCCGGATTCGGGCCAGCGACTAACGGTTACTCTGCAACCGCGATGCCAACCCCGTTAGACCTGTAATACTGGTGTAATACACTATTTGCGCCTGCACGCAAGGCGGCTGGCCCGTCCGGTTCGTCCGGGCTGGCCGGGCTGGCCGGGCTGGCCGGTCGCTTGCTGCATGCCCGACTGTCCGAACGTCCAAGGGGGCGCGGAACGGCAAGGCGGGCCCGCGTTTCTTCCATATGTTGTGAACGCGGGCCGCACCGCTCACGGCGGGCCGCCCGTTGCCCACGCCCCTCCGCGCCCGCCAGCTTGACAGCGTCGCCGCGCGGGGCCTATCCATGACCCTTCAGGTGTCCTTGGACTTGATAGGGAATCCCGTGTGAATCGGGAGCGGACCCGCCGCCGTAAGCCCGCCAGAACGCCTGCTCCCCCGAGCGCCACTGGACCACGGTCCGGGAAGGCCGGAGCAGGTCGGGCAAGCCGGAAGACCTGCCTGATGCGTCATCGGCCATGCCCGGAAGGCAACGGGGCTTTTGCCCTTCCGGGACCGGCGGCCACGAACCGCGCGCCTTCGCGACTTCACCCCAGTGGCCCGCCGCGACTTCGGCGGACCGCATCGGGGCCGCACCGGGCCGCATCCGCAGTGTCCGCCTTCCGCCCATTGCCCGCCTGCCTCCTTCGGAGGTCCCATGTTCCATCTGTCTGACGGCACGCCCGCCCTGCGGCGGGGCGTCCTTTCGCGCGCGCGCCTGTGCGCGTCATTGTCCGCCTTCTCCCGCGCCCTGCCCCTGCCGCTGCTGGCGGCCCTGCTGCTGGCCCTGTGCCTGGCCCTGCCGGGCGCCGCGCTTGCCGGGCACGCTGGCGAAGCCGCCCGCAAGGAAGGCATCCTGCTGGTGGCCTTCGGCACCACGGTGGAAGAAGCCCGGCCCGCGCTGGACAACATCGAACGGCTGGTGCGCGCCGCGCACCCCGATACGGACGTGCGCTGGGCGTGGACGGCCCGGCAGGCCCGCGCCGCGCTGATCAGGGAAGGCAAACCCGCCGCCTCGCCCCAACAGGCCCTGGCCGACATGGCCGAGGAAGGCTTTACCCACGTTGCCGTGCAGTCGTTCCACACCATCCCCGGTGCGGAATTCCACGGCCTGCTGGCCACGGCCAAGGCCATGGAGGGCCTGCCCAAGGGGCTGACCCGCATCACCGTGGGTCTGCCGCTGCTGGCCTCCACCGACGACGCGGAATCCTTGGCCGTGGCCCTGAAGTCGCTGCTGCCCAAGGAACGCAAGCCCGGCGAGGCCGTGGTGTTCCTGGGCCACGGCAACCCGCACCACCCGGCGGCGCTATGCTACCCGGCCCTGCAGTTCTATCTGGCCAAGACCGACCCGCTGGCCTTCATCGGCGTGGTGGAGGGCTCCCCCTCGTTCGACGACGTGGCCGGGGCGCTGGCCGCCCGCAAGGCGCGCACCGCGTGGCTGGTGCCGCTGATGGCCGTGGCGGGCGACCACGCCCACAACGACATGGCCGGTGACGATCCGGAATCGTGGGCCTCGCAGTTGCGCGAACGGGGCATCACCCCGCGCCCGGTGCTGCGCGGCACCGCCTCGTCCGACGCCGTGGTGCCCATCTGGCTGCGCCACCTGGACGCCGCGCTGGAGCAACTGAAACAGTAATGGATAACGCCACCGTTCCCCGATCCGTGCCGCAACAGGCGCGGACCGGGGCCGCGCGGCAGCGCCGCGCCCTTCGCATCATCCTGCTGGCCGCCCTGTGCTGGGCGGCCACGGTGGTGCTGGCCTGCCTGTTCGGGCCGTTCCGCATTCCCGTGGACGACGTGCTGCGCGCGCTGGCCGAACTGGCGCTGCCGGGCGCGCTCACCGGCGGGGCAGGCCCCGCGCCAGACGCCACCCACATGTTGGTGGTCACCCGCATCCGCCTGGCCCGGGTCTGCCTGGCCCTGCTGGCGGGCGGCGGGCTGGCCGTGGCCGGCACGGTGTTTCAGGGCGTGCTGCGCAACCCCCTGGCCGACCCGTTCACCTTGGGCGTGTCCGGCGGCGCGGCCTTTGGCGCGTCGCTGGCGCTCACCCTGGGCATCGGCCCGCTGACCGCGTGGCTGGCCATGCACCTGCCCGCGCTGGCCGGGCTTTCGCCGCAGGCCCTGCTGCCGCTGGCCGCGCTGGCCGGGGCGCTGGCCTCGCTGGGCGCGGTGCTGCTGCTGGGCGGTGCGGCCGGGGGCGGGGCCTTTCGCCGCGAAACCGTGGTGCTGGCGGGCGTGGTGGTATCCACCGTGCTCTCGGCACTGGTCTCGCTGGTCAAGGCGCTGGACGAGGAATCGGTGTCCAGCATCGTGTTCTGGATCATGGGCAGCCTGCAGGGGCGCGGCTGGACACACGCGGCGGTGCTGCTGCCGTGGCTGGCGCTGGGCCTCCTGCTGGTGCTGCCGCGCTTTCGCGAACTGGACATCCTGGCCCTGGGCGACGTGCAGGCCCGGCAACTGGGCATGGACACGGCCCGCGTCCGCCTGCAACTGCTGGTGGGCGCCAGCCTGATCACGGCGGGCTGCGTGGCGGTGAGCGGGGTCATCGGCTTCGTCGGGCTGGTGGTGCCGCACCTGGCCCGGATGCGCCTGGGCGCGGCGCACGGGCCGCTGCTGGCGGCCGGATGGTTTGGCGGCGGCATGCTGCTGGCCTGGGCCGACGTGCTGGCCCGCACCCTGCTGCCCGGCGGGGCGGAGTTGCCCGTGGGGGTGGTCACGGCGCTGCTGGGCGGGCCGTTCTTCTGCCTGCTGCTGGTGCGCGGCGGGGGTGACGGACGCGGCCCGGCAACCCTTCCTGCCGACCATGTCCCAGCCCCATCCCCGGACGTTGCTTCGGCTGCGGCTTCGGGTCCATCTCCGATTCGGACCCCGGCGGGGGGCGCGGAATGATCGAACTTTCCAACGTGCATGCCGGGTACGGGCGGCTGGCGGACACGCGTTCCGACGCGGGCGACGTGCTGCACGGCGTGTCACTGTCCGTGGCCCCCGGCGAACTGGTGGGCCTGCTGGGTCCCAACGGCAGCGGCAAGACCACCCTGCTGCTGGTGCTGTCCGGCGTGCTGGCCCCGCGCACGGGCACGGTGACGCTGGACGGCGCGCCCCTGCGCCGCCTGCGCCCGCGCGAGCGCGCCCGGCGCATTGCCGCCGTGCCGCAGCGGCCGGAGCACATCCCCGACCTGGACGCCCTGTCGCTGGTGCTCATGGGCCGCTACCCGCACACCACCCTGCTGCGCGGCTACGGGCCGGAAGACCATGCCGCCGCCTGGGCGGCCCTGCGCCACACCGGCTGCGCCCACCTTGCCGCACGCGGCGCGCGCACCCTGTCCGGCGGCGAGTTGCAACGGGTGCTGCTGGCCCGCGCGCTGGCCCAGGGCGCGGACACCCTGCTGCTGGACGAGGCCACGGCCGGGCTGGACGTGGCCCGCGCGCTGGACATCCTGGATTTGCTGCACGCCCGGCACCTGGCCGGGGCGCGCATCGTCGCCGCCGTACACGACCTGAACCTGGCCGCGCTGTACTGCACCCGCCTGATATTCCTGAAGCACGGCCGTGTTGTGGTGGACGGTTCCGTGGAGCGCACCTTCACCGCCGCCGTGCTGTCAGAGGTGTACGAGACGCCGGTGGTTGTGCGGCCGCACCCGGTAACCGGCGCACCGCAGGCCAGCTACGTGCCGGGCGCTGCCCGCGTCGGCCTGCCCATGGACGCGGCCTCCGGCGATTACGTGCACAACGCGCCGGGTGCGGCACTTTCGAAATCTGAACTGGCACTGTCCGGCTTTTCCGGACTCGCATGCGCCGCACCCGGCAAGCCGGATACGGTGCCAGGCATGTCCGGTGATTGCACACTCGCGCCACGCGCCCCGGCGGGGAAAGACAATGGCTGACCGCACGCCGCACGCCGTATCGGCCCGCACCCGCCTGACTCCACGCCCGGCGTCGGGCATGCCGCTTCCGGCGTGCACCCTTCGTTCCGGCCGAACGCTCGTCCCGCTTCTGCTCCTGTTGCTGGCCCTGGCGGCGGGTCTTGCCACGCCTCCGGCCGCCCGTGCGAACCAGTCCGGCCAGCCCGGCGTGCCCCCCAACGCAGCCCACGGCCCGGACGCCGCCACTCCGCCCGGCGGCCCCGTGTCCATCACCGATGACACCGGGCGAGAGGTGCGCCTGCCCCATCCAGCCCGGCGCATCGTGGCCCTGTACGGGGCCTTCAACGAACTGCTGGCGGCCATGGACCTGACCGACCGCATCGCCGCGCGCACCGCCGCAGACCAGGAGCCCGCCGCCATCCGCCTGTTGCCGGTCATCGGCACGCACATGCGCCCCAGCCCGGAAATGGTGGCCGCCGTGGCCCCGGACCTGGTGTTGCAGATGGAGGGCCGCCGCGAGGCGGGCGAGGCCGTGGAAGGTCTGCGCGCGCTGGGCATTCCCGTGGCGGTGTTCCGGGTGGGCTCGTTCGATGAACTGTTCGGCGTGCTGCGCCGGGTGGGCGCGCTGACCGGCGAGCCGCAACGCGCCGCCGGGCTGGAAGCGGCCCTGCGCGCCAGGCTGGACGCGGTGGCCGCACGGGTGGCGGATCGGCCCCGTCCCACCGTGTTCTTTGAGGTGCGCCACCCCAACCTGCTGGCCGCCGGGGCCGATTCCATCGTCACCGACATCATCGCCCGCGCGGGCGGCCGCAACTGTGTCACCGCCGAAGGCCGGGTGGCCCGCCTGAGCGAGGAAGAGTTGCTGCGCCTGAACCCGGACGTCTACCTGCTGCAACGAGGCCCCATGAACCCGGAGCCGGAGCCGCCCGCCGCGCGGCCCCACTATGCCGCGCTGGCCGCCGTACGCGCTGGCCGCGTGCGCGACGTGGACGAGGCCCGCTACTCCCGCCCCGGCCCCCGCGCCGTGGACGCCGTGGAGGAGCTTGCCCGGTACCTGCACCCCGATGTATGGGGCACCACCCCGGCCATTCCCGCCCCCACGGGCGGGCAGGCCGCTCCCTGAAAAAACCTGTCGCCCGAAACGGGCCGACCGCGCCATATCACCCTCAAGAGGTTTCCCATGCCCGCCTTCAACGATACTTCCCGGCCCGCCTGCGGCACCCTGTTCGGCATCGGCGTCGGCCCCGGCGAACCGGACCTGCTCACCCTGCGCGCCGCCAACGCGCTGTCGCGGGTGCACGTGGTGTTCGCCGCCTCGTCCACGCGCAACGACTACTCGGTGGCGCTGGACATCGCCCGTCCCCACCTGCCCGCCGACGCGCGCATCGAGACGCTGGGCTTTCCCATGACCCGCGACAGGGGCGCGCTGGCCGCCGCGTGGGAGGCCAACGCCCGCGCCGTGGCCGACACCCTGCTCAAGGGCGAGGACGCCGCCTTCCTGACCCTGGGCGACCCGCTGATCTATTCCACCTTCGGCTACCTGCTGCGCACCCTGCGCCGGGTGGCCCCGGACCTGCCCGAAGACGCGGTGCAGGTGGTGCCGGGCGTCACCTCGTACCAGGCTGCTGCCGCCCGCACCCGCACCATCCTGTGCGAGGCGGACGAAACCCTGCTGCTGGTGCCCGGCGTGAACGGCACGGACAAACTGGCCGCCGACGTGGCGGGCGCGGACAACGCCGTGATCCTGAAGGCGTACCGCAAGTTTCCCGAAATCCGCCGGGTGCTGGACGAACAGGGCGCGGCGGAGCAGGCGGTGTTCGTCTCGCGCCTGGGGCTGCCGGGCGAGGTCATCGCCCCCTCGCTGGCCGAGGCCCCGGATGCGCCGCACTACCTGACCCTGCTGCTGGTGCCCAAGGCCCGTACCGGCAACGATTCCGGCGAGGCATAACCCCCCCCCCCCGGCCCCCATCCCATTTCCGACAATGCCGAAGGGCCGCCCGTTTCCCACGGGCGGCCCTTGTCCATGCAAATCCGGGCAAGTCCGGGCAAGTCCGGGCAAGTCCGGGCAAGTCCGGGCAAATCTGGGCAAGTTGGGCAAAACCGGACAAAGCCAATCTTCCCCTGCCCCACGCTCCTCCCGTCCAACAATCCGAGCCATCTCGCGCCCCCTCCGTCTCCCCTTCCCCGACCGGCTTCCACCGCTGTCCCGCCGTGGCCTTGCACGGCGGGGGCTGCGCGATGAAGACGGCGCGTGAAATACGCTGCGGCGGCGCTGGCAAGGAAGCGCGCGGGGGCCGAAGGGAGTGTACTCTCGTACATGACCGAGCCCCACCGCCCCCACTACCCGCTGACGCCGCCAGCGCCGTCGCAACTGTTTCCGCTCCGGATGCATCGCCATCACTCCTCCCCAACCTTTCCCCATGTCCTTCCCGGCGTTCCTCCACGCCCTGCTTTCCACTCCCCGCTCCGCCACAAACGCCAACGGGCCGCCCGGCATCGCCGGACGGCCCGTCCCTTTGCATCCATATATAATGTATGTGGCGCTACGCGCCGCCTATCCCTGCTTCAACTGCTCCACAAGCTGCCGCAACTCCTGCCCCATGCGGGCCAGTTCCGCCACGGCCTGCGCCGACTGCTCCATGACCTCGGCCGTCTCGGCCGCGATGCGGTTGACCTCTTCGGTGCCCCGGTTGATCTCCTCGCTGGCCGCGGACTGTTCCTCCGCCGCCGTGGCGATGGCCCGCACCTGGTCGGCGGTTTCCTGCACCACGTCCACGATGACCCGCAGCGAATCCCCGGCCATGGTGGCCAGTTCCGTGCTGCGCCCCACCGACATGGACGCCTCTTCCATGCCCCGCACGTTCTCGCGCGACGAGCCCTGGATGGCCCGCACGGCGTCGCCCACTTCCTTGGTGGCGTTCATGGTCTTTTCGGCCAGCTTGCGCACCTCGTCGGCCACCACGGCAAAGCCGCGCCCGGCGTCACCGGCGCGCGCAGCCTCGATGGCCGCGTTCAGCGCCAGCAGATTGGTCTGGTCGGCAATGTCGCTGATCACGTTCAGGATCTGGCCGATGGACTCGGCCCGGTCGCCCAGTTCGTGCAGGCTGCCCCGGAGCAGGGCGGTCTTCTCGTTGACGTCCTCGATGGCCTCCACCACCGAACCCACGATACCCGACCCGTCCTCCGCCTGACGGCGAGCCTTTTCGGCGTTATCCGCGGCGGACGACGCGTTGCGGGCCACTTCCATGACCGTGGAGTTCATCTCTTCCATGGCCGTGGCGGTCTCGCCGGTGCGCTCGCGCTGCACGTCGGCGCCCCGGCTGGCCTGCTCGATCTGCGCGGAAAGCTCTTCGGCAGCGGAGCCCACCCGGTCCACGATGACCTCCAACTGCGAGGCGGCCTGGTGCATGCCCTCGCTCTTGGCCCGCTCTGCGGCGGCGCGGGCGGCTTCCGCCTCGGCCATGGCCCGGCGGGCCTGTTCGCCCTGCTCCTCGGCCTCGCGAGTCTTCTGCTCGGCGGTCGCGATCATGGTCTTCAGGCGGTCCACCATGGTGCGCAACGCGGTGGCCAGCGTGCCGATCTCGTCGGCGCGGGCAAGGTCCAGGTTGCGCGAAAGGTCGCCCTCGGCCACCGCGCTGGCAAAGGCCACGCCCTTGCCCAGGGCCCCCACGATGTTGCGCACGATGAAAAAGATGACCAGACCCACCAGCACCAGGATCACCGTCGTGGCCACGCCGCTGACGTTGCGGATGGCCGCGATGGGATCGCTGATGTCGCTGTCGTCCACCGTGACGCACAGGATCCACCCGGTGTAGGGCTCTTCCGCGAAGTAGGCCAGCTTGGTCACGCCCTGCCGCTCGTAGCTGATGCTGCCGGAGCGCTTGGCCAGCACCTGCTTGCCCCAGTCTTCCTCGCTGATGTCCACCTTGAAAATGCGCGAGGCGTCCGGGTGGGCCAGTATCTTGCCGTTCTTCGCCACCAGGAAGGCATACCCCGTCTTGCCGACCTTGATGGGGCTGATGAATTCCTTGGCGTACTTGCCAAGGTCAACCGAGCCGTAGACAACGCCCGCCACCTTGCCGTCCACCTTCATGGGCGCGGCCACCACCACCACGGGGGTGTTGGTGGTCATGCTCATGAGCGGCTCGGACACCGTGGCCTCGCCCTGCATGCCGCGCTTGAAGTAGTCGCGGCTGGCGCGGTTGTCCTTGCCCACGGACTCGTCCAGGTTGCTGGCCACCACCACGCCATCCGGCCCCAGCACGTTGACCACCTGGTACACGTCGTAGGTGGCCACCACCTGGCGCAGGGCCTCGTTGGCGCGGCGCGTCACGGCGGCCCTGTCGCCGCCGGGGGGCACGCGCAGCACGTCGATCAGCACGTTGCGGGTGGCCTGCGAGGCGATGTCGTCGCGCTGGTCCTGCACGCGCCGCCCAAGTTCACCCACGGCCGCTCGCGTCATCATCTCCGACTGGGTGGTAATGGCTTCGAACAATGCTTCTTTCGACACGGAATAGGAAAGCCACGAGGAAACGACCATGCCGATGAGCACCAACCCCAGCGTCGGCACCAGAAAACGATTGCGAAGATTCCAACCCATGGAGCACCTCGCCCTGTTGCAGCCCTCCCCCGAGAGCGCCGCAGCTACCCGTCAGGGTGCCAGCTTACCATTACCCACGGCGCAGCGATAGACCCGTGGACCAACAAAACGGGATACGGCGCGAACAAACGGGGCCGGACGCAGGTCCAGCCCCGGAAAGCATGCGGAGAAGATGCAAGGGCACCCCGGATTTCGGGGGGAATGGCATGCGCGCCACGAGCGGCAGTCGGGGCCGGTGCCCGGCGGCG
Source organism: Nitratidesulfovibrio sp. HK-II (assembly GCF_003402415.2). Lineage (NCBI taxonomy): Bacteria > Pseudomonadati > Thermodesulfobacteriota > Desulfovibrionia > Desulfovibrionales > Desulfovibrionaceae > Nitratidesulfovibrio > Nitratidesulfovibrio sp. HK-II. Next base: position 3,424,327 of record NZ_AP036014.1, read on the forward strand.
CTCCAGTGTGCGCCAGGAGCGGCAGTCCGGGCCGGTGGCCCGGCGGCGCTCCAGCGTGCGTCAGGAGCGGGCGGCGGCCATGGCGTCCAGGCTCCACGCGGTGGCCCGCGCCAGCACATCGCCCATGGCCGTCTCGAAGGCTGCGGCCACCTGCGGCAGGCCGGTCCCCGTGGCGGCAACCCGCTGTGCAACGGCGGTGAAGGCCACGATGCGCCCGGTCTTCAGGTCCACCAGGCGCAGGGCCAATTCCACCTCCACCTCGGGAGCGGACGCACCGCCATCGGCACGGGTGTTGAAACGGCGCAGGTCGGTCATCAGCCTGTAGTCGGGATAGATGCCCGCCGATTCCTCTGCCGCACCATCCAGCCTTCCGGCGCGCTCGAAAGCCTCCACCAGCAGCCGCTGCACCAGGCGCGGCGCGGGGCTGGTCCACTTGGCCCCGGCGTAGTAGCGCACCTCGCGCCCGGCGCCTGCCCCCAGCACCAGGGCGATGCGGTCGGTATCCAGCATGCGGCTGGTTTCCGGCAGGGCCACTGCCAGTTGAAGGCGCAGCGGCCCGCCCGCCGCCGGGGCGGGCATGGCCGGGGCCAGCAGCAGATGCGTGGGGGCCGGGCCGGGGTCCAGCACGCCAGCGCAGCCGGTCAGCAGACACGGCAGCAGGAACAGCAGGCACAACGCCAACGGCGGCAGCATGGCCCAGCGGGTGGGGTGGGAGGGGCGGACGGGGCGCGCGGCGGCGACGCGCGGATCGGTCGGGGGGGTCATCGGGCGTCATACTCCGGTACGGGGTTGCCGAACAGGAAGCGTCGGGGGTCGCTTTCCACCTTGTGGGCCAGCCGGTCCATGGTGGCCACCAGTTGCCGGGCCTCGGCCAGCAGGCGGCGCATGTCTTCCAGCCCTTCGCCCGAAAACTTGGCCAAGCCCGGCTCGGCCCGCGCCACCAGCCCGTCCATGCGCCGGGCCATGTCGCCCACGGCGCGGGTGGAATCGCGCAGGTCGGTGCGCAGGTAGTCGCGCATGTCGCCGGTGGCCCCTTCCAGCCCGGCCGAGGCGTTGGCCAGGCGGCGGGTGGTCACGTCCAGGTTGCCGATGATGCGGTCCATGGCGTCGGCCCTGGCGGCCAGCCGGGTGGTGAGCAAGTCCAGCGACTGCAACACCTGGGCCAGTGCCCGGCGGTTCTCGTCGTCGGCCATGCCGGACATGCGCTGGATCAGTTCGCGGCTGTCGGAAACCACGGCGGGCAGCCCGGCGAACAGGGCCTCCAGCCGTGAAAGCTGGGCGGGAATGACGGCCACGTCCTCGCCGTCGCGGGGCTTGAGCAGCGGGCTGCCCGCCGTGCCGCCGGAAATCTGCACCACGGTCACGCCAGTGATGCCGCGCGCCTCCAGCGCAGCAACCGAATCCTCACGCACCGGAGTCTGGGCGGCGATCTCGATGCGCACCTTGACCCGGCCGGGGTCGGTGGGGCTGATGGTGATGGCCTTCACCGCGCCCACCTTCACCCCGTTGAACAGCACGTCGTTGGCCACGCTGAGGCCGGAGACGTGCCCGGTGAAGTTGATGTCGTACTGCACCAGGTCCACCCCGCTGCCGCGCCCCGCCGTCCACAGGATGAAGGCCAGCGCCCCCACCACCGCCATGAGCGTGAACACCCCGACCAGCACGTAACTGGCTCTGATTTCCATGCATTCTCCCTTGGCAGAGCTAACTTGCCCGGTCGCCGACACCACCCGCCGCGTACGCGCCAGGCCCGCCAGGTCCGGCAGATCCGCCAGATCCGGCAGACCCGGTGGACCCGGCCCGCGCCTGCCCATTGGCCGGGGCGTCATGCCCCGCGTGGCCGGAAACTTCGGCCACCCCGGCGGCCACGCGTCCGCGCGGCCCGGTGAAATATTCGCGCAGCCACGGGTGGTCCACCCGCAGCAACTCGTCGATGGCGCCCACCGCGTAGATGCGTTTTTCCGCCAGCACGGCAACCCTGTCGCACACGGCATACAGCGAATCCAGGTCGTGGGTGATCATGACCACGGTAAGCCCCAGCGCGGCGCGCAGGTCCGCGATCAGCGCGTCGAAGGCCGCCGCGCCGATGGGGTCGAGCCCGGCCGTGGGCTCGTCCAGAAACACCACCGCCGGGTCCATGACCAGCGCGCGGGCAAGCCCGGCGCGCTTGCGCATGCCGCCGGAAAGCTCTGACGGGTATTTCAGCGCCGCCTCGGGCGCAAGGCCCACCATGCGCAGCTTCATGGCGGCCACGTCGTCCATGGTGTCGGGCGGCAGGTTGGTGAACTCGCGCAGGGGCACCTTGATGTTCTCGATGACCGTCAGCGACGAGAACAGGGCTCCGTCCTGAAACAGCACGCCCCACTGGCGGCGCACGGCGCGCCGCGCGGCCTCGTCGGCATGGATGATGTCCACCCCCAGCACGCGCACGTCGCCCGCCTGGGGGCGGCGCAGGCCAAGGATGGTGCGCAGCAGCACCGACTTGCCCGAACCGGAGCCGCCGATGAGCCCCAGCACCTCGCCGGGCAGCACGTCCAGGTCCAGATTTTCGTGCACCGTCACCGGGCCGAAGCGGTTGGCGATGCCCCGTAGCGAGATGATGGGCGCGTCCGTCATCCTACACCCCCAGCGACATGAACAGGATGGCGAAGCCCGCGTTGGCCACGATGACCAGGAAGATCGCCTCCACCACCGCCTGGGTGGTCAGCCGCCCCACCGATTCCGCGCTGCCGGTCACCCGGAAGCCCTGAAAACATCCCACGATGCCGATGATCAGCGCGAAGAACGGGGCCTTGACGAGGCCGGTGACGAAATTGGCCAGCCGGGTGATCTCCAGGAAGCGCACGGCGAACGCGCCGGGCGAGATGCCCAGCGACAGCCACGAGGCGATGCCCCCGCCCAGCACGCCCATGAAGTCGGCGATGAAGGTGAGCACCGGCAGCATCAGCACCAGCGCCACCACGCGGGGAATCACCAGCACCTCCATGGGGTCCAGCCCCATGGAGCGCATGGCGTCCACCTCTTCGTTGGCCACCATGGCCCCGATCTGGGCGGTGAACGACGAGCCTGAACGGCCCGCCACGATGAGCGCCGTCAGCAGCACGCCCAGCTCGCGCAGGGTGGAGACCTCGATAAGGTTCACCACGAACACCTGCGCGCCGAAGCGGGTGAACTGCTCCGACCCCATGTACGCGGTAACCAGCCCGATGAGAAAGGTGAGCAGCGCCACGATGGGCACGGCCTGGATGCCGGTCTGCTCCATGTGGTGCACGATGGACACCCAGCGCAACCGCCACGGCCGGACGGCGGCGGCGGCCAGCGACACCAGGAACATGCCCAGAAACCCGATGATGGAGCGGGCCTGCTCCAACTCCTCTACGAAGGATGCGCCGATGGCGTTCAGCGCGCGCAGCACCGGGGATACCCGGCGCTCGCGCGGCACCGTGGAAATGTCGATGGCCCGCACCCGGTCCAGCAGCATGGCCCGGCCCGGGTCGGGCACGTGCCATACCACGTGCGCGCCCGCAGCGGCCATGTTGGCGGCGGCCCGACACAGCAACTGCGCCCCCGCGGTGTCCAGGCGGCTTACCTCGGCAAGGTCCAGATGCACCACGGGGGCGTCGCCCCGCACGCCGCAGGCGGCGCAGACCCCGGCGCAGTGGCGCAGCAGCCGTGACGCCATGCGGCTGATGGAGCCCACATCCCACGCGCCGGTAAAGGTGAACACCTGCTCTTGCGTGCAGGTTTGCGCCAGGCCCACCCGTTTTCCCGCCTCCGTCCCATCGGGCGTCCCGCGGGCGAACGCGCCGTCCGCGCTGGCGGCGGCGGGCGCGCAGATCAGCCCCGGCTCGTGCGCCCCGGCATGGGCGTCCGGGTCGGGCCGCCGGTAGTCGCCCTTGAGGGTGGGTTCTCGGAACGGAGGGACGGTTTCGCGCATTGGGGCAATCTACCACGCCCCACCAGCCGCGCCAAGGGCAGGCTGCGCGTGCGGACAGCGGATCAAGCGCCGTGCAGGCCCGGAAACGGAGAGCGCACCGACGGCGGGCGCACAAAAGGACATCGCCGAAATGGACTGGAGGGGAAGGGCGCGGACGTGACGGAACGCGAAACCGACGGGCCCAGTTCGCACTGAAGGGGCCGGTTGCGCCCCCGGATGAATCGATGAATCGGACGAATCGAACGAACCGGGTGAATCGGGCGTGACTGGACCTGACCTGGCAGACCGGGCAGACCGGACATGAAAGGGCGGGCAAACACGAAGAGCCGCGCGGCCACGGCCCGCGCGCACCATGAAACTGCCCGATGGCGGCGATGCGGCGACGGCGGGCTATTCCGCGTCGTCGTCGTACCACTCGTGTTCGTAGCCGTCGGTGAGCTTGTAGCTGCGCACCTGCACCAGCATCTCGCCGTCCTTTTCGCGCACCGTGCCCACGATCTCCACATGGGCGTTGATGTGCGCCGCAAGGTCGGCCCCGGCGCCGCGCGGGATGATGTGGAACTCGGTATCCCCGGCGGCCACGGCCACCTTGGCGGCCATGTCGTCGTGCCCTTTCAGGGTGAGCGGCACGATGTACCCCTGAATAGTCCTGATGCCTTCCATGGTGTTCACAGATGTCTCTCGCGCGAACGGGAAAGGGTCCGCCCTTCGGACCCACACAACATTGCGAAATATTACCCCTTTCCAGAAAATGCAAGCGTTTGCCGGGCAAGGGCGCGTAAAAAAAATACCTTGCGGAAAATTACCTTTTATTCCGGATCATTGCGCATCCATACAGCGCGACCTTTCCGCCCCGGCACCGCCGTATTCCCCCGGAAAAGACCGGACAGCGGACGCCGCCGCGCCCCTTCCCGGCCGACGCTACCCGAAACGGTACGCGGCGATGGTGGCCCCCATGGCCCGGCAGGCGAACACCCGTTGCCCGATATCATCGCCCGCCGCCCCCGCAACGACCATCAGCGGCAGCAGGTGGTCTGCGCGGGGATGGGAGTCGCGCGCGGCCGGGGCCGCCTGCCAGCGGGCCAGGGCGTGGTTGCGCCGCGCCGGGTCCGCGTCGGTGACCGTGGCCGTCAGCCAGGTGTCGAACACGTCCGAATCGGGCAGGGGCAGGTTGTCGGCGCGGCGGAAGGCCCGCATGTTGTGGTAGCTCATGCCGCTGCCCACCACCAGCACGCCCTCGTCGCGCAGCGGCGCAAGGGCGCGGCCCAGCGCCAGGTGGGCCGCCGGATCCAGGTCGTGGCGCATGGACAGTTGCAACGTGGGGATGGTGGCCTGCGGGTACGAGAGCAGCAGCGGCACGAACACCCCGTGGTCGAAATCGCGCTCCGGGTCTTCGTCAAGGAAAATGCCCGCCCCGTCCAGCAGCGCGCGCACGCGGGGAAACAGGCCCGGCGCGGGCGGCGCGGGCCAGCGCAGTTGGTAGGTGTGCGGCGGAAAGCCGTAGTAGTCGAACAGCAGCCCCGGATCGGGCGTGGTGGCCAGGGTGAAGACGGGCTCTTCCCAGTGGGCGGAAATGACCAGCAACGCGGCGGGCGGTTCCGGCAAGGTTTCGGGCAGGCGGCGCAGCCATGCGGCCAGCGCGTCCCAGGTGCCGGGCGGGGTCCAGTCCATGAAGAAGCAGGGTCCGCCGCCGTGCGGTATGTAGAACGCGGGCTGCCGGGCCATGGGATGCACCTCGCTGCGACGCGGCAGACCGCGGCCCGCCATGAAAAAACAAACGGACACTCCGCCTCGCGCCCTAGGGGCTGTAACGCCGTGTCCGTCCTGTGCCCCGCGCGCACGGCGGGGCGCTGCCCCTCAATCGCGGAGCAGCGTGCATCGCCGGAACATGCCTAGATTCGACGTCCCAGATACGCGGTATCCACCCCGTACAGGTGCGACGCCTGCGGCGCGGATTCCCCGTTGTCCTCGTCCACCACCGAATAGCCGGTGACGTCAAGGGTGAAATAGCCGTCCTCGATCTGGCTGGCGATGCCCGTCACCACCACTTCCAGCCCGTCCAACTCAAGATCGGTGACGCCCCGCAGCAGAAAGATGCGGTCATCCATGGTCTCCAGCAGCGGGCCGTCGTCGGTAACCACCACCACGCCGGTCACCACCACTTCGGGCGTTTCCGGGGCCATGGTCATGCCCGCCGCATGGGCCGGTGTTGCCGTCAGCATCCAGTTCGACAGCAGCACCAGCAACAGCGCCACCACGGCCGCAAAGACCCTGCCGCCGCTCATCCCTTCCTCCGTCCGCGCCATCATGATCCGGCCCTCGTCCTTGCCTTGACATTCCCACCGCGCGGGCGACCACCCTGCGCGGACCCTTGCGAGTCGGCACGCCGTGCCCCGGCATCCCCGGTTCCGCGCCGCCTGTCCCGCTCCGGGCGCATCAAACCTTGTCACGCGCCCCCCAAATTCACCCCGCCGCATCCACCACCCCGAACTCCCGCACGGTGAGCAGCAACCGCCCGTCGCGCGCGGCCAGCCAGCCCGTGGCCGTCACCTTGCGGCGGCACAGTTCCAGCAGCGCCGGATGCTCCGCCACGTTGCCCACCACCAGTTCGCGTTCGCGGTCATCGGCAATGAGCACGCCGGAAACCTCGAAATTCTCGCCCCACGCATCCGGCAGGACATAACCCGTCACGGACACCAGGGAACCGTGGCCCCGCGCGGCCTGCCGCCCTTCTTCAGCGAGGGGCCCCGCCGTGCCCCCCTTGGGGGCCTCGAGCTCGCCGGAGTCTCCGGAAAGCCCGCCGCGCACGCTGGGGGCAATCATGCCGGACGTGGCGGCCGCCAGATCGGGCCCGTTGGGCTCGTTGCGCGAAGGATGACGTGAATCCATTCCGCATGGACAGCATTTTCCGCGCCATACCGCCAACTTGGCGTTCTTTCTAGACTTTCTGTATACGCACGACAAAAATAGGAACTTTGAATTCCTTTTTTTACGGATTGCCCGTTCAGCCCTGCATGAAAGAACACCTAACCTGCCGTTTCCCTGCTCAATACTATCATGTAACATACTGTATATGAAGAAACAGCGCAACAATCAGAATTTAAAGTTCCGAAATTTACAAAAGAGAATTCATACTTCCGCTTTATTGCATCTCCAGGCCGCGACCCACCAGAACGCCGCACGCCGACGGCGGGGAACGATCCCGCCGTCGGCGTGCAGGGCGCGTCCGGGCATGGTCCGACGCCCGGCAGTGGCGACCAGACGGGTCAGCCCCGCGCGGGGCTCCCGCTATCCGGTGCGGAGGATGACGCGCGGCGGTCCTTACCCGCGCAGTTTGTAATCCTCCTTGCGCAGGCCGTGCCGGGTCATCAGCGTGTGCAGTTGCCGGGTGGTCACCCCGGCAAGCGCGGCGGTGCGCTGGACGCTGCCCCCGCACTGGGCCAGAGCCCGTTCCAGGTAGGCCCGCTCGAACACGTCCACCGAGCGGCGGCGCGCCTCGGCCAGGGGCAGGGTGGTGTCCACCGTGGCCAGCCGCCCGCCCCCGCCGGGGCCGAAGAATTCCGCCGGAAAGCTGTCCGGCATGAGCACCGTGCTGCCCTCGAGGATGCAGGCCCGTTCGATGAGGTTTTCCAGTTCGCGCACGTTGCCCGGCCAGTCGTAACCCATGAAGGCGTCGATGACCTCCGGATGGATGGACCGGATGTCCTTGACCATCTGGGCGTTGTAGCGGCGCACGAACAGTTCGGCCAGCAGCAGCAGGTCTTCCTTGCGCTCGCGCAGGGGCGGCACGTCCACGGGAAAGACATTGAGCCGGTAATACAGGTCGCGCCGAAAGCGCCCCTGCGCGCACAGCGCGGCCAGATCCTCGTTGGTGGCGGCGATGACGCGCACGTCGGCCCGCAGCAACGCCTCGCCCCCCACCCGCTGGTAGGCGCGGTCCTGCAGCACGCCCAGCAGCTTGATCTGGGCCGACTGGCTGACGGTGCCGATTTCGTCCAGAAATATGGTGCCGCCCTCGGCAATCTCGAACTTTCCCGGCTTCTTGCGCACCGCGCCGGTAAACGCGCCCTTCTCGTGGCCGAACAGTTCGCTTTCGATGAGCGTGTCCGGGATGGCCCCGCAGTGCACGCTGATGAACCGCCGCGAACGCCGGTTGCTGTGGTTGTGGATGAGCCGGGCGATGAGGCTCTTGCCGGTGCCCGTCTCGCCCGTGAGCAGCACGGTGCTGCGCGTGCCCGCCACCAGCCGCACCTTGTCGAACACCTCGCGCATGCGGGGGCTGTTGGTGTGGGCCAGGTCCACCGCGTCGCCCGCCCAGTGGCGGTCGCGCAGGTAGTCCAGTTCGGACCGCACCAGCGCCGATTCGTGCAGCTTCTGGGCGACAAGGCGCACCTCCTCCTCCAGCAGGGGGTACGGCAGGTAGCCCCCGGCCCCGGCCTGCACCGCGTCCACGGCGTGGCGCACCGCGTCGGCCTCTGCCAGCACGATGATCTCGGCGGAGGGCACCCGGCGCTTCACCTCCCACACCGCCTCGTGCAGCACCCGGCGCGAGGGTTCGCGCCCCTCCAGCAGCAGGCCGAGGTCGATCAGCACCATGTCGTGCGCGCGGCCGGTGGCCTGCGCCAGCGCTTCTGCGCGGGTGCGGCAGGGAATGACCGTGACGTCGTCGGCAAAGCTGGCGCGCAGCACGTGCAGGGCGTCTTCATGGGGGGTGACGGCGAGCAGGTATTTCATGCGTTCCTCATTGCCCTTCCGCCTATGGGAAGCCGCGACGGAGCGCAAGCCCCGAGAAACGGCGGCGGCGGGCACTGCATCGACCCGGCTTTACACTTCTCTTTAAAATTCATAGAAAAACATAATGAGAAATACCGGACGCGGCAGACGGGGCGCTGGGGTCTCGTCGCTTCCGCGTCCCCACGATCACAGGAGGTTTCGCATGTTTCGTTCGCATGATGTCGCGCGCCGATCGGTGTTCGCCCTTCCGCAGCCGCCGGCCCTGCTGCTGGCGCTGGCCCTGGCGGCCATCCTGCTGCTGCCCGGCATGCCCCGCAACGCCACGGCCGCCGATGCCGCGTCGGTCATCGGGGCCATCGACGACGCCGTGCGCGAAGCCGACCGCGCGCGCGATGCTTACGACCGCGTGCGCTCCTCTGGCGACCGGGATGCCATCTCGCGCTACGAGCGCGATTGGCGCGATTCCGAATACAAGCTGGAAGACGCCCGCATCGAAAACCTGTCGCGCGAATCGGGCATGTCGCCCTCGCGCATCCGGGCCATGCGCGAATCGGGCATGGGCTGGGGCCAGGTGGCCAAGGAAGCGGGCGCGCACCCCGGCTCGCTGGGCGTGGGGCACTCCAAGAACAAGAAGGGCGGCTGGAACCGCGACGACGACCGTGACCTGTACCGCGACTACTATCGCGACCGTGATCGTGACCGCGACCGTGATCGTGACCGCGACCGTGATCGTGATCAAGGCGGCAAGGACGGCACGCACGACGACAAGCACGCCAAGGGCGGGCACGCGGACGACGGTCGGCAGGGCAAGGGCGGCAAGCCCGACAAGGGTGGAAAGGGCAAGGGCGGAGACGACTATCCCTACGATGGCAAGGCAAAGGGCAAGGGCAAGAAGTAACCGCCGACGCACGCCGGGATACGCGCGCGGCAACCAGCCGGGGGCCGCGCGTTGCCGCCGCCACGCCTTTACAACCACGGGGCCGCGCGGCTAGGCTGCGCCGTCGACGTACGTTGCCCGCGCGGCGCTTCCGCCGCGTTCCTTCCCCGCAACCCGCAGGAGCCCCCCATGGCCCAACGCACCGCCATCATCCCCGCCGGAGCCCCCGCCCCGGTCGCCCCCTATTCCCCCGGCCTCGCCTGCGGCGGACTGCTGTTCGTCTCCGGCCAGTTGCCCGTGGACCCGGCCACCGGCGCCTTCGTGGAGGGCGACATGGCCGCGCGCACCCGCCAGTGCCTGTGCAACGTGCAGGCCGTGGCCAAGGCCGCCGGGGCGGACCTGGACAAGGTGGTCAAGGTCACCGTGTTCCTCACCAACCTGGCCGACTTTGCCGCCATGAACGCCGCCTACGGCGAATTCTTCGCCGCGCCCTTCCCGGCCCGCTCCACCATTCAGGTGGCCGCGCTGCCGTTGGGCTCGAACATCGAGATCGAAGCCATCATCGACCTTTCCTGACGGTTCACTCCCGGAACTTCACGCGCCCGGCGGCTCCATTCCTACGGATGAACCGCCGGGCGCGCTTGCCCGGCTCCCGCCGTCGCCAGCCCCCCCGCCCGTCTCCTTAACGGCCCAGTGCAGCCCGTTCCTGCCCCGTCAGACTTCCTCACGACCCCATTTGACCCCATCCGGCCCCATCCCCGGCCGCATCCGGCCGCGCTCTGCCCCATCCGAGCCTCGTCCACTTTTTCCGGACAATCCGCCATTCCACCATTCCGTCCCCATTGACCTTGCCGGGGGATGGGGATATCTCCCTTTTTCATGAGAATGATTTTCAACATCACGATATCGGCAGCCCATTCCGGCGTCCTGATCCGCAAAACACCGGAGCGGCGGGCCATGCTGAGCATCCTGCTGCACCAGTTCGCGGAGTCGCTCGGCAACGCCATCGACGCCAAGGACGCCCACACCCGCTCGCATTCCGAGGAAGTGGCCCTGGCCGCCTTTCTGCTGGCGCGGGCCATGGGCCTTTCCCCGGCCGACGCCGACCGGGTGCACGTGGCCGGGCACCTGCACGACATCGGCAAAATCGGCGTGCCCGACGCCGTGCTGCTGAAGGCGGGCACCCTGACCCCGCAGGAATGGGAACACATGCGCGCCCACCCGGTCATCGGCGCGCGCATCGTGAGCCCCGTGGCCGACCTTGCCGACGAGGGCGTGGCCGCCATGATCCTGCACCATCACGAACGATGGGACGGCCGGGGCTACCCCAACGGCCTGCACGGCGAGGCCATCCCCCTTGGCGCGCGCATCATCGCCCTGGCGGACAGCCTGTCCGCCATGCTCCAGCACCGGCCCTACCGCCCGGCCATGCGCTTCGAAGAGGCCGAGGCGGAACTGCTGCGCTGCTCGGGCAGCCAGTTCGACCCCGCCGTGGTGCGGGCCTTTGTGAACGTGCGCGACGAGTTGCACCGCGCCATCACCGCGCCCTTGCCGCCACGCCCCGAGATTGCCAGCGCCGCCGTGGCCCCTTGCTGCCGCCACGGGCACGCCGTGCCCGATGCCATGCATGACGCCGCCCCCGGCGCGCGCCCTGCCCACTCGCCCGAAACGTCCGCCGTCACCACGGCAACCGCGACCAACGGCACTGGCGCAGTGGGCGGCACTGGCGCGGCGGGTGGGTCCGAGCCCCCCCGCCGAAACGATATCACCGCCCCACGGAGCGCCACATGGGAAGACACGTGGGAAGACGGCCGCGCCACGCCGCGCGGCCTGATGATCCCGGTGCCCGCATGAATCACCTTCATTCCTGCAATACCGGCGGCGCGCACGCCGACGCCGCACACCCCGCGAACCGGACCGACGCCGCCGCGCGCGCATGGGGTCTGCCCCTTGCCGCCCCCCGCTGGCTGCGCCGCCTGACCGACGCCTTCTGGCGCGGCGTGGACGCGCTGAACCCGCGCACCCGGCTGGCCATCGCGCTGTTCCTGGTGGTGGCCGCCCCCGCCGGGGTGCTGCTGCACCACCTGGAATCGCAGGGCCGCGCCGTGCTGCCCGCGGTGCCCGGCCTGCCCCGGGCGCTGCCCCTGGCCGTGTACGACGACATCATCCTGGCCGTGGCCCTGTACCTGGCCGGTGCGCTGGTGCTGTGCATTCCCGTGGCCGGGCTGGTCTGCCGCTTCGTGCTGCTGCGCGACATCCGCGAGATCAACGTGTTCTGCCTGGCCCTGCGCGAAGGCCGCCAGCCGCGCCCCCTGGCGCTGCCCAACGAGCAGGAGGACGAGCACGAACTGCTGCGCCTGAAGCGCAACCTGGAATGGATGGCTCACCTGGTGGCCAGCCGCGAGCGGCACCTGATGGCCCGGCTGGAGGCCACGGACAGCCGCGCCAGGCACATGGAGGAACTGGCCGTGCGCGACCCGCTGACCGGCCTGTTCAACCGCCGCCACTTCGAGCGGCGCATGGCCGAGCTGACCGCCGAGGCCCGGCTGCGCCCGCCCTTCCATCTGATGCTGGTGGACTGCGACCGCTTCAAGGCCGTCAACGACACCCACGGCCACGCTGCGGGCGACGAACTGCTGCGCCTGCTGGGCGACGTCATCGCCGAGGCGGTGCGCGCGGGCACCGACACCCCCTGCCGCATCGGCGGCGACGAGTTCGGCATCCTGTTCGCCTGCCCGGACGAGAACGCCGTGCGCACCGTGGCCGAACGCATCCGCCACCGCTTCGCCCAGTGCCAGTCCCACGGCTGCACCCTGAGCATCGGCATCGCCCGCTATCGCCCGCAAGGCGACGGCAACGCCGACGCCGCCTGCCAGTTGGCCCCGGTGACCGACGCGGGCAACGCCGCCTGCGCGGGCGAGGGCGCGCCCCTGGCCGTGCAGGCCATGGTGGCCCGCGCAGACGGCGCGGTGTACGCGGTGAAGCGGCGCGGGGGCAACGGCATCGCCGTTCGCTAGGGCGCGCGCATTCCCGCCCGCGTGCGGCTCCACGCCTGCCTCCCTGGACGACGACACCCCCGCCGATGCGCGCATCGGCGGGGGTGTTTCGTCATGGGGCAAGGGCCACTCGCGGCGGATACGGGAATGCCGCCGGGCGCGCTACGCCTGCGGTTGCGGCGCGCTCCGCTCGTTGCCCAGGGCGCGGCCCATCTTGCGCTGCAGCCAGCGGCTCAGCCTGTCCAGGTACATGTAGTACACCGGGGTGATGTACAGGGTCAGCAGCTGCGACACCATCAGGCCGCCCACCACGGCCAGGCCCAGCGGCCTGCGCTCCTCCGCCCCCGCGCCGAAGCCCACGGCGATGGGCAGTGCGCCCATGAGCGCGGCCATGGTGGTCATCATGATGGGCCGAAAACGCACCAGGCACCCGTGGAAGATGGCGTCGGCCGGTTCGCGCCCCTCGTTGCGCTCCGACTCGATGGCGAAGTCGATCATCATGATGGCGTTCTTCTTCACGATGCCGATGAGCATGATGATGCCCACGAAGGCGTACAGGTTCAGGTCGTAGCCGAAGAACATCAGCGTGAGCAGCGCGCCCATGCCCGCCGAGGGCAGGCCGGAAAGGATGGTCAGCGGGTGGATGAAGCTCTCGTACAGGATGCCGAGCACGATGTAGATGACGAACACCGCCAGGGCCAGCAGCACGGTCATGCCCTGCAGCGAACTCTGGAAGGCCTGCGCCGTGCCCTGGAACGACCCCACCACGTCGGCGGGCAGCAGGGGCGAAGCCACCTGCTCCACCTGGGCCACGCCTTCGCCCAGGGCCACGCCGGGCCGCAGGTTGAACGACACAGTCACGGATGGCAACTGGCCGGAATGGTTCACCGACAACGGCCCCACCCCTTCGCTGAGGCTGGCCAGGGTGTCCAGCGGCACCAGCATGCCGGAATTGGCCCGCACGTACAAAAGCGGCAGCACCGAGGCATCGCGCTGGTATTCGGGCAGCAGTTCCAGCAGCACTCCATAGTCGTTGGTGGGCGCGTAGATGGTGGATACCTGCCGCGAACTGAAGCCCGACTGCAACGCCTCTTCGATGCGCTGGGCCGAAACCCCCAGGGCCGCCGCCTTGTCGCGGTGGATGGTCACGCGCACCTCGGGGTTTTTCAGTTGCAGGTCGCTGGTCACGTCCTGCAAGCCGGGCAGGGTGCGCATTTTTTCTTCAAGCAGCGGTGCCACCCGGTACAGTTCCTCGGTGTCCGGCCCCTGGATGGTGTACTGGTACAGGCTCTTGGTGGTGCGCCCGCCGATGTTGATGGACGGCGGGTTGGACACGAAGGCCTGGATGCCCGGCAGGGTGTTCAGTTTCGGGCGCAGCCGCTGGATGATCTGCTCCGGAGTTTCCTTGCGCTGGTGGCGGTCCTTCAGCATGATGATCAGCCGCCCGGCGTTGCCGCCAAGGTTGGGCCCGCCAGCACCCACGATGGAAGTGAACGAGGCGATGGCCGGGTCCGCCGCCAGCACCCCATGCAGGGCGGTCTGGTTGCGCACCATGGCGTCGAACGAGATGGACTGGTCCGCCTCGGTGAAGCCGGAAAGCTGCCCCGTATCGCCGCTGGGCAGAAAGCCCTTGGGCATGACCACGAACAGCCACGCCGTCAGGCCCAGCACGCCCAGCGAGGCGAGAAAGGTGATGAAGTGGTGGCGGGTGGTGAAGCGCAGGCTGCGCTCGTAGATGTGCAGCAACCCGTCGAAGAACGCCTCCAGCGCGTTGTACACGCGGCCGTGGCGCTCCGCGCCGTGCGGCTTCAGAAAGCGGCTGCACAGCATGGGCGTGAGCGACAGCGAGACCACGCCCGAAAGGCCGATGGCCACCATGATGACCACCGAGAATTCGCGGAACAGCCGCCCCACCACCCCGCCCATGAACAGCACGGGAATGAACACCGCCGCCAGCGAGATGGTCATGGAAATGATGGTGAAGCCGATTTCCTTCGACCCGTCCAGGGCCGCCTGCATGACCGGCTTGCCCATTTCCTTGTGGCGCACGATGTTCTCGAGCATGACGATGGCGTCGTCCACTACGAAGCCCACGGCCAGCGTCAGGGCCATCAGTGACAGATTGTCCAGGCTGTGCCCGAACACGTACATCAGCGCAAAGGTGCCCACCACCGACATGGGCAGGGCCAGGCTGGGGATGACCGTGGCCGAAAGGCTGCGCAGGAACAGGAAGATCACCAGCACCACCAGGAACACGGTGAGCACCAGGGTGAACTTCACGTCGTCCACCGATTCGCGGATGGTCTGCGAGCGGTCGTACATCACGTTCAGCTGCACCGACGCGGGCAACTGCCGCTCGAACGAGGGCAAGATATCCTTCACCGCGTTGACCACGGCCACGGTGTTGGAGCCGGGCTGGCGTTGCACGGCCAGCACGATGCCGCGCGTGTCGTTGAACCAGGTGAACTGCTTGTCCTGCTCCACGCTGTCGATGACCCGGCCAAGCTCGCCCAGGCGCACCGGCGCGCCATCGCGCCAGGCCACCACCATGGGCCGGTACGAGGCGGCGTCGAACAGCTGGCCGCTGGCCTGGATGTTGCGCGAGGTGTGGTCGCCCTGCAGGGTTCCGGTGGGCAGGTTGACGTTGGAATCGGCAATGGCCTTGGCCACCTCGTCAAGGCCAAGGCCGCGCGTGGCCAGGGCGCGCGGGTCCACCTGGGCGCGCACCGCGTACTTCTGCGAACCGTACACCTGCACCTGGGCCACCCCGGCCACCATGGAGATGCGCTGGGCCAGCATGGTGTCCGCGTATTCGTTCACCTGCGACAGGGGCAGGGTGGGCGAGGTGAGCGCGATGTACAGGATGGGCTGGTCGGCGGGGTTGACCTTGCGGAAGTAAGGCGGCGTGGTCATGTCGTCGGGCAGGCGGCGCTGCGCCTGCGAGATGGCCGACTGCACGTCCAGCGCGGCCGCGTCGATGTCGCGGTCGAGGGCGAACTGGATGGTGATGCGCGTGCGCCCCAGGGTGCTCGACGAGGTCATGGAGTCGATGCCCGCGATGGTGGCGAACTGGCGCTCCAGCGGGGTGGCCACGGCGCTGGCCATGGTTTCCGGGTCGGCCCCGGAAAGTTCCGCCGTAACCTGGATGGTGGGAAAGTCCACGTTGGGCAGGTCGCTCACCGGCAGGTTGCGGTAGCCCACCACCCCGAACAGGAACATGGCCAGCATGACCAGGCAGGTGGTCACCGGCCTGCGGATGAAGAACGCCGCGATGTTCACTGGCGCGCCTCCGCCGGGGCCGCGCCCTTGCCGCCGGACTCGACCTTCTGGCCAGATTGCCCGGACGGGCCGGACTGGCCGGACGGGCCGGACTGGCCGGGCTGGCCGGACTGGCTGGCCGGGTCGCCGGGGGTGACGGGCTTGGCCGAGGCCGGAGCAGCGCCCGCCGGGGCCTTTTCCTCCACCAGCGCGCCGGGGGTCAGGCGCAGGTGGCCGTCCACCACCACCCGCTCGCCGGGGGCCACGCCCTCTTCCACCACCACGGAGCCGCCGTGGGAAAGCCCGGTGCGCACCTTGCGCAACTGCACCGTGTTGTCCTGTCCCACCACGTAGGCGAACAGCCCCTGGCTGCCGGTCTGCACCGCCTGCGAGGGCACCACCACCGCGCCGGGCAGCGCGCCCAGCTCCACGTACACGTCCACGAACTGGCCGGGCCAGAGCACCCGCGATTCGTTGGCGAAGGTGCCGCGCATGCGGATGGTGCCGGTGGCCGTGTTCACCGTGTTGTCCACGAAGGTCACCGCCCCGCGCGCGGAAACGGCCGTGCCTGTGCCGGGCCCGCCGTCGGCCTTGCCGCCGTCGCCCGTGCCGGGACCGGGCACCCGCGCCTCCACGGGCACGCCCCCGGCGGCCAGGCGCGCGCGGGCGGCGGCCAGGTGCATTTCCGGCAGGGCGAAGCCCACGTAGATGGGCTCTATCTGGTCGATGACCACCAGCACCGTATCCGCCCCGGCGCGCACCATGTTGCCCTGGTCCACCTTGACCTGCCCGGCGCGGCCCGACATGGGCGCGGTGATGGTGGTGTACGAAAGCTGCACCCTGGCCGTCTCCACCGTGGCCTCGTCGGCGCGCACCGTGGCCCGCAGCGAATCGGCCGTGGAGCGGTACTGGTCGAACTGTTCGCGGCTGATGTAGCCGTCGGCCACCAGCGCCTCGAAGCGACGCACGTCGTCGTCGGCCTTGGCCAGCAGCACGCGGTCGCGCTGCAGCTTGGCCTGGGCCTCGTTCAGCGCGGCCTCCAGCACCCGGCGGTCCACCGAGAACAGCAGGTCGCCCTTGCGCACGTCCTGCCCTTCCCGAAAGTGCACGCCCACGATCTGGCCGTCCACGCGCGACTTCACGGACACCGTGGCGTAGGGCTCCACGTTGCCCACGGTGCGCACCACCACGGGCAGATCGCGCCGCTCGGCCAGGGCCGTGGCCACGGGCACCGGGCGCTTCTGGGGCTTGGCCTTGGCGGCGTCATCGCCGCCGGAGCAGCCCGCCAGCACGGCCAGCAGGGCCAAGGCCAGCAGCGCGGACAGGGCGGGCAGAAGCCGTCGGACGCGGGGACGGGCGGACGGAAGGTTCCGGGCGGGCGCAAGGCCCCGGACGGACGGCGAGGGGGCGATGGGGGATCGGGTGGAGGTGTTCATGCGGGGTTCCGTTTGCGGCTGGGAGTGGGGGTGGCGGATGCGGCGCGCGACGCCGCTTCGTCGGGGGATTCCGGGTGTCCGTCGCGCAGGCGCGCCCGCAGGGCGGCTATGCCCGCCAGGGAGAAGGCGGTGATGTGGTCCTCCAGCTCGTCAAGGCTGGCGGCGTCGTACGAAATTTCAGGATACAGCAGCGGGATGACGTGCCGCGCGAAGTGGTGGTGCAGGCTCTGCCCCACCACGCTGAGCGCGCACAGGGCCACGGCGCAGGTGCGCTCCGGCTCGTCCAGCAACTCGCGCACCGTTTCGGCCAGGTACCCGGCGCGCGCGCCGATGACCCGGCCCACGATGTCGCCGATGACGCCGGTGGGGTCGGTCATCTCGCGGATGAGCAGCCTGTTGTACCAGTCGGGCCGACGCGAACCGCGCGTGCGGTGCAACTGCGAATGGATGAAGGCGCGCAATCGTGTTTCCGGGTCGGCAGGTTCGGCGGCGGCGCCGGGCGCCTCGCCGGGCGTGCCCGCTGGGGGCAGCGGCGGTTCCGGAAAGGGTTGCAGCAGCACCTCGCGGTACAGGCCCTGCTTGTCGCCGAAGTGGTATTTCACCAGGGCCACGTTGACGCCCGCCCGGCGGCAGATTTGGCGCAGCGAGGCGCGGTGGAAGCCCAGTTCGGCAAAGGTCTCGCCAGCGGCGGCCAGAATGCGCGCCCGGCTGTCCTGGCCGGTCGCATCGGCTGCGTTCCTGTCCGGGCTGGCCGTACCCGTACCAGCAGCACCCGGACCAGCCATGTCCGGACCGGCCATGCCCTGACGGGCAGGAGCGGCGGCGTTGTCGGCGGACGCGGCCTGGGCGCGTTCGAGAGAGGCGGAGGGATGGAAGTCCGGCAAGGCGTCGTGCATGGGATGTCCGTAGGGCATGTGGGCGTGGCCAGGGCCGAGGCCGGGGCACGGGGGCAGGATGCGGCCCCGCGCTGGCGGGCCGCGCATCTCCGGTCCGCACCGGAGGGCGTTCGGCCTACTTAAACGAGTGTTTAAGAAAGTCAATAGCCCGTCAACGCTCTGTAATAAAAGCTCATCAGCACAACTCACGGCGCACCCCGCGCCGCCCTCGCGCTTGTACCCTTTCGCCACATGCTCGAAGGGCGCGCAGCCGCTCCGGAGCGGCGGCCCACCGCCTGCCGCCCGCGCCATATCCGCCCGCGCCAACGGATACACACGCCCCTCCCCCGCCGCGTCGGCGACCAGCCCGGCCACTCAAAACGCCTCCCGCGCCAGGGTGCGGGAAACCGCCCCCTCGTTGCGCGCCCCATCTGCATGCCCGGACACATCCCGAATGCGCCCCTATCGCTCCCCTGATGCTCCCCTGTCGCACCCGCGGCATTGCCTTGATCCCGCGCCCGCCGCGACGCGGACGCACGTTCCGGCATGTTTGCCCGCGCAACTCGCCATTCCATGCTCCCGCAAATAAAAGCAATGCTCACATGTGAGACATGCGCTAATTCCTACCTGCCAATTAGACTGTGCGACCAACCACCTGTACTATTTTACAATTTCCTTGACGTTTCCAGGTTGGCGGGACATAGAATCCGTGCGGGAATCCAAGGGCCCATGCCTGTAGGGCATGCAATCCGTGAGCGGCGACGTCCACCCGGAGGCGGCGCGGCTCTCCTTTGTCCTTTGTTACGAGGTGCGTATGCTGGACACCCTTGTCTTCGGAAGCGTCGTGTTTCCACTTTTAGCTGCCCTGGCGGTCTATTTCGTCAGGGGCGACGCCGCGCGCAGCATCATCGTCCCGGTATCGGTGGCGATAACCGCCGCGGCGGCGGTGGGACTGGCGGGTCTCGGCTCGTTTTCCTACTCGCCCCAAGCCATTCTTGGCATCAGCCTCAACGGCCTCATCACCGTTCTTGATTTCGCCCTTCTCGGGTTCATTTTCCTCATCGCGCTGCGCATGGGGCACCTGCTTATCATGGGGCTGACGGTGCTGCAGGTGCTCGGCATGGTCTATCTGGACTTCTTCCTGATGGACCACGGGGCGCCGGTCACCGGCTTCTTCGCCGACAGCCTGTCGCTGACCATGGTGCTGATCATTTCCATCGTGGGGGGCCTCATCTGTTTCTACGGCCTCGGCTACATGAAGGAGCACGAGGAGCACCTGCACCTCGCCAAGAGCCGCCAGCCGCGGTTCTTCTTTTTCATGCTGCTCTTCCTGGGCGCCATGAACGGCCTGGTGCTGGCCAACAATCTGTCGTGGATGTACTTCTTCTGGGAAGTGACCACCCTTTGCTCGTTCATGCTCATCGGGCATGACGGCACCGACGAGGCCAAGACCAACGCCACCCGCGCCCTGTGGATGAACATGGCGGGCGGCGTCGCTTTCGTGGCCGCGCTCATGTTCCTGCAGAAGAGCACCGGCACCCTTTCGGTGCAGGACATCCTGGCCAAGTCGGCCGCCCCCGGCATGAAGACCGCGGCAATGCTGCTGCCCATGGCCTTCCTGTGCTTCGCGGGCTTCACCAAGGCCGCGCAGGTGCCCTTCCAGAGCTGGCTGTGCGGCGCCATGGTGGCTCCCACCCCGGTTTCCGCGCTGCTGCACTCCTCGACCATGGTCAAGGCGGGCGTGTACCTGGTCATCCGCATGGCCCCTGCCTACCAGGGCACCATGCTTTCCGCCGCCATCGCCATCTTCGGGGCGTTCACCTTCATCACCACCTCCGCCCTGGCCGTAGGCCAGAGCAACGGCAAGAAGGTGCTGGCCTACTCCACCATCGCCAACCTGGGCCTGATCATCGCCTGCGCGGGCATCAACACCTCGGCCGCCATCGCCGCCGCCGTGATGCTGATCATCTTCCACGCCATCTCCAAGGGCCTCCTGTTCCTGTGCGTGGGCGCCATCGAGCAGAAGATCGGCTCGCGCGACATCGAGGCCATGCGCGGCCTGTTCAAGGTGATGCCCCGCACCGCGGTGATCACCGTCATCGGCATCGTGACCATGATGCTGCCGCCCTTCGGCATGCTGCTGGCCAAGTGGATGGCGCTCGAATCGGCCGCCACCGCCACCGCCGCCATGCCCCCGCTGGTTATCATGCTGGCTCTGGGCAGCGCCCTGACGGTGCTGTTCTGGGCCCGCTGGGCCGGGGTGATGCTGGGCTCCACCATGCCGGGCGAAAACCCGCCCGCCGAACACCAGCCCTTCTCGGTGCGCCTGCCGCTCTTGCTGCTGGCCGCCGGGGCCGTGGGCCTCTCGCTGCTCTCGCCCTTCGTCTACAGCATGCTGGTGGCCCCGGCCACGGCCCTGTACGCCAAGGCTTCCGCCTACACCGTGACCATGGGCGTGTTCGAGAACAACGCCGGGGTGTTCGCGGTGTACCCGCTGTTCCTGCTGCTGGGCGTGGGCTTCATGTACGCCCTGCGCGCCGCGAAGAAGGTGGGTCCCGAAGCTGCCAGCCTGCCCTACATGGGCGGCGCGCAGAAGATGGTGGACGGCAAGATCGGCTTCAACGGCCCCATGAACGGGTTCGTGGAAGCCGCCGCGGGCAACTACTACCTGGAAGCCCTGTTCGGTGAATCCAAACTCTCGAAGTCCATCAACGTGATCGCCATCGTGCTGCTTGCGGTCATGCTCGGGGGGGTGCTGTAATGCTTACGTTCATCGCCGCTCTCATCGGGCTTGCCCTCACCCCGGTGGTCGGGGGCCTTCTTGCCGGTGTTGACCGCCGCGTCACCGCCCGCCTGCAGTCCCGCTTCGGGCCGCCCATCCTGCAGCCCTTCTACGACGTGCTGAAGCTGCTGGGCAAAGCGCCCATGGTGGTCAACTCGTGGCAGGTCATGTCGGCCTACATCTACGTGATGTCCTCCGCCCTGGCCGTGCTGCTGTTCTTCATGCAGGGCGACCTGCTGCTGCTCTTCTTCGTCATGACCATCGGCGCGGTGTTCCAGGTGGTGGGCGCGCTGTCCGTGCCTTCCCCCTACGCCCAGGTGGGCGCCCAGCGCGAACTGCTGCAGATGCTGGCCTACGAGCCGCTGATCATCGTGGTGTTCGTGGGCATCTCCATGGCCACCGGCAGCTTCAAGATCGCCGACATCTACGCCATGGACAAGCCGCTGCTGCTCAGCATGCCGTTCCTGTTCATCGCGCTCGGCTACGCGCTGACCATCAAGCTGCGCAAGTCGCCCTTCGACATCTCGGCCTGCCACCATGCCCACCAGGAACTGGTGCGCGGCGTGCTGACCGAATACTCGGGGCCGCACCTGGCGCTGCTGGAAATCGGCCACTGGTTCGACGTGGTGCTCATCCTCGGCCTGTGCTCGCTGTTCTGGCACACCAGCATCGTCGGCATGGTCGCGCTGCTGGTGGTGACCTACGCGGCGGAAATCCTGATCGACAACATCTGCGCGCGCATGACCTGGCCGTGGATGCTGAAGAACGTACTGGGCGTGGGGCTTGTGCTGTCGGTGTTCAACCTGCTCTGGCTCTACGTCAGCTAAGGGGAGGAGGCGATAATGGGTCTGCTTGAGAACTGGATCAACAAAGGCCGTCTGAAGTCCCCGTGGGTCGTGCATTTCGACTGCGGGTCGTGCAACGGCTGCGATATCGAAGTGCTGGCCTGCCTTACCCCCGTCTTCGACGTGGAGCGTTTCGGCATCATCAACGTGGGCAACCCCAAGCACGCCGACGTGCTGCTGGTCACCGGCACGGTGAACCACCGCAACAAGAAGGTGCTGAAGAACATCTACGACCAGATGCCCGACCCCAAGGCCGTCATCGCCATCGGTGCGTGCGGCACCTCGGGCGGGGTGTTCCGCGAGTGCTACAACGTGGTGGGCGGCGTCGACCAGGTCATCCCGGTCGACGTGTACGTGCCCGGTTGCCCGGCCAAGCCCGACGCCATCATCGACGGCGTCGTCACCGCCCTTGACGTGGTGAAGGCCAAGCTCGGCCTTGGCGAGATGCCCAAGGTGACCGTCATCGACTAGGCCGCATGGCGGGATGCCCCCGCCGACGTCCGCGCCGTCCTGCCCCCCCGTGGGCGGGACGGGCGCGAACCCTCAAGCGCCGGAAGGACCGGCGAGCCCCCCACGGGGCAACGAGGACAGCAATGCCCACGCACAGCGAAATACTGAACGCAACGCCCATCGCCGTCGATGCCGTGGTCGCGCAGGCCAAGAGCATGTTCGACCAGGGCTACCGCCTGGTCACCATGTCCGTGGTGGACCTTGGCGACGGCAACGTGGATATCTTCTACCACTACGACCTGAACAACGAGATGACCCACTTCCGGCTGACCCACCCCAAGGACCAGCCCGTGCCCAGCATCTCTCCCGTCTACTTCGCCGCGCTGCTCGTGGAAAACGAGTCGCGCGACCATTTCAACCTGAAGTTCGACGGCCTGGTGCTGGATTTCAACCGTACGCTGTACCTGGATGACGAGATTACCTCGACCATCTCGGCGCCGTTCTGCAAGATCTCCACCATCCAGAAGAAGGATTAAGAGGTAGGTCTCATGTCCCGCACCATCATTCCTTTCGGTCCGCAGCATCCGGTTCTGCCGGAACCCCTGCACCTGAAACTGGTCGTCGAGGATGAAACCATCGTCGAAGCCATTCCCGCCCTGGGATACGTGCATCGCGGCCTTGAAACCCTCGCCAGCATCCGTGACTACAACCAGATGGTCTACATCGTGGAACGGGTGTGCGGCATCTGCTCGTGCATCCACGCCATGTGCTACTGCCACGGCCTTGAAACCATGATGAACGTCGAGGTGCCCACCCGCGCCAAGTACCTGCGGGTGATCTGGTCGGAACTGCACCGTATCCACAGCCACCTGCTGTGGCTCGGCCTGTTCGCAGACGGCTTCGGCTTCGAAAGCCTGTTCATGCAGTTCTGGAAGATCCGCGAACGCGTCATGGACATCAACGAAGCCACGGCGGGCAACCGCGTGGTCATCTCTGTCAACGTGGTGGGCGGCGTGCGCCGCGACCTGGACAAGACCCAGCAGCGCTGGATTCTCGACGAGCTGGACAAGCTGGAAAAGGAACTGCGCCAGCTGATGAAGACCATGCTCGACGACTACACCGTGAAGAAGCGCACCGTGGGCGTTGGCGTGCTGACGGCCGAACAGGCCCTCCAGCTCGGCGCTGTCGGCCCCACCCTGCGCGGCAGCGGCGTTGCCCAGGACGCCCGCCAGCTTGGCTACGCGGCCTTCGACGAACTGGACTTCGAGCCCGTCACCTCGCCCGAGGGCGACAGCTGGGCCCGTTCCAAGGTCCGGTTCATGGAAACGCTGCAATCCATGGATCTCGTGCGTCAGGCCATTTCGCGCCTGCCCGATACCGAACTGGCCGTCAAGGTTCCCGGCAAGCCCACCGGCGAGGTGGTCTGCCGTGTCGAACAGCCCCGCGGCGAGTTGCTGTACTATCTCAAGGGCAACGGCTCGAAGAACATGGAGCGGGTGCGCATCCGCACCCCCACCTTCGCCAACATCCCGCCGCTTCTGGCCATGCTGCCCGGCGCGCAGCTTGCCGACGTGCCCATCGCGGCCCTGACCATCGACCCGTGCATCAGCTGCACCGAGCGGTAAGCAAGGAGACAAAGACCATGTACATGCTCAGCAACGTGCTGCGGAACATCATGGGGAAATACTCCACCCGGCTGTACCCGTTCGAAACGAGGCCGGCGTACGAGGGTTTCCGCGGCAAACTGGTGAACAACATCCACGACTGCATCTTCTGCAAGAGCTGCCAGATCAAGTGCCCTTCGCAGTGCATCACCGTGGACCCCAAGGAAGGCAAGTGGGATTGCGATCCCTTTGCCTGCGTGTACTGCTCGGTGTGCGTCGATGCATGCCCCACGCACTGCCTGTCGATGGAAAACCAGCATCGCAAGCCCGCGCCCAGCAAGTTCGTGGTGAGCCTGCAGGGCACGCCCAGAAAGTCCAAGAAGGCCGACAAGAGCGCCGAAAAGCCTGCCGAGGCCGACGCTCCCGAAGCCTAGACGAATACCCCGCGCGTCCGGCACGGCGAATGCCGGGCACGCG
Organism: Nitratidesulfovibrio sp. HK-II; assembly: GCF_003402415.2. Lineage (NCBI taxonomy): Bacteria > Pseudomonadati > Thermodesulfobacteriota > Desulfovibrionia > Desulfovibrionales > Desulfovibrionaceae > Nitratidesulfovibrio > Nitratidesulfovibrio sp. HK-II. The sequence goes on from NZ_AP036014.1 coordinate 3,448,598, forward strand.
GCTGCCTTGAGAGCTGACCGGGAAGCGGGGAAACGACCCGGAACAGAAGGGGCGCGGTGAAAACCGCGCCCCGCTCTGTTCCGAAATGTGGGAAATCGAGAAAGGCGTGGCAAGCCGCGCCACGCACCGCGCGACAAAGAGGCATGCCCGGGGCCTAGGACGTATCAGTCGGCGTCGGCGGCCTTGCTTCCCGCGCCGTGCGCCAGAACGTAGCGCGTGGAGGGTCCCTGTCCCACCTTGTCCAGCACCCGCCGCTTCACCATGTCATGCAGGTCATGGTTGGCCGTCCGCACCGGCAGCCCCCCGCCAATGCAGTTCTGGTACTCCTGCCGGGTAATGGATCCCTGCGCCAGGACACGGCTGTAGGCCAGTTGCTGGCGCTTGTTCAGCGTGTGTCGGCCCGGCCCGCCCACACCGCCATGAAAACCCGCAGCGCCGTCCAGATCGGACCGGCCGGGTTCAGCCACCCCGGACGGTGCCTGTCCCGCCCCTCCGTCGGTCTGTTCGAGGTGCCCACCGTCCGGAAGCTCACGCGGCAAATCGTGCGGCAGGACGTGTGACAGCCCCCCCGCAGTATCGTCCTTCTCCACGTCTCCATCCCTTTTCACCAGAGCCAGACGCCCCGCATCGCCCTCGAGCACGATGTCCTCGGCTTGGATGACGTTGCTCTCCGCCATCACCGCCGCATTGGTGATGCGGTTGATGAACTCTCGCACGTTGCCCGGCCAGTCGTGCCCCATGAGCTTGTCGATGGCGCCGTTGCTGAAGCCCAACCCTTGCTTGCCCGCCTTTTTTTCCGCGTTCACCAGGCAACGCACGGCCAGCAGCGGAATACTTTCCTTGTGTTCGCGCAGGGGCGGCGTGGACAGGGTAATGACCTTAAGCCGGAAATAGAGGTCCTCGCGAAAGGCCTTGCGCTCTATGAGCTGTTCCAGGCTCACGTTGGTGGCGGCAATGATGCGCACGTCCACGTCGATTTCCGAATCGCTGCCCAGCGGCTTGATCTTGCGCATGGCCACCGCGCGCAACAGCGCCTGCTGCACCTTGGGTGACGCCGTCTGGATTTCGTCCAGAAAAAGGGTGCCCTGATTGGCGTTGAGAAAGGCCCCCTTGCGCTCGCTCTTGGCCTCGGTGAAGGCCCACTTCACGTGACCGAACAGCGTGTCGAGCAGCAGGTTCTCGTCCAGCGCGCCACAGTCCACGCAGATGAACGGCCCGCCGGAGCGTCGGCTGTGCCGGTGGATGGCCTCTGCCGTAAGCTGCTTGCCGGTGCCGGTCTCGCCCACGATGAGCACGTCCACGTCCACGCGCGCGGCCTTCAGCACATCGCTCTTCAACTGCTCGATCTTCGGCCCAAGACCGCAGAATTCCGGCAGGCCCCCTTGCAACGCCCCGGTAATCTGCGCCTGCAACTGATCGTCGATGACGGCCCTGCGCCGCATGTTCACCGCCCGCAACGCCTCGTCCTTTGAACGGATAAGCTCGGACTGATGGCGCATGCGCTCGATCATCTTGTTCACCGCATCCCGGAGCATGCCCGTCTCGTATCCGGAATGCGGAATGTCCACCGGGGTCATTTCCTGCGAGGCCCATGCGGTGCTCACCGCATGCGTCATCTTGAGGATGGGCTTCGCGATGACCCGGCTCACCAGATAGACCAGTGCGGCTATCAGGGCGATGGTGCACAGGGTTATGAGCAGCATGATGTCGATATGGCGGTACCCTGCGGTCAGCGTGAGTTGGCTGCGATCCATGGTGGCGATGCCCGCATACACCACCGGGGCCTGTTCCGGGCGGGTGGTGAAGCGCACGGGTGCATAGGCCTGGATGCAATCACGCGGAAGGCCCGTCTGGGGCGTATCCGCCGTGAAGTCGGCGCTGGTCAGGGTTGCCAGGCCGGACCGGCCCTCATTTATCGCGCGCACCATCCGCCAGAACGGCTTGTGCAGCGAACTTGGCCGAAACGCACAGGAAATGTACGGATTGCCCAGCGTCCCCTCGAACCCCGCGCGGGCGAGATACGTGGCCAACGGTGGATCCTGCTTATCGATGTCCTCGGACTGGAACAGTTCCCAGCCGTCCGTGTCGAACATGAAGCTGTACAGTATCTCGTCGTTGTACTGCACGCCCCGCAACGGCGACTGGGCCGAACTGTACAGCGAAAGAACGTCGCGGATCTGGCGCACGTCCAGGGCCAGCAGCAAATGCCCCCGTTCGCCCCCGGGCGTGACGTACGGCGTGGCCATGCGGATGACCTGTGAAGACACCTTGCGATTGGGATTGGTTTCGGAGGGGAAGGGATATTCCACCTCCATGACCGGCGATATCCAGACTTCACCGGACTCCAGCGGGGGCAGCTTTTCGATGAACAGGAACGGATTGGGGTGGATTTTGTCCAGCCTGTTCTCCGGCAGGGTCAGTATCTCGCCATCGTTGATGACGAAGAAGGTATGGCCGCCTTCCTTTTGCGAGATCTTGGCAAGCTCGCAATATCTAGTACCGGAAATGGCCAGACGACGCTCCAGAAAGCCCCGCAGCAGCCTGTCTTCACCCGCCTGCTGTTCGGCGATGAGCAGGTCCTGCCTGCAATGCCCCAGAAAGTCCTCCACCTGCCGGGCCATGGCCTGGGTCTGGACGGCCGCGATGCGCTCCAGCCCAGTCTGGATGAATGTGTTGGAAAGCAGGTGGGTAAGATAGCCGGTAACCGCCAGGGTCAGAACCACGGGGGGCAACAGGGCCAGCATGAGTTTGCCCTTGAGGGTCATGTCCCTGAACCAGTTGAAGGTATTCGACAGTTTTTCGAAGACGCTCCGTCCCATATCCGGCATTGCCAAAACTCCTTCTTGAAATTCGGAAGCATGGAACTCCACGCCAGCCCACCTTGCGATATCGCTTGCCAGAAGCAGCGTCAACCCGCCTATTGCAACCCCCTGCAAACACGAAAAGTAACGCCTTTCTCGCCAACCGCCCTGCCAACCTTCGAATGGCCCGAGGTTTGCTTTTATTGCGAAACAACGGGCTCGCAGCCACAGCGCAACCCCGGAAACAACGTATCGGCATTACGCCGGACGGAAACGGGACAACCCCATACCTTCGGAGGAGTACATGTACAGGAAACTGGCCAAGCTGGGCGGCCTTGCAGCTCTGGTGCCCATGCTCGTGCCGTCGTCGCTCTGGGCGGCGGGTGGCAAGGCGGCGGAACTTGTCGTGGTGGCGGACACGCGGGTGCTCACCTCACCCGTGAACCGATATTTCGCGAACCTCTACAACACCGACATTCTGGTCTTCGCCGTATGGGCCGTGGTGCTCACCGCCCTGCTGGGGTGCATCCTCGGCGTCATCATGGACCGCATCATGATGTCCACCGGCATCGACCTGACCAAGCGCAAGATCATCGAGCACTAACCGGAGCAAACCACCAGGAGTGAACTAAACATGGAATGGTTGTACATGCACATGCCCATTTCGGGCGTGAACATCCTGTGGCCCGGTCTTGTGCTCATCGGCTTCTCGGTGGGCGTCATCGGCGGGTTCTTCGGCATGGGCGGCGCGTGGATGGTGACCCCCGGCCTCAACATCCTGGGCTTTCCGATGGCCTTTGCCATCGGTACGGACATCGCGCACATCGCCGGCAAGTCCATGATCTCCACCATCCGGCACTCGAAGTTCGGCAACGTGGACTACAAACTCGGCATCGTCATGCTTGCAGGGACCATGGTCGGCATTGAGATCGGCGCGCAGATCGTCATGCATCTCGAACGCATCGGCCTTGTGGGCAGCGTGGTGCGCTGGGTATACGTGGTGGTGCTTGCGCTCATCGCCTTCATGGTCTTTGCCGACTACGCAAAGGCCGTAAGCAAGCGCAAGCGCGGCGAACTGGGTGAACACGGCGCGGAAGGAATCACCTGGTACAAGACCATGCACCGCATCAACATTCCGCCCATGATGCACTTCCGCGAAGCCGGCATCACCTGCTCCATGTGGCTGCCCATCATCGTCAGCCTGGCCACGGGCGTCCTGGCCGGCTTCCTGGGTATCGGCGGTGGCCTGCTGCGCATGCCTGCCCTTGTCTACCTGATCGGTTGCCCCACTCACATCGCCGTGGGTACCGACCTGTTCGAAGTCATGGTCTCCGGCCTTTACGGCGCCTTCACTTACACTCTCAAGGGCCGCATCGAAATCGTGGCCGTGTTCGTAATGCTTACTGGCGCCGCCATCGGCGCGCAGATCGGCACCGTGGCCACCAAGTACGCCAAAGGCTACGGCATCCGCGTTGCCTTCGGCCTCGCGGTCCTCGCCTGCATGGTTTCCATCATCCTCAAGCAGTACAAGATGAACGATGCAGCCGCCGTGGTCATCCTTGGCGCCATCGGCCTCATCTGCCTGTGGATATGCAAGATCATGTTCACCGGTGCCGCCCACGAACTGCGGATGAAGAACGCTGGCCTGGCCACCGAATAGCCCCACCGGGCACCGATGCACACGCAATACGGAGTGGAGAAATGAGGAAGTTCGCCATTTTCAGCGCCACAGCGCTGCTTTCCGGCCTGCTTGCGGCGGCCCCGGTCCTTGCCGCGGAAGTCATTCAGGGCAAGTGCCTGGACGTCAACCCCCAGGCAAAGACCCTCACCATCGAGGAATACGACATCAACTTCGACAAGGACTACAAGTTCGGCCATCCCACCGGGGTCAACACCACGGTGGACCTGACCAGGGCCAAGATCGGCATCGACCCGGTGCCCGGCGACATCCTGCGCATCGCGTACGACGCCGAAAAGGACAAGAAGGTTGCCCTGAAGGTGATGAACATCACCAAGCAGAACCTGATGAAGAAGTAGCCCCTGCCGCGGCCCGCCCCCGCCCCCCTTGACCGCATCCTCTCGGGGGCGGGCCCTTTAACCAATCTGGTACGCACAAGGAGCGGCGCATGAGCAGATCTTCGTACAACCTGAAGCAGGCACTGGTGGTGGTGACGCAGGACGTGCTGCTGCTGGCGGAACTGGCACTGGCCATTTATCTTGGCAGCCGGAATCCCGATGACCTGTCGGGCATCTTCCTGCGCACCTTCATTCCCCTGGCCGCCCTTACGGTCTTTGCCTCGCGCTTGGCCATCCGTCGCCTGACCGCCGCAAGCCCCACCACCGTGCCCACGGAAGCCTGACATGGCCCGACTGCCGGATGCCCCACGCCTGCCCCGGCGGGACGAACTCGCCTGGAAGGGTCTGACCTGGGTGAGCAGAGCCCTGCTGCTGCTTCTGGTGCTGGCCCTCATGGATACCGTGGCCGGAGGCTTTCTTGGCAGGATACCGTTGCAGGTGGTGCGGGGCGAAGCAGAATACCTGACCGCCCAGTTGAACAAGCCCGTGGATGTGGGGACGGGATTCGCGCTGGAGACAGGCCCGGAGGATGCAGGCAGACTTCTGGACTACCGGACAGACGCCGTGGGGCTGACGCTAACGTTCGTCGAGGTTGCCGGGCGCGACTGGCGGGCCCTGGCCAGCGTGGAGCAGGACACTCCCACCGGTATTTACATGCTGCAGGTGTTCCGGCGGGGCGATGCCGTCGCCGACAAGGAACCGGTGCACGATCTGCGCGTGTTCAGCGACCAGGCCGCCGCCAATTCCGTGGCTCCCACCTTCTGTCAGCGGCAACTGGGCTTCCCGCCCTTTTACATCCTGTTCGGTATCGTCCCCCCGCTCGCGGCCTGCTTCTACCTCAGCTTCAGGATTTCCGGACGCAGGCTCGGCAGTCTCGCCGCGCAGGGCATTGCCCCCATCTACCGTCTGACGCGCCGCAAGCAGCACTGGGAATTGCTGGTGGGCCTGGGGTCCATGCACGGGGTCACGGTCGGCAGCAGCCTTGTGGTCCTGAACCGAAACAAGAACCCCGTTGACGAGGCAGAAGTGGACACGGTGGAGCGGGACACCGCACACGCCACACTGCCGCTGGACAGCAAGGTTCAACCCGATTTCCTGGTGATGCTCAAACCCCGGGGCTGAACCGCGCGACCGCCGCGTATCATGGACAGATCAAGGACGGATCAGGGATGGTCCCAAAGCAGCCCGCTCAACGGGAAGGCGGGGCCATCCCCGCAAGGTTACGACATACGGCGCGGAATACCGCGCCGTACGCATTCGCGGGGTCCGCACACGCGGCATGCCGGGCAGCCACAAGCCAATACCGCCATGTCCGCCCGAAACGCATCAGCTAGCCGGACGGCCCCCGCGCCGGAATCAAGCGCCGGACCTATTCTTGCGCCTCGCCGCCGCCCGCCTTTTGCCGCAAGGCCTTGCCGTCGTGCCATGCCCGGCCCACCACGTCGCCCATGGACCAGTAGCGGTTGTCGGGCATGGTCAGCAACATGGGCCGCATCAGCCTGGGGTCTGGCGCGCCGTCACCGTCCAGGCAGTCCTGCGCGCACCATGCCCCGACGATCTCGCCGATGAAAAAGGTGTTGCTGGGCAACTCCACGGCGGTGTGCACCCGGCATTCGATGCCCAGCGGGCATTCGCGGATCAGCGGCGCGGCGTCGAGATGCCCGTGGAACACCTCGAACAGGCCGGACTTGTCCACGCGCGCGCCAGAGGTGATGCCCGTGTAGTCGGTGACCGCCGTCATCTCCACGGTGGGAAAGTTCACGCTGAACTGTCCGCTGGCGGCGATGGCCCCGTGGCTGAAATTGCGCCGGTTGATGGCCACGCCCAGCATGGGGGGCTGGTAGTTGACCCGCGTCAGCCAGGCCACGGCCATGAAGTTGGGCCTGCCGTCGGCCATGCAGCCCACGATGGTCTGGGCCATGGGCACCACGAAGGCGTTGGGGGCGATGTCGACGCGCCCCGAGATGGTCGGGGAACTGGTCGTCACGTTGTCTGCCATGGGGGCCTCCTCCCCGTCGGGGGATGCGGAAGGGGGAAATGCGAAAGTGCAAAGGGGCCGTGTCGCCACGGCCCGGCAGGGTAGCGTTCCCGCTACTTCACCAGCCGCCACAGGCGCACGTCGGAGGGCCCTTCGAAGACCTCTGCCGCCGCCTCGCGGAAGGCCAGCAACTCGGGCGTGGCCAGATGCGCGTCCAGGGCCTCCCTGGACGTCCACTGTTCGATGAAGGTGAAGTTGCGCGGTGCGTCCAGTTGCTGCTGCGCCTCGTAGCGCAGCATGCCCGCGTGGCGCTGCGTGGCGGCCACGATGCCCGCGATGAGTTGCGCGGCGCGGGCTTCGCTGCCGGGACGGGCGGTGAGCATGGCGGTGACGGCCACGGGAGTATCGGCTTGCGACATGATATGTGCTCCTTGCGCTGTGTTGAAAGATGATCCCGCCGATGGTGCTCCACCGCGCGGATGGTGCCGGAGTTTCGCGCAATGGAACATTTTCGGCAAGTACGCACCAGAAAGATACCGACACACCTTCAGGTGTCCTGTCACGAACTGCATTTTGCCCGTGACCCGCCCTTGTAAGCGACCGCTTACACAAGTAGAATGCTGCCGCACAGACGCATCACCAGCGAGCATCACACTGGAATATCAACACAAATTACCATCTGCTCCGATCGACGCGGCGGGCGTCCCCGCCATGCCCGTCCGACATGCTGCATGGCGTTCCGCCGCAACATCGAGGTCACCGTGCCCGCCACACCCACGAACGCTTCCCCGCCGCCGCACGCGGGTGCCACGCCCACCCTGCGCGAACTGTTCCTGACCTTCCTGCGCCTGGGGGCCACGGCCTTCGGCGGGCCCGCCATGCTGCCCGTGGTGCGCGCCATGGTGGTGGAGCGCAAGGGCTGGATGGACGAAGCCGCGTTCCGCTCCGGCGTGGCCCTGTGCCAGGCGGTGCCGGGCGCCACGGTGATGCAGGTGGCCTCTTACGTGGGCCTGCGGCTGCGCGGCACGCCCGGCATGCTGGCCGGATTCTTCGGGTTCACCCTGCCCGCGTTCCTGATGATCACCCTGCTCTCGGCCATGTACTGGAAAAACCGCGAACTGCCCGCCATCATGGCCGCGTTCATCGGCCTGAAGGCCGTCACCGTGGCCCTGATGGTGTCCGGGCTGCTCGACTTCGGCAAACGCTACCTGCGCATGGGCATGGATTGGGTGATCGGGGCCGGGGTGTGCGGATTGACCCTGCTGGGCGTCCACCCCATCGTGCCGGTGCTGGCGGCTGCCGGGGCTGGCGTGCTGGCATACCGCGACGGCGACGCCACACCCGTTGGCGCGCCCGGCAACGCTCCCGGCGGTCCGCTCAACCTGCCGGGCAGCTTGGCCGCGTTGCGCGGCCTGCTGGCGGGGCTGGCCGGGGTGGCCGTGGCGCTGGCAGTGCTGGGGGCCCTGCGGCCCGACCTGTTCGCCCTGGCCGTGTCCATGCTGCGCACCGACCTGGTGGCCTTCGGCGGGGCGCTGGCGGCCCTGCCGGTGATGCGCCACGAGGTGGTGCACCTGCGGGGCTGGATGAGCGACGCCGCCTTCCTGGACGGGGTGGCCATCGGCCAGGTGACGCCCGGCCCCATCATCCTCACCGCCGCCTTCATCGGCTGGCGGGTGGACGGCCTGGTGGGGTCGGTGGTGGCGGGCCTCGCCATCTTCACGCCGTCGCTGTTCTTCATGCTGGGCGCGGAGCGGCTGGTGGCGCGCATAGAGCATTCGCGCATCTACCGCCGCGCCGTGCGGGCCACGCTGGCGGGCTTCACCGGCCTGCTGGGGTACCTCGCCATCACCGTGGCCCAGGCCCTGCCCCCCACGCCCCTGCCCGCCGCCATCGGCGTGGCGGCCTTCGCCGCGCTGCGCGCCGGGGTGGACGTGTTGTACGTGGTGGGCGCGGGTGCGCTGGCCTCGTGGCTGCTGGCCTGATTGCGGCCCGTTCCCCCTGCATCTTCCCCCCTCGGCATGCGTCTTCGCCAGCGACGGGTCCATACGAAAGGCGGCGGGATTGCTCCCGCCGCCTTTCGTGACATGCATCGCCATGCGTCGTCATGTCGCCGCGCGCCCACGCGCGGAAAGATCCGGTGCCCCTATGCCGCCTTGCAGGGGGTGGGCAGGTAGGGCAAATCCACCAGCCGCTCGTCCAGCGGAAAGCGCACGCCGCCAGAACGCCAGGCCACCAGGGGCTGCACGCCCCGGCATACGTCGCGGGCCTCGGCCAGGTGATCGCTGCCGATGGGGTCGATGCCCGTCACGGCGGACGCATACGGGTCGCGCAGCACATCCAGCACGGCGCGCACGCTGACGTCGATCATGTCGCGCAGGTAGGCCCGGTCCGCCGCGTGCGGCATGACCCGGTGCATCAGGCGCAACGAACGCCGCCACGACTGCTTGCCGCTGACGGCCACGCTGCCCTGGAACAGCCGCTTCTTGAAGGCGAAGGGCCAGTGACCGCCGTGGGTGGCCTGAAGCAGGGTGCGGTCCGCCGCGCCGTTGGGCAGGCGGAACAGGCGGGCGGCCTCGGCCGCGTCCCATTCCACCATGCGGTCGGCCTGCATCTCGATGTACACGTGGCTCAGCTTGCCGGTGCCGGGTGTGCCGCCCAGCAGGGTGGGCACGTAGTGGTTGTGGGCCACGGTGTCCGCCGCCAGGTGGGAAAGGTAACCGCAGGCGTAGGCGTGCAGGCGCGGGGTGTCCGCCGCCTCGTACAGGGCGTGCCCGGTGCTCCAGTTGTGGCTGTGGCCGGGGGTGACGGTGCAGCCCTTGCCGATGAAGATGTCGGCGGAAAGGCTGCCGTACAGGAAGGCGTCCGGATGGGCCAGCAGGGCGGAGCCCACGGCGGCGGGCAACAGGGATGCGTTCTGCAGCAGCCAGTGCGCGGCCACCATGTGCACGCCCGGCCCCCAGGCGAAGGCCGCGTCGGGCAGCAGCACCACGCACAACGCCGCCAGAACGGCGCACAAAGTCAGGACGCCGCGCGGAGCCGAAGGCGCGCGCGAGGCGGGGGCGGGGATGGCGGGAGAATCGGTATCGGACACGCGCGGGTCGCACGGCATGCCGCACGCAACCGGGTGCAAGGGGGACGTATGCATTCCGAAGGCTACCTTCCGGGAAAACTGCGTTGCGAGCCCCTTGTAATCCCCCTGCCGGGGGTGTCAACCCCACGGTACGCGCCCCCGAACGGCCCGCACCGTCCCGCCCCGCCCTCTTGCATCATGCCGCCATCATTGCATTCCCCCGCAACGCAAACGCGGCGCGCACCGTGCCCCTCGCAAGGGATCGCCACACGCCATGAAACACGCCACGAAAAGCACCATGATGCCGGGGGGCTGCAAGCCCCGTCCGGCGGAGGCAATGCGTGATTTTTTTCCGCTCGGGGGCGGAGAGGATACCCCTACAGGTAGGGCGAGAACAGCCAGCACCCGGCGTCGCGCAGGCGCACCGGCATGCTCCGCGCGTTCAGCGACGCGGCCGACACCTCTTCGGACACGGCGCGCACCGCCTCGAAGTGCTGCCCAAGCTGCCGGGCCACGGAGGTGTCCAGCACCTCCACCGCCAGCTCGAAGTTCAGGCGCAGACTGCGCGGGTCGATGTTCGCGGAGCCCACGTGGGCGTAGCAGCCGTCGATGAGCAGCAGCTTGGTGTGGCAGAACGGCGGCGGCTGGTAGAACACCCGCACCCCGCTTTCCAGCAGCGAGGGCAGCAGGTTGCGGGTGGCCCAGTGCACGAAGGGCAGGTTGTTGCGGCTGGGCAGCACGCAGTGCACGTCCACCCCGCGCAGGGCGGCGGCGCGCAGCCCGCTGATCAGTTCGCGCGAGGGCAGGAAATAGGGCGTCATGATGTGGATGGACTGCTCCGCCCCGGCCACCACGCCCGCCAGCAGGTCGTGCACGCGCTCGAAGCCGAAGCCGGGGCCGTCCAGCACCATGCGGCACAGCGAATCGCCGCAGGGTTCCTCGCGCACCGGGGGGCCGGGGGCGTATTCCCCGGTGACGAAACCCCAGTCGCGCAGAAAGGCCTCCTGCAACTGGGCCACGATGGGGCCGCTGAACAGGAAGTGCAGGTCGGTGACGCAACGGATGCAGCCCTGGGCGGCCATGTGGTTCTGGGCGATGTTCATGCCCCCGGTGAAGCCCACCTTGCCGTCGCACACCAGCACCTTGCGGTGGGTGCGCAGGTTCACCGAAAGCTGCGGCGGCACGAGGTGCGGCGGCAGGAAGCGCTCCACCCGCACTCCCCGCTTCGCCAGCCGCCGCCAGGCGCGCGGCCAGTGGTACAGGCCGCCCACGCCGTCCACGATGACCCGCACGTCCACGCCGCGCGCGGTGGCGTCGGCCAGGGCGTCCGCGAAGCGCTGGCCCGCCTCGCCGGTGCCGAAGATGTAGGTGGTCAGGAAGACGCTGTGCTCGGCGTTGTCGATGGCGTCGAGCATGGCGGGGTAGGCCTGTTCGCCGTTGTGCAGGGGCTGCACGTGGTTGCCCCCGGCCAGGGGCCGCCCGGTGACGGCGTAGCCCACCCTGGCCAGCCGCTCGTACCGCTGCGGCACGATGCCGGCAGGCATGGCCCCCGGCGGCTCGTGTCGGGCCGGGCCGCCGTGCAGGCGGCCGCCCTCGCGCAGGCGGCGGGTTTCCGATTCCTCCAGCAGGCGGGCGGCGCGACTGTGCACGCGGTTGATGCCGAACAGGAAATAGAGCAGCGGCCCGGCCACGGGAAAGGTAAGGCAGACGGCGATCCACCCCAGCGCCGCGCGCGGGTCGCGCTTGTGCAGCAGGGCATGGCCCGCGGCGAACACGGACACCGCGTACATGCCCGCGATAAGCAGCCACTGCAGCGCGCCCAGCGTGAGGGCGGCGGGGGTCATGCCGCGCCCCGTGGCGGCGCGGCGCGCAGGGCGGGTTCAGGCATGGGACGGACGGGCCGGACCATGACGGAACCTAGCGGACCACGAGAACCGGCACCTTGGCCAGATGCAGCACCTGGTGGGTGACGCTGCCCATGATCACGCCGCCCAGATCGCTCAACCCGCGCGACCCCATGACGATGGTGTCGCACCCTTCCTCGTCGCACACCCGCACCACGGCCCGGCCGGGCGCGCCGTCCACGATGCGCACGGAATTGGGCACCCCCAGTTCGTCCAGCAGGGCGCGCGGCTCCGCAAGCAACTGTTCCGCCTCGGCCGTGCACTCGCGCACCAGTTCCTCGCGCGCCTCGCCGCCGATGAGGGCGGGAATTTCGCCAAAGCTGTGCATCAGCACCACGTGCCCCGTGTCGCCGCAACGGGCCAGGTTCACCGCGTGGCGCAGGGCAAGCCGAGAATGTTCCGAACCGTCCATGGGAAGCAGTATTCGTGCATAGGGCATGTCGCGGACTCCTTCGTGCTGGGCGCGCCGGTGGCGCTGCGTGGGTGCACCCCCAGCGTCCGCCCGCCACGCCGATTCCGGCATGCGGGGCGGCTTTCCGCACCATGGCGGGGGGATGCCGATGCATGCACAATGGCACGACTGGCGCGACCTGCGCAACCCCCGTCCCGGCCGGTTGGCCGTTCGCCGGGGGGCCACCGCATGGGCGCGGGCGCACCATGGACGCCCGGCACGGGCTGCCCCCCGCCCCTTCCTGCCCCCCCGGCTTTCTGGTATGCCATGCCATTGGGCCTTCCACGCGCGCCATGTTTCCAAGGGGGACTGCGATGACGGGCGACAAGCTGGACGACGGGGTCATGTTCGCCACCGGCGGCACGGCGGGGGATTCCGCGCCGACGGGACCATCCTCACGGTCAGGGTCGCCCGGCCCATCCGGCGTATCCGATCCCCCCAATGCTTCCGGGCTGCTGCGCGCCCTGCTGGACAACCCCATGGTGGCCCTGTTCCTGCGCGACGGCGCGGGCCGCTACCTGGCCGCCAGCCACCTGTACGCCAGCCTGGCCGGAGTGCCGGGCGCGCAGGTGGTGGGGCGCACCCCGCACGATTTCTTTCCCCCCGCCGTTGCCAACGCCCTGCTGGACGAAGACCGTCGGGTGACCGCCACAGCTGCCCCCCTGCTGTGCGAGCGCATGATGCCCTTCGGGGGCGCCGAACGGGTGTTCCGCGTGGCCAAGCTGCCCCTGCCGCCCGACGTGGCGGGCGAAGGGGGCGTGCTGGGCCTGGCCTTCGACGTCACCGCCATCGTCCAGGCCGAAATCGAGGAAGAGGTGCGCCAGCGCACCGCCGAACTGGCCGAAAGCACCGCCCGCTTCCGCGCGCTGTTCGAACTGGCCCCGGACGCGGTGTACGTGCGCGGCAAGGACGGCCGCATCCTGGACTGCAACCGCACCGCCGAACGCCTGTCCGGCCACCCGCGCGAAACCCTGCTGGCCATGCGCACGGCGGATCTGCTGCCCGAAGACATCGAGGCGCGCATCGACCATCTGCTGGCCGGGTGCCCCGTGACCGATGTCCCTGCCGGGCACGCTGGCGACGCCTGCCCCACCGGCGGGTTCTGCATGGAAGGCCAGTGCCGCACCGCGGGGTCCACCCACGAGGCCGAAGTGAGCGTGGTGCCGCTGCCGCCGTCCCTGTCCCCCGACCATGACCGGAATCAGAACGCGGATCAGGACGGGGGCATGGCCGCGCTGGTGGTGGTGCACGACATTTCCGGCCGCCGCGCGGCGGAACGCCAGGCCCGGCTGTTCGAGCGGGTGTTCCGCAACGCGCTGGAAGGGATCTGCATCACCGACCCGGAAGGGGTCATCGTGGCCGTGAACCCGGCCTTCACCACCATCACCGGGTTTCCGGCCGCCGACGCCCTGGGCAACACCCCGCGCATCCTGAAATCGCACCATCACGACGACGCCTTCTACGAGGACATGTGGCGCGCCCTGGTGGAGGAAGGCCGCTGGGAAGACGAGATATGGAACCGCCGCAAGAACGGCGAAGTGTACCCCGAATGGCTGAGCATCAGCGCCATACCCGGTCCCACCGGACGCACCGAATACTACGTGGCCGTGTTCCACGACATCACGGAACTGAAGGCCAAGGAATCGCAGATCCAGCACCAGGCCAACCACGACGCGCTCACCGGCCTGCCCAACCGCGCCCTGCTGCGCGACCGGCTGGGCATGGCCATCAACGGCGCGCGGCGCGAGGGCCGCAAGGTGGCCGTGCTGTCCGTTGACCTGGACAACTTCAAGCAGGTCAACGACAGCCTGGGCCACATGGTGGGCGACATCTACCTGCAGCAGGCCGCCGAGCAGATGCGCCAACTGGTGCGTCCGCAGGATACCCTGGCCCGCGTGGGCGGCGACGAATTCGTGGTGGTGCTGCAGGACGTGCAGGGCGAACGCGGCGCCGCGCAGGTGGCCGAACGGCTGCTGACCCGGTTCACCGAGCCGGTGCGGGTGCAGGAACACGAACTGTTCGTGGGCGCCAGCGTGGGCATCGCCCTGTTTCCCGACGATGGCGACGACCCGGACACCCTGGTGCGCAACGCCGACATCGCCATGTCGCGCGCCAAGGAACAGGGCAAGCGCCGCTACCATCTGTTCACCCCGGCCATGAACGAACGCGCCGTGCGCCGTCTGTCGCTGGAAGGCGACCTGCACCGCGCCCTGGCCGCGGGCCACATCATCGCCCACTACCAGCCCCGCGTGGACCTGAACACCGGCCTGATCACCGGCATGGAGGCCCTGGCCCGCTGGACCCGCGCCGACGGCAGCCAGGAGCACCCGGCGGAGTTCATCCCCCTGGCCGAATCCACGGGGCTCATCGTGCCCCTTGGCGAGCACATGCTGCGCCTGGCCTGCGCCAGAACCCACGCCCTGCGCGACGCCGGGCACGAAAACCTGCACGTGGCCGTGAACCTTTCCGTGCACCAGTTCCGCCACGCCAACCTGGTGGGCATGGTGGCCGACGTGCTGTGCGAAACGGGCCTGCCGCCGCACCTGCTGGAGCTGGAAATCACCGAATCCACCATCGTCACCGACGTGGACCACACCCTCCGCAAGCTGAACCAGCTGGCGGAAATGGGCATCGCCCTTTCGGTGGACGACTTCGGCACCGGCTATTCCTCGCTCTACCAGCTCAAGAACCTGCCGCTGACCTCGCTGAAGATCGACCGTTCGTTCATCCGCGACATTCCCGACGACCCCAACGACGCCGCCATCGCCGCCACCATCATCACCATGGCCGACAGGCTGGGCCTGCGCGTGGTGGCCGAGGGGGTGGAAACCCCGGAACAGCTCAACTTCCTGCTGCTGGAAGGCTGCCACGAGGTGCAGGGATTCCTGTTCAGCCGCCCCCTGCCGCCGGACGATTTCACCGCGCTGCTGGCCCGGGGCAGGCGGCTGACCGTGCCCCGTGACGGAAACGAGGGCCTGGACGGCATCTGACCGCCAGGCCGCCAGGCAACCCCCTGCCAGGCTGCCCCCCGCACGACGCGAACGCCCCGGCTTCCGGATGTTTCCGGGCCGGGGCGCTGGCGTTGTTGTGTACGGGTGGGACGCGTGCGTGCGGACGCCCGGCCCCGTGCATGCGGCAGAAGGCTGACCCACGCGCGAGAACCGCGCGCGGGGAACGCATGCGGAAGAAGGAACGCGAAAGGACGCCGACTCAGCGGCAGAGCCGCTGCACCAGCCCCATGATGTCGTACACCAGCCGGGCCGCCGCGAAGTCCGCCGCGTGAAAGCCGTCCATGGGGGCCAGCTCCACCACGTCGAAGCCCAGCACCTGCCGCCCGGCCATGACCAGTTCCAGGCAGCGCCGGGCGTCGTACCAGCCTAGGCCGCCGGGCACCGGGGTGCCGGTGGCGGGCATGATGGAAGGGTCCAGCCCGTCCACGTCGAAGGTCACGTAGATGCGTTCCGGAAAGTCCGGCGGCAGCAGCGGGTCAGGGATGCCGTGGCGGGCCAGCGCGGCGGCGTCCAGATGGCCGACGCCCAGCGCGGCGCGGCAGTCCACCTCTTCGCGGCACAGGGCGCGCACCCCGATCTGGAACAGCGGCAGGCCAAGGTCGGCCACGGCGCGGCGCATCACCGCCGCGTGGCTGTAGGGCGTGCCGCCGTAGCTGTCGCGCAGGTCGGCATGGGCGTCGAACTGGATGACCCCAAAAGTGCCGTACTGGCGATGCAGCGCCCGCAGCGCCCCCAGGGTGACGGTGTGTTCGCCGCCCAGCAGCACGGGCAGCCCCCCATGGGACAGGGCCGTGGCCGTGGCGGCCTCGATGCGCGCCAGCACCGCTTCCGCCCCGCCGCAACAGTCCACGGCGGGCGCGGTGTGGATGCCAAGGTCGGCGGGCACCGATTCGCCGTCCCACAGTTCCAGTTGGTCCGACGCGGCAAGGATGGCGGCAGGCCCCGCCGCCGTGCCCCCGCCGTAGGACACGCTCTCTTCGTAGCCCACGGGAATGACATGAAAACGCGCCCCGTCGGGCGCGACATCGTCCAGTTCAGAGGCCAGAAAACGCCCTTGGGCGTGCCGCATGGCAAGCTCCGGTAACGCCTTCCCGCGCGGGAAGGCGGCTGTTTGCCCATTCGCGCGGCCTGACACCCCTGACAGGTCGCGCGCCCTTCCAACAACACCGCCCATCAGGGGGCGGCAGCAGAAACCAGGAAACGAAAAGCGCGTACAGCGCCGCTATCTGCGGCACATAGGCACGGCACGGAGAGTTCGCCCCAGACCGCGCCAGACCGCACCAGACCGAACCAGATAGGGCCAGACAGGGCAAGACCAGCAGAAACCGGCGCAAGGTCCCGCGTGGTCTGTCGCCCCACGGCGGGCTACGCCACCAGGGTACGCGCGCCCTCCACGTCGAAATACGAAAACCACAGAAACCGGCGCAGCCGCACGCGGGCCGGTTCGTCCCAGCGCAGCCGCTTCACCGCCGGGTCCAGCCACACCACCACGCCGTCCACCATGTGCCGGTGAAAGGCGGGCCGCATCCATTCCGGGGGTTGCCCCACGCGCACGGCGGGGGTTCGCACGGGCATGATGCGCGTCGCTCAGCCGCAGCCGCGCGCCGCCTGCATGTACACGATCACGTTGCCGCCGCCCGACAGGATGCGTTCCCGCGCGTTGTCGTCGATGTAGATCATGGCCGCCTCCGGGGCGCGTGGCGCCCGCATGCACACATGCTAGGCATTGCCGGGTGCGGGCGCAAGCGTCGTCGCGCGGGGACGGGGGTCCGCCCGCCGCATCAGGACAGGCGGTACTTGAATGCCTCGTAGCCGAAGGAACGCACCACCTCGCGCCGCGCGCCACGCCCATCCGCACCGGCAGGCCGGTAGCGTGCGATGGCGGGCAGTTGCAGCCCGTTGAAGGTGGTGGTCTTGACCATGCTGTAGATGGCCATGTCCAGAAAGGCCAGCCGGTCGCCGGGTTGCAGGGGCGCGTCGAACGAATATTCGCCGATGACGTCGCCCGCCAGACACGACTTGCCCGCGAAGCGGCAGGTCCACGCCTTTTCGCCCGGCAGGCCGGAGCCGATGCAACCGGGGCGGTAGGGCATTTCCAGCACGTCGGGCATGTGCGCGGCGGCGGAGGTGTCCAGGATGGCGATGGGCATGTCGGCCTGCACCACGTCCAGCACGGTGCACAGCAGCACCCCGGCGTTCAGGGCCACGGCCTCGCCCGGCTCGATGTACACCTGCACCCCGTACTTTTGCTGCATGCGGTCGATGCACCGGCACAACAGGTCCAGGTCGTAGCCGGGGCGGGTGACATGGTGCCCGCCGCCGAAGTTCAGCCACTTCATGCGCGCAAGGTGCGCGCCGAATTTCGCCTGCACCGCGTGCAGGGTGCGGTCCAGCGCGTCGGCGTCCTGCTCGCACAGGGTATGGAAATGCAGACCGGAGATGCCGTCCAGCGCGTCGTCGCCGCGCGCCGCCGCCTCGGCCAGTGCGGCCTCGAAGTGGTGGGGCCGCACCCCCAGGCGCGAACCGGGCGAACACGGGTTGTAGATGGCCACCGCCCCTTCCGAGTGCTCCGGATTGATGCGGATGCCGCACTCGATGGGCCGCCCCGCCGCGGCCACCGCCGGGCGGAACCTGTGCCACTGCGCGAACGAGTTGAACACCAGGTGGTCGGCCAGGGTCACCAGTTCGGCCATGTCCGCGTCGCTGTACCCGGCGGCAAAGGCGTGCACCTCGCCCCCGAACTCCTCGCGGCCCAGACGCGCCTCGTGCGGGGAACTGGCGCAGGTGCCGTGCAGCACCCCGCCGTGGGCGCGCGACAGCAGCGGAAACAGGCTCCACATGGCAAAGCCCTTCAGCGCCAGCAATACCTTGGCCCCGGTGCGGCGCTGCACCGTGTCCAGAATGGCGGCGTTGGCCTCTATGCGCGCCTCGTCCACCACGAAGCACGGGGACGGGAAGCGGGTGGGGTCGAGCTTGGCGAGATAGGCTTGGTCCATCATTCAGGGGGTACTCCTTGCGAAAGCGGAAAACGGGGATGCACCGGCAACAATGTGGCGTTCTGTCGGCCGCGCGGATGCCGGAAAACGTTTACGCCCCACCCGTGGCGATGGCGCGCATGCGCTGCATGAGCAGCGGGACGCGTCCCTGGCTGGCCGGGTCAGGCGGCAGGTAGCTGGGCAGCGCGTCCAGAAAGTCGTCATCGGCCAGCAGTGAGGCAAAGACCGTGGCAAGGTAGCCGCGCACGGCGACGTCCGCAGCCAGGACCTCATCCAAGATGTCCGGTCGGCCATCCAGCACGGCCACCAGGTCTTCCATGTCGTGGCTGGTCAGGTAATCGCCATTACCCCGGCCCCGGTAGGCTTCCAGCTTGGTGGCCAGAAAATACACCGGGCCGACCACCCGCAAAGTCACGCCGTCCACGGTCATGCGCACGGCATGGCGCAGTGCATCCGCATACCAGCGGTTGGAAAAGCCCAGGATGGCCTCGTCCGTGGGCATGACGTCGAGCAGCAACGCTCCGTGCCGCCAGCGGCACACCACGCCCATGTCCTCCGCGAAGCCGCGAGCCCGCAGTCGGTCGGCCACGCGGTAGTAAGCGGCACGGGTGACCGCCTCCACAATGACGTCCACGTCCAGCGTGGGGCGTACATCCGGGGCCGCCGGGTCGGTCAGCAGCAGGGCCACGCTGGCCCCGCCCACGAAGGCCACTTCGTCCACAAGGTCGCCCATCAGACGCGCGGCGTCCAGCACATGCCCGATGTTATGCAGACGGCGCATCATCACCATCCGGCTCCTTGCGCAGCAGCGCGGCCAGCAGTTCCGTCGCCCGCTGCTGTTCGCGCGCCCGCCCGATGCGGATGGCATCGAGCAGGCACAGGGCATCGTACAGTACATCGCCGGGTCGGGCGATGTCCGGCACGGAACGATACAGCGGCGTCAAGGCCACGCCCCGATTCTCCCCCGTGGGGTGAGGCCAGACGCATACCCCAACGTCATCCAGGTTCTGCGCGAATTCGGCGCGCAACACGGGCGCGGCAAATGCCGTCAGCACCCCGCGCGTCACCGTGCCGATGTCCGGCGGAAAGGCGTACTTCACGCCATGCACCAGAAATTCTTCCAGCGCCGCACGCACGGGCCTGCGCCGGTTGGCGTCATAGAGGCGGGCGTATGTGGCACGCTTGATGGAACTGTGGACCATGGACATGCTCATGCCCAACGCCACGCCCAACTGGTCGTAGGTCCAACGGGTACGCCGCGCCACTGAAAGCTTGAGCATGACGAGTACATCTTGCGGGAGCAGGTTCATGTGCATTCCATATTCTAGATTCTAGAATATCGCAAGCTCCTCTCTGAAAATTACTGCCCCGCTACCCCCATATCACTTCCAGAACAAGGACCGGGGGACCGCCCGCGCGGCCCCCCGGAATTCATGCTGCTCGCTGTGCCGAGGCAATCGGCATTCGGAGGGAGTTTGTTCTCCGGCAAGGAAGAGATGTGGGCCGCGAGGGAGTGTGCGTCAGCCGTTACACGAGCAACGCGAGTATTACGGATGGCGACCGCACAGCGCGCTTTTGGTACGTGACTGAAGCGGAACGCATCTCTGACGCAGCCGGAGGGCAAAATACCCCGAATGCCTATTTTTCAACCACAACCCACGGCAGCCCGTGCGTGTTCAGGGCGTCCATGAACGGATCGGGGTCCAGCTGTTCCATGTTGTACACACCCTTGCCGGACCACTTGCCGGTCATCATCATCATGGCGCCGATCATGGCGGGCACGCCGGTGGTGTACGAAATGGCCTGAGACCCCACCTCGCGGTAGCATTCCTGATGGTCGCACACGTTGTAGATGTAGACGGTCTTGGGCTTGCCGTCCTTCACCCCCTGCATCAGGCAGCCGATGCAGGTCTTGCCCTTGGTGCGCGGGCCAAGGGATGCCGGGTCGGGCAGCAGCGCGCGCAGGAACTGGATGGGCACGATCTTCTTGCCGTCGTGCTCCACTTCGTCAATGCGGGTCATGCCCACGTTTTCCAGCACCTTCAGGTGGTTCAGGTAGTTGTCCGAAAAGGTCATCCAGAACCGGGCGCGCTTCAGGCCCTTCAGGTTCAGCACCAGCGATTCCAGTTCCTCGTGGTACATCAGGAAGCACTTCTTCGCGCCGATGCCGTCCGGAAAGTCGTAGTTCATGGACCACGACAGGGGGTCGGTTTCCACCCATTCGCCCCGTTCCCAGTAGCGGCCGCGCGCGGTCACTTCGCGGATGTTGATTTCCGGGTTGAAGTTGGTGGCAAAGGGGTGGCCGTGGTCGCCCGCGTTGCAGTCGATGATGTCGAGCACGTGCACTTCGTCCAGCAGGTGCTTCATGACGTAGGCGCAGAACACGTTGGTCACGCCGGGGTCGAAGCCGCTGCCCAGAAGGGCCATCAGCCCGGCCTTCTCGAAGCGTTCCTGATAGGCCCACTGCCACTTGTACTCGAACTTGGCTTCGTCCAGCGGCTCGTAGTTGGCGGTATCCAGGTAGTGCACGCCGGTTTCGAGGCAGGCGTCCATGATGGTCAAGTCCTGGTACGGCAGGGCGATGTTCAGCACCATGTCCGGCTTGTACGCGCGGATCAGCGCCACCAGTTCGGGCACGTTGTCGGCATCGACCTGGGCCGTTTCGATGGTGCGCCCGGTGCGGGCCTTCACGTCCGCGGCAATGGCGTCGCACTTCGACTTGGTGCGGCTTGCCAGCATGATTTCGGAAAATACGGAGGGAACCTGCGCGCACTTGTGGACGACCACGCCGCCCACGCCGCCAGCGCCGATGATGAGGACACGTGCCATGACGCACTCCTTTGCGCACCCCGCCCGCCCCGAACACCCATGCCCGGAAACGCGCGACCGCGCGACACTGCTGTGGTTATCCCGAACGGCCAGCCCCACACCATGGGACGGCCCCGCTTGTTGCCTGTATGTGCCGGTGACCGGCGTCAGCATACCATGCGCTTGGCATGACATGCATCAAGGGTATCCTGCTTCGATGGGATGCGGCGTCTTGCGCTTCAGGCCTTTAGCGATTTCCGCAAAAGCACTACCACGCCCATGGCGACAGTGCGATTGCGGGACGCCCACGGCACCCTCTTCCGAAAGAGGCATCTTGTTCGCTGGCGAGGAAGGCGAGCCTTTCATGCAGGGAGTGTACTCTTATCGTACTCGACCGGAATGAAAGGCGACGCCTGACGAAGCCAGCGGGCAAGAGGCCCTTTCGGAGCGGGTGCCGTTAGCGTTCGAAGTAGGTGTAGCCCCGCAGCCCATCCTCATACGCCTGCATCACCCGGTACCGGTCCGAGGGGGTGATGCGCCCCTCGCGCACGGCCTGTTCCGCCGCCTCGCGGATGTCGTCGATGATGCGGCGGGGGTCGTATTCCACGTACGACAGGATGTCCGCCACGGAATCGCCGCGCAGTTCGCGCACGAATTCGTAGCTGCCGTCCTCGTGCACGCGCACCGAAACCACGTTGGTGTCGCCCAGCAGGTTGTGCAGGTCGCCCAGGGTTTCCTGATACGCCCCCACCAGGAACACGCCGAGGTAGTATTCCTCGCCGTCCTTCAGGGGGTGCAGGTCCAGGGTGCCCTTCACGCCTTGCGGGTCGATGAAGTGGTCGATGCGGCCGTCACTGTCGCAGGTGATGTCGGACAGGATGCCCTGGCGCGAAGGCAACTCGTTCAGGCGGTGCAGGGGCACCACCGGGAACAGCTGGTCGATGGCCCACGAATCGGGCAGCGACTGGAACACGCTGAAGTTGCCGTAGTAGATGTCGGCCAGGGCCACGTCTATCTCGGCAAGATCCTTGGGCACGTGCTTCAGCTTCTGCTTCTCCTGGGCGATGCGCTTCATGATGGCCCAGAAGTAGCGTTCGCCAAGGGTGCGTTCGCGCAGGGTGATGCGCCCGGTCAGGAACTGCTGGCGCACTTCGTCGCGGTAGTACACGGCGTCGTTGTAGCATTCCTGCAGGTTGCGCAGGGTAAGACCGGCCAGCGCCTCGCGCATGTTGCGCACGGGCTCGGGGCAGTCGTCGGGCAGGATGTCGGGCAGGTTGCCGATCTCCACGCGGCTTACGTCCAGGATGTTGAACAGCAGCATGGAGTAGTAGGCCACGGTGGCGCGGCCCGATTCGGTGACGATGTGCGGATGGGCGATGCCTTCCTCGTCGAGGATGTTCATCACCGCCTCGATGATGTCCGCGCAGTATTCGTCCAGGCTGTAGTTGCGGCTGCTCACGTAGTTGGTGTGCGAGCCGTCGTAGTCCACGGCAAGGCCCCCGCCAAGGTCCAGGTAGCCCATGGCCGCGCCTTCGGCCACCAGTCCGCCGTAAATGCGGCAGGCTTCCATGACGGCGGCGCGGATGTCGCGGATGTTCGGCACCTGCGACCCCAGGTGGTAGTGCAGCAGCTGGAAGCAGTCGAGCATGCCGTGGTCCTTCAGCAGGTCCACCACGTCGACGATCTGCGCCGTGGTCAGGCCGAAGGTGGAGCGTTCGCCGCCCGAATCGGTCCAGTGGCCGCCCGCCTTCACGGACAGCTTGGCGCGCACGCCGATGAGCGGGCGCACGCCAAGGCACTTGGAGCGTTCGAGGATAAGCGGCAGCTCGCTGGCCATTTCCAGCACGAAGAAGCACTTGTAGCCCATGCGCACGGCGTGCAGGCCAAGGTCGATGAACTCCTCGTCCTTGTAGCCGTTGCAGACCAGGCAGGCCTCGTGGTCGCGCAGTTGCGAGACGGCGGCGATGAGTTCGGCCTTGCTGCCTACCTCCAGCCCGTGGTGGTAGCGCGAACCGAACTGGGCGATCTTTTCGACCACCTGCTGCTGCTGGTTGACCTTGATGGGGAAGATGCCCCGGTATTCGCCCTTGTAGCCGAGCGACCCGATGGCCTTGCGGAAGGATTGGTGAAGACTGGTGATCTGGGAATCGAGAATGTTCTCGATGCGCAGGAGCACGGGCATGTCATAGCCGCGCTCCCGCATGCCCCGGATGATTTCCGGGATGCTTACGGCAGGACCGCGGTTGTCTCCGAAAGGATAGACCACGACATCGCCGCTGGCGGCGACATCGAAGTACCCGGCACCCCAATTGCGGATGCCATAGAGCTCAGCGGAGTCTTCGACACTCCACTGCTGCAGCGTACGGTTTCTTGCCAATTCCCGAACCTCATACATACCCCGTTTACAGGTGCATGCCACGGCGCCGCCATTGCGGCGGGCCGACCAGAGCCTCTCTCTTCCCCCATGCGCGGGTGCAGGGCAGGGGCGCGCACGCGTTGGAAGAGTGGCACTATCTATTGATAGCGGGGGGCCTTGTCAACGGTATTTTGCCCCATTTCTCGCGATTGTCACAGCACCCCGCCATCATTGGGACCGCACGATGCGCACCGCGTACCCGGTGGGCGTTTTCCCCCATTTTGCGGTAGGGCACGAGGCGAGATGGCGCTGGCCGCTGACAGCCCCCCACCGCTGTGGTATGCGGAGAGCGTATTTCGCGAAAATGATATCCGATACAGACTAAAGGAAAATCGAAATTCCGCCGTAAAGCAGAGGTCGGCCCGGTCGGATGTCCTGCCGCATGGCCGACAAGGATAGCCGGACATCTGCCGGATGGCTTCCGGAAACCGTCCGATCACCGCCTGATGGCGAATGCACGCCGGGCGGTCGGCAGCAGGCGCGGACACTGCCGCGCCCGCCTGCACGCGGCACGGCTCCGCGACGGTCCCGGCCCGGCCTTGCGGCCAGCGTTCGCACTCCACGGTTTCAATGTTTCCAAGGTCCCATTCCGGGTAGCGCGTGCGGCACGTTCGGGGAAACGTGCGGGGAGGACGCCGTTGCCCGCCCCCCGCTACCGCACCCTGCGTTTCCCCTCACGCATGGAACAAGCCGCCCGACCTTCGCCAGCGCTTCGGCGCGCGTTGCGGGCATGCGCGGCGTTGCCCGCCCGCCCCCTTCCACGAGAGGCACCAGTGATCGACAAAAGCAGGCTGCACCGCTGCGTGAACGCCCTGCTTGCCAATGGCCTGCAGGAAAACGCCGACCCGGAGACCGCGCGCGTCACCGGGGTGGCGAACCTGTTCTATGGCGTCACGGCGTTGTTCGCCTCGGTCATGGGCCTCCTGGACTTCGCCCAGGGGCAAACCGCCTTCGTGCTGTTTTTGCTGGTGCTGCTGGCGCTTGCCCTGTTCGGGCTGTTCTGGGTGCGCCGCACCGGCCGCCACGTGCTGCCCAGCACCGCGCTGGTGGCGGTGTTGTACTGCCTGTCGCTGTACCTGGTGGCCCACGGCGGGGTGGAGGGCAGCGGCTTCGTGTGGCTGTTCATCTTTCCGCCCGTGGTCATGCTGACCTTCGGCCTGTCCATCGGCATCCTGCTGATGGGGGCGCTGCTGGCCGGGGTGGCGGCCATCCTGTTCCTGCCGGGCGATCCCTTCCTGTACGCCGACTATTCGCAGGCCTTCCGCATCCGCTACATGGTGGCGCTGATCTGTTGCGGCATCTTCGCCGGGCTTGCCGAATACACCCGGCGGCACACCCAGCGCCTGCTCATCCTGCTTACCCAGCAACTGGCCGAAAGCGCCCGCACCGACGAGTTGACCGGCCTCGCCAACCGCCGCGCCCTGTGCGAGCGGCTGGAATACGAGCAGGTGCGCGCCCGTCGCACCGGCCGCCCGTTGTCCATCGCCATCTGCGACATCGACCACTTCAAGTCGGTGAACGACTGTTACGGCCACCAGTGCGGCGACCAGGTGCTGCAAACGGTGGCCGGGATGCTGCATGACAACCTGCGCCACCAGGACACCATCTGCCGCTGGGGCGGCGAGGAATTCCTGCTGCTGCTGCCGGAAACCGACGAGGCCGGTGCCGCCCGGCTGGCCGAAAAGCTGCGCGACCAGGTGGAACGGATGGAATACTCGTACCACGGCATCCCGGTCAGCGTTACCCTGTCCTTCGGGGTGCACACCTGCGGCCCGGAAGGCGACATCGACTACCACATCCGCAAGGCCGACCAGAAGCTGTACCTGGCCAAGGAACAGGGCCGCAACCGGGTGTTCGCGGGGGAAGTGCCCGACATCTTCCTGCCCGAGGGGTTGTTGCTGGAAGAAGAGGAAGCCTAGCGTCCTTCCGCCCCCCGCCCCCCCCCTGCCCGCCCCGTCCGCCCCGTCCGCCCCGTCCGGCGCTTTCCGGACGCTTGCCGCAGCCTCTTTCCATTTTCCGTCAGACCATCCTGCCGCATGCCTGCCGGTGCGCGGCGTTCCGCATGGTTTGCTTTCCGGCCGGAACGCACGCGGGCCGCGAAGGTTTCCCCTCGCGGCCCGCTGGTCGTTTTCAGGATTCCGCGCCGTGCGCTACACGCCGCCGCGCGCCAGTTCCAGCAGCGTGCGCACGGCAAAGCCGGTGCCGCCGCTGGGGCAGGTGGAACTCTTCTTGGCCGTGTAGGCCGGACCGGCGATGTCCAGGTGCGCCCAGCGCACGCCCTTGTCCACGAACTGCTTCAGGAACAGGGCGGCGTTGACCGCGCCGCCCTCGCGCGCGCCCACGTTGGCCATGTCGGCCACGTCGCTCTTCAGGTTCTCGAAGTACATGTCCCACAGCGGCAGGGGCCAGAAGCGGTCGCCCACCACGTCGCCCACCCCCCGGATGCGGCCGGACAGGTCGTCGTCGTTGGCGAACACCGCCGCCACGTCGGTGCCCAGCGCCACCACGCAGGCCCCGGTCAGGGTGGCCAGGTCCACCACCACCTCGGGAGAATATTCGCGCTGGGCCCAGGTCAGGGCGTCGCACAGCACCAGCCGCCCTTCCGCGTCGGTGTTCAGGATTTCCACCGTCTTGCCGGACAGGGTGGTCACGATGTCGCCGGGGCGGGTGGCCCGGCCGTCGGGCATGTTCTCGGTGCAGGGCATGACGCCCACCACCCGGCGGGGCACGTCGGAGCGGCCCAGCGCCTCGAACATCCCCAGGATGGCCGCCGCGCCCGCCATGTCGCCCTTCATCTCGTGCATCTTGGCGGCGGGCTTCAGGCTGATGCCGCCCGTGTCGAAGGTGATGCCCTTGCCCACCAGCACCAGCGGCTTCTGGTCCTCGGTGCCCTTGGGGGCATGCTCGATGACCACCAGCCGGGGTTCCTCCTCGGCCCCACGGAACACAGAGGCAAAGGCCCCCATGCCCATGTCCGCCAGTTCGGCGCGGCCCAGCGAACGGGCCTTCATGCCGTACTTCTTCGCGATGGCCTCGGCCTGTTCGGCCAGGTGGCCGGGGGTGACGAAGTTGGGCGGGCCGTTGACCAGGTCGCGCGCCAGGGTCACCCCGGCGGCGGCCGCCTCGCCCCTGCGGGCGGCGGCGTGCAGGTCGTCCGGCACCGAGGCTTCGGCGCACAGCAGGGCCAGCCAGCGCGGCTCGAAGCGGGCGTCTTCACCGGTTTCGGAACCGGCGTTCCCGCCCCCGTTGCAGTTGCCGTTGGTCTTGAACCGATCGTAGCGGTACAGGCCCAGCAGCGCGCCGCACACGGCCTCCTCGAAGGGGGACCATGCAGGGGCCGCATCGCCAGTCCCCGCCACGCGGGCCAAGGCCACCGCATCAACAGCCACCGTCTCTATCTTCAGCTCGCGGCAGCGGCGCAGGGCCGCGCCCGCCGCCGCGCGCAGCCCGGTCGGGGCCGTGGCCGCGAACGCCTCGCGCTTGCCAAGCCCCGCCGCGATCACGCGCGGCACGGCCAGGTCCGGGTGCCCGTGGAACACGGCAACCTCGTCCTTCTTGCCCCGAAAATCGCGCACCGCCGGGGCAATGCCCAGCCACGGCGCGGCCTCCAGCAGTTCCGGCGCCCCGTCCGACAGGGCCTCGCCCTCGAACAGGAACACGATCACCGCATCCGCACGCCACTGGGCTGGACCGCCCACCTGAAAGCGAATGTCCACGTCACACCTCCATCACGCGCCTCTCCGGCGCGATTCATTCAGGATAATCCTTGTCAGAGAAAGAAGGAACCGGGGGAAGGAACCTTTTGATAAAGGTTCCTTCCCCCGGACCCCCATCCTCCAAAACTTTTCATTCGGGTTGTTGCAATGGCACCCGGCACAGGCAACCCGTGCTACGTCCCGATTATCCACAATGAAAACGTTTTGAGGGAAGGAGGGGGGGTTCCTCCCTCCCCGCTTCACGTGTCCCCTCAACGCATTAAAAATCCAAGCCGTACGTATCAATAAACTGCCCAATGCGGGCGCGCGCGGCCTGCATGCGCTCGCGCAGTTCCACCTTGTAGGCGGCAAGATCCAGCTGGCGGCGCGCCACGCCGGTGCGCATGGCGGCTTCGGCCACGGCCGGGGCCACCCACTCGATGACGCGCGGGTCCAGCGCCTTGGGGATGATGTAATCCACCCCGTAGGACAGTGCCGCAAGGCCGTAGGCGGCCAGCACGTCGGCGGGCACGGGTTCGCGCGCCAGCGCGGCCAGGGCGCGCGCGGCGGCCAGCTTCATCTCCTCGTTGATGATGGTGGCGCGGGTGTCCAGCGCCCCCCGGAAGATGAAGGGGAAACCCAGCACGTTGTTGATCTGGTTGGGGTAGTCGGAACGGCCCGTGGCCATGATCACGTCGCTGCGCGCGGCCTTGGCGTCCTCGTACGAGATTTCGGGGTCGGGGTTGGCGCAGGCGAAGATGATGGGGTTCGGGGCCATGGCGCGCACCATGTCCTGCGTCACCATGCCGCCCACGGAAAGGCCCAGGAAGCAGTCCGCGCCGCGCATGACCTCGGCCAGGCTGCCGTGGTCGCGTTCCTGCGCGAATTCCAGCTTCTGCGGGTTGAGGTCGGTGCGGCCCTTGTGGATGAGCCCGCGCGAGTCGAACATGAACACGTTGCGGCGCAGCACGCCGAACGATTCGAAGAACCGGGTGCAGGCAATGGCCCCCGCGCCCGCGCCGCTGACCACCAGCTTCAGGTCCTGCGGCAGACGGCTGGTCATTTCCAGCGCGGCGATGAGCCCCGCGCCCGAGATGATGGCCGTGCCGTGCTGATCGTCGTGGAACACCGGGATGTTCATCTGGCGGATCAGGGTCTGTTCCACCTCGAAGCACTCGGGGGCCTTGATGTCCTCGAGGTTGATGCCGCCGAAGGTGGGCTCCAGCATCTTCACGAACTCGATGATCTTCTTGGGGTCCTTCTGGTCGATGGACAGGTCGTACACGTCCACGTCCGCGAAGATCTTGAACAGCACGCCCTTGCCTTCCATCACCGGCTTGCCCGCCAGCGGCCCGATGTTGCCGAGCCCGAGCACCGCCGTGCCGTTGCTGACCACGGCCACCAGGTTGCCCTTGTTGGTGTAGTCGTAGCCCAGCGCTTCGTCGGCGTGGATGGCCCGGCACACCTCGGCGACGCCGGGGGTGTAGGCCATGGAAAGGTGCTTCTGCGTGGCGCAGGGCTTTACGGGCACCACCTCTACCTTGCCCTTGTGGCCGTCAGAGTGGTAGCGCAGCGCCTCTTCCTTGGTGAACAGGGCCATGAATGCCTCGCTTGTCGTTGACGGTGCGGATAAACGGAACGAAATCTCACCCGCGACGGACCCCGCGCTCACGTGCCGCGCCGAAGGCTTTCCCCGGCTTGCGGCGGGCCGCTTGCGTGCGACCGCGTCGCGTTGTCCTTGCGACCAAACCACGTTGTCCTCGCGTTCGGGCAACGTAGTGCAGCCGCGCATCCAATGCAAGCAGCGCCCACCCCGCTTGCCGCGCGGAACGAACCGGGATAGTTTCAGGAATGGTCCACCGTCGCCTGCTCTCGCCCCTCATCCTGCCGGTGTACTCGTTCGCGGCCACCATTCTTGCCGGGGCCGCGCTGCTGTACATGGGCGTCAGCCTTTCGCCGTCCGTGGGCGAAGAAGGGCTTTCCTTCGTGGACGCGCTGTTCACCGCCACCTCCGCCGTATGCGTGACCGGGCTTACGGTGGTGGACACGGGCTCCACCTTCAGCCTGACGGGACAGTGGATCATCCTGCTGCTCATCCAGCTCGGCGGCCTCGGCATCATGACCTATTCCAGCCTGCTGCTGTTCCTGCTGCGGCGGCGCGTGTCCCTTACAGACCGCTTGGCCGTTGGCCAGGCCCTGATGCACGACGCCTCGTTCCACCTGGGGCGGTTTCTGTACCGGCTGGTGCGCACCATCGTGTGCATCGAACTGGCGGCGGCCTGCCTGCTGTACATCTTCGCGCCCACGGGCATGGGCGCGTTCGGGGCGCTGTTCCATGCCGTTTCGGCCTTCTGCAACGCGGGCTTCGGCCTGCGTCCGGACAACCTGATGCCGTGGCAGGAACACGCCGGGGTGAGCCTGGTCATCATGTTCCTGATCGTGGTGGGGGGCATAGGCTTTTCGGTCATCGACGAGTTGCTGGGGGCGGCGCGCACCAAGCTTTCCGGCAAGCCCTACCGCCCGCTCAGCCGCCATACCCGGCTGGTGCTTTCCACCACTGCGTTCCTCATCGTGGTGGGGGCCGCGCTGATCTGGCTGGCCGAATACTTCAGCGACTACATCGGGCTGACGCCCACCGGGCTGGTGTTGCCCGCCTTCTTCCAGTCCGTCACCTGCCGCACGGCGGGCTTCAACACCATGGACATCTCGCGGCTGACCGATTTCACCCTGATGGTGATGATCTGCCTGATGTTCGTGGGCGGCTCGCCGGGCTCGTGCGCGGGCGGCATCAAGACCACCAGCTTCCGGGTGCTGGCCGGGTTTGTCGAGGCGCAGCTGCGCGGCAGGCGGCAAAACGTGCTGCTGGGCCGCGCCGTGGACGCGGCCACCCAGTCCAAGGCGCTGACCCTGTTCCTGTTCGCCATCATCGTGGTGACCGTGGGCACCATGGTGCTCAGCCTGACCGAAGGCGGCGTGGCCCCCCACACCCATACCCGGTTCCAGCAGCTGGACCTGATGTTCGAGGTGGTTTCCGCCTTCGGCACCGTGGGCCTGACCACCGGCGTCACCCCGCACCTCAGCGTGCCGGGCAAGCTGCTGATCACCCTGCTGATGTTCATCGGCCGCATCGGCCCCGTCTGGCTGCTGGCCACCCTGCAGCACCTGCAGAGCGAACCCAAGTTCCGCTGGCCCGAGGTGGACTACCCCATCGGGTAGCCCACCCGCGCGCTGGCGGCACGCCCGGAGCATACCATGGTCGACATAGCGAAAAAATTGGAAATCGGCATCGTCGGGCTGGGCAAGTTCGGCTTGCAGCTTGGCCGCACCCTGACCGAGATGGGCCATACCGTGGTGGGCCTGGACACCGGCGAGGCCCGCGTGCGCCTTGCCCAGGACGCGCTGGCCCAGGTCTACCAGGCCAACGCCGCCGACATCGCGGTATTGCAGCAACTGCGCTTCCAGGACCTGGACATCGTGTTCGTGAGCGTGGGCGACTCCATGGAGACCTCGCTGCTGGTGGTGCTGAACCTGCAAGAGCTTGGCGCGCGCAAGATCGGGGTGAAGGCGGCCTCCATCGAGCACCGCAAGGTGCTCACCCGCCTTGGCGTGGACCTGGTCATCCTGCCCGAACACGACGTGGCCACCCACGTGGCCCACCGGCTGGCCAACCCCGGCATGCTCGACCTGCTGCCCCTGGGCGGCGGCGTGCTGGTGCAGGAACTGATCGTGGACAAATGGGCGGGCCGCACCCTGCTGGACCTGAAGCTGGTCAACGACTACGGGGTGATGGTGGTGGCCGTGAAGCCCGCAGGCGGCAAGGAGTACCGGTTCGTGCCGCAGGCGCACGAGACGCTGGACCGGGGGGATGCGCTGGTGGTCATCGGCAAGCAAGAGGATGTGTTGCGGCTGGCG
The DNA here is from genome assembly GCF_003402415.2 of Nitratidesulfovibrio sp. HK-II. Taxonomy (NCBI): domain Bacteria; kingdom Pseudomonadati; phylum Thermodesulfobacteriota; class Desulfovibrionia; order Desulfovibrionales; family Desulfovibrionaceae; genus Nitratidesulfovibrio; species Nitratidesulfovibrio sp. HK-II. Next base: position 3,479,716 of record NZ_AP036014.1, read on the forward strand.
CCGTAGGTGGGGGGGGTGCCGCAGGGCGGTGAGGATGGGGAGGCGTGGCGCGTTGATGGGCGCGGCATTTACGAAGACGGTCCTACGCTTTTGACCACGCTCGATTTCGTTATGCCTCCGGCGGTGGGGAATGAGAGGGGGCGCACGCTGCTGGGCACGGCCTCTACGAAGACAGTCCTGCCCTGCTGAACGCGCTCGATTTCGTCATGCCTCCGGCGGGGAATAAGAGGGGGCGCGCGTTGCTGGACACGGCCTCTACGAAGACAGTCCTGCCCTGCTGAACGCGCTTGATTTCGTCATGCCTCCGGCGGGCAAGGGGCCATTGAGCGATGGCCCCTTGCATCCCCGCGCTCCAGGGGGGCTTCGCCTCCCCTGGACCCCCGACGTTTCTTGCGCGGCGTCCCTTCGGCGGCAGCTTCCCTTCGGCGCAAGACGCCTCCGGGTGATCTGCCGCCGGTGACGCCAATGCGCGCGAATCTCTCGTTGTCCAAATGACGCATGGGCGTTCTTCCAACCCATATCCTGCACCGCATTCCCGTGCCGGACAGCTTCCCTCCGGCGCTGACGCGCCTTCGGGCGATCTGCCCGGCGGAATGCGGATGTGCACTAATCTCCCGGTACCCTCATCGCAGTCGGTCGCCTTGCCCCATGCCTTCGTTGCGACGCATGTGCCGCCGTCAAAGCCCGGCGTCACACGCTTCTACGCGCGGCACCTTTCCGTTGGGCATAATGACGGACAATTCCCGGGGCTTGGCCTGCTGCGCTGGCGCAAACAGCGAACGACCATTGTCTGTTGCCCTCCCTTTCGACCAATGCGCCACCCCATACGCAACCTTGATGTGGTGTTGCGCGTCCGCAGCCGGAGATCACCGCCGAGGCTTTGCGAGGTGGAAGCTCCGGCGTTGCGGATGCGCGCCGCAGACGCACTGGAGATAAAGGCACCCACGCTACACAGTGACGACGAGAGCCACGCGCACATACGCATTCTAGCCGCCAGATCACCCGAAGGCGCTTTGGCCGAAGGGAAGCTGGCGGCGAAAGAATGCGGTGCAGGATTACGTGCGGTTAAAGGCCCCCGTGCCGCATAAAAGCGTCGGGAGATTCGTGCGCATTGGCGGCACCGGCGGCAGATCGCCCGAAGGCGCTTTGCGCCGGAGGGAAGCTGTCGCCGAAGGGACGCCGCGCAAGAAACGTCGGGGGACCAGGGGGCGGAGCCCCCGGAGCGCGGGGGTACAGGGGGCCGCCGCTTAGCGGCCCCCTGTCCGCCGGAGGCATAACGAAATCGAGGGCAACCAACAGGGCAGGACTGTCTTCGTAGAAGCCTCACCCCTCAACGCACGACATCTCTTTCTCTTCCCCCCGGAGGCATAACGAAATCGAGCGCCCTCAACCGCGCACAACAGTCTTCGTAGTGGCCGCACCCGACAAGGCACAACCCACTTCAACGGCTACGCCCTGTTCGTAATGAACACCCCACACGTCACCAGCGCAGCCCCCATCAGCAACGACACGGGCAGCGCCTCGCCCAGCATGGCCCACGCGCAGACGATGGCCGTCAGCGGCACGAAATTGATGAACACCCCGGCCCGGCCCGCGCCTATCTCCTTCACCGCCTCGTAGAACCAGGTGAAGCCCAGCACGGTGCCGAACACCCCCAGGTACGCCACGGACACCCACAGCGCCACGGGGTACTCCGGCAGGGCCGCGCCCATGCCTTCGCGCAGGGCGAACGGCAGCAGCATCACCGTGCCCACGGCGCACGACCAGGTTACCGCCGCCAGCGGCGACAGCGCGCGCATGACCACCTTGCCCAGCAAAGAATACGCGGCCCAGCTGGCCAGGCAGCCCAGCAACGCCATGTCGCCCCACGACAGGGCCGACGAAAACAGCGTCAGCGGGTTGCCCCTGGTGATGGCGATGACCGCCCCGCTCACCGACAGCAGGATGCCCGCCAGCTTGCGGCGCGACAACGGCTCGCCCAGGAACAGCGCCGCGCCCACGGCGATGGCGATGGGGTTGTTGGTGACGATCACCGCCGCCCGGCTGGCGGGCACGGTGGCAAGACCGGTAAAGAACAGGGCGTTGTAGGCGAACACCCCGGTGGCCCCCAGCAGCAGCACCCCGGCCCACCCGTGCATGCCCCACGTGGTCAGGCGCGGCAGCGCGCCTTCGCGCTTGCGCACGTACCAGAACAGCAGCCCGGTGGCCACGGCAAAGCGCAGAAAGGCGGCGGAAAAGGGCCCGGCATGGGCGGCGGCGATGCGCCCGGCGACAAAGGTGCCGCCCCAGAACACGGTGGCCAACATCAGCTTGGCGTACAACAGCATGAACGACTCCCGCGAGCGTGAACAAACGCGGCGGCGCGGGCGCACGGTGCGCGGGGCTCGTCGCAGGACACAGAAAATAACGCTGCAACGCCGCAACCGCGAACTGTGGGACCACAGCATGTTACAGCATCACGAGACCTGTAACACCCCGAGATTGCGGCACGTTGACACGTGCGGCGATATACGGGAAAAACACGGTACTGTCGAGATACCGCACCCACGGTTTGCCCGGCAGCCCGTTGCACGACGGGACACACCGAAAGTTGCCCCAGGGCCGCGCCCTTGCGCCGGGCAGGACGCGACCCGCCACGACCTTCCGTGGCACGCAACCGCAGGAGGACCATGACCCGACGACACCACCTACGACATCTGACGACCCTGCTGATGCTCTGCGCGCTGGTCCTGACGGGCCTGCCCGCGGCGGCCAGCGAAGCGCCCGCCAAGCGCGGCCGCGCCTCGTGGTACAGCGGCGACCTGCACGGCAAGAAGACCGCCAGCGGCGAAGTCTACGACATGAACGCCCTGACGGCCGCGCACAAGACCCTGCCCCTCGGCACCGTGGTCCGCGTGACCAACCTCTCCAACGGCCGATCCGTGCTGGTCACGGTGAACGACCGGGGCCCCTATCGCGGCAACCGCGACATCGACGTCTCCTACTCCGCCGCGAAACAACTGGGCATCGTCAAGCCGGGCAGCGCCGCCGTGCGCATCGAGGTGCTGGGCGACGCCAGGGGCCGCCCCCTGGACCCCGACAGCGCCTACTTCGTGCGCATCCGGTCGTACGCCAGCAAGGCCGAGGCCGAGCGGCTGGTCCGCAGGCTGGAACGCGAGGGCGAAGCCGCCGCGCGCGTCCGCGCACGCACCGAAAACGGCCGCAAGCGCTGGATGGTCTGCGTGGGCCCCTTCCGCGATTTCGACGACGCGCGCGCCCTGCGCCGCCACCTGATGCAGCGCCACGCCGACATCGACATCGTGGCCGACCGCGCCCGCGACTGACCGCCGCGCCGCGTTCCGGTCGTCATCGTCCGCCCCCCGCCTTCGCCCGCTTCTTTCCCCTCCCGGCGCAGGCTTCCGCCATGACCTGTCGCGCCTTCCGCGAACGGTCACGAATGGTTACGCCCGCGTGACGCAACGCCGCGCCGTGCCCAACGACTTCGCACGGGCCGCGAGGCCACGCGCCCGTGGCGCAACCAGCGTGACCCGGCCATTTTTTTGTGGATAATTTCCGCGCAGCTTGGCAAGCTTGGGTGAAACGCATCGTCAACACCATCCGCGCAACCCACAGGGAACTGGCGTCCCATGCTGCAACGTCCCCCCCGCATCCTCACCATCGACGACGACATCAACGTCCGCTCCAACCTGGTCGCCTATCTTGAAGACAGCGGCTTCGAGGTGTTCGAGGCGGAAAACGGCCGCCGCGGGCTCGAGGTGTTCGCCGAACACGCCCCCGACCTCGTGCTGGTGGACCTGCGCATGCCTGTCATGGGCGGCATGGAAGTACTGGAACACCTGCGCGCGGAAGCCCCGGACGTGCCGGTCATCGTGGTGTCCGGCGTGGGCGTGCTGGAAGAGGCGGTGGAGGCCCTGCGCCACGGCGCGTGGGACTACGTGACCAAGCCGGTCACCGACATGCGCGTGCTGGAACACGCCGTGAACAAGGCGCTGGAGCGCGCCCGCCTGCTGGAGGAGCGCAAGCGCTACCGCGAGCACCTCGAACAGGAGGTGCAGGAACGCACCCGCGAACTGCGCGAGATCAACGAACGGCTGGTGGAATACCAGGCCCTGCTGCAGGAGAAAAACCAGTTCCTGGAGGCGCTGGTGGAGGGCATGCCCAACCCGGTGTTCTACAAGACGCTGGAGGGCAACTACATCGGCTGCAACCGCGCCTTCAGCAAGCTGATCGGGCGCACGCCCGAAGACATCGTGGGCCGTTCGGTGCACGAAATCCTGCCGCAGGAGCTGGCCTGCCGCGTCGACGAGTCCACCCGCCGCCTCGACAGCGCCGACGACGACGGCGCGGGTTACTCGTGCATGATCGACCTGCGCGACGCCGACGGCGAGGACCGGGTGCTGGTGCTGTACAAGAGCTATTTCCGCGACCGCACCGGCCAGCGCGCGGGCGAGGTGGGCACCTTCCTCGACGTCACCGAGCTGAAGCGCAAGGAAGCCCAGATCGTCCACCAGGCCACCCACGATGAACTGACCGGCCTCCCCAACCGGGTTGGGCTGCGACAGCGCATGGAAGATCACGCCCGCGCTGGCGGGCCAGCCGCGCGGCTGGCCGTGCTGTATCTGGACATGGACAATTTCAAGACCGTCAACGACAGCCTGGGCCACGCCGTGGGCGACGAACTGCTGCGCGCCGTGGCGGGCCGCCTGGTAGGCATGGCCCCCCGGCGCGAAATGGTGGCGCGTCTTGGCGGCGACGAGTTCGTGATGCTGCTGCCCCTGTCGCCCGACGGCAACGGCGAGGCGGCCGAGGCGGAATCGACCCGCATTCACGAGGCGTTCTCACGCCCCTTCAACGCCGCCGACCACGAACTGTACGTCATGCCCTCCATCGGCATCAGCGTGTCGCCGGACGATGGCCGCGACCCCGCCACCCTGCTGAAGAACGCGGAAATCGCCATGTACCGCGCCAAGGAACAGGGCGGCGCGCGGTTCCTCCGCTTCACCCAGGCCATGAACGACGACGTGACCCGGCGGCTGGCCATTGAAAAGAGCATCCGCAAGGGGCTGGAAAACGACGAATTCGTGGTGTTCTACCAGCCGCGCGTGGACATCATGGCCGGGCAGGTCACCGGCATGGAGGCGCTGGTGCGCTGGGCGCGGCCCGACGGCACCCTGGTGCCCCCGCTGGAATTCATCCCCGTGGCCGAAGACACCGGCCTGGTGGTGGCGCTGGGCGAACGGGTGCTGCGCGACGCGTGCATCCAGACCCGGCGCTGGACCGACGAACTCGGCCCCCTGCGCATTGCCGTGAACATCTCGGCCCGTCAGTTCCAGCCGGACCTGCTGGACCGGGTGGAGGCGGCGCTTGCCGAATCGGGCCTGCCGCCCTCGCAACTGGAACTGGAAATCACCGAAACCACCATGATGCGCGACCTGCCCACCTCGGTGGCCATTCTGGAGCGGCTGGCGGAACGGGGCATCTCCATCGCCATCGACGATTTCGGCACCGGGCATTCCTCGCTGTACTACCTGAAGAATTTTCCCATCGACACCATCAAGATCGACCGTTCGTTCGTGCGTGACGTGCCCGGCGACGAGGGCGACGCCACCATCGTCTCCACCATCGTCACCATGGGGCGCAACCTGTCGCTGAACGTGGTGGCCGAAGGCGTGGAAACCGACGATCAGCTCGACTTTCTGCGCGCCCACGGCTGCCGCGAGGTGCAGGGCTACTACTACAGCAAGCCCCTGCCCGTGAACGGCTTCGAGAAGTGGATGCGCGAGGCCCTGGCGGTGGGCGGCAAGAAATAGGAGATCGCACCGAAACGCCCGCGCAGGCGGGCAAAGACGACACGTAAAAAACGGGGGCCGGATGCGACAGCATCCGGCCCCCGACTCATTGCATCGTCTGGTGCCGTGGAGAAGAAAGGCTAGACTTGGCCTCGCCCCAGGGTGAGCATCCTCGGCATGCCGCGCGTGGCCTGGCGGTAGCCGCACAGGCGCTGCGACTCGCGGCGGGACTGCTGCAGCTGGGTGCGGATGTTGTCGTGCAGCCTGCGGGCTTCCTCGGTCAGACGGCCCTGAAGGCATTGCAGGCGCTGCAACTTGTCGCGCAGGTCGTCGAGGGCGGCCGGGTCGCGGCGGCTCCAGGCCATCTCCACCAGTTCCGCCCGTTCGCGCGAGGAGGATTCGGCGGCGTCCACGTCGCCGGACGCGAGGGCGCCCAGTTCGCGCTCGCCCAGTTGCAGGGCCATGTCGAGCAGGGAAAGGCTGTCGGCCATGGCGGCTACCCCTTGCTGGCCTGGCGGATGTCCTCGCGCAGGGCCTGGATGACCTTCTTCCAGGTTTCGCAGGCGGGCAGGAATTCGTATTCCAGCAGGTCCGCCAGCAGAATCCAGTCCTCGTTTTCCAGCACTTCGGTCATTTCGCCGAGCAGGTCGGAAAAACGTTCCACGTTGTCGCTGAAATCCTTGGTGACGCGCAGCGAAAACTCGTTGCGCAGCACGCCGATCATGCCCATGAAGTCGCGGGTCACTTCCAGCAGGTCCTGGAACATGTCCAGCGCCTCGGCGTCGTCGGCCTGGCGGAACAGGGTGGCCACCTGGCGCGAGCCATCGGTCATCACCTGCACCACCTTGTACAGTTCGCGGGTGATGTTCACGGCCATTTCGCCCACGGGCATGCTGCGGATCTCGACGGAGCGGATGTCGCGCTGCTCGATGTCCTCGGCCTGGTGGGGATAGATTTCCGAGAACGCCTCGTCGTTGACGAGCACGTCGGTGACCACGCGGTTCTCGAGGTAGCTGCCCTCCATCACCTTGACGAGGATTTCTTCGAGATTCGCGAAGTTTTCCAGCTTGATATCGGCCTGGCGGCCATCAATTACGATCATGGGGTCTCCCTCCTGCATCCCGGCACCGGGAAATTTTGTCACGTCCGCCTGCAATAAAGCAAAAAGCGGGCCATGCACCGGGAATCAAGCTCCGGCATTGGTCATGCGCCATACGGCGGACGGCGTGAGAAGAAAACGGAGAGGCGACGGAAAAGCGGGGGGAGGGGCGTCAGGCCGAAGCTTCGAGATGGGCAAGCCACGCGCGAACCAGGCCACGATAGGCCGCCGCCAGCGCCAGCACGGAATCCAGCGTGCCGCCGGCCCCCTGCGACTCGCACAGCCACAGGTGACCAAGCACGTTGAACAGGCCGCTGTTGTCCCACAGCGCCTGCACACGGCCCACGGTGCCGAGAAAGCGCGACTTGGCCATGTCCGAAGGGCGCACCTTCAGCAGGCCGCCCTGCTCGCCCATGAGATGCAGCAGCGCGTCCGCCTGGCGCAACTCGTCCACGGCGCGGGCGCGCACCGCGTCGGTCAGGGCGCAGGGGCCTTGCGGCGGCCAGAGGGAATGGCCTGGACGGGGCTCCCCCGTCTGGCCCGCCGGATGCGGGGTCGCAGGGTGGGAGCCAGAAGGACATGGGACCGCCCGGTCAAGAAACTGACGATAGAAATGGCGTTGCAGGCGAATCCAGCGGGTGCGGTCGTCCCCTTCGTGCCCGGACAGCGAGACAAGGTCCATGAACCCGCGCCCCGGCATGGGAAGAGAGGCATTGGAGATGGCGGTGGGGTCCGTCTCGCGCAGGGTGCGCCACACCCGCGCCTCGCGGGGGGCGTTCGCCAGGTCAGGACCGTCCAATGAGTCCGGCGCGTCAGGCGCGCCCGCAGGTTCGGCCGCCGTGGGCCAGCCGCCCGTGGACAGATGGTGGCGGGCCAGATCGAAGACGATATCGGCGGAAATGACGTGGCGGCAACGCTCGGCGTGCGGACAGGGCGCGCCGAACGGGCACGGGTGGCAGTCCAGCGCGGGTTCCAGGCAGCAGCAGTCCTCTCGATAGGGGCCGGTGTCCCACGGCTGCGCCGTGGCCAGAAAGATGGCCAGCACCGGCACGTCCAGCCCGGCGGCCAGGTGCATGGTGCCGGTGTCGTTGGTGACCAGAAGACGCATGTGGCGCAGGGTGGCGGCCAGTTGCGGCAGGCTGGTGGCGCCGATGAGGTCGATGCACGGAACCTGGTCCGCGCCGGTGGTTGCGGCGTCCTCCGCCAGCGCGGCGCGCAGCCGTTCGCCCAGCGTGCGTTCGCCGCCCGCGCCCAGCAGTACGGGCACCAGGCGCAGTTCGCGCCACAGCCGTGCGGCCAGCGCCGCGAAGTGGGCCACCGGCCAGCGGCGGCGTTCCTCGCTGGCGCCAAGCTGCATGGCCACGTACCCGGCATGGTCCGGCGGCGCGGCCTGCGCCAGACGCGCCCCGGCTTCCGCCAAGGCATCCGGCAGCGGCCCGCGCAAGGCGTATACCGGGTCGACCCCGCCCACGCCCGCCGCCATGCGGAACAGATCCACCAAGTTGAACGGGCTGCACCCGCGCTGCCGGGTAGAGGCTTGCAAGAACGCCGACCACGGGTCCGCGTTGACGCCGAACCCGAACGGGTCCAGCCCGAAACCGCGCAGGTCGCCCCCGTCTCCCCCGCCCTCGCCGTTGCCCGCCAGCAGACGCGCCAGCAGTCGGCCGCCCAGCGTGGCCGTAAGGTTCAGCACCGCGTCATGGGCATAGGCGGAGCGCAGCCGGTTCGCCCATGTCATCAGCCCAGCCGTGCAGACCCGCCAGTCGCCGCCGGGCTGCACGCCCGCCAGCAACGCCGAGCCCGGCAGGGCGGCCACGTGGTCCACACCTTCCAGCAGCGCCGCCGCGCCCGCGAAGTTCTCCAGACACACCAATCCCACCCGGTGCCCCTGCGCGCGCAGGCCATGCACCACCGGCTGCGTTTGCAGCAGATCGCCGAAGCGGGTCAGGTTCACCAGCAGGAGATTCATGGCGCATCCTTACCGTGTGCAGGGCCGAAAGGAAACGGGGAGAGGCGGGCATCGGACTGGCGAAGCATGAGGACCACGCGCGGATCAGCCAACTACCACGTGCTGATGGCGCTTGCGCACGACAGGATTTTCGTTCTCCGGCAAGGAAGATGAGTCTTTTGCGAAGGGAGCGTACTCTTTCGTACGTGACCGGAGCAAAAGGCGAAATCTGACGATGCCGGAGGACGAAAAGACGGAGTGCGCTAGTCGGCCACCACGAAGTTGACGGCAAACTCACCCTTCAACTTCTCACGCATGCGCTCGGCCTCGCTCAGGGTGCTCCACGGCCCCACCTGGACGCGCCAGAAGCGGACCATGTCGGCCCAGTACATGCGGGCGTTCCAACCCTGGCCCTGCAGGCGCGTCACCAGGCGGCTGGCGTTGTCCTTGTTGGCGAAGGCCCCCACCTGCACGTAGAAGCGGCCGGTCATGTCGCCGTCCTGCAGGCCGGGCACGTCGCCCACGGATTCCACGCGCACCCGCGCGGTGCCGGGGCCCAGCATGCCGATCTGGTTGGCGGCGGTGTTGGTCAGGTCGATGATGCGGTCGCCCACGAAGGGCCCCCGGTCGTTGACGCGTACCGTGGTGGACCGGCCGTTCTGCAGGTTGGTCACCTTGACCACGGTGTTGAACGGCAACAGCTTGTGCGCGGCGGTCAGGCCGTACATGTCGTAGATTTCGCCGTTGGCGGTCTTGCGGCCGTGAAAATCCTTGCCGTACCAAGAGGCCACGCCTTCTTCCGAAAACCCGTGCGCCGAAAGCAGGGGATGATAGGTCTTGCCCAGCACCGTGTAGGGCTTGGCGCGCGGCCCCTGGGGCTGGCCCTTGGGATACTTCACGGACTGGTCCGACGGCGGCGCGGAAATGCGGCGCGAACCGGAGCCGCAGCCCGTGGCCAGCAGCGCGGCAAGCAACAGCAGCACGATGATGCAAACGGAACGGGACGGCGCGAAACAAAAGGGGCGGGGACTTTCGAAGGGCATCAAGGCTCCGTCGGGTTGCGCCGGATACGGCGGGTGCGGCGGCCATGAGCGAATCATGACGCAATCGGGCGGCAGCGGAAACCGGCAGCTCTGACCGGCACGACACGCGGGAGCAACGGGCCGACCACAAAGCTCCGGGCATGGCGTGCCGGGCACGGCGGACGTGACGCGCCGTGCGCTGTCCGGACTGTTACCGAAAACCGGCGCGCACGCAACTGCTTGCACATCCCCCAGCCATGGAACGCAGCAGGCCGCGTCGTCCGCATCCCCGTCCCGCTCCGGGTCGTCCGCTGCGGTCGGCAGCCCGGCACGACGGCATGGCGCGGTCGCCCGCAGCAGTCGCCCCCTGCCGCGAAACGGACAGCCCGTCTGTTTCGCGCCGCCCCGTTCCGTGCACTGGGCTGCCATGCGCCACGGCATCCGGCCCCGACGGACACGCCTGGCCGAATGCCACGAACGAAAAAAGGCCCGGAAGCGTCACCGCTTCCGGGCCTTTCCAATAGGTAACTATTCGTCGGAATCGCTGTCCACCACGTCCTCGATGGCCTCGGCCTGGCGGAGCAGTTGCTCGATCTGGATGTCCGCGCCGATGATCCCGGTGATCTCGTCGTTGTCGTCGGTCACCGCCGTGGACACGGTAAGGATCAACTGGCCGGTGAACTGCGACTGGTACACGTCGGTGATGTGCAGTTCGCCGGTCTGCATGGGCCGGATGAACCAGGCGCGATTGGAGAAGTCGAAGCCCAGCGGCAGCTGTTCGTACTTCGACTTGTACGCCGGATCGGTGATGGCGGCGGAGAGCAGCTTGCCCTCCTTGTCGGTGAGGTACAGGTACTGGATGAACGGGTACTCGCGCACGAAGTCGCGCATGCACGGGTACTTGTCCTCGCCGCCAAGGCCGGTGATCTGGCATTCCTGGGCCAGCTTGATGATCAGGTGCGCCGAAAGCTCGCCCGCCAGCTTCTTGATCTGGTCGAATTCCGAGGCGAACAGCTCGGGCATGAAGCGCCGCACCAACGCCTTCATTTCCTTGTTGGAGAAGGAGGTGTTGCGGCCCTTTTCATAGGCGTCCATGATCTTGGTGTAGATCTTGCCCACGGCCGGGTGCTTCTTGGACACGTGCCGGTCCTCGGCCAGGCCCAGGTACTGGTTGATCCAGTAAGCCACCCCGGCGCGACCCGACTTGTCGGTGATGATGATGGGCACCGGCCGGTTCAGGATCTTGCGCGTGTCGAAGATGTTGTAGATTTCCTCGTTCTTGGCCAGGCCGTCCACGTGGATGCCCGCGCTGGTGGCGTTGAAGTCCTTGCCCACGAACGGGTAGTTGTCCGGGATGCGGTAATCCAGTTCCTTCTCGAAGTATTCGGCGATCTCGCTGATGACGCGGGTGTCCGCCGCGTCGTCGTCGCCGGTCAGCGAGATGTACTCGATCACCAGCGCCTCCAGCGGGGTGTTGCCGGTGCGCTCGCCAAAGCCCAGCAGCGTGCAGTTGACGCCCGAGCAGCCGTACAGCCACGCGGTGGCCCCGTTGATGAGCACCTTGTGGAAGTCGTTGTGGCCGTGCCATTCCAGCCACTGGCCGGGCACGCCGCCTTCGTCGGTCATGGCGCGCACGATGCGCGGCACCGAGCGCGGCAGGGTGGCGCCGGGGTACGGCACGCCGTAGCCCATGGTGTCGCACAGGCGGATCTTGACCGGCTGGCCGCTCTGCTTCGAAAGGTCCATCAGCTTGCGCGCGAAGGGCAGGCAGAAGCCGTGGATGTCGGCGCGGGTGATGTCCTCGAAGTGGCAGCGCGGGGTGATGCCCCATTCCAGCGCCTGTTCCACCACGCGCAGGTAGTTTTCCATGGCCTTTTCGCGGTCCAGGCCCAGCTTGAGGTACAGGTGGTAGTCCGACACGCTGGTCAGCAGGCCCACTTCCTCGAACTCCATGTCCCGCGCGATCTTCAGATCGTTGACGTTGGCCCGGATCCACCCGGTGACGCGGGGGAACTTGTACCCTTTGGCCCGGCAGGCCTCGATGGCCTTGCGGTCCTTGTCGGAGTACATGAAGAACTCCGAGGCGTGGATGAGACCGCTGCGGCCGCCCAGGCGGTGCAGCATGTCGAAGATGTGCACGATCTGCTTCACCGTGTAGGGCGGGCGGGCCTGCTGGCCGTCGCGGAAGGTCGTGTCCGTGATGAACATCGGCTCCGCCGGGCGCGGCATCAGGAAGATGTCGTCGAACTCCACGCGGCTGATCTTGGAATAGGGAAAGATCTCGCGGTACAGTTCGGGGTCGTCGCGGTTCTCCAGCCTCACGCGGGAGGAAGCGCGATGAAGATGCAGCAGGCTCATGGCTAGATGGCCCTCCTTCGGGGGGTCTGGTCGATACGCTGTTCCGCCTCGGCCGCGAGGCGGTGCGCGCGCTGGCAGCCGGGCGCAAGGGCCACGGCCGCGCGCGCGGCGCGCAGGGCGTCTTCCGGCCTGCCGCCGTCAAGCAGGGATTCCCCCGCCTGGATGAACATGCGCTCCGGCTTGTCGCCGTACAGTCCTTGCAGCAGCGGGCCGTATTCCTCGCCGAACACCGAGCGCACAAGCTCGTCGCGGTCGAAGAGCAGCCGCGCCAGCAGCCGGTTGCCGCCGTGCGCGGCGTAGTACAGGCACATCAGCCTGCGGGTGCGCCCAAGGATGTAGCGGATGCGCCGGATTTCGCGCTCCATGCTTTCCCGCGTCTGGGCCAGCATGGATGCGAGCGGCTCGACGATGGCCCGCACCTCCTCCCCCATGTCCTGCTCGCGCAGGGCCCGGTACTGCGGCGCGTAGTGCTGGTGCTGGTAGGCGTCTTCCTTCAGCTTCACGCATTCGTGAAAGACATAGCCCACGGCCCAGTCCAGCATGGGCGCCACAGGGTCTTGCGCCGGGTGGTTGCGGAAGAGGTGGTGCGCGGTGTCTTTCAGACGCCAGAGCAGCCCCTTGTTCATCATTTCGCCCAAAAGGTCGCGCATGACGGGGAAGGAAACCGCGCCGGCCTCGTCGAACCGGTGGAACTGCCCCTCAAGCACGACGCTCGCCATGCAGAAATCCCGCATGACGTCCCGTGCGAACTCGGCCAGATTGGCCTCTACCCAGCGTCTCGACATGGTGCGTGGTACTCCGAAGGGGGATGTATAGCGTGATTTGACAAGGACGGGAAGTGTGGGGTGGAGGGCTATCGCCGTGCTGGCGCGGTCCCCATGAAGACGGGCGTGCGCGGTTCGGGGCGCTTGATTTCGCTATGTCTCCGGCGAGAAGGGAAAGAGGTGCGGTGCTGTGACGGATGCGGCCTCTACGAAGACAGTTCTGCCCTGCTGAGGGCGCTTGATTTCGTTATGTCTCCGACGGGGACAAAAGAGATGTCGCGCGTTGCGGGTGCGGCTTCTACGAAGACGGTCGCGCCCTCTTGATAGCCCTCGATTTCGTCATGTCTCCGACGGGCAAGGGGCCGCTAAGCGGCGGCCCCTTGCATCCCCGCGCTCCGGGGGCTCTGCCCCCTGGTCCCCCGACGTCTCTTGCGCGGCGCCCCTTCGTCGGCAGCTTCCCTCCGGCGCAGAGCGCCTCCGGGTGATCTGCCGCCGGTGACGCCAATGCGCACGAAGCTCCCGCCGCCTTTATGAGGCATGGGTGCCTGTACCCACGCCCTCGTTGCGACGCGTGTGCCGCCGTCAAGGCCCGGCGTCACACGCTTCTACGCGCAATACGTTTCCGTTGAACAATGCGCGGAATGCAAAACATTACAACCAGGCATGATGCGCCGCTGCGGATTGTGGAAAACGAGGAAGCCGCACGACCGCCCGCATACAACCTTGGCGCGGCAATACGCGTCCGCAGCAGGTGATCCCCGCCGAGGCTTTGCGAGGCGGAAGCACCGGCGTCGCGGATGCGCGCCGCAGACGTACTGGAGATAAAGGCACCCACGCTACGCAGTGACGACGAGAGGCACGCGCACATACGCATTCCCATCGCCAGATCACCCGGAGGCGCGTAGTGCCGAAGGGAAGCTGGCGGCGGAAGAATGCGGTGCAGGGCAAACCTAGCATCCAAGGTAGTTCCATGCTGCTCAACGGAGAGGTGCCGTGCGTAAAAGCGTGTGACGCCGGGCCTTGGCGGCGGCACACGCGTCGCAACAAGGCCATGGGGCAAGGCTACTGACTGAGACGAGGATACCGGGAGATTCACGCACATTCGCGTTCCCGTCGGCAGATCACCCGAAGGCGCTTTGGCCGAAGGAAGCTGCCGACGGAAGGAACGCGGTGCAAGATGTGTGGGGATAGAGGCACCCTCGTTCCGCCGTGCCAACGGGAGCCATGCGCACATACGCATTCCGCCGGGCAGATCGCCCGGAGGCGTTTGCGCCGCAGGGAAGCTGCCCGGCACAGGAATGCGGTGCAGGATACGTCGGGGGTCCAGGGGGCGGAGCCCCTTGGAACGCGGGGGTGCAGGGGGTGTTCGTTACAACACCCCCTGCCCGCCGGAGGCATAACGAAATCGAGCGGCATCAATCGCGCGAGACTGTCTTCGTAGAAGCCGCCCCCGTCAGGGCACATCCCCTTCCCCACCGCCCCGCGCCTACAACAAACACACATCCTCGCCGCAGCACCGCTTCAAAAACGCCGTGTACGCCCCCAGTATGCGCCGCTCGCCCGCCGCGCGTTCCGGCGTCAGCGGCGGGCACGGGTGCTCGGCGGCCAGCCGCCGCAGGTCGTCCCGTTTCGGCAACGCCCGCATGCCCTCGCCCAGCACCGCGCCGTCCACGGCGGCGACAAGCAGGGCGTCGCGCGTGTCGGTCACGGCCACCAACGGCGCGGGGCCGCCGGGAAACAGCCGGGCCGCCGCCACGCTTTCGCGGGCGTAGGTGCCGGGCGCGCCGGGGCAGAACAGCACCAGGCACAACGGCGAGCCGTCGTCGTCGCGCAGGGTCAGGTCCACCACGCGGCACCCCTCGTCGGGGTCGGCGGTGCTTTCGGACGCGTAGGAAGGTTCGGGAGAAGGCGAAGAGGAGGGAGAGGGCGAGAAAGAGGCGGCATCGCCGACAGGCGGGGCGTCAAACCGCACCCGCACGCGCGGCTCCACCAGCCCGCGCGGGTGGCCAAGCTCTTCCACCAGCAGCCGCGCCAGCGCCTGCCGCAGCTCCTCGTAGGTGGTGTGGTCCACGTCCTGCCCGGTCAAATAGTCGCGCAGGGTGGCCCCAAGGCTGACTTCGTGCATGCGGCCTCCGGCAATCCTGCCTTTTTCGGAAGGTTTGCACCGGAATTCACGAGCGCCGCTGCCGCGCGTCTCAGTTGGCCTTCAGAAGGGCGTGCGCCACGGACTCGTCATACAGCTTGAGGGGATCGGTTTCACGCCCCATGTCGCGGTACATGCCCGCCGCGTGCCGGATGACCTCCAGCGGCACCCACTCGTGGCGCTCCCACACCTCGGGGCGGTCGGCCCGCCACAGGCGAAATTCCACGCTGCCTCCGTGCGCGCGCACGTAGACGCGGGTACGTTTGTCGTTGGGGTCGGGGTAGTAGTAAAGGCCAAGATCATCCTGCATGGGCACTCCTGAACACGTGAAAAAGCGAGTGACGCCCGCGCGCCGTGACGGATGCGGCCTGCCGGGGCGTGCGCGTCCGGCGACGGGCATACGGTCAATGCCCTATCCCGCCGATGCGCGCAAGCTGTTGTCATTCCCCGGTGGGTGGGCTACAAGCAAGGGAGTGTCGCCCGCCCCCTGCGCGGCGGCACCGGGGATGTCCGACGGGGATGCTGCCATGCCCCGTCCCCGCGCGAAAGCGCGGCGGGCACCGGAATGGACGAAGGTTTCGCGGCGCCACCGACTCGCCGCCCCTTGGGCCGCTTCGGCAATCCCGACAAGACGTTGCATGCGCTTCACCAAACGGCGAAGCGCCATGCCAGCCCGTGTCGGGGCTTGACAACGCGCCGGAATCCTTTTAGGAATGGCGTTACTTTGTCCAAAAAATCACGAGTTTTCCGGGCGCAAGGGCCGCGCCGACCAAAGCCCTTACCTCCGGAAGACGCCGTCCTGTTGCGCCCCAGGGGCGATGGGCGTGTCTGTTGAGAGTCCAGAACTTCAACAAACCAATGTGGAGGTAAGGCAATGGCGAAACATGCAACCCCCAAGTTGGACCAGCTCGAATCCGGGCCTTGGCCCAGCTTCGTGTCCGACATCAAGCAGGAAGCTGCTTACCGGGCTGCCAACCCCAAGGGTCTGGACTACCAGATCCCGGTGGACTGCCCCGAAGACCTGCTTGGCGTGCTCGAGCTGTCCTACAACGAGGGTGAAACCCACTGGAAGCACGGCGGCATCGTCGGCGTGTTCGGTTACGGCGGCGGCGTTATCGGCCGTTACTGTGACCAGCCCGAACAGTTCCCCGGCGTGGCGCACTTCCACACCGTGCGCGTGAACCAGCCCGCGGCGAAGTACTACCACACCGACTACCTGCGCCAGCTCTGCGACCTGTGGGACCTGCGCGGCTCCGGTCTGACCAACATGCACGGCTCCACCGGCGACATCGTGCTTCTTGGCACCCAGACCCCGCAGCTTGAAGAACTGTTCTTCGAACTGACCCACAAGATGAACACCGACCTCGGCGGCTCGGGCTCGAACCTGCGTACGCCCGAAGCGTGCCTTGGCATGTCGCGCTGCGAATACGCCTGCTACGACACCCAGGCCTGCTGCTACGCCCTGACCATGGAATACCAGGACGAACTGCACCGTCCGGCGTTCCCCTACAAGTTCAAGTTCAAGTTCGACGGCTGCCCCAACGGCTGCGTCGCCTCCATCGCCCGCTCCGACTTCTCGGTCATCGGCACCTGGAAGGACGACATCAAGATCGACCAGGCCGCCGTCAAGGCCTACGTCGGTGGCGAACTGAAGCCCAACGCGGGCGCCCACTCGGGCCGCGACTGGGGCAAGTTCGACATCGTGGCCGAAGTGGTGGAACGCTGCCCCTCCAAGTGCATCTCCTGGAACGGCTCCGCCCTGTCCATCAAGACCAGCGAGTGCGTGCGCTGCATGCACTGCATCAACACCATGCCCCGCGCCCTGCGCATCGGTGACGAACGCGGCGCGTCCATCCTGGTCGGCGCCAAGGCGCCCGTCCTCGACGGCGCCCAGATGGGTTCGCTGCTGGTGCCCTTCGTGGAAGCCACCGATCCTTTCGACGAAATCAAGGAAGTCATCGAAAAGATCTGGGACTGGTGGATGGAAGAAGGCAAGAACCGCGAGCGTCTGGGCGAGACCATCAAGCGTCTCAGCTTCCAGAAGCTGCTCGAAGTGACCGAGATCGCCCCCCAGGCACAGCACGTGCAGGAGCCTCGCTCCAACCCGTACATCTTCTTCAAGGAAGAAGAAGTGCCCGGCGGCTGGGATCGCGACATCACGGAATACCGCAAGAGACACCAGAGATAAGAAGAGGGGTAGCACATCATGGCATTCATCTCTTCCGGGTACAATCCCGAAAAGCCGATGGAAAACCGTATCACGGACATCGGCCCCCGCAAGCACGACTCCTTCTTCCCCCCGTTCATCGCCAAGAACTTCGGGAAGTGGCTGTACCATGAAATCCTGGAACCCGGCGTGCTCATGCATGCCGCCGAATCCGGCGACAAGGTCTACACCGTGCGTGTTGGCGCCGCGCGCCTGATGTCGATCACCCACATCCGCGAGATGTGCGACATCGCCGACAAGCACTGCGGCGGCTTCATGCGCTTCACCACCCGCAACAACGTCGAGTTCATGGTCGACAACGAAGCGGCCCTGAAGGCGCTGAAGGAAGACCTGGCCTCGCGCAAGTTCGCCGGCGGCTCCTACAAGTTCCCCATCGGCGGCACCGGCGCCGGTGTGTCCAACATCGTGCACACCCAGGGCTGGGTGCACTGCCACACCCCCGCCACCGACGCCTCGGGCCCGGTCAAGGCCATCATGGACGAAGTCTTCACCGACTTCCAGTCCATGCGCCTGCCCGCCCCGGTCCGCATCTCGCTGGCTTGCTGCATCAACATGTGCGGCGCGGTGCACTGCTCCGACATCGGCGTGGTGGGCATCCACCGCAAGCCCCCGATGATCGACCACGAATGGACCGACCAGCTGTGCGAAATCCCGCTGGCCGTTTCGGCCTGCCCCACCGCCGCCGTGCGTCCCACCAAGGTGGAAGTCGGCGACAAGAAGCTGAACTCCATCGCCATCAAGAACGAACGCTGCATGTACTGCGGTAACTGCTACACCATGTGCCCCGCCCTGCCCATCTCCGATGGCGAAGGCGACGGCTGCGTGATCATGGTGGGCGGCAAGGTTTCCAACCGCATCTCCATGCCCAAGTTCTCGAAGGTCGTCGTGGCCTACATCCCGAACGAAATGCCGCGCTGGCCCTCGCTCACCGCGAAGATCAAGCACATCATCGAGGTGTACGCCGCCAACGCGAACAAGTACGAACGTCTGGGCGAATGGGCCGAGCGCATCGGCTGGGAAAGCTTCTTCAAGCTGACCGGCCTTGAGTTCACCCACCACCTCATCGACGACTTCCGCGATCCGGCCTACTACACCTGGCGTCAGAGCACCCAGTTCAAGTTCTAAGCCGGACGGCAACCACATTCCGGGGGCGGGTTTGCCGCCCCCGGATAACCAAAGGGGCTATCCATGGAAGAAGCCAAGAACAAGGTCGTGGAATTCCTGCAGTCCAAGGCCGGCTCGAAGAGCAAGTTCTACTTCAACGACTTTCTCGACCTGTTCCCCGACAAGGGCCCGCGCGACGTGAAGAAGATCCTCACCGCGCTGGTGAACGCCGAAGTTCTGGAATACTGGTCCTCCGGCAGCACCACCATGTACGGCCTCAAGGGCGCCGGCAAGCAGGCCGGGGCCGAGGGCGAATAGTAGTTCTCCACGCCGGGGAACTGTTTTTCCGAAAAGGCGTATGGACTGCAAGGTTCATACGCTCTTTTCATATGCGCGCCCCGCAGGGGCGGCGCCTTGGCACATGCGTGCCCTGCGGGGACCGCACCCGCGCAATATCCTGACTTGCGGCCGCCCAGGCGCTACGCCCGATGCGCGCGGCCTGAAGTGTGCGCCTGACACGTGCCCCTGACAGTGCCCTGACACCTGCGCCTGACACCTGCGCCTGAAGCGCGCACCCGCGCGGTGCGGCGGCCCGTGCCTGCACGCCGACGCGCCGCGGGCTGACACGGTGCGTAGTTCTGGCCGCATGCCGTCCGGCAGGACGTCAACCGCAGCGCCAGCCTCGCGCGCCGCACCCGTCGCCTTTCCCACCACCCCTCACGCCGTCCGGGTCATCCGGCATCCCTGCTGCATGAATCTTCCACGCATCGTCATCGCCGGGCTTTCCGGCGGCTCGGGCAAGACGCTGGTGTCCCTCGGCGTCGTGCGCGCCTTGGCGCGCGCGGGCCTTGCGGTAAAGCCCTGCAAGAAGGGCCCGGACTACATCGACGCCTGGTGGCTGGCCCTGGCCGCAGGGCACCCCACCACCAATCTGGATCCCTACTTCCTCGGGGCGGACATGCTGCGCTCGCTGTTCTGGACCCAGTGCGGGCTGGCCGGAGGGCAAGGGCAGCCCGCCGGGCAGTCGTCCGGCGGCGCGCGCGTTCAGGACGCGCCGTGCGGTTTCTCCCTACTCTCCCGGCCGGGTCCCTTCGACATGGCCGTCATCGAGGGCAACCGGGGCCTGTTCGACGGGCGCGACCTGTCCGGCAGTTGCTCCACGGCCGAGCTGGCGCGCATCCTTGGCGCGCCGGTGGTGGTGGTCATGGACTGCACCAAGATGACCCGCACGGCGGCGGCCATCGTGTCCGGCCTGCGCCACTTCGAGCAGGGCGTGCGCATTGCCGGGGTGATCCTGAACCGTACGGCGGGACCGCGCCACCGCACGGTGCTGCGCGAGACCATAGAGCACTACACCGACGTGCCGGTGCTGGGCGTGCTGCCCAAGCTCACGGACAACCCCATCCCCGAGCGGCACATGGGCCTGGTTTCCGGCATGGAGCATGAGGAATGCGTGGCCGGGCTGGACCGCGTGGCCGACATCATGGCCGACCACGTGGACCTGCACCGCCTGCGCGAGGTGGCCGCCTCCGCCCCCGCCCAGCGCCAGCCCATCGCCGACTTGTGGTCGCTGCTGCCCGGCGCGGACCACACAGCCCCTGCCCCTTCCGCCCAACGCGACGTGGAGCCGCAAGCCGTACATCATGCCCGCCCGCGCATCGGCTACGTGCACGACGCGGCCCTGTGGTTCTACTACGAAGAAAACCTGCTGGCCCTGCGCCACGCCGGGGCCGACCTGGTCCGCCTGTCCCTGCTGGACGATGCCCTGTGGCCGGACCTTGACGGCCTGTACCTGGGCGGAGGCTTTCCGGAAACCCTGGCCGCCCGCCTTGCCGCCAACCGCCCGGCCTTGGACAGGCTGCGGGGACTGTCCGACGCGGGTCTGCCCATCTACGCCGAATGCGGCGGCTTCATGGTGCTGGGCCGGTCCATCGTCATGGACGGCACGGAACACCCCATGGCGAACATCTTTCCGGTGCGCACGGTATTCCACCCCAAGCCACAGGGCCTCGGCTACGTGGACGCCACCGCCGTGCGGGACAACCCCTTCCACCCCGTGGGCGCGCCGTTTCGCGGACACGAGTTCCACTATTCGCGGTGCGTGCCCTGCGACACCCCGACAGCCGAAGGCACTGCCGAGCCAGATTGCGCCAGTTCCGGCCCCGCCACCCTTCCCGTCTGCGCCCTGCTCCTTACGGCCCAGTCCGGCCACGTCACCGGCATGGGCGAAGGCCGCGACGGGCTGCTGCACAACAACACCCTGGCCGCGTACACCCACATCTTCGCCCCCGCCGTGCCCCATTGGGCCCCGGCAATGGTGCGTGCCGCGCGCGGCTTCCGGTCCGGACGCCCCGCCTAGCCCAACGTCATCTAGCCCACGCGCCGCAAGCACCCCCGCCCCTGCGCAACGCATCGGCAAGCTCCGGCATGGTGAGCGAACGCGCTTGACATCCCCGCGCATCAATATTATTAGCAACAAAACTATTAGCGAACAAACAATAGCCCAACATCAAATGAACATACCCAGAAACGTGAACTTGCCCCGGCGACCTCCATTGACCAAGGGCAGTTCTGCAACACAGCGCCGCCGCAAATCGCCAGACCCGTCCTGCGCGCGGCTCGTCCGTGTCACGCCAGAGGAATTGCGCATGTTGTTGACGGACTGGCCCGACGGCAGTACCTAACGCGCTTTCCTTTCAGCTGATGCACACCGCGCGGCGTCGTCACGCATTTCCCTTTGCCTGATGTACCGCATCTTCATGCCGACGTCGCCAACTCCCCCACATCCGACGCGCGCCCAGGCGCGCCCTGTACAGGAGCCTTGCATGCCCCGCTCGTTTTCCGGCGTCCTCACCCGGCCTACACCCGATACGATCCTTGCCGCACTGCTGATGACCCTTGCCCTGGTGCTGGCCACGCCCGCCGCGCATGCCGCGGACAATGACCTCACCGCCACCGTCACCGGGCGCGCAGTGGGTGAGGCCGACATGGACGACGGCGGCTCGGTGTCCGTCACCGAAACCGGGGCCAGCCTGCGCTACCGCTGGTTCGGCATCGACTACCTGAACCGCAGCTACGACTGGTCCGACACCAGCGACCTGCCCTTCGGCCACGGCAGCGACCCGTGGGAACAACTGCACCTGCTGCGCCTGCGCGCCGAAATCTCCGACCAGTTGGGTATAGGCGGCCTTGGCTGGTTCGCGGGCGCGGGCCTTACCGCCGGCTGGGAAGAGGAAATGGACGACGCCTGGGGTGTTTCCGGCACGGCCGGGCTCACCTGGGCGGTGGGCGGCGTGCGCCTGCGCGGCGGCGTGGGCGTCTCGGCCCATCCCATCGGGGTGCGGGCCATGCCCGTTGCCGCCGCCGACTGGGGCAACCAGCGCGACCTCGGCTTCTCGGCCACCCTGGGCATACCAGAAACCATGCTGCGCTACCGTACCTCCGACGTCTTCTCCTTCCGCCTGGGCGGACGCATGGACGGAGGCACCTACCGCCTTGCGGACGACAGCCCGGTCGAGCGCGAAGGCTACATGAAAACCTCGTCCCTCACCCTTGGCGGGTACATCGACGTCACCCCGCTGGACGACCTGACGCTGACGCTGGGCGCGGAATACCTGACCCGGCGCGAGATGACCGTGTACAATTCCGACGGCGAGGAAAAGGACAGCTACGACGTGCACGACGCGCCCGCGCTGTTCCTGCGTCTGCACTACGGCTTCTAGCCGTCCGCAGGGGCCAGCCAGACGCTCGCGGCCCCGTGGGCCCCGTCGATATTGACGCAGACGGGGCCGCGACATATCCCGGACATACCGCCGCGCCTTCCAACCACCAGGATCCGCATGCCCACCGACGGCCCGCTCCCTGATGTCCTCACCTCGCACCGGCTCAGCACGCTGGTGGGTGAACTGTCGCGCGCGTGGCGCGCCCGTCTGGACCAACGTCTCAAACCGCTGGGCTTGTCGCAGGCTTCCGGGGTGGTGCTATGGGCGCTTGCGCTGGGTGGCGCACTTACCCAGACCCAACTGGCCCGGAGCATCGGCATAGAAGGCTCCACGCTGGTGCGCCAAATCGACAGGCTGGAGGCCGATGGTCATTTGCGCAGGGTGCAGAGCCCCGATGACCGGCGGGCCAATCTGCTGGAGCTTACCGACTCTGGCCGCAAACTGGCCAACGCCGTGGATGCCGTGGGAATCGCCGTGCGCGACGAACTGTTCGCGGGCCTTGCTGTTACGGACCTGGACACCACCATGCGCACCCTGCACCAGTTGCGCACCCGCCTGCCGGACTGAACCCGTCCGTACGCACGCGCCCGCGCAGCGGGGCAGGCAAAGGCCAGCCCCGCCCCGGCCACGCCATCCTCCCCCATCCTTGCATCCCGCCTGCCCGAAAAAACACCGACGCCGCCCCCCGGCCGGGGAGCGGCGTCGAAAACCCTTGCGGCCCGTGGCCGGGCGGGTGCGCGCGGACGCGCTATTCGTCGTTCAGTTCGGCGCGGAACTTGCGCGACAGGCGAAACACCACGACCTTGCGCGGGGGCAGGGTGATGGTTTCGTCGGTCTGCGGGTTGCGCCCCTTGCGGGCCTTCTTGTCGTAGGCCTCGAACTTGCCGAATCCGCTTATGAGCAGGGCATGATCCTTCTTGATCGCCTGCTTCATGATGCCGAGAAGCGACTCGACAACGCCTTTCACTTCGGCGCGGTTCCTGTCGGTCTTTTCATAGATGGCATCGACAATTTCCGCCTTGGTCAGGGTCTTGCCGCTCATACTGTCCTCCGGGCCGGTGCTTCCGGCTACTCCATGCGTTCCCTGATGGCCTTCGCGAGAGCCTGCATCTCGTCGATGCTGCCGTACTGCCCCTGCGGCCACAGTTCGTGGCCGTCGCCGGGAAAGCGGGGCACCAGATGCCAATGGACGTGGAACACCACCTGTCCCGCCGTCGCGAAGTTGTTCTGGAATATGTTCAGTCCTTCCGCTCCGGTCGCCTCCATGACGGCACGGCCAACACGCTGCTGGGCGGCGATGATGTGCTCGCCGAGCCGCGCGGGCATGTCGAGCACCGTGCGGTGATGTTCCCTGGGAACGATCAGCGCATGGCCCCGGTTGACGGGTCCGATGTCCAGAAAGGAGAGCACGTGGTCGTCGGCGTAGATCTGCGCGCAGGGAATTTCGCCACGCACTATCCTGCAGAAAATGCAATCGGACTGGGACATGGATTCTCCGTCACATGGAACACTTTGAAATCATTCGGCCGCGCGTACCGGCGCAAAGCGGCGGGCATGTAACTAGTTATATACACAGTCAAAGCCGCAACCGCAAGTAAAATCTTGCAAGATTATGCCGGGTTGCCACGCCTTGCGGCACAAGGGCTTCCGTGCCATCGTCCCCGGCGGGGAACGCCGCCGCCCCCCTTTCCGGGGCCACCCCATGCAGCACCCTACCTCTGAAGGTAGGAAAAACACCGTAGCCTGTGGGCGGAATCCGCCCGGACGGTGCATCCCGATACGCCCTGATAGTAACACATCAACAACACAAGGCAATCATGTCGGCGTTGATTTTTCCGGTCCCGGAGCCCGTTTGCGCCAGTTGCGGCGGTCGCGCCAGTTGCGGCGGTCGCGCCAGTTGCGGCGGTCGCGACGGTCGCCCAGCCGCCCCGCACCCCGCCGCCGGGGCGGAAGCCGTACGGGGCACGGCGTTGCCCCCCGCTGCGGCAAAGACCGGAACCGCCCGCAGCCGCCCGCGCATCCTGCCGGTTTTCCTGCCCTTTGCCGGATGCCCCAGCCGTTGCGTGTTCTGTGCGCAAGACGTGCAGACCGGCCAGCGTGGGGGCGCGGATTCCGTGGCCCGCGCCTTGGAACAGGCGGAGGCGCGCCTGAAACAGGAAGCGCTGACCATGAACAAGGCGCTGCAAGCGGACACGCCGCAAGGGGCTGACGCTCCGCAACCGCCGCCCGGCCCGCTGGAAATCGCCTTCTACGGCGGCACCTTCACCCTGCTGCCCGAAGCGGAGCGCGCCGCCTGCCTGGACCTTGCCGCCCGCTGGCGTGAACGCGGGGTGGTCTGTCGGGTGCGCTGTTCCACCCGGCCCGACGCCGTGACGGAACGCGGCCTCGCGAACCTGCGCGCGGCGGGCATGGACTGCGTGGAACTGGGGGTACAGAGCTTCGACGACGCGGCGCTGGAGGCCGCCAGCCGGGGCTACGCCGGATCCGTGGCCCGCGCCGCCTGCGCCATGGTGGCCGGGGCTGGGCTGCAACTGGGGGTGCAACTGATGCCCGGCATGCCGGGGGTGACGCCGGAAGTATTCCGCGCAGACGTGCGCACCGCCCTGTTGCCGGACAACGCCGGGGCGCATCCGCTGGCGTCCTTCCTGCGCTTCTACCCCTGTCTGGTGCTGCGGGGCACGCCGCTGGCCGAGCGCTGGCGCACTGGAAGCTACGTTCCGTGGTCGCTGGAAACCACGGTGGACGGACTGGCCGACGGCCTGCTGGCCGCCTGGGCGCGCGGGGTGGCCGTAGTGCGCATGGGCCTTTCGCCCGAAGACGGCCTGGACGACGCGGTGCTGGACGGGCCGGTGCACCCGGCGCTGGGCCAACTGGCCAAGGCCGAGGCCCTGCGCCGCCACGTGGTCGCGCAGCTGGCCCAGTTGCCGGGGCCGCCCGTCCGCTTCGGCGTGCCGCGCCGGTTGCGCGGGCTGCTATGGGGCCACGCCAACGGGCTGGTGGCCGCCTACGCGGCCATGGGCATCAGCCGCGACATGGTATACTGGCGCGACGACGACATTTTTTCGCTGGAATAACGAAGGCGGCCACCCCGCACTCCGGGGTGGCCGCCGCCGCAAAACCTTCTTGCGCCCAACCGTTCACCAACGGATGGGAACGTCCCCCCGCGCCGCCAGCCAGGCGTTGACCCGCGAAAAATGGCCGCACCCGAAGAACCCGCGCGACGCCGACAGGGGCGAAGGATGCGCCGCCGTCAGCACCAGATGCGCCGGATGTGTCACCAGTTCGGCGAACCCGTGCGCGGGCCTGCCCCACAGCAGAAAGGCGCACGGCTGCGGCCGCGCGCCCAGCGCGGCCATGATGCCCCGCGTCACCACCTCCCAGCCCAGGCCCGCGTGGCTGTTGGGCTGTCTCTCTTCCACGGTGAGCACCGTGTTCAGCAGCAGCACGCCCTGCGCGGCCCAGCGTGACAGATTGCCGGAAGGGACGGAGGATGGGATGGCGAACGGAGCCAGCAACGGGGAGCCTGCGTGCGTGCCGCCAGCCACACCCGATGCGGCAGCCGCCTGTTCGCCGCAATCGGCGGCCACTTCCTTGAAGATGTTGCGCAACGAGCGCGGCAAGGGCACCCCGTCGGCAACGGAAAAGGCCAGGCCGTGGGCCTGCCCCGGCCCGTGGTAGGGGTCCTGCCCCAGAATGACCACCCGCACCGCGTCCCATGGCGTGGCGCAGAGCGCCCGGAACACGTCGGCGCGGGCGGGGTAGATGGTGCGCCCCTGCGCGCGCAGGGTTTCGGCCTTCGCCAGAGCGTCAAGGTGCTTTCGGGCGGCCAGTTCCGGCACGTGTCCCGTCCAACCGGTACCCGCCAGCGGGTCGGGCCCAGCCAGCGCGGCGGGGTCGGGCCCAGCCAGCGCGGCGGCATCGGGAATGACAGGCGCACGCGACGCTGCGGAACCTCCGGCGGCACCGGGTGCGCGGCGCGCAAAGCCTGACGCACCCATGGGCATCCCGCCGGGCGAGACGGTCGCCGCGGGACCATCCACCTTGCGCGGCCTGCCGCGCCGCCGGGGGGCCGCCTGGGGCTGGGCGTCGTTCATGGGCGACGATGCCGCTTCGGGCGATGGCGCGGCACTGGCCGCAGCCGACCGCGCATCCCCCCCCGGCTCCGCTCCACGCGCCGGGCCGTCCACCAGAATCCTGCGCCGGGCCATCTACAGGGCCGCCACCCAGTTCTGGATACGGTCGAAGGCCTCGGTCAGCTCCGCCTCGTCCATGCCGAAGGACAGCCGCAGGTGCTGCTCGCCCGTGGGGCCGAACGAGCCGCCCGGCACGGTGATCACCCGCGCCTCTTCCAGCATGCGCCGGGCCACGGTCATGGAGTCGGCATCGGTGAAGGTGTAGCGGGCCATGGCGTAGAATGCGCCGCGCGGCGGCACGTAGGTGAAGTGCGGGGCCAGCGCGTCCAGGCGGCGGCAGGTCAGGTCGCGCCGGGCGGTCAGGGCCGCGCGCATGGCGTCCACGCAGCCCTGCGGGCCGGTCAGCGCGGCAAGGGCGGCGTGCTGCGACACGGTGGGCGCGCACACCGCCGTGGCGTCGTGCACCTTCAGCAGCTCCGCCATCCACGCGGCGTCGGCGGCCACGTAGCCCACGCGCCACCCGGTGAGCGCGTACTTCTTGGAAAAGGAGTTCACGGTGATCACGTGGCGGCGCAGCTCCGGCTGGCCCACGGGCGAGAAGCGGTGCGTGCCCGGCGCCTCGCCATACACC
Organism: Nitratidesulfovibrio sp. HK-II; assembly: GCF_003402415.2. NCBI lineage: Bacteria > Pseudomonadati > Thermodesulfobacteriota > Desulfovibrionia > Desulfovibrionales > Desulfovibrionaceae > Nitratidesulfovibrio > Nitratidesulfovibrio sp. HK-II. The sequence continues at coordinate 3,506,656 of NZ_AP036014.1, forward strand.
ATGTAGTCGTAGGTGTCGTCCACGATGAGCACCAGGTCGCGCTCCAGCGCAAGGTCGCACAGGGCGCGCACGTCGGCCTCGTCGTACACCCCGCCGGTGGGGTTGCCGGGGCTGCACACGATGATGGCCCGCGTGCGCGGGGTGACGGCGGCGCGCACCGCGTCCACGTCCAGCCCCCAGTCGGCGGCGCGCAGGGGCACGTGCACCGGCACCCCTTCTGCCATCAGCACCTGCTCGGCGTGCGAGGCGTAGCCCGGCGAGGGGATGATCACCTCGTCGCCGCGCTCCACCACCGTGAGCATGATCATCACCAGCGCTTCCATGGCCCCCACGGTGACGCCGATTTCCGTCTCCGGGTCGAAACGCGCGCCCTTGCGGGCCAGGATGTCCGCCGCGATGGCCTCGCGCAGGGCGGGCATGCCGGGTTGCAGGCTGTAGCGCCCGGCCGTGGGGTCGTCGCGCAGGGCGCGGCACACGGCCTCCACGATGTGGTCCGGCGTGCTGAACGAGGGCACGCCCTGCCCCAGCGACACGCATCCGCCCACCTTGGCGGCCAGCATGGGCATGAGCTTGGTGGCGGAAATGCGGATGTTGCGCACGCGCTCGGCAACGCGCAGGGAAGATTCCGGGGGAGTGGTGTGGGACATGGTCGGCTCCGGTGACTGACGGAATTGGGCGCAAATGGGCGGAAGTGACGAAATGGCCGCGCGGGTGGGCAAGCTCCGCGTTGCGCGCGGGCGCCCGGTGGTGCGATGCGTCGGCCAGCAATGGGCTATACCCGCCCGCGCCGCGCTCCGCAACGCGCGGGGCGGAGGAGCTTCCGCACGGGCAAGGCCCGAAGCCCGCTCCCGCGCGTCGTCCCCCACCCTTGCATCGCCCCGCGCACGGTGGCACCCTGACGGCACGGCTGCGCAAACGGATGCACCCGTTAGCCACTCCCCGAGGACCGCATGAAATTCACCTGCACCATCGAACATCTGCCCGGATCGCGCCCGCTGGAGATGCCGCCCCGGCTGCCGCGCCATGTGGCCGGGCACCGGGCGGGTTACGACACAGGCTTCGGCATGGACGCCGCGCCGGACACCGGTGACTACAGCGACTATGGCCAACGCCCTGTGCCCGCTTCCGGCCTGCCCCTGCCGGTGCGCGACCGCATCGTGCTGGATGCGGCCCCCGGCGAAGTGCCGTGGCATATCGCCCTGAAATTTCTGGGCTACCTGCTGTACCGGGAATGGGAACCGCGCGTGGAGGAAGGCGTGGGCTGGCACTACAAACCGGATCTGGTGGCGCTGGACGCGGCGGGGAACATCCGCCTGTGGCTGGACTGCGGGAACATCGCGGCGCGCAAGACCGACCGGGTGGCGGCCAAGCTGGGCGAGGACACGCCCTTCCGCATCCTGCGCCGGACCGAAAAAGACGCGCGGCAACTGGCGGCCACGCTGGCGGGAAAGGTGCGCCACCCGCAGCGGGTGCGCCTGATAGCCTTTGACGCGGGGTTCGTGGACGCCATAGCGGCGGGGCTGGACAGCACCAACCGCATCAAGGCCCTGCGCGGGGCCGACCGGCTGGACCTGACCTTCGAGACGCGGCAGGACCGGGTGGAGTTGCACAGCCGGTTGCATGTGCTGGAACTGAAGGGGTAGCCGGAACAACATGCTCCTGACGACCAGCGGCAAGCCAGAACCGCCTGCGCATCATCCTCATAGCAATACCAAATTATAGATAATTCTATGTGGATTTTTTTCATATCACAGTACATTGGCCGCAATACTCACTTTACGTTTCTTCCACAGCAGGCACACGCACTTTTAAGAACACAGCAGACTCCCAACACATAATCCAAGACAACTTTCCAGACCTTCCCACACAATAGAAAATTGATATCCACATCAAAAAAGAATGCGCGCATATCTCAACATGCGCGCATTTATTTTTTAGACAATTCAACAGAGTAAAATAGCACAACCCCAGCATACATACGCCACAAGTCCATCCCGAAAGTGCCACTGCAAAATTCAAAATGAAAACATATACAGTTGACACCTTACACAAAACAGCGTCATAGATACCCACGTTTGCACCCGCTTACATGCAGGGGTGCTTTTTCTCTCAGAACCATACACCCATCCTGAAAATCGCCTGCCATAAATGCTGCTCATCCTGGCGGCCTGGTGGGGGCATCACCAGCGACAAAGAGAGGATTCATGGGCAGATATCTGGGCCTTCTCGTCATACTCCTCGCGCTCACCCTGAACGGGTGTTCGTGGCACAGCATGGGAGACAAGAAGGTCTCTTTCGAACCTGGATACGCCAACGCGCCCCTCAACAAGAACAAGGCGTTGTATATCACGGTCGCAGCCCCGTTCCCGTCGGACGCGCAGGCAACACCGGACTTCATATCGCTGCAATTCAGCAAGAACATACGCCATGCCGTGCGGTCTTGCATACCCGGCGACCTCACCGCAAACTCCGACGAGGCAATCCAGAGGGCAAAAATGCAAGGGGGCGACTACCTTGTGACCTTGAACGTTTCACGTTGGAAAGCGCAAAGCATTTCAAATCCTGCACACGAAGTATCCATGGACGTCACCGTGTTCGACACCGAAACAGGAGCAACACTCAACAAGGCCAAAATCGAGGCCACATGCTACGCCATGTTGATGGGCCTTGAATTCTCACCCCGGGAATGTGTGCGACCACAGATTGACGCGTGGGCACAACAAACCTTTGGAACAGACAGCACATCAGCTCCCCAACAGGACCGAGGAACCTTCAATTAGATAGGGACATACGGGAAAGACACCATGAAACGCCTGCACCTTGCACTGGTCATTATAATAAGTGTGACCCTTTGTGCCTGCTCCATGCGCGTAGGGCACACCTCGTACCAGGTGACCCCGCTCAAGGACGCCAAGCTCCTGGATGGCGGCAAAAATCTGTACATCGCCATGCCTGCCGACTTCCAACAGAACGGTTCCGCACAGAAGGACTCCGGCCTGAAGACGCAGCAGGCGCTGCTGAAGGCCATGGAAACGCTGCCGGGCGCGAAGGTACCCGCCGATGCACCGCAAGACGTGCCCAGCGCCATGACGGCTTCCCGCCAAACCGAATGCGCGCTGCTCGTTGAAGTGCGCATCGTGGACTGGAGTGATCCGCCCGCGAGTTTCCAACTGCACTCCGACAGAGGGGAAGTTGTGCTGTCTGTCCATGATGTGGAAACGGGCGCTCTCTTACGTTCCGACAGTCTCACCTGCAACGGTTCGCCTACGACCATCAACATGGTCGGAGCCTATAACCCCGCTGACTGCCTGAAACCCGCTTTTGCCGAATGGAGCGCAAAAGCGTTCAGCAAGTGAACGACAAGTGCGGGGCCTTGCCCTGAAGGCAGAGCAGGCACCGCGCCGAAATCCCGGCACCGCCGCCCTCTTGCATGACCCGAAAGGGCATATCGCCTCCCTGCAACGCACGCGGCGCCTGCGCGCAACAGCACGCAGGCGCCGCCTTGCGCTCATACCTCGCCCAGACAGGCCTTTCTTGCTTTCCTACCCGAACACCTTGCCGGGGTTCATGATGCCCTGGGGATCGAACACCTGGCGAATGCCCTGCTGCAACCGGATGGAGGCGGGGGAAAGTTCCAGGGGCAACAGGTGTTTCTTGGCCTCGCCGATGCCGTGCTCGCCGGAAATGGTGCCGCCAAGTTCCAGCACCTTGCTCACCAGGGCCACGATGCCCTGCTCCACCATGTCGCGGGTGTCGCGGGTGGGGGCGGTGACGTTGAGGTGGATGTTGCCGTCGCCCGCGTGGCCGAAGGCGAAGATCTCCATGCCGTAGCGCTGCTCGAACTCCGGCAGCGCGGCCACGAGGTCGGCGATGGCCCCCAGGGGTACGGCCACATCCTCGGACATGTACAGGGCGGCGTAGTCGTGAATGCGCAGCGACACCTGGCGGCGCGCGCCCCAGACCCTGGCGCGGGTTTCCTCGTCGGCGGCGGGCAGCACGTGGGTGGCGCCCTGCTGGCGGCAGATGGCGGCCACAAGATCAAGCTCGGGCACGATCTGCTCACGCGCGCCGTCCAGTTCGATGATCAGCAGCGAGGGCTTGTCGCCGGGCACGGGGATGGGCAGCAGCTCGCCCAGCAGGCGGATGCAGCGGTGATCCAGGAATTCGATGGCCGAGGGCAGGTGCCCGGACCCCAGCACGGCGGCCACGCCGCGCATGGCGGCGGCCATGTCCGGAAAGGCCACGGCCATGCTCACGGTGGCGGGCGGCAGGGGCACCAGCTTGAGGGTCAGGGCGGTGATGACGCCCAGCGTGCCTTCCGACCCGCACAGGAGGTGGGCCATGTCGTAGCCCACCACGCCCTTGCGGGTGCGCACCCCGGCGCGCAGCAGCTCGCCGTCGGGCAGCACGGCCTCCACGCCCAGCACGTAGTCGCGGGTGACGCCGTACTTGACGCAGGCGGGCCCGCCCGCGTTGGTGGCCACGTTGCCGCCGATGGTGGAACGGTCCATGCCCGCCGGGTCCGGCGGGTAGTACAGGCCCTGTTCGGCGGCGGCGTCGCGCACGCGTTGCGAGATGACGCCCGCCTCCACCTCGGCCACCAGGTTGCGGGGGTCGATGGCGCGGATGCGGTTCAGGCGCTCCAGCGACAGCACCACCCCGCCGCGCACGGCAAGGCAGCCGCCCGCAAGGCCGGTGCCGCCGCCGCGCGGAATGACCGGGATGCCGTGGGCGCTGGCGCAGCGCATGAGCGCCTGCACCTGCGCCACGGTTTCCGGCAGCACCACCAGGTCGGCGGGGGCGCGCAGTTCCGAGGCGTCGCGGTCGTAGGGTTCACCAGGGGCGTGCAGCACGGCGGCTTCTCCCACGGCGGCCACGATGGCGGCGCGGTGGGCGTCGGTGAGCACGAAGCGGGGGGCGGAATCAGAGGTCGGGGGCAGGTTGCGATCAGACATGGCGGCACGCTGGCCCGGCCGCGCGTCAGGGGCGTGCGCCGCCGGCTCCGTCACCGGGCGGGGCCGGAGAGGAAAACCGGCGCGCGGCGCGCTACTGGCGCGGGCGGCCGAACCCGGGAATGTGGAATCGGTCCTCCAGTTTGTGGAGCAGCCACGAAGCCACGGTGACAAGAAACAGGTAGTACGCGCCCACCACCAGGAACACCTCGGTGAACCGGAAGGTGCGCGACGCGAGCACCTTGGCCTCGCCCGTGAGTTCGATGCACGTGATCACGTAGGCGAGGGACGAATACTTGATGAGGTAGACCACCTCGTTGCCGCAGCCCGGCAGCGCGCGCCGCACGGCCTGGGGCACCACGATGGACACCAGGGTCTGCATGGTGCTGAAGCCCAGGGCCTGCGCCGCGCTGAGCTGACCCTGGCGGATGGAGAGCAGCGCCCCGCGCACGTATTCCGAGTTGTAGGCCGCGCTGCACAAGATGAAGCCCAGCACGGAGGCCGCATACGGTTCGAGATAGATGCCGATGTTGGGCAGGCCGAAATAGAGGATGAACAGCTGCACCAGCAGCGGCACCCCCCGGAACAGGGCGGTGTAGGCGTTGGCGGCGCGCTGCATCCACGGCTTGCCGAACACCCGCACCACCCCGATGATCACCCCGAACAGCAGGCCGAACACGGCCGAGGGCACGATGAGCTTCACGCTCATCCACAGCCCGGCGTTCAGCGAGGGGAACACCCGGTCGACGAGGAAATCGACGTCGAACACTAGCTGCACTCCTCGCACAGGTCGGTCAGGCGACTGCAGAAATCCGCCGTGCGGGTGCCGGAACCGGGGGCCAGCAGCTCTGCCGGGGAGCCGCGCTCGATGATGCTGCCCCGCTCCATGAACAGGATTTCATGGGCCAGGGCGCGGGCGAAGTCCATCTGGTGGGTGGCCATGACCATGGTCATGCCGCCGCGCGCCAGGTCGCGAATGACCGCCAGCACCTCGCCCACCAGCTCCGGGTCCAGGGCCGAGGTGGGCTCGTCCAGCAGCATGACCTTGGGGTCCATGGCCAGGGCGCGGGCAATGGCCACGCGCTGCTTCTGGCCGCCCGAAAGCTGGGCCGGGTACAGAGTGGCGCGGTTGGCCAGGCCCACCCGCTCCAGTTCGGCCATGGCCCGTTCGGCGGCGGCCTTGCGGTTCATGCCGCGCACCTTGCGCAGGGCGATGGACACGTTGTTCAGCGCGTCCAGATGGTCGAACAGGTTGAAATCCTGAAAGATCATCCCCACTTGCTGGCGAAAGGCATACAGCTCGGACCGACGCGCGGCGTCCACCACCCGGCCTTCGAGGTAGATGTGCCCCTCGTCCGGCGGGATGAGGTGGTTGATGCACTGCAACAGCGTGCTCTTGCCCGCGCCGGAGGGGCCGATGAGCACCTTCAGCTGGCCCTTGTCCACCTCCATGGTGACGGAGGACAGGATGCGCTTGCCGCCAAGGGTCTTGCCGATGTTCTCAAGGCGCAGGATGGGCGCGGGTGCGGAAACGTTTTCGGGCATGGCCATGGGAATGTCCTTATAACGGTCCGTGGCTGGCGTAGCCCGGAATGTGCAGCTTGTGTTCGAGACGGCGCAACACCTTGAGCCCGATCAGGGTGATGACGAAGTAGAGCGCGCCCGCCGTCATGTACAGCGGCAGGTGCTCGTAGGTGCGCGATGCCACGAAGTGGGTGCGGGCCATGATCTCGGGCGTGCCGAGCACGAAGGCCAGCGCAGAATCCTTGAGCAGGATGGAATATTCGTTGGACCAGCCGGGTATGGACAGGCGCAGGGCCTGCGGCAGGATGATGGTGCGGATGGCCGTGCCGTCGCTCATGCCAAGGGCCCGCGCCGCGCGCAACTGGCCCTGCGGCAGGCCCTGAATGGCCCCCCGGAATATCTGCGACTGGTAGGCGGCGCTGGTCATGCCCAGCACCAGGCACGAGGCGGCGAAGGCGGAAAGGTTCAGCCCGATGAGTTGGAACAGCCCGAAGTAGAACAGCAGCAACAGCACCAGGATGGGCATGCCCCGAAAGAACCAGACGTAGAACCCCACGGCAAGCCGCACGGGCCACGCGCCATAGGCCTGGGCCACGGACATGGGCACGCCGAGCACAAGCCCCAGGGCCATGGCACCGAACACGGTGCCAACGGTGACCAGGGTGCCTTCCAGAATGTACGGCAGCGCCTCTATGATGGTGGTGATGCTTTCAAGCATGAACGCGGGCCGGGCGGCCCCCCCTTTTTTTGCTGTTGCGCGCCGGGGCGCAACGGGTTGCATACCCAAAAAAGGTCCGGAAGGCGACAGGAGATTTCCCGCGCCTTCCGGATGGATGCACCGCGCCGGGCAGGGCGCGCAAACGCCCGGCCCGGCCGCGAACGGATTACTTCTTGGCCAGGTGCTTCTGCTTCAGCTGTTCCCAGTAGGGGTCGGCCATGAGCAGCTTGTAGCCGTCGTTGATCAGCTTCAGCAGTTCGGCGTCTTCCTTGCGGGTGGCCACGCCGAAGTCTTCGGGGTCGCCGTACACGCCCACGACCTGGATGGCCTTGCCCTTGGCGGCGGCGTCGTCGGCGGGCAGGTTGTCCATGGTGGCGGCGTCGATGCGGCCGTTCAGCACGTCCTCGATGGCCAGCGGGGCGGAATCGTAGAAGCGCAGGTCATAGCCGTAACCCTTGGCTTCCTTGTCCTTCTGCAACGCTTCGGCCTCGGAGGTGCCGCGCTGCACGCCCAGCTTCACCTTGCCCTTCAGGATCTGGTCGGCGGTGAGGGCGGAACCCTTCTTGGCGATGAAGACCTGCTTCACGTTCCAGTAGGGATTCGAGAAATTGACCTTCTGCTTGCGTTCTTCGGTGATGGACATGCCGGAGCAGACCATGTCGATCTTCTTGGCCAGCAGGTTGGGGATGATGCCGTCCCAATCCATGGGCTGGTGGGTGACCTTGAAGCCCATCTTCTTGGCGATCCAGTCCATGGAATCCACGTCGAAACCGGCGGGCTTGCCGCTCTTGTCCACGTAGGCGAAGGGGGGATAGTTGGCGTCGATGCCGTTGATGTAGGTCTTCTCGGCAAAGGCCACGCCGCCAAGCGCCAGGACCAGGGCCAGGGCCGCCACAAGGGTGGTCATTCTGAACATGCTTGTGCTTCCTCTCGTTCGTTGAACCGTTGCTTCACCACGCCCGCGCGCGGGGCCTGTCCCCGCCACGCATACCCGGCCACGCATACCGCCATGCGAACATGCCGGAAAAGCTAAATTTCTTCATTTCGCTACCAGAAACGGAGTACCCGCGCAAGCGCCCCTGGCGTGATTTTGACAATTGCGTCGCCACTTGCCTTGCCGCGAAGGCCAAAGTTTGCCACACTCGGCCGCAGCGCCCGGCCCCCAGCGGACCTCGCCGTCCGGCTGCCGCGCCGCGCCCATCACCCCAAACGAGGTCGGACATGAAGAAATCCCTGGGTGCGCGCACCCTTGCCTACCCTACCCCGCTCTTTCTCGTGGGCACTTACGACCGCGATTCGCGCCCCAACATCATGGCGGCGGCATGGGCGGGCATCTGCTGCTCGCAGCCGCCGAGCATCGCCGTTTCGCTGCGCAAGGCCACGTACACCTACCGCTCCATCACCGAGCGCGGGGCCTTCACAATTTCCATCCCCTCGCGGGCCTACGTGCGCCATGCGGACTACGCGGGCATCTATTCCGGCGAGAACGAGGACAAGTTCGCCTCGCTGGGGCTCACCCCCGTGCCGGGCGAACACGTGGACGCGCCCTATGTGGGCGAGTTTCCCATGGCCATCGAGCTGAAGCTGATCCACCAGATCGAAATCGGGCTGCATACGCAGTTCATCGGCGAGATCATGGACGTGAAGGTGGACGAAGCGTGCCTGCGCGACGACGGGCTGCCCGACATCAACAAGGTCGACCCGGTGATCTTTGCCCCGGTGTCGCGCGAATACTACGCCGTGGGCGAGTTCCTGGCCAAGGCGTTCTCGGCGGGCAAGGGGCTGCGCGCCTAGGGGCACAGCGCAAAGCGCCACCGCGCGACGCCGCACTGTTGCGGCGTCACGCGGCATCCCTTATATAGGCCGCCTGCCCTGGAGCGCCGGGGCGACAAACGTCACCCGGACCATCAACGGAACACGCATGAGCCTTTGCCCCGTCCAGATCGCCTCGTGGAGAGCAACCCTGCTGCTGGTGCTGGCGGATACGGCCATCATCGTCGGCCTCACCTTCGTGGCCGCGCTGCTGCGGGACATGGCGGGCCTGGGCATCCAGTGGTCCTTCTACCCGCAACTGCTGCCATTCCTCCTGCTGCTGCCGCTGTTCAACGGAGTGCTCGGCCTGTACGCCGACATTTCGCTGCCCCCGCCGCAAGAGCTGAAAAAGCTCACCCTCGGCGTGACCCTGACATTCTTGTGCGCCGGGTCGTTCATCTTCTTCGCCAAGGGGGGCGAGCGGTATTCGCGCGCGGCCTTCCTGCTGGCGTGGCTGGGCTGCTCGGTGGCCCTGCCGCTGTGCCGCCACTGGCTGCGCACCCGCTTCGCCAACCGCACGTGGTGGGGCGCGCCCGCCGTTATTCTGGGCGATGGCGACGCCGCCGCCGAGGTGGCGCGCACCCTGCTCGCCAAGCCGTGGATCGGGCTGCGGCCCGTGGCCTGCGTGGCGCCGGGCGTGCAGCCGACCGCTTCCGACTGTGGCTGCGGCCTCGCCTGCTGCGCCAGCGACGAGGAAGCCCTGCGGCTGTACCCGCGCGCCTACGGCCTGCTGCTGCTGGACAGCTTCGAGGACGCTAGGGGACGGCAACGCATCGTCGAGGCCACGGCGCGGTTCCGCAACGTGCTGATCATGCCGCCCTTTTCCACGGGCGGCGCGCGCCTGTGGGTCAACGCCATGGACATCGGCGGGCTGCTGGGCCTGCTGGTGCGCCAGAACCTGCTGGACGCCAACCGGGTGCGCCTGAAGCGGGCCATCGACCTGCTGTTCACGCTGGGCGGCGGGGTGGTGGCCCTGCCGCTGATCCTGGCCATCGCGGTGTGGATCCGCATCGACAGTCCGGGGTCGCCCTTCTTTACCCAGCGGCGCATCGGCCAGAACGGCCGCGAACTGCGCATCCTGAAATTCCGCACCATGGTGCGCGACGCCGAATGCGTGCTGCGCGACTGCCTGGACGCCGACCCCGCGCTGCGCGCCGAATGGGAATGCGACCAGAAGCTGAAGAACGACCCGCGCGTGACCCGCGCCGGGGCCTTCCTGCGCAAGACCAGCCTGGACGAATTACCCCAGTTGTGGAACGTGCTGAAGGGCGAGATGAGCCTGGTCGGCCCCCGCCCCATCGTGGACAACGAGGTGAGCAAATACGGCGAGGTGTTCGACCTGTACACCCGCGTCAAGCCCGGCATCACCGGGCTGTGGCAGGTTTCCGGCCGCAACGACGTAAGCTACCCGCAGCGCGTGGAGATGGACCGCTACTACATCTGCAACTGGTCGGTGTGGTTCGACATCTGGATTCTGGCCAAGACCGTGCCGGTGGTGCTGCAGCGCAACGGGGCGTACTAGAAATTGCCGGGGTGCACCCCGCAAACGCATGAAGGCCGGGAACATCTCCCGGCCTTCATGCGTTTGCGGAGGCATGCCCGCGCGCGCAATGGCCTGACACGGCCACGCGGCGAAGGGCCAGCGCTTCAGCGCCCCATCCCCTGCCCGGCCATGTCGCGCAAAGCCTCGTCCACCACCGCGCCGAACTCGGCGCGGAACCGTTCCTCGCCAAAATTCCGGGCATGCGCCGCGATGCGCGCCGGGTCGAACTGGTGTTCCGCACGCTCGAAGCGATCCAGCGCGGCCACCAGCGCATCCACGCTCTGCGTGCCGAAGAACAGCCCGGTCTCGCCGTCCACCACCGTCTCCAGCGCCCCGCCCCGCCCGTAGGCGATGACCGGCCGCCCGGAGGCCATGGCCTCCACCGGCACCATGCCGAAATCCTCTTCGCCGGGGAACACCAGCGCGCGGCTCTCCGCATAGACGGCGCGCATGGCCCCGTCGTCCAGCCGCCCCACGAAGCGCACCGTGGGCCCGGCCTGCGCCTCCAGCGCGCGGCGCATCTCGCCGTCGCCCGCCACCACCAGCGAACGGTTGGTAGCGGTGCAGGCGCGCACGGCAAGGTCGGCCCGCTTGTAGCCCACCAACTGGCCCAGGCACAGGTAGGGCGCGCCGTCCGCCGGGCGCGTGGGCACGCCGCCAGCCGGGGCCAGGGCTTCCACGTCCACCGGAGGCGTCACCACGACCGCATCCCTGCGCCAGTGCTTGCGGATGCGCGCCGCCACCGTGCGCGAATTGGCAACGTAGCGGTCCACCCGCATGGCCGACACGGCGTCCCACATGCGCAGGTAGTGGAACCACGGGCGCATCATGCCCCGCACGAACCACCCGGCCTCCTCCAGATAATCCTGATAGAAATCCCACAGGTAGCGCATGGGGCTGTGGCAATAGCAGACATGGGGCGTGTCCGCGCGGGTCAGCACCCCCTTGGCGGGGCCGGACTCGCTGGAAATGACCAGGTCGTAGCCGCGCAGGTCCAGCTGTTCGAGGGCCAGCGGCATGAACGGCAGGTATTTCTTGTAATGGCGCACCGCGCCGGGCAGGCGCTGGATGAACGTGGTGCGGATGTCGTGCGCCAGCAGCGTGCGCGACAGACGGCCGCGATCGACCACGTGGGTGAAGATGTCGGCCTGCGGGTACATGCGGCACAGCGCCTCGACAACCTTTTCGCCGCCGCGCATGCCCACAAACCAGTAATGTATGATGGCTACCTTCATCCCGCCTCCGGCCCGTGGCCGATCCTGCCAGAACTTCCTGTTACCGCCGACTTGTAGCGCGCCCGGCCATGCCGCGTCCAGTGCGGGTTGCGCCGTGCCGTCCATGCCGTCCGGGCCCCCGCCCGGCCCGTCCACCACCACGCGAAACGCCCCGCCGGAGGTTCCCGGCGGGGCGTGGTCGCATCGTCCCGGCATCGCGCTGGCGCGAAGCCCCGGCGCTACTTCTGGGCCGCCGGGGGCGTCACCCCGCGCTTGTCGGCCAGCAGGCGCACGGCGTGTTCCAGCGCGCGGTCCACGTTCTCGAACAGGTTCTCGCGGCCGATCAGGTCCAGGGTGCCGAAGCGCTCCATCATGTTGCGCGCGGCGGGCCGCACGCCGGAAAGCAGCAGCGCGGTGTCCCGGCGGCGGCAGGTGCGGTAGAACGCCTCCAGCGCGTTGGCCCCGGTGGAGTCCACGGTGTTGGCCTTGCGCATGCGCAGGATGAACACCTCCGGCTGCTTCTGCAACGCCTGCGACACGCTCTGGAAGCGGTCGGCCACGCCGAAGAAGAACGGCCCGTCGATCTCGTACACCTGCACCCCTTCGGGCACGGCCAGTTGCGCCGTCTCGCGGCCCAGGATCACCGGTTTGTCGTCGATGGCGCAGGAGCAGATGGCCGTCACCTCGCTCATGCGGCGCATGAACAGCAGCGCGGCCAGCACCACGCCCACGTACACCGCCACGGTCAGGTCGATGACCACGGTGAGCACGAAGGTCAGGCACATCACCGTCACGTCGGACTTGGGCGCGCGCAGCAGGCGCAGGAACTTGTGCAGTTCGCTCATGTCCCACGAGACCATGATCAGCACCGCGGCCAGGCTGGCCAGCGGAATGAACGAGGCCAGCGGCGCGAGAAACAGCACGAAGGCCACCAGCACCGCCGCGTGGATCATGCCCGCCACCGGGGTCTGCCCGCCGGAGCGGATGTTGGTGACCGTGCGCGCGATGGCCCCGGTGGCTGGAATGCCGCCGAACAGCACCGAGGCGATGTTGGCCGCGCCCTGGGCGGTGAGCTCCACGTTGGAGTTGTGCTTGTCGCCGGTCATGCCGTCGGCCACCACGCACGAGAGCAGCGATTCGATGCCCGCCAGCAGGGCGATTGTCATGGCGTCGGGCAACAGTTGGCGCACCTGGGCGAAGGTGAAGGTGGGCCAGGCGAAGCTGGGCAGTTCGCGCGGGATGCCGCCGAACCGGCTGCCGATGGTCTCCACATCCAGCCCCAGCGCCCACACCGCCAGCGAGGCCAGGCCCACGCCCACCACTGGGGCGGGTATGCGCGGTATGAACCGCCGCGTGGCCAGGATGCTCGCCAGCGCGAACCCGGCCACGCACAGCGTGGTGGGGTTCAGGGTATCGAGATGCTCGCCGTAGGCCAGCCACTTCTCGAAGAACTCCGGCGGCACCGCGTCCATGGTCAGGCCGAAAAAGTCCTTCATCTGCGACGAGAAGATCAGCACGGCGATGCCCGCCGTGAACCCGGTGGTGACCGGGTAGGGAATGTACTTGATCAGCACGCCGATGCGGCACAGGCCGAAGAGGAGCAGCATGGCCCCGGCCAGCAGCGTGGTGATGACCAACCCGTCGTACCCGTGGCGGTAGATGACGTTGTAGATGATGACCACGAACGCGCCGGTGGGCCCGCCGATCTGGTAGCGGCTGCCGCCCAGCAGCGAGATGAGGAACCCGGCCACGATGGCGGTGAACAGTCCGCGTTCCGGCGTGGTGCCCGAGGCGATGGCGAAGGCCATGGCCAGCGGCAGGGCCACCACGCCCACGGTAAGGCCTGCCAGCAGGTCGCGGATGAATTTCTGCGCCGAATACCCGGCGCGCAGTTCCGTGATGGTGCGCGGCAGGAAGGATGTCGCGCCGTCTTCCATGTTGTCTGTACCAGCCATTGCCGCTCCCTTGCTTGGTCGCGCCGGGGTGCCGCGTATGGCGGCCAGGCACCGGTGGCGCTTGTCGTTGCCGGACCTTGCGCGGCAGCCCTCCGCGCCCTGTCCGCTCCTACAGGAGTGCGCCACGCCACGATTGACGCGCGTACTCACTCGCACAAACCGCCTACGTTTCGCCGGACATGCCGCACGATGCATTGCCCCGACGGGACCGCAGGTCAGCCGGGGTGCGCTCCGCGCCGCAAACTGCGGCAGCGCTGCCGTTTTCAGCAGTAAGTAAGACACGCACCCCAAAGCCCGGTCCATTACGCCCGGTGCGCCGCATTGGCAAGTGGGCTGTTATGAACTTTCATTTCGGTGCGTTATGATGTGTTATACAAGACTTCGGGTTTGCGCTGTGCATGCTTTCACGCCGCTGGCGAGGCGGGGGCTGCGTGGAAGGCTCCTGTGAAGGGGAGCCAGACGGCCTGACAGCCCGGCATGAGGAGCGGCGCGGGGACTCCGGAACGGCAACGGCCAAGGGGGCGTTGCCAACGAGAAGAACCACGAAATGCAGGGGCGTGGCACGGCAGACCGCGCATGGACGGTGGTCGGCCGACGAGACCGCATCCGCACGCTCCACGGCTGGCACAAAACATCGCCCGCAGGCAGCAACCCACGGGCGATGTTGAAAACGGAGTCGGGCCCGGGCGCGCCGGGTATCGGCAAGCCATCGGACGCCATCCGCCGGACGTCCGTCGCCAAGCAGGGGGGGCAGGGCGGCAGGGGGGGGCAGCGCGAACTGGACCGTACGGGACCGTGCAGGACCGGGCGGGACCACACGACTGGCCAGCGCGCCCGGCACCCCCTACAGCGGCCGCACCGCCACGCAGATGCCCACGTCCCACGGCCCTTCGGGCGGGCAGCCCAGCATGTCGTGGTACAGTTCGTAGCCGGGGCGGTCGTCGCACTGCCAGCCGCTGGCGGGCAGCCACTGCGAGTACATGTCGTTCCACGCCTTGAAGAACCCGTCGCAGGCGATCATGCTGCGGTATTCGGCGTAGAGCCCGCCGGGCAGGTTCTGCACGCTGATGCCCGCGTCGGCCAGTTCCAGCGCGTCCACCTCCGGCCCGATTTCGATGCAGGCGTCGTAGCGGCAATGCTCCGGCGGGGTCACTTCCGGGTTGTCCCAGCTGATGCCGAAGCCGGGCACGCCGGGGCGCAGCAGGCCGCGCTGCCCGGTCAGGGCCATCAGGCGGCCCCACACCGGGCCGATGGTTTCGCTGGCGTAGGGGCCGATGTGCCGCAGGTAGGCCACGCGGTAGGCGGGCATTTCCTTCACGTCCACGTTCATGGCGTCGCTCCTTGCGCTGTCCGGGTCCAGCCGGACGTGCGGGGGGCCGTCCGGCAGCCACGGAATTTCATCCTGCGCGGGCGGGTTGCCCGGCAGGGGCCGCATGCATGACGGCTGCGGGTGCCGCGGCGGGGGACGGTCCGCCGCGCCGCGCATGGCCTGTTGGTACTCCACCCCGGCGGCGGGGACGTTTCCGGCATTGCCATTCGCCGCCCCGGCGCCCGCCGACACGATATCCGCCGCCCCGCCAGCCGAAGGATACGCGCGAAAGGGGTCGGCCAGCAGGCAGCACGCGCCCTCCCGGTCCGCGCCGGTGCGGTAGTGGCGGCGACGGCGAAACTCGCTGGGGGTCATGCTGAAGCGTTCGCGAAAGGCGCGGGCGAAATTCTGCGACGAGGAAAACCCGCAGTACATGGCCACGTCGGTCACGCTCACGTCCGGCGCGAAGGCCAGCATGTTGGCCGCGCGGTCCATGCGCAGGCGGCGGATGAACGCCTGCACCGTCTCGCCCGTGAGGCCCGCGAAGATGCGGTGGAAGTGAAAGCGCGAAAACGGCGCGGCCCCGGCCAGTTCGTCCAGGGTGAATTCGCGCGCCGGGTCCGCCGCGATATGGTCGATGACCCGGTTGATGCGCGCCTCGTAGCGGCGCAGGGTGTCCTCCCGGACAGGCCGCATGGGGCGGCCGGGCCCGGCGGCCCGGTCCGGAAGGGGCTGGCCGAAGGCGGTGTCCGTAACGGCTTCAAGATGCCATGCGTCCGGCCAGCCAAGGGGGGCGGGGACGCCATCCGGCCCGGCAGGGAGGCTGTCCGGCGGGCTGTCCGGGGGGACGCCGCATGGACGCATGCCATCGTGCATGGCATCGCACATGGCAGGGGACATGCCGGGGCGGGAAGGTCCGGGCGGCGTGCGGGTCATCGAAGGCTCCGGTCGTGGATGTCCGTTCGGGGAGACAGGCGGGCAGACAGGCCGCGCGTCGCGCCTGCGGCGTGCGAAACAGACCCGCCCCATTGCTGGTCAGAGCCTGGTGTCCTTGGTGCCCGAATAGGTGAAGGCGCTGGAGAGCATGGCCCAGTGCCCGCCCCTGTCCACGCCCACGGCCAGACCGCAGGCGCACCAGATGCGCCCGTCGCGCTCCTCGGCCTCGTACACGCGAGTGATGCGCTCCTTGTGGCAACGCAACACCTCGCCCTTGCCGAGTTTCAGGTACTTCCAGAGTTTGCGGCGGCAGGCCGCGCAGCGCAGCGTGAGCATGGCCCGTCAGATAGCAGGTGTGAAGGAAAGTGTCAGCCACGGCGCGCACGTCGGGCTGGTCCACGGACAGAAGTCCCGCTCAACGCACCGGGGCCGCGACATTCCTGCCACGGCCCCGGATGCATCCTAATATACGGTGCCCTCGGACGGGTCATGCCGTCTTCAACGCGGTCTCCATCAGCGCGGACAGCGGCGTGGTAGGCCGCCCGATGAGCGCGGAAAGCTGGCGGCCATCGTCGAACAGGCCGCCCCTGGCCGCGCCCGCGTCGGAATCGGCCAGCAGGTCCGCGATGGGTTCCGGCAGACCCGCGCCCACCAGCACGTTGCGGAACTCCGCCTGGGGCATGTCGGCATAGCCGATCTGCCTGCCGGTCTGGCGGCTGACCTCAGCGGCCAGTTCGGCCAGGGTGTACGCGGTATCACCCGCCAGTTCGTACACCTTGCCCGCGTGGCCTTCGCCGGTCAGCACGGCCACGGCGGCGGCAGCATAGTCCTCCCGTGTGGCGGAGGCGATGCGCCCCTGCCCCGCGCTGCCCACGAACGCGCCGTGTTGCAACGCGGCGGGCAGGCTGGCCAGGTAGTTTTCGGTGTACCAGCCGTTGCGCAGCAGCACGTGCGGCAGGCCGGACGCCCGCAGCAGGGCCTCCGTTTCACGGTGCTCCGCGCCAAGGCCCAGCGGCGTGGTGTCCGCGTGCAGGATGCTGGTGTACGCCACCAGCCCCACGCCCGCGCGCCTGGCGGCCTCGATGACGTTGCGGTGCTGCGGCACGCGCCCGCCCACCTCGCTGGAGGAAATCAGCAGCAGCCGGTCCACGCCCGCGAAGGCCGCGTCCAGCGTTTCCGGCTTTGCGTAGTCGGCCGCGCGCACCACCACGCCCCGGGCGGCAAGATCCGCCACCTTGGCGGGGTTGCGCACCGCCGCCACGATGTTCTCGGCAGGCACGCGGGCCAGCAGCCCTTCCATCACCAATCGGCCCAGTTGGCCGGATGCTCCGGTTACGGCAATCATGATCGAACTCCTTTACGTTTGCGGTTGGAGTTGCCAATATATGGCCGACACGCACTTTACGTAAGTACGCACATGAAGGTAAGTATGAAGAAAGATGCCCCCCATGCCGCCCCCGGAGCAGCCCCCGGGCCCGTGAATACCCGGGATTCCACAGCGTTCCGGACGTCTGCGGCCCCATCCGTTCCCACCGCACTGCTCCTGCGGGGCAACCTGTTCGCGGAAAAGTGCCCGTCGCGCCAGATTCTTACCCACGTCACCAGTCGCTGGGGCGTGCTGATCCTGGTGGCCCTGCTGGACGGCACCCACCGCTTCAGCGAACTGCGCCGCCGCATCGGCGGGGTGAGCGAGCGGATGCTGTCCCAGACCCTGCAATGGCTGGAGGCAGACGGCTTTGTCCTGCGCATCGCCTACCCCGTGGTGCCGCCCCACGTGGAATACAGCCTGACCCCGCTGGGGCGGGAGATCAGCGAGCAGGTGCGCCAACTGACGGATTGGATAGAAGAGAATCTGGGCAGGATTCGAGGCGGGCAGGCCGCAGGGTAGACCGAGAGGCAGATCAGGTCCCGTCCCCCTCCCCGGATGCCGCCCCACAACGCAGAAGGGGCGAGGTATTGCTACCTCGCCCCCGTGCATTCGTGGCGGAGCGGAAGGGACTCGAACCCTCGGCCTCCGGCGTGACAGGCCGGCGTTATAACCGTCTTAACTACCGCTCCGCGGAAACCCGACACGGATACCGACCGCAAAGCGGTCTTCCGCACCGGGAAATACTGGCTTGAGAAAAAGGGGGAGCTTGCGCTCCCCCCTCTGGGATCCTGGCGGAGCCGAAGGGACTCGAACCCTCGGCCTCCGGCGTGACAGGCCGGCGTTATAACCGTCTTAACTACGGCTCCGCGTGGTGGTGGGCAGTGCAGGGCTTGAACCTGCGACCCCCGCCGTGTGAAGGCGGTGCTCTCCCAGCTGAGCTAACTGCCCGCGCAGGAAGGAATGTCTATCCTCACCCCCCCGAAGTTGTCAACGGAATTTTTCCGGAGGCGCACATTTTTTTGATTCGCCAAGGCAATGCCCTAAAATACTGGTGCATTACTGTGCGGCACGCGCGCCAGCGCCCGCTACGGCGTAACTACTTCCGGTCGACCCGTCCCCGCCCCCGCCGCGTCGCGCTGCCCGCCCGTCACCCGCCACAAACCGCAAGCATGCGCAGACAATCCTTGCATGCCGCAACGTCTCTCTATACAAAGGTACTCGCATACCGTCGTCGTGCGCGGCGTCTCCGTGCAGCGCCCGGCGTCGGAAGCGGATATCCCTTTCAGGAGTGCGAAACACGCACATGTTCGATCCCACGGATACGGACGCCGCAGAGGCCCAACCCTGCCGCTCCTGCATACAACCGGCCATCGACCACAGCATGCAGCTTACCCTGCTGCTGCGCGACGCAACCGCCTACGCCGCCAGGTTGCGCTCCCGCTTCGCGGATGAACGCCCCCACGCGCCGCCCCCGACGCCCGACACGTCGGCCCGCAGCAACTGACGCGATTCCACGCCGCACCCCCACAGCGGGAGCCCCCATGCTCGCCCACACCACCGCGCATCCCCTGCATGCACCGCGCCCCCGGCGCAGTCGCCCGGCCCTCTCCGTGCGCCGCTCCGTCGGCCTTGCTCCGTTCCTGCTGCTTGCCCTGCTGCTTGCCGCGCTTGCCCTGCGCCCCGCCCCGGCCGCAGCCCGCGACCCCTCGGTGCTCGACGGCCTGGTCCTGGCCCAGCGCGGCGCAAGCGCCAACCTGTGCGCCCTCACCTTTGACGACGGCCCCGGCCAGACCACCGAAGCGCTGCTGAACATCCTGCGCGACAAGGGCGTGCGCGGCACCTTCTTCGTGGTGGGCTCGCGCGTGCACCTGTACCCGGAAACCCTGAAGCGCCTGGTGGCCGAGGGCAACGAGGTGGGCAACCACACCTTCTCGCATAGCAGCATGCGCCAGCGCGCGCCCGTGGAGCAACTGAGCGAAATCACCCGCACCAACGAGGAACTGGCCAAACTCGGCATCGTGCCGCGCTACCTGCGCCCCCCCTACGGCCGCTACGACAACGCCACCATCGACGCCGCCGCCGCCCAGAGCATGACCATCGCCCTGTGGTCCGTGGATAGCCGCGACTGGCGAAAGCGCGACCTGGCCGCCATCCTGCCGCGCAAATCCTATGGCGTGCTCGGGGTGCGCGGGGTGTTCCTGTTCCACGACAACCACCGCGAAACAGTGGAGGCCCTGCCCAGCCTCATCGACCGCCTTACCGAGGCGGGCTGCACCTTCGTCACCATGTCGGAATACGTGGAGACCTCCGGCCCCCTCTGCCTGCACTGATCCGCCCGCATTGGCGGCTCTTTCTGCCCCCTCGCGACACGCAGCCCCGGCCGCCGACCCCCACCGGCCCACCGGGGCTGTTCCGTTTGCGCCCACGGCCATCCCGTCCCTCCCGCCGCATCCCGCCCCATCGCGCCCATTGCACGGGAAGGGCGACGACAATTCCGTCGCTTTTCCACACCGCTTCTACCTGGTTCGCGCCCCTCTCCGGCAACACAAACGGACTGTGCGCGCATCCAATGGGTTGAACAACCAACCGTATTGATTGCAAAATTTTTTAAAAATGAGTGATGTCCAGCCAAACCGGAGTATTACCACTCACCAACGACACCGCCGCCACTGTTCGCCGTGTTTACATTCTCGTCTAAACGCGAGTATTGGAACGCCATTACAATGTTCCGGCTCGCGAGAAGGAGCCCGCCGCACTTCGCGGCCCGAAGCGACAGGGCGTACCGCCCCGGCGCGCCGCCCCCTGGCGGCCGCCGACGCCCCGCCCGTTTCGTGCCGCACGCCTCGTGAGCGCATGCGCGCCGTTCCGGCCTCGTGGCCGGGCGGCGTCCGTTTCCTTCACACTGTCGCGGAGGTCGAACCATGCGCAATATCCTGCTGGCCCTGTGTCTTTCCCTGTGCCTCGTCCTGCCCGCCACGGCTTCGGCGGCGGACACCGCCTTCAGCGTGCCGCTGCCGCTTACCGGCGGGCAGGCCAAGTTCGGCGAGATCATCAAGAAATCCATGGAAATCGCCGTAGAGGAAATCAACGCCAAGGGCGGCGTGAAGGGCGGCAAGCTGGTGCTGCGCTTCGAGGATTCGCAGGGCAAGCCCGAGATCGCGCGGTCCATCGCCGAAAAGATCATCGACGTGCAGAAGCAGCCGCTGCTGTTCGGCGAATACACCTCGGCCTGCGCCAAGGCCGTGGCCGCCGTGGCCGAGGAACGCAAGACCCCCTACGTGGTGGTCGCCTCGGCCGCCGACGAGATAACCCAGCAGAACTACAAGTACGTCTACCGCATCAACCCCACCAACGCCTATTACGCCTCGGGCCTGTTGTCCTTCATGGACAAGGTGGTGAAGCCCAAGACCATGGTCATCCTGTACGAATCGTCCGACTTCGGCACCTCGGGCGCGGAAGAGATGGCCAAGTCCGCCGAAAAGGCGGGCATCAAGGTGCTGATGAAGGAGAAGTACGAAAAGGGCGCGGTGGACTTCAAGCCCATCCTCTCGCAGGTCAAGGCCCAGAACCCCGACGTCATCTACATGGTTTCCTACGTCATGGACGCCGCCCTGCTGATGCGCCAGATCAAGGAACTGCGCATCGACGCGCGCCTGTTCGCGGGCGGGGCCGCCGGATTCGCCATCCCCGAGTTCATCGACAACGCCAAGGACGCCGCCGAGTTCGTGGTTACCGCCACCCTGTGGAGCCCGCAGGTAAGCTACCCCGGCGCGCGCGAATTCGCCGAGAAGTACAAGGCCGCCCATGGCGACTACCCCTCGTACCACGGCGCGCTGGCCTACTCTGCCGTCTACGTGGTCAAGGACGCCGTGGAACGGGCCAAGGCGCTGACCACCGAGGACATCAACGCCGCCATGAAGGGCGTGGACATGATGACCGCCTTTGGCCAGGTGAAGTTCGAGAGCCGCGACGGCTACCAGAACCAGAACTTCATCGACACCCTGGCCTTGCAGGTGCTGCACGGCAAGCACGAGACCATCTGGCCCGAACGCTACGCCAGCGCCAAGCCGGTGTTCCCCATCCCCAAGTGGCGCGAACGCAAGTAGCGCCATCCGCCACCACGCAGTGACCGTGCGGCGGCGGAGTGCCTCCCGCCGCCGCGCGACACCCCGGCCCCAGGGGCCGTCTACCGTGGATTGATCCCCGTCCGCCCCTCCGCACCCCCAGCCGGGGTCGGGTTCACAAACCCGGCTCCGGCTGGACGGAGGACCGATATCCGGACCGCACCCGATCGCAATGCCCGCCCCCACACGGACCGGGACGGGCACCCTTGCGCGGGGTTGCGCATGCCCGTTCCGCCGCCGCGCGGACAACCCGTTGCCAGCCAACTCAGGCCAACCAACCCAGGGAGGTCACGCCCCATGTGGGTGCAAGCCGAAGTGTTCCTGCAAACCCTTGTCGCCGGCATCCTGCTCGGCGGCCTGTACGCGCTCATCGGCATCGGCATGACGCTGATCCTCGGCGTCATGAAGATCATCAACCTCACGCACGGCCAGCTGATGATGGTGGCCATGTACATCGCCTTCTGGCTGTTCACCCTGTTCGGCATCGACCCGTACGTGTCGCTGCTCATCGCGCCGCCGCTGATGTTCGCCTTCGGCATGCTCATCCAGAAGGCGCTGGTGAACCCGGTGCTGCGGGTGGAATCCATCCTGCCGCACAACCAGGTCATCCTTACCGTGGGCATTGGCCTGGTGCTGCAGAACGCGGCCACCATCCTGTTCACGTCCGACTACCGGTCCACCCCGGTGGACTACGCCTCCACCGCCTTCTACCTGTCCGACCTGTGGCAGGGCACGCCGGTTGAAATCTCGCTGTCGCTGCCGTGGACGGTGTCGTTCCTGCTCTCGGTGGTCATCACCGTGCTGCTGTGGTTCTTCCTGGCGCACACCGACACGGGCAAGTCCATCCGCGCCACCGCGCAGGACAAGGACGCCGCCATGATCATGGGCGTGAACGTGGGGCTGATGCGGGTCATCACCTTCGGCCTCGGCTCGGCGCTGGTGGCCTGCGCGGGGTGCCTGTTCATCCCCATCTACTACCTGTTCCCCGCGCTGGGCTCGCAATTCACGCTCATCGCCTTCGTCATCACCATCCTCGGGGGGCTCGGCTCCACGCTGGGGGCCATCCTCGGCGGGCTGATCCTGGGGGTGTTCGAATCCATGACCGCCACCTACGTGGGCATGGGCTGGGCCCCGGTGGGGCGCTTTGTCATCTTCGTGGCCGCGCTGGTGTTCCTGCCGGGCGGCGTCGCCTCGCTCCTCAAGACCAGGAAGCTCTCGAAATGAAGAACAACCTCGCTCCGCTCATCGTGCTGGCGGTGCTGGCTGCCCTGCCGTTGCTGGGCCTGAACAGCTACGTCATGCACATCCTCATCCTGTCCATCATGTGGACCCTGGCGGGCATGGCCTGGAACCTGCTTGGCGGCTACTGCGGGCAGGTCTCGTTCGGGCATGCCGCGTTCTTCGGCATGGGCGCGTACAGCGCCGGGCTCATCCACCTGCATCTGGGCGCATCCCCGTGGTGGGGCTTTCTGGCCAGCCTGCCGGTGGTGGCGCTGGTGGCCCTTGGCATGGGCTCGGTGGTGCTGCGGCTGCGCGGCCCCTACTTCGTGCTGGCCACCCTGGCCATCGGCGAGGTGCTGCGCATCACCTGCGAGAACCTTACCGATTTCACCAAGGGCACCCTCGGCATCATGATCACCCGCACCTGGGTGGAAAAGACGCAGTATTATTACATCATCCTGGGGCTGGCCGCGCTGGCGTTCATCGTCTGCCGGGTCATCGTGCGCTCGCGCTGGGGCTACTACTTCGTGGCCATCCGCGAGGACCAGGACGCGGCGGAATCGCTGGGCATAGACACCACGCGCTACAAGACCATCGCGCTCACGGTCAGCGCCATGCTCACGGGCCTGGCCGGGGCGTTCTACACCAACTACATGGGGTACATCGATCCGGGGGTGGTGTTCTCGCTGGGCGAGATTTCCATCCTGATCATCATGGTGGTCATGGTGGGCGGGGTGGCCACGGAATGGGGCCCGGCGCTGGGCGCGGGCATCATGGTCATCCTGGCCGAATACATCCGTTCGCTGCCGCTCATCGGGGTGGCCTACCAGACCATGTTCGGGGTGCTGCTGATCGTGATCATCATCTACCTGCCCAACGGGCTGGTGGGCGACTGGCCGGTGCTCAAGCGCAAGCTGCTGCGCAGGGGGGCCACGGCATGAGCATGCTCGAAATCCGCAAGCTGTCCATGTTCTTCGGGGGGCTGGCCGCCCTGCACGACGTGAACTTCGACGTGCGCCAGGGCGAGATACTGGCCCTCATCGGCCCCAACGGCGCGGGCAAGACCACGCTGTTCAACTGCGTGAACGGCTTCTACAACCCCTCCGAGGGGCAGGTGCTGTTCAAGGGCAAACCCATTACCGGGCTCAAGCCGCACAAGGTCTGCAACCTGGGCATCGCCCGCACCTTCCAGGTGGTGAAGCCGCTGTCGCGCATGAGCGTGTTCGACAACGTGCTGGCCTCGGCCTTCCTGCGCAACCCCACCCGCAAGGGCGCGGAGGACGTGGCCGACGAGGTGCTGCACTTCACCGGACTGTGGGACGACCGCGACCAGCTTTCCAAGGGGCTGCCGCTGGGCAAGCGCAAGCGGCTGGAAATAGCCCGCGCGCTGGCCACCCAGCCGGAATTCCTGCTGCTGGACGAATCGTTCGCGGGGCTGAACCCGGCGGAACTGGACGTGTCCATCGACATCATCCGGGGCATCAAGCAGCAGGGCATCACCGTGATGATCATCGAGCACCACATGAAGGTGATCATGGCCATATCGGACCGCATCGTGGTGCTGAACTTCGGCCAGAAGATCGCCGAGGGAACCCCGGCGGAAATCAGCGCCAACAGGCAGGTCGTGGAAGCGTACCTGGGGGAGGAGCACGGTGCTTGATGTACGCGGCATAGACGTGGCCTACGGCGACGTGCAGGTGATCTGGGACGTCTCGTTCCGGGTGGGCCAGGGCGAGATAGTGGCCATGATAGGGGCCAACGGCGCGGGCAAGTCCACCATCATGCGCACCGTATCGGGCGTGCTGCGCCCGGGCAAGGGCGAGATACTGCTGGCGGGAGAGGCCATCCACACCGCAGAGCCTTACGGGCTCATCGAGCGGGGGCTGGCCCACGTGCCCGAGGCGCGGCGGCTGTTTCCCGAAATGACGGTGGAGGAAAACCTGGACATGGGCTCGCTGCGCGGCCGGGCCCGCAAGGAACGGGCGCGCACCAAGGAGCGGGTGTTCTCCATCTTCCCGCGCCTGTCCGAACGGCGCAGGCAGCCTTCCGGCACCCTGTCCGGCGGCGAGCAGCAGATGCTGGCCATCGGCCGGGGGCTCATGGCCCTGCCCCGGCTGATCATGTTCGACGAACCATCGCTGGGCCTTGCGCCCATTCTGGTGCAGGATATCTTCAACGTCATCCGCACGGTGCGCGACGAGGGCATGACCGTGCTCATCGTTGAGCAGAACGTGCGGCAGACCCTGGCCCTGTGCGACAGGGCCTATGTGCTCGAAAACGGACGCATCACCCAGGAGGGCGCGGGGGCAGACCTGCTCCGCGACCCCCACGTGAAGGCCGCCTATCTCGGCGTGTAGCGCGCAACGGCCGCCACAGCCATCCACCCAACGGAGGTTCCCATGCTGGTCAAGGACTGGATGACCACCCACGTCTACACGGTGACGCCGGACGATTCCATCTCGTGCGCGGCGGGCATGATGCGCGAGCGCAACGTGAAGCACCTGCCCGTGACCGAGGGGGGCATCGTCGTCGGCATGCTGTCCGACCGCGACATCAAGGCGTACCTGCCCTCCAAGGGCACGTCGCTGGACATCTACGAGATCAACTACCTGCTGGCCCGCACCAAGGTCAGCCAGGCCATGACCCGGCCGGTGGTCACCATACCGGCCGAAACCCCCATCGAGGACGCGGCCATGATCATGCACGACCGCGACTTCGGCTGCCTGCCGGTGACCGAATCCGCACCGGGCGGGCCGCGCCTGGTGGGCATCATCTCCGACAACGACCTGTTCCGGGTCATGGTGGACATCACCGGCGTGCGCGGCGGCGGGCACCGGCTGGCCCTGGTGCTGCCCGACCGGCCCGGCTCCATCAAGGAGGCGGGCGACGTGGTGCGGGCGCGCGGCTTCCGCCTGCAGAGCATCATGTCCACCAACGAGAAGGCCGCGCCCGGCACCCGCTACGTGGTGCTGCGCACCCGTGGCGAGGGCGACTGGGACGGCCTGCTGGAGGACATCGGCAAAAGCCCGTTTCACCTCGTGCACGCGCTGTAGCTGGCGCGCCGACCAGACATGCCGAAGGGCCGGGAGACGATCCCGGCCCTCTTTCGTTGCGCCGCCATCCATCAACATAGATGCACCGGGCGGGCGCCCCCCCTGGCCCGGCGCATCCGCCGCCGATCGCGCCTCTCGCCCCCCCGCCGATCGCGCGGCCCCCGCGTTTCCCGCTTGCCTCCAAAACAGGCTACTGTTACAAGTTTGCAAAAATGAATCAGGCGCGACCCCTCATGTTTTGCACGAATTTGTAAAATTTGCAGCTTTTTCTCCGGGGCCGTGCGCGGGCCGAATTGCCAACCGCACGGAACACCGGCCTTTTTTTTAGTGGACCGCTTCTTGCTTTTGTTTTTGGCGTCGCTACGCGCCGACACCCGCCACGTGGCACGCGGCGGCACCGGCACGCCGCCGCACCCCGGCAGGGCGACCACGTGAACAGGGACACCGGCGCGAGCAGGTTGCGCCGGACAAAATGCGACAAATTTGTAAGCATCGCGATTACCGCAACCACCTTTCAGGAGAACGTCCATGAGCGGAATCCAGGCCCGTCTGAACGCGATCTCGGCCATCACCAACTACAAGCCGAGCGCGGCCCCCATGAACTTCGCCGAAACCAAGCCCACCGAGCTGTTCGGCTGCAACGTCTTCAACGACAAGGTCATGAAGGACCGCCTGCCCAAGGCCGTCTACAAGTCGCTGAAGAAGACCATCGAGCTCGGCGAAAAGCTCGACCCGTCCATCGCCGACGTGGTCGCCAACGCCATGAAGGACTGGGCCATCGAGAAGGGCGCCACGCACTTCACCCACGTCTTCTACCCGCTCACCGGCCTGACCGCCGAAAAGCACGACGCCTTCCTGGTGCCCGACGGCAAGGGCGGCGCCCTGGCCGAATTCAGCGGCAAGCTGCTGATCCAGGGCGAGCCCGACGCCTCCAGCTTCCCCTCGGGCGGCCTGCGCGCCACCTTCGAAGCGCGCGGCTACACCGCGTGGGACGTGACCAGCCCCGCCTACCTTCTTGAAAATCCCAACGGCACCTTCCTGTGCATCCCCACCGCGTTCGTTTCGTGGACCGGCGAGGCCCTGGACAAGAAGACCCCGCTGCTGCGCGCCAACCAGGCCCTGAACAAGCAGGCCCAGCGCGTGCTGAAGCTGTTCGGCACCGAAACCAGGCTGCCCGTGGGCTCGTTCGCCGGGGCCGAGCAGGAATACTTCCTCATCGACCGCAACTTCGCCTTCGCCCGGCCCGACCTGCACATCTGCGGCCGCAGCCTGTTCGGCGCCAAGCCCGCCAAGGGCCAGGAATTCGAAGACCAGTACTTCGGCGTCATTCCCCGCCGCGTGCTGTCCTTCATGATGGAAGTGGAGCGCGAGCTGTTCAAGCTCGGCGTGCCGGTGAAGACCCGCCACAACGAAGTGGCCCCCAGCCAGTACGAAATCGCCCCCATCTTCGAAACCAGCAACCTGGCCACCGACCACAACCAGTTGGTCATGACCGTGCTGCGCAGCGTGGCCAAGCGCTACGGCATGGTCTGCCTGCTGCACGAAAAGCCCTTCGCGGGCATCAACGGCTCGGGCAAGCACCTCAACTACTCCATCGGCAACGCCGAACTGGGCAGCCTGTTCGATCCCGGCGAAAGCCCGCACGAGAACGCCCAGTTCCTGGTGTTCTGCGCCGCCGCCATCCGCGCCGTGCACAAGTACGGCGCCCTGCTGCGCGCCACCGTGGCTTCCGCCTCCAACGACCACCGTCTGGGCGCCAACGAAGCCCCGCCGGCCATCATGTCCGTGTACCTCGGCGCACAGCTGGCCGACGTGTTCGAGCAGCTCAAGACCGGCAAGGTCAACGGCTGCAAGAAGGCCTGCGTCATGAACATCGGCGTCGACGTGCTGCCGCCGCTGCCCATGGATCCGGGCGACCGCAACCGCACCAGCCCCTTTGCCTTCACCGGCAACCGCTTCGAATTCCGCGCCGTGGGCTCGTCCATGTCCATCGCCGGTCCCCAGGTTGCCCTGAACACCATGATGGCCGAATCGCTGGACTACATCGCCACCGAACTGGAAAAGGCCACCAAGGGCAACCCCGCCAAGCTCAACGACGCCGTGCAGAAGCTGCTCCAGAAGATCATGCAGGAGCACGACAAGGTCATCTTCAACGGCGACGGCTACTCCGAGGAATGGCACAAGGAAGCCGAAAAGCGCGGCCTGCCCAACCTGAAGACCACGCCCGACGCCCTGCCCGTGCTGAGCAGCCCCGAAGTGGTGAAGCTGTTCACCTCCTACGGCGTGTTCAGCGAAGCGGAAGTGAAGTCTCGCGAGGAAATCTACCTCGAGCAGTACTGCAAGACCGTGAAGACCGAAGCCAACCTGGTCATCCGCATGGCCCGCACCATCATCTTCCCCGCCGCCATGCGCTACCAGGGCGAACTGGCCGCCACCTGCGCCAACCTGAAGGCTGCCGGGCACGACTACAAGGTGGTCACCCTTGAAGACGTGACCGCCAAGCTGCGCGCCATGCAGGCCGCCGTGGGCGATCTGGAGAAGAAGCTGGAGCACGAGGCCGCCAGCACCCACGCCGAAGCCAAGCACATGTGCGACGTGATCCTGCCCGCCATGCTCAAGGTGCGCGAATACGCCGACGCGCTGGAAGCCGTGGTGGCCGACGACCTGTGGGCCCTGCCCAGCTACCAGGAAATGCTGTTCATCAAGTAGGGCCCGCGCCCTGCCGCACGGCAGCAGCAAGCATAACGATACGGGGCCGCCTTCGGGCGGCCCCTTTCGCGTGGGGCGGCGGCCCCGGCGGTCTTGACGCGGCGTCCGGCCCCGTCTAGGGCATGGACACCACGCGCCGAGTCCGGGTTCCGCCCGGCACGCGCCCTTCGCCACGGCATGCACGGGAGCGGGGCTGCATCAGGGGCGCATATCCATCAAAGAGGATGCCATGGCCAATCAGGAAGAAGACGACGGCTACGACTACCTGTTCGAGGCGGCCTACGAGGCGCTGGAGGAAAGCGGGTTCACCGGCCTGCTGGTGAGCGGCTACGAGGACATGCCCGAGCCCGCCCCGGTGGAAGGGCACATGCCCGACCTTACCGCCACCAACGCCAAGGGCGTGCCCTGCATTTTCGAGATCTGCCCGCGCGAGGCATTCGCCACGCAGGAACTGGCGGAACGGCTGCAGGCATTTGCCCGCCACGCGGAAGCCAGCAAGGGGCATCTGGTGCTCATCGTGCCCGAGGGCGAAGAGGACGTGGCCTGGGCCTTCCTGTCCGAACACGCCATCCCCGAAGACCGCCTGGACGTCTGGGAAGCGTAGCGCCGCGCCCGCACCGGCGCGCAACCGAGGCGACGACCTTCCCTCACCCCCGGTCGCGCACGTCGCGCCGCCACGAGCACAGCGGCGCGCAGCAGCCAAGGCCCTGGCGCAGTTCGGTCAGGTCAGGTCCGGAGTCGTCCTGCGACGGGCCAGGGGCAGTGCGGCAAGACGCCGTGTGGGTCGGGGCCATCAGCTGGCACAGGTAGCGGCCCAGCGCGCCATCCCAGACAAGTTCCGGGCAGCGCGCCACGTAGCCGTGCAGATGGTGCGACACCAGGCACTGGTCGGAAAGGCAGCACCAGCCGCAGCCCACGCAGGGAGTATGGGACATGAAGGCACCGTGAACAGCTTCGCGGGCAAGCCGTCCCCCTGTTGACGGACATGTTGCGGGGGGTGGCTCCGGGCCGCGCGGGCTCCATGCACCTTCCGGGGCGGGCACGGTCTTGGGAGGGGATTGGGCCGCACCCTACACCACGGCCACGGGCATGGCAAATGGGCGGTCAGCGCCGCATTGCATGCCGTACGGGCCTGCCTTGGAGGCGCTCTTCGGGGCGGGCCACGCAGTCGCCCAAGAATCCACGCCCTTGCTCCCGCAATCTGCCCCGCAACGGGTTACACGCTGTTACCATTTGCCGCTTGCCTTCCGCACCGCGTGGTCCTAGAAGGCATGCAGCCAATTCTCCACACCGCGCACACCGGGCATGCGCCGCG
Source organism: Nitratidesulfovibrio sp. HK-II (assembly GCF_003402415.2). Taxonomy (NCBI): domain Bacteria; kingdom Pseudomonadati; phylum Thermodesulfobacteriota; class Desulfovibrionia; order Desulfovibrionales; family Desulfovibrionaceae; genus Nitratidesulfovibrio; species Nitratidesulfovibrio sp. HK-II. The sequence goes on from NZ_AP036014.1 coordinate 3,536,410, forward strand.
CCGCCAGCCCACCGCAGGTCCCTGCCATGTCCCGCCGCACCAGCCTGTTCCGCATCTGCGCCCTGCCAGCCCTGCTGGCCCTGGGGGCGCTGCTGCACGCCCCCCTGCGCGAAGGGGTGGTGGGGCTGGCCCGCTACACCAAGGCCCGGCTGTACGATTACAGCCTGTTCGACGATTCCGACCTGATCACCGACGTTTCCAACCGCACCCCGGTGCCGCTGGAACGGCTGGCCGACGGCAACACCCTGTACGTGCTGGTCATGGGGCAGTCCAACGCCGCCAACGAGGTGGACACTCCCCTGCCCCCCGACGACCTGGAAAACGTGTTCATCGAATACGACGGCACCCTGTACCCCGCCGAAGACCCCATGCTGGGCGGCACGGGTGAACGGGGCTCGGTGTGGTCGCGCTTCGCGCGGCAGGCCCTGGCCACCGGGCGCTGGCGGTACGTGGTGCTTTCGGTCATCGCCGAGGGCGGATCGCCGCTGTCCTACTGGCTGCCGGGCGGCCCGGTGCGCCCCAAGCTGGAAGACCGGCTGCGGGCCATCCAGCAACTGCCCATCCGGCCCGACTACGTATTCTGGTTCCACGGCGAATCGGATGCCCTCAATTCGCTGCCGCGCCTGCTGTACAAGCACGACTTTCTCGATCTCGTGGGCGCGCTGCGCACCTTCGGCATCGACAACCCGGTGCTGGTCTCGCAAACCTCGCTGTGCCGCCGCCTGGGCACGGAAGCAGTGCGCCAGGCCCAGCAGGAACTGGCCCGCCAGGTGCCCAACGTGACCCTGGGGCCGGACACCGACGAGGTGGGCCTGCCCTTCCGCCGCGACGGCTGCCACTTCACCGACGAGGGCGGCGACATCGTGGCCGGCCTGTGGATGGACGCCATGCTCGATGCGGAGCAGGCGGCCCGATAGACGTCGGCCTCGCCCGGCTCTCCCACCCCGCCGCATCCCATGGGATGCCCCGCCGCGCACGTCCGCCATGGAGCGCCATGCCGCCCCCTGGAACGCATGCCGCACCCCGTCGCGCCAGCCGCGCTCGCTGGCCTTCCGCCCTTTCCGCCTCCCTCCGCCGCCGTTCCCGGCGGTCCTTTCCACGCGCCGCAACCGGGTTCTCCATATAGGAAGCCACGGCGAAACCGGCATGCTCCCACAAAATAATCTTCTTTCGCCGTTCAACCAAAGCGGTTGTCCGACCAGACAATTTCTCGCGTTCCGCCGCGCAACACCCGGCATCCGGCCTGTTGCCCCGTTTCTTCCCTGCCGGGGCGTGGGGTTGCGCGCTGCGCAAGCCCAATCCCACGTGAATTTCCAAACATGGTAGCGGTTACTGACATTGCGTGTTATACGGATGATAGACCTTTAGTCCGTTCGGTACGCGAACCAGCCGCCGCCCCTCGCCGGGCGGGCCTTTTCGCGTACCCGGCAGATGCCGCGGCATCGTGTACCGGGCAATCGCCGCAGCATCGCGCCCGGCGGGCAGCAGTACCGCGCGTCCGTGACCCCCGTCATTTCCGGCAGGCGCTGGATGGGGCAACGGTACGGGCAAAAGGCGCGCCGCCAGACGGGCGCCCCGCCGCGCACAAACGCCGGGTGAACAGGCACCATGCACAGCGCAGCAGCACGCAATAGCCGGTAACACTAATTTGACAAACGTAACACCGTGAGGTAACCCACCAGCACTCCACCATCCTCCGCGTTCCGCCCACCATCGACGGGCGAACGCCAACCCGGCGGACACGGTCGCCGCCGGCGCGCACCGCATGTCAGGCGCTCCTGACATGGCATGCGCACGCAACGGGCAATCCAATGCCGCGGCCGCGCCGTGGTTTCACTGGTTTCCGGAGGTGACCGATGGTCTTCGACATCCTGCATCTTGCTATCATTCTCTTCCTCATCGCGGGGCTCGCGTTCGCGGGCGGCCCGCTCATCCTCGCCATGCTCGTGGCTCCACGGGCGCGCGGCGGCGACCTGGGCATGTCCTACGAATGCGGCATGCGCCCACACGGCAACGCCTGGTCCCGCTTCGGCATCAACTACTACGTCTACGCCCTGCTGTTCATCGCCTTCGACGTGGACGTGCTCTACCTGTTCCCCGCCGCGGCTCACTACCACCTCACCGTGGGCTGGTCCGCCTTCGTGGAGATCTGCCTTTTCCTGTTCTTTCTCGTGCTTGCCCTGATCTATTTCCGCGCCAAGGGGGTGTTCACATGGCCGCGCAAGATTGCCCTGTAAGACCGCCGGTCATCGCACCGGCCACGGGCGGGGTCGATGCGCCCATCGTCAACGTGGCGCCGGTGCAGAAGATCCTGGACGTGTGCCGGGCCATGTCGTTGTGGCCCATGACCTTCGGCCTGGCCTGCTGCGCCATCGAAATGATGGCCGTGGGCATGGCCCGGTTCGACATCTCGCGTTTCGGGGCCGAAGTGTTCCGCCCCTCGCCGCGCCAGTCGGACCTGATGATCGTGGCGGGCACCGTCACCCGCAAGATGGCCCCGGCGCTGGTGCGCCTGTATGAACAGATGCCCGCGCCGCGCTACGTCATGGCGCTGGGCAACTGCGCCATCTCGGGCGGGCCGTTCAACTTCGAGGGGCAGTACGCCATCGTCGAGGGCGTGGACAACCTGGTGCCCGTGGACGTCTACGTGCCCGGCTGCCCGCCCCGGCCAGAGGCGCTGCTGGAAGGACTGTTCCAGATCCAGCACAAGATCACCGGCCGCCGCTGGTGGCCGGTGCCCGCCGAAATCTCCGGCTCGATGGGGGGTGGCGCATGACGCCCGAAACGGCTTCCCAAACCCCCGACGTGCTGCTGGCCCCGCTGGACCCCGCCTACCTGGCCGATGAAAACCCGGCCCGCACCGGCCTTCGCTGGTCGGCCTTCCTGGCGGCCGACGCCCTTCCCCGCGCCGCCGCCCTGCTGCTGGAGGCGGGCTGGCACCTGGAGGACATCTGCGGGCTGGACGTGCGCGAAGGGCTGGCGGCGGTATACCACTTCGACCGCATGGCCGCGCCCGGCCGCCTGGCCATCCGGGTGATGGTGGACCGCGCCGCCCCCATGCTGCCCTCCATCGCCGACATCCACCAGGGCGCGGAATGGCACGAGCGTGAAACCGCCGACTTCTACGGCATCGCCTTCACCGGCAACCCCAACCCCGCGCCGCTGCTGCTGCCCGAAGGCATGGAGGGGTACCCCCTGCTGAAGGACGCGACCGCCCGCTCCCCGCTGGCCGCCCTGCTGGCCGTGCCCGGACGCGAGGACACGGTGCTGCGCAAGGCCGAGGGGTTCACCCTGCTGGAACCGACCGAGGACGCCAAACCCGCCAAGGCCGCCAAGGCCAAGCCCGCCGCTGGCGAGGAGGGTTCCGACAATGCATAGCGCCGACACCCTCCGGTCGCGCCCCACGTCCTGTCCCGCCGCTTCGGCGGACGGAGGCTGCGCCGACGACCAGATCGCGGGCGACGGCTACACCTGCCGCTTCGAGCGGGGAGCCCGCCCGGAATCGCTCATCCTCAACATGGGGCCGCAGCACCCCTCCACCCACGGCGTGCTGCGCGTGCTGCTGGAACTGGACGGCGAATACATCGTCCGGGCGGAACCCGTGCTGGGCTACCTGCACCGCATGCACGAGAAGATGGCCGAGGTGAAAACCCCCGCCCAGTTCATGCCCAACATGGGCCGGGTGGACTACCTGCACGCCCTGGCCTGGAACTGGGCCTACGTGGGCGCGGTGGAAAAGCTGGCGGGCATCGAGATTCCCGAGCGGGCCGAGTACCTGCGGGTGATCACCTGCGAGCTCAACCGCATTTCGTCGCATCTTCTGTGGTGGGGCGCGTACCTGCTGGACCTGGGGGCCTTCACCCCCATCATGTACGCCTTCGACGACCGCGAAATGCTGCTGGACCTGTTGCAGCTCATGACCGGCTCGCGCCTGACGTACAGTTCGTTCCGCTTCGGCGGGGTATACACCGACGCCAGCCCCGCCTTCGTGCAGGGCGTGCGCCAGTTCGTTCCGCACCTGCGTTCGCGCCTGCCCATGTACACCGCGCTGGTGACGGAAAACATCATCCTGCGCCGCCGCATCGAAGAGGTGGGCGTCATCCCGCCGGACATGGTCACCCGCTACGGGGCCAGCGGCCCGGTGGCGCGCGGCAGCGGCATCGCCTACGACGTGCGCCGGGCGGAACCGTACTCGGTGTACGACCGCTTCGACTACGAAATCCCCACCCGCGCCGAGCAGTGCTCCATGGCCCGCTACATGGTGCGCATGGCCGAAATCGAGCAGAGCCTGCGCATCATCGAGCAGGCCATCGAAAGCCTGCCCGAGGGCGAGCACATGCACCCCAAGGCCCCCAAGCCCAGTTTCAAGCTGCCCGCCGGGGAATCCTACTTCGCGGTGGAAGGGGCGCGCGGCAAGATCGGCGTGTGGATCGCCAGCGACGGCGGCAAGACGCCCTACCGCGTCAAGCTGCGCGCGCCGGGCTTCTCCAACCTGGCCCTGTTCGCCGAATGCGCGCGCGGCACCCTGCTGGCCGACGCCGTTGCCATTCTTGGCAGTCTCGACATGGTCATCCCCGAAATCGACAGGTAGGCCGCCATGAATGCAACCATCTCCTTCGATTCCGTGCTGCACGTGGTGCTCGCGCTGGTGGGCGTGGCCGTCTTCGTGGGGCTGAACGGGCTCTTGCTCGTCTACGCCGAACGCAAGGTGGCGGGCTTCATCCAGCGCCGCCCCGGCCCGTATGAAGTGGGTCCGCAGGGCATATTGCAGGCCGTGGCCGACGCGCTCAAGCTCATCGGCAAGCAGTTGGTGCGCCCGGACCGGGCAGACCCGCTGCTGTTCTGGATGGCCCCGGTGCTGGCCTTCTTCCCGGTGCTGCTGCTGTTCCTGCCCCTTCCCTTCAGCCCGCTGCTCACCGGGTGGGACGTGAACCTCGGCCTGCTGCTCATCCTCGCCTTTGCCGGGTTCAACGTGCTGGCCCTCTTGCTTGCCGGGTGGGGGTCCAACAACAAGTACGGCCTGCTCGGCGCGGCCCGCGCCGTGGCCCAGTCCGTGGCCTATGAAATCCCCCTGCTGCTGGCCGTGCTGGCCATCGCCTTCCAGGAAGGCACGCTGAGCCTCTCGTCCATCGTGGCGACGCAGGGCAGCATGCCGTGGCAGTGGAACATCGCGGTGCAGCCGCTGGCGTTCCTCATCTTCCTCATCAGCGCGCTGGGCGAGACCAACCGCGCCCCCTTCGACCTTCCCGAGGCCGAATCGGAACTGACCGCCGGGTTCCATACCGAATACTCGGGCATGGGCTTCGGCATGTTCTTCCTGGCCGAGTACGCCAACATGATCGTGGCGTGCAGCGTGTGCACCGTGCTGTTCCTGGGCGGCTGGAAAGGGCCGTTCCTGGACGGCGCATGGTGGTTCCTGGCCAAGGTGTACGCACTGCTGCTGGCCATGATGTGGTTCCGCTGGACGTTCCCGCGCGTGCGCTTCGACCAGTTGCTGAACCTGAACTGGCGGTGGCTGCTGCCCCTCGGCGTGCTGAACCTGCTGGCGACCGCGTTCGTCATGAAGCTGTAGCGGCGGAACGGTGTTTCCGGAAAGGAAGAGTCTCCGGGGAGGGGACCTTTTGTAAAAGGTCTCCCTCCCCGGACCCCTCCCCCCAAAACTTTCATGTGTGGACGGACAGCCCACAATGAAGGGGGGTGCGGGGGCAAGGCCCCCGCCCGCCGGAGGCGTACAAGAACAGTACGCACCCACTCCCGCCTCCAAGGAGGAAGGAAAGAATGGCATCAATCTTCCGCACCATCGCCGACCTGTGGAGCCTTGTGGTGGGGCTTGCCATCACCGGCAAGGAATTCTGCAGGCCCGGCGTCACCGTGCACTATCCCCGGGCAGAGGTAGCGCCCGAGTCGGCCGCCTCGTTCCGGGGCCCCATAGAACTCATCGGGCTGGACAAGGAACCGTCAAAGCCCAAGTGCATCGCCTGCATGCTCTGCGTGTCGGCCTGCCCCAGCAACTGCATAACCGTCACCCGCGCCCCCACCCCCAAGCCCACGCCCGAGGAACTGAAGGCCATGGCAGAGGCGGAAGCGCGAGGCGAAAAGCCCAAGAAGCCCGCGCCGCCCAAGGCGCCCGGAACCTGGACCTACGACTTCTCGCTGTGCAGCCTGTGCGGCAGCTGCGTGGAGGCGTGCCCGGTGGATTCCATCGGCTTCTCGCACGACATCTACATGGTGGGCACCAAACGCGAGGACTTCGTGTTCGACCAGCTGGCGCGCCTGGCCCGCAAGCCGGCGGCCCGCAAGCCGGAACCGAAGAAGGCCGCACCGGAGCCTGCTTCGGCCCCGGCCCCCGCGCCCGAAACCGCCGCAACCCCCGCAAGCGAGGCATGACATGGAAACACCGGCAATCCTCGCCTTCGGCTTCTACTTCCTGGTCATCGTGGTCGGCTGTTTCATGGCCGTGGGCAGCGCCAGCCTGGTGCGCGCGCTGGTGGGCCTGGTGGCCACTCTGCTGGGCGTGGCGGGCATGTACCTTCTGCTCAACGCGCCGTTCATGGCCTTCATGCAGATTCTCATCTACGTGGGCGCCATCTGCGTGCTGATCTTCTTCGCGCTGATGCTGGCCCGGGCCGACGCGGACGGCGACGAGGCGGACCCCGCCCCGGCCCCGCGCGTGTTCAAGGGCGTGCTGGCGGCCATGCTGCCTGGCGCGCTGCTGGCCCCCATCCTGCTGCTGCACCCCACGGCGTCGCACCTGATGCCGCCGGACGTGCCGCTGGCCGACCTTGGCCGCAGGCTGATGGAGGACTACGTGCTGCCCTTCGAACTCATCTCCGTGGTCCTGCTCATCTCCATGGCCGGGGCCGTGCTGCTCGTCTGGGAAAGGAGGGACAAGTGAAACCGCTCGTGCTCTATCAACTGGCCTCCCTCGTGCTGCTGGGCGCGGGCCTGGCGGGGCTGGTGAAGCGGCGCACGCTGGTGGGCATGCTCATTGCCGTGGAGCTGATGCTCAACGGCGCGGGGCTGTCCATCGTGGCCGCCACCCAGCTTACCGGGGCGGACCCCGCCCTCGGACAACTGGCCACGCTGCTGGTCATGGGCCTTGCGGCGGCTGAAGCCACCGTGGCGCTGGCCGCCATCGTGGTGGTGTTCCGCCGCTTCGGCCATACCCGCACCGACGCCCTGACCACCCTGAGGGAGCAGCAGTGATGACAGCGCCCAACACCATCGAAACCGCGAGCCTGCTCGTTCCGCTCATCATCACCCTTGTGGCCCCCTTCGCCATCATGCTGGCGCGGGGCAACGCCAACCGGCGCGAGGCCATGTCGTTCATCGCCGCCGCGCTGACCTTCCTTTCGGTGCTGCAACTGGCGCCGGGGGTCATCGGCGGGGCCATCTACACCTACACCGTCACCACCATCCTGCCCGGCGTCAGCCTTACCCTGTGCGCCGACGGGCTGGGCATGATCTTCGCGCTCATCGCCACCTTTCTGTGGGGCTTCGCCACCAGCTACAACATCGGGTACATGCGCGGGCTGAACGAACACGCCCAGACGCGCTACTACACCTGCTTCGCGGTGGCCATCTTCGGCGCGGTGGGCGTGGCCTTCTCCGCCACGGTGTTCACCCTGTACCTGTTCTACGAGGTGATCACCGTCTTCACCTACCCGCTCGTCGCGCACCACCAGGATGCAGAGGGGTTTGCCGGGGCGCGCAAGTACCTGGTATACTTGATGGGCACCTCCAAGCTGTTCCTGCTGCCCGCCATGGTGCTGACCTACGTGCTTACCGGCACGCTGGACATGCGCCTTGGCGACGTGCTGAACGGCATGTTCCCGCCCGATGTCATCGCCGCCCACCCCAACCTGGTGCGGCTGACCTACGTGCTGTACATCGCGGGCCTGGCCAAGGCGGCCCTGGCCCCGTTCCACAACTGGCTGCCCTCGGCCATGGTGGCCCCCACGCCCGTCTCGGCCCTGCTGCACGCGGTGGCCGTGGTCAAGGCGGGGGTGTTCTCCGTCAGCCGGATCATCCTGTCCGGCTTCGGGGTGCAGACCATGGACGTGCTGGGCCTGGGCATTCCCACGGCGTGGCTGGCGGCCTTCACCATCATCGGGGCATCGCTCATCGCCCTGACCAAGGACGACATCAAGGCCCGGCTGGCCTATTCCACGGTCAGCCAGCTGTCCTACGTGATCATCGGGGTGGCCCTGCTGACGCCATCCGCCGTGCAGGGCGGGCTGATGCACATCCCCCACCACGCCTTCTCCAAGATCACCCTGTTCTTCGGCGCGGGGGCCATCTACGTGGCCACGCACATCAAGAAGATCAGCCAGATGAACGGCCTTGGCCGCCGCATGCCGTGGACCTTCGGGGCCTTCGGCCTGGCGTCCCTTTCCATGATCGGCATGCCGCCGGTGTGCGGCTTCGTCTCCAAGTGGTACATCGTCAACGGCTCGCTCCAGGCCGGGCAGACCGCCCTGCTGGTGGCCCTGTTGCTGTCCACCCTGCTCAACGCGGGCTACTTCGTGCCCATCTTCTACCGGGCGTTCATGCTGCCGCCCGCCCCGGACGCCAACATAGAGCAGTACACAGAGGCCCCCGCCTCCATGGTGGTGCCGCTGTGCCTGACCGGGGCCATATCGCTGCTGCTGGGCCTGTATCCGCAGGTGTTCCTGAACTTCATCCAGGCGTTCGGCCACTTCTAGGAGCGCACCATGAACGGACTCGGAGCATTCCTTGAACGCCAGCGCGAACTGCGCGGCGCATGGCTGAAGGCCCTGTACGGGGCGCTGGCCGCCCTCGTGCTGCTGAACCTGTTCATCGGCCCGCACGAGCCGCACTTCGGCCTCGATGCCTACCCCGGCTTCTGGGCGCTGTTCGGCCTGGTGGTGGGCGTGCTGATGGTGGTGATCATGAAGCGCATGGTGCAGCCCGTCATCGTGCGCAGGGAGGACCACTATGGAGACATCTAGTTTCATCCACCCCGCCATAGGGTTCCTGGCCCTGGCGGCGGTGCTGCCCTTCCTGCGCGGCAAATGGTGGAACTGGCTGCTGCCCGCCCCGGCGGTGCTGGCCGTGTTCGCCGTGTTCACCATGACCACCGGCGACCACCTGACCCTGCACTGGCTGGGGCAAACCCTGCTGCTGGGCCGCGTGGACAAGCTGTCGCTGGTCTTCGCCCAGGTGTTTGCCGTGATGTCGCTGGCGGGCATGCTGTACGCCATGCACGTGGAGGACCGGGGGCAGCACATCGCCGCCGCCCTGTACGTGTCGGGCGGGTTCGGCTGCGTGTTCGCGGGCGACTACCTGACCCTGTTCGTGTTCTGGGAACTGATGTCCATCGGCTCCACCTTCCTCGTGCTGCTGAACCGCACGCGCGAGTCGGTGCTGGCGGGCTTCCGCTACTTTCTCTACCACACCGCCGGGGGCCTCTTGCTGCTGGCGGGGCTGCTGCTGCGCTACAAGGCCCTAGGCACGTGGGAGTTCACGGCCATGGCCCCGGCGGCCAACGCCCCCCTGTACGAATGGCTGATCCTGGCCGGGTTCTGCGTCAACGCCGCCGTGGTGCCGCTGCACGCATGGCTGCCCGACGCCTACCCGCGCGGGACCGTGACCGGCTCGGTGTTCATGTGCGCCTACACCACCAAGACGGCGGTGTACGTGCTGGCGCGCGGCTTCGCCGGGTGGGAGATCCTGGCGGCGGCGGGCACGGTGATGGCGGTATACGGCGTGCTGTACGCGTGCATCGAGAACAACGCCCGGCGCATCCTGTCGTACCACATCGTCTCGCAGGTGGGGTACATGGTGGCGGGCATCGGCGTGGGCACGGCCATGACGCTGAACGGCGCGGTGGCCCATGCCTACGCGCACATCCTGTACAAGGGCCTCCTGTTCATGGGCACCGGCTGCCTGCTGTACGCGGCGGGCACGGCCAAACTGGACAAGCTGGGCGGCCTTGCCGCGCGGCTGCCGTGGGTCATGGTGCTGTACATGGTGGCGGCCCTGTCCATCTCGGGCATGCCGGTGTTCAACGGCTTCATCTCCAAGACCATGACCATCACCGGCGCGGCCGAGGCGCACCAGACGCTGGTGGCCCTGGGCCTGGAAATCGCGGCGGTGGGCACGTTCATCTCGGTGGGCATCAAGCTGCCCTACTTCGCCTTCTGGGGCGGCAAGCCCACGGACAACGACCGTGCGCTGGCCCCCATCCCGTGGAACATGTACGCGGGCATGTCCGTGCTGGCCGTGCTGTGCATCCTGCAGGGCGTGGCCCCGTCCATCCTGTACGCCTACCTGCCCTTCGAGGTGGAACACCCCTACGTGCCGTGGTCCGTGTGGCACGTGCTGCAATCGCTGCTGCTGTTGGGCTTCTCGGGCCTGGCCTTCTACCTGCTGCGCAAGGTGATCACCCCGCACGAGGGGCTGAACCTGGACGTGGACATCGCCTACCGCGCGGTGGGCACCGGGGCGCTGCGCTTCGTGTGCCGCCCGCTGGCCTTTCTGGACGACCGCTGGACCGAGGCCTACCGCGTGGGCGGCCTGCGCGGGCTGATGGGCATCGCCCTTGGCTCCGTGTGGTTCGACCGCAAGGCCATCGACGGCGTGGTGGACGGCAGCGCACGCACGGTGCGGGGCATCGGCGGGCTGGGCGCGCGCACGCAGAACGGCAGTCTTCAGGATTATCTGGGACTGGCCGCGTTCCTTGCGCTGTGCGTGTTCGGCCTGGTCTGGTATCTGGGCTAGCCGCAACGGGACCCACAAAAAACGGAGATGCCTGTGTATCCTGACATACCGGTCCTCAGCATCCTGATCTTCCTGCCGCTGGTGGCGGCGGCGCTGCTGCTGCCCCTGCGCGACGACGAGACCGTGCGCCGCGTGTCGCTGGCGGCGTCGCTCATCGGTCTTGGCGCGGCCTGGCCGCTCATCGCCTTCAACCCCGACGCCGGGTTCCAGTTCGTGGAGCGCGCGGTGTGGGTGGCCCGCTGGGGCCTTGAATACCACCTGGCCGTGGACGGCATCAGCATCCTGATGGTGTGGCTGACCCTGTTCACCCTGCCGCTGTGCGTGCTCTGCTCGTGGACGTACATCGGCAAGCGGGTGAAGGAGTTCCACGTCTGCCTGCTGCTGATGACCTCCGCCTGCATCGGCGTGTTCACGGCCATGGACCTCGTGCTGTTCTACGTGTTCTGGGAGGCCATGCTCATCCCCATGTACCTGCTCATCGCGGTGTGGGGCGGGCCGGAGCGGCGCTACGCGTCCATCAAGTTCTTCCTGTACACCCTTGCCGGGTCCACCCTGCTGCTGGTGGCCATCGTGGCCTTCCGCATCGCCGGGGGCACCTTCTCCATCCCCGACCTGATGACCCAGACCTTCGGCTTCCGCTTCCAGTACTGGGCCTTCCTGGCCATGGCCCTGGCCTTCGCCATCAAGGTGCCCATGTTCCCGTTCCATACGTGGCTGCCCGCCGCGCACGTGCAGGCCCCGTCCGCAGGCAGCGTGATCCTGGCGGCGGTGCTGCTGAAGATGGGCACCTACGGCTTCCTGCGCTTCTGCCTGCCGCTGACGCCCGAGGCCAGCGTGCACTTCGCCCCGCTGATGATCGCCATCTCGGTGGTGTCCATCCTGTACGGGGGCGCGGTGGCGCTGGGGCAGACCGACATCAAGAAACTGGTGGCCTATTCGTCGGTGGCCCACATGGGCTTCGTGACGCTGGGCATCTTCCTGTTCCAGAAAAGCGGCGTGCAGGGCGCGCTGTTGCAGATGCTGAACCACGGCATCGTCACCGGCGCGCTGTTCATGATGATCGGGGCGCTGTACGAACGCAGCCACAGCCGCGACGTGGCGGACAACATGGGCCTTGGCAAGTACCTGCCCGCGTTCATGTTCTTCTGGGGGCTGTATGCCCTGGCCTCGTTCGGCTTTCCGGGCACCAACGGCTTCGTGGGCGAGATCCTGGTGTTCGTGGCGGCCTTCCAGCAAAGCCTTACGGTGGGCGCGCTCATCGTGCCCGGCGCCCTGCTGGCCGCTGCGTACATGTTCCGGGTCAGCCTGCGCATGGCCTGGGGCAGCCCGTCCACGGCCAAGACGTGGAACGACCTGAACCGCCGCGAATGGACCTACCTGCTGCTGCCCGCCGTGCTGGTGCTGTGGATAGGCCTTGCGCCCGCGCCCTTCCTGCGGCTGATCGACCCTTCCATCGACCGCCTGCTGGCCGACCTGCGCGGCCGGGCACCGGTGAAGGAAGCGCCGCTGGCGCTCAATCACGCGGACGCCCCCCGGCATGAACCGCCCGCAGCCCTCGCATCCGCCGCCATCACCAAGGAGGTGCGCCAGTGAACCTCGACCTTGCCCTGCTTGTTCCCGAATGCGCCATGCTGCTGCTGGTGGCCGTGCTGTTCGTGCAGGCGCTGTCCGCCGGGCCCGTCTCGGTGTCGGCCCACCGCTGGCTGCCCCTGGGCGCGCTGGCGGTGACTGCCGCCACGGTGGTCGGCCTGCCTGCCGAAGGCATGCTGCTGTGGGACGCCTACAAGGTGGACGCCCTGTCGCAGTTCTTCAAGCTGTGCGTGGCTGGCGGTTTCTGCATCGCCGTGCTCAACGCCACCCGCCAGCCCACGCTGGAGGAAGGCAAGCGCGCCGACTACTTCCTGTTCCTGGGGGTGTCGGCGTGGGGACTGATGCTGCTGGCCTCGTCCGCTGAACTGGTAACCCTGTACCTTGCGCTGGAACTGTCGTCCTACAGCCTGTACGTGCTCATCCCCCTGCGCGGGCGCACCCGCGAGGGGGCCGAGGCGGGCGTCAAGTACATCCTGTTCGGCGCGGCGGCCACGGCCATCTCGCTGTACGGGCTGTCCTACATCATGGCCGCCCAGCAGACCACGTACATCGCGGCGCTGGCCGCGCGCGACTGGTCGTGGGCGGCAAGCCCCATGGCCGTGGTGGGCCTGTCCCTGTTCCTGTGCGGCATGTTCTACAAGCTGGCCCTGTTCCCGTTCCACTTCTGGTGCCCCGACGTGTACCAGGGGGCCAGCAACGAGACGGCGGCCTACGTGGCCACCCTGCCCAAGCTGGGCGCGGTGGTGGTGCTGGTGCGCCTGGCCGCCGTGCTGCACCCCGGGCTGGAAGTGACCACGGCCATCGCCTGGCTGGGCGTTCTTTCCATGACCTTCGGCAACCTGTGCGCGCTGGCGCAAAAGGACGTGAAGCGCATGCTGGGCTTCTCGTCCGTGGCGCACGCGGGCTACGTGACCGTGGGCCTGGTGTCCGGCACGGCAGAGGGGCTGGCCGCCGCCGCGTTCTACGCGCTGGTGTACGTGGTCATGAACCTGCTGTGCTTCTGGGTGGTGGCCCGGGTGGCCGTGGACGGGCGCAACCTGGTCCTGTCCGACCTCAACGGGCTGCACCGCCGCTCGCCGGTGCTGGCCTTCGCCCTGGGGGTGGGGGCCTTCGCCCTGGTGGGCCTGCCGCCCACGGCGGGCTTCATGGGCAAGCTGTTCCTGATCACGGCGGCGTGGAACCACGGGTACAACTGGCTGGTCATCGCCCTGGCCCTGAACAGCGCCATCGCCATCTATTACTACCTGTCGCTGGTGCGCCACGCCTACACCGAGCCTGACGAAAACGCCTCGCTGCCCGCGCCCGACCAGAGCGCGTTCAGCCTGGGCGGCGCGGTGGCGCTGGCCGCCGCCACGCTGGTGCTGGGCATCGTGCCCGCGCCGCTGTTCGAGAAGGCGGTGAAGGCGGGCATGGCCCTCTTCGGCTAGGGGCTGTTTCCAACTTGTCTTTTCGCCCGTTGGCGTCGTCAAACTTCGCCTGCCATTTCGGTCAAATACGAAAAGAGTATACTCCCTCATGGCAGGCTCGTTTTCCTCGCCAACGAACAAAAATCCTTCGTTGGAAACAAGCCCCTGAAAACCACCGACACCCCCCGGTTCCGCACCACGGAACCGGGGGATTTTTTACACTTTCAAAGGCGGTGCGCGCTCGACATGCCCCGCGACCTTCCCCTAGCATGGGTGCATCCGCGCGGGGCGCAGCCTCTCCTTCTTTCCCGTTCCCCGCGCCATAACCCTCTGGAGACCCGCCATGTCAGCCCCCACGCAGCCCACCCCCCTCGCGTCAGGCATCCGCATCGCCCCGGACTCCGGCCCCGTGCTGGTGGCGCACCTGGGCGGCCCCAAGACCGGCAGCAGCGCCATTCAGGCATTCTGTGACCACAACCGCACCCCCCTGTTCCGCAACCACGGCATCCTCTACCCCACCCTGAACCCGGACCGCGTGCCCGACGACGTCCGCCCGGCCATCCCCGGCGACCCGAACTTCGAACTGCCCCACCACGGGGCTGTCATCATGGGCATGGAACCGGACGCACAGGACGACTATCTCGCCCGCGCGGTGGACGCCTGTCGCGCCACCAATACCCCCATCCTGCTGCTGAGCCTGGAAGCCCCCAGCCTGCCCTCCTATGCGGACATGGTGCGGCGCAACGCCGCGCGCCTTGGCGTGCGCGCCGTGGCCGTGTGCTACGTGCGGCGGCAGGATACCTGGATGGAGGATGCCTGGAAGCAGTGGGGCCTGAAATACGACCAGTACGCCACGCCGGACGACTTCGCCCGCGCCCTCATGACCCGCGAATTGGACGACGTGTTCTTCCGCGCCGCCGTCTCGGTGCTGGAGCATGCCTGGCTGGATACGGTGTGGGGCTTCATGGAACCCGGCGACGTGGTGGTGCGCCCCTACGAACGATCCGCCCTGCCATGCGGCGACGTGGTGGCCGACCTGCTGGGCCTGCTGGGGGTGGGGTCCATCGCGCACCTGCCCCCGCCGCCCGCCACCAACTTCAACACCAACCACGGCTTCACGCCGGAGGCCATCAGGCTGCTGCGCATGGTGCGGCCCATGTTCGACGGGGTGTTCGACAACGGCCCATACGCAATGCTGTACGATGCGCTGCCCCGTGCCGCCGCCGCCCCGTTCGGGCATGTGGGGTTGCTGTCGCCCGGAATGCGCATGGCGGTGCTGGATCACTACGCCCCCTGCAACCAGCGCCTGGCCCGGCGCATCCCCGGCCACGAAGACGGCATGCTGTTCCGCGAAACGCCGGCCCCCGATGCGCCGTGGTGGCCCGACCGCGAACTGGCCGCCCCAGAGGTGGCCACCATGCTCATGCAGTGCATCCACCGCCAGCACGCGCGCCTTGGCGAGCTGCAGGGCCGCATCGAACGGCTGGAACGGTTGGAGAGAATGGCCCGCCGCAGGCTGGCCGCGCTGGACGGGGGATTGGACGCGCCGGAATGAGACGCCGGGAAACGTGCCAGCATAGCGCGCCGCCCGAAGGCAACGTCCACGCCGCCAGACGCACCCCGCACGCTTCCCAGACAATGCGTGACCATGGCCGACAGCCACTGGCATCACGGCACCTCAGGATTCCCCATGGTGACCCCTGACGACTCGTGACGACCCGTGCTGACCCATGGGTTTCAATGTCACGCCAAATGGCCGTTCCGTGACTCGCACGCCAAAAGCTGCTAGTGTCCGGCCCCAAGGCGGGAATACCACGGCAACACTCCGGCATTGCCGGACAAATCGGGTCACCCGGGCCAGTCTCCACAGACAGGCCGCGTGCGTGGCCCGCACGATTCCGCGCGGACACGCATCCATGACCATGGAGGGGATGCAATGCGCGCGAATGCCGCTCCACGCAGCATCCCCGGCCGGTTCCGCCGCCGCGCCGCCCACGCAACCTCTGCCTTCAGGAAACCACCACATGCTCATCGGTCCGCACACCCACGACGAATTCATGGAAGTGGCGCGCAATTTCCACGGCTACCCGGCCCCCGGCCTGATCATCGGCGGCTACATGGTCGAATTGGCCCGCCAGGGCCTGCCGGAAGGCATCCTGTTCGACGCCATTTCCGAGACCGAACAGTGTCTGCCCGACGCGGTGCAGCTGCTCACCCCCTGCACGGTGGGCAACGGCTGGCTGCGCATCATGAACTTTGGCATCTACGCCGTTTCGCTGTTCGACAAGCGCACCGGCGAAGGGGTGCGCGTGCACCTGGACGTGGACAAGATGGGTCCATGGGGCGAAATCCGCACCTGGTTCCTGAAGCTGAAGCCCAAGAAGGATCAGGACACGCCGCTGTTGCAGGCGCAGATCAAGGAGGCGGGACCGGACATCCTGACCGCCCGGCCCATCACCGTGCGGCCCGACAGGCTGGGCCACAAGGGCAAGGGGCTGGTGGGCCGCTGCCCGCTGTGCGGCGAATACTATCCGGTGACTTCCGGCGGCATCTGCCGGTCGTGCCAGGGCGAATCGCCCTATCATGCGGGACCCGGCTTCGCCTTCGAGGGCCAGCCAGCCCTGCGCGCCGTGCCCGTGGCCGAGGCCGTGGGCAAGCGCGCCCTGCACGACATGACCCGCATCGTGCCCGGCGAGCACAAGGACGCGGAATTCACCGCCGGGCAGGAACTGACCGCCGGGGACATATGCAGATTGCAACTGATGGGGCGCAATTCCATCTACGTGCAGGACGCCGCCGATGCCGATGACGCCTGGGTGCACGAGGACGAGGCCGCCAAGACCTTCGCCGCCATGCTGGCGGGCGAGGGCGTGGCCATGCGCGAAGACCCGCGCGAAGGCAAGGCCAACCTCACCGCCACCCGCGACGGGCTGCTGATGGTGGACACCGAACGGCTGGAACGCTTCAACCTGGTGCCCGACGTGATGTGCGCCACCCGCCAAGGCTACAGCATGGTGCTGGCGGGTGCCAAGGTGGCGGGCACGCGGGCCATCCCGCTGTATCTTTCGCGCGAGAACTTCATCAAGGCCACGGCCATGTTGCAGGACGGCCCGCTGCTACGGGTGCTGCCCATGCGCGCCGCGAGGATCGGCATCCTGGTCACCGGCACAGAGGTCTTCCAGGGGTTGATCCAGGACAAGTTCGCGCCCATCATCACCCAGAAGGCCCAGCGCCTGAACTGCGAGGTGGTGAAGACCGTGTTCGCCCCCGACGACGCGGCCCTGATCACCCAGGGCGTGCGCGACCTGATCGCCGCCGGGGCGGACCTGGTGGTGACCACCGCCGGGCTGTCCGTGGACCCCGACGACGTGACCCGCAAGGGCCTGATGGACGCGGGCCTAACCGACATGCTGTACGGCCTGCCCATGCTGCCCGGCACCATGAGCCTTGTGGGGCGCATCGCCAGCGAACAGGCCCCCCACCCCGTGCAGGTGGTGGGCGTGCCCGCCTGCGCGCTGTTCTTCAAGACCACCGCGCTGGACATCCTGCTGCCGCGCCTGCTGGCCGGGGTGGAAATCACCCGGCGCGACCTGGCCAAGCTGGGCGACGGCGGCCTGTGCATGGAGTGCAAGAGCTGCACGTATCCGAAGTGCCCGTTCGGGAAATAGCACCCGGACGGCATCCCGCCCGAAACGAAACCGGGGCAGCCAACGCTGCCCCGGTTTTTTCATGCGCCGGACGTGGCCCGCGCCCCACTGCGCCGTCGTGCGCTCCCCGCGATCCCGTCTGGCGCATCCCGTCCGGTGCATCTCGCCCGGTGCATCCCCACTTGACGCCCCCGCCAAGCCCCCCGATACTCCCACCCATGAGCCGCACCCCGCGCAACGCCGCCGTCCGCTTCTGGCGCGACCCCGATCTGCCCGAGGTGGAGGTGCGCCAGTCGAGCTACAACGAGGAAACCTTTCGCCGCCACACCCATGCCGCGTATTCCATCGGGCTCATGGACGGCGGGGCCGCCTCGTTCATGCTCGAAGGCGCGCCGCACCGGGCCGTGGCCGGGCAGTTGGTGCTCATCGAGCCAAACCGGGTGCACGCCTGCAACCCCGACCGCGACACCTTCTTCGCCTACCGCATGTTCTACGTGGACGCGGCATGGCTGACGGAACTGGCGGCCGAGCCCGACGCCCCTCCGGCGCCGGGCAAGCAGGATGAACCGGCCCGGCCGGACGCCGCCGGAGAGGGCGCCCGCCCGGCGGGGGCGCCGCGCTTCCGCGCCCCGGTAGTGGAATGCGCGGAAACCGCCGCCGCGTGGTCGGCCCTGTACGACGCGGTGACGCGCGGCGGATCAGCGCTGGAAAAGCAGTCCCTGCTGGCGCAGGCGGCGGAACTGCTGCTGGCCCGCCACTGCCTTGCGGACCATGCCATGCCCCCTGGGCATGCGCCCGGCAACGCCCCGCGAAAGCAGCCCGCGCCCCCCTCGCCTCCGGCGGAAACCGCCGAGGTGGTGGAGGCGGTGCGCCGCCATCTGCGCGACCACGTGGCCGACCCGGTGCGCCTGAACGACCTGGCCCGTCTGGCCGGGCGCAGCCGCTGCCACCTGCTGCGCATGTTCCAGCAGGCCACGGGCCTGCCCCCGCACGCCTACCAGACCCAGTTGCGGGTGGAGGCGGCAAAGGGCCTGCTGGCCGCTGGCCACGCCATCAGCCATGTGGCGGCGGAAACCGGCTTTTCCGACCAGAGCCACTTCTCGCGCGTGTTCCGCGACCTGACCGGGGCCACCCCCGGCCAGTACCAGTTGGGCGGCGAAGCCGTCGGACCCGCCGAGACCGCTCCGGCGGACTGACCCGCCACCCGCCGCGCCTGCCGTCACGCCCCCCCGGCGGCGCAGCCAGCGCGTTCATCCCCGGGGTTCTCCCCTCACCCGCCGCAACTTCCTTCCATACGCGGCTGCTCCCGGATGCTAGGACCGGATGCCAGGTACGGGTTGGCGTGTCCGCACGCCAGCAGCCCCTGCCCATTCTGACCCATCCTGTTCCGCCACAACGGGATGCCCCCTGCCAGGCGGCACCCCCCGCATCCCATGGGAGACCCGCATGAACCTCGATTCCACCAAGTTCGCCATCGTGCTCGACGGCGGTCTGCCGGGCGGCGTGGCCGCCAACGCCGCCGCCGTGCTGTCCCTGTCCGTGGGCCGCGCCTTTCCGGACATCGTCGGCCCCGCCGTCACCGACGGCGACGGGGGGGCGCACCCCGGCATCACCCAACTGCCCATCCCCGTGCTGCGCGCCGCGCCCGAAGCCCTGCCCGACCTGCGCCGCAAGGCCGCCGAACGCGGGCTGTACTGCGTGGGCTTCACCCACACGGCCCGCACCGCGCGCAGCTACCAGGCCTACACCCTGCGCATGGCCGCCACCCCCCATGACGACCTTGGCTTCGTGGGCATCGCCATCGTGGGCGAGCGCAGCGCCGTGGATGGCTTGTGCGGGGCGCTGCCCACGCTGCGCTGAAGCGCCTTCTTCACCCGCCCCCTCGTCAATCCCGGCACGGCACGCCGTCGCCGCCTCCGCGCATCGCCCACCCCACACCCGCATCCCTCAAGGGCCGGACCAGTTCCGGCCCTTGCTCGTTTTCGTCCCTTTTCAGGTGCGGACATGCTTCGCGCCGCCTGCCGCGCCCCGCGCAGCCCTTCGCTCTCACTCGACGCCGCCCCCCCCCCGCCTCTAGCCCCCCGTGTGGGGCTCCCAGCCTGAACCCCGCGCATTCCCACGCCATCCCACCCTTCTCCGTAAAGCCGTCTTTACATCTCTTTCCGTCTCTTGATGGGCAATCCGCACCGCTCCTTCCGTACATACCAGCAACAGGGCCTTCACACCTCAGCATGGAAGAGCAGCCCATGAGACAGCAACGGCACCGCACAACGGTGCTTCACGGAATCGGGGAAGGACTGTGCACGGATAACTCTCCGTGTCCCGGCAGCAACATGATCGCCTGCTACCTTGAAAAAATGGCCACGCCTGCGGAACGCAAACGCCTTGAATCGCATTTCGCGGCGTGCAGGGCATGCAGGGAAGACCTTCTGGAACTGCGCAAGATTCTCAAGTCACCGGAAGTGAAGACGCCTTTCGAGGTCATCGAAGCGGCGCTGTCGCTCGAAACCACGCCCGACCCCGAACAGGGAACGGAGAGCAGCAATGACTACCGTCTCATCCTTGTCTAGCACGTCCTCTTCCTCGTCGACGTCCAGCAGTTCCACCACGCTCGACTCCGACGCCTTCCTGGAACTGCTCATCGCCGAACTGCAGAACCAGGACCCCACCAACCCCACCGACTCCACCGAGATGATCAACCAGATCGCCTCGTTCTCCACCGTGGAGCAGCTGTCGGCCCTCAACGACACGGCCACCTCCATCTACGACTCGCTGACCGCCATGAGCCTGAACTCCGCCGTGAGCTTCATCGGCCAGTCCGTACTGGCCGAAGGCGACGACATTTCCAAGACGGACGATGCCACCACCTCCGTCTCCTACACGCTGGAATCGGACGCGGACACGCTTACCGCCCACGTCTACGACTCCGACGGCACCATCATCAATTCCATCACCATCGGCGCAACGGACAGCGGCACCTACACCTTCACCTGGGACGGCACCAACTACACCGGCGAAGAAGTGTCCAACGGCACCTACAGCGTGGTGTTCGAAGCCTACGACGCCGACGGCGACAGCCTTGAAGTCTCCACCATGGTCGCGGGCACGGTGTCCGGCGTCTCCGTGGAGGACGGAACGACGGTGCTCACCCTGTCCGACGGACGCACCGTCAACCTTGAAGACGTCTACAGCGTCGTCTCCTCCGACGCATAACACCCAGCACGCGCACCGACGCGGGAGGCCGCCATGGGTCTTTCCTCTTCAATGTACACCAGCGTCTCGGGGTTGCAGAGCACTTCCGAGTCCATCAGCGTCATCGGCAACAACCTCGCGAACTCCAGCACCACGGGCTACAAGTCCATGTCCATGCTGTTCGAGGACGTGTTCTATTCCTCCCTCACCACGTCCAGCGGGCTCGACCAGGTGGGCAACGGTTCCACCGTCTCCACCATCTCCACCGACTTCTCGCAGGGCTCGTACCAGGACACCTCCGAATCCATGAACATGGCCATCGGGGGCGAAGGGTACTTCATCGTGGAAGACGCCCAGAACGACGGGCAGGTCTACTACACCCGCGCGGGCGACTTCACCTTCGACGACGAAGGCTACCTGGTGAACTCCTCCGGCTATCAGGTGCAGGGCTGGGCCGTGGACCCGGACACCGCCACCTCCAGCGACCCGGCAACCACCGGCGCCCTCGGCGACATCCAGCTTGAAAGCCGCACCGCACCCGCGTCGGCCACCACCAACGTCACCCTGTCTGTGAACCTGGATTCCGACGGCGAGGACAACGCCACCTCCACCACCGACCCGTACTTTTCGCTGCTCACCGAATGGGACGGCAGCGCCGACGACCCCCTGGGCACCACCGACTACGAGTACCAGACCACCATCACCGTGTACGACGAGGCGGGATCGGCCCACGAGCTGACCGTGTATTTCGACCAGGTGGAGGATTCCACCACCGGCACCACCACCTGGGAATACATCGTCACCATGGACCCCAGCGAGGACGTGCGCACCATCAACGGCCAGAGCGTGTCCGGCACCTCGGCCGCCGGGCTGCTGATGGCGGGCACCCTTACCTTCGACGCCACGGGGGCGCTCACCTCCACCACCGCCTTCACGCTCAGCTCCACCGCCACCGGCGACCTGACCGACCTTTCCAACTGGACCCTGGCCGAGATCTCCGCCGACGGCCTGCCGGTATTCTCGTGCAACTTCTCCGGTTCCGACAACGCCAGCACCACCGACGAGGCCGACGCCATAGAGATCGAACTCGATTTCGGCGTGTCGGCCAAGTCCACCACCGACGGCTGGGACACCACCGTGACCAGCGCGGCGGACATCGGCACCGACGGCACGCTGCTGTTCGGCTACACCTCCACCGCCTACGACACCGACAGCTCCACCAGCCACGATTCGGCCAGCAGCACCGACAGTTCAAGCCAGGACGGCTACGCCACCGGCTACCTGACCAGCTACTACGTGGACGAGGCCGGGGTGATCTACGGCACCTACTCCAACGGCCAGACCCAGGCCCTGTTCATCGTGGCCTTGGCCAGCTTCGACAACGACCAGGGGCTGAACCTGGAGGGCGGCAACCTGTACTCCGCCACCACGGAATCGGGCACGGCCAACATCGGTCAGGCAGGCCAGGGCATTTTTGGCAGCATCTACGGGGAAAAGCTGGAGGAATCCAACGTCGACGTCTCTGGCGAGATGGTGGACCTCATCGTGATGCAGCGCGCCTACCAGGCCAACAGCAAGGTCATCACCACCGTGGACGAAATGCTTCAGACCGCCCTTGGCCTGAAGCGCTAGCGCCTTCGGGGCGCGCGTGGGGTTCGTCGACCCCGCGCGCGCCGCGACGGGCCTTCCGGCGCTGCCCGTCTCCGTCCGGGCCATCGCCGGAAGGCCCCCACCCGCAACGCACGGGCTTCCCGTAAGGACGCGCCATGTCCTCGCTCAGCTCCATCTTCAACATCGGCTCCAGCGCGCTCTCCAACGCGCAGATCGGCATTTCGGTCACCAGCAACAACATCTCGAACGCCGATGTCGAGGGCTATTCGCGCCAGACGGTGCAATACACCACCGGCCCCACCACCAGCAGCGGGGGGCTGACCTACGGTTCCGGCGCGGAGGTTGCGGAAATCACCCGCCACTTCAGCGAAACGGCCGAGGCCCAGTACCTGGACAGCAGTTCCAGCGCGTCCATGTGGGAAACCATCACCAGTACGCTCTCGTCCGTCGAGACGCTGTTCGACGACAGCGACGACGACGGCTACGACCTGTCCACCGCGCTGGACGCCTTCTGGACCAGCCTCGACGCGCTGGCGGCCGACCCGGAAAGCGAGGCCGCGCGCACCGAACTGACCGGCTACG
Organism: Nitratidesulfovibrio sp. HK-II; assembly: GCF_003402415.2. Taxonomy (NCBI): domain Bacteria; kingdom Pseudomonadati; phylum Thermodesulfobacteriota; class Desulfovibrionia; order Desulfovibrionales; family Desulfovibrionaceae; genus Nitratidesulfovibrio; species Nitratidesulfovibrio sp. HK-II. The sequence continues at coordinate 3,559,181 of NZ_AP036014.1, forward strand.
CCGAAACGCTGACCACGCTCATCAATTCCACCAGCGACAGCCTGGAGGCCGTGCAGGAAGACCTGAACGACCAGATCGAACAGCAGGTGGACGAGGTGAACGACCTGCTGGACACCCTGGCAGACCTCAACTCGCAACTGGCGGCCGACCCGGAGAACTCCACCCTGCTCGACAGCCAGGCCACCGCCCTGCGCGAGCTTGCCACCTACCTGGACCTTTCGGTGGTCTACAACGACGACGGACAGGTCACCGTGTACACGGAGGAAGGCCAGACCCTGGTGCAGGGCGACGTAACCTACACGCTGGCCTACGAAGGCCCGCAGGCCAGCATGTCGCTGACCTCGGCCTCCACCTTCGACGGGCAGATCTACTTCGAGGGCGAGAGCAGCTACGAGATCGCCATAGAGGTGGTCAGCGCGGGCAGCACCGACGGTTCGGCGGGGGCGGCCACCTACAAGGTGTCGCTGGACGGCGGCGAAACCTGGCTCACCGACGACGACGGCAACACCCTGGTGTTCACCGCGTCCGGCGAGGACGACAAGGTGACCGTGGCCGGGGTGTCCATCTGGTTCGGCTCGTCGTCCGATTCCAGCGCCACGGCGGGCGGCAGTCTGGCCGTGGGCGACGACTTCACCGTCATGGCGAAGTCGGGGGTGTACTGGTACGAGACCACCTCCAGCAAGGTGAACATCACCCCCATCGACGTCACCAGTTCCGACAGCAACAACCGCCTCACGGGCGGCAGCCTTGCCGGGCTGCTGGCCACGCGTGACCAGTACGTGGGCGGATACCTGGAAGAACTGGACGCCCTGGCCGAGGAACTGGCCTGGCAGGTCAACTACGTGCACAGCCAGGGCGCGGGGCTGACCAACTATTCGTCCGCCACTTCCGAAAATTCCGTGGACGACGCCACGACGGCGCTCTCGGACAGCAGCCTTGCCTACGCCGACCGGCTGACCTCGGGCACCCTGTCCATCTCCGTGTACGACGACGACACGGGCGATGTGCAAACGCTGTCGTCCATCACCATCGACCCCGCTTCCGACAGCCTGGAAGACGTGGCAGACGCCATCAACACCACCTTCTCCGGCCTGCTCACGGCCACCATCAGCGACGGCCAGCTCACCATCACCTCGGAAGACGGCTATTCCTTCCAGTTCGCGGGCGACACCACCGGCACGCTGGCGGCGCTGGGCATCAACACCTTCTTCTCGGGTTACGACGCGGGCACCATCACCGTGTCCGATGCCGTGCTGGACGACCCCAACCGGGTCAACGCCGCCGTGGTGGACGCCACGGGCGAGGTGCTTTCCGGCGATTCCACCTGCGCCAACAATCTCGCCGAACTGGCCGACGCGGACGTGACCCTGGACGTGTACGGCGCATCCACCTCGCAGACCCTCAGCGAGCATCTGGCGTCGCTGGTATCCGACGCGGGCACCGACGTGGACACCTCCGCCCGCAAGTACACCTACTACAGCGCCCTGGCCGAGAACGCCGACGAGCTGCAGCAGTCCGTGTCCGGCGTGAACACCGACGAAGAGCTGATCAACCTCACCAAGTACCAGCAAGCCTACAGCGTGGCTGCCCAGCTCATCCAGGTGGCCAACGAGATGTTCGAGACCGTCCTTTCACTCAGGGACTAGCCGAAAACCGCCTTCAGGTACCCCGCCGGAGCACGCCATGCGCATCTCTACAAGCATGACCTATGACAACTCGCTGAAATACATGACCAGCCTGCAATCGCAGATAAACCGCGTGACCATCCAGATGGCCACGCAGCAGAATATCAACTGCCCCTCGGACGACCCCTACGGAACCGAGGTGGTGCTCGACAACACCTCGCTGCTCAGCCACCTGACCCAGTACCAGAGCAACCTGGAAACCGCGCAGGGCTGGCTTTCGCTGGCCGACGACACCCTGGGCGACGCCAGCACCGTGCTCACCAAGCTCATCGAGCTGGCCGAGCAGGCCGCCAACGGCACCCTGTCCGAGGCCAACCGCGAGGCCGCGGCCGAAGAGGCGCGCGGCCTGTACGAGCAGCTCATCACCTACGCCAACACCGAGTACAACGGGCAATCCATCTTCGCCGGGCGCGATTCGGGCGGCGACGCCTACACCCTGGGCCTGGGGGCCACGGTGACCGGGGCCACCCTGGCCTCCGGCGCGGGCAGCGCCGTGCTTTCGGTGGATGGCGAGGCGGACCAGAGCATCAGCATCGAATTCACCGGCGACGGCACCGTGGGCACCGACGCCATCACCTACCGCTATTCCAGCGACGGCGGGGACACCTGGACGGAGGCCACCCTGGCCGCCGGGGAAACCACCCTTTCCTGCGACGGCGTGGAAGTGAACATGCAGTCCGGCACCGGGGTCACCGCCGTGTCCGACGACGACACCAGCGCGGGCACGCGCATCACCGTGCGCCCTGCCGCCATCTACACCGGCGACGCCGACGACGGCGCGCAGGTGACGGCCCAGAGCAACACCGACGTCACCGCCACGGCCACCGGCACCTTCAGCGATTCCGTGGTGGTGCGCATAGAGGAAGACACCACCGTGGCCGGGCCGGTTTCGTACAGCTATTCCTCCGACGGAGGGCTTACCTGGTCCGACGTGCAGAGTTCCGACGACGGCACCCTGACCGTGCCGGGCGGCACGCTGGAACTTTCGGCGGGCAGCGGCAGCGACCTTGCGGCGGGCGACACCTTCACCGTCACCTCCGACTCCACCGACCTCACGGTGCGCGTTTCCACCTCGTCCAGCATCGCCATCAACAGCTGCGGGCTGGACGTGTTCGGCGGGCTCTACAGCGCCGACGGCGAAAGCTATGCCAGCACGGGCGAGGGCGACCTGTTCGAGGCCATCGGCCAGTTCATCGGCTACCTGGAGACCAACAACGAGGAAGGCATCGCCGAAAGCCTGGAGGCCCTTACGGCAGGGCAGGCCACCATGCTTTCCGCCGCCAGCGACATCGGCGCGCGCGAGGTGCGGCTGGAGCACATCGAGACGGCCAACACCCTGCTGACCGAAACGGCCACCAGCACGGTGAGCAACACGCTCGACGCCGACACCACGGCGCTGGCCACGGAACTCTCCAAGCTCACCACCATCTACGAGGCGGTGCTCAGCACCTCGTCCGCCGTGATGAATCTGAGCCTGCTCGACTATCTCTAATCCGTCCGTAGCCCGGCTGTAGTCGACGGCAACCACGGAGGCACCATGTCCGATTACTGGTCCGGCTCCATCACCTTCACCGGCCTGAACACCGGCACCGACTGGGACGAGATCATCGAGGCCCAGATGGCGGTGGAGGAATACCGCTACAACAGCATGACCGAGAAGGAGACGGCGTACGAAGAGCAACTGGCCGCCGTGGAAGACCTGGAAACCCAGATGACCACGCTGTACCAGACGCTGCAGGACTACGACAGCGTCTCGGACTTTCTCACCAAGTCCGGCTCCTCGTCCGACGAGACCAGCCTGACCGTCTCGGTGGACAACGAGGCGGAGGCCGGCACGCACAACGTGGTCATCAACCAGCTGGCCCAGAACGACATCTGGAGCAGCGACGACGGGTACGCCTCCACCGACACCTCCATCACCGACACCGACCAGACCTTCTCGCTCACCTACGGCGACGAGACGTACACCATCGACGTTCCGGCGGGCACCACGCTCGAGGAATTCGTGGACCTCATCAACAACGCGGACGGCAACAGCGACGATGTGCGCGCCAGCGTCATCAATGAAGGGGATGCCTACCACCTGCAGATACGCGGCATGGACCTTGGCGCGGACAACACCGTGACCATCAACGACACCGGCTTCGACGCCATGGGCGCGGACGCCTTCACCAACACCCAGAAGGCCCAGAACGCCCAGATCAAGGTGGACGGCTTTCCCGCCGCCGACGACGAATGGATAGAGCGCGACACCAACTCCATCGACGACGTCATCGACGGCGTGACCCTGCAGCTCAAGACCACCACCGGCGATGAAGGTACCACGGTCACCGTGGAACTGGACACCGACGCCATGGTGGAAGCCGTCGAAACCGTTGTCGAAAGCATCAACACCATCCTGCAGTTGCTCATGGACCTGCAGGATCAGGGCACGGTGTCCGAATCGGTGTCCACGGCCACGGCGTCCGACTCGGATGACGACGACGATGACGATGACGACAGCGCGGCTTCGGTGCTGGCCAGCAACTACGGCATCGACCTGGTGCAGAACAGCCTGAAGAACATCCTGGCCACCAAGGGGCTGGGCTTTTCCTACTACGACGCGGACGCGGACACCGGTGACCTGTTCACCAGCCTTTCCACCATCGGCATCTCCACCGACGCCGACGAGGACTCGGAAACCTTCGGTCTTTTGGTCATCGACTACGACGAACTGGAAGAAGCCATCGACGAAGACCCGGAAGCCGTGGCCTCGCTGCTGTCCTCGGATTCGACGGGCTCCACCGATTCCAGCGACTTTTCCTTCGACAGCTCCATCTCCGGCACCACGGTGGCGGGCGACTACGAGGTGTCGTACACCATCGAGAACGGCGAGATCACCTCGGCCTACATCAACGGCAACGCCGCCTCCATCTCTGGCTGGACCATCACCGGCGCGTCCGGCGAGGACGAGGCGGGCCTGGCCCTCACCGTGGACAACACCGCCGACGGCGCCTACACCGGCACTGTGTACCTCAAGCAGGGCAAGATAGGGCAACTGGTCGACACCCTGGAGGACATGACCAGCACCGAGGGCACCCTCCAGATCATGGAGGACAGCTATCAGGAAATCCTGGACCAACTGGCGGAATCCATCTCCAAGGAAGAGGAACGGCTGGACCTGGTGGAAAGCCGCCTGCGCACCCGCTATTCCAACCTGGAAACCCTGCTCACCAGCTACGACAGCCTGTCGACCACCATCGACTCACTGCTGGCCTCGCTGGATGACTGACCGGGGGCACGACGGCGCGCGTCTGCCGCACGTTCGGCCAAGGCGCCGCTAGGACGCGGCAGCAAGGGGGACCCCCGACACCGGGCGTCCCCCTTGCTGCGCCCGCCCCCCGAAAGCGCTCCCCGTCGTCCGCCCACGGTCGCAGTCCGCGCGTCTCGCCCGCCACCCGATGCGTCACCCGATGCCTGAGGCGGCGCGCATCCGGGTGCTTTCGGCGCGTCCCCTCGCCCATCCGCTGGCGCACGGCGCGCAAAAGGGGCCGGGCATATGCCCGGCCCCTTGCCGTATGCGTGTCCGCAGTTTCGCCGTTTCCCCCCCCACCATCGGACAGCGGGCTTCCAGCGGCCCACTCCCTCCGGTAGACGCCTAACCGATCAGCGAAAGCGCCATCTGCGGCAGCGAGTTGGCCTGCGACAGCATGGCCACGGCGGTCTGCGCCAGCACCTGCTGCTTGGTGTACTCGGTCATTTCCATCGAGACGTCCACGTCCGAAATGCGCGATTCCGCGGCGGAAAGGTTTTCGGACTGGGTCTCGAGGTTGGTGATGGTGGCCTCCAGCCGGTTCTGCATGGCGCCCAGCGAGGCGCGGATCTGGTCCTTGGAGATGATGGCGTTGTCGATGGCGGTCAGGGCGTCCTGCGCCGCCTGCTGGGTGGAGATGCTCGCCCCCGCGCCGGTGGTGGTGTTGCCAAGGCCCAAGGCCTCCGCCGACACCGAGCCGATGCGGATGTTGTAGTAGTCCTGCGCGCTGTCGTTGCCCGAGCCGAAGTGGATGTGCAACTGGCCGGTGGAGGTCAGGCCCGAACCGTCGTAGGTCTGGCCAGACAGGTTGCCGTTCAGCAGCGCGATGCCGTTGAAGTCGGTGGCGCTGGCGATTCGGGTGATTTCCGAGGCCATGGCCTGGTATTCCGAATCGATGATCAGGCGCTGGTCCGAGTTATAGGTGCCGGTGGCGGCCTGTTCGGCCAGTTCCTTCATGCGGATGAGCTTTTCGTCGATGGTCTCCATGGCGCCGTCCGCCGTCTGGATCAGCGAAATGGCGTCGTTGGCGTTGCGCACGCCCTGATTCAGCGCGCTGATGTCCGAACGCATCAGTTCGCGAATGGCAAGGCCCGCAGCGTCGTCCGCGGCGGAGTTGATGCGCAGGCCGGAAGACAGGCGCTGGGTTGACTTCTCAAGCTTGCTGTACGTTGCGTTCAGCGTATTGGCCGTGGTGAGCGCCGTAAAGTTGTTGTTGACTACGAGAGACATATGCTTTCCTCCATGAAATATACACTATCCTTGTGTGCCTCTGCCGTGCATGCAGCGCATGCTTGATGACCTTATCGACGGTCTTGCACCGCTCTCTTAATTTTTAAAATTCCATAAGCACCGGCAAAATCACGCAATTAATGTTCATAACAGTATCTTTGCATTACTTTGCATTGCCTGTGGCGTCTGCCTTTGGCACAAAGAAAAGGCCCGGAGTGTTCCGGGCCTTTGCGTTGCGCGGCGCGCATCACAGGCAGAAGTGGTGCCGCAGCCGCGCAAGGGCGTTCTGCTTCAGACTGCGCACGGTCTTGGGATGGATGTCCAGCGTGCGCGCCACTTCATCGGTATCGAGGTCGTCCTGAAACAGCAGCCGCAGCACCGTGCTCTGCCGTCTGCTCAGCAGACCGGGGGGCAGGTCCAACTCTTCGTGGGCGTCAGGCGCGGAGCCTGCCGGGGTGGGGGCATCCGCCCACAGCCGTTCGGCCAGTTCCTCTTCCACGTAGGGCTCGTGCCGCACCATCCGCTCGGTGCGACGCGCGCGCAGGCAGTCGAGCGCGGTGGAGCGCGCCACGACGCTGAGCCAGGTGGCCATGCCCGCCCGCGCGGGATCGTAGGTGGACAGCAGATGAAACTCGTCGCTGACGAGACGGCAGAACACCTCCTGCGTCACGTCCTGCGCATCGAGCCCTGCGGCGGCCCCGCCGTTCCACTGAAGGGTGTAGTGCACGGCCTTGTGGATCACCGGGGCATAGACGGACACGAAACGACGCCATGCCTTTCCGTCGCCGGTCATGCATGCCGTTATGTCCGTAGCGGTTCCTGTATTGGCTTCCATCTTCATCTCCAGTCGTGCGTTCTGTGGAGCCGGAATTGCGGCAACCGGGTCCATGCACCACGCCGGAAATTGTGGAAAAGCCAAGTCCCGCGCATTGCGGGTTGTCTGTATGTATACGCGCGCCCGCCCACATTGTCCGTTCAGGGCGGGTAGTGTTTTGAAAGCGTCGGACACACTAGTTTACATTGTTTTACACTCACGGAAATCATTGGGGCGTGATTCTTGCACTATACCGGTCGCAAGCGGCAATCGGGAAATATGTGCCACCGCCCAGAGGGTGACATCATGGATCGAGTCTTGTTGATCGACGACGACAAGGAACTCTGCGCACTGCTTACGGAATATCTCGCTCCCGAAGGGCTTGCCGTGGAACCCTGCCACACCGGTGGCCAGGGCCTCGCGCGGGCGTTGTCGGGCGACTATGACGCGGCACTGCTGGACGTGGCCCTGCCGGATACCAGCGGCTTCGACGTGCTCGGCACCATCCGTTCGCGTTCGGCGCTGCCCGTGCTCATGCTGACCGGGCGCGGCGACGACGTGGACCGCATCGTGGGGCTGGAGATGGGCGCGGACGACTACGTGCCCAAGCCTTTCGTGCCGCGCGAACTGCTGGCGCGCCTGCGCGCCGTGCTGCGCCGCACCCGCACCCACGGCACGGCGGCGGGCGCGGCTGGCCTGGGCGCGGCCGTGGGCGGCGTGGGGCCGTACCGCAAGCGCAACCTTTCCTTCGGGGGCATCACCGTGGACCGCTCGGCCCGCACGGCCCTGCGTGACGGCGCCCCCCTGCCCCTGACCCCGGTGGAGTACGCCATTCTCGTGCTGCTGCTGGAGGCCGAAGGCGCCACCGTCGCGCGAGAGGACATTTCGCGCGGGGTGCTGGGACGCGAGATACTGCCCTTCGACCGGTCCATAGACGTGCACGTCAGCAACCTGCGCAAGAAGCTGGGCCCCTGCGACGACGGCCAGCCGCGCGTGGGCACGGTGCGCGGCATGGGCTACTACTTCCGCGTTTCGCCCACGGAATCGACCTTCGGCGGCCAGGACGGCGCGGAACCGCGCTTCGGGACCGGGCATGAGAACGTGGCCGGTTAGGCTGCTGGTGCTGCTGCTGGTAGGCTGCGGCATCTTCACCCTGGGCACGTTCATCCGCATCCGTCTGGAGACGCGCCCCAGGCTCGGACCGTTCCAGATGAACGTCATGCTGCTGGACCTGCTGGGCGAGCGCGTCTCCGAGTACATGGCCGAAGGACGCGCGGACAAACTGAACGCCCTGCTGGACACCCTGCGCAAGCGCGGCGTGCACGTTGTGGTGCACGACGCCGGGCTGCAGCCGTTGGCCGACAACGGCCCGGTTTCGCCGGTGCCCTTCTTCGACGCGCCGCCCAGGCCAGGCGTGGCGTGGGACAACGACGACAGGAACGGCACACCCGCCGATGTCGCCGATTCGTCGGCCTCCGTTCCAGATGGGGGCGACCGCCCCGGCGCGCCCGCCGGGGAAAGGGCCGTCGCCCCGGGCGCGCCAGGGGATTCCCCTTCCTCGCCCTACGGCGGCCCGCCCCCGCACATGTCCTGGCCGGAGCGCATCCGTGCGGCCCTGGAAGGCCGCGTGCCGCCCATGCCCCCCCCGCTTTCCGGGTCGCCCATGCCGTCCGGTTCAGCCCCCCCTCCGCCGCCCCCCTCCGCCACGCAGGATCCGGAAACCGAGGCCGCCGTGCAGGCGGAGGCCCGCGAACAGGCCGAGGACGCGCGTGCCACGGGCGCGACCCTGCTGGATATCCCCCCCCCGTTCACCTTCCGGCCGGTGATCCTCATGGCCGACCCCATCGACCTGCCCGGCGGCGGGCACGGGGTGCTCACCCTGCGCAAGGACATGCCCGCCCCGCCGGACATGCGCCTGCCGCCCTTCGTGCTGCCCCTGGCCATGGCCATGGTGCTGGCGGGCGGCGTGCTGCACCTGCTGCTGCGCCAGACCAGCCGCCCCATAGACGAGGTGGGCAGCGTGCTGCAGCGCTTTGCCCGGGGCGACCTGCAGGCGCGCGTCAACGGCGACGTGGCCTCGCACGGCACGGAACTTGCCCGCCTCGCCAACGATTTCAACACCATGGCCGAACGCACCGAAGAGCTGTTGCAAACCCAGCGCCGCCTGCTGCACGACGTGTCGCACGAAATGCGTTCGCCCCTGTCGCGCGTGGCCCTGGCGCTGGAGATGGCCTCGCGCACGGTCTCGCCCGAGTCGCAGCGCTTTCTGGAACGCATCCGCCACGACGCGGAGCGCCTTTCCGCGCTCAGCGCCCACCTGCTGGCCACCGGACATCTGGATCAGCAGAAGGAGGACGCGCCGCCCGCGTGGTTCGACCTGCCCGCACTGCTGGTCCAACTGGTGGAGGAAACGGACTTCCAGGCCCGCGCCGAGCGCAAGCGGGTGGAACTGCGCGTGGATGGCGCGTGCGCCCCGTTCCACGGCATGCGCGAGATGCTTTACGGCGCGCTGGACAACGTAGTGCAGAACGCCCTGAAGTTCTCGCCGCCGGACACGCGGGTAACGGTATCGCTGTCCTGCGAGGCCGCCGGAACCTGCGGCGCGCCGCCGCAGGCCCACGTGCCGGAACCGGAACAGGCCGGCCGGAACGGCAGGAACGACCGCAGCAACGGGAGCAACGGGGTGGCCGGGACCAACGGCGGCCCGGTCCGTTCCGCCTGCCCCCATCCGGCGCGCTACGCCGTCATCGCCGTGCAGGACCAGGGGCCGGGCGTGCCCGAGGCCGATCTGCCCCTGCTCTTCGTGCCGTTCTTCCGGGCAGGCAACGCCCCGCGCGGCACGGGCACCGGGCTTGGCCTGTCCATCGCCCAGCGCGCCGTGGAACTGCACGGCGGGGCCATTTCGGCGGAAAACCTGCCCCAGGGCGGGTTGAAGGTTGCCTTCCGCCTGCCCGCGTAGCCAGGCCGCGCCCTGATATCGCGCCCTGATATCGTGGCCGCCGCCCCGGCGTGGCCGCCCCACGGCCGCCTTCCGCGCTCCACCCGCACACTCTCTCCATCCGCAAAAGAACCGCCCCGCACGGCAACGTGCGGGGCGGGCAAAGCCAGGCAAATTTTGCCGGGCGGCTTCTTTACATTTCTTTACTGGGTCAAAACTTCCCGCCTTATCGTCACGACGGCTGCCGGGCCTGCCGCCGCTCCCGCCCGTAGCGCAGCAGTTCCGCCTTGCTCAAAAGGCCATCGCCATCGGCGTCGATGGCCGTGAATTCGCGCGCCACCACGGGCAACCCCGTTTCGGGATGGCCCGCCTCGGTGCGGGTGAGTCTGCCGTCGCCGTCGCGGTCGGCTATCTCGAAGCGGCTCGCGGCGCGCGCCCGGTCAGGGGCGGGGGCAGGGGCAGGGGTGGTCGCCCCCTCGGTGGGCGTCGCGGGCTGGGCCTCCCCTATGGCCGGGGCCGGTTGCCCGGCCGGGTCGGCGGAGGCGGAGGCGACGCCCGTGAATTCGCCGTGCAGCAGCAGGCCGCAAAACAACGCGGTGATGAGGGGAACACGGGACTGGTTCATGCGATTCTCCTGAAGCGGCCCGTCGGGCCGCGTGTGCCATATGGATGATGGGCGGCCTGTGCGGCGACGCCGGAAAATGGAAGGCCCGCCTACGAAACGGGCGAGACGGGCGACGCCACGGGCGAGGCGGACGTCGCTCCGGGCGCGACGGCCTGCCCCGTGCCATCCGGCGCTTCCCAACCGCCGCCCAGCGCCCGGTACAGGGTGACGGCGCGGGTGGACAGCACCGCCCTCGCCCGCACGTGGGTAAGGGCGGCGGTGGCCAGTTCACGCTCGGCGTCGGCCACGTCCAGGAAATCGGCAAGTCCCGCGCGATAGCGGTCCCAGGCCAGGACCAGGGCCGTGCGGTCGGCCTCCAGCACGGCGGCCAGGTCGGGCAGCCTGCGCTGCTGGCGGTCCACGGCGTACAGGGCGGTTTCCGCCTCTTCCACCGCCGTGCGGGCCGTGGAAAGGTAGGTCAGCGCGGCCTGTTCGCGCCGGGCGTCGGCCTGTTCGATGCGCGCGGCGGTGGCCCCGGAATCGAACAGGGTCAGGCCCAGCGCCGGGGCCAAGGACCACACCCCGCTGCCCGAGGACAGCAGCTTGTTCACCGTGGACGCCTGCGAACCCAGCGCCGCCGAAAGGCTGAGCGTGGGCCAGCGCTCCGCCGTGGTGGCGGCCAGGTCCGACGCGGCCGACGCCAGAAGCCGCTCCGCCGCGCGGATGTCCGGGCGGCGCAGCAAAAGGTCGGCAGGCAGCCCTGCGGGCACCTGGCGCGCGGGCGCGGGAATGGGGGCGGCCTTTTCCAGCGTCGGGCGCAGTTCGCCGGGGGCGGCGTCCACCAGCCGTTCGATGCGGGCCAGGGCCGCCCAGGCGTTGTTCTCGTAGTCGGCGGCGTCGGCCAGCGAGGAATGCCACAGCGCGGCGGCCTGGGCCACGTCGATGTCCCCGGTCAGGCCCGCGTCGCGCCGGGCGGTGACCAGGGCAAGGGTTTCGGCCCGGCTGGCCGCGATGTCGCGGGTAAGGTCCAGTTCGTTCTGGGCCTGGCGCAGGGTCACGTACTGGGTGGCCACCTCGGCCAGCAGGGCGACCAGGGTGTCGCGGCGGTCCTCTTCCGCCGCCTGGGCGTCGGCCACGCGGGCCTCGCGGGTGGCGCGCAGTCGCCCGAACAGGTCTATTTCCCAGGCCAGATCAAGGCCCGTGGCGTACACGTTGCCGTTGCGAGAGCCGGTGGACTGCGCCTCGCCCGTGCCCGCACGGCTGCGCGTGGCCGAGGCCGAGCCGGTGACCGTGGGGCCAAGGTCCGCCCCGGCCTCGCGCGCGGCGGCGCGGGCCTCGCGCACCTTTTCGGCGGCGATGCGCACGTCGAAGTTGGCGGCGGCCGCGCGGGCCAGCAGGCCGTCCAGCACCGGGTCGCCGAAGGCGGTCCACCATTGGGCCAGCGAAGCGCCGGACCGTGCCGCGCTTGCGGACGCGGGGGCCGCCTGCGCGCTCCACGCGGCGGGCATGGCCGGGCGCGGCGCGGCGGCCGTGGGGGCGCAGCCTGGGGCCAGCGCCACGCACAGCAACGCGGCGAGCGCGCGAAGCGATGCGGACGGCCACGCCGTGGCCACGCCCCCCCGCGCGCGCCGGAAACCGAACGTCGCGTTCATCCCCGCACCCCCACGCCGCGCGCCGCGTCCTTGCCGTTGGTCCGGGCCCTGGCGTCGCGCACGGGCACCACCACCTCTGGCAACGCAGCGGACTCGCCCGCCTGCGCGGGCCGCACGGACTGCACCGGCCAGGCGGAGTGGCCGGATTGACCGGATTGACCGGACGGGCCAAATGGGGCGGACGGCGCGACGCCCGCCGCGCCGGAGCGCGCTGCGGTGGCGGAGCCGCCCTTGTTCCCGTCCTTCCGGCCGGGCTGTTTCGCCCCGGCGGCGGCATCGCGCCCGGTGTCGTCGAAGTACACGTCCACCTGCTGGCCCACGTAGGCGGCCATGTCGCGCGTGTCGAAGGCGTACAGCACCTGCAGCACGCGGATGTCCACGCGCTCGGTGGTGTCGCCGGTCAGCGATGTCTTGGGCAGCACGTAGGGCTCCACCCGCACGAAGCGCAGCGGCGCGGAAAAGTCGCGGTTGCCCCGCAGGAACACCGTGGCGGGCATGCCCGCCCGGTAGCGCCAGGCGATGTTCTCGTCGATGTCCACCCGCACGTGCAGCCGGGTGACGTCGCCCAGCATGACCAGCGGCGTGGAAAGCGCCCCGGCCGTGGCGTATTCGCCCTCGCTCACGTTCACCTGCAGCACCGTGGCGTCCATGGGCGCGCGCACGCACAGCCGGTCCAGGTCCACCTCTATGGCGCGGGCGGCGGCCTCGGCCTGGGTCACGTCGGCCGTGGCGGAGGCCAGCGCCGCGCGGGCCGTTTCCTCCGCGTAGCCGCGCTGGGCCGCTTCTTCCGCGCTCACGGCGCGGCCGTCGCGCAGGCTGCGCACCCGCGCGGCGTCGGCGCGGGCCTTTTCCAGGGCCACGCGCGCCTCGACCACCTTGGCGCGGGCCACCACCAGCGCGGCCTTCTGCTCGGCCAGCGCGGCCTTGCGCTCCCGGTCGTCCAGGCGGAACAGCAGGTCGCCCTTGCGCACCGCGTCGCCCACGGTGACGGGAATCTCCACGATGACCCCGGACGTGGGCGTGGCCACGCCCACGTCGCGGCTGGCCGCCTCCACGATGCCGGAGCCGCTGATGTATTTTTCGTAGGGCGGCGCGGCCGGGTCGGCCACCGGGGGCACCGGGGCCGGAGGCGCGGACGTGCGCGAGGCGTACACGATGCCCGCCACAAGGCCCGCCAGGGCCAGGGCGGGCAGGACGTAGGTAAGGATGATGTTGCGTCGCATGGTTGTCCCTGTCTTTGATCTCTTGGTGAATCTTGAAGAATATCGGGGCCGGGCCGTTCCGCACGCGGGACGGCCCCGGGGGTGCGGTTCGCCGTGCGCTATGGACGGGCGGCGGCAGGGCGGGATCCGTTGCCCCCGTGCGGGGCATCGTCCATTGCACCGCCAGCCGCAGCAACCGGGCTTGCGCACGGCGCGGCAGCGGGCATGTCCTCGCCGTCTGACTCAAGCCCAGGACCGGTCGCGCCATGCCCCGCCCCGGCCAGCGCGCCGGGCGTGCCCACGCGGGTCACCCGGCCGTCGTCCAGTTCGGCGATGCGGTCCGCAAAATCGAAGATGCGCGCGTCGTGGGTGACGATGACCAGCGCGCGGCCGTCCACGGTGCCCACCCGGCGCAGCAGTTCCATGACCCGCTGGCCGTTGGCGTGGTCCAGGGCGCTGGTGGGCTCGTCGCACACGATGAGCTGCGGCTCGTGCACCAGGGCGCGGGCAATGGCCACGCGCTGCTGCTGCCCGCCGGAAAGATCGCCGGGGGCGGATTCCGCCTTGTCGCCAAGGCCCACCAGATCCAGCGCGGCTTCCGCCTTGCGCATGGCCTCGCGCACGGGCGCGCCGCTGATGCGCAGCGGCACGGAGACGTTCTCGGCCGCCGTCAGCGCCGGGTTCAGGTTGTAGGCCTGGAACACGAAGCCGATGTTGCGGGCGCGAAAGGCCGCGCGCGGCCGGGGGGCCAGCGCGGTCATGTCCTGCCCCAGGATGCGGCAGCTCCCCTCCGTGGGGTCCAGAATGCCCGCCATCACCGAGATGAGCGTGGTCTTGCCGCAGCCCGAGGGCCCCACCAGCATCAGCAGTTCGCCGCGTTGCACGGTCAGGTCCACGCCGCGCAGGGCGTGCACGGCGGTGGCCCCTTCGCCGTAGCGCTTGCGCAACCCGGCGCAGACCACGGCGGGGGCGGCCTCGCCTTCGGGTACCGGGGAAAGGGCAACCGCGCCGGGGCGCGGGCGCATGTCCGTATTCGTCATGGAAGGCTCCCTGCTATTGCTTGAACACGATGGCCGGTTCCAGCCGCAGCACCTGGCGGATGCTGAGAACCGCCGAAACCAGGGTGATGGACAGCACCGCCCCCCCGCCCACCAGCAATATGGTGGGGGAGAGGCGCATGCCCATGGGGTCGCCGGGCAGGTTGCCCATGATCATGGCCATGCCCACCCCGATGCCGAAGCCGGTGCCCGCCACCAGCAGCGCCTGCGACAAGATCATCAGCAGCAGGGTGCGGTCATCGGTGCCCATGGCCTTCAGCACGCCGAAGTGGCGCAGCGCGTCCTGGGTGAAGTTGTGGAACATCAGCCCGGTGACCACCGCGCCGATGCAGAAGCTCATGAGGATGGTGGTGCCGAAGTGCATGATGATGGCCGTGCGCTTGATGAAATGGCGCAGGGTGCGGGCGCGGAAGTCGTCGGCGGTCAGGGCCGTCAGGCCCGTCTCGGCCGCGATGCGCGCGGCGAGCCTGCGGTGGTCCTGCCCCTCCTGGGCTTTCACCAGCACGAAGGACATCAGCTTGCGCTCGCTCTTGTTGAACAGCTTGACCCGCGAATAGGTGGTGTAGAGCATGGGCTGCGACTGAAAGGTGGGGGTGGCGTTGGCGACGCCCACCACCACGGCGTGGTGGTCGTTGACCTCCAGCCCGTCGCCCACGGCCAGCGGGCGCATGCCGCCAGCCACCTGCACGGCCAGGCGCTTGGCCGCGCCCTCGGCGTCCACCACCACGGCGTCGCTCATGCGCAGGTCGGCCATGCTGCCGGATTGCATCACGCCCGGCGCGCCGATGAGCGACACGTCGTCCACGCCGATGAGCCCGCAGCCCACGGTGTTGCCGTCGGGCAGGCGCGCCTTCAACTGGCCCTTGTGCAGGGGCACGGCCCATTCCACCCCGCTCACGCTGCGCACCAGCGACAGGCGTGTGTCGGGCATGGCCTTGGATTCATCCACCGACTGGGCCTGGGGATCCATGACCCAGATGTCGGCGATGGCGATGTCGTCGATGAGGCCGTAGGTGCGGGTGAGGATGCTGGCGAACACGGCGGGCTGCTGGGTCATGATCAGCGAGGTGAAAGCCAGGCTGAGCACCATGCCGAGGTACTTGCCCCGGTTGGCGAGCAGCATCTTGAGAGCTATCTGGTACATGCGGCTTCCGATGGCTGTTGGCGTTGCGCGTTCCTTTCGCAGGGGCGGGGGGGCGGAACAGGAGGCCGAAGCGCCGACGTTGCAGGCGGCTGGCGGCCCGCGCCGGGACCATCCCGGCGCTCCGAGGAGGAAGGGGAAAACCCGTCCGCCCCGCTTGCCGCCCCTGCGGAAAGGAACGGCGCGTGAGGCTGGGTCTAGCCCCGTCGCGTGGCCGCAATATGTGTTGCACGTTGCCGCTCCGTTGCCGCAACAGCCAAAGTGTTGCCGCATATTGCGCCCCGCGCGGCGGAAACATTGTGTTGCAAAAAACCCGTGCACGGCGTCCGGGGCGGCGCTATAGGAGGGCCATGAACACCCCGGAACACATCCTTGTCGTGGACGACGACCCCGAAATCCGCGAACTGCTCACCAGCTTTCTGGACAAGCACGGCTTTCGCGCCGAATCGGCCGCCGACGGCGTCGAGATGTTCCGCATGCTCGAGGTGGGGCGCTACGACCTCGTGGTGCTGGACGTGATGCTGCCCGGCGACGACGGGCTGACCCTGTGCCGCAGGCTGCGCGCCCGTTCCGACCTGCCGGTGATCATGCTCACCGCCCTGGACGACGACACCGACCGCATCATCGGGCTGGAACTGGGGGCCGACGACTACGTGGCCAAGCCGTTCAACCCGCGCGAACTGGTGGCCCGCATCCGCACCGTGCTGCGCCGGGCCCGCGCCCTGCCCGAGAACATCGCCAAGGCCGAGCCGGAGGCCATGTCGCGCACCATCCGCTTTGCCGGATGGACGCTGGACACGGTGCCCCGCCACCTGGTGGCCCCGGACGGGGTGGTGGTGAACCTGAGCGGCGCGGAATACCGCCTGCTGCGGGTGTTCCTGAAGTATCCCAACAGGGTCATGAGCCGAGACCAGTTGCTGGACCTGACCCAGGGCCGCGCGGCCGAGGCCTTCGACCGGTCCATCGACGTGCTGGTCAGCCGGTTGCGCACCCGCCTGCGCGACAACGGGCGCGAACCGCAGATCATCAAGACCGTGCGCGGCGACGGGTATTATCTGGCCACTGAAGTGGAGCGCGACGCAGGGGCCGATGACGCTTCCGTCTCCGCTCCCGACGCCGCCACCGGCCCGGCCAGCGCATGAGCCCCGCCTCCGCCACGCAGGCCGCACGCCGGTCGTTCTCCGTCGGAAAACTCCTTTCCGCCCTGCCCCCGCGCACCCTGCGCGGCCGGGTGGTGCTGGCCCTGGTGTGCGGCATCATGCTCATCCAGGTGGTCAGCGTGCTGTATGTGGTCTCGCGGGGCGGGCCCTTCGTCTACAGTTCCGTGGCCCGCCAGGCGGCCATGCGCCTTGCCGGGCAGGCCCTGCTGCTGGACGCGGCCCGGCCGGAGGCAAGGCCGGGCATGATCGGCCAGATGGTGCAGGGCGCCAGCCGCATCGCCCTTGCCAGCACGCCGCCCGCCATGACCACGCCCGGCATCGCGCCGGATGTGTACAGTTCCATTTTCGAAGACCACCTGAGCGGGCTGCTCGCGTCGGGCATGCAACTGGTTTGCCGGGTGGACGGCATCGCCCGCGATGTGGGCCGCCGCCCGCCGCCCCCCCCAGGCCGCACCGACGACGGCCACTACGACATCGGCTACACCGTGGGTGTGCGCCTGCACGACGGCATGTGGGCGGTGTTCACCCACGTGCTGCCCGAGGGTGACCGGCCGTGGATACCCCAGCCCATGCTGTTGGACCTGGGCTGGCGCATCGTGGGCGTGGCCCTGCTGGGCCTGGTGGTGGTGGGCTGGATGACCCGCCCCCTGCGCATGCTGGCCGACGCCGCCGACGAATTCGGCGCGGGGCTGGTGCGCGCCCCCCTGCCCGAGCGGGGGCCGCTGGAAATCCGCCGCGCCGCGCAGGCCTTCAACCGCATGCAGGACCGCATCCGCCAGTTCGTGGACGAGCGGGGGCGGCTGCTGGCCTCCATCTCGCACGACCTGCGCACCCCGGTCACCCGCATGCGGTTGCGCGCGGACCAGGTGGAGCCGCGGGAACTGCGCGAGCGATTCGTGGCGGACCTGGACGAGATCAAGAGCCTGCTCTCCACCACCATCGACTTCGTGCGCAGCACCGACAGCCGCGAGGAAACGGCCGAGGTGGACGTGACCGCCCTGCTGGAAAGCCTGGTGGAGGACTGCCGCGACCTCCATACCGGTCACGCCGGGCAGCCCGAGGTGCGCATCACCCTGCACGGCGCGGACGGCGAACGCGCCACCTGCCTCAAGGCCCAGCCCCTGGCGCTGAAGCGCTGCCTGTCCAACCTGCTGGAAAACGCCGTGCGCTACGGCGGCGGGCAGGTGGACATAGAGGTGCGCGAGGCGGGCGACATGCTTTCCGTGGCCATCCGCGACCTGGGGCCCGGCCTGCCGGAACATTACGTGGACACGGTGTTCGAGCCGTTCTTCCGCGTGGAGCATTCGCGCAACCGCCAGACCGGCGGCAGCGGCCTTGGCCTGTCCATCGCCCGCAACATCGCCCGCCAGCATGGCGGCGACATCACCCTGGCCAACCGCCAGAGCGGCGGCCTGGAGGCGCTGCTGCGCCTGCCCCGCGCGCCCCGGGCCGGGGCATAGCCCGGCGGACGCGCGGGCGGCCCCGCCGTTCGCATCCCCGATCCTTTCGTCTTCCGCCGCGCCACCGGCGCAGCACACGCGGCACGGGTTGCCGCACCCTTCCGGACATGCCGCCCTGGCATGTCCCCTTCATGTTGGCCCTTCCTGCTCACCCTTCCCACCGCGTCCACGACCACGAGCCTGCCGCGCGGTCCCCAGCCTCCCGCCGCGCGCTTCCGCACGTTTTTTCCGTGCGTGCCACGCCTCCATGCGCCGACCGACATGCACCCCCCGATATCCCACCCCCAGGACGCGCCGCGTCCCAGCTGAACTATTCACTGCAAATACGGATAGTAAGGCTTAAAAATACACAACATGCGGAAATCGTGGAGGAACATGATATCATATATCCCTGCATATGCCCGCATTAGAAAGTGATACGGTGCCATCCACTGGAAAATACATTAAAATTGCCGCTCACATATTAACTTAATCTGGATTGCGGCCGATGGAACGGAGAGGACGTTCCATCACCAGGGAGGCATCATGCGGGGCAATGCGGGATTCTTCGACAGGTTGAACACCAGGATCGGCGCGCTGGTCGTCACGCTGCTGGTCATCGGGTTCGCGGGGCTTGGCTGGTACGTCGTGGCATCCACCATGGATCTTGCGCTGGACCTGCAGCGCTCCGGATCGCAGGCGCTGGTCCGGACGGCCAAGACGGCCACGGACATCTATCTGGGCAACCAGAAGAAACTGGCCATCGCCCTGGCTCGCCAGCGGGCTGTTATCGAGGCGGTGGTGGACGGCCAGGACGAAAACGGCGTGGCCCAGAACCGCTTCCGCGACTATCTGAAGACGTACGGCGAGATTTGGTCGGCCTACGCCTTCGACAAACGCGGCGTGGTCATCGTCGGGGCCAACAACGGCGGCGTGGACGAGCGGGGGCAGGACAAGACCAAGCACCCCGTGGTCCGGCAGGTGCTGGACGGCAGCGAACTGGCCCTGGACAAGTCGGTGCAAAAGGCCGAAGGCGACCGGCTGGTCTTCCGCATGGCGGTGCCGCTGCGCGATGCCTCGGGGGCGCTCATCGGCGGGGTGCAGGTGGCGTTCGACTTCAACGCCTTCACCGAAAGCGCCATCTCGCCCATCAAGATCGGCGATACGGGCTACCTCTATCTGCTGGACGGGGACGGCACCTTCATCTCCCACCCCGACCCGGCCACCCTGCTGCAACCCGGCAAGGATCTGCCCTTCGTGCGCGACATGCTGGGCAAGCAGGATGGCGTGCTGGAATATGATTTCAAGGGGCAGCGCAAGCTGGCGGTGTTCAACCGCATCGCCCAGACCGGCTGGATTCTGGCGGGCACGGTAAACGAATCGGAACTGCTGGAGGACGCATACTCGCTGCGCAACGTGGTGGCGGGCATCGCGGTGACGGTCTGTATCCTGCTGGCGACCGCCATGGTGCTGGTGGTGCGCAGGCTGGTGGTGGTGCCGTTGCAGGCCGTGGGGCGCTTTGCAGCGGACATTGCCGGGGGCGACTTCGGCACCAGCCTCGAGGGCAACTTCACCTGCGAACTGGCGGATCTTGCCGACAACACCCGGCGCATGAAGGACCGCATCAAGCACGAACTGGGCTTTGCGCGGGGGGTGCTGGAAGGCATTCCCACGCCCTGCGGCATCGTGGCGCCCGACTTCACCATGTCCTGGGCCAACACCCAGATATGTGAACTGCTGGGCAGGCCCAAGCCGCCCGCCGAATATTACGGAATGAAATCCGGTGAGTTCTACTGGTTCGACCCCAACCGCGAAACGATGTCCGACAAGGCCATCAAGGAGCGGCGCACCCTTACCGGGCAAACCGTGTGGACGTCGCAGGACGGCAGGCGCACCGTGCACATCAGCGTGGTGACCACGCCGTTCTACGACATGGACGGCGGGCTGCTGGGCTCCATCTCGTTCTGGAACGACATCAGCGAGATGGTGGAAAGGCAGCAGCAGATCGAGGCCCAGCGCGACCGCATCGCCGAGGCGGCCCGTGCCGCCATGGACGTTTCGGCACGGCTGTCCACGGCGGCGGAAGAACTTTCGTCGCAGATAGAAGAATCGAGCCGGGGCACGGAAAACCAGAAGACCCGCGTTGCCGAATCGGCCACGGCCGTCGAGCAGATGAACGCCTCGATCCTGGAGGTTGCGCGCAGCGCGGGCAGCGCCGCGGAAAACGCCGACCTCGCCAAGTCGCGCGCCGAACAGGGCGAGCAGGTGGTGCAGGACACGGTACGCTCCATCCGCGCCCTGCGCGACCGCATGTCGGAAATGGGCGGCAGCCTGCACGAGCTGGGCAGGCAGGCCGACGGCATCGGGACCATCATCGAGATGATCTCGGACATCGCCGACCAGACCAACCTGCTGGCGCTGAACGCGGCCATCGAGGCGGCCCGCGCCGGGGACGCCGGGCGCGGCTTTGCCGTGGTGGCCGACGAGGTGCGCAAGCTGGCGGAAAAGACCATGAGCGCCACCGGAGAGGTGGGCCAGGTCATCCGGGCCATTCAGCAGGTGACCCAGAAGAGCGTGGACCTGATGGGCCTGGCCGACGCCGAAGCCACCGCCTCGGCCGACCGCTCCGCCCAGTCCGGCGCGTCGCTGCGCGAGATACTGAGCGTTTCGGTGGACACGGCGGACATGGTGCGCTCCATCGCCTCCGCCGCCGAGGAACAATCCGCCGCCAGCGAGCAGATCGCCCGCGCCACCGAGGAACTCAACGTCATCTCCGGCGAGACGGCCGAAGCCATGAACCAGTCTGCCCTGGCCATCGCCGAGGTGGCCCGCATGGCCGAGGAACTGCGCGCCATCATCGAGGGCATGAAGTCGTAGCTTGGGCGGCGGGATACGTTCTTTCCCGGATGCTCCGGGCAGATGAAAAAAGGAAAGGCTCCCGGTAACGGGAGCCTTTTTTATCGGCGGCGTGGCCCGCCCCATGGCCTGACGCCAGAACCGCCTAAGCGGATGCCCCCTCGGCCCGTACAGCGAGCCGGGGCCACTGGGGCATGCCGCCCCCCACGGAACCGGCCCCAGGGCGGCACGCAAGGCGGCATGATCACCGGCCGGATACGAGGGCGAAGCGGTCTTCCAGTAGTGCGATGTCCGGCCCGGACACGCCGCACTCCGTGAAATGTGCGCGCCAGTCCTGCATTTCCCGCCGCATGTCCGCAACCATGGCCTCGGCCTCGCCCCGGCGCAGGCCGAACGGCTCCGGCATGCTCAACACATTCTCGATGGACGCCTCGCGCCCCATGCGGCCGCAGGCCAGCGCCAGTTCCGGCTGACGAAAGCCGACCTGCGCGGGCACCACGTCGAAGACCGGGGTCATGGAAATTCCGCTACGGCGCACGAAGAACGCGTGATTTCTGGGGTGGTCGTCCACGTTACGGCACAGCACGTTGAACGCCATGCGCCGGAACAGTTCGTGCCCGGCCCGCTCGTCGCCATGCTGCCGCGCGACCTGGGCAAGGTCCTGATACGAGCCCCAGTCCCCGTCCTCGCTGATCCTGCGGTTGAGCGTGAACCCGGAAACGAAGTGTACCGGCTCGCCGTCTTCGTCGCGGTCGAAGCGGCGCACCAGCAACACCCCGACGCCGTCCACCTCTTCCACCCGGGTGCGCGCGGCGGCAATGCCGCACCGCGCGGCCAGGGTCATGGTGGCGTGTTCCACGCGCGGCTCGTTCCACACGTCGCCCCGCTTGGGAAACTTGGCGATGCACTCGACGCCGTCCACGGACACCAGGGCCTTGGGCCTTCCGCCGCCAACGCTCAAGGACGATGCCAACGCCCGCAGAAAGACCTCTTCCGGCAGCCTGCGGCGCAACGCATCGAGGTTTGCGTCGTCATCAACCCTGTCCACCTCCGCCACCACGCGCGCAACCCGGCCAAGGTCGGCCTCGTGCAGGGAAAAGACCTCGCCCGTGGCCCACGCGGCCATGGACGCCGGGCCGTCCGGCGAACCGCCGAACGCCAGCGCGCCTATCCGGTTGCGTGAATGCGCCGCTGTCAGCACCTCCACCTCGGTCAACGTGCCCGCAGGACGCCCGGCCAGCAGCCCCAGCAGCTTGCGGCCCCATTTGTCGGGGGCGGCATCGCGCAGGGCCGGGAAGATGGAGGTTCCCGGCGGCGTCACGGCCACCTGCGGCATGTACAGCGGCAAGGACACCGGGTCGATGGGGATGGCATCGGGCAGGACCGCGTAATTGCGGCCATAACCCAGGGTGCATCGCCGCCCCCCGGCGTACTCCGCCAGCAGGGCGGCGGGGACATAGCCCCTGCCCTTCAGCCAGACGAAAATGTAGATGGGGCCGCCCTCAGAAGTCATATCTGGTGTCCCGTGCATCCCGGACGCGCTGCGGCAGCTTCGTTTCCGCCAGGAACTTGCCCTGCTCGTCCCGGTCAGGTGCGGCCACCAGCCGCAGGTCGCCCTCCAGTTGCAACACCCATAGCACGCTGGCCAAAATGCCCAGGCCAACCCCCGGCTCACCAGACTCGATGCGTTGAATGGTCCGCCGCGAGGTGTGCGCCAGTTGCGCAAGCCGAAGCTCGCTGAAACCGCGCCGCTTGCGGGCGACCTGAATATTTCGTCCCAGTTCGGCGCACAGGGCCACCAGTTCCGGGGGGAGTGACCCGCCTGATCTTTTCGCTGTAGTCATGACTAAAATATTACCCATTAAACGCTTTAATGCAACATATTTGATTCATTTGAGCGGAAAAACCCGAAGTGCGCCACCACACGCCCTTAAAAAACGAGGCCGCGGCGCATGGTCCGCGTGCATCAGGGGCCGTGCCAGGCCGTCCTGGGCGGGCTAGCCGACGCAGTGCGGACAGGCCAACGCAAAAAAGGGGTTCGTCCGGCAAGGACGAACCCCTTCATTTTCGGTATGGTGGGCGGTGAGGGGATCGAACCCCCGGCATTCGGCTTGTAAGGCCGACGCTCTACCAGCTGAGCTAACCGCCCGGATGTCCCCGGCGGCAAGGCCGCCGTGGCGGCCCCGGTGTGTCGGAGCGGGCCGCGATGGGATACTGCTCATAGTGCAGGGACGGCGGTCATGTCAAACCCCCCGCGCTTTTGCACTGGACAATGCGCCGCCGGGTATCTATGTAGCACTCGCGCGGCCTGACGCCGCGCCCCCGCGCCGCCCCGTGCCCGCCGGGCCGCCGTTTTTTCGCGGCGGCGGGCACCCGTGCCCGCGCCGCGCTTTCGCGATCACTTGCGAACCGGCCGACGGACCGTGAATCCGCCCCGCATGCCCCCCACCGCCCCCCGCACGTTGCGGCAGGACATCTCCCTGCTGCTCCGTTCCGCGCCGCCCAAGGCGCGCGCCGCCATCCTCGCCCTGCTGCCCGCCGCCAAGGCGGTGCTGGACACCGGCTGGCGGCCCGACATGCATGCCGCGCCCATCCGCAACTGGCGCGACCTGATGCAGCTGCTCTCCGGCCTTACCGCCCAGCGGCACGACGCCGAAACCCTGCTGCGCGTCACCAGCGAGCTTCTGGGCATCGCCGATGAAATGGCCCCGCCGGAAGTGGTGCTGCGCGAAAGCGCCGCCGTGCTGCTGCGCGCCTTCCACGCCGACATGTTCGTCTGCCGACTGCGCGACGACGAGGGCGAATGGCAGATCATCGCGGCCGAACGCGAGGACGGCGGGCCCATCCCGCTCTTCTCGCCGGTGCTGGAAGAGGGCCTGGCGGGGCACCCGGTCATGCGCGCGGTGTGCGACGGCACCCGCCACGTGCTCTCCAACAACCTGATGGGCATGGACCGGGGCGGCGACTCTTACGACTGCATGGCCTACAAGGTGGGCTACCGCTCGCGCCTGGCCTTCGTGCTGCGCGACCGGGGCGGCCGCCCGCCCTTCGGGCTGGTGCTGCTGTATTCCGAGCGCGAACACGGCTTCGACAGCTACGACGCCCGCTTCCTGGCCAAGTGCTCGCGCATCGTGGCCCTGACCACCGGCAGCCGCGTGGCCGTGGCCCGCGACGCGCTGGAAAAGGCCGCCGGGGCCGTGGCCCACCACGGCAACAACGCCCTGGCCATCTTGCGCAACCACGCGGAATACTGCGCCGAACTGCTTGACGACATGGCCGACGACTGGGACGACGCCATGCACGCCGCCGACGATCTGCGCGAACTGCTGCCCGAAGGCTCCAAGGCCCACGCCGCCGCCGCGCGGCTGGCCGACGTGTTGCACCGCATGGACACCACGCAGCTGACGGAACAGCTGGACGGCGTGCTGCGCTCCACCCGGCGCATCGCCCGCATCATCGACGCGCTGGAGGAATCGGCCGAACGGCCGCGCCTGATGCACTACGTGCTGGGCCGCCACGTGCTGGACCTGGGCAACCCGGCGGACGAGGAAGAGGAAATGGAAACCCTGCGCAAGACCTGCTGCACGGCCTGACCCTGCGTCCCGTCCCCCCCGTCGCCAACCTGCGGTGGTCCAGCCACTGTTCCCCGGCCACACTGCCCTACCTGCCAGCTTCATCCACCTGCCTGACAGGGTGCCCCCCTCGCTTTCCCTCGCAACGAACACATTCTCCTCCGGACATCCGGACGGTGACCGAGCACGAAAAGAGCGCCGATGGATGCGATCCATCGGCGCTCTCGCGTTGCGGCTTCACAAGGGGGGCCGTCCGGCCCGGCGACCGGGCTCCGCTGCCCGTCAGACAGATAGTGGCTGCCTTGGCCGGGCCTGGCTGACCTTGGCTAGTCTTCGCGCCCGCCCCCGGCGTTCTCGTCCTCTATCAGGCGGCCCTTGTGCTTGGGGGCGTCGCGCCGCTTGCGGCGCTTGTCCTCCTGCACGCGGGTGCGCAGATCCAGCGGCGCGTCCAGCAGGGCATCGCGCCGGGCGGCGCGCAGGGCGCGGCGTTCCTCGTCGGTGAGGCCCGCTTCCGAAGCGTCCTTGCCGGTACGCTTCATGTCGGCACCCTTCATGTCGGCATCCTTCATGTCCGTCTCCCCGCTGGCCCGGCGGGCCTACAGACCGATGACCACCTTGGTGGCCACGGCGATCTGGTAGAGAATCTGCGACATGTCCTTCACCGTCTGCAGGTTCTTGGAATCCACGCGCGGCAGCACCAGCAGCTGGTCGCCCGCCGCGATGGTGGTGTCGGCGGTGCGGAAGACCTCGCCGTTGGGGCGCACCAGCAGGATGGTGCCGGTATCCGCGCGGTTGGTGTAGCCGCCCGCGCCGCGCACGTAGTCCTTCAGGCGCTTGTCGCCGTTCCACACGATGGCCTGGGGCATGACAACCTCGCCGGTCACCAGCACCACGTCGCTCTTTTCGGGGATGACGATGACGTCGCCGTCCTCCAGCGCGATGTCGGCCACCTTGCCGCCGCTGCCCACCACCACGATGCCCTCGGGCGTCACGTTGCGGGCCTTTTCGGCGAACTTGCCGATCATCTCCGCCTCGTGGTTGCGGATCTGCGCTTCTTCGGGGCTGGCCGAGGTGGCCGTGAACGAGCTTTCCTCCAGCCTGCGCAGGGCGTCCTCGATGGCGCGCTTCTGGCGGGCCGCCACGCTGCGCCGCTTGATGTACAGGCCGGTCAGGTCGGCCCGGTCGGCGTCCACGGCGATGTACTGCTGCACGTCGCGCAGGCGGGCGGTGCGCTTGAGCGGAAAGCGCGACGCCCCCCGGATGGCGCCTTGCACCTCGACCATGATGGTGTCGCCGGGGGTGTCGGCCAGAAACTCCACCCGGTCGCCGTCGGCCAGCGGCAGGGTGCGGAATTCGCGCAGGGGCAGGTACAGGTTGAACGGCGCGCCGTTGCGGGTGCCCACGATGCTGGCGTGCGAGGCCGTGGCCAGCGGGTCGGCCATTTCTGCCAGTTTCGCCCCGGTGGCCTCACCCTTGCGGAATTCAAAGCGCGCGGCGTTGCGTATCTCGCCGCTGGCGGACACGGCCGGACCCTTCTCGCCCACCACGATGGTGTCGCCGTCCTGCAAGCGCACCAGCGGCAGCGCGCCCTTGAGCGCGAAGGGGTACAGGTCGAAGCTGCCCATCTCCGCCCCGCCGCGCAGCAGGCGGATGGTGCGGTAGCTGCCGCGCCGGGGGTCGATGCCGCCCGCCCGGTCCAGGAAGGCCAGCACAGAATCGGACGGCGCGCCGTTGTACCGGCCCGGCTTCATGACGAACCCGGTGACGAAGACCGACACCGGCCGCCCGTCCATGGGGCTGACGTAGACCTGCACGTTCTCCACGCCCGATGCGCTGAGCTTGCTGCGGATGGCCTCGGCCACCTGGGCCTGGGCCAGGCCCGCCACGGGCACGGCCCCCAGGTCCTGCAACTCGATGTCGCCCGCGTCGGTCACCGTGACCACGCCGTCGTAGTTGCGGTCGCCCCACAGGCGCAGCACCAGCCGGTCGCCGGGGGCCAGTTCGCGGGCCTCGGCGCTGCGGGCCTGCCCGAAGTTGCCCTGGAACAGGTTGGCGGCGAAGGGCGGCAGGTCCGACGTGACGGATGCGGCGGCCGCCGGGGCGGACGCGGGCGACTTGGCTTCGGCCGGGGCCGCGAACGCGGCCCCGCGCGCCGGGCCGAATGCCGCGGCCAGCAGGAACAGGACGAAAAGAGCGGGCAACCACGCCGCGGCGCCGGTGCGGCGCGACGTGGCGCGGGGGGAAAACAAGGCGGTGTCCATGACGGGTGTCCGTAATTGGCTACGCCGGGCGCGGTGTGCACCCGGCGGATGAAGACGTGGGCAGGCCCATGACCAATGTTCTGGCGGAAACGGCGCGGCAGGCCTGCTATTGCGCGGGGCGGGAAATCCCCTGTCCCCAGATGCGGGGGGCCATCTGCCACGCTACGTCGTCGCCGCTGCCAGCCGGGCGGCAGGCAATGACCACCTCTGCCTCGCCATGCTCGGAAAGCAGCGTGGCCCGGCGGCATTCCTCGCCCATGGCCGAGATGAACGCCCCTTCCACCACCACGCGGATGCCGGCGCCGAATTCCGGGTCGTCCAGCACGGCGGATGATCCGGCCGGGTTGCGGGTCATGAAGTCGAGAATGGGCTTGGCGGGCAGGGCCTGTTCCTGCTCCTGCGGCGCGGGCTGCTGACGCCCCCCGCAGGCGGCGAGCAGGGCGGGCAGCACGCACAGGGCGCACAGGGCCAGCACGGCGGCGGGACGGAAGCGGCGGATGGCGAACATGAAATGAACCTCGGGTGCGTGGGGAGTGTGTCGGTGTGGTGCGCCCGGTGTGCCCGGTGTACCTGACGTGCCCGGCGGACACGGTGCGCGTCCGTGCGGATGCCGCCTTCTATACTCCCGGCAACGGGCGGCTGTCCACTGGCGCGGGGGCGTCGGGCCGCCGTCACGCAACGGCTTTGCAATAAGAAGGACAGGGCCGGGGGCAAGATGCAGGGGTGTCTCGGCCTGCCCTTCCCGCAACGTCCGCCCGCATGAAACCGGGCGGACTACCCCGCCACGGCCTTGCGCACGTCGATGCCCAGGCGCAGCATGCGGTTGCGCACCGTGCCCCGGTGCACCCCCAGCAGCCGGGCCGCCTCGGACACGTTGCCCCCGGCGGCATGCAGGGCCTCCACCAGTTCGGCCCGCTCCCGTTCCTGGCGGGCCGGTCGCCCGCCAAGGGAATAGTGCCCGCCCGTCGCTGCGCCGCCTTCCCCAATCCGCAGGCCGTTGCCCTGCCCTTCCTCCACGGCCGGGCCGCTCTGTGCCTCAAGTCCGACCAGTCCCGAATGCTGGCCGAAGCGCCCGCCTCCGCCCACATCATGCCCGGCGTGCCCGGCGCTTCCCGCCGCCGCGTATTCCGGGTGCCAGATCGCCCCGGCGATGTGCTGTGGCAAGTGCTCCACCCCCAGCCGCCCCCCTTCGGCGATGACGCAGGCGTATTCCAGGGCGCTGCGCAGTTCGCGCACGTTGCCCGGCCAGCCGTAGGCCGTGAGCAGGCGCAGGGCCTCGGGCGTCAGGCCGGTCACGTCGCGGCCGTCCCGCTCGCGGATGCCCTTCAGGAAGTGGGCGGCCAGCAGGGGGATGTCCTCGCGCCGGTCGGCCAGCGGCGGCAGGTGGATGGGAATGACGTTGATGCGGAACAGCAGGTCTTCGCGAAACCGCCCGGCCCGCACCAAGCGCCCCAGGTCGCGGTTGGTGGCGGCGATGATGCGCACGTCCACCTCGCGCGAGGCGTTGTCGCCCACCCGTTCGATGCGCTTGGTCTCCAGCACGCGCAGCAGCTTCACCTGGATGGGCAGGGGGATGTCGCCGATCTCGTCCAGAAAGATGTCGCCGCCGTGGGCCGCCTCGAACCTGCCCTGCCGGTCGCGCACCGCACCGGTGAACGCCCCGCGCACATGGCCGAACAGCTCGCTTTCCAGAAGCGCCTCGTTCAGGGCCGCGCAGTTGAGCTGCACGTAGGCCCCGTTCTTGCGGCGGCCCAATTCGTGAATGGCCCGCGCCGCCAGTTCCTTGCCCGTGCCCGACGGCCCCAGCACCAGCACCGGGGCGTCGCTTTCCGCCGCCCGCTCGATGATCTTGAACACCCGCTGCATGGCGGGCGAGGTGCCCACCATCCCCGCGAAGCCCTCGTCCGAGCCCAGCAGGCGCGAAAGCTCCTCGATGCGCCGGTCCTTTTCCACCACGGCGGTGATGTCGGTGATGGTCTCCACCGCCGCGATGACCCGGCCATCCTCCTTCAGCACCTTGGCGTTCTTGAGCACGGTGATGGCCGTGCCGTCGCGCCGCACCAGGGTGCAGCGCTTGCGGTGCTCGTCCTTGCGGTCGAACAGGCGGCACCAGTGCCCGCCGCCCAGCGACCGCGAGCGCACGCAGGCGTCGCAGTTGAGAATGGCGCAGGTCTGCCCCACCAGTTCGCCCGCCTCGTAGCCGGTCAGCCGTTCCAGGGCCGGGTTGGCCATCAGGATGCGTCCGTCCGGCCCCACCAGGAAGAAGCCGTCGTTGATGGTGTTGATGACCTCGCGCAGGAAGCGGCTGGATTCAAGGGCGTCCATGACGGGTACTCCTTGGTGCGGCGGGCGCGGAAACTTGGGGCAGTGGGGGGGGGGAATGGGCCGCGCGCGGTTCCGGGGCGGTTACGGGGCGGTGCCGGGGCGATTCGATCCCGCCCACCCATGCAGCATCGGGGCCGTTGCGTGCGCCACGCCCTTGCACAAGCTACGGGCGCACGGGTGGACGAGGGAGAACAGGGTTTACGCCTTTCATTACGCGCGGATATGCACGACTCGCCACCCACGGCGCCATATGACCGGCCTGCCTTCCGGCGTGCGCGTGGCCCACGGCAGGGGCCACACCGTGACACCTGCCGCGCCACATGATCAATTTTTCATCACATGGCGCAGCATATGCCGAAAATTCACCACCAGGCAAGAAGGCTTTTGCGGCGCCAGCGATTATAAAAGACGCGCCACATCACCATGTTACCATCACAGCTCGCGCGGGCACGCTTCCTGCTCTCAAGGGGGTGTCTGGCACACAGCCGCGCGCGCCACTTCACCACCTGTACTCGGACACCATGATGACTTCACGCAAGACCGACGCCACTCCCCCCCGCCGCCTGTCGCGGCGCGGTTTCCTCAAGGGTCTCGCGGGCACCGGGCTCGCCGGGTCCGCCTCCCTCGCCACCGGCATGTTCCCCTCCACGGCGGAGGGAGCGGGCGCGGGTGGCAGCGCGCCCGCGCCCTCCGGACGGGAAGCGTCCGGAAGCGACGGCCCCTTCGCCACCCTCATCGACATTTCCGCCTGCGTGGGCTGCGGGGCCTGCGTGCAGGCCTGCCGCGACCGCAACGCGGCCCGCCATCCGGAACCGACCAAGCCCTTTCCGCCCATGTTCCCCGCCTCGGTGAAGGCCGAGGACTGGTCCGCCCGGCGCGATACGGACGACCGCCTGACGCCCTACAACTGGCTGTACATCCAGAGCGTGACCGAGCAGCACGACGGACGGCGCACGGACCTGAACATCCCCCGCCGCTGCCTGCACTGCGACAACCCGCCCTGCGCCAACCTGTGCCCGTGGGGCGCGGCCCGGCGCGAGGACAGCGGCACCGTGTCCATCGACGCGGACATCTGCCTGGGCGGGGCCAAGTGCCGCACGGTGTGCCCGTGGCAGATTCCCCAGCGCCAGACGGGCGTCGGCCTGTACCTGGACCTGCTGCCGCGCTACGCGGGCAACGGCGTGATGTACAAGTGCGACCGCTGCGCCGACGTGGTGGCGCGCGGCGGCGTGCCCGCCTGCATCGAGGCCTGCCCCAACGCGGTTCAGTCCATCGGCCCGCGCGACACGATCATCGCCGAGGCCCGCCGCCTGGCAATGGAACGCGGCTGGCACCTGTACGGGCTGGACGAGAACGGCGGCACCTCGACCATCTACCTTTCGCCCGTGCCCTTCGCGGCCATTCAGGCGGCGCTGGAGGCCGCGACGACGACGGCAAAGCCCGGTTCCGGTCAAGATGGCAAGCAAGACGGCGGGCAGAACGCCGGACAAGGGCCGACGCAGAACGCCGCCACACTGGGCTCCGGCAGGCCGCACTTCCGCGCCGTGGCGGACGCCATGCGCAACGAGACCATGCTGGCCGCCGCGCTGGTCACCGCACCGCTGGCCGGCGCCGGGGCCGCCCTGCTGCGCGTGGCGCGCGGCATCGGCGACATGATTCGTGAAGATGCCTGCACCGATGCCCGAAACATCGCGCACTGTACGGGCGCGCCCGATGCGCCCGATGCGCCCGATGCTTCCGACACGGCCGACAGCGCGGCCCGCCGCCTGTCCACCGCCGTCAACTGCCCCACCTGCCCTACCCGCACGAGGGACGCCGCCACGGATACCCCCGACCCCGCGTCCCCGTCCCACCCGCTGCCCGCGGCCCGCTGGCTGTGGATAGCCTGCGCCACCGTGCTTGGCGTCACCGGCATGGCCCAGATGCCCATCGCCGCGCGCTACGGCATTGCCGCCGTGCCCGGCCTTGGCTGGACCGCCGACTTTTATTTCACCCACCTGCTGCACTACGCGGCTGCCGCCGTGTTGCTGGCCCTTGCCGCGTGGCTGGCCGTGCGGGCCTTTGCCGGACCGCGCATCCGCCGCCTGTTCGCCGCGCAGCGTCTGACGGGCGGCGGCACGCTGCGCCTGTGGCTGGCGGCAGCGCTTGTCGTCACCGGGGGCATGCGGGTGGCCAAGAACCTGCCCGGCTTCGACTGGGGCCCCACCCTGACCATGTACCTGGACTGGACGCACCTTGGGCTGGCCGGTCTGCTGGGCTTGGCCTCGCTGGCGCTGGCGCTGACGGGCCGCAGCGCCTGGACCGTTCCCATCGGACGACGCACACCCCCCGCTTCCGCGCCCGGTACCGGCCCGTCATCCGCTCGCCATCACGAACATCCGCCCCGCGCGTAGCGCCGGGCTTACCCGCCGAAGGAGGAGTCCCATGTCGTCGCCACACGTTTCCGCCCACCGGGCACACGGCAGTTCGCCACCCGTTCTGCCAGCTCTGCCAGTTCTGCCGGTCCTGCTGCTCCTGCTGCTGTGCCTGGCGTCGGGCCTTGCCCTGACGCTTGCATCCGCAGCCCCGGCCCGCGCCGCGCAACTGGCCACCGAGGTGCCCGTCGGGGCCACCGGCGCGGTGAAGAAGCCGGAGGCCCATGCCATCACCGCAGACCATTCCCGCCACCCGGCCCTGCAACAGCCCTTCGCCACGCCGCAAGAGGTGACCAAGGCCTGCCTGTCGTGCCACAACGCCGCCGCGCAGCAGGTGCACAAGACCATCCACTGGACCTGGCTGGACCCCGCCGACCCGGAACGCAAGATGGGCAAGGGCGGCATAACCTTCAACAACTTCTGCATCGCCATCCCGTCCAACGAGCCGCGCTGCACCTCGTGCCACGCGGGCTTCGGCTGGAAGAACGCGCAGTTCGACTTTTCGTCGCAGGAAAACGTGGACTGCATGGTCTGTCACGACCACACCGGCACCTACAAGAAGTTCCCCACCATGGCCGGGCTGCCCGTCAGCGAACCCACCGAATTCGAGGGCAAGACCTTCAACCCGCCCGACTACAACGTCATCGCCGCCTCCGTGGGCCGTCCCACCCGCGACAATTGCGGGGTCTGCCACTTCTACGGCGGCGGGGGCGACGCGGTGAAGCACGGCGATCTCGACTCCACCATGTTCAAGCCCAGCCGTGAACTGGATGTGCACATGGACGTGAAGGGCGCCAACTTCACCTGCCAGCGCTGCCACACCACCGAGGCCCACGTCATCGCCGGGCGCACCTACAAGCAGCCCGCCTTCACGGAACGCAAGAGCGTGCTGGACGACGACCGAGTGCACCGCATCGCCTGCGAATCGTGCCACACGGCCACGCCGCACAAGGCCGGGCACAAGGCCAACGACCACACCGACAAACTGGCCTGCCAGACTTGCCACATTCCCGCCTTTGCGCGCGAAATGGCCACCAAGATGTGGTGGGACTGGTCCACGGCGGGCAAGAAGAAGGACGGCAAGCCGTTCGCGGAAAAGGGTCCCTTCGGCAAGCCCAGCTACGACAGCAAGAAGGGCGACTTCCGCTGGGAAAAGGACGTCATCCCCGAATACCACTGGTCCAACGGCCGCATGGAATTCCTGCTGCTGACCGACAAGATCGCCGACACCACCAAGCCGGTCGAGATCAACCGCATCGACGGCGACCCGGCAGACCCCAAGGCACGCATCATGCCCTTCAAGGCGCACCGGGGCCGCCAGCCCTTCGACGCGGGCAACAGCACCTTCGTGGCCCCGCACCTGTTCGGCAAGGACGACGCCGCCTACTGGAAGAGCTATGACTGGATGAGGGCCGTGGACGCGGGGCAGAAGTCGCTGAACCTGCCCTTCAGCGGCAAGCTGGAGTTCGTGGAAACCGTCTACTACTACCCCATCACCCACCAGGTGGCCCCCAAGGAAAAGTCCGTGGCCTGCGGCGAATGCCACAAGCCCGCAGGCAGCCGCCTTGCCGCCGTTACCGGCGTGTGGATGCCGGGGCGCGACCGCAACACGGGCGTGGACGCCGCCGGGTGGATCGCCGTGGCCGGGTCCGTGCTGGCCGTGGGCGTGCACGGGTTCCTGCGCCTGGCCGCGCGCGGCCGCAACAACCGCAAGGAGGACTAGCCATGCACGCCACCGAACGACTCTACCTGTACAGCCGGTTCGAGCGCTTCTGGCACTGGGCCCAGACCCTGCTCATCCTGGTGCTGCTGGTCACCGGCTTTGAAATCCACGGCACCTTCACCCTGCTGGGCTTTGCCCGCGCCTTTGCCGTGCACAACTTCTGCGCATGGTCGTGGCTGGTGCTGTACGCCTTCATCGTGTTCTGGATGGCCGTCACCGACGAGTGGAAGCACTACGTGCCCACCTTCCTGAAGCTGATGGACGTGGTGCGCTACTACCTTTCCGGCATCTTCAGGGGTGAGCCCCACCCCGTGCCCAAGAGCGAACGCGCCAAGCACAACCCCCTGCAACGGCTGACCTACCTCGGCATCGTCTCGTTTCTCGTGCCGTTCCAGATGATCACCGGCTTTCTCTACTACACCTACAACCAGTGGCCGCAGCTCGGCTTCGCGGGCAGCCTGACCCTGAAGGCCGTGGCCGTGCTGCATACCCTGGGTGCCTTCGCCTTCCTGGCCTTCGTCATCGTGCACGTGTACATGACCACCACCGGCCACACCCTTACCGCGCACATCGCCGCCATGTTCACCGGGTACGAGGACGTGCCCCGCAACGGCGTGAAGCCGGAGGTGTAACGGGGAGAACGGAAAGAAACTGATGAAGAATATGTGGGGGAGGGAGGAAACTTTGAAAAGTTTCCTCCCTCCCCCACACCCCCTCCCACCTTCCAAACTTTTCAATCGGGGGTAGACAGGCCGCCTATACTGATATGCAACTTGCATTTTCCGGCATATCCGTCCTGAAACTGCCTTTCTTCCTTATACGCCGCGCCGGTCTTACGGCGCGGCTGGCTGTGCGGAAACTATGCAAGGAATTACGAGTTTTTCTCGCCGGGCAAGGCGGCGCGCGGCGAAAAAATACGGATTCCGATGACAGGGTGGCCGCGACGGCAAACAAGCCCCCCACCGTGCGTGATTCACGCTTTCCCTACATCTCCCGCCTCACATGAAGCGCACCAGCTCGAACAGCTTTTTCCGCTGCGTGGCCACGATGTGGTAGTACTGCGTCTGCGGAATGAAGATGTACGGCACATCCTCCGTCCGCCGGTACAGAAAGTGCGACAGGATCATCCGGTTGATGGCCTGATGCCCGATGATCATCACCCCCGGCGCGCCCCCGGCCAGAAACAGCGCCCGCCGCACCCCCCGCTCCACCCGCTCGCGCAGGGTCACGTACCCTTCCCCGCCCGGATACACGTAGTGGTACTTGTCGCGCTGGCGGGCCGCAAAGGCATCCGGAAACCTGCGGCGTATGTCATCGTAGCGCAGCCCCTCGCACTCGCCCGCGTCGATCTCGTCCAGTTCCGGCAGGGCCATCACCGTGGCCCCCGGCCGCGCCTCGCGCAGGGGGGCCGCCGTCTGCGCCGACCGCTTGCGGGTGGAGGTGAAGATGTACGGCACCTCGATGTCCGCGAAATGCGCGGCCAGTTCCTTGGCCTGGGCCTGCCCGCGCAGGGTCAGGTCCGAATCGCCGCCGATGCGCCCCTCCACGTTGTAGTAGGTCTCGCCGTGTCGGACCAGGTACAGGTTGCGCACCCACGCGGACACCAGAATGTCCCGGATGCGATGGTAGTACGGCAGCCGCAGGCAGATGCGCTCGCCCACCACGCGGTTGTCCAGCGTGTCCACCCGCACCCAGCACGGCTCGTCGTCGCACGGGGCGTACATGCGCTCGTAGTACTGGATGCGCTTGGTAAAGCTGTCCATGGCCGCCTGGGTGGTCTCGCGCGCGAATTCCGGCATCTGCGTCTTGCGCCGGATGGCCGCGCCAAGGGCCACCGGGTCGTCGTTGACGCATTCCACGAACAGCAGCGGATGGTCGGTGAGCATGGACTGGATCATGGCCCGCCGGGCGCGGCTGGCGTTGGTGGCGTCCAGAATGGCCACGTGCCCGTCGCCCGCCAGATAATCGCGTGCGGCCATGATGTTCAGCCGGGCGATTTCCTCACGCCGGGCGCGGCCTTCCGCGTTGTCCGGGTCGTAGAATTCCGGCCGGGCGGAATCCAGACCCAGCATGGAACGGCGGATCTCGCCGTTGTTGAACACCTCGACGCGAAAATCCTCTGCCTCCAGCCCCTCGCGGATGCGGCGGGCCATGGTGGATTTGCCCCGCGCGGGCAGGCCGACCATGATGACGTACAGTTTGTTCATGTGGGAGGTCCTGTTGGGGAGAGAGATAGGGGAAAGGGGTGCGTTACTGGTAGCGGCTTCTACGAAGACGGTTGCGCCCTGATGTACCCGCTCGATTTCGTTATGCCTCCGGCGGGCAGAGGGTGTTGTAACGAACACCCCCTGCACCCCCGCGTTCCCTTCGTCGGCAGCTTCCCTTCTGCACAGGACGCCTCCGGGCGATCTGCGCGACGGAAACGCCAATGCGCACATGGCTCTCGCAGGCATCACCGTGCAAGGGTACCCTTATTTACACCCTTGTTGCGACGCATGTGCCACCGTCTTTGCATCAGGCAGAAACCCGCATGCGGCGATACGCATACGTAGCCGGAGATCACCGCCGAGACCTTGCGAGGCGGAAGCTCCGGCGGTAACGGATGCGCGCCGCGGTAGAGTCGTACAGCCAAGGCTCCCAGGTTCCGCCGGGCCACTGGGAGCCACGCGCACATACGCATTCCGCCGGGCAGATCGCCCGGAGGCGCCTGCGCCGGAGGATAGCTGCCCGATGCAGGAATGCGGTGCAGGACGACTCGGGGGCCGGGGGCAGAGCCCCCGGAACGCGGGGGTGCAGGGGGCCGTCGTTACACGGCCCCCTGCCCGCCGGAGGCATAACGAAATCGCGCGTGTTCAACAGGGCGCAACCGTCTTCGTAGAAGCCGCACCCACCAGCGCGCGCCATCTTCCAATCCACGCCCCCGCGTTCCCCCCTACCTCCCGAACAACCTCGTCAACCGCCCCAACTCCGCGTACAGGCCCGCGTCCATCTGTTCCGGCGTCATGCGCCACGCCCAGTTGCCCGCAGCCACGGACGGCGTGTTCATGCGCGCCTCCGCCCCCAGGCCCAGCACGTCCTGCACCGGGGCCACGGCCAGTTCGGCCACGCTGCCCAGCGCCAGCCGCAGCAGCGTCCCGTGCGCCTCGTGCGGGGCGATGGCGTGGCCAACGTATTCCTCCAGCCGCGCCCGCTCGTGGCCCGGCGCGGACTCGAACCACGCCCGCGTGGGCGCGTTGTCGTGGGTGCCGGTGTAGACCACGCTGCGCGCCTCGTGCCGGAAGGGCACGTCCGGATTGTCGGCGGGGTCGCCCCCGAAGCCGAACTGCAACACCTTCATGCCCGGCAGGCCGAAGGCGGCCTTCAGCTCGCGCACGTCGGCGGTGATCACCCCAAGGTCCTCGGCGATGAGCGGCAGCGCCGTGAACCGCCGGGCCAGCGCGCCGAACAGCTCCATGCCCGGCGCATCCACCCAGCGGCCGTTGATGGCTGTTTCCTCCGCCGCCGGAATTTCCCAGTACCCCGCGAAACCCCGGAAGTGGTCCAGCCGCACGATGTCGGCCATGCGCAGGTTGTGCGCCACGCGGCGCACCCACCACGAAAAGCCGTCGCGCCGCAGGGCGTCCCAGTCGTACACCGGGTTGCCCCAGCGCTGGCCCGTGGCGCTGAAATAGTCGGGCGGCACCCCGGCCACGTGGGTGGGGGCGAAATCCGCGTCCAGCCGGAAGTAGCCGGGGTTGGCCCACACGTCGGCGCTGTCGTGGGTGACGTAGATGGGCACGTCGCCCACCAGCCGCACGCCAAGTTCGGTGCACGCGGCCCGCAGGTCGTACCACTGGCGGAAGAACAGGTACTGGCAGAAGCGCACGTGATCGAGGGCTGCGGCCTCTTGCGTGTCCAGCAGGGCCAGGGCGTCCGGGTGGCGGCGGGCAAAGGGCTCATCCCACATGGTCCACGCGGCCCCGCCAAAGCGCTCCTTCAGCACCACGAATCGGGCGTAGTCGTCCAGCCAGTGGGCATTGCCCCGGCAAAAGCGCAGGTAGGCGGTGTCCACGGCCAGTTGATGGCGGTTGCGCTCCCACGCGGCACGCAACAGGGCGCGGCGATGCGCCTCCACGGCCTCGAAGCACACCGACCCCCGTGCTACGTCGCGGAACTGTTCGGCCCCGGCGTCCACGTCGGCCCAGGAGACGAAGCCTTCCTCGGCCAGCCGTTCCGGACTGACCAGCAGGGTGTTGCCCGCGAAGGCAGAGGGGCTGGAATAGGGCGAATTGCCGATGAAGGTGGACGTGGGCGTCACGGGCAGGAACTGCCACACCGTCTGCCCTGCCCCGGCCAGCAGACGGGCGAAGGCATGCGCGGCCGGGCCCAGGTCGCCCACGCCGAAGGCCGACGGCAATGAGGTGATGTGCAGAAGAAGACCGCTGGCGCGGACCGGACGGGACATGCGCGTGCTCCTTGAAAGATGTGCGGCGGCGATGCGCGCGGGGCGGCGCGGGATGGGACGGCGTGCGGAAAGGCCGGGCGGACCGACGGACCGGGACGAACAAGGGCGAACCGGGGCGAACCGGCGAACCGGGGCGAACCGGCGAACCGGCGGACCGGCGGACCGGCGAACCGGGCCGACTGCGCACGGCAGGCCATTACCGACCGATGTTACCCACTGCAACGCTAGCATGAACGGAAACCGCGCGCCATGCGCCTAGACGGCGCAGGGCCGGGAGGCGGGACACTGGGCGGGGAGCCGGGCGGGGCTGGCTGGAACTGCCTCGCCCAAGCCCATCCGCAAGACGTCAACGCCGCACGCGGTACCAGTATCCGTAGGTGGTGGCGAAACCCAGCCCCTCGTACAGCACGCGGGCAGGCGTGTTGCCCTGCCCCACCTGAAGCCACGCCGTGCGCGCCCCGTCCTGCCGGGCGTCACCCAGCATGGCGGAAACCAGCCGACGGCCCAGTCCCTGCCGACGCAGGTCCGGGTGCGCCACCACGGCGAAGATGCCGTAGTCGTCGCCGGTGCGCACGCCGAGCCCGCACACGGCGGGCTGTCCGTCCACGCGCAGCAGCCACGTCTGCCCGGCGGGACCAAGGGTGGCCAGCAGCTCGCGCAGGACCGGATTCACGGCGGCATCGCCGGTGCGTCCCCGCAACGCGCCCTCCGCCGCCAGCCACGTGGCATGGTCAACGATGGCGCACGGTCGGTTCGGCAAGGGGGTGTTGCCGGGCCGCGTTACGACGGCATGGCATGACGCGAGCGGGCAGCCCGGCCAGCCCGCCAGATCCAGTTCCTGCACCAGCGTGGGGTCGGTGGCGCTGTACCCCCTGGACGCCAGCACCGGATCAAGGCCGCCCACTCCCGGCGGCCCCTGCCCTTCCAGCGGCTCCGGCAACCGGAACTGCGGCGGCAGGCCGCGCGCGGCGAACCATGCCTCGGCATCGCGGACATGCCCTTCGCTCCACGTCACGCCCGCACCCGGCATCACCAGCGGCACGCCGCTGTTGATGCGCATGGAATAGCCCCCGGCCGCGCGCAACAGCAGATGCCCCCGCCGCTCTTCCTCCAGCGCGGGCCATGCGGCGAAGCAGGCCGCCTCCAGCCGCAGGCAGCGGGCCAGCCGCATGGAATGGCCCGCGCACGCGGCGGCCACCTCGAAGGTGAAGGGCTGGCGATACGCGCCGCCGTGCCCGGTTGACGGATGCTCTGTGTCTGCGGAAGCCATGTTCATTCCCCTGCGCCCATTCCGACGCTCCAAAACGAAAGCCCCTGCGGCGTGGGCGGCAGGGGTTGCAGTTCAGCGGAAGCGGACAACACCCGCGTTGCTCAATACACGTACATGAAGCCGGGCGTACCCACCCGCGACGCCGGTTGCAGGTCCAGCACCGACTCCAGCGCGTCGCGCAGCCACGACGAGGGCTTGGGCTGTTCCACCAGCACCGGGCGTTCGGCAATGCCGCACAGCTGCAGCAGGTCGGTCAGGGCCATGTCCATGCCGCCCAGGGCATCCACCAGGCCCAGTTCGTGGGCCTGCCGCCCGGTCAGAGCCCGGCCGTCGGCCACGGCGCGCACCTTTTCCACGGGCAGGTTGCGCGAATTGGCCACCTCGGTCACGAACTGGTCGTACATGTCCATGACCAGGGCTTGCAGGTACTCGCGCTCCTGCGGGGTCATGGCCCGGAAGGGGGAACCCGCGTCCTTCATGTCGCCGGAAACCAGGGTCTGCCGGGCCAGGCCCAGTTTGTCCATGAGTCCCTGCATGTTGGGCAGTTCCATCTTCACGCCGATGGAGCCGGTGAGGGTGGCGGGGTTGGCGATGATGCGGCTGGCCCCCAGCGAAATGTAGTAGCCGCCCGACGCGGCCACGGTGCCCATGGAAACCACCACCGGCTTCACGCGCGCCATGCGGCGCACCGCCTCCAGCAGTTCCTGCGACGCGGCCACGCCGCCGCCGGGCGAATCCACCCGCAGCAGCACGCCGCGCACCGTGGGGTCTTCGCGCAGCTTGTCCATCCAGCCGACCGTCTTCGTGATGTCGGCGATCATGCCTTCCACGCGCACCACCCCGACGCGCGGGCCCGCGAACGGGCCCGCATCGCCGGTGAAATGGCGCAAGGCGGCCGAAGCCCCCATGAAGAGGGCAACGGCCGCCATAATGAGCAGGAATCCGAAGATGAACGGATGCCGCTGGCTGAAGGAGGGTCTAGCTGTCGGAAGCATCCTCTTCCAGCTTCTGCTTCAGCAGGTCACCAAGGTTCTGGCCGCCCGTATCGGCGGGACCGGCGCGGAATTCCTTGGGCTTGCGACGTTCTTCCTCGTCCTTGAGCTGCTTGATGGACAGCCCGAGGCGGCGTTCTTCGGCGGAGACGTGGATGACCTTGGCCTGGATGACCACGCCTTCCTTGAACATCTCGGAGGGCGACTTGATCTTCTTCTGGCTGATTTCGGAGACGTGGACCAGGCCTTCAATGCCTTCTTCCACTTCAACGAACAGGCCGAAGTCGGTGATGTTGGTCACCGTGCCTTCGATCAGGCCGCCAACCGGGTAGCGCGAGGGCACGTGGGTCCACGGGTCTTCGGTCAGCTGCTTGATGCCGAGGGTGAACTTTTCGTTCTCCTGATCGACGGTCAGCACCTTGGCCTGCACCACGTCGCCGGTCTTGAACACTTCGTTGGGATGGCGGATCTTCTTGGTCCAGCTGATGTCGGACACGTGGATCAGGCCGTCGATGCCGTCCTCGATGCCGATGAACATGCCGAACTCGGTGATGTTCTTGATCACGCCTTCAAGGATGGTGCCTTCGGGGTACTTCTCGGCCACCACTTCCCACGGGTTCGGCTTGACCTGCTTCATGCCGAGGGAGATGCGCTTCTTGTCCTGGTCCACGCCGAGGATGACCACTTCCACTTCGTCGCCCACGCGCACCATCTGCGACGGGTGACGCAGCTTGCGGGTCCACGACATTTCGGAGATGTGGACAAGGCCTTCCACGCCGGCTTCCAGCTCGACGAACGCGCCGTAGTCGACAAGGTTGGTCACGCGGCCCTGAAGCTTGGCGCCTTCGGGGTACTTGGCGGTGATGTCCTGCCACGGGTCGGCCACCAGCTGCTTCATGCCCAGCGACACCTTCTGGTTGTCGCGGTCGAAGGAGAGAACCTTCAGCTGCAGTTCCTGGCCAAGGGCGACCAGTTCCTTCGGGTGACGGATGCGCTTCCAGGACATGTCGGTGATGTGCAGCAGGCCGTCCAGCCCGCCAAGGTCCACGAACACGCCGTATTCGGTGATGTTCTTGGCCTTGCCGGTGACGATCTGACCCTCTTCGAGGGTGCGCAGCAGATCCTGACGCTTGGAATCGCGTTCCTCTTCAAGCAGGACGCGGCGGGAAACGATGACGTTGCTGCGCCGACGGTTGATCTTGAGAACACGGAATTCGTATTCCTGGTTGACCAGCGCGTCCATGTCGGGGACGGGGCGCAGGTCCACGTGCGAACCGGGCAGGAAGGCTTCGACGCCGCCGAGATCGACGGTGTAGCCGCCCTTGATGCGACGCACGATGCGGCCGGTGATGACCCC
This sequence comes from Nitratidesulfovibrio sp. HK-II, assembly GCF_003402415.2. Classification (NCBI taxonomy): domain Bacteria; kingdom Pseudomonadati; phylum Thermodesulfobacteriota; class Desulfovibrionia; order Desulfovibrionales; family Desulfovibrionaceae; genus Nitratidesulfovibrio; species Nitratidesulfovibrio sp. HK-II. Next base: position 3,600,610 of record NZ_AP036014.1, read on the forward strand.
GTTGTTTTCCTGAATCTCTTCGAGCTTGTCGAAGAGCTGCATGCGCTTGGCCTTCTCGAAGGACAGGGTGATGGTGCCTTCCATCTCGTTCTTGCGAACGACGAAGACGTCCACCTTGTCGCCCACGGCGATGTTGACCTTGCCGGTGCTGTCCCTGAACTCGGAAGCGGAAATCTGCCCTTCGGACTTGAAGTTCACGTCGATGAGAACGCTGTCCTCATCCACGCGAACCACCTCGCCCTTGATGATCGACCCTTCTTCAAGGTCGCCGAAATCGGAGCTGAGGTAATTCTCGAGGGCGCTCTCGAAACTCAGATCCATTTCAAGAGCGGCGTTTTCCATGTTTTCGGGGGTTGCTGTCATACGTTTCCTCCAACCGACGCAAATTTTCCCGCCCTAATGCGCGGGATTGGTCTGCATAGCAGAATGCCCTGGGAATGACAACCGCGCGGGCAATGGCGGGCGGGAGCGGACGGAGAAACAGGACGGCCGGGGTGGGACCCCCTTGGGAAGGGCGTCACCCCGCCCGCCTCCCGCAGTCCCCACTTGACGCCACCCGCCCGGCATGCCAACCAAAAAATCCCACGGCGGGGGTACGCTTTCTCAAGCCGACCCGCCGGGGACCACCGCAACACCACGACACCCCCGGACCACTCCGGCAGGAGGCCGACCATGTACGCCATCAACTATCTGCTGAACCTGTGCGGCATCGCCATGCTGGCCGGGGCCGCCTTCAACTGGCTGCGCTGGCGCTCGGGCAACCGGGCGGCGGGCATCCGCGCGCGCAGCCTGGCCGTGGGCGGGGCCATGCTGCTGGTGTTCGGCAACCTGGTGTCGCCCATCGAACCCAAGGTGGAGCAGCCGGCAAACGCCACTACGCCGGTCACGCAGTCGCAGACGGCGCAGCCCCAGGCCGCGCCCCAGCCCGTTGCGCCCGTTACCCCGGACCAGCCCGCCGTTCCAGCCCCGTCGCCCCAGCCGGAACAACCCGCCCAGCCCGCCAAATAAGCGGCACTCCGGGCGCGGCCCGCATGCCGGACAGCCTGACCGGCCACCCGCAGCCTTTCCGAAAAACCAGAAGCCCCGCGATGTTCCGGATAAGCCGGAACGTCGCGGGGCGTCGTTTGGTGCGGACGGAGGCGAAAGTACCTGGACTAGCCCTTGCCCCCCGCGAAGGCGGGCCACAATTCCAGCAGGCGGCGCAGGGCCTTGCCCCGGTGGCTGCGGGCGTTCTTTTCGTCGCGGGTCAGGGTGGCGGCGGTGCGGCCCAGTTCCGGGTCGAAGAACAGCGGGTCGTAGCCGAAGCCGTTGTCGCCCTGCGGGGCGGCGGCCACGCGGCCTTCCCAGGCCCCGGCGGCGGTGATGTGGCGGCCGTCCGGGGCGCAGGCGGCGATGACCGAGCGGAAGCGGGCCGTGCGTTGCGCATCCGGCACGCCGGACAGGGCGGCCAGCAGCTTCTCGTTGTTGCGGGCGTCGGTGGCGGGCACGCCGTCTTCTGCGGAATAGCGGGCGGAATACACGCCCGGCGCGCCGCCCAGGGCGTCCACCTCGAGTCCGGAATCATCGGCCACGGCGATGCGGCCGGTCAGTTCGGCCACGGTGCGCGCCTTCAGCAGGGCGTTTTCCTCGAAGGTGACACCGGTTTCCTCGATCTCGCCGATCTCGGGGTAGGCATCCAGGCCGACCACGGTGACGCCGGTATCGCGCAGCATGTCGTTGAGTTCACGTATCTTGCCCGCGTTGCGGGTGGCCAGCACGATGACGGCGGTGTCGCCGATGGTGTTCGAAGCGGTGGTCATGGTGTGTCGAGGGTCGGGTTCGGGTTCAGGGTTGGGGTGGCGGCGGGTGATGCCCGCGCTGTGCAACGGATGCGCGGCGCATTGTGCGGAAGAATCGCCCCGGAGGCAAGAGAGCGCGGCAAGCGGCGGCTTGGCTACGGGCGGTTATGCGGCGCGGCGCGCCTACCCCTTCAGTCCCTCGCCCGCCGGGTCGTCCCGTGCCGGGGCCGCCTGTTCGGGCACGGCCAGCAGCGGTTGCAGGCGCAAGGTGATGGTGGTGCCCTTGCCCACCTGGCTTTGCAGGTCCACCTGGCCACCCATTTCCTCGATGATCTTGCGGCTCATGGCCAGGCCGATGCCCGCGCCCTTTTCCTTGGTGGAAAAGAACGGGCTGAATATCTTGTCGTGCAGGTCCGCCGGAATGCCCACGCCCGTGTCCTCCACGGCGATGTGCACGTACTGCGGGGTCATGCCGGTGCGCACGGTCAGGCGGCCGCCGTCGGGCATGGCCTCCTGCGCGTTCTTGACGAGATTGATCAGGCATTGCTTGAGCATTTCGCCGTCGCCGCGCGCCTTGGGAATATCGAGGGCCAGTTGCAGGTCGATTTCGATGCGCCGCTGGTCGAAGCCGATGCCCATCAATTCCATGGTCTGGCGGGCCAGCAGGTTCAGGTCCACCTCGCCGGTGCGGGGCGAGGTGGGCCGCGCGAAGTTGAGGATGGACTTCAGGATGGTGTCCAGCCGCCGCGATTCCTCCAGGATCACCTGCACCTTGCCGCGCGCGGCATCGTCCAGCGAGGGCGAGCGCAGCAGCGAATTGGCGAAGCCCCCGATGGCGAACAGCGGGTTGCGAATCTCGTGCGCCACATAGGTGGAAAGTTCGCCGATGGCGGCCATCTTCTCCGCCTGTTGCAGGCGGATTTCCATGTTGGTGCGGTTGGTGATGTCGCGCCGCATCTCGATGACCCGCGTCATGCGGCCCGTCTCGTCGGTGACGGGGTAGGTGTATACCCTGAAATACTGCACCCGCCCGTCTTCGTTGACCTTGGTGTGGATGCGTTCGGCCTTGCGCCCGGTGGTCACCGTTTCCTTGAAGGTGCAGCCCCCGTGCTGGGGCGGACAGCAGAAGGACGGCCCGTCGAGCTGCCAGCAGCAGGTGCCTATCCAGTCGTCCTTGGAACCGCCCTTGCGTTGCAGGATATTGCGGTTCAGGTCCACGATGCGGCCTTCGGTGTCCAGCAGCAGGATGTCCTCGTCCACCTGGTCGATGAGCGTGGCGAACAGGTCGCGCGCCTCGCGCAGGTGCAGGTTGCAGGTGGAACACAGCTTTTCCGAGGCCAGCATTTCCCACACCCACAGCGCGCCGCCCGCGTCCAGCAGCGAGACGCCGGCGGGGACCGCCGCGCGCAGGTCGGCCATGTGGCGGCCGTCATCGGACAGGTCGAGCACCATGCGCAGGTCGGGCAGGGCCGCGAACAGGGCGGCGGCGGAATCGAAGCGGGGCGCGCCGCCGGGATCGGGGGGGACGGGCGGCAGACCCGCGCGGGCTTCAAGGATGGCGAAGTTGATGGCGGACTGGCTTGCGCCGGGGCCGGGGGGCGGAACATCGTCGCCAAGGCCGGGGGGCTGGCAGGCGTGTTGCGCCAGTTCCTCGTGGTCCTGTTCGGTCAGCAGCAGGCCCGCCAGCCGCACCCACGGAAAGCCCCGCAGAAAATCCGGCCTGCGCAGCAGCCCGGCCACCGGACGCAAGGCGCGCCCCACGCCCGCCAGCGCCACGGGAAAGGGGCGGCGCGGCGGCGCGGCCTGGTCGTGCGGGTCAGCTGCCGCCATCAATGGGCCGGACTGTCCTGATTGACCGGCAAGGCCAGACGGGACGCAGGACATGCACGCCGGGCCGCAATCCGGGCAGCCCGGCGCGGCGCGGGGTGGTTCTTCGCCTGTTTCCGGTGCGGTGGGGGGCGATGCGGGCGGGCCGGGGAAGGGCTGCGTGGTCATGCGGGGCTCCTTGGTCCGAACTGCGGGGACTGCCGGAACGGCGGGGGCGGCAGGGGCGGCCATGGCCGACGGACATCATGCGGGCGCGGGGCCGGGGTTCCGGCGGGGGCTTGCGCGCGGCGCGCATTGCGGGTACGCGGCACCCAGCACCACGCCGTCCGCAACATTCCGCCCTCGCTGGGTCGGGGGGCGTGGGCGCGGCTTCCGTGGCACGGGCATGTGCCGCCACGGGCGCACGCGGTACCTTCCATCTTTTCCATACCCGGAACGCCATCCAATGATAAGTGTTTATTCCGTCAGCCTCGGCTGCCCCAAGAACCGCGTGGACACCGAACGCCTGCTGGGCGCGCTGGGCACGCCCGTGCGGCCCGTGGAAACCATGGCCGAGGCCGACGTGGTGCTCGTGAACACCTGTGGCTTCATCCTGCCCGCCGTGGAAGAATCGGTGCGCACCGTGGTGGAGGCCGTGGACGAGATTTCCGGGCTGGCCCGGCGTCCCCTGCTGGCCGTGGCCGGGTGCCTGGTGGGCCGCTACGGCGAGCGCGACCTGGCCGCAGAACTGCCCGAGGTGGACCTGTGGCTGCCCAACCAGTCCATCGAGAACTGGCCGGACCTGCTGGCCAACGCCCTGGGGTCCGGGGGCGTGGCCGCGTTCGGCGCGCCGGGCGTCGTCGCGCCCGGCTACGCGGGGGGCACGCGCCTGCTGTCCACCGGGCCGTCGTACGCCTGGCTGAAGATCAGCGACGGGTGCCGCCACAACTGTTCGTTCTGCACCATCCCCTCCATTCGCGGCCCGCACCGCTCCACCCCTGCGGCGGAGCTGGAACGCGAGGCGCGCCAACTGCTGGACATGGGCGTGCGCGAACTGATCCTGGTGGCGCAGGACGTGACCGCCTGGGGAGAGGACCTGAATAAGGCCAGCGGCAAGGGCGACCTGCGCCCCCTGCTGGACCGCCTGCTGCCGCTGCCGGGGCTGGACCGGCTGCGCCTGATGTACCTGTACCCGGCCGGGCTCAACGACGACCTGCTGTCCTACCTCGCGGCGGCGGGCGCGCCCTTCGTGCCCTATTTCGACGTGCCGCTGCAGCACGCCCACCCGGACGTGCTGGGCCGCATGGGGCGTCCCTTCGCGCGCAACCCCCGCGCGGTGGTGGAACGCATCCGCAAGCACTTTCCGGATGCGGCCCTGCGCACCTCGATCATCGTGGGCTTTCCCGGCGAGACCGAGGAACATTACGCCGCGCTCACCGATTTCGTGGTCGAGACGCGCTTCCATCACCTGGGCGTGTTCGCCTACCGGGCCGAGGAAGGCACCCCCGCCGCCGCCATGCCCGAGCAGGTTGACGACACGGTGAAGGAATGGCGGCGCGACGCGCTGATGGAAGTGCAGGCCGAAATCAGCGAGGAGATCATGGAATCATACGTGGGCCAGCGGCTGCCCGTGCTGGTGGACGCCCCCCACGACGAATGGCCCGGCCTGCACACCGGGCGCACCTGGTTCCAGGCCCCGGAGATAGACGGGGTCACCTACGTGAGCGGGGCCGGGGTCGCCCCCGGCGCGCTGGTGGAGGCGGACATCGTGGAGGCGCGCACCTACGACCTGGTGGCCCTGGCCGAGCCGGAGGAATAGGTCCGGACCGGGCGCGCCGACCCGGAATGGCATGCAGCGGAGTGCGATGCGCCCCGCCGGACCCGGCGTGACAGGGCATGGCGGAACATGGCGGGACATGGCGGAGCATGGCGGGGCATGGCGGGACATGGCGGGGCATGGCGGGGCATGGCGCATCGCCTGCGCCAGCCCGGCAAGCGTGCCGCGCGGCGGCCGCCCCCGGCAAGTTCCACCGCCGCCGTTCCCCGCTTCCGCCCCCCTGCCACCAGTTGCGAACCGTGCCGCAAACCTGATACATGCCACACCGCGAGGAATCGTTCGGGCGGCATGCGCCGCCACCCTCGCGACACACCTTCCGGCGGCCACCCCGGCCGTCGCCGCGCGGCGTCCGCCGCGCCTCTCCCAAGGAGCACACCACCTATGTGCGGCATCATCGGATACGCCGGTCATCGTCCCGCCGTTCCCCTCATCATAGAAGGCCTGCGCCGCCTCGAATATCGCGGCTACGATTCCGCGGGCGTGGCCTTCGTCCAGAACCGCGAGCTCATCACCGTGCGCGCCGAGGGCAAACTGTCCGCCCTTGACGAAAAGCTGGCCTCGTGCCCCAACACCGTGGCCACCACGGGCATGGGGCACACCCGCTGGGCCACCCACGGCATTCCCGTGGAACGCAACGCCCACCCGCACAAGTCCAACGACGGCCATCTGGCCATCGTGCACAACGGCATCATAGAAAACTACGCGGAACTGAAGGCCGACCTTGCCGCCAAGGGCTACGTCTTTCATTCCGAAACCGACACCGAGGTGCTGGCCAACCTCATTTCCGAGGGCCGCAAGCACACCGCCACCACGCTCGACGCCTTTGCCTGGGCGCTGCGCCAGGCCCACGGGGCCTACGCCGTGGCCCTGACCACGCCGGAAGAGCCGGACGTGCTCTACGCCGCGCGCCTGTCCGCCCCGCTGATCCTGGGCGTGGGCACCGGCGAGAACTTCGTGGCGTCCGACATCCCCGCCTTCCTGCCCTACACCCGCGACGTGGTGTTTCTGGAAGACGGCGAGTTGGTGCGCATCGACGCCAATTCGTGGAAGGTCATGCGCATCGCCGACCTGTCGACGGTGGACAAGACCGTCAACCACATCCAGTGGGACATGCAGGCGGCCCAGAAGGGCGGCTACAAGCACTTCATGCTCAAGGAAATCTTCGAGCAGCCCAAGGTCATCACCGACTGTCTGGCCGGCCGGGTGGACTGGAACCGCATGGAAGTGACCCTGCCGGAGCTGGCCGCGCTGCCGGTGCCCAAGCGCTTGCACATCGTGGCCTGCGGCACCTCGTACCATGCGGGCATGTGGGGCAAGCACCTGCTGGAAAGCTGGGCCCGCGTGCCGGTGAACGTGGAAATCGCGTCGGAGTTCCGCTACCGCGACATCATCCTGGACCCGGCGGACATGGTGCTGGTCATCAGCCAGTCGGGCGAAACGGCGGACACCCTGGCGGCCCTGCGCATAGCGCGGGAGCACGGGGTGAAGGTGGCGGGCCTGTGCAACGTGGTGGGCTCGTCCATCGCGCGCGAGGCGGACGCGGTCATCTACACCCAGGCCGGGCCGGAAATCAGCGTGGCCTCCACCAAGGCCATGTGCAGCCAGATGGTGCTGCTGACCCTGATGGCCCTGCACTGGGGCCGCAGCACCGGCGCGCTGTCCGACACTGTGCGGGCCAACGTGCTGCAAACCCTCAAGAAGCTGCCCGGCCAACTGGAAACCGTGCTGCCCGCCATGCGCGACGAGGCGCAGGTGCTGGCCCGCACTTACTCCAAGGCCAAGAGCTTCTTCTACCTGGGCCGCGGCCACTGCTTCCCGCTGGCGCTGGAAGGCGCGCTGAAGCTGAAGGAAATCTCGTACATCCATGCCGAGGGCTACGCATCCGGCGAAATGAAGCACGGCCCCATCGCGCTCATCGACCCGGACTTCCCCACCTTTGCCCTGGCCCTGAACGACGAGCTGTTCCCCAAGGTGAAGTCCAACATCGAGGAAGTGCAGGCCCGGCGCGGCAAGATCATCGCCCTGACCAACCCCGGCGTGGAACTGAAGGTGGACCACCCCTGGTCCATCCCCGACGCCTGGGGCCCCATGGCCGCCTTCCTGGTGCTGCCCGCCCTGCAATTGTTCAGCTACGAGGCCGCCGATTACCTGGGCAAGGACGTGGACCAGCCGCGCAACCTCGCCAAGAGCGTGACGGTGGAATAGCGCCCGCAGCATGCGGCAATGGCGGGCATTGCCATTGCCGCCCTTTCGCGACGGGTGCCTTCTCGCGAGAGGCACTCCCCTACCCACAAGGTACATTCAGGCAAGCCCCCGCATGGGGGCTTGCCTCGTTTCCGGGTACGAACTCGAACCAGCCCCCTCGCGACCTTGTGACATCGAAAGGCATATTCGAAACATATCGGAATATTGCACAAAGAACGCCATCGCCAAACAAAAAACCTACTCATGAACATTTGTAACGGTGGGGTTACAATTCAATTGACAGAAAAGGCGATATGTCGCAGTTGAGCCTTTGCGAGACAAATGCCAAACCTGCCGTGAGGTAGGGACGGAAAGCCACGGGTCTCTCGAAGACAGCCGGGCCGCCTTGCATCCGTCACCTTTTCCCCGCCTGAAGGGGAACCTTCGCTTCGCGTGACTGCCTGATCAAACAAACACGATTGGCGGCACGCACCTCCGGCACCCACCGCACTGTCCCGCCCGCCGTCGCACCCGTCGACGCGGCATCGCGCACTCACCCGCGCGGCGCGCCCCCCCGGCTTTTGGCCGCGGCTGCCGCCACCGGGCCGGGCAACGTCACGCCCGTGCGCAGGGACCACACTCATCGTGCATACCATGCAACCAGGGCATCACGCCCGCATCACGCATGCCCTCCCGGGGGGGACGGGCAGCGCGATGGCCTACCGCAACCCCGCCGGGGGGAACTTCATGAAACTGAATTTGCGCGCGCAGTTCCTGCTGCCCATCGTGGGCGTGGTCGTGCTGTCCATGGCGGCGTCGGGCGCCTTGTCCTACCGCAACGCCACCGATGCCCTGTGGAACGGCTACATTTCCACGGCCAACGAAATCGCCGCCACAGCCAGCCTGGGCTTTACCGAGCGGGTGGGCGACCTGCGCACCACCCTCACCTCGCAGGCCAAGGCCGCCGACATCACCGGCGTGCTCACGCCCGGCGGCGCGGCCCCCGATCCCGTGGGCACGGCCAACGCCGCCCTGCGCGACATCATGGAGGCCAACCCGGTGCTCCAGGCCGTCAACGTCATCGGGCCGGACGGCATCGTGGCGGCCAGCACCCGCCCCGACAGCGTGGGGCGCGACAATCTGGCCGAGCGCGACTACTTCAAGAACGGCATGCGCGGCGAAACGACCATCACCGACGCCTTCATGAGCAAGATCAGCAACGCGCCGGTGTTCGTGCTGGCCGTGCCCATCCGCAAGGACGGCAAGGTCCTGGGCGTGCTCTCCGCGCCGGTGGACCTGGCCGTGCTGTCCGCCCGGCTGGTGGACCCGGTGAAGGTGGGCAAGAACGGCTATGCCTTCCTGGTGGCGCGTTCCGGCAAACTGGCCGCGCACCCCAGGAAGGACCTGCTGCTGAAGCTGGATCTGAACGAGTTCGATTGGGGCAAGAGGCTCATCGCCCGGCGCTCCGGCACCCTGGAATACGATTTCGAGGGCCAGCACAAGGCCGCCGCCTTCACCCTGAACGAGACCACCGGCTGGATCATCGCGGTGAACGTCAGCGCGTCGGACATCGCCGCGTCGGTCACGGGCATCCGCAACGCGGCCATGGCCACGGGGGGCGGGGCCATCGTGCTGGTGTGCCTGGTGGTGTTCTGGATCGTGCGCGGGGTGACGCGGGCGCTGGGGTCCAGCGTGTCCTTCGCGCAGGCCGTGGCGGACGGCGACCTTGGCCGCAGCCTTGACCTGCGCCGCAACGACGAAATCGGCACCCTGGCCGACGCCCTGCGCACCATGGTGGGCAACCTGCGCGAGATGATCGCCACGGCGGACCACAAGACCGCGGAAGCCGAGGAGCAGACCCGCCGCGCCGAACACGCCGTGCAGGAGGCCGAGGCCGCCAAGAGCCGCGCCGAGGAAGCCCGCCGCGAAGGCATGTTGCATGCCGCCGGGCAACTGGACGTCATCGTCATGCGCGTGGGCGCCGCGTCCGAGGAACTGGCCGCACAGATCGAACAGTCGTCGCGCGGCACCGAGGTGCAGCGCGAACGCACGGCAGAGGCCGCCACGGCCATGGACCAGATGAACGCCAGCGTGCTGGAAGTGGCGCGCAACGCCACCGACGCCGCGGAAAGCGCCGACCGGGCGCGCGCCACGGCCCAGGAAGGGGCCGGAGTCGTGGAATCCGTGGTGGAGGCCATCGACGAGGTCAGCCGCCACGCGGGCGAACTGACCCGCAGCCTGGGCGACCTGGGCACCAGGGCCGAGGGCATTGGCCGGATCATGGGCGTCATCAGCGACATCGCCGACCAGACCAACCTGCTGGCGCTGAACGCGGCCATCGAGGCGGCCCGCGCCGGCGACGCCGGGCGCGGCTTCGCCGTTGTGGCCGACGAGGTGCGCAAGCTGGCCGAAAAGACCATGAACGCCACCCGCGAGGTGGACGAGGCGGTGCGCGCCATCCAGACCGGCACCCGCGAGAACATCCGGGGCATGGAGGAGGCGTCGGGCGCGGTGAGCCGCAGCACCGAACTGGCCACCGTGGCCGGGCGCTCGCTGGGCGACATCGTGACCATCGTGCAGACCACCGCCGACCAGGTGCGGTCCATCGCCACGGCGTCGGAAGAACAGTCCGCCGCCAGCGAGCAGATCAACCGGGGCACCGAGGAAGTGAACCGCATCGCCACGGAAACCGCCGATGCCATGAACCAGTCGGCCGCCGCCGTGTCCGAACTGGCCCGCATGGCGGCCGAGCTGCGCGGCCTGGTGGAGGAACTGAAGCAGGCGTAACCCGCGTCCCCCTGCACGGCCCTGCCCGACAGCAGGGCTGTTTCGGGCCGAGCAGGTCCGGCCCGAGCCTATCCGGGCCGAGCCTATCCGGGCCGGACAGACACGAAACACGACAAGGCCCCCGCGTGAGCGGGGGCCTTTTGCATCGTCGAACCGGCGTGGTCCCAGAGCCAGCGGCCATCTGCCGGATTTACCGGACTGGCCCGGACTGGCCGGACTTACCGGACTGGCCGGACTTACCGGATTGGCCCGCCGTCCTTGGGGGCCATTTCGGCGGCCACCTCGGCGTACATGGCCAGGGCCACCATGGCGAAGGTAAGCAGCAACGGCCCGTACAACAGGCCCAGCATGCCGAACATGTTCAACCCGCCCAGAATGGCCAGGAACAGGTAAAGCATGGGGATGCCCGCGCCTTCCTTCATGAACCACGCCCGCAGCAGGCCATCGGAGCTGGAAACCAGCACCGCGCACCACCCCAGCAAAAACACCGCCCGCCACGTTTCGCCCGAAAGGTACAGGTAGGCCGTGGCCGGAGCCCAGATGAGCGCGGTACCCACCACGGGAATCATGGCCGCGAAGGACATGGCGAAGCCCCAGAACAGCGCGGGCAGCCCCACCAGGGCAAAGCCCACCGCGCCGATCACGCCCTGGAACACCGCCACCAGCACCCCGCCCATGAACACCGAGCGGGCCACCCCGCGCAGGGCCGAGATCAGCCGGTCCTCCTGGGCGTGGGCCAGCGGCGAGACGCGCTTGACGAAGGCCAGCATCTGCCGCCCGTCGCGCAGCAGAAAATACAGGATGAACAGCATCAGCAGAAAATGGCCGAACAGGTACACCGCGTTGCCCACACCGGCGGTGATGCCGTGCAGCACGGCTTCCCCGGCCTGACGGGCCGCGCCCAGCAGGGTGCCGCGCAGGCTGGCCGGGTCGAAGTCTGCAATGTCCGAGGCGTCGATGCCGAAGTCGGCCAGGGTCTGGGTGACCCACACCGAAAGTTCGTGCAGCCGGGCCAGCCCCAGTTCCACCGGCGCGGGCAGTGAGCCCGCCGTGGATGCGGCGGTGGCGGTTCCGTCGGCAGCGCCGCTGCCGGACGCGGCGTAGAAGGCCATGGCCGCGCGGGCCAGGGCGCGGGCCTGCGGAATCAGCGCGGCCACGAACACGGCCAGCGGCGCGGCCACGCACAACAGCAGGGTGGCGATGGTGGACGCCGCCGCAAGGTCCGGCTGGTGCACCCGGCGGGCGATGCGCTCCCGCAGTGGCGCGGCCAGCGCGGCCACCACGATGGCCACGGCAAGGGTGTGGATGAACGGACGGGCCAGCAGCCAGCCGATGCCCACGGCCACCACGGCCAGCAGGGCCAGCCACACCCGCGTGGGCGCGGCGTGGGCCAAGGCGGGTGCGGATACGGGTGCGGGACCGGATGCGGGCGGCGGGACGGAAGTGGCGGAAGCGCCCGCAGGGGCCGACGCCTCCGGCTGCCCGGCAGGTTGCCCGGCGGGGCTATCGTTCACGGTTTCGGTACGGACGGAAGGGCACCCCGCGCAAGGCGAAGGGGCGAACGGGTCCGCGCCTTGCGGGGGGACATCGCCGGGGCAGCCGCCGCAGGGCGGGGAAAGACGCGTGGCGGCACGGCGCAGCACCGGCCGGGCGGCACGACGGGGGGAACGTACAGGAGTACTCATGGCGCGGTGCTAGCACGCGGTGGGCGGCGAAGCAACCGCGACACTTTTGATGCTTCAGAGGGTACCGACACGAATAGGATTTTTGTTCTCTGCCAAGGGAGAATGGATTTTTATAAAGGGAGTGCTTCAGCCGTTGGGTGAGCGGAGCGAACCTTACGGATGAGGACCGCAGAGCGTACTTTGATGGTATTCGACCGGAATAAAAATCCATTCTGACAGCGTTGCTCTCGATGCCCGTACGGCTCACAAGCTCGCCAACGGGCACGCTACGCGCCCTTCGGGTCGGCCAGTCAGAGGACAAAAGGACACTCGTGCCGAAACCCTCTACAGTTCCGCGCGCTCCAGCAACCGCAACGGATGCAGCACCACCACCTCGCGGCGGGTCACCCGCACCAGCCCCTCGTCCTGCATCTCGCGCAGAAAGTCGCTGACGGTCTGCTGGCACGATCCGGTCATGGCGGCCATCTGCTCCTGGGTCAGACGCACGGGGATCACCGCCGGTTCAAGCCATGCCGCCTCGTCGCCCAGCACCTCGTAGGCCATGTACACCAGCAGCTTGGCCAGCCGGGTGCCCACGTCGCAGGTCATCAGGTTGCCCACCTGCTCGCCCAGGTAGCGCACCCGTCCGCCCAGCGTGGCGATGACCCTGCGCGCCGCGCCGAAATGGCCGGACAGGAACTTCTCGAACTCGTCCCGTCCCGCCTCGCGCAGCACGCAGGGGGTCAGGGCCTGGGCATTGGCCTTGCGCGGCACCGAATCCAGCACCTCGGCCAGGCCGAACATCTCGCCCCGGCGGCGCAGGAAAAAGATGGGCTCCTTGCCTGACGGCGCAATGCGAAAAATGCGCACGATGCCCTGCTCCACGTAGAAGCACGAATCGCCGGAGTCCTCCTCGAAGAACACCATGTCGTTCTTCGCAAAGTCCCTCCGGCGCGACAACGCCAGAAACGCCGCCCGCTCGTCCGGCAGGTCGGCGAAAAAATCCTCGGTCCAGAGATGCCAGTTGCGTTCCATGGGCCCCCCTGGCGGAGAGCGTAGTGCTCCTGCGGCATATGGCAAGGGGGCAAGGGCGGTATCGGACAGCGCATGCCCGGGCCGCCCCCGCCCCCCGGAGTGTGATTACGCGTTCTTATCGGCCTGCAAGCGGTTGCGATACTTGTAGGTGGTTTCCACGCCGTGGATGTCCACGCACTTCCAGGTGATGTGCTCCTTGCCCATGATGGGCCGCAGGGACGCCTTGTGGTACCCCAACTGGTAGGGGATGCGCGTCTCTATGGCGGCGCGGGGGCAGGCCTTGGTACAGGACATGCAGTCCCAGCAGTCGCGCGTGCAGCGGCAGCGGGCCTTGCCCGTGGCTGCGTCCACCACCATCAGGTTGCCGGGGCAGGCTTCTTCGCAGCGCGATTCGGGCAGCCCTTCGCAGCCGTTGCACTTTTCGGTCAGTATTCTCGGCGGCATGTGTTCCTCCGTCCGGATGAGATGCGGTTAAGCCTTGAACCGGTCGCCCGGCACCAGCTGCTCGTAGGGCCGGGTGAAGGCGGTCACCTCGCCGGTGGCCGGGTCGCGCCGGGTTTCCACGAAGCAGTCGAAGTTGGCGTCGTCGCGGCCAGGGTAGTCGCTGCGGGTCTGCCACCCGGCCCAGCGGGTTTCGCGGCGGGCCTTCAGGTGGTGCACCACGGCCTCGGCCACGTCCACGCGGTCCATGGTCTCGTTGGCCTGCATCAGGTCGTGCAGGTCGGCGGCCTTCAGGTAGGCGAACTGCGATTGCAGCATCTTGATGTGGCGCAGGGCGTAGTCCAGGCGCTCCTCGTTGGTGCGGTAGAACTGCGAGCTGCCGCCCGCATACTCGTCCATCAGGCGCTGGAGACGTTCCTTCATCTCGGTGGGGGTCACGCCGTCGTAGTCGCCGCCGCGCAGCAGCGGCGCGAACACGCGGGCCTTTTCGGACTCCACCTGCATGGTGACGGCTGCCTCGTCGGGCGTTTCAAGGCCCGCCGCCATGTAGGCAATGGCCCCGCGCGCGGCCAGCTTGCCTTCCGCCGCGCAGCCGCCCACGAACTTGTTGGGGTTGCCGCCCGCCGTTTCGCCCGCCGCGAACAGGCCGGGCACGGTGGTCATGCGCTGCATGTCCACCCAGAAGCCGCCCATGGTGTGGCCGCCCATGATGTACGGGTCGGACCCGTAGATCTCGATGGGCTCCCTGGTCACGTCCTGCCCCCGGCTGGCCAGGAACAGCACGAACGACGGACGCTCGTTAAGGTAGTCGGTCATCATGGCCTGCACCAGTTCGGGGGCCATGTTGCGGGTGTCGCAGTAGCAGGGGCCGCGCCCGGCCAGCCATTCCTCCATGGGGGCGTTGGCCCGGATGAAGCGCGGGGCCGCGTCGCCGCCGAGGTGGGCGTAGCGGCTCATGACCCGCTCGTCCTTGCAGTTGATGATGGGGGCCTTGTAGCCCACCGAAATGGTGTCCACGGGGCCGCAGAAGTCCTTGGTGCGGGTGGCCACCCAGCGCTGCTCCAGCGAGGACAGCTCCGCGCCCTGGCGAAAGCCCATGGCGTAGCCGGAGCCCACGCAGTAGGGGCACATCCAGATCTGCGCGCCGCTGTCGGTGGAATCGGCCGTGTACGACTTGTACAGGGTGCCCGCGCCGCCGGTGGAAACCACCACGGACCTGGCGCGGAACACGTAGAACAGGCCGTCGCGCACGCCAAGGCCCATGGCCCCCACGCAGCGGCCGCCGTCCATGAGCAGGCCGGTGCCCACCACGCGGTTGTACACCTCGGCCCCGGCCTCGATGGCCTTCTCGGCCATGATGGGCTTCAGCTGCTCGCCGTGGATGGAAATGTCCCACTTGCCGCGATAACGGATCTTGCCGTTCTCGTCGCGCAGGATGGGCAGGCCCCAGCGCTCCAGGTCGTCGATGGCCTCGTTGAGCTCCTCGGCGTTGCTGAGGGCCAGGTCCTCGCGCAGGGGGCCGCCACCCACCTGGGCGCGGCTCCAGCGCACCAGGTCTTCCGGGGTCTTGCCTTCGGGGATGTAGGTGTTCAGGGCGTCCATGCCCGCCGAACACGCGCCGGAACGCATGATCTCGGCCTTTTCCATGATCACCACGCGCAGCGACGGATCAAGCCGCTTGGCCTCGGTGGCCACGAAACACCCGGCGTTGCCGCCGCCGATGATCAACAGGTCGCACTCCACCGTTTCCGTGCGCACCTCCGCAAGGCTGCGCGGCGCGATGTCCACGGCCCTGCTGGCCTTTCTGTTCGCCATGTCGTTTCTCCCGACGTTGATTGGATACGTTACGGATGCGCCGCAGGGGCCACCGCATCATTCTTTCTGTCGTTCACGTGCCCCCACCCGTTACGGCACTGGGGCTCATGGATCTTCAGTTTGCCCAAACGCGGGCCGTCTTGCTGCGGCGCAGGGATTCATGAATCTTCTCAGCCCTGATTCGGGCTATCTTTTCGCGACGCAGGATTTTTGTTCGCTGGCAAGGAGAACAAGCCTGTCATGAGGGAATATACTCTTTGGTATTTGACCGACATGACAGGCGAAGTTCGACGATGCCAGCGGACGAAAGGACAAGTCGCGATACATCAGGCGCTGCCAAGGCCGAGCTTAATGCCCATGTACTGCAACCCCACGAAGATCAGCAGGATGCCGAACAACAGGCGCAGGTAGCGGGTGTCCACCACGCAGCCCAGACGCCGCCCGAAGTTGGCCCCGCAGTAGCCGCCCAGCATGGCGAACACGGCCAGCTGGTAGATGACGGTGTCGGCCACGCCGCGCACGATGAACTGCGAGCCGATGTTGGCCACCTTGACGAAGTTGCCGGTGCCCACGGCCACCATCATGGGCAGGCCGAAGGCCGCGTGCAGCATGGGGGTGAACAGAAAGCCCCCGCCCACGCCGATGATGCCGGTGACGGCGGCGATGAAGAAGTTGCCGAAGGCCGGGTACAGGATGTTGGTGCGGTAGGGCACGCCGCCCCATTCGCCGCCCGCGTACAGCAGGCCCTGCTTTTCGGTGGCCACGAAGCCGCCGCTCTTGGCCGGGGCGGGGCGAATGCCGCGCCACAGCATCCAGAACGCCGCGCCGAACACCAGCACGGAGAAGTACATCTTCAGCTGTTCCGGGGTCATGCCCAGCGAAAGGTACGCGCCCGCGCCCGCGCCCAGAAAGCCGGTGGCCATCATGGGGAAGGCCACCTTCATGTTGGGGGTCTTCTTGGACAGGTGCACCATGGCCGCCATCAGGCCGATGACGGCCGAGGCAAGGCTGTTGGTGCCCAGGGCCACCTTGACCGGCAGGCCCAGCCACAGGGTGTACAGGGGCACGGAGAACAGGCTGATGAACGCCCCCACCATGCCGCCCAGGAACCCGGCCACCATGCCCACGCCAATGCCCAGCACCGGCACCACGTTGACGGTGCCCCAGTTGGGGTGGCTCCAGGCCACGGTCCACGAGGGGGCCACCGATTCCTTGACCAGCGCCAGCAGCAGCACGGCGGTCAGCGCCCACAGGGCCATGTTGCCGGGGGTGCGTTCGCCCAGCACCGCCCGAATGCCCGTGAGGACCGGTGAACAGGTGACGTCGGCGTCCGCCGCTCCGTTTGCCGGGGCCGCGCCCGTGTTGTTGGTATCCGCCATTCCCGCCTCCCTTGCTGGTTGAAGTGAGTGTGATGGTGAGTGCGCCCGCCTCGCCGGGGCATCCGGAATCGGACAGCCGGACGCGGGGCGTGCATCGTGAGCCACGGGAGTAGCGCGGAGGGGCAACGGGTTCTATCGCGGGGACGATAAACGGAGGAAACGTGATGAAAATACGCGCGGAATGCGGGCCTGCGGGCTGGCCGGAAAGACGGCGGGCACCGCGCTCACGGGCGAAAAAGGATAGCGAAAGGAGGGCGACGTGCCGGAGGGAGCGGCCCGCACTGCTGACAACGACCGCGCGGCGGGCTATGAAAAAGCATCCCCGTCCCGGCCGCGCGGCCCGCGCCGCCCCACGAAGCGAAGACCAGGCGCGTCAGCTGCGCGCCACAGGCACGCGCCGCAGACACGGGGAAGGAGGGTGCGCCGTGTTCGCCCTGCTGTTTCTGCAACGCTACTGCGTGGGCTGCGGCTTCTGCTGCGCCAAGGCCCAGTGCCCGCCGGGCCGCGAGGCCTACGGCGACCGCCGCCGCTGCCCCGGCCTGTTCTGGGACGGGGCGCGCTACCGCTGCCGCCTGGTGATGACCGACGCCCAGGTTGCCGCCGTGCTGCAGGTGGGCGAAGGCTGCTGCCGCCCGCTGAACCGCTGGCGCAGGGATGTGCGGGAGCGGGTGAAGCCGTTGCGATGACGGCCCTCGCCCTCCTTTCGGCACGCAGCCCGGCACGTGATCCGGCATCCTGATTCCGTCCCCGTCCCGGCCAATCCCCGCCGGTACACGCCCGCGCGCACGGCTTTGCTTCGGGCGCGGCGTGACGTATACCCTTTGCGCAGGTTGCCCCGGCCAGGGCGCGTTGCCGTTGCGCAGTCCGTGCGCAGCCCCTTCGCGTCCCTTCGCCTCCCTTCGCAAGGGGCCCGCGCCATCCCCTCACATCCAAACCGCCAACCGGAACCAGCATGTCGCTCACCCAACGCCTCGGCCTTCGCGGCGAGCCCCTGTGGCTCATGGACGGCTCGGCCTTCATCTTCAGGGGCTTCTACGCCTACCAGAGCATGCAGCGTTCGGACGGGTTTCCCACCAACGCGCTGTTCATCGTCACCCGCATCCTGCTGCGCCTTCTGCGCGAGGAACGCCCCACGAATTTCTGCTTCGTGCTGGACGGCAAGGGACCGACCTTCCGGCACGAGCTGTTCCCGCCGTACAAGATGCAGCGCGCCGTGACGCCGGAACCGCTGGTGCAGCAGCTGGACCCCATCAAGCGCATGGTAAAGGCGCTGGGCCTTCCGCTGGTCGTCTCCGACGGGTGCGAGGCCGACGACTGCATCGCCTCGCTGGCGGCGCGCCACCGCGCCGAGCGCCCCGTGGTCATCGTGGGCACGGACAAGGACCTCAAGCAGTGCCTGCACGACAACGTGGTGCTGTGGGACCCGGCGGCCAAGGAAGAAAAGCTGGTCACGCTCAAGGACTTCACGGCGGAAACGGGTCTTGCCCCCGCCCGCTGGCCCGACTTTCAGGCGGTCATCGGCGATTCGTCGGACAACATTCCCGGCATCCCCGGCGTGGGCCCCAAGACGGCGGAAAAAATCTTCAAGGACTTCGGCTCGCTGGAAGACATCCGCGACCGTGTGGGCGAACTGCCCGAAAAGCTGCGCGCCAAGTTCGAGCCGCACCTTGAAACCATGTTCCTGTACCGCCAGCTGACCACCCTGACCACCGACGCCTGCCCGGAAGTGACCCTGCCCGACCTCGCCGTGCGCCCGCTGGACCCGGCCGAGGCCGGGGCCATGCTGCGCGAATTCGAGCTGCGCCAGCTGACCCGCGAACTGTCCGGCATGATCGAAAACGGCAGCGTCACCTCTGCCCCGCGCTCCACCAGCCAAGTGCAGGCCAGCCTGTTCGGCGACGAGGGCCGCCGGGCCGACCCGGTGAGCACCTGCAAGGACCCCGGCAAGCTGCCCGACTGCGACGGCGTGGCCGCCGCCTTGGCGCCGCTGTTCGACAACGGCGCCATCACCGCCTACGCCGTGGCCGCCGGGGATTGCGAAAGCCGCTATTCCGGCCCGGTGGACGCGCTGGCACGTCACCTTTCCAAGGCCGCGCAGGTGGCCGCGCCGGACGTGAAGCACCTCTTGCGCACCGACCCGGCCTGGGGCGGCGTGGACCCGGCCCGCTGGTTCGACCTGGGCCTTGCCGCCTACCTGCTGAACCCGGAAGAGCGCGACTACGGCTGGCCGCGCCTGGCCGCCCGCTGGGGCGACGAACTGGAGCGCTCGTCCGGCAACCCCGGCTTGTTGGCGCTGGAAATGGCGGGCGCGCTGTCCGGCCGCCTGGCCGGGGCGCAGCTGTCGCGCCTGATGCGCACGCTGGAAATGCCGCTGATTCCCGTGCTGGCCGATATGGAGGCCGCGGGCATCGCCGTGGACCTGAACGCCTTCGCCGCCTTCCTGCGCGAGGTGCAGGGCGAGCTGGACCGCCTGACGCGCGACGTCTACAAGGCCGCCGGGGGCGAATTCAACATCCGCTCGTCGCAGCAGCTGGCCGAACTGCTGTTCGGCACGCTGGGCCTGCCCACGGGCGGCAAGACCAAGGGCGGCCAGACCTCCACCGCGCAGGATGTGCTGGAAAAGCTGTCCGGCCGCCATCCAGTGGTGGACGCCATCCTGGAATTCCGCAAGCTGGAGAAGCTGCGTTCCACCTATCTGGAACCGCTGCCCCGCCTTGTCGATGATGCCGGGCGCATCCACACCACCTTCAACCAGCTGGCCACGGCCACCGGGCGGCTGTCGTCCAGCAACCCGAACCTGCAGAACATTCCCGTGCGGGGCGACCTGGGCCGCCGCATGCGCACCTGCTTCACCGCCGCGCCGGGCCTGCGTCTGGTGTCCGCCGACTATTCGCAGGTGGAACTGCGCGTGCTGGCCCACATGTCGCAAGACCCCACGCTGCTGGCCGCCTTCCGCGAGGGGGCGGACATCCACAGCCGCACCGCCAGCCTGCTGTACGACGTGGCGCAGGACCAGGTTTCCACCGACCAGCGCCGCAACGCCAAGACCATCAACTTCGGGCTCATCTACGGCATGGGGCCGCAGAAGCTGGCGCAGGAACTGCGCATCCCGCTCACCGAGGCCAAGGCGTTCATCGAGCGGTATTTCAGCAAGCTGCAGAAGCTGCGCGCATTCTACGACGAGGCGGAAACCACCGCCCGCGAGCTGGGCTACGTGACCACCATGGCGGGCCGCCGCCGCCTGCTGCCGGAAATCCATTCCGAAAACACCCAGCTGAAGTCGCAGGCCCGCCGCCAGGCCATCAACACCCTGATCCAGGGCAGCGCCGCCGACATCATCAAGCTGGCCATGCTGGCCGCCCATGCCGACCCGGACCTGCGCGCGCTGAACGCCCGGCTCATCTTGCAGGTACACGACGAACTGCTGCTGGAAGTGCCGCAGGACAACGCCCCCGCCGCTGGCGAGCGCCTTGCCGCGCTCATGTCCGGCGTGCGCCCCGGCGGCGTTGCGCTGGATGTGCCCCTTGCCGTCGATTGGGGGCAGGGGGAAAACTGGGGCGTTGCCCATTAGACATGCACACTCTTCCGCAATCCTGCCCTGCGGACACATATTGCCCCGAACACCGTTTTGCTACAGGGATAACTCATGTTGAATTCTGTCGAAATATGCGCTGGAGCAGGAGGCCAAGCCCTGGGGCTTGAGATGGGCGGCTTCGGCCACGCCGCGCTTGTAGAAATCGAACCCGCCGCATGCGCCACTCTTCGGCACAATCGCCCTGCCTGGAACGTCATGGAAGGGGATGTTCGCGCGTTCGACGGCGTAGCCTACCGGGGCATCGACCTGCTTGCCGGGGGGGTGCCCTGCCCTCCGTTTTCCAAGGCCGGAAAACAATTGGGGGCCAACGACGAACGCAACCTCTTCCCGGAAGCCATTCGCCTCGTGGATGAGTGCCGCCCCAAGGCCGTTATGCTGGAAAACGTCCGGGGGCTTTTGGATGCCATCTTCGATGATTACCGCAATCACGTGGAACAGCAGCTTAAAAAGCTTGGATACACTCCGGGCTGGCGCCTTCTTAACGCTTCCGACTTCGGCGTTTCGCAGTTGCGTCCACGCGTTGTTTTTGTGGCAATTCGCAAAGAACTTGCCCACGGATTCCACTGGCCAGAACCATTGCAAGCGGCCCCACCCAGCGTAGGCGAACTCCTGTACGACCTTATGGCCGCCAATGGCTGGAAAGGCGCGGCCCGCTGGCGGAAAACGGCAAACGCCATCGCCCCCACCCTTGTAGGTGGCTCGAAGAAGCATGGTGGACCCGACCTTGGCCCCAGCCGGGCCAAAGCGGCGTGGGCCTCCCTTGGTGTGGATGGCATGGGGCTTTGGGACGATGCTCCTCCTGCTGACTTCGTCGGCATGCCGCGCCTCACCACCCGCATGGCGGCACGCGTACAGGGATTCCCGGATAGCTGGACAATACTCGGCAAAAAAACCGCCGCCTACCGGCAGATCGGCAATGCCTTTCCGCCCCCTGTTGCAGCGGCCGTCGGCGGGCAGATTCATGCCTGCCTTACGGCAAAACACTTCTTCAAGGTCGCGTAATCATGACACAGAAGAAATCCGGTGCGCGCACCATGCTGCGCTCTCATTTTCTGGACAACATCGGGCGCGTCATGGAATCTGCGGAACTTCGGGAAGTTTCCGGCAATATCAGCGAATGGGCACGTCGTGTTCGCGAATTGCGCACGGAAGAGGGGTACCAGATACTCACGCACCATGACCGCAGCGACCTTAAGCCGGGGCAATACCTGCTCGAAAACCCCAAGCCCCAGCCTGCCTTTGAACGTGCGATCTCCAAGGAGACCAGGGCGTTCGTGCTTGATCGCAACGGTTTCACCTGCCAAATGTGCGGCGCAGTGGCGGGCGAACCGCATCCGTATGATCCCAGTCGCAAA
Source organism: Nitratidesulfovibrio sp. HK-II (assembly GCF_003402415.2). Lineage (NCBI taxonomy): Bacteria > Pseudomonadati > Thermodesulfobacteriota > Desulfovibrionia > Desulfovibrionales > Desulfovibrionaceae > Nitratidesulfovibrio > Nitratidesulfovibrio sp. HK-II. The sequence continues at coordinate 3,622,286 of NZ_AP036014.1, forward strand.
ACCCGACTCCACATTGGTCACATTGTGGACAAGAGCATGGGGGGCACGGATGACGCTACCAACCTGCGTGCCATCTGTTCCGTTTGCAACGAAGGAGCCAGCAACGCAACGCTGACGCGACCAGACCTGCTCAAGCTGTTAACCCAAATCCGGCGCGCCACATCGCTTGACCAGCTTGAAACTCTCAAGTGGCTGATTGCAAAATTTCCAAAGCAGGCCGCCGAACTGCTCCGGCCCGCATCCAAATAACCATCTCCAGAACACACGGACACAATGAAGACACTGATCCTGAAACGCGGAGAAGAGCGCCGACTGCGCGTGGGGCACCTGTGGGTGTTCAGCAACGAGGTGGACGTGCAGCGCACGCCGCTCAAGGACTTTGCGCCGGGCGAGGCCGCGCTGGTCTTGGACGACGGGGGCCGCTGCCTGGGCACGGCCTACGTGAACCCGGCCTCGCTGATCTGCGCTCGCATGGTGAGCCGCCGCGAGAACGACCCGCTGAACGCGGACCTGCTCAAAACGCGCATTGGCCGCGCGCTGGCCTTGCGGCAGGCGCTGTTCGACACGCCGCACTACCGGCTGTGCTTTGGCGAGGGCGACATGCTGCCCGGGCTGGTGGTGGACCGCTACGGCGACACGCTGGTGGCCCAGATCACCACTGCGGGCATGGACGCCCAGACCGACGCGGTGGTTGCCGCGCTGGTGGAGGCCACCGGCGCAACCGGGGTGCTGCTGCGCAACGACACGGCCTCGCGCGAACTGGAAGGGCTGACCCGCGAGGTGCGCGTGGCGTACGGTTCCGTGCCCGACACCACGGAGATTTCCGAGAACGGCTGCACCTTCACCGTGCCGCTCACCGCCGGGCAGAAGACCGGGTGGTTCTACGACCAGCGCGACAACCGGGCCTTTGCCGCCCGCTTCGCCAAGGGGCAGGACGTGCTGGACGTGTTCTGCTACGTGGGCAGCTTTGGTGCCACGGCGGCGCGCGCTGGCGCGGCCTCGGTGACGCTGGTGGATGCGTCCCTGCCCGCCGTCGAACTGGCGGTGGAAAACGTGAAGACCAATGGCCGCGCCTATGGGCCAGGCGGTGTGGACGACGCCGACGGCATAGAAGGCGACGCCTTCGAGGCCATGGCGGAACTGCGGCGCGAGGGCCGCAAGTTCGGCCTGGTCTGTCTGGACCCGCCCGCGTTCATCAAGCGCAGGAAGGACGCCAAGCAGGGCCTGACGGCCTACCAGCGGGCCAACGAACTGGCACTCGACCTGGTGGCCGATGGGGGTGTATTCGTCACCTGTTCCTGCTCGCAGCACCTCGACAGGGAAGAACTGCGCCGCGTGCTCACCCATGCCGCGGCAAAGCGGAAGATGCAGGCCCAGATCATCGCACAGGGGCATCAGGGCGCGGACCATCCGGTACACCCGGCCATGGCCGAGACCGACTACCTGAAATCCTTCACCGCGCGGATCTTCCGCGCCTGAACCGGAGACATTGCGGCATGCTCGACAAGCCACGCCTGCTCACCCCCGGCCCCACGCCCACGCCCGAACGGGTGCGGCTGGCCATGGCCCATGACATGATCCACCACCGCAAACCCGCCTTCAAGGCCATCATGGCGGCGGTGCAGCCCAAGCTGCGCGAGCTGTTCGGCACGGCCCAGCCGGTGCTGCCCATGGCCTGTTCCGGCTCGGGCGTCATGACCGCCGCCGTGCACGGCCTGTTCAAGCCGGGCGAGAAGGTCATCGTGATCGAGGGCGGCAAGTTCGGCCAGCGCTGGCGCGAAATCGCCGCCGTGCGCGGCCTGAACGTGGTTTCCGTGGTGGTGGACTGGGGCCGCCCGGTCACCCCGGCGGAAGTGGAAGCCGCCCTCAACGAACACCCGGACGCCGCTGGCGTGCTGGTGCAGCTGTCGGAAACCTCCACCGGCACCCTGCACCCGGTGCGCGAGATCGCCAGGCTCACCGCCGGGCGCGACACCCTGCTGGTGGCCGACGGCATCTCCGCCGTGAGCATCTCGCCCTGCCCCATGGACGAATGGGGCATCGACTGCCTGCTCACCGGCTCGCAAAAGGGGCTGATGCTGCCGCCGGGCCTCGGCCTGATCGCGCTGTCCGAGCGGGCCTGGCGCAAGGCGGACACCGTGCCCCCCTCGTGCTTCTATTTCAACTTCCGGGGTGAGCTGGCCAACCAGGAAAAGCAGCAGACCCTGTTCACCACGCCGGTCAGCCTTATCATAGGGCTGAACGAAAGCCTGGACATGTTCCGCGAGGTGGGGCTGGACACCGTGTACCGCAAGCAGTGGGCGCTGACCCAGATGGCCCGGCGCGGGGTGACGGCCATGGGCCTTGAGCCGCTGGTGAAGGAAGGCTACACATGGGGCCTGACCAGCGTGCTGCTGCCCGAAGGCGTGCCCGCCACCGGCGTGCTGCGCGTGGCTGCGGAACGCTACGGCGTCATCATGGCCGCCGGGCAGGACCACCTGAAGGAACGCATCATCCGCATCGGCCACATGGGCTGGCTGGACTGGGCCGACCTGGCCGCCGGGCTGCACGCCCTGGCCGAGGGCTTCCGGGCCTGCGGCGGGTACATCGGCGCGCGCGACGTGCTGGAACAGGCCCTGGCCGCCTACCAGGCCGGGCTGGCGGTTGCGCCGGGAACGGAAATTTAGGGGCTGCTGCAAAATTGTCCTTTCGCCCGTTGGCTGCGTCAAACTTCGCCTGCCATGTCGGTCGAATACGATAAGAGTATACTCCCTCATGGCAGGCTCGTTTTCCTTGCCAACGGACAAAAAACCTAATTTTGCAACAGCCCCTCGGCGGTACGAGGGTCCGAGGAGCGCCGGAGCAATGGAACGCATGCCCGGCCCCAAACGCGAGGATGTGACCATGACCGACAACGAACGCACCGGCTGCGGCTGCGCGGCTGGCGGGGCCAAGGACGGGACGCAGGACGGCGCGCCCCAAATGCCGCAGGTGACCTTTTCCACCTTCATCCTGTCGCTGGCCTCGTCGGCGCTGGTGCAACTGGGCGAAGTGCCCGACCCGGACACCGGGCGCACCGGCGAGAACCTGCTGATGGCCAAGCACACCATCGACGTGCTGACCATGCTGCAGGAAAAGACGCGCGGCTGCGCCGACGCGGACGAGGCGCGCCTGCTGGAAGGCGTGCTGTATGAACTGCGCATGAAGTACGTGGTGCACAGGAAATAACCGTCAGATTCCACAGATCGAACGGACCACACGGACCACACGGATCAAACAGATCAAACAGCGCAAGGATCACGGCATGACTAGCATCCGCGCCGGGCTCGTGGGCGTTACCGGCTACACGGGCATGGAACTTACCCGCCTGCTGGCGGGCCATCCGAACATGCGCCTCGTGCGGGCCACCTCGCGCACCGAGGCGGGCCGCCCCCTGTCCGACATCTATCCCTTTCTGCGCGGGCTGCCCGGCGGCGACGTGGGCATGACCGCGCCCGACCCGGACGACCTGGCCGCCAACTGCGACGTGGCCTTTCTGGCCGTGCCCCACGGGGCGGCCATGGAAATGGGCGCGACCCTGCGCCAGCGCGGCCTGCGCGTGGTGGACCTTTCGGCGGACTTCCGCCTGCGCGACCCCGACGTGTACGAGGCCTGGTACAAGGTGCCCCACACCCGCCGTGCCGAACTGCCCCAGGCGGTGTACGGCCTGCCGGAACTGTATGGCGATGCGGTGAAGAAGGCGGGGCTGGTGGCCAACCCCGGCTGCTACCCCACGGCCACCATCCTCGGCCTGTACGCGGCGCTCAAGCACGGGCTGGTGGAAACCGACGGCATCGTGGTGGACGCCAAGTCCGGCGCAACCGGCGCGGGCCGCAAGGCCGCCGTGGGCACGCTGTTCTGCGAGGTGTCCGACACCTTCCGGGCGTACAACATCGGCAAGCACCGTCACACCCCGGAAATCGAGCAGGAGCTGTCGGCCATCGCGGGCGCGCCCATGGTGGTTTCGTTCAACCCGCACCTGCTGCCCATCAACCGGGGCATCCTGGCCACCATCTATGCCAAGCTGGCCAAGCCCGTCAGCCCGCAGGACGTGCAGGCCGCCTTCGAGCAGACCTGGCAGGGGTCGCGCTGGGTGCGCGTGCTGCCCGCCGGGCAACTGCCGGAAACCCGCCACGTGCGCGGCACCATGTTCTGCGACATCGGCGTGGTGACGGACCAGCGCACCGGCCGCCTGGTCATCATTTCCGCCATCGACAACCTGTGCCGGGGCGCTTCCGGCCAGGCCGTGGCCAACGCCAACCTGATGTTCGGCCTGCCCGTGGAAACCGGGCTGATGCTGGCCCCGCTGATGCCCTAGGGCGCGCCACGGCAATCGTCGTCACTGCAAGGGGACGCTCCGGCGAGGGGCGTCCCCTTTTCGTGCGCGCGCTGACATTTTCCGCGCGCATGATAATCATGGGACATCTCCCCTGCCCCCTGTCATGCAGGCATGGATAGGTGGTACGCCATATGAGCATCCGGTTGCGCATACTGCTCGCCGTCCTGGGCCAGGCGCTGCTTGCCGTCGCCATCTGCGCGGCGGTCATCGTCATTTCCAACCGCCAGACCACCGACGGCATGGCGGTAAACCTTGCCGGGCGTCAGCGCATGCTGAGCCAGAAAATGACCAAGGAGGCGCTGTCCCTGCTGCACGGCGGTCCGGCCGCGTTGCGCCAGTCCATTGCCAACCAGTTGCGCGTCTTCGACGCCACCCTCGCGGCGTTCATCGACGGCGGCGCGGCCCCGCTCACCCTGAAGCTCGATGGCCCCACGGGGCAGCTACCCCCGCCCAGCGGGCCGGTGCGCGACCAGTTGGCGACCGTGCGCGGCGAATGGCTGCGCCTGCGCGGCCTGGTCGAGGCCGCCCTGCCCGAAGGCGCGGCGGCCACCCCGGACACGGCGGCCGCCTTGCTCGCCGCCAGCGACGGAGTGCTGGACGCCATGAACAAGGCGGTCGCCCTGATGCAGGGCGAATCGGAAAGCCGGGTGCGCACGCTGTTGGTCAGCCAGTTCGTGGGGCTGTGCCTGGCCCTTGCCCTGGGCGGCGTGGCCGTGCTGGTGCTGCACCGCCAGGTCATCCGGCCGCTGCACGCCATCCGCGACTTCGCACGTGAGCAGGCCCAGGGGGCCCGCTGCATGGAACTGGCCGGCAACTTCCATAGCGAAATGCGCGAGGTGGCCGACGCCCTGTGCGCCATGACCGGCAGCCTTACCGGCGCGCTGGGCTTCGCCGAGGGCATCCTGCGCAGCATAGAGACCCCCTACCTGGTGGTGGATACCCAGGAAAAGGTGCTGCGCTGCAACGCGGCCCTGCTCGTGCTCATTGAGCGCGACGGCACCCCGGAACAGTACCTTGGCATGGGGGCCTCGGAATTCTTCTACGGCGACCCCGGACGCCAGACCGTGGTGGGCCGGGTCATGCGCGACGGCGATTCGGTCGTCCGCGAGGTGGAAATTACCGGGCGGCGCGGCGCGGTGCGGCGGGTGAACATTGCCGCGTCGCAGTTGCGCAATTCCATGGATGATTCCCTCATCGGCGGCATCTGCCTGTACACCGACCTCACCGAACTGCGTGAGGCCGAGGCCGACGCGCACGCCCGCAACGAACGTCTGGCCGATGCCGCGCGCGAGGCCGACGGCATCTCGCGCGAGGTGGTGGACCGCTCCGAGTCGCTGTCCGCCAGCGTGCGCGACGCGGCCCTTGGCGCGCAGACCCAGCGTGACCGGGTGGATGAGACCGCCTCGGTCATGCAGGACGTCAACGCCACGGCCGTGGACGCCACCCGCCTGGCCGGGCGCGCCGCCGACGCAGCCGACAAGGCCGGGGACGAGGCGCGCGACGGGGCGGACAAGGTGCGCCGCATGCGCGAGGCCATGCACGGCGTGGTGGAGCGGTCGGAGGAATTGCGTGGCGGCATGCGCGAGTTGGGCGGGCAGGCGGAATCCATCGGCCGCGTGATGGGCGTCATCGCCGACATCGCGGACCAGACCAACCTGCTGGCGCTGAACGCGGCCATCGAGGCGGCCCGCGCCGGCGACGCCGGGCGCGGCTTCGCCGTTGTCGCCGACGAGGTGCGCAAGCTGGCGGAAAAGACCATGCAGGCCACCAGCGAGGTGCACGCGGCCATCACCGCCATCCAGCACGGGGTGCGCGAAAGCATGAACCGGGTGGACGCATCCGGCGGGGCCATCGACGAGACGGCGCAACTGGCCCGCGAATCCAGCGAGGCGCTGGAGCGCATCGTGGAACTGGTGGGGGCCACCACCGGCGAGGTGGCCGCCATCGCCGACGGCGCTGGCCTTCAGGCCGACCAGGCCGCGCGGGCGGCCATGGCCATCGACGTCATCCGCGAGGTGGCCGAGGGCATGGCCCACGGCATGGACGAGGCGGCCGCCGCCGTGGACGGGCTGCGCCAGCAGGCCGACCGGTTGCAGGCGCTCATCGTGCAGATCACCGCGTGATGTCCGGCGGCTCGCCAGCCCGGCGCGGCCGCCACGCGAAACGGGGACGCCCCGGCATGGAGCGCCCCCGTTTCGCACGAAAAATCCTGTTCCCGCCTCGGGGCGGAAGGGCTCTGGTCAGCGCCCCCCGGACCGGACAGTGGCGCTGGCGCGCCCCGGCGCGGCTACTCCACCCCCAGCACCTGGCCGGGGTCGATGCCCGCGTCGCGCGGGTCGAGGCAGGCGATGACCTTCACGGCCGTCTGGCCGGAAAGGTCCAGCCTGCGGGCCGGGCCGGGCCGCCCCTTGGGGTCGCGCACCACGATGACCTCGGGCAGCAGCGGTTCGCGCGCGTTGGCCTTGCTGACCACGCCGCGCTGGCCGGTGTTCAGTTCCACCACGCTGCCCACGGGGTAGATGCCAAGACACCGGATGAACCGTTCCACGAAGCCGGGGTGAAAATCCTGCCCGCGCATGCCGTACATCAGGCCCAGCGCCTTGTGCGGCAGCATGGCGGCCTTGTACACCCGGCGGCTGGTAAGGGCGTCGTACACGTCCACCACGGCCAGGATGCGGGCGATGATGCTGATCTCCTCGCCCTTGAGGCCGCGCGGGTAGCCGAGGCCGTTGTACTTCTCGTGGTGCTCCAGCATGCCCGCCAGCACCTCGTCGTAGACCATGGGGTTGTCGCGCACCTGTTCCCACCCCAGTTCGGGGTGGCGCTTCATGACGCCGAATTCCTCGGGCGTCAGGCGGCGCGGGCTGTTCAGGATGGAATCGGGCACGCGGGCCTTGCCGAGGTCATGGAACAGCCCGGCCAGCCCCACCCGGTTCAGGGTGATGTCGCCAAAGCCCAGGTGCCGCCCGAAAACCACGGCCAGCACGGCTACGTTGATGCAGTGGGAGTACGTGTATTCGTCCACCGTGCGCAGCTTGGAAAGGCCCAGCAGCGCGCTGGCGTTGCGGGTGACGCTGGAAAGGATGCCCTCTACCATGGGCTGGGCGGCCTGCACGTCGACAAAGCCGTCCTTGCGCATGACGTCCATGGCCTTGCGGGCGAATCCTACCGAATCGTCGTACAGCGCGCGGGCCTGGGGCATTTCCTCGGCCAGCGGCACCAAGGGGGCCAGGGGGTCCTCGTCGCCAAGGTCGCGCGCCAGCTCGGCCGAAATGGCCTCTTCGTCGCTGAGGCCGTCGGTGCCGTCACCCCCCAGCGAACGGCGCGTATCCACGAAGACTTCCATGAAGCCCTCGCGCTGAATGCGCAGCACGTCGCCTTCAGAGGCGATGACGCCAACCTGGCTGTACAGGTACGGATTCTCGAGCCACGACAGGCCCATGTCCACCACGTACATGCCGGGTTTCAGATCCCTCGTGGAGATCTTCTTGAGCACCAGACCCTCCTCTCCTCCCCATTGCCGCCGAGGGGTAGCCCCTTGCATCTACGTGTCTTTGCAGCAAAAAACAACACCCGCCCCCGGCGCTGCGTCCCACGTGGACAGAAAGTCGCGCAGGCCCGCAGCACGAGGTGGTGCCCCCCCATCTGCGGCGCACTCACCCTTCCCGTGGCAGGGGGCATCACCACCTTGCACCTGCGGGCGACGCCTGCCATACTGTAAGGCTAGACATCCCGGATCTGTCCACCGGCACGGCGCGCCCGGCTCGCCCGCCGTCCAGCACACGCGCACGCGGGGCGGAGCCCGCACCCATGCAGGCCCAGAACACCACGCAACAGTCCCCCACCGTGTTCATTGCCCGGCAGCCCATTTTCGACGCCTCGGGCTCGCTGTGGGGGCATGAACTGCTGTTCCGCGACAGCCCCAGCGGGCCCGCGCGCATCGGCGACCCCGACGCGGCCACCGCCTCGGTCATCGCCGACGGTTACGCCATCGCCAGCGAGACCATTCCCGGCGTCACGCCCCTTCTGATCAATTTTCCCGAAGGGCTGCTGCTGTCCGGCGCGGCAGAGGTGCTGCCGCCCGACCGGTGCATCCCGGAAATCCTGGAAACCGTGCAGCCCACGCCCGAACTGGTGGAGGCCCTGCACACCCTGAAGCGCACGGGCTACCGCCTGGCCGTGGACGACTTCGCGGGGCAGGACCAGGCCCTGCCGCTGCTGGGGCTGGCCGACATCATCAAGGTGGACGTGCTGGCCGTGCCGCAGGCCGAACTGCACGCCCTCACGGCCAGCCTGCGCAAGCGCCACCACGCCGTGCTGCTGGCGGAAAAGGTGGAGAACGCGGCCATGTTCGGGCTGTGCCGCATGCTGGGGTACACCCTGTTCCAGGGCTACCACTTCGCGCGGCCGGTCATCGTGCCGGGGCGCACCCTGTCATCGGCCCAGACCGCGCGCCTGCACCTGATGCAGTCGCTGACCGGCGAGGTCGACCCGCACACACTGGTGCGCGCCGTGACCGTGGACCCCGGCCTGACCTACCGACTGCTGCGGTACATCAACTCCGCGTGGTTCGCCCTGCTGAAGGAAGTGACATCGGTCCAGCATGCGGCCTCTCTGCTGGGCTTCGAGACGCTGCGCAAGTGGCTGCTGGTGATCACCCTGGCCGACACGGCGGGCAGCGCCGCCCCGGCCGAGGCCATGCGCTCTGCCGTGACGCGGGCGCGATTCCTGGAACTGCTGTGCGGGGTTACCCGCACCTGCTCGCACGCGCCGGAAGCCATGTTCCTGCTGGGGCTGCTGTCGCAACTGGACGCCCTGCTGGGCATCGCCATGCCTGGCCTGCTGGCCCACCTGCCGCTGGACGCGGACTTTCGGGCCGCCCTTTCCGGCGAACCTTCACCCATGCACGACGAACTGCGTCTGGCCGTGCTGCTGGAACGCGGCGCGTGGGACGAGGCCATGCCGCTGATGGCCAGGCTGGGCTTTTCGCCCATGGACGTGGCCCGCAGCAACATCGACGCGCAGGTGTGGGCCAGCCGGATACTCAGCTAGGGATTGGCATGGCGGGCCGGATTGTAGGCATGTGGGGGCGTGCAAGAACGCAGGAGTGCAAAAAGGGCTTGTTCACGCTGTGAGAATTTTTGCCCTCTGCCAAGGAAGAACGGTTTTTTATGACGGGAGTATACTCTTATCGTATTCGACCGGAATAAAAAATTATTCTGACGAAGGCAGCGGACAAAAGGACCACAGCGTAACAATCCCTACCCGTCGGCCATGCGCAAATCGGTAACCCGCTTGGACTTGCCGAACGAGCGCGGCAGCACGCCGGGGTCCACCACCTGCACGGCCACGCGGGCCATCAGCTTCTTGTGCAGGCGGTCGCACACCTCGCGCGTGAGGCCCGCGTCGGTGTCCGCCGTGGTGCCTTCCAGCCGTTCCACCTGCAGCAGCATGGCGTCGCGGCCGTCGGTGCGGGTGAGCTGGATGTGGTACTCGGAACCCAGCACCGGGAATTCGTGCAGCACGTCGGCGATCTGGCCGGGGTAGATGTTCACCCCCCGGAAGATGATCATGTCGTCCGAGCGGCCCAGGATATGGTCGTGCCGGGGGATGCACCGCCCGCACGAACACTGGCCGGGCAGCATGCGCGTCAGGTCGCGGGTGCGGTAGCGGACCAGCGGCGAGGCCTCCTTGCGCAGCGAGGTCACCACCATCTCGCCCACCTCGCCGGGGGCCACCGGTTGCAGGGTGGCCGGGTCCAGGATTTCGATGATGAACAAATCCGCCCAGTAGTGCAGGCCCTCGCGCGCGTCGCATTCCAGCCCGGTGCCGGGGCCGTACATCTCGGTCATGCCCGCGATGTCGTAGCTGCCCGTCAGCCCCAGCTTCTGCTCGAAGGTGGCGCGCATGCGCGGGCTGTGCGTTTCGGCGCCAAAGATGACCTTGCGCAGCTTCACCTTGTCCAGCAGGCCGTTGCGCTCCACTTCCTCGGCCATCAGCAGGGCCATGGACGCCGTGGAACCCAGGCAGGTCACGCCCATGTCCACCAGCAGCTGCAACTGCATCTCCAGGTTGCCCGGCCCCACCGGCACGGTGAGCGCGCCGAACTTCTCGGACCCCAGCTGGAACCCGGCCCCCGCCGTCCACAGGCCGTAGCCCACGGCGATCTGCACGCGGTCTTCGCGGGTAAGGCCCGCCAGCTCGTAGCAGCGGGCCATCTGCAGGGCAAAGGTGTCCACGTCGTTCTGGGTGTACGCCAGGATCTTGCGCTTGCCCGTGGTGCCGGACGAGGCGTGGATGCGCACCACGTCGCTCTCGGGCACGGACAGCAGCGGCAGGGGGTAGCCCTCGCGCAGGTCTTCCACGCTGGTGGTGGGCAGGCGCACGATGTCGTCCAGGGTGCGGATGTCGTCGGGGCGCACGCCCGCCGCGTCGAACTTGGCCTTGTAGGCCGGGCAGTTGGCGTAGGCGTGGCGCACGGTCCAGCGCAGGCCCTCGGTCTGCACGCGATGCAGGGTTTCCGGGTCGAGATGGGGCAGGAAGCGATGCTGCGACATGGAAGCGGACTCCTCGGGACGGCGGAATATGTGGGCACGGGCACGGCGCGCGACACCGGCACGATACGGCGGCCCTGTACGGCGGCGCGGCTTGTGCGCGGGCGCAAAAGCCTGTATTTGAGCCCCACGCGACGCACCGGCCCGCCCCCCCCTTTGCGCGGGGGGCGGCAACCCACCGGAAAGCCGCCGACGGCTTGCCGCAGGCTGTGCCCGCCATGGGCGCACCGCCAGCGGAAACCGGGGCCGCACCCGGCCGTCAGGACCGCACGTGGCCTGAAGGCACCGGAATGCGGCGTCGCATGACGCTCACCGGATTGTATACAATCCGGGGGCGCGTCCGAGAGCTACCACGAATCACGGCGGGGGAAAACCCCGGCCCGGCTTCCCGCCGCGCGGCCCCCGCATCATCACCCTTGCCGCATCAGGAGGCCCACAGTGCGGATACTCATCGTCGGATCCGGCGGGCGTGAACACGCCCTGGCCTGGAAGCTGCGCCAGAGCCCCCTCGTCAAGGACATCTTCATCGCGCCCGGCAACGGCGGCACCGCCCTGGAAGGCACCAACGTGCCCATTTCCGACGGCGACCTGCCCGCGCTGGTGCGCTTTGCGCTGGACGAAAAGATCGACCTCGTGGTGCCCGGCCCGGAACTGCCCCTGGTGCTGGGCATCAAGGACGCCATGGTCGCGGCGGGCGTGCCCTGCTTCGGCCCCGACGCCTACGGCGCGCAACTGGAAGGCAGCAAGGCCTTCGCCAAGGAAGTCATGCGCGCGGCGGGCGTGCCCACCGCCGCCTTCGGCGTGTTCGACGATGCCGATGCGGCCCGCGCCTACATCCGCCAGAACGGCGCGCCCGTGGTGGTCAAGGCCGACGGCCTGGCCGCCGGCAAGGGCGTGGTGGTGGCCCGCAGCGTGGACGAGGCGCTGGAGGCCGTGGACGACATGATGGTCAAGCGCGCCTTTGGCGACGCGGGCGCGCGCGTGGTGGTGGAAAGCGCGCTGGCGGGCGAGGAGGCATCCTTCCTGTGCCTGTGCGACGGCGAAACGGTCATCCCCCTGCCCTCGGCGCAGGACCACAAGGCCGTGTTCGACAACGACGAAGGCCCCAACACCGGCGGCATGGGCGCGTACAGCCCCGCGCCTGTGCTGCCCGAATCGCGCTACGAGGAAATGATCGACCTCGTGATCCGCCCGGTGCTGCGCGAACTGATCAAGCGCGGCCATCCCTTCACCGGCGTGCTCTACGCGGGCCTGATGATGACCGCCGAAGGCCCCATGGTGCTGGAATTCAACACCCGCTTCGGCGACCCGGAATGCCAGCCCCTGCTGATGCGCCTGGACGGCGACCTTGCCGCCATCATGGTGGCGGGCGCGCAGGGCCGTCTGCACGAAACCTCCCTGCCCCTGAAGCGCGAAACCGCGCTGGGCGTGGTGCTGGCGGCCAAGGGCTACCCCGGCTCCTACGCCAAGGGCATGACCATTTCCGGCATCGAGGATGCCGAGGCGCTGGGCCCGGTGAAGGTCTTCCAGGCGGGCACCGAGCGGCGCGACGGCGTTGCCGTGTCACGCGGCGGGCGCGTGCTGTGCGTCACCGCCCTTGGCGGCACCCTGGCCGACGCGCAGGCCCTGGCGTACAAGGCCGTCTCAAAGGTGCACATGGACAACGCCCACTACCGCAGCGACATCGGGGCCAAGGGCCTGAAGCGCGGGGGGTAACACCCGCATGGCGGGGTGGGGAACGGCACGCCGCGGCCCTGCCCCGCAAACAGGACATGCTCCGCGCCAATCCTGGTCAGCCCCACCGGCTTCAATCGGCCCAATCGGTTCCAGCAGATCGAACATAGGCCACGCACGACGTTTCCGGCACTGCCCTCGAGTTCCGCCACGCCGTCCAGCAGATGCCCGTCCGGATTGTACCGGCGCACGGCGGCACGGAACGCCCACGTACCGAACCCGTATCGACCACAGGAGACCAGCAATGACCAAGGTTGCCGTTTTCATGGGCTCCGCCTCGGACGAGCCCACCGTGAAGCCCTGCACCGAAGTGCTCGACAGCCTGGGCATTTCCTACCTGTTCACCGTCAGCTCCGCCCACCGCACCCCGGAACGCACCGAGGCGCTGGTGACCAGGCTGGAGGCCGAAGGCTGCCAGGTGTTCATCTGCGCGGCGGGCATGGCCGCCCACCTGGCCGGGGCCGTGGCCGCGCGCACCCAGAAGCCGGTCATCGGCATTCCCGTGGCGGCGTCGGCCCTTGGCGGCATGGACGCCCTGCTGGCCACGGTGCAGATGCCCCCCGGCTTTCCGGTGGCCACCGTGGCCCTGGACAAGGCGGGCGCGCGCAACGCCGCCTGGCTGGCCGCGCAAATCCTGGCCCTGGCCGACCCGGCCCTGGCCCAGCGCCTTGCCGCCGCCCGCGCCAAGATGAAGGCCGATGCGGAAAAGGCCGGAGAAGAACTGGAAGCCCGGTACCGGAAATAGGCACGCCTGCTTCCCGCACGCAAACGACGGCCGCGCCCCATGGGGACGCGGCCGTCGTTCATTCGATCCTTGCCGACAAGGTTACGCCCTTGCCGTGGGGCAACCGGGAGGTTGCGAATCCCTCAAGTCCTCTGTTCCGGTCAAATCTTCCGATCCAGTCAAATCAACTGATTCCTCAAAGCTCCTGATCTTGCCAGCTGCTCTGATCCGGCTGTCCGGCGCGTGCCGCAGCCGCCCGGCCCATGTGACCGTGCGGGCACGCCGCCTTCCTGTCTCATCCGGTCTGTTCCGGTCCGGTCTGTTCCGGTCCGTCGGGTCTTTGGCCTTGCCCGTCAGGCGTTGCCCACCGCTTCGCCGTCACGCAGCAGATCTCGATGTACGATTTCGCTGATGCGGATGACCTTCATGCGGTAGTCGTCCTCTGCCGGGCGGCAGTGCGAGCATCCGTCGGTGACGATCATGCAATGGTCGTCAAGGTCGGATGTCTGTACACCCACGCCATGCAGCACAACGGTTGCGCGGCCCTGTTCCCACATCACCGGCCTGCCGCAACGGGCGCATTCCACAAACATCAGTTCAGGGTCATAGCCTTTCGGCTTCGATGGCACGTGGGGCTGCCGCAAAACACCGCGGTCGATGCGATCAATCTGGCGCATGGCGTTCCTCCCTGGCTTGTGCCCGGCTCGTGCCGAACTGGTATGGTCGCGGAATAACTGGTCGTTCGTCCTCCCGGTTGTCACCATCAGTCGTGCAAGGCATGCGGCGGGCGGTGTCCGTAACCACGCCGTCCGCCTTTTCCACGCCCTACGCTTTCAACAGTAAGTTATGCGCGCGCCCGAAGCAACGTTTTCGCACCAGGTGCAACACCATGAACGTGGCCAGCGCCGTGGACGCCACGATCATCAGCATGACCACTATCTGGTAACGCACGGCGTCGGCCGGGTCCGCCCCGGCCATGATCTGGCCGGTCATCATGCCGGGTATGGACACCAGGCCCACGCCCATCATGGAATTGACGGAGGGGATCATGCCCGCGCGCAGCGCCTCGCGAAAGATGTCGGCGCTGGCCTCGTCGCGGTCGGCCCCAAGGCACAGGCGCATTTCCACCTCTGCCCTGCGCGCGCGCAGGTCGGAAAACAGGCGGTCCAGCGCCACGGCCAGCGCGTTCATGGAATTGCCCGCCACCATCCCGCCGATGGGAATGAAGTACTGCGGCTCCCACCACGGCTTGGCCCCGATGATCAGCCCCGTGACCACGAAGGTGACCAGAAAGAAGGTCACCTGCACCGCCAGCAGGGTGGGCATGAAGTAGTCCACGCTCTTCTCGCGCACCCGCCCCTTGACGATGCGCGCCGCGAACCAGGTCATGACCATGTACATGCCCACCACCAGCAGCGCCGATTTCAGGCCGAACAGGATGCGCAGCAGGTAGCCCATGGCGAACAGTTGGGCAAAGGTTCGCAGCGTGCCGATGGCCAGGTCGCGTTCCAGCTTCAGGTGGTGCGCCAGCGACAGCGCGCCCGCCAGCACCACGAACACCACGGCCACGGCCAACTGCCACGGGCCGATCTGGATGTAGGCAAGCCCCAGCGGGTCGTTCATGCGGCACCCCCGGCCGCCATCGCGGCGGCGTCCGCGTCATCGGGAAGGGCCACCGCCACTTCGCGCACCCCGCCGTCCTGCACGCGCACGTCGCGCCACGGGCGGCGCGCCGGGCGGTAGGCCCCGTGGGTGACCATGAGCACGGTCACGCCGTCCTCGTTCAACTCCTCGGTCAGGGCTTCCACCACCCCGCTGCTTTCCGGGTCCAGCGCGCTGGTGGGCTCGTCCATCAGCAGGGCGGCCGGGCGCAGCAGCATCGTGCGGATGATGCACACCCGTTGGCGCTGCCCCACGCTGAGCGCGGCCGCCGTGGCGTCCAGCCCCACCCCGGCCAGCCGGAAGCGGGCCAGCCACCCGGCCAGTTCCGCGTCGTCCGGGGGCGTCAGCCCCTTGTTGGCGGCAAAGGAGAACGGCAGCAGCAGGTTGTCGCGCACCGTGCCCGCGCCCACCGTGGGTGTCTGCTGCACGAAGCCCAGAGTGCGGCGCAGTTCGGCCGGTGGAATCTCCGCCACCGGTCGGCCGCCACACCGGACCACCCCGGCGTCGGCCTCCTCCAGCCGCACCGCCAGGCGCAGCAGGGTGGATTTGCCCGCGCCCGACGGCCCGGTGAGCATCACGAAATCGCCGGGGCGCACGGCAAGGTTCACATGGAAAAGGCCGGGCGGAAGGGAAGGGGTAGGCGCACCGGCCACACCGGGCGCGGCGGGGGCGGCGGGCGCATCCGGCGCAGCGGGCACACCGCCCCCCGCTGGCACGGGGGGCGACGCAACGCTCCCCGCCTTGGGGCTGGGCGCGCCATCGCCCGTCCTGCCGGACGCATACGCGAACGACATGTCGTCAAACTGAAGAAGTGGCTGCATGGCCTCAATCTATCGCCGGGCCCGAGGGGGTGTCATCAACTATCATCCGGGCAAATGTGGAGCGCCGTTCCGGGCTGGCTGTCGTCAATGTACGCACGGACAGGGGCGGGCACGGGCAGGGCGAGCACGGTAACTGGCAACCGGTGGCGGGGCATCCCAACTCCCCCGCGCCCCTGCCGCGCGCCCTTCCCCACCGCCGCTTTACCTTGCCCGCCCGAGTGGCTACAGATGGACCATGCACACGCACGACCACGACACCGCCCGTCCCCCCGTTTCCCCCAACGCCGAACCCGCCGCCAGGCCCGCGTCCCAGGGCTCGCGCCGCCGCATCCAGGTGCTGCCCGCCGACCTGCGCAACCAGATCGCCGCGGGCGAGGTGGTGGAACGCCCGGCCAGCGTGGTCAAGGAACTGGTGGAAAACAGCCTGGACGCCGGGGCCACCACCGTGGAGGTGGCGCTGGACAACGGCGGGCAGTCGCTGATCATGGTGCGCGACGACGGCGGCGGCATTCCGGCCGAGGAGCTGGAGCTGGCCGTCACCCGCCACGCCACCAGCAAGGTGGCCAACCTGGCGGAACTGGCCCGCATCGGCAGCTTCGGCTTTCGGGGCGAGGCGCTGCCCTCCATCGCCTCGGTGTCGCGGTTCCGCATGACCTCGGCCCCCACGGCCCCGGCATCCCCCGATTCTCCGGACGGCACGCCCGGCGAAGCCACCTTCATCGAGGTAGCCCACGGCCATGTGGTGGCCTCCGGCCCGGCCGCGCTGCACCGGGGCACCATCGTCGAGGTGCGCGACCTGTTCGCCAACGTGCCCGCGCGCCTGAAATTCCTGAAGACCCAGGCCACCGAGCTGAAACGCTGCCAGGAACTGTTCGCCCGGCTGGCCCTGACCCGGCCGGACGTGGCCTTCACCCTGTCCGCGGGCGGGCGCGAGGTGCTGCGCTTTCCCGCCGGGCAGACCCTGGCCCGGCGGCTGGCCGTGCTGTGGCCCCCGGCCGTGGTGGACACCCTGCACCCCTTCGACCGCATGACCGACGGCATCCGCGTGCATGGCCTTGCCGCCGACCCGCGCGGCGCGCAGCCCCGGCCCGACCGCATGCTGCTGTACGTGAACGGCCGCGCCGTCAACGACCGGCTGCTGCTCAAGGCCGTGCGCGAGGCCTACAAGGGCCGCCTGCTGGCCCGCGAATACCCGCAGCTGGCGCTGTTTCTGGACATCGACCCGGAAGAGGTGGACGTGAACGTGCACCCGGCCAAGAACGAGGTGCGCTTTCGCGACGAGCGCGCCGTGTTCGTGGCCGTGCTGCGCGCGCTGGGCGAATCGCTGGACCGCATGCCCGCCATGGGCGCGGGCGACGAGGCAGGGCCGGGGCAGGATCCCTTCGCGGGCAGGGACCGGGGGGCGGGCCAGACGGGCGATTGGCGGAATGGCATCACCGGACAGGCCGGATTGGGCGAGCAGGCCGGCCAGCCCCGCTTCCATCAGGATTTCACCGGCACGCACGCCGCAGGGCCGCGCCTGGCCGATCCCGACGCCCCCCGCCGCGAGGCGCGCCCCCTGGGCTTCTGGGGACAGGCCGACGCCCGCGACGTGATCATCGACAAGCGCCCGCGCGAGGGCGACCCGTATGCCCCCGGCGCTGTGGAGGATGCTCCGGCGGGGTACCCCGCCACCGCCGATCCTTTCGGGCCATCCGGCCCCGGCGCGGCCCGGCCCGCCGACGACGCGGAGCCGAATCTCGACTTCCGCCCCGGCCTGCCCGGCGCGCGGCGCGACGGCCCGGCCCCCTCGCTGCTGGTGGCCGAGGAATCCGGCCTTGCCGCCTCCCCGGCCCACCTGGCGGACGGGGCGCGCCCGTTCGCCGATGCCGCCCCCCCCGCCGACTTCGCCCCGCAGGACGCCCGCGAGGGCGGCGTGCGCATTGGCGAGTACACCTACCTCGGCCAGATCGCGGACACCTACCTGGTGCTGCGCCGGGGCCGCGACACCCTGCTGCTGGTGGACCAGCACGCCGCCCACGAATGCGTGCTGCACGAACGCATCCGGCGGCGCGGCACGGCGGGCAACGGCCAGTTCCTGGCCCTGCCCGTGGAGCTGCCCCTGCACCCGGCCGAGGCGGAACGGCTGCACGAGCTGCGCCCCGACCTGGAGGCGCTGGGCTTCGCGCTGGAAACCTCCGGCACCACGGTGAGCGCCCGCGCCGTGCCCGCCCTGCTGGACCGTTCCGAAGCCGCCGCCTTCCTGCGCGAGGCCGTGGCGGGCCGCACCAACGACCTTGGCGGGCTGTGGGCCATGATGGCCTGCAAGGGGGCCATCAAGGCCGGGCAACGCCTGACGCCCGACGAGGCCGCCGGGCTGGTGGCCCAATGGCTGGCCACGCCGGGGCGCGACTTCTGCCCCCATGGCCGCCCGGCGGTGCTCACCTTCACCCCCGGCGAACTGGAACGGATGTTCAAGCGGCGCGCCTAGCCCCGGCACGGCGAAAAACCCGGCCAGCGCGCCCTGCGCACGCCACCGGCGGCCCGCCACGGGCAGGAGTGCGCCTTTCTGCCCGCGCCCCCGCCTTTCGCGCCTGGCGCGGTGCGCTCCCCCCCCCGCGCCCCTTGCGCACCGTTTCCGCTCAACCCCTTTACCCAATGCGTCCGGCGGGGTACTCTGGACAAGATACCCATGCCGCGCCGGGCGCATCCCCGCCCTTCGGCCGCCTTACGCCTTGAGCCCTTTGCCGACGGAACACCCCGTGTCCGCAACGCCAAGCCCGCGCGCCCCTGCGCCGCGCGGCCGCAAGGAGCCCGGCCACCATGTCCCCGCAGCCCCCACCCCTCGCGCCGCCGCCCGGCGTCCATCACGCCCCGTCCCCGCACGACGCCGCATCAGCCCCCACCCGCGTGCTTTCGGTGGAGGACGACCCGGTCATCCGGCAGTCCATCGCCGCGTGGCTCACCGACGAGGGCTACGAGGTCATGGAGGCCGCCGACGGCATCCAGGCGCTGCAGGCCGTGCGCGAGCGGCGGCCCGACGTGGTGCTGCTGGACCTGGGCATTCCCGGCCTTTCCGGCGACACGGTGCTTGAGCACATGTCGGCGGAGCACCCCGACGTGCCGGTGGTGGTGGTTTCCGGCCGGGCCGAGATCGGCGACGCCATCAACGCCTTCAAGCTGGGCGCGTGGGACTACATCACCAAGCCCATCCTGAACATGAACATGCTGGGGCTGACGGTGCGCAACTGCCTGGAGCGCCGCCGCCTGCGCGAGCGCCTTACGGCCATGGAGTCGCGCTACGCGGGGCTGGTGCAGAACCTGCCGGTGGTGGTCTTCAGCCTGGACGACACGCTGGAACTCACCTTCGTCAACGAGGCCTGCCGCCCCGTGCTGGGCTGGAACCCGGACCAGGCCCTGCTGGAGCCCGGCTGGTTCATGGGCAACGTGTTTCCCGAAGACCGCGAGCGGGTACGCGCCGCGTTTTCCGGCGCGTTCGCGGCCAGCGCGCCCTTTTCGCTGGAATTCCGAATGGTCAACCCGCGCGGGGTGCCCCTGTTCGTGCAGGCGCGGTCCACTGCCGTGGCCTCGCCCGATCTTGCGCGCGGCATGCCGGGCCGCATAGAGGGCGTGCTGATCGACCTTTCGCGCCGGGTGTTTCTGGAACGGCTGCTGGTGCAGCGCGAAAAGCTGAACACCCTGGGCGCGCTGGTGGACGAGATAGCCCACGAATTCCGCAACCCGGTCTTCGCGCTGGCGGGCTTTGCCCGCACCCTGCGCCGCAAGTTTCCCGACGCGCACGAGGCGGAGGTGGTGCTGGAAGAGGCCAGCCGCCTGGAGGCCCTGATCAACCGGGTGCAGCAGTACCTGGCCCCCGTTGACGTGGCGCGCCGCCCATGCAGCCTGGCCGCCGTGCTGGATTTTGCGGCGGACCTGCTGCACGGCCCGCTGCTGCGCAAGGGGGTGACGCTGCGCGTGGAGGCCCCGGCGGATCTGCCCCACGTCCTGTCCGACCCGGACCTGCTGACCCAGATCGTGGTGGGCATGGCGGGCCTGGCCGTGGAACACGGCGCGCCCGGCAGCGAAACCGCCATCCGATGCCGCGACCTGGGCCGGGGCCAACTGGTGGAGGTGCTGATGCGCACCGAATTCCCGCTGCCCCATGACGCGGAACTTTCGCTGATGCCCTTCGGCGACCAGCAGGGGCCGCAGCCGCTGGCCGTCAGCTACAAGCTGGCCCGCGACCTGAGCTGCCTGCTGCACGTGCGCCGCGAGCCGGACGGACTGCTGCTGATGCTGGCCGTGCCGTTGAGCCCGGACGACGTGGCCGACCTGCTGGCCGAGGGGTAGCGCCAGGCACACGTGGCCGGGCACATGCTCGGGCGCGCGGCCAGACGCGCGGCCAGCCACGGACCGGATGCGGACCAGACGCGAACGGGACGCATGCCCGGACGGATGGCCACGGGCCGCGCTGACGCCCCCCTTCCACACGTTGCCCCAACGCTTTGGCAGTACGAAAAACAACGGGGCGGGCCGCGCATTTCGCGCGGTCCGCCCCGCAGGCATTTTCGATTTCGGCCCGCCGCCCCCGCATGGGGGCAGTGGACGAAAGGCAGCCCGGCTTCTACCCTTCCGACCCCAGATACGGATCGTCCGTGGCCAGGTAGCCGCGAATGTAGTCGTCCACGCCGTCTTCCAGCGACCGGAAGGGTACGTCGCACCCGGCCCGGCGCAGCTTGTCCATGCTGGCCTGGGTGTAGTTCTGGTACTTGCCCGCGAGGTGCGCGGGCATGTCCATGTATTCGATGACCGGCTCGCGGTCCATGGCGGCGAACACGGCGCGGGCAAGGTCGTTCCAGGTGCGCGAGGTGCCGGTGCCCACGTTGAACACGCCGCCCACCTCGCGGTGTTCCAGCAGCCACCACATCACGTCCACGCAGTCCTTCACGTACACGAAGTCGCGCATCTGGCCGCCGTCGGCGTAGTCCGGGTGGTTGGAGCGGAACAGGGTGATGCGGCCCGCGTTGTTCACGTTGTGGAACGACTTGCAGATGACGCTGCGCATGTCGTCCTTGTGGTATTCGTTGGGGCCGTACACGTTGAAGAACTTCAGGCTGGCGATGGAATCCAGCACGCCCTCGCGCCGGGCCCACAGGTCGAACAGCTGCTTGGAGTAGCCGTACATGTTCAGGGGCTTCAGGCGCGGCATCAGCGCATCGTCGTCGGAAAAGCCCAGCGAGCCGTCGCCGTAGGTGGCGGCGCTGCTGGCGTTGACGAAGCGCGCCCCGGTCTGCATGGCCAGTTCGCACAGCATGCGGCTGTAGCGGAAGTTGTTCTCCATCAGGAAATCGGCGTCGCGCTCGGTGGTGGAGGAACACGCCCCCATGTGCACGATGGCGTCCACTTCCCACGGCAGGTCACCGTGCAGCACCATGTCCATGAACCCTTCGCGGTGGATGTAGTCCGCGTAGCGCAGGTTCACGAGGTTCTTCCACTTTTCCGTGCTGGCAAGGTTGTCGACGATGATGATGTCGTCGATGCCCATGCTGTTCAGCTTCCAGACCATGGCGCTGCCGATGAACCCCGCGCCGCCGGTGACGATGTACATTTCAGGCTCCTTTCGAAGGCTTCCCGGCGGGTGCGCCGGGCGTGCGGCATGATGCCGCGATGCGGGCCGCAGGGCAAGGGGGCGGCGGGTGGATGGCCGCCGTGCCCGGCCTGTCCGATGGTTCCGGCGGCCCCGCCGGTCCCGCCGGTCCGGTTGGTCCCGTTGGCCCCATTGGTAATGACAGGTGCTGAATGGCTATGCCCGGCAAGCGGGCGCGCACCGGGGCCGGGCCGATGCCCTCTCGCGGCAGTCAGCTGACGGAACCGGGCGGAAGCACCAGTTCCGGGCCGTCGGCGGTCATGCGCACGGCCACGCCGTACATCACCGCCGTGGCCGCCAGGGTTCGGCCCAGCAGGAAATCCAGTTCTTCCATGGCCGCTCCGGCGCGTTCGCGCACCAGCGACCGGAAGGCGAAATCGAAGCGCACGGCGTCCAGAAAGGTGGCGACGGCTTCGGCCACTTCCGCCACTTCCGCCACTTCCGCCGCATCAGGCGCATCAGGCGCATCAGGCACGTCTGGCAGACCGGGCAGGGGCACGGGATGCACCGCGCCGGGGTTGCGGGCGCGCAGATCTTCCGCCGCGCGTTGCAGGGCCGCGCCCACGGGTGCCAATACGGCGTAGCCGCAGCGTTCCTCGTGCGCGGCCAGGATGTCCGCCCACGGCACGCCGGGGTTGGCGCAACCGGCGAGTGCAGCCTGATTGGCAGAATCTGCAGGATCGGCGGAATCGGAGTGTCCGACAGCGGCACTGGCGCGTTCCGCCGCGCCTTCCGCCCAGGCGGCCAGCACGTCAAGCCGCGACACCCGACCCACCCCGTGCAAGGCGGTGATGGCCCGGGTATC
Source organism: Nitratidesulfovibrio sp. HK-II (assembly GCF_003402415.2). NCBI lineage: Bacteria > Pseudomonadati > Thermodesulfobacteriota > Desulfovibrionia > Desulfovibrionales > Desulfovibrionaceae > Nitratidesulfovibrio > Nitratidesulfovibrio sp. HK-II. The sequence continues at coordinate 3,644,569 of NZ_AP036014.1, forward strand.
GCGGCACAACAGGGCGCGGCATTCGGCGGGGCGGTGGGCGTAGACGGAGCACCGGTTGTCGGCCTGGTTCAGGAACAGGCAGGTCCAGTCGCCGCCGCGCGCGGATTGCCGTAAAATTTGGCGCGGGCGCAGCTTCACAAGTTCCCGTTCCAGCGGGCGCAACTGGCCGTCCAGGTCGCGGGCCAGTTCGCCCGCGCGCAGGGTAAGGCAGTGTTCGGGCGCGAGATGCCCGGCCCGGAACAGGGCAAGGTCTTCCGCGTGCAAGGCCGGGCCGCCCTTGCGGCAGCAGATGCCGCAGCCCCGGCAGTCGGTGTCGGCGGCAGCGTCCTGCGGGGCGAGGGCGGGCATGTCGTGTTCGTTGTGCATCCGGATTCCATTAGGGATAAAAAGGCGTTGTGCGCGGGCCGGTTGTGTGCAGGCCGAACGAGCGCAGCGTTCGCAAGGCTGAGGTCGCATGTGCGGGCCGAAAACCGGGGGACAAACGAGACGGGGACAGCTTGCGCGGCATCGGGTTGGCGACGCCGAGGCCGCAGCCCGGCGCGGCCCGTGCCCGAACCTACGCCGGGACGTCGCCGCGCACGCTCCGAACCGCCCGCACATGAAAACGGCAGGTGTCGTCCTGCCAGCCCACGAAGCCCATGGACGCGCTGACGAACCACCCCGCCGTGAACGACTTGCGGTCCGCCGTCCACAACGGGTCGGGGGACTGGTCCAGCACGGGGGGCACGCAATGGCCGTCCCCTTCCGGCGGCGGGGCCAGCAGGGTGCACAGCTCGTCCACCGTGGGCAGCCGCCAGTCGTCGAACCCGGCGAAGCGCGCCGCGTTCAGGTCGGCCACATGTTCGCGGGCCTCGGCCAAGGTCAGCCCCCATTCGCTGCCGCCGCGCTGCCACAGCAGCCCCGTGGCCGGTTGGTACGCCACCAGCGCGGCAAGATCAATCGGGCTGGCAGGGGGATTGGCGGGGGCAGTGCCGGGGACGGCGGCAACGGAAGCCTCCGCAGCCGCAGCTCCCCTCTCGGGCAGCCCCGGCAGCACCCCGCACGCGGGGCCGCCGTTGCGGGCTGCGCCCGATGCACGCGATGACGGCGAGGACATGCCGGCGGGCCGCCACAATTCGTCCAGCCCGAACAGGGCGCGGGCATGCCGGGGCATGACCTTCACCGGGGTGGAACGAACCTGTCCGGGCAAGGCACCATTCGATGCCGCGCGGCCAACTGAACCCGAAAGGCCGCCACCATCGCCCGCCGCGCTACCAACGCCATCGGACATGACAGCCTTCGGATTCCCCGCACCGCCCGGCATGCCAGCATCATCAGCCAAGCCACCATCACCCGGTGCGCCATCCTCTTCCGGCAGCAGGCACACCGCGTCCACTCGCTGACGCCATGCCGCCACCAGCGCATCCAGCTCCGCCGCCATGGTGCGTGCATCCGCAAACCGCTCACCGGGGTCGCGGGCCATGGCCCGCGCGAAAAAGTCGTCCCAGGCCGTGTCCAGGTCGGCGTGGCGCTTGCTGGCGCGGGGGATGCGCCCGCCAAAGGCCTCGTCCGTGGGCAGCACGCCGGTCAGCATGCGGAACAGCATCACCCCCACGGCGAACAGGTCGGCCCGGCCGTCCGCCGCGTCCGGGTCGCGCTCCTGCTCCGGCGCGGCGTAGTACGGCGAACCCACCTTGACCCCGCGCGGCAGCGGCTGCGCTTCGCCGCCCAGGCGCGACAATACGCTCGTTTCGCCGCGCAAGCGCGACAGTGCGCCCGTTTCGCCCCCCTGCCGCGCCAGCGCGCCCGTTTCGCCGCGCAAGCGCGAGAGGCCGAAGTCGATGAGCTTCACGTCGTCTTCGGCGGTGACCATGATGTTGAAGGGCTTCACGTCGCGGTGGATCACCCCTGCGTGGTGCATGCGGGCCAGCGCGTCCAGCGTCTGCGCGGCGTAGCGCCAGGCGCGCGGGAGCGGCAGGCGGCGGGTGGGGGCCTCTACCCGGTAGCTTTCGCCGATCAGCAGCCCCAGGTTCAGGCAGTAGTATTCCATGACGAAGAACGGCAGATCGCCGAAGCGGGCCACGCGGGCCTCGCGATCGCGCTCCGGGTCGCAGTCTTCCGGGGCGGCGGTGTCCGTGTCTCGCGCATCCCCGGCGGCCTCCACAGCCCCCTCTCCCCCGCCCCACGCATCGGGCGGCGGGCAGAAATCATCGCCGGAGGGCAGGCGCAACGTGCCCGCCGGGGCCACGTCCACATCCCACACCGCTGCCACGTGGGGGTGATCCAGCGCTGCCATTACCTGCGCCTCGTGCAGGAAGCGGCGGCGCAGATCGTCCATATCGGAAAGGTCGGCCAGCGTGTCGGCGGGGCGCAGCAGCTTCAGCGCGGCGATGCGCCCGGTAACCGGCTGGTGTACCTTGTACACCGCGCCCATGCCGCCCCGGCCCAGCAGCCCGCACACCTCGTAACGGCCTATGCGCATGGAAAAAATCCTCGGGACGTGATGCGGATGGCGGCGCGCGGGCGGCGGGTCGTGGCAAAGGGTTGCGGGGGGAATGGCATGGAACGGAAGACGTGCGGCCCGGGGGCTTCGTCAAAATTAGGATTTTCGTTCGTTGGCAAGGAAAACGAGTCTGTCATGAGGGAGTATACTCTTATCGTATTCGACCGACATGGCAGACGAAGTTTGACGTAGCCAACGGGCGAAAGGACAATTTTGACGCAATCGCTACAACAACCGCAACACATACCGCTCATTCACCCCCGCCTCGCGAAAGCGCCGGGCGGCGTCCTGCACGTCGTACCGCACGAAACGCACCGTCAGGCGGCGCTGGGCGGGTTCCCACAACAGGTACTTGGCGCGGTTGTCGCCGTCGCGCGGCTGGCCCACGCTGCCCGCGCTGATCAGGTAGCGGCCGCCCGCAGGCAGCACCCGCGCGCCCTCCGTCAGCGGTTCGCGGGCCACCACGCCGTCGGCGTCGCGCCGGACCAGTTCAAGGTCGTGGGTGTGCCCCACGAAGCAGATGGGCTCCGGAAACAGGTCGAACACCGACGCCAGCCGCTTGCCGTGAAATTCGTACAGGTAGGTGAAGGGCGAATCGGGCGGCATGCCATGCACGAAGCGGCAGCCTTCGCGCACCAGCACGCGGGGCATGGCGCGGGCCAGCTCCACCTCGTCGTCGTCCAGCCAGTCCATGGTCATGCGCACGGCCTCGCGCGACTGGCTGTTGAACTCGCGCAGCCAGCGGGCGTCGGCCACGGCCATCTCGTGGTTGCCCGCCACCGAAGGGATGTGCCGACTGGCCACAAGGCGCAGCACCGGGCCGGGGTCTGGCCCGTAGCCCACGTTGTCGCCCAGGGACACGGCGCAAGATGCCCCTTGCGCGTCCATGTCGGCCAGCACCGCCTTGAACGCGCCGAGGTTGCCGTGGATGTCGGAAATGACCGCCAGCTTCATGGCTATGGGGATAGCAGGCGCGGGGATGGTTGGGAAGGGTTGGGCCAGATGGGCAAGCAAGGCTTGCCGCATCATGGGGCATTCGCGCCAGCAGCCCCCCGAAATTCTGTGTAATTCTTTGACATTCTGGACAGAAGGGTTTGCGGTCCACTTTCCGGGACCACGGGAACCACGTTAGAACCGGGCTGATGGCGCGACGGCGGATAGGATTCTGGCCTAGCACCACGAATGCATGACGCAAGGTCTGACGCCTAGCTCACCAACTGACGCATAAGGCCAGTACGCCAAGTGTTTCTTGCAGCCAAAACTGTAATTAATCCGTAAAGCTGTTGAATCCTGCTTTCTTACGCCATTCGATAATTCCAGTTCTATAGCACATGTCTTCTAAATTCTTTCTAAGGTTAAAAAAATGAAGTTTGCGCCCATCAGAAAAATAAAAGAACTGACCCTTACTTCCCGGTCCTATTCTATAATTTATTATATCTTTCAGACTGCATCTATTAACTATTTTTGAATTCCACTTTTTCCAGTAAACACTCTGCTCATCATAACATATCCAAGACATGTTAATACATAAAATTCTTCTGATTGATATATTTATAGCAAGAATGAGTACAAACATAACAATGATCAAAGCCTCATGCCCACGAATGGAAAATCCACTACAAAAAAAAGACGCCATACACGTTACACCCGCAGATGAAACAATCATATTCGTATAATATTGCACTCTTCCATCAATATAGGATCTTCCTATACATTTCGCAGAAGGAGGAAGATTTCTTTTCCATTTTTCATTTGATTCTTTACCATATTTCCATGAAAAAAAATCAATCAAAAACGTCACTAGCAACAATACAATGAATAACCTTACATCAAAAATAGGCGCTATCGGTGCCATTCTCCACCCCGACTGCGAACACGCATATCAAAAGCAAATTACAATGTGTAACTTCAAAATTAGAATACTAACGATAGAAACAATATAAACCAACCCAGAGCGCATGACACGTACATCTACAAATTGCACCAGCGCCCCCACACGCCTTTCAAAACCAAGGACACTCTATCCATCCAAAACTATTGGTCTATCCCCAAATGCGGTGAGCAGTCCACAATATCCATGAGGCGCTATACCAGACGTTACAATTAAAAAACACTAACTGGAGGATTAGAATTCATCACGGCAACCACCATTGCCCACACTCCCCCTATCCATTGAATATTGCACCGTTGCCATTCACCGTCAAAATACGTGGCCCAGCATTACGGCAAATACACCTTGGGCGTCAGCGGCATCATGGTGTCGGAAAAGGCGTCGCGCTCGTAGGACGCCGAGCGGCCCGGCGACAGGGGACGCCAACCATAGCGCGCATCGGCCTGCGCCTCGCGGGCGTTGGCCAGGGCGGCTTCTTCGGCGTAGCCGCGCGCGGCGTCCGGACCAAGGGCCAGTTCACCGACCTGCAACTGCTGCACGCGCGGCCGGATGACCCGCACGATTTCGTAGCGGTTGCTGGTCCACTGCGACCACGCGCTGCGGGCGGCGGATTCGTCGCGGGCGGCAATGGCGGCTATGCCCGCCCAGAACCGGGCGTATTCCGCCGCGCGGGACGTATCCTGCAGCGGGCGCAACACGTCCTGGGCGGCCTGATAGTCACCGGCCTTGTACAGCGCATAACCGCGCCGCACGCCGGACTGCCAGTCTCCGGGGTTTTCGCGCTGGGCGGCGGCGTAGGTTTCCGCCGCCTGCCTATACTGGCCGTCGGACAGTTGGGACGAAGCGCGCATGCTGGTGGTGGCGCACCCGGTAACGGCAAACGCCGCCAACACGGCGGCGAGGGTGAATGTGCGAAGGTTGGTGTTCATGGTGTTCTCCTGCCCTGCCGGGGTGCATGACAGCCTCGGAAGGGGCAGCACAATCATAAGCATGGCCCGGCGACGCGCAAGATGTGCACGCAACCTATCCCACCATTATCACAGGCAATGCATCAGCCGTGCCATATGCACGACCGAAGGCAGGCGAGCGCCCGGCCTGCCCCTGCCGTGCCCGCCCACCGGGCAGAACGCAGAACGCCCCCGAAAGCGGAGAGCTTCCGGGGGCGTCATCACTAATTCCATGTTACCCGTTGCGCACATAGCATTGTTCTAAATCAGGATTCTTGTTCGTTGACGAGGTTTGACCTCATTGCGCACGGTGTCCGTAGGGCTCGCAAGCTCGCCCAACGGCCACGCTTCGCGCCCTTCGGGTCGGACGCCAACGGGCAAAAGCACCGCTCAGAGCATGCTTACAGCGCCTTGGTCACCATCTCGCCAAAGGCCACGGTGCCCACGGTGGTGGCCCCGGCCATCTGCGAGGCCAGGTCCACGGTGACGGTGCGGTTGCCGATGGTGGTGTTGATGGCGTTGTAGATGCGGGTGGCCGCATCGTTCCAGCCCATGTGTTCCAGCATCAGCGCGCCGCACAGAATGAGGCTGCCGGGGTTGGCCTTGTCCTGCCCGGCAATGGTGGGCGCGGTGCCGTGGGTGGCCTCGAAGAAGGCCAGCGAGTCGGACATGTTCACGCCCGGCGCAAGGCCAAGCCCGCCCACCTGCGCGGCCAGCGCGTCGGACAGGTAGTCGCCGTTCAGGTTGGACGTGGCGATGACGCTGTACTGGTCGGGGCGGATCAGCACTTCCTGGAACATGGCGTCGGCAATGCGGTCCTTCACCACCACCTTGCCCGCCGCGCCCCCGGCGTCTGCCTCCAGCACGGAAACATCGGCGAACTCGTCGCGCGCCACTTCATAGCCCCATTCGCGAAAGCCGCCTTCCGTGAACTTCATGATGTTGCCCTTGTGCACCAGCGTAAGGCTGGACCGCTTCTGGGCCACGGCAAAGTTCATGGCGCGGCGCACCAGCCGCTTGGAGCCGCGCGCGGTCATGGGCTTGATGCCCACGGCGCTTTCCGGGTCCACGTTGGCGCCCAGTTCGTTGCGCAGAAAGTCTATGAGCCGCTTGGCTTCCGGCGTGCCCGCCTTGTATTCGATGCCCGCGTACACGTCTTCGGTGTTTTCGCGAAACACCACCATGTCCACCAGGTCCGGCCGCTTCACGGGCGACATGATGCCCTCGAAGTAGCGGATGGGCCGGATGCAGGCGTACAGGTCCAGCGTCTGGCGCAGGGTGACGTTAAGGCTGCGGAAGCCCTTGCCCACCGGGGTGCCCAGGGGGCCCTTGATGGCCAGTTCCGCGCCGCGCAGGGCCTGCATGGTGGCCTCGGGCAGGTATTCGCCGGTGGCGGCGTAGGCCTTTTCACCGGCCAGCAGTTCCTTCCATTCGATGGAGCGCGCGTCGCCGTAGGTTTTCGCCACCGCCGCATCAATGACGGGACGGGCGGCCTTCCATACGTCGGGGCCGATGCCGTCGCCTTCAATCCAGTAGACCGTCTTCCGCATGGAGGCGCTCCTTTGCGCAGACCCCGCCGGGGCGGGGCCGTACTGTCGTGCTGATGTCGTGCTGCCGAAAAGCGGCCGGACGGCGCGCCGCCCGGCCTTGTATCACGTGCTTCCGGTGGGATCCGGTGTACCCTTGGGGGTCAGTTCCGGTAGCCGGTTTGGCGGATTTTGTCAAAACGGTCGGGATGCCCGCGACGGCAGACGCCACGGCTGGCCGATGTGCCCCCGCCCTGCCCCAGCTTCGCGCCCCCCCCACCCCGCTTGTAAAAACGAGACCGTCCCCCGCGCAGGGCGGGACGGTCCCGAAGCTTTGTGAATGCTGCCGCGCCACATCCGCGCGGCGGGCAGGGCGCTGCCCCGCCCTATCCTGTCCTATCTTGTCCCGTTACTTCCACGCAGCCAGGAACGATTCCGCGCTGTTGCCCGCGTCGATGTGGCGCAGCAGGGCAGAGCCGAACACCACGGCGTCGGGCCGGTCGGGGAAGCCTTCCAGCTGCTTCGGCTCCTTGATGCCGAAGCCCAGCGCCAGCGGCAGACGGAAGGCCTTGCGGGCGCGGGCCAGCGTCTGCGGCACTTCCGGCGGCAGGCCTTCGCGCACGCCGGTGATGCCCAGCACCGACACCACGTACACGTAGCCGGAGGCCACGGCGGCGTATTCGGCCATGCGTTCCTCGCTGGTGTTGGGGCCGACGAGGGCGATGAGGTCTATGCCCCGCGCGGCCAGCAGCGCGCGCATCTCGGCGTCTTCCTCCAGCGGCAGGTCGGGCACGATGAAGCCCGCCACCCCCGCCGCCGCCGCGTCGGCCGCCAAGTTTTCCAGCCCGTACTGCAGGAACGGGTTGTAGTAGCCCATCAGCACCAGCTCGGCGTTGTAGCGGTCCTTGCGGGCCTTCAGCCCGTCCAGGATCCAGCGCAGGGTCACGCCGTTTTCCAGCGCCCGCAGGGACGCCGCCTCCACCACCGGGCCGTCGGCCACCGGGTCGGAGAAGGGCACGCCGATCTCGATGACGTCCGCGCCGCCGCGATCAAGGCCGTCCATTTCTTCCCAGAAGCGGTCCAGGGTGGGAAAGCCCGCCGTCAGAAAGGGCACCAGCGCGGGCCGCCCCGCCGCGTTGGCGGCGGCCACGCGGGCTTCCAGCCGCGACACCGGGGCCTCGGGCAGCATGTCGTTCATGTCGGTATGAATGGCCGCGCTCATGCCAGCTCTCCTTCGCGGAACAACACTTCCCGCACGATTTCCATGTCCTTGTCGCCACGGCCCGAAAGGTTGACCACCACGTGTCCCCCGGCAGGCAGCTTGTCCCGGTTGTTCAGCACCCACGCCAGCGCGTGCGACGATTCCAGCGCGGGGATGATGCCCTCGCGCCGGGTCAGGGCCTGGAAGGCCTCCAGCGCCTGGCTGTCGGTGGCCATGCCGTAGGTCACCCGGCCAATGGCCCCCAGGTGCGCGTGCTCCGGCCCCACGCCGGGGTAGTCCAGCCCGGCGGACACGGAGTGCGACGGCTCTATCTGGCCGTCCGCGTCCTGCAGCAGCATGGTGTGCTGGCCGTGCAGCACGCCGGGGCGGCCCAGGTTGATGGGCGCGGAGTTGTAGCAGCCCGGCTCGCCGGTGCCTGCCGCCTCCACCCCCACGATGCGCACCGAGGCGTCATCCACGAACGGGTGGAACATGCCGATGGCGTTGGAGCCGCCGCCCACGCAAGCCACCACCATGTCGGGCAGCCGGCCCACGCGCTCCAGCATCTGGGCGCGGGTTTCGCGCCCGATGACGCATTGCAGGTCGCGCACCAGCGTGGGGAAGGGGTGCGGCCCCGCCGCCGTGCCGAAGCAGTAGTGGGTGGAATCCTGCTGGGCTATCCAGTAGCGCAGGGCCTCGTTGATGGCGTCCTTCAGGGTCTTGGTGCCGCTCTGCACGGGCACCACTTTCGCGCCCAGCAGCTTCATGCGCATGACGTTGGGGGCCTGGCGCACCACGTCCGTCGCGCCCATGTACACCACGCATTCCAGCCCCAGCCGGGCGGCGGCCGCCGCCGTGGCCACGCCGTGCTGGCCCGCGCCCGTTTCCGCCACCAGCGCGGTCTTGCCCATGTATTTCGCCAGCAGCGCCTGACCCAGGGTGTTGTTGACCTTGTGCGCGCCGGTGTGCAGCAGGTCTTCGCGCTTCAGCCACAGGTTAACGCCCAGTTCCGCCGACAGCGTGGGGCAGGCCGTGAGCGGGGTTTCGCGCCCCGCGAAGTTGCGCAAAAGGTCGTCCAGTTCCGCTTGGAATTTTTCCGAGGGCAGGATGTCGCGCATGGCGGCTTCCAGTTCCCGCAGCGGCGGCATGAGCATCTCGGGCACGAACTGCCCGCCGAACTCGCCGAAATAGCCTTTTTTCATGATGGTATCCTTTATCTTTTTGGAAGAGGGTGCGCCGGGGAGGGGACCTTTTGAAAAAGGTCCCCCTCCCCGGACCCCTCCCCCCAAAACTTTTTCATTGGCCAGCCCGTTATGGGGGCAGCATCATTCACTGTGCCGTATTCCTTCTCACCCTCGCAGCGCCGCAAGGGCGGCGGCCACGCGGGTTGCATCCTTCTGGCCGGGGGCGCTTTCCACCCCCGAATTGAGATCGACGCCGATCAGCATGGCGGGGTCATGGCCGCCGCAGGCGGCAACGGCGCTGGCCACGTTGTCCGGGGTCAGTCCGCCCGCCAGCAGCCACGGCGCGCCGGGGGCCAGGCCGCGCAGCGCGGCCCAGTCCATGGTGGCTCCGTGCCCGCCACCGCTGGTGCCCGCATCCAGCAGAAAGCAGCGCACATGCGGGGCAAGCACGGACAGCTCTGCTTGCAGCGCGGTGCGGCCAGTCCCCGTGATCAGGCCTGCGGAATCCACATGACGCTGCGGCCACGCCACGCGGATGACCCGTTCCCGCCCCACCCGGTCGCAGAAGGCGGCGTCCTGCCCGCCGTGCAACTGAGCAAAGTCCAGCCGGGCCGCGTCCATGATGGCCAGCACCTCGTCGGCGGACTGCTTCACGAACACCCCCACCCGCGCCATGCCGTGGCTGTGCAGCCCGGCGGCCACGGCGGGCGTTACCCCGCGCGGGCTGGACGGATGGAAGATGAACCCGCACAGGTCCACCCCGGCCTGCGCGCAGGCGTCCGCGTCCTGCTGCCGGGTCAGGCCGCAGACCTTCACCAGCAGGCGGGAGGAGGTGTCGAACACGGCGGCTGGTTTCATCGGGCACCTTCGGTTTCGTTGCATCCCAAAAGACGCATCAGCGACTCTTTAAGGTTTCCTCCGTCCATCAGGGCGGTGCCCACCAATACCGCGTCATACCCGGCATGGGCGGCTTCCGCCAAGTGGCGGTTCTCGCTGATGCCGCTGGCCGCTATCCACACCTCGCCGGGGGCGCGCAGCGGCCCCAGGCGCAGGCAGGCGGTGCGGTCCACGGCCAGGGTTTCCAAGTCGCGGTTGTTCACCTGGATGATCCGCGCACCGGATTCACGGGCCAAGGCCAGATCCGCCTCGTCGAAGATCTCCACCACGGCGTGCATGCCGTGCGCCTCGGCCTGCTCGCGCAGGTCGCGCAGGGTGCGCGCATCGGGCGTCAGCCGCACGATGAGCAGCAGCGCCGCCGCCGGGGTGGCCGCCGTGGCCGCCACCTGCAACGGGTCCATGATGAAGTCCTTGCGCAGCAGGGGCACGGACGGATCGACTTCCGCCATGCGGCCAAGGTAGGCTAGGTCGCCGCCGAAGTACTGCTCTTCTGTCAGCACCGAGATGGCCGTGGCCCCGGCGGTGGCGTAGGCCGTGGCCGCGTCCTCGGGCGATACGCCCGTCTCGATGACCCCGCGCGAGGGCGAGGCGCGCTTGTACTCGGCGATGACCGCCACCGGGGCATCCGGATAGCCGCTGCGGTCCCGCAACGCCCGCAGGAAGTCGGGGCGCGAGGTGCCGCCATCTGTCCCGGACGCCAGCGGCGCGGGCATCCCGCCTGCGGCGGCCAGCTTGCGCAGCCGGTCCAGTTCCGGCTGCTTGGCGATGCGGAAACGATCAAGCATGCAACACCTTCCTCCCTGCCCCGGCGGCCAGAGCCAGCCGCGCGGCGGCCATGGCGTCGGGCAGGGCCAGGCCCGGTTCCAGCAGGTGTAGGGCCATGCCCACGTTCAGCACCAGCATGTCGCGCATGGGGGCCGGGCCGCCGCCGGACAGCAGTTCGCGCAGCACGCGCACGGCGGTGTCGCGGTCGGGCACGGCCAACGCCTCGGGGGTGCACGGCGCGATGCCGTAGTCCGCCGGGTCCACGCTGATTTCCGTCAGCGTGCCGTGGCCCTCGCCGTCGCCCTCCAGCAGCAGGATGTGCGCGGGACCCATGGGCGTCAGTTCGTCGTAGCCGCCCGCGCCATGCACCACCGCCGCCCGGCGCACGCCGGTCAGCAGCAGGGTCTGGGCCATCAGGGGCAGCAGTTCGGCGCGGGCCACGCCCAGCAGCATGTGGGTGGGCCGGGCCGGGTTGAGCAGCGGCCCCAGCAGGTTGAACAGGGTGCGCACGCCCAGTTCGCGCCGGATGGGCATGACGTTGCGGAACGCCGGGTGGAAGCGCGGCGCGAACAGGAAGGCGAAGTTGCGCTGCGCCACCAGCCTGCGCACGTCCTCCGGGTCCAACTCCAGCGGCAGGCCCAGGCCCTCCACCGCGTCCGCAGCCCCGCACGAGGACGACACCGCGCGGTTGCCGTGCTTGACCACCCGGTGGCCCATGCCCGCCAGGGTCAGCGCCGTGGCCGTGGAGCAGTTGAACGACGAGCGGCCGTCGCCGCCGGTGCCCACGATGTCGATGGTGGGACCGTCGATGCCGGTCACCCGCACGGCGCGGGCCAGCGCGGCGCGCACCGCCTCGGTGAGTTCCTGCGGGGTCTCGCCCTTCATGCGCAGGCCCATCAGGAACGAACCCGCCTGCGCGCAGGTCATTTCGCCATCCATCAGGCGCGAGAACCCGGCCTCAGCCAGCTCCGGGGCAAGGTCCATGCCCGTGGCCAGTGTTTCCAGTATGGTGGACGTTGCGGTCTGCATTTGCTGTCTCCTTAAGGAGTTCTTTGTCGGATGGTCCTTCCGGGGAGGGGACCCTTTTGGAAAAGGGTCTCCCTCCCCGAACCCCTCCCCCCAAAAACTTCCCATCGGGCTTCGAGCCCTGATGCATCGTTTCTGTTCAGGCCCTGCCCCCATGAAAAGTTTTGGGGGGATGGGGTGGGGGTCCGGGGGCGGGGAAGGGAGACCTTTTTCAAAAGGTCCCCTTCCCCGCCCCCGATTCATCTTTCACGCAACACCCTTGGCCTTCCCCGCCACCTGGGCGGGAAAGTTGGCGAGCAGGCGCACGCCGTCGGGGGTCAGCACGGATTCGGGGTGGAACTGCACGCCCACCCAGGGCCGGTCGGTGTAGCGCAGGGCCATCACCTCGCCTTCGGGGGCGCGGGCGGTGACGGCCAGCAGGTCGGGGCGTTCCTCGGCGTGCACGATGAGCGAATGGTAGCGGCCCACCTGCATGGGGCTGGGCACGCCGTGGAACAGGCCCTGCCCGTCGTGGGTGATGTCCGAGGTCTTGCCGTGCATGATGCGCGGGCCCACATCCACGGTGGCCCCGGCGAACACCCCCAGCACCTGGTGGCCCAGGCATACGCCCAGCACGGGTACGGTGTGCGGCAGGCGCGACAGGAAATCGAGGCAGAACCCCGCGTTGCGCGGGTGGCTGGGGCCGGGCGAGATGCACACCATTTCCAGCGCGGGGTCTTCGGCCATGGCGGGCACGGCGGGGTCGTCGTTGCGGACCACCACCGGCGTGAGCCCAAGGCCGTAGAACGCCTGCACCAGATTGAAGGTGAACGAGTCGTAGTTATCGATTAACAGGAACATATTCCCCTCCGGTGACGGCGGCGCGGATGACGGCGGCCTTGTTGTTGCACTCCTTCCATTCCATCTCGGGCACGGAATCGAACACGATGCCCGCGCCCGCCTGCCAGTGCACCTGGCCGTCGCGCACCCACATGGAGCGGATGGTGATGCCGGTGTCCAGGTTCACCGAGTCGCGGTCCAGCCCCAACCAGCCGATGGCCCCGGCATAGGGGCCGCGCGCAAGGCCTTCCGCCTCGGAAATGATCTCCATGGCCCGCACCTTGGGCGCGCCGCTAACGGTGCCCGCCGGGAAGGTGGCGGCCAGCACGTCCAGCGCATCGCGGCCCGGCTCGATCTGGGCGGTAACGCGCGAGGTCAGGTGCATGACGTGCGAGAACTTTTCCACGTCCATGAACCGTTCCACCTGCACGGTGCCCGGCGCGGCGATGCGGCCCAGGTCGTTGCGGCCAAGGTCCACCAGCATGACGTGCTCGGCGCGTTCCTTGGGGTCTTCCAGCAGTTCCTGGGCCAGGGCGGCGTCGTGGGCGTCGTCCGTGCCGCGCGGGCGGGTGCCCGCGATGGGGCTGACCTGCAGCTTGTCCGCCCGGCAGCGCACCATGACCTCCGGCGACGACCCCAACAGCGAGACGCCGGGCAGCCGCATGAAGAACATGTACGGCGACGGGTTGATGCGGCGCAGGCGGCGGTACAGGGTGAACGGGTCGCCGCTGAACGAGGCCTGGAAACGGGTGGACAGCACCACCTGGATGGCCTCGCCCTGGCGGATCATGTCTTTCACCCGGGCCACGGCGCGGGTGTACACGGCCTCTTCCGGCACGTTGATGACGGGGCCAACTTCCGGCGGCTCGGGCGTGCGGTCCACCTGGCTGCGGTCCACCCTGGCCCCCGGCAGGTCAGTGAGCGAAAGCTGGCACAGCCGGTTGTACAGGTGGTCGAACAGCACCACGGTGCCGGGCAGGGCCAGGCAGGCCTCTGCCGAAGACGGCGGCAGCACCTTGGCCAGCTTGGGCTCGAACAGGCCGGACACGCCGTAGCCGAAATAGCCGTACAGGGCGCGGGTGATGGGGGGCTGGTCGGCGAAGGCCCCGTCCGGCTCGATGCGCAGGGCGCCCATCACCGCGCGGGTGCCCTCGATGAAGCCCATGCCGTCGAACCTGCGCAGCGGGGCAAGGCGCGGATCGCGCACGGCCACTTCCAGCTTGCCGTCGCGGCAGCCGAGGCGCAGCAGGAAGTTGAAGGCGATGACGCTGAACCGGCCCCAGCGGCCGTCCACTTCGGCGCTTTCCAGCAGGATGCCCTGCCCGGACCCCACCATGCCCAGGAACACGCTGATGGGGGTGTCCACGTCGGCCTCCAGCCAGCGGCCGGTCTGGCGCAACACGATCTCGCCGCCTTCGGGCAGCGGGGGGATGTCGTCACCGGAACCGGTGGGGGCGCAGCCGTTGCCGTTCGCGGTGGCCTGCGGGGCCTGGGTGACATCGGGGGTCTTCGCCGCTTCGAGGGCTTCCGCCCCGTCAGACACTTCGGCCTGTGCGGGCATTTCGGGCATTTCCATCTGGTCCTCCTTCAAGTGCGGTGTGCCGTGAGTGGTGCATCGAAAACAAAAAGCCGCGCTCCCGGGGAGGGAGCGCGGCCTACGATTGCCTTGTCCGTTACTCTACTACTTACGTGCAGCTATGACGGACGCACTCCTCCCCTTTCGGTGTGCGAACGCCACCACCACTGGGCGCGGTCGACCAGCACGTCCACATCGCCAGCGGCGGCGAAGTTGAGGAACGACAGGTAGCTGCGGACAGCGGTCTGGCTGTGGGGATTGGCTTCGAACATGCCTTCGAAGAGGGATGCGTCCTCGGTGAGCATCTTGCGCGCCGCGTCGAGGCGGCGGCGGAACGAGGGGGTGATGAAGGGGGTCAGCTCGTCGCGGTGGGCCAGCGTGGCAAGGTAGGCGACGCTGGTGATGAAGTTGAGGCCCTGGATGCAGGCGGCGGCCTCGTCATGCTCGTCCGCCGTGGTGCGGAAGGGCACGCAGCCCATGTCGGCGAACACGCGTTCGATGAGCGCCACGTCCGCCTCGTGCGCCCCCTGGCCGGGGGTCACGGCCACGCGCAGGTTCTCGGCGGGGTCGCCCGCCGGGGGAACCGGGCCGAACAGCGGGTGGGTGCCCACCACGGGGCCCGCGTAGTGGCGCTCCATGACCTGCATGGGGCGCACCTTGACGGAGGTGATGTCCGCCAGCACCTGCATGCCGTTCAGCAGCGGGGCCACCTGGCGCAGCACCTCGTCCATGACTTCCACGGGCACGCACAACAGCACGGCGGCGGCACCGTCCACGGCATGACGCAAGGCATCCTGCGTCAGCGGACGGTCCACGCCCCCCACCGCGTATCCCGCGGCGGAGAGCCTGTCGGCGAACAGGCGGCCCATGCGGCCCCCCGCGCCGACCAGCGCGATTTTCACTGCGTTCATGCGCGTACCTTTTCCCACTCGTTCCAGAAATGCGGAAACGACTTTGCCACGCAGGCCGGGTCGTCCAAAGCCACCTGTACCCCGGCGAACCCCAGAAGCGCAAGACTCATGGCCATGCGATGGTCACCGTATGACAAAAATGGCATCACTTTTTCGTCAATTGCCGGCGCCGGGCCGCCGCTGCGCAGCGAACCATGCACGACAAGGCCATCGTCCAGTTCCTCCACCCGCACCCCGGCCTTGCGCAGTTCCGCCGCCGGGGCGGACAGCCGGTCGCATTCCTTGATGCGCAGGTGCGCCACGTTGCGGATGGTGGTCACGCCCTGGGCAAAGGCCGCCGTGGCCGCCACCGTGGGCACCAGGTCCGGGCAGTGGCCCATGTCCACTTCCACCCCGGTCAGGCTGGACGGGGCCACCACCACGCCGTTGTCGGCCCGCTCGAAGCGCGCGCCCATGCGGCCCAGGATGTCCAGCATGGCCCTGTCACCCTGCAACGAATCCACCCGCAAGCCCGCCACGCGCACCGGGCGCGGACCCACGGCCCCCGCCGCCAGGAAGTACGAGGCGTTGGACCAGTCGCCCTCCACCCGGTAGTTGCCCGCTCGGTACACCCCCGGCGACACCACGAAGCGCACCAGTCCGGGCCGCACTTCGCGCAACATTCTCCAGTCGTCGGCCTGCCACGTGCCGCGCGGGGTCTCGCGCGTTTCCACGCGAAAGCCGATGCCGAAGTCTTCCAGCGCCTGCAGGGTCAGGGCCACGTACGGCCACGACACCACCTTGTCGCCGGAAACCTCGATGGTCAGCCCGCTGGTAAGCGGCGCGGCCAGCAGCAGCCCCGACAGGTACTGGCTGGATTCGCCAAGGCCGATGGCGGTGGAACCGCCGGACATGCCGTCGGAATCGACGAGCAGGGGCGGACAGGCCTCGCGGCCCTCATAGGTCACGCGCACCCCGCGCCCGCGCAGCACGTCCACCAGTTCGCCAATGGGCCGTTCGTGCATGCGCGGCGCGCCGTGGATGCGGAACTGGCCCTTGCCCGCCGCCAGCACCGCCGTCAGCAGGCGGCAGGTGGTGCCCGATTCGTGCACGTCGCACGATACCGGCGCGTCGAACCCGCCCGCAGGCGTGCCCGCCACGCCGGACACCGCGAACCTGCCGTCGCCCTGGCGCTCGATCCGCGCGCCCGCCGCCCGCAGGATGTCCGCCGTGCGCTCGATGTCGCGGCTTTCCAGCACGTGCTCCACCACCGAATCACCCGCGGCCAGCGCCGCTCCGATCAGCATGCGGTGCGACACCGACTTGGACGGCGGCGCCGCCACGATCACGGTTTCACGCTTGGTTTCCATCATGAATCCTTTTGGCAATCCGTATGGGAAGAAGAGCCACCGGGGGAAGGGACCCTTTGCGCCAGCCGTTAGGTGAGCGCCAAGCGCGAACCTTACGGATGGCGACCGCAGAGCGGGAAAGGGTCTCCTTCCCCCGGACCCCCATCCCCCCAAACTTTTTATTTGGGGGTAGGAGACACAACCCGGATGCACCCTGTCGGATGATCCGGCTCGAACTCATTTACGCAAAGAGCGCCGGTCACCGTCGCCGACGGCATGCGCGGTGCGGATTTTTGTTCTCTGGCAAGGAAGGCGAGCCTTTCAAGAGGGGAGCGTACTCTTCGGTACGTGACCCGAAGGAAAGGCGACGCCTGACGCTCTGCTCTCGATGGCCGTAAGACTCGCAAGCTCGTCTAACGGCCACGCTTCGCGCCCTTTGGGTCGGTCTGCCAGAGGGCAAAAGGCCGCGCCGCGTCAATCACCGCTCATATCCAACTGCGGCCCGGCGGGATAGCTCCCGAGGATGCGCAACGTATGGCATAGCCTGCGCAGTTCATGCACCACCCGGCCATAGTCCTCGTTGCCAAGGTCGCATTCCACGTCCACGAAGAACACGTACTTCCACTTTTCGCCGCGCAGGGGCCGCGATTCCAGCTTCTTCATGTTGATGCTTTCGCGGGCCAGCAGGTTCAGAACCTCTGCCAGCGCGCCGGGCCTGTCCGGCACCGAGAACAGCATGGAGGTCTTGTCCGTGCCGGGCTGCCCCGCCGGAGCAGGACCGATGACCACGAAGCGCGTCCAGTTGTCCGGCTGGTCCTCTATGCCGCGCGCCAGGATGTTCAGCCCCAGCAGTGCGGCCAGGCTGCGGTGCCCGATGGCCGCCGCGCCCTTCTCGCCCACCACCCGGCGCGCGGCCGAGGCGGTGGAATCCGCCGGGATGATCCGCGCCCCCGGCAGGGCCTGGCGCAGCCAGCCGCCGCACTGGGCCAGCGGCTGCGGATGCGAGTACACCGTGGTCACGTCGGCCAGGCTGGTTTCCGTGGTCAACAGGCAATGGCTGATGCGGCAGAACAGCTCGGACTGGATGAATACCTCGTGCGTCAGGAACAGGTCCAGGCTCTGGCCCACGGTGCCGTGCAGCGAATTTTCCAGCGGCACCACGCCAAGCTCGCACTGCCGGTCGTGCACGGCGCGGAACACCCCGTCCAGATCCTTGTGCGGCATGTATTCCACGGCCTTGCCCAGGAATTCCACGCCCGCGAAGTACGAAAAGGTGCCCTCGGGGCCGAGGTAGGCCACCTTCTGCGGCCGCTGCAGGCTGCGCGAGGACGAAAGAATCTCGCGCCAGATGGAGCGCAGGTGCTCGTTGGGCAGCGGCCCGCCGTTGGCGGCCATGAGATTTTCCAGCACCTCGCGCTCGCGAAAGGGCTTGAACACGATGCCCGCGTCGTCGGCCTTGATGCGCCCCACCTCCAGGCTGAGCGAGGCGCGACGGTTCAGCAGGTGCAGCAGGTCAGAATCCAGCCCGTCGATTTCGTGGCGGATCTGGCCGAGCCGTCCGGCCAGCGCCGCTTCCGGGTCGGCAGATGGCGAGGACGGGGTTGCGCCGCCGTCCGTAGCCTTGAGAGCCTTGGCGGTGCTGGCGGCCATGGCATCCCCTCGCCAGTGGGGGTCCTTGTCGTCGGTGAGGCTCATGGCCGCGTCCTCCGGCGTTGCATCGTGGTGCGCATCAGCATTCCTTGATGTCCTCCTTGATGCGCATGCCGAAGTGGCGGCCCGCGCAATCGGTGCGGCACAGGATCTGGTCGCCTTCCTTCAGGCTCACCACGCTCACCGGGGTGCCGTCCGGGCGGGTCAGGCGGATGGTTTCCGCGTTCTGCAGAAACACCGCGCCCTCCACGTCGCCAACCCTGGCGCGCACCAGCAGCATGGGCCGCGCCTCCACCTTCAGCCTGCCCACGGTGGCCACGGTGGTGGAACCGTCGGCACTGACGATGAGCACCTCGTCGCCCGCGCGCAGTTCTTCAAGGTAGGTGGTCCTGTCGCCAGGCATCTGGGCGTAGGCGTGCACGGCCCCGGCATTGACGCGGAACGGCCGCGCGGCCACGTACTCGTTGTGCTCCGTCTCGGCATGCACCAGAAAGGTGAACGCGCTGGAATTGCCCACCAGCATGCCCTGT
This sequence comes from Nitratidesulfovibrio sp. HK-II, assembly GCF_003402415.2. Classification (NCBI taxonomy): domain Bacteria; kingdom Pseudomonadati; phylum Thermodesulfobacteriota; class Desulfovibrionia; order Desulfovibrionales; family Desulfovibrionaceae; genus Nitratidesulfovibrio; species Nitratidesulfovibrio sp. HK-II. The sequence continues at coordinate 3,663,302 of NZ_AP036014.1, forward strand.
CCCCGGCGCAGCATGGACATGGTGTCCACGCACACCCGGTGGCCAAGGCCCACGTTCTCCACCGCCGTGACCACGGCGGGGGCAAGGTCCATGCAGCCCTGCGACAGCTTGAGGTCGGCCACGATGGACTTCAGCTCGCCAGCGCCTTCAGGCAGCACCACCACGGTGGCCACGCCCCGCTCAAGGATGCCCGCCGCAAGGCGCGCTTCACCAAGGTCGGCCACTTCCACGGCCACGTCGTCGGACTGGGCCAAAAGATTCTCCACCGGAATGATCTCCCACCCGCGCGCCAGCACCACGGTTTCGCCCCGCGCCAAGCGGGCGGCGGCGTCCTCTTCGTCGGCCTTGGCCGCAAGGGCGATGGTCACAACGTCCTCGTCGGCCAATACCCGGCACCGGGCCAGGGCGGCCACCGAATCCACCTGCGCGCGCGGCACGATGATGCCGTCCACGCCCGATTCCAGCGCCAGGGTCACCAGGCCCTTGTCGAAAGGCACGCTCTTGAAAAGAATGGTCCGCATCCGACCCCTCACATTTTTGTCATGGCGGCGAACCGCTCTATAAATCCGCCCAGTGCGCGGCCCATTCGGGCCAACTCTCTTCGGGAGGAACAAGGACATTCAGCCGTTCACTGCCGGGCGTCATGCGCTTCCGACTCTCCCGGATTCGGCGCAGTTCCGTTCTCTGGCAAGGAGGTGGCACCGCTCGAACCCGACCACTTCCCGCGCGCGTATCGGTGCGCCGGCCAGGAGGACAAGGATTCCGGGAGGGAGCGTACTCTTTGGTACGTGACCGACCGGAAACCGCCGTCCGACACCGCCCGCGCGCCGATACGCCGCGGGAAGCTACTCGCCGACGAGGGAGATCGCCTGCTCCACATCCCAATCCTCATGCACCAGGCCGCGCAGGGCCTTGACGAGGGCGGGAGTGCGTTCGTGCTGAAAGATGTTGCGGCCCACGGAAAGACCGGCCGCGCCCGCGCGGACCGCGTCGTGCACCATCTGCAGGAACGAGCGGGTGGAATCCAGCTTGGGGCCGCCCGCGATGACCACGGGCACGCAACAAGAGGCCACCACGTGGGCAAAGCTGTCCATGTCGCCGGTGTAGGCAACCTTGACCACGTCGGCGCCCAGTTCCACGCCCACGCGGGCGGCGTGGGCCACCACCTCGGGGTCGTACTCGTTCTTGATGCGGGGGCCGCGGGCGTACATCATGGCCAGGAGGGGCATGCCCCAGTCGTTGGCCACGGTGGCCACGCGGCCAAGGTCGGCCAGCATGTCGCGTTCGGTCTCGTCGCCCAGGTTCACGTGCACGGACACGCCGTCCGCGCCGTGCTTCAGGGCGTCTTCCACGGTGGCGACCAGGGTTTTGGCGTTGGGGCGGGGGGAAAGGGAGGTGGATGCGGAAAGGTGCACGATGAGGCCCACGTCGCGGCCGCCCTCGCGGTGGCCGCAGCGCACCAGGCCCTTGTGCATGAGCACGGCGTCCGCGCCCCCTTCGGCCACCTGGTTCACGGTTTCGCGCATGTCCACAAGCCCGTAGATGGGTCCCACGCTCACCCCGTGGTCCAGCGGCACGATGACGGCACGCCCGGTTTTTCGGTTGAAAATGCGCTCCATCCTGATTCTTTTGCCGATTTGCATCGTATCGTCCCCTGTTATTTCGGAAAGGTTGCGGCGCAACTGGCCGTGATCGTTCGTCCTTACCTTGCGCCCAGGCCGTCTGGCGCGGACGCCGGGGGGTATCCCCCGTGTACCGGGTACTGCTGATGCGGCAGCGTCGGGCTGCGGGCCGGGGTTGCCTTGCGGCGTGCCCGGCCTTTGGGGCACACGCTCCGGGGCGCGCCGCGCGTAACGCGCCACCGGAAAAAAAGAGAAAGGGGCCGCCGGCTTTTCGCCCGCGGCCCCTTGAGTCTTCGTGTGTTTACACCTTCGTCAGATGCTTACGCACGCTCCATGCGGCCACGGGCTTCTCCATAGCTAAAAAAGTACCAAAAGTAATAGTTGGTACGGAAAGCGGTGGTGAAGGTGGCGGAGGTGGAAAGCATCTTGAATGATGTCCTTGCGGAAATCCGGTTTGGTGTCCCGACGTTATCCGTTTCAGGTGTTTCGTGAAACCTACGCCCGCCCCGCGAAAGCTGTCAAGCGGAATATTCGGGGCAATCCCGTTTTTCCACGGCTTCAGCCTTGTCCTATTTTACGTTTTTGTTTCTTCAAACACTCATAGCGTATCCAAATTTGTAATTATAACACCTGGCACATTGCCATCCACCCCGCCGACTCACCCGCGATGCCTTGAAATTCAGCACGTTGCCGCCGTTGGCCCCTGTTTTGCTAACTTCCCGGCATGGTCACGTGGACGGCTTGCCGCCGTGCACGCCCCCCCACCCCGGTTGCCCGCCGGAAAGGGGACCGGACATAACAGCAACCATAGGGCCTCCGCCGCGACCGGCACGGAAAGACGCCATGCACCCCGCACACCGCCATACGCCAGACAGCCCCGCACCCCGCCGCCGTGGCGCGGCCCGCGCCACGGCCCTGGCCCTGCGCGACCACGCGGACGTGCTGCCCTTCCTGCGCGCGGAACCGTACGGAGACCCCGCCATACCAGCGCCGCCCGCGGGCGCCGGACGTGCCTGCGACACGCCCGGCCACACCTCGCGCGGCCTTGCGCCGGGGCTCTCGTGCCTTCTGGCGGCCGGGCTGGGCGTGATTGCCGCCGCCCTGCCCGGCGACCCGGCCCGCGTCGTCTGCGCGGCCATGGTGTGCGCGTGGCTGGTGTTCACTATGCACGTGGCCGCCGCCTCGCTGCGCAGCCTGTTGCGCGCCCCGGCGGATGTCGACGCCCGCAACCTTGATGTCTTGCTGCACGCCCGCGTGCACGCCGCCCCCCAGGTTGGGGACGGCATCTGCGCGACGGGCGGTGGATTTCCGCCGGAGGCCCTTGGCGCACACACCGCGCCAGGCTTCGCGGTTCCTTCCGTGCACCGGTCCGCCGGGGGGAGCACCCTGCCGCTCCACCTGCAACCCGGCAAGATCGCGCACGGTTCCTCGCCTTGGCGAAGGAACTGACAACGGCGTGAACGGGCGGCGACACCCCAGCAACCCCCGCCGCCCGCACCCTCCGCCGGACCGGGGCACCCTTCCCCCGCCCGCCGCCCCGGTCCGGCCCTTTTTGCCCGCGCGCCGCCGCGCCCAAGAGACGACCACATGATCGCCACGACCACGGCGCGCCCGGCCTCTCCCTCGCCCGCCGAACCGCAGAGCCACACCCCTTCCGCCGCACGTCCAGCGGCGCACGGCGGCACGCCCGCCCGCGAAAAGGGCCACCCCCCGGTGCCTGGCCTGGCCATCGCCGACGTGTTCACCCTGTTCCAGCCGCTGGTCTCCGTGCGCCGCAACGCGGTTGTGGGCATGGAGGCATTGAGCCGGGGCCGGGTGCCCGGCGGCGCGGTGATGCCCCCGGACATCATGTTTTCCACGGCGGCCGCCCACGGCGGCGCGCTGGAACTGGACCGCCTGTGCCGCGAGCGGGCCTTTGCCGCCTTTGCGCCGCTGGTGCGCCGCAGGCCGGAACTCCTGTTGTTCGTGAACATCGACACCGCCGTGCTGCGGCGCGGGGTGGTGGGGTCCGGGCACATCCAGCGGCTGGCCGAGTCCGCGGGCATTAGCCACAACAACGTGGTGCTGGAAATCGTGGAATCGCAGGTGGACGACACCGACGCGCTGATGGATTTCGCCGCGCGCCACCGCAAGCTGGGCTTCCTGGTCGCCCTGGACGACGTGGGCGCGGGGCATTCCAACCTGGAACGCATCGCCGCCTTGAAGCCCGACGTGCTCAAACTGGACCGATCGCTGGTGTCCGGCCTGCCCGATTCGTTCCACCGCCAGGAGGTGGTGCGGGCGCTGGTGGGCCTTGCCCGGCGCATCGGGGCCATGACCGTGGCCGAAGGCGTGGAGCACGAGGCCGAGGCCGCCCTGCTGATGGACCTGGGGGCCGACGTGATGCAGGGCTTTCTGTTCGCGCACCCCTCGCCCGAAGGCGCGGTGGCCGAAGGCGGAACGGCCATGCACAACGTGGCCCGCGCCTATGCTGCGCTCACCCTGGCCCAGGTGGAGGAAGAGGAACGCCGCGTGGCCACCCTGCGCGCCGCCGTGCACCGCCTGCGCGAGGACCTGCACCGCGCCTGCCCCGGTGATTTCGATGGGATACTGGCCGGATACCTGAACGCGGAATCGGCCCTGGAATGCCTGTACGTGCTCGACGCCTCGGGTCGGCAGATATCCGACACCGTGTGCAACCCCTACCGGCTTTCGGCCAGCAGGCGGTTCATCTACCAGCCCGCCCGGCGCGGCACCGACCATTCGCTGAAGGAATATTTCCTGCCCATGCGCAGCGGCATAGAGGAGTGCCTGACCGCCCCGTACATTTCACGGGCCTCGGGCAACCTGTGCGTGACCCTGGCGGTGCGCTTTACCGATGCCTCTGGCACGCCCCACGTGCTGTGCGCCGACGCGGGCCGCCCCGACCGCAGGCGGCGCGGGGCGTAGCACCGGCGGCCCGGCCCCCCTCCCGCAGGACGGGCGGCCCATCGGCCATGCGGGGCACCCGGCCATGGTTGCTTTCCCTTCCCTCCGCGCGCAAGGCCGCCCCCCGGACCCCCGGAGGGCGGCCTTGCCATATGCGCGCGGGCAGGCGGCATGACGGCGGGGAACCGCAAACCGCCCCGTGAACGAGCGCGATTGCACGCCATGGGGCATGGCCGCACGCAGTTGGATGTGACCGTACGCGAATCGGCGCGGTGCACGGCAACGCTGGCCCGCAAGGAAAGGGAAAAATACTGGGAGTAGGACGAAATCGCGCGGCCGGGGCCGCTACTTGGCGCCCGTCCCCACGGGCGCGTCCGGTGCGACTGCCGCAACGGGCACATCAGACACTCCGGGCACACCGGGCACATCAGACACACTGGGCGCCCCGACAGGTGCGGCGGCCGTGCCTGCGGGCAGCGCCTTGACCGGGGCCTTCTGGGCGGGCTGCGCGGCCACCTTGGCGTCCGGCTTGACGTCCGGCTTGGCGTCCGGCTTCGCCTCGGGCCTCACCTTGGCCCGCTTGCGCGGGGCCAGCAGCCGCTTGTAGATGAAGAACTCCACGTTGCGGCCCTCGGCGACGGACAGGGGAATCTCGGCGCGGGCCATGGCCCGGTGCCCCCCGGCCGAGCCCACGTCGCCGAACTGGAGATTGGCGTAACGGCCAAGGTCGCGCCCCATGCCGTCGCCGCGCAGGATGACCACGATGGTGTCGTGGTACACCCCGCACACCGCCGCCCAGCGGATTTCGTGCACCCGCATGAAGAAGTCGGCGATGACCACCAGGATGTCCGGGTTTTCCACCTCGCCCACGTACACGTACTGGCCGGTGCCCAGCTTGTGCATGCTGATGAACGCGCGCGAGAAGTAGTCCAGCCAGTGCAGCCGAAATTCGCTGCGCACGATGCGCGACAGCAGGGCATGGTCCGCGAACTTGGTCAGGTAGCGGTAGGCGCGCATGTCCACGTCGCAAAAAGCGCGCTCGAAGCTGGCGGTGTCGGTCTTGATGCCGAACTGCAACGCCGTGGCCAGCAGCTTTCCGGGCCGGATGCCGAGATTGTACAGGTACTCGGTCATGACGGTGGAGGTGGCCCCGTAGTCGTTGCGGATCTCCTTGAAGTCGGCCACCACCGGGTGTTCCTCGCTGAGGGGGTGGTGGTCGATGACCAGGGAAAAGTGCAGGTCCTTGAAGGAAGGGTGGTGGTGGGGCTGCGAATCGACCACGGCGAAACGGTCGAACTGGGCGGCCAGCGTGGGGGTAAGCTTGACCATGGGGATGCGCAGGTAGCGGGCCATGGCCAGGTTGTCGGGCCGGGTGATCTCGTTGACGCGGGCGATGGCCACGTCGTCCACGCGGTGGATCATGATGCGCTTGAGCGCCAGGGCCGAGGCCATGGCGTCCGGGTCCGCGTTGATCACGATGAGCCAGCGTTCGGCGCGGTCGAGCAGCTCCAGCAGATGGGTGAGCTTGGTCTCCAGCTTCCTGAAGTAACTCATGGTTTCCTCTCGGCCCCGGCCACGTAAGCGTCCGCCGCGCGCGGCGCGCGGCGCTGTGTCCTGTTGCGAAATCCTGCTGAAGGTTGTCGCCGCCGCCCGGCTACCCGGGCGGTTCCGGCACTTCCGGCATCCCCGCCACTGATCGGTCTTCCGGCGCACCGGCGGCCAGCAGGCGGTCCAGCACCGGCAGCGAGGCCAGCACCCCGTCCCAGGCGAATACCTCCACCGTAAGCACCGCATCCGGCGGCAGGGCGGGCAGCACCCCCGCGGCCCACGCCGCCTCGTGGGGCGTCAGCTCCGTGAGGGGGCGGTGGCGATCCATGCCGCCCGGCGCGTGCACGTGCGCCATGCGCACCCGCGCCAGCAGCGCGGCGGATGCGGGCAGCCTATGCTGACCGTAGGTCAGGACATGGCCCATGTCCAGACACACATTGCAGTTTCCGTCGGCGATGGCCGGAATCAGGTCCACCAGATCCTGCCCGGCGATGTTTTCCAGCAGCAGGTCGGCCGGATCGCGCCCGTGGCGCGCCCATGCGTCCAGAAACACGCCCAGCAGCCGGGCTGGGCCGGACGGACCGGCAAAACCCGCCGCATGGGCCTGTTCCGGCGTGGGTGGATGCAGCACCGCGCGCCGCGCGCCCAGAAAGGCCACCCTGTCCATCAGCAGGGCGCAGACGCGCGCCGCGCTGGCGCCGGGCGCGCCATGCGGGCCGTGGCCCCACGCAAGGTCCACCGGAAGGTGGGCGTGCCAGGACAGGGGCAGCCCGGTCATGGCCGGAGGCAGGTCGGCATCGGTGTAGGCAAGGCAGGCTTCGGCCTCGAACAGGCACAGCCCCACCTCGTGCACTTTCCCCGAAAGAAATGCGCAATTATCATGGACATTGCCGGAAATAACCCACGAGGGGGCCGCCACGGTTCTGGACAGAAGCCGAGGCGATGCGGTAAGGGCCTGCGGAACGTGCATGCCGTTCCGGTTACGGGCTTTCCGCCCGCCGGGCAAGCGCGGCCCGGCAAAAATGTGCCGCCCGCGCCCGGCGGAACGCCGGTTTCCCGCCGTCCGCCCACGTCCGGCCATGCTCGACGGACGCGCCCCTTCCGCAAGGTGCCGTCACCATGGACCACGGCCCGCCACGGCATGCGGCATGCACGGCATACGTCGTTCCCCCGTCAGACTTCGGTTGACCACGGCGGGGAACAGGAGACTTTGATGCGCCACGTGAAGCACTTTCTGCAGCACCGTTTCAATCCCCTGCACGTGTACTGTCGCCTGCGCGACGCTGGCCTCAGCCCCCGCGCGGCGGGCCGGGTGTCCGGCCTGTACGAGCGCTACGTGTACAGGGTGTGCTGTCCGCTGTAGACCCTGCCCCCGCCGCCCGGCCAGTTGTGCGCATGCCGGGCCACGCGCGACGGCGCACTGTCCGCGACGCCTTCCCCTTCCCCAAAAAAACACCACGGCCCGGCATGACCGGGCCGTTTGCTTTCCGAGTTCTTGGCGAGGGGTGCACCCCGCGCGAACGTCAGGGCCTTCGTGCCCCGAAAAACCGAAGCAGCGCGCAGCGGCACCGGCCTGCCGGGTCTACAGCAACGGCAGCTGCCGCTCCTTGCGCTTCTGGTGCTGCACCAGCATGGAGCGGCGCAGCCCCTCCAGCGGCACGTCGTCCAGGAAGCGCGACGGCTTCAGGCGCAGTTCGCGGCCGTACAGTTGGCGGCGCGCGGCGCAGCTCAGGAACAGCCCCTCGGAGGCACGGGTCATGCCCACGTAGAGCAGGCGGCGTTCCTCGTCCACGTCGCTGCGCGCCTCCGGGTCGGGCTTGCCGGTCAGGGTGCCCGCCCCGGCAAAGGGCATGATGCCGTCCTCCAGCGCGGGCAGGAACACCGCGCGGAATTCCAGGCCCTTGGCCGCGTGCAGGCTCATGATCTGCACCTTCTCGCTCCCGCGCCGCACCAGTTCCAGCTCGCTTTGCAGGCTGATCCAGTTCATCAGCCCGGCCCATCCGCCGTGGGTGTCGTAGGAGCGGGACAGCGCCCGGAAGGCCGAGGACTGCCAGAACAGGTCGTCGAAGGGCGGGGTTTCGCGCAGGTAGGCGGCCACGCCCAGCGGCCCCCTGGCCAGCACCTTGGGCGGGCAGTCCACCTCGGACGGCGTGCCGCGCGCGGGAATTTCCACGTCGGGCCGCAAGGGGACCTCGCCGCCGTCCGGCAGGCCGGAAACGGCCGCGCCGGAATCCTCGGCATCGTCACCTTCCTCGTCGTGCGCAAGGGAGGCATGCAACTGCGCCGCCGTCAGCCCCAGCCGGTTTGCCAGCGAGGGGTGCACCCCTTCCGCCATCAGGCGGCGGTGGCTGAGCCCGGCGGGCAGTGCCGGACCGCCAGACGCGCCCTGCGGCGACGTGGAACCGATGCCCAGCATGCGCCCGGCCGCGCCCAGGATGAGCGCCACGCGCTGGTCGGTCCAGAAGGCTTCGGCCTCTGGCACGGCGCAGGGCACGCCGAAGCGGGTCAGGGTGCGCTGCAACTGGGGAATCAGCGATTTCACGCGCACCAGCACCGCGATGTCGCCGGGGCTGAACCCGCCCTCGTCCAGCACCGTGCCCCGGCGCGAACTGCCGTGCCCGGCATCCAGCAGCGAATGGCTGGTGGCCCCGATGAGCCCGCGAATCTGCTCGCCGATCCAGGCCGCCTCGCCTTCCGCCGTGGGGGCCTCGAACAGGTGCAGTTCGCCGGGCAGATCGCGCGCGGCGCGCAGCGGGCCGCAGGCCGAGCGGCCCCGCATCAGCCCCCCCGCGAAGTCGAGGATGCGGGCCGAGGAGCGGTAGTTTTCCTCCAGCGCGACCACGGAAAGGTCGGGCCACGCCTCGCGCAGGAAGGCGGCCACGTCGCCGTGCGCCCCCCGGAAGCCGTAGATGGACTGGTCCGGGTCGCCGATGCCGAAGAAGCCCGCGCCGCCGTGCGGGGCCAGCGCCCGCACCAGGGTGAGCTGGAGCGGCGAAAGATCCTGGATTTCGTCCACCAGCACGTGCCGCCACGGGCTGGCGTAGATGTTGTTCTGCATCTGATCCAGCCAGAATTCCAGCAAATCGGTGTAGTCGGCCAGGTTCCACGCCGCCTTCTGCTCGGTGTAGCGGGCCAGCAGGGGGGCATGCTCCACCAGGCACGAGCGCATCTTCTCGCGGCACACCCCGATGGCTTCCCACGCCTCGCGCAGGCGCTGGGCGGGCTCGTCGGGGTTGGCCTCGGCGAACACGCGGCGGGCCGCCTCTTCCGAAAGCAGCACCGGCGGGGTGGGCGTGGCCCGGTGCCAGTATTCGAAGGCGAGGGCGTGCAGGGTGTCGGTGCGCGGCAGGGGGGCGTCCTCGCCAAGGGCGGTCGCCAGGCGCTCGTCCATTTCCGCCGCCGCGCGGCGGGTGAAGGTGACGGCCAGGATGCGCCGGGCGTCGATGCCCGTTTCCGCCAGGTGCAGCACCCTGCCGACGAGCGTGCGGGTCTTGCCCGTGCCGGGACCGGCCAGCACCAGCACCGGCTGGGGGCCTGCGGTCAGGGCGCGGCGCTGGGCGGGGTTGAAGCGCATGGATGCGCCCTCGGGGGGACGGGGCGCGCTGAGCGCGGCAAAGGCGGGCGGCGTTGGGCCGTCGTCGCCGTCCGCAAGATCGGGGGCATCGATGGAGCCAGGCGTGGGCGCGGGAGAAAATTCGAATTCAGGCTCCGCAGCGGGGCCAGCTGACGTGCCGGACGCCGTGGCGGTGACCGGAACAGGGGCCCTGCGCCCCTCCCAGGCCGCCATGGGGCCAGACTGAACAGCCGGGCCAGCTTGGCCAGACGGGCCGGAAAGGGCGTCCAGCAGCGAGGGGCGGTCCGCCCCCTTGGCCTTCTTGCCCTTGCCCGTGGCGCTGGCGGCGGCCTTTACGCCATCCCCGCGCGGGGCGGCGGTCATGCCCATGCCCTCCAGCAGGGGCAGGCCGCCCACCACCGAACGGCGCTGGATGGAGGCGCGCTCCTTGTCCGTGAACACGCGCACCACGCCGTACTCGCCGTCGTAGCCGGACTGGCGCAGCACCTCGCGCCGCCGCATGCGGGCAATGCCTTCGCCCAGCGGCTCCCAGAACCGCGACAGCTCGGCCTCGGGCACGTCCTGCAGGATGTTCAGTTCCGAGCCGAATCGGGCAATGCAGCGGGCGTGCTGCTCGGCCACCTTGCGGCTCTTGGCCCCCACGCCCAGCAACTCGCCCAGGATTTCCGGCAGCGGGATGAGCGAAAGATAGCCCTGCTGCCCCGGCGACTGGATGGGGGTTTCGCGGTCGGCCAGTTCCACCACCCGGTGCAGCACGCCCACGGTCACCGGCTTGCCGCACACCGGGCACAGGCCGCCACGGGCGCGGGTTTCGCGCGGCTCCATGACCACGCCGCACTTGCGGTGGCCGTCCAGGTGGTATTTGCCTTCCTCCGGAAAGAATTCCAGCGTGCCCAGGAATCGCCCGCCGATGCCCTGCCCCTTCAGGCTGCGCAGGATGCTTTCGTAGCCGATTTCGCCGGAGAACAGGTTGGCCTCGCGCCCCAGGTTCTCGCCGGAGTGGGCGTCGGAGTTGGAGATGAGCGCGAAGCGGTCCAGTTCGCTCCACAGCCAGTTCATCTCCGGGTCGGACGACAGGCCCGTTTCCATGGCGAAGATTTCGGACGACAGGTCGCCGAAGCATTCCGCCACCGAGTCGAAGCCCGATTTCGAGCCGAACAGGGCGAACCACGGCGTCCAGATGTGCGCGGGCACCAGAAAGGCCTGAGGGTGCGTTTCCAGCACCATTTCCAGCAGGTTGCGCGAGTCCAGGCCAAGGATGGGCCGCCCGTCGGACTCGATGTTGCCCACCTCCGCCAGGCGGCGGGACAGGCGGTCGGCGGCGTCCATGTCGGGCACGTAGACAAGGTTGTGCACCTTGCGCACCTTGCCGCCGCGCTTGTAGATGCTGCTGATTTCGGCCTGGAGCATGAACAGGGTGCGCCCGGCCAGCGGCTTGCCCGCGTATTCGGGCAGTTCGGCGTCCAGCCCGCGCGGGTCGCGCAGGCGGTACAGGCCGCTGGCCTCGTCCAGCACCAGCTGCTCGGCCAGTTCCGCCCGCCACTTGGGGTGCGTGAAGTCGCCGGTGCCGAGCACGTCCAGCCCCTTCACCCGCGCCCACGCGGCCAGATGGCGGGCGTTGAGCCGCCCGCTGGTGGCGCGCGAAAAGCGGGAGTGGATGTGCAGGTCGGCCCGGAACTGCTGCATCGGGCGGGCTCCTGTGGGGCTGGCCGGACGGGACGGGCGGCGCGGAAAGGGCCACCTAGTCCGGCTGGTGTGCTACGGGCCGGGTTGCGCCGGGGCAAGGCCCCGGTCCGCGAACGATGGACCGCGAGAAGGCCGGGGATTGCGTGGCGGACCCCGCCGCACGAATCCGGCCCGTGACCTTTTGTCTATCAAAATAGACTAGCTTGGCAAATGGGTTGGCGAACAGGGCCACCCCGCCCGACTGTCGGTTGGTTACCAGCCCGTTGCCGACCCGGTTGCCCGCCGGGTTGTCAACTGGGTGCCGCCCGGATAGCCTGCGCCCATGAACAACCCTGCCGCAGAACCCCGCCCGGACGCCATGCCGCCTGCCCCGAAGATGGTCGAGCCCGCCACACTGCCCGACGCCATCCTGCAGGCCCGCGCCCTGTTCCCGCGCGGCCTGGCCCAGCCGGAAGGCAGCTTCCGCTTTTCCCTGGACGCCCTGCTGCTGGCGGCGTTCGCGGGAGAGGGGTTGACGGGAATGGAAAGGAAACCTCGCCAGAAGGGCGCAATTGCCCCTGATGCGCGGGCCATGCCGGGTCACGGCAAGGCGCTGGCCTTCGCGGACCTTGGCGCCGGGTGCGGCGTGGTGGGGCTGGCCCTGCTGCTGGCGCAGCCGGGCCTGACAAGTGCGGGCCTGACAAGTGCGAGCCTGACGGGTACGGGCATCGAGATCGACGGGCAAATGGCCGACGCCGCGCGGGACAACGCGGCGCGATTGGGGCTGACGGAACGCTTCCGGGTGCTGCGGGCCGACCTTGCCGCTACCGCCACGTCAACGTCCGACGCCCTGCCCAAGGCCGGGTCCATGGACCTGGTGGTGGCCAACCCGCCCTACCGGCGGCACGGCTCGGGCCGCCCCTCGCCCAGCAGCCAGCGCACCCGCGCCCTGTTCGAGACGCCAGAAACCCTGCCCGCCTTCGCGCGGGCTGCGGCGCGCCTGCTGCGCGCCCGAGGCCGCAGCTGCTGGGTATACGGGCCGGACCGCTTGCCCGACCTGCTGCAGGAGCTGCGCACGGCGGGGCTGGAACCCAAGCGGATGCGCTGCGTCCATTCCCGTGCCGACGGGCCGGCCACGCTGGTGCTGATGGAGGCCCGCCGCGCGGGCAGGCCCGGTCTTGTGGTGGAGCCGCCGTTGGCCCTCCACAGGGGGGAAGGGGCGGCCACGGCCCTCACCGACGAGGCGCTGGCCTTCTGCCCCCTGCTGGCGTGCAACGCCGGGGGGCATCGGCGGTAGGCCCGGCCAACAGGCGGGACCGACAGGCGGGACCGACAGGGCGGCCTCCTACTGATCCTCCCGCAGCGCCTTCAGCGACTCGCTGTACGCCCGGAACAGGTCGGACCGTTCCAGAAGGCCCAGCACCTGTTCCTCGTTGTCCTTGGAGACCACGGGCAGTTGCGAAAGGTCGGTCTCCACGAAGGCCAGCAGGGCGGTGTACAGGTCGTCGTCCTCGGTCAGGGCGGTCAGGGGGCGAGCCAGGTCGCCCGCCAGCACGAGGTCGAACAGGTCCGCCTCGTACAGGATGCCGCGCACGTCCTGCACGGCCAGCAGGCCGTTCAGCCTGCCATGCATGCCCCGCACCGGAAAGGTGAACGCCTGGGTGCCCGCGATGATGTCCGTGAGGGCCTTCAGGGTCACGTTCTCTTCCACCACCGCCACCCGGCCACGGGTGTAGCAGTCGCGCACGCGCATGGTGGCCAGCAGGTTCACCGTGGCGTCCTGAAGGTGGGCGGGCGACTCGAACTTGTTCTCCACCTGGTTTTCGTACAGCGCCGTGCGCCGCCCCAGCAGGATGCACACCGCCGAGGACAGCATCAGCGGGGCCAGCAGCCCGTAGCCCTGGGTGAGTTCGCAGACCATCACCAGCGGCCCGATGGGCGCGTGGGCGATGCCCGCGAAAAAAGCGGCCATGCCCACCAGCACGTAGCCGCCGGGCTGGGTGACCACGTTCGGCTGGATCTCTTGCGCCGCAAAGCCCACCACTCCGCCGGTCATGCCGCCCACGAACAGGGCCGGGGCGAACATGCCCCCGCTCATGCCCGAGCCCAGGGTGACGGCGGTGGCCAGCGTCTTGCCCAGCAGTATCGTCACCATGGTGACCACCGGCAACTGGCCCAGGATGGCCTGCTCTATCCAGCCGTAGCCGTCGGAGAGCACGGGCGGGTACAGGATGCCGAACAGGCCCATGAGCACGCCGCCGAGGGCCGTGGTCCACATGATGCCCACCCGCGCCCGCAGCTTGCCGAACACGGAATACTTGAGCACCCGGAAGGTGCGTACGTAGGCCCAGCCCGTGGCCGTGCAGGCCAGCGAGAGCAGCAGGTACCAGGGCAGTTCCAGCACCGAGGTGAAGCTGAAGCGGGGAATGCCGAAGATGGGCGCGGTGCCGAACACGAAGGTGAACAGCGAATAGGACACCACCGACGAAAGCACGGCGGGCAGCAGGGCCTCCGACTCGAAGTCCTCGCGGTACAGCACCTCGATGGCGGTCAGCGCGCCGCCCAGGGGCGCGCGGAACACCGCGCCCAGCCCTCCGGCCGCGCCCGCCAGCATCAGGATGCGCCGCTCGCGCGGGGAAAGTCCCAGGCGCATGGACAGCCACGAGCCGATGCCCGCCCCGATCTGCGACACCGGCCCCTCGCGCCCGGCGCTGCCCCCGGCGGCGATGGTGCAGATGGAGGTAAGCCCTTTCAGCAGCGGAGCCCGCCTGCGGATGACGCCCTTTTCCGCGTGGAAGGCGCGGATCATGGCGTCGGTGCCGTCGGTCATGCCGTCGAGGCTGTTGGGCAGAAAGCGCTGCACCAGCCAGCCGGTGACCAGACCGGTAATGCCGAGCGCCGCCACGATGACCCAGGGCCGGTAGATGCGCGCGGCCGATTCCGCGTGGCCGAACAGGGTTTCCCCGGCCGGGGCGGGCAAGGACAGCCCGGCCCAGACCACCTGAATGTAGTGCTTGCCCGCCTCTATGCCCAGAAAGAACAGGATGGCCGCGCATCCGGACAGCAGGCCCAGCCCCATGCCCAGTACGCCGAGGCGCACGTAGGCCACGGTGCGGTACAGGCGCAGGAATTCGTGCACGGGTTTCTTGAGCATGCGCAGCATGGTGCTTCCTTGGGTATGGCGCTTCCAGTCCCGATGTTTCCGGACTCGCGGTAACGCGTGCACGCCGTCAACACACAGGGGCGCTGTGCGTTACGGCGGCATGCGGGCCGCGCGGCGCGGCACACGGCCGGGCGCGGCGGGGCGAAAAATCCACAAGGTCGGCGAGTCCGGCCGATACGGCGGTCCGGCGGATCCAGCCCAAGCGGCAGAACGCAGAGCAGGCCCTGGCGGGGGACGCATCCTGCCGGAAGGCTACAGGCGCGCGTCGGGCGCGGACAGTATCTGCCGGGCCAGGTCCACGTCGCGGCGGATCTGGGTCACCAACTCGTCCAGGCCGGAGAACTTGCGCTCGTCGCGCAGGCGGTGCACGAACGAGACGCGAATCTCCCAGCCGTAGATGTCGCGGTCGAAATCGAGGATGTGCGTTTCCACGCTGAGCCGGGCGTTGTCGAAGGTGGGGTTGTAGCCCACGTTGGTCACGCCCTGGTACACCTGCCCGTCGATCTGCACCCAGGTGGCGTACACGCCGGGCCTCGGCATCAGTTCGTCGCGCGGCTCCATGTTGGCGGTGGGAAAGCCCAGCAGCTTGCCGCCCCGGTCCATGCCGCGCACCACCTTGCCACGGATGGCGTAAAAGCGGTCCATGAGCGGGCGCACGTCCCATACGTCGCCCGAGCGGATCAGGTCGCGGATGCGGGTGGAGCTGACCACGGCGTCGTTGATGATCACCGGGTCGAGCCGTTCTGTGGCGAAGCCGTACTGCGCGCCCAGACGCTGGAGCAGTTCGAAGTTGCCCTTGCGCCCCTTGCCCAGCGAAAAATCGTAGCCGATGACCAGTTCGCGCACGTGCAGGGCGTCCACCAGCACGCGGCGCACGAACTCTTCCGGCTCCTGCGCGGCCATCTCGCGGGTGAAGCGCAGCATCAGGGTAAGGTCCACCCCCAGCGCCTCGAACAGGTCCAGCTTCTTCTCGTAGTCGGTGATCAGCGGGGGAGTGTGCGGCCCCACCAGCACCCGCAGGGGATGCGGGCAAAAGGTGACCACCACCGAGGGCACGCCGAGCGCGGCGGCCTTGGCCATGACCCGCCCGATGAGCTTGCGGTGGCCGTTGTGCACGCCGTCGAAGTTGCCGACGGTGACGCAACTGCCCCGCGAAAGGTCGAGGCCGATTTCCTGTAGTTCGCGTGCGATTTCCATGAATACTCGTGACGGCGGAATGGTGCGCGGCGCGGCGGCCGGGTCGGGCCGGTAGTGGCGGCCCACGCGGCGGAGTGCGGAGCGGCGGACGGCTGCCCGCACTGGCGAAACAGCGTGCGGATGCCCCCGCCGGACGGATGGCCCTGAAGCCCGCCCGTGCGGCCCGGCAAGGTTCCTCCGCGCCGTTTCGTGCTACCCCAAACGGCCCGCGGGTTCAAGGGCGGCAGGGGCGGACCGGCCGATGCTCCCGTCCACGGGCCAGCCATGCCGCGGCACCGCCATCCTCCGGGGCGGGGCGGCGCGCCCCCTGCGTGCCTTCCTTTAAGGCGCACACATATTTCGGCACGTTCGCAAAAAACTGCTTGCCAAGCACGCCGCCATGCGGCTATACGACTTCTCCGCGCCGAAGTGGTGGAATTGGTAGACACGCTAGGTTCAGGGTCTAGTTCCCGCAAGGGAGTGGGAGTTCGACTCTCCCCTTCGGCACCACGAGAATAAAGGGCCGCAACCCACGTTGCGGCCCTTTCTCTTTGCCCTTTACGCGCACTCGCAACCCCCAAGCGGCCCTTCCCGTGCGCGTCACGCAGGATACTGGCCCACCACTCTCCGCTGGCGGGTGCCAAATATTGACGTTAGTTACCAGAGCCTGTAATTTTTCAGAACATTTTAAATTATTGCCCACGCAAACTAATAAAGGTTACAGACAGTTCGGCACCATATACCATGAATGACTGCCCGCCGCAGAAAGCCTGCAACTTGACCCACAAGTGATGCATGCCCCCATTGCGCCAGCATGACGGGCAGCAACTCATACCTGCTCTAGAGAAACCATATGAAATCATCGCTCCTGGATGTCGCTGTTGTCGTCCTGAACTACAACGGCTGGGAGGACACTATTGCGTGCGCAGAAAGTCTCCTTCTGCTTTCACCATCGCCACGCTTTATCATCATCGTTGACAATGCATCGACAAACAAATCAAAGATTCACATTTCAGAATGGATGAACAATAAATCCGGCAGTATACAGTTCAAATCCGCCGATGCGAATACTGCACTATCGACATCATTTAAACCTGCCCGCATCAATCTTGTCACTGCAGACAAGAATCTTGGCTATGCTGCGGGGAACAACATAGGCATCAAGATAGCCATGCAGCACGGCGCCAAAGCTGTGTGGATATTGAACAACGACACTCTGGTTTTCCCAGATACGCTTGGCGCACTCTGGACCCGACTCAACAACGCCCCCCGACCAGGATTGTGCGGTGCCCTGGTACGATACTTTGACGAACCAAATGTCGTGCAATGCATGGGGGGCGGGCGAACAAGCCGCGCAACGGGACTATCCACCTTGGCGGGGCAAGGCTATTCTGTCGACCAAGCCAAGGCTATCCCCACAGAAGAAGTGGAAAAAAACATCAACTTCATATACGGCGCTTCCGTACTTGCATCACGAAATTTTATTTCAACAGTTGGACTGATGGATGAACGCTACTTTCTTTATTGCGAAGAGCAAGACTGGGCGTTCAGCGCCAACGGAAAATTCAACATATCGTACGCAAAAGATGCAGAAATCCTTCACCGCGAAGGACGAAGCAGCACATGGTCGCGCAAGCATCGCTCCCTCATTGGCTTTTACAGAATAGCGCGAAGCAGAATACTTCTGGCTGCGAAGTTTCATCCTTGGTTTATACCAACCGTAATGTTCTCTTTAATATATGCGTTAGCCAGACTTGCAGCACGCTCTTTAGTAAAAACTAAATCCTCCTAACCTTCCAAAGAATCGACAAAACAATGGCACGGATAGCGTATCTATCATTCTCAAAGCTACCATCAATGACAGCAAATTCCATACACGTGATGCGTATGGCGGCTGCCTTCTCCGACATTGGCCTCGACGTGCACCTTTTTGCGCAAAGAGGCCTATGCTCCGAAACGGACATCTTCAAATACTACGGAACTCGAAAAACCTTCACCATACACCAAAAAAATTTAGCTGGGTTTCCAAAAATAAAAGTATTTATGTATTCCGCAGCATGCGCTGCACACGCGGCGCTACTGCTGAAAAAAAACGACATATACTACGGAAGAGACCCTCTCGCACTCGCGCTGCTCGGCGCGACAGGCATACCTGTCGCGTACGAAACGCACGGCCTCCCCCCCACCCCACTCGCGCGACGCGTTGAGAATTTCCTCATGAAGTCCGGAGGGTTCAAAGGCATAGTGGCCATAAGCAACACGTTGAAGCGATACTACCTAGCGAACCATCCGCGCCTTTCACCGCAAGACATCCTTGTGGCCCATGATGCGGCTGACGATACCGGCCCACCTCCTCCACCGCCCCATAACACCAGCGGAAACCGACTGCGCGTGGGATATGTGGGCAGCTTGTACCAAGGCCGTGGTATTGAGCTCATCCTTTCGCTGGCTGCGCGACAGCCCGATGTGGACTTCGTACTTATAGGCGGCCCCCCTGAACAGATCGCCCACTACAAAAAGGGACAGCCTCCGAACAATGTGCTCTTTCTTGGGCACATCAAACCGGCTGAAATACCAGACACATATGGGAACATGGACATACTTCTTGCCCCCTATGCCCACAAGGTACACATACATGGAGACATATGTGACACCAGCGCCTACATGTCCCCCCTCAAAATCTTCGAATACATGGCGGCAGGGCGCCCCTTCATTGCCTCGCGCATGCCTGCCATTGAAGAAATAGTCCAGGACGGAGAATGCTGCCTGCTGGCCGAGCCGGAGGACGCCGAGGACTGGGACCGGGCTCTGGCCACCCTAAAGGACTCGCCTGAATTACGCGAGAAATTGGCGTTGCGGGGAAGGGAGCGCTTCCTGAGGCACCACACGTGGAAAATCAGGGCCGCGAACATCCTGTCACACCTGGAGAGTTGCCATGCCAAAACCAGACAGGCGTGAAGTCACGTTCGTACTCAACACGCTCGGCACCGGCGGCGCCGAGCGTGTATGCCACACGCTGTCATGCGCACTTGCTTCAAGGGGGTGGGCGGTAACCATCGTCACCCTGTTTCAGGATGAGCCCATCGCCTTCGGGCCGCTGCCGGATTCCGTCAGACACGTCGCGCTGGACTGCCGCCATGCGCGCACCAGCCTTGTTCCGCTTGCCGCATACATCCGGCGCCACCAACCAAAGCTCGTCGTGCCGTGGATATATGGCCTGGCTGTTGCCCTGACGCTCATCCGCGCCGCAGGCCTCGGAAACTTTATTCTTCTCCCGCGGAACGTGACGGCCATGAGCGCCTATTGCCGATCACAGCGTTCCTTATGGCAACGTAAACTCGCCCCGGCCATAGCCAGGGCCATCTACGGGCGGGCCGACCACTACATAGCTCAATGCGGCAAAATGAAAGAGGAAATGGCTACAGAGTGGGGAATAGAGAGGACTCGCATTTCAGTTATTCCCAATCCTGTGGCTGAATGTTATCTAGCCCCTCTACCAAGCACCGCCCAACGGGCAACACCGCCCGAGTTGCTTTTCGTGGGCCGTCTGCAGCCCCCGAAAGGCATTGACAAGCTAGTGGAAGCATTTGCCCGTGCACGGCAACTACGCCCGAATCTTGTCTTGCGCATTGTTGGTGATGGCCCGGACCGCACCATGTTAGAGCGGCGCGTCAGGGACCTGGGACTTTCCGGTTCCGTAATCCTCGAGGGTTGGCAGCAAGGCCTGCGACCATACTACCTCAAGGCCAGCGCCACCCTGCTGACCTCGGACTGCGAGGGTTTTCCCAACGTGCTGCTGGAATCTCTGGCTTCCGGCACTCCGACAGTCGCGTTTGACTGCCCCACCGGCCCGCGAGAAATCATCCGTGATAAACGCGACGGATTCCTCGTCCCCCCGGGCGACATTCAATATTTTGCCGAACGCTGCGTCGAAGTGCTGGAATGGCCCCCCTTGGAACAAGACCGGCGTTTCGCGCCAGACGTGATAGTCGATAGCTACGAAACACTATTTTCCGACATGCTTACCCGCAGCGCGCTGCAACGACAGTAGCAAACACATCCGCACCACGAGGCCAAACGTAATGACACTTCCCGTATCGATACTGAAAAACAAACACGTTCTCATAACTGGCGTTTGCGGCACGATCGGCAATGAATTGGTTCGCCAGATACTGGGAACAGGAGCGCTAGGAATTCGCGGGCTCGATCACAACGAGACAGGAGTATTCAATTTACAAGAACAATACAGAGACGAGCCCCGTTTCACAGGCATCGTGGGAAACGTGGCCGATAGCAAGTCCGTGCACAATGCCATGGAAGGCATTGACATCGTGCTTCATGGTGCCGCCCTCAAGCATGTATATCTTGGCGAGCGCTGCCCCGACGAAATCATCAATACCAATGTACACGGTGTACAGAACATTATCCGATCTGCCGTTTCACACAACGTCGAGCGTGTTGTGTTCATGAGCTCGGACAAGGCGGTCAATCCCACTAGCATCATGGGCACCTCCAAGCTCATGGGAGAACGACTGATCACCGCAGCCCAGGGGCACGGGCGCCGCACCATTTTTTCGGCCACCCGCTTCGGAAACGTTCTCGGATCCAGCGGCTCTGTCGTGCCCGTGCTGCTTCGCCAAATCCAAAACCGGGCGCCGCTCACATTGACCGACCCCGACATGACGAGATTCGTCATGAGCAGACGCCAAGCCGTGCAGCTTGTGCTGTCCGCGCTGCAACTGGCCTTGGGAGGGGAGGTCTTCGTAACGAAGATGCCAGTCCTGCGTATTGTCGATTTGATTGAAGCCGTGCGCGACCTGTATTGCTCGACGTGCGGCATTGTCCCCCAGGAGATACCCATCACTGTGGTAGGCAAGCGCCCTGGCGAAAAGTTGTATGAAGAGTTGATGAGCAGCGAAGAGCTCGGCAGGGCATACGAAACCGAAGACTTCTTCATCGTCAGGTCCGCGTTTCAGCCAGAACTGCCTGCGGCCGACGCCTATGGCGGCAACACCACCCGCCCGCATTATGAGTACAGATCAAACCTCGAGCAGCCAATGCCTCTGGACGAAGTCGCGGCGTACCTCCAACACCACAACATCATCGAGGACGCAGAGCTTTAGCCAGCCAACCGCTCACCAGCAGCGGCGCACCAACCCAACGGAACCAGCATGATCATTTCACCCACGTTTGACATCGCAGGCCGTCCCGTAGGGGGCGATGCCCCTTGCTTCATCATCGCCGAGGCTGGCGTGGCCCATTTCGGGGATTTCAAGAAAGCCCTGAAGCTGGTGGATCTTGCCGCAGAGTCCGGTGCCGACGCCGTCAAGTTCCAGATATTTTCCGTCGACAAACTGATCGCCGACGAGGCTGCTGAGTGGAAGAATCGCCTGGGCTCGCGCAGCCTGCCCCCGGAGGCATTCCGTGACCTGCGCGACTACTGCCGCGAGCGGGGCATCATTTTCTTCGCGACCGCACATGACGACGAAAGCCTTGACCATCTGGAGCCGCTCAATGTGCCAGTGTACAAAATCGGGTCCGGAGAGCTGGCAAATCCGAAATTCATAGCGCGCGTTGCGGGCCTTGGGAAACCGGTCATCTATTCCACGGGGCTGCACACCCTCGCCGATGTGCGCCGGTCTGTGGAAGCCATGACGAGCACTGGCAACCGCGACATCGCGATCCTGCACTGCGTGACCCGCTACCCGACACCGGCCGACGACGTCAATTTGCGCGCAATGACCTTGCTGCAAGAAGAATTCCAGGGGGTCACCGGGTACTCCGACCACACCGCGGGGTTCCATATCCCCCTTGCGGCCATCGCCATGGGCGCAAATATCGTGGAGAAGCACATTTCGCTGGATTTCAATGTGCCCAACGCGCAAGACTGGAAAGTTTCCTGCGGCCCGCACGACCTTGCCCTGTTCATCCAACAGGCGAGAGAGGTCGAGGCAAGCCTTGGCCGGCGCGACAAGCAGCCGTCCTCGCTGGAATTACAAAGTGCCGCCTGGGCTCGCAAGTCGCTGGTCACCACGCGGGACATCCCGGCGGGAACCATACTCACGGACGAAATGCTCACGGCCAAACGCCCCGGCACCGGGTACCCTCCCGAAATGCTAACGGAACTCGTCGGCAAAAGAACATCTGTGCCCCTCAAGGCCGATACGGTCGTCAAAAAGGAACATCTCTCGTGAAGCGCCGCATTTGTATCGTACTCACGGCACGTGGGAATTACGCAAAGATGAAGACCGTGATGCGCGCCGTGCGCAACCATCCGCAACTTGAACTGCAAGTGGTTGTGGGCGGAAGCATTATCCTCGACAAGTATGGAAAAATTCTCGAAAACAAGCTGGTGGACGAGTTTCCTATCGACCACCTGATCCACTTTCTCATCGAGGGAGAAACGCCGCTGACCATGGCGAAATCAGCTGGCCTGGCAGTCACGGAATTTGCCAATGCGTTTGGCCATCTCAGACCTGATGTCGTCGTAATCATAGGTGACAGGTATGAGTGCCTGGCCATCACGATGGCTGCCACCTATATGAACATCGCAGTTGCCCACGTCGAAGGGGGAGAACTCTCGGGATCGATAGATGAATCCATACGCCATGCAATCACAAAGATGGCGCATGTTCATTTCCCTGCGTCCAAAGACGCCGCAGAGCGCATTAAAAAAATGGGCGAGAAGCCCGGCAGCATATTCATGGTAGGCGCTACCAGCTTCGACGTGTTGGCGTCCATGGACCTCGACAATATGGAGGCCATACGACACCACCAGACAAAAGCAGGGGTCGGGGCGGAACTGGCCATCGAGCCCGGCCGCTACATCGTCGTGAGCCAGCACCCCGTTACCACTGAATATGCCGACAACCTCGGGCACATCAACGAAACAATCCTTGCCATCGACAAGCTGGGACTGCCCACATTCTGGATCTGGCCCAACATGGATGCCGGTTCTGACGGAATATCCAAGGGCCTGCGGCTGTACAGGGAAAGGCGCTCGCCTACCCACATGCGGCTTTTCAAAAGCCTGCCGATAGAGCTCTACGCACCGCTTATCAAGAACGCCGCCTGCCTCGTAGGCAACTCATCGAGTGGCATCAGGGAGGCCGCATTTCTTGGAACGCCTGTCGTAAACATTGGGTCTCGACAGCAAGGCCGCGAAAGAGGGCCTAACGCCACGGATGTTCCCTACGACCATGCAACAATCATTGGCGCGATAGAGTCACAGATTGCACATGGCCCCTACCCCCCCTGCTACATATACGGCGACGGGAAATCCGGAGAAAAGATAGCAGACATATTGGCCAGTTTTGCCTTTGAACAACAGAAGCTCAATGCGTATTGAGAAGCACCGCGAGCGGCCATTCAGCGGCTCCATCCTTCTCCCCTGGCCAACGAAGTAAGCGAGATCACCAAGCAGGCAAGCAAAAAACCGAATCATGCTGTTCAACTCGTATATATTCCTGCTTTGCTTTTTTCCGGCAACCATTCTGGGCGCTGCATTCGCCCAACGCCTGCGTTCGCCAATACCATTGCAGGCATGGCTTTTTGCGATGTCCTGCCTTTTCTATTCATGGTGGTATCCCGAACACCTGCCTCTGCTTCTTTGCTCCATGACCTTCAACTGGTGGATGGGAAAGCAACTTGCCAAGCGACACACCCATGGCAACCACGCGCTGGCCCTGGGCATAGTGCTCAATCTCGCCCTCCTCTGCATATTCAAATACGCAAGATTCTTCCTTGAAAATATAAATGCCGTCACCGGAACCAACCTTGCGGCCTTCGACGTTGCCCTTCCTTTGGGAATATCATTTTTCACATTTCACCAGATAGCATACCTGACAGACGCCCACCACGATGGGCACGCAGAACAGTCATTCATACAGTACGGGCTTTTTGTAAGTTTTTTTCCACACCTTATTGCGGGCCCAATACTGCGACGTGACGACTTCTTCCCCCAGCTGCATGATGGGAGGCTCGGCCTTCGCTACGAAACAATCGCCACAGGGCTTGCCTTCATTGCAACAGGACTCTTCAAAAAGGTCTGCATAGCAGACCCTCTTTCACTGCTTGTAGACCCTAGCTTCTCCCTCGTAAGCGCCGGAACGAAACTCACGCTGGCTGAAGCCTGGGTTGCTGCGCTGGGCTTCACCTTCCAGCTTTATTTCGATTTTTCGGGCTATGCAGACATTGCGATCGGGCTGGCGTATTGCTTCGGCATCCGTTTTCCGTTCAATTTCAATTCGCCTTACAAGGCCCTTGGCCCCGTTGATTTCTGGCGCCGTTGGCACATGACCCTTTCCCGATTCCTGCGCGACTATCTCTACATCCCCCTTGGCGGCAATCGCGGCGCCCCGACGGCACGCGCCCTGCGCCTGCTGGCAACCTTCCTGCTGGCAGGCTTGTGGCACGGCGCAGGCTGGACCTTTGTCGCATGGGGCGGCTACCACGGGCTTGCCGTCATGATCAATCACGCATGGAATGCGCACCGAAAAGAAAAGCCGCCTCTGCCGCGGACACTTACCCTTCCTGGCACATTCCTGTTCGCCGTATTTGGCTGGGTACTTTTCCGCGCGCCCGACTTTGCCTCCGCCGCCTCTCTCATGAAATCCATGCTTGGCGTGAATGGCATCGCTGCTCCTGCGCGAATTCGCTCGGCGTTCCCCATGCTTGAGGGCATTTTCGTTGCCGGCAGCCCCTTCGCGCATGAATTCTACCCGCCCAAACTGGCCTTGGCGACGCTTTGCGTACTGCTTGCCTGGGTATGGGGGCTGCCAAACAGCCAGGAGTTGATCCTGTCTCAAGGCAAACTGCGCTGGCAATCCACACCCGCTTGGGGTGTCGCGCATGGCATTGCTCTTGCCGTATCGCTACTTTTCATGATGGGATGGAGCACTCCGTTTGTCTATTTCCAATTCTAACTGCCATACCTTCCACGCCGCGAAGAGCTACTTGATCGCAACGCTAGGCACGCTGCTAGCCTCTGCGCTTTTGGCCCTACCGCTTTTACTGTTCGCAAGAAACACTTGGGAACTGGCCTCAACGGATGAGATCGTCACCCAGCAGCGCACGCACGGCGGACTGTATGGAACCGCGATCCACGGCAACACCTACGCTTACAAACTCAGCATATACAAGGCATTACTTCCTGATGTCGTCATCCTTGGCACATCTCGCATGATGCAGATCAGACAAGGCGGCTTTCGCGCGTCCATGCTCAATGCCGCAGGGACTGCCGACACTGCACAGCAAATGGAAGCCTTTGCCAATGACATGCTCGCCATCCATACACCCAAGGCCATCATCATCGGTATCGATTTCTGGAATTACAACCCGCTTCGCCCGGAAGACGCCAGCACTGCCCCGCCAAACGGAAGCAACACCCTGTCATGGAAGCAGCTTTTTAAAATCGTCGAGTTGATCGCGGCAAAACGCATTCCCCCCGATATCGCCCTGGAATATGCATTTTCAACGCGCAAATCCACGGACATGCTCGGGATTGCCGCCATCTGCGACAATACCGGCTTTGCCACCGACGGATCGCGGCATGGCATGTCTGGCATCGTCAAAATGAAGAGCTTTCCGGACTTCAAATTCTCTGACACATTGAGCCGTGTCACGGATGGCAACCGGCGCTTTGAACCTGCAGACACCATCGACGAGAACAGATGGGAGCGCCTGCAAAACCTTATCAACACCTTCACAGCCAAGGGAATTCACGTAGCGATACTCCTTCCGCCCTTGGCCTCACCCGTTCTTGAGGCCATGAACATGCGCGGAGACTACGGCATCCTCCCGGCGTTACACGACAAAATACAGACGCTTGGCGTACCTGCTTTCGACTTCACATCCGCAAGTGTCGCCGGGGGAACAGACTGCGAGTTTCTGGATGGGTTTCACGGTGGTGACGTCCTGTATGCGCGCATGCTGCTTTCAATAGCAAAACAGAGCCCCGACTGGGTCGCAACCCTTTTCGACGTAAACGCCCTGGAGCGCATTATCGCTACCGAGCACGGACTGGCAGCGGCAAGGCCATGGCGACTTTCCGACGAACCGGAACCCGATTTCCTGGGCCTGGGATGTTCGAAGCCAGCATCCCCCCATGCATCCGCCTACCAATAAACGCGCCCCAATGCGGAGGCTACAGTGCTGCGCACAATCATTAGAAAAATCGAATCATTCAGGCACGGAATCTACTGCAGAAAAAGCAAGGAAGTGCTTGAGCGCGTCGGAATAACAAAAAATTTTGCCAACAGAGACAGCTCGGCGCTGCCTCCGAAATATGACGACCTGCACACGTTGTACGCATTGGTCAAGGAAACCCGCCCGAAGCTCATCCTGGAATATGGAAGTGGCGTTTCAACAATAACGATGGCTCACGCCCTCATGGAAAACGCCCGGCAAGGCTGGGAGGGGAAGATCCTTTCCATTGAGTCGGACAGCAAGTGGGCAAATCATACCATGGCTGGCGTTCCCTCTGCCCTGAAACCATTTATCGATATGCAAGTGCACACTCCAGAGCTGCGTCTATTTGCCGCAGTGGCTTTCGGGCAAAAAGAATTCAAACGCGGTGTCTGGTTTCGCGATCAAAAACGCCCCGCGACCATCCCCATGATGTGCATAGTGTACCCGGCTCTACTCGATATCGCGCCCGACATGGTATACCTTGACGGCCCAGATCCGCGCCATGTCAGAGGGTATTCTGACTGCCGAACAGGCGAGACAAACAGAGCAATAGTCGCAGACATGCTGTTCCAAGAACAAAAATTAAGACCAGGGTTCGTGCTCGCTGTCGATGGCAGGAATACGAACTGCGCTTTTCTGCACAACAACCTCACCGCGAGGTATTCCGCTGAAAAGCGCGAAGCGCAAAAATTCACTATTTTCAAGAAATTGAGCTAGCATCTACGAAACAAAACGGCATATTGCATTTTTAATCGCATCATCAGCCTTAAAAAACCGCGGAATCAGAAAATCCATGCGTATAGGCGAGAACCCAACAAAGTTTGCACGGCACAATCCTGACATCGTGCGCCTTGACATCAAGAAGCCAGAAAATATTCTGGCATGCACCGTCGTATACATACCCCGCCTTGATGACTACTATGCAGAGGCTCTCGATGTTCTCAAGGCATCTCTGTACTCGCTCTGCGCCACTGTTGATCGCCCTTTCGACTTGTTGGTTTACGACAACGGCAGTTGTAGTGAAGTACAAGACTTCCTGCGGAAATTGCACAGAGAAGACATTATCCAGTGGTTATGGCTGTCCTCTTGCAACATGAAGAAAATCGGCGCATGGAGCCAGATATTTGGCGCTGCCCAAGCGGACCTGGTCTACTTCTTCGACTGCGACATATTCCATCGCGCTGGCTGGCTGGAAGACTGCCTGGCCGTCCTCGACGCCTACCCGGAAGCAGGCATTGTCAATGCCGCCCCACTGCCCATGAAAGGAGCGGCCCTGCAGGCCGCCACCCTCTCCACGAGCATCGATATCGCCCACAGGACAAGAGACATCCACGTAGAGCAAGGCCAGTTCACGAATCCCGACTGGTTCAGGGAATTCGGAGAGAGTCTTGGTAGTCAGCCCGACACTTACCTTGCTCAAGCGCTGGCGAATCCCCAGGTTCGAGTGACACGCAACAACGTCTCTGCGTACATTCAATCGTGGCACGCGCAGTTCCTTGCGCGGCGCAGCGTTCTACAGGGATTCTTTCCTGCCGACAGAACCTGGCACACTGAAGGGTCGGATCGGGGCTTCGACGAGTATCTCAACTCCACTGAAATCATGCGGCTCGGCATTGTCGAACCGCGCGTTATTCACCTGGGAAACACGATACACCCCCGATACCGTGAGGAAGTGGCGCAGCTTCTCGGAGAGCATGCCACAAAGCCGCGCCTTGTCCCGCGCTGCAACCCCTGGTTCATGCGCATCCCCGGAATGCCACGCGTGGTGCGGCGGCTTCATGCCCTGACGTTCGAAGCACTGTACAACGTCAAATGCTCTTGACCCTGGGACCCGACAACGGCGCATCAAACGCGACAAATGCACAATCGCCCGCGTATGCCCCCGGGCAACGCACGCCCCGGATGGAGATGAAAATGATACTGAATTTGCTTAAGAAAGCACTCGGAAAGCCTCAGGTTCTTGATTTCGACCCTGCGCATGACATCATCAACCTGCTGCCAAACGGCATCGACTTCCCCGTTCTGCTGGCTGATGCGAAGCGAGACTTGCAGGACTCCCACGCCGAATACACATCCACGGTTTCCGTAGGCTCATCCGCCGCATCGCTCGAGCTTGCGGCGCTACTGGCCGCGCTGTGCCGTGTCCTGCAACCCCGGCGCCTCGTGGACCTCGGATCCGGCTACACCTCCTATGTCCTCCGCAGCTACGCCAAGTCGCAGGCCACGCCTGTGGACGTCACCTCGGTCGATGACAGCGCGGATTGGCTGGCTCGCACCCGGGAATACCTGGAGGCTGCGCAACTCGACACCAGCAACCTGATGACCTGGGATACGTTCGAGGCTTCAGGGGATACCGACTTCGATCTTGTCGTGTTGGATGTTCGGCCAATAGCGCGCCGCGTGGAGCACCTTCCCCGCCTCATGCGCGGCCTTCGCCCGGGCGGCATGATCATTGTGGACGACGTGCACAAGCCGCATCTCTCCCAGCCGCTGATTCGCATGGCCAAGGAACACCACTGGTTCTGTGCGGGTCTCAAGTCGTTGACCCTTGATGGCTACCAGCGCTTTGCCGCCGTAGTGGCCAAGGAGCCGGCATGAGACTTCTGACCCGCCTCCTGCGAAAGTACTACCGCCTGGTTACCGGACTCTGCTATCTGGACAAGCATCATCAGTGGCGCCCCTCTCCGCTGGGGCAGAGACTTATCCCAATCCTGCCTTCCCCGGCCGTCGAATGGGATAACGGCCAAGAACTGCGCCCTGTACTTTCCAGCCGGATCTGGGCCCAGCGCTGCGGACAGGGACATCATGAGCAGGCGCTGGACCAGCTCATCGCCCGCTGCCTCAAGCCCGGTGACGTTGTCATCGATGTCGGCGCACAGGTGGGACTGACTGCCGTTCAGGAAGCGCTCGCGGTTGGACCGTCAGGCATGGTCGTGGCCCTTGAACCGTCCCCCCTCAATTTCCCGTTCCTTTGCAAGGCGTTGCAGCTGAACAACTGCACCTGGACCACCCCGCTCAACCTGGCCGCCGGAGCACAAGAGGGAATGCTGGGTTTTTCCCACGAAGCGCGGGCCGGATTGATCCAGCGGGTTGCTGGCCAGGATCATGAAATACTCATCCCGGTCGTCAGGGTGGACGATATCGTCAGAGAGCACTCCTTGCCTGCCGTGGATTTCGTCAAGATCGATGTTGATGGACCGGAAATGGACGTCGTTTACGGGATGGAAAACCTGCTCACGGGTGAAAAGCCACCATTCCTCTGCGTTGAATGCTCACGCTACTGGGAACGTTTTAATTGCAGTTTCGAGCACGCGTTCAATTGGTTTACCGAGCGCGGTTTCTCGATTTGGCAGGCTCATCGGAGCGACTCCGGGTTGGAAAAAATCGAATCCCCTGACGCGCTGCCCCCAGGGTGGGGCACGCAAAAGGGTCTTTCCTTCAATTTCTACTGCTTCAAGACTGATTGTCACGCCGACAGGCTTGCAAACATGGGCGTAGCGCTGAATCCATGATCGAATCCTTCAAATTGATGCTTCGAGCGTTCGGGCCAGCTCGCAGCCGCCTGTTCTTGGCACTTGGATTGATGGTTGCCAGCGCGCTTCTTGAGAGCATGTCCGGGCTGTTGTTTCTTCCCATTCTGGAAGTGATGTCCGACGCCAATGCCGCCTCGGACAGACAAAGCGGCGCCCTTAAGGTCATCATCAACACGCTGCATTCATTTGGAATCAACGACATATTCGGCGCACTATGCGCAATCCTTATATTCACCTACTTCTTCAAGTCGTTCTTTTCCATAGCTAGCCTCAGCTTCAACGCCGCAACGGCGGAAAGAGTGCGCCTGCACTGGTTGGAACTATTGGGACAGCGCTATCTTTTTGCGCCATATGCGGTCATTGCCGCTCAACGACACGGAACTATTGCCAACAACATCATTCGCGAGACCACAGAGGTATCGCGGTTCCTCAACTTTTATCTCACCTACCTGATCAACTTCTTCATGGTGTGCTTTCTCGTGGGAAGCATGGCGATTGTGGACTGGCGTGTAGTTGCGGTGTTCGGAACCCTGATCAGCCTGGTTGTCATTCCCATCAGAAAGCTTCTGTTTGGCACCGCATCCCGACTCGGCAAGGAAAGCATCAGGCTTTCCCAGTCGATTATCGGCTATGTGTACGAAACGGCGTCGGCACAGCGCGAAATTCGCCTGTTCGGCGCTGAACGGCTCAGAATCACAGGCATCCGCTCGATAATGGCGCAGCTCACCCGCGTCTTCATTCTTACCCAGATCATCAAAGGGCTGCCGCAGCCAGTCGGGGAATTCATCTTCATCACCGTCGGCGGCGGCATGCTCTACGCGCTGCATATATACGCCCCCGACCAACTGGCGCTCGTCCTGCCCAAAATAGCCTTCTTCGCGCTGGCCCTGGTCCGCCTCATGGCGGCCCAAAGTCAGCTGGTTTCCATCAAGGTGGCCTATTCAAACAAGGTTCCTTCCGTGCATTTGGTCTTTGAACTGCTTGAAGACCCGAGGCTGGCCGCCGAGCAGCCAGACGACAACGACAAGATGCCCGCGCCCAAATTCGAAGGGCTGACTTTCGACGCGGTGTCCTTTGGCTATTCGGACGACCGGCAGGTACTTCACGATGTGACTGCATCGATCCCCGCAGGCAAAACAACCTACCTTCTGGGCTCTTCCGGGGCGGGGAAGAGCACCATCCTGGATATGATCGGCCGCTTCTACAGCCCGACATCGGGTTCCATCGCCATGGCCGGTCACGATATATCCGACTACGACATCAAAAGCTGGCGCAACAAACTAGGCTACGTTTCGCAAGAAGCCGTCATCTTCACCGGGTCGCTCCGCGACAACATCCGCCTTGGGCGGCAACATGTGACAGATCGTGAAGTAGAGGCCGCGGCGGAACTTGCCGGCCTGCTGCCACTGCTGGGCACGCGACCGGAAGGGCTTGATACAATTGTTGGCGATCGCGGGTTGGAGCTTTCGGGAGGACAACGCAAGCGTATCGCCATCGCTCGCGCACTTGCCGGCAGCCCGGAACTTCTCATTCTTGACGAAGCCACGACCTCGTTTGAAGAAAATCTTGAGCAGTCCATCATCCTTGCAATCAGACAGGCGCTGCCAGGCATCACCATTCTTGTCGTGACGCACCGCATAAATACCGCGAAACACGGCGACTGCGTTCTAGTGCTGGACAACGGACGTATCGTGGCGAATGGCGCGTATGACATGGTGCGCGAACAGGTTGAAAGCCTGCTTGCCACAATCGATCCGAAAGAGCTCAAAGCAAGTCACGCCGTATTCAGAAACAACGCGAGCAATGCTGATGATACCGATAAATGAGGAAAAGACCCTCGGGCTCATCCCGGCCCGAGGCGGGTCGAAGTCACTTCGGCTCAAGAATATCCATCCACTCTGCGGAAAACCGCTGATAAGCTACTGCATTGCAGCGGCAAAACACGCAATGCAATCCTCGCTTGGTGGACTGGCATGTTCGACGGATCATCCCGATATCGCGGCTTGCTGCAAAAAGTACGGCGTCTCCGTCATTGACAGGCCGGCAGAGCTTGCCACGGATGAGTCACTGACCGAAGAGGCCGTGGTGCACGCGCTGCATGTTCTGCAGCAGCAGGATGGTGAGGCACCCGGCATCATTGTGCTGCTGCAACCCACCTCTCCGTTCGTGCTACCGGAGCATATCGACGGCCTTGTCAAGCTGCTCAAGGAAGACAAGAGCCTGGACACCGCACTCACCATTGCCGACATTCCGCACAACCTGCACGCATGGAACCAGCGCAGCTTTGAAAACGGGCACGTGCGATTCCGTTATGAGAAAGAACGGCAAGCCGCATACAACAAGCAGCTGAAGCCCAAGAATTATCGTTTCGGCAACCTTGTTGCGTTCCGCGCAAGCTCCATTCTCTCCGGAAATCGATGCTTCGGGCTCAACCAGGCAGGCCTCGTGATAGAACGCCCGTACGCGCATGACGTGGACGGCCCTGAAGACTTCGCTTATGCGGAGTTTCTGATCGAACGCCAACTGATCCACATCCCTGACGACATCACGTAGTGCGGAAGCCGGACCATCACATGCCACCCAACGCCCAGAAACACACGCCGCACGTTCTCGTGTTTGCCTACCGTCCGTTTGACATACGCACGCTCGTGTTCTCGGGCGTTATCGAAGAAATGGCGAACCATGTCGACGTAACTTTGCTTGTCCCCACAAACCTGGCTGACGGGTTGCGACAGGCCGCAGGCAGCAAGGCCAAGGTACTGGCGCTGCCTGCGGGGCTCGGCAAATCGCGGGGAGACAACAGTCTCAGTTCCGATCCAGTTCGCGGTCGCAGGGCTCTCAATGCCATGCTTGCACTGGCGGCTGAACTGACATACGCGAGTGGCGACCTGCCCGAAAACGCTTCCGGCA
This sequence comes from Nitratidesulfovibrio sp. HK-II, assembly GCF_003402415.2. NCBI lineage: Bacteria > Pseudomonadati > Thermodesulfobacteriota > Desulfovibrionia > Desulfovibrionales > Desulfovibrionaceae > Nitratidesulfovibrio > Nitratidesulfovibrio sp. HK-II. Next base: position 3,695,588 of record NZ_AP036014.1, read on the forward strand.
GAATCATGCGCAGCGAAGTCGCACGCAGCATGAAAGCCAAGCCTTGGGGCAAACAACTGCTGGACATCGCGACACTCGCCATGGCCAATGCGGGTGGCAATTGCAGGTGCTTTCGACGCGCCATCCAATTAGGATACAGGATGACGTGTCATTCCAGCGGATTCGACGCCATCCTGAGAGACACTTCCCCGGACCTGCTCGTCACAGCCAGCGCAGGGCTCGCACTTGACGGGCAAATCATGTGCGCCGCCAAGGCGCTGCAAATTCCCATCGCCACCGTGGTGCAAAGCTGGGACAAAACGTCCACCAAGGGCTACCCCCCGGTACACCCGGATTACATGCTGGTCTGGAGCCATCTTACCCGCCAGGAGGCCATCCACTATCTGGACATGCCGCCTGAACACGTCTTCGTCGACGGGGCGCCAGGGTGGGATTCCATGTTCAACGCCTCCCCTTCGTGCACGCGCGAAGAGTTCCTGCACAAGCATGGCCTGGCTGCCGACACCGCCAACCTCATATACGTGTCGCTCGGCTATCCTGCGTACCACGACGGCAATCTCTGTCTTGTCAAACATCTAGTCGAAGGACTCCTGACACAGGCATTCCCACCTCGCACCGGCCTATTGCTGCGCCCGCATCCCGCCTTTCACGATGAACAGCAACTACTTCATCAATACCACGACATCGCGAGGAGCCTACCGCATGGCCGTGCCGCAATGCCAATACCGGTCAGGGTGACGTACGGTGCGGACTACTTTCTTGATGCTCGCGACGGGCAAGATCTTATTGATATGTTCCACCATTGCGACGCCTGTGTCGAAGTTGCCTCCACACAGATGATCGAAGCGGCAATTTTCGACAAACCGATTATCGACATTGCGTTCGGCACATGGAAGACATCCATATACGACATTCCTCTCAAGCAGCTAACCTTGCAACACCTGGAAAGAATATTCGCCACAAACGGCGTGACCCGCGTATTCTCACCAGAGCATCTTGCCCCCACGATCGCCGCCGAGCTTGCCTCACCACAACGGCTCAAGCACGAGCGCGAACAGATGGTGCAGCAGGAAGTTTCAGTCAACCGAGGCACCGCCGCAGCTGCTGTTGCAGCGCGGCTCTGCGAGCTTGCAGAGCACGGCTTGGGAGGCCCACGTGAATAGCGATATCATGATCGCCGGGAAGGCGATCCAGAATGACAACAAGCCATTCCTGATCGCCGAGGTTGCCCAGGCTCACGATGGCTCCCTGGGAATGGCGCACGCCTTCGTCTCGGCGGCAGCAGTCGCCGGGGCCGACGCGATCAAATTCCAGACACACATCGCCAGTGCCGAATCCACGCGCGACGAGCCCTTCCGGGTGCTCTTTTCAAAACAGGACGCCACCAGATATGATTACTGGAAGCGCATGGAATTCACGCCGGAGCAATGGCAGGGCTTGGCGGAACATGCCCGTGAATGCGGCCTGGTGTTCCTGTCTTCGCCATTCTCTGTAGCCGCCGTACGGCTGCTTGACCAGCTGGGAACCCCTGCATGGAAAATCGGCTCGGGAGAACTCCGCTCGACGGACATGATGCAGGCCATCCTTGCAACGGGAAAACCGATCCTGCTTTCCACAGGAATGGCGAGCTACACGGAACTGGATCAACTGGCAGCAGGCTTCCGCTGCGACGGATCGCCGTTCGCCATGTTCCAGTGCACCAGCAAGTATCCTTCCTGTCTTGAGGAAGTGGGGCTCAACGTTCTTCAGGAATTCCGCAAACGGTATGCCTGCCCGGTCGGCCTGTCCGACCACACGGGAAGAACTGAACCGGCAATGGCGGCAATGGCCCGGGGCGCAGCAATGGTAGAGGTACACGTCACCTTCCATCGCAGCATGTTCGGGCCCGACGTGCCTGCCTCCCTTACGTTCGAGGAATTCGCCACCCTCGCGGCCTTTCGTGATGCGCTGGAAGTCATGCGTACGCACCCCGTCGATAAGGACGCCTTGGCGCACTCCCTGGCGGATTCGCGCAGGATTTTCGGCAAAAGCGTCGCACCCGTTCGCGACCTGCCCACAGGCACGGTCCTTGACCTGTCCATGCTCACGCTGAAGAAACCGGCAACGGGCATCCCTCCTGAACATCTTGATTCCCTGCAGGGACGCCGCCTACGCAGAAACATCACCGCAGACCGGCTGCTACAGTGGAGCGACCTAGATGACAACAACGCATGATTCGGCAGAACATAACATGAGAAAAATCTGCATCGTAGTGAACAGCAGGGCGAATTACGCGCGCATCAAATCCGTCATTCTTGCTGTACAAGAGCATCCGCAGCTTGAACTGCAGCTTATTGTCGGGGCATCAGCCCTGCTGGATCGCTTCGGCCGTGTCATCGACATCATCAGGAGTGATGGCATCAAAGAATCCGCCGTTGTCTACATGGCCCTTGAAGGCGATACGCCCGCAAACATGGTAAAATCGACAGCTCTCGGCATGATAGAACTCTCGACGCTTTTCGAGCAGACGAAGCCTGATGTTGTCCTGACGGTCGCAGACAGACATGAGACGCTGGCAACAGCGGTGTCTGCAAGCTATATGAACATCCCCCTGGCGCACACGCAGGGGGGTGAAGAGACAGGGTCGATCGACGAGTGCGTTCGTCATGCCATCACAAAACTGGCGCACGTGCACTTCCCTGCGACGGCCAAGGCACGTGATACGCTGCTCCGCATGGGAGAGGCCCCCGACAAGGTCTTCCTTACCGGATGCCCGGCCATGGACATCGTGACATCACTTGCCTCGACCAAGCTCGACCAGGATTTTTTCGCACGGAATCCCGGGGTCGGAAATTCCATCGACCCGCTGAAGCCATACATTGTGGTGCTGCAACATCCTGTTACCACTGAATACGGCTCGGCCTACGCACAAATCGACGAGACGCTGAACGCCATCCTGTCACAGCAAGTACAGACAGTCTGGCTCTGGCCCAACATCGATGCCGGTACAGACCAGATCTCAAAGCGGTTGCGCCAGTTCCGTGAAAGCCGCAGCAGCCACCCCGTGTTCTTTGTAAAGAATCTTTCCGCTGAAGATTATGTGCGGCTCATCGACAATTGCGCCTGCCTCGTCGGCAACTCCTCATCCGCCCTACGCGAAGGCGCCTTGCTCGGCGTGCCGGCCGTCAACATCGGCACCCGCCAGTCCAACCGCGAGCATGGGCCCAACGTTGTGCACGCGCCCTACGCCCATGACGCCATCGACTTGGCCATCAGGCAGCAGATGGCGCATGGCAAATACCAAAGCAACGCCCTGTACGGCGACGGCCATGCTGGCAAGCGCATTGCCGATATCCTGGCCTCCGTAACCCTAGACATCCGCAAGCGGCTGGTGTTCAGCAACTAATCCGATACAGGCAAAGGATACGCAATGTGCGGCATTGCAGGCATATTTGGCCCGGCACTCACATTCCACGCTCTCGAGGCCATGACTACGGCGCTCCATCATCGGGGCCCTGACGCGCGCGGTACATACTGCATTCCGGATCAATCCATCGGGCTTGCCCACACCAGGCTCAGCATTCTCGACCTGAGCCCGCAGGGGCTGCAGCCCATGGCGGATGCCACCGGCCAGCGCCACCTCGTCTTCAATGGCGAAATCTACAACTACCTAGAACTGCGTGAAATTCTAAGCGAATATCCATTTCGCTCCAACTCGGACACCGAAGTCATCCTGGCGGCTTACGACAAATGGGGAGTGGAGTGCCTTTCCCGTTTCGTGGGGATGTTTTCCTTCGCCCTGTGGGACGCTAAAGCCAGCGTGCTGTTCTGCGCGCGTGACCGGCTGGGCATCAAGCCCTTTCTCTATTCCTGGGACGGCAGGACGTTCCGTTTCGCTTCCGAGGCAAAGGCGCTGTTCGCCGCTGGCGTGGATTCGCGCCCGAACCACGAAACCTTCGCCACCTATCTGGCGCACGGGCTTTACGACCACTCGGACGCTACGTTCTTCGCACAGGTCCACTCGCTTCCTGCGGGACATTTCATGCTGCTGACACCGGCCAGCGCCCCCGCCCCCAGACAATACTGGAGCGTGCGCATTCCAGATGCCTGCGACGTGGCACCCATCAGGGAAGAAGAAGCCATTGAGAGACTCGGCGACCTGCTGCTCGACGCGGTGCGCATACGGCTACGCTCGGATGTTCCGCTGGGGCTGAACTTCAGTGGTGGCCTGGATTCCTTCACCCTGATGAGCATCATGGAGCAGCTGAGCCCCCTCAACCAGCGACTTGATGCAAGCACTGCCTGCTTCCGGGAGCCGCAGTACGACGAGACCTGGTTCACCAGACGGCTGATGGACCAGGAAAGATGGAATTCTTTCGAAATCCCCACAGCGCCCGGCGAAATTCCGGGCCTCATGCACGAGGCACTGTGGCATCAGGAGGCCCCCATTGGTGGCGTCTCGACGCTGGCGTACCACAAGCTGCACCGCGAACACCGCAAGCGCGGGGTTGTCGTCCAGCTTGAAGCGCAGGGTGTCGACGAACTCTTTGGCGGGTATGCCTACTACTCCAGATTGGCCGCCGGAACGCAGAGCATTGACGCATGGCTGGGCGCCAACACCTATCAGGACGCCTCCCCGTTTCTTGCGCCAGAGGTTCTCGCCCCGGATTTTGCCAGGCTCGGCAACCCGGTCCTGCCGGACAGGCCATCCACTCTGGCCGCCCCGCTGGAACAAGCCCTCAAGATCGACCTCATCTACCGCAAGCTGCCTCGCGTCCTGCGCATGAATGACCGACTCTCCATGGCCAGCGGCATAGAACTGCGAGAGCCCTTTCTGGATCACCGCCTCGTCGAGTTCACGTTCACCTTGCCCAGCAGCCTCAAGATACGCGATGGCGTGTCCAAGTACCTTGTCCGCCGGCTGATTGCCGGAAGGCACCCGGAAAAGGCGGCACTCCTTCAGACCAAGCGGGCGGTTGTGGCACCCCAGAGAGAATGGCTGCGCGGGCCACTGGCATCTTGGGTGGGTGATCTGCTGCATTCCGCGGCACTGCGCGACTGCGGCTATTTTCACATCCCGGCACTGCAGAACAGGTTTCGGAACTACCTTGCGCACGGGGCCGACAACAGCTTCTTCCTGTGGCAATGGTGCAACATCGCCCTTTGGTTCGAAGCCTTCGGCAAACTTGCACACACCACCGCGCAAGCGCGCACGGAGCAACCATGCGCATTCTCGGCCTGATCAATGCCCGGGGCGGCTCCAAGGGCGTCCCCAGGAAAAATGTCCGCCCGCTGATGGGAATTCCCCTTATCGCTCATGCGATTCGTGTCGGACTGCGCTCTTCGTCGGTCAACCACCTCCTGGTGTCGACCGACGATCACGAAATCGCAACCGTGGCACGCGAACATGGCGCGGACGTGCCTTTCATGCGCCCGATCGAACTTGCGACGTCCACCGCTCTTCAGATAGACGCCATCCGGCATGCCCTTTCGTTTCTTGAGGATCGCGGCGAACACTTCGATGCCGTCCTGCTGCTGCAGCCGACCACACCCTTCCGCCTCACAGAGGATATCGAAGGTGCCGTGGCCCTCATGAATGCCAGCGGCGCCGAAACGGTGATCAGCGTTGCCGATGTATCGGGGCATCATCCCCTCACCTGCTACACGGGCAACCCCGAAACGGGGCTTTCCCCCATGCTTCCGGCAAACCCTGCCGGCGTCAGGCGCCAGGATTTTGCCCCCGTGTGGTGGCGCAATGGCGCGATCTACCTCATGCGCCGAGACGTCATCATGGATAGGAAATCGCTTTATGGGTCGTCCGTGCTGGGTTACGTCATGCCACCGGAGCGCAGCATCAACATAGACGTCCCCCTGGATTGGGTGATCGCGGAAGCCGTGGGGGGGTGGCTGGTTGAGCAAGGGCTGTGGCAGCCATGAAGCCCAAGCTGCTCATTACGGAACCACTCAACTTCCCCAAAGACGTCCTTGAAACCCTGAGGGGCGTTTTCGAGGTCCACATGGGTGCGGCAACACGTTCTGACCTGCTGCACGAATCCCGTGACGCGGATGTCATCCTCGTACGCCTGGGGCATCGCCTGGATACGGAGTTTTTCGGCCATGCTCCCAGGCTGCGGGCAATCGTCTCTGCCACCACGGGACTGAATCACATAGATATCTCCGCTGCAGCGCAACGAGGCATAGAGATAATAAGCCTCAAGGGTGAAACGGAATTTCTGCGGCGCATCACCGTCACCGCAGAACTCACGTGGGGATTGTTGCTGGCACTCGTACGCAGCATACCTGCCGCATGCGCGCACACCGCCCACGGCAGGTGGAACCGTGACGAATTTCGGGACGGCCTGCAGCTTGCCGGTCGAACGCTGGGGATATTGGGCTACGGACGGCTCGGCACGATCGTCGCGAACTACGGACATGCCTTCGGCATGCGCGTCCTTGTTGCAGACATCCGGCCCATGGAGCTTCCCCCTTGGGCAGAGCAGGTTTCCCATGACGCTCTGTACGCCGAGAGCGACGTCATCACCGTGCACGTCCCCTCGGCTCCGGAAACCCACCACCTTGTCGGCCGCTCGGCCTTTGCCCGCATGCAACGTGGCGCCGTGCTCATCAATACCGCGCGCGGTGACGTCATTGACGAGCGCGCCCTTGTCGAGGCCCTGGAAACGGGAAAAATCGCGGGCGCTGCGCTGGACGTCCTTGAAGACGAGTATGACGCCGCAGCCACAGCCAGTTCCCTCAAACTGCGGCAGCTTGCCGCGTGCAGCCGCCGGGTACTGATCACGCCCCACATCGGCGGCGCATCCAATGATGCCATGGCTCGGGCCGAAACGTTCATTTCTGAAAAACTGTTGCGCCAATGGCTGTCGTTATCACCGCAGAATTAAAACAAAGCCAACCATGCCTAATCCAACCATCCTGCTGCTTCCGGTCGAAACAAAGACCCGTGAATTTCTTGCAAAAATATTCTTCGCCGGGCATGCCGCGCGAAGAGGATTTACGGCATTGCTCGGTTGTGCCCGTTTTTTCCATGCCAACACCCCGCGCTTTCCCCGGGGCATTGTCATGGAAAACGACATCAGCGTCGGCAGCACCACAAGGCTCCCGGAATTGCGCAGGCTTGGCTTTGGCGTGGCGGCATGGGACGAGGAGGCGCTCGTCGTCAAGAACGATCCATACTACGTTGATGAGCGCGTTCGGCCCGAGGCCCTGTATGCCTGCCACAAATTCTTTACACGGGGCTCCGGCGACCTCGAGGCCATCGCCACTCGCTATCCGCTGGCCAGAGGGCACATGACCCCCGCAGGCAACCCCCGCCTGGACATTCTGGAACCGCAGTACCGACATCTTCACCGGCACACGGCCATTCAGTCTGACCGCCCCATACTACTCGTGAATTCGCGCTTCTCCCACAGCAACCCCTTTCACATGTCTCCCGAAGCATTCCGCAAGGCCTTGCTGGCACGCTCCGGGCTCAGCGGGCAGGCCCTGGAATTCAAAATCGGCTACATGGATTATACCGATAAACTCTATAGCTTTTTTAAGGAAATGGTGGCGCAACTACCCGCCCGTTTTCCCGATCACCTCGTGGTTATTCGACCGCATCCATCTGAAAATCCCAATGTATGGAATGCGATAGCTGAGGAACACGAGAACTGCATCTGCTCAAAAAAGCATACTGCTACGGAATGGTCCATGGCTGCAGTGGCGACCATTCACAACGGGTGCACAACGGCGTTGGAAGCTGCGCTACTGGGCTGCCGCGTCCTGGCGTACTGCCCCACAACATCCGGCAGCTATGATGTTCAGCTACCAAACGCCATTAGCGAACAATACGATAACACCTTTGAAATGTTCGCGGCACTGGAGCACATGCACATTCCTTCCGATGTGGAACGCGATGCGTTATCGACGGCGGCGCGTCACCGTGTTGCCCCACAGATAGCCGGCCTGTCGGGGTGCACTGCCACTGATCACATCCTTGACGAACTGGAGTCGCTGCGCTGGACGACACCTATCGCGCCACGTGAACTTCTGCGCGCAGTACGGTGCCTCGCCCGCTATTGGCGTCAGGAATCTGCAGTCGCGCTTCGGATCAGGAATAACACCAACGCTCTTCAAGCAATCATGACCCCTTATGCGCTGGAAAAATTTCCCGGCGCGACCATGGAAGAAGTGCGCGGCATTCTTGATGGATTCGGCATGCACGATGTTCTCGCTGAGGATATGGGCAACTGGTGGTTCCGCATGGTGCGCGCATGAACGATATAATAGACTTCACAAAGCGCCTCATCCCGCCTTCGTGCAAAACCGCAATAAAACAAGCGATACACACTACAGTACGTTTCTCGCGCAATGAACCCACCTACAAGACTGAAGATGACATCACCTGCATTACGTTAACCGAAAAAGGAAACCACATTTTCTTCGGATATTACGACATATCTCCATTTCACGAGAGCACGGCTCGGATTCTTGCCTGCAAGGTTTCATCAAAAAAAAGACACTCGAACAGCTTGCACATGGACCTTGGCTGGTATGACACCAGCAGCCCGGATGTGTTCCATAAAACAGCGGAAACGCAGACATGGTGCTGGCAGCAGGGAGCTCGGCTTCAATGGGTTCCGAAGGCCGGAACAAATGCAGTGTTGTACAATACACTGTGTAACGGCCATGCCGCGAGTGTCGTGAAGGACGTGAAAAACGGGAGCATTCTCTACGAATTCCCGATGCCAACCTATGCACTGGATGCATCGGGAAAACGCGCATTAAGCTTGGATTTTGCGCGGTTGCAACGCCTGCGCCCTGGCTACGGCTATGGCAACATCCCTGAACTTTCTCCCACAGCGACCATTCCGGCAGACAATGGACTGTTTCTCGTGACTCCCGACAACGAGCCAAGACTCATCCTCTCCCTTGAAAACGCCTGCCACCAACAGCCATCCCCAACGATGGCAAGCGCCTGCCACTACTTCAACCATCCTTGCTGGACCCCTTCCGGAAGCAGATTGATGGTATTTCACATCTGGGTGGCGCCCGATGGTACACGTCGCACGCGCCTGCTCACCCTAGATGCCACTGGCGACAACGTTCGGGTTCTGACACACGAAGACCACGTGTCCCATTACTGGTGGGTTGACGACAGCACCCTGCTTCTTTACGCCACGCATGGCGGGCGGCAAGGCTACTTCATGGTTCGGGACGAAGCTGGCGCCCTTCCAGAGCCCTACCTCCCCCACACCCTGCCTTCTTCGGACGGACACCCCAGCTTCTGCCGTGCCGGCACCCTGCTGGTGGGCGACACCCTGCCTGGCGCACGACCCGAGCGAAACCTGTGGGTAGCCAACCCTTCTGCAGGCACGCTGACGCAACTGGGGTCCTTCTACAGTCCGCCCAACTTGTCAGGCGAACATCGTTGCGATCTACACCCTCGCTGGAACGCCGATGGAACGCGAATCGCCATCGACACCGCACACACGGGGAAACGCTCGATGATCATTCTTGACATTTCCAAATTCATCCAAAAACACAACGCATCTTTCAGCTCATGAACAACACATACAGCAACATAGTCCTGCCGATTGAAACCACGGCGCGCGAGCTTAACGCCAAGCTGTACTTGGCCATGGTCCTGGCAGAACGAGGCTTCAACGTATATCTCGGCGCAAAGGACCCCGCACTGGAAGTCTCATGCAGGCTTCCGGGCGTCATCTATTTTGACAAGGGATTCCACAGGGGAGTTTCCGAGGGCATCTACACGCGCCTCAAGGAGGCGGGATGCCTTCTGGTAAGCCTTGACGAAGAAAATGGCGTTGATTTCCGCGACTTCTTCATGCTTGACATCAGAATGCCAGACGACTTCCTGTCCCGAATGGACAGGGTCCTGCTTTGGGGCAAATCCCAGCAGAACTACCTGGCAGAACACAGAGAAAGCATGGACACCCGGCGCGTCCTGGTTACCGGGCACCCACGTTTCGACCTTCTCGCCCCACCCTTGAGCAATCTGTACGAAGCCGAAGCACAACGCCTGCGCGACCGGTACGGAGATTTCGTCCTGTATACAACGAACTCCAAATTTTCCAACAACATCAACAGCAGAGAGCACATCCTCAAGAACTACACAGGGCGTGTAAAGGAATTGGAACGGCGCCTGGAATACGACAGCGCCCGCTTGGCAGCCAACATATCATTGATCCGCAGGATTTCCGAAGAACTCGGAATGCCCGTCGTGGTGCGTCCTCACCCAGAAGAGAACATTGGCACATATCGCGAAGCATTTGCCAATAGTCCGGGTATTTACCCGATATACAAGGGAACCGCAGTCAACTGGATCCTCGCGGCACGTACCGTGATCCACAACCACTCTACCACCGGGCTCGAGGCGGCAATGCTCGGAAAATGGGCAATTGCCTATACACCAATCGTCGTCGAGGAAAATTTCTTCCCCTGGATTCCCGTGGCGTGCAGCCACAGAATGCACAACGAAGACGACGCAGTCCGCTGCCTGGCCAATGGCCACTATCTCACCAAGCCGGAAGGCATAGACGACATCATGTCTGCATTTTTCACACATGATGGCAGGGCGGCACAAAGAATCGCCCAGGTCGTATCAGAGCTTGCCGCGAGACACGCAGTTGGCAATACCCCCACCCAAAAAGGGCTGCAAGGCTATCTCGTCAAGGTAAAGTGCAAACGTTTCCTGAATCGCCTCCTGGGCCGCATCACGACGACCGCCCTGGACCGTAACAAGCTGCGCGACCTGTACCCGGCGTCCGTCACGGCGCATTTCCGCGCCTTGCAGAGCCTTTTGCCCGGCCAGCAGACCCAACTCGACATTCTGATTCACGACCTTTATCGCATCCGGAAGGCTGGCTAACCGCACCCCAAGCACCGGAGGAGGCCCCAATGCACATTCTCATCCTAGGCGGCGACGGATATCTGGGCTGGCCATCGGCCATGTATTTCTCCGCACGCGGTCACCAGGTTACGGTTGTAGACAATTACTTCCGCCGCAAGGCCTGTATCGATGTCGATGCAGACTTCCTCTACCCCGTCCCGAGCCTGCCGGAACGAGCCCGAATCTGGCACAAAGCCACAGGCCGGGAAATCAAGGTGATACTGGCCGACCTTTCGGACTCGGAGACCATGCGCGGCCTGTTCTCCGGCGCCGTACGTTACACATGGGCTCTGGATGAAAGGTTCACCGGCCTGCCGCACACCATCCTACACTACGCCGAACAGCCATCGGCCCCGTATTCCCTGCTGGACTACCGCCGTGCGAACATCACGCTCGCCAACAACCTCATCACGACGAACAACCTCATGTTCGCCGTGAAAGACTTCGCCCCCGATACACATATCATCCACATCGGCACCATGGGCGAATACGGAACACCCAATATCGACATCGAGGAAGGCTGGCTCGACATTGAACACAAAGGCCGGCGTGACAGATTTCTTTTCCCTAGACAGGCCAGCTCCATCTACCACACGTCAAAAATCATGGATACCGACCTGTTCTGGTTCGGCATTCGCACATGGAAGCTCCGCATGACAGACCTGATGCAGGGCCCCGTGTACGGAATTGAGACGGAAGAGTCACGCGTTGACGAGCGCCTGCGCCCCTACTTCAATTACGATGAGATATTCGGCACCGTAATCAACAGATTCGTGGTGCAGTCCGTCGCGCGGCACCCCCTTACCGTTTATGGAAAGGGGGGGCAAACCCGTGGCTATCTGAACATATGCGACACGCTGCAGTGTGTTTACAAGTCCTTCGAGACCCCCGCGAATCCCGGCGAACTCCGTATTTTCAACCAGATCACCGAAACGTTCACCGTCAACGAACTCGCTGAACGCGTCCAACGTGTTGGCACTGAACGAGGGCATGCCGTTCAGGTCAACCATGTGGAAAATCCTCGCAAAGAAGCAGAAGAGCACTACTACAACCCTGCTTATCAGGGCCTCCAGGGTATCGGCGTCACGCCTCACCCCCTCACGGACGATGTGTTGCATGGATTTTTTGCCATCGTCGAAGAACACAAGGCCAACATCAAGCCGGAGTTGTTCCTGAAGGGCGTGCGCTGGTAGCCCTCTTCCCCCATCCGCCACAACAGGAAACCGCCAAGACACCGGACATGAAAAGCCCGGTGCCTTGGCGGTTTTGCCGTCGCATATTCCCTCAGAACCGCAACCCGTACTCGCTGAACTTGTAGCGCAGGGTGCGCGGGCTTACCCCCAGCAGGCGCGCGGCCTCGCCCTTGTTGCCGCCGCTGGCGCGCATGGCCTTCAGGATCACGCGCACCTCGGCTTCGCGGCGGGCCACGTCCAGACTGAGGTCCTCGCCCATGCCCGCCGGGTGCACGGCGTGGATGGCCAGTGAGTCGCCCTGCCCCGTTGCGCTCCCCATCGCGCCGCCGTTCGCCCCACCAGGCAATCCATTGCCGCCTGAACCGTTGCCCCCAGCGCCCCCGGCGTACCCGCCAGCGCCACCACCCATGCCCGCCGCCCCCAGCGCCACGGCCGACCGCAGCTCCAGCGGCAGATGTTCCGGTCCGATGTCCCCTTCCGGGGCCAGCAGGGCCAGCCGCTCCACCAGGTTCTTCAGTTCGCGCACGTTGCCCGGCCACGGGTAGCCGCTCAGGCCCGCCTCGGTCTCTGGCCGAAAACGCATCCCGTGCCGATGGTACTTCTCGGCGTAATGGGCAAGAAAATGCCGGGCCAGCGGCACGATCTCCTCGCGCCGCGCCCGCAGCGGCGGCAGCGAAACGGGGATCACGTTCAGCCGAAAGAACAGGTCCGCCCTAAAGCGCCCCTCGCGAACCATGTCCGGCAGTTCGCGGTTCGATGCGGCGATGATCCGCGCCTGAAACGGAATGTCCCGCTGCCCACCGATGCGCCGGTACTTGCGCTCCTCCAGCACCCGCAGAAAGTCCGCCTGGTTGGCGGGCGGAATCTCGCCCACCTCGTCCAGGAACAGCGTGCCGTCCCCGGCCAGTTCGAAACACCCCTGGCTGGTGCGGTGCGCGCCGGTGAAGGCCCCCTGTTCGTGTCCGAAGAACTTGTCCGCGAACAGCTCGCCCTCGTGCACGCCGCAGTTCACGGCAACGAAGGGCTTGCGCGCCCGCACGCTCATGTCGTGGATGAGCCGGGCGAACAGTTCCTTGCCGGTGCCCGTTTCGCCGTGGATCAGAATGGGCGCGTCCGACGAGGCCACCTGCACGGCCAACTGTTTCAGGCGCAGCATGTCGCCGGACAACAGGAGAAACCCCGTTCCGTTCTGCAACGTTTCGAAATGAGGACCTTCCTGGCCCTCTCCCGGCAATTTGTTGCCGGTCTGCGGAAATTTTCTGCCGTCCATGCGTGAGGACTAGGCCATTTCCCAAGGTTTGGCAAGCGCTCACTGGTGGCACGAAACTTGTTACAGCAATCACAAATAACGGAGGCGACCAGACCATCACCTCTCTTTCCGGTGGGTTGCTGGCGCACAGGACGCAACGCGCATCGCACTACGGGGCGGAAAATCCAAAAACCACCCTGCATTGCGCGCCGCGATGGCGAGTTTTTGTTTCATCAATGTTTCAATGTTTCAAAAGGGGACATTACCGACATGAACACCGCTACCAAAGTCAGGTTCTGGGGCCCGGCGGTCCTCGCGGTCCTGCTCGTGCTGTGCTGGGCCCTTCCCGTCCTGGCGTCGGGGGGCGACGCCGCCTCCGCGGCCGCCGCAGCCATGCCCGCAGACGGCCACCCGTGGTGGTTCTGGCCCACCGCGCTGCTGTTCTTCTGTTTCATTCTCGGCATCATCGCCGTGCTCGCGGGCGTGGGCGGCGGCGTGCTGTTCGTGCCGCTGGTCAGCGGGTTCTTTCCGTTCCACCTCGACTTCGTGCGCGGCGCGGGCCTGCTGGTGGCCCTGGCGGGCGCGCTGGCGGCCGGCCCTGGTCTTCTGAAGCGCAACCTGGCCAGCCTGCGCCTGGCCCTGCCCGTGGCGCTCATCGCCTCGGCCTGCTCCATCGTGGGCGCCATGGTCGGCCTGGCCCTGCCCACCAACGTGGTGCAGATCTGCCTTGGCGGCACCATCCTGTTCATCGCCGTGCTGCTGCTGGTGTCCAAGAACACCGTGCGCCCCGAAGTGAAGAAGCAGGACGCCATCAGCGTTGCCCTCGGCATGGACGGCGTGTTCATCGAACCCTCCACCGGCGAAGTCATTGACTGGAAGACCCACCGCACCCTCCCGGGCCTGCTGCTGTTCATCGTCATCGGCCTCATGGCGGGCATGTTCGGCCTTGGCGCCGGGTGGGCCAACGTGCCGGTGCTCAACCTGCTCATGGGCGTGCCGCTGAAGGTGGCCGTGGGCACCTCCAAGTTCCTGCTGTCCATCACCGACACCTCGGCCGCGTGGGTGTACCTGAACCAGGGCTGCGTCATCCCGCTGATGGCCATCCCCTCCATCATCGGCCTGATGCTGGGCTCGTTCGTGGGCGTGCGCCTGCTGGCCGTGGCCAAGCCCAAGTTCATCCGCTACATGGTCATCGGCGTGCTGCTGTTCTCTGGCGGCAAGGCGCTGCTGAAGGGCCTGGGCATCTAGCCCGGCGCACAGGAGGAAACAGACATGTCCAATCAGTCCGTCAAGGCGTCTCCGGAACAGGTGACCTACGCCAACCTGCTCTACTACGGCTGCTGGGGTTCGCTGGCCATCATGGTCGTCACCTACCTCATCTACGTGCTGGGCATCCTGCCCCCGCACATCCCTCTGGACGTCATCACCCAGTTGTGGGGCCAGCGCGTGGGCGTATACCTCTCGCAGGGCAACGTGCCCACCGGCTGGGGCTGGGCCGTGCTGCTCGGCCAGGGCGACTTCCTGAACTTCATCGGCATCGTGCTGCTCGCGGGCATGACCATCATCTGCTACCTCACGCTGATCCCGGCCTTTCTCAAGAAGAAGGACCCGCTGATGGCCACCATCGCGGTGCTTGAGGTCATCGTGCTTACCGTGGCCGCGTCGGGCATCTTCGGCGCTGGCGGCCACTAGCATTCCGATCTGAAACGCGGTCGGCACATCCGCTTGCAAAAATGTGCCGCCCGTGGAACTGCCATGGGCAACGGTCCGGGACGCGACGCGGCGTCCCGGACCGGAGAAACGGAACGCCGGTTCGGCGGGATGTTCCGCATCCCGGCGCATCCCTTGGGCAACCGGCACAACGCGCAACAACGGAACAGGTATTTCGTGTCCATACAGCAGACAGGCCCAGCAGCCCCGCACACCACCCGGCCCCGTACCGGCGCTGGCGCACGCCACGGCGCGTCGCCGCTGCCGCACGTGGCGGGGCTTTCCCCCCTGCCGGTGGACCTGTCCGCCATGCTGGACGCCCTGCCCGTGGGCGTGGCCCTGCTGGACACCGACTGCACCATCCGCCTGATGAACCGCGCGCTGGAAACCCTTACCGGGTTCACCACGGCAGAAGTGCGCGGCATCCCCTGCCGCCACGCCCTGCGCGCCAGCATCTGCCTGCACCGCTGCCCGCTGCGCCGCCCGCTGACCACCGCATCCGGGGTCACCGTGGCCACGGCATCCGGCGCGCACTACGACCTGGCCGACGACGGCGAACGGTCACCGACGCCGCAGGCCCAGGAAGGCGACATCCTCAACCGCCACCGCCGCCGCATCCCGGTGCGCATGAGCATGGCCCCCCTGCGCGACGCCGACGGCCGCGTGGTGGGCTGGCTGCACGCCGTGGAAGACCTGACCCTGGTGCGCGAGCTGGAGGAAAAGACCGCCAAGGGCGAGGCCTTCGGTCCGCTGGTGGGACGCAGCGTGGCCATGGAACGGGTGTTCCAGGCCCTGCCCGCCGTGGCCCAGAACGACACCCCCCTGCTGGTCACCGGCGAGACGGGCACCGGCAAGGACACCCTGGCCGAGGCCGTGCACAAGGCGTCGTCGCGCGCCCGCGAACCGTTCGTGAAGGCCAGCCTGTCGTCCCTGCCCGAATTTCTGGCCGAGTCGGAACTGTTCGGCCACCGCAAGGGGGCCTTCCCCGGCGCGGACGAGAACAAGCCCGGCCGGTTCCGCATGGCCCAGGGCGGCACGCTGTACCTCACCGAGATCGGCGACCTGCCCCTGTCCATCCAGGGCCGCCTGCTGGCCTTCCTGGACGAGGGGGTCATCTACCCCGTGGGTGCCACGGAACCGGCATCCTGCGACGTGCGCCTGGTGGTGGCCACCAACCGCGACCCGGAACAACTGGTGGCCGAAGGCCGCCTGCGCGAAGACCTTTTCCGCCGCCTGTCCGCCGTGCGCCTGCACCTGCCCCCCCTGCGCGAGCGGGGCGAGGACATCGAATTTCTGCTCAACCACTTCATGGGCCACTTCGCCGCGCGGCTGAAAAAGACCGTGCGCGGCTGCTCGGGCAAGGCCCTGCGCACCCTGCTGGAGTACCCCTTCCCCGGCAACGTGCGCGAGTTGCGCAACATCGCCGAATACGCCGTCACCCTGTGCCACGGTGAAACGGTGATGCCCGCGCACCTGCCCGCCTATCTCTTCCAGGCCAAGGCAGAGGCCCGCCGCGCCGAGCGCGAGCGCAGGGCCGGGCGCGCCCTGTCACCCCTGTCGCCTCTCGCCGACAACGAGCAATCCGCCGCGCAGCAGGGCATGCCCGGCGATGCGGCCGAACCCCTGGCCCGGGCCAGCGTCAGCGACCTGGAGCGCCGCCTTATCGCGGACGCCCTGCACCGCACCGGCAACCGCCGGGGCGAGGCGGCCGAACTGCTGGGCTGGGGCCGTTCCACCCTGTGGCGCAAGATGAAACAG
This sequence comes from Nitratidesulfovibrio sp. HK-II, assembly GCF_003402415.2. NCBI lineage: Bacteria > Pseudomonadati > Thermodesulfobacteriota > Desulfovibrionia > Desulfovibrionales > Desulfovibrionaceae > Nitratidesulfovibrio > Nitratidesulfovibrio sp. HK-II. The sequence continues at coordinate 3,712,389 of NZ_AP036014.1, forward strand.
TACGGGATGTGCTGATATGCCCGCCACCCTGCTCATACCCCTGTACCGCGACGAGATCGCGCCCCGCTTCGACCTGGCGGGAGAAGCCCTGCTGGTGCACCTGGACGCCGACGGCGCGGAGCTTTCCCGTTCCAGCGTGCTGCTGGCCCACGCCTCGTCCGAAGAGCTGTGCCGCATCGCGCTGGAAGAAAAGGTACGCGCGGTGATCTGCAACGGCATCGACGACGAATTCTGGCAGTACCTGCGCTGGAAGCGCATCGAGGTCATCGACAACGTCATGGGTCCGGCGGACGAGGCCATCGCCCGGTTCCGGGCCGACGTGCTGCGCCCCGGCGACATCCTGTTCCACAGGAGCGAGCTGTGAGCCGCTTCGAGCACTTCCGCAGCCTGTTCCGGACCATGCTGGACGTGCCGGAAGAAATCGCGCCGGAACGCTACCGCGCCCTGCGCCGCAAGATCACCCTGCTGCTGACCACGGCCGCCGTGGTGCCGCTGGTCATCCTGTCGGCCATCAACTACCACCAGTACCGCGCCACCCTGACACGCGAAATCGTCACCCCCGTGCGCGGGCTGGTGAACAAGACCCGCCATTCCTTCGAGCTGTTCCTGGCGGAGCGCGCCTCCACGGTCAGCCTCATCTCGCAGGTGTACAGCCCGGCCGAGCTTTCCGACGAACGCAACCTGAACCGCATCTTCCGCGCGGTGAAGGGCGAATTTCCCGGCTTCATCGATCTTGGCCTCATCGACGAGAAGGGCGTGCACGCCAGCTACGTGGGCCCGTACAACCTCAAGGGCAAGGACTACTCCACGGCGGACTGGTACCAGCAGACCCGGGTCAAGGGCGTGTACGTCAGCGACGTGTTCATGGGCTTCCGGCGCTTTCCGCACATCGTCATCGCCGTGCAGCGCATGACCGACGACGGCCACTCGTGGGTGCTGCGCGCCACCATCGACACCGGGCAGTTCGACCGGCTCATCGCCTCCATGGGGCTGGAGCCGGAAAGCGACGCCTTCATCGTGAACACCGCCGGGGTGCTCCAGACCCCTTCGCGCTTCTACGGCAAGGTGCTGGACGAACTGCCCATGCCCATGCCGCCCATGACCTATGAAACGGCCACCCTGGAAACCACCGACCCGGCCGGGCGCGACGTGTTCATCACCTACACCTACTTCCAGCACGCCGATTTCGTGCTGATGGCGGTGAAGCCCCGCGCCGAGATTTTCAAGCCCTGGACCACGCTGCGCAGCGACCTGATCCTGCTTTTCGTCACCAGCGTGGCGCTGATCCTGTCCGTGGCCTTCGGCCTCACCGACCTCCTGGTGCGGCGCATGCGCGCCAGCGACGAACGGCGCATCGCGGCCTTCGTGCAGATGGAGCACACCCAGAAGCTGTCCTCCATCGGGCGGCTGGCCGCCGGGGTTGCCCACGAGATCAACAACCCGCTGGCCATCATCAACGAGAAGGCTGGCCTGGCCTCAGACCTCATGGAACTGGCCAGGGACTTTCCGGAGCGCGACCGCTTCCGCGCTCTGGTGGACGCCATCCTGCGCTCGGTGGAGCGCTGCCGTTCCATCACCCACCGGCTGCTGGGCTTTTCGCGCCGCATGGACGTGAACATAGAGCAGTTGGACGTCAACGACGTGCTCAAGGAAACCATGAGCTTCCTGGAACAGGAGGCCCTGCACCGGTCCATCACCACCTCGGCCAGCCTCGACCAGGCCATGCCGCGCATCGCCTCGGACCGGGGCCAGTTGCAGCAGGTATTCCTGAACATCCTGAACAACGCCTTCGCCGCCGTGCCGGACGGTGGTTCCGTGACGCTGGCCACCTGGCTGCGCGACCCGGACACGGTGGGCGTCTCCATCAAGGACAACGGCAAGGGCATGTCCGACGAGGTGCTTCGCCACATCTTCGAACCGTTCTTCACCACCAAGAAGACTTCGGGCACCGGCCTTGGCATGTTCATAACCTACGGCATCATCAGGCGCCTTGGCGGCGACATCGCGGTGCAGAGCAAGGAGGGCGCGGGCACCACCGTGACCGTGTTCCTGCCCGTGAAAGCCGCGCCAACGGCCACCCTGGGGAGCTAGCATGCAGGAACTGAAGGTTCTGCTCGTGGACGACGAGGAAGAGTTCGTCACAACCCTGGCCGAGCGGCTTTCGCTGCGCGGCATGGTCACGCGCATCGCCACCGACGGCGAGCAGGCCCTGCGCGCCGTGGAGGCGGACCCGCCCCACGTGGTGGTGCTGGACCTGATGATGCCCGGCATCAAGGGCACCGAGGCCCTGCGCCGCATCAAGGCCGGGCACCCCACCGTGCAGGTCATCCTGCTCACCGGGCACGGCAGCGCGCGCGACGGCATCGAAGGCATGAAGCTGGGCGCGTTCGACTACCTGATGAAGCCGCTGCGGCTGGAAGACCTGCTGGAAAAGCTGCACGAGGCGGGCAGGCTGGCCCACGCCGCCCAGGGCAACAGTTAGCCCCTGCACGAGCGCATCCCGGCACAACGCACCGCACAGGAAACACGGCATGGCACACGACGACACCCCCCGCATGGACGCCCCGGCCCACATGGACGGAAGCGACGCGGCCCACGAATGCGTGGGCTGCCTTGCCGCCTCGGCCACCCACGAACTGCAGAACGCCCTGGCGGTGATCCGCGAATCGGCCGGGCTGATGCAGGATCTCGTGTCCCTGTGCGGCGAAGGGCTGCCCCACCGCGACCGGCTGTGCACCATGCTTTCGCTGATCCAGGAACAGGTGGCGCGCGGGGGCGACCTTGCGTGGAACCTGAACCGGCTGGCCCACGCCTGGGAAGAGGACGGCGAATCCGCCCGCGAGCTTTCCACAGTGCTTGAGGAATTCGTGGCCCTGGCCCGGCGCGGCTGCGCCATGCGCGGGGTGCAACTTTCGCAAGGGGATGGCCCGGCCGTGCGCGTGAGCGCACCCGGCCTTGCCCTGCGCGCCAGACTGCTGCGGGCCGTGCGCTGCTGCCTGGGCGAGGGGCTGGCGGATGGCGCCGCGCCGCAGGGCAGGCCCGCCACCGGCGGCATGCTGGTGCTGCGCACGGCCATGCGTGACGGCACGCCGGGCGTGGAACTGGATTTCACCCCGCCCGGGGCGCTGTCCGGCTCCGGAACGACGGAGCTTTCCACGTCCAGCGCCGACATAGCGCGTTGCATGCGGGCGTGCGGGGCGGATGTGCGGCAGACGGAAGGGGCGCAACTGCGCTTCTTTCTGCCCTGCCCCAACTGCACCGCATGATGCAGACGATATTTTCCGCTTTCGCGTTGCAACGGTTTCAGCTACGATATAGCCAACTGCTCTCCTGAAACATTTGTCTCACGCTGCGGCAACATCCTGCCGCCACGGCACAACGGAGGAACGTATGGCAACACTTCGTGAAACGCTGGAACGCTGCTTCGCAGCCGTGGCCTTCGCCGATGCGGCGGAACACGGCGAGGCCATGCGCATGGCGGGCGTCACCGCCACCCCCGCATGCGCCGGGCGGCTTGAAGATGTCTTCGCGGCCGTGGCCTTCGCCGAGGCCGACTGCCACGACGCGGCCCTGGAAATGATGGGATGCGCGCGCCCCGCGCGCCGGGTCATTCACAACAGTTTCCTGGACAACGTGGGCCTTGGCGACGTGGCCGTGTGCTACGGCGTGGCGCCCATTTAGCGCATGAACAGTTAAGATGCACCGCGCGGCGGCTTCGCCACCGCCGCGCGGGTTTGCGGACCGAGTTTCACCCGAACCCGAAGGAGAGCAGTCATGAAGGGTATCAAGGTATTGCTGGTGGACGACGAGGAAAATTTCGTCCGCACGCTGGCCGAGCGCATGTCCATGCGCGACGCCGGGGCCACCGTTGCCCTGAACGGTGAAGAAGCCCTGCAGATGGTGTCCTCCGGCGAAGTGCCCGACGTCATGGTCCTCGACCTGCGCATGCCCGGCATCGACGGCATGGAAGTGCTGCGCCGCGTCAAGAAGGCCTACCCGCAGGTACAGGTCATCGTGCTGACCGGCCACGGCACCGAAAAGGACGAGGAAGAAGCCCGCCGCCTGGGGGCCTTCGAATACCACAAGAAGCCCGTGGACATCGACATCCTGGTGCGCGACATCCGCCGCGCCTTCCGCGAGAGGGTCGAGGACGCCATGGTGGCCGCCACCTTCGCGCAGGCGGGCGACTTCGACAACGCCCGCAAGATCCTTGACGAAGACAAGGAGTAGCGGCGCGGGCTTGCCCGCCCGCGGGTGGCATGATGCGCGCCCTGCTCGTTGACGACGAGACGGCATTCGCCGAGCTGCTGGCCGAACGGCTGCGCGCGCGGGGCATTGCCGTGCGCACGGCCTACGACGCCGAATCCGCGCTCGCGCTTCTGGACGCGGGCGAGGAGTTCGACGTGGCCGTGCTGGACGTGTGCCTGCCCGGGGCCAGCGGCATCGACCTTCTGCGCCGCATGAAGGCGCGCCTGCCGCTGGTCGAGGCGCTGATGCTCACCGGCTCGTCCGACGTGCGCAGCGCGGTCGAGGGCATGCGGCACGGGGCCTTCAACTACCTGCTGAAACCCGCCGACATCGACGATCTGGTGCGCGAGCTGCGCGCCGCCCACGAGCGCAAGCTGCGCCAGGAAGAAAACGCCCGCATGATCGAGGCGGGCAAGCTGGCCTCCATCGGGCGGCTGGCCGAGGGCGTGGCGCACGAGATCAACAACCCCGTGAACATCATGACCAACGCTGCGGGCTGGATCGAGGACCTGCTGGACGAGCCGGACCTTGCATCCAGCCCGCACGCGGCGGAAATGCGCCGCTCGGTGATCCGGATCAAGGCCCAGAGCCGCCGCGTGCGCGAGATAACCCGCAAGCTGCTGTTCTTCGGCAAGGGGTTGGACCCGCGCCCCGGCCCGGTGCGCGCGGCCGATCTGCTGGGCGAGGCCCTGCGCCTGCTGAGCGACCGGGCCGCCGACCTTGGCGTGACGGTGCGGCTGGACGCGCCGCCGGACCTGCCCCTGCTGGTGGCCCCGCCCGTGGAACTGCGCCAGGTGTTCGTGCACGTGGCGGAAAACGCGCTGGACGCGGTGGAATACGCCCAGCCCCCGGCGACGCAGCGCGAGCTTGCCGTCACCGTGCGGGTGGATCTGCCCCCGCCCGGCGACGCAGCCGCCCCCGTTCCCGGCGGCGAACTGTGCATCGCCTTCCACGACACCGGGCACGGCATCGCCCCAGAGGTGCTGCCCCACGTGTTCGAGCCCTTCTTCTCCACCCGGCCGGTGGGGCGCGGCATGGGCCTTGGCCTGTCCGTGGCCGTGGGCGTTGTCACCGCCCTTGGCGGGTTCATCGACGTGGACAGCCGCCCCGGCGACACCACGGTCACCCTGCGCCTGCCCCTGCCGGAAACCCCTGCCGAAGCGGCCCCGCCCACCTGCCAGGGGTAGGCTGGCACGCCGACCCACCACGCCTCCGCAGTGCCCCCCCGAAAAGAACCAGCCACGAGGCAATGCCGCGTGACTGGTGACGTTTCCGCTCGCAATCGAAGGGGGCTACTTTCCGTGCAGGCGGTTCCAACCGCGCACCAACGTTGCCGCGCTGGCCTCCACGCCGCTGCGCGCGGCGTCCCACCGGCCAAAGGCCCGCAAGGGATCAAGCCCGGTGACGGAACACCGCTCCACGAAGCTCAGCAGCCGCGACCCGGTCTCGGAATCGGTCAGTTCGCCGCCCAGGGTGATGTTGCCCATCAGCGCCGCCTTGCCCGCGTCGTCCAGCCGGGTCAGGTCGATGCGTCCGAATGGCGTGTCGTAGGTCCCGTTGCTGGGGGCCACCTCGGTGGGCTGCATGCCGAAGATCATCAGCCGCAGCCGGGCCACGCCGGGGCCGGGCTGGTCGGTCACCTCCCACCCGCCGCGCCGCAGCCCATCCACGAAGATGTCGCGGGTCATGAAGACCATGTTGGCCTTCTCGTCCAGGGACGCGCCCCGGAAGGTTTCGGGATGCTCCTCGCGCAGCACCACATGCTCCATCTGGAATTTCGTGTACCGCCGCAGCAGTTCCGGCTCACGCGCGTAGAGCATGCCCCCGGTGGTGGGGTGTTCCAGCAGGAGCGGCGCGCTTTCCGCCGCTGGCGCGGCCGCCTTGGCATCCCCCTGCGCGGGGGGCTGCCTGCACGCGCACCCCGCCAGCAACAACGCAAGCAACAGAACCAGCAACAGCAGCGCCGGGCGGGGCCGGGCCACGCTACGGACGGAACGCGGGGGCAATGCGGGCATGGAAACCTCCTGGTGGTGTCGCGAAACGGGGTGGCACGGCCAAAGGGGCAATCCCGGACGAGGCCCGGAACCATACGACAACATAGCACCTTTCCGGCGCGTGCGGCAACCGGGCTAGTTTCCCTTTGCGACCATGCCGCGCCGCGCACAATTTCCTTCCCACGGGGGGCGGCATGTGCGAACATCCCTGCATCTCCTTCCACACCCCCTCCGCGCCGCCACCGCCCTCTCCCCCCCCCCGCCGCGCCGCCACCTTCCGCCACGCCATCTCCCTCCGTCGCCGTTCGCAGCAGGTGACGGGCCATGCCCGCCGCACCGCATCGGGGCGGTCAACCGGCCGTCCGCAACCTCCGATCCACCGGGGGCACCCATGGCAGAGCCGTTCCACATCGCGCTCACGTCGGCCGGGGCCGTATCCGGCGGCCCCTATTCCGCCGGGGTCATCGACTTCATCATCGAGGCGCTGGACGCCTGGTACGCGGCCAAGGCGCGCGGCGACCCCGTGCCCGACCACGACGTGCGCATCGACGCCGTGTCCGGCACCTCGGCCGGGGCCGTGGCCGCCGGGCTGTTTCCGGCGGCGGTGATCCGGGGCAGGCGCACCGCGGGCGGGCACACCCCGTCCCTGCTGCGACAGGTGTGGGTGGACAGCCTGGACCTGCGGCACGACGACGGCACCTCGCGCGGTTTCCTGGGCCTGTCGGACATGCAGGACCCCGGCGACGCCATTCCCTCGCTGCTCAATTCCCACCGGCTGGACGCCATCGCGGACGAGGCCTTCGGCTCCCCGTGGGACCCGCGCTTCTCGCCGCCCCCATGGCTGTCCGAGACGCTGCGCGTCATCCTGTGCGTCACCAACCTGCCCGGCGTGCCCTACCGCATCGCCATGCAGGGGTCCGGCCCGGAATCCGGGCACGACATGTTCCAGCATGGCGACCACGGCACGTTCCAGTTCTCGCTTGCCCCACCGGACAAGCCGGGCGTTACCCACGTGGACCCGCACGGCCCCACCGGGTGGAACACCCTGGTCACGTGGGCGCTGGCCAGTTCCGCCTTTCCCGTGGGGCTTGCGCCGCGCTTCCTGTACACCTCGCGCGAGGTCTACGAAGCGCGCATGTGGCCCGGCCTCGACCAGGACGGACGCTGTACGCCGGTGCGCGCCCCCACCCAGCTGCCCACCGGCGACACGCTGCGCTTTCCGGCGGTGGACGGGGGCATGGCCAACAACGAACCCTTCGAGCTGGCCCGGCGCGCACTGGCGGACGACATCTGCACGCGCCTGCCGCGCACGGGCGAAGCGGCCCATTCCGCCGTGGTGCTGGTGGATCCCTTTCCCTCGCCCTTCGATGCGCAGGTCTATCAACGGCAGTGCCAGCTGCGCCCCGACGTGACGGAGGTGGTGGCCCCCCTGCTGTCCGCCATGAAGCAGCAATGCCGCTTCAAGCCCGAGGAACTGGCCCTTGCCGCCGACTCGGCCATCTATTCCCGGTATCTCGTGGCCCCAACCGGCAGCAACGCGCGCGGAACCGTCTACGGCGACGACGCCCTTGCCGGGGCGGGGCTGGGGGCCTTCGCCGGTTTCCTGTCGCTGGCCTTTCGCGAGCACGACTACCAGCTTGGCCGACGCAACGCACAGCAGTTCCTGCGCATGCACTTCACCCTGCCCCTCGCCAACAGCCGGTTCGAGCCCAGCCGGTCGCTCTATGCGGCCAAGGGCGCGCTGGGCGGCCACCTGGTGGCCCGGACCACCGGCGGGGCCAGGGACCATGTGCCCATCATCCCGCTGATGCCCTCCGTGAGCGCCGAGATTCCCCTGCCCGCCTGGCCCAGGCTGCCCGCCGACGAGCTTGCCGCCATCGGCAGGGCCATGCAGCCGCGCCTGAACACCATGGTGGCCCGCCTGGGCCGCAAGACCTGCTGGCCCGCGCGGCTGTTCATGGCCGCCGCGTGGCCCTTTTTGCGCGGCATGGCGCGCCGCAAGATAGTGGAATACATGGACCGCGACTTGCGGGCACGCGGGCTGGTGACCCCATAGGAGAAGGCGGCCCGCCTGCCCCGCGCGCGGCGGCAGGGCGTTGCGCGCCCCGAAAACGGCGGAGGCGGACCGGGTGCCCGGTCCGCCTCCTTTGCGGGAAGGGGGGAGAGAACGTTTTGTGATGCTGAACCAAGGCCGGTTGTCCAGTGGCCGGCCACCCGCGCCGGACATCGCCGCACGTCCGGCGCGGGTGTGGTTGCCGGCGGGCAGGGCGGTCCGCCGCCAAACGGGCCGCCCTGCCTTGCTATGACTAATGTCCGGTAAGTTGCACGCGCCCCTCGATGAGATCCTGCACCACCCCCGGGTCGGCCAGGGTAGAGGTGTCGCCGAAGTCGGAACCCGCGCCCGAGGCGATCTTGCGCAGGATGCGCCGCATGATCTTGCCGCTGCGGGTCTTGGGCAGCCCTTCGGCGAACTGGATGACTTCCGGCGTGGCGATGGGGCCGATTTCCTTGCGCACCCAGGTGCGCAGGGCCGCGCGCAGTTCCTCGGTCTCTTCGGTGCCCGCCGCCAGGGTGACGTAGGCGTAGATGGCCTCGCCCTTGATGGCGTGGGGCATGCCCACCACGGCGGCCTCGGCCACCGAGGGGTGCGAAACCAGTGCCGATTCCACTTCCGCCGTGCCCATGCGGTGCCCGGAAACGTTGATGACGTCGTCCAGCCGCCCCATGACCCAGGTGTAGCCTTCCTCGTCGGTGCGCGCGCCGTCGCCCGATTCGTACATGCCGGGGAAGCGTTCAAAGTAGGTGGACTTGTACCGCTCGGGCGACCCGAACACCCCGCGCAGCATGCCGGGCCACGGCTTGCGGATGACCAGGTGCCCGCCCTCGTTGGGGCCGCAGGGGGTGCCGTCGGGCTTCACCACCGCCGCGTCCACGCCGGGCAGGGGCATGGTGGCCGAGCCGGGCTTGAGCGTGGTGGCGTAGGGCAGCGCGGAAATCATGATGCCGCCGGTCTCGGTCTGCCACCAGGTGTCCACGATGGGCAGGCGGTTATGGCCGATGTGCTCGTGGTACCACATCCACGCTTCGGGGTTGATGGGTTCGCCCACCGAACCAAGAATGCGCAGCGAGGACAGGTCGTGCTTCTGCGTCCAGTGCGCGCCTTCGCGCATCAGGGCGCGGATGACCGTGGGCGCGGTGTAGAAGATGTTGACCCGGAACTTTTCCACGATGTGCCAGAACCGGTCCGGCCCCGGCCACGAGGGCACGCCCTCGAACATCAGCGTGGTGCCGCCAAGGGCCAGCGGGCCGTACACGATGTAGCTGTGCCCGGTGATCCAGCCGATGTCGGCGGTGCACCAGTACACGTCGTCGTCATGCAGGTCGAACACCCACTGGGTGGTGTGGGCCGCGTAGGTAAGGTAGCCGCCGGTGGTGTGCACCACGCCCTTGGGCTTGCCGGTGGAACCGCTGGTGTACAGGATGAACAGCATGTCCTCGCTGTCCATCTTGGCGCACGGGCAGGCGGAATCAAGGGTGCGGTCGGCCATCACCTCGTGCCACCACAGGTCGCGGCCTTCGCGCATGGCGCAGCCCGAGTGCGCGCGGTCGACCACCACCACCTTTTCCACGCTGGGGCAGTCCTTCAGGGCCTCGTCCACGTTGACCTTGAGCGGGATGGACCGGCCCGCGCGCAGCACGGCGTCCGCCGTGACCACCACCCTGGCCTCGCAGTCCTGGATGCGGTTCTGCAGGCTGACGGCCGAGAACCCGGCGAAAACTATGGAATGCACCGCCCCGATGCGCGCGCAGGCCAGCATGGCCACGGCCAGCTCGGGAATCATGGGCATGTACAGCGCAACGCGGTCGCCCTTCTGCACGCCAAGGTTGCGCAGCACGGACGAAAACCGGCACACCTCGTCGTAGAGCATCTGGTAGGTCAGCACGCGCACGTCGTCTTCCGGCTCGCCCTGCCAGATGATGGCGGCCTTGTTGCGGCGGCCGTTGACCAGATGGCGGTCCAGGCAGTTGTACGCCACGTTCAGCTTCGCGCCCGTGAACCATTCGATGCGCGGGGCGTGCATGTCCGCGTCCATCACCTTGTCCCACGGGGTGAACCAGTCCAGCAGCTGCTTTGCCCGGTCGCCCCAGAAGCCTTCGGGGTCCTTGTCGGCGCGTTCGCGGTGGGCGAGGTATTCGTCCATGCCGTTCACGTGCGGGCGGCGGCGATCACCGGAAGGCGCGGCGGGCGGCGCGAAGTGGCGCTTTTCGTCCATCATGCTTTCGATCTTGTCGGACTTGTTCTGGCTCATGGCCGGTGCCTCCCGTTCGTTTGGCGGTATGCCGGTGTTCCGGTCTTTTCGTGGCGGCCCTGCCCGTTCTTGCGGCGGGGCGTGGCCCACGGCCCTTGTCTAGCCCCGTGCAGTGACCATGCGAAAGGGCGCGCCACCCCCTTTTCGGTGAACGGTCATCCCGCGCCGGTGAAATTGACTTTTTGCCGGTGGACGGAAAGAATGCCCTGAATGGTGCGCCCCATGAACGGCGCATGACGGCCCGTCACCGGACGGGGACGGCACGCCGGAGCGGCGCGGCGGCATGACCGCACACCGCGCGGCCCTGCTCTTTCCGCCCGCACTGCCGCCGCCAACGCGCACCGCCACGTCGCCGGGCATCCGCCCGGCGCGCCCGCACCTGCCCGCACGCGGCGGCACGACGGAAGGGGGTTCGCACGGTGTCCACGCAATCGTCCCTTGAGCAGATGTTCAAGCCCAATTCCGTGGCCGTCATCGGGGCCACGTCCACGCCGGGCGAGCCGGGCTGCATCATCATGAACAACCTGATGTCCGGCACCTTTCTGGGGCCGGTGCTGCCGGTGAACGAAACGGGCGAGGCCGTGGCGGGCATGCCTGGCCACACCGCCATCGACACCCTGCCGCTGACGCCCGACCTCGCCATCATCTGCTCCCCGCCCGAAACCATTCCCGGCTACATAGAAGAGCTGGGCAAGCGCGGCACCCGCGCCGCCGTGATCATGAGCCGGGGGTTCTTCCGCTTTGACCGCGAACGGCGCGAAGTGCAAAAGGCCGCCCTGTTGCAGGCCGCGCGGCGCTGGGGCGTGCGGGTGCTGGGGCCGAACTGCCTGGGGTTCATCACGCCATCGGTGGGGGTGAACGCCAGCCTTGCCCCGCGAGAGGCGCTGCCCGGCAAGGTGGCCTTCCTCTCGCAGTCCGACTCGCTGTTCACGTCCGTTCTGGACTGGGCCACGTCCAAGGGCATCGGCTTTTCGCACTTCATCGCCCTGGGCGACCGCTACGACGTGCACTTTCACGACGTGCTGGACTACCTGAACAGCGACGTGAACACCCGCGCCGTGCTGCTGTACATAGAGACCATCGACAGCGCCCGGCGCTTCATGTCGGCCGCGCGCGCGCTGGCCCGCAACAAGCCGGTGCTGGTGATAAAGGCGGGCCGGTCAGAGGCGGCGGCCATGGCTGCGGCCGCGCATTCCGGCATGCTGCTGGGCGCGGACGAGGTGTACGACGCCGCCTTTCGCCGGGCGGGCATGCTGCGGGTGGCCGACATCGACGCCATGTTCGACACGGTGGAAACGCTGGCCCTGGCCAAGCCCCTGAAGGGCGACCGGCTGGCCATCCTGACCAACGGCGGCAGCCCCGGCTTTCTGGCCACCGACGCCCTGTTGCAGGGGCGCGGCAAGCTGTCCGAACTTTCCGACCAGACCTGCCAGGCGCTGGACAACGAGCTGGGGCGCGACTGGTCGTACTGGAACCCGCTGATCGTGCGCAGCTCCGCCGACGGGGCCATGTACGCCAAGGCGCTACAGATATTGCTGGACGACAGGGGCGTGGACGCCGTGCTGGCGATGCACGTGCCCACCTTTTCCGTGCCCAGCGACGAGGTGGCGGGCGCGGTCATAGAAGTGGCCCGGCGCGGGCGCAAGCCGGTGCTGACAAGCTGGCTGGGCATAGACGACGCGGCGGAGGCCCGCCGCAAGTTCGCCGCCGCCGGGGTGCCCAGCCACTTCACGCCGGACAACGCGGTGCGCGCCTTCCTGAACATGGTGGAGTACCGGCGCAACCAGGACACCCTGATGGAAACGCCGCCCTCGCTGCCCGAGGCCTTCAACCCCGACGTGACGGCGGCGCGCATGGTGGTGAACGACGCGCTGGAGGCCAAGCGCATGCTGCTGACCCCGGCAGAGGCCCACGCCGTGCTCACCGCCTATGGCATACCCGTGGCCGAGACGCGCCATGTGAAGACCCCGCGCGAGGCCGTGGCCGCCGCCGCCGAGATCGGCTACCCCGTGGCGCTGAAGGTGGAATCGCCCGACGTGCCGCGCACCTCGCTGGCCGGGGGCGTTGCCCTCAATCTTTCCAGCGACGAAGAAGTGATGGACGCCGCCCTGTCCACCGCCAACAACGTGTGCGACCAGGTGCCCGGCGCGCGCATGGAAGGCTATGCCGTGCAGCGCATGTGCCGTCTGGCCGAGGCGCACGAACTGGCCGTGGAAACCGCCACCGACCCGGTGTTCGGCCCCATCATCCGCTTTGGCCAGGGCGGGTCCATGGCAGAGGTGCTGGCCGACCGCCAGACCGCCCTGCCGCCGCTAAACATGGGCCTTGCGCAGGAACTGGTGTCGCGCACGCGGGTGTACCGCCTGCTGCGCGGCAGCGGCCACAAGGCCCACGTGAATCTGGACGCCGTGCGCCTGCTGCTGTGCAAGGTGTCGCAGCTGATCATCGACATTCCCGAAATCTTCGAGATGGAGATAGACCCGCTGTTCGTGGACGGCGACGGCGTGGTGGCGCTGGATGCGCACATGCGCATTGCCTGGTCCACCACCACCGGCACGGACCAGCTGGCCATCCGCCCCTACCCGCGCGAGCTTGAGGAATGCGTGACCCTGCGCGACGGGCGGCACGTGGACCTTTTGCCCATCCGCCCGGAAGACGAGCCGGAGCACTGGGAATTCGTGGAGAGTCTATCGGCTGAAGACAAGCGGTTCCGCTTCTTCGGCAACGTGGCCAAGCTGCCCCGCGCCGAGATGGTGAAGCTGACCCAGATCGACTACGACCGCGAAATGGCATTCATCGCCAAGGGGCCGGACAACGAAGGGGTGACGCGCACGCTGGGCGTGGTGCGGGCCATGGTGAGCACCGACAACAGCGAGGCGGAATTCGCCGTGGCCGTGCGGTCCGACCTGAAACGGCAGGGCCTGGGCAAGCTGCTGATGCAGAAGATCATCCGCTACTGCAAGGCGCGCGGCACCAAGCGCATTGTGGGCGCTGCCCTTGGCGACAACAAGTCCATGGCCGAACTGGCACGGTCGGTCGGATTCATCGTCAGCAAGGACTACGACGAGGACATCTGGCAGCTGGACTTGCCGTTGGAGGATGGGAAGGGGGAAGGCGAATAACAGCCCGCCCCTGCGCCATCCTCCGTACCACGCCTACTCATCCGGATTTTCGAGTACGAAACTGTTCAAAACTGCCCTGCACAGCGGCGCGATTTTTTCAAACTCTGCTTGTATACCCCGCGCATTCTCAACGCCACCAGCGTGGCACGTCAGCTGGACGAAATTCCCGTAGGGAAAAAATTGATACTCCAACATCCGTTGCATATACGTCATCCCCGCACGTTCCATCCGGACATCTTGCATCACCCAGAAGCCTGGAATACCTTCTATAGTAAATGTTCCTGCCGAAATATATCGCGCGCCTTCCTCGAGGGCATCCTTTATTCTTCCGGATTCAACAAAGCTCTCTATTTCATGCTTTTCTGGGCTAAAACCATCTGCATTCTTGATTACAAGCGTAATCATATTCAATCCATCACCGTTTTCACTCACCCATTTCTGCACAATATGAGGCCTGTCACCGTCAAAAGCAGCCCACGATATCGGCAAATTCATCCGCAATCTTGTTCCATGAGCCTTGGCATGATCTTTTGTGTTATACGCCTGCTTGAAACCATCCACAAATTCACCCACAGGGTTTTTTGCATACTGCACGGCAAGCATATACTCCAACACGGGGCTGTATATGTTGCCATTCGCCCTACCCTTAACCTCTTCTATGAACGCTTGCGCATCGCTTCTTGAAAAGTTCCCACTGAATACAGCATCACGTATTTGCCTTTTGGCGTCGATAGACCTCGCCCTCAGCCCCTCACTCCCCCCCATGTTATCAAGCTCACTCTCGATATTCTTTTTCACCTCTGGAAATGTGACTTCAAATTCTAACGCTGCAATCTTTGCATCTTTTTGCATGTCTGGAAATTTTTCAGCCACCGCATCAAGATATGCATCTTGACTCACCAAAAAGCCATACGCCTGCGCAACCCCAATCATAGATTTTTTTGTAACGCTCAATGCTGCTGCATCATGCACCGACAGTAAGCAAAACAGTCCGGCAACAATACCGCATGCTATTCTATACATTTCATCACACCCCTGTGTCATTGCACAGAATAAAAACATATCGCCTAAAATCACCAAAACACCACAAAAACCACCATCAACAAAACTTCAACACATCCACACAGCTATCCAAACACAACCATAGTGCACACAACTATAGTGGCCATTCCCCCTTTCTTTAATCGCTCACCACCATCGACAAACCTTTATACCATAATATTTTCAAGAGAAACAGAAAAGTCCGCCGAAATCAGCGGACTTTTCTGTTTCTGCAGCTTCTCTTGCCTTACAGTATAAAATCGTTCGATAAAAAGTTCGACCGCCTGTCCCGGATGATGCTGGTCAGAATCTCCTTGTTGGCGTCGCTGCCCTTGGCCGCCACCAGCGTGCGGATGGAGAAGCAGCGCAGCGCATCGCTGACCGAAAGGGTGCCCTCGGCGGAATCCTTGCGGCCGGTAAAGGGAAAGGTGTCCGGCCCGCGCTGGCACTGGCTGTTGATGTTCACCCGGCACACCTGGTTGACCATGGGGTCGATCAGCCGGGCCACGTCGTCCGGGTCGTTGCCGAAAATGCTCAGCTGCTGCCCGTACTGCGACCCCACCACGTAGCGCACCGGCGTTTCTATGTCCGTGAAGGGGATGACGGGTATCACCGGGCCAAACTGCTCCTCGTGGTACACGCGCATCTGCGGCGTGGCCGGGCAGACCACCGTGGGGTGGTACAGGGTTTCGGCGTGGGTGCCGCCGCCGCTGTTGGCCACCTTGCCGCCGTGGGCGGCGGCGTCCCGCACCAGGTCGTCCAGATAGGCCGACTTGCCGGGCACCGGCAGCGGGGTGATGCGCACCCCCTCGTCCCACGGCATGCCGATGCGCAGCTTGCGGATGCCCTCGTCCATGCGGGCCAGAAACTCCTCCAGCCGTTTTTCATGCACGAACAGCATCTTCAGCGCGGTGCAGCGCTGCCCGTTGAACGAGAACGAGCCTTGCAGCGCCTCGGCCACGGTCAGGTCCATGTCCGCGCAGTCCAGCACGATGCCCGCGTTCTTGGCGTCCAGCCCCAGCACGCAGCGCAGCCGGTGCGGGTGCGGGTGGGCAAGGCGCAGCGCGTCCGCCGCCGTGCTGGACCCGATGAACGCCAGCACGTTGATGCGGCCCGACGCCATGATGGGCTTCACGATGCGCCGGTCGCCATGCAGGATGTTCACCACCCCGGCGGGAAAGGCGTCGCGGAAGGCTTCCATCAGCGGCGAATACAGCAGCCGCCCCAGGCGCGGCGTTTTCACGATGACCGGGTTGCCCATGATCAGCGCGGGCATCAGCGTGCAGAAGGTTTCGTTCAGCGGGTAGTTGTACGGCCCCATGCACAGCACCGGCCCCAACGGCGCGCGGCGTATCTGCGCGTAGATGCCTTTCTCGATGACGAAGCGCGACGAGGCGCGGTCCAGATCCTTCAGCGCGTCGATGGTGTCGCGCAGGTACTCCATGGTGCGGTCGAATTCGCCGCTGGCGTCCTGCCACGACTTGCAGATTTCCCACATCATGATGCGCACCACCTCGGTGCGCCGCGCCGCCATGCGCCGGGCAAAATCCTCCACGTGGCGGATGCGCTCGGCCACGCCCATGGTGGGCCATGCGCCCATGCCGTCGGCCCAGGCGCGGTCGGCGGCGTCCACGGCGCGCAGGGAGGCGGCCTCGTCAAGGATGGGGCAGCGGCCCAGCAGGCGCGGGGTGAAGCCGCCCGTGCCGCCAGTCCCGTCAATCTCGCCGATGGGCGAGAACACCTGCTGCATCTCGCCGGGCCATTCCTCCAGCTTGCCGCCGATGAGGCAGGTGCGCTGCTCTATGGGCGCAAAGGCGTGGGCGGCTTCCGGCAGGGGCTGCCCGGCCACGGGAAACAGCGCGCGCAGGCTTTCGGGGGTATGGACGGCGGCAGGGCTGGCGGCAGAAGAGCCCGCGGTTGAGACGGTCGGCTGGGACGACATGCGAAACTCCTTCATCCGGCGGCGGGCCGGGCTGCGGGGCGGCGAACGGTGTGGAAGCGGCCATGGAGGCCATGCGCTGCCAACATAGCAGGCTTGCGCACCGATGGCAGCAGGGAAGGCGGGCGGGCGATGAGAATGAGGAAGAAGGAAACAGAGCGCGGGGCAGGCATCAGCAGCCCCCGCCCCACAAGCAACACACCGCAATGCCATAACAATATCTGTTTTGAAGCAATACAGCCACGCAACGCCACCGCATCATCGCAACTTGCAAAACTTCACATCCGGTAGTACCACACTGCACAATGCACAGCACTACCCGAAAATCTCCATCCACGTCGCGCCATATAGCCCCTGCCACGCCTGGGCATGTCGTCGATGCATGGAAAGACCTTATCCTGTTCACCGATGCGCGCGGCATCATCATGGAAGTACGCGGGCATCCCATTGCCTGCGCGGGCAGCACGCCTCGTCCCGGCCAGTCGTTCTGGAAGGCCCTGGGACTTGGCGGCCGCTCGACGGACGACGCCCTGCGCCGCTACCCCCCGTTGTCCATCCACGAAATCCACCGCGCCGGGCGCACCTTTCTGCTGCGCATCATGCCCCTGCCCCCGGCCATCGCCCCCCGGGGCGGGCTGGTGGTCGTGGCCACGGACAACCACTCCATGCACGCGCTCTACCGGCGCTACGAACAGCGCCTGCACGACCACATCTCGGCCTGGGCTGATTCGGTCACCCTGTTCAACGCGCTGTTCGACACCGCCAAGGACGCCACCTTCCTGATGAACGAGGCGGGCGTGATCATTGCCGCCAACCCGGCCGCCCTGCGCAGGCACGCCGGGGACACGCCAACAGGACCCGCAGGGCCAGACGGACCAGCACCAACCAGACCAGCCGGATCAGCCAGACCAGACGAAACAGACGGGGCGGAATTCGCGGGCACCGCCGTGGACGCGTTGCTGGCGCGGCGGGCACGCCCCATGGTGCGCAAGGCCATGCGCGCGTTGCGTCCCAACGGGCAGTGGACACGCACGCTTGCCGCCCGCGACGCCGAAGGCGCCACCTTTCCGGCAGAGGCCACCCTGCGCCGCATCGCCTTTCAGGGCGGCAGCCTGTTCCAGCTTATCCTGCACGACCTGTCCGAACGCGTGGAATTGCAGGATTCGCTGCGCGACCGCATGGCCGAGGTAAAGGAAATGAATATCGCCCTGCGCCAGGTCTTGCGGTCCGTGGAAGAAGAACGGCAGGAAATGCTGCGCACCCTGCACACCCGCATGAAGCGGCGCATGCTGCCCGCGCTGGACAAGATTGCCCGCGCCGAAACCGCAGAGGTACGCGAAGGCTACCGCAACCTGCTCGCCGAACAACTGGCGGGGATGGTGGGCGAGCCGGACGGGTCAAATGGACCGGGCGGGGCGGACGGCGGAAACGACCCCGCACTGCTGGGCCTGACCCCGCGCGAACTGGAAGTGTGCCGCCTGATCCAGCTTGGCCGCAGCGGGAAGGAAATAGCCGACCTGCTGGGCATCTCGTTCGAAACAGCCCAGACCCACCGCAAGAACATCCGCAAAAAGCTGGGACTGCGCGGCAGCACCACGTCGCTGCAAACCCACTTGCAACAGGGGCCGTCGCTGCTTTGAGGCCGGGTCCCTCACGCCGCTGCCCCTCCCTTACCTGGCGTCTGTTGCGCCCGCCCCGACTGGCCAGACTGACCAAACCGGCAAGACTGGCAAGACTGACAAAGCGGGCACGCCCACCAGGACCGGTGCGCCCGCTGCGCCACACCCCGCCCGCCCTGTCCCGCCTGTCCCGCTCCGGCCCACGCCCCTTCCCCGTCCGCTCCGTCCGGCTAAATCCCCCCGGCCTTCCGTCGCACATGCCCCCGCAGCAGCGAAAGCACCCTCCCCATCGGGTACGCCGCCATACCCGACACGTAACCCATATCCCCCTCTTGCCCATCATGTCGCACCATGCCAGCATTGCGACATGATGCGACACTGTTCTCCATTCACGCCGCAGCACTCAGAAAAAATTCCCACAAATACGCACGCTGCAACCAAGCATCGGTGACCATCCGGCAAACGTGCGTCGCGGCTATGCAGTCCATGCCATCGTCATTACCACGCCATCAATGCGGCACTGCGTGCATCACACACGCCATTTCCGCTCCAACCATCCAATCACCATCAACAAAGGAGCATTCATGAACATTCCCACCCAGGCGGCGCTCCTGCGGCCCGGCCCATCGCCGCTGCCGCGACTGTTCTCCCTGATCTCGCTGCTGGCCCTGCTGGTGCTGGCCCTCACGGCCTGTTCCAGCCCCCCGCCCACCGGGCTGGAACGGGTAAAAAAGGCAGGAAAGATCAGCTTCGCCATGAGCGGCGGCTATCCGCCCTTCAACTTCTACGACACCACCAACACCCTTACCGGCTTCGACGTGGACGTGGCCGCCGAGGTGGCCAAACGCCTTGGCGTCACCTCGGCCCCGGTCACCACGGATTGGAGCGGCATCATCGAGGGGCTGCGCTCCGGCGCGTACGACGGCATTCTGGGCAGCATGGCCGTGACGGCAGAGCGCGGCAAGGTCGTCGATTTCTCCACGCCCTACTACTACTCGGGCGCGCAACTCATGGTGCGCAAGGGCGCGCCGTTCGCCACGCCCGCCGGCCTTGCTGGCAAGACCATCGGGGTGGTCACCGGCACCACCTTCGCCGACGACGCCAAGGCCCTCGGCGCGGGTGAGGTGCGCCTGTACAAGGACGACAACCAGACCCTGATGGAACTTTCCACCGGCGTGGTGGACGGGGTGATCACCGACCGCGTGGTGGGCGTCACCGCCATGCAGGGCGGCAAGTTCGACGTGGTGGCGCTGGGTTCGCCGCTGCGCAGCGAGGACATCGCCGTGGCCTTCCGCAAGGGCGACGACACCCTGCGGGCAGAAGTGGACCGCATCCTTGCCGCCATGCACGCCGATGGAACCCTGACGAAGCTCAGCGAAAAATGGCTGCACAGCGACATCACCAAACGGTAGGCCGGGCGGAGCGCGCGCGCCGTGGCGTCCGACGGGACGGTCGGCCCCATGACCATCACCATGGCTGGCGTCACCCCCGGCGCGACGCCGCGGCCCGCGTTCCCCGCCCCGCTCGCCCCATCCCCACCATCCCTGATGCCGCAACCGCCGGATACGGGAGGCAGGAACCATGAACTTCGACCTGAACGCAGTGGCCCATTACCTGCCCTACTTCCTGCCCGCCGCGTGGATGACCATCGAAATCACCGTGCTGGGCATCCTGCTGGGCACGGCACTGGGGCTGGCCGCCGCACTGCTGCGCCTGTCCGGCCGGTGGTGGCTGCAACTGCCCATGCGCGCCTACATCTACCTTATCCGGGGCACGCCGCTGCTGCTGCAACTGCTGTTCATCTACTTCGGCCTGCGCGGACTGGCGGGCTTCAGCGCGCTGACCTCTGCCGTGCTGGCGCTGGGCATCCATAACGGGGCTTACGTGGCCGAAATCTTCCGGGGGTCCATAATCTCCATTGCCGCCGGGCAGATGGAGGCCGCCCGCAGCCTGGGCATGACCCGGCACCGGGCCATGGTGCGCATCGTGCTGCCGCAGGCGCTGCGGCGGGCCATTCCCGCGCTGGGCAACCAGTTCATCATTGCCCTCAAGGATTCGTCGCTGGCCAGCACCATCACCATCAACGAACTCTTGCTGAAGGCGCAACAGCTGGCCTCGTCCAACTTCCTGATGATGGAAATGCTGGCCGTGGCCGCCATGTTCTACCTGTTCTACACTGCCCTGTTCAGCTGGCTGCTGGGCAGGCTGGAGGCGCGTCTTGGCGTGTCCGGGGCCTGAGGCGGCATCCGGCGATGCCGCATCCGCCCCCCTCGCACACGACACGGCGCAGGCCCCGAAAGGAGGCACCATGAACGATACCGCCACATCAGACCCATCGAGCATAACCGGCACAACGCCCGTCATCGACATTCAGGGGCTGCACAAGTGGTTCGGCGACACCCACGTACTGCGCGGCGTGGACCTGCAGGTCATGCCGTCCGACGTGGTGGTGCTGATCGGCGCCAGCGGCTCCGGCAAAAGCACCCTGCTGCGCTGCGTGAACCGCCTGGAAACCCATGACGAAGGCGATATCCGCATCTCGGGCGAACCCGTGCGCGGCGACGAACGCTACATCAACGCCCTGCGTGCCCGCGTGGGCATGGTGTTCCAGCACTTTCACCTGTTCCCGCACATGACCGCACTTGGCAACGTCATGGAGGGTCCAACCCAGGTGCGCGGCATGCCCCCGGCACAGGCCACCGACATGGCGCTGGGACTACTGGACCGCGTGGGGCTGGCCGACAAGGCCGACGCCTATCCCGCAACCCTTTCCGGCGGGCAGAAGCAGCGCGTGGCCATTGCCCGCGCGCTGGCCATGCAGCCCGAGGTGATGCTGTTCGACGAACCCACATCGGCCCTGGACCCGGAACTGGTGGGCGAGGTGCTGGCCGTCATGCGCGGGCTGGCCGACGAAGGCACCACCATGATGGTGGTGACCCACGAAATGGGCTTCGCGCGGGAGGTGGCGGACGTTGTTGCCTACATGGACGAAGGGGCCATCGTGGAGATGGGGCCGCCCGAGCAGATATTCGACGAACCCGCCATGGAACGCACCCGCCGCTTTCTGGGGCAGATCCTTTAGCTGGCCCTTTTAGCACCCGGCCTTGCACCCGGCCCGCCCGTCACGCCCCGGCCCGGCCCCATGCATCGGGCGCATCCGCAGCAGGCCATGGACTCACGTACTCCGGGCGGGGCACATCGGGCGCATCCGGCTCATTCACCCCTGGCAAAGGAGGCTTCCTTGAACATACCCGCGTTACACCACCACCCCGGCACTCTGCGAACCGCCCCGGCGACCCAGCTTGCCGACATGACCGACGACCCGCGCTGGCACGACTGGCGCTGGCACATCCGCAACGCCGTGCGCAACGTGGCCGATTTCGAGCGCGCTCTGGGCATACGCTTCACGCCCGAGCAGCGGCAGTTGCACCAACGCACGCTGGAACGCTTTCCCATGTCGGTGACGCCCTACTACCTGTCGCTCATCGACACGGAACACCACGCAACCGACCCGGTGTTCCTGCAATCCTTCCCCTCGTCCGGCGAGCTGGTGGTGGGGCCCCACGACATGGCCGACCCCTTGCACGAGGACAGCGACAGTCCGGCACCCGGCATCACCCACCGCTACCCGGACCGGGTGCTGTTCCACGTCAGCAACACCTGCTCCATGTACTGCCGCCACTGCACCCGCAAACGCAAGGTGGGCGACGTGGACTCCATTCCCTCGCGCGGCGACCTGGAACAGGGGCTGGAGTACATCCGCAACACCCCGCAGGTGCGCGACGTGCTGCTGTCCGGCGGCGACCCGCTGATGCTGTCCGACGACATGCTCGACTGGCTGCTGACCGAAGTGGAATCCATCGACCATGTGGAGGTGGTGCGCATCGGCACCCGCATGCCGGTGGTGCTACCCTTCCGCATCACCAGCGACCTCGTGGACATGCTGCGCACCCATCACCCGTTGTGGCTGAACACCCACTTCAATCACCCGCGAGAAATCACCCCCGACGCCAGCCGCGCCCTGCGCCGCCTGGCCGACGCGGGCATCCCGCTCGGCAACCAGACCGTGCTGCTGGCCGGGGTGAACGACTGCCCCCGGATTATCCGCGCCCTGAACCTGAAGCTGGTGCGCAACCGGGTGCGCCCCTACTACCTGTACCAGTGCGACCTTTCCGAAGGGCTGGCCCATTTCCGCACCCCGGTGGGCAAGGGCATAGAGATCATGGAAAGCCTGCGCGGCCATTGCAGCGGCTTTTCCGTGCCCACCTACGTTGTGGACGCCCCCGGCGGGGGCGGCAAGATACCGGTCATGCCCAACTACGTGGTGGCCTGGGGCGCGGGCAAGGTGGTGCTGCGCAACTACGAAGGGGTCATCACCACCTATCACGAACCGGACGACTACACCCCGACCCGCTGTGACCTGCGGTGCGGCGACTGCGCCCTGCAACTGCACGCCGGGGACGTGCCCGGTCATGCCGTAGGCGTGGAAAAGCTGCTCTCCGACTGGGACGACACCCGCAGCCTGACCCCGTCCGACAACGAACGCATGGAGCGCAGGCGTGATGCATCGTGATGCGGCGGATTCCGTCCGGGCACACCCGGACAGAGCGGCACCGGACACGGCTGTTCCGGACAGGGCGCGGCCCGACGAGGTGATCCGCCACGGGCGCTCGCTGCTCCAGCACGGGCCGCTCAATGACCGGGTCTATCTGATGCAACTGGATGAGTCCGACCTCTCCGGCATGGCCTGCGTCATCGACCGGATGGAGGAACTGGCGGCACGCCACGGCTACACCCGGCTGTTCGCGCGGGTTCCGGAGCACGCGGCGCATCGTTTTCTGGAGCGAGGCTTTGCCGTGGAGGCCTACGTGCCGGGAATGTGCCGTGGGCGTACGGCCGGATGCTTCATGGGACGACACCTGTGGGACGCGCGTGCCGTGCCGCGCCGCCCCGGACTGCTGTGCGAGGTGCTGGCCCTGGCCAATGCCAAGAGAGCCGGGCTGGAACAAGGCGCGGCTTGCGCCCGGCACGGCGGTACGCCTTCCGACGCCGCCAGCGGAACGCCGGGGACGCAGCCGGACACGTGGCGGGTGGTCGAATTGGGTCCGAACCACGCCCCCGCGCTGGCCCGCCTGTACGCGGGCACCTTCGCCACCTATCCCTTTCCCGTACACGACCCGGCGTACCTTGCCCGATCCATGGCCGAAGGGGTGCTGTTCCACGGCATTGCGGACGACGGTGCCCTGCCCGGGCATGATTGCGGACCGACCGGAGGGGGCGATCTGCTGGCCGCCGCCTCGGCGGAGGTGGACATGGCGTGGCGCTGCGCCGAGATGACCGACTTTGCCACCCGGCCCGAGACGCGCGGACGGGGAGCCGCCCTGCGCCTGTTGCGGCACATGGAAGAGCGGGTACGCCGCATGGACATCCTTACCGCCTACACCATCGCCCGTGCCGAAAGCCACGCCATGAACGTGGTGTTCGCGCGGGCGGGGTACACCCTGGCGGGCACCCTGCACAACAACACCAACATCGGCGGCGGGCTGGAAAGCATGAACGTGTGGTACCGGCACCTGCCCGAATGACGGCAAGTTCGGGCAGGACGGCGAGACGCCAGGGGGGGACGTTTGAAGATGCAACCTGACGCCGGGGCGTGCGGCCAGGCACCGGGACGGGCAGCCTGAAATCGGGGGAATCGCCTGACCTGCCGGGCGACGACTTCGTGCCTGGTCGGCATGATGCGGCTCCGCGCGTGCAGGTCCCCTGTGGGATGCTACCCCGCCGCCTCCCACGCGGCGGCCAGTTCGCGCTCTTCCGGGGTCAGCAGTTCCAGCCAGCGGCGGCGGAATTCCATGTAGTGGTTGATGCGCAGGTCCTTCCACAGCGCCGGCCTGGTGTCCCACGGCTTCGGCCCGTGAAAGTGCACGATGCGCGCCCGCTCCAGCGCGTCGGCCCGGTAGGGCGGACAGTTCCACGAAGGGTCCAGCTTGGTCATGCGCTTGCCGAAGAAGTAGTTCAGCAGCGACTGGTCCAGGTTGCCGATGCGGTGCAGGTTCTGCACGCAGAAGGCCAGAAAGTTGTGCACGTGGTCGTGCTTGCGCAGCCGGGCAAGGTTGAACACCACCACCCCACTGCTGAAGGTCCAGATGGGAAACGGCAGCGGCACCACGTAGCGGCGGCCGCGCCATTCGTAGTCCAACTGCTCGTGGGCGTGGTGGAAGGGGGCGGTGGCCTCGCGTGCCATGGCCATGTATGGCGGGCGGATGTGCTCCGCGCCGTCGGCATCGCCCAGAATGGGCTGATGGAAGTAGACGTCGGAATCGCAGTACAGCACGTACTCGTCGTCGGCCAGTTCCGGCAGCAGGGCCAGTTCCAGCTTCAGAAACGCGCCGATGCAGCGGTGGAATTCGCGCGGGGCGTTATGCACGCCGATGACCGGGGTGTGCCGCACAAGCTGCACACCCTCCGCCAGCACCCCGTCCATGACCGCCGGGCTGGCACCGCCGTACACGCACACGCAGCGCGCGTCGGCGTGCAGACGCCGCAGCGAACGCACGGCGGCACGCATCATCAGCAGATAGCGGGGGTTGTCGTCGATGCAGAAGACGATCTTCATGCGGCGGAGCGTCCGGCGTGCGGGTGCATGGGGATGGGGTTCCTGCCCCGCTCGTAGCCCATTTCCGGTGGCAAGGCCAGCGTGCGCGGGCGCGCGGCCAAATGGCGCCCCGGCGGCATCAGCCGGACTGGCCGCCCCGCTCGCCCGAGCCGCCCGATTCGCCAACCCCGAAGGGGTCGGTCCACGGGTCCGGCTGGGCGTCATACGACCACGCCGACGGTTCTGGCCTGGCTCCCCTGCCGTTGCGCCCCGCGCCCCGTGCCTGTTCGGCCAGGCTGCGGCGCAGCAGCTTCACCCACACCTCGCCGGTGCCCGCGTGGAACAGCAGCTTGCGGCCGCGCTCGCCCATCACGTGCTCGCTGGACAATACCAGCCCCTTGGTGCGCAGCAACTCGCGGGCAACCTGCACGTTGCGGCCGCCCACGTCCACCAGCGAACGCACCTGCGACTTTTCCTCGGTGTTCATGCTGAACGCGCCGCCAAACAGCTTGGTCTCTATCTCGATGATGGGCACGCCCTTGCGGGTGAAGTGGCCAAGCACCGCCTCCACGGCGGTATCCACGTACTTGCAGGGATTGCAGTCGTAGTCGCGGCTGCCTTCGGCCGTGGGCAGCATGGCGTGAAAGATGCCCGCAAGGCCGCTGGGCCGGTGAAAGAACGTGACGGACACGCACGAGCCGAGCACCGTGGCGATGATGGCCGGACGCCGCGCCACGATGCCCTCGCCGATGCGCAGGTGCAGATGGCGCAGCCGTTCCTCCGCCAGTTCGCGCGGCATGACGGCCGGTATGGGGCATGCCCCGCGCCCGTAGAGTGTGTCGTCCGTGCCCTCGTCCATCTCTCCCCCCTGTGCCGCCACGCGGGCGGCACGCATCCCGATACGTCATGAATGTCCTGGCCCCGTCCGGCCCCAAACCAAACGCGAGCGCTCGCGCGGCCAGCCCCCCGACCGGCAGCGCAACCGCCCGCGGCGGCGCACCACGCGCCGCCCAACCATCACACGGAAACGCGATGAAGCCCGGAAACCCTGTCCGTTACGGGTTCAGGATGTCCTTCAGTTCCTTCCCGGCACGGAACACGGGCAGCCGCTTGGGCGGCACCGCCACGGAATCGCCGGTCTTGGGGTTGCGGCCCTTGTAGCCCCGGTACCCCTTGATCTTGAACGAACCGAAGCCGCGTATCTCCACGCGGTCCCCTTCCAGCAACGCGTCGCGCACGCAGTCGAAGAAGGTGTTCACCACCGTGGTGGCGTCCTCTACAGGCAGTTCATGCTCTTCGGCAAGCGCTCGTACCAGTTCGCTCTTGTTCACGTGGACCTCCGTCGGACATGGCATTCCTGGGCCGTGCGGGGCATGTCGTGTGCTGCGGAGCCTCCACCGCGCCCCGGAACCCCGATGCGACGACACCGTGTGCGAAACATGATTTCTGCCGGTATGTTGTGCGCATGCCCGACACTCTGCCGCCATGCCTTTCCGGCACTGCGGAAAAGGGACACGCCGATCGTCGCGGCCTTTGCCGCAGCAGCGTCAGCGCCCTTTTCCCCAATATTCCATTAATATCGTCTCCACCACGGCGTGACAAGGGGGGTAGGCGTATTTCATCGGCAGGTGCGCAACGTCATGCCGCGCCTACCGCACCACCGGCACCCAGCCGCCCTCCGCGCCAGGCCCGCCAGCGCTGCGCCCCTGCACGAAGCGGAAGCCCTCCAGTTGCCCGTCGGCCGAAAGGCGGGCGAACAGCTGAAAGGGCACGCCCTCGCCGCGCAGCATGCGCATGAAGGGCACCGTGGAGGCAAAGCGCAGGTCGCGGTAGGCCACCACGGGCGCGCCGTTCTCCTGCCGGGTTTCCTGGGTCATGAACATGGCGAAGCGGCCGTAGACGCGGAACAGCTCCTCTGCCTCGGAAAGGCGGCGGTACAGCACCGGGTCCGCCTTCTCGAACAGCTCGAAGGCCAGCGGGGCATCGGGGTGCAGCAACTGATAGCGGGCCATGCCGTAACGGCGGCCATCGTCGGTCACCACCTTCCAGTTGAACGGGGCCAGCGCCTCGGGGATCACCGCGACGGACTGCGGGGGCATGGGCTGGGCGGCCAGCCGGGCGGCCACGGTATCGTGCACGTGGCGCTGCACGGCCAGCGACGCGCCGGGCCACAGCAGCGTCCAGGCAAGGCCCGCCGCCGCGAAGGCGCGCCGGTGCGTCCGGCCCATGGCCGCCACGATGAACGCCAGCATGGCGATGGTCATCACCGGGTCGATGATGAACACGGCGGGCAGCGCCACCCGGTAGTCCGAAAAGGGCAGGAACACCTGCGTGCCGTAGGTGGTGATGCAATCCAGAAAGATGTGCAGCAGTATCAACGCATAGGCGGCCAGGGCGTACCGGGCATAGCCCCACGCATGCACGCCGCCGGGCGGGCCGGAACCGGCTTCTGGCGGGCCTTGGGGCGCGCGCCGCAGCAGCGGCAGGAACAACAGCGCCATCAGCAGGGCCATGCCAGCTCCGCCCAGGAAGGAATGGGTGATGCCGCGGTGCACCGTAAGGTAGGCCAGCGGCGTGGAGCCGAAGAACACGTCCACGTCGGGCAGCACCGCGCAGATCAGGGCAAAGGGCATGAACCAGCGGCTGCGCCGGGTTCCGGGCAGGGTCATGGCGACAAGCGCGCCGCTGGCGAGATGGGTTACCGGGTCCATGGGGCGACCTCCGTGGGAATCGTAGGGGATGCGTGCGTGGCGCGCGGGCGCGGATGGAACGGACGGAACGGAGAGGGGAAAGAGGCGGCGCGGGCGCGGCGGGATGGCAGATGCACGAACCGGGACGGACGAGGGTGAACGGGAACGAACGGGCTCGGGACGCACTACGCCGGGCAGCCGCCCGCAGGGCGGGCCGGAACGCACCGGCGGCAACCGGACAGGGTCTTGCCCCGGATATATCGTCATCGGGACGGCGGATGGCAAGATGGGGAGGCGGGACCGGATGGGGCACGGGGGTCGCGCGGCATGGCGGGCGATGCGGGGGACGGAGGAACCCGGGGCGATGGGAGTCGATGCGGGAGGAAGCGGAGAATTGGGGCCGTGGCGGGGCCGCCCTGCCCGTATCCGCCTGGCGGTCGCCATCGGGCGCGGCGTCTTTCGGAACGGCGAAGCGGACGGGCGGCCTGGCAACCCGTCCGCTCATCGTCGCAATGTGCGCGGTACGCCACGGCGTCCGCCGCCATGGCCACCCGTCAGGATTCGGTGTGCTCGCGGTTGCGGCTGCTTTCCTGCCGCACGAATTCCCGGACCAGGTCGCGCACCTCAAGCAGCAGGTAGAGCGGTCCGAAAGAGATGACCACCCCCGACAACCCGACGAACAGCAACGAAAAGAACGGAAGGTACGCGAATCCTTCGCCCTTCTTGTCCAGTATTCCGGCGCCCACAGCGAACGCCACCGCCCCGATCAACCCCAGCACGAAGCCCACGTCGAGCAGTTTCGGAAATATTTTCATCAACCAGCGTCTGATCATGCGTGCCTCCTCACGGTTTGGGGGCACCATAACCGCCCTGCACATACGTGTCGACGCATAGGGGCGACGTGCCGCTTCGTGCGGGACGCATCCATGCAGCACTGCGCATCCAAAGAAATATTACCTATTATTCCAAAGCGTAAAGGCACTACACACAGCATCGCCCGGCTTCACACACCAGCCGGGCCAGGTGCGAAAGCGCTCACGCATGGTTGCGCAGCTTCAGCTCCACCGGGTGCGGGTTCAGGTAGAACTGCCCGGCCAGGTACGGTTCGCCGTACTTGCGCACGTAGTGGTTCAGCAGGGTCACCGGCACCACCAGCGGCACCTGCAACTTGCGGTAGCGCTGGATGACCTCCAGCATTTCCAGCTTTTCGTCCGGCGTCAGCACCCGCTTGAAATAGCCCATGCAGTGTTGCAGCACGTTGGCGTGCTTGGCCGTGGTGGCGGGCAGGCGCAGCCCGTCCATGAGCCCGGTCAGGTAGTCGCGGGCCAGGTCTTCGGGCGCGTGGGCGGCCGCATGGGCCACCAGCCTGCCCAGCGAGCGGTAGTGCTCCACCGAGTGCGACATGAGCAGCAGCTTGTGCCGGGTATGAAAGTCCACCAGCCCGCCGCGCGTCATCCCGGCCTCGGCCAGCGCACGCCAGCGGCGCATGACGAACAGCCGCTCGATGAA
Source organism: Nitratidesulfovibrio sp. HK-II (assembly GCF_003402415.2). Lineage (NCBI taxonomy): Bacteria > Pseudomonadati > Thermodesulfobacteriota > Desulfovibrionia > Desulfovibrionales > Desulfovibrionaceae > Nitratidesulfovibrio > Nitratidesulfovibrio sp. HK-II. Next base: position 3,741,456 of record NZ_AP036014.1, read on the forward strand.
GTTCTCGCGCAGACGCGGGTCGTTCAGGCGGCCTTCCTCTTCCGTTGGCAGCAGGGGAAAGCGGTCCATGAACGCCCGGGCAAAGAGACCCACGCCCTTTTCCTGCGGCGGGCCCAGATTGATGCGGCCCGCGCCTTCCGGAACGTCGCGGGGGTCGTGGTCGGCGTACACCTTCACCCGCTCCATGCCGCTGGAGGGCGAGGCCCGCTTGAAGATGAACCCGTCCAGCCGCTCGGCGGCCAGTTGTTCCACCCGGCGCAGGGCAAAGGCGCACATGCGCTCCGTCCAGTCCTCGTAGCCCTTCACCGTGACCAGCCGGGGGTTGGCCGGGTCGCCCACCAGCCGCAACGCCTCGCGCGGGATGGGCATGCCGCATTCCACCTCTGGGCACACGGGCACGAAGTCCATGTACTGGCCCAGGGTGCCGGTGATGTACGGGTCATGCTTGTGCCCGCCGTCGAAGCGAACCTTGTTGCCCAAAAGGCACGAACTGATGCCCACCCGCAGCCGGTCGTCGGAACCGGAGAGGGGAAGTTGGCCCGCATCGTGCGACAGCCCGGAATGCCCGGCCGGTGTCGGCCGCGAGGATTCTTCCATTGCGCTTTGCCTCCGCGTGGTTATCCTGAACGGGTTGCCGCCCGCGCCCCATCCGCTCCCCATCCGGCCCCATCCGGGAGCCCGGCGGCTTGCAGAAACGGGGAACATCACCGCGCCGCATGTCGGCAGCGAGGCCCCGCAGACACCAAGGATAGCCCATGACACACTCGCGCGGCAATGCCGCCCCCATCATCGACGTCATCTTCTTCGACTTCAGCGGCGTGCTGGCCGAGGAAGGATTCATCGAGGGCCTGAGGGCCCTCGGCCGGGCCCAGGGCCTGGACCCCGAAGCCACCATGCGCACGGCCACCGACCTGTGCTACGCCACCGGCTACGTCAACGGCCGCACCGACGAGGCCGCGTGGTGGAACGCGGTGCGCGCGGCCACCGGCATGACCGGCAGCGACGCCGCCCTGCGCGCCGAAATCATGACCCGCTTCACCGTGCGGCCGGACATGCTGCGCGCCGCCGACGCGGTGCGCGCCGCCGGGCTGCGCACGGCCATCCTCAGCGACCACACCAACTGGCTGGAGGAAATCGACGCGGCGCACGGCGTGTACCGCCACTTCGACCGGGTGTTCAATTCGTTCCGCGAGGGGCTGAACAAGCGCGACCCCGGCTTCTTCACCCACGCCGCGACCATCATGGGCGTGGACCCCGCGCGCGCGGCGTTCTTCGACGACAACGCCGGGCACATCGGCCGGGCCACGGCGCTGGGCATCCACGCCCGGCTGTTCACCGACCGGGCAGCCTTCCGCGCCGACCTGGCCGCGCTGGCCCCGCAGGTGAACCTGCCGGAAGGCTGGCCAGACGGCTGGCCGGAATAGCGCCGCCGACCACACCGGACGGTGCCCGACTATACCCGACCGTGTTCCGTCACCCGGCCATCATCATTCCGCCACGCGCAGGCCCCATGCTGCGCGTGGCGGCCTTTTTCTCCTCGCGAAGGGTCGTCCATCCTCCGGCAGGCAGGCCCGCCCGTGCGCACTCCCCGTCCCATCGCCCCCCCGGCCCACCCCCCCCGCGACCCGGCACGGGGCGGGCCTGCCGTCTTGAAACCGAGTGGCCCTGCCGCTCCAACTCGCCGCCTGCCCCTGCCCCCCGCCGTGCTGGCCGCCCTGGCGCTGGCCATCCTGCTGGCGGCGCTGGCGCTTACCGGCCACTTTCCGGCCGTGGGGCCCGACCAGGCGCTGGCCCTGCGCGACCGGCTGCTGGCCCTGCACGCCCGCCATCCCCTGGCCAGCGTGGCCGCGTACGTGGCGGGCTATGTGCTGATGACCTCGTGCTCCATCCCCGGCGCGGTGTTCCTGACCCTGACCGGCGGGGCGGTGTTCGGATTCGGCGTGGCCCTGGCCGCCGTCAGCGCGGCCAGCACCGCCGGGGCCTGCGTGGCCTTTCTCTGCGCCCGGCACCTGCTGCGCGATACGGTGCGCCGCCTGTGGCCCGGCCAGCTTGCCCGCATCGACGCGGCCATGGCCCAAGGGCTGCCGGGCGGCCCCCCGTGCGGCCCCGCCCCGTCCGGACCCGCCCCGTCCGGCCCCGCCCTGTCCGGCCTTGCCTCCCCCGGCGCGCTGTGCCTGCTGGGGCTGCGCTGCGTGGCGGTGATGCCCTACTGGCTGGTGAACCTGCTGTTCGGGGTAACCGCCATGCGGCCTTCCACCTTCGCCACGGTCTCGCTGTTCGGCATGCTGCCGCTGAACGCCATCTACGTGCACGCCGGGGCGGAGCTTGGCCGCATCCGCCATCTTGGCGACATCATCTCGTTGCGCACCGGGCTTGCCCTGTGCCTGCTGGCCGTGGCTCCCCTTGCGCTGCGCCGTGCGGCGCGCATGCTGGAGGCCCGGCGGTGCGCCGTTCACCGCGCCGCCGCCGATGCCACCGCCCCGGAACAGCCCGAATAATTCCCGCACGGGCCGCACGGGTCGCACGGGCCGGGCAGTCCGGATCGGGTCCCCCCGCGCCCCCGTTCCCGCCGTCCGCCCGCCTCCAGCCCTGCCCGCCCCTGCCCGGTTGCCAGCGCGGCGGCTTTTGCCTACACTCCCGCCACATTGCCCGCGCACGGTCCGCGCCGCGCGCCATGGCCACCACCGCAACCAACGGCACCCCACATGCGCAAAGCCTCCATCGGCATCACCCCCGAAGGCGTCCCGGCCATCGGCCTGTGCGCCCTCGTCACGCTTTCCCTCGCCATGCTCGGCTGCGCCACCGGCAGCTTCGTGTTCATGCTGCTGACCTGGTTCTGCTGCCACTTCTTCCGCGACCCGGAACGGGTCACCCCCACCGCCGACGGCCTTGGCATCAGCCCCGCAGACGGCAAGGTGGTGCGCGTGCAGACCATGCCCGACCCCTTCACCGGCCAGCCGCGCACCACGGTGTGCATCTTCATGAACGTGTTCAGCGTGCACGTGAACCGCGCCCCGGTGGCGGGCACCGTGACCGACATCGCCTATCATCCCGGCAAGCTCCTGAACGCGGCGTGGGACAAGGCCTCCACCGACAACGAGCGCTGCGCCTACCGCATGACCGGCGACGACGGCTCGTCGTGGACCTTCGTGCAGATCGCGGGGCTCATCGCCCGGCGCATCGTGTGCCGCACCGACGAGGGCGATTCGCTGGCCCGCGGCGAGCGGTTCGGCATGATCCGCTTCGGCTCGCGGGTTGACCTTTACCTGCCGGACGACTATTCTCCGGCCGTGAACGTGGGTGAACAGGTGTTTGCCGGGCAGACCATTGTGGCGCGCCGCAACGCCTAACCATCTGGATTCACTTACCGCAAGAAGGCACAGGACAGCCGCAAGGCCATGGAACAGCCCGCCCGCCCGATCCACAAGGGAGTGTACATCCTCCCGAACCTCTTCACCACGGCAAGCCTTTTCGCAGGCTTCCTGGCGATGTTGTGGGCCGTTTCCGGGCGGTACGAAGACTGCGCCATGGCCATTCTGTTCAGCGCCCTCATGGACGGCCTGGACGGCAAGGTGGCCCGCCTCACCAACACCGCCAGCGAATTCGGCGTCCAGTACGACTCGCTGTGCGATCTGGTGGCCTTCGGCGTGGCCCCCGGCTTCATGATGTACCAGTGGCAGCTGCACCAGTACGGCCGCCTCGGCATCGCCGCCGCCTTCCTGTTCGCGGTGTGCGGGGCGTTGCGCCTTGCCCGGTTCAACATCTCCACCGCCACCACCTCCAAGAAGTTCTTCATCGGCCTGCCCATTCCGGCGGCCGGTTGCGCCGTGGCCACGCTGGTGCTGTTCAGCCCCTACGTGCCCGACCAGTTCGCGGGCTTTTTCCCGCGCTTCTGCCTTGCGCTCGCCTTCGTGCTCGCCTTCCTCATGGTGAGCCGCGTGCGCTACGCCTCCTTCAAGGAATACGGGCTCATCAAGGCCCATCCGTTCAGCTCGATGGTTACCGCCATCCTGCTGTTCGTACTCGTCTCCTCCGAACCCAAGCTCTTGGGTTTCCTGGTGTTCGCGGGCTACCTCATCTCTGGTCCCGTGTACACCTTCGTCATCATTCCCCGCCGCAATCACAAGCTACTACGCAGCCTATCCTAGGGTTGTCGTAGCAGCGCCCCGTACCTCCGTATCAGGAACGCCCGCCGTTCCCGGGCGGACGTGTACCCTCCTCTCAGCCAGAGTCCCGTCTCCCGGGCCGGCGCGCAGCTAACGAACAGATGCAGCAATCCGTCAGGCGCACACGCCGCTCGTGACGACCGCGCATCAGCGCCATGGTCCCGCCCCCAACCACAACGGGCGCGGACCGCAGCCAGAGGAGCACGAACCATGACCATCGAATCCGGTCGCATCCGCATTTTCGACACCACCCTGCGCGACGGCGAACAGTCGCCCGGCGCCACCATGAACCTCAAGGAAAAGATCCGCCTGGCCCGCCAGTTGGAAATCCTTGGCGTGGACATCATGGAAGCCGGGTTCCCCGCCTCCAGCCAGGGCGACTTCGAGGCCGTGCAGGCCATCGCCCGCGCCGTGAAGGGCGTGGAAGTGGCGGGCCTGTGCCGCGCCATGCCCGCCGACATCGACCGCGCCTGGGACGCCGTGAAGGTTGGCGAGAACCCGCGCATCCACACCTTTCTGGCCACCTCGCCGGTGCACATGCAGTACAAGCTGCGCAAGGAACCGGACCAGGTGGTGGAGATGGCCGTGGCCGCCGTGCGCCACGCGGCCAAATACACCAGCAACGTGGAATTTTCGGCCGAGGATGCATCGCGCTCCAACCCCGACTTCCTGGTGCGGGTGTTCGAGGCGGTGATCAACGCCGGGGCCACCACCATCAACGTGCCGGATACCGTGGGCTACGCCCAGCCCGAGGAATTCGGGCGGCTCATCAAGTACGTCATCGAGAACACGCCGAACAGCCACAAGGCAGTGTTCAGCGTGCACTGCCATAACGACCTCGGCCTTGGCGTGGCCAACACCCTGGCCGCGCTGAAGGCGGGCGCGCGCCAGGCGGAAGTGACCATCAGCGGCATCGGCGAACGGGCGGGCAACGCCTCGCTCGAGGAAATCGTCATGGCCCTGCACACCCGGCGCGACTTCTACCAGCTGGATTGCGGCGTGGTGACCGAGCAGCTCTTTCCCACCTGCCGCCTGCTGTCCATGATCATCGGCCAGCCCATCCCGCCCAACAAGGCCATCGTGGGCGCCAACGCCTTCGCGCACGAATCGGGCATCCATCAGGACGGCATGCTCAAGAACCGCGAAACGTACGAAATCATGACGCCGGAATCCATCGGCAAGACCAAGACCGACCTTGTCATCGGCAAGCATTCCGGCCGCAACGCCGTGAAGAACAAGCTGGAGGAGCTTGGCTACCGGCTGGAGGAAGACCAGCTGGTCACCGTGTTCGAGGCGGTAAAGAAGCTGGCGGACAAGAAGAAGCAGATTTATGACGAGGACATCGAAGCCCTGGTGCTTGAAGAGGTCTACCGCCTGCCCGACCAGTACCGGCTGGTGAACCTTTCCGTGCAGTGCAGCGACACCGGCATGCCGCCCACGGCCGCCGTGGTCATGGACGTCATGGGCGAGGTGAAGCGCTCCGCCGGGTTCGGCGTTGGGCCCATCGACGCGGTATTCAACGTCATCGGCGACATCGTGGGCCGCACCCCCACCCTTGAACGCTACTCGGTCACCGCCATCACGGGCGGCACCGACGCCCAGGGCGAGGTTACCGTACGCCTGCGGCAGAACGGCAGCAGCGCGGTCGGACGCGGGTCCGACCCCGACATCATACTGGCCAGCGCCCGCGCGTACGTGAACGCGCTGAACCGCCTGGCAAAGAAAGAAGAAGAGCAAGAGAAGGAGGGCATCTAGATGGCACACACGCTTGCGCAGAAGATCCTGCAGGCGCACACCGACGAGGCGATCACGGCCGCTGGGCAGATCGTCCGCTGTCGCGTCTCGCTGGCTCTGGCAAACGACATCACCGCTCCGCTCGCCATCAAGTCCTTCCGGGCCATGGGGGCGAAAAAGGTGTTCGATCGCGACAAGGTGGCGCTGGTCATGGACCACTTCACCCCGCAGAAGGACATCGATTCGGCGCAGCAGGTGAAGCTGACCCGCGAATTCGCCAGGGAAATGGGCGTCACCCACTACTACGAGGGCGGCGACTGCGGCGTGGAGCACGCCCTGTTGCCCGAACTGGGGCTGGTCGGCCCCGGCGACGTGGTGGTGGGGGCCGACAGCCACACCTGCACGTACGGAGGCTTAGGCGCTTTTGCGACCGGCCTTGGGTCCACCGACGTTGCCGGGGCCATGGCCCTGGGTGAAACGTGGTTCAAGGTGCCGCCCACCATCCGGGCCACCTTCACCGGCGCCCTGCCCAAGTGGGTGGGCGCGAAAGACCTGATCCTGCGCCTCATCGGCGAGATCGGCGTGGACGGCGCGCTGTACCGCGCGCTGGAATTCGACGGCGCGGCCATCGAGGCCCTGTCCGTGGAAGGCCGCATGACCATCGCCAACATGGCCATCGAGGCGGGCGGCAAGGTGGGCCTGTTCGCCGCCGACGCCAAGACCCTGGCCTACACCGCCGCGCGCGGCCGCAAGGACGCACCCCTGTCCGCCGACCCCGGTGCCATCTACGAACGCGAGCTGACCTTCGACGTGTCCGGCATGGACCCGGTGGTTGCCTGCCCGCACCTGCCGGAAAACGTGAAGCCCGTGGGCGAGGTGCAGGGCGTGACCTTGGACCAGGTGGTCATCGGCTCGTGCACCAACGGCCGCATCAGCGACATGCGCGAGGCGGCGGAAGTGCTGAAGGGCCGCAAGGTGGCCAAGGGCGTGCGCTGCATCGTGCTGCCCGCCACCCCCGGCGTGTGGAAGGAGGCACTGAAGGAAGGGCTGATCGAGACCTTCATGGAATCGGGCTGCATCGTGGGCCCAGCCACCTGCGGGCCGTGCCTTGGCGGGCACATGGGCATCCTGGCCGACGGCGAGCGCGCCATCGCCACCACCAACCGCAACTTCCGCGGGCGCATGGGCAGCCTGGAGTCCGAAGTCTATCTGGCAAGCCCGGCCGTGGCCGCCGCGTCCGCCGTGGCGGGCGTCATCGCCCACCCCGGCAGCCTGTAGGCCCCTGTCGCCCCCTGTCGGCCAGGGACCGTTACACGCCATTTACGGAGGTTTACGCACCATGAGTTACACCGGCACCGCCCACAAGGTGGGCGAGCATATCGATACCGACGCCATCATCCCCGCGCGCTTCCTGGTGACCACCGACACCAAGAAGCTGGGTGAAAACTGCATGGCTGGCCTTGAAGAAGGCTGGGTGAAGCGGGTGAAGCCCGGCGACGTGATGGTGGCGGGGCGCAACTTCGGTTGCGGTTCGTCGCGCGAGCACGCGCCCATCGCCATCCTGGGCGCGGGCATGCCCGTGGTCATCGCGCACAGCTTCGCGCGCATCTTCTACCGCAACGCCTTCAACATGGGGCTGTTGCTGCTGGAAGTGGGCGAAGAGGTGGACAAGATCGCCGATGGCGACACCGTGGAGGTGGACGCGGCCAAGGGGCTGATCACCAACCGCACCACCGGGGCCACCATCACCTGCCCGCCGCTGCCCGCGTCGATGCGGGAGTTGCTGGATAAGGGCGGACTCGTCCCCTACGTCAAGGAGCGTATAGGCTAGCATTCGGGTCTTTTGCCCTCCGGCTTCGTCAGATGCGTCTTTCGCTCCGGTCACGTACGATAAGAGTACGCTCCCTCCGCGAAAGACGCCTCTTCCTCGCCGGAGAACAAAATCCCTCGAATGCCGGTTTTGCAGGCGCGAGGGAAAAGGCGGAAGCGAAAGAAGCCAATCCTGACCATTCCGGCGGCGGGCCGGACCACCGTCCCGCCGCCGCACCACCCATAGCGCGCATCGGTCATCGAAAAGGGATATCCAGATGGACATGAAGATCTGCCTGATGCCGGGCGACGGCATCGGCCCGGAAATCGTGGAACAGGCCGTGAAGGTACTGGACAAGGTGGCGAAGAAGTTCGGCCACACCGTCAGCTACACCAACGCGCTCATCGGCGGCGCGGCCATCGACGCCACGGGCGGGCCCCTGCCGGACGACACCGTGGCCGCGTGCAAGGCGGCCGACGCCGTGCTGCTGGGCGCCGTGGGCGGCCCCAAGTGGGACACGCTGCCCACCGCCATCCGCCCGGAAAAGGGGCTGCTGGGCATCCGCAAGGCGCTGGGGCTGTTCGCCAACCTGCGCCCGGCCACCCTGCTGCCCGAACTGGCCGGGGCCTGCCTGCTGCGCGCCGACATCGCCGCGCAGGGCCTGGACGTGATGGTGGTGCGCGAGCTGACCGGCGGCGTCTACTTCGGCGAGCCGGTGTGCGAGGAAGAACTGCGCGACGGCCTGCGCACCAGTTACAACACCATGATCTACAATGAAGAAGAAGTGCGCCGCATCGCCCGCGTGGCCTTCGAGGCGGCCCGCAAGCGCAGCAAGAAGGTCTGCTCGGTGGACAAGGCCAACGTGCTGGCCGTGTCGCGCCTGTGGCGCGCCGTGGTTATCGAGGTGGCCAAGGAATACCCCGACGTGGAGCTGACCCACATGTACGTGGACAACGCGGCCATGCAGCTGGTGCGCTGGCCCGCCCAGTTCGACGTCATCGTCACCGAGAACCTGTTCGGTGACATCCTGTCCGACGAGGCGGCGGTGATCACCGGGTCCATCGGCATGCTGCCCTCGGCCTCGCTGGGGGCCAGCGGCCCCGGCATCTTCGAGCCCATCCACGGTTCCGCCCCGGACATCGCCGGGCAGAACAAGGCCAACCCCGTGGCCACCATTCTGTCCGTGGCCATGATGCTGCGCTACACCTTCGGCCTGGAGAAGGAAGCCGTGGCCATCGAGCAGGCCGTCAGCGGCGTGCTGCGCGAAGGGTACCGCACCGGCGACATCATGGAGGAAGGCAAGACGCTGGTGGGCACCGTGAGCATGGGGAATCTGGTGGCGGAGCGGGTGTAATGCCCTGTCGGACGTGCCCTGCATAAGAAGTAACGGCTGGCGTGCCTCGTTGAACACGTTTTCTACGAAGGCACGCCAGCCCTTTTGAACACGCTCGATTTCGCTATGCCTCCGGCGGGTGGGGAGCGGTGGCGCGCCCTGTTGGACGCGGCTTCCACGAAGACAGTCGCGCGCGGTTGAACTCGCTCGATTTCGCTATGCCTCCGGCGGGCAAGGGGCCATTGAGCGATGGCCCCTTGCATCCCAGCGCTCCAGGGGCTCCGCCACTTGGAACCCCGGCGTATCCTGCGCCGCATTCTGACGCCGGGCAGCTTCCCTGCGGCGCTTCGCGCCTTCGGGTGATCTGGCGATGGGAATGCGATGTGCCCCTCTCTCCCGCAGCCTTGGCTTCACTTTCTGAGCCATTCCACCGACCTCGTTGCGACGCGTGTCACGTTCCTTTGACCGGCGAGTCACGGCGTTAGATGCCACCCGTGCCGAATTCGTGCAGTAAAGAGAACCTGCCACTGTCGAAAGCACAACTCGTCTCGTTGAGGTGAGGGCTACCTGTGTGCGGCGATACGCGTCCGCAGCCGAAGATCACCGCCGAGGGCTCGCGAGGCGGAAGCTTCGGCGTCGCGGATGCGTACCGCAAACAATGTGTGGAAAGGGGACACTCGCTCGGCCAGACCGACGAGAGCCTTGCGCACATGCGCATTCCGCCGGGCAGATCACCCGAAGGCGCCTTGCGCCGAAGGGAAGCTGCCCGGCACAGGAATGCGGTGCGGGATGAATGGGAATAAAGGCACCGCAGCTACGCCAATGCGCCGGGAGCCTTGTGCGCATCGCATTCAGACGGGCAGATCGCCCGAGGCGCGCCAGCGCCGCAGGGAAGCTGCCCGGCGTCAGAATGCGGCGCAGGATACGTTGGGGGGGACCAGGGGGGCAGCGCCCCCCGGAGCGCGGGGATGCAAGGGGCCGCCGCTCTGCGGCCCCTTGCCCGCCGGAGGCATAACGAGATCGAGCGTGGCCAACAGCGCACGACTGCCTTCGTAGAGGCCGTGTCCAACAAGGCACAGCACCCATTCGCCCCAAAAATACGACGGGAGCGAGAACGTTCGTCCTCGCCCCCGTCCGGAGACGCCTCTCCATCCCGAAGGACTATGGTGTCCGGAACCGTCCGGCCCGCGCGGAGTCCTGCGCGGCAACGCCTCTCGCGTTTCCGCCTTTCCCGCGCCCGGCGCTATCGCTGTGCGCCAAACCTGCGGTCCCAGTCGAAATCCCGTCTCGTGACCACATCCTCCATGCGGCGGATGCGGCCTTCCAGCCGGTCGAACTTCTCCTTCAGCCTGCGCAGCGCCTCGGCCCGCGAGGACACGTAGCTGCCGTAGAAGTCACGCTCGCCCGCGTCGGCCGGTTGCAGCACCGGGCGCGGCTTCATCACCAGCCCGGCCAGCACGTACAGCCCCACCACGGGCCAGAACCCGGTGAACAGGGCCGCCGCCACGAACAGCGCGCGCACCATGAATACCGACATTCCGAAATGTTGCGCAAGCCCTTTACACACCCCCATCAGCTTGCCGTCACGGGCGCGGTACAGGGTGCGCGGTCCGGCATCGCGCCCGCCGCGCAGGCCGTCCCAGGCGTCTTCCTGATGGGTGCCGTCGCGGCGAAAACCATCGCCCTGCCACCCGGCCCGACACCCGCCGTCACGGTCGAATCCGCGCCCGTCACGGTCCTGCCGGTCATGCCGGTCATGCCCGTTCGGGCAATGCCGCCCGCTCCGGCCCCGGCCGGAGCGCCCGTCGAACCTGTCGCCGTATTCGCTCATGGTCATTCCCTCCCCGGCCCGCGCGGCGCGGCGCGCTCACCGGACCGGCCACGCCCCGCCGTGCCGTCGGGGTCGAGCAGCAGCGTTTCCAGCGCCTCCACCCGCTCCTCCATGCGGCCCATGGCCCGGTACATCTCCTGGATCATCCGGGCCTCGTCGTCGTGGGCCGGGGTGGCCCCCTCGCGGGTGCGCAGCAGGCGGTACAGGATGGCCAGCAACAGCACGGCCACCAGCGCGGGCAGCACCATGAACCAGAACATCATGACCGGCCCCAATTGCGCCATGACGGCGAACATTTCCTCGAACATGTACGGCTCATGCATGCGTGGCCTCGAACTGTCGTGCTGCCGTGCGCCGGGGCGTGGCCCATGGCGCGGACAGCGGGGTGGCAAGCCCGGATGGAATCGCGGACGTCAACACGCGCGGCGCAAGTGGCGCGGGCAGCGCGGCCCAATGCGGGTCGGCGCACAACCGGTTTCCGCAAAGGCGATGCCGCGCGGGCATCCAGCCTAGCCTCTGCAACCTGCGGGCGCAAGGCGGTTACTCCGCAGCGCCGGAAACTTCGCCGTGGCGCGGGGCGTCTTCGCCCTTGCCGGCACCTGCCTTGCGCTCGCCCACGCGGGCGCGCAGGGCGGCCAGTTCGCGCTCCAATTCGTCGTGCGTTTCCAGGTCCGCGAAGGCGGCATCCAGACCATTGCGGCCGCCCGAGGGCATGCGCACGGCGTCGGCCTCGGCCTCCATGTGCTCCACGCGGCGCTCCAGTTCCTCGAACCGGTGCATCACCTCCAGCGAGGCGGCGCGGCGCACGTCCTCGCGGGCCTGGCGGCGCACCCGGGCGTGCACGTGGCGCTGCACCAGCATGCGCTGCTTCTCGCGCGCCGCGGCCAGCTTCTCGTCCAGCACGTCCATGTCGCCCTGCGTGCGGGCCACCAGCGCGTCGATCTCGTCCAGTTCGCGGCGCAGCGCGTCGGCGCGTTCGTTCTCGCGGCGGCGTTCCAGCAGCGCCTCGCGCGCAAGGTCTTCGCGGCCGGAGGCCACGGCCAGTTCGGCCCGGCGGTCCCAGCGGTCCACCTGGTCCAGCACGCCGTCCAGTTCGCGGCGCACCCGGCGCGCCTCGGCCATGCTGGCGGCGCACCCGGCCTTCAGTTCCACCAGCGTTTCCTCCATCTCGCGGATCATCAGCCGGACCAGCTTTTCCGGGTCCTCGGCCTTGTCCAGCATGGCGCTGATGTTGGAACTGACGATGTCCTTGAATCGCGAAAAGATACCCATGATCGCCTCCTGCGGTGCGTCGTGCCTTGGTGCCTGCGGGAAAGCAGCAACCGTGCCAGCCCACCCGCAGGAGGCAACCATGAGCAATCACTGGGAATGACCTCAACATGCCGGGCGGCGCGCACCGCCCGCAAAAATGCATTTACACCAATTGCTGGCGAAAATCACCAAAATATGGTTGAACTTCCCATGCACGATCGCACGCGCACTGCCGCCGCGTCGCCCGCGCTGGCCGAGGCCATCGGTCAGTCGGACGCCTTTCTCGCCTTTCAGGAGGCGCTTTCGCGCGTGGCGCGCGTGGAACGGCCCGTGCTGCTGGTCGGCGAGCGCGGCACCGGCAAGGAACTGGCCGCCGCGCGGCTGCACTATCTTTCCCCGCGCTGGCAGGGGCCGCTGGTGGTGCTGGATTGCGCGGCGCTGGCCCCCAGCCTGGCCGAGGCCGAGTTGTTCGGCCACGAGGCCGGGGCCTTCACCGGGGCCGGGGCGCGCCGGGCCGGGCGTTTCGAGCGGGCCGACGGCGGCACGCTGTTCCTGGACGAGGTGGGCAACATCCCCGCCGGGGTGCAGGACAAGCTGCTGCGCGTGGTGGAATACGGCATGCTGGAACGGGTGGGCGGCACGCAACCTGTGCGGGTGGACGTGCGCGTGGTGGCCGCCACCAACGCAGACCTGCCCGCCATGGTGGCGCAGGGGCGCTTTCGCGCCGACCTGCTGGACCGCCTGAGCTTCGAGGTGCTGGCCGCGCCGCCCCTGCGCGAGCGCGGCGACGACGTGGCGCTGCTGGCCCGCCACTTCGCGGCCAGCATGGCGGCGGAACTGGACCTGCCGGAAACGCCGGGCCTGGCCCCCGCCGCCTTGGCCCAACTGCTGGCCCACCCCTGGCCGGGCAACGTGCGCGAACTGCGCAACGCGGTGGAACGGGCCGTGGCCCGGCTGGCTGGCGGCGGCATGCGGGCGGGCGATGTACGGCGAGGCAGCACGAGACCGACGGGCCGCGCCCCGCGCATCGAGCATTTCGACCTTGATCCTTTCGCGCGGCCGTGGCGGACGGGACCGGCAGTCCCCCATCCCGCCCCGGCCGCGCAGCCCCCACCCTCCACGGGGGCCATGGCGGACGGTGCCGGGCCAAGGCGCGGTCCCGGCACCGTACCGCCCGATGGCGCGGCCTTTCCCCCGCGCGAAGCCACGCCGCCAGCCGCCGCGCCGGGCAGTCTCCTCCCCGTCCACACCGGCGCGCCGCATCCGGAATCACTCCTGCCCAGCGTGCCCCTGCCAGAGGCCGTGCGCCAACTGGAGCTTTCCGCCCTGCGCGCCGCCCTGGCCCGCGCCCGGCACAACCGCCGCGTGGCGGCCGAACTGCTGGGACTGTCCTATGATCAGTTCCGCGGCTTGTACCGCCGCCACCGGCAGGATATGGAACCGTAACCGCCCGTAACCAGTTGGCACCACACCGCACCTCACCGCACCGCGCGCACACCGTCAGCACCAAGAGGCACGCCATGTCCCATCCCGATACCTCCGCCACCGTGTCCACCCGCAACATCTACCTCGAAACCCTGCCCATCGCGGAGGCCGTGGACCGCGCCCGCGCCGCGCTGGACCGCGCCGCGCTGGTCCACGCCGAAACCGTGGGCTCGCACGAGGCCGCCGGACGGGTGCTGTCCGAGGCGGTGTACGCGCGCTATTCCTCGCCCACCATGCACAGCGCGGCCATGGACGGCATTGCCGTGCGCGCGGCCGACACCTTTGCCGCGCGCGAGGGCAGCCCCGTGGCCCTGCGCCGGGGCGAAACCTACCACCCGGTCAACACCGGGCACCCCATGCCCGAAGGGTGCGACGCCGTGGTGATGATCGAGCACGTGGCCCAACTGGACGCGGACACCGTGGAAATCGAGGCCCCGGCCTTTCCGTGGCAGCATGTGCGGCGCATCGGCGAGGACATCGTGGCCACCGAACTGCTGTTCCCGCGCAACCACCGGCTGGCCGCCTGCGACGTGGGCGCGCTGCTCTCCGGCGGCATCTGGGAGGTGAAGGTGTGGGAACGGGTGCGCATGCGCATCATCCCCACCGGCGACGAGGTGCTCGATTTCACCACCCGGCCGGAACCGGGCGCGGGGCAGGTGGTGGAATCCAACTCGCAGGTGCTGTCGGCCATGGCCCGCGACATGGGCTGCATGGTGGAGCGCATCCCCCCGGTGCCGGACAACCCGGAGGCCCTGCGCGCGGCGCTGGCCCGCAGCCTGGAGGACGGCTTGCACGTCACCGTGCTGTGCGCGGGCTCGTCCGCCGGCAGCAAGGATTTCACCCGCCAGATCATCGAATCGGAAGGGCGGGTGCTGGTGCACGGCATCCAGGCCATGCCCGGCAAGCCTTCGCTGCTTGGCGAATGTCGCGGGCGGCTGGTGGTGGGCGCGCCCGGCTACCCCGTCAGCGCGGTGGTCTGCTTCGACGAGTTGGTGGCCCCGCTGGTGGCCTGGATGGGCCGCACCGTGCCCGCCGACCGCCCATCCGCCGACGTGCACCTGACGCGCAAGGTGCCCTCCAAGCTGGGGGTGGAGGAATTCGTGCGCCTGGCCGTGGGACGCGTGGGCAACCGCCTGGTGGGCACGCCGCTGGGGCGCGGCGCGGGCAACATCACCACCCTGTCGCGCGCCCAGGCCGTGGCCCGCGTGCCCGCCCTGTCCGAGGGCGCGGCCGAGCACGACGTGCTGCGCGCACGGCTGACCGTGCCCGAGGCGGTGCTGGACTCCATTCTGGTCTGCGTGGGCAGCCACGACAACACCCTGGACCTGCTGGCCGACGAACTGATGGGCGGCGAGCGGCCGTTCCGGCTCGTCTCCACCCACGTGGGCAGCATGGGCGGCATCACCGCGCTGCGCGGCGGCTCGTGCCATTTCGCGGGGGCGCACCTGTTCGACCCGGAAACCGGTGACTTCAACTTCCCGTTCCTGGCCAAGTACCTGCCCGACATGGAGGTGCGGGTGGTGAATCTGGCCATCCGGCATCAGGGTCTCATCGTGGGCAAGGGCAACCCCAAGCATATCCACGGCGTGGAAGACCTGGCGCGCAGCGACGTGCGGTTCATCAACCGCCAGCGCGGCGCGGGCACGCGCATCCTGCTCGACTGGCATCTGGGGCAGGCGGGCATCGCCCCCTCGCGGGTGCAAGGGTACGACAAGGAAGAGCACACCCACATGGCCGTGGCCGTGAACGTGCTGACCGGCGCGGCCGACTGCGGCCTGGGCATCCACGCCGCCGCGCGGGCGCTGGGGCTGGACTTCGTGCCGCTGGCGCGCGAGCGGTACGACCTGGTCATCCCCGTCGGGCACATGGAGGACGCGCGGGTGCAGGCCGTGCTGGCGCTGCTGCGGGACAGGCAATTCCTGAAACGGGTGGAAGAAATGGGCGGGTACGAGACCACGCTGTCCGGGCGGGTGATGGAGAAGGGAATGGGGTTGGAGGGGTAGGCGCGACGCGCCGATGGGTGGAGGTGGAACGGCGTAGTGCCTTGTTGGATGCGGCTTCTACGAAGACACGCCAGCCCCTTTGAACACGCTCGATTTCGTTATGCCTCCGGCGGACAGGGGGGGTTGCAACGAACACCCCCTGTACCCCCGCGTTCCAGGGGCTCCGCCCCTTGGAACCCCGTGTCCTCATGCACCGCATTCTCTCGCCGGTCAGCTTCCCTGCGGCGCACAGCGCCTTCGGGCGATCTGTCCGGCGGAATGCGCATGTGCGCGAAGCTCCCGCAGCCACACCGCCACTCGGGAGACTTCCCGACGCCCCCGTTGCGACGCATATGCCGCCGCCAAAGTCCGGCGGCATATGCTTCTACGCACGGGGCGTTGTCGTTGCCCGCCACCCAAAAGGCAAGTGGTATCCCCGGCAGGGGTTTCCCAATCCTGCCCTGTTCCCTTTCCCTACACCCCGATGCTATCCCGATCCCCTTCCTTTAAACCCGTGCGCGACCTTGCGCGCACGGGGGGCTGGTGTCGGGAGGGCGGCGTGAAAATAAGAGTTTTTTCCGCTGGCGAGGAAGGGCGCGTTTCGCCGCAGGGAGTGTATATGCATACTCGACCAAGGCGAAACGCGCACTGACGACGCCAGCGGGAAAAAGGCTGTTTTTGCGTCGCCTTCCCGGCGTTGCAGGGCCTGCGCCGCCTCCCCCTGCCTTCTCAATCCGCCCGGCGCTACCCCCGGCGTTGCAGCAGGTTGCCCGCCACGATGAGCACCAACCCCGCCAGCGTGGTGGGCAATATCCGCTCGCCCAGCAGCAGCGCAATGAACACCAGCGACAGAAACGGCGAAAAGAAGATCAGGTTGCCGATGCGCGCCGCCGACTCCGTCAACCGCATGGCCTTCAGCCAGAACACGAAGGCAATGCCCATCTCGAACGCGCCCACGTACGCGGCGGCGGCAAGCCCCTGCCCCAACTCCGCCCGGAACGGCAACGTCGAAAAAATGCACGTGGCCGCCAGCACCAGCGGCAGCCCCGCCGCGAAATTGCAGAACAGCCCCAGCACCGGCTCCAGCGGGCTGCGCGCATTGCCGATCCAGTAGAGCGCCCAGATCACCGTGCTCACCAGCGCCAGCGCCACGCCCCCCACGTTGCCCCCGGCCAGCGCGGCCACGTCGCCCCGCGTGGCGATGACCACCACCCCCGCATAGCTCACCGCCACGGCCAGCAACTCGCGCCGGGTCACCCTGTGCCCCAGCAGCGGCACGGACAGCAGCGTCAGGGTGATGGCCCAGGTGTAGTTCACCGGCTGGGCCACCTGCGCGGGCAGCAGGGCATACGCCTTGAACAGCACGATGTAGTAGACGAAGGGGTTCAGCACGCCCAGCAACCCGGCGCGCAGCAGCTCTCGCCGGGGCACGGCAGCCAGTTCGCGGGCAACCCCCCGCGCGCCGTGACGGCACAGCAGGATGGCGGCCAGCACCAGCAGCGAAACCCCTGTGGACACCAGCAGCAACTGCAACGGGTCCAACTGGCGCAGGGCCAGCTTGAAGGCCGTGGCCACCGTGGACCAGATGGCCACCGTGGCGATGCCGTAAAGATACGCCTTGCGCTGGTCGGTACGCGCTCCGGCGGGCATGCCGGACGCCGTGGCGGCATCGCCCGCGGAACTGTCACGAGGGGTGGTCATGTGCGCCTCCTGCCGGATGTACTAGCACCGCCGTGGGGGCATGCCAATGTTTGCGGCCCCCTGCGCACGGTGCAGGACCGGATGCAATGGGCCGCACCTTTGCGCAAACCGGATTCCTGTTGTATGATTTATGGCAGTACGCACCGCAAGCACCGGAGACCGCCATGCACCCGCACCACGCCCCGCAAGCGTTCCAGCCCGCCGCCCGGCCAGCCACTGTTCCCTGCCGTGACACCGCCCCCCAGCCCGCCACGCTATTGCGCATCATCCTGCTGGCCGCCCTGCTGGCGCTGCTGCCCGCCTGCGCCACGCCCACGCTGGCGGAGCCGGTACCAGCCAGCACCCCTTTTCCGGACATCCCCCTGGAAAACGCCGCGTCGCCCGACCAGTTGGCCGCGCTGGGCCTTTCCGGCCAGGGGCCGTGGAAACTTTCGGACATCCGCCCGCCCGGCATGAAGAACGCGGGCAAGGCACCGCTGGTGCTCATCGAGATTTTCAGCATGTACTGCCCGCACTGCCAGCGCGAGGCCCCGCACATGAACCGCTTCGCCGAACTGCTGGCCGCGTCCCCGCTGAAGGACCGCATCGCCGTCATCGGGGTGGGCGCGGGCAACACCCGCATGGAGGTGGACCTGTTCCGCGAGCGTTACGGGGTGACCATTCCCCTGTTCGCCGACCCGGACCTGGCCGTGCATGAACAGGTGGGCGAACCCGGAACGCCGCATTTCTTCCTGGTTTCGCTGAAAAACCGCACGGCACCGGCCACGCTGTTTTCGCGCACCGGGCGCATGGCCTCGCCACAGTCCTTCCTGGACGAGCTTGCCGCCATCGCGAAGCGCGCCAACTGACACCGCCAGACCACCCGATGCAGCCGAACAAGACGGACCCACGCGAGGTAGCCGACATGAACGGAAAAGAATTCACCGCGCCGACCAGCACCGGGCCACGCCCGGTCCGAGGGCTGGCCATCACCCTGGCTCAGGCTGCCATCCGGACACTGGCCGTCACCCGGATCATCACCGGGACGCTGCCGCGCGCCCTGCTGTTCGCGTTGGCCCTTCTCGCCCTGCTGGGGGCTGCGCCTGCCGCCTGCCCCGCAGCGGGGCTCCAGGATCTGCTGTATCAGGAAGCGCCCCGCAAGCCCGTGGACAGCGCGCTGAAGGTGGCCGTGGGCGACCCCGCGCCCGACTTCGCCCTGCCCGCGCTGCCCTCTCCGGCCGCTTTGGCCGTGCAGGGCGGCAGCCCTGGCGATGGCATGGTCCGGCTGTCCGACTACCGCGGCAAGCGCGCGGTGGTCCTTTCGTTTGTGCCCGCCGCGTTCACGCCGGTCTGTTCCGGGCAGTGGCCTGGCTACAACATCGCCCGCGAGGAATTCGAACGGCGCGGCGCGGTGCTGCTGGGCATCACCACCGACAACCTGCCCTCGCTGTACGCCTGGACCCGCGAAATGGTCGAGAACTCACCCGGCGCCGACACCGGGCATGACGCAGGCAGCAGCGGCCCGCAGGCCTCACCGCCGCCAGGCAAGGCGCGGGCGTCTTCCGCCGCCGCACCCGGCGACCCTGCCGGGCTGTGGTTTCCGGTGCTGTCCGACTTCTGGCCGCACGGGGCCGTGGCCGCGTCCTACGGGGTGCTGCGCGGCGACGGCATGGCGGAGCGCGCCCTGTTCGTCATCGACAGGCAGGGCGTCATCCGGCACATTCACGTCTCGGACATCAACAAGCGCCCCCCGCTGGACATCATCCTGCGGGCGCTGGATGCGCTGCCCGCCCCCTAGCCCACCCGCACGCCGTTCAACCGCGTCAGGAGCACCAATGCCCCGCTACACCGGCTTCAACCACCTCGCCATGGTCACCGGCGACATGGAGACCACCGTGCGCTTCTGGCGCGACCTGCTCGGCATGCGCATCGTGGCGGGGCTTGGCCACCCCGGATACCGCCAGTATTTTTTCGAGGTATCGCCCACCGACATGATCGCCTTCTTCGAGTGGGACGGCGTGACCCCGGTGGAGGAAAAGGACCACGGCGCGCCCGTGCGCGGGGCCGTGGTGTTCGACCATGTGTCCGTGGGCGTGGCCTCGGACGACGACCTGTGGGAACTGAAGGACAGGCTGGAAGCCGCCGGATTCTGGTGTTCCGAACTGGTGAACCACGGCTTCATCCATTCGCTGTACAGTTTCGACCCCAACGGCCTTGCCATAGAATTTTCCGCCCCGGCGCCCGGCGTGGACGTGCGCGCCGCCCCCCGCATGACCGACACCCACCCCGCGCCCGCCGCCATGGAGGGCCCGGACCCCGTGCCCGGCCACTGGCCGCCCGTAACCGCGCCCACCCCCGCCGCCGACCGCAGGGTGTACCCCGGCGAAGGCGACGACTTCCTGCGCATCAAACGCAACGCCTGGGATACGCCGAAGCCCGGCCGTTCATGACGCCCGGCCGGAGTGCGCAACCGCACATCCGGCGTCACACAGGACGCCCCGCCTTTTTCCGCATGCACATGCACTGCGCGTGCAGCCCACCTGCGGACCGCGCACAGCCGTTTCACCGCTCCCTGGCCATGTCGGGAGCGGTGTTGCGTTTTTTCATTCGGCCATGCACCCGCCGGTACATCTTGTTGCATGCAAGAAAATAATGGAATTACGCCACAAGAGGTGCTAATGCAGTGCACATGCGCATTGCGGCCTTGACCGCGCATGATGTACCCCGGTTTCACGGCGGCCCATGCAGCGGCGTGCGCCACGCCCCGCATACGGAGTGCGACGATGTCGGCCGCCGTGGCCCCATCGGCCATGTTGCGCCTCCGCCACCACAAAGGAGTACCGAAATGGAAGAATATCTCAAGCAGGCCCTCGACATCGTGAAGGCGCAGGCCAGCGTTCGCACCATGGCCGAGGAAGAGATCAGCTCCATGGTGCAGAAACTCGCGCAGGCCATCCGCCAGATCAGCGAGGGCGGTCCCGCCGATGAACAGGCCGCCCCAGAGGCTCCCCTGCCCGACGCCACGAAGGCGCTGAAGGAAAAGTCCATCACCTGCCTGGAATGTGGAAAGACCTTCAAGATCCTGACCCGCAAGCATCTGGCCTCGCACGACCTCACGCCCGACAGCTACCGGGACAAGTACGGCTACCGCAAGGACATGCCGCTGGTTTGCAAGTCGCTGCAGCGCGAGCGCCGCAAGAAGATGAAGGACATGAAGCTGTGGGAGAAGCGCCGCAAACCGGCGTAGCACCTGGCGGACCTTGCGCCGCGCCCCCGGCTTCTTTCGTGCTCGCCGCCTTGTCGGCCACGCATGACGTTTCCGACGCCCCGACGGCACCTGCCGCCGGGGCGTCGTCATTGCGGAAAACGGTCGCACAGGTACACTTCAGCCAGCGCGCGAATGGCGGGTTTCGCCGCGCGTTCCCCGCATCGGTGGCGGGCCTGCGCGTGCCTTTCCATGTCTTCGCCTCCCTTCCTGCCCGGCCCTGCGCCCCCCCGTCCCGAAGAAGCGCCGCTCCAACCCGTGCCAGTGGACACGCGGGGGGCGCGCGTCTAGTGTGCGCCCACCGCCCGCCCCACACACCTCGTCCCCAGAAACGCACATGCCCGCACCCCGCATCCCCACCGCCTCCCCGGCCACGCTGGCCCTGTTGTTGGCCATGCTGCTGTGGAGCAGTTCGTTCATCGCCATGAAGGTGGCCCTGGAAGGGTATGACCCCATGGTGGTTGTCTTCGGGCGCATGGGCATTTCATCGGCGGTGTTCCTGGCCCTGTGGCGCAACTTCCGCCACGTGCGCTACCGCAAGGGCGACTGGAAGCGCCTGGGAGCCATGGCCCTTTGCGAGCCCTGCCTGTATTTCGTGTTCGAGGCGTATGCCCTGCGGTACACCTCTGCCTCGCAGGCCGGCATGATCGTATCGGTGATGCCCCTGTGCGTGGCCGTGGCCGCGTGGTTCATGCTGGGCGAACGGTTGGCCCGCCGGGTGTGGTGCGGCTTCGGCCTGGCCATCGCCGGGGTGGTCTGGTTGAGCCTGGGCGGTGCCAGCAGCGAAAACGCCCCCAATCCGCTGCTGGGCAACCTGCTGGAACTGTGCGCCATGGTCAGCGCCACCGGGTACGTCATCAACGCCAAGAAGCTGTCCGCCACCTACCCCCCGCTGTTCATCACCGCCGTGCAGTCCCTGGCGGGCAGCGCGTTCTTTCTGCCGCTGCTGTTCCTGCCCACCACGCACCTGCCGGACGCCTTTCCGATCCTGCCCACGCTGTCCGTGGTGTACCTTGGCACATGTATCTCGCTGGGGGCATACGGGCTGTACAATTTCGGCGTCAGCCGCCTGCCCGCCGGGCAGGCCTCGGCGTTCATCAACCTGATTCCGGTGATCACCCTGCTCATGGGCCGGGTGCTGCTGGGCGACGAACTGACCCCGCAGCAGTACGCGGCCTCCGCACTGGTGCTGGTGGGCGTGCTGCTGTCGCAGGGCAAGGGCGCGACCCGGCGCAGCGACGCCGCGCCGGAACCCGACGCGGGGGGCTAGCGCGCCGCGCGCCCCCCCCTGCCGCAACGAAAAGGCCGCCCCCCTAAAGGAGCGGCCTTTCTCATGCCAGTGCCGTTCGGCCCCTACGTGCGCTTCAGTTCCAGCGCCTTCTGGATCATGGAGTCGGCGGTCATGATCGACTTGGAGTTGGTCTGGAAACCGCGCTGGTAGAGGATCATGTTCACGAACTCGCGCTCCATGGACACGTTGGACTGCTCCAGCGTCTTGGCTGCCACGGTGCCGAAGTTCTCGGTGTCGGGCAGGCCCTCTTCCGCCGCGCCGGAATCCTTGGTGGCCGAAAAGTGGTTCATCCCCTCGCGGCGCAAGCCGTCCTCGCTGGTGAAGCGGTACAGGGTGACGCGGTACAGTTCATCGTTCTGGCCGTTGCTGTAGCGCCCGATGACCGTGCCGTCCGAACTGATGTCCAGGCTGGCCAGAAATCCTTCCGCGTAGCCATTCTGCTTCGAGCGCAGCTCGGACGAACTGCCCCCATAGGCCGTGGTGCTGGCCGAGGCCAGGGTGGCCCCGCCCATGCCCATCAGGGCGGAGGCATTGGACCCCACCGCTGCCGGGGTGGCCGCGCCCGCCGTCCACGTGCCGGTGGACGAGGACAGGCCGAGATCCAGGCTGATCAGTTGCGTGCCCCCGCCGCTGGCGAAGGTGGCCGAGAACTGCGGCAGGCCGTCCGCCCCGAACGAGGCCGGAGCCCAGTTGCTGAGGTTGGTGGCGTCCGTGCCGGTGGGCGTGTAGGCGGACATGTTCACCAACTGCCCGGCGGAATTGAAGGTGAGCGTGCCGGACATCAGCAGCCCCGCGCCGGATGTGCCCGCCAGGGCCGATCCGTCCTGCGCCGGGTTCATGGCCACCACGAACTCGAAATACTTGTTGCCGCCGCTTTGCCCCGCGCCGTCGAAATACACGTTCACGTCGTGCGCAGTGCCCGATGCGTCGTAGATCTTGATGGTCTGCTTGTAGTTGTAGGCGGAATCGCCCAGGGGCGTGTCCGACGTGCCGTTCCACTTGGAAAGCAGCGAGAAGTAGGGGTTGGCCGCGTCGGACGACTTGTCGCCCGAACCCAGGTTGTTCAGGGCCGTGATGGACGTGGTGGCCCTGGGAGCCATGACGTTGCGCCCGTTTGCCCCCGGCGGCAGGCTGATTGGCCCCGTCGCGCCCTCCACGCCGTCGGTGATGGCCCGCCCGGTGAGCACGTAGCCGTTGGGGTCCACCAGGTTGCCGTCCTTGTCGAACCGGAAGTTGCCCGCGCGCGTGTAGTGGACGTCGCTGCCCAGGGTAACCTGAAAGAACCCCTTGCCGTTGATGGACAGGTCGGTGATGTCGGTGCCCGACTCATACGGCCCCTGCCCATACGCGGTGCGGATGGTGGTCAGGTTCGAGCCAAGGCCCACCTGGCTGATGGACGTGGTGGCGGAGTTGCCCGTGCCCGCGTACTGGCTGAGCAGGTCCTCGAACAGCGCCTGCTGTTGCTTGAACCCGACGGTATTGACGTTGGCGAGGTTGTTGCTCACCGCCTGCATGCCCTGCGACAGGGTTTTCATGCCGGAGGCGCCGGAATAGAGGGCGCGTAACATGCGTGTCTCCTCGGGCGTGGAATGCCCCGGTCCGTGCCGCGTTTCGCCTGCCTTCCCGGCGGAAGGCGGGCACGCGGGACCAGGGAAGATTCTTCCCTGAAGGGTCGCAAAGCACGAGCCGTGCCAGCGTTGGGCAATATTTCGCAACATTGCGGAATGTAAAGACGTCGGCGCATGAAAACGGGCGCGAGGCGGCAGGAACTGCCCTGCGGCGGTGGCCCGCGCATGCGAAAGGGCCGCGCGGCTGTGCCACGCGGCCCTAAAGAGCCTCGCGCATGCGGGGCCTGCCGGGCGGTCTGCCCCGGCATCACCCCCGCGCCGAATCCCCGTTACCCGGCCATGCCGGTGCGGGCCTTCCACGAGATCACGGTATTGACGAGCAACTGGGCGATGGTCATGGGACCCACGCCGCCGGGCACCGGCGTCATGGCCGAGGCGATGCAGCTGATGTCGTCGTACTTGCAGTCGCCCACCAGCCCTTCTTCGGTGCGGTGAATGCCCACGTCCACCACCACCGCGCCGGGCTTGACCATGTCCGAGGTTATCAGGCAGGGCCGCCCCGCCGCCACGAACAGGAAATCGGCCCGGCGGCATTCCTCGGCAAGGTTCGGCGTGCCGGAATGGCACACCGTCACCGTGGCGTTGGCGTACTTGCCGGGCGCGCCCAGCATCAGCGCCAGCGGCTTGCCCACGATGTTGCTGCGCCCCACCACCACGGCCTTCTTGCCCGAAGGCGAAAGGTCGTACCGCTCCAGCAGGGTCATCACCCCCGCCGGAGTGCACGGGCGAAAGCCCGGCAGGCCCAGCGCCAGCCGCCCCATGTTCTCGGGGTGAAAGCCGTCCACATCCTTTTTCGGGCTGATGCGCTCCAGACAACGCTGGCTGTTCAGCCCCTTGGGCAGCGGCAGTTGCAGCAGGATGCCGTCGATGTCCTCGCGCCCGTTCAGGTCGTCGATGAGCGCCTCCAGCGCCTCCTGCGCGGTGTCCGCAGGCAGGCGAAACGCCTCGGACCGGATGCCCGCCTCGGCGCAGCCGCGCTCCTTGTTGCGCACGTACACCTGCGAGGCCCCGTCGTCGCCCACCAGAATCACCGCAAGGCCCGGCGCGCGGCCCGCCGCCGCAAGACCCGCCGCCACCTCTTCCTTCAGCTCCGCGCGAATGGCCGCAGCCGTCGCCTTGCCGTCAAGCAGCACCATGTCTCCACCTCCCGAAATCCGGCGCGCGTGCGCGCCGCCTGTCTGATTCCGCTGCCCGGCACTGTTGTGCGTCCCGGTCGCATCCGCCATGTGTCGCTGCCCTGTTTCTCCGCGGGAGAGCAGGCAGTGTTTTGAAGTCGGGGCTCTGCCCCGTGCCCCGCCGGGGGAGCACGCTCCCCCGGTCCCCCTTTCAAGGGTGGGGCTCAAACTGAAATATCTTTACAAAGGCATCGCAGTGGCAGACCGGCTCACACACGCAAGGCCCGCCGTCTCTCCGTGACGGGCCACGCCGCAGCACGGTGCCTTCCTGTCTCCACCAGTCTTTCTTCTGTCGAACTGCCTTTCTTCCTTATACTCCGCGCGGTCCTCCGCGCGGACGGCGGGTGCGGGAAAGACGGGTGAAACTACGAAATGCGGAGGCTGGCAAGGAAGGGGACGTTTTCCCGAAGGGAGCGTGCGGCAGCCGTTATGTGAGCTTGCGAACATTACGGATGGCGACCGCAACGCGCTCTGCCGTACGTGACCAAGGGAAAATGGCCACTGACGCCGCCAGCACCCGAATAGCGGGTTTTGCCGCGTATTCCCCGCGTTGGGACACAGGCAGGGCCTCTCCCCGCCTTTCCCTCTTCCCTCCTCCCGCCTTTCTCCCCCCGCCCGAAAGCAAAAGGGAGGGAGCCTCGCAGACCCCCTCCCCGTCATCGCGCAAGCGTGCGCTAGTCCTCGCCTTCTTCCTCGAAGCCGAAGTGCGCGCTCATCATGGGCCCGAAGTAGATGCCCGTGTCGTCCAGGTCTTCCTCGATGCGCAGCAGCTGGTTGTACTTGGCCAGCCGGTCGCTGCGGCACAGGGAGCCGGTCTTGATCTGCCCGGCGTTCAGGCCCACGGCGAGGTCGGAGATGAAGTGGTCCTCGGTCTCGCCCGAACGGTGCGAAATCACCGTGGTGTACGCGGCCTGCTTGGCCATCTCGATGGTGTCCAGGGTCTCGGTCAGCGTGCCGATCTGGTTCAGCTTGATGAGGATGGAGTTGGCCACGCCCTCGTCAATGCCCTCGGCCAGGATGTCCGGATTGGTCACGAAGATGTCGTCGCCCACCAACTGGATGGTGTCGCCCAGCTTGTAGGTCAGCTCGCGCCAGCCGTCCCAGTCGGACTCGGCCAGGCCGTCCTCGATGGAGATCAGCGGGTAGCGCGTGGTGAACTCGCCCAGCCATTCCACCATCTCGGAATTGGACAGGTTCTTGCCCTCGCCCGCCAGCACGTACTTGCCGTCCTTGTGGAACTCGGACGCGGCGGCGTCGATGGCCAGCGCGATTTCCGCGCCGGGAATGTAGCCCGCTTCCTCGATGGCCTTCATGATGTAGCGGAAGGCCTCGTCGTGGTTCTTCAGGTTGGGGGCAAAGCCGCCCTCGTCGCCCACGCTGGTCACGTGGCCGTCGGCGGCCAGCAGCGCCTTCAGGGTATGGAAGGTCTCCGCGCCCATGCGCAGCGCGTCGCGGAAGGTGGCCGCGCCGATGGGCATGATCATGAATTCCTGAATGTCCAGGTTGTTGGGCGCATGCGCGCCGCCGTTGATGATGTTCATCAGCGGCACGGGCAGCACCTTGGAATTGACGCCGCCCAGGTACTGGTACAGCGGCAGCCCCAGGAAGCTGGACGCGGCCCGCGCGGTGGCCAGGGATACGCCCAGCATGGCGTTGGCCCCCAGGCGCGACTTGTTGTCGGTGCCGTCGAGGTCGAGCAGGGTGTTGTCCACCTGCACCTGGCGCAGGGCGTCGAGCCCCACGGTGGCCTCGGCGATTTCACCCATCACGTTGTCCACGGCCTTCTCCACGCCCTTGCCCTTGTAACGGCCCTTGTCGCCGTCGCGCATTTCCAGCGCTTCGCGGGTGCCGGTGGAGGCGCCGGAAGGCACGGCGGCGCGGCCGGTGTGGCCCGATTCAAGGGAAACTTCCACCTCGACGGTGGGATTCCCGCGGGAGTCAAGGATTTCCCTCGCCCAGACGGATACGATGGTGCTCATCTGCATCTCCTTGGTCCTTTCATGTTCGTCGGGTTTCGGTCGTCGGAATGTCTATTGTCGGATGCGGCCCGCGCCCGGCCCCGCCCCGGCCCGGAATGGAGGGGCGATGGCGTGGCCCTAGCGGGTGCCGCTTTCAAGATACAACAACCGCAGGCCTTCCAGCAGCAGGTCGGGCCTTACGTGGTCGAAACAGCGGCTCACCCGCGCGATGTCCCGGGCGAACCCGCCCGTGGCCACCACCTCGGTGGGGCCGGGCAGCACGTCGCCCAGGCGGGCCAGCACGCCCTCGGTCATGGCGGCGAAGCCGAAAATGAACCCGTGGTTCAGGCTGGTGGTGGTGGAACGGCCGATGACCGGCGTATCCTCCGCCACTTCCAGACTGATGCGCGGCAGCTTGGCCGTGCGCGACGACAACGCCCCGGCGGACGAAAGCACGCCGGGACATATCAAACCGCCAAGATACGCGCCGCCCTCCACGCAGTCAAACGTGGTGGCGGTGCCGAAATCCACGGAAACCAGCGACCGGGGGCCGGGGTACAGCCGCCGGGCGGCATAGGCGGCCACCAGCCGGTCGGCCCCCACCTCTGCCGGGCGCTCGTAGCGGTTTTCCAGCGGGATGGCCACGTCGCCGGGCGCGAACAGCAGCTTGCGGTACAGGTAGCGTTCGCAGGCGCGGCGGACCAGCGGATTGACGCTGGGCACCACCGAACTGGCCACGCAGGCCGAAATGTCGGCCGGACCAAGCCCGGCGTGGCGCAGCACCTCCAGCAGGCGCAGGCCGATGGAGTCGGCCGTCTGGCCGGGGTCGGTGGGCAGCACGTACGAGGTCAGCACCGCGCTTTCCACCGCGATGCCGATCTTGACGTTGGTGTTGCCGATGTCGAACAGCAGGAAATTCTGGGTCATGCCGCTTCCGGAAGGAACAGGGCGAGGGTGGCGCGCCCCGCCCCGGAACGCCCGGGGCCAGGGGCTGGCAAGGGCCTGCCCGCACGCGCCGGAGACAAGGAGGACGCACACGGGGCGCACATGGATGCAAGTGTAGCGCGTTCGGGCGGAAACGCAACCGTGGCGCGCCGCTTCGCCTACCCCAAAGCGGCCCGGACCGCAATCCCGGACAGCCGGATCACCGACACCGACGGACGACACGCACTGGCGACACCGACGGGGGGCAGGAACGGGCCGCAGGAACGGGCGGGGGACTAGGCGGGTGACTGGACGCGCGGCAGATGTGCGGGGCGGAGCGGGTGCGCCGCCGGACCGCGCGCGCCCTCATGCCCGAGGGTGGCGCACCCGTGCCGGAATCCCGACGCCATGGCCCGTTTGCACGGCCCTTGCAGAATGACGCGGGCAGACGGAAAAAACTTCCAGGAGGCCGCCATGACCACGGGGACCACGGGTATCACCACCCTTTCGCAGGATTCCTTCTCGCGCATCGACGCGCTGCTGACCCGCGCCCGCGAGACCACCGAAACCAAGCGCAGCGCGCTCGACACCGCCGGACAGGTCGGACAGGCCGGGCTGGCAGGACAGGCCGCGCAGGGCGTGCAGACCAGCGCCGTCGCCGTTCCCACCGCCGAGGCCGACCAGGCCTACAGCTCCGTGATGGACATGCTGTCCGCCCCGTCGAGCGACGCGCACCGCTCGCTGGACCCGGAGCGGGTGGCCCGCCTGCTGAACCTCTAGGCCGGGCTTCCGGCCGCAAGAAGGGTTTCGCTGCCCCTCGCGCCGCCACGCGGCGGTTGGTTGGCGACTGTCCAGCTACCGGAACTACCCGCCCGTGCCCACTCCTGACGGGCGCACGGGTTGGTGCAGCCCGCGCGCCAACGGCATGACGCCCTCATCCGCGAAAACTGTCTCGCGGATGAGGGCGTCATGCCGTGCGCAACCCGCGCCCGCCGGGTCGGCCTCCCGGGTGCCGTCCGGCCCTGCCGCGCCTCAGGCCGGGTCGGGTTCGCCCTTGCTGCGGGCCAGCGCCGTGTCGTGCACTCGCCTGGCCTGTTCCTTGTCCGGGTCCACTTCCATGGCCTTGCGCAGGTGGCGCAGAGCCCGCTTGGGCTCGCCCGCCTCCAGCATGGCCTTGCCCATCAACAGGAACAGGCGGTGTTCGTTACGATAGTGGCCCATGGCCTCGGTGAACGCCTCGTCGGCCTCGGCCACCTTCTTGTGCTCCAGCAGCCGCCTGCCGTGCAGCAGCAGCTTGTCGAGCTGCTGCTTGCGGGCGATGGCCTGCTCGTAGGACTCCTGCTCCTGCTCGTCGCGCATGGAGCGCAGGATGCGGGCCAGGGTGCCCAGCAATTGTTTTTCGGCCCCCTTCTCGAAGACCAGGCCGCGCGGCGAAATGGCCGCGGCGCGGGCCTTCACGTCCTCGTCGCGCGAAAGCAACTGCACCATCTCGCGCAGCGCGCCGTGCAGTTCCGTCAGGTCGCGCCCTACGATGCCGCCGTCCGCAATGCCCTGCACGCCGGCTGCGGTGGCCGCAAGTGCGCGCGGCACGTCGTGCCGATGGAAATATGCCTTGGCTCGCGCCAGAAATTCGCGCGTCTGGCGCGCGTCGCCTTTGGGTGACACCGGGTTGCCTCCGCCGCGAGGGACGCCGCGCCCCCCGCCCGTTGTGCTCGACGCTACGGCCATGCTATACCATGTGGCAAACAGCCCAAGGAGGCCACCATGGCGAAATACCTGTACCTCGATCAGGACGAATGCATGGCGTGCGAATCGTGCGTCGAACTTTGCCCCGAGGCGTTCAGAATGTCCAGCGCGGGCGAATACGCCGAGGTCATCGACCCGAACACCACCGCGGAGTGCGTGGAAGACGCCATCTCCACCTGCCCGGTGGAATGTATCGAATGGCGTGAGGAATAGCCCCGCGCCTCCCTCCCCTGCCCCTTTTCCGCCTAGCGCCCGGGCCGCCCCTTCTTGCCGGAACGGGCGGCCCGCATGCGTTCGACCTGACACGAGTAATCGCGGGCAGCGCCGTTCGCCCGCCCTCGCCGTTCCCTCGCCACGCCACCGTGCGGCCCCGCACGCCACAGACTGTTCGCGTCGCCATTCCAGACGCTCCTTTTTCCGCCCTGCAGCACCCCTGGAAAGCTGAACAACACCCCCGCCCCCGTGGCCATGTGCACCAAACATCACACCGCATCATTGACAATGAAAATCGTTTTCATTAAACAGGACGAAACGACGCGAGACTCGTCGGAAGGAGCCTCCCATGTGCGCAGCACTGATCGGCGGAATGGACAGACTGAAGCGCGACTACATCAATGCCGCCCTTGCCAGCGGCGTGGACCTGAAGGTGTTCACCGGCAAGGAAAACCGCATCGCCGACAAGCTCGGCCAGGCGGACCTGGTCATCGTGTTCACCAACAAGATATCCCACGCCGCCAAGCGCGAGGTGGTGCAGCACGCCAAGGCCAACAGCATTCCCGTGCAGATGCTGCACAGTTGCGGCGTTTCCACCCTGCGCCAGGCGCTGGAGCCCGCCAACTAGATTTCGGCACGACGAGGCGCCGCTGGCGACCCCCGGCCCACCCCGCGAAGCACAGGGATGCGACCCGCCCGGCGCATCCCGGCCGGGGATCGCGGCGGCGCCCCCGTGACGGATCAGCGTACCCCGATACATACAGACTAGCGTGATGCGCGGCAAAATACAGGCACGCAGGCCGCGCATCACGCCATCTGACCACTACGAGGATACGACCATGTGCGCAGCAAGCCGCATCGGCGCATTGAACAGGCAGGGCATGCAGGCCCTTTCGGAAGGCAACCTCGCCAACGCGGACTTCCTGCTCTCGCAGGCGTTGCGCCAGGCCATGTCCCTGGGACTGTCCGGCTTCGAGGCCAAGATCCGCAACAATCTCGGGCTGGTCTGCCGTCTGCGCGGCCGCACCGAAGAAGCCGTGGCCCATTTTTCCGCCGCGCTGGCCCATCTGGAGGCCAAGGTAGGCACCGGGCACCGCGTCTATGCCACCATTGAGGGCAACCTGAACGCCGCCCGCACCGAAGCTGGCGCACGAGCCCCGCAGTAGATCCGGGGGCGCATGTCGCGCCCCTCTGCTCCCCCGTCGCGTCCGACCGCACCCGACCGCACCCGGCCCGTGCGGCTGACTCACCAGCTTCCGGGCTGGCCCGGCACGCCTTGGCGCATCCACTCGGCAGCACATGCCGCATTGCGCCACTCTGGCCGCGCGCGCGCTGCCCCTTCAGCATCGCTGCGATGCATTTCACGCACATGCGATGCACCCACCGCGCGCCACGCTACAGCCCGCCCACCTACCTTGCGGCACCCGCCGCGTTTTCCGGCTTTTGCCGTGAATCTCATGCCTTGGCACTGGACGGCCCCCGGCCGTTTCCAGTAGTCTGTGCAATGCGCCGCCACCGCACACCACGCTGCGCGGGGCGCGCCCTACCGCCAAGGAGCCATACCATGAGCACCGGCATCGAAGTCGCAAAGCCCTTCATCGCGGCCACCATCAACGTGTTGTCCACCATGGCGGGCATCACCCCCACGGCTGGCGTGCCGTACGTGAAGAAGAACAACGTGGCCAAGGGCGACGTGTCTGCCGTCATCGGCATCACCGGGCACAAGAACGGCACCATCTCGGTGACCTTCACCAAGAAGTGCGCCATTGCCCTGGTCAAGGCCATGCTGGGCGACGACATCCAGGACATCGTGCAGGACATCAAGGACGCCGTGGGCGAGGTCACCAACATGATCTCCGGCCAGGCCCGCGCGGGCCTTGCCGAAATGGGCATGACCTTCCAGGGGGCCACCCCCTCGGTGATCATGGGGGATGGACACACCATCAGCCACGTCACCAAGGCGCCCATCATCGCCATCCCCTTCGGCACCCCGCACGGAGATTTTACCGTGGAGTTCTGCTTCGAATAGTTCGCCGGTCCTGCCTTACAGGGCCTTACAGGGCCTTACAGGGCGGACAGCGTCGAACAGGACCGGACAGGGGGCCAGGCCACGGCCACGTGCGGGAACGCACGGCAGCTTTCCACAGCCAGCCTGTCCACACCGCATCCCCCTTGCTGTGCACAGCGCCGCCGCACTCCGGCGGCGCACGTTTTTTCACAGCACGCCTTCAACAAACCATCCACCTATAATCACACCCCTTCTTCACGGGCGACAGCGGCTCGACAGGGGATGCCGGACCATCCGCGCGCCACATGCGGAACGTGCGGCGCGCAGACTGTGGAAAGACAAAAATGTCGGCTCGCAGACAGCGACGCAAAGGTCCAAAACCGGGAAAAAATAGCCCGGTATTCCACCCCCTAACGGGTTAAGGACTGGCTTTTCCAAAACACCCCACTATACAAAAAAATAGGGGTGCAGTAGGCTTCGGACCGAACTAACCCGATGGGTTAAATTTTTCCTAGACACTTTCATGATGGCCCGAAACGCCCGCGCACGCCGCAATCGCGTCATCATGAAGGCCATTCATGTTCACGGGCACTCGCCGCCCGGACAAGGATACTTCCCGTCATGTCCTCCGCATGGAACCACGTGCATGGCTTCGAGCGCCTGAGCCTCTGCGACTGGCCCGGCTACAGCAGTTGCGTCGTCTTTCTGGGCGGCTGCAACATGCGCTGCCCCACCTGCCACAACTGGCAGCTGGCCTGGCATGCCGACACCCTGCCCGTGCTTTCGCGCGCCGCCATCGAAGCGTACATCGAAGCCCGCCGCCACTGGCTGGACGGCGTGGTCGTGACCGGGGGGGAAGCGACCATGGTCGAGGGCTTCGCCGACATGCTCCGCGATCTGCGCCGCTTCGGCCTGCCCGTGAAGGTGGACAGCAACGGCCTGCGCCCCGACGTGGTGGAACTGCTGCTGCGCGACGGCCTGGCCGACGCCTTCTCCATCGATGTCAAGGGGCCCTTCGCCCTCTACCCGCGCCTGTCCGGCGGGACCACCAGCCCGGACGAGGCCCGCGCCGCGCTTTCGCGCATCTTTGCGCTGGCCCAGGCGCAACCCGACGCGTTCATGTTTCGCCTCACCCGCGTTCCCGTGCTTTCCGATGACGACGTGGAAGCGGCCCGCCGCCAGCTTCCCGCCGGATTCGACCTGAAGATACAGGATTACGTGCCCCCCCGGAGGAAGCATGCCGAAGCAGATTCTGAAACGCGACGGACGGCTGGAGACGTGGTCCACGGACCGCATCGCGGAAGCCATCCTGAAGGCCCTGAAAGCAAACGGCATTAAGGACCCGCTGCTCTCCAAGCGCATCGCCCACAGGGTGGAGCTGAAGCTCGCGGACTGCGAGATTCCCGAGCAGGAACAGGTGCAGGACACCGTGGAACAGGTGCTGATGGAATCGCGCCTGTACGCCGTGGCCAAGCGGTACATCATCTACCGCGAAACGCGCCGCACCCTGCGCGAGCAGAAGGCCGCCTTCCTCGACATTTCCGAGACCATCGACAACTACCTCACCAAAGCCGACTGGCGCGTGAACGAGAACGCCAACATGACGCACTCGTTCCAGGGCCTGATGCTGCACCTTTCCGGCACCCTGCAGGCCAAGTACGCGCTGGAGAAGTACCCGGAAGAAGTGCGCCAGGCCCACGACCACGGCTACTTCCACATCCACGACCTGTCCTTTGGCCTTGCGGGCTACTGCGCCGGCTGGAGCCTGCGCGACCTGTTGCTGGAAGGGTTCAACCTGGAAAACCGGTCCAGCGCCGGGCCCGCCAAGCATCTGGACACCGCCATGGGCCAGATGATCAATTTTCTCGGCACGTTGCAGAACGAATGGGCGGGAGCCCAGGCCTTCAACAACGTGGACACCTACCTCGCCCCCTTCGTGCGCAACGACGGCCTGACCTACAAGCAGGTGCGCCAGGCCATGCAGAAGTTCGTGTTCAACCTGAACACAACCTCGCGCTGGGGCGGCCAGAGCCCGTTCACCAACCTGACCTTCGACCTGGTGCCGCCCAAGCACATCGCCACCGAGCCCATCATCATCGGCGGCGAATACAAGGATTCCGTCTACGGCGAATACGCGCCGGAAATGGAGATGCTGAACCGCGCCTTCCTGGAAGTGATGCTGGACGGCGACTTCCACGGCCGCATCTTCTCCTTTCCCATTCCCACGTACAACGTCACCAAGGACTTTCCGTGGGATTCGGAGATCGGCGACCTGCTGCTGAAGCTTACCGCCAAGTACGGTGCGCCCTACTTCCAGAACTTCATCAATTCCAACCTCAACCCCGAAGACGTGCGCTCCATGTGCTGCCGGTTGCAGATGGACCTGCGGCAGTTGCGCAACAAGGTGGGGGGGCTGTTCGGCGCGGGCGACCTGACCGGGTCCATCGGGGTGGTCACCCTGAACCTGCCCAAGCTGGCCTACCTTGCCCAGGGCGAAGAGGACTTTCTGGACATGGTGACCGAATACGCGGAGCTGGCCCGCGATTCGCTGGAATTCAAGCGCAAGCTGGTCACCGCCAACCTTGAGCGCGGCATGTTCCCGTGGTCGCGCCGGTACCTCAAGAACGGCTTTGCCGGGCACTTTTCCACCATCGGGCTGGTGGGCGGCCACGAGGCCTGCCAGAACCTGCTGGGCAAGGGCATCGAAACCGAGGCGGGCGTGCGGCTGATGCAGCGCACCCTGAACCACCTGCGCAACCTGACCGCGCGCTTTCAGGAAGAAACCGGCACCCTGTACAATCTGGAAGCCACCCCCGCCGAGGGCACCAGCTACCGCCTGGCCAAGATCGACAAGTCGCTCTATTCCGAAATCAAGGCCTCCGGCAACGGCACCCCGTACTACACCAACTCCACCGCCCTGCCCGTGGGCATGACCGAAGACGTGTTCGCCGCGCTGGATCACCAGAACAAGCTGCAA
Source organism: Nitratidesulfovibrio sp. HK-II (assembly GCF_003402415.2). Lineage (NCBI taxonomy): Bacteria > Pseudomonadati > Thermodesulfobacteriota > Desulfovibrionia > Desulfovibrionales > Desulfovibrionaceae > Nitratidesulfovibrio > Nitratidesulfovibrio sp. HK-II. The sequence goes on from NZ_AP036014.1 coordinate 3,775,913, forward strand.
CCGCTGTACACCGGCGGCTCGGTGTTCCACACCTACCTCGGCGAATCCGTGGCCGACACCAAGGCCCTGAAGAAGTTCATCATCAAGGCCTTTACCCAGACGCGCCTGCCGTACCTTTCCGTCACCCCCACCTTTTCGGTGTGCAAGGACCACGGCTACCTGCAAGGCGAAAAGCATGAATGCCCCGACTGCGGCCAGGCCACGGAAGTGTACACCCGCATCGTGGGCTACTACCGCCCCGTGTCCCAGTGGAACAAGGGCAAGCAGGTCGAATACGACGACCGCGTCTGCTACAACGGGTTTTAAAGACAGGTTCAAGCCAACCCTGGTTCAGACTGTTGGCAAATCCACATTCTTGCGGGGGAGGGCCCCTTTTGAAAAAGGGTCTCCTCCCCCGCCCCCCTCCCCCCAAAACTTCCATTCGTGCTTTCTGTAGCTACAGAAGCACAACGCATGGGGTTCCAAGGGGCCTCGGCCCCTTGGCCGCCGGAGGCGTCTAAATTGCTGATGATGCCAACACCCTGAGCCGCCTACCGGGCGGCTCTTTCACATAGGCGGACTTGCCCCGCCAAACCCGACGCCCGCGTCACCCCTCGCCATGCCCGACCACAACTTCGACTTCGACCACGCCCCCGACCGACGCAACACCGGCAGCCTGAAATGGGACGACATGGGGCACATGTTCAACCTTTCGCCGGATGAAGCCGCCAACGCCATCCCCCTGTGGGTGGCCGACATGGACTTTGCCTCGCCCCCGGCGGCGCGCGATGCCGTGGCCCGGCTGGCCGAGCGTGGCGTGTTCGGCTACCCGGCGGATGGCAACGCCTGCCGCGAAGCCGTGTCCCACTGGCTGGCCACCCGCCACGGCTGGACCGTGAACCCGCGCCACCTGCTGCCCCTGCCCACGGTGGTGGCCTCGCTGTGCCTGGCGGTGCGGCTGTTCACCCGGCCCGGCGACGGCGTGGTCATCCAGACGCCCATCTACCCGCCCTTTCGTGCGGCCGTGCAGGACGCGGGCTGCCGGGTGCTGGCCAACCCGCTGGCCCTCACCACGGATGCCGACGGCAACCCCTTCCATGAAATGGATTTCGACGCGCTGGATACGGCCCTTGCCGACGGCGGACGCGGGGCCAAGATGCTGCTGCTGTGCAGCCCGCACAACCCCGGCGGCAGGGTGTGGACCCGCGCGGAACTGACCCGCGTGGCCGAACTGTGCCTGAAGCACGGCACGCTCATGGTCAGCGACGAAATCCACCACGACCTGCTGTTGCCCGGCCACGCGCACACCGTGCTGGCCAGCCTGTCGCCGGAGGTTGCCGAGCGCACCATCACCGCCGTGTCCTCCGCCAAGGCGTTCAACGTGCCCGGCGCGGGCCTTGCCCACGTGGTCATCGAGGACGACACCCTGCGCCGCACCTTTCGCGCGGAACTCACCGGCCTCGGCATCCGCCACCCCAACATGTTCGGACTGGCCACCACCGAGGCCGCCTGCCGCCACGGCGGCCCCTGGCTGGACGCGCTGATGGCCTACATCGCGGGCAACGCCGCGCTGGTGCGCCACGTGCTGGGACAGCGCCTGCCCGCAGTCCGCGTCATGCAGCCGCAGGGCACCTATCTTTCATGGGTGGACTTTCGCCCCCTGGGCCTTGCGGAGGCCGACCTGCTGCACCGCGTGCGCCACGAGGCGGGCGTGGTGCCCAGCCCCGGTTCCAGCTTCGGCCCGGAAGGCGAAGGCTGGCTGCGCCTGAACCTGGGCTGCCCGCGCGCGCTGCTGCGCACCGCACTGGACCGCATGGCGGATGTGTTGGGCAAGTAGCCAACTGCACACCACGATATCCGCCGCACAAGAACAACGTCCCCCGTCGCGCTGACGCGACGGGGGACAATCGAAAAGTTTTGGAAGATGGGGGGCCGGGGGAAGAAACCTTTTCCGAAAGGTTTCTTCCCCCGGTTATCTTTCAATTGAGGCGTCCGCTAAATCCGCCCTTCCTCCACGCCGTGGCAGGCCACCAGCGCGCCGCCGTCAAGCTGGCGGGCCTTGGGCACCTCGCGCATGCAACGTTCGTTGGCGTGCGGGCAGCGGCCGTGGAACACGCAGCCAGAGGGCAGGTTGATGGGCGTGGGCACGTCGCCGGAAAGTTTGATGTGCGCGGCGGCCTTGCCGCCGATGCGCGGGATGGCCGACAGCAGGGCCTGGGTGTACGGGTGGCGCGGGGTGCCGAACAGGTCTGCGGCATCGGCCAGTTCGCACAGGCTGCCCAGGTACATCACGGCCACGCGGTTGGAGATGTGCTCCACCACCGAAAGGTCGTGGCTGATGAACAGGTAGGTCAGGTTGCGCTTCTCCTGCATGTCCATCATCAGGTTCAGCACCTGCGCCTGAATGGACACGTCCAGCGCCGAGATGGGTTCGTCCGCCACGATGAACTCGGGGTCCACCACCAGGGCGCGGGCGATGGAGATGCGCTGGCGCTGCCCGCCGGAGAATTCGTGCGGGTAGCGCACGCCCCACAGCGGGTTCACGCCCACCTGCTCCATGACGTCGGCCACGCGGGTGCGCACGTCGGCGTCGGAGATGCCGGGGTTGTGGAAGCGCACCGGCTCTTCCAGAATCTCGCGCACCTTCATGCGCGGGTTCAGCGAGGCGTAGGGGTCCTGAAAGACCATCTGCATGCGGGTGCGGTAGGGCAGCATGCCATTGTCGCTCAGGTTGTCGATGCGCTCGCCCCGGTACAGGATTTCGCCGCCGGTGGCCCGGTACAGGCCGATGACGGTGCGCGCCAGGGTGGACTTGCCGCAGCCCGACTCGCCCACCACGCTCAAGGTCTCACCGGGCAGGATGTCGAAGCTCACGTCGTTGACGGCATGCACCACGGTGCGCTTGCGGGTGATGCGGCCGCCGGAAATGCGTAGCTGGTCCAGCAGCCCGCCGGAGATGTCGAAATGCTTGACGACGTTGCGCAGCGAAAGCAGTGCGGTGTTCTGGTTGGTCATTCCGGCGTCCCCCTTAGGCTACCATATGGCAGGCCGCCAGACGGCCATCACTCTTCACTTCGAGCAGCGGCCGGGTGGTGGTGCACACGGTTTCGCACAGCTCGCAGCGGTTGTTGAACGGACAGCCGCGCGGCACGTCGGAAAGGCTGGGCATACTGCCGGGAATCTGGTTCAGGCGGCGGCGGGCACGCGGCGCGGCCACGGTTTCCAAGCCGCACACGGACTTGTCCGCACACTGCGGCAGCGCGCCCAACAGGCCCCGCGTGTAGGGGTGCAGCGGCTCGCCCACCACTTTCGCGGTGTCGCCCATCTCCACGATGCCGCCCGCGTACATCACCGCGATCTTCTGGGTGACCTGCGAGACCACGCCAAGGTCGTGGGTGATCAGGATCAGGCCCATGTCCTCCGACTGGCACAGCTCCAGCAGCAGGTCCATGATCTCGGCCTGGATGGTCACGTCGAGGGCCGTGGTGGGCTCGTCGGCAATGATCAGCGACGGGGACGTCAGCAGGGCGATGGCGATGACGATGCGCTGGCGCATGCCGCCCGAGAATTCATGCGGGTACTGGGTCAGCCGGCGTTCCGGCGAGGGAATGTAGACCTTGCGCAGCTTGTCCAGGGCAATGGCCTCGGCTTCCTTGCGGGTCACCTTCATGTGGGCGCGGATGGTCTCGATCATCTGCGTGCCCACGGTCAGCACCGGGTTCAGGGTCATCATGGGATCCTGAAAGATCATGCTGATGCGGTTGCCCCGGATGTCACGCAGGGTTTCCGCGTCGGCCTTGGTCAGGTCCTTGCCCTCGAACAGCACGGAGCCGCCCGCGATGAAGCCGGGCTTGGACACCAGGTTCAGGATGGAGAACCCGGTGACGGACTTGCCCGCGCCCGATTCGCCCACAAGGCCCAGGCGCTCGCCCTTGCCCAGGGTGAACGAGACGTCGTTGACGGCGGTGAGCGCGGTGTCGCGCAGCGCGAACTTGACGGTAAGGTTGGATACGTCGAGCAGCGGTTGCATGGGCTAGTCCTTGTACAGCTTGGGATTCAGGAAGTCCCGCAGCCAGTCGCCAAGCAGGTTGATGGACAGCACCAGCAGAATCAGCACCACGCCCGGAAACAGCGTTATCCACCAACTGCCGCTGAAGAAGTACTGAAAGCCCGACTTGATCAGCGAGCCCAGCGAAGGCTTGGTCACCGGCATGCCCAGGCCCAGGAACGACAGGGCCGCCTCGCTCATGATGGCGTTGGCCACCTGCACTGTGGAAATGACCAGCACCGGGGTGAGCGTGTTGGGCAGAATGTGCCGCCACATGATGCGGAAGGGCTTGAGCCCTATGACCCGCGCCGCCTCCACGTATTCCTTCTTCTTCTCCGCCAGCACCGAGGCGCGCACGGTGCGCGCGTACTGCGGCCATTCCGCCAGGCCGATGACCAGCACCAGGAAGGGCACGGCCACCTGTTCGTAGCGGCCCACGCCAAAGGTCATCTGCACGATGGCCCCCAGAAAGATGGCCACCATGTACGACGAGAACGACAGCTGCACGTCGGCGATGCGCATCAGGATGTTGTCCAGTCTGCGGCTGCCGTAGCCGGACAAGAGGCCCACCATGATGCCGATGCACGCCTGCATGGCCACCGCGCCCACGCCGATCAGCAGGGACACGCGCATGCCGTACAGGATGGCCGAGAACAGGTCGCGCCCCTGGTTGTCGGTGCCCAGCAGAAAGGCCGGGTTGCCGCCATCCTTCCACAGGGGGGGCGTTTCCGCGTCCATGATGTCGATGTTGGCCCCGTCGAACGGGTTGTGCGGGGCAATGACCGGGGCCAGCAGCGCCGAGCAGGCCAGGATGACGAACAGGGCGAAGCTGGTCACCGCCACCGGGTCGCGCAGGAAGGAATACAGGAAGTACGACTGGCGGAAACGCCGCAGAAGACCGGCCATGTTACTTCCTCCCCGCGATGCGGACCATGGGGTTCACGAAGCCGTAGATCAGGTCCACCACCGTGTTCACGGTGACGAACACGGCCCCGACAAAGATCAGGTAGGCCACCAGCAGCGCCGTGTCGGCGCGTTCCACGGCCTCCACGAACATGAAGCCCATGCCCTGCCACTGGAACACCGTCTCGGTCAGGATGGTGAAGGCGATCATGATGCCAAGCTGCACGCCCCCCACGGTGATGACCGGCAGAAGGGTGTTCTTGAAGGCGTGCACCATCACCACGCGCCATTCGGGCAGGCCCTTGGCCCGCGCGAACTTCACGTATTCGGTCTCCAGCGCCTCCTTCATCTCGGCGCGGATCAGCCGGATGAACAGCGGCAGCATGATGGACGACAGGGCGATGGAGGGCAGGATGATGTGCTTGAAATTGGGCCAGGTGGTCAGCACCGATGTCCACCCCGGAAATATCTCCACCGGGTTGCCGCGCCCGAACGAGGGCAGCCAGCCAAGGTGCACCGAAAAGATGTAGATCATGAAGATGGCCGTCAGGAACACCGGCACCGAAACCCCCACGATGCTGATGCCCATGAACAGGCGCGACAGCACCGAGCGCGGGCGGCAGGCGGAATACACGCCCACCGGCACCGAGATCAGCACGATGATGCACTGGGCCACGAAGACCAGTTCCAGCGTGGCCGGGGCTTTCGCCAGGATCACATCCAGCGCGGGCTTGCGGTAGAAGTACGAGGTGCCCAAGTCGCCCTGCACGGCGTTCTTGGTGAAGCGCGCCCACTGGACCAGGTACGGATCGTTCAGGCCCAGCTTTTCGCGCAGGGCCTCGCGTTCCTTGACGGATACGGACACGCCCACCATCTCGCGCGTGGGGTCGCCGACGGACTGCTTGATGGCGAACCCGATGAAGCTGATGATGAACATGACCAGCAAGGCTTGCGCCACCCTGCGGATGATGAATGCGAACATGTGCGTCTCGTTGCCGGTTTCGGCGTTGCTGGTTGCCGCGGTGCCGGGGCCGCGCGTCTTTTACCGCATGGCCCCCATCCGGTGCGGACTCCCGCACGATGCGGAAACGGGGGCGGGCTGACGGCGGCAGCGCCAGCGCGCACGGGCCGGGTGCGTGCGAACGTCCCGGCCGGGGGGGGCCCCAAAGTCCCCCTGCGCAGCAGGGGCGGCGGGACCGCATGCTGCGGCCACGAAAGCGCGATGGCGCGAAACGGCGTGCGCGGCGTTGTCCGCAACCCGGCCACGATGGCGCACCGTGTTCCGGTGAACCTGCGGGAAACGCCCGCCGCGCGTCCGGCATGGCCTGGCGAAAAGCCCGGCGCAACGCCGAAAGGCGGGGGCTGCGGAATGCCGCGCGTCGGTAACGGGGTGAACCCCGCCCGGTGGGCTACAAAATTTTGGCGGGGCAGGCAAGGGGTGTTCCCCTGCCCGCCCGTCTTCACAAAACCGTCGAAAAGGCGCGGAGGCATGTTAACCCTCCGCGCCCGTTCGTCATTACTGCATCACGAGGTCGCCAAAGTAGGGGAAGTCCTGCACGTTGATGATCGCCTTGGCGTTCTTCACCGTCTTGCGGGCAGCCCACGACAGCGGCTCCATGTGCAGCGGCACGAAGGCCGCCTCGTCATAGGCCAGCTTTTCGGATTCCTGCAGCACGGCGTCACGCTTCTTGGGATCGGTGGTGCGGTTGGCTTCCTCGATCAGCGCGTCGTACTTCTTGTTGCAGTAGTTGCCGCTGTTGTACTGGCCCATGCCGGTGTCCTTGTTGGCGCACATCAGCAGGTATTCGCCGTAGTTGGCGGTGTCTTCGGTGTCCGGATGCCAGCCGATCATCTGGATGTCGGCCACCTGGGCGTCGTACTCATCCCAGTACTGGGCCTTGGGCATGGTCTTCAGGTTCACCTTGATGCCGATCTTGGCCATCATGGAAACGAAGGCCTGGGCCACCTTTTCGTCGTTCACGTAGCGGTTGTTGGGCGCGATCATGGTCAGTTCCAGACCCTTCTCGTAGCCCGCTTCCTTCATCAGCTTCTGGGCCTTGGCCAGGTCGAAGCGGGGCTTCAGGTCGGCGATGTAGCCGGGGTAGCCCTTGGGGGCCTGCTGATGGGTGACCACGGTGTAGCCCTTCATGATCTTGGCCACGATGCCCGCATGGTCGGTGGCGGCGATGATGGCTTCACGCACCTTGGGATTGGCCAGGGCGGGGTTGCGCTTCTGGTTCAGCTGGAAGGTGATGATGCGGGTGCTGGCCATGGTGATCAGCTCGACGTCGGGGTTCTTGGCGAGCTGGTCGTAGTCCTGCACGGGCACGGGGGTGATGAAGTCCACGTCGCCCTTCAGGATGGCGGCCACGCGGGTGGCTTCGTTCTTGATGGGGGTGAGTTCGATGGTGTCGACGTTGCCGCGCTTGCCCCAGTAGTTGGGGTTGGCCTTCAGCACCAGCTTCACGCCGTGCTCGCGCTGCGCCACCATGAACGGGCCGGTGCCCGAGGCGTTCTCGTTGGCGAACGAGGGACCGTTCTTCACCACGGCGCCCTTGGGCTGGCCCGCGGCGTCGGTGCCGGTGTAGAACTTGGAATCCATGGGGAAGATGTAGGTGGCCAGGTTCATCACCAGGCCGTAGGGCTCGGTGGTGATGATGTCGATGGTGTTGTCGTCGACAACCTTGGGCTCGGCGAACTTGACGTACAGGCCCTTGAAGTCGGGGGATTCCTTCAGGCGCTTGATGGTCCAGGCCACGTCGGCGGCGGTGAGCGGGTTGCCGCTGTGGAACTTCACGCCCTTGCGCAGGTGGAAGCGCATGGTGGTGGGGTTGACCTGTTCCCACTTCTCGGCCAGGCGCGGTTCGAACTTCATGTCCTGGGTCCAGCGCACCAGGGGATCGAACACCCAGTGCGAGTAGGCCAGCATGGGGCCGGAAAGCTGCATGTGCGGGTCGAGCGATTCAGGGTCGGAAGAGATGCCGACCCGGAAGGTCTTGCCTTCGGCGGCTTCGGCCTTGGGGCCGAACGCCAGCACGGCCGCCAACATCATCATGAGCAGTACGATGGTCCGTTTCATCCAGTACCTCCAGCGGTTGTTGATGCAATGACGCCGCGCGGGACCGGGTACGGCTCGTCCCGTGGCCGTAAGTCCGGCGCCGCCGACGCGTTGTCCGATGCATGAGACCGACAGTCCTGTAGACCATCCGGCGGCTGGTGCGTCAAGACGCGGGCCGTGCGAATATTGTCAAATCGCGCTACGCAAATGTACCGTGAAATCAGCGTGTAGGCGCGACGGCGCGGCGCCTGCCCCGCCCGGCGGGCGCAAAGGCCGTTGGCGAAAGATCGCGGAAGGCCAGAAAGGGCCTGCTGCGGCAAGGGGATGATTTCAAATCAGGATTTTCGTTCGTTGGCAAGGAAAACAAGCCTGCCATGAAGGAGCATACTCTTATCGTATTCGACCGAAATGGCAGGCGACGTTTGACGATGCCAACGGACGAAAAGACGATTTGAAAGCCGCTACTGGGCGCGCACCTTGCGCATATACTCCATGTACACGGCGTTCACCCACTGGGCCAGGCGGTACACGCCGTCGCGCACGGGCAGCCAGGTCACCATGCCGTCGGCGTCCGGCTTGCCCTCGAACTGGAACTCCAGCCCCACGTCCACCCCGCCGGGCAGGCTGCCCGCAGACTGCATGCGGGTGGAGACCTCGGCCTTCAGCAGCAGGTCCAGGGGCTGGTGCGCGCCCCCTGGCCAGTGCAGGATGGTGCGCAGCACCACCCGGTCGCCCCGGTTCAGCAAGCCCGTTTCCGGCCCTTCGCCCGCGCGGGGGGCGATGCAGGCGCGCAGGCCCCCGGCGGAAACGTCCACCAGATAGGGCTGCGCGTCATTAGCAGGCAAGGAACCGGGGGCAGGAACGCTTGCGGGGGCTGGCGCATCGCCCCCCGCAGTGTCCGCCACCGTCCCGCCGGGCACGGAGGATTCCGCGCCCAGCGGCCCCTGGGCCGCCACCCCGCCGATGCGCAGGTAGCCGTCCAGCGCGGCCAGGGACAGGGGGCCGTCATCGGGCGACTGGTCGCGCCGCATTTCCAGCATGCCCACCAGTTCCGGCACCGGGCGCACCCGCACGCTGCGGCGGCGCTGGCCCGACTCGATGGCGGCGGGCTTTTCCAGTTCCACGATCAGCCCCGTGGACAGGGCGCGGATGTCGAGGATGCGCGAGGCGAACATGAAGTGCTGTTCGGTGCGCTGGGGGACCATGGCCACGATGCGGAAATAGCACTCCACCACCTGGCCCTTCCATGCCGCGGAAAGCCGCACCCCGGTGGACATGTCGATGAGCAGGGTGGGCCCCTCGCACGATTCGATGAGCCCCGGCAGCGAATGCTGCTTGCCGTCGCGGGTGCGCACCACCACGTAGAACCGCGCCCGGCGGTCGGCCGCCAGGCGCAGTTGCCGGTACACCAGGTTCGCCGCGTGTTCCTCGTCCTTCTTTCCGAACAATGCCATTGGTGCTCCTGCGGCATGCCTCTGGCGCGGCATGCCCCGCATGGTCGTGTGTCTGCGTTGCGCGCGGCGGCCTGGCTCCCCCGAGCGGACCATGACGGTCCGTGCGCCGCGCGTTTTTGAGCACTGCCCCGGAAGGGCCGATGCGTCAAGGACAACCGGGCAGACAATGGCAACCGGGGCAGACAAGCGCACCCGACTGCCGACGCCCGGCCCGCAAGCGGCAACCGGGCGCGGCCCATCGCCCCTGTCGCCCCCCCAATCGCCCCCAGTCGTTCCCCTGTCGCCCGCTAAATCCCGCAACAACGCCGCCCCCTTCCCTACCTGGGCGGCACGACGACGCGGTGACGGCCTCCCCACCCCCCTTCGCAAGCCCCCGCGCGAGCGGAGAAATTTCGCGCCAGGCCGCGCCAGCCGTGAATTTCACGCCCCCCCGCTTGACACATCCCCCCTGGCCTGCCACAATCGATCATAAACATACTGAACGATTTTTTCGGGGGCCCCATGTTCTTCCAGGGCAAGGATTTCATCCGGCCGTCCAAGAAGCTGCGCCTGCTGTCCGTGGTGCAGGCGCTGACCGAAAACGAACGGCTCAGCCAGACCCAACTGGCCCGGTTCAGCCGCACCAGCAGCGCCATGGTCAACCAGTATCTGGCGGAACTGCACCGCGAGGGCATGGTCCAGTTCGCCCCGGTGAACCGCAAGAGCTTCGCCTACAAGCTCACCGACAAGGGGCAGGAGGCGCGGCGCAGCATGCTGGAACAGTACTGTGCGGAGATGGTCTGCGGCTTCACCGCCATCAAGGAGCTGGTGCGGCGGCGGCTGGAACCGCTGGCCGCCCGCCACGCGGAAGGCGCGCCCATCCGCCTTGCCCTGTTCGGCGCGGCCGAAACGGGAGAGGTGGTGCTGGCCGCGCTGGAGGGCACCCCCTTCGACGTGGCCCTGGTGGTGGACAACGACGCCGCCAAGCACGGCGCGCCGTTCCACGGGCACACCGTGCAGCCCCCGGCGGCCCTGCTGGCCGGGCCCGGCCGCCTGGCCGTGGACGCGGTGGTGGTGTCCTCGTTCGCGCACCAGCGCGCCATCCAGCAGCAACTGCTGGCCATGCCCGGCATGCCCGAATCGGCGAGGGAGGCCGTCGTGCTGTTATGAACGCACCCGCAACACCCCCCGTCATCACGCTGGCTTCCGGCAGGCGCATCGGCCCCGGCTGCCCGTGCTTCGTCGTGGCCGAGGTGGGCAACAACCACCAGGGCGACATGGAAACCGCCCGGCGCATGGTGCGCGAGGCCGCCCGCGCGGGCGCGGACGCCGTGAAGTTCCAGAAGCGCGAAACCGCCGCCCTGCTCACCACCGAGGGCGCGCGCGCCGCTTACTCCGGCCCCAACAGCTTCGGGGCGACCTACGGCGAACACCGCGACGCGCTGGAACTTTCCGCCGACCAGTTCACCGAGCTGAAACAGCTGGCCGAATCGCTGGGCATGGTCTTCTTCGCCTCCGCCTGGGACGCGCCCAGCCTTGGCGTGCTGGCGGGCCTGAAGGTGGAACTGCTCAAGGTCTGCTCGGCCGAGGTGGTCAACGTGCCCATGCTGCGCCGCATGGCCGCGCTGGACCTGCCGGTGGTGCTCTCCACCGGCATGAGCACCCTTGCCCAGGTGGACCGGGCCGTGGCCGAACTTTCCGCCCGCCACCGCGACATCGTGCTGCTGCATTGCAATTCCAGCTACCCCTGCGACGAGGCGGACATCGCCCTGCCGGTGATGGGCGAGCTGGCCCGCCGCTACGGACTGCCCGTGGGCTATTCCGGCCACGAGCGGGGCCTGGGCCCCAGCGTGGCCGCCGTGGCGCGCGGGGCATGCATGATCGAGCGCCACTTCACCCTCGACCGCACCCAACGCGGCACCGACCACCAAGCATCGCTGGAGCCGGACGACCTTGCGCTGCTGGTGCGCATGATCCGCGAGGTGGAGCGGGCCATGGGCGTTGCCGAAAAGCGCGTCACCCCCGCCGAGGCGGCCATGGCCGTGAAGCTGCGCAAAAGCCTGGTGGCCGCGCGCGACCTGCCCGCGGGCACGGTGCTGGCCCCGGACGACCTGACCGTGAAAAGCCCCGGCGACGGCCTGTCGCCGGAGCTGTGGGACGCGGTGATCGGCAACTCCCTTACCCTCGCCCTGCCCCGCGACGGGCAGCTTTTGCCCGCCATGCTGGCCATGCCGATACAGACCGGCGACGGGGGGGATGAGCGAGACGGGGGCGACAGCGGGCCGGATTCCGGGGCCGGGGCCGCGTGATGCGCGTCGTCCATTTCGCCGTCACCCCGCTGGCGGGCGCGCCGCTGCGCCTGGTCCGGGCGCTGAGCGCCCATCTGCCCGGCTGCTCCGCCCGGCTGGTGGACCTGACGCGCTACGGCAGCGAGGACTTCGGCCAGGACGTGGTGTTCGATGAAACGCCCGACCTGGCCCGCGAACTGGCGCAGGCAGCCGACATCATCCACTTTCACAACTATCTGGACCTGGATTCGCGCCACTTCGCGCCCATCGACTTTCGCGCGCTGGCGGAAAAGGGCACTCTTGTGGTCCGCCAGTTCCACAGCGAGCCGGGGCTGGTGGCGGCCCGCATGGGCATCACCCCCGCCGCGCTGCTGGCCCAGCCCATCCCCGCGCTGGTTGTGGGCCAGTTCCAGGAACGCTGCTATCCCCGCGCGCGGGTGGTGCCCAACCCCATCCCCATCGACGACGCGGACCATCTGCCGCACGACCCCGCCATGCACGGCCCGCTGCGCCACGACGTGTTCCTTTCCCCCACCCGCCTGCACTCGGCCTGGGCCGACCGCTGGAACACCAAGGCCCGGCCCGAGGCCGAGTCCGCCGTGCGCGCCGCCTGCCTGCCGCGCGGGGCAAGCTGGCACCTGGTGCACAAGACCCCGCTGGCCCAGACCCTGGCCGCCAAGCGGCTGGCGCGCGTGGTGGTGGACGACCTGGTCACGGGCAGTTGGCACCTTACCGGGCTGGAAGGGCTGGCCCAGGCCAAGCCGGTGCTGGCCCACCTGGACGGTCGCTGCCGCCGGGTGCTGGCGCGCATGGCGGACAGCGACGCCTGTCCGTTCATCGACGTGCGGCTGGAAGACGCGGCCCGCGTGCTGGGCCATTTGCTTGACCATCCTGCGGACGCGCTGGACGTGGGCCGCGCCGCCCGTGGCTGGATGGAAACCCACTGGCGGCCGGAACGCATCGCCGCCGCATACGGCGCGGCCTACGCGGACCTGGCCCACGACCCCGCAGCCGCCGCCCGCGACTGGCGCAACTGGCGTCAGCCGGACCTTGCGCTGGACGGCCCGGCGGAGCGCTTCTTCGCCGTGACCCTGCCGGACCTGATACACGACGCCCGGCGCAATGCGGCGCAGGACGCCCCCACCGGAGTTCCGGCATGAGCGCGCAGCAGCCCGCCGCCCAGCGGCTCCCCCATTTTTCCGATGCCGGGCAGATGCCCGACGAACAGCGCGTGCTGGCCGTGACCGAATCGTGGCTGGGCCGCGCGGACAGCGGCGTGCGCCGCGTGCTGGCCCACGGCCTGCCCTCCTCGGCCCTGTACGACTGGATCATGGACTGCGGGCAGGTGCGTCACCAGCGCCTGTCCGACCCGGCCCGGCGCGACGTGAACATCCCGCGCGCGGACTGGGACGTGGTGGCCGTCATCGCGGCGCGCGGCGGCTCGCGCGGGGTTCCCCGCAAGGCCCTGCGCACGGTGAACGGCGTCCCGCTCATCGCGCGGGCCATCGAGGCCTGCCGGTCGGTGCGCTCCATCACGCGGGTCATGGTCAACACCGACTGCCCGGACATCGCGGCGGCGGCCCGCGCCGCCGAGGCCGACGTGCCCTTCCTGCGCCCTGCGGAACTGGCAACGGACGCGGCTTCGCCCCTCGACGCCTGGGTCTTCGCCCAGGTGTGGATGCTGCTGGTGGAGCGCCGCGTGCCTGACTTCCTGTTGTCCGTGTCGGCCACCCACCCGTGCCTGCACCCGGAAGAAATGCAGCGCGCCGTGGACCGGCTGGCGGCGGCCAACCGCCCCTCGCTGCAGACCGTGGCCCGGCTGCCCGCCGTGTCGCTGGAATTCCTGACCCTGCGGGAGGGGGCGGGCGCGCCCCTGCCCGGCGGCGGACAGGCGAAAGACAACGGCCCGGACGATGGCGAACAATACCTGCAATGCGGTGCGTTCTCCATCACCTGCAACCGCCCGTACTACCACGTGCAGCCGTGGTTCCGCCCCCACATGGCGGACGTACCCGCGCCCCCGGCCGAGCCCATGGCCCATGTGCTGTCCGCCCGGCAGGGGGTGGACATCGACGAGCCTTGGGATCTGGCCACCTGCCGACTGCTGCTGGGCGGGGACGATCCCTTTCCGCCATGCGCGCCAGCGGATGTGGCCGCGCATCAGCCCGCCGAAACCGGCACACATCTCGCGCCGGGCATGCCCGGCATGCCGGACGTGGCGAACCTGGCCTGCGTGGTGGTGCTGCCGCCCGATGGGCAAGAGGGGCCACGCGAACACCATGCCACGGACGCGGCGGAAGCCACCGCCGACCCGGACGGGCCGTACCTGCGCATCGCTGGCATTCCCGCGCCGTGCCGGGTGGTGGACGCGGTGCGGACCGCCCTGCCCAACGCTCCGCTGGCCGTATGCGGCGATGGGGTCATGGCCCGCGCCGTGGCCCGCCGTTACGGGCTGCCCCGGTTTACCCAGTCACCCCTGCCGGAATTTCTCGCCAACCGGCGCGCCGCGTGGCCGGTGCCGCTGCTGACCGCTGGCGATCTTGCGGCGGGCCGCGCGGCCTGGCCCGGCGCATCTTCCGACGCGCCCGAATTTTCCGGGCGGGACATCCTGTGCATCGACGGGCGGGCTGTCCTGCTGGATGCGGCCACCCTGCGGGCCTTCGTCACGTCCGCCCTTGCCAACGCAAACGCCGGATGCGGCCTGCCCGCGTGCTCCGTGTCGCCCGCCCCGGTGCATCCCGCCCATCTCAAGCGGGTGGACGGGGCAGGCTCGGTCATCTCCGCGCCGGGCGTGCCCGCCCGGCGGCAGGACCTGCCCGAGGCATGGTGCCGCGACGGCGCGCTGACCCTGCTGCGCGCAGGGGGCAGCACCTCCGACGAGGGCCCCGGCCAATCCGCCAGCCTGAACTATCACCCCATCCCCATCGGCCGCGCCCAGGCCACGCTGGCGGCCTCGCGCCTGGACGCCGCGCGGGGCATGGCCCTGGCCGTCCACGACGGGCACCCCGACATCCCGGCCTGCCCGTCTGGCGCACCTGACGCGCCCTGCGCCCACGACCGCCACAAATCCGACACCACGGAACCCGCATGACCACCGCACCCTCCATCAACGCCGAACAGGGCGACCCGCGCCCCCGCTACCCGGACATCACCGACACGCTATTCTGGGACGCCTATTTCACATGGCGCGACGCATCGCTGCTGTCCGTCGAGCGATTCCACGCCCTGTATCTGGCCCTGCGCCACATCACGGCCACGGGCGTGCCCGGCGCGCTGCTGGAATGCGGGGTGTACCGGGGTGGCTCGGCCTGCTTCTGCGCCGCCGTGCTGGCCGCACTAGGGCAGGCGGACCGCGACCTTTTCTGGTGCGACACCTTCCGGGGTTTTCCCGACGGTGTGGAGGAAGCCTCCCTCACCGGCGAGACCCTGCAAGCCTTCCCCAAGGACGACGTGCTGCCCATGGCCATGGCCAACTTCGCCCGCACCGGCTACCCGGCGCAGCGACTGCACGTGCTGCGCGGACCGGTGCAGGACACCATTCCCGGCGGCCCCCTGCCGGACGCCATCGCCCTGCTGCATTTGGATACCGACGACGCGCCCTCGGTGCTGCACGAACTGACCCACCTCTACCCGCGCCTGTCGCCGGGCGGGGTGCTGTGCATCGACGACTACGGCCACTTTCCCGGCGTGGGCCGCGCCGTGGACGCCTATTTCGCGGACCTGGCCCGCGCCGGGACCACCCCGCCGCTGCTGGCCCGCACCGACTACACCGGCCGCATGGGCGTGAAGCCCCGCGCCTGAACCGGCAACAGACACGCCAGCGCGCCGGTGGCCCATGCACCCGGCACGCCGCAACCGCAGGATACCGCCCCCATCATGACTACCCCCGGCACGCCCCGCTCCACAGGCCCCGACCTCCCGCACCTTCCAGACCTTCCGGACATGGCCGGGCTGGCCCGCTGCAATCCCCGCCTGGCCGCGTGGTTCGCCTGGTCGCACGACGACTGGCAGGGCGCGGACGCCGCCGGGGCCTACGTACATCTGGGCTGCGGCGGCGCGGTGCTGGACGGCTTCGTGAACCTGGACTTCCTGCCCCACGACGAGCGAGTGCGCGAATGCCGCCTGCTGGACGTGTGGCCGCGCCGCCTTGCCGGACAGGTGGCCGCCTTCTACGCGGAAGACGTCATCGAGCACTTCTTTCTCACCGAACAGCTGTACATCCTGTGCTCCATGAACGTGCTGCTGCGGCCCGGCGGCGTGGCCCGGCTGCTCACCCCGGACATCGGCCAGCTGTGGACCTACGGCCAGCGCTTCGACCCCGCCGTCCTTGTGGGCAGCGGCGACTACTTCGCCGACGTGATGCGCTGCCGCAACGGCATGGATGCCGTGAACACCGGCCTGCGCATGGGCGGCCACCGCTGGCTGCACGACTTCACCAGCCTGCGCCGGGCGGCGGCGGACTGCGGCTTTGCCGCGCAGCGCACCCCCTGCGCCGCCTCCGCCGACCCCAGACTGTGCAACATCAACCTGCGCGACGAATCGGGCATCTCCTTCGCGGCGGAACTGCGCAAGGCGCGCCCGCTGCGCCACCTGCTGGTGTGGCCCGAACACATCGCCAACGCCGTGCCCGTGGCGGGCGGCGATCCGAACGGGGCGTTGCCCACCGGTCTCGACGGCGGCCCAGACCATAAACACCCGGACGCCATCCAGCCGGTGTTCCGCACCACCACCGGCGACCCCGGCATCACCTACCGCCTGCCCGACGTGGCCGTGGATCGCATAGCCATGGTCAACGTGCGCTCGGCCAACCTGTGCGAATTCCGCGAGCACAACTTCGCCAAGGCCTACTTCCGGCTGGAGGAAAGCGGCGCCGTGTACGCCGACCGCACCCTGCAGTCCGTGCCGCACATGAACGGCTTCACCCGCGCCGACGTGGAAACGGCCCTACGCGGCGAGGGGGTGCTGCGCTCCGTCCGCTTCGACCCTTCGGAGCGGGAGGGCGACCTGTTCACCGTGGGGCCGCTGGAACTGTTCCTGTACGACGACGGGCCGGAAGGCGGGGAAGACGGGGACAGGGAAAAGCGGGCCAGGGGACAGGGCATGACCGCCGTGGCGGCCGACATCACCTCCGAATCCATCCCTTCCGATATCGCCCCGCTCGATAACACCCCGACCAATGACCTGCCTCCGCACCTCGAAGACCACGTCATGGCCACCCCCTGCCGCCAGGGCGTCATCCACCATTTCGATTTCGACGGCCCGGTGGGCATGGCGCTGGCCATCTACGGCGAATGGGCGCAGGCGGAACTGGACGCGCTGGCCCCCTACGCGCCAGCGGGAGGGCGGGTGCTGGATATTGGCTCCAACGTGGGCACCCACGCCGTGGCCTTTGCCCGCATGGTGGGGGCAAGCGGACACGTGACCGCGCTGGAGCCGCAGGCGGAGGTGTTCGCCCTGTTGCGCCGCAGCGTGGCCGTGAACGGCCTTGCGGACGTGATCACCCCGATGCGGGCCGGGGCGGCGGGCCGCGCCGGAACGGCGCGCGTACCCCGCATCGCCGCGCCCGAAGGGCAGAACCTGGGCGCAGTGCGCCTGCTGGATGAGGACGAAGCGCCGCAGGACCCGGCCCATCCCACCAACGAAGTCCCCCTGCTGACCATCGACGGGCTGGGCCTGCATCTGCCCGCGCCGGGTTCGCCTGAAACCGGCACCCGCCTGGACCTCATCAAGATAGACGCCGAAGGGGACGAAGCCGCCATCCTGCGCGGGGCGGCGGCCACCGTCCGGGCCTGCCGCCCGGTGCTGCACCTGGAATGCCCCGGCTTCTCGCGGGCCTGGCCCTGCGCGCGGCAGGCGCTGGCCTGGGGCTACGCGGTGTTCCACCTGCGCCTGCCCGCCTTCAACCCCGCCAATTTCCGGGGGGCCAGCCGCAACGTGTTCGGCGCGGCGGAAGAGGGCGCGCTGCTGTGCATCCCGCGCGAACGGCTGGAGGACGGCAGCCTGCCCGCACCCTGCGGCGCGGAAATCCGCGACCCTGCCCATCTCGCCCGCGCCCTGCTGGGAACCCGCGCCTACGGCCAGCCGGAAGAGCGCATTCCCGCCACCGTGCGGCTGGACCTTGCCCTGTCCGACCTGCGGCGCAAGCGGGCCGAGGAGCACTGCGTGGCGGCCAACGCCCGCTCCGGCCGCCAGCACGGGCGCATCACCACCCTGCGCACGGCTGCCCGCGCGGCGGAAGAACTGCTGGCGGGGAGGGGGGACGCAACGGCGGCCTCCGGCGGCGCGGAAGCAGCCCGCGCCCGGCTGCTGGCCGCGCTGGACGCCACCGCGCCGGAACGCCCGGCCATCGACGAACCGGACACCCGCGAACCGTGGCCCACACCGCCCGACATTGCACATGACGCCGCATGGGCCGAACTGGCCGCGCGCCGGGCGGAGCTGTCTGATGCACCAGACGGCGCGCCGCGCACGGTCATCGACGTCATCGTGCCGGTGTACGCGGGAACGGACCAGACCCTGGCCTGCCTGCATTCCGTGCTGGCCGCCGACCTCGCGCCGGAAGATTCCGCCGCCCCCCGCGCCCACGTGGTGGTGGTCAACGACGCCAGCCCGGAGCCGGAACTGGCGCAAGCGGTGCGCCGCCTTGCCGAACTGGGGCTGGTGGAACTGGTGAAAAACCCCGCCAACCGGGGCTTCGTGGCCTCGGTCAACGCGGGCATGGCCCTGCACCCGGACCGCGACGTGGTGCTGCTGAACTCCGACACCGTGGTCTTTCCCGGCTGGCTGGGCCGCATGGCCGCGCACCTGGCCGCCTGGCCCGACGCGGGCAGCGTCACCCCGCTGTCCAACAACGCCACCATTTGCAGCTACCCGGTGACCGAGCGCGACAACCGCGCCGGGCTGGAGCTGGATGCCGCCGCGCTGGACGCGCTGGCCGCCACGGTCAACGCCGGGACGGCGGTGGACATTCCCACGGCGGTGGGCTTCTGCATGCTGATCCGCCGGGGCTGCCTGACGGCCACCGGCCCCTTCGACGAGGCCACCTTTGGCCGGGGCTACGGCGAAGAGAACGACTTCTGCATGCGCGCCGCCGCGCTGGGCTGGCGTCACCTGCTGGCCGCCGACGTGTTCGTGCGCCACGCGGGCGAGATGTCCTTCGGAGATGATGCCGCGCCGCTGAAGGAGGCGGCCTTCGAGACGGTGCAGCGGCTGCACCCGGACTACCTGCGCACCGTGGCGGCATACTGCGCGGCGGACCCGGCCCGCCCGGCCCGCCGGGCGCTGGACCTGGCCCGGCTGCGGCGCGTGCTGGCGCGGCGCTTTTCCGAATCAGGCCGCCCGGTGCTGATGGTCACCCACAACTGGGGCGGCGGCACCGAACGCCACATGCAGGACCTGTGCGCCCGGCTGGCGGCGGAAGGCACGCCCGCCCTGGTGTTGCGCCCGCGCGGGAACGACGCGGGGTGCGTGTGGACGCTGAACCTGTCAGAACCTGCCTGCGGGTCCGCCTCTGTCTGCGGCGCTGGCCCCCTGCATCTGCCCAACCTGGCCTTCGACCTGCCGCCCGACTTCGGCGCGCTGCTGGAAGTGCTGGCGGAACTGCGCGTGGGCCACATCCACGTGCACAACCTGGCCGGGTACCCGCACGCCGCGCCGGAACTGCTGCCGCTGGTGGCCCGGCTGCTGGAAATCCCCTACGACGTCACCGCGCACGACCTGTCCGCCCTGTGCCCGCGCATCACCTGCATCGGGCCGGACGGCTACCCCTGCCCCACGGCGCTGGACAAGGACGAGGGGGCGACACCCGGCGCGCCATGGCGCTGCGCCCCTTGCATCGCGGCGGAAACGCCGCAACTGGGCAACACGGACATCGTACGCTGGCGCGCGGCGTGGGCCACGCTGCTGGACGGCGCGCGCATGGTCTTCACGCCCAGCCGCGACACGGCCCTGCGGCTGGCCGCCCACTTTCCCGGTTGCGCCAGCAGGCTTGCCGTGCGCCCCCACCCGGAAACATCCCTCCTGGCCCAGGCGGCCCTGACGGACATGACAGGCATGACAGATGCGATCATGGCCCGTCGTGCGGACGACGCCCCCGCCGCCACGCCCCCCGTGCCCGGCCAACCCCTGCGGGTGGCGGTGATCGGGGCCATCGGCCCGCACAAGGGATCGCACGTGCTGGAAGCCTGCGCCCGCCAAGCCCGCGAGGCGGGGCTGCCGCTGCACTTCACCGTGGTGGGCTACACCGACCGCGACGACGTGCTGCGCGACCTTGGCGTGGCCATCACCGGCCGCTACGGCGAGGAAGAACTGCCAGCCCTGTTGGCCGGGAACGGGGGTGCGCCGTACCATCTGGCCTTCCTGCCCGCCGTGTGGCCGGAAACCTATTCCTACACCCTGTCGGAGGCGGTGCTGGCCGGGCTGTACCCTGTGGTCTTCGACCTGGGCGCGCCCGCCGAACGCATGGCGGCCTGGGAATACGGCCTGCGCCTGCCGGTGGATCTGATGCGCGACCCGGCGGCCATCAACGCCGCCCTGCTGGACTGCGCGGCCACCCCGCCGCCGTTCCCGCCGTCGGGGCTGGCCACCGCCATCGTGCGGGCCGGTGACTACCCCGCGCCGTTCCGGGCCAGCTACTACGGGCTGGAACCCGGCGTGCGGGACGCCGAGGCCGCGAGCCCGGCGGGAGACCAGCCATGACCCCCACCATCCACACCGGCGCGGCGGCCCCCGGCGGCCCCGACCAAGCCCGCAGGCCCCAACGCCCCCAACGCCCCCAACGCCCGTTGATCTCGGTGGTGGTGCCCAGCTACAACCACGGCCGGTACATCGGGGCCTGCCTCGATTCCCTGATGTTCCAGGACTACCCCAACCTGGAGATCGTCATCACCGACGACGCCTCCACCGACGATTCCGTGGCGGTGATCCGGCGCTTTCTGCGCGACGTGGCCGGGGCTACCGCCTCGTACGCCTGCCGCTACGACGCGGCGGCGGACGTCATCGAGCGCGCAGAGCATCCCCGCTACGCGCGCACAGGCCGCCGCATCGTGTTCCTGCGGGCCGGGGCCAACTCCGGCTCCACGGCCAACTACAACCGGGGCCTCGCCCACTGCACCGGCGAATACTGCACCTTCATCCCGGCGGACGACATCTGCCACCCGCAGCTGTTCTCCACCCTGGCCCAGCCGCTCATGGACGACGCGGCGGACTTCACCTACGCCGACATGTTCGTGGTGGACGACGACATGCGCATCCTGCGCGAATTCCGCCTGCCGGAGCATTCCTTCGACGCCTCGTTCCGCAGCTGGTACCTGTGCGGGGTGGCCAAACTGTACCGTCGCGCCCTGCACGACCGTTTCGGTCCCTTTGACGAAACCGCCGACGCCGACGACCACGAATGCTTCCTGCGCTTCGCCCTGGGCGGGGCGCGCTTCGCCCACGTGCCGCGCACCCTGTATTCGGTGCGCAGCCACGAGGGGCGGGAAAACGGTCTGCACGCGCCGGGGCGCTTCGCCCGGCTGCTGGAGCATTCCAAGCGGCTCGTCCTGATGGCGCGCGAACGGGAACCCGCGCAGCCTGGCGTCTGGCGGGAAGAGATGGTGCGCCACGATGCCCCGAACGCGGACGATGCGCCGGAATCGCGCGCGGCGCAGGCGTCCGCCGAACGGCACCCCATCATCGAGCGCGTGGTGCTGACCGACGAGGAGCGCAGCTTCTTCGCCGAAGGGAACGGCGCGGACATGCCGCCCCCTCGGTCTGAAGACGATCCGGAGGCCCGCCGTGGGTGACCTGGCCCTGCCGCACATCCTGCCCCGCGTGCACAACCCGCGGCGCGAGACGCGCAAGTACGCCAACTTCCTGCTGGCCCTGCGCGCCCGCCGCGCCGGGGCCGCGCGCGTGGCGCACCACCCCTTCGACCTCACCGTGGACTGCGCCACCCTGTGCCAGTTGCACTGCCCGTACTGCGCCGTGGGCAACGGAACCATCCGCCGGGGCCGCGCCCTGATGGAAACCGCCCTGCACGAGCGGCTGGCGGCGAATGTGGCCCCGGACCTGTTCCTGGCCTGGTACTTCAGCGCAGGGGAACCGCTGCTGCACCCGCGCCTGCACGAGCATCTCGCCCGTACCGCAGGGGAAGAAGCGTTCACCGTGGTCTCCACCAACCTCAGCGTGCCCCTGTCCCCGGCCCGGCAGGAAGCGCTGCTGCGCTCCGGCCTCGGCATGCTCAGCGCCTCCGTGGACGGGGCCAGCGCGGCCACCTACGGCCAGTACAGGCGGGGGGGCGACTTCGCTCTGGTCATGGACAACCTGGCCGGTCTGGCCCGGCGCAAGCGGGAGATGGGGCTGCAGTTCCCCCTGCTGGAATGGCGCTTTCTGCTGTTCGCCCACAACCAGCACGAGGTGGACACTGCCCGTTCGCTGGCGGCGGACATGGGCCTGGACCTGCTGGAATTCTTTCCCGGCTACGCCCTGCCGCCCGGCGACCCCGGCGAGCAGGGGGTGCACCCCATGACCGCGCCCATGCCGGGGCGGGCCATTTCCGGCCCGGCCTATGAGGCAGGACTGGCCCGGCGCGAGACGCTGGTGCAGCGGCTGACGGCCGAGGGCGCGGCCCCCGCGCCCGCTCCGGTGGACACGGCCGAAGGCGCGCAGGCAGGGGACGCCGCCTCCCACCGCCGCTGCGACTGGCTGTACTACAGCGGCATGATCTACCCGGACGGCGCGTTCGGCCCGTGTTGCGTGGCCACCGACGCCGACGACGACTTCACCCGGCTGGATGCCCACCCCGACTTTGGCACGGCATGGAACGCCCCGGCCTTTCTCCGCTCTCGCGGGGCATTCGCGGCGCACGGCGGCACGACAGCCGCGAACGGCAACCCATCCGGCACCGGAGGCAGGGCCTCCACGGTATGCGACCGCTGCCCCCTGCCCGTGGCGCAGGAACTGCAATTCGTGCAGAAGGTGCGCGCCATCCTGCGCAACGCGCCGGACTGGGTGGTGCGCATCCTGTCCGCCGCGCCGGACGCATTCTTCCTGCCCGCAGACAGCCGCAGGCTGCCCGTGGAACTGGCGGCCCTGCGCCGCCCGGAAGCCCTGTCCCTGACCAATGCTCACGACGTGGACCCTGACGCGCTGGCGCGGCTGCGCATGCTTGCCGCCACCCACCCCGACCCGGAACTGGCCCGCTGCGCCGACATCCTGGAACGCGGCCATGCCTGACGCCGCCCCCATCCCGCGAGGAGACACCCGCATGACCGCCCACCGCGTGACCGAACCCGCCCGCCCGTTTCTGGAATGGCTGTCCGCCCAGCGCTCACAGGACGGCGTGCTGCTGCTGGGCGATGCGCGCCCGTTCTTTCACGACGAAACGGCCTACACGGCGGCCTGCGGCGACGACCCCTCCCCCTTCGACGCCGGAGAAGGGCTGGCGGCCCTGCTGCGGGCCACGGGCGCGGACACCTCGGCCCCGGCGCTGGAGATAGGCTGCGGCTTCGGCTACCTCAGCCTTGGCCTTGCCAGGGCCAACCCCTTTCCGCTGCTGCTGCTTACCGACACTTCGCCAGGCTTCCTGCGCATCCTGGGCGACCGGCTGCGCGCCCACGGCATGGAATGGGCGGCGGGTCAGGCGGCCGAAGGCGCGCCCGACGGCAAGGCGGACGGCAAGGCTGGAACGGAAGGAGCGCCCGGCGCGCCCGATGCCGTGACCCCGGAGAACGCTGCGGGGGCCGTCCGGCTGGGCATCCTGTCCGGCGACGCCATGCAGGAAATTCCCGACGCCAGCCTGTCGTGCATCACCATGCGCGCCACCCTGCACCACGTGGCCGACGTGGACGCCTTCCTGGCCCAGGCGGCGCGGGTGCTGCGGCCCGGCGGGCACCTGGTGTTCGAGGAACCCTGCCGCGAAGCCCTGCTGCTGATGGGCGTGCTGGTGGCCCAGATGCCGGAGCTGGCCGCCGCGCGCGGCGTGCAGGTCACCCCGCGCCAACTGGAACTCGTCGACCTGTTCCGGCGCATGGTGGAATTCTACTGCCGTCAGGACATCGACAAGAGCACGGCGGAAGACAAGCACCTCTTCCACCCGGTGGAAATCGCCGCGCGCTGCCGGGCGCACGGCTTCGACACCGCCGTCTACGCCAACACCACCCTGGCCTCGCTGAAATACCTGCAAGCCGAATCGCCCCTGCCGCCCACGTTCTTCCACGACACCACGCGCGCGTACATCGCCAGCGTGTGCCGCATGCCCGAACTGGCCCCGCTGTTCGACGCCACCATCGCCGACGCCTGCGCCTACATAGACGCCTGCTCGCGCGGGGGGCGGGGGCCGCACTACATCAGCGTGTTCGACGCGTGCAAGGCGTGACCCGGCCAGCCCCACTCCGACGTTTTCGTCAGGAATGCATCTTGCAAATTCACTGGCGGCGAACCGCTCCACCGTCTCTTCCCTGACGGAGGAGCGGCCGCGATCCATGTGCGCAGACTGCCCGCCGCCTCTTGCGCCCGGACGCGCGCAAGAAACACTACCCGAGAGTGACCACGACCATGACCCGCGACCCCCAGCAGCAGGAAAACGTTTCCCACCAGATCGCCAGGCTGGAGGAGGCCGTCCTGGCCGCCACCGAGCGGGGCGACCGCCCCCGGCGGCTGTACGACGCCGTGCTGGACGCCCTGCGAGCCGGCGTGGATTCACCGGTATTCTCGCGCTGGGTGATGGACTTCCTGATGCAAGGGGCCGCCGTCCAGCCCCCCAGCGGTCTGCCCCCGGTGGCAACCATTATCGTTCCGTGCCACAACTACGGAGAATACCTTGAGGAATGCGTCAACAGCGTACTGATGCAGACCTTCACGGCGTGGGAACTGATCATCATCAACGACGGCAGCACCGACAACACCCACGAGGTGGCCCAAGCGCTGCTGCGCCGCCATCCTGGCCACGCCATCCGCTATTTCCGGCAGGAGCGGAAGGGCATCGTGCAGCCCCGCAACCGGGGGGCCACCCTGGCCCGGGGCGAATTCATCCTGGCGCTGGACGCGGACGATCTTATCGCACCCCAGTTTCTGGAAAAAACCGTGCCCGCCCTGCGCGCCCGGCCAGACCTTGGCTACGTGAGCACCAAGGCGCTGTTCTTCGGCAGCGTCAACGCCATCTGGCCCACCGAGCCCTTCAAGTGGGTGAACCTGCTGGTCACCAACCAGCAGACCAACACCACCCTGTACCGCAAGCGCATGTGGCAGGAGATCGGCGGGTACGAGGAACGCATGGTCCATGGCTACATGGACTGGGAATTCTGGATCCGGGCCACCAAGCGAGGCTGGGCGGGCGCGCAGCTGGACGAGCCGCTGTTCTTCTACCGCCGCAAGGCCGATTCCGTGGTCATGCGGGCCAAGGACCGCGACGTGGCCATCAAGGAACAGATCGTGCGGCTGCACCCCGACGTGTACGACGCCTCGAAGCTCGACGCGGTGCGCGCCGAAATGCACAACCAGAACTGGATTCCCGTGGGGCTGGTGCGCCAGGACCTGGTCATCCGGCCGCGCGGGCCGGTGGACATGGAGGACACCGCCGCCACCGAGGAACGCGCCAAGGTGCTGCTGGAAATGCTGCGCAACGCCCTGCCTTCGTTTGCCCATGTCTTCGAGGGCGAGCACGTCGGCCGGGGCGACCCCGCCGTATTCCCCGCGCTGCGGAGCAGACTTGCGCAGAAAGCCCAGGCGTTGCTGGACAAGGGCGAACGCGACAAGGCCGCGGAAACGGCCCTGCAACTGCTGGCGACCTTCCCGGCGCAACCCGGTGCGGCCCTGCTGGCCATGCAGGTGTTGCTGCGGTGCGTGAAGATCAACGAAGCCCACACCCTTGCCGGGCAGTACATGGCGCTTTTTCCCCGCGACAAGGCTGTACGCGGGTTCATGGCCGAATTGATGGCCCTCGTCGCCGGGCACACCGAAGACCCATACCGCGCCATGGCCCTGCTGGACAGCGCCCACATGCTGGCCCCCGGCCACGAACGGCACGGCGGCGAACTGGCCGAGCGCCTCGCCGCGCTGGGGCAGCACCGCGCCGCCGAGCGCGTGCGCGAGGGCGGCCGGGCAACGGGCGGCAGGAGGCGGGTGTGGTACATCACCGACACCTTCGGATTCGGAGCGGGTGGGGTCAACGGCGTCACCCAGGCCAAATTCATGACGCTGTCCTCCATCCTGCGGGGCCATGACAGGCCAGACAGGCCGGACGTCACGGTCATCACCGCCTGGCACCCCGGGCTGCCCGAAGGCATGGCGGAATTCGCCCGCATGACGGCAGAGTTCTGCGGCGAAGACGGCTTCCGCTGGCCGCTGTGGATCGCGGTGCATCCGGAACGGAACCCGGAGGAGGATCTTCGCTGGCAGGCAGCCGGCGAGGCGGAACTGATCATCGAGGAAGGGGTGCTGCTGGAAGGCCACCGCTTCCTGCGCACGCTGCCCCTGCCCGAGGATTGCCCGCGCGCCTTCGTCCACCACACCTCTCCCGACCAATACACCGGCAAGTTCGAGTACCGGAACCTGTACGACGAGGCCATCCACGCCTTCAGCGGGTACGCAACCCATGTCTGCGTCTCGGAAAACGTCATCGCGGAATGGAAGGCCATCGACGTGCTGGCCGACAAGCGCTGGACGTACATTCCCAACTGCGCCGCCGAAGAAGAGGCCGCCGCGCTGCTGCGGCGCGATACGGGCGAGGTGCGCGACGCGCTGGAGTTGCCGCGCGACGCCATGATCTACCTGTGCCTGGCCAGCGTGCAGACCCGCAAGGGCCACGACATCCTGCTGGACCAGATGGCGGAGGTCTTCCACAAGGTGCCGCACGCCATTCTGGTCTGCGTGGGTCCGGTGCACGGCGAATGGAGCGGCTGGGACATCGTGGCCGAGGCACGCCGCCGCTACGGTCAGGAGCGCGTGCGCTTCACCGGCATCCGCCGCAACGCCCTGGAATACGTGCGCGCCTGCGACTGCATGGTGCTGCCCTCGCGCGAGGAGGCCCTGCCCCTGGTGCTGCTGGAGGGCATGGCCCTGGAAAAGCCGTGCGTGGCGTCCGACGTCAACGGCATCCCGGAACTGGTGGAACACGGTGCGACCGGACTGCTGTTCTCGCTGCAGAACCCGCGCGACCTTGCCCGGCACATGGTCGCCCTGGGCACGGCCCCGGAACGGGCCCGCGCCATGGGGCAGCGGGCCGGTGAACGCTACCGCGAGCGCTTTTCGCGCAAGCTCCACGCCGCCCGATGGGCGCAGGCCATCGGAAAAATGCTGGCGGGGTCATAAGCCCGGACCATGCCGAAGGCACACCGGAAGAAAACGGCCATCCCCGCAGCGCGGGCCATGGCGGGAGACAGCACGTGAGCGGAACCATCCTCGTCACCGGCGGAGCCGGGTACATCGGATCGCACGTCAACCTGATGCTGGCGGAACGCGGCGAGCCCACCGTGGTGCTGGACAATCTGGTCTACGGTCACCGCGAATTCGTGCAATCAGGGCATTTCGTGCACGCGGACCTGTCCGATATCCACAGGCTGCGCGAGGTGTTTCGCCAGCACGACATCACCGGGGTAATGCATTTCGCGGCATACGCCTACGTGGGCGAATCGGTGACGGACCCGGAGAAGTACTACGCCAACAACGTGGGCGCCACGCTGAACCTGCTGCGGGCGATGCGCGAACACGACGTGCGCGACATCATCTTTTCGTCCACCTGCGCCACGTACGGCAACCCGGTTGCCCTGCCCATGGCAGAGGACCATCCGCAACAGCCCATCAACCCGTATGGCCGGTCCAAGCTCACCGTGGAGCACATCCTGGACGACTACAGCCGCGCTTACGGGCTGCGCTACGTCTCGTTGCGCTACTTCAACGCCGCCGGGGCCGACCCGCAGGGCCGCGTGGGCGAATGGCACGATCCGGAAACCCACCTCATCCCGCTGGTGTTGCAGGCCATCCTGGATCCTTCGAAGCCATTGCGCATCTTCGGCGACGACTACGACACCCCGGACGGTTCGTGCATCCGCGACTACATTCACGTCACCGACCTTGCTCAGGCGCACCTGCTGGCGCTGGACCACCTGCGGGCGGGCGGCGCCAGCACCGTGTTCAACCTGGGCAACGGCACGGGATATTCGGTGATGGAAGTGGTGGCCGCCGCGCGGGAGGTAACGGGCAGCGACGTACCCTTCCTGCTTGACGCCCGGCGGCCTGGCGACCCGGCGCGCCTGGTGGGCAGCGCCGCGCGCATCCGCGCCGAATTGGGCTGGGCGCCCCGCTACGGCGACCTGCACGACATTCTCGCCACTGCCTGGAACTGGACGCAAACGCTGAAGGCACGCCAGACCGACGGTCTGGCCTGAGGCTGCCCGCCCCCCACGGACGCACGCAGCCAAGACATCCGGGGCGGACCGCGCCTTCCCGCGACAAGCCGCCGGATGCATTCCGCCACCCCGCCACATGCAGACGCCCCGACAGGCTTCGGGGCGGCATGCCGTCATGGCGGCCAAACCGGACTGCCTGCCCGGACATCTAGACCAGGTCGAGTATGCTCGCCGCCCGCCGGTCGAAGGTTTCGCCCGCACAGCGCTCGCGCGACAGCGAGGCCATCTCGTTCCGGGCCGCCTCGTTGGCGAGGTAGTATTCCACCTTGTGGCGCAGGTCTGTGGGGCTGGCGTAGGTGACCACGCCAAGCTCCTCGATGCCGGGCACCGCGTTGCTGATCTGAAACTGCCCCAGCAGGCCGAGGTCGTAGGTGCGGTTGTTGATGAACCCGTCCCGCACCATGGCCGGATGGTGGTCGTTCAGGTTGATGCGGGCCATGCCGTAGAAACGCGGCAGCATCTCCTGCGGGATGTTCCGCTCCAGCAGCATTCCTTCCGGCAGATACCCATCCCAGTCTCGCCCCACCACCCGCAGCGTGCCGCCGCACCCGGCGTCCAGCACGTCCTGGACGATCCGGCGGCGGCTGTTCTCCTTGTAGGCATAGTTGTTGCCCACGAACAGCAGGTCCAGCCGCTTGGGCACGTCCACGGCGTTGCGCACCACCAGCGGGCTCGCGGCCTGCGGCAGGTAGTGGCACGGCGTGGACGTGATCGGCCCGATCTGGCGCAGGAAGGTGGCCGACGCGCACAGCACGAGGTCGTAGCTGTCCAGTTCGTCCCGGGTGATCAACTCCGGGTGGCTGATGATCCACAGCACGTTCCTGGACCCCGGACGGGGATAATGGCGGTAGACGCCCCGAATGTGGATGGCCACGTCGTGCCCGGACCGGGCGTGCCATTCGTCCTTGAACAGCACCTCCACATCGTTGCCCAGCCGGGCCAGGGCCTCGGCCAGATCTCGCCCGAAGGCCGTATCGCCCCACCCCTGGTCATGCCGCGACGGCGTGCAGATGCGCACCGCAATGCGCCGCCGCGGGGCGTTGACCGGCCGCCGCGGCAGATGGCGCATCCGGTAGCGACGCCACCAGGCGGTCAGCGCCTCGCCGTAGGCGGCATCTGGCGCAAGGTCGCCCGCGGCCCGCGCACGCCGGGACAGCCCTTCGGCCATGGCAACCTCGCCGCCAGCGCCATCCGCCCCGGACGTGTCGATGATGTCCGGGGCCACCAGCCCTTCCCAGCGGGCGCGCAGGCGCGCGTTGTTGGTGTTGATGGCCACGGTGCGCTCATGTCCGCTCTTGCCCTCGTGGTGCACCACCACGCTGGCCGGCTCGTAGACAACCGTGCGGCCCAGTTGCCCCAGCTTGAAGCACAGGTCCACGTCTTCGGAACCGTTCCAGTACCCGGTGTCGAACCCACCCACGTCGGCGAACGACGCGGCGTCCACCAGCATGCACGCGGCGGTGACGGCTTGCATGGACATGGCCCGGACCGGGACGGCCATGGACGGGGATTCTCCGATGAAGGCGTGGCGGGGCAGCAGCGAGGTAACGCCGCGCCGCTCCACGATGACCACGCCCGCATGCTGCACCGTGCCGTCGGGGAACAGCAGGCGGCTGCCCACCGCGCCCACGCCGGGCCGCGCGGCCATGGCCAGCAGGGGCGGCAGCCAGCCGGGCTGCACTTCGGTGTCGTTGTTCAGGAACAGCAGGTACGGGGCAGTGGCGGCGGCGGCCCCCGCGTTGCAGGCCCGCGCGAAGCCTTCGTTGCGATCGTTGCGGATCACCCGTACCCGCCCGGCGTATCTATCCAACAGCCGGGGGGTGTCATCGGTGGATCCATTATCCACCACTATGACCTCGCACGGTTCCGGGGTGTTGCGAAACAGTACGTCGAGGCACGTCGCCGTGAAGTGCACCTGGTTGAAAACCGGAATGACGATGGACACTACCGGTGGCCGCCCCAAGGCATGGCTGGGCACCGCCGTTGCGTCGGCCGTGCCCTCGGGCGCATGCGCCGCCCGGCTGGCAGCCTGTTCGACGGCGAGGGCCTGCGTGGTCCGCAGGTGCGCGTGAATGACCCCGGCCAGTTCCCTGGCCCGGATATCGTAGGTGTGCCCGGCAAGCACGCGCGCGCGCAGATCGTCCACGGTATGCTGGTACAGCTCCGGATCGTCGAGGTACCGCGACAGTTCGCCGCGCAACCCCTCGGGCGACGTGTAGACCGGCAACCGGTTGTCGAACAGCTCCGCAGAACCGGTGGCGCTGTTGGTGATCACCAGGATGCCCGAGGCCAGCGCGTCGAAAACCCGACTGTTGACCGAACCCCATTCCTTGGTGACGCTGTTGGCGTCGTCCACCAGCAGCCGCGCCTGGTTGTAGACGCGGGGCATGGCGTGGTAGGGCGCGAACCCCTTGTAATACGGCTTGAACCGGGGGTGATCCTCCCAGTTCTTGCCGTACAGGGCAAAGCGCAGCCCGATGGCGTCGGGGTCGATCAGCTCGATATCGCGCGGAGCCCCCCAGTAGCTGCCGGTGAACACGTAATCGTACAGCTTTTCTTCGCTGCGGGGGCGGAACCGGGTGTGATTTGTGGCGATGCGCAGCAGCGAGGATTCGTACCCGTAGGTTGCCTTGATGTGCGCGACCGACTTCAGCGACGAGCACAGCCGGATGTCCCACATGCCGAAATGCGCCTTGCCCGCCCACCGGTCGAACCAGTTGCGCATCCAGCAGATCTTGATCAGGCTCGCCGCCCTGGTTCCCAGCCGCGTGGGGTCGTAATGGTCGGTCATGGCGATGACCGCGTTGGCATCGCCCACGTCGTACCACTGCGGGGTCGGCAGCCAGACCACCTCCCAGCGAAGCAGCCGACGCAGGGCGCTGCCCAGTTCGAGAGCGGTGAAATAGTCACCCGCGGCCACGTCGGGACCGGCCTCGGTGACGGCGAAGGCAACCTTGAACGTACGGGGGGAGTGGCTCATGGATGGTTGGGCTCCGTGCGCAGAGAGGCGGGACGGGCTTCAGGCCGCCTGCTTGAATGCGAAGGCGCAGGCGTACTGGGTATGGCCTTCAGCCGCCAGCCGCGCATCGAATTCCAGCAGGTCTTGCAACAACGCCGCATCGCGCGTGTCGTCGAAATTGGCGATGGCGTCCTTCAGGGCCAGGTTGTACACCACGCCGCCAGTGGCGATGACGTGCACCCCGGGAAACATCTCGCGCAGGGCAGGGATGATGCTGTCGCTGTCGGCCGCCTCGGAGGGGTCGACGGCGATCATCTCCGCCAGGTCCGGGCGGGTGATCCTGTCGGGCAGCAGCCTGTCCGGGCGCTCGGGATCGCGTCGCAGCCGTTCGGGCAGGGCGCGGCGTACCCGGCTGGCGATGTCCAGTTGCACGTCGGGCCACTGGAAGCGCGTGGCGCCCACGTAGTCGTCCACCACCAGCAGGCCGCCGGGGCGCAGCCGGTCCCGGCTCCATGCCAGGGCCTGCCGCACGTCATGCATGTGGTGCAGGGCATTATTCCAGTAGACAAGGTCATAGGGCTCGCCCTGCTCTCCGGGTGCGGGGGTGAAGGCGTCCCGCGCGTGAAAGCGGACCCTGTCCGCCACCCCTTGCTGGCGCGCCGCCCCCATGCCGATGGCCACCCGCTCCGCGCTGATCTCGTACAGGTCGAAGCTGCCCACAATGCCCCGCTCCAGCAGGCCCAGTTCCTTGGAGGCGCAGCCGCAGCCAACGGACACCCCGCGTGCCAGCGGATGTCCCCCGGCCAGTTCGCGCATGCGCACTTCCAGCCCCGCCCACGGGCCGTCCAAGGGTGCCCCGCACACCAGCCCGTTGCAATGGCGCAAAATGGCCGGGTGCATCCACCAGCGGGTGCGGTGCGCGCCCCGCGGGGTGGACCAGTACCGTGCCGTGGCGCGCAGGGCCTGCTCCGTCGCGCCGCCAGACCCGGCACCCGCGGTTCCCCTGGCCGCCCTGGCTGATGTCCGGGCACGCGAGCCGGAGCCTGCATCGACGGTTTCGGGGGACGCCG
Source organism: Nitratidesulfovibrio sp. HK-II (assembly GCF_003402415.2). Taxonomy (NCBI): domain Bacteria; kingdom Pseudomonadati; phylum Thermodesulfobacteriota; class Desulfovibrionia; order Desulfovibrionales; family Desulfovibrionaceae; genus Nitratidesulfovibrio; species Nitratidesulfovibrio sp. HK-II. The sequence goes on from NZ_AP036014.1 coordinate 3,808,039, forward strand.
CCCTGCGGCACAGGAACAGCTGCCCTCCGCCAAGGCGCATCCGTTCCGTTTCTTCCTGGCTGAACAACTGGCCCGTGTCCACGTGGGTCACGTCGAATCCCGCGTCGCGCAACCTGTCCATGATGTCCATGCCGTAATAGCGCACGTGGTCGGACTGGCCGTAGCGGCGGGTACGCTCAGCGGGATCGGTAATGGCAAGATCCTCGTCGGTGGTCGCGCCGCGCAGGGGCACCACGACAATGGCCACGCCGTCCCTTTTCAGAACCCGGTGCAGTTCTCGCATGGCCTTGCGATCGTCGGGCACATGTTCAAGCACATGCGAGCAGTACACCACGTCGAAGCTGGCGTCGGCGAATTGCAGGGCGGTGATGTCCGCGCGCACGTCGGCACGCGGGTCGAGCAGGTCCGCCGTGACGTAGCCTGCACCCAACAGTTTCCGGAAGTGCTGTTCCAGGCAGACTTCGGGCGCGAAATGGAGCATCCGCAGGCCCGACGAGGCGAAGAAGTCCGTGTACCTCTCCAGGAACAGCCACAGCGACCGATGCCGCTCCAGCGATGTGCACCCCGGGCACAGTGCCGCCGGGCGAGGCGGCGTGCCGAAGGCGCGAAACGCGGCATTCCCCCCGCAAATGGGGCAACGGTTCACGCCCTCTCCCGCCGGTGCAATCGCCGGACCGGGGTGCGGATCTTCGGAAGTTTCCGTTCCGGCTTCCCTGACGGGGGCTTGCGCCGCCCGCCCGTTGCCCGTGCGTGCAGGGGCCTGCCCGCGCAGATGGTCGGCCAGGGCGTCATTGAGAATGGACAGGTCGAATTCGCGCAACACCCTCTGGCGGGCGTTGACGGCAAAGGTCTTGCGAATGGCGGGATTCTTCAGCAGCACCCGCAGGTAGCCGCTTATCTCGTCCACGTTCCGCTCCTCGGCCAGGAATCCTGTTTCGCCGTGGGCCACCAGTTCCGGAATGCCGGAATGCCACGAACTGACCACGGGCAGCCCGAGGGCCTGGGCCTCGATGAGGCTGACGGGCACGCCCTCCTGGTCGCCGTTGGCGGCAGTTACGCTGGTCAGCGCGAAGATGTCGGCCTCGGCCATCTCGCGCCGTACCCCCTCGTTGGGCAACTGTCCGAGGAAGACGACCTTTTCGGCCACGCCCAGCGAGGCGACCAGGGCGCGCAACTCCGGTTCCAACGGGCCGTAGCCCACGATGCGGTATTCGGCGTCCAGCCCGGCCTGGGCCCTGGCGAAGGCAGCCAGGGAATATTCGAGCCCCTTCTTTTCCACGAAGCGCGCCACGCTGAGCACGCGCACCCTCGCCCGCCCGTCCTCACGCGGGACAGGCGCGAACGCCGTCGTGTCCTTTCCGTAATGGTGCACCACGACCTTCGCCTCCGGGCAGCCGTACTGCACCAGCGTGTCCTTCATGAACTGGCTGGGCGTGGTGATCAGGTCCGCACGGGCGAACAGCCCGGCATACACGTCGGCACCCTTGACCCGGAACGTGGCCGAGCCGTCGTAGCCGTGAAACGACACCGCCACGCACAGGCCGGGGTACACGCTGAACAACGGCTCCAGCTTGCGGAAGTTGGGGCCGAAGTGAATCTGGATGGCCGCCGCATCGTCCGGCGGGACGAGGCCGTTGTCCCGCAGAAAACGTTCGGTCCACTTGTGCGGGTCGCCACGCAGCGAATCCGGCGGCAGGGTGATGTACCGCGTCTTTTCCAGCAGCTGGTACCGCCGCACGTTATCGTGCACCACCGGTTCGTCCATGCGCTGCAGCGACCAGTGCTCCACGCCCAGCCCCCGGTCCATGAGGCCGGTGATCTGGTCGAGAATGAAGGTCTGCGACAACACCGGGAACTGGTCGGTGACGATGATCACCCGCGGCCCCGGCTCGTTGGCCAGGACGGATGCGCCGGATGCGGACGTCGCCTTTACGGCGGAGTTGGCGGGTGCCACGGCCGTCCCGGCAAGTCCTGTAATCATGGGGTTCCTGGAAAAATCATCTGGCACGGCGTCCGTGCGCAGCAGTTCCTGGTAGAAGGGGAACAGGTCCCGCGTGAGGCCCTCGCGCGTTTCCGCGGCCATGGGCGCGCGGCGCAGCCACAGGCCCATCATCTGGGCCAGGGAAGCGTTCCAGCCGCCCAGGGCGCCCACATGTGCATCCTTAAAGCCCGCCTCTGCCAACAATCGCTCCATGGCGTAGGGCGTGTAGCGGTAGTGGTCGTGCGGGGCGTCGTGGATGGGCCAGAGGTACGGCGTGGTGAAGAAGAACGCGCCGCCGGGCGCCAGGACGCGCCTGATCTCCTTGAGCACGGCCAGCGGATCGGGGCAATGCTCCAGAACCTCCGTGGCCATGGCGCAGTCCACTGAGGCGTCCGCCAAGGGAATGACGGTGCCGTCCCATGTGATGTCGGGCTGTTTTCTGTCGGCGTACTTGCCCGTGGCGAAATCGAGCCCCACGTAGCGCGTGATCTTGCCGTTGCGGCCAAGGATATGCTCCCGGTAGGGCATCTGGCCGCAGCCCACGTCCAGGAGCGTGCCCCGGAACAGCGGAATGGCCTGGTTGAGCCGTTCGAGAATCCTGGTGCGCACCACGTAGAGGTCCGCGAATTCCGGGGAGAGCTGGGGGTCAAGGAACGGATCGCCGGGGGGCGGAGTTTTGACGCCCTGCCCCGGGGCCTGTTTTCCGGTCCTGGTCGGCATCTCGCACCACACGCCCGTCCCGTCGATATCCTTGACGTCGAAGAAGAGGTCGTGCCGGACGGAAAAGTCCAGGATGGCTTTCTTGCAGCCGTCCCAGGCGCCCCAGTCGTCGATCTGGATCAGGGCGCGGCCATCCAGCTGTTCAAAGAGGTTGTCCAGGATGGTCATGGTGGAGGAATACCAGTCCGCATCCATGTGGAGCATGGCGATCCGCCCGATCTCCTCGCGATGGACCGGCAGCGTGGCTTCGAACAGTCCCTTGCGGGTCGCCACGATGCCGCCCACTCCCAGGCGCTCGCACTGGGCCCGGACAAACTCCTCTGGAGCGGCGCAGGTGGCCGTACCCCATCCGGTCTCGTCGGCCGGGACGCCGTTGGCGGTGTCCACATCCTCGGGGTCGGGCATGCCCGTGAACGTGTCGAAGGCGAAGACCCGGCGCGGCATCTTGCTGTGTTTCTGCACCACCAGGGCCAGCAGCATGGTGGAACCGCCCGCCGCCACGCCGCACTCGACGATGTTGCCGGGAACGTTTTCGCGGCACACGCGCATGGCCAGGTCGTACAGCGAGCGGGCTCGCTTGATGTTCAGCCGCGTGAAGGGCCGGACGGTGTTGTAGAGGTCGATGAATTCCTTGTCCGCCTCGTTCGTGGCCACATGGGGCTTGAAGACGTCGCCGCCGAGTTCCTCAAGCATGGCAGTGGCCTGGGCGTTGTCCGGAAAGTGCCGCAACTCCTCCTTGAGGGCCTCACGGGCTCCGTGCTCGTTGCCGACAGACAGGAAGTAGCGGGCGCGGATGACGTCCACGTCGCGCATGCGGACGTGGCGGCGCTTGAGCGCGTTGGTGAATTTGAACGCTTCGTCGTGCCTGCCGACGGTGGAGCGAGCCAGGGCCTTGGCGAAGAGCTCGACGTTGTTCAGGGCGTCGATCTTGTTGACGGGATACCACGTTCCGGAAGGCGCCTTGCGGATGTTCCAGCCCAAAAGCTCCGCGATCTCCTCGGGCTTTTTCCGGTTCTCTTCGCCAAGGGCCTGACGGGCCCAGTCAACGTGGGTCGTGGCGTCCTCCGGCTCGGTGAAGAAGAAGGGATACCGATTCCGGCAATATTCGGTAAAATCCATTGTTTTCAGCACGTTCGTGACGTTGCCGTATCTCAGGTGGTGGGGGTGCGTGTCCAGTTCCTGCTTCTGGTATCCGCAATCCTTGCCCCAGTAGGAAACCTTGCACCCGCAATACGAAGCATAGGCCAGATGCGAGCCCGGCGTGTTCGTCGTCACGAACTCGAACTGCCCGAACACGGCGTGCATGCGCTCCAGGGCGTTCCTGTCGTAGGTCCAGGCCCCGGTGATCCAGGGTATGCCCGCGGCTTCGAAGGCCTCGATCCAGTTGCCCTTCACGGCGTCCTCGTAGCCGATGGACGCGACGACGAGCGGAAACCGCTCTTTCAGCTTCACGACGAAATCGACGTACGGCAGACTCCGGCCGCTTATGCTGTATTTGGCGCACTGCGTGATGTGCTGCGGGAACACGATGATGCTGCCTGGGATTCTCTGCAGCGGCGCCGCGCTCGCGTAGATGAACGGCGTGCCCGCCGCCACGGCTCTCTTGTAGCCGTGCCCGTGCAGGAACTTCTCCTGCTCCTTCGTGGCCACCAGATTGCTCATGCCTATGCGCTCCGCGTCAACCAGGACGCCCGGTTCGGACAAATCCCTCCACAGCCAGCCGTGTATCCACGTGGCGGCGGAATAAAGGGGCTTTTCCAATCCCAGGGCACGGGCAATGCGGTGGCTCGCCCCGTAGAAATCCACCTCGCCGTTCCACCTCTCATGGTATTCGATGGGCGGAAGATTGGCCACGATGTGCTCTATCTTGGCAAAGAGAGCCTTCGCGTTCGTCGCCTGGCGGAAAATGGGTTGGCTCATTTCGTTCTCCTGGACTGATGGAATCCTTAAAGGCAGAGCGCATGCCGGTCGCATGCATCGTCGCCCGGCACGGTCGGAAGATTCGGAAGCGACGCAGAAACTTGCAAATTACATGCCCGCACATCGAATTCCTGACACTGGCATCGCCTTTGCAAAGGCTGCGTGACACAGTCAAGTCCGGGGCAATGCCGCCGCCGGACGCTTGTGCGCGCTCCCGGCACGTTTCCGGGCCACGGGGCGAAGACAGACGGGAAACCGCATGCAAGGATGAACCCTGGTGAACAAGAAACCACAAGTCAGCGCCATCATCGAAGCCCGGATGGGGTCTTCGCGCCTGCCTGGCAAGGTCATGCTCGACCTGGCCGGACGCCCGATGCTGGTGCGCATGATCGAGCGTGTCCGCCGGGCCGCGCTGGTGGACACCGTGGTCGTGGCCACCACCCAGACCCCAGCGGACGACATCATCGAGGCCACGTGCCGCAAGCATGGCTGCCCCGTCTTCCGGGGCTCCGAAAACGACATGCTCGACAGGCTCCTCGGCGCGGCCGCAACCTTCGGGGCGGACATCATCGTCCAGCTCACCGGCGACTGCCCCGCCGTGGACCACCGGCACATCGACCGGTCCGTTGCCATGTTCCTTGAAGGCAGCTACGACTACGTTTGCAACAACATGCCGCCAACGCTGCCCATAGGCTTCGATGTCCGCCTGTTCCCGACGGAGGTGCTGGCGCTCGTCGGCGAACTGACATCCGACCCCATCGACCGGGTGCACGGCAGCTACTACATCTATACCCGCCCCGAGCGCTTCCGCCTGGGCAGCTGGGGGGTCACCGAAGACATGCTCCCGAAACTGCGCCTGACCGTGGACGAATTCCCCGACTACGAGCTCATGTGCTCCGTCTTCGAGGCGCTGCTGCCCCTGGACCAGGACTTCAGCGCCGAGGACGTGGTCGCCTTCCTGCGCGACCGGCCGCAGCTGGCCTCCATCAACGCCCGCGTGCGCCAGAAGGCCCCCCAGGAGGGCTGACGAATGCCGTACAGGGCCGTGATCATCGGAGCGGGGGCCATCGGCTCGCGCCTCGACGCTCCGGAGGGGAGCGCTTGCGGGACGCGGCTGACCCACGCGGGCGGCTACCGCGCCCATCCCGCCTTCACGCTGGAGGCCATCGCCGACGCCGACGAAACCTCCGGCCGCATGGAAAGCGCCCGCTGGGGGACGCCTTTCTTCGGCGACCCGGCCCGGATGCTCGCCGACGTGCAACCGGACGTGGTCAGCATCTGCGCTCCCACGGCCAAACACGAGGAACTGGCCGCGCTCGCCATCAAATCCTCCGCCCGCGCGATTGTTTGCGAAAAACCCCTGGGTCCGGACCTCGCCTCGTCGAGAAGAATCGCCTCCATGGCAGAAGCCTGGGGCGGAGTGTTTCTCGTCAACTACACCAGGCGCTTCGTCCCCTTCTACGCCTCCCTGGCCCGCAGAATCCGCGACGGCGAGGAACTGGTGCAGAACGTCACCGTCAAATACGCCAAGGGAGTAAGCCACAACGGATCGCACGCGCTGGACCTCTCCAGGTTCCTGTTCGGCGAGCCGCTGGAAGTGCTGGCGCTCGGCCGCACGTCCGACTTCTGGGAGGCCGACCCGACGGTCTCCGCCTTCATGCGCTTTGAACGCTGCCCGCAGTTCTTCCTGCAGGGGCAGGACGAACGGGCCTTCACCTTTTTCGAATACGACATCGTGACGCGCGAGGCGCGCTATCAGGTCAACGAGGACGGCTTCACCCTCAACCGCTACGGCATACGCCACAGCCCGCACTACCGGTGCGACAGCCTCGGCATTTCCGGCCGGGAGGATACCGGCCACGGCCAGGCCATCCTCAACCTGCTCGACCACCTCCGGGAGCTGCTGGAGGCCAACGGCCGGGATGCCCCACCGCCGCGCTGCGGCGTCCGGGACGCCTTGAGAGCCCAGGAGATCGCCCACGAACTGGCCACGCAGACTCCGACTGGAGGCAGGGCGTGACCGGCTGGCGGTCGTTGGTCGGGCGGTTGAGCGAGGGTGTGGGCTGTGCCCGCCTGCTCGCGGCGGACCCCGGCGCGCTGGCCGTGCTCATGGAAATCGAGCCCGAGTTGCGCCGCCATGTCGCCTCGGTCGCCCTGCTGACCGAAGGATGGGCCCTTGGTCGGGCGGCGGAGGTCGGCGCGCGTCCCTTCCACGAGTTGCATCTTGCGGGGCTGGCGCCCGGCTCCGACCTGTGGCTGGGCGCGAGGATGGATTTCGCCCGCACCCGGGGCATCCTGAACGCATGCCGTCGGGCGGGGATCCGATCACTCTACGTGTTCGACCATTGGAAGAACTACGCATCCCCTTTCCTTGACGGCCAGACCGGCGAGGCCGTCCTGCCGGACGTCATTCTCCTGCCGGACGACGAGGCGCTCCGGGGGTTTTCCTCCGAGTGCGGACGCACGCCAGCGCTTGCCTCGCGGCTCCCCTCGGCACGCCTGGTCAGTTTCGGGCATCCCGCGCTGGAAGCCGCCGCAGACAGGATACGTCACATGGCTGACGCCCACCCTCGTACGCACGGCCGCCGCACGGCGGTCCTCTTTCTGGATCCCTCCCCCCCCGGAGGGAACTACGGCTACGCCGTACCCGACGTCATCGCCTGCCTGGCGGGCTGGATTCCGAGGCACCGCCAGGGGATCACGGTGCTCGTCAAGCCGCATCCCCGGCAGACCCCGCCCCTGACCCGGAAGGACTTCGCATCCTGGACGACCGCCGGGATCAACTTCAAGCTGGTGGACACCGCGCCGGAGGAACTCATGGCCCAGGCTGACGAAGTCTGGGGCATGACCAGCATCACCCTGCTCACGGCCCTGGCGGCCGGGCTGCCCATCATCAGCTTCCAGCCGGGCCGGAACGACGCGGGGCGACGCGAATCGAACATCTATCTGGAGAGGCATCTCGCCATATGAACGCCAAGAAACAACTGGCCTTGTTCGGCGGCCCTCCCGTCCGGGACCGCCTTTTCCCCAGGTACAACCCCATCGGGGCGGAGGAGAAGGACGCGGCAGTGCGCGTTGTCGAATCCGGGGTGCTCTCCCAGTTCATGGGGAGTTGGTGCGACGGATTCAACGGCGGGCCAGAAGTGCGCTCTCTGGAGCAGGAGTGGCTTACCCAGTTCGGCTCGCGCCACGCCGTGGCCGTCAACTCGGCATCTTCAGCGCTGGTGTGCGCCCTGGGCGCGGCTGGCGTCGGCCCCGGAGACGAGGTCATCGTCACGCCCTTCAGCATGTGCATCTCGGCGACGGCCCCCCTGTTCTGGGGGGCGATCCCCGTATTCGCCGACGTGGAGCCGCGCCACTTCTGCCTGGATCCGGACAGCGTGGAGTCGAAGGTCACCCCGAGAACCAGGGCGATCCTGGCCGTGGACATCTTCGGGCACCCCTGCGACTTCGTCCGGCTGCGCCAGATCGCCGACCGCCACGGGCTCCTGCTCATCGAGGACGCCTCCCAGGCCCCCCTGGCCCACCTTAACGGCAAGAGGGCCGGCACCTTGGGCGACATAGGCGTGTTCTCCCTCAACTGCCACAAGCACATCCATTGCGGCGAGGGCGGCGTGGCGGTCAGCGACGACGATTCCCTGGCCGAGCGCATGCGGCTCATCCGCAACCACGCAGAGGCCGTCGCCGGCCCCAAGGGCGAGACAAACCTCGTGAACCTCGTCGGCCACAACATGCGCATGACCGAGATCGAGGCCGCCATCGCCAGGGAACAATTGAAAAAGCTCCCCGGGCTTGTGGAGAAGCGCAGGGAGAACTGCGCCCGCACCGTGGACCGGCTGACCCGCATCCCCGCCATCTCGTTCGGCGGCCTGAGGCCTGGTGCGTCCCATTCCTTCTACCTGCTGCCGCTGCTCTTCGACGCCCAGGAGGCTGGCTGCCCGCGCGACCGCTTTCTGGAGGCGGTGAAGGCCGAGCTGCGCCCCACGCAGGGCCGGGAGAAGGAGGGCGTGAAGCTCTACGGCGGGTACGTGAAGCCCATCTACATGCTGCCCATCTTCCAGCAGCGCATCGCCCTGGGGAAAAACGGCTTCCCGTTCTCCCTGGCCCCGCAGGTGGACTATTCGCCAGGCATCTGCCCCGTTGTGGAGGACTTGCACTCCAACGGCATTTTTTGCCATGACCTCATGCATGCGGCCATGAGCGCGCAAGACCTGGACGACGTATGCACGGCTTTCGACAAGGTGTGGGAACTGCGGCGTCATCTGTGACCCGTTCAAACGGCTCCGGCCTCCACGGGCGAGGAAGACATGTGCGGCATATGCGGGGTTAAAGGCGCCAGCCCGCCATCACCCGAAACGTTCGACAGGATGCTGTCGGCCCTGAAACACCGGGGCCCAGACCAGGACGGGCGCTACGAGCGGCCCGGCTACACCGCCGGGATGCGCCGCCTGTCCATCAACGATGTGGCGGGGGGCGGCCAGCCGCTCTACAACGCCGACAGGTCCGTGGTTCTGTTCTACAACGGCGAGATATACAACTCGCCGCAATTGCGCCGTGAGTTGGAGGCGTCCGGGACTCGCTTCCACACCACCTGCGACGGCGAGGTCATCTGCCACCTGTACGAACGCCATGGAGAAAAGGCGTTCTCGCTGCTGGACGGCATGTTCGCCTGTGCCCTGTGGTCCGAGCGGGAGCGCAAGCTCATTCTGGCCCGTGATCCCTACGGCGAAAAGCCGCTGTACTACACCGTCCTGCCCTGCGGAGGACTCGCCTTCGCCTCAGAGGTGAAATCCCTGCTGCGCCACCCGGACGTCGACCGGGAACTGGACTACCAGGCCCTCTGGGACTTCCCCACCTTCCTGTGGATTCCCGAGCCGGACACGGCGTTCCGATCCATCAAGCATCTTCCGGGCGGGCACCTGCTGATAGACGGACAGGACGGCAGAAGGATCGTTCCATATGAATGCCGGTACGACCGCACCCCGGACGTTTCCGGCCTCGCCCCCGACGACATCGTCGCCCTGGTGAGGCAGACGGTGGAACAGGCCGTCACCAGCAGGCTTCTGTCGGATGTGCCGGTGGGGTGTTTCCTGTCCGGAGGGCTGGACAGCTCCATCGTGGCCACCCTGGCCAGCCGCGCCCTCCCCAGCCTATCCACCTTCACCATCGGGTTCGAGGATCTGCACGACCCTTACCATGGTCGCAGCGACGAGTCCCCCCTTGCGGAGGCCACGGCGCGAAGGCTCGGCACCACCCACAGGACGATCCGCGTGACCGGCGGGGACTTCCGCGCGCTGCTGCCGGACTTCTGCGCGGCCGGGGATCTCCCCTTCGCTGTCTCCTCCGGGCTCGGGGTCATGGCCGTGGCGCATGAGGCGCGCAAGGACGGCGTCAAGGTGCTGCTCACGGGCGACGGGGCCGACGAAGCCTTCGGCGGCTACTCCTGGTATCTTCATCTGGACGCGATGCGAAGCCGACGGTCGGCCAAACCCGACGAAGCGCCCGTGTCCTTCCAGAACTTCGGCCTCCCCCTGGAGAAGCGCCTGATCGCCCTGGCAGGCTATGCCCCCCCCGAGAGGGCCTGGGCATGGCACTATTACGCCGCCGAATCCGAAAAACGGGCATTGTTCGCCAAGGAACCGTTCGTCGGCCTGGGCTCATCCCTGCGGCACTTCCAGGCGTACAAGGACGGCCCATGGGACTCCATCGACTACGTCCGGCAGGATCAGGCGTTCTATTTTCCGTTCGAGATGCTGGCCAAGGCAGACCGCATGACCATGGCCCGCTCCGTGGAAGGTCGCATACCTTTCGCCGCCCCCTCGGTGCAGGCTCTCGCACGGGAACTCCCCCTCCCTCTGCTCGTCCGGGACGGACAGCTCAAGTGGGTGTTGCGCCAAGCCTTCTCGGACACGGTTACCCAGGAGGTGGCCGCCCGCCCGAAACACGGCTTCAACGTCCCCATTGACCACTGGCTCAAGACGGACTGGTCCGACCTGCTCCAGGCCGCATTCTCGCCCTCCTCGGCCCTGTCGCGCCACAAGCTGCTGGCGACCGGGGCAGCAACGACGGCCCGCGAGATGCTGCACGACCGGAACAGGCTCAATGGGCACACCCTGTTTTGCTACATCATGCTTGACATGTGGCTGGACATTGCCGACTCATGGCGCTAGTCGCCATGCAACAACAGGAAATATAAATGGAAGTCATCGCAGAGATCGGACAGAACCACAACGGCGACATCGCGCTCGCCCAAAAGATGGTACGCATGGCCGCGGCCTGCGGCGCCGATGTGGCCAAGTTCCAGGTGTACGATGCCCCAGCGCTTTTCCCCAGGGAGAACAACCCCTGGTATGCCTACAACTGCCGCACGGAACTCTCCCGGCGCGACGTGGATTCCCTGGCGGAAACCTGCCGGGAGGCCGGGATCGAATTCATGGCCTCGGTCTTCGACGTCAGCCGGATCGCCTGGCTGGAAGAAGCCGGTGCAAGCCGGTACAAGGTGGCCTCCCGCTCCATCAGGGACGACGCCCTTCTTGATGCGCTGGGAAAAACGGGCAAGCCCCTCGTCGTCTCCCTCGGCTTCTGGGACCGCCCGGATTTCCCCCTCATCCCGACCCGGGCGGCGGTTGACTTCCTGTACTGCATACCGAAGTACCCGACCCCCCTGGAGGATCTCCGCCTGGGCAACGTGGATTTCGCCCGGTATGCCGGGTTCAGCGACCACACCCTTGGCATCAGCGCGGCCATGGCGGCTCTCGCACGCGGGGCACGCATCATCGAAAAACACTTCACTACGGACAAATCCATGGAGGGGCCGGACCACTCCTGCAGCATGGATTCGGAAGAGCTGACCGCGCTTTGCCGCTTCCGGGATGACCTCAAGCTCTGCATGTAGAAGATGGCGCGCGTCTTGCATGACATGCGCCAAAATCCCTGCAGCCCTGCACAAAGGGGACGTCCATGAGCAAGGCCCCGGCATCACACGAAACGGTGAAGGTTACCGTCTACATTGTCTCGCACAACTACGCGCGCTTCCTCCGGGAGGCGATCGAGAGTGTTTTCCGACAGTCTTTCGCCGACTGGGAACTCATCCTCATCGACGACAACTCCACGGACAACACCCTGGACATCATGGAGTGCTACGCCAGGATGCCCCGTGTACGGCTGCTGCACGGCCAAGGGAACGGGCTTGCCAAGGCCGCCAATCTGGCCGTCTCCGCCGCGCGCGGCGAATACCTCATCCGCCTGGACGCGGACGACGTGTTCGACGAGAACATCCTGCTCGTGCTCTCCAACCATCTGGATGCCAATCCCCGCTCGGCCCTGGCCTTCCCGGACTATTACCTCATCGACGAATACGGCTGCATCTTCGCCAACGAGAGACGGGAACAGCTCCATTACAAGAATCACATACAGGACATGCCCCCCCACGGCGCCTGTACCATGTTCAGGAAATCCGTTGTCGAGGAAGTCGGAGGATATTCCGAGGAGCTCAACGCACAAGACGGATTCTATATCTGGAACAGGATAAAAGACTCTCACCGCTGTTCCAACGTCAACCTTCCCCTGTTCTACTACCGGCGTCATGGCTACAACATGACGAACAACGCGCAGCGCATCCTGGAATCCAGACGCACCATAAAGCGGGAAGCCTGCCGCGACCGCCTGCGGGAGAACGGCCCGATCCTCGCCGTCATCCCGTGCAGACAGAATTTTGACATTTACCCGGACCTGTGGCGCCAAGAGATAGGGGGAAAAAACCTCCTGCGGCTGGCCATCGAGAAATGCCTGAGGTCGGACGTCTTCGAGTCGATCGTTGTCACGTGCGACACCACCGACGTCGGGGAAGTGCTGGCCGGCTTCTCGGACAGCAGGCTCTGCTTCGTCCAGCGGTCCGTGGAGTCCACATTGCCTTCCCGCCCGCTGGTGGACACCCTTGAGCAGGTGCTGCGCGCCAGAGGCTTGGGGGACAACGGCCTGACGACCCTGTGTTACATCCAGTCGCCCGCGACCACCACCGACACCCTGGAAGAGAGCGTCTTCACGCTGATCAACAACGAGGCCGACAGCTCCTTCACCGCGGAAGAGATCAGCAGCCCCCTGTTCACGAGGACCCCGCACGGGCTACTGCCGATCAACAACTCCGGCTTCCTCTACTCCGACTTCAACACCGTCTTCCGTGAGCTCAAGAACGTCTTTTCCGTCCGCAATGCCTGCATCCTCCGCGGGTCGACAACCGGAGCGCGTTCCGTTCATTTTGTGGTTTCCGACGATGAGTGCTTCTTCATCAACAGCAAGCGCGACCTGGAGCTGGCCAGATTTTTTTCACGAGAGAAAAACGATGCCGCAGGTCGCCAGTTGCTTCCCTTTTCGCCCGGCGTCAGGCTCGTCAGCGACCGCGCGGGAAAACACCGGCAGAGAGAAGCACTGCCCACGGGTACCGACGCCGCCGTCGGGCGTCCCTGAGCCCGGCATGCGGACGCTTTTTTCCAAGCCCCTTGCGGACATCCGCGACAAGTCCCGCAAGCTCTCCGACATGGACGACGCCTGGAGCGGGGGAATACACAAGGCCGTCGCAGCGCTGGAAGGGTGCCTGCCACGCCCCTGGTGCTGCGTGTGCCGAGCCGCCCTGGAACACTCCCCCACGTTTATCCATCGTGGGCAATCGTACAAACGGTGCGGGGAGTGCGGGCACGTCATGATCGGGTGCCTGCCGCCCGAGGGATACCCGCATTCAGGCCAGGGCGGCCTTACCTACAGCGCCGTCTACGACAAGCAGGGCGACGCGGCGACGGCCAAGCGCAGAAGCCTCGTCTATCAGCCCAAGCTCGAATGGGTTCTCTCACAGGCCGATCTGCTGGGAATGACCCGCCAATCCCTGCTGGATGCGCGCTGGGTCGAGCTGGGATGCGGCGACGGACAGTTCCTGAAATGCCTGGAAGAGGCTGGCGCGTCCCGCTTCACCGGCTTCGATGCGGACCCGGCACTGGTCGGCAGGGCCGAGGCCGCATTGACGGCCGGCAGCGCGGTCCACTCGCGGATCCCGTTGAGCGATGTGGTCCGCGCCACGCAGGCGGACATCTTCGCCGCGTTTTTCGTCCTGGAGCACATTCCGGACGTGCATGACTTTTTCACCGCCTTTTCGGACAAGCCACAAGGGACTGTTCTTGCGTTCAGCGTCCCGGTATTCTCCCTCGCCACGGCGCTGGAGAGCGCTTTCGACGTCCATGCGCCACGCAATCTGGACAGCGTGCTGCATACGCAGCTTTTCACCGAGGCATCCATCAGGCGCTGCATGGAAATCGGCGGACTGGAACCCGTCTCCCAGTGGATCTTCGGCCAGGATGCGGCCGACTTGAGGAGAATGCTCATGCAGGCGCTGGCGCGGGTCTACCCCGAACAAATGCTGCAGGAAGTGGACGAACGGCTCGCCCTCATGGAGGAAGGCCTGCAAAACGTGGTGGACAGGGCTTGTTTTTGCGACGCGCGACACATCGTGGCCGTGCGCCGCAAACGCGGCCGCAATGCTCACAGGCGGAATAGCCCGTCACAAGCCCCCCACGGCCGCGAAGCACGAGGCGCCGCATGAGCCAGAAAGCCCAGTTCAACGCAGTTCCTCCCGGTGCGGACGGCTTCCGGCGGCGCCCCGCAGAGCGCCGAGGAGTCCCGTCGGGCGGAGAATGGGGGTGGCATGCGACCTCCCTCGCTTGACGAGCTTGCCGGAAGAATCAACCTCGCCCTGCTCTTCGACCATGTGGGACGCGCCGGAAACGGCTTCTGCCTGACCGTGTTCGATCAGCACCCGCAGGTGTTGACATGCCCGTGGGTGCACTATTTGTATTCGTATTTTGTCACGGAATTCGGCGACGCCCCCGTCGTCGACTCACGCAAGGCCGTGGAGTTCCTGCAGCACAAAACCTACTTCCGATATGTCCTCAAAACCCCCGACCGGGAGATGGCCAAAACCATGCACCGGTTCGGCGCCGACCCGGACACCCCCCTCGACCGGTCCCTCGGCCGGGACGTCCTGAACACCCTCGCGCGCGCGCACGACACCGTCAGCCGGAGAGACCTTTTTCTGGCGGCGTATGCTGCGTTCGCCCTGGCCGCCGGGAGGGATCTCGGCCAGGTTCGCTACATCCTGCTTGCGGACGCGGTCAGCCTCAGAACGGAACACGTCCGCACGGGCTTCTCCGGGAAGGTTCTGGCATGCGCCCGAAACGACTTCCCTCAGGCCAGGTTTCTCAGCATGGTGCGCGACCCCAGGGCGATGTTCGCCTCCAACCGGCACCAGTTCGTCAACGCCCTCGGCAACATGTACGCCGTCGCCCCCGGAACCTTCGCCCGTAGGATCAAGGAACTCGCCACCCTTGACCAACGCATGGACAACAGCGTGTGGCTGATCTGGATGTGGTACGCTGCCGAGACCGGCAAGACCATCTCCCGCCTCAAGAAGGAACACCCGTCCCGTTTTCTCACGGTGCGCAACGAAGACCTCAACCTGCGCTTCGTCCCCACCCTTCGCGGGCTATGCCGATGGCTGGAGGTTCCCTTCCACGCCCCCTGGGCCGCACCTGACTTTGAGCCGACGATCGTCGGCAGGCCCTGGCGGGGGACAGGAGCCTACAACAGCCGCTACCAGACATGCACGAACGGCCTGCTGCTCAACGACCCCAAGGAGGTCGCCGATACGGTGACCGGGCCGAACCGCTACGTGACCGAGCGTTGGAGGACACGTTTGGCTCCCCGGGAAATGCGACTGATTGAACGGTTGTTCTCCCAAGAGATGGTGCAGCAAGGGTATGAGCCGACCCACCCCCCGCAGCCCGATACCTCCGCCGGGCTCCTCGCGCTGCTGTGGCATCCCCTGCGGGGAGAGCTCCCCTCCGTGCGTTGGCTGCGGGACGGACTTGCACAGGGCTCGGGCGAATTCGGCCGAAGGCTGTTCTACACCCTGGTCTTCCCTCTTTTCTCCGTTCTCGCCAGGCTGCAGTTTTTGCGCCTGCACAAGAAGGGCGTCTTCCGCAACCCATGGATATCAGGGCCGGACGAGACGCTCCTGCATCCTGACACGGCCGGGGAGGAACCCGCCGCATGACGCCCCGCGAAGACCGGACCGTGATCCGCCGGAGACGGGTCATCACGACTGCATGCATCAAACTTGCGCGCGTGACGGCGTGGAGTTGCCCATGAAATTCGCCACGAAAGCGGAAACGCTGCAAAGCCTGCGCGAGGCGCATCCGGAGCTGGCCATCCCCGAGCTTGAGTATTTCGACTTGCGCCAGTGGGAGGACGACGCGGAGAGCATCATCGCGAAGCTGATGGCGCGCTTCAGGCAGGGCCGCGTGGTGGTTCGGTCCAGTTCCCGGTCCGAGGATTCGCACGAGAACTCCAATGCGGGCGCGTTCCTCTCTCTTCTGGACATAGACCCCACGGAAGAGGCCCAACTGCGCCAGGCCGTCTCGTCGGTGGCGGCGTCCATGCCGGGCGATCCCCGTGACCAGGTGCTGGTACAGAGCATGGTCCAGGACATCGTCGTCTCCGGCGTCATCATGACGCGCTGCATGGAGGACGGTTCCCCCTACCTCGTTCTCAATTACGACGACGAATCCGGCCGGTCGGACCTGGTGACGGGCGGCCGCGGCGTTTCAAAGACCATCCACGTCTTCCGGGGCGTCCAGCAGACCGACCTCCGCTCCCCGAGGGTGCGGGCCATGCTCGCGCTGGCCCGGAAGGTCGAGCAGGTTTTCGGATCCACCGCCATAGACATCGAATTCGGCATCGACCGGCAAGAGCGGGTGTACCTCTTCCAGGCGCGCCCGATGGCCTCAGTCCGGGACTGGTCGCCCGAAGTGGATCAGCGCATCGCCGACCGCATCGGGTTCATCGAGGCGTTCGTTTCACGCTGCATCAAACCCAAGCCGGGCCTCCACGGCGAGCAGAGCATCCTGGGCGTCATGCCGGACTGGAACCCGGCCGAGATGATCGGCATCATGCCGCATCCGCTGGCGTCCTCGCTGTACAGGGAACTGATAACCCGGGCGGAATGGCGGCTGGCACGCGAAGCCATGGGGTACAGGACCATGCCCGCCGAAGAGCTTATGGTGCTCGTGGCGGGCAGGCCCTACATCGACGTGCGGGCCAGCTTCAACTCCTTCCTGCCGCAGGGCATCGCACCGGACATGGCTTCCGTCCTGGTGGACGCGTGGCTGGAACGGCTGCGCGCCCATCCGGAGCTCCACGACAAGGTCGAATTCAAGGTGGCCGTCACCTGCCTGGACTTCGGATTCGACGCGTTCATCGCCGAGTTCTACCCCGGCCTGCTGCCGCCCGGGGACCTGGGAGTGTACAAGGGGCTGCTCATGGGCCTCACCCGCAAGTGCCTCGACCTTTCGCCCTCCGGCACCCTGGCCACTGCGGAGGCGGCCGTGGCCGCGCTGGAAACGCGCCAGCGTTCCCGCAGCAAGACCCTCACGCCGGGCCACGAGCGCCTCTCCGTCATCAAGACCCTGGCCGAGGAGTGCCGCCTGCTCGGCACCAGACCCTTCTCCATACTGGCCCGCCACGCGTTCATGGCGGAATCGCTGCTGCGCTCCGCGGTGACCAGGGGCGCCATGGACACGGAACGGGTCACGCTGCTGCGCCGCTCCATCACCACCGTGGCCAGCGACATCACCCGGGATTTCAACCGCGTCCTGGCCGGACAGTCCTCCAGGGAAGATTTCCTTTCCCGGTACGGCCACCTGCGCCCCGGCAGCTACGACATCCTCTCGCCCTGCTACGCCGCCCGAAGCGACATCTTCGACTCCACGCCCAGCGAGCCCCCCCAGGCAGACCAGCACCAGTTCAGCTTCACCAGCCAGGAACGCAGGGCGGTCGAAAGCCTGCTGGCCGAGTCAGGACTCTGCGACATCGGCGCGGACGGCCTGCTGACCTACGTCCGGCGCGCCGTGGCCGGGAGAGAGTACGGCAAGTTCGTTTTCACGCGCAACCTTTCCGACATCCTGGAAGGTGTGGCCTGCTGGGGCGAGGAGTGCGGCTTCTCCAGGGAAAACGTTTCCTTCCTGACGTTCCAGGAGATACTTGAGCAGCTTACCGTGGGGGTACTCAAAGACAGGAAGGAACACTTCCAGGAGCTCATCAACAGGAACAGGTCACTCTTC
Organism: Nitratidesulfovibrio sp. HK-II; assembly: GCF_003402415.2. NCBI lineage: Bacteria > Pseudomonadati > Thermodesulfobacteriota > Desulfovibrionia > Desulfovibrionales > Desulfovibrionaceae > Nitratidesulfovibrio > Nitratidesulfovibrio sp. HK-II. The sequence continues at coordinate 3,825,823 of NZ_AP036014.1, forward strand.
GACCTCGGCCAAACCCTGCGCCTGCCCTACCTGATCGTGAGTCCTCGCGACGTCTACGTGGCCCCCCAGCACCGCAGCTCCCCGAACTTCATCTCGCGCAAGCGGATTGTCGCCCGCGTGGCGAGGCTGGGTGCGGAAACGCGCCAGGCCGACCTGGCTGGCCGAATCGTTTGCATCGAAAACGCAGACCCCGGTTTCGACTGGATTTTCTCCCGCTCCATTGCGGGAGTGGTCACCAAGTTCGGCGGGGCCAATTCGCACATGGCTGTGCGCTGCGCCGAATACGGCCTGCCCGCGGCCATCGGCTGCGGCGAAAAGCTGTTCGAGTCGCTCAAGCCCTCCTGCCTGGCGGAACTGGATGCGGTGGCCGGCATCCTGCGCCCCGTCACGGACCGCCCATGAGACGTATCGGAATCACCTGCCGCATCGTCGAGGCCCCGGGATACGCCGAACGCCGGGACGCCCTTGCCCATGACTGGCAAGCCTTCATGGCGGCGGCCCTGCCAGAGGCGGCATGGCTGCCCATCCCCAACCTGGGGGCGCACGTCACGGATTTCATCACCGCCTGGGGCCTGAACGGCTTCATCCTGAGTGGCGGAGAGACTCCGGGTGACTGCCCGCAAAGGGACCTTACGGAAGGTCTCATATTGGATATCGCGGTATCCCGGCGGCTTCCCGTGCTCGGTGTCTGCCGCGGGGCGCAGTGCATCAACCGTTACTTCGGCGGGGCGCTCTCGCCCCTCCCGGACGGCGGCCACCCCGGAAAACGGCACGGCATCCGCACTCTGTCAGGGAGCACGCGCGAGGTGAACTCTTACCACGCCTTCGGCATGGCACGAGGCGGGATGGGCGGCGGGCTTGCCCCCACGGCCTTCAGCGCCGAGGGCGACGTCGAGGCCTTCGTCCACGAATCCCTGCCTGTGGCCGCCGTCATGTGGCACCCCGAACGCGAACGCCCCCATCACCCTAGCGACGTGCGACTCGCGCGCGGTCTTTTTGTGGAGGAATCAGGGTGCGACCAGCAGCGATAATCCTTGCCGCGGGGCGCGGCTCTCGCATGGGCGAGCTCACCAGCGCCAGACCCAAATGCATGACCGGACTGGCCGGGCGCCCCCTGCTCCACTGGCAGCTGGACTCCTTGCGACAAGCCGGATTGACGGAGATTCACGTGGTCACCGGCTACCTGGGGGACACCCTGAAGGGTCCGTTCGCCACGTTCCCCAACGCGCGCTGGCAAGAGACGAACATGGTGGCCAGCCTGGCGTGCGCCGCATCGGTGCTCAGCCGCCGCGCCTGCATCGTGGCCTATTCGGACATCGTCTACCATCCCGGCCATGTTCGGGGCTTGGCCGAGGCGGAGGGTGACATCGTCATCACCAGCGACCGCCTCTGGGAGGCTTTGTGGCGTCTGCGCTTCGACTCGCCGCTGGATGACGCAGAGACCTTCCGCGCCGAGGAAGGACTCTTGGCCGAGATCGGGGCCAAGCCCCGGACCCTGGACGAAATCCAGGGGCAATACATGGGGCTTCTCAAGATAACGCCAAGGGGATGGGAGGGTATCCGCGCCGTGCTGGACGGGCTGCCCGCCCCGCAGCGAGACCGCCTCGACATGACGTCGCTGCTGCGCCTGCTTCTCCAGGCGGGGCAGCCGGTCGGTGTCGTGTCCGTGGAAGGTCGCTGGCTGGAGGTGGACAGCGGGCGGGACGTCCTGGCCTACGAACGCGCCCTGGAGGATGCCTTGGCCCAGGGCACATGCTTCAGCCACGATTGGAGGGAGAATCCGTCATGGTGCTCTGGATCATAGGGCTTTCCGGCGCGGGCAAGAGCACCCTGGCGACGGCCGTCGCCGAGGAAGTCCGGCGGCGCATGCCCAACGTGGCGCTGGTGGACGGAGACGTGCTCCGCGAAGTCTGGGGCAACGACCTGGGCCACACCATGGAGGACCGGAGGAAGAACGCCGACAGGCTTTGCAGGCTCTGCCGCTTCCTCGACAGACAGGGCATCCACGTCGTCGCCGCCATCCTCTCCCTGTTCGAGCAGTCGCGGGAATGGAATCGCGAAAATCTCCGGGACTACAGGGAGGTCTACATCAAATGCCCCCTGCCGGACCTCGTCCGCCGCGACCCCAAGGGGCTTTACGCCAAAGGCGCGCGCGGGGAGATCGACCTGCCGGGGCTTACCCTGCCCTTCGCGGAACCGGCCCGGCCGGACCTGGTCATCGACAACTCGTCCGGACTCGAGGCACTGCTTGCCCACGCCAAAACGCTCGCTTCGCTGTTCCCCGGCGGCAGGGAGGAAAACTGATGCGCGTCACCTACAGAAGCAGGGACAACAAGGATTACTGGGAAAAACGGTGGTCGGCCATCCCTGCCGATGAACCCATGGAGAACGAGGACGCCTATCCCCTGCGCTATGCGCTCATGGCCACGGGGAACGCTCCCAAGGGCTGGATCTTGGAAGCAGGCTGCGGAGCGGGCAGGCTGTTACGGTACTACCACGCCCTCGGAGCGCCAATTCGCGGGTTCGACTTCATCCCGTCGGTGGTGGACAAGCTCAAGAAGGCTGATCCGAGCCTGGACGTGACCACCGGAGACATCTGCTCCCTGGACTATCCGGACGAAAGCTTCAGCCATGTCCTCGCCTTCGGCCTCTATCACAACCTGCCCCCCGACATGCTGGGCAGGGCCCTCTTGGAGACAAGGCGAGTGTTGAAACCGGGCGGCGTCCTTTGCGCATCCTTCAGGGCCGACAACATGACCACCCGGGTGACGGACTGGCTGCGCCAGAGGGAAACCAAATCCGCCGCCACCCCTGACCGCTTTCACAAGCTGAACCTCTCGGAGGCGGAATTCCGGGCGGCTCTCGTCTCAAACGGTTTCACAGTGGATTCGATGCATTATGTGGTAAACATGCCGGTGCTCTACAAGTTTCGCTTCTTCAGGCATGCCACCCACAAGACGTTCGACGAGCACAAGATGCGCCTTGAAGGCTGCAGGCTGAACCTGTTGGGGGCACTGCTCCAGAGCTTCCTCCTGAAGTTTGCGCCCTCCCAGTATTGCAACATTTATGTGGCTCTGGCGAGGCGCGCCAAAGGCCCATCGGAAGACTAGCCGCCCCCCCGCCGCCCCCCGAGCATCAGAATGTGCCGCAGCACGGGATGCATGATGTAATACGGCTCCGAATGGACATTCTCGACCCCGGAATCCGGCCACTCCCCGTATGCGGCGTAATGCCGCGCCAGGGCGCACAGGACCTCGGCCCGGTAAATCGAGTCGAGCACGAGATCCAGTTCGGTCACGTCTTCCGGGGCGGGGAAACGGGCACGGTGGAGAATGCGCCCCGAATCAATCACGTCGGTCAGAAAAATGGCGCTCGCCCCGCAGAAGTTGCCTTCCAGGATGCTGTAATGATTCGTCGTGCTGCCTTTGTAGTCCGGCAGCCAACCCCCGTGGACATGCAGGAACCTCTTGCCGCAGGCCAGCACCGGCCCGCGCAGGATCGCCCCCCCGAAACCTGAATACAGGAACGTTTCCGCCTTGATCCCGTTCAGGAGCGACACCACCTCGGCATCGTTGATGTCCCCCGTGGGTGCGAACGTTACGGGCACGTCGGCATCACGGCAGGTTTGCTCCAGAGGGACACCCGGGAAGAACGCGCCCCACGATCCCAGGGCCGACTTCTGTTCCCCCGCCGCGCATTGGCCGGGTCGTTTGCCGTCCGGGCTGGGCAGGAGCACGCATTGTTCCGGCAGGATGCCGATGCCCGCCAGCGCCTGCATGTAACAGCGAGACCGGGCCGTGTCCCCCGCCAGCAGGGTGACCGCCCGCATCAGCATGGCTTCTCCGGCCACAGGGCTCCGACCAGGGACATCTCGCACATGATGGCCAAGGCGACGGCCGGAGCCGTCAAGGGAGCGGCAAGGGCCTCCACCCCCTGGGAACACAGGAGGTCGCACGCCTTGAGGAGGCAGTTGACCAGCCGGAGGTCGCGCGCGGACATGCCCGCCAGCCCAACGAGGCAGGCGAACGCCGCGTAGGGTTCCACCTGCGTCAGGGGGGCGCCTTTCAGGCCGTACTGCGGGGGACTCATCACGCACGGCAGCTTCTTGCTCACCTCGAATCGCCGGACCAGCCCACGCAACACCGCATTCACCTCCAGCGGGGCATGCTCCGCCGGGCAGGCCAGCATGCCCCGCAGCACCCCGGCCGTTTCCTGCCCGCCGTTCCCGGCGGCCTCGTCTCCCGACCAGCCGTCCCCGATGAGTTCCGCATGCACCGCGAAGGCCGACGCGGCGTCGAGGACGCCACCCGAGTTCAAGGATGCCTGGGCTGCCCGGGATGCCCTTGTGCCGCCTTGAAGGGGCTCGAGCTGGCCCAGCAGTCCTCCGAGCACGTGCAGGCGCGAGGCTCGGTACGCTTCGAGAAAATCCCACCCTTTGAACGGCGGGTACATGTACGTCGCAGGTTCGTTCAGCAGGTCACGCCGGGTGTAGCTGTATTCCATGCCTGCCACATACCCCGTGTCCGGCGGCGTCCGCAACCGCCCGGAGGTGGTTTCAGGCGCTCGGGACTTGATTCCGCCCGAGCAGCGTCGTACCACCCTTCACAAGCGAAAAGGCCCCTCATTCCGGCATAGGACTTGCATTTCGCGAGAAGGTTGCGCCGAATTCCCGCCCCCGAACGGCGCAGGTGCCACATCGGGGATGGCTGCCGCACACCCCCGCGGCTTCAGGCTGAACACTTCGCCGCACTCGGCTGCTGCCGAACCGCCGGGGCGGAAGATGGAGACTCTACATGGACTCTCATTTCCAGACGCTGTTGGACTCCTACGCCACAACCCTCTCACGGCTTCAGGGGCACCCGTTCTTCAAGACCGCCGCCCTGCAGTCCGCTACCGCCGTGGCGAACCTCATGGACACGCTCCTGATGGCCGACGCCCGGGAAGACCCGTCAGCACTGCTTTGCGGCCTCTTCACCCGCCATACCGCCTACCTGAAAGACCTCCTGGACGCCAAGGCCGCGTTCAAGGATGCGGATGCTCCGTCCTGCGGCACCCCGCCCGACGACACGGACGCCATTTTCGGCAGCGCCTGGACCGCATTTGACCCCAAGGCCTACGACCACTCGGTATCCTTGGTGACCAGGCGCCTCGAGGCAAGCGGCATCACATCCGAAACCATCCGCGGCAAACGCTGCTTCGACGGCGGCTGCGGTGTTGGGCGTCTGTCTGTCGCCCTGGCCAGGATGGGCGCAGCGGAGGTGGTGGCCCTGGACCACAGCGAGGAATGCCTCGACTATTTCCGCAAGGTTCTCAAGGACACGGGCGTCGCCAACGTCACCCCCGTGCGGGGCGACGCGACGGACCTGGGCGCCTGGCCCGATCAATCCTTTGATTTTGTCGCGACCAACGGCGTGCTCCATCATACGCCGGACTGCCGCAAAGGCCTGCTCGAGCACATGCGCGTCACCAAGGACGGCGGGCAACTGTGGATCTATCTCTATGCGCAGGGGGGATTGTACTGGCCGGTTTTCGACGCCCTGCGCGGCGCCATCGGGCCATCCATGGAAGCGTCGGAGATCAAGGCCAGGCTCTTCGGCCTCGGGCTGCGGCCGGGGTTCGTTTACACGTTTCTCGACAACGTGCTGGCGCCGAGAACGTACCACACCATCTCCGAAGTGGTCGAACTGCTGGGCAGAGAGCACACGCTGTCCTGGCGCGAGGCCGACGGTCCGTCCGTTTACGACAACCCGTCGCGCACGGCCGGGTCCCCCCTGGCCAGCGCCCTCCTCGGACCGGAAGGAGAAGTGCGCATGGTCATCAACCGGCTGGGTCGCAAGGCGCGGTCCGTCGCGCCGGGCAACTGACCGGGCGACGCCATGCGATACTGCTCCCGCTGCCTCTACCCCGCCAACCACCCGCTGCATCTGACCTTTGACGATGCGGGCGTTTGCAGCGGATGCCGCATCCACGAGGAAAAGGACGCCCTGGATTGGGAGGAGCGCTTCGAACGCCTTCGGAACATCGTGGACGGCTTCCGCTCACCCGGCGGGCGCAGGCACGACTGCATCGTCCCCGTAAGCGGCGCGCGTGATTCCCATTTCATCGTCCACGTGGTGAAGAACAAACTGGGGCTGAACCCCCTGCTGGTTTCCTACAACAAGCACTACAACACCAAGCGCGGCATCCGAAATCTCGCCTACCTCCGCACGCTCTTTGATTGCGATTTCCTGATGCAGACGGTGTCTCCGGAAACCGTCAAGCGCATCACCAGGGCGACCCTGCGCCTCATGGGCAGCATGTACTGGCACTGCCTGGCCGGCGAGACGGCCTATCCGGTGCAGGTCGCCGTGCGGCTCAAGATTCCGCTGATCATCTGGGGGGCGCACCAGGGCCTTGACCAGGTCGGCATGTTCTCCCATCTCGACGAGGTGGAGATGACCCGGAAATACCGCAAGGAGCACGACCTGATGGGCTTCGAGGCCGAGGACGTGCTCGCCGCGGCCCCGGAGATCGCCGAACGGGACATGCTCCACTTCGTGTACCCCCATGAGCGGCAGCTCGCCTCGGTTGGCGTACGGGGCATATATCTGGGCAACTACATCCGCTGGGACTCGAAAGCCCAGCATGAAGCCATGATAGACGCCTACGGCTACGAAACCGCCGCCCAGGCGCGCACGTTCGACACCTACAACGATGTCGATTCGTTCCACTACAGCGGCGTCCACGACTTCATCAAATACATCAAGCACGGATACGGCAAGGTCACGGACCACGCCGTACGGGAACTGCGCTTCGGCAGACTGACCCGCGAGCAGGGGATAGAGCTTGTGCGCATGCACCGCGACATGGCCCCACCCGCCGACCTCAGGCTCCTGCTGGACTGGCTCGGCATGCCTGAGGACGAATTTCTCGAAACCGTCGACAGATTCCGCGACCCGCGCATCTGGACGCGGGAGGATGGTTCCTGGAGGCTGCTGGACAGCGTTGACAGGCACACAGATGATCCGGGGACACGGCAGGCACGCCTTGATGCAACCGGCGACTGCCGTTTCCGGATCACGGACGGCAGGGATCCGGAAGCTGTCGAGGACAACTATGTCCTCATCGGGCGCGGATGGGTGGACGACCGCCAGGACATCCCTGGCCCAGGCCGTGGAGAAGGCAATGGCTGACGACGAGCACACGACCATCATCACTCCCAGGCTTCGCATCGTGGCCTTCGGCGAAGAGCACTGCGGCGAGCATTACCTCGCCTGGCTCAACGATCCCGACCTCATGGCCTTCAGCGAGCAGCGGCACCGCCGCCATACCATGGAGAGTTGCCGGGCGTACCGCATGAGCTTCGAGGGAAGCCAGAACTCGTTCTGGGCCATCGTCGCCAGGAAGGACGGCGCGCACATCGGAAACATCAGCGTGGCCCTCGACACGCACAACAGCCTCGCGAACATCTCCATTCTCGTCGGCAACGCCACAGCCCGCGGCAAAGGGTTCGGCAAGGAGGCCTGGGAAGGCGTCTGCGACCATCTTTTCCGCAACCGGGGCGTCCGCAAGATCCAGGCAGGGACCATGGCCGTCAACGCCCCAATGGTGGCGCTGGCCCGCTCCGTCGGCATGGTGGAGGACGGTCGCCGGATCAGGCATTACGTCTGGCGCGGGCGTGAAGTGGACCTCGTTTTCTTCGCCCTCTACCGGGACGACTGGCTGGCAGGCCACGCCGACCCTACTCTCTCCGGCGGTGAAGAGCGCGGCCGGGTCGAACCGGAACAGCTTTCAGAAAACAGGGGATGAGGCCCATGCGATACTGCTCCAAATGCCTGCAGCCGGACACCAGACCGAGCATTGTCTTCGACGCGCATGGCGTCTGCCCCGCATGCCGGTTCGCCGAAGCAGCCGGGGACATCGACTGGGCACTGCGCCACCGGGAACTGGAAAAAATCGCCGCCTTCGGACGGGCGCGCAACACCTCTGGATACGACTGCATCGTGGGCGTCAGCGGCGGAAAAGACAGCACCCGGCAGGCCATGTTCGTCCGCGACGAACTTGGACTGAACCCCCTGCTCGTGTGCTGCTCCTATCCGCCCGAGCAGTTGAGCGACCGTGGAGCCAGAAACATCTCCAACCTGGTCTCCCTCGGCTTCGACCTTGCCACGGTCTCCCCCGCGCCCCAGCTTTGGAAAAAACTGCTGCGTTACGGCTTCATCCGGTTCGGCAACTGGACCCGGTCCACCGAGATGGCCCTGTATGCGAGCGCCCCCAGGCTGGCCATCGCCTATCAGATTCCCTTGATCTTTCTGGGCGAGAATCCGGCCATAACCGTCGGCGAACTGGCCACCGGCTCCGTCACCGGAGACGCGAACAGGATGAAACACGCCAACACCATCGCCGGCGGCCCCGAAAGCCTCGGCCTGACCCCCGAGGAGGCCGAACGCCTCTTCTGGTACAACTACCCCCCGGATGAAGACATGGAGATGGCCGAACTCCGCATCGTCTACCTCGGCTACTACATCGAGGACTTCCGCAAGCGCGAGAACGCGGAATTCTCCATGGCCCACGGCATGGAGGTACGCTCCGACCCACCGGAAGACATCGGGGACATCACCGGCCATGAGGCCCTGGACGAAGATTTCGTGATCCCCGGACAAATGATGAAGCACCTGAAGCTGGGCTTCGGCAAGGTTACGGACCAGGTGTGCGAGGAAATCCGCCTGGGCCGCATGACCCGAGAGGAAGGCAAACGGCTGGTGCGCCTGTACGACGGTAAGTGTGCCCAGAAGTATCTGGACAGATTCAGGAATTACATGGCCTTGTCGCAACATGAGTTCCAGGCGGTGCTTGACCGGTACCGGAATCAGGAAATCTGGCGGCGAGGACCGGATGGAAACTGGGAACTGTCCGCGGACTTCGATTCCTGATCATGGCGAACGCGGCAGCCTCGCCACCGCCGCCCACGCAAGGCGCCAGCGCTCTCAATCGCATCAACCGGCAGGACAGCATGGACAAAAAGCCTGGAAGAAAACCCCGCATCGCCGTAGTCAACTGCGGCGTCGGCAACCTTCTCTGCGTCCACAGCGCGCTGAAACGTCTGGGGGCGAGTCCGTTTGAGGCGGCCACCCGCCAGGAACTGGCGGAAGGCCAGGCCATCATCCTGCCGGGGGTAGGGGCGTTTCCCGAAGCGATGGCAAACCTGCAACGGCTGGACATCGCCAAGCCCCTCACCGACGAGGTCCTGGGCAAGAAGAAGCCGTTCCTCGGCATCTGCCTCGGCATGCAACTGCTCGCCGAAAGCTCGGAAGAATTCGGCATGCACCAAGGCCTCGGCTGGCTCAACGCGAAGGTGACGCGGATTCCCGAAAACGGAGTGAGGTTGCCGCATGTAGGCTGGAACACCATCGACGGCGCGGACCCCGGCATGTTTTCACGCGTCCCGGCAGACGCCCACTTCTATTTCGACCATTCGTACCGCATGGAATGCCACGCTGAAGATGTGGCCGGGAGTTGCTCCTACGGCGCAGCAATCACGGCTGCGGTGCGCAGGGACAACATTTGGGGCACCCAGTTCCACCCCGAAAAGAGCCAAATCTACGGGCTGATGCTGCTGAGAAACTTCCTCAACACGGTTGAGGCCACGACACCATGTTAAAAATCCGCCTGATAGCTCTTCTGCTTATCCGTGAGGGCATTTGTGTCCAAAGTATCGGGTTCAGGCGCTACCTGCCCGTCGGACGGCCGGAGATAGCGGTCGAATTTCTCGACTCTTGGGGAATCGACGAGATCATATGTCTCAACATCGACAAGGCTGGCGGAAAGGCTGACTATTTCAGCGAGATAGAGCGATACGCCACACGCTGCCAGGTCCCCCTGGCCATCGGCGGCGGTATTGCCTCCGTTGATGATGCGGCGCACATCATCAGCAACGGCGCAGACAAGGTGGTCATCAACTCCGCCCTCATCAATGCTCCCGACACGGTTGAAAAGGCCGCCAGACGATATGGTTCGCAAAGCATCATTGCTTCGATAGATTGCAGGCGGGACGGGACCGGCTACCGGGTTTGGGTCAACGGCGGCAGGACGCAAACGGGGTTCACGCCAAGCGAGATGGCTCGCAGAGCGCAGGATCTCGGTGCGGGCGAATTGATGATCACTTCGATTGACCGGGATGGCAGCAAATCCGGCTACGATTTGGCGTTGTTGCAAGAAATTTCCGCCACCTCGAACATACCCGTGATCATCGCTGGCGGGGCGGCGAAACCAGCGCATCTGGAAGAAGCGATTCTCGCCGGGGCCGAGGCTATGGCGGTTGGGAACAGCTTCCATTTCGTCGAGCACGCCCCGGCCCTGGCCAAACAATACCTCGCGGATCGGGGCCATAATATGCGCATGGATTCACCGTTCCGCTACGATGACTCCAATACAGATGAATTCGGAAGAATTCTCAAAAAGGATGAAGAGACACTATCCCGACTTCGCTTCATCAAGATTGAGAAGATCGTCATTTAGCCTTACTAGCCAGAAAAAATCCACAGACAACACAAAATACGAAAACAAGCAGCAGAAGTTCTGACTTTAGCCGACATTCTTCCACATAATTGGCGCGCTGCCTGAAAGACCAATTGACCTGACGCTTTTCCTGCTCGGGCATTCCCTTCATCAAAAAGATCCTGCGCGATACCCCCCCCTGCAAAAACATACGCACACCTGACGAACGACAGGCGTGCTGCATAAATGCATCAACACAACACTGCAATTCATACAGAGTCGTGATGCATATTAATGACGTGAGATACAGGACAGAAATCATGCATGGGCGACCGTGTGGAAGCATTCACAGGCGCAGCCTGCTTGTGCCTTGCCCCATGCACGTTCAAGGCCGTTCATGCAGACAAACCAGATAACCGTGCCTTCCAGTTTGCAGCTACACTTCGCGCCCCTGTCCGCCAGAATGCGAAGAATGCCCATTCCCCATGGACAAAGAAGGGCAAAAACCCGCCGTTCCGCAGGGCGACCCCAGTGACGGGCGCCTTGGCGATATACAGCCTGGCCGCCGCGCGCGGACACATCGGCAACGTCTTCCCGCGCCTCTAGCCGCCCTTGCCGTGCGCCAACACGACGGATGGCCGACCTGCCAACCGCGCACCTTCTCTTACGCCTGCAACCGCAGCGGACCGTTGCCGTTGCCGCCGTCCTTGTCCTCGCGGCTGAACTGCACGGCCGTTCCGTAGCAGGAAAAATACTTCGATCCGTCGGGGTGGAAGGCCACGTTTTCCTGATAGCCCACGATGGCCTGGGCGCCCTTGTTCACGGCGCGGGCCGCCATGCCGAAGAACGTTTCCTCGGAATCGTAGCCCCGGCAGGCCACCAGGCCCAGCACGCGGCCTATCCTGCGGTCTTCGACGCCGTCGGTGGTGACCACGGGAAAACGCCCGGATACGAACAGCTCACGCACCCGTTCAAGGTTTTCGGTCTGCGCGGCCTCGGCCTTGCGCGCCTTTTTGTCGTTGCCGCCAAGCAGAAACAGCATGGGGAAGCCTCCTTGCAGTGATCTGGCGGAATGCCGCCACGCCGCCATGCATTGCAAGAGCCTTGCCGAACGCACACCTTGCTGTATTTTCAAGCTATCCAAAAAATGAACGACTCACCGCGTCGAAAACACGACGCCGCCCGGCACATCCCGATGCCGCCATTTCGGCGCACCGCTTCCTTCATGTCGCGGCCCCGGCCCGCATTTCTTCCGTCAACGGTTACACCAGCGGCACCAATCCCAGCGAGGCCCGGAACAGAAACCAGCCCAGCGCGGCCACGTACAGCACCAGCCCCACGATGACCAGCTTGAGCGACCACAGGAAGTAGCGCGTCTTGCGGTTGCGCACCGCCAGCAGCCGCAGGAAGCTGGCCTCCACCGTGTCGCCGCGCAGGCTGGACATCCAGCGCACCCGCACCACGCCGTACAGCGCCACGAACAGCCCGACAAGGATGCACACCAGCCCGGCCATCAGGGTCAGCCCGCTGAACGGCCCGGCCGCAGCCAGCCGGTGCCCGGAAAAGCCCGCCACGGAAATGGCCAGCGCCCCCACGCCGAAGACCATCTGGGTGCGTTGGGTGACGATGCCGAACTGCTGTTGCAGGCTCTTCCACACTTCGGCCTCGCTGCCCAGCACCTGGAGCAGGAAGCGGTATTCCTCGCACAAGGCGCAGGCGTCGTCCCGCCAGGGCGCGCCGCCGCGCTCGTAGTCGTCGCCCGCCATCCCCGCCCCCTCCTGTTCGGCCACATCCGAACGTGCGGCAAGGGCCGCCTCCGGGGGCAGGCCACACGTGGCGTCACCAGCCTTTGGGGCCGTGCCCATCGCACCGGTCGAATCCTTCTGCCGCCCTGCATCGCGTGCCACGCTCGGGTCCGTCATCGTCCGCTCCTTCAGGGGAGTGTCCCGGTTTTCCGGCGCACCGGGGGTGCCCCGCGCCGCCATCCTTCCAGAGTATTCCCGCCTCGCCGTCCGCACAAGCGCGCGCGAACATGCGGGCACACTGCCGGGGAAACGTCACGGCCCGCGCGCCAACCGGCCCGCACGCCCAGCCGGCGCGGCGGGCCTTGACCTTGACGGGGAAGTCCAGCATTAGTTGCACTCACGGTGGCGCCACTGCAAACTGTGCAGTCAAACACCTTCCTCGGCGGGGCCGCCCGCAGCCTTGGCCGTCCGGCATGCCCGCACGCCGTGCGACCCGGCGGCGCGTGCTCCCCCCGGTTTCCCCGCACCCCAGCCTTTCGGCGGACCCCCCGCATGCATACCAGCCATTTCCGGCCGATCCGGTCCCCGCGTCGGCCTGCCGATCCGCTTCCGCCCCCATCCCCGGTCCGGCACGCTTCCCGCGCGCGGCGCGCCGCGCTGCTCCGCCTGTGCGTCGTGCTGCCCGCGCTGTGCCTGGCGCTGCTCCTCGCGCCCGCGCTCGCGCCTGCCCCCGGGCCCATGTCGGCAGCCGGGGCCGCACCCGCGTCGCCCCTCGCGCCTTCACGAACTCCCGGCCTCCCCGCCAGCCTCCCCCTTGCCCTGGCGTCCCCCGCCCTGGCGGCCCCGGCCGAGGCCCCCACGCCGCCAGCCGTGCCGCAGTCGCCCGAAGGGGCGCGCAAGAACGTGCTGTACCTGAATTCGTACCACAACGGGTACTCCTGGTCCGACCACATCCAGGAGGGCATCCGCCGGACGCTGGCCGAAAGCCCTTACAGCATCGTGTTCCAGGTGGAATACATGGACTCCAAGAAGTTCCATTACCAGGACACGGTTTCCACCCTGTACGCCCTGTACCGCGACAAGTTCCGCAACAAGAAGTTCGACATCATCATCGCCTCGGACAACGTGGCGGTGGATTTCCTGCTCCAGTTCGGCGAAGAACTGTTCCCCGGCGTGCCCATCGTGTTTTGCGGGCTCAACGACGTGCAGCCCGAAAACCTGCGCGCCACCGGACGCGAGATCACCGGGGTGCTCGAAAATTACGACGTGGCGTACAACATAGAGCTGGCCCTGCGCCTCAACCCGCAACTGCGGCGCATGGTGATCATCGGCGACGATTCGGTCACCGGCGCGGCCATCCGCAACCAGGTGCTGGCCCAGCTCGGGCCGTTCAAGGACCGCCTGGTGGTGGAGGAATGGAGCGAATACAGCCTGGAGCAGATGCTGGACTGGGTGCGCGACCAGACCCCGGACACCTTCTTCTATTTCGTGCCCATCTACCGCGACATCGACGGCCAGTTCTACTCGGCCGAAGAACTGCTGGAAAAGGTGCACGCCGCCTCGCGCGCGCCGCTGTACAGCAACTGGGCCTTCCTGCTGGGCCACGGCATCGTGGGCGGCAAGCTCATCTCCGGGGTGCGCCACGGCGAGATGGCCGCGCGCATGGCCCTGCAGGTGCTGAGCGGCATCCGCGCCTCGTCCATCCCCATCGCGGAGCAGGCGGACCAGGCCTACATGTTCGACAACAACGAGTTGCAGCGGCTGTTCATCAGCCCCTCGCAACTGCCGCCCGACAGCATCATCATCAACGAGCCCAGCCGGTTCTACGAACTGAACAAGCAGGTCTTCTGGACCATCATCGTCAGCATGGTCATCCTGTCGGTGACCCTGGTGCTGCTGGTCATGAACATCCTGGAAAAGCGGCGGGTGGAAGGCAAGATCAAGGACCAGCTGTCGTTTTTGCGCTCGCTGATGGACACCATACCCATACCCATCTACAGCAAGGACGCCGACGGCCGGGTGCGCGAATGCAACGTGGCCTTCGAACGCTTCTTCGGGGTGGACCGCACGGCGCTGCTGGGCCGCTACGAATGGCAGGCCGGGCCGGAAGGCGTGGCCATGCTGCGCGACGCCTCGGACACCAGCCTGATGCACGAACCGGGCGTGGCCAGTTACGAAACCACGTTGCCCGGCCCCGAGGGCTCGCCCCATTCCATCATCATGCACAAGGCCACCTACCAGAACTCCAGGGGAGCGGTGGCGGGCCTTGTGGGCGTGGTCTTCGACTACACCGACCGCAAGAAGGCCGAGGACAGCCTGCGCGCCGCCGAGGAAAAATACCGCTCGCTGTTCGAAAGCTCGCCTCTGGGCATCTTCCGCGTCACCCCGGGCGGCGACTACCTGGACGCCAACCCGGCCATGGCGCGCATGTCGGGCTACCCGTCGCCTGCGGCGCTGCTGGCCTCGGGCGCGGGCACCTTCGCCCGGCTGCACGGCGCGCCGGACATAACGGACGCCGCGCCAGACACCGTGGTGTCGTTCGATTCCAGCGTGGACAGGCCCGGCGGCGGCACGGTGACCATGCACCTCACCCTGCGCCCCCTGCGCGACGAGCAGGGCAAGGTGCGCCACATCGAGGGCTACGCGGAAGACATCACCCAGCGCAAGGCCGCGGAGCGCGCCCTTTCCGCCTCGCAGCGCATGCTGCAACTGGTGCTCGATAACATTCCCCAGTTCGTCTACTGGAAGGACCGCGACCTCAAGTACCTGGGCGCCAACAAGTCGTTCCTCGGCTTCGTGGGGCTGGACAGCGCCGACGCCCTGCTGGGCCGCACCGACGAAGAACTGCTGCCCTCGTCCGAAGACGCTGGCCGCGTGCACGAGGATGATGCGGCCGTGGTGCGCTCCGGCCAGCCGCGCTACCAGACCAAGATCACCATCACCTCGCCCGGCGGCGACGCGGTGTGGCTGGAAACCAACCGCGTACCCCTGCTGGGCGACCGGTCCGGCCAGGCCGGGGCCGGATCCCCCGACGATGGCGGCGACGTGGTGGGCCTGCTGACCACCGCCGAGGACGTCACCCAGCGCATCCGGCTGGAACGCCAGCTGCTGCAATCGCAGAAGATGGAGGCCATCGGCACGCTGGCGGGCGGCATCTCACACGATTTCAACAACATCCTGACGTCCATCATCAACTCCATCGAACTCGCCATCAGCGACATCGCGGCAGACTCGCTGACCTGCAACGACCTCATGCGCGCGCTGAAGGCCGCCCAGCGCGGCAGCCGCCTGGTCAAGCAGATCCTGACCTTCAGCCGCCCCTCGGTGGAGGGCTTCGTCATCACCGACATCAACGAGGTGCTCACCGAGGCGCTGGTGCTCATCAAGGCGTCGCTGCCCCGCAACATCGAAATCCGCAAGGCCATCCCGCCGCGCCCCTCCATCACCCGGGCCGACCCCACCCAGATCCACCAGGTGCTCATGAACCTGTGCACCAATTCTTTCCAGGCCCTGCGCGAAACGGGCGGCGTGCTCGAGGTGAACCTGGAGCAGGAGACGCTGTCCGACGAGCGCGCCCTGGAACTGGGCATGGAGCCGGGCTGCGCCCTGCGCCTGACCGTGGCCGACGACGGCCCCGGCATACCCGCCGAGATCGTGGACAAGATCTTCGACCCGTTCTTCACCACCAAGGGCAAGACCGAGGGCACCGGTCTCGGCCTTGCCGTGGTGCACGGCATCATCAAGGGCCACAGGGGCTCGGTGCGCGTGTCCAGCGTGCCGTGGCGGCGCACCGAATTCGAAATCCACCTGCCCATGCACGCGCAGGACGCCTGCCTCATCGACCCGGCCCTGCTGGCCCCGGAAACGGGCAGCGAGCGTATCCTGTTCGTGGAGGACGACGACGACCAGTTGCACACCATCCCGCGCGTGCTGGAAAGCCTAGGCTACACCGTGCGGCCCTTCAAGAACCCGCTGCTGGCGCTGGCCGCCGTGCGCGAGCACCCCGCCTCGTTCGACCTGGTCATCACCGACTTCGACATGCCGGAAGCCAACGGCCTTGAGCTTGCCCGCAAAATGGGCGATATTGCGCCGAACATGCCGATAATTCTCGTTTCGGGCCGCGAGGTTGCGGCCGAAGGGGCGGCCGTCGCCGGAAACATCAAGGCCATGGTTCACAAGCCGTACAACCGGAACATCCTGGCGGACGCCATCCGCCGCGTGTTCGCCCGCCTGGGGAGCTAGCAAGCGTGCCCACCATCCTCGTCATAGACGACGACGTCCAGGTCTGCGAAACCATCGCCAGCCTGCTGGCCCGCCTGCGCTACGCCTGCGAGACGGCCCACACGCTGGAGGAAGGGCTGCGCAAGCTGGAAACCACCGACGTGGACGTGGTGTTTCTGGACGTGCGCCTGCCCGACGGCAACGGGCTGGACGCGCTGCCGCGCATCCGGCTCTCCCCGTCGCGGCCCGAGGTCATCATCCTGACCGGCGAGGGCGACCCCGACGGCGCGGAACTGGCCATCCAGGGCGGTGTGTGGGACTATCTGGTCAAGCCCTCGCCCATCAAGCAGACCACCCTCACCCTGCACCGGGCCCTGCAGTACCGCGAAGAAAAGCTGTCGCGCGGCGAGGCCCCCGCCGTGGCGCTGGACCTGGACGGCGTGGTGGGCACCAGCCCCTCCATGCGCCAGTGTTTCGACCTGGTGGCGCATGCCGCCTCGTCCGACGCCAACGTGCTGGTCACCGGAGAGACGGGCACCGGCAAGGAACTTTTCGCCCGCACCATCCACCGCAACAGCACCCGCCGCGCCGGCCACTTCGTGGTGGTGGACTGTGCCGCGCTGACCGAAAGCCTGGTGGAATCCACCCTGTTCGGGCACCGCAAGGGGGCCTTCACCAGCGCCCTCGCCGACCGCGACGGGCTGGTCAAGCTGGCCGACGGCGGCACCCTGTTCCTGGACGAAGTGGGCGAGATGCCCCTGTCCATCCAGCGCTCTTTCCTGCGCTTTCTGCAGGAACGCACCTTCCGCCCGGTGGGCGGCACGCAGGAGATAAAGAGCGACTTCCGGCTCATCTCCGCCACCAACCGCGACCTGGACGCCATGGTGGAGCGCGGCGAATTCCGCAAGGACCTGCTGTTCCGCCTGAAGACCGTGCACGTGGAGCTGCCCCCGCTGCGCAGCAGGCCGGAAGACCTGAAGCCGCTCGCCATCTACCACGTCAACCGGCTGTGCGAGCAGTACGGCGTGCCCCACAAGGGCTTCTCGCCAGACTTCTTCCAGCAGCTGGCCCAGTACGACTGGCCGGGCAACGTGCGCGAGCTGTACAACGTGCTGGAGCGCTCGTTCGTCATTTCGGGGCTGGAAAGCGTGCTCTACGCGCTGCACCTGCCCCAGGACATCCGCATCAAGATCACCCGCGCCGCCATCGCCCGCCCCGCCACGGGCGAAGTCGGCATCGGGAGCGAATCCGCCACCCACCCCTCCGCCGCCGACGGCAACGGCGACGGAACCGGCGGTGGCCCCGGCGGCGGAGAGGACATGGTGCCTCCCGCCCAGCGCGCCGACGCGCTCGGGGCCGCCTTCACCAGCCCCTTGCCGCCGCTCAAGGGCTTCAAGCGTCTCATGGAGCGCAAGTACCTTGAAATCCTCATCGGGCAGACGCGAGGCAACCTGCAGGAGATGCTGGACGTCTCCGGCCTGTCGCGCTCGCATTTCTATGCCCTGCTGAAAAAGAATAATATGTCGCTGTAAACGGGCCGGGGTAACCTGCGGGAGCATCCCTCCGGCGGGTGTCCTACCTTTCGGACGAGGCCCCCTCGCCCGCTCCGCCATCCGGTTTTTCGGACGCGCGGCGGATTTCGCCCCGATGAACCGTTTGACCATTCAAACCGGCGGCGTTAGGCTCCTTTCCCGCCCTTCGCCAGCCCGGACCCCCCATGCGCCGCAACGTCGGCCGTCCGGTTTTTCGGACCAGACGTCGACGTCAGTTTCACAAGACGACTTTATACTTCAACAATCCAAGGAGGATGCAGCCGACGTATCAGCGTAACGGAACTGGCACACTTCTTGTTGTTGCGTAGGGGCCACAGCCTGTCCCGCGCGGAGCAAGGCCGCCCGATATCCGGGCCCGCCACTCTGCCCGCGCCGCCCGCCCCGCTCGCCCGGATCATCCAGATCATCCGGAGCGCCTGAATCACAAGGGGCAGGGGGGCAGGCCTCGGCCGCCCACGCGACACCAACGGCCGCCAGCGGCAGCAAAACGCGCCGCAAGGGCCGGCATGACGAGGCACGATTCCGAGTCAATGCCCACGGACCGCGCCGCAAGGCACGGCTGATCTTTCACCCCCCGCTTCAAGGTTAGCAATCCAAGGAGAGATCAATGGCCAAGAAAATGAAGACCATGGACGGCAACACCGCTGCCGCGTACGTCGCCTACGCGCTCAGCGACACCGCCGCCATCTACCCCATCACCCCTTCGTCCAACATGGGCGAATCGGCGGACGAATGGGCCGCCCAGGGCAAGAAGAACCTTTTCGGACAGACGGTATCCGTCCGCCAGCTGCAGTCCGAAGCGGGCGCCGCGGGCGCCGTGCACGGCTCGCTGGCCGCTGGCGCGCTGACCTCCACCTTCACCGCCTCGCAGGGCCTCTTGCTGATGATCCCGAACATGTACAAGATCGCCGGTGAACTGCTTCCCGGCGTCTTTCATGTTTCGGCCCGCGCGCTGGCCTCGCACGCGCTGTCCATTTTCGGCGACCACCAGGACGTCATGGCCGCTCGCCAGACCGGCTTCGCCTTCCTGAACTCCAACTCGGTGCAGGAAGCCATGGACATGGCCCTGGTGGCCCACCTGGCCTCCATCGAGTCCAGCGTGCCGTTCTGTCACTTCTTCGACGGCTTCCGCACCTCGCACGAACTGCAGAAGATCGAAGTCATCGAATACGACGACATGAAGAAGCTGGTGAACTGGGAAAAGGTGGAAGCCTTCCGCCAGAACGCCATGAACCCGGAACACCCGCACATCCGCGGCACCGCGCAGAACCCGGACATCTACTTCCAGGCGCGTGAAGCCTGCAACTCGTTCTACAACGCCGTGCCCGGCATCGTTTCGAACTACATGAAGAAGGTCGGCGAGATCACCGGCCGTTCCTACAAGCTGTTCGACTACGTGGGCCACCCCGAAGCCGAGCGCGTGATCATCGCCATGGGTTCCGCCTGCGAAACCATCGAAGAAGTGGTCAACTTCCTGAACGCCAAGGGCGAGCGCGTGGGCCTGATCAAGGTGCGCCTGTACCGTCCGTTCTCCATCGACCACATGCTGTCGGTGCTGCCCGCCACCGCCGACACCATCACCGTGCTCGACCGCACCAAGGAACCCGGCTCGCTGGGCGAACCGCTGTACCTTGACGTGTGTACTGCCTTCATGGAGCGCGGCGAAATGCCCAAGCTCCTGGCCGGCCGCTACGGCCTGGGCTCCAAGGAATTCACCCCGGCCATGGCCAAGGCCGTGTACGACAACATGAAGGTCGTCGGCCCCAAGAACCACTTCACCGTGGGCATCATCGACGACGTCACCGACACCTCGCTTGAAGTGACCGAGGGCGTGGACACCGTGCCCACCGGCACCGTGCAGTGCAAGTTCTTCGGCCTTGGCGCCGACGGCACCGTGGGCGCCAACAAGCAGGCCATCAAGATCATCGGCGACAACACCGGCATGTACGCCCAGGGCTACTTCGCCTACGACTCCAAGAAGTCAGGCGGCTTCACCGTGTCGCACCTGCGCTTCGGCAACAGCCCCATCCAGTCCACCTACCTGGTCAACAGCGCCGACTACATCGCCTGCCACAAGTCGGCCTACGTGCACCAGTACGACGTGCTCGACGGCATCAAGACCGGCGGCACCTTCGTGCTGAACTCGCACTGGAACAGCGTGGCCGACATGGAGAAGGAACTGCCCGCCTCCATGCTGCGCACCATCGCCCGCAAGAAGCTGAAGTTCTACAACGTGGACGCCGTGAAGGTCGCCACCGAAGTGGGCCTTGGCGGGCGCATCAACATGATCATGCAGACCGCGTTCTTCAAGCTGTCCAGCGTGATTCCCTTCGAGCAGGCCGTGGCGCTGCTGAAGGACTCCATCCACAAGGCCTACGGCAAGAAGGGCGAAAAGATCGTGGCCATGAACGTGGCCGCCGTTGACAAGGCCATCGAGGCCGTCACCGAGATCAAGTACCCCGAAGCCTGGGCCACCGCCGCCGACGCCCCCTCGGCCGCCTCGGCCGACCCCGACTTCATCACCAACGTGGTGCGTCCCATCCTGGCCCAGCAGGGCGACAAGCTGCCGGTCTCGGCCTTCGAGCCCGACGGCCTGTTCCCGGTGGGCACCTCCGCCTTCGAAAAGCGCGGCGTGGCCATCACCGTGCCCGAATGGCTGTCCGAAAACTGCATCCAGTGCAACCAGTGCTCGTTCGTGTGCCCGCACGCGGCCATCCGCCCCATCCTGGCCTCCGATGACGAACTGGCCGGCGCGCCCGCCTCGTTCGTGGCCATCGAAGCCAAAGGCAAGGAACTGAACGGCCTGAAGTACCGCATGCAGGTCTACGCGCAGGACTGCATGGGCTGCGGCTCGTGCGCCGACGTGTGCCCGGCCAAGAACAAGGCCCTGGTCATGAAGCCCATCGAAACCCAGATGGCCGACCAGGTTGCCAACCTTGCCTACGCCGACGCCAACATCGCCATCAAGGACGACCTGATGGCCCGCGACAGCCTGAAGGGCTCGCAGTTCCAGCAGCCGCTGATGGAATTCTCCGGCGCTTGCGCGGGCTGCGGCGAAACCCCCTACGTCAAGCTGCTCACCCAGATGTTCGGCGAACGCATGGTGGTGGCCAACGCCACCGGCTGCTCGTCCATCTGGGGCGCTTCCGCCCCCACCACGCCGTACACCACCAACAAGGACGGTCACGGCCCGGCCTGGGGCAACTCGCTGTTCGAAGACGCCGCCGAATTCGGCTTCGGCATGAGCATGGCCTACACCCAGCGCCGCGCGAAGCTCGCCGACGTGGTGACCGAGGCCCTTTCGCTGGATCTCGCCGACGACCTGAAGGCCGCCCTGAAGGGCTGGCTGGACAACAAGGACGACGCCGAAGGCTCCAAGAAGTACGGCGAGGAAATCCTTGGCCTGCTGGGCGGCTCCGACGACCATCCGCTGCTGGACGAGCTGTGGCACATGAGCGACCTGTTCACCAAGAAGTCCGTGTGGATCTTCGGCGGTGACGGGTGGGCCTACGACATCGGCTACGGCGGCGTGGACCACGTGCTGGCCAGCGGCGAGGACATCAACATCCTGGTCATGGACACCGAAGTGTACTCCAACACCGGCGGCCAGGCCTCCAAGGCCACCCCGCTGGGCTCCATCGCCAAGTTCGCCGCCTCGGGCAAGAAGACCGCCAAGAAGGACCTGGGCCGCATGGCCATGACCTACGGCTACGTCTACGTTGCCTGCGTCTCCATGGGCGCCAACAAGCAGCAGGTGCTGAAGGCCTTCAAGGAAGCCGAAGCCTACAAGGGGCCCTCGCTGATCATCGCCTACGCCCCCTGCATCAACCAGGGCCTGCGCAAGGGCATGGGCAAGTCCATGGAAGAAGCCAAGATGGCCGTGGAATCCGGCTACTGGCCCCTGTACCGCTTCAACCCCGAACTTGCCGACGAAGGCAAGAACCCGTTCGTGCTCGAATCGAAGGCGCCCAACGGCACCATGCAGGAATTCATGGCTGGTGAAACCCGCTACGCCGCCCTCGAGAAGATCGCTCCCGAAGAGTCCAAGCGCCTGCGCACGGCCATCGAGAAGGAGTACAACGAACGCTACCTGCTGCTGAAGCAGATCGCCGAAGCGCCCGCCGTTACCGCCCCCGCCGGGGCCCCGGTGACCGTGGGAAACGCTGACAGCGGCTTCTGCGCCGTCACCGAAACTCCGGAACATGCCCGGCGCAAGGGCGGCGACGCCTGCGACGATGGTCGGGCCGCTGAATAACACCAACCGGTAGGACAGTGCCGGAGGGGAGGTGCAAACCCCTCCGGCACTTACATACCCTTCCCAATCCCGGCGGGTGCACTCCGGGGGCGGGTCACGCACAACAGAAGAGGAGCGTTTTGATGTCATTGGAACTGCTTGCATTGGTGGCACTGTTGCCCATCCTCGTGGCCCTGGTGCTCATGGTCGGCATGCGCTGGCCCTCCACCCGCGCCATGCCCTTGGCCTGGCTTGTCTGCGTGCTCGGCGCCATCGGCGCCTGGAACCTGCCCGCGGGGTACATCGCCGCGCTGTCGCTGCAGGGCATCGTCACCGCCATCGGCGTGCTGATCATCGTGTTCGGGGCCATCATCATCCTGTACACCCTGAAGTATTCCGGCGGCATGGAAACCATCCAGTACGGAATGCAGAACATCAGCCGTGACAAGCGCGTGCAGGCTATCATCATCGGCTACATGTTCGCGGCCTTCATCGAAGGCGCCGCCGGTTTCGGCACGCCCGCCGCGCTGGCCGCTCCGCTGCTGCTGTCCCTCGGCTTTCCGCCGCTGGCCGCCGCCGTCATCTGCCTTGTGTTCAACTCGTTCTGCGTGTCGTTCGGCGCGGTGGGCACGCCCATCCTCATCGGCCTGAAGTTCCTTGCCCCGCTGGTCAAGGACGCCGCCGCCGCCAACCCCGGCCTGAACTTCACCGACTTCGGCTCCTTCGCCAAGGTCATCGGCCAGTGGGTCACCCTGATGCACGGCCCGATGGTCTTCATCCTGCCCATCTTCATGCTGGGCTTCCTTACCCGTTTCTACGGCCAGAAGAAGTCGTGGGCCGAAGGCTTTGCCGCGTGGCAGTTCTGCGTGTTCGCGGCCGTGGCCTTCATCGTGCCCTACCTGACCTTCGCCTGGCTGGTGGGCCCCGAATTCCCGTCGCTGATCGGCGGCCTGGTGGGCCTTGGCATCATCGTGGCCGGCGCCAAGAAGGGCTTCTGCGTGCCCAAGGAAACCTGGGACTTCGGCCCCCAGTCCACCTGGGAAGCTGAATGGACCGGCACCATCGCCACCAGCACCAACACCGAATTCAAGCCGCACATGAGCCAGTTCATGGCGTGGCTGCCCTATATCCTCATCGGCATCATCCTGGTGCTGACCCGCATTCCCGAACTGGGCCTGAAGGGCTGGATGGCCGCCCAGAAGATCCCCTTCAACGACATCATGGGCTACAAGGGCGTCTCCGCCTCCATCGACTACCTGTACCTGCCCGGCACCATTCCCTTCACCCTGGTGGCGCTGCTGACCATCGTGCTGCACGGCATGAAGGGCGATGCGGTACAGAAGGCCTGGGCTGAATCGTTCTCCAAGATGAAGGCCCCCACCATCGCGCTGTTCGCGGCCGTGGCCCTGGTGTCCATCTTCCGCGGTTCCGGCGTGGCCGACGTGGCCCTGAACCCCAACAGCTACCCCTCCATGCCCCTGGCCATGGCCAAGACCGTGGCCGCCTTCGCGGGCAACGCCTGGCCCATGCTGGCCTCTTACGTGGGTGGCCTTGGCGCGTTCATCACCGGTTCGAACACCGTTTCTGACCTTCTGTTCGCCGAATTCCAGTGGGGCGTCGCGCAGCAGCTCAGCCTGCCCCGCCAGATCATCGTGGCGGCCCAGGTGGCCGGCGGCGCCATGGGCAACATGGTGTGCATCCACAACATCGTTGCCGTCTGCGCCGTTACCGGCCTGATCGGCCGCGAGGGTATGATCCTGAAGCGTACCTTCTGGCCCTTTGCCCTCTACGGCATCGTCGTGGGCATCATCGCCAGCGTGCTCTCCTTCGGGGCGTACTCCAACCTGTTCTAGTTTCGTAGGTGCAAGGGGGGCGGGGCGTCGCCCTGCCCCCCTTTTCAACAGAGGAGTGGCTGAACATACAGCCAGGAATGGGCGGAGCATCCGCTCCCCCAAAGTTTCCGCCGCCTCGCCCTTTCCCGGTGACGGGGGTGGAGCAACGCATGACCCGGAGGACCATCCTCATGCCCAGTGCAGCCCTGATCAAGGAATTCGAAGCCGTCGTCGGCAAGGACAACGTGTTCACCAGCGAGGCCGACCGCCAGTCGTACTCCTATGATTCCGCCGTGCTCGACGCCGTGGTCCCCGCCCTCGTGGTGCGCCCCACCACCACCGAACAGCTCGGCAAGGTGGTTCGCCTGTGCAACGAGAACGGCAACCCCATCACCGTTCGCGGCGCCGGCACCAACCTTTCCGGCGGCACCATCCCCGACCCGCGTGAAGGCATCGTCATCCTGACCAACAGCCTGAACCGCATCCTCGAAATCAACGAGGAAGACCTGTACGCCGTGGTCGAGCCCGGCGTGGTCACCGCGAAATTCGCGGGCGAAGTGGCCAAGCGCGGCCTGTTCTACCCGCCGGATCCGGGCTCCCAGGCCGTTTCCACCCTTGGCGGCAACGTGGCCGAAAACGCCGGTGGCCTGCGCGGCCTGAAGTACGGCGTGACCAAGGACTACGTGATGGGGATCGAATTTTTCGACGTCAACGGCGGCCTGGTGAAGACCGGCTCGCGCACCGTCAAGTGCGTGACCGGCTACAACCTCGCGGGCCTCATGGTGGCGTCCGAAGGCACCCTTGGCGTGTTCAGCCAGATCACCCTGAAGCTGGTGCCCCCGCCGCAGGCCTCCAAGGCCATGATGGCCGTGTTCGACGACGTGAACAAGGCGTCGGAAGCCGTCGCCGGCATCATCGCCTCGCACGTGGTGCCCTGCACGCTCGAATTCATGGACCAGGCCACCATCCGCTACGTTGACGACTTCACCAAGGCCGGTCTGCCGCGCGACGCCCAGGCCATCCTGCTCATCGAAGTGGACGGCCACCCCGGCCAGGTCGCCGACGACGCCGAAAAGGTGGAAAAGGTGCTGAACAAGGTCGGCGCCACCGAAATCAAGGTGGCCAAGGACGCCGCCGAAAAGCTGAAGCTGTGGGAAGCCCGCCGCAACGCGCTGCCCGCGCTCGCCCGCGCCAAGCCCACCACCGTGCTTGAAGACGCCACCGTGCCGCGCTCCAAGATTCCCGCCATGGTCAAGGCCATCAACGACATCGCCGCCAAGTACAACATCTCCATCGGCACCTTCGGCCACGCTGGCGACGGCAACCTGCACCCGACCATCCTGTGCGACCGCCGCGACAAGCACGAGTTCGAGCGCGTGGAACACGCCGTGGACGAAATCTTCGACGTGGCCCTTTCGCTGCAGGGCACCCTGTCCGGCGAACACGGCATCGGCATGGCCAAGTCCAAGTGGATGGAGAAGGAAACCTCCAAGGCCACCATCGAGTTCTCGCGCAACATGAAGCGCGCCATCGACCCCAAGTACATCCTGAATCCCGGCAAGATCATCGGAGCCTAAAGCCATGGCAGACCTTACCAAACTCGCCAAGCTGCTTCAGGAGCTGGACGACCAGATGGTCGGCTGCATGAAGTGCGGCATGTGCCAGGCCGTCTGCCCCGTGTTTGCCGAGACCATGAAAGAGGCGGACGTGACGCGCGGCAAGATCGCGCTGCTCGAAAACCTGGCCAAGGAAATGATCCACGACGCGGCGGGCGTTCAGGAAAAACTGAACAAGTGTCTGCTGTGCGGCTCGTGCGGGGCCAACTGCCCCTCGGGCGTGAAGGTGATGGACATCTTCCTGCGCGCGCGCGTCATCGTGAACACCTACATGGGGCTCTCGCCGGTCAAGAAGGCCATCCTGCGCGGCATGCTGACCAAGCCTGCCCTGTTCAACGCCCTGCTCGACCTAGGCTCCAAGTTCCAGGGCATCTTCACCACCAAGGTGGACGACCTGCTTGGCTCCTCGTGCTCCAAGGTGCTCTCGCCCGTCATCGGCGACCGTCACTTCGTGGGGCTGGCCAAGGAATCGCTGCACAGCAAGATCAAGGCGCTGGACACCCCGGCGGGCAAGAGCGGCAAGCGCGTCGCCTTCTTCCCGGGCTGCCTTGGCGACAAGATGTTCGTCAGCGTGGCCGAAGCCTGCCTGAAGGTGTTCGAGCACCACGGCGTTGGCGTGTACATGCCCGAAGGCCAGGCCTGCTGCGGCATCCCCGCCATCTCGTCGGGCGACCGCGTGGCCTACGACAAGCTGGTCAAGATCAACCTCGACCTGTTCTCCAAGGGCAACTTCGACTACCTGGTGACCCCGTGCGCCACCTGCACCGCCACCATCAAGGAAATCTGGCCCAAGCTCATGGAGGACTACCCTGGCCCCATGCGCGACCAGATCCGCGCCCTGCACGACAAGGTCATGGACGTCAACCAGTTCGTGGTGGACGTGCTGGGCGTCAAGCCCGAGGCCCCGGCCAAGGGCGGCGTGAAGGTGACCTTCCACGATTCCTGCCACATGAAGAAGTCGCTCGGCGTCACCTCGCAGCCGCGCGCCCTCATCGGCATGAACCCCAAGTACGAACTGGTGGAAATGGCCGAATGCGACCGCTGCTGCGGTTCGGGCGGCAGCTTCAACCTGTACCACTACGACCTGTCCAAGCAGATCGGCGAGCGCAAGCGCGACAACATCCTGGCCACCGGCGCCCAGATCGTGTCCACCGGCTGCCCCGCCTGCATGCTGCAGATGACCGACATGCTCTCGCAGCATGGGGCCAAGGTGGCGGTAAAGCATTCCATCGAACTGTACGCGGATTCGCTGCGCTAGAACAAACATCCGGGGCACGGCCTGCCGTGCCCCGGATCTGGCAAGATGACGACCACGGCGCTGCGCGCGATGGTCTGGTGCTTGACGAGCGGGCGCGGCCTGGCCGTGCCCACGGATTATATAGTTATCGAACGGGCGCGCATGCCGCGCCGCGCTCTGGTATCATTCCCCGGCGGGGGGCCGAACGGCGGCCCCCCGTCAGGGGATTTCGGCCCCGCGGAATGTTCCGCGGGCCGTTTGGCTCACCGGGCCAGGCCCGGAACACCGGCGGCAGCCCCCCGGTGGTTGATCCACGGACGCCTCGCCGCGCCCGCCCAGTGGCACGCAAGGAGATATGCATGGCCAACAATCTGTACATCACCGCGACGGAATCGAAGAGCGGCAAGTCCGCCGTGGTGCTCGGCATGATGCAGCTATTGCTGCGCGACATCCGCAAGGTCGCCTTCTTCCGGCCCATCATCAACCGGCCGGTCAAGGACGGGGTGGACCACGACACCAACCTCATCCTGACCCACTTCAATCTCGACATCCCCGTGGCCGACACCTACGCCTACTCGCTGCAGGACGCCCGGGAGCTGATCAACAACGGTCAGCACGCCTCGCTGCTTGAAAACATCCTCAAGAAATACAAGCAGCTGGAAGACAGCTACGACTTCGTGCTCTGCGAGGGCACCGACTTTCTGGGCAAGGATGCTGCCTTCGAGTTCGACCTGAACGCCGACATCGCCGCCAACCTGGGTTGCCCGGTGATGGTGGTGGCCAACGGCCAGCAGAAGACGGCCGACGAGATCATCGCCTCCACCCAGCTGACCATCGACCTGCTGGATGAAAAGGGCCTGGACATCGTGGCCGCCGTGATCAACCGCGCCTCGGTCACCGACGCGGAGCGCGACGAGGTCATCCGCAGCCTGGAGTGCAAGGTCAACTGCTCGAACCCGCTGGCCGTGTACGTGGTGCCCGAGGAACCCACCCTGGGCAAGCCCACCATGGGCGACGTGAAGAAGTGGCTGGGCGCGCAGGTGCTGTACGGGCACGGCCGCCTGGACACCCTGGTGGACGACTACATCATCGCCGCCATGCAGATCGGCAACTTCCTCGACTACGTCACCCCCGGGTGCCTGGTGATCACCCCCGGCGACCGTTCGGACATCATCCTGGCCGGTCTTGCCTGCCGCCTTTCCGGCGCCTACCCCGACATCTCCGGCATGCTGCTTACCGGCGGCCTGCAGCCCGCGCCCAACGTGCACCGGCTCATCGAAGGCTGGACCGGGGTGCCCATTCCCATCCTGTCGGTGAAGGACCACACCTACAAGACCATCCAGACCCTGAACGAACTCTACGGCAAGATCGAGCCGGACAACGACCGCAAGATCGCCACCGCCCTCGGCCTGTTCGAGCGTTCCGTGGACAGCCAGGAACTGGGCCGCCGCCTGATCAACCGCAAGTCCAGCCGCATCACCCCCATGATGTTCGAGTTCAACCTCATCGAGCGCGCCAAGCAGAACCGCATGCGCATCGTGCTGCCCGAAGGGGTGGAGGAACGCATCCTGCGCGCCGCCGACATCCTGGCCCGGCGCGAGGTTGCCGACATCATCCTGCTGGGCGACGCCGACAAGGTGGGCGCCAAGGTCAGCGAACTGGGCATCGACCTGGACGGCGTGCAGATCATCCAGCCCAACCTGTCGCCCAAGTTCGAGGAATACGCCCAGGCCTACTTTGAACTGCGCAAGCACAAGGGCGTCAGCATCGAACGCGCCCGCGACACCATGAACGACGTCACCTACTTCGGCACCATGATGGTGCACAAGGGCGACGCGGAAGGCATGGTCTCCGGCTCCATCAACACCACGGCGCACACCATCCGCCCGGCGTTCGAGTTCATCAAGACCAAGCCCGGCTTCTCCATCGTGTCCAGCGTGTTCCTGATGTGCCTGAAGGACCGCGTGCTGGCCTTCGGCGACTGCGCGGTGAACCCCAACCCCACGGCGGAACAGCTGGCCGAAATCGCCATCAACTCGGCCCACACCGCGCGCATCTTCGGCATCGAGCCGCGCGTGGCCATGCTGTCGTACTCCACCGGCTCGTCCGGCAAGGGCGCGGACGTGGAAAAGGTCATCGAGGCCACCCGCATCGCCAAGGAACGCGCGCCGGAACTCCTGCTGGAAGGCCCGCTGCAGTACGACGCCGCCATCGACATGGACGTCGCGCGCACCAAGCTGCCCGGCAGCCAGGTGGCGGGCCAGGCCACGGTGTTCATCTTCCCCGACCTGAATACCGGCAACAACACCTACAAGGCCGTGCAGCGCGCCGCCGGGGCCGTGGCCATCGGCCCGGTGCTGCAGGGCCTGAACAAGCCCGTCAACGACCTGTCGCGCGGCTGCACGGTGCCCGACATCGTGAACACCGTGGCCATCACGGCCATTCAGGCGCAAGCCGAAAAGGGCCTTATCTAGCACCCACCGCCGCACGGCGGGGTTCGCCCCGCCGCGTCGGCTTCACAACGGCAACCACGGCCGGGGGGCCGCCCACACTCCCCCCGGCGCCCGCCCCTCCGGGCCGCCCACACGGCCCGGAGGGCCACACTCCCAAAGGAAACGACCCGCATGAACGTACTCGTCATCAACTCCGGCAGCTCGTCCATCAAGTACCAGCTCATCGACATGACCACCGAGCAGCCCCTGTGCTCCGGCCTTGTCGAGCGCATCGGCGAAGGCATGGGCAAACTGACCCACAAGATCAAGCCCGACACGGATGCCGAGGAAAAGATCGTCCTCGAACAGGCGTTCGCCAATCATGTCGAAGGCATGAAGAAAGTCGTGGACCTGATCACCGATGCCGAGAAGGGCGTCATCGCCGACAAGGGCGAAATCTACGCCGTGGGTCACCGCGTGCTGCTTGGCGGCGAAGAGATCAAGCAGTCCGTCAAGATCGACGAATGGGCCAAGGGCATCATCCGCGACTACATTCCGCTGGGCCCGCTGCACAACCCCGCCAACCTCGCGGGCATCGAAGTGGCCGAAGAACTCTTCCCGCATGCGCCGTCCGTGGGCGTGTTCGACACCGAGTTCCACCAGACCATGCCCAAGAAGGCGTACCTGTACCCGCTGCCCTACGACCTGTACAAGACGCTGCGCATCCGCCGCTACGGCTTCCACGGCACCTCGCACCGCTACATCACCAAGAAGACAGCGCAGTTCCTGGGCAAGCCGCTGGACCAGCTGAACATCATCACCTGCCACCTCGGCAACGGGTGCTCCATGGCCGCCGTGAAGAACGGCCAGTGCGTGGACACCACCATGGGCATCACCCCGCTGGAAGGCCTGATGATGGGCACCCGCTGCGGCGACATCGACCCCGCCCTGGTTCCCTTCCTGATGGAAAAGAAGGGCTGGACCGGCGCCGAGATCGACAACGTGATGAACAAGCAGAGCGGCCTGAAGGGCGTATGCGGCATGAACGACATGCGCGACATCCACGCCGCCCGTGAAAAGGGCGACGAGATGGCCGAACTGGCCTTCCAGATGTTCGTCTACCGCATCCGCAAGTACATCGGCGCCTTCGCCGTGGTGGTGGGCAAGCTGGACGCCATCGTGTTCACCGCCGGCATCGGCGAGAACGACGACTTCCTGCGCGCCGCCGTGTGCAAGGACATGGACATCCTGGGCATCGACATCGACGAGGCGGTCAACGCCAAGCGTTCCGGCCAGGCGCGCCACATCGGCAAGCCCGGCCAGCGCGTGCCGGTGCTGGTGGTTCCCACCAACGAAGAACTGGAAATCGCCCAGACCACCGTTGCCGTGCTGAACGGCAAGGGCTAGGCCCGGACGGCAGACACATAGTCCCGCCGCGCCGCCCGCACGGGCGGCGCGGCGGGGCCTCTCCGGGGCGCGGCCGCGCGCGGCCACGGCCCGGAACATCCCACGGCCTTTCGTACACACCGGACACATACGCATGGTGGGCATCTACATCGGATCAACGGCGCCTCGGGCAGGCAAGAACCTTGTCTGCATGGCGCTCGGTTTGGCGCTGCGGCAGGCCGGACGCAACGTGGGCTTCATGAAGCCCCTGGGAACGTTGCCCCGGACCGTGGACGAACAGACCGGCGACGAGGACGCCCTTCTGGTGCAAGAGGTGCTGGGGCTTTCCGCCCCGCCCGAAGTGATGACCCCCGTGATCATGCCCGGCAACATCCGGGCGGCCGCCCTGTCGGCTGGCAACGCGCTTGAGCGCGTGGCCTCGGCCTACGGGGCGCTGTCACGCGGGCACGACACCATGCTTGTGGGCGGTGCAGGGGCGTTCCTTACCACCGGCAAGGCGCGCGGCGTGGACGGCCCCACGGTCGTCCGGCGGCTCGACCTCAAGGTGCTGCTGGTGGAACGGTACGCCCACGGCATCGACTACGACGCCATCCTGTACGCAAAGGAACTGCTGGGAGACGCCCTTGCGGGCGTCCTGTGCAACGACGTGCCCGAAAGCTACCTGCGCGACGCCGAGGAGGTGCTTGTCCCGTTCCTTGCGGAACGGGGCGTGCCCGTGCTCGGCATCGTGCCCAACGACCCGCTCCTCAACGCCATCAAGGTGTCGGAGCTGGCGCACCGCCTGGGCGGTCGCATGGTCTCGGGCACGGCGCGGGCCAGCCGCATCGTGGATGGGTTCCTCATCGGCACCATGCAGGTGGAGAACTTCATGGCGCACTTTCGGCGGCACGCCAACTGCGCAACCATCGTGGGCGGAGACCGGACGGACCTGCAACTCGTCGCGCTGGAGGGGCAGTGCCCTTGCCTGGTCCTGACCGGAAACATCCCCCCCGATGAGATCATACGCGCCAGGTCAGAGGCGCTGGGGGTTCCGGTGGTGGTGGTCCGCGAGGACACCTACACCGTGGCCCGGAAGATGGAGGAGATCCTGAACAGCCAGAAGCTGCGCGAACTGGTCAAGATCCGCCGCGGGGCCGACCTCGTGGCGCATGCCCTGGACCTGTCGCGGCTGATGGCCCAACTTGGCATTCAGTAAAGGGAGAGTACTGATGAGTGCTACCAATGACCTTGCCCGGCTCATGCGTGAGAAAGCCGAGGCGGTCGGCGCCACCGTGGTGGAACTGAAGGACCTGAAAGAGGCCTTCGCCTACGCCCTCGACGTCTGTGACAAGAAGGAAGCCTGCCAGCTGCTGGTTTCCGGCTGCGAGGAAAAGCTTTCGGACAAGGCCGAGGCCCTGTGCGAAACCAAGCAGGAAAAGGTGGTGGCCGCACCCAACCTTTCCGAAGAAGAATACGCCGCCTTCTCGGCCCTGTGCGCCGAACGCGGTATCAAGTGCATCCGCGAGGGCCTGCGCGGCCATCTCGCGGGCATCGACATCGGCGTGGCCCATGCCGACATGGCCATCGCCGAAACCGGCACCTGCGTCATCGACTCCACCAGCGAGGAACTGCGCCTGTCCTCGATGATCAGCGAGATTCACATGGCCATCCTGCCCAAGTCGCGCATCAAGGCCACGGCCTTCGAGGGCGAGCAGGAAGTCAACGCGCTGATCAACACCGGCACGCCGCGCTACACCGCGTTCATCACCGGGCCCAGCCGCACCGCCGACATCGAGCGCGTGCTGGCCATCGGCGTGCACGGACCGCTGGAACTGCACATCCTGATGCTGGAGGACTAGTCTGATGCAAACCGCCAAGACCCTGAAAGAATACCGCAAGGAACTGCGCGAATCCCTCGACAACGAGTTTCTGCGCGAGGCCATGGACAAGTTCGCCACGGCCTACCCCGTCAGCCGGGCCAACGCCTTCCGCGGCCTTGACGAAAAGGCCATGATCGCCGAGGTGGCCGACGCCAAGGACGCCGCAGCCCGCAACATGGACGGGCTGTACGCCCAGTTCAAGGCAGAGGCCGAGAAGCGCGGCGTGAAGGTGCACATGGCCAAGGATGCCGCCGAGGCCAACGAGATCATCGCGCGCATCGCCAAGAACGCGAACTGCAAGAAGATCGTCAAGTCCAAGTCCATGACGGCGGAAGAAACGCTGCTCAACCATCGCCTGGAAGAAGACGGCCTTGAAGTGATCGAGACCGACCTTGGCGAATGGATCATCCAGCTGCGCCACGAAGGGCCGACCCACATGGTCATGCCCGCCATCCACCTTTCGCGCTACCAGGTGGCCGACCTCTTCTCCGAGGTGACCAAGCAGAAGCAGGAAGTGGACATCCAGCGCCTGGTGAAGGTGGCCCGCCGCGAACTGCGCCAGCATTTCGCCACCGCCGACATGGGCATCTCGGGCGCCAACTTCGCCATCGCCGAATCGGGCACCATCGGCCTGGTCACCAACGAGGGCAACGCCCGCCTGGTCACCACCCTGCCCCGCGTGCACGTGGCCCTGTGCGGCCTGGACAAGCTGACCCCCAGCCTCAACGACGCCCTGAAGTCGCTGCGCGTGCTGCCCCGCAACGCCACCGGCCAGGCCATCACCTCGTACGTCACCTGGATTACCGGTGCCAACGAGTGCAAGGCTGCCGCCGACGAGAAGAAGGAAATGCACATCGTGTTCCTGGACAACGGCCGCCGCGCCCTGGCCCAGGACCCGCTGTTCTCGCAGGTGATGCGCTGCGTGCGCTGCGGCGCGTGCGCCAACGTGTGCCCGGTGTACCGTCTGGTGGGCGGCCACAAGATGGGCCACATCTACATCGGCGCCATCGGCCTCATCCTCACCTACTTCTTCCACGGCAAGGACAAGGCCCGCAACCTGGTGCAGAACTGCATCAACTGCGAATCGTGCAAGAGCATCTGCGCGGGCGGCATCGACCTGCCCCGCCTGATCAAGGAAATCCGCGCCCGCCTCAGCGAAGAGGACGGCGCGCCCGTGGAAGCCACCCTGCTCGGCAAGGTGCTGAAGAACCGCAAGCTCTTCCACACCCTGCTGCGCTTCGGCAAGTACGCCCAGAAGCCGGTTACCGGCGGCACCCCGTACCTGCGCCACCTGCCGCAGATGTTCATGAAGGACCACGGGTTCCGCGCGTTGCCCGCCATCGCGGACAAGGCCTTCCGCGACGAATGGGAAACCATCCGTCCGCGCGTCTCGGGCGCCAAGCTGCGCGTGGCCCTGTTCTCCGGTTGCGTGCAGGACTTCGTGTACCCCGAGCAGATGAAGGCCGCCGTGAAGGTGCTGGCGTCCAAGGGCGTGGACATGGACTTCCCCATGGACCAGAGCTGCTGCGGCCTGCCCGTGCAGATGATGGCCGAACGCCAGGCCACCATCGACGTGGCGCGCCAGAACGTCATGGCGTTCGACGCGGCCAAGTACGATTACATCATCACCCTGTGCGCCTCGTGCGCCTCGCACCTGAAGGAAGGCTACCCCAACATCCTCGCGGGGCAGGCTGACATGGTCGGCAAGGTGAAGCTGTTCGCCTCCAAGGTCATCGACTTCAGCTCCTTCGTCCATGACGTGCTGGGCATGACCGCCGACGACTTCAAGGGCAAGGGCGAGAAGGTGGCCTACCACTCCTCGTGCCACCTGTGCCGCGGCCTTGGCGTGGTGGAACAGCCCCGCGCGCTCATCGCGTCTTCCGGCTCGGAATACTGCCCGGCCCAGGAAGAAGCGGTGTGCTGCGGCTTTGGCGGCACCTTCTCCATGAAGTTCCCGGAACTGTCCAAGGAACTGCTGGACAAGAAGCTGAACAACGCCGAAGCCACCGGGGCCACCCGCATGGTGGCCGACTGCCCCGGCTGCATCATGCAGATCCGCGGCGGCGCGGAAAAGCGCGGCAACCGCATGAAGGTCGGCCACATCGCCGAACTTCTGGCGGAAAACCTCAAGTAATCCCGCGTTCCGTCGATTGATACATTGGGGGGCCGTTTCCGCCGTTGGCGGGGACGGCCCCTTGCGTTCCGCGCGGGACGGCAGGCCCGCGCGAGAAGAAAAACGAACCACTAACGCTCTTTGCAAGAGCGGCACGTCGGTGTAGTGTCGTAGTAGCCCCAAATTTCGGGGCATGATGGCGGCACGCCGCAGGGCAGGCGCTGCAGGGGCGGCGAACAATCAAGGGGGAACGCATGTTCAGGAACTTTTCCATCGGCGCGCGGGTCATCGCGCTG
This sequence comes from Nitratidesulfovibrio sp. HK-II, assembly GCF_003402415.2. NCBI lineage: Bacteria > Pseudomonadati > Thermodesulfobacteriota > Desulfovibrionia > Desulfovibrionales > Desulfovibrionaceae > Nitratidesulfovibrio > Nitratidesulfovibrio sp. HK-II. The sequence continues at coordinate 3,860,844 of NZ_AP036014.1, forward strand.
CTCGTGTTCATGGTGCTGTTCGTGGCGGGCGTGGTGGCGGCCTTCGTGTCCACCATCGGCACGGTGAAGGACCACGGCGTCACGGAAACCCAGCAGGTGATGCTGGACGAGGAAAAGGCCAAACTGCAGGTGGCCACCCACACCATTGCCCTTGCCCTGGGCCAGCTTGTGGCCGACGTACCCGACGATGCCGCCCGCATAGAAATGGTGCGCAAGGCCATCGACACCATCCGCTTCGAGAAGGACCAGTCGGGTTACTATTTCGTCTACCAGGGCACCACCAACGTGGCCCTGCCCCCCAACAAGAGCATTCAAGGCAAGGACCTGTCCGAAAACAAGGACAAGAACGGGGTGTACTTCGTGCGCGAGCTGTCGCAGCGCGCGGCGGCGGGCGGCGGCTTCGTCGAGTACATCTTCCCCAAGCCGGGCAAGGGCGACCAGCCCAAGCTGGCCTATTCCGAAATGATTCCCGGCACCAAGTTGTGGATCGGCACCGGGGTGTACATCGACAACATCGACGAGGCCAAGGCCGCCATCAACGCCAACCTCGAGGGCCTGGCCAACAAGGCCCTGACCTGGCAGCTTTCGGTCATGACGGCGATCCTGGTGCTGGTCGTCATACCCGTCTGTATCATGCTCATCGCGTCCATCGTGCGACCGTTGCGTGAAGCCACGGGGGCGGCCCAGGCCGTTGCCGAAGGCAACCTGGACGTGCGCATAGAGGCCAAGGGCCGCGACGAGGTCTCGGCGCTGCAGGCGGCGCTGAACACCATGGTCACCACGCTCAAGAACAACATCGCGGACATCACCGAAAAGCAGCGCGAGGCGGGCCGCCAGGCCGACGCCGCGCGCGCCTCGGCCAAGCAGGCGGAAGAAGCCATGGCCAAGGCCGCCGTGGCCACCAAGGAGGGCATCCTTTCCGCCGCCGAACGGCTGGAAGGCGTGGTGCGCGCCATCGACCACGCGGCCGATGACATCTCGCGCCGGTCCGAGGAAATCAGCCGGGGCACCGACACCCAGATGGCCCGCATCAACGAGACCGCCACGGCCATGGAAGAAATGAACGCCACGGTGCTGGAAGTGGCGCGCAACGCGGGGCGCGCCGCCGACCAGACCGAGGCTTCGCGCACCAAGGCCGACGAAGGATCGGGCATGGTCAGCCAGACCGTGAAGGCCATGCAGGACCTGAAGACCCTGGCCAGCGGCCTGAAGGACAACATGCACCGCCTGGGTCAGCAGTCCGAGGCCATCGGCCACGTGATGAACGTGATCAACGACATCGCCGACCAGACCAACCTGCTGGCGCTGAACGCCGCCATCGAGGCGGCCCGCGCCGGTGACGCCGGGCGCGGCTTCGCCGTGGTGGCCGACGAGGTGCGCAAGCTGGCGGAAAAGACCATGGGCGCCACCAAGGAAGTGGGCGACTCCATCCGGGCCATTCAGGATCTGGCGCGCACCAACGTGTCGGGCATGGACGACGCGGTGTCCGCCATCGACGGCGCGGCCCGGCTGTCCGGCACCTCGGGCGAGATGCTGCAACAGATCGTGACCATGGCCCACGACGCCGCCGGGCAGGTGCAGGCCATCGCCACGGCGGCCGAGGAACAGTCCGCCGCCAGCGAGCAGATTACCCGCTCGGTGGAGGAAATCGACCGCATCGCCCGCGAAAACGGCACGCTGGTCAACGCCACCAGCAGCGACCTGCGCAACCTGGCTGACCAGGCGGCGGAACTGCGCCGCCTTATCGAGGGCATGAAGAAGGAAGCCTCGTAGCGGCGCGCCACGCGCCGCGCGGCACACCGCACCGTTTCGGGCCGGGAGGGGGCAACCCCTTCCGGCCCTTTGCCGTCTGGCGGGCGGAGCCTGCGCCAGCCGCACCGGGCCACACCGGGCCGCGCCGGATCACACCGGACCGCACCGGACCACAGCGGTCAGCGTCAAGCCGCACCGGGCACCATCTGCCCACTCCACGCACGCGCGGGGCTGGCAACGGAGCATCGGCGGTGCTATGCTGGTCCGACGTAGCCCCAGCACCTCATCCGGCCCTGCCCACGGCCCCGACACCGCCATGCCCGACACCGCGCCCCGGCCGGAACGGCCGACCACCGCAGCGCCAGACGCCCCGCCAGACGGCACGCCCGCAGCCGCTTCCGACGCGGCCCGTCTGGCCCACTTGGCCGACTCGGCCCAACTGGCTGCCCCATGGCGGCCCGTGCAGCCCGCCGACCTCGACGGCCTGCTGCAACCATACGGCGACCCCGCCCGGCCGGTGCGCCCCGGCGAACCCGTGGGCCGCGTGCTGGACGGCACGGCCTTTCCCGCTTCCGACGACAGGCTCGCCCCGCTGGTCATCGACCTGCTCACGGGCGAACTCGTGTCGCGCGAGCTGGGCGTGCTGGAACGCACGCCGCGCGCATCCGCCGCAGGCCAGGCAGACCCTGACGAACGGCACACCCTGGCCCTGCGCCCGCTGGTCATCGTCAGCCCCGACAGGCTCGCCGTGCTGGCCGACGTGCACCCCACGGACCATCGCAACCGGCCCCTTGGCGCGGACGTGTACGCGGCTGCCGTCCAGCGCCTGGGGGTCGCCGCAGCGGCGGACACCGGCCTGCCGCTCGGCCCCGCGCTGGACGACGCCCTGCGCGACGCCGCGCGCATGGGGCCGCGCACGGGCGTGGTGCTGGCGCGCGGCATGCCGCCGGTGCACGGCGAAGACGCCCGGCTCGAATTCCAGACCGACCCCGGCGCGACCTGCGTGCTGCGGCAGGGCGAAGGACGCATCGACTGTTCCGACCGCTGGCCCCACTTCACCGTGGAAACGGGCGACCCCGTGGTGCGGGTGCACCCGCCCACCCCCGGCATGCCCGGCGTGGACGTGTTCGGCGATCCCGTGCCGCAGCGCCCCGGCGCGCCGCTGGAACTGCTGCCCGGACCCGGCATGCGGCGGCTGGAAGAGGTGGGCGGCGCGGTGCTGTTCATCGCCACGGCCCCCGGCCTGGTGGACGTGGCCGATGGCACGGTGACCGTCTCTCCGCTCAAGATCATCGACGGCGACGTGGACCTTTCCACCGGCGACGTCACCGTGTCCGTGGGTTCCGCCGTGGTGCGGGGCACCGTGCGCAGCGGCGTGACCCTGACCGTGGAGCGCCACGTGCTGGTGGAAGAGGCGGTGGAGAACGCCCGCGTGCGCTGCGGGGGCGACCTGATGGTGCGCGGCGGCATCGTCATGGGCCGGGCCGGGCGCGAAGCCGTGGGCAACGTGGCGGGCGCGCCGGGCGGCGGGCAGGCCGGGCAGAATGGCGACGACGCGCCGCCGCCCCCGCCGGGCATGCGCGCCGCCGCGCTGTCGCCATCGACCGCGGCGTTTTCCTCATCCTCCGTGTCCGGCCCGCTCGGCCCGTCTGGCCCGCACATCGCATCGGGCGCAGGGGCATCCCCGCCCCCCCCCGCATCCGCAGCGGCGACCGCACCCAGTCCCGCCCACCCAACAGGCGCGCCCCTGCCCACGGACCCGGACGCGGGCATCGAGGCGGGCGGCAACGTGGTGGCCGCGCACGCCGCCTTCGCGCTGGTGACGGCGGGCGGCGACGTGGTCATCCCCTCGGGGGTCACCGGCTCGCGCATCACGGCGGGCGGCCGGTTTCTTGCTCCGGGGCGCGGCGTGGTCATCGGCAGCGCCATCCGCACGGGGGGGGGCATCGACGTGGGCGAGGCCGGGTCCGTGGCCGAGGTGGCCACCCGGCTCATGGTCCAGCCGGACGCCACCCACCTCAACGCCCTGCTGCGCGAACGCGATACCATCGCCGACCGCATGACCCGCATTTCGGCAGAGCTGCCCGGCGGCCCGGACATGGCCGTGCTGCTGCAAACCCCGGAGGAAGACCGCACCCTGGTCGAGGTGCTGTTGCGCATGCGCCGCGAGATGGACGAGCGCCAGCGGACCCTGGGGCAGGACATCTCCCTGGCCCGCAAGCGCCACAACGCGGAACTGGCCGCCAGCCCCGTCATCATCCGCCGCCGCACCCACGGCGGGGTGCGGGTACAACTTGGCGGGCGCGGGCACGACGCCATACCCGCCGAGACGGGTGTGCAGTACGTGTGGCGAGCCTCGGCGCACCGGGTGGCCGTGGAGCCCGCAACGGCCACGCCCACGGAGCGGCTGTTTCCGCCGCGCCCCGTAAGCGGAGCGCGGACCGGGCCAGCCCGGTCTGCCGGAACAGCCTTTGGCGACACGCCGCCGGGCGAGCCGCCATCCGGCGGAGCCGCGTCCGCATGACCGGTTCTCGCCGCGCCACCGCGCCGCAGGCATCACTTCCGCACGTTCCCGGCCGCACACGGAGCACCGCATGACCGAACGCATCCTGTTCGTGGACGACGAGCCGAACATTCTCGACACCTTTCGCCGCAACCTGCGCCGGGCCTTCGACGTGGCCACGGCGGAAGGGCCAGAGCAGGGGCTTCTGGCGCTGGAAAGCGCGGGGCCGTTCGCGGTGGTGGTGTCCGACCTGCGCATGCCGGTGATGGACGGCATCGCCTTTCTGGAGCACGTGCGCGAGCGCGCGCCCGACGCGGTGCGCATCATCCTTTCCGGCCACGGCGATTTCGCCACGGCCGTGGCCGCCGTGAACCGAGGGGCGGTGTTCCGCTTTCTCACCAAGCCCTGCCCGCCGGAAGAACTGGTGGGCGTGCTGCGCGACGGGCTGCGCCAGCACCGGCTGGTGGTGGCCGAACGCGAACTGCTGCGCGGCACCCTGCGCGGCAGCGTGCAGGTGCTGACCGACGTGCTGGCCCTGGTGAACCCCGAGGCCTTCGGCCGCAGTGAACGCATCCGCGACCTGGTGGTTAAGCTGGGCGCGCGGCTGGACGCCAAGCCGCTGTGGCAACTGGAACTGGCCTCCATGCTCTGCCAGCTGGGCTGCGTGGCCCTGCCGCCCGACACCCTGCGCAAGCGCCTGGCCGGAGAGGACCTGACCGCCGAGGAACAGCAGATATGGGGCATGCACCCGGAAATCGCCGCCAACCTGCTGACCAACATTCCCCGGCTGGGCGAGGTGGCGGCCATGATCGGCGCGCAGCAGCTGCCGCCCGGCCCGGACGTGCCCCTGGGAGCGCGCATTCTGCGGGCCGCGCTGGATTACGACGTGGAGTTGCGGCGCGGCCTTTCGCCCTCGCTGGCCGTGGCCGCCCTGCGCGTGCAGGCGGAACGCTACGACCCTGCCGTGCTGGCCGCGCTGGCGGCAAGCGTGGCCGACGCATCCGACGTGCCCATGCGCGAGGTGCCCCTGACCGGGCTGCGCCCCGGCATGGTGCTGGCACGAGACCTGACCAACGCGGCGGGAACGCCGCTGCTGCTGGCCGGGCAACGGCTGAGCGACGCTTCCATCTCGCGGCTGCGCAACCTGTCCGACATCCTGCAAACGGATGGCGCCGCATGGGTGGTGGATGGCGTGCGCAAGGGGCCGGGCGCGTAACACGCAACGGACCGGAATCGGCAAGCCGGGATTGGCGGATGGAAGCGCCGGAACAGGAATCGCGCAGGGAAGGCGGCAGGCCGGGTACCGGGCGCGCCCCTTCCGGCCGCATCGGAAACGCCCCGGCCAAGGCCGCTTCAGTCAAGGCCGCCCCAGAAGAATCCCGCAAGGATCACCGCGCTCACGACCGCCACGCCGCCCACAGGCGGCGCACGGTGCTGCGCAGCAGCGTGGCCGGGCGAAAGCTCATGGGCTTGAGCACGCCGGGCACCTCGAAGCGGCTGGCGTCGAAGGCGTCCAGCCCCTCGCGCACCAGCGCGGCGTGGCCGGGCAGTGCGCCGGGGGCGGAGCGCCGCGTCAGTTCCGCCCACAGGGGCACCTGCGCGGGCGTCAGGCCCAGCAGGCCGCAGACCACCGCATCCAGCGCCACGCACGACGCCGAGGCCCCCACCAGCCCGAGGTGGTACGGCTTGCCGGAACCGGGGCCGGTCACGTGCATGGCCTCCACCCCATCCAGCAAGGCCGCCGTGGGCGGCAGCGCCGCCGCCACCTCCACCAGCGCCCCCTCGAAGCGGTGGCCCCGGTCGCCGTGGCGGGTGTGCACGAAGGCCTTGCGCACGCCGGGCACGCAGCCGAACAGGTTCTTTACCGCCAGGGTGACGCGCATCTGGCTGTGCGCCTTCAGGCGCGGCACGCTGAACACGCCGTCCGCCTCCAGAGCGCACCGCGCGACGCCGATGGACCCGCCGAAGGACAGGGGCACCGCCACCGCGTCGTCCAGCGGGGTGACGGCCAGGCCAAGGGGGCGCAGGGCCGCCGCAAGGCCGATGGCCTCGGCCACGCCGTGTGCCGTGCCGAAGCCCGGCGAATCGGCCACGGTGAGCGCGCAGCCGTGGTCCAGCAGCCACGCGCAGGCGGCCCGCACGATCTGCGGATGGGTGCAGCTGAGGGCCGGGGCGGCGCGCAGCAGGTTGGGCTTCACCAGTATGCGGCCGCGCGGCGGGGCCCAGGCGGAGGCGTCCAGCGCATCGGCCACGGTGCGTTGCACGCGGTCGGGCTGGTAGTCCGGGCAGCGCAGCAGGGCCACGGGAAACGGCGGTGCCGAAACGGGCGACGCGGCGGTTTCCGCGCCCGTCACGGGGGGCTGGCCGGGAGGGCCGCCGACCGCGCCGGTTATGTTGGACGCGCCGGGCCTGTCGGGCCTATCGGGCCTGTCAGACATCTCCGGCATGTCCGGCATGTCCGGCATGCCGGGCGTACCGGCGTGCCGGGGTGCGGGCGCAGGGACAGGTGCAAGAGCGGAGGCGGCGGGCCGGGGCATGTCCGCGCGCCGGAAATCGTGGGTCACCGGGCCTCCCCGTCTGCGGAAAAGGTGGCGATCTGGTCGATGATCATGCGGGCGTGGGTCTTTTCCTGCGTGGCCAGGTCCAGAAAGGCGCGTTCCGCCTGCCCGCCCAGCCCGCTGCCGCGCCGGGCCTCGTCGGCCAGGGTGCGGTACAGGTCGTAGGCGTTCATTTCCACTTCCAGCGCCAGTTCGGCGATGTCCAGGCAGTCGCCGCTGGCGGCGTCGCGCACCCACGGGTCCAGGTCGGCCACGGCCATGCCGCCTTCCAGCACGCGGCCTTCCAGCGCGGCGAACAGTTCGTCGAAGGGGGGCAGCGGGCCGCGCGTGGCATCTGCGCTGGCGTCCGCGTCCCAGCGCTGCGCAAGATGGTGGTAGACCACCCTGGCGTGGGCCAGTTCCACCCCGATCAGCCTGTCCATCAGCGCGCACACGGCGGGCTTGGGCCCGGCATCGCGCACGCGGGTGTACAGCAGGTGGGCGGCCTTTTCCATGTCCAGCGCGCGGCGCAGCAGTTCTTCCATGGTGCGCACCCCGGCAAAGACCTGAATGCGCGGGCTGTCGGCCACGGCCTGCCCTTCCCACGCGGACATGCCGCCCGCAAGGTTCAGGATGCGGCCGCCGCCGGTGGGCGATTCCGGAAACAGGCCGCTCTCCGCCGCCATGACCGCCGCCGCGATGGAGCGCCCGCCACTGCGGCAGTAGAACACGTGGTCTTGCGTCGGATCGAGCGTGGGCAGCAGGCCCGCCAGTTCGCCCACCGGGGCCAGCCGCGCGCCGGGTATGTGCTCCTGCCGGTATTCACCCGGCTGGCGCACGTCCACCAGCACGTAGCTGCCCTCTGGCCGGGCGGCCATGTAGTCGCGCAGGGCCTGTGGCGAAATGGATTCGATGGGGACGCGGGCTGATGGGCTCATGGTGCCTCCTGCGGGTGGATGCGACGGGCTGGCGTGTGACCGGGGGACTTGCGGACGATGACGGCCCGGCGGACACGGACCGCGCGGGGGCAAGGGGCGCGTGGGGCATGGTCATGTCGCGCAGGGCAGCGGACAACGGGGCGACGCCATGGCACGCCACGGCTGCCCGTGCCGCCCGTCGCCATTCTACCCGACACGGCCGTGCCTGCAAGGGCATCGTGCCCGTGCACCGCAGGTCATGCCACTGCCATGGCCCCGGCAGCGCGCCGCCATCGTCCTGTCATGCCCCTGGCATTACCCTGCGCCGGCCGCCATCGGCTGCCGCCACCCTCTCCCCCTTCCCGCCTTTTCGCGCACTTTGACCCACTTTCATGTTGACAGCACCGGCCACCGGGGCTACACACCTTTTCTCGCGTGTCGGGATGTAGCGCAGCCTGGGAGCGCACCTGAATGGGGTTCAGGGGGTCGGAGGTTCAAATCCTCTCATCCCGACCAGCTTAGACACGCAAAGGCCGTCGATCGAAAGATCGGCGGCCTTCTTTGTTATCACCAAGCGCAGGGGCTCTCTCCATTTTCTTTTCATTTCAGGGGCAAGAGCTCCGTGTCACAGGCATCCTGATGGCGCAACCTAGGTCACTTTGACGCCACCCCTTTGTTTGAACGCAAATATTTATGGATGCACATATCACCACTTTGGGACGACACCTTGATGACCCCCCCCTTGTTGACAGCCCATAAAGCCCCACCCCCCTGATTTGTATATTTGAAAAACTCATCCTCCTGCAGCAAAGCCCCGCAATTCCCCTGCTCTGTTACGACCGAACTCACCTGCGCGTAGCATGCCCCATTTTTTTTGGAAAAAAAATAATCTACATTGACCGTATCATTTGTCTTTCCATACGTTACGGAGATTAATATGGAATCATTTGACGTTTCTTTGAAATAATTAACATTCGCTCTAAAATTGCTACTGACAGAACTCGCAGTCTCCTCTTCAATAAAAGCATCACATCCCTTAAACCCTACGGAATTTGCAAGCTGTACAACCCCATTTTGTCCTGCTTCTGCCGTCAAAAACCCTGACAACAATATCGCCAAAAGAAAACAAACACTTTTTAAAAACACGCTGTCCCCCTTATTTATTGCACACAACGGCTATACATAAATCAACGACCATCCAAAACAAAAAGATTCACAGCTATTCACTGCGACAACTGCGACACATATAACACCGCGAGCCTTTCTGCACATCTACCAGTCCTCTCGCTCACTGATTTGCCCAGACCCATGATGTTGGAGAATCTGCGCATATAACCACCCCTGCGAAAATAAAACCCTGTCGCCGCAACCGCAACTCCATCGCCAAATGCTGACGAAGTGGGCAGGGCGACTCCCCTGCTTCCGGTGGCGGGGACATATCGACGGCCTGGAATAGCCGCCCCCGCTCAACTGAACCGCGCAGTGACCTGCTTGCCCATGCTCAACACGCAATAGGCGATGCAGCTCACGGATTCGGCGGTCAGGCGCACGCTGTCGTGCCGGGCGCAGGCGGCGGCATGATCGGCGGGGGCGGACTGGCAACTGCGTGTCATCAGCAGTGAAGGCACGCCGTTTCTGGTAAGACTTTCATGCAAGGCGTCGCGGTCGGCGTCGTGCTCCATGGATGCCGTGTCCACCAACGCAAAGTCGAAGCAGTGCGTCTCCAGCGCGGGCAGGGCATCTTCCACCTTGCGCACCACGAAGGCTTCCGCGCCACGCTTGCGCAGCTCCCACTCGCACATGAAGGCGGACATGGGATTGCGGTCGACCACAAGGACAAAAACGCCCGTCAGCATATCCCCCCCAAGGGATCATTGCCACGGGCCGTTCGGACGCACTGCCTTCCGGTGCAGGCAACCCGGCTGTCTCTGCGCGAGATCCGTGGCTTTCCGTCCCCGCCTCGCGGCGGGTTTGGCTTTCTCTTGAGTATAGGAGTGAACCAGCATGCAGGATGTGTCAATGCGCTGCATTGAGCGTACAACCATTGACGACAGTTCTTGTAAAATCATTTCAGTGGATTCGCACACCCCCACCATGTTCCCCCCGCGCACCCTACCCATAAAATACAGGTTTCGCCCATAGGCAAGGGCGGCATTGCATGGCCCCCGTAATGGAGGGCACGCGGTCGCCGCCGTACCCCTGCTCCCCTTCGCTGGCAAGTTCCCCACGGCCTTGCCGAAGCCCGCGCATTGGGGCATGCCCCAGCTGTCGGCAGCCGCGTTCCCCCGCGTGCGCGGCCACGCCCTTCATCCCTTCGCCCGGCACGCAGCCCAGGAGGCCGCATGTTTTCACCCGCCACCGCCACGCTGTTCTGGTGCGCGCTGTGCGCCGCCGCCATCGCCAACGGCGCGGCGCGCGAACTGTGGCTTGTGCCGCACCTGGGCGTGGGCGCGGCCCACGTGGTCAGCACGCTGCTGCTCTGCGGGGTGATCTGGCTGGCCGCCCTGCTCTACGCGCGGCGCAAGGGCGCGGCACAGGGCGCGCGGGCCATGTGGGCCACCGGCCTGTACTGGACGGCGCTGACCGTGGCCTTCGAATTCCTGTTCGGGCACTACGTGGCCGGGCACCCGTGGCAACGGCTGCTGGCGGACTACGACCTGACGGCCGGGCGGGTGTGGGTGCTGGTGCCGGTGGTGCTGGCCACGGGGCCGCGCCTGGCGCTGTGGCGTCTGCAACGCCGGGGATGGGCGAAGCGCGGGGCGTAGGCGCGTTCGCCGCTCCGGCGCTCCGGCCTTGGGTAACGGGAGGGGTGACGGGCGTGACGGCTGGGACGGGGCGAGGCGGAACGAAACGCCCGCAAGCCCGTGGAACAGGCCCTGCGGTCTGGGGGCCGCCCATGCGGGGGCGGCGCATGCGGAATGGGCCGCCGCAACAGCTCCCACGCGGCAGGATGCTCGCCGGGGCCGCGCGCAATGGCCGCCCGGCACGAACCGGGCTATTCCGCGCCGTCGCCGCCCTGCCGCTGGCGGGCCAGCCGGGCGGTGTCCACGTCCACCAGCGCGCGCAGCGCGGCCAGCAGCGGGTCCGCATCGGTCTGCGCCCGGCCGTACCCAAGGTTGAAACGGTAGTCGAACCCGGCCGGGTTCGCGCCCTGGGTGTGCTGCAACAGCGTCTCCAGCTTGTCCAATCCCTTCACCAGGCGTGCCTCTGGCGTGGATGCCGCGTCGTACTCATCCCACAGCGCCACGATGTCGTCGCGGGCGGGCCCGGACAGATCGCCGAGCAGGGTCAGCAGGTCGCGCCGCTCGTCGTCGGCCTTGCCGTGGCCGGGGGACTGCTCCACGGCGGGAATGTCGCCGTTCAGCGCCTCGCCCAGGTCGTGCACCACGCACATCCGCAACACCCGTTCAAAGTCCAGGTCCGGATATTCCGGGCGCACCAGCATGGCCAGCAGGCACAGCCGCCAGCTGTGCTCGGCCGTGCTTTCGTGCCGCCCCTGCGTGGTCCACGCGCAACGGGTGGTGTCCTTCAGCCGTTCCGCCCGGCGCAGAAAGCCCAGCAGCCGGGCGGCCGCATCGGGCGGCATGCCGGGGGTGGGTGCCATGTCCGGCGACGTGTCCGGTGACGTATTCGGGGACGCATCCGCTGCCGCCCCCCCAAACGGGTGCGCAGACGGGCTCCCAGACGGACGCGAAGGCACGGGGGATTCGCCGTTCCGGCCAGCGGCGGGGCTGGCGGATGCGGGGCTGCAAGGCATGGCGGGCAAGGCGTCGCGGGGCATGGGTGGTTCCTTTCACGGGCTGCGGCATGGCGCGGCATGCGCCGCCGCCCCCGGCGCGCCGGAAGGGCGCGGGTCATTCCCATACCCCGTCGCCCGTCCCGCCGCAACGACGCCTGTGCGCTCCGGCCAGCCGGTGCGCCGCCGATCCAGTCCGACGCGCCGGTTCGCCCAGTTCGCCCGGTGCGCCAGACTGCGCCGCTAGACCGCCCGGGCCTTCTCGTAGGCGGGGTACAGGCGGCTTTCCTCGCGCTGGATGCGCAGCTTGAGGGCGATGATGATGCGCCCCAGCTCCCGCGCGAAATCCAGCCCGCCAGCGTCGCCGCGCCCGGCATCGGCGTCGTACCGGGCGAAGAAGTCCAGCAGCCCGCCCGAAATGGACTGCATCTCCGTGGCGAAGTCGTCGGCCACATGGCCAAGGTCGGCCTGTCCGCTCTGCCCGGCCTGCCCGGCCGCACCCCGCGCGCCGGACTGCCGCAGCGCGGGATAGAGCATGGTGTCTTCCTTGCGCAGGTGGCGGGTAAGCAGTTCCTTGCAGGTGAACAGGCAGCGGCGGCCTTCGGCGGTGCCCAGGCCCAGGCGGCGGGCTTCTTCCAGGGTATCCAGCAGGCGCTGGTGGTCGTCCTTCAGGTCGCTGATGAACTGGCTGGTGGTGATGGGGGCCATGCTATTTCTCCTTGCTGGATGATCTGTGCGGTTCGTGGCGCGCCGCGCGGCGGCGCATGACTGCGGACCGGCGGGCCCAGGCAGCGGGGCGCATTCCGCCGCCTCCAGCCAGATCATAAACATGGCGCATTCCCCTAACGTGAGCGACGTCACATCCGATAAAGAGAGTACCAACTTTTCCGCAGCGGCCTGATCATGCAGCGGCGGACACCGCGACAACACGGCGCGGGCACGCAGCCCAGAACCCGGCGTGCGCGAAACCGGCAAGACGGCAAGAGCAGCCGACGACTGCAACCAGAGACAACAAAAGCCCGCCCGCCCGGATTGAAGCTTCGCAGCATGGCATGCGCCCGGCAGACACAATCAAAAGAACCGATACAGACAAGGCCGCCGCAAGAAACCCGTACCGCGTGGCCCAAGACTTCTTTGGTTCATCAACCCCCGTTGTTTATACTTGCGCACGGCCCGCAATCTCGTGCTAGACTGTCGCCAACCCCTCACCACTCCACAACCCGCGAGGCACGCCATGAAATTTCTCCGCCAGTTCGGCATCACCACCCGGCTTGTCGTCCTTTCATTGCTGGCGTTCGTGTTCATCGGCGCGGCCGGTGCAGCCGGGTGGATGGGGGCGCGCACCATCCAGGAAAACCTGCAGGACATCTTCACCATTCGCCTGCCGGGCCTGAACTACCTGATACAGGCCGACCGCGACCTGCAACAGTTGCTGGTGGCGGAACGCTCGCTGCTGTTCGCGGACCCGGCGGACAAGAAGACCATCGAACGGCTGGTGAAGGAGTATGAGACCAACCTGAAGCAGTCGGACGAGCGCTGGAACAAGTACAAGAACCTGCCTGCAGACCCCGCCGCGAAGCCGCTCATCCCGCAGTACGACGCGGCCCGCGCCACATGGATGCCCTTGTCGCGCGCGGTGGTTGACGCCGCCCTGTCCGGCGACCCGGCCGCGCGCCAGAAGGCCGCCGCCAGTTCGCTGGGCGATGTGGGCGTGAAGTTCGAGGCCATGCGCGAGGTCATCAACCAACTGACCGAAATCATCGAAAGCGCGGCCAAGGCCGACAACGCAGAGGCCGACGCCAGCTACACCGCCACCACGTTCCGGCTGGCCGTAGCCACCGGGCTGGCGCTGCTGGTGCTGGCCGGGTTCGCCGCCGCCATCACCCTGTCGGTCACCGTGCCGCTGAAGCGCACCGTGGCCTTTTCAGAGGCCGTTTCTCGCGGGGCGCTGGATGAACGCCTGGCCGTGGACGCCCGCGATGAGGTGGGCGTGCTGGCCGACTGTCTGTGCCGCATGGTGGCCGCGCTGAAGGAAAAGATTGGCGAGGCCGACGCCCGGTCCTCCGAGGCCCGCGCCGAATCGGAACGGGCGCGGCAGGCCACGGTCGAGGCGGAAGCGGCGCAGAAGCGCGCGGAATCGGCCAAGCGAGAGGGCATGTTGCAGGCGGCGGACACCCTGACCGGCATTTCCGGCGTGCTGGGGTCTGCCTCCGAGGAATTGGCCGCCCAGATCGAGCAGGCCAGCCGGGGTGCGGAACACCAGATGCAGCGTGTTTCCGAAACCGCCACGGCCATGGAGGAAATGAACGCCACGGTGCTGGAGGTGGCGCGCAGCGCCGGTGAGGCCGCCGGGTCATCCGAAGGCGCGCGCGACAAGGCCGTGAGCGGTCAGGACGTGGTGCGCCAGGTGGTGGCGGGCATCGGCCAGGTGCAGCAGACCGCCGACCAGCTCAAGAGCGACATGGGCGAACTGGGCCGCCAGGCCGAGGACATCGGACGGGTGATGACCGTCATCAACGACATCGCCGACCAGACCAACCTGCTGGCGCTGAACGCGGCCATCGAGGCGGCCCGCGCCGGTGACGCCGGGCGCGGCTTTGCCGTTGTCGCCGACGAGGTGCGCAAGCTGGCCGAAAAGACCATGCTGGCCACCAAGGAAGTGGGGCAGGCCATCGCGGGCATCCAGAACGGCACCCGCCGCAACGTGGGCCACGTGGACGACACGGTGCGCCACGTGCAGGAGGTGACCCGCCTGGCCACGGAATCTGGCGAGTCGCTGGGGGTCATCGTGAACCTGGCGGCCGCCGTGTCGGACCAGGTGCGGTCCATCGCCACGGCCAGTGAGGAACAGTCCGCCGCCAGCGAGGAGATCAACCGGTCCATCGAGGACATCAGCCGCGTTTCGGCCGAATCGGCCGAGGTGATGCGCCAGTCCGCCGCCGCCGTGGCCGACCTGGCCCAGCAGTCGCACGTGCTGCAGGAGCTGATCCGCAAGATGCGCGAAGAGGGGTAGGTTTTTTTCGCAACAGCGACAGCGAGGCGCCCTTCCGCGTCCCGCCAGGGCAAATGCCCTGGCGGGACGCGTCATTTCCCCAAGGGGACGGCCCGGCTACCCGGCGGTTTCGCGCTCCCAGGCGGCCATGCAGTCCGCCAGCCGGGCAAAGGCCTCGCCCCCGGCGGGCTGGCGGCGCACGTCCAGCACGTCGTGCAGCTTGCGCACCTGGCGCACCATCTGCTCCAGCCGTTCGTCATCCACCACCAGCAGCCAGATGCGGCTCACCTCGCCGCCGTTCACCGGGGTGCACAGGATGGCCTCTACGTTGAACGCCCGGCGGGCGAACAGCCCGCACACGTGCGACATGACGCCGGGGTGGTTGTTCACCACCAGGCGCAGGGCCACCAGCGGCCGGGCATCCGCCGAGGGACCGGGAACCGGACCGGGCGCGGCGTCAGGCGACGCGGCGGGCGCGCCCCCCGCGCGCAGTTCCACGGGCGCGGAGGCGCAGGCGGGCCACGGCGGGTCCGCCAGAACTGGCGGAACGGGCGGAACGGGCTGGCCAGACGAGCCGGACAGGCCGGACAGGCCGGACGGGGAGTGACGGGCGGCATCAGGCGTGGACATGGCGACCTCCGGAGGTGGCGGCGATAGTGGTGGCGGCATCGTCAGGCTCGGTTGCGTTGGCGGCATCCGCCGGGGCATTGGCGGCGTCCGCCGGTTCCGGCTCGCCGCCGATCATTTGCAGGTTGTCCGCCCCGGGCGGCACCATGGGGTACACGTTGGCCTCGGCGGGCACGGTGACCCGGATCAGGCACGGACCCGGCGCGCGCAAGGCGTGGGCCAGGTCGCGCAGGGGGTGTGCGCTGGCGTCCAGGTCCACGGCGGGCACGCCGAACCCTTCGGCGATGCGGGCAAAATCCACCTTCACCCGGTAGCCGCTGGCCACCAGCCGCCCCTCGTAGAACAGTTCCTGCTGCTGACGCACCAGGCCCAGGGCGTTGTTGTCAGCCAGCAGGATCTTGACGTTCACGCCTTCTTCGGCGGCGGTGGCCAGTTCCTGGATGTTCATCTGCAGGCTGCCGTCACCGGTGAAGCACAGCACCGTGGCCTCGGGCCGGGCCAGCGCCGCGCCGATGGCCGCGGGCAGGCCGAAGCCCATGGTGCCCAGCCCGCCGGAGGTCAGCCAGCGGCGCGGACCGCGCAGGGGATAGGCCTGGGCCGTGCGCATCTGGTGCTGGCCCACGTCGGTGGCCACGATGGCGTCGTGGTCCACGGCGTCGGCGGCGCAGCGGATCAGCCCGTAAGGGGTGCGCGGGTCTTCCGCGCCGGGCATGACGAAGGGGTGGCGGCGGCGGCATTCCTCCACCCGGGTCAGCCACGCCTCGCGCCCGGCTTCCGCGCGGGGGCGCAGCAACGGCAGCAGCTCGGCCAGGGCCAGGCCCACGTCGCCGGTGATGCCGCAGTGCACGGGCAGTATCTTGTCCAGTTCGCTCTCGTCGATGTCGATATGGATGATGGTGGCGTCCGGACAGAAGCGCTCGGCCTTGCCCACGGCCCGGTCGTCGAAGCGCGCCCCGGCCACCAGCAGCACGTCGCATTCGGCCAGCAGCAGGTTGGTGTGCCGGGCGGCGTGCATGCCCAGCATGCCGAGGGAAAGGGGGTGCCCGGCAGGCATGGCACCCAGGGCCATCAGGGTCATCACCGTGGGCAGCCCGGCCCGTTCGGCAAGCTGCACGGCCATGTCCGACGCGCCGGAGGCCACCACACCTCCGCCCAGGTAGAGCATGGGACGCCTGGCGGCATTCAGCAGCGCGGCCGCACGGGAAATGTCCGCCGGGGCCGGCGCGGGGGGCGGCGCGGGCAGGCCCGGCTGCGGCGGGTTGTCGAACACCGCCGGGTCCACCGGGGCCATCTGCACGTTCTTGGGAATGTCCACCAGCACCGGGCCTGGGCGACCGGACGCGGCGATGCGGAAGGCGGCGGGGATGACCTCGGCCAGTTCGTCCACCGAGCGCACCAGAAAGTTGTGCTTGGTCACGGGAATGGACATGCCGTAGATGTCCACCTCCTGGAAGGCGTCCGAACCCACCAGGCCCAGCGGTACCTGCCCGGTGATGCACACCACGGGCACCGAGTCGAGCTTGGCGTCGGCGATGGCGGTCAGGGTGTTGGTGGCCCCGGGGCCGGACGTGGCGAAGAACACGGCGGGCCGCCCCGTGACGCGGGCCATGCCCTGGGCCATGAAGCCCGCGCCCTGCTCGTGCCGGGCCAGCACGTGGCGGATGGACCCGGCGCGGCCAAGGGCGTCGTACAGGGGCAGGTTGGCCCCGCCGGGAATGCCCGCGATGACGTCGATGCCCTGACGCTCCAGCAGGCGGATGACGAAATCCGCGCCGTTGGGCTGGCGTTTTCGGGGGGTGGATGCGGCGTCCGGTGCGATGCCGGAACCGGCCGTTGACTGGCTGTGGGCTGACATGTGCGCTCCTCCTGATATCCGGGCCGATGCCGGAGGAGGATGCGCCCTTCCCGCCAGGTGCGGAAAACGACAACCCCCGCCGGCTCGCGCCGACGGGGGTTGGACTGTTCTCTGCTGCTGAGACCTGCCCCGGCTACGGCGCGACGCGACGTACTACGCGTACGACGACCGCTACGAATACCGGGGCCTGTAGGCCCGTGGCGTTCGGAAGTGCGGTGGCTGCGGTGCGGCGCATGGGGCTGTTGTCCTTGCGTTGGAGATGCGAAGAAAACCTGGAAGACTATGGGTACCGCAATGTATGCATCAGTCCGCGCGGGAGGTCAAGCGGCTCGATATAGATTGGTTGACCGAACAATGCAGAGGCGCAACGGCAACCCGCCCGCCGCGCACAAGGCCCGCACCTGACGGGCCATACGGAGCAGGCGGAACACACGCAGCAGACGTGCACGCCATTCCCGGCCCCGCTCTTGACGCCGGTGGCGAAACAGGCTAGTCAACCGTCCGCCGCACGCGACGGGCCTTTCGTGCCCCGCAACCCTGCGGCATCATGCGACAGCATGCCCTTGTAGCTCAGTCGGTAGAGTGCGTCCTTGGTAAGGACGAGGTCAGCAGTTCAATCCTGCTCAAGGGCTCCATTTCGGGCCGCCGGGAAACCGGCGGCCCGGCTTTGTTTTTGGGTTGCCGCCCGCCGGACGCCCGCTGCCCAATGCCCGGCCAAGCAGCGCGGGGGGTTGGCGGCGGGGCATGATAACCTGCGCGCGCGACGCCGTTGGGGGCGTCTTGCCCATTGCCCGCGCGGGCGACACGTCATACCATATCAGTACACGGTGGCTCCCGCGCGCTCCATCTCATCCCGTCCAGCCCTGCCCCACCGGGGCGCATCACCTGCCGACCCGCGTTGCCCCCCTGCCAGCCACCCGTCGGCTCACGGTCGACAGATCCACACGCGCACGCACGCCGCATCACGCGGCGGCGGGCCGTCAGCACGGAGGGACACGCCATGAAGAATCCCAAGGAAGACCGCAGGGCATATTTCCGCATTGATCTTGCGTCCGCCGAATACGACTACCCGTGCCGCATCCTCTACGGTGAGCACGAGTACAAGGCTCGGTTGCTGGACGTAAGCACCGGCGGTGCGCGCCTGCTGGTGTACGGCGGCGGCGCGGACCTGGGCGGCGCGGGCAAGGGCATGTATCTGCACTCCACGGTGAACGAGCCGGGCCACCTGCACAACATCCCCTACCACACCCGCTGGTACCGAGGGAACGAAATGGGGGTGGAATTCAATCCGCCCCTGGGACCGGGCCGCGAGGAAATGCTGCGAGCCATGGCCCGCTGCCACTGACGGGACGCGAAAGAATTTGACCCAACGGCTGACGCACACCGGACGCAAGACGACACACGGACCGCACACTCGCCACGCACAACGGCCCTGCTGTCCCCCAAAAAGGGGACGACAGGGCCGTCTTTCGTGCGGTTCGCCCCGGAAACGGCGCGTGCGCCCGGGCGCATGGTCAGGATCAGGCGGCGGGGCGACGGCGGAACGGGTGGGAGCCGGGCGTGGGTCGGGGCGGGGTTACAGCCCCCACTTCTCCACGGTCACCGGGGTATAGGCGCGCATGGCAGCCACCAGGTCTGCCGGGTCCGCATGGGCCATGACCATGGTCCTGTGCCCCACGGGCAGAAAGCGTTCCTCGATCATGTGGTCGATCATGCCGAAGAACGGCCCGTAAAAGCCGCCCACGTCCAGCAGACCGATGGGCCGCGCGGGCGGATAGAGCTGACCTTCCACCCAGATTTCAAACAATTCCTCCAGCGTGCCGATGCCGCCGGGCATGGCCACGAAGCCCTCGGCCAGTTGGGCCATGCGGGCCTTGCGGCTGCGCATGTCGGGCACCACGTCGTGGCTGGTCAGCCCTTCGTGCAACTGGCCGCCCTCCACCAGCCTCTCGGTGATCACGCCGTGCACCTGGCCCCCGGCGCGCAGGGCCGCATCGGCCACCACGCCCATGAGCCCCTTGGTGGTGCCGCCGTAGACAAGACGGATGGACTGCGCCGCCAGCGTCTGCCCCAGGGCCACGGCGGCCTTCAGATAGTCGTCGCCCCTGCCGAAATTGGAGCCGCAATACACGGCGATGCTGCGCATGGCGAATGTCCCTCTCTGTCGCGTGCTCGCGGCAATGCAATGATGGTCCGATGCAGTGACGTTGCTGCCGGGCGGCGCACCCACGCACGCCCGCAAGGGCGGTTTCCTACCCCCGTGCGGCGCGGTGTGCAAGGGCGGAAAGGGCCACCGCCCAGAACGGGTTCTTCCGACCCCAAGGGCGGCATGAGTGCTGGCCGATACGCCCGGAAGCGTGGCCGTGTCTTCCCCATCCCTCTGAAAACAACACGGAGCCGGACAGACATCCGGCTCCGCACATGTTCTTCATGCCAAGACAGAAACAAACGTGATCTCGCGCTGGGGCGCGACGGGATTTTCGTTCTCCGGCTATGCGAAGCGATCAGCCAAAAGGCAGAGCACCAAGGGCTGCTCCCAAATTAGGATTTTCGTCCGTTGGCAAGGAAAACAAGCCTGCCATGAGGGAGTATACTCTTATCGTATTCGACCGACATGGCAGGCGAAGCTTGACGAAGCCAACGGGAAAAAGGACGGTTTGCAGTCGGCCCTAGCCGCAGCAGCTGCTCGAGCTCCCGCACCCGCTGCACCCCCCGCCACCGCCGCCGAGCTGCACTTCGGAGGTCACGGAAAAGCCCATGGAGCCAAGGTCGATGCTGATGGCGCCGGACTGCTCCAGCAGCCCGCCGTTGACGCAGAAGGTATAGCCGCTGGGTTCGAACACCTTGTCCTCTTCACCCGGCTCGTCCAGGGCCAGGGCCAGGCGCGGGCCGCTGCAGCCGCCGGGGGCCAGGTACACGCGAATGGGGCTGCGTTCCTTGTCGGAAAAATAGGCATCCAGTTCCGTGCGGGCACGGTCGGTAAGCGTAATCATAAATCTCACTGACTCCTTGGTGTTGATATAGATAAAATCGATACGAATAATTATAGGCATCAATTTCCGCACTGGCAAGAAGCAGCGCCCGGCCTTCTCCTGCCGCACGCACCCATCCCCTTGCCGCACAAGCCAGCGCGCGTTCAGGCCCGATGCATTCCACGCCTGCCGCCCGGCCCGCCGCGCCCGCCGCGCCCATCGGGCCAGCCGACCCAGCCAGATCAGCCCCGGCGCGCCGCCGCCACTTCGGCGTGGCGGAAACAACTGGTCAGGTGATCGTTGACCAGCCCCGTGGCCTGCAAATGGGCATAGATCACCGTGGACCCCACGAACTTGAAGCCCAGCCGCTTCAGCTCCTTCGATACCGTGTCCGAGAGCGGCGTGGTGGCGGGCACCTGCGACAGTTCACGCCACTGGTTGCACACCGGGCGGCCGTCCACGAAGTTCCAGATGAACGCATCGAAGCTGCCGTGGCGGGCCTGCACGTCCAGGAACAGTTGCGCGTTGCGCACGGCCGCCTCCACCTTCAGGCGGTTGCGCACGATGGAGGCATCGCCCAGCAATCGCTCCACGTCGGCCGGGGTGAACCGGGCCACCACCGCGGGGTCGAACCCGGCGAACAGGCGGCGATAGCCTTCGCGCTTGCGCAGGATGGTCAGCCACGAAAGCCCGGCCTGGGCCGCTTCCAGCACCAGGAATTCGAAATGGATGCGGTCGTCGCGCACGGGCACGCCCCACTCGGCATCGTGGTAGGCTATTTCTTCCGGCGTGCGCGCCCACGGGCAGCGTGCCACGTCGCCCCGCGCGTCCACCGCAGCCGCCGTGGCCGCCGCGCTCATCGGGCCATCTCCAGCACCAGTTCCTTGTAGGCCGGGTTGCCGTGCGTCAGCACGTACTGCGGCGCGGGGGTGCGAAACCACACCCGGCCCGTGCCGCCGCCCGTGGCGGGCTCGTACAGGGTGGCCTCGACCACGTAGTTGCGGCGCTGGTCGATGCGCGCAGCGTCAAAGTCGATGCGGTACGGCGCGGGCGCCCGCACCGGCGCGGGCAGTTCCACGCGGGCCAGTTCCACCCCGTCACCGCCATCGGTCACGTCCAGCAGGCGCACCTCGCCCTGTACGTTAAGCGGCAGCAGAATGCGCTGGCGAAAGCTCACCGTGCCGCTCAGCGTGGCCAGCGCGCCGGGCCGGTACAGTTGCAGCTTCTCGCTGCACCCGGCCAGCAGCGCCGCCAGCACCAGCAGCGTCACCAGCGCCGAAAGCCCGCACGCGGCGGACCGAGTGCGCCGGGTCATGGTCTTGCCGTCGTCGTTCATGCATCCTCCCCGATGACTGTTGAATGTTCCATTCCACCACTCCCCTGCCATACCCGCGCGGCCAAAGCCAGCATTGTGCGGCGCACCGGCCTCTTTTCCATTGACTTTGGCACGCCGAATCCTTACTGGTGCATCCGTCGCGAGTCCCATTCACTCCGTTCCGCCGGGCACCCCCGGCGGCAGCACGCGGCCACACCCCGCCCGGCACCGCCGGTCACCCCCCATGCATACCCCCGCTTCGCCCTGCCTTCTCCACGCCTCCGGCCCGCCGGGTGGCACCTTTACGCACGCCGCACCGCCGGGGCATTTCCCCGGCTAACCGCCTGTTCCACATATTTCCGGACATCTTGCCCGCCCCCGCGAATACGCCTAGAATGCGTAACGCGGCGCACCTTCCGCACAACCCCCAGGAGACCACCATGTACCGCAATACCAAGAACGTTCCCTTCTACATCCTCGGCAAGGGTTCCTTCGCCCAACTGGGCGATCTTGTGGACGCGCGCCGCGCCGCCGTGGCCGGCCCCGCCGTGTTCTTCGTGGACCACTACTTCCGGGGCCGCGAGCTGGAAGGCCGCCTGCCCAAGAAGGACGGCGACCTCGTGCTGTTCGTGGACACCACCAACGAACCCACCACCGAACAGATCGACGACTTTGCCGCCGCCGTGCGCAGCCACGACAACCGCCTGCCCTGCACCGTCGTGGCCATCGGCGGCGGGGCCACCCTGGACGTGGGCAAGGCCGTGGCCAACATGCTCACCAACCCCGGCCAGGCCGCGGACTACCAGGGCTGGGACCTGGTCAAGAACCCCGCCCCGCACAAGATCGGCGTGCCCACCCTGTCCGGCACCGGGGCCGAATGCTCGCGCACCTGCGTGCTGCTGAACGCCAAGCGCGGCATCAAGCTGGGCATGAACAGCGACATCACCATGTACGACCAGCTGCTGCTGGACCCGGAACTGACCCGCACCGTGCCGCGCGACCAGTACTTCTACACCGGCATGGATACCTACATGCACTGCATCGAATCGCTGCGGGGCAGCTACCGCAACGTCATCGTCGATGCCCTGGCCCAGAAGGCCGTGGACATGTGCGAGGAAATCTTTCTCTCCGACGACATGATGGCCGAAGAGAACCTGGAAAAGATGATGATCGCCTCGTATCTCGGCGGCATGAGCGCCGGTAACGTGGGCGTCATCCACCCCATCTCCGCCGGCCTCTCCGTGGTGCTGCACACCCACCACGGCATCGCCAACTGCTACGCCCTCAGCGTGCTGGGCGAATTCTACCCCGAAGACTACCCCAAGTACGCCCGGATGATCGAACGCCAGGGCGTCAACCTGCCCAAGGGCCTGTGCGCCAACCTCTCCGACGACCAGATGAAGGCCCTGGTGGCCTCGTCCGTGGTGCACGAAAAGCCGCTCATCAACGCCCTCGGCCCCGACTTCCGCAAGATCCTCACCGACGAGAAGGTCATCTCGCTGTTCAAGGCCATGTAGGGCCGCCTTTCCGGATTCTGAAAGAAAAGCATAACCGGGGGAAGGGACCCTTTGGAAAGGGTCTCCTTCCCCCGGCCCCCATCCCCCCAAACTTTTTAATTGGGGTAGATGGGCGAATGGGAACAAGCCGCCCCGAAAATGGCGTACACCACGCGCGAGGCGACGCGGCACCCACCACACCCACCCGCCTCCTGACCGATATCCGTTCCGGATCGCACGCAGTGCGAACCGGAACGGCATGAGGGGTCAAGGGGTCGCGGACCCCTTGCGGGGGTACGGGGGCAGCGCCCCCGTTCTCAACACCTTGCGTTGCAGGAGCATGGACAGATGGATATCAAGGTGAATTTCAGCGGCCGCGCCCTCTACTACACGGAGGACGAGATTGCCGTGGTGGCCGAGGCCATGCGCACGGCCGAGACCCTGACCCAGGGCCGGTACATGCAGGAGTTCCAGCGCAAGTTTGCGGACTACCTGGGCGTGGAGCACTGCTTTGCGGTGATGAACGGGGTGTCGGCGCTGGAGTTGTCGGCGCAGCTGTGTCGGTTCAAGCCAGGCGACGAGGTGGTCATTCCCTCGCACACGTTCACGGCGTCGGCGTATCCGTTCCTGAAGAAGGGCGCGAAGCCGGTGTGGGCGGACATCGACCTGAAGACCCGCGTGGTGACGGCGGAAAGCATCGAAAAGGTGCTCACCCCACGCACCAAGGCCATCGTGGTGGTGCATCTGTACGGCTATGTGGCGGACATGCCCGCCATCATGGAGCTGGCGCGTTCGCGCGGCATCCTGGTGGTGGAGGACACGGCCCAGTCGATCGGCGCGGACGTGGACGGCAAGATGTCCGGCAGCTTCGGCGACTTCGCCATCTACTCCTTCCACTCGCACAAGAACCTGACCACGCTGGGCGAGGGCGGCATGCTGGTGGTGCAGGACCCGGAACTGGCCAGGCTGGTGCCCGGGCTGCGCCACAACGGGCACTGCGGCTTCGACTACGAGCGGCCCGACTACTGGGTGCCCGCCATGGGCAACGTGGACATGCCCATGATCGACGGCGAGATGCTGTGGCCCAACAACTACTGCATCGGCGAGATCGAATGCGCGCTGGGCATCAAGCAGCTGGAGCGCATCGACCGCATCAACGCCGAAAAGCGCGAACGCGCCGTTCGCTTCATCGACGCGCTGGCCGACTATCCGGAGCTGGAGTTCCACCGGGTGGACACCACCCGGCACAACTACCATCTGCTGGCGGCCCGCATGACGGGGAACGACTCGGCCAACAAGCGCGACGCGTTCATCCGCACCATGTTCAACGACAAGGGCGTGAAGTGCGTGGTGCAATACTACCCGCTGAACCGCTACCCGTTCTACCAGCGCCTGGGCTACGGCGCGGCCGACTGCCCCAATGCGGACACGTTCTTCGACAACATGATCTCCTTCCCCTTCCAGCACTGGCTGACCGAGGCGGAATTCGACTACATGCTCGCCGCCACCAAAGACGTGCTCAACGGGCTGCGCAGGGGTTAGCGGCACCATGACCGCCCCCCGGCGCTGCATCGTCATCCCCGCCATCAAGAAGAATGCGGTCATCCCCGACCAGCTGGTGAAACGGCTGGCCGGGGTGACCCTGATCCAGCGCGCCATCGACACGGCCCGGTCCGTGGCCGAGGCGGCGGACATCGTGGTGGTCACCGACAGCCAGGAAATCGCCCTGGTCTGTGAGCGCAACGGCGTGCGCCACCACTACAACGCCAGCCTGCGCTTCACCTCGCTGGACATCGTGCGCGAACTGCGCGGCGTGCTGGAAGAACTGGCCGCCACCTACCCGTACCTGGTCATCTATCGGGCCAGCTGCCCGCTGCTGACCGGGCACGACATCGACGACGCCTTCGACCGCTTCGTGCGCGAAGGGGCCGACGTGCTGGTGACGGTGAAAAGCATCCGCCAGCGGGTGTGGGAAAAGCGTGACGGCAGCCTGGACGCCATCCTTGCGGATGAAGGGCCGGAAGACGGGGCGGACGACAGACCAGAGGACGGCCCCCAGCAGGACCGCGCCTCCGGCGACAGACCCTCCCCCAGCCGTGAAGTCTACGTGGAAAGCAAGGCCCTGGTCATGCTGCGCGCAGCAGCCCTGGCCCCCGGCGCGACACCCCGCGTGATGCCCTACTTCCTCAACGACCGGGCCATCGAGATCAACAGCTACCAGGACTGGTGGCTGTGCGAAAAGCTGCTGGAGCGGCGGCACATCGTGTTCGTGGTGGCCGGGTATCCTGCCATCGGCATGGGCCACGTGTTCCGCGCCCTGATGCTGGCCCACGAGATTTCCGACCACAAGATCACCTTCCTCTGCACCCGCGACAGCGAGCTGGCGGTCAAGAACATCGCCGCGCGCGACTACCGCACCTACATCCAGCAGACGGACGACCTTGCAACCGGGCTCGCACAAGACGTGCTGCGCCTTGCGCCGGACCTGGTGGTCAACGACATCCTGGACACCGACGCCAGCTATATGCTGCGCCTGAAGGCCGCCGGGGTGCGCACCGTGAACTTCGAGGACGAAGGCCCCGGCGCGGCCCACGCCGACCTTGTGGTCAACGCCCTGTACGAGGAAAAGCACGAAGACCCGCGCCTGCTCTACGGCCACCGCTACTTCTGCCTGCGCGACGAATTCATCGCCGGCGAACGCAACCCGTTCCGGCCGCAGCCCCGGCGGGTGCTGGTCACCTTTGGCGGCACCGACCACTCCGACTTCACCCGGCGCACCCTGGACATCATAGAGCCGCTGTGCCGCGAGCGGGGCATCACCATCAGCATCGTGGCCGGGCCGGGCTACGCCCACCGCGAGGCCATGCTGGCGCACGTGGACGCCCTGAACTCGCCGCTGGTGGAATTCACCCACGCCACCAACGTCATGTCGCGCAAGATGGAAGGGGCGGACATCGCCATCTGCTCCGCCGGGCGCACCGTGTACGAGCTGGCGCACATGCGCGTGCCCGCCATCGTCATGGCCCATCACGAGCGCGAGGCGCGCCACACCTTTGCCCGCGCCCGCAACGGCTTCGCCTACCTCGGCGTCATGCACCCCTTCCGCGAAGGGGCGTTGCGCCGGGCCTTCGCGCGCATGCTGGACGAAGACTTCCGCCGCACCCAGCACGGCCGCATGCAGCGGCTGGACTTCACCCGCAACAAGGCCGGGGTGGTGGCGCGCATCGGCGCGCTGCTGGCCCCCGCGCAGGCCGGGGCCGCCCCGCGCCGCCCCTCGTACATCGACGAGCTGCCCTTCGGCCCGGACTTCGACCTGCGCACCGCGCTCATCGAACAGTCCGCCAGCGTGGAAGGGGCCGTGCCCGCCAACGGGGGTTCCGCTGCTTCCACCAACACCCCGCTTTCGGGCGAGCCCGTGGCACCACCCACGTCAAACAAATCCGGCACGCCGCGCGGCCCCCACGGAGATTCCGCATGAGAACCGTCGCCCTCATCCAGGCCCGCCTGGGTTCCACCCGCCTGCCCTGCAAGACCATGCTCTCGCTGCACGGCCTGCCCGTCATCGACTGGGTGGTGCGCCGCACCCGCAAGGCGCAGCTTATCGACGAAGTGGTCGTGGCCACTTCCGACCGGCCCGAAAACGACGTGCTGGAATACCACCTGTCGCGCCAGGGCGTGGCCGTGTTCCGGGGGCCGGAAGACGACGTGCTGGAACGCTTTCGCCTGGCCGGCGCCGCCCACGGCGCGGAGCAGGTGGTGCGCATCTGCGCCGACAACCCGCTGATCTGGGGACCGGCCATCGACGACCTGATCCGCTTCTGGCGCAGCGAGAACGCCGCCGGGGCCTGTGACTACGCGTACAACCACATCCCGCGTGGCAACAGCTACCCCGATGGCCTCGGCGCGGAAACCCTGTCCTACGCGCTGCTGGCCGACATAGCGGCAAAGGCCACCCTGCCCGCCCACCGCGAGCACTGCCTGTCGTACATCTGGGACAACCCCGGCCAGTACCGCATCCGCACCTTCGACCCGGCCAACCCCGCCCTGCGCCGCCCCGACCTGAAGCTGGACATGGATACCCCCGAAGACTACCGCGCCCTCGCCCTGCTGGACATCCACCCGGACATCACCCCCGAAGAGATCGTGGCCCTTTTTCCGCCCAAGGGGTAAGCCACAAGAATGCAGGGGCGCTGCCCCTGCACCCCGCAAGGGGGCACACCCCCTTGACCCCTTCTTGTAGAGTATTCATTGCACAGGCCTTCCCCGTGCCCCCCACCCCCAATAAAAAGTTTGGGGGGGAGGGGTCCGGGGAGGGAGACCCTTTCCAAAGGGTCCCCTCCCCGGTTACTCTCCCACCCACAAGTTTCTTTCCCACCACCAGTCATTTCACAAGGAGCACGACCATGCGCCTGACCGAAATATTCAGCACCAAGCCTGTGTGCGCGGCGCGCGCGGGCATCCAGCGTCCGTACATCATTGCCGAGGCTGGCGTGAACCACGAAGGCAGCATGGACATTGCCAGGCGTCTGGTGGACGAAGCCTGCGCGGGCGGCGCGCACGCCATCAAGTTTCAGACGTACAAGGCGGCCACGCTGGCGTCCAAGGATTCCCCGGCCTACTGGGACACCACCAAGGAGCCGACCAAGAGCCAGTACGAGCTGTTCACCCGGCACGACAAGTTCTGGAAGGGCGAGTTCGAGGCGCTGAAGAAGCACTGCGACAGCGCGGGCATCGAGTTCCTGTCCACGCCGTTCGACGTGGAATCGGCGAAGTTCCTGAACGACATGATGGACGTGTACAAGATCTCGTCGTCGGACATCACCAACAAGCCGTTCATCGAGTTCCTGTGCGGGTTCGGCAAGCCCATCATCCTGTCCACGGGCGCGGCGCACCTGCACGAGATCGCCGAGGCCGTGGAATGGATAGAGGCCAAGGGCAACCCGCTGGCCCTGCTGCACTGCGTGCTGAACTACCCCACGGACGACGTGAACGCGGCGCTGGGCATGATTCCGGCGCTGCGCCAGCACTTTCCGCAGCACGTCATCGGCTACTCGGACCACACCCTGCCCCGCGACATGAAGGTGCTGGAAGTGGCCACCCTGCTGGGCGCGCGCATCCTTGAAAAGCACTTCACCCACGACAAGACCCTGCCCGGCAACGACCACTACCACGCCATGGACAAGGACGATCTGGCGCGCTTCAACGCCTCGCTCGACCGCATCCTGCCCATGGTGGGGCCGTTCACCATTTCCGCGCTGGAATCCGAGGCCCCGGCCCGGCGCAACGCCCGGCGCAGCCTGGTGGCGGCGCGGCCCATTGCGGCGGGCGCCGTGATCACCCGCGACGACCTGACCTGGAAGCGCCCGGCCCACGGCGTGAGCCCGCGCGAAATCGACGCGGTGCTTGGCAAGCGCGCCCGCGCCGACATCGCGGAAGACACCGTGCTCCAGTGGAGCCATCTGGAATAGGCGGCTGGCGAATCATCCGTTGACGAACCGGACGCGCCGGACACCATCCGGCGCGTCACGGGAGCATCGCGGGCGCGCTACGGGCGCGCACCCGACGCCCAACCGGAGCCTTTCCGATCACTGACCAGCCGTCTTCCGTGTACCGCACAACGCACTGACCGCCCGGCGGGCCATCATCCGGCCCACTCGCCGCCCCGCCGGACCTTCACGAAACACCGCGCCCCGCGCGCAGCCGCACATGACCCAACGCCGTACCCTCGTACTTGCCGTCGCCCCCGACAACGCCGCGCCCGACACCCATCTGATGGCCGGGCCGTGGTGCTTCCACGGGCGCGAGGACGCCTTTCCAGACTGGGACACCCGCTTCACCTTCGGCCCCGACCCGTACGCCACCGGCGACGAGGTGGCCGCGGCCATCGACGAGGCCAACAGCTACGCCATCGCCCGCATCCCCGATCTGGCCCTGCGCCTGGGCGCGCACCACGGCGCGGATCTGCCGCGCGACTTCTGGGACCTGACCCTGTACCCGTGGCTGACCTTGTGCTGCCAGATGCTGCACGAGCGCCAGCGCCGCGTGCAGGACATGATCCGCCTGTGGGGCAACGAGGAACTGGACGTCCCCCTGCTGCCCCGCGACTGCGAATTTTCCTTCGAGGACAGCCACCAGTTCATCCTGGCGGGCGCGCAGGACCAGCTGTTCAACTGGTGGGTGTTCTCGCGCATCCTTGAGCCGCAGTTGCCCGCCGCGTGGCGCGCCATCCATGCCGACCCGGTCGTCCGCCATTCCGGCGCGCCCGCCGAAGGCGGCCTGCGCGCGCTGGCGCGGCGGCTGCTGTACGCGCTGCCGTTCCCGCGCATCAAGGGTTTCTCAACCCTGCAATCGCTGGTGTTCTCCATGGCGCTGGCGGGGCCGCGCACCTGCGAGGACCGCACCATTCCGCTGGCCCAGCTCAAGGGGCGCATGCCGGTATGGCGCTTCGAGCCGGATGACGTCATCCTGCCGTCCATCCCCCGCGCGCTGTGCCAGCAGCGCCTGCCCCGCACCGTGCGGCAGTGCCGCCCGCGCACCCGCGTGGTCAACGTGGCCTCGTACCACGACGACGCCTACCGCATGCGCGTGGCCCTGGACCGCGCCGCCGGGGCGCGGCTGGTGTTCATCCAGCACGGCGGCAACTACGGCCACATCCGCGAATCCGCCGTGGTGCCCTACTACGAGTACCGCCAGCACGCCTTCGTCACCTGGGGCTGGACCAGCCACGCGCCGTTCCGGGGCAACTTCGTACCCCTGCCGCACGGCCAGCTGGACCGCCTCAAGGACAGCCACGCCGACCGCACCGGCGCGCTGGTGCTGGTGGGCGCGGAAATGAGCCTGCTTTCGTACCGGCTGGATTCGCGGCCCCAGCCGCTGCAATGGCTGGACTACCGCCGCGACAAGGCGCGCTTTCTCGCCGCCCTGCCCGACCACGTGCGCGCATCCGCCCTGTACCGGCCCTATTTCCAGACCATGAGCGGCCTGGACGACGGCCCGTGGGTGCTGCGCCGCTTTGCCGACGTGCGCCGCTGCGAAGGCAGCCTGGACGAGCACATGCTGGGCTGCCGCCTGCTGGTGCTGGACCACCACGGCACCACCCTGGAACTGGCCATGGCCGCCAACACGCCCACCGTGCTGTACTGGAACCCCGAGCACTGGCGCGTGGGCCGCGAAACAGCCGCCGCCCTGGCCGAACTGGCCGCCGTGGGCATCCACCACGCCACGCCCGACGCCGCCGCCGCGCACATCTGCCGCATCTGGCCCGACGTGCAAGGCTGGTGGCAGAGCGAAGCCGTGCAGCAGGCCCGCCGCAACTGGTGCGCCCAGTACGCCCTGACCACCCCCGGCAGCATCAACGGCATCTGGCTGGACGCGCTGCGCGGGTTGTAAGAGAATACCAAAAGGCCAAGACTTTCTGGGGGAAGGAACCTTTTAAAAAAGGTTCCTTCCCCCAGACCCCCATCCTCCCAAACTTTTCAGTTGGGGTACGTGGACAGCAGGCGCGAAAGAACGCGCAAAGGTCGGGGACATGGGCGGATTCATCACCAAGGCGCTGCGCAAGGTGCGCGAAGAGGGGCTGACCCCGCGCGACATCGTGTCATACGGTTGCATGGCCGTGCACCGCAACGCATCCTGCCTGTGGGGCACGGTGCGCATGCGGCTGAAGGCCGCGCTGTTCGGCGTACGGCTGGGCCACGGCTGCGAGTGCTGCGGCCCCATCATCCTGCAGCGCTGGCCGGGCAGCCGCATCGAACTGGGGCGCGGGGTGGGCATCATTTCCTCGTCCCGGCGGTGCACATCCGCCACCATCCACGCCCCCACCCGGCTGCGCACCTTTGCGGGCAGCGCCGCCATCCTCATCGGCGACGGCGTGACCATGAACGGCACGGCCATCACTGCCCGCTCGCGCACCATCCGCATCGGCAGGGGGACCATGATCGGCCCCAACTGCGTGATCACCGACTCCGACTTCCACGCCCCTTGGCCGCCGGAAACGCGCCTGACCACCCCGGCCTTCGAGCGCGACCGCGACGTGACCATCGGCGACAACGTCTGGCTGGGCATGCGCTGCATCGTCCTGAAGGGCGTGACCATCGGCGACGGGGCCATCGTGGCCGCAGGCAGCGTGGTCACCCGCGACGTGCCCCCCGCCACCCTCGTGGCGGGAACGCCCGCCCGCGTGGTACGACAACTGCCGTAGCTCCTGCGCCGCCCCTCATTTTCTTTTTCTCCGATGCAGTGTATGCGCTCGCGCATCATACGCACGACATATTTCCCGCTCCCATCACCCCATTTGAAAAGTTTGGGAGGATGGGGGTCCGGGGGAAGGAACCTTTTTCAAAAGGTTCCTTCCCCCGGTAACTCTTCCCCAACCAGCCCCACCCCATGACCCAACAAACCCTTGCCAAGCGATACGCGTTCAAGCTGCTGGCGAACGTGGCGTCCATCCCGGTGTACCTGACCATGGAGGCGGTGCTGCCGCGCGCCCTTGGTCCCACGGGGTACGGCAACTACAGCTTTGCCACGAACATGTTCCAGCAGTTCGCGGGGTTCCTGGACATGGGCACCTCCACCTGCTTCTACAACGCATTGTCGCGACGGCAGCAGGAATTCGGGCTGGTGTCGTTCTACGTGCGGGTGGCGGCGCTGGTGCTGGCCATCACCATGCTGTTCTCGCTGTCGGCGTTCGTGCCCGGCCTTGGACAGTGGCTGCTGCCGGACGTGCCCGCGTGGATCGTGCCGCTGGCGGCCTTGTGGGCGTTTTTGTCGTGGTGGGGCCGGGTGCTGCGGTCCATGAACGACGCGCTGGGGGTGACGGTATCCAGCGAGATTTCGCGCACGGTGCTGAACCTGGCCAGCGTGGCGGGGCTGCTGGCCCTGTTCCTGCTGGGCTGGCTGAACATGGGCACGTTGTTCGCGCACCAGTACGTGACGCTGATCGCGCTGGCGGTGGGCTATGCCATGGTGCTGCGCGGGGGCTGGCCCACGGTCAGCTTTCGCATGGACCGGGAAACGCGGCGGGCCTACACGCGCGAATTCGCGGACTACAGCACGCCGCTGTTCGTGCAGGCGCTGGCGTCCACCGTCTTTCTGGTGGCGGAACGCTGGCTGCTGCAAACCTTCAACGGCAGCGCGCAGCAAGGGTTCTTTGCCCTGTCGCAGAAGGTGGGCATGGCCTGCTTCCTGTTCGTTTCGGCCATGACGCCGCTGGTCATGCGCGAGTTGTCCATTGCCTGGGGCAAGGGCGACCGGACGGAAATGGGCAGGCTGATGGACCGTTTCGCGCCGCTGCTGTTCACGGTGGCGGGATATTTTTCGTGCTTCACGGCCATGGAGGCCCCGGCGGTGGTGCGCATCTTTGGCGGGGCGGACTACGCGGCGGCCATCCTGCCTGTGCAGATCATGGCCCTGTACCCGGTGCACCAGGCCTACGGGCAGCTTGCCGGGTCGGTGTTCTACGCCACGGGCCGCACCCGCACCATGCGCAACATGGCGGTGACGGAATACGTGCTGGGCTTCGGCCTGTCGTGGCTGCTGCTGGCCCCGGCGGACAAGTTCGGCTTCGGCCTTGGGGCCATGGGCCTTGCGGTAAAGACGGTGCTGGTCCAGTTCCTGTCCGTGAACTTCATGCTGTGGGTCAGCTCGCGGATCATCCCGCTGAACTACCTGCGCAACGTGGCGCATCAGACGCTGTGCCTGGCCTTTCTGGCCGGGGCGGCATGGGCCTGCCGCAGCCTGACCATTGCCGCGGGACTGGGGGACGCGCAGGACATCGTGCGCTTCTTCGTTTCCGGCGTGGTCTATTCCGCGCTGGTGGGCGGCGCGGTGCTGGCCGTGCCGCAACTGGTGGGTCTGACCCGGCAGGATCTGCGCGGGCTGGCCACGCGGGCGCTGGGGCGGTTGCGCAAGCCCGGGGCGTGATGCCGGAACAGTACGCCGCGCTCACGCAATACCGGCATATTGCACCCCGCATCGTGCGCGGATATACTGCCACGGCCTGAAAAACCCCCCTGCCAGGCCGCGCGGTGCGGCCCGCGCACGGGGGTCACGGGACACAGGGCGCATCACCGGCAGCAACAGCATGGCCGAAGCGCCCCCGGCCCGCGCGGTTCATCATCGACGGACGCCACCGCGCCCGCCCCACACCATCCGGCGGCATTGCCGCCGCACCGCACGCGAACGCAACCACAATGATCACCGCACGCGACATTCGGGAAAAGATGCGCCGGGGCCAAGCCACCATCGGCACCTGGATGCAGATTCCTTCCACCGACGTGGCCGAAATCCTCGGCCGGTCCGGCTACGACTGGGTGGCCGTGGACCTGGAACACGCCGCCTTCACCCGCAGCCAGTTGCCCGACGCCTTCCGCGCCATCGAGCTTGGCGGGGCCGCGCCCTTCGCCCGCGTGGCAGAAGCCACCCTGACCGACATCAAGGCATCGCTGGATTCCGGCGCGCGGGGCCTGATCTTTCCCATGATCGAAACCCGCGAACAGTTGGACGCCGCCATCGGCTGGGCGCTGTACCCCCGCACCGACGGTCCTTCCGGCGTGCGCGGCGTGGGCTACTGCCGGGCCAACCTGTTTGGCCGCGAGTTCGCGCCCTACGTGAACGAAACCGCCCGCGACACCCTGTTCGTGGCGCAGATCGAGCACATCCGCGCGGTGGACAACCTGGACGCCATCCTGTCCCACCCGCGCCTGGACGCCATCATGGTCGGCCCGTACGACCTTTCCGGCTCCATGGGGCTTACCGCGCAGTTCGACCACCCGGACTTTCTCGCCGCGCTGGACCGCATCGCCGCCGCCGCGCGCGCCCACGACGTGCCCATGGGCCTGCACATCGTGCAGCCCGACACGGCGGACCTTGCGCGCCGCATTGGCGAAGGCTACCGGTTCATCGCGTGGTGCATTGATGCGGTGTTTCTCTACCGCAACTGCTCGTGTCCGCCCGCTGGCGGCGCGGCGTAGTTCCGGCACCTGACTTGTCCCTTCGCTGACTG
Source organism: Nitratidesulfovibrio sp. HK-II (assembly GCF_003402415.2). Lineage (NCBI taxonomy): Bacteria > Pseudomonadati > Thermodesulfobacteriota > Desulfovibrionia > Desulfovibrionales > Desulfovibrionaceae > Nitratidesulfovibrio > Nitratidesulfovibrio sp. HK-II. Next base: position 3,894,548 of record NZ_AP036014.1, read on the forward strand.
AAGGGCAGGACAATTCCGGGCCACGGCTCGACGCACAACACAGCAACCGAATCCATACGGCCCGCACCGCGCCCTGATGCGCAGCGGACCACCCCGCCCACCGGCGGCATGGGGCACAGCCCCGAAGGGATGCAGCACAATGAAGATCACCTTTTTCGGCGGGGCCGGGTTCCTCGGCTCCCACGTCTGCGACAAGCTCTCCGACGCCGGGCACGAGGTCACCATCGTGGACCTGCGGCCCTCGCCCTTCCTGCGGCCCGACCAGCGCATGGTTGTCGGCAACATCCTTGACGAGGCCGCCGTGGACGCCGCCATTGCCGGGGCCGACGCCGTGTTCAACTTCGCGGGCATCGCCGACATCGGCGAGGCCAACCGCAAGCCCGTGGACACCGCGCGCATCAACGTGCTGGGCAACGTCATCCTGCTGGAAGCCTGCCGCAAGGCCAAGGTTTCGCGCTACGTGTTCGCCAGCTCCTTGTACGTGTACGGCAAGTCCGGCGGGTTCTACCGGTGCAGCAAGCAGGCCTGCGAACTGTACATCGAGAACTACCAGGCCATGCACGGCCTTGATTACACCATCCTGCGCTACGGCTCGCTCTACGGCCCCCGCGCCGACCGCCGCAACGCCATCAACCGCTTCGTGGCGGAAGCGCTGGAAACCGGGGCCATCACCTACTACGGCAGCGCCACCGCCCTGCGTGAATACATCCACGTGGAAGACGCGGCCCTGTGCACCGTGGAAGTGCTGAAGCCGGAATACGCCAACGAAAACATCGTGCTCACCGGCAACCAGCCCATGCGCGTGGGCGACCTGTTCAAGATGATCGGCGAAATGCTGGGCAAGGACCTGAACATCGTCTACCAGCACGACCCCAACAGCGGCCACTACCAGGTCACGCCCTATGCCTTCATGCCCAAGGTGGGCAAGAAACTGGTGCCCAACCTGACCACCGACCTCGGCCAGGGCGTGCTGCGCGTGATGGAAGAAGTACACCGCGAACTGCACCCCGACATGCACGACGTGGGCGGCTACCTGCTGCCCCGCGAGGAGTAGCGAACGACCTAGATTTGGAGAGGAAGAGCTATCGGGGAGGGGACCTTTTAAAAAAGGTCCCCTCCCCGAGCCCCTCCCCCCCCAAACTTTTTAATTGGGGGGAGGACACTAGTCCCCACGTGTTTCCTACTCGCAAGAATTTCCGCTTATTAATCTGACAATGCCTTTCTTCCTTATACCCCGCAGCGGTCTTCCGCTGCGGGAGGCTGGTGCGGGGACGATGCAAGGAATTACGAGTTTTTGAGCCGGACAAGGCGGCGCGCGATTTTCGCGCGGAGCGTACTTTGGTACGTGAGCAGCGAAAATCAAGCGCCAACGCCGTCCGGCTCAAAAAGACGGATTCTGCAAGCAGCGTATCCGCAGCACCCTGAGCGCCACCACCGCCCCTAACCAGACATTTCCCGGCGCACCGCGCCGCCAAAGGAGCAGCCATGAACATCGTCGCCATCATCCCCGCCCGCATGGGCTCCAGCCGCTTCCCGGGCAAGCCCATGGCCGACATCCACGGCGTGCCCATGGTGGGCCACGTCACCTTCCGCACGGCCATGAGCCCCACCCTCACCGCCACCTACGTGGCCACCTGCGACCAGGAAATCTACGACTACGCCGAAGGCGCGGGCCTGAAGGCCGTCATGACCGGCGACCACCACGTGCGCTGCACCACCCGAACCGCCGAAGCCCTGCTGAAGATCGAGGCCGCCACCGGCAAGCGCGTGGACATAGTGGTCATGGTGCAGGGCGACGAACCCATGGTCACCCCGGACATGATCGACGCCGCCATCGAACCCATGCTGTCCGACCCGTCCATCAACGTCACCAACCTGATGGCCCGCATGGAAACCGTTGAGGAATTCGAAGACCCCAACGAAGTCAAGGTGGTGGTGGACCTGAACTCCGACGCGCTGTACTTCTCGCGCGAGCCCGTGCCCTCGCGCAAGAAGGGCGTCACCGACGTGCCCATGCAGAAGCAGGTGTGCATCATCCCCTTCCGCCGCGACTACCTGCTGAAGTTCAACGACATGCAGGAAACCCCGCTGGAAATCATCGAATCGGTGGACATGATGCGCATCCTCGAACACGGCGAAAAGGTGCGCATGGTGCCCACGGACAAGCGCACCCTCAGCGTGGACACCCCCGAAGACCTCGCCCGCGTGGTGGACATGATGGCCGAGGACACCCTGCGCCTCGTCTACTCGAAGTAACGGAGCCCCCATGCGCGCACGCCTTGCCGCCCTGGCCGAGGAACTCTGGCTGTTCCTGTTCGCGTGGATTCCCACCGTCATCGGCGTGGGCGCGCGTCTTGTCGCGTGGCGGCCATTGTTCCGACACTGCGGCCGGGCACGCTTCGGCCAGTCGCTGACGCTGCAGGGCTGCCGCAACATCTCGCTGGCCGACGGCGTGCGCATCGGCAAGGGCTGCCACCTGTACGCCCGCACTGGCGCGCTGGAGATGGACGAAAACGCGGCCCTCAACGTCAACGTGGTGGTGGACGCCGACGGCGGGCACATCCGCATGGGGGCGCACGTCACCGTGGGTCCCGGCACGGTCATCCGCGCGGCCAACCACAACTTCGACCGCACCGACGTGCCCATCATGTTTCAGGGCCACGAGTACGGCGAGATCACCATCGAGGACGACGTGTGGATCGCGGCCAACTGCACCGTCACCCCCGGCGTGCGCATCGGGCGCGGGGCGGTGGTGGGGGCCGGGGCCGTGGTCACGAAGGACGTGGAGCCCTACACCGTGGTGGGCGGCGTGCCCGCCAGGCCACTGCGCAAGCGCGGCGTGCATGAGCGGGCGGGCACGCCCCCAGACGCCTAGCCGGTCGCGCGAAGCGTCAAGCACACGCGAAACAACAGGCGCACACGCACAACAACAGGCGGGCCACCGGACGGCCTCGCGCCGCCCCGCAGATCAGGACGACAACGACACGCGCGACACACCGCGCGACAGCCAAGGGGCCATGCCCCCGGCAAAGGATAACGCATCATGAAGGTAGCCATCACCACCTCGTCGTTCGCCAAGTTCAGCGACGAACCGCTGCGCCTTTTGCGCGAGGCGGGCATAGAGTACGTGCTCAACCCCACGGGCCGCGCCATCACCGAAGACGAGGCCATCGAACTGTTGCAGGGCTGCATCGGCGTGGCCGCGGGCACAGAGCCGCTGACCCGCCGGGTGATGCAGGCCCTGCCGGAACTGAAGGTCATCTCGCGCTGCGGCACCGGCATGGACAGCGTGGACCGCGCCGCCGCCGCCGAACTGGGCATTGCCGTGCGCAACACGCCCGATGCGCCCACCCAGGCCGTGGCCGAACTGACCTTGGGCTACGCGCTGGACCTGATGCGCCTGGTCAGCCGCATGGACCGCGAACTGCGCGCGGGCACGTGGAAGAAGCGCATGGGCAACCTGCTGGCGGGCAAGAAGGTGGGCCTGATCGGCTTTGGCCGCATCGGCCGCGCCACGGGCAAGCTGTTCGAGGCCTTCGGCTGCGAAGTGGCCTTTGCCGACCCCTTCGCCGCAAGCGACACCAACGCCAGGATGGAACTGGACGCCCTGCTGGCCTGGGCGGACATCGTCTCGCTGCACTGCTCCAAGCCGGAAGGCGGCGGGTACATCCTGGACGAACGCCGCCTTGGCCTGATGCGCCCCGGCACGTGGGTGATCAACGCCGCGCGCGGCGGGCTCATCGACGAAGGCCCCCTGCACGCGCTGCTGGCCTCCGGCCATCTGGCCGGGGCCGCGCTGGACGTGTTCGCCAAGGAACCCTACGAAGGCCCCCTGCGCGACCTGCCCAACGTCATCCTGACCCCGCACATTGGCTCGTACGCCGTGGAAGCCCGCGTGAAGATGGAAACCGACACCATCCGCAACCTGCTGGACGCGCTGCCCAAATAAGCGGCGAACTCATCTCGGATTCGATGGAGGCGCCCCGCCCCCCTGCGGGCGGGCAAAATCATCGCAAACGGGATGGTGGAGTTGTTCCTCATACCCCGCGACGGGTTTCCGTCGCGGGAGGCTGGTGCGGGCGCGATACGCGGAATTACGATTTTTGCCCGCCGGGCCAGGCGGATCGACGTTTTTGAGCGCAGCGTACTTATGTACGTGAGCATCAAAAACGCCGAGCCAACGCCGCCCGGCGGCAAAAGGCGGATTCCGTGTGTAGCGCGCCCGCGCTACATCAGGACAAGCAGTCTGCCAAGGCTTTCGCCACCGCAGCACTGTCCCAAGGAGTACCATGCCCCTTTCCTGCATCGTCTTCGACTGCGACGGCGTCATCCTGGAAAGCGTGAACGTGAAGACCGAAGCCTTCGCCCGCGTGGCCGAACCCTTCGGCGCGGACGCACGCGACCGCCTGGTGGCCTACCACATGGAGCACGGCGGCGTGAGCCGCTACAAGAAATTCGAGTGGCTGTTCAGCGAAGTGCTGGGCCGCGAAATCACATCCGACGAAATGGACGACCTGGGCCGCAAGTACGCGGACTACGCCTTCGAAGGCGTGCTGAATGCCCCCATGGTGCCCGGCGCGTACGACGTGATCACCGCGTGGCACGGCCGCGTGCCGCTGTACGTGTGCTCCGGCGCGCCGCACGAGGAGTTGGTGCACATCCTGACCGAGCGCGGGCTGGCAAGGTACTTCGAGGCCATCTATGGTTCGCCCCCAGGCAAGACCGACGTGCTGCGCCGCGCCGTGGAAAAGGCGGCCGTGCCTCCGGCGGAAGTGGTGATGATCGGCGACGCCAAAACCGACATGACCGCCGCGGAGGCCGTGGGCACGCTGTTCTACGGCCGGGGCGAAGCCTTTGCCGCCACCCCGCATCCGTGGGGGCAGGACCTGACCGGCCTCAACGTGTGGCTGGAAGGCGTGGCAAAGGCCTAGGGGCGCCAATCCATCCTGCCTGCATTCCGGGAGCCGCACGCCGCACCGGCGCGGCTCCCCGCGCCGTTCGCACCCCCCGCAAAGGAGCCTCCGTGACCACCTTCATCCTGCTGGATGGACCAGACGCCCCGCCCCGCCCGCAACCGGCATCCGACGGCCTGCCCCCGGTGGTGGCCCACTGGGCCCGACGCAACGTGCCGCACGGCCATCTTTCCGTGCCCGCGCTGGTGGAGACGCACTTTGCCGACATCCGGCGCGAGTACATCACCTGGGCGCACGAGACGGGGCTGACCCGGCCCGCGCGTTCCACGCGCACCCTTCGGGAACTGCTGGCCGTGGGCGACACCTTCTCGCACTGGTGGTTCACCACGCTTGCCGAAAAGCATCCGAAAATCTGCCGCAACCTGTACGAAGTGACCAAGCTGCGCGCGCTGGAGCTGGCCATAGAGGACGCCCGCGCCGACAGCGTGTGCGCGGTTACCGACGACACGACGCTGGCGAACGTCCTGCTGCGGTTCTGCGCGGCCACCGGCCGCCGGTTCGAGTTGCATCCGACAGGCATGGGGGCCGGAAACGCCGCGGGCGCGGTAGCTCCCGCCGACGCCGCCCCCAGCTCGGCCAAACAGCGGCTGGCCGCCCTGTATTACCGCCTGCCCGCGCCGGTGCAGGCCGTTGCCCGTCTTGGCGCATGGCTGCTGCGCGAAAAGCGCCTGCTGCCTGCCGCGCCCGAGGCCACGGGCAAGGCCAGCCTGCCCGCGCATCCGCGCCCCGGCACCGTGGCCACCTATTTCCCCAACATCGACGTGCAGGCCGCCAAGCAGGGCCGCCTGCGCTCGCGCTACTGGGAAAGCCTGCACGACGCGCTGGACCCGGAACAGAGCGGCGCGCACGGGGTGACCTGGCTGTTCATCTTCGAGCCCACGCCGCACTACTCGCTGGCCGACGCCATCCGCCTGCGCGACGAATTCCGCGCCCGCAAGCAGGACGGCATCGCCTTCCACTTCATCGAGGAATTCCTGACCCCGGGCACCATCGCCCGCGAAGTAGCGCATTACTGCCGCATGGCCTTCCGGGCCGCGCGCCTGACCCGCCACGTGGCCGGGCAGTGCCGCCTGCCCGGTTCGCGCATGGACTTCTGGCCGTACATGGAACGCAACTGGGCGGAATCCACCCGCGGCTGGCTGGGCCTGCAACGCCGCCTGATGCGCGCCGCCTTCCGCAGTTACGCCGCCGTGTGCGCCCCGCAGGAGTGGACCATCTTCCCCATGGAAAACCACCCCTGGGAAAAATCCCTCACCCACGCCATGCACGAGGCGCGGCGCGGACCGGTGTACGGCACCCAGCATTCCACGGTGCGCCCCACCGACCTGCGCTACTACGAGGACGCCCGCGCCTTCGCCGAGCCGGACGCCGCCGCCACCCTGCCGGATCTGCTGTGCTGCAACGGCCAGGGCGCACTGGGACACATGCGCGACGCGGGCATGCCCGCCGAACGGCTGGGCGAGATCGAGGCGTTGCGCTACCTGTACCTTGCCAACGCGACTGCGGCCCCCGCCGCTTCCGCCAACGCTTCCGTCACCGATTCGGGCGACACCCCCGGCAAGCCCACCCTGCTCGTGGTCACCAGCTTCTTCATCGACGAGACCGATAACCAGCTCGACGTGCTGGCCGCCGCCGCGCGGGCCGGAACGCTGGACGGCTACGACGTGGTCGTCAAGCCGCATCCCAACCTGCCCGTGGAAGGCCGCCTTGCCGCGCGCTTTCCCGGTGGCGGCGCGCCCCGCGTGGTGAACACCCCCGTGGCCCAGCTGCTTGTTCCGGGCACCATCGTATGGGCGGCCAACTCCACCACCGTGGCGTTGGAAGCCGCCTACCAGCGGCTGCCCCTCATCGTGCAGACCGCCGCCAACGACTTCAACATGTGCCCGCTGCTGGGCGTGCCCGGCACCGCCTTCGTGGCCACCGCCGACGACCTCGCCGCCGCCCTGGCCCACCCCGCGCCGCCCGACCTGCCCCCCGGCTTCCTGGCCCTGGATCGCGGGTTGCCCCGGTGGCGGCGGTTGCTGGGTATTTCTAAAGAACAATAATTTGCGGGGGAGGGAACCTTTTGGAAAAGGTTCCCTCCCCCGCGCCCCCACCCTCCCAAACTTTTCAAGTGGGGTACGGTGGGGGGGCCGATGCCGTGTTTCGCGTGTCTTCCCCTCCGTTACCGGACACCAAAACCCAATTGAAAAGTTTTGGGGGATAGGGGATGGGGTCCGGGGAAGGGGAAAGGGACCTTTTCCAAAAGGTCCCTTTCCCCTTCCCCGGTTACCTCTCATCTTCCCCTCCCAAGGAGCCGACACATGCTGACCACCATCACCCGCAAGCTGAAGGAACTGACCCGCATGCTGGGTACGCGGCCCTACTACGGGTTCGTGACCGGGCACGGGTATTTGACGGAGGCGCAGGTGGCCGAGGTGCGGCGGGTGCTGGAGTCGCCCACGCAGGCGGCGGAGACGGTGGCGGAGTATGAGCGGCGCTTTGCGGCGGTGGTGGGCGAGGGGCGCGGGCTGGCCACGGCGGGCGGGCGCATGGCCCTGTTCGCCACGTTGCGCGCCCTGGGCGTGGGCGCGGGGCACGAGGTGATCCTGCCCGCGTTCACCTGCTCGGTGGTGGCCAGCGCGGTGCTGCGCACGGGCGCGACCCCGGTGTTCACCAACGTGGACCCGGCCACCTTCGGCACCGACCCGGACGCGGCGGCGAAAGCCATCACCCCGAAGACGCGGGCCATCATCGCGCAGCACAGCTTCGGCATTCCCTGCCGGGTGGGCGAACTGCGCACGCTGGCAGACGGCTGCGGGGCCGCGCTGATCGAGGACTGCGCGCTGACCGTGGGCTCCACGCGCGACGGGGTGGCCGTGGGCAACACCGGGGACGCGGCGTTCTTTTCCACGGACCATTCCAAGCCCATGAACACGGTGGTGGGTGGGTTCTTCTACACCCGCGATGCGGGGCTGTACGACGCGGTGGCCGCCCAGTTGAACGACGCGCCCACCCTGCCGGAAGCACAGCAGCGGCGGCTGTTCGGCCAGTTCCTGCTGGAGCGGCGGCTGGCCCGGCCCGCCAGCTACGGCCTGTACCAGCTGGCCATGTTGGGCAAGTCGGTGCTGCGGCGGCTGTCCGACCCCGGCATGACCTTTCTGGACGACGACTACGTGGTGGAGCGCACGGGCGCGTATGCCTACCCGGCCCGCCTGCCCGCCGTGCTGGCGCGCATCGGGCTGTTCGAGCTGGACCGCTGGCCCGCCGAGGCCGCCCGGCGCGAGACGCTGCTGCAACGCTACCTGACCGCCGCCTACGGAACGCCGCTGGCCGCGCACCTGCCCGCCGCCTATGCCGACCCGGCGCTGCGCATCGTGGCCCACCGGCTGGCCTTCACCCACCCCCGCGCCGACCAGTTGAAGTCGCTGATGGACGCGCGCGTGCACACCGCCTGGACGTGGTTCATGGACCCCATCGTGGGCGCGCGGGCCGGGTTGGCCTCATTGGGCTATGCCGCAGGGGCCTGCCCGGTGTCGGAACGGGTGGGCACGCAGGTGCTGAACTGGCCATGCGTGGTGGAACAGGGGGCGGAAGGCCCGCTGCTGGAATTCTTCGCGCAGGTGGCCAAGCAGGCGTAGCGCCGCCGTCCGGATACACCGGGCGTATCCAAACGCATCCGGGCAGTTGCCCGTTCCCTCGCGGCCCGGCGGCCGCCTGCCTGCCGCTTGACGCTGGACAGCGACTGCATCATGCTCACAGATAGCTCCGACTGCAATTCATAGACGCGACCAATGAACACAGGCGCACGGAACCAGCCTTCGTCCCCGGAAACGCCGGCACATCCTCCCGCCGCAACCGGCCCCCGCCGCAGCCTGCGTGGGGGGGCGGCCTTCGGCCTTACGGCCATCTTCTGCGCGCTGGGGTTGATCTGCGTGCTGGCCACCGGGGCACTGGTGGTTGGCAGGCTGGACGCCTTCGAACACGAACTTGCCGCAGCCAACGCCCGCCGAGCGGTCAACGCGTTGCAAAGCGACGTGCGCAGGCTGGATGCGCTGCTCAAGGACTGGGCCTGGTGGGATGATTCCTACCAGTTCATGGTCGACGTCAATCCCGCCTACATCGAAAGCAACATCACGCCCGAAGTCTTTCGCGACCAGCACCTGGACGCCATAGCCTATATTTCAAGCGACGGTCGGGCGGTCCACTCCGCCGCGCCGGACATTGTCAGCGGCGGCGTGGAAAGGGTCCATCCCGCCCTGCTCGCCTTCATGCGCCAAGCCGTCGCCACGCTGCCCCACACCGTGCAGCATGACGGGCTGTCCGGGCTGGTCCGCATCGGCGATGCCACCTGGATGGCGGCCTGCCGCCCGGTGCTCGATTCGCTGCAAAGCCGCCCCCCTCGTGGTTGGATATGGATGGCCCGTCTGGTCGATGATCCGTACCAGAAGGAGCTGGCCCGGAACACGGAACTGGAACTCGCCCTTGTTCCGGCCCTGCCCGATAACCTGCCCGCCAGCTTGCGCAAACTTGCCGATGCCTTCACTGACGTCCCCATGCGGGACAGGCCCGCACCGGAAACTCCCGTGGTGGGTGTGGACCGCCACACCATCTGGAGCGGCGCGCTGCTGTCCGACCTGAACGGCGGCGCTCCCCTGGCCGTCATCGTCCAGGCCCCCCGCGCCCTGGGCGAAACCGCGCGCAACATCGTGCACAGCGGCCTGCTGGTGGTGCTGACGCTCAGCATCCTTGCGTTGATCGCGGGCCTGCTGTTCCTTGACCGGCGGGTGCTGGCGCGGCTTGCCGCGTTGAGCGAACGAGTGGCCGCCAATGTCCCCGCCGCCAAGCTGGCGGGCATGCCCCAGGGCGGGGACGAACTGGACCGCCTTGCCGAGGTCACCGCCTGGGCCTTCCACGCCATCCGCGAGAACGAGCGGTTCCTGTCCGAAATGCTCGACGCCCTCAAGGTGGGCATCATGCTGGTGGACCGGGAGACGCGCACCATCGTCAGCATCAACCGCCATGCCTGCGCCCTGCTGGGCCGCACCACGGAAGAGGTGGTGGGCAGGCGCTGCCACCAGTTCGTGTGCCCGGCGGAAGAAGGCGCGTGCCCGGTCTGCGACCTGGGCCAGCCCGTGGACCATGCCAAGCGCACCCTGCTGACCTCCGGCGGCGAGATGGACATCCTGAAGTCCGTGGTGCCCATCTCTCGCGAGGACAGGGAATACCTGCTCGAAACCTTCATCGACATCAGCGACCTGGAACATACCCGACGCATGCTGGAGGAATCGGAGGAGCAGTACCGGGCCATGTTCCTGAACACCGGCACGCCCGCCATCCTCATCAACGAGGATACCTCCGTGGCGCTGGCCAACCCGGAATTCCTGCGCCTGGCCCGCGCGGACCAGGCCATGCTGGACCGCCACCCGTCATGGACCTGCTTCTTCCACGAACGCGACGTGCCCCGCATGCTGGGCTACCATGCAGACCGGCGCAACGGCGCGGCCGCGCCGAGGGAATACGAGACCCGGCTTATCGACGCCTCCGGCGGGATGCACCACGTGGCCATGACCGTGACCATGATTCCGCACACCCGCCAGTCCGTGGCGTTCATCCGCGACATCACCGACATGAAGCTGGCCGAGGCCCGGCTGCAGGAACTGGCCTTCACCGATTCCCTCACCGGCCTGCCCAACCGGCTGCGCGGGCTCGACAGCCTCAACGACATGCTGGCCGCCGCCCACCAGCGGCAGGGCGCGCTGGGCGTGCTGCTGCTGGATCTGGACGACTTCAAGCTGGTCAACGATTCCATGGGCCACGCTGCGGGCGACGTGGTGCTGATGGAGGTGGGCACGCGCCTGGCACGGGTGCTGGGGCCGGACGAGACCGTGGCGCGCCTTGGCGGCGACGAATTCATCATCGTCACCGCGTCGCAGGGCGGCAGCGAAGCCTGCGCCGACCTGGCCAAACGGCTCATCGGCGAATTCTCCACGCCGTTCCGTGTGGCGCATGCGGAAGTGTACCTTGGCGTCAGCATCGGCATCGCGGGATACCCCAAGGACGGCGACACCGGCGGCCAGTTGGTGCGCTGCGCAGACCTTGCCATGTACCGGGCCAAGGCGGCGGGCAAGAACACCTACCGCTTCTACACCCCGGAACTGACCCAGGCGGCCCAGCGCCGCCTGGAGGTGGACGCCGAATTGCGGCCCGCCATCGCCTTGGGCCACATCGTGCCTTACTACCAGCCGGTGGTGGACCTGGGCAGCGGCCGCATCGTGGGGGCAGAGGCGCTGGCGCGCTGGCGCAAGCCCGACGGCACGCTGGTGTCGCCCGCAGACTTCATTCCCGTGGCCGAACAGACCGGCCTTGTCACCAGCATCGACCTGGCCGTGCTCTCGCAGGCCTGCCCGCAGGTGCAGGCCTGGACCGAGGCGGGGCTGGGGCGGTTGCGCGTTTCGGGCAACATTTCGGCGCGGCATCTGCAACGGGGCAACCTGCCCGGCGACATTCGCGCCGTTCTCGAGGCCAGCGGGCTGCCCGCCGCGCAACTGGCCCTGGAAATGACCGAAACGGTGTACATGGAGAACATCGACAAGGCGCGGGCCATGCTTGACGCGGTGACGGAGCTTGGCGTGCGCATCGTGCTCGACGACTTCGGCACCGGCTACTCGTCGCTGTCGTACCTGCAATCGCTGTCCTTCGACCTCATCAAGATCGACCGTTCGTTCGTGAAGGATCTGCCCGACGCCTCGTCGCTGGCGCTGCTGCGGGCCATGCTGGGCATAGCGGCCGGGCTTGGCGTCACCTCGCTGGCCGAGGGCGTGGAAACCGTGGAGCAGTACGTGCTGCTGAAATCGCTGGGCTGCGGCCGGGGGCAGGGCTACCTGTTCTCGCCCCCGGTGCCCGCCGCGCAATTCGAGGAACTGCTGCGCGCACAGAAGGCGGGCAAGCGGTTTCCCTAGCGGGTCTTAAGGCGTCGTGGGGCGCGGCCCTGACCGCACGCGCCGAACCGCCGCGAAAATCACGCGCCGCACCTATGGACAAGCGCCACGCGCAAGCGTATCTAGCACGCCACGAAGAAGGGCCGGAAATTCCGGCGGAAACGCGGCGCGCCAGTGCGCCGCGCCGCCCCCGCAAGAACGGTCCCCCACCCGCGCGCGGAACGGAGGTTCCGCACGTCATCATGACGCCACCGCACCCACCCCACCCACTGCACCCGGCCAACAATTCAGGCGCATTCCACGCTTTTCACAGGGCGCGCCGCGTGCGCCGCGCGCACCGTGCGACAGGGCGCCCCCCGGCCCCGGCGGCATCGGCCGCAGGCCGTTCCGCAACGCCGCGCGTTCTGCTATAACGACCCGGACGACGACAGCACATTACCCCATCACGAGGTATCGCATGAAGGTCATCATCATGTGCGGGGGCAAGGGCACCCGCCTGCGCGAAGAAACCGAATTCAAGCCGAAGCCCATGGTCGAGATCGGCGGCCGCCCGGTGCTGTGGCACATCATGAGCATCTACGCCCGCCACGGCCACAAGGACTTCGTCCTGCCGCTGGGCTACAAGGGCGAGGTGATCAAGCAGTATTTCCACGACTACCGCATCCGCAACACCGACTTCACCGTGGACCTCGCCACCGGCGCCATGACCACCCACGAGTGCAACAGCTGCACCGACTGGAAGGTAACCCTGTGCGATACCGGGCAGGAAACCCTGAAGGGCGCGCGCATCAAACGGGTGGCCCAGCACATCGACACCGACCGCTTCATGGTCACCTACGGTGACGGCGTGTCGGACATCGACATCGACAAGCTGGTGGAGTTCCACAAGAAGTCGGGCAAGATCGGCACCTTCACCGGCGTGCGCATGCCCTCGCGCTTTGGCGCGGTGCAGACCGACGCGGACGGCAACATCCTGTCCTGGCAGGAAAAGCCGGTGCTGAACGAATACATCAACTGCGGCTTCTTCGTGTTCAAGCGCGAATTCCTCGACTACCTGGACGAGGACGAATCGTGCGACCTGGAAAAGCAGCCGCTGGAACGCCTTGCCGCCGACGGCCAGCTTTCCATGTACCCCCACGAAGGCTTCTGGGAATGCATGGACACCCTGCGCGACTGGCAGAAGCTGAACGCGATGTGGGACAAGGGCAGTGCGCCGTGGGCCAAGGGCTTCAAGGTATAGTTCAGACGGGCCTTTCGCCCGCTGGCTGCGCCTTCTGAACACTTCTCCGCAGCCCCTTTCCATGGCTGCCCGTCCATAATGAATGTTTAGGGGGATGGGGGTCCGGGGGAAGGGGACCCTTTACAAAGGGTCCCTTCCCCCGGTTCCCTCTCCGCCTCCCCCGTCGAGAATACGGAGAAACATACAATGTTTGCAGATGCCTATCGCGGCCGCAAGGTGCTGGTCACCGGCCATACCGGGTTCAAGGGGTCGTGGCTGACCGCGTGGTTGTTGCAGCTTGGCGCGGAAGTGGCCGGGCTGTCGGTGGACGTGCCCACCAGCCCCGCCAATTTCGATGAGTTGGGCCTTGGCGCGCGCATCACTGACATCCGCGCCGACATCCGCGACCGCGCGGCGGTGTGCAAGGCCGTGGCCGACTTCGCGCCCGAGGTGGTGTTCCACCTGGCGGCGCAGGCGCTGGTGCGCAAGTCGTACGACGACCCGGCGGCCACCATTGAAGCCAACGCCATGGGCACCCTGAACATTCTGGAAGCGGTGCGCTGCGCGCCTTCGGTGCAGGCCGTGGTGTGCATCACCTCGGACAAGTGCTACCGCAACGACGAATGGGTGTGGGGCTACCGCGAAACAGACCACCTTGGCGGCGAGGATCCGTACTCCGCGTCCAAGGGTTGCGCCGAGATCATCGCGCACTCCTACTTCCGCTCGTTTTTCAAGAACGGCGTGCGCTGCGCCACCACCCGCGCGGGCAACGTCATCGGCGGCGGCGACTGGGCGGCGGACCGCATCGTGCCCGACTGCGCGCGGGCCTGGGCCGCTGGCAAGGCCGTGCAGATCCGCAGCCCGTGGGCCACGCGCCCGTGGCAGCACGTGCTGGAACCCCTTTCCGGCTACCTGTGGCTGGGCGCGAAACTGCTGCTGAACGAGCAGGGGCCGTTCCCCCTTTCGGGCGAGGCCTACAACTTCGGCCCGGCGGCAGACGTGAACAACAACGTGGCCGAGGTGGTGGACGCCCTTGCCCCCTACTGGCCCGGCTTCGCCAGCGAAATGGACCGCGCCGGGCAGGCGGGCATGAAGGAATGCACCCTGCTCAAGCTGTGCTGCGACAAGTCGCTGGCCTACCTTGGCTGGCAGGCCACGCTGAACTTCGCCGAAACCATCCGCTTCACGGCGGAATGGTACCGCGCGTTCTACGCGCCGCAGGGTGCCGCCCGTGCGGACATGTACGCCTTCACCATGAACCAGATCGCGGAATACTCCGACAAGGCCGCCGCCAAGGGCCTTGCCTGGGCGAAGTAGCGCCCGACGCGCAAAGGATGCTGCCGTGAACGCCACGACCATCGACGGGGTGGTGACGCTGGACCTGCGCGTCATTCCCACCGAGGGCGGCCCCGTGCTGCAAATGCTGCGGCCCGATTCGCCCATGTTCATGAGCTTCGGCGAGCTGTACTTCTCGGAAGTGGAGCCCGGCGCGGTGAAGGCGTGGAAACGCCATACCCGCCAGACGCAGCACTTCGCGGTGCCCGTGGGGCGGATGAAGGTGGTCATCCACGACAGCCGCCCCGGCTCGCCCACCTTCGGCGTGACCGAAGAATTCCTGCTGGGCAGGCCGGACAACTACCGGATGCTGCGCATCCCCCCGCTGGTGTGGTACGGGTTCAGCGCGGTAAGCGAAACGCCCGCGCTGATCTGCAACTGCGCGGATTTGCCGCACGACCCCACCGAAAGCGAACGCGCCCCCAGGGATACGCCGGACATTCCGTACCGCTGGTAGGCGGCGGGCGGCAGGGTCGCCAGCCCCCCGCCGGTGCATCACGCATCCTTCGGCCCCGTGGTTCCCGCACGGCCACCACGGGGCCTACAGCGAATTTCCCGTCCACAACTTGCCACGCGGCGCTCCCGCGTCCGCGCCAACACCAGAGCGACACGCCATGACCACCCCCGCCTTGCGTCTTTCCCGGTCCATCGTGGGCCAGGCCGAAGCCGACGCCGTCAGCCGCGTCATCCTCGAGGACGGCTACCTCGGCATGGGCAACGAAGTGAAGCGCTTCGAAGAAGACATCGCCGCCTACCTCGGCGTGCCCGCGCAGAACGTGGTCACCGCCAACACCGGCACTGCCGCCCTGCACCTGGCCGTGCAGGCCGCCGTGCAGCCGGGGGCCGAAGTGCTGGTGCAGTCGCTGACCTTCGTGGCCTCGTTCCAGGCCATCAGCGCGGCCGGGGCCGTGCCCGTGGCCTGCGAGGCCCTGCCGGAAACCTGCACCATCGACCTTGCCGACGCAGAGCGCCGCCTGACCAAGCGCACCGCCGCCATCATGCCGGTGCACTACGCCAGCAACCCCGCCGGGCTGGACGCGGTGCACGCCTTTGCCCAGAAGCACGGCCTGCGCGTCATCGAGGACGCGGCCCACGCCTTCGGCTGCCGCCACGACGGCCGCATGATCGGCACTTTTGGCGACATCGCCTGCTTCAGCTTCGACGGCATCAAGAACATCACCAGCGGCGAGGGCGGGTGCATCGTCACCGCAGACCAGGCCGTGGCCCAACTGTGCCGCGACGCGCGCCTGCTGTCCGTGGCCAACGACACGGAAAAGCGCTTCTCGGGCCAGCGCAGCTGGGATTTCGACGTCACCCGGCAGGGCTGGCGCTATCACATGAGCAACATCATGGCCGCCATCGGCCGCGTGCAGCTGGCCCGCCTGCCCGGCGAATTCGCCCCGGCGCGGATGCGCCTGACCGCGCGCTACCGCCAGCGGCTTGCCGGCGCGCCGCACCTGGCCCTGCTGACCACGGACCCCCGCGACGTGGTGGTGCCGCACATCTTTCCGGTGCGCATCCTGGACGACAGGAAGCTCCACGTGGTGGACGCGTTGCAGGCCAAGGGCATTCCCACCGGCATGCACTACAAGCCCAACCACCTGCTGACCTATTACGGCGGCGGCGCGCAGTCCCTGCCCGTCACCGAAATGCTGGGCCGCCAGCTGACCACCCTGCCCCTGCACCCCGGCATGAGCGACGCCGACGTGGATATGGTGTGCGATGCGTTGCTGGAGGCGCTGGCGTAGGGGGCGATTTTTTTGACGCCTCCGGCGGGCAGGGGACTATCGCCCCCTGCACCCCCATCTTTGTCTGCCCGCTTGTGGCAGACAAACACAACTTCCGACAACTCTTCGAAAAAAACCGCCCCCGGTTCCTTCCCTGAGAAACAAACTGCCATGACCGACACCGCCGCCCACTCCGCCCCCCCCGCTCCCACAGTCAGCGTGATCATGAACTGCCTGAACTGCGGCGAACACCTGCGCGCCGCCATCGACAGCGTGTTCGCCCAGACCTTTGACGATTGGGAAATCGTGTTCTGGGACAATGGGTCCTCCGATTACAGCGCGGACATTGCCCAAAGCTGCGGCGACAAGGTGCGCTACTTCCGCGCCGAGCGCACCGTGCCGCTGGGCGCGGCGCGCAACCTGGCCATTGCCCGCGCGCGGGGCGAGTTCATCGCCTTTCTCGACTGCGACGACCTGTGGCATCCGGAAAAACTGGCCCGGCAGGTGGCGCTGTTCCGCGCCAACCCCGCCGTGGGGCTGGTGAGTTGCGACACGGTGATGTTCAGCGGCGACAAGGAACTGAGCCGCCAGTTCCAGGCCGCGCCGCCCGCGCGCGGCAAGGTGTTCCGCGAACTGATGACCACCCAGTGGATTTCCATGTCCTCCGCCGTGATCCGCCGCAGCGCACTGGACGCGCCGGGCATGGGCGGGCACTGGTTCGACGAATCGCTGAACGTGTGCGAAGAGGCGGACGTGTTCTATCGCATCGCCTGGGACTGGGAACTGGACCACGTGGATGCGCCGCTGGCCCGCTGGCGGGTGCACGGCGGCAGCACCACCTTCCGCAAGTTCGCCCAGTTCGCGGACGAGACGGAAGCCATCCTGGCCAAGCACATCCGCATGTACCGCGACTACGAGCGAGACTACGCCGACCTTGTGGCGCTGCTGCGCCGCCGCGCCGCGTTCCAGCGCGGGGTGGCACTATGGCGCGAGGGAAAGGGAAGCGAGGCGCGGGCGGCCATTGCCCCGTATGCAGGGTCTTCGCTGAAGTTTCGGCTATTCAGGATAGCGACGTTCCTGCCCGGCGGGATGTTTGACGCGGTGGCAGGGGTGTATTTCGCGCTGCCATCGTTCTTGAGAAGGTAGGGGCGGCGCGGTGGCGGGCTAAAGACGTGGAGTGGAGAGGAGTAGTGCCCTGATGGGTGCGGCCTCTACGAAGACACGCCAGCCTCCAAGCTCACCTTCGATTTCGTTATGCCTCCGGCGGACAGGGGGCCGTCGTTTCACGGCCCCCTGCCCGTCGGAGACATAGCGAAATCGTGCGGAATCAATAGGGCACAACTGCCTTCGTAGAAGCCGTGCCCAACAACGCCCCCCCAAAAAAACCTTCGCCATGGCGACGAGAGACGCGCGCGCATCGGCGGCACCGGCGGCAGATCGCCCGGAGGCGCACCGCGCCGAAGGGAAGCTGACGCCGAAGGGACGCCGCGCAGGACACCCCACGGTACGTACACACCCCGAACCTTCGCCATGCCACCGGGAGCAGCGCGCACATACGCATTCCGCCGGGCAGATCGCCCGAAGGCGCACCGCGCCGAAGGGAAGCTGCCCGGCAGGGAATGCGGTGCAGGATAAGCCGGGGGTCCAGGAGCTGCGAAGCCCCCCTGGAACGCGGGGGTGCAGGGGGCCGTCGTTTCACGGCCCCCTGCCCGTCGGAGACATAACGAAATCGAGCGGAATCAACAGGGCACAACTGCCTTCGTAGAAGCCGCGCCCAACAGCGCACCCCTTCCCCCTCCCCACCCCATCCCGCACTTCCGCCCCTCCACCCCGCTTGACCTCCACACACGCAACCATGCTATGGTACAACCATTCTTGGATCTTTCCCCCCGGCGCACCGGGCACCATGCGTCCCGCAAACACCCCCCTTCCCCCCTTACCGGAGGCCCCATGTTCCCCTTCACCACCGGCACCTTCCGCACCGACGTCACCATGGTCGAATGCTTCGGCCATGCCGTGCTGTGGTTCCTGATCACCCTGTGCACGCTGGGCATCGGCGTGTTCTTCTATCCGTATGCCCTGGCCAAGTTCATCATCAACCGCACCTACGTGGAGCGAGACGGCGCGCCGCGCCAGCGGCTGGTCTGCGACCTGGACCTGGCCGCGCAAGTGGGCCACGCGCTGATCTGGCTGCTGCTGTCCATCGTCACCTTCGGCCTGGCCTACTTCCTGTACCTGTACGGCGTGGGGCGTTACGTGGCCGCGCACACCCGCATCGAGCCCGCGTAGCCGCCTACGGCCGAAGCTCGCCGCGCACGCCTGCGCGGGAGGCCTTGCCCTTCCGCCCGCAGGCGCAGCGCATCCGGTGCCGCGTCCGCTCGAAACTGGCTCGAAACTGGCCCGCAACCGGCCTCGCGACGGCCACCGGTGCACCACCGCGACATCGTGCCCCACCCCGCTTGCCAGCCGCGCAGCCCCGGCGTATGTGGTGCCCTCCGGAATCGGTCGGAACTGGCGCGGCACGGGGCCGCATCCATATCCACGCCAGCCCCGCGCCCACGCCCCCTACCACCCCCAACTGCCGTCCACGCCAGCGACCGAGACCGCCATGCGTCGCCCCACCCTCGCCGACATATCCCCCGCTCACATCCGCCACGGGCTGAAGACCGGCATCGCCGCCGTGCTCGCCCTGGTGGTGGCCGACGTGCTGCACATCGAATACGGCTACTGGGCCGTCATTTCCGCCGTCATCGCCATGCAGATGAACGTGGCAGACGCCATCGAGATGTGTCTGTACCGATTCATCGGCACGGTCATGGGCGCGGTGATGGGCGTCATCGCCATAATGCTCTTTCCGGACACACCGGTATGGAACGGCGTGGCCCTGTTCGTGACCACCGGGCTGTGCGCCTTTCTCACCCGGTGGGACCCGCGCTACCGCATGGCGGCCATCACCGTGAGCATCGTCATCCTGGCCAGCGCGGGCCATGCCGGGCGCATCGACGTGGGCCTGTTCCGGGTGCTGGAAATCGCCATCGGCGTGGGCTGCGCCTTCGTGGTCACGGTAACGCTGTGGCCGGTGCGCGCGGCGGTGTCCCTGCGGCGCGACCTGGCCTCGCAGGTCGAAAACTGCGCCGACCACATGACCACCCTGGTGGACCGGTTCCTGGCCCGGCAGGCCCACGTGCCCGCAGACCTGCTGGACCCGCTGCTGCGCGCCACCCCGCGCAACCGCGAACGGCTTTCCAAGGTGCGCCGCCACGAATCGCTGATCTACTTCTACGACAACCAGCCGCTGGAAACGCTCTCCACCGTGGTGGAGCGCACCACCGACCATCTGCGGGTGATGCTGCGCAGCCTGAACGCCTGCGACGCCGACGGCTACGACATCATCATGGCCGCCGAAATGCGCGCCCTGGCGGAAACCGTGGCCCACACCCTGCGCCGCATGGCCGCCGCAACCACCGGCGTCACCGGCGCGCGGCCCGGCCTGGCCGGGATGGCGAAACGGTTCGGCCTGGGCGGCACGAACGCCCCTGCCGGAACGGCGGGCGAGGGCGGCACGAGCGGGCCGGACGGGCCGGGCGGTGCGGACGGGGCGGAATCCGCCCCCGGCGAGCGCCCCCGCGCCAACCGCGCGCTGGAAGACGCCATCGCCCGCGCCGACGCCCGACTGCGCGCCCTGCGCGAGGCCGGGGCCACCAGGCGCTTCGACCTGGCCATGCTCACCCAGTTCTACGCGTTCTACTATGCGCTGCGCCAACTGGCCGAAGACGTGAAGGTGCTGGCCGCGCGCATGGACGGGGAAGAAGACGACCATCGCGACCAGCGCAATCTGGGCCCCGGCGACGCCACGCCCTGACCCGCTGACCCGCTGACCCGCACGACAACACATCCCAGCCCCCGCCCGGAGGCCCCATGCCCGCGCCGACCACCGATTCCGCCACCCTGTCCACGCTGGTCGAGGTCATCGGCTACGTGGCGGGCCTGCTGACCTCGCTGGCCTACCTGCCCCAGGTGGTGCGCATCGCCCGCACCCGCTCCGCCGACGACATCTCGCTGCCCACCTTCCGGCTGCTGGCCGTAGGCGTGGCCCTGTGGCTGGTCTATGGCGTGGGCATCGGATCGTGGCCGGTCATGGCCGCCAACGCCGTGGGCCTGGGGCTGATACTGGCCGTGATCTGGCTGAAACTGCGCTACTCCCGCCGGGCGTAGCGCAGGCGTGGGCGGCGCATCACCGTCCCACCGCGCATCCACTGTGGACTACGGCCCGTTTCCGGGTATACTCGGCGCGTTGAAGCCTTCCGGCCGACTTCCCTCCACCCGCAACGGAGACCGGACATGCCCACCGCCTTCGCCGACCTCGATCCCGTCCTGCAGGCCTTCATCGCCGGGCTGTTCACCTGGGGCGTCACCGCCCTGGGGGCCGCGCTGGTGTTCCTGACCAAAAGCTTCTCGCGCAAGGCGCTGGACGTCATGCTGGGCTTTGCCGCCGGGGTGATGATCGCGGCCAGCTTCTGGTCGCTGCTGGCCCCCGCGCTGGAGATGTCCGAGCACCTCGGCCGCTGGTCGTTCGTGCCCGCCGCCGTGGGCTTCGTGCTGGGCGCGCTGTTCCTGCGGCTGGTGGACATGCTGCTGCCCCACCTGCACCTGCACAACCCCATCGAGCACGCCGAAGGCCTGCCCAGCACGTGGCAGCGCTCCACCCTGCTGGTGACGGCCATCACCCTGCACAACATCCCGGAAGGGCTGGCCGTGGGCGTGGCCTTTGGCGCCGTGGCGGCGGACCTGCCCTCGGCCTCGCTGGCCGGGGCCGTGGCCCTGGCGCTGGGCATCGGCATCCAGAACTTTCCCGAGGGCACGGCTGTGTCCGTGCCGCTGCGTCGAGAAGGGTTTTCGCGCATGAAGGCGTTCCTGTTCGGGCAGGCATCCGGCATGGTGGAACCCATCTCCGCCGTACTGGGCGCGGCGGCCGTGGTCTGGGCGCGGCCCATCCTGCCGTATGCGCTGGCCTTCGCGGCCGGGGCCATGATCTTCGTGGTGGTGGAAGAGGTGATTCCCGAGTCGCAGGGCTCGGGCTACGGCGACCTTGCCACCATGGGCGTCATTGCCGGGTTCACCCTGATGATGACCCTGGACGTGGCCCTGGGGTAGGTGAACCCCGGCAGCCATGCCTGCCAGCCCCCTCTTCAAACCCGGCGAGTTTCCCTTTTCATCCGGCCTGTTGCGCAGCCCCCCAGAAATACCTTGACGGTCAAACTATCTTGCACATAAAGAAGTTTGACCGTCAAACATTCTGGAGGCACACCCCGTGATCGGACGCTTCGCCTGCCCCGGCTCCTACCGGGAGCTCATTTCCTCGCGTGAAACCCTGCTCTGCCTGCTGGGCGGCATCCTGGCCGCCGTGTCCTGGGCCACCACTCTGGCGGGCGCGCCCGCATGGCTGGCCGCCGCGCTGGCGCTGGCCGGGGCCGCCATCAACGGCCTGCCCATCGTCAAGGGCGCGGTGGAAGGCCTGCTGGAAAAGCAGGTCAACGTGGACGAACTGGTGTCCATCGCCCTCGTGGCCTCGGTGGCGCAGGGCGAATACCTGTCCGCCGCCATCGTGGCCTGCATCATGAAGGCGGGCTCGCTGATCGAAGGCTTTCTCAGCGACGCCGCCCGCCGCTCCATCCGGGCGCTGGCCGAGGTCACGCCCGACACCGCCACCATCGTCGAGCCGGGCGGCCGCGAGCGCACCGTGCCCGCCGCCGAGGTGCGCGTGGGCCAGCACCTGCGAGTGCGCCCCGGCGAGCGCATCCCCGTGGACGCGGTGATCGTTTCCGGCGTCACCGCCGTGGACGAATCATCCATCACCGGCGAGCCGCTGCCCCGGTCCTGCGTGGCGGGCGACACTGTGCTGGCGGGCACCATGAATTACAACGGCGTCATCGTGGTAGAGGCGCAGCGCGTGGGCGAAGACACCACCATAGGCAAGGTGGTTCGCCTGGTGGAAGACGCAGAGGCCCACAAGCCCAAGGCCGCCCGGCTGGTGGACAGGTACGCCCGGTGGTTCACCCCGCTGGTGCTGGTCTGCGCCGCCGTGGCCTGGGCCGTGTCCGGCGAGACCTCGCGCGCCGTGGCCGTGCTCATCGCCGGGTGCCCCTGCGCCCTGCTGATGGCCGCGCCCACCGCCGCCGTGGCCGCCGTGGGCCGCGCCGCCCGCGCGGGCATCATCGTGCGCGGCGGGCAGGCGCTGGAAGGCGTGGCATCTGCTTCGCTGGTGCTGTTCGACAAGACCGGCACCCTCACGTTCGGCCGTCCGGAACTGGACGAGGTGCTGCCCGTGCCCCCCGGCGGCAAGACGGCCGACGGCGCGCCGCCCATCAGCGCCGACCGGCTGCTGGCCCTTGCCGCCGGGGCCGAGGCGGGCGGCACCCATCCCATCGCCCGGGCCATCGTGGCCGGGGCCGAGGCGCGGTCCATAGCCCCCGCCCCGGCCGAGGGCGCGTTCACCGAGGTGGGCGTTGGCGTGCGCGCCACCGTGGACGGCCACGCCGTGGAAGTCTGCGGCGTAACTGCCGAGGTGGAGGCGGAACTGGCCGAACGCGCCCCCGGCCTTGCGGCCCCGCTGGCCGCCCTGCGCGGGCGCGGAGCCACTGCCCTGCTGGTGCGCGTGGATGCTGCCCCAGCCGGGCTGCTGGCCGTCACCGACACCCTGCGCCCCGGCGCGCGCTCCGCCGTCAGCGGCCTGCGCACTGCTGGCCTGGCCCACGCGGGCATGCTGTCCGGCGACCATGAGACCGCCGCCGCGCGCATCGCGGCCGAGGCGGGCATTGATTACTGGCGCGCGGGCCTGAAGCCCGCCGACAAGCTTGCGGCCATCCGCACCCAGCAGCAGTCCGGGGCAACTGTCATCTTCGTGGGCGACGGCATCAACGACGCCCCCGCTCTGGCCGGGGCGGACGTGGGCGTGGCCATGGGCGGCGCGGGCACCGACGTGGCCCTGGAAACCGCCGACGTGGCCCTGACCCACGACGACATCGGCCGCCTGCCCTTCCTGGTGCGGCTGGCCCGCCGGTCCATCTCGCTGATCAAGATCAACATCGGGCTCGGCATGCTGTTCAACGCGCTGTCCATCCTGGGCAGCGGCTACGGCCTGCTCTCGCCGGTGGCGGCCTCGGTGTTCCACAACGTGGGCTCGGTGATCGTTGTCATCTCGTCCGCCAGCCTGGCCTTCTTCGACGACGGCGAACCCGGCCAGGCCGCCTGCCCGGCCCCGGAAAAGGCCTAGCCGAACACAGCCACAGGGCGAACCACGCCGACGCGCCTGCGGTCGGCGGCACGCCCCGCCCGCGCATCGCCAGAAACCGCACGGGCCGGAAAGGACACCCTTCCGGCCCGTTTGCCATTCCATCCACCTTCGGGAACTGCCTTTTCCGCCCGCCACGGCCAGACGCGACCCAGCCGCAGGCCCGACACGCAGCTCGCAGGGCCGCCCACCAGCCGCCGCTGCGCCCGCGCGACCTTGATTTCCCGCCCGGATTCTGCAATGCCTATCCGGTTCGCGCGCACGCCGCGCGAGCGCACCACGGGCCGTGCGCGCATCAGCGCCCGCGCCGCAACAGACCGGAGGAACCACATGAAGCGTCTCATCCAGATCGCCCTCGGCCTTGCCCTGGTGGCCGCGCTGTGCGCCCCCGCCATGGCCAAGAAGCTCGTCGTCGCGCACGACACCAACTTCAAGCCCTTCGAGTTCAAGGGCGAGGACGGCAAGTACACCGGCTTCGACATCGAACTGTGGCAGGCCGTGGCCAAGATCGTGGGCGTGGAGTACGAACTGCAGCCCATGGACTTCAACGGCATCATCCCCGGCCTGCAGACCGGCAACATCGACGTGGGCATCGCGGGCATCACCATCAAGGCCGAGCGCCAGCAGGTCATCGACTTTTCCGCCCCCTACTACGATTCCGGCCTGATGATCCTGGTGCGCGAAGGCGACGCCGCCATCAAGTCTGTGGAAGACCTGAAGGGCAAGATCGTGGCCACCAAGACCGCCACCTCTTCCGTGGACTTCGTGAAGGCCAGCGCCAGCGCCAAGGAAGTGAAGCTGTTCCCCAACAACGACGGCATGTTCTTCGAACTGATGAGCGGCGGCGCCGACGCCGTGGTGTTCGACATGCCCGTGGTGAAGGAATTCGCCATGACCGCCGGCAAGGGCAAGGTGAAGACCGTGGGCCCGCTGTACCAGGGCCAGTCGTACGGCATCGGCTTCCCCAAGGGCAGCCCGCTGGTGGCCAAGGTGAACGAGGCCCTCAAGAAGGTTAAGGCCGACGGCACCTACGACAAACTGTACATGAAGTGGTTCGGCTACGCCCCCGGCAAGTAGCCCCCGCCACGGCGTCCCCCTATGGGGATGCCACGGGCGCGCCCGCATGCCGCATGCGGGCCTGACCACCTGAACGGATGTGACGGGGATGGCCCACGGGCCATCCCCTTGCCCGTTCCCGCCCCGCGCGTCATGCCCGGGCCGGGCCGCATGCCCCGGCCGTGTCCGCACCGCGCGCCGCACCCGACGACCAGAAGCCGCCCGGCAAGGCTGCCGCGCGGCTTCCCCAAAGGCATTCCATGGCACTGGACTTTCAAGCAAGCGTCATGTGGGAAAGCGTGCCCCTGCTGCTCGGCGGGGTGCACCTGACCATCATCATCACCCTGGGCGGCCTGGCCATCGGCTTTGTGCTGGGCACCGCCACCGGGCTCGCCAAGACCGCGCGCGGCAGGCTGCCCCGCGCCGTGGCCGACATCTATGTGGAGGCCATACGCGGCACCCCGCTCATCGTGCAGGTGATGTTCCTGTATTTCGGCGTGCCGCTGGCCACAGGCATGCGCATTCCGCCGGTGACGGCGGGCATCATCGCCATCGCGGTCAACTCCGGGGCGTACATCGCCGAAATCGTGCGCGGGGCCATCGAATCCATCGACGTGGGCCAGTCCGAGGCGGGCCGCTCCATCGGCCTCACCCGCATGCAGACCATGCTCTACGTGGTGTGGCCGCAGGCCTTTCGCCGCATGATCCCGCCGCTGGGCAACCAGTTCATCATCTCGCTGAAGGACACCTCGCTGCTGGTGGTCATTGGGGTGGGCGAACTGACCCGGCAGGGACAGGAGATCATCGCCGTGAACTTCCGCGCCTTCGAGGTGTGGCTGACCGTGGCCGTGATGTACCTGGTGATGACGCTGAGCATCGCCCGCGTGCTGCGGGTATACGAACGCAGGCTCAACGCCCGCTTCGGCAGATAGGGGTTGCTTCCAAATTGTCCTTTCGCCCGTTGGCGTCGTCAAACTTCGTCTGCCATGTCAGTCGAATACGATAAGAGTATACTCCCTCATGGCAGGCTCGTTTTCCTTGCCAACGAACGAAAATCCTACTTTGGAAACAACCCCTGGAAGGGGGATACAACGATGAAGACATGTGAAACCCCCATGATCGAAATCCGCAACCTGCACAAGACGTTCGGGAAGAACGAAGTGCTGCGCGGCATCGACCTTACCGTCTGTCCCGGCGAGGTGGTGGTGATCATCGGACCGTCCGGCTCGGGCAAGTCCACGGCGCTGCGCTGCATCAACCGGCTGGAGGAAATCACCTCCGGCAAGGTCATCGTGGACGGGCACGACCTGTACGACCCCGCCACCGACATCAACTACGTGCGCACCGAAGCGGGCATGGTGTTCCAGCAGTTCAACCTGTTTCCGCACATGTGCGTGCTGGACAACGTGACCCTGGGCCCCATCCGCGTGCGCCGCACCCCCCGCGCCGAGGCCGACCGGCTGGGCCTGGCCCTGCTGGAAAAGGTGGGCCTGGCCGACAAGGCCACCGCCTACCCGGACCAGCTTTCCGGCGGGCAAAAGCAACGCGTGGCCATTGCCCGCTCGCTGGCCATGCAGCCCAAGGTGCTGCTGTTCGACGAGCCCACCAGCGCGCTGGACCCGGAACTGGTGGGCGAAGTGCTGGAAGTCATGCGCGCCCTGGCCCTGGAAGGCATGACCATGGTCATCGTCACCCACGAAATGGGCTTTGCCCGCGAGGTGGCCGACCGGGTCATCTTCATCGACCAGGGCCGTATTCAGGAGCAGGGGCCGCCGGACGAATTCTTCAGCGCGCCGAAAAACCCGCGTCTGCGAGAATTCCTGGGCCGCGTGCACCACGCGTAGGCGAGCCCTGCCTGGCGGGTAAACAGCCGGGCGCACGACCAGCGTTGCACGTGGTTTCGGCGTGATGCTTCAAGGGGGGAGCCGGACCAGACCGGTTCCCCCCATGCACGTTGCGGGCGTCGGCGTGCAGTTCCGCGCCTTGCCAGCCGCGCCGTGCGTGCGGTACATCCCCGCCCATGCCCGCCCGCGACACCTTCCCCCATTCCGCATGCGCCAGCGCCGCCGCTGGCCGGGCGGATGCCCAACCGGACCCCCAGCAGCACCGGTCCACGCCAGCCCCCGCACCCGCTCCCACGGTCCGACGCAACAGCCCCGCCGCCACCGTCGACACCGGCCAGCCCCGTGAACTGCCCACCGCCGCCTTTGCGGAGGCCTTTGCCACGGCCCTGCTGGACTGGTTTGCCATGCACAAGCGCCCGCTGCCGTGGCGCTTCGGCTACGAGCCGTATTCGGTGTGGATTTCCGAGGTGATGCTGCAACAGACCCAGATGGACCGGGGGGTGGACTACTTCCTGCGCTGGATGACCCGATTCCCGGACGCGGCCAGCGTGGCCGCCGCCAGCGAGGATGAACTGCTGAAGGCGTGGGAGGGGCTGGGCTACTATTCGCGGGTGCGCAACCTGCACAAGGCGGCGAAAGCCCTGGTGGAGCGGCACGACGGCGAACTGCCCGACGACCCGGAGGCCATCCGCGCCCTGCCGGGCATCGGCCCGTACACGGCCGGGGCCATCGCGGGCATCGCCTTCAACCGCGACGTGACATGCATCGACGCCAACGTGGAGCGGGTGCTGTCGCGGGTGTTCGACATCGACACCCCCGTGCGCGCCCAGCCCGCCGCCGGGCGCATCCGGGCGCTGGCCGCCGCGCTGCTGCCCACTGGCCGCGCCCGCGACTTCAACCAGGCGCTCATGGAACTGGGCGCGCTGGTCTGCCGCAAGAAACCGCAATGCGCTTCATGCCCACTGTCCGGCCTGTGCGAAAGCCTGCGCCTGGGCATTCCGCACGAGCGGCCCGTGCCGGGGCGCAAGCAGCCCATCACCCCGCTGGACGTGGCCACCGGCGTGCTGGTGCACGGCAACCGCATCTTCATCCAGAAGCGGCCGGACGAGGGCGTGTGGGCGGGATTCTGGGAATTTCCCGGCGGGTGCGTGGAAAAGGACGAATCGCCGGACGCGGCCATCGTGCGCGAATACGCCGAGGAAACCGCGTTCCGCATTGCGGTGCGCGACAAACTGGCGGTAATCCGCCATGGGTACACCACCTACCGGGTCACCCTGCACTGCTACCTGTGCACGCTGGACGGTGACATGCCCGGGGAACCGCCCGTGCCGCCGATACTGGACGCGGCCACCGAATACCGCTGGGTGGACTTCGCAGCGTTGCCGCGCTTCACCTTTCCGGCCGGGCACCGCAAGCTCATCGACCAACTGGCCACCGACCTGCGCTTCGCGCCGTACCGCTAGCGCATCCGCGCGGGGCCGCATCGTCCCTCTGCGGTACGACTCACGGTCTTCGCATCAAGCCGCACGCACGGGATTCCAAGGGGCGACAGCCCCTTGGCCGCCGGAGGCACCCAAAAACGGACACCCGCATGCGCCGCTTACGGACGGCGGAACACCACGAAGTGCTCCGTCTCGTCCACCGCGCGCCATTCCCGGCGCACCCGTGCGGGCACGGAATAGCGGGTGCGCTCGTACCCGTCCGGCGACACGGTGTCCATCTGGTCGCGCTCCATGAACACCACCACGTCGCGGGCCGCCAGCAGGCCGTACACCTCGTCCACCCGCCCGTTGATCTCGCCGTCCTGCAACCATTCGGCGGGCAGCGCGGGCCGGTCGCCGGTCAGCAGGTAGGCCAGCGGAAAGCCGGGCAGCGTCTTGTAGTTGGCCCCGTAGCGGGCGCGCAGGTCGCGCAGGTCGCGCAGGGTGCCCAGCAGCACGCCGTCCACCTTCACCCCGGTCAGGCGCGGAAACACCGCGCCCGCGTCGTGCGCCAGTTCCGCGCGCGAAAGGGGCCGCTGCGGAAACACGTAGGGATGCTGGTACCCGGCCCGAAACATGACCAGTCCGCAAACCAGGGCCACCCACGCCAGCGTGGCCGCCCGGCCCCCCAGGCGGGCATGCACCAGCATGGCCGCCAGCCACAGCGGCGCGGCAAAGAAGGCCGGGGTCTTGTAGCCCCAGCTGATGCCCGTGGACCACGCCAGCAGCAACCCCGCGCCCAGCAGCACGGCAGCCCGGCCCACGGGGGACACGGCTGGCGCAAAAAGGGATAGGGATGATGCGGGCGCGGCCCCCTCCGCCTGTTTGCCGCCGGACACCTTGCCAGCCCCCTCGCCGGACGCTGCCCCCGGTCCGCCGCCCACCGCGAAGGCCCCGACGAGGTCGCCGGAAAACACCACGCACGCCGCGCCCACGGTCACCAGCAGCAGCGGCCAGTCCGCCCCGTAGCCGATCCACGCCCGCGTGGAGCCCACCGTGTACAGGTAGTCCGCCGCCACCAGCAGCACGTAGAGCACCAGCGGCTGCACGCCGCCGCGCGGCCTGCCGTCCAGCACCGCCCACGCGCCCCACAGCAGCAGCGCCAGCGCGGGCAGGGGCAGATCCTGCGTCAGGTACAGCACGACGCCCGCCTGCAGCGCCTCGCCAAGCCCCGTCTGGCCTGTGGTCATGGCCCGAAAGGCGTCCCACGCCCCGGCAGCATGCAGCAGCCCGGAGAACACGGACAGGACCGCCGCCGCGCCCAGTAGTGCCAGGCAACCGTCGCGCCAGTGCAGCCCGCGCAGGCGCACCCGCAGGGGAACAGCAGCGGCATCGTGCGGGGTTGCGTTCACAGCGTCCGCGCCGCCCCGTCCACGCGCCCCGCGTCCAGCCACCCGCCCGGCCACCAGCGCGGCCACGGCCACGCCCAGCGGCATCAGCGCATACGACTGCTTGGTCAGCGCGCTGGCCGCCGCCAGCACCCCGGCAAGCAGCGGATGCCCCGCCGCCACGGCGTACAGCGCCCCCGCGCCGAACAGCACGCCTTCCACGGTGTGCCACGGCATGGGCGGGAAGGAATGCACCGACCACACGAAGCCCAGCGTGGCCAGCAGCGGCAGGGGTACGCCCAGGCGGCGCAGGTCCACGGCGCGGGCCAGGTACAACGCCCCCAGCCACGAGGCGGCCAGCATTTCGGCGTAGAATCCGGCCTTGCCCGCCAGCACGGAAAACCGCTCCGGCGTCAGCCACAGCCAGAAGGCGTGCCAGTACAGGGAGAGCGGCGGTTTGACGTAGAAGAAGTCGCGGTAGGGCACCTCGCCCTGCAGGATGCGCCAGGCGTGCCCGTAGAAGAAGCCGAAGTCGGTGGTGTCCATGCCGTAGGGCGCATAGACCGCCACGTAGAACGCGGGCACGGCCACGGCGAGAAGACTGGCCAGCCGAGCGGAGGTGAACAACGAACGTCCGCGCGGCGCACCGCGTTCACCGGCGGACAGGGCTTGTTCATCGAAGCACGCTCCGGCCTCGCCGCCCTCACCCCGCCGCCGGAAGCTGTACAGCTTGTGCCCCGCGAAATTGACCACGAACCCGGCCACGATGCCCGCGGCGTGGCAGCCGCCCTCCAGCGCCCGGCCCATGACCGGGGCAAGGACGGCGGCAAGACCCTGAGGCAGCACGGCGCGCCACGCGGCCGGGTCGTGCAGTGGAACGCCCGCGCCGCCCGCCGCCACGGGCCAGCCCGGCAGCAACGGCACGAGCGATTCCGCCACCCGCAGCGCGGCCACGGACACCACCCACACCACGGCCATGCCCGCGTGGGCCACCAGTACGAAGCGCAGGCACATGGCCGCATCCGGCCTGCGCACGCCGAAGGCGCGGCGGTACGACAGCAGGAACACGATGACCATGCCGGTGTACGTGGCCAGCAGCACGCCCGCCTCGAAGCCCACCAGTTCCGACCACGCGAAGCGCGACACGAAGTTGGCCAGCGTGCCGATGATCGATGCCTGAAGATACAGGAAGGCCTGCCGGGCGATGGCGGTATCCGGCGCGCACGGGCCGGGGGCGGGGGCGGCTGGACTCGCGCCCGTGGCTCCGACAGGTCCGGGCGGCGAAGGAAGGGTATCGTGGTCCATGGGGGCGCGGGAGATCAGCCGTGATGCGGGTCGGAACCGACGTGCGGGGCCACTTCGTGCGGGGCGGGGTGCACTCCCCCCGCCAGCGGCGCGCCGCAGGTGGGGCAGCACCCGGCGGGGAGGCATTCCGGGTCTTCAAAGCCCACGCGCCGACGCACCACATACTGCGGGCGTCGCTTGACCTCTTCGTACACCCGGCCGAGATATTCGCCGATGACGCCCAGCGAGACCATGACCAGCCCGCCCAGGGTCAGCAGGGTGACCATGAACGAGGCGTAGCCCGCCACCTGCACCCCGAACAGCAGGGTGCGCCCGGCGATGATGGCCGCGTAGACGAACCCGGCCAGGGCCACCCCCATGCCCAGGTAGCTCCACACCCGCAGGGGCAGCGTGCTGAACCCGGTGATGCCGTCGATGGCGAAATTCCACAGCTTCCACGGCTTCCACTTGCCCACGCCCGCCGCGCGCGGGGCGCGGTCGAAGCGCACGGCCACCTGCCGGAAGCCCACCCAGGTATACAGCCCCTTGGTGAAGCGCACCCGCTCGGGCAGCGCGTTCAAGGCGTCCACCGCCGGGCGCGTGAGCAGGCGGTAGTCGCCCGCGTCGGGCACGATGGGGTTGCCGCTCACCCGGTTGAACAGCCGGTAGAACAGCCGCGCGCTGACCCGCTTGCCCACGGTGTCGCTGTCGCGGGCGCGGCGCACGCCCACCACCACCTCTGCCCCGTCCTCCCACGCGCGCAGGAAGTCGGGCAGCACCTCCGGCGGGTCCTGCATGTCCACGTCCATGGGCACCACGGCGTCGCCGCACGCGGCCTGCAACCCGGCCGCCAGGGCCAGTTCCTTGCCGAAGTTGCGCGAAAGGTCCACCAGCTTCACGCGGGGGTCGCGGGCGTGCTCGTCCAGCAACACCTGCGCGGTGCGGTCACTGCTGCCGTCGTTCACGAACACGAACTCGAAGTCGTAGGGCTCGCGGTCGGCAATGGCCCGCACCGCCCCAAGAAAGATGGGGATGGCGTCTTCCTCGTTCAGCACCGGCACCACCAGCGAGACCATGCGGCGGGACGCGCCCCCGCCCGCAGAGGCCGAACGCGGGACGGACTGCGCGGCGGAACCGCCGGAACAGGCGGAAGACATTGCGGGTCGTGTTTCGTCCATGGGGTGCGGCATCATGCAAGGCCCATAGCCCATCGGGGCGATTCCGGCAATGCGACGAAAATGTAGCGCGGGCCGTCGTAACGTGGCCGGGCCGGAATCGCGGCCCGCGTCGCGGAGCGGGGGCTCGTTGCCGCCTGTCCGTCGCGGCGCGGAAAAGGGCTGCGCACTGCGGCAATGGGAACGGGGCAGATGCCGGACCCCGGCACGGCCGGGCTCGGCCGCGCTGCCGCAATGGCGGCATGCGGATGCAGCGGCCCGCCGAACACGCTACGCCAGTTCCACGCGCACCCGCGTGCCCTCCGGCATGTCCGCGCGCAGGGTGTGCACCACCAGTTCGGGGGCTGCGGCAAGGGGCTGCCCTTCCCCCCGCGCCGACGCCGAAACCGCCCTGCGGGCCGGAACCAGGGTCAGCCGGGTGACCTGCCCGGTGAACACCGCCCGCGCCACCACGGCGGGGCCGTCCGGGTCGGGGATGGCGGCCAGCCCTTCGGGGCGCAGGGCCAGGGGGGCGCAGTCGTCGCCGCCGCCGCACAGGCAGCCCCCCGGCAGGGGCAGACCGAAGGCCGTGCACGCCGGGCCGTCCAGCACGTTCACCGGCCCCAGGAAGCGCGCCACCTCAAGCGAGACGGGCCGCCCGTACAGTTCCGCCGGGGCGCCGAACTGGGCCAGCCGCCCGTGCAGCATGACCCCGATGCGGTCGGACACGGCGAACGCCTCTTCCAGGTCGTGGGTGACGCTGAGGGTGGTCACCCCGTAGCGGCGCACCGTGTCGCGCACATAGGCGGCCGTCTCCAGGCGCAGGGAGCGGTCCAGGTTGGCGAAGGGCTCGTCCAGCAGCAGCAGGGCCGGGTTGCATACCAGCGCCCGCGCCAGCGCCACCCGCTGGCGCTGCCCGGCGGAAAGGTGGGCCGGGTAGCGGTGGGCCAGATCGCCGATGCCGAAATCGGCCAGCATGTCCCCCGCGCGGTCGGCGCGGTCGCGGCGGCCCACGCCCCGCGCGCGCAGGCCGAAGGCCACGTTGTCGCGCACGGTCAGGTGCGGGAACAGCAGGTAGTCCTGAAAGACCAGGATCACCGAAGGGTCGCGCCCCGGGGGCGGGGTGACGGAAAAGCCGCCCGCGTCGTGCGGGTGCAGCCCGGCCAGTACCCGCAGCAGGGTGGTCTTGCCCACGCCGGAAGGCCCGACGAGGCAGGCCATCTCGCCCTGCGCCAAATGGAAGGTCACGCCGGAGAACACGGGGGCCGCCGGTGCGGTGCGCCCGTTGCTCCCGGCCTGTGAAGGAGAAGAAGCCCAGTCATGCCGGCCATGCAGATCGGGCCGGTCATGCAAACCTGGCAGATCGGGCCGGGCCTGCGGCAACGACGCGCGTGCCCCGCGCCGCCCTGCGGCAAGGCCCACGGCCCGTCCAACGGCGGCTGCCACAAGCCCCGCGCCGCCGGACGCGGCATCGCCCTCTCCGTACGAGGCGCACAGCCCCTCTACCGCAAGAACCATGCGATGTTCCCCAGATAGCGTTCGATGGTCCGGAAGGTGTCGGCGTGGGCCAGCGCCCGTCCGCCGCCCGCGTATTCGTGCCAGGCCATCAGGCACCACGACAGGCCGCGCAGCAGCACGGCGCGCACCAGAATGTCCGTCTTCACGGCGCATTCCTCCGCATCGGGCGCGGGGTGGCCCGCCGCGCGCAGGGCCGCCCGGTAGGCGTCCAGAAAGGCCGCGCGCGAGGCCGCGTCGAAGACATGGTCCGCCTTCCACAGGGTGGTGGTGGGCGACAGGAAGTGGCCAAGGTCCTGATAGCGGGTGGTGACCACCGCCTTTTCCCAGTCCACCAGCCATGCCCCGCAGGGGGCGGCAAAATTGCCGGAGGATGCCGCGCCATCGCCTTCGGGCACCAGAAAGTTGCCGGAATTGACCTCGGTATTGGCGATGACCGGGGCCTCGTCCGCGAACAGGTGGCGGGTATCCCCGGCCAGCCGGGCCACCCGGTCGCGGTACCCCAGCAGCGCATGGCGGGCGTGGATCATGCGCGGGGCCAGCGGATGCCCCACGTGGCGGTCCAGCAAGGCCGAACTTTCCGCCACGATGGCCCCCACCGGGTCCGGCTGCGCGGCCAGCATGCCGCGCGGCAGCGCGTGCGGCACCTGGCCCGGCGGGGGCAGCTCCACTGCCGGGGGCACGGGGGCCGCGTGCACGGCGGCAAACACCCGCGCGGCATGGCTGGCGTCGGTTCGGTAATCCAGCGCGCGGCCCGGCAGCCATTGCATCAGCAACGCGCCGCCGGGCGATGATGCGGCGACCGGGGCGTCTGCCCCCCGCGCCTGCCTGTCCGACAGGTCGGGCAGGTCCGGCAGATCGGGCAGCGGCGCAAGGGCCAGCGGGCGGGGGGTGGCCCCGCATGCCGCAAGCGCCCGCAGCGCACGGTATTCGTAGGAAATCTGGTCGGCCAGCCCCAGTTGGCTGCCCGCCGCGCCGCCCCGGTTGCTGCGCAGCACCACCGGCCCGGCCGGGGCACGGATCAGCCAGTTTTCGTGATATTCCCCGGCGGCCAGAAAGGATATGTCAGCTTCCGCTACCGGCCCGCCCAGCGCGGCGGCCCAGGCGCGGGGCGTGGCGGCGTCGGCCTCGTCCGGGACATCGCTCGGGACATCGTTCGGGGTGTGGTTCGGCGTATCGGGCGTGCCAAGCGTGTCCGACATGCAGGGCGCGGACGAAAATATCACGGGCCGGGCGTCGGCGCGCGCCGCGTTTTCCGCAACGCCCCCGTCCCGGTCCCGGACCATGCGCCCGAGAAATGTCGCCACCATCGCCGTCGTCCGCACATCCGCCTCCCGTGTCGATGCCCTGCCATAGCAGGAAGCCGCCGCCCGCTCAACGCAAGCCGCCCCGCCCGGCCCCCGCGCCGGGCGCGAATTTCCCTCCCCCCGCCCGCGCCAAACCCCGTCGCGTGAGGCCGAAGACCATCATGCGCCGTCAAGGGCTTGGAAAGCGCGGGCAAATGGGGTAGGGCTGAATTCTCGTCCGGATTCCCGTGCGGACGAAGTTCCGGCAATCCATGGCAGAACAAGGGCCGTGACGGCTGGTCGGCGCGTGCCGGTCCGCCCCACGGCGGTTTTCTGCGGCGTTTCGCCCGGCGTCGCCGCGCACCGCGCAGCCTTCCCGCGCGCCGCGACGAAACAAGCAACCACCGCCCTTCCCGCTCGCCCCGGAAGAGAGCACCACGATGACGCCCAACGACAGACAAAAACTCCGGGACAGGATCGTCGCCGATCTCGCCCGCATCGCGCAGGACATCGAGGCCCTGAAGGAACTGACCAAGCCGGTCCCCCCCGGCGCGGACGGCATGGACGAGGTGTCGCGCATGGACGCCATCCAGAACAAGAGCGTCAATGAAGCGGCGCTGGCCCAGTTGCGCAACCGCCAGGTGGGGCTGGAATACGCCCTGAAGCGCATCGACGAGGATGACCCCGACTTCGGCTTCTGCGTGGAATGCGGCGAGCCCATTCCGCTGGCCCGGCTCATGGCCATGCCCGAGGCCAGCCGCTGCGTGAACTGCGCGGACTGAACCCGCCCGCGCCGGATTCCGCCCCCTCCTTTTCGCCTCCGCGCGCCGCTCCGGCCAATCTCCCCCGAGGGGCGCGCCACCGGGCCTGCCACGGGGCATCCCGCCCCGCATGGCCCAGAAGTGTCACCGTGACAGGTAACCGTGCCGATTCTCCGTGCCGGGCCAGCACGGCTGGCCACCGACAGGGACGACGCCATGCCGCACGCCTCCCTCGCCATCGCCTGGCAGCGCTTGCCGCTGTGGCTGCGCATCCGCCTCGCGCACGGCAGCGTGGGCTCCGTGCACCGGCTGCGCTGCGCTGCCGACGCCATCGCCCGCTCGCAATCCCCCTCCGCCTCGCCCGACGCCCGCGTCGAAAAGGACACCCTGCTGCGCACCGGCCGCGAACTGCTGCTGGCCGCGTGGGAGGACGACCCATGCAACGGCCAGTTGGCCGGTCAGGCGCTGCTGCTGCACCAACGCATGCCCTGGCTGCACCCCGCGCTGGCCGTCCTGCTGGACGCCGTGCAGGGGGCGTGGCGACGCCCGGCGGACCTTGCCCGCTACGAGCGGCTGGCCGCCCAGGCCGACTGGGTGCGCCTGCAACGCCACGTGGACGCGGAACGCGAAGGCGACCCCGACAACCTGTTCTGGGTGCAGCAGGCCGTGGCCGTGGGCGAGCTGGCCGGAGACCTGGACTGGCTGGCCGATCATCTGGCGCGGGCCGAAGCCCGGCTGGCCCCGCCTTCCGGCAACGCGTCCCCCATCGCCCCGCTGTTCGCCCATCTTTCCGGCTGCCTGGAAGCCAACCGCGCCGCCGGGGCGGACGAGTCCACCGCCGCCAGCCGCCACGCCGCCGCGCTGGCCCGCTTCCGCACCGCCGCCCATGCCGTATCGGGAATGCCGCACGGTGACGTCACGCCCGGCCCCGGCTGCTGGCTGGCCCCGCTGGAGCATGCCGCGCACTGCCTGGCCCGCCTGGGCGACGTGGTCGCCGCCCTGCCCCTGTGGGACGCGGTGCTGGCCGCCCGGCCCTGGCACGCCAACCTTGCCCTGCGCGCCCACGACGCCTGGCGCGGCGCGGACGCCCCGGAGGCCGCGCCCGCCGGGTCCACCGCCGTGCTGCTCTATTCGTGGAACAAGGCGGCGGAACTGGACACCGCCCTCACCCACCTGGCCCCCAGCCTGCCGGACATGGCCCGCATCGCCCTGCTGGACAACGGATCCACCGACGGCACCGGCGACGTGGTACGCGCCTGGGCCGACCGGTTCGGCGCGGACCGCTGCACCGCCGTGCACCTGCCGGTCAACGTGGGGGCCGCCGCCGCGCGCAACTGGCTGATGCGCCTGCCAGAGGTGGCCGTCTGCGACTTTGCCGCCTATCTGGACGACGACGCCGCCGTGCCGCCCGACTGGCTGCGCCGCCTGGCCGGGGCCGTGCGCCGCCAGCCGGACGCCAGCGCCTGGGGCGGGCGCACCCTGGACTGGCACGCCCCGTACGTGGTCCAGTCCGCAGACCTGCACCTGACCGCCCACTTCCGCGCGCCGGAGGGCACCCCGGCGGACCTCGCCCCCTTTGCCGACGACACCCCGCCCACGCCCGATGGCGAAACCGGGCACCCGCGCCCCGACGCCCTGTCGCCCGACGTGGCCTTTTCCCCCGCCCGCGCCCACGCGCTGCCCTTCTCGGTCAGCGACCTGCACGCCCAGGTCACGGACATGGGCCGCTTTGACTATTTGCGGCCATGCATCTCGGTGACGGGGTGCTGCCACCTGTTCCGCACCGCCGAACTTCTGGCGGCCGGGGGCTTTGCCCTGCCCCTGTCGCCCTCGCAGTACGACGACCTGGAACACGACCTGCGCCAGGCCCGCGCCGGGCGCATGGCCTGCTACACCGGCTTTCTGCCCGTGCGCCACATGAAACGCAGCGGCAAGGCCGTGCGCTTGGGCGCGGCCCAGTTCGGCAACGGCCTTGGCAACCGCTACAAGCTTTCCGGCATGTTCGACGCGGCCGAAATACTGGCCATGCGCCGCCGCGAATTCGAGGCGCTGGAACGCGATTTGCTGCGCAAGCTGGCGGCGCTTTCCGCGCGCACGGGTTCCTGACGGCCGTCGGCCGCCATGCGCCCGGCGCACCGGCGCGCCCCGCCCTGCCTTTGCGGCGCATGGGCCACACGGCAACCGCGCGAACGCACCGCGCGCACACGCAGGACACCGCATGCACGTAAAATACCTGATCATCGGCGCAGGCCCCACCGGCCTTGGCGCGGCCCACCGGCTGGCGGAACTGGGCGAACAGTCCGTGCTGGTGCTGGAATGCAACCCCTACGCGGGCGGGCTGGCCGCCAGCTTCCGCGACAACGCCGGGTTCACCTGGGACATCGGCGGGCACGTGGTGTTCTCGCACTACACCTACTTCGACGACCTGGTGGCCGGTCTGCTGGACGGCGAATACCTGGAGCACATGCGCATCGCGCGGGTGCGCATCGCCGAACGCTGGGTGCCCTACCCCTTCCAGAACAACATCCGCCACCTGCCCAAAGACATGCAGTGGGAATGCGTGCAGGCCCTGCTGCCCGGCCGCAGGCCCGAACAGCACCCCGCCAACTTCGCGGAATGGTTCGAATACGTCTTCGGCGCGGGCATCGCCAAATATTTCATGCGGCCCTACAACTTCAAGGTGTGGGCCACCCCCGCCGAACTGATGAGCTACCAGTGGATCGGCGAGCGGGTCAGCGTCATCGACCTGGAAATGGTGCTGCGCAACCTGGTGCTGCAACTGGACAACGTGAGCTGGGGCCCCAACAACCTGTTCCGCTTTCCGCTGCGCGGCGGCACCGGCGAAATCTTCACCCGGCTGGCCGCCCGCCTGGGCGACAGGGTGCGCCTGAACACCGCCGTGGCTTCGGTCGATCCGGCGAGCCGCACCGTACACACCGCCAACGGCGAATCCATCACCTACGAGCATCTGCTGTCCACCGGCCCGCTGGACCTGCTGGTCCGCGACCAGATCGGCGCGGGCCCCGCCGCCGCCATGGTGGGCGACGACCTGCGCGCCGCCGCCGGGCAGCTGGCCCGCAACGGGGTGTTCGTGGCCGGGGTGGGCGTGGACGGCATGCGAGATGACGACACCTGCTGGATGTACTTTCCCGAATCCAACGCGCCCTTCTACCGCCTTACCAACTTCCACAACTACTCGCCCAACAACGCGGCCCGGCCCGGCCACCAGCGCGCGCTGATGGCCGAAACCTCGTGGTCCGCGCACAAGCCGGAACAGCTGGACACCCTGATGGACAAGACCGTGGAGGGGCTTGTAAACACCTCCATGCTCCATCCGGACGAACGGGAGCGCATCGCCTCGCGGTGGTCCATTGCCGTGGACTACGGCTACCCGGTGCCCACCCTGGGCCGCGACGCCGCCCTGCGCACCCTCCAGCCGTGGCTGGAAGCGCACGGCATATACTCGCGCGGACGCTTCGGCGGGTGGAAGTACGAGGCCGCCAACATGGACCATTCGGTCATGCAGGGCGTGGAATGGGCCGGGCGCATGGTGCTCGGCGAAGAGGAAACCACCTACAAGCTGTGATGCGGCCGCCCCCCGGCGTCGCCATCCGAGACCACCATGAATGCACAACGCTACGAGGCGCGGCGCGAAACCCTGCGCGCCGCCATGCGCGCCAAGGGGTTGTCCGCCCTGCTGGTCAGCCACGCGGCCAACCGCTTCTACCTTTCCGGCTTCGAACTGCACGACGTGCAGCTGAACGAGAGCGCCGGGTACCTCATCGTCACCGCCGACGGCAACGACTGGCTGTGCACCGACCCCCGCTACCTCGACGCGGCCCGCCGCCTGTGGCCCGAAGAGCGCGTGTTCATCTATTCCGGCGACGCGCCGGGCCAGATCAACGGCCTGCTCAAGGACAAGGTGCGCGGCGCCGTGGGCTTCGAGGCGCGCGCCGTGACCCTGGACTTCTTCGACAAGGTCTCCCCCGGCCTGACCATGGAGCGGGCCGACGGCATGGTCGAAGAGATGCGGGTGATCAAGGAGCCCGAGGAAATCGAGCTGATGCGCCGCTCGGCCGCGCTGAACCACCGGCTCATGGAATGGGTGCCCACCATCCTCGTGCCCGGCCGCACCGAGGCGGAAATCGCCTGGGACATCGAGAAGTTCTTCCGCGAAAACGGGGCCAGCGAGCTGGCCTTCTCCAGCATCGTGGGCGCGGGCACCAACGGGGCGCTGCCCCACTACGCCCCCGGCGACGTGCAGCTGACCGAAAACTGCCCGGTGCTGGTGGACGTGGGCGCGCGGCTGGGCCTGTACAACTCGGACCAGACCCGCACCTTCTGGGTGGGCGACAAGCCCGCCGACCACTTCACCCGCGCGCTGGAGCAGACCAAGGCCGCGCAGGCCAAGGCCATCGAGATCATGCGCCCCGGCCTGCCCGTGGCCGACGCCTACCGCGCCGCGCGCGCCTACTTTGAAGAACAGGGCGTGGCCGCGCAGTTCACGCATGCCCTGGGCCATGGCATCGGGCTGGAAACCCACGAGCCGCCCAGCCTGAACCCGCGCAACGAAATGGTGCTGAAAACCGGCATGATCGTGACCGTGGAACCCGGCCTGTACTACCCCGAATGGGGCGGCATCCGCTGGGAATACATGGTGCTGGTCACCGAGGACGGGGTGGAGATCCTCTAGCCCCGCCCGCCGACGGAATCCGCAACGCACGCGCCCGGCCCTCGCGAGGGGGCCGGGCGTTTTGCGTGACCGGCGGCAAGAAAACCACGGCCACATGTCGCCGGGCGCACCGCTGGACAATCCCGGGGCAAACTCGGGACGATCTTTCGGCGGGCGGCCGGAGAGAGGCGGACAGGCAACGCGCGGCGAAATGCCACGCTGCCGCCGGGGACCTGCCTTGACAAGCACGGCCCGGCGGGGCACCTCCCCCGTACCGCCGTGCGCGTCCCGCACGGCCCCGCCAACCGCCGCCCGCAGGAGACCCCGTGGCCCGCAAACGCCCCCGCAAGCCCTCCCCGCCGCTGCCGCCGCCGCGCGCATCGTCGCGGCTGTACGCGCGCATCGCACCCCGGCACATCGCCATGTTCCGCTTCCTGCTGGAGGCCCAGGACAACCTGGGCTACATGACCGTGCTCGATCGCGGGATAGGGGGTGGCGGGGGAGACACGGACGGCGGCCCGAACGGCCCGGAGGGTCTGTCCGCCGCCGCCCATGACGGGGCCACGGAACGAAGCGCCGCAGGAACGGGAGCCGACGCGCCGGGCAACGGCACCGTCAGCGGTTCCTCCGGCACGGGGGCCGACGCGGTGCTCAAGATCGTGTTCTCGCCCCACCAGGAACGGGAGATGCGCGCCTTTCTCGACGGCATGCGCGCCACGGTTCCCTTCTCCATCTTCGAATCGCCGCTGCGCGCACAGCCCGGCCTGCCCGGCCAGGCCAGCCCGACCAGCCAGACCAGCTAGATCGGGCAGACACCGCACGACAAACGGCCGGGCCGCGCCATATGCGCGCCCCGGCCGTTTCATGCCTGCATTTCCCTCACCGGGCTTCGGCCGCATGACCGCCCGGCGTCCTGCTCAAAACAGCGTGCCCTGTTCCCCCTCGCCGCCGCGCAGGGCCTGCATGCGCCGGATGTACGCGTTCAC
Organism: Nitratidesulfovibrio sp. HK-II; assembly: GCF_003402415.2. NCBI lineage: Bacteria > Pseudomonadati > Thermodesulfobacteriota > Desulfovibrionia > Desulfovibrionales > Desulfovibrionaceae > Nitratidesulfovibrio > Nitratidesulfovibrio sp. HK-II. Next base: position 3,935,380 of record NZ_AP036014.1, read on the forward strand.
GTCGAACTTGGTGCGCGCGCCGTTGTAGGTCATGGAGCGGATGGAGCCCTGCACGGGCCGTTCCCCCCACGGGCGATCATGCACCCCTCCTGTTGACCAGGCGATGCCGGTGTAGCCGTTGCTGTCGCGCCCATCCAGAAAGTAACGGTCGTTCAGGGCCACGGCCGCGCGCACGGCGTCTTCCGGCGTGGGCGACCACAGCAGTATCTGCTTGGCCCAGTACATGCGCAGGTAGCCGTGCATGCGCCCCGTGACCACCATTTCCGTCTGCGCCGCGTTCCACAGCGGGTCGGCCGTGCGGGCGGCGGCAAGCTGGCCCTCGTCGTACAGGGCCGGGCGCGCATCGTGGCGGTGCTTGTCCAGGGTGGCCCGCGCCCAGTCGGGGAAGCAGGTGGTGGCGTCGTAGTCCTGCGCGTGCAGGCAGAAGTTGTCGGCCAGTTCGCGCCGCACGATCAGCTCTTCCAGGAACGCGTCGCGGCACTCGTCCGGCGCGTCCCCACGGGCCTGCGCCGCCAGGGCCGCCCGCTGGGCGGACAGCATGCCGAAGTGCAGGTACGGCGAAAGGCCGGACACCCCGCCCGCGTTGGGGTCGTTGCGCAAATGGTAACGATGCAGACGGGTGCGGACGAAGTCGCCCAGCGCGGCATGGGCCGCATCCTCGCCGGGCTCCACGGCGGGGATGCCCGGCAGCGGCCCCACCTCGCCCACGGCGCGGTCCACGGCAAGGTTGTCGCGCAGGGCCGCCCAGTCCACGTCCGGTACGGGCAGCGTCCAGCGCACGGGCGGCGCGGGGGGCAAGGCAGGGAGGGGAACAAGAAATTCCGGCAGCAAGCGGTGGATTTTCGGGCGCAGGGTGCGGGCCGCGTATTCCCGCTTGGGCGAGGCCACGCGGCAGGGCACCACGTTGCGGCCGTCCACCTCGTGCAGGGGGCAGAACCCCGCCAGCCCCCGCGCGGCGGAGGCCAGCCACGCCCGCTTCACCCGCAGCACATCGAAATCGGTAACCACCAGCGACGCGCCCACCGCGCGGGCGTAGCGCACCGCCTCTTCCGGCGGGTTGCCGCGCAGCACCACCAGGGGAATGCCCGCCGCCGCAAGATGACGCTCGGTTTCGGCCATGCCGCGCAGCAGAAAGCCGAACTGGCGGATGGTGGCCCCCAGAAAGGTGTCGGCCAGACACCACACCACGGCCAGCGGCGCGCCCAGCCGGGCGGCCTGCGCGTGGGCGTGCAGCAGCGCCCAGTTGTCGCGGGCGCGATGCTCGCGGTGCATCCAGTACAGCACCGGGCCACGGCCACTATCCCGGCGGGCGGCGCTGTCGCCATGCAGGACCGCGACGCGGCGGGGGTCCACCACCGGCAAACGACCCGATTGCGGATATGTGTCCTGCGGCGCCATGACATCCTCCCCTTGCCGGAGGGCTGCCGCCCGGCGCTCCCTGTTCCGGAGCGTGCCGCGCGGACGGTTCAGCGCGTTTCCAGCGTCTCCATGCACGACCGGAGGTCGCAGATCATGTCCAGCACGTCCATGTTGTGGTTGACGCGCCAGTAGAACTCCTCGACCTCGAAGGGCTTGGTCAGAAAATCGTTGGCCCCGTTCTTCAGGAACTGGGCCGTCAGCGGCCCGGACCCCACCGAGGACACCCCGATGATGGCCACCCGGTCCATCTTGTGGCGGACGCGCAGTTCGCGCACCAGTTCGATGCCGTCCATGTTGGGCATCTGATAGTCGGTGATCACCAGGCGGATATGGGGGTTCTCCTCGAACACGGCCAGCGCCTCCACCCCGTCCGCTGCGTCCAGCACGCGAAAGCGCTGCACTTCCAGCAGCTTCTTGATCTGGGCGCGTTGGGTGCGCGAATCGTCCACCACCAGCGCCGTGATGAACTGGTTCTTGAACACCCGTTCCAGGCTGGCCACCATGGGGTCCATGTCCTGGATGGAGCCCTTGAAGAAATAGTCCACCACGCGCCGCTCGATGAACCGGCGGCGGATTTCGTCATTGAAGGTGGCGGTAAGCACGATGGACGGCACCTTCCAGGCAAGGCACAGGTCCACGGCCTCGCCGTCGGGCGCGTCCGGCAGGTTCAGGTCGATGACGGCGATGAAGACCTGCTGGCCGTGGTCGCGCAGCAGGGTTTCCGCCTCTTGCATGGAATGGGCGATGAGCGTGTCGAACTGGGTCAGCGCCTGGATTTGCTTGCGGATGATCTTGGACTGCACGTTGCTGTCCTCGATGATCAGCACCGTGCGCGGCGCTTCTGCGGTCATGTTCATGCGGCCTCCCCGGCGCGGTGAACGTCTGTATGAATGGCCGGATGCTACACGCTCGGCAGGGGGCGCGCAATGCCGCGCGGGCCGCGCCCGGCAAAAAGCGCGCAGAAAAATCGTTATGTTACAAAGCGTTGCCATCAGTCCGCATACGGGCATTCCCTGCCGGGCACGGCGGGGCGGACCGAGGCCCGCGAGCGCTGACGCCCGCCCGGCGGGGGATACGGCGACAGCGTGAGCCGGGGAGGAATGAAAAACGGGGAAGACCTGTTTCGCCCTCGAAGGCAGCCCCGCAAACGATCAGGCTTGGCGGTGCATTCCCGAAGCAGGGGGGGGCAGGCGGGGGCTGCCCGCACGAAAGGGACTATCCGGGGCTGTCTACCGCACGCCCAGGAACAACCGCGTGGCCAGCCAGTCCATGACCAGCGCGGGGTTCACCGGGCTGGGGCTGAGGGACAGCGCCTCCTGCGCGGCGGCCAGGGCCTCGTCGCAGCGGCGCAGCCGGGCCAGGTCCATGCGCTCGGCCAGCAGGCGGCCCAGGGGGTCTGCGGCGCGCCCGGCCAGCACGTCGGCCAGGGTACGCTGGCAGTGCAACACCACGGCGGCGGCAAGGGGGGCGTCCAAGTCGCCCTTGCGGGACGTGCGTTCCATCCAGCCGCCGCCGGTCTGGATGAACTCCACCAGCGCATCCAGCCAGCCGCGCACCGCCGGGGACGGCGGGGCGGCGTCGGTGGGCCAGGCCAGGGTGAGCACGAAGCTGCGCGACACCAGCGTGGGCAGCAGCCGTTCGCGCTGGGGGGCCAGCAACACGAAGCAGGTGGTGGGGCGGGGTTCCTCCAGCGATTTCAGCAGGCCGTTGGCCGCCTCCACGCGGGTGTGGGCGTCCACCAGCACCACCACGCGCCTGCGGGCCTCGCGCGGGGGCTCGCCCAGCAGGCCGCGCAACGCGCGCACGTTGTCTATGGAAAAGGAACCTTCTTCGGCGCTGGGCTTGTTGCCGTCCAGCACGATGAGGTCGCGGTGGCCGCCCCCGGCCATGCGCAGGCACGACGGGCAGGCCAGGCAGGGGCGCGCGCCTTCCGTGCCATCGCCGTCTGGGGCCTCGCAGTTCAGCAGCGCGGCCCAGTACAGGGCCAGGGCCATGCGCTCCGGCGCGGCGCCGCCCTCGGCCAGCACCACCTGCGGCGGCGCGGCGGCCAGCGCGTGCAGATGGCCCACGGTGCGCTGGTGCCGGTGGGCCAGCAGCGGGGCCACGGCCTCGCGCGGGTCTTGCGGCGCGGGCGGGGCATCCGTTGCGGCGGCAGCGGCGCGGCCGCGCTTGGGTGCTGCGGTGGTGTCGTTGGCCATGATGGTTCCGATACTGGTGTGAAGCGGGTTCCGGACGGACGGGCCATGCTACCCGAAGGCGCGGGGGGCCGTCCATGCCTGTTGTCGGCCCCGGCCACGGGGCCACGCCGCCGCGCGATGGCGCGCCCGCAATGAAAAAGGGGCGGCACGGGCCGCCCCTTCATGATGGATGCTTGTGCCGCCGGAGCTACCAGCCCCGGCTGATGGTCTGGTCGCGCTCCGGACCCACGGACACCAGGCTCACGCGCACGCCGGTCAATTCCTCGATGCGGGCGATGTAGGCGCGGGTGGGCGCGGGCAGGCTTTCCCAGGTGGTGCAGCCGGTGATGTCGTCGTCCCAGCCGGGCATGGTCTCGTAGACCGGGGTGACGTGGGCCATGCCGTTCTGCTCCTGCGGGGCCACGGTGATGGTGGACCCTTGGTATTCGTAGGCGGTGCAGATCTTCAGTTCCTTCAGGCCCGACAGCACGTCCAGCTTGGTCAGGGCGATGTCGGTGGGGCCGTTCAGGCGCACGGCCTCGCGCAGCACCACGGCGTCCAGCCAGCCGCAGCGGCGCTTGCGGCCCGTGGTGGCCCCGAATTCGTGCCCCTTCTGCTGCAGGTAGTCGCCGGTGTCGTTCAGCTGCTCGGTGGGGAAGGGGCCAGCGCCCACGCGGGTGGTGTACGCCTTGACGATGGCCACGATGCGGTCGAGCCTGGTGGGCGCGACGCCGCTGCCCGCAGAGGCGTTGCCCGACACCGTGTTGGACGAGGTGACGAACGGGTAGGTGCCGTGGTCGATGTCCAGGTGGGTGCCCTGCGCGCCTTCGAACATCACGTGCTGCCCTGCCGCCCAGGCCGCCTCGATCTCGGCGGTGACGTCGGCCAAGTGGGGCACAATGCGCGGGGCCACGGCCATGACTTCATCGAACACCGCGTCCACGGTCATGGCTTCGCCGCCGTACAGGCCGACCAGCAGGGCGTTCTTTTCCAGCAGTGCGGCCTCGATCTTGGCGCGCAAAAGTTCGGGCATGCCAAGGTCGGCGGCGCGGATGCCGATGCGCGACATCTTGTCCTCGTAGCAGGGGCCGATGCCCCGGCCGGTGGTGCCGATCTTGGATTCGTTGGACTTGTGGCGTTCGCGGGCCACGTCCAGCGCCTTGTGATAGGGCATGATCACATGGGTCTTGCGGCTAATCATCAGCCGCGCCGGAGAAACGTCGATGTCCTTGCCGCGCAGGGTTTCCACCTCGCGACAGAACACCTCGGGGTCGAGCACCACGCCGTTGCCGATGAGGCATTTCTTGCCCGCGTGCAGGATGCCCGAAGGAATGAGGTGCAGGATGTACTGCTTTTCGCCCACCAGCACGGTGTGCCCGGCGTTGTTCCCGCCCTGGAAGCGCACGATCACGTCGCACTTGCGGGTCAGCAGATCAACGATCTTGCCCTTGCCCTCATCGCCCCACTGGGCTCCCATCACGACCACGTTTGACATTTCCCACTCCTTGTGACATTGAGTGCCACCCTGCGGCCATAGGCGCTTGCCGAAGGCACGCAGAAAAGGCATCATGTCTTATCCCGTGACTTCTTGGAAGTCAACGAAACTGCTGCCGATCCGGCATCGGCGGCAAAAAATCGCCCGCACGCGGACACGCAGGAACCTTTCGGCGGGGCCAAAGCCCTCCGAAAAACGGCGCGCAGCGCCGCTTCCGCAACGCCGCACAACCCACGGCCCGACGGCCACCCCCGCGCACGGAAGCCCGGCCCGCCACAGGCGCACGCCCCTTCCGCCCCCCGACCGCACCGGCCTTCGCGCACCCGGCCACGCATCTTCTCCGCCTCGCTGCTCTCCCCCCGTCGGTCCACCGTAGCCCATGCACGATCATATCTTTACCACCAGGGAACGCTTTGCGCTGTTCGGCCTCGCCATTGCCCAGGCGTTCCTGCTGCTGCTCATCCTGCTGCCCGCGCCCCGCCATTCCGAGGTGCTGCGCGTGGCCGCTCCCGCCCGCGAGCGCGTGCAGACGCGCCTTTCGCCCTATGGTCCCGGTTTTGAACAGGAACTGCTGACCGCCTTCTGCACCCGCTACGGCTACGAACTGCGCTGGGTGAAGGCCGACGACCGGGCCGAGGCCCTGCGCCTGGTGGCCGACGGCTACGCCGACGTGGCCGTGGGCTTTGGCGCGGTTGCCGGCGAGGACGGCGAGTCCCGACCCGGCCCGGCCGCGCTCGACGCGGCTTACGGTGACGGCGCGGCGGCCCCGCCCCCCGACGCTGCCGAAGCCGACGCGGGCGACGCCCCCGGCTTCACCCTGGCCACGCTGCTGGCCCGGCTTGCACCGGGCGCGGACAAGACTCCGCCCTCCGGCCTGGTGGCCAGCCCCGCCTATGACCATGCCCGCCCGGTGCTGGTGCGCTGGCCCGAGGTGGACCCCGCCACTCCCGCCAACGCCGTGGACCGCGACAGGGGCGACGGCCTGCGCTCGGCCCTGCTGCTGACCAGTTGGGAAACGCCCGGCGGCCCCGTGTTGCCGGGGCTGCTGCACCCCGCCGGAGGCCCGGCCACCTCCAACGCCCCCGGTACCACCGACGCCCCCCGGCACGCGGTGATCGCTGGCGACTCATGGCGGCTGTGGCAGCCCTTCGTGGCCGAGCCCACGGCGGGTCGGGCCACGGGCAAGCCTCTCTCCTACCGCTGGCACTGGCGCGGCGACGACGCCCCCCTGGCCCCCCGGCTGGCGGAATTCTGGCGGATGCGCATGGCCCCGGCAGACACCCTGCTGGACGACCTGACCGAGCGCTACTTCGGCTTTCTGCCCGAATCGCTGGGCATGCCCGACGACGGCGATTACGCCGGAACCTCCGGATATGCGGACATCTTCGACCTGATGGACCTGATGACCGTGGTGGCCGAAAAACTGCCCAGCCACGCCCCCGCCATCAGCCGCGCGTCCGCGCAAAGCGGCATCGACCCGCTGCTGCTTTCCGCCGTGATCTTCCAGGAATCGCGCTTCGACACGTCCGCCCGCAGCAAGACCGGGGTGCGCGGCATCATGCAGCTTACCCAGAGCACGGCCCTGCTGCTGAAGGTGAACCGCATGAACCCCAGCCAGTCCATCCGGGGCGGGGCGCGCTACCTGCGCATGCTGTGGGAAAGCCTGGACGACCTGAACCTGGACCCGTGGGACCGCTGGTTCTTCACCCTGGCCGCCTTCAACCAGGGGCCGGGGCACCTGCGCGACGCCATCAGGCTGAACCGCGACCTGGGCGGTTCCGGCCGCACCTGGCGCGAACTGAAGGACACCTTTCCCAAACTGGCGCGGCCCCGCTACCACGTCCGCACCCGGTACGGGTACTGTCGTGGCTACGAGGCCGTGGCGTTCGTGGAAAGCGTGCGCTACTACTATTACATACTCAACGGGCTAGTCGCCCTCTCGCGGCCGGAAGCTGAGCACCTTGCGCCGCTTCTGGGCACCGTTCCCGTCCGCTGGCCCTCCGTCTAGGGCGGGGTCGTTCTTGTCCGCTCCGGCTCCGGGCACCGGCTCAAGGTTGAAGGCCATGCGCGGGGGCACGCCCAAGGGTTCGCCCTCGGGCCGGGCCGCGGCGGCCCAGTGGTGGTTGAAGAGCTGGTTCTTCCAGCGCACCGCCTGGATCAGGCAGAGCACCAGCGACGCCTCTTCCCACCGCTTGGTGGGCTCGAAGCGGTCCACCACGGCGGCGTAGCGGTCCCACAGCGACATCAGCGACGCCTCGTCGTAGGCGTTCAGTTGCTGTGCCAGCTTTTGCAGCATGCGCTCCATGGGGTCATCGCTCCTTCATGCGGGGTGGTGTGGGGGCGGCCGGAACGCCGAGCGTCCGCGCCATTGCAGTGGCCGCGCCGTGCCCCCGCAGGCTACGCCAATCCGGATGCCGGTTCAAATGGAAATTGCCCGCCCTTGCGGGCTGTGCTAGCATTCCGCCTGTCGCAGCCCGGAAGGCGACCGCGCCCCGCCCCGTGGCGGGGCGTTGCGCATGCCGCAGCAGTTTCCGCCCCCGATAACGCCCTTTCCGCCCGGCCTCGCGGCCGGGCGCAGGCCCGCCGTACCCGGCACGCCGCACCCGGCCGCAGTCCTGCCGCCCCGGATGCGCCCCGCGTGGCCGGGCCGCGCCGCCCCCTGCCGGAGCCCGTCATGACTTCGCCGAAGCCCGCCAGCCTCAAGGACATGTACCGCACCCTTCAGGACGATCCGTTTCCGGATTCCCTTACCCTGACGCTGGGCGACACCACCCTGACCTACCGCAAGCGCACCTGGACCATCGACGGTGAACGCAAGGGCCTGCGCTACGGCGAAAACCCCGACCAACCCGCCGCCCTGTACGAACTGGCCGAAGGCGGACTGACCCTTGGCGGCGTGGCCTTTCGCGCGGCCGGGCAGGGCCTGGTTTCGGCCATCGCCGAAGAACACATGGTGCAGGCGGGCAAGCACCCCGGCAAGACCAACCTGACCGACGTGGACAACGGGGTGAACATCCTGCAGTACCTGGCCGCGCGCCCCGCCGCCGTGATCCTGAAGCACAACAACCCCTGCGGGGCCGCCTGGTCCAATGATGGCGTGGCCGACGCGCTGGACAAGGCCTACCGGTGCGACCGCATCGCCGCCTTCGGCGGGGCCGTGGTGGTCAACCGTCCGCTGGACCGCGCCGCCGGCGAACTCATCGCCGCCAACTACTTCGAGGTGGTGGCCGCGCCCGACTTCGAACCCGGTGTGCTGGAGTTGCTGCAAACCCGCAAGAACCTGCGCATCCTGCGCATGCCCGGCCTGGCCAAGCTCGAACATTTCGCCGACGCGCCGTTTCTGGACATCAAGAGCCTGACCGACGGCGGCATGGTCATCCAGCATTCGTTCCGCAACCGCATCCGCACCGTGGCCGACTTTCTGCCCGCCGAAGCCACCAGCAAGGACGGCGTCACCGTCACCGCCCGCGCCCCCTCCAAGCAGGAGGCCGACGACCTGCTGTTCGCCTGGGCCGTGGAATCGGGCGTCACGTCCAACTCGGTCATCTTCGTGCGGGGCGGGGCCACCGTGGCCATCGGCACCGGCGAACAGGACCGCGTGGGCTGCGTGGAACTGGCCATCCACAAGGCCTACACCAAGTACGCAGACTCGCTGGCCTTCGCCGCGCACAACTGCTCGCTGTACGACCTGAAGCAGAAGGCCGCCAGCGACCCGGCCCTGGCCGACTCGCTGGCCGACATCGAACGCCGCACCCGCGATGAACGGGGCGGCCTGCCCGGCACCGTGCTGGTCTCCGACGGGTTCTTCCCCTTCCGCGACGGCGTGGACGTGGCCCTGGCCCAGGGCGTCGCCGCCATCGCCCAGCCCGGCGGCTCCATGCGCGACCACGAGGTGATCATGGCCGTGAACGAGGCCAGCCCGCAGGTGGCCATGGTGTTCACGGGGCAGCGGTCGTTTAAGCATTAGGGCGTGCCCGCAACGTGTTCTTTCGCCCGCTGGCTTCGTCAAACTGCGCCTGCCACTCCGTCGAATACGAAAAGAGTATACTCCGTCATGTCAGGCTCGTTTTCCTCGCCAGCGAACGAAATCTCCACGTTGCGAACACGCCCTCCCGTGCGCCACACCTGACGCAGGCAAAACCAAGACAACCCTTGTCCTGAAATTGCCTTTCTTCCTTATACCCCGCAGCGGTCTGCCGCTGCGGGTGGCTGGTGCGGGGGCGATGCAAGGAATTACGAGTTTTTGTGGCCGGGCAAGGCGGCGCGCGATTTTCGCGCGGAGATCGGCAGCCGTTGGACGAGCGCAACGCGCGAGTCATACGGATGGCGAAAGCAACGCTGTACCGGCGTACGTGAGCAGCGAAAATCAAGCGCCAACGCAGCCCGGCCCAAAAAGACGGATTCCGCCCGCAGCGCACCCGCGCTGACAGGACGCACAGCGCTGACATAGCGCGCCTGGGGCAGCCCAACAACCAACGCTCCGGCCTCACTGAAACAAACCAAGCGGGAAACATGGCGGCACCATCCGGCATCGTGCGCTACCCCGGCCCGGGGTGCATCGTGGAATTCATGCAGGGCAACCGCCCCATAACGGCCTGGGTGCTCGAAGAGCAGGCAGGCAAGCTGCGCCTGCTGCTCGCCAACCGCCGCGAAACCAAACTCACCGCCAACCGCCTGCTGCCCTGGTCCGGCCCGGTCTACTCCGGCGACTACGGCCGCCAGCAGATCATCGACCTGCTGGAACTGCACCGCCAGCGCCGCGACGACCGCGAAACCACGCTCGACCCGCTGGACCTCTGGACCCTGGCCCAGGGCGAGGTGGACCGCGCCTCGCTGGAATGGTTCGCGGAACTGCTGTGGGAAACGCCCGAGGTGGACGATCTCGCCGCCCTGGGCCGCGCCATGCTGTCCTGCAAGACCCACTTCAAGTTCCAGCCGCCCGACTTCGAGGTGTACACCGCCGAAAAGGTGAACGCCCGCATGGCCGAGCAGGAGGCCACCCGCCAGCGCGAAGCCCTGGTGGCCGCCGGACACGAATTCGTGCGCATCCTGTGGGACGTGCACTCGCGCCGCCGCACCCTGCCGCCGGAAACATCGCCGGAACGCCCCGCCCCGGACATCGCCGAACAGCTGGCCGCGCTGGTCATGACCCGCCTGGCCGACCCGGACGACCACGACTCCGAGGCGGTCTGGAAGCAGGTGACCAAGGGCCTGCCCGACGACCCGCACCTGGCCCTGCACCTGGCCAAAACCTGGGGCCTGGTGCCCGAACACCACAACTTCTGGATGGACCGCGCGGGCTACGACCCCGGCAACGGTTGGGCCGCCCACCACGCGGGCGACATCGCGGCCCTGCGCGGGGCCGTGGAGTCCGCCCGGCGCCAGCCGCTGGCCACGCCGTTCGTCTCCATAGATTCGGCCACCACCCGCGACATCGACGACGCCTTCCACATCGAGCCGCGCGGCGACGGGGGCTTTCGCCTGTGGCTGGCCCTGGCCTGCCCGGCCCTGGCCTGGCCCTACGGCAGCGAACTGGACAAGGCGGTGCTGCGCCGCGCCACCAGCATCTACCTGCCGGAAGCCACCCACCACATGCTGCCCGAGGAACTGGGCATCGGCTTCTTCAGCCTGCTGGCCGGGCAGGACCGCCCCGCGCTGATCCTGGCCATGGAAGTGGCCCCGGACGGCGAACTGCAATCCTGCGTGCCCAGCGGGGCATGGGTGCGCCTTGCCGCCAACCTCACCTACGAGGCCTGCGAGGCATGCCTTGCCGCCGTGGCCCCGCCCGAGGCGGCCCCGAACCCCGACGACGACCTGATGGCGGCCATGCTGGCGGGCGATGCGGACGCCACGGACGACGCAGGCGACGCCACCGCCGCGCCCCTGCCCCTGCCGGACAACGCGGCCGCGCCCCATGCGGAGCAACTGGCCGTGGCCGACAGGCTGGCCCGCGCGCTGCAGTCCCACCGCATCGGGCGCGGGGCGGTGATCATCGAGCGCGACGACCCGAAAGTGACGTTGTCCGGCGAGGGCGCGGCCACCGTCGTGGAGATCGTGGACCAGCCCGCCGCGCCCCGCAGCCAGTCCATCGTGGCCGAGATGATGATCCTCGCCAACGCCGGGGTGGCCCGCTGGGCCGGTGAGAACCGCGTGGCCCTGCTGCACCGCACCCAAGACGTGGGCATCCCCCGCGAATACGCCGGGGTGTGGCGCGCCCCGCACGAGGTGGCGCGGGTGGTCAAGGCCCTGGCCTCGTCCCTGCTGGAAACCTCGCCCCGGCCCCACGCGGGCATCGGGGTGCCCGCGTACAGTCCGGTCACCTCGCCGCTGCGCCGCTACCCCGACCTGATCAACGAAACCCAGGTGCTGCACGCGCTGGCCACCGGGCAGGGCCGCTGGACCCGCGAGGAACTGGACGCCATGCTGCCCCTGCTGAACGCCCGGCTGGACGCGGCGGGCCAGGTGCAGCGTTTTCGCCCGCGCTACTGGAAGCTGCTGCATTTCCGCCAGAAGGGCGACAAGACCTGGTGGTCCGCCGTGGTCACCGAAGAAAACGACGCCTTCGTCACCGTCAGCCTGCCGCGCGAACAGCTGTTTTTGCGCGGGCGGCGCGCCACTTTCGGCGACAAGGTGAACCCCGGCCAGCACTTCCGGGTGCGGGTGGGCAAGATCCATCCGCTGAACAACGAAATCCAGATACTGGACGCGGAAGAAGAGTGACGGCATTGTGACCCGGCGCGGCCCGCGTTGCGGCCCAAGCTGCGGCCCAAGTCGCGAAAAGGACGCGCAGCCGAACCCGATGACGGCGCACGATACCGCGACGACATTCCACCCACCCGCCAGCCCCCGCAGGAGGCACGACCATGGGTAACCTGCTTTGGATCGCCATCGCCTACATCATGGGCTCCATCCCCTTCGGGCTGGTGTTCGCCCGCACCTTCTGCGGGGTGGACCCGCGCACCGGCGGCAGCCGCAACGTGGGGGCCACCAACGTGGCCCGGCTTTGCGGCACCAAGTGGGGCGTGGCCACCCTGGTCTGCGACGCGCTGAAGGGCGCGCTGCCCGTGGCCATAGCCCTGTCGTTCAGCGATTCCACGTTCTTCCACAGCCTGACGGCGCTGGCCGCCCTGCTGGGGCACCTGCATTCCTGCTTCCTGGGCTTCAAGGGGGGCAAGGCGGTGGCCACCACGGTGGGCGTGTTCATTCCGCTGGCCTTCTGGCAGCTGGTGCTGGCGGGCATTGCCTGCATCGCGGTCATCTGGCGCTCGGGCTTCGTCTCGCTGGGTTCGCTGACCCTGGTCACGGCCCTGCCGGTGTTCCTGCTGGTGTACGGCAAGTGGAAACTGCTGCCCCTGGCGCTGGTGGTCATGGCCCTGGTGTACTGGAGCCACCGCGAGAACATCGGCCGACTGGCGCGCGGCGAGGAAAAGCCCTGGCAAAAGAAGCACCACGATGCGGCGCCCACCGGCTGCGCGGCTGACGACGCCACTCGCACCGCTTCGACCGCCCAGGCAGACGGCCAGGCCCCCTGCGGGTGCGGCTGCGCCGCGCACGGCGAACCCGGCGCCACGCCGGAAAAGTAGCTTTCACGGCGCCGCCCCGGCTTTGTCGCCGGTGCCACGGCAGGCGCCACAACTGCTGCATTGCACGATTTCAAGGAGACCGGCCCCATGCCCTGTCCCACATCCTGTCCCGCACCCGGTCACGACTTTCCGGCCGCGCGCACGCGGATGGAGTACGTCTGCCTCGGCTGCGGAGAGCGCCGCGGCATCGACGAACTGCTGTACACCTGCCCCAGTTGCGGCGGAGTGTACCTGCTGGAAGACCTCGATTTCGACAAGCTCGCGGCCCAGCGCTCCGGCCCCGAATGGCGCGCCCTGTTCGACGCCCGCGCCGCCACCCGCACCACCGCCCTGCGCGGCATCTTCCGCTTCTATGAGTTGATGGCCCCGGTGCTGGAGGAAGAGGACATCGTGTACCTGGGTGAAGGCAACACCCCCATCATCGAGGCGGCCCCCGTGCTGCGCGATGCAGTGGGCATTCCCTTCGCCTTCAAGAACGACGGCCAGAACCCCAGCGCCTCGTTCAAGGACCGGGGCATGGCCTGCGCGTTCAGCTACCTGAAGGCGCTGGTGCGCAAGCACGGCTGGGACGAGGTGCTGACCGTGTGCGCCTCCACCGGCGACACCTCGGCCGCCGCCGCGCTGTACGCCTCGTACGTGGGCGGGCCGGTGAAGTCGGTGGTGCTGCTGCCGCACGGCAAGGTCACCCCGCAACAGCTTTCGCAGCCGCTCGGCAGCGGTGCCACGGTGCTGGAAATCCCCGGCGTGTTCGACGACTGCATGAAGGTTGTGGAACACCTTGCGGAAAATTACCGGGTGGCCCTGCTGAACTCCAAGAACAGCTGGCGCATCCTGGGGCAGGAATCCTACGCCTTCGAGGTGGCCCAGTGGTACGGCTGGGACATGAAGGGCCAGTGCGTGTTCGTGCCCATCGGCAACGCGGGCAACGTCACGGCCATCATGGCGGGCTTCCTGAAACTGCTGCGCCTTGGGGTCATAGACGCGCTGCCACGGGTCATCGGCGTGCAGTCGCACCATGCCGACCCGGTGTGGCGCTACTACAGCCAGCCGGACCCGGCCACCCGCACGTACGCGCCCGTCACCGTGCAGCCCAGCGTGGCCCAGGCCGCCATGATCGGCAACCCGGTATCCTTCCCGCGCGTGCAGGCGCTGGCGGACAGGTTCATCGCCGAAGGTGGCGAGCGCGCCTTCAGCGTGGTGCAGGTGACCGAGCAGGAGATCATGGACGCCATGATCCGGGGCAACCGCCACGGGCACATCGCCTGCACCCAGGGCGGCGAATGCCTGGCCGGGCTGATCAAGGCCCGGGAACTGGGGCTGGTGTCGCCGGGCGAGCACGCCGTGCTCGACGCCACGGCGCACAGCCTGAAGTTCGCGGGCTTCCAGGACATGTACTTCACCAACAGCTTCCCGCCCGAATACGGCGTGACCCCGGACCCCAGCCTGGCCAACGCGCCCGCGCTGGTGGTCAGCCCGGACGACAAGGCCCGCCTGTCGCCCGAGGCCTACACCCTGGCCGCCGCCGAGGCGGTGGTGGCCAGACTGGGGCTGGCGAAAAAGGCGTAGCGCCGGGCGCGGGGCCACGCGCCCCGCCGGTTGCCATCACGCCCGCGCACGCAACGCGGCGCACGGAGTTCCTCCGTGCGCCGCGTTTTCATTCCTGCCTCCCTCACACCCCTCTCCCACACCCTGCCGTGCAGACCCCTCTGGCAACGGTCGCGTTTTTGCGACCCATCCGTCTTGTGCCATTCTGCACAATTCTAATCATGGGCCTGGAATGATTATTAAAAAAATCATCGCGCCGCATTTCTGCAACATCCGACGCTGCGACCCCAACGGGCAACACCCCGGAAAAATGCACGCAATATTCTGGAATAAAACACTTTACATGCATGGCACGCTCAATGCTTATGCCCGGCCAGTTCATGCATGTGCCGTGCATCCGCAACATCACTCACATGGGCCATGGCCCAGGGAGACCCTACATGACCACCTGCTGCCTTTCCCCCCAGGAAGTGCGCCTGCAGAGCCCGGAACCGAACAAGGCCGGGCGCGAGCGCGTCTACGGCATTCTCGAGACCTTCCAGTACCAGGTTCCGTTCATCGACGTGGAGCGCGCCCGCTACTTCACCGAATCCATGCGCACCACCGAAGGCCAGCTGCTGGCCCTGCGCTGGGCCAAGGCGCTGAAGAACTGCGCCGAGAAGATGACCGTGTACATCACCCCCAACCAGCTCATCGCGGGCCGCGCCGGTCAGTTCGGCCGTTACGGCATCTTGTACCCGGAAATCGACGGCGACTTCTACGGCGTGGTCATGCGCGACCTGCCGAACCGCGCCAAGAGCCCGTTCCGCATCTCGGACACGGACATCAACATCATCCTTGATGAAATCGCCCCCTACTGGGAAGGCAAGACCTACCACGAGCACCTCAACGGCGCCCTGCCCGAGGAACTGCGCAACGTCACCTACACCGACGACTCGGGCCTGAAGTCCAAGTTCGTGGTCAGCGAAACCTCTTCCTACCGTTCCGCCCTGCAGTGGGTGCACGACTACGAAAAGGTGCTGCAACGCGGCATGCTGGACATCCAGGCCGAAATGCGGGCCCGCATGGAAAAGCTGGACCCGGACAGCCCCATCGACAACTGGGAAAAGAAGCCCTTCCTCGAAGCCATGGTCATCGTGTGCGACGCCTTCATGATCTGGGCGAAGCGCCACGCCGACCTCGCCCGCAAGCAGGCCGCCGCCGAAAAGAATCCCGCCCGCAAACAGGAATTGCTGAACCTTGCCGACATCTGCGAGCGCGTGCCCGCGCACCCCGCCCGCACCTTCCACGAGGCCGTGCAGTCGCAATGGTTCGTGCAGATGTTCTCGCGCATCGAGCAGAAGGCCAGCGCCATCATCTCCAACGGGCGCATGGACCAGTACTTCTACCCGTACTACGCCAAGGACCTTGCCGAAGGCCGCATCACCGAAGAAAGCGCCATGGAGCTTCTGGAGTGCATGTGGGTGGAGATGGCGCAGTTCATCGACCTGTACATCAACCCCACCGGCAACGAGTTCAACGAAGGGTACGCCCACTGGGAGGCCGTGACCATCGGCGGGCAGACCCCCGACGGCCATGACGCCACCAACGACATGACCTACCTGTTCCTGCGTTCCAAACGCGAATTCCCGCTGAACTACCCCGACCTCGCCACCCGCATCCACTCGCGCTCGCCTGAACGCTTCCTGTACGAAGTGGCCGAGACCATCAAGGACGGCTCCGGCTTCCCCAAGCTGATCAACGACGAGGAAATCGTGCCGCTGTACGTGGCCAAGGGCGCGCCCTTCAAGGACGCCCTGGACTACGCCGTGTCGGGCTGCACCGAGGCCCGCATGCCCAACCGCGACACCTACACCTCGGGCTGCGTGTACATCAACTTCGCCACGGCCATGGAAATGACCATGCACAACGGGCGGATGCTGAAGTACGGTCAGGACGACCTGGTGGGCCTGGAAACCGGCGACCCAACCACCTTCACCACCTGGGAACAGTTCTGGGAAGCCTACAAGGCCCAGCACATGAACCTGCTGTCCAAGGCCTTCACCCAGCAGTACGTGGTGGACTGCCTGCGCCCGCAGCACTTTGCCTCGCCCTTTGCCTCGGTGCTGCACGACCTGTGCGTTGAAGACTGCAAGGACCTGCAATCGCCCAAGATCGAAGGCGGCGTGGACTTCTCGTACTTCGAGTTCCTGGGCTACGGCACCGTGGTGGACTCGCTGGCGGCGGTCAAGAAGCTGGTGTTCGAGGACAGGAAGGTGACCATGGCCGAGTTGGTGGCCGCCCTGCAAAACGACTTCGAGGGGTACGAGCCCCTGCGCGCCCTGATGCAGTCGGCCCCCTGCTACGGCAACAACCTGCCCTACGCCGACGCCATCGCCAAGGAAGTGGACCGCATGACCCAGGTCTTCGCGGAAAAGTACTCCAGGATCCGGGGCGTCAACTGCGACGTGCGCTACGTGCCCATCACCTCGCACGTGCCCTTCGGCAAGGTGGTCAGCGCCACCCCCAACGGCCGCAAGGCGTGGACGGCCCTGTCCGACGGTTCCTCCGCCTCGCACGGCGCGGACCACAACGGCCCCACGGCGGTGCTGCTGTCCAACTACAACTCCAAGAACTGCGACCTGAAGAACCGTGCCTCGCGCCTGCTGAACATCAAGCTGTCGCCCAAGTGCGTCTCGGGCGAGGCGGGCACCCGCAAGCTCGTGGACATCATCCGCAGCTGGTGCGACCTGAAGCTGTGGCACCTGCAGTTCAACATCATCAACAAGGAAACCCTGCTCAAGGCCAAGGCGGACCCCAACAAGTACCGCGGGTTGCTGGTGCGCATCGCGGGGTACAGCTCGTACTTCTGCGACCTGTCGCCCGACCTGCAGGACGACGTGATCAACCGCACCGAACACGACGAAATGTAGCATCCGCTTTCGCAGGGGGAAGGCCACCGGCCTTCCCCCTTCTTCGCCGCCGCAGGAAGAGGCACCCCATGCAGGACAAGGAACAGACGGGCATCGTCTTCAACATGCAGAAGTATTCCGTGCACGATGGCGCGGGCATTCGCACCATGGTCTTCTTCAAGGGCTGCCCGCTGCGCTGCGCGTGGTGCAGCAACCCGGAATCTCAGCGCACCATGCCCGAACGCGGCTTCAATGGGCGCAAGTGTCTGTCGCCCGCCGTGTGCGGACGCTGCATTCCCGCCTGTCCCAAGGGCTGCATCCTCGACATCGAGGGCCTGCTGGCCATTGATCGCACCCGCTGCGACGGCTGCCTGGCCTGCGCCGGGGCCTGCCCCTCCGGCGCCATGAGCGTTTACGGCCAGCGATTGAGCGTAGCCGAGGTGCTGGAGACCGTGGAACAGGACGCGGTGTTCTACGCCCGGTCCGGCGGCGGCATGACCCTGTCCGGGGGCGAGGTGATGCAGCAGCCCGAGTTCGCTTTAGCCCTGCTGCGCGAGGCGCGCCGCAGGCGCATCAACACGGTGATGGAAACCTGCGGCCACTGCGACGGCGACATGCTGGCCGAAGCCTGCCGCTATCTTGATTCCCTGATCTTCGACATCAAGCAATTGGATGCGCAACGGCACAAGACCGGAACCGGCGTGGGCAACGAACGCATTCTCGAAAACTTCGCACGCGTGTGCCGCGAATTTCCCGAGTTGCCCATACTGGTCCGCACCCCGGTCATCCCCGGCTTCAACGATGCCGAGGACGACATCCGGGCCATCGCCCGGTTCCTGCCCAAGCGCGCCAACCTGGTCTACGAGTTGCTGCCCTACCACCGCATGGGCCAGGCCAAGTACGAATTCCTGGGCCGCGCCTTTCCCATGGGGGGCACGCAACTGGCCGACGGCCTCATGCGCCGCCTTAAGGAAGTGGCCCTGGCCCGCTGAATCGACAGCCCGGCCGCCTCGGCCAACCATTGATCCGCCGTCCCCCCCACCCTGAAGCGCAGCGCCCCCGTCCACACGCCGGGGGCGCTGCCTTTTTCGCAGCGTCGCCCACTGTCGCCAGTGAAAGTAGTGCAAAAAGGCACATTCACCACACCCCAACGTTGCAAACCCGCAACACACACCATCACCACAGGACAAATTATAAATAAATTCGTACTGTTACAGAGCAAAACGCAAACAGTCGCAATTTTGCACTGTCGCGTTGCCGCATCGCCGCCACGAAAACACGAAACCCTCCGCTGTTTCAAAAACGAAATTCCGGTATGTTGCATAAATAATACTAACAGTCACCACTCGCGATAACCGGTACCTCTCCCCGCATTACGCCCTCCAGAGCTCACACCTCTGACGCGGGAGGGACCAGCCCACGACCCACACAACACCTAACCACATAAAACTACAGCCTTTATAGGTATCGTTGCGATTACCCGCATCATTCTTCGGGCTCATTCGCGCCATTGTTCACAAAGGCATCCTTCTTGCTCTTCCCACTGCACCCGCCCCGTGGGCGGGCAGCGCGATGCACGGGGCGGCACCCCCCTGCACCGGCAAACGCACATGGCACCGCATGAACGTTCGATCATGGCGTTTGAATTCCACCGCAATGGAGATTGCCCGTGAAAGTCATAGACTTCCGCTTTCGGCCGAACACCCCGGATGCCGTCAACGGCATGCTCGCCCACCCGGTGTTCGGCGATATGTTCACCCTGTTCAAGTATGCGGACCGCGCATACGCCCAGTCGCTTGAAGATATCGTGCAGGACATGGACGCCCACGGCGTGGTGAAGGGCGTCATCACCAGCCGCGACGCCGAGACCACCTACGGTCTCGCCTCCGGCAACCCCGGCGTGCTCGCCATCACCAGGCGCTTCCCCGACCGGTTCATCGGTTTCGCCGGGCTGGACCCGCACAAGGGCATGGCCGCCGTGCGCGAACTGAAAAGCATGGTGCTGGAGCACGGCATGCGCGGCGCGGCCACCGACCCCTACCTGGCCCGCATCCCCGCCGACCACGCCCGCTACTACCCCATCTACTCCGCCTGCTGCGAACTGGACGTGCCCGTGGTCATCACCACCGGCCCCGGCACCCTGGTGCGCGGCGCGGTGATGGAAGACGGCCACCCCCGGCACATCGACCGCGTTGCCGCCGACTTCCCGGATCTGAAAATCGTCATCAGCCACGGGGCCTACCCGTGGGTGGACGAGGCGATCATGGTTGTGCACCGCAATCGCAACGTCTACATGGACCTTTCGGAATACGAGAACTCGCCCTTCTCCGAAGGCTACATCAAGGCCGCCAACACGCTCATCGGCGACAAGATACTGTTCGCAAGCGCCGCCCCCTTCCTGGATTTCCGGGGGCAGTTGGAGGTCTATCGGCAGTTGCCGTTCACCGACGAGGCGCGGGCGAACATCATGTTCAACAACGCCGAGCGCCTGCTGGGCCTGAACGCCTGATGCGCCCCACAAGCAACGGAGGGAACGCATGAGCGACACATCGCTGTTCGACCTTTCCGGCAAGACCGCACTGATCACCGGTGGCAACTCCGGCCTTGGCGAGGCCATGGCCGCGGCCTTGGGGCGCGCCGGAGCACGCGTGCTGCTGATGGCCCGGCGCGAGCGCGAACTGGACGAGGCGGCCGGCCGCCTGAAGTCGCTGGGCGTGGACGCGCTGGCCCTGCCCGCCGACCTCGCGGACCTGCCCGGCATCGCCGACCGCGCCGCAGAGGCGCAGCGGCTGCTGGGCCGGGTGGACATCCTGGTCAACGGGGCCGGGGTCAATCTGCGCCAACCATTTGAAACCGTCACGCCCGAGGCGTGGCGACAACAACTGGACGTAAACGTCTCCGCCCCGTTCTTTCTCACGCAGGCCCTGGCTCCGGGCATGCGCGAGCGCGGCTGGGGTCGGATCATCAACATCGGCTCGCTGACCTCGTACCGCGCCATGCCCGACGGCGCCCCCTATGGCACCGCCAAGGGCGGCATCGTGCAACTGACGCGGGCCATAGCCCAGGCATGGGGACCGCACGGCATCACCTGCAACGCCATCGCCCCCGGCTTCTTCCCCACGGCGCTTACCGCGCCAGTGTTCCAGAACCCGGACGCCGTGGCCCGCAATGCTGCCCAGACCTGCCTCGGCCGCAACGGCCAACTGGAGGACATCCACGGCGTGGCCGTGTTCCTCGCCAGCGAGGCATCCGCGTACATCACCGGCCAGACCATCATGCTGGATGGCGGCTTTACCGCCCGCTAAACGAACACCACCCGCGCGCCCCCACCGGGCGGGCGCGCACACCCCGGAGGATACAGACATGAATCGACTCCTGGCCCTGCTCGCCGCTTTGGCCCTCATGCTGTCGTGGTCTGCCGCGTCTGAAGCAACGGAGTACAAGCCCATGACCATCATGGCGGCCACCGCCAACCCTGAAGGCAGCCTCCACGTGGTGGGTCTGACCAAATTCAAGGAAATCATCGAAAAAGAATCCGGCGGGGCCATTGCCGTCAAACTGTTCACCGGCGGCTCCATGGGAGACGAACAGTCCAACGTGAAACAGCTGCGCGGCGGCGAATTGCATATCTCCGCGCTGGCCGCAGGCAACCTGACCCCCTTCGCGCCTCGGGCCACGCTGGTGGTTCTGCCGTATCTGTTTCCAAAAATCGAAGACGCATACGCACTTTTGGGCAACGACAGCTTCTTGTCCGAGCTGGGTGACGCCGTTGCCAAGCAAAGCAAGACCCGCCCGTTGGCATGGCTGGTTGGCGGGTACCGGGTACTGACAAATTCCAAGCGCCCGGTGACCCAGATGTCCGACCTTCAGGGATTGAAAATTCGCGTCCCCGCCGTGCCCATCCAGCTGGAATCGTTCCGTTCGTGGGGTGTCGAACCGCACCCCCTGGCATGGTCGGAAACCTTCAATGCCCTGCAGCAGGGCGTGGCTGACGGACAGGAAAACCCCCATTCCATCAACCGCGACCAGAAGTTCTGGGAAGTGCAGAAGTACATCACCGATCTGCACTACATGCTTTGGGTCGGGCCGCTGCTGGTTTCCGAAAGCTGGTACTCCAGGCTGCCTGCGGAAACCAAGTCGCTGGTGGACAAGGCCGCGCGCGAAGCCGCGCGCTACGAGTGGACGTGGGCAGCGGAGCAGGACAAGGCCGCGCTCAAGACCTGCCTTGAACGCGGCATGAGCATCCACAAGCTCTCCGATGAGCCCGCCTGGATGGAAAAATCCCGTGCCCTGTGGCCCCAATTCCACGAAGCCATTGGCGGCAAGGAGCAATTGGACAAGGCCCTCGCCATCATCGCCAACAACTAGATACACCGGGGCCGGGCCATGCACGCCCGGCCCCGACGCCCCCGATGCCTGACGCAACGGAGAGACCATGACACTGCTCAAGAAATGCTACGACAACCTCGAAGAATATATCTGCGCCCTTCTCGTCGCCACGATGGTGTGTTGCCTTTCCATCCAGGTGATCATGCGCATCATCACGGGCTCTTCGTTCGCATGGACCGAAGAACTTTCGCGCTACAGCTTCATCTGGTCCGTCTACGTTGGAGCGGCGCTTGCCGTGAAACGCAACGCCCATGTGCGCATCACCGCCCAGTTTGCCTTCCTTTCTTCACCCGCGCGGCTGGCGGTAAGGGGAGCCACCGACATCCTGTGGATCGCCTTCAATCTCTACTTCGCCAGCGTCAGTTTCGATGCCATAGGCGAGGCTTTGGCATTCCCCGAAATCTCCCCCACCCTCGGCGTGGTGAAAGGATATGTGGAAATGATCATTCCCGCGTGCTTCATACTGACCAGTTGGCGCATTGCCGAGCAATACCTGGTCCACTGGAGAAACGGCACCCTGTACGACCTGGTGAACTACGAGGAGGCTGCGTAAATGACGCCTCTCGAAATCACGTTACTCGCTCTCGTTGGGCTGCTTGCGCTCGGTGTTCCCATATTCATGTCTCTTGCCATTGCCGCCGCAGCGGCGCTGATGACCAATGACCTGCTGCCCATCTCCATCCTGCACAACACGTTATTCGACGGGCTGAACATCTTCCCCCTGCTTGCCATACCGTGTTTTGTCGTTGCCGGCACGCTGATGGAGTATGGCAACATCACGCACCAGATCGTGGACGTGGTAAAACAGATGGTGGGGCGCATGTACGGAGGACTTGGCATAACCACCATTGTCGCCTGCACGTTTTTCGCCGCCATTTCCGGCTCTGGCCCAGGCACCGTGGCCGCCGTTGGCACCATCCTCATCCCGGCGATGCTCCGCAACGGTTATTCCAAGGAATACGCTGCTGCCGCCGCCTCGTCAGGGGGCACCATAGGCATCCTCATTCCGCCCAGCAACCCGATGATCATCTATGCAATCATCGGCAACCTGTCCGTCACCGCCATGTTCACGGCGGGCTTCATACCCGGGTTCATCGTCTCCGCCGCCATGATCGCCACCGCCTTCCTGCTGGCCAAGCGCTCCGGCTTCAAGGGGGATGAGAGTGCCCCCCCATTCGCGTGGCGCCACTTTTGCGCAAGCTGCCGGAAATGCGCCTTCGCGCTGGCGACCCCCGTCGTCATCCTCGGCTCCATTTACACCGGATACGCAACGCCCGTGGAAGCATCGGTGGTTGCCATCATCTGGGCGCTGTTCGTCGGCATCGTCATTAACCGAGCCCTCAAGTGGGAACATGTCGTGAAGGCGCTGCTGGAAGGCGCGATGGTGTGCGGCGCGGTGCTGCTTATCGTGGGCACGTCCACGCTTTTTGGCAAAATCCTGACATATGAAGAAGCGCCGCAACGCCTCGCCAATCTCGTCCTGGGATTCTCCGATTCGCCAGAAGTGGTTCTTCTGCTTATCATCGCGCTGCTTTATGTTCTTGGCATGTTCATGGAGACCCTCTCCACCATCATCATTCTGGTGCCGGTACTGCTGCCGATGATCATCAAGCTCGGCATCGATCCGATCCACTTTGGCATCATCCTCGTCGTCACCAACAACGTGGCGATGCTCACGCCGCCGCTGGGGGTCAACCTGTTCGTCGCCTCCCGCATCACCAACCTTTCTGTGGAACGCACATCGGTCGCGGTGTTGCCTTATCTTGCCGCACTGACCATCTGCATCCTTCTCTTCACGTTCTGCCCCGCCATAAGCACGTGGCTGCCCTACACCCTCGGCTACGGCCAATAGCCCAGGAAACGGGACACACGAGACAGCACGTCTTCCCCCAGCCTCCCGACCCGCCTGCGCGGGTCGGGAGGCTCCTGTTGCAGGATGGACAATGCACCGAGTGATGGGTCATAGCCCCTCCATGCGGCGACAACACCTCGTCAGCGACACGCCACGATTCGAAACGGACGCTCCAACTGTCAGAGGACATCCAATGTTTTCGCAGTATTTCGACCAACTGCTGGACACCTTCAGGGACGCCATCTGCATCACCGACCGGACGGGGGTCATCGTGTACCTCAACCGACGGCACAGCGAGCTGACCGGCATCCCGAAGGAGGATCTGCTCGGCAAGTCGGCCATCGAGATGGTGCGCCACGGGGTGTTCGACATCGTCCTGAACCCCGAGATCGTGAAAACCCGGCAGGGCACCACCACCATCCAGAACGTCTCCAACGGCCGCAAACTGATCCTCGACGGCAGCCCCATCCTGGACCGCGAGGGCGAGGTGGCCTTCGTGGTCACCTTCATGCGCGACGTGACCACCCTGGTGGAGCTGAAGCGCGAACTGGCCGCGCAGAAGGAACTGCTGGACGCCTTCCAGAAGCTGAACAACTTCGACCAGGAACGCACCGAAAATTACCCGCAGATGATGCACAGCGCCGTCATGCGCAACATCTGCGAACAGCTGGAAGGCATCGCCGAAACCGACGCCACGGTGCTGCTGCTGGGCGACACCGGCGTGGGCAAGGACGTGCTGGCCCGGCGGCTGCACTCGGTCAGCCCGCGCGCGGGCAAGCCGTTCATCAAGGCGGACTGCGCCAGCATTCCCGCCAACCTCATCGAGACGGAGCTGTTCGGGTACACGCCGGGCACCTTCTCCGGCGGCAACCGGCACGGCAAGATGGGCCTCATCGAGGCCGCCGCCGGGGGCACCCTGTTCCTCGACGAGATCGGCGAGCTGCCCATGCCCATGCAGTCGCGCCTGCTGCGCCTGCTGCAAGACCGCGAGGTGATGCGGGTGGGCTCCACCACCTCATCCAGGGTGGACGTGCGCATCGTGGCCGCCACCAACAAGGATCTGGAAAAAGAGGTGCGCGACGGGCGCTTTCGCAGCGACCTGTACTACCGCCTGAAGGTGGCGGTTGTCCGCATCCCCCCGCTGCGCCAGCGCAAGGCGGACATCGTGCCGCTGGCGCAGGGCTTTCTGAAATTCTACTGCTCCAAATACCGCCGCAGCCTGGCCCTGTCGCCCCAGGCGGAGGACGCCCTGCGCGAACACGGCTGGCCCGGCAACGTGCGCGAACTGGAAAACCTGATGCAGGGGCTGGTGGTCACCTGCCAGCGCAACGTCATCGAACCGCGCGACCTGCCCTTTGTCCGCCCCGCGCAGGCCAAGGCCGCGCCATGCGCCAGCGCCGGAGCGGGGGTGGACATCGAGGGGCGCAGCTTCAAGGACATCATGCACGAACTGGAAGGGCGCGTGCTGCGCCAGGCGCTGGCCCGCTACGGCACCATCGCCGAGGTGGCCAAGCAGTTCGGCGTGGACCGCAGCACCATCTTCCGCAAACTGAAGGGCGGGCAGGAAGACTAGTCGGCTGCAGAGTTGCGGGTTCCCCCGCCGCTTGTCCGCGCATGCGCCCGGCCCCGCCATTGCGCCGTCCGCAACCGCATTGCGGTTCATGCCGGGGCGGACGACGCACACCGACACCGGGCAGGCGAGCGGCCCCGCACGCCACGGCCCGCGCCGCTCACGCCCTTGCGCTGCCGCACGTCTTCTGGCACTGCCAAGTGATCATTTACGCGCACAAGGAGTATGCATGGAGTTCCTGCCCATCAAACGGGCGCTCATGAGCGCCACGGACAAGAGCGGCCTGGCCGACTTCGCGGCCTTTCTGGCGGGCAACGGCGTGGAACTCGTCTCCACCGGCGGCACGCGCCGCATGCTCGAAGGCGCGGGGCTGAAGGTCACCCCCGTCAGCCGCGTGACCGGCTTTCCCGAAATCCTCGGGGGCCGGGTGAAGACGCTGCACCCGCACATCCACGGCGGCGTGCTGGCCGACAAGGACAACCCGGAGCACGTGGCCACGCTGCGCGAACTGGGCATCGCCCCGTTCGACCTGATCTGCGTGAACCTGTACGACTTCGCCACCGCCGCGGCCAAGGGGCTGGACCTCAAGCAGGCCGTGGAGGAAATCGACATCGGCGGCCCCTGCATGCTGCGCGCGGCGGCCAAGAACTACCACTCCATCCTCGTGCTGCCCTCGCCCGCGTACTACGGCCGGGCCATGGAGGAAATGCGCGGCAACTCCATGCGCGTGGGGCTGGAATTCCGGCGCGAGATGTCGGTGCTCACCTTTGCCGCCACGGCGGCCTACGACCGGATGATCGCCGATTATCTGGCGGCGGCTGCCCGTTAGGGCCGTTGTCTCCGTTTCGACTGCCGACCGGGCGTCCGCAAGGGCGCCCGGTTTTGTCATGGGGCGGAATCCGCTCGGCCTGCATCCCACGGCGGCCAGTTCGCCAGCCCGGCAGCCGTGCGGAGGCCCTGTTTCCGCCGCTTCCCCGTGCCGCCCCTTCCGCGTATGATGGGTTTTCGCGCCGGGCAGCCGCCCGAGCGCCCCATTTCCATCCCGCCAGCGCAGGAGCACTCCCATCGCCAAGGTTCTCGGCAACACCCAGGGGCTCAAGCCCAGCCACGTCAAGGCCCTGACCCGCCTGTACCAGCGCCGCTTCCCCTCCGTGGGCGGCTATTCGCACGAGCAGGCCCGCGAACTTGCCGCGCTCTCGCGCAGCGTGGGCCGCCAGGTGGCCCTGCTCATCGACCGGCAGGGCCGCGTGGAAATGGTGCTGGTGGGCGACACCGGGGCCATCACCATTCCGGAACTGCCCCGCGCCCGCACCGGCTCCGGCCGCCTGCGCGGCCTGCGCCTGCTGCACACCCACCTGGGGACCGACCTGCTTTCGCAGGAAGACCTGATGGACCTGCTGTTCCTGCGGCTGGACGGCTTTGGCGTGCTGACCGTGAACGAATGGGGCGAACCGCTCACCTTCCAGCAGGCCCACCTGCTGCCGCAGGCCGTGGACGGCAAGCCCTACCGGGTGCACCCGGCCCAGCCGTGGGACCGCGTGGACGCGGACATGGTGGCCCAGGTGGAGGCGCTGGAAGAGGAAATGGCCCGCGCCGCCAGCGACGCGCGCGCGGCGGCGCCCGCCCGCAAGACAGGCACGGCGGGCATTGCCGCAGGGGCCGTGCCGCAGGGGCGCAGTCACGCCGAGCACATTGCCCGCACCGCCGCCCTTGCCTCCGAGGATGACGGCCCGGCCGCGGTGCTGGTCAGCGTGTCCACGGCCCCCCGTGCGCTTCAGGAACTGAACCTGACCGAACTCGTGGAACTGGCCCGCACCGCCGGGGTGCGCTGCGCGGGCACACTGATCCAGCGCGTGCCCTCGCTGAACCCGAAGTTCATCCTGGGCAAGGGCAAGCTGGCGGAACTGGAGGTGCTGGCCCTGCAGGGCAACGCCACCATGATCATCTTCGACGGCGAGCTTTCCCCGGCCCAGCTGCGCAACCTGGCCGACGTCACCGAACGCAAGGTGCTGGACCGCACCCAGCTGATCCTGGACATCTTCGCGCAGCACGCCACCACCCGCGCGGGCAAGCTGCAGGTGGAGATGGCCCAGCTGAAGTACACCCAGCCCCGCCTGGTGGGTAAAAACCGCGCCATGGACCGCCTGATGGGCGGCATTGGCGGGCGCGGCCCCGGTGAAACCAAGCTGGAAACCGACCGCCGCCGCATCCGCGACCGCATCGGGCGCATCAAGGACGAACTGGAATCGCTGCGCCGCCAGCGCGCCTATGCCCGCGCCCGGCGGGCCAAGCAGCGGGTGCCGCTGGCCTCGCTGGTGGGCTACACCAACGCGGGCAAGTCCACCCTGCTCAACGCCCTGACCAACAGCGACGTGCTGGCCGAGAACAAGCTGTTCGCCACGCTGGACCCCACCACCCGCCGCCTGCGCTTTCCGCACGAGCGCGAACTGATCCTGGCCGACACCGTGGGCTTCATCCGCAACCTGCCCAAGGAACTGCTGGAAGCCTTCCGCGCCACGCTGGAGGAACTGGAGGCGGCCGACCTGCTGATCCACGTGGCCGATGCGGGGCACCCGGAACTGGACCGCCAGTTGGCCGCGGTGGACACCATCCTCACCGACATGGAGCTGCACGAAGTGCCGCGCCTGCTGGTGCTGAACAAGTGGGACACCCTGGACGAGGCCACGCGCGAAACCCTGCGCGCGGTGCACCCCGACGCCATCACCCTGTCCGCCGCCACGCGGCAGGGGCTGGGCGACCTGGTGACGGAAATCGCGGGCCGCATCGACTGGGAGCGCGACCTGCGCCCCTGCGGCAAACGCGGGGACAAGGGGAGTGGCGCGGGCGATGCGGACGGCAGCGATGATGCCTGCCTCGCCGCCGACCACTATGACGACGACAAGGACAGGGACGAGGACGGGACGGACGCCGGATACGACTGGCCGGACATGGAATCCGACGTCGTGCAGTAGCCGGGCCTGCCCCCGGCGCGGCGCGGCGCGGCCGCGCCCTTCCCGAAGCGCGAACCCCGCTCACCCGGCTCGCATCCCGTGGTTTTCACGGCGCGCGTCCGTGCGTGCATCCGGGGTGTTCCTCGCGGCCGCGTCAGCTGTCCTGCCCCCACGGCCAGTACGGCTGACGGCGCATGGGGCAACCCCATGCATCGTGCGGGCGCACAGTGCCGCATACCAGCGCGCCGCCCTCTGCATTGACGCAACATGCCGCCATTGCTCCGGGTATTTTTTTGAAGAAAAATACCCTTTTGCTACGCCATGTTGCACTTGCCGCATTTGCGCCGTGCAGCATGCGCGCATGCGCATATCCATGTCCATCAATGGATGCGCCATGTTGCAACACACCGCAGCATGCAGGAAAATGCCATGCATCCGCCGCAATAGTGCCTTCACAACGCCACACCCCCTTTACAGCAGGGCGACACGCAGCTACCTTGTAATCACCGGCGGAAAAGATCGACCTAGCCAGTGGGTCGGCATCCCGCCGGAGTACGCAGCGATGCCGAGGGCGTCGCGAGGTTCGCAACCAGTGCACAGAGCGCTCGCAGCCTGCGCCGGAAGCAGGCGGAGCCCAGCCGAGCCACGGCACGACGCACGGAACGCGGCTAGGGTGAGCAAGCGAAGAACACCATCGGAGGACTGTTCTGGCAGAGATTTACCCCCATAACGGCAAAGCGAGTTGCCCCCGATGAATAGGGACACGGAAGATAATCCCTAACAGGCGTGCAGCAGAGATCCCGGCGCAAAGCGCGGAATCTCCCGGATATCCGGAGCGGCACGCCTTTCCTTTTGCCGTTTTCCGGCCGCCACGCCGCCCGCAGTCGCCAGCCTGCTCCCGCCCCCCGCCTTCATGTCCCCCGCCTTCATGTCCTTGGTTCCTGCCATCCTCGCCAATCCCTGCCCTTCCTTGCCCGGTCTTGCCCCCGCCGACAGGTAGTGGCGAGTCGCGCCGCAATTTTCCCTCACGCTGCCAGCGCGTGCCCGAACCGCACGGCAATCCTGCATCATCCACTCCTGCACGGCACGCGTGCAACGGCTCGGAACCCACTTTTTCTTCCACACGCCTGGAGTGAGCACACGCAGACCTTGCCACGCGGCGCGAAAGCGCCTAAATCATACCCAGACGGTAGGCAATAACCCCACTCGCGTGGGGTATTTCACGCCGTCGTCCCGGCGTTGCGGCAGCACGCTGACTGCATGGCGTCACCGGAAATGGCCGATTCCACGCAGCCATCTTGACGGCCGCGCGCGCCTGGGGCAGTGCACCCCCTTGCGGGGGCCGAACTTTTCCGATCGTTTCGCACCGCGTCGCCGCCGCTGACCCATGTTCCGGCCAGCCCCGGCGCATCCGCGCAAGCCCGAACAGACGCGCGACCCCGCGCCGCGCGCCGCACCCCGCGCCGTCACCCGCGCGCAGCCCACGGAGGTTCCAGCATGTCCAAGCACGTCGTCGTCATCGGGGCCGTGGCCCTTGGCCCCAAGGCCGCCTGCCGTTTCAAGCGCCTCGCCCCTGACGCCAAGGTCACCATGATCGACCAGTCGCCGCGCATTTCCTACGGCGGCTGCGGCATCCCCTATTTCGTCTCGGGCGAGGTCAACAACATCGACGCGCTGCAAGCCACCCCCTACAACGTGGTGCGCGACCCCGAATTCTTCCGCATCAACAAGGACGTGGACGTGCTGACCGAAACCCGCGCCGTGTCCATCGACCGCGCGGCCAAAACCGTGCTGGTGGAACACCTGCGCACGGGCGAGCGTCAAACCCTGTCCTATGACAAGCTGGTGCTGGCGCTGGGCAGCCGGGCCAACCGGCCGCCCGTGGAAGGGCTGGACCTCGCGGGCGTCACCGCCGCCACCAACCTGGAAGAGGCGGAATTCATCCGCAATGCCATGGCCGGGGGCACGGTGAGCAACGCCGTGATCGTGGGCGGCGGGTTCATCGGCCTGGAGATGGCCGTGGCCCTTGCCGACATGTGGGGCATCGGCGTGACCGTGGTGGAACTGGCTGACCGGCTCATGCCGGGCTTCTTGTCCTCCACCCTCACCCGCATGGTGCGCCACGACCTGGAGAAGAACGGCGTCACCGTGCTGACCGGCGAGAAGGTGGTGCGGCTGGAAGGCGACGACGGAGCCGTGGCCCGCGTGGTGACCGACAAGCGCACCCTTGACGCGGAACTGGTGATCATGGCCGCCGGGGTGTCGCCCAACACGGCCATCGCCAAGGCCGCCGGGCTGGATACCGACCCGCGCGGCGCGCTGATCGTCAACGACCGCATGCAGACCAGCGACCCGGACATCTATTCCGGCGGCGACTGCGTGACCATCCCCAACCTGATCACCGGCAAGCCCGGCTTCTTTCCGCTGGGGTCCATGGCCAACCGCCAGGGCCGCGTGGTGGGCACCAACCTGGCCGGTGGCGACGCCACCTTCCCCGGCGCGGTGGGCAGCTGGGTGGTCAAGCTGTTCGAAATCTCGGCCTGCGGCGCGGGCCTGACCATAGAAACCGCCCTGCGCGAAGGCTTTGACGCCATCAACGTGCATGTGGAGCAGTTCGACCGGGCGCACTTCTTCCCGGAAAAGACCATCATGTCGTTGGAACTGGTGGTGGAAAAGGCCACCCGCCGGGTGCTGGGCATCCAGGGCGTATCCACCCTGGGCGACGCACTGACCGCGCGCATCAATGCCGTGGCCACCATGCTGGCCGACAAGCCCACCATCGAGGACATCAGCAACGCCGAAATCGTGTACTCGCCGCCGTTCGCCTCGGCCATGGACATCCTGAACGTGGCGGGCAACGTAGCCGAGAACATCCTGGAAGGCCGCGCCAGAGTCATCGACCCCGAAGAATTCGAGCGGCTGTGGAACGAGCGCGCCAGCAACGACACGGTGTGCTTCATCGACACCCGGCTTGCGGGCAATGCCGTGCCGTTCCTCGAAAAGTACCCCGATCACTGGAAGAACATTCCCGAAGAACAGATCCACGAAAGGCTGGGCGAAGTGCCCACCGACCGCACCGTGGTGCTGGTGTGCAACACCGGCCTGCGCGCCTACGACGCCCAGCTCATGCTGGCCAAGGAAGGCGTGACCAACACGGTCAGCGTACAGGGCGGCATGGTGGCCATGCACAAGATCGGGGCGGATATCTAGCACGCAGGGTACGGAAGCACTCAAGGCGCGCACCAACCGCCGCATCCATTTCCGCAAAGCAATACGGCGGGCAGGAAACACGATTCCTGCCCGCCGTCACTTTTTCATTCAGGGAGAAATCCTTACAGGGACGCCCTGTTTTTTCCTATCCGGGCATCCGTCCCCGGAACAGCTGGCGCAGGTCCAGCAGCAACACAAGGCCGACCACGATGCACGCGGCCCCGGCGGCCATGGCCGGGGTGATGCGCTCGCCAAGGAACAGCGCGCCCCAGCCCATGCCGAACACGGGAATGAGCAGGGTGACGGTGAGGGCGCGCGCCGGACCGGCATCCTCCACCAGCCGGAAGTACAGCAGGTAGGCCACGGCCCCGCAGACCAGGGCCAGGGTGACGGTGCAGGCCAGCACCAGCGGAGTGAGCAGCGCGGGGTCGTGCACGGCGGGCGCGGGCCACAGGGGCAGGACGGGCAGCAGGGTCAGCGCCGCGCCGATCTGGCTGCCCGCGGCCACCGCGCCGGGGCGAATGCCCGCGCCGTGCAGCTTGATGTACGTGGCGGCAAGGCCATAGCACAGCGGCGCGGCCAGACCGGCCCCCACGGCCAGCAGCACCTGCGGGGTCGGCCGCACCGGCCCCACCCCCACCATGACGGCCACCCCGGCGATGCCGAGCGCCAGCCCGGCAACGCGGGCCGGGGTGACCCGCTCGCGCAGCCACACCGCCGCGCAGATCACCCCGAACAGCGGTGCCGTGGCATTGAGCACGGCGGAATAGGCCGCCGGAATGTGCAACGCGGCGTAGGCGAACAGCGCGAAGGGCACGCCGGAATTCACCGTGCCCACGATGGCGAAGAAGCGCCAGTGGACGCGCAGGCCAATATCCATGCCGGTGGTGCGGAACCAGGCGAACAGGGCCAGGCCCGCCAGCAGCACGCGCAGTTCCGCGGTCAGCAGCGGCCCCATCGCCGGGGCCACCAGCCGCATGAACAGGAACGACGAGCCCCAGATGGCGGCCAGCAGCAACAGACGAAGCAGATCGACGGGACGCATGTTCCCTCCCGAGGGAAGACAGGTGACCCCGCCCCAATCGAACGGTCGGTCACGACGGGGGACGGCACTCCGACGCGCGTTGCGCCTGCCGGAGCTGCCCGAAACGGCGGGAATGACGACATCGAACAAAGTGCGGTGATGGGCTGCGGCGTGCTTGCGCCTTCTCGTTCGTCGTCGCCGGGCCTTCCTTCCGCAAGCGGCGGGCAGGCCCATGGCGCTGCGGCCTCCCTCCCCTGCCGCCCGTATCGGCCTGATCCGCCTTGCGGTCAGCCTCTGGATGGCGGACGGCGGAGACGGCGCGCGCGTGGCTGCGGGATGGCCGGGGGACGGCGCTATGCAGTCACCCGCCTGGCATTCGGGCGGATTCGCGGCGCAGCAGTTCGGCTTTTCGATCCACCCCCCAACGGTAGCCTGTCAGCGCGCCGTCTCGGCCCAGCACGCGGTGGCAGGGCACCACCACGGCCACGGGGTTGCGGGCGCAGGCGGCGGCCACGGCGCGCACCGCCTTTGGCCTGCCGATGCGCGCGGCAAGCTGGCCGTAGCCCAGGGTAACGCCGGGCGGCAATTCGCGCAGGGCGCTCCATACCGCGTGCTGGAAGGCGGTGCCGCGCACGTCCAGCGGCAGCGCGGGGTGCGCGCCCCCATGCTCGACAAAGGCCACCACCGTGCCCAGCCACTGCTGCACCTCGCCGCTGGGGGTGTGCAGTTCGGCGCGGGGAAAGCGGTGTTGCAAGCCGGAAAGCAGGGCTTCACGGTCATCGCCGATGTCGATGGCGCACACCCCGTCCTGCGTGGCGGCCATGACCAGCCAGCCCAACGAGGTTCGCGCGGCGGCCACGGCCAGGCGCTGGCCGGGCGCGCCCTTGCGGTAGCGGGCCGGGGTCATGCCCAGCATGCCGTGCGCATCCTCGTACACCCTGCTCGGCGAGCCGAACCCGGCCTCGTAGATGGCCTCGGCGACGGGCGTGCCCCGTTCCAGCGCGCCGCGCAGGCGCTGCTCGCGGCAGGCCTGCTGGTACTCGCGCGGAGAGACGCCCACCAGCCGGGTGAACACCCGTTGGAAATGGCTGGGGCTCAGGCCCGCCGCCTCGGCCAGTTCGGCCAGGGGCACCGGCTCCGCGCGCTCGCGCAGGGTGACGCAGGCGGCGCGCACCAATGCCAGGCGCGGGTCGTCGGACCGTGGGGCGGGGGCGGGCGCGGCGGGCTTGATCGCGGCCCCGGCATGGCGGATGGGCGTGTCCATGACGGCAACATAGGGCCGCCGCGTTTGCTTTTCCATCCGAATCTTGCGCTGTCCCCATGCCGGGCCGGAAAAATTTTCGCCCCCTCGCCCTGCCCCATCCTCTCCCCGAGAACCCCGCCCCTGCTCGATGGAAGGCGCACCCCCCGGTCGCACTCCCGCGCAGGGGCCATCGTCACATGGCGTGCCGCGTGGACGAGGCCATCCGATGCGGGTATGCAGGGTCAGGGGTATTGTGCAAGGGGTATCGTTGGGAAGTACCGCTGGCGGGCGCAACCTGCGTCCGGACGCTGCCGGTCACGACCGGACATGCGCCGGAACTCCCCCATGGGGGCTGCCGCACGGCGGCCCGGGAGGCACCATGGAAGACGAGGCTGGATACCTGGCGATGCTGGAACGGCAGATGGACGAAGCCATGGCGCGCCTGGCCGATGCCTGCCGCGATGAACAGGGCTGCGCCGCTCCCGATGGCGACGGTGCGAACGCCGAAGGCGCGAAGCAGGCCGCCCGGGCCGCCTGCGAACAGGCCGAGGAGGCCGCCCGCTCCACCTACGAGCAGGAATGGTCCAAGGTGTGGGGTGTGGTGCGCCAGCGCAAGCACAAGGGGGGCCGTGGCGGCGGGTAGCCCTGCCCTCGCGTCCATCCCGGCATCCCGGCGGCCTGCGCCGCTGGCGGCACCACCCGGCGCAAGCCCGATCCGGGAGCATCGCGGCAGGAACTGCCGTTTTCCGCTGGCGCGAAACGTGCATTCTCCGACATGGCCCGACAACCCGCCGCCCGCGCAATTGCCGGAGATGCCATGCACTACAGGTATCTTCCCCCCGGCCTTCAAACCGAACTGGAAG
Source organism: Nitratidesulfovibrio sp. HK-II (assembly GCF_003402415.2). NCBI lineage: Bacteria > Pseudomonadati > Thermodesulfobacteriota > Desulfovibrionia > Desulfovibrionales > Desulfovibrionaceae > Nitratidesulfovibrio > Nitratidesulfovibrio sp. HK-II. Next base: position 3,969,592 of record NZ_AP036014.1, read on the forward strand.
CCCTGACCGTCGATGACGCCATCGGCCATCTGCGCAACCATCTCGGCAATTTCCTGCTCGACGCCACGCTCTGCGTCCACTACCTGAATCGTTTAGCCGCCGAATCCGGGGGACTTCAGACCCCCCGCCAGGTGGCGTGGCTGCGCTGGCTGGTGCGTGCCTATGCCCGGTTGGCCCCCTTCAACGAACAGGCTGCGGTGCTGGCCGCACGGGTGGACGGCAGCCCGGAAGACACCCCCCTGCACCGGGCGCTGGCCAAGGTGCGCATCCCCGATCCCATGCGACAGCGGGTGGAACAGACCGCCAACCAGCCCCCGGCCGAGGCACGCGACTTGCTGCTTCGCCTGTTCCGCGACATGCCCTTTTCCGTGGACATCGCCGATCGCCTGCTGCTCCTCGACCTGCAACTGGGAACTCCCCCCGGCGAGGGCTGGCACGAATCGCTTCGCTGCCCGCCCCTGCTGCGCGGCATCTTCGACCGCGAGCGGTTCCGGATGTGCATGCTGCACGGCAGCGACGCCCTGGCGCTGGAACTGCGCGACCAGACTCGCGACGCGGGCGCGGGCGCCCCCGGCTGGCTGAACTGCGCCGCGGAACTGGCCGTGCGCACCAATGACCGGGCCGAAGGCATGAACTTCTACCGGGCATCGCTCCGCCTCGACCCCACGCAGATTCCCGTGGCCCTGCGCCTGCGCGAACTGGAAGCCCCCTTCGCCCCCCTGCCCGATGCGCTGACCGCCTCCACCGGCCCACTCGCCATCTTTCTGTATTCCTACAACAAGCGCGATCTGCTGGAGCAGACGCTGCGCTCGCTGGCGGCCTCGGACACCGGCAACGCCACCATCACCCTGCTGCTGAACGGCTGCTCCGACGGTTCCTCCGAAATGGCGGCGGGCCTGAACGCCAGCCTGTTCGGCGGACGCATGGACATCATCGACCTGCCCGTCAACGTGGGCGCGCCTGCCGCACGCAACTGGCTGCTGCACACGCCGCGCGGGCGAAACGCCGCATACGTGGCCTTCCTGGATGACGACGTGGAGGTTCCCGCCACCTGGCTGGCCATGCTGGTATCCGTGCTGCGGGCCAACCCGCGCGCGGGCGTGGCCGGGGCCAAAACCGTCTTTCCCGGTGCGCCGCGCCGGTTGCAGTACCTTTACCGCACCGTGTCCGTGGCCCAGCCGGGCCTCTTGCGCATCAGTCTGAGCACCCCCAGCTTCAACTACGACGGTGGGTTCTACGATTTCATCCGCCCCACGGCCAACGTCATGGGCTGCTGCCACGTGTTCACCCGCGCCGCGCTGGACGCCGTGCGCGACTTCGACATCCGCTTCTCGCCCTCTCAGATGGACGACATCGCCCATGACCTGGACCTGTGCCTGCACGGCTTCGAGGCCGTATACTGCGGCCTGGTCGCCTGCGTGCACCACCAGATGTCGGGCGTGGGCATCGGCAACGTGCATGCCGCCCGCATGGGCAACGTGCTGGGCAACGATGTGAAGTTCTACTACCGCTTCGCCGAACAGCTGGACGCATTGCGCCAGCTCACGGCGCGCCACGCGGTGCCCGACCTGCCCCCCGGCGCGTGACGCGCCCACCCACGCAACAACGAAAGGACGCCGGGTCTCGCGACCCGGCGTCCTGCATTTTCTGCCCTGAAGCTGACGGCCTAGCTGCCGGTTTTCAGCATCTCCCAATACTTTTCATACACTTCCAGCGCGTTGCCCACGCTGTTGGTGAACTCCGCGTTCTTCAGGTCCGCGTCGGTGGGAGAGGTGATGCGGCTCTTGGCCAGCTCCGGCGAAAGGATCTTCTGGGCGCCCACGTTGGGGGTGGAGTAGTTGTATTCCTCCACGCATTCCTTGGCCACGTCGGGCCGCAGCAAAAAGTCGATGAACTTGTGGGCGTTTTCCTTGTGCTTGGCCCCCACGGGGATGGCCAGGCTGTCCACCCACAGGGGCACGCCTTCCCTGGGGTAGACGTACACCAGGTTCTTGTTCTCGCTGGCGGCGATGTAGGCGTCGCCGTTCCAGATCAGGCCCGCGGCCACTTCCTCGCTGATGAAGGCCTGCTTGCTTGCGGTCACGTCGAACACGCGCACGGCGGGCAGCAGCTTCTTCAGCCATTCGTAGGCGGCCTTGATCTCTGCCTCGTTGGTGGAGTTCACCGAATAGCCCAGCGCCTTCAGGGCCACGCCCATGGAGTCGCGCTGGTCGTCGGACAGGATGACCTTGCCCGCGAACTCGGGGCGGTTCAGGTCGTTCCAGCTGGTGATGGAGGCCGGGTCCACCACCTTCTTGTTCACCATCAGCCCCGCCGAACCCCACATGTAGGGCACGGAGTATTCGTTGCCGGGGTCGAACGGCTGGTCCAGCACCTTGGGCGAAAGGTTCTTGAAATTCTTCAGCCTGGTCTTGTCGATCTTGGCCAGCAGCCCGTCGTCGCGCAGCATGGAGATGAAGTAGGTGGACGGCACGACCACGTCATAGCCCACGCCCTTCAGCAGCTTGATCTTGGCGTACATGGCCTCGTTGGATTCGTAGGTGGTGTACACCACCTTGATGCCCGTCTCCTTGCTGAACCTGTCGAGCACCGACTGGGGCACGTATTCCGACCAGTTGTAGACGTGCAGCACCTTTTCTTCCGCCGCCACGGCGGGGCGCGCGAACATCGTCGCCGCCAGCACCGCCAGGGCAAGGCCCACCATCACCAGCGCGGCGCGGGCCGCGTGCAGCTTCGTGCGCATCATTTCCTCCTCGTCCTGGTAAGGGTTTGTGCCAGCAGCACCAGCACTATGGTTACCGTGAACATCACCGCCGACAGGGCGTTGATGTCCGGCTTCACGCCAAGGCGCACCATGGAATAGACGCGCAGGGGCAGCACCTCGAAGGTGGGACCGGTGACGAAGAAGCTCACCAGCACGTCGTCCATGGACAGGGTGAACGACAGCAGCCACCCCGCCGCCACGGCGGGCGCGGCCAGGGGCAGCAGCACGTGGCGGAAGGCCCGCCATTCCGACGCGCCAAGGTCGCGTGCGGCCTCGATGAGCTGCTCGTCGAACTCGGCCAGGCGCGCCAGCACCGTCACGGTGACGAAGGGCAGCGCCAGGGTGACGTGGGCGGCCAGCAGGGTCCAGAAGCCCAGCTGCACCCCCATGGCGATGAAGAAGATGAGCAGCGAGATGCCCATGACGATGTCCGGCGACACGGTGAGCACGTAGATGCACCCGTGCAGCACCTTGCGCCCCGGAAAACGGTAGCGCCGGATGCAGATGGCCGCCAGCGTGCCCAGCACCGTGGCGATGGTGGCGGCCAGTGTGGCCACGGACAGCGAGTTGAGCGCGGCGTCCACCAGCGGGCCGTTGGCGGCCAGGGCGGAATACCACTTCAGGGTGAAGCCCTTCCATTCGGTGGTGTAGCGCGCGTCGTTGAAGGAATAGACGATGACCACCAGGATGGGCACGTACAGGAAGGCGTAGACCAGCCAGACCAGCCACGTGCGAAGGGTGCGCAGGCGCAGGGTCATGTCATGCCCTCCCCCGCGCCCTGTGCGCACCGTCCGCGCCATGCGTCATGTCGTCGCCGTCCTGCATGTCGTGACCGCCGTCGGGCGTGCGGCCGGCAGTGGCCGCGCCGGTATCCGCGCCCTTGCGTTCGCGCAGGGCCACCCGGCGGCTGCTGAGCCAGTAGCCGATGATCATCAGCACCAGCAGTGCGGTCATGATGGTGCTGGCGGCGGCGCCCAGCGGCCAGTCGCGCGCGACGAGGAACTGGTTCTTGATGAAGTTGCCGATGAGCATGCTCTTGGCCCCGCCCAGGATTTCCGGAATGTAGAAACACCCCAGCGAGGGCAGGAACACCAGCATGCACCCGGCCACGATGCCCGGCAGGGTCAGCGGCAGCGTGACGTGCCAGAAGGCCCGCAGGCTGCTGGCCCCCAGGTCCTTGGCCGCGTCCAGCAGCCGTTTGTCCAGCTTCTCTATGGACGCGTACAGCGGCAGGATCATGAACGGCAAGAGCGTGTAGGTAAGCCCGGTGAACACGGCGAACTCGCCGTACATGAACGACACCGGCTCGCTGACGAGGCCCAGGGCCATGAGCACGTTGGAGGCGATGCCCTGCGACTTCAGGATGATGATCAGCGCGTAGGTGCGGATGAGCGAGTTGGTCCAGAACGGGATGACCACCAGCAGCAACAGCCACGGCCGCAGCCCGCGCCGGGCCGTGGCCACGGCGTAGGCGAACGGGTAGCCGATGAGCAGGCACACCAGGGTGCTGGCGGCGGCCAGCCACAGCGATTCGCCCAGTATCCTGACGAACACCGGATCGGCGAGTCGGGCGTAGTTGTCCCACGTGAACACCAGGCTCACGAAGTCCGACTCGCCCCGCTCCAGAAAGGTGACCAGCAGCAGACCGAGGTTGGGCAACAGGGCGAACAGCCCCAGCCACAACCAGACCACGGCGATGCTGGCGGTGCGGAAAGGTCTACGCCGCGTCATCGGGCAGCAGGACCTCCCATCCGTCCACCCAGCTTACGGCCACGCGCTCGCCGGGGTTGTAGTTGATGTCCTCGTCGTCCTCGTTGAAGAACTCGGCCGCCATCAGCCGCTGCCCGTCATCCAGGGTGATGACCAGGTCCACCGTGGCGCCCTTGTACACCGATTCCTCGATGCGGCCCCACAGGTGCGGCCAGTCCGGGGTTTCCGCATCCGCAATGCGGTCGATGCGCAAGTCCTCGGGCCGCAGCAGCACCTGCACCGCATCGCCGGGGGCCAGTCTGCGGGGCGAACGCACCGGAAACACCGTGCCGCCCACGGTGGCGTCGTACAGGTGTTCGCCGGGCTTCAGGTCCGGCGGCAGGGCGGCGTGTTCCGGCGTACCCGGCGCGGGCGGGGCCAGGGGGGTGCCCGGCGCGGCGGACCAGTCCAGCCGCACGGCGTCGATGCGGCCCGGCAGGGCGTTGATGTCACCCACGAAGCGCGCCACGTACATGTTGGCGGGCTCCTCGTAAATTTCCTTGGGCGCGCCGATCTGCTCTATGCGGCCCTCGTTCATCACCACCACCCGGTCGGACATGGCGAACGCCTCTTCCTGGTCGTGGGTGACGAACACGAAGGTGATGCCCAGTTGCCGTTGCAGATGCTTGATTTCCAGTTGCATCTGCTTGCGCAGCTTGAAGTCCAGGGCGCTGAAGGGCTCATCCAGCAACAGCACCAGCGGGTTATTGATGACCGCGCGGGCAATGGCCACGCGCTGCTGCTGCCCGCCGGAAAGCTGGCGCGGCTTGCGGTCGGCGAATGTTTCCAGATGCACCATGCGCAGGGCGTCGTGCACGCGGCGGGCCGTCTCATCCGCCGCCACGCCCTGCATCTTCAGCCCGAAGGCCACGTTGTCGCGCACGGTCATGTGCGGGAACAGCGCGTAGTTCTGGAACACGGTATTCACCTGGCGCTGTTCGGGGGGCACGCGGTTGACCACCTGGCCGTTGATGCGCACCTCGCCCGCCGTGGGCTGCTCGAAGCCCGAAAGCAGGCGCAGGATGGTGGTCTTGCCGCAGCCCGACGGCCCCAGCAGGGTCAGGAATTCGCCGTTGCGGATGGTGAGGTCTATGGAGTCGAGCGCCACGGTGTCTTCGAACGTCTTGGTGACGCCGCGCAACTCGATGATGTGTTCCTGGTCTGCCATCGTCGCCTCTTGGTGTGCTCTGTCGGGGGGCTGCCCCGGATGGCCCTTGCGGACCGGAAAGCCGTCGGGAACGGATCGGGAACCGTCTGCGCCGTGCCCGCGCGCGGGGTGCGCGCGGCTCCGGAGTATCCGGAGCGGCGTTCCGAATCGACGCCGCCGGATGCCGCATGCATGCCGCCCCGGCACAGGGGGCCGGGCAGTGGGCAAGTGCGGCGCCGGTGCGCCGTGGCGCATCGCACCGGGAGCCGGTACGTCGTACGTCGAGGTAAGGGGGACGGAATCGCTACGCTGCGGGATGCGGGGCGCGCCGGTTACCAGCGCGCACGGGCCAAGGGGCCGGCATCGCCGGCCACGGGCGTTCGGGCGTTGCCGGAGCGGCGAAGCCCCAGATTGCGCACCCGGTGCACCGGCCGGGATGAAAGGATGACCTGCGAGCAGCGTATCATGCGTTCGTCTTCCGTCATGCAGCCAGCCTTGCGGCCGGTGGTGTGACTGGCCGTGCGTCCAGAACTGGCGCGGGCCGGAAGGGGGTCGTTCGGGGTTTGTGTGCCATGCGAGGGGCAGGGTGACAAGCAAAAAAACACCCCTGGCCGCAGGGGGCTTGCCGCAGGCAGGGCCAGCTTGCCGGAACGTCTCCGGACGCCACCGAGGCCCCGCCCTTCGGGAGTCCGCCCCCCACTGCGGCAGCACCGTCCAACAGTGCAGCATACCGTAGAAATCACTGCCTGCGGAAGCCACGTTCGCTCCTCGCGGCTTCCGCTTTCGAGCCCCCATGCCGTGCCGGGGGCCGAACACCCGGTTATCGGCTCGCCGCGCCCGCCGCGCCCGCCGCGTCGGACAGGCGCACGAAGCGCACCCCCCGCCGCAGCAGTTCCGGCAGGGCCATGCGCAGCCCCGCGCCGGCGCCCGCGCCCGGCCTGTTCATATGCAGCAGCAGGATGTCGCCGTTGCGGGCGGCCAGCAGGTTGCGGGCCACGGCCGGGGCGGGCAGCGTGGCCCCGGCATCGGTCGCCACGGTGCAACCGGTGACGGTCTGGCCAAGGTCCGCCGCAATGCGCACGGCCACCTCGTCGCAGAACAGGGTGGCGGCCCGGTAGAAGCGCGGGCGCTTGCCGGTGAGCACGGCCAGCCGCCGGGCGCTGGATTCCACCTCGTCCACGAATCCGGCCACGGAACGGGTGCCCCGGATGCCATAGGCCGCGCGCCCGGTCACCGAAGCGGGCCGATGGCGCGCGCCGTGGTTGGCTATTTCGAACAGCGGGTCGGCGGCGAGGTCGGCGGCCTCGGCGGGGTGGGCGTTGAGCCACGGCCCGGCCAGGAACAGCGTGGCGGGCACGCGCAGTTCGCGCAGCAGGGCAATGATGGAGATATCGTACCCGCCGCCGCAGGCGTCAAAGGTCAGGGCCACTGTGGCCGGGCCGTTCTTGGTCATGGCGGAGGCGGGCAGGCGGGTGAGCGTGCCGGGCAGTGCCGGTCCCCACTGGGCGGGCTGCTGCCCACCGTAGCGAGCCGCGAGGCGGGCTGTCAGTTCCGGCAGGGGCAATGCGGCCAGTTCCGGTTCCGCAGAACGCGCTGTCGGCGGGCACAGCAGGACAAACAGCGCGGCCAGCAGCGCCAGCACGCCCCGCGCCCGGCCTTGCCGGGACGAGGGCGCGGACACGCGCGCGGACAACGGCCAAAGCCGGGGCGTGCCCCAGAGGGCGATGCGGCCCTGCCCGCCAGCGGCGGTCACGGCCTAGCCTTTCCCCAGGCCGGGCAGTTCGCACTGGCCGCAGGCGCGGCCCACGGCAACGTCGCCGAAGCCCAAAGCCACGGCAACAAGGGTGCGCGCGCCCTCGGCGGGCAACTCACGGCCGGTCCACAGACGGAACTGCTCGCGCCCCTGCTCCACGAACATGGCCAGGCCGTCCTGGGTGTCCCAGCCCGCGCTAGCGGCCTCGGAAAGGAAGCGGGTCCGCAACGGATTGTAGACAAGATCATAGGCAAGCCCGCGCCCCCCCGCAGCCTGGGCGGCAAAGCCCTGCGCGGGATACGCGGTATCGCCCTGCCGCTCGCCGGACATGCCCATGGGGGTGGTATTGACGACCAGGTCCGCGCCCCAGGCCCCGCGCGCGTCCCAGTCCACCACCGCCGCGCCGAATTCGGCGGCCAGCGGCGCGGCCTTTTCCGGGTTGCGCCCGGTGACGGCCACCGCGCCCACCACGCCCTCTCCGTCGGGGCCAAGCTCGTGCAGCCCGGCCAGCACGGCGCGGGCCGCGCCGCCGTTGCCCAGCACCAGCGCCCTGGCGCACCGCCACCCTGCCGCCGCGCGCTGGCGCAACGGGGCCAGAAAGCCGGTGACGTCGGTGTTTTCGCCCAGCAACCGACCGTCGCGCCAGTACAGGGTGTTCACCGCGCCCACGGCGCGGGCCCGGTCGCTGACGCCGTCCAGCAGGGGCAACACGGCCTGCTTGTGGGGAATGGTGACGCTGGCCCCGCGGATGGGCAGGGTGCGCACGGCGGTGATGAAGTCGCCCACGCGGCCCGGCTCCAGCGGCCAGGCCATGTACACGGCGGGGATATCCAGCAGGCCGAAGCCCCAGTTGTGCAGCAGGGGACTCATGGTGTGGCCCAGGGGATGGCCGATGATGCCGTAGAGTTCGCGGGGCAGGAACAGTTGTGCGGGCATGGGACGGCCTCCGGCGGACGGGGCGCTGCACTCTGCATCTTTGCGCCGCTGGTATGCAGCGCAAGTCGGTCGCCACCCTGCTCGTTTTGCAACAGGCAGCCTGTTGCCTTTCGAAGCCATTCTTTCCGTGCGGGAGACAACTGGAAAAGGGGCAGGCCACATCCCCACCAATAGAAAATTTAGGGGGGAGGGGTTCGGGGAGGGAGACCCTTTTTAAAGGGTCCCCTCCCCGATATTCATCTTCATTTTTAACTAAATGACCTTGTTCAGCGAATACTCGATGATGCCTTCGGCACCGGCGGCGCGCAGGCGGGGGATGAGGTCGCGCACCACGCCGTTGTCCACCACGATTTCCACGGCGAACCAGGTGCTGTCGCGCAGCCCGGCCACGGTGGGCGAATTGAGGCTGGGCAGCTGGTCGAGCACGGCGTCCAGGTTGCCCGAGGGCACGTTCATCTTCAGGCCCACCAGCGAATCGGCGCGCAGCGCGCCCTGCAGCAGCAGGTCTATCTGCTCGATCTTGGCGCGCTTCCACGGGTCTTCCCAGGCGGCCTTGCTGGTGATGAGCACGGTGTTGGTCAGCAGCACCTCTGCGATGATGCGCAGGCCGTGGGCCTTGATGGTGGTGCCGGTTTCGGTGACCTCGACGATGGCGTCGGCCAGGCCTTCCACCACCTTGGCCTCGGTGGCGCCCCAGGAATACTGCACCTTGACGGGGATGCCCGCGTCCTCGAAGTAGCGGCGGGTAACGCCCAGCAGTTCGGTGGCGATGGTGCAGCCCGCAAGGTCCTCGGGCCGCACGTAGGGCGAATCGCCGCCCACGGCCAGCACCCAGCGGGCCGGGCGGTTGCTGACCTTGGAGTAGACCAGGTCGGACACCACGACCACGTCGGCCCCGGTTTCCAGCAGCCAGTCCTTGCCGGTCAGGCCCACGTCGAGCACGCCGTCCTCGATGTAACGGGGAATTTCCTGCACCCGGCAGAGGCGCGCGGTCAGTTCCGGGTCGTTGATCTCGGGGAAGTAGTTGCGGTGATGCTTGCGAATCTTCCACCCGGAGCGGGCGAACAGGTTCACGGTGGCTTCTTCCAGCGAGCCCTTGGGAATGCCGATCTTCAGCATGTTGTTGCCGGACATTATTTGTAGACCTCCTTGGGGTCGAACACGCGGGGCGAGCAGATGACGGGTTCGCCGTCTTTCAACTCTCGGTAGAAACAGCTGCGGTACCCTTCATGGCAGGCCGCGCCGCCCTTCTGTTCCACGAGCAGCAGCACGGTGTCGCTGTCGCAGTCCAGGCGCACGGCCTTGATATGCTGGGTATGGCCCGACGTGCCGCCCTTGTGCCACAGCCGCCCACGGCTGCGGCTGAAGTAATGCGCCTCGCCGGTGGCGAGGGTGGCGTCCCATGCCTCTTCGTTCATCCAGGCCATCATCAGCACTTCGCCGGTGGCGGCGCACTGGGCGATGGCGGGCACGAGACCGTTCATTTTCGCGAAATCGGGGCGGAAGCCTTGTGCGGCGTCGGAAGCCTGAGCCATGTGCGATGTCCTCGCGCGGGGAAATCCCCAAGGGGGTTGCGGGGCAAGGCCCCAAAAAGGTTTCGGGGGCGCGGCCGGAACGATGGCGGGCAGCGACGAACAGTGCGTTTGCCCCATGCACGGCCGCAAGGTGGCGAATCTAGCCGTTCCGTGTGACGGACGCAAGGCGCTGTGGGGCGCGAGCGCCGTGAACGCGCCCCACGGCCACCGCCGACACCCGACGGCCCGTCCTTGGTCAATCCCGCACCTTGGCGTGGGCGGACAGCACCGCCAGCTGCACCCCGGCCAGATGCTCCAGTTCCTCGGCCAAGGCCAGGGCGCGGGCGGCGGAAGGCCCGGTGCAGCACAGGCCGTGGCGTTCCATCCACACCGCGTCGCGGGTGGCGGCTGCCGCCGCCACGGCGTCGGCCAGTTCCTGCGTGCCGGGGGCGTGGGGGGGCGCGAAGCCCAGTTGGACGCGGAGCAGTTCCGATTCGTAGATGGGCAGACGCAGCATGTCGTCCGGGCCGACAAGCGTCCCCAGGGCCAGCAGGCGCGGGGGATGGGTGTGCACCACGGCCATGGCGTCCGGCCTGGCGCGGTAGATGGCCAGGTGCATGGCCCCTTCGGACGAGGGTTTGCCCCCGGCCAGCACCGTCCCGGTGGCGATGTCCACCAGCGCGAGGTCGCCGGGGCCAAGGTCTCCCTTGGCCGCACCGGAACAGGTCATCAGACAGGCAGCCCCCAGGCGCAGGCTGGCGTTGCCGTTGAACCCGGAATACAGCCCGCGCTGCCAGCCGCGCAGGCAGATGCGCCGCAGTTCGTCGGCATGCCCTTCTGGAATGCCCTCGCCCCACGGCGAGGGTGCGGAACCGGAGATGACGCCTGGTTGCGTAGTGCCTTTCGCATTACCAAACGCCCCACTGATCGTCATACGATTCGTATCACTGCCATCGCCCACTGCATCATCGGGTGCCGGTTCCGGCTGACGCTGGCGGTACGAGGTCTTGATGTCGATGACCGGCGTACCGTCCAGCGCCTCCAGCGGGGCCACGCGCAGGCGCATGGAGCCGTCCGCGCCGGGGGCCAGCTCCAGCAGGCGCACCTCGTGCAGGCCCACCGGGTTGGGCCGTGCTGGAGAGCGGGTGTTGAACACGCCACGCTTGGGGCGCTTCATGTCGCCACGCGGGTGCACGGACAGCACGCTGCGGTCGGCGCGGTGCAGCCAGGTGAGCAGGGTCAGTGACAGACCGGGCGTCAGGGTGTCCAGGCCGGGCACGTAGGGCGCGGCAATCTCCACCCACGCCTCGGGCGCGCCCTCGTCGCCCTGCTTGGGGCACTGCGCAAGGTCGGTGAGCGGCGACACTATGACGCCGATGGGCCGCAGGATTGTGTCCATATGCTCCGCTCCTTGATTGCCGGGGGACTTGAATACTGGGTCTGGCAACCCCCATTGGAAGTTTTAGGGGGAGCCTTAGCCGTTATGCGAGTCTTCGAGCATTACGGATAAAGACAGCAAGACGGGGGTGCGGGGAGGAGACCCTTTTCACGCCTTGCGGACGCCATCCGTACGGCTCGGGGACTCGCCTACGGCTGCCGCAAAAGGGTCCCTCCCCCGTGAATTCTTTATCCATCTTTTACCCCGAAAAATGGTCGAACCCGGCGGTCGCGGGCAGGTCGCCGTTGACCAGCACCACGCCGTCGGCGGTGACCTGGCCGAGCAGGGTCAGGCCGGGCACGGCCTCGCGCACGGCATCAAGCATGCCCGGGCGGCAGCTGCCCAGCAGGGCGTAGTCCTCGCCGCCGATGAAGGCGATGTCCACGGGGTCGAGGTCGTTGGCCAAGGCGTAGGCGCGCACCTCGTCGGGCTGGGCTTCGGGGTCCATGACCAGTTCGGCCCCAAGGCCGCTGCCACGGTCCGCGCCGATGAGCCGGGGCAGGTCGCGCACCAGCCCGTCGGACACGTCCATGAGCGCGATGCGCGCGTCGCCAGTACCGCAGATAGCCGCCAGCGCCAGCCCCGCCGCCACCTGCGGGCGCGGCCGCAAGTGGGCGCGGCACGCTTCCGGGTACAGGTGCGCGGCCTCGCCGCCCATGCTTTCCAGGGTCAGCAGGCCCACACGCGCAAGGCCGGTGCGGCCAACCAGAAACAGCGGGTCGCCCGGCAGGCAGCCACCCCGGCGCAGGAAGGGCGATGCGTCTTCGCCACCAGCCTCCGCGCCGTTTCCGTGCCCGTCCCGGTCCGCACTGTCCGCCTGCGCCGGGCGCGGCGCGGGGCCGCCCCATACCGTGATGCACAGGGACAGCGCGTCGCCCCGGGTCAGGTCGCCCCCTGACAGGGCCATGTCGTGCTCGCGCGCCAGCGCGGCCATGGCCGCCAGCATGGAGTCGCAGAATTCACGCGAAAGATCGGCGGGTGCGGTGAGCGCCAGGCTGAAGCCCAGCGGCCGCGCCCCGCAGGCGGCCAGATCGCTGATGTTCACGGCCAGCGCCTTGTGGCCGATGTCCGCCGGGCTGAAGTAGCTGGTGCGGAAGTGGGCGTGCTCGTTGAACAGGTCGGTGCTCACGGCCATGCGCGGCGGGCAGGCGATGACGGCGCAATCGTCGCCGCGCCCCACGCGCAGATGGGGATGGGCGTTGGTGAAGTGGCGGTCGATGGCGGCGAGGAAATCGTCCTCGGAGGCAAGCCGGGTCATGCGAAGGCTCCTGGTCAATCAGATTCCGGTTCAGTCGGATTCCAGCGTCAGGTATTCGGCCATGATCACCTTGAGGCCGAAACCGGGAAAATTCACGCGGTACTTGTCGGGCGGCAGATGCTGCACGATCTTGCCGCGCCCGAAGATGCGGTGGGTGCAGTAACCGCACTGCCCCGCCGGGGCGGTGCCCCCGGAAAGGGGCGAAGGCGCGGCGGGCTGTGCCGGGGGCGATGCCGGTAAGGGCGACGCCGGACGGGCTGCCGCCGCCCCGGCCCTGCCCGGTACGGTCCCTTCCGCGAACATGGGCGGCCGGGGAATGCCGGGCGCGCCGTCGAAGCGGCCTGCCCCCATGGGCTGCGTGAACCCGCCGCCACCGTTCCTGCCGCCGCCAAACCCCGCCGCCCGCTGCCCGTTCTGGACATCGCGGCGCATCAGGCCGCCGGAATAGCTTTCATGCTGCTCGTCGAACAGGTGGGCGGGCAACTCTCGCACGAAGGGGCTGGGCACGGCGGGCTGGTTGCCGCCGTCGCCCCGGCTGTACAGGCTGGCGGGCACGAACAGGCACAGCTGGTCGCGGGCGCGGGTGCAGGCCACGTACATCAGCCGCCGCTCTTCCTCGAAGTCTTCGGCGCGGGCAATGGCGTGCCGCGAGGGAAAGCGCTCTTCCACCAGGTCGATGAGCAGCACCGCGCCCCATTCCAGCCCCTTGGCCGAATGGATGGTGGACAGCACCACACTGTCGCGGTTTTCCTCTTCTTCACCGGGGTCTTCCAGCGACAGGTCGGAGATGAACAGATCCAGGTCGCGGTACGACGCGGCGATCTGCAGCAGTTGCTCCAGCCCCTGCTGCCTGCGCGGCCAGTCGTCCGGGAAGGCGGCCTCCATGCGCGGCTTGTAGTGCTCCATCACTTCTTCGAGCAGCGAGGTGGGCGTGTGCGGCCGCTTGCGCAGGCCGTCCAGCAGGTCCAGGTCGGCGCGCAGTTCCGGGTGGCGGGTGCAGGCGCGGCGGGTGGCCTCGGCATCGCCCAACCGGGCGATGTCGTACAGCTTCAGGGTGGTCTTTGGCCCCACCCCCTTGGACATGGCGGCCACGCGCTGGAAGGCGGGCAGGTCCAGCGGGTTCAGCACCAGGCGGGCATAGGACAGCACGTCCTTGACGTGGGCCGCCTCGGAGTAGCGCAGCCCGCCGTACTTGCGGAACTTCACGCCCAGTTTGTTCAGCTGCACTTCCACATGGTACGATTGGTACCCAGCCCGGAACAGCACGGCGATGTCGTGGGGCGGGTAGCTGCGCAAAAATTCCACGATGCGCGAGACCACCAGCGAGGCCTGGGTCAGGTCGCTGAGCGGGCGCACCACCAGCGGCCTGTCGCCCCCTTCGCGCGCGGCGAACAGCTTCTTGCGGTAGGCTTGCGGGGCTTCCGCCAGGATGGCGTTGGTCAGGTCCAGCACCGGCTGCACGGAACGGTAGTTTTCTTCCAGCTTGATGACATGCGCGCCGGGGAACAGCCTGGGAAAATCCAGGATGTTGCGCACGTCCGCGCCGCGAAAGGCATAGATGGACTGGGCGTCGTCGCCCACGGCCATGATGTTGCCGCCCTCGCCCGCCAGCAGGTGCACCAGCCGGGCCTGCACCAGGTTTGTGTCCTGGTATTCGTCCACCATGATGTAGCGGAACTTGGCGCGGCACCAGTCCAGCACGTCGGCCCGTTCGCGCAGCAGGCGCTCCAGCTCGAACAGCAGGTCGTCGTAGTCCAGCAGGCCGTGTTCGCGGCGGTAGGCGTGGTAGGCGGCGGCGATGCGGCCAATGCCTTCGGCGTGCACCAGCAGATGGTACGCCTCGCGCCGGATCACCTCGTCGATGTCCAGTTCCTTGTTGCGGGACTTGCTGATGAGCCCCACGATGTTCTGGGTGCGCGGGAAGGACCGGTCGCCCTTGCCGACACCCAGGTTTTCCTTGCAGTGGCGCACCGCGTCCACGATGTCCGCGCCGTCCATGACGGTAAGGTCGCCCGCCTCGTAGCCGGATGGGCGAAACTGGCGCAGCACCGAGTAGGCGAAGGCGTGAAAGGTGCCGCCCTGCACCCCGGTAACCCCATGCACGCCGCCATGCACGGCGGCGGTGGCGCTGTGCTCCAGCAGCCGCCCGGCCCGGTGCAGCATTTCTCGCGCGGACTTGCGGGTGAAGGTCAGCAGCAGGATGGAGGAGGCGGGCACGCCCTGCTCCACCAGATTGGCCAGCCGGTAGACGATGGTGCGCGTCTTGCCGCTGCCAGCCCCGGCAATGACCAGCACCGGACCTTCCAGGGTGGTGGCGGCCTCGTACTGGGCAGGGTTCAGTTCTTTTCGATAATCTATCATACAGCTACCGGATGGTGGTCGGTGTGTTTGCGATATAAACGCTTGCGAGCCACTACACAGCGCGCCAATAGCTCGCAGCTATCGGTAAGCGTCGAAACTTTACCCCTTCGGATGCACGTCACCAGAGCCAGCATCCGGCATCCCCGGCGTGCCGTCGGACGGTGCCGCCGCCCCGCGCCCCCCCGTCTGCCCGAATAGGCCGGAGAGGGTGGCCGGATAGCCCACGGTACGCGGCGGCGCATCCAGCCCGAAATGGCGCAGAACTATCGCGCCCGCATCGCGCACCGAAACGGGCGCGAGGCCGTCCGGCTGCGCATCGTACCAGAAGGCGTCGTCCGGGGTGTGGGTGCCGGTGCGACCGTACTGCTCCGGCAGGCCGAAAACCTGCGCGCGGTTCCACTTGGCTTTCAGGTCGAAGCCGTATGCGGGCACGCAGACCAGGTCCGGCGCGGCCCAGCGCATGGGCGGGACGTCGACGGCCCCGCGCGCTCCCGGCGACACCATGCCCGGCCCGGAAAGCCCCGCCCCCGGCGCTTCCGGCCCGTACACTTCGTCGGCCGCCAGCACGGCCCGGAACACCGGCGCGCCCTCGAAAGTCAGTTGCGAAAGATCGTGCCGCAGCCGTTCCGCCAGCGCGCGCCCCTGCGCGTCGTCCAGCATGCCGTCCGGAAAGCGGCGACGGGTGCGCAGGTAGATGCGGCCTGGGTCCAGCGCGAAGGCCGCGCTATCCGGGTGCAGGGTGGCGGCGTCCAGTTCGTGGCACTGCTCCACGCCGCCGGGCGTGACCTGCCGCAACAGCCCCTGCCCGCGCAGCCAGGCGTTCAGGTCCACCTCGGCGCGCACCGGGCCGAAGCCGTGGTCCGCCAGCGCCAGCAGACGCACCGGACGGCCGTCGCGCGCGGCAAGGGCCTTGGTCAGGTCCAGCACCTCGCCCACCAGCGCATCCCACTCCGCCAGAAAATCCATGCACGCCGGATGCAGCGGGTGGGCCTCGTCGGTCACCGCGTCCCACAAAAAGTGGAACAGCCGGTCGGTTTCCGTCAGCACCAGCACGAACAGGTTCCACGCAAGGTCGGGCCACAGCAGGCGCAGCGCGGCGCGGCGGGCGGCCAGGGTGGCCCGCAGTTCCGCCAGCAGGTGGGCCGGGTCCGACCCCCCACGCGCGGTGTCGGCCTCCAGCCGGTAGCCCGCCCCGGCCAGCGGACCCAGCAGGAACGGCGGGTGCACCGCCCGCGCAAGGTCGTGCGCCACGAACCCGGAAATCAGCATGCCCGGAATGGGCCGCGCCGGGTAGGTGTTGGGCAGGTTGATGACCCGGCTGGTCAGCCCGCACTCGCCCAGGCGGTCGAAGATGGTGGGCGCGGCCACCTGCGAGAAGTCAGCCAGCGACAGTTCGCGCGTGGTCACGTTGAACCGCGTGAAGCCGAACACCCCGTGCGTTTCCGGCCCGGCCGCCGTGTAGAACGAGGTCCAGTTCACCGGCGAGAGGTCGGGAAGCTCGGCGGCCATGGCCGACGCGTTGGGGGATGCGGCGATGCGGGCGAGGTTGGGGGTGCGGCCCCGCGCGCAGAGGTGGCGGGCCAGCGAGAACGGCAGGCCGTCCAGCCCGAGCACCACCAGACGGGGGCGCGTGTCCGTGTGCATGCCCTGCCTGTAGCAGATGGGGGGGCGATGCGCCAGCGGCGCGGGGTGCGCGGAGGGGCGGTGCCGACGCCATCCGCCCGACGAGCTGGGCACGACGGGCGCTGCACGGCGAAAGCGTCCATCCCCCCTGCGGCTACGCCCCGCGCTTGCGCCGCGCGGTGATGGTCTCGCCGCCCACGCCCCAGTTGTCGGTGTCCAGCTCGTCGATGGTCACCACGGTGACTGACGAATACGGCAGTATGGCCCGGCGCTCCGGACACGTCCAGCCTCTGCGGATCTGCCCGGAGGGCTGGCACCTGCCCCCGCCGCTGCCGCATTGCACACGGACCGCAGCGGTTTTGACGCCCGAAACGGGCTCGGCTATATCATTGGGGTATCCGTGGGTTTCGGCTTACGTTCGCATGGGGCCGAAAACACTGCCGGAGAGCACACGTACAGGGACATTTCGCGGCGCGCCTCGTGCCCGACCGGGCTGTGACCGGACCGACCGGACCGACCGAGCCGGCACGGCACCTCTCGATGCACGGCAGCGCCCGCATTCGGCGCATCTCGCGTGCCCCCTGGCTGACAACGAACACGACCGTTCGGGACGCCCCGCGTCCCACATGCAAGGACCGACCATGGCCAAATTCGACTGCGAGCTCTTCGGGCACTTCGTGTACGGGCCGGAACTGAGCTACAACGACCTGCTGGCCCGCGAAGCGGAGCTGGTGGACGCCATTCACGCCGCGCTGGACGCCAGCGGCGGCGAGCACATCGACTTCACCCCCACCGGCGACGCCCTGCGCGTGCAGTGCGTGTTCGCCCACCACGAGGAAGCGGCCTTTCACACCGCGTGCGCCGCCGTGGCCCCGCTGCTGCGCGGCGACGTGCAGGGACGCATGCTGTTCGTGGACAAGGGGCTGGACCTGCTGCACCTGTACCTGCTGGCCGACGGTCGCTGGCGCGAATCCGGCCTGCGCCTGCCAAGCGCCCGCGAGGGCCTGGCCACCCACGCGCAAAAAGACCCGGCGTTGGCCGTGGTGCCCACCACCACGCCCAAGCCGGGCGCGGCCCGCGCCAAACGCGGCAAGAACGGCGGCAAGCCCGCCGGTAAGCCTGCGGGGTAACACCCACCGGGCGTTTCCTCGCAGTCCGCGTCCATTGACTGGACGCCTTGACCAGATGTCTTGACCAGACGCGCGGGCCGAATGCACTGGCCGAATGCACTGGGCGGATGCTGTCGCCGACACGCAAATCGCCCCCCCCACCCCGGACGCCGTCATCTGACGCCCTGCGGAGTCGCACCCCGCGCATCCTGCCCCTCCGCCACCCCGACATTGACGGCAACCGGCCCGCATACTAGGGTTTCGGCCCAATCCCACCGTGCCCGGATGGCGGAACTGGCAGACGCAAGGGACTTAAAATCCCTCGGCCTCACGGCTGTGCGGGTTCAATCCCCGCTCCGGGTACCAGGAAAGAAAAAAGGCTTGCGGCCACACACCGCAAGCCTTTTCATGTGGCATGCACGATTCCGGCATGGCTACACCGGCAACAGTTCCTCTCGCAGCCTCGACACGTCGCAGCCCTGGTACAGTATCGAATGTTCCCTGCGGGCCATGCCGTCCCGTCGGGCGGACAGCCAGTTGAACGAGCCCTCCACCAGCGTGTGGTCGTCCACGATCAACGTCTTGTTATGCAGGCCGTTGACGAACCTCAGCCGGGCACCTGCGGCCTCCAGGGCCTGCGCCAGCTCGTCCAGCCTGTCCTGCCTGTTCTGGCAGCCAGCCAGCGCCAGCCGCGCGTCGGAAAAGACCTCCACCGCCGCGCCTCGCCCACTGGCGGCGCGAATCATCTCCAGTACGCCGTCCGCGTCGAGCGCGTGCGCCCCCAGAAACGGCGAAACGATCACCAGCCGCTCCCGCGCAGTGTCGAAGGCCCCGCGCAACGCGGCCCTGTGCTGCTCCAGCGTCGTCAGGTGCTCGATGCGCCCCTCCATGGGGCGCGGGGCCAGCCGGAAGTCTTCCAGTTCGCCGCCCTGAATGACGCATTGCAGGTGTTTTCCGAGAATCTGCGATGGTCGCCCCCCTCCCGGTTCGAACAG
This sequence comes from Nitratidesulfovibrio sp. HK-II, assembly GCF_003402415.2. Classification (NCBI taxonomy): domain Bacteria; kingdom Pseudomonadati; phylum Thermodesulfobacteriota; class Desulfovibrionia; order Desulfovibrionales; family Desulfovibrionaceae; genus Nitratidesulfovibrio; species Nitratidesulfovibrio sp. HK-II. The sequence goes on from NZ_AP036014.1 coordinate 3,988,239, forward strand.
CCCCATGTTCCCGAACACGAGAAAGGAATGCTTTGCCCGCGACACGGCCACGTTAAGCATGTTCCGCCCCCGGTCGAAGAAGGGGACCGCCACGTTGCCGGGGCCGTACACGGGCGAAAAGATCACGATGGGCCGTTCCGCGCCCTGAAGCTTGTGCACCGTGCCCACCACCATTTCCGCATGGTCGCGTTCACGCAGGCATTCGCACATGCTCACCCGGATGGACTGCACCTGACTAGCGAACGGCGTCACGATGGCCACGATGTCCGCCAGCGATGCCGCCTTGTACCGATCGAGAATCCTGTCCCGGTTGCCAGCCAGCCATTGTGCGATGTTGCGCGCCTCGTAGGGGTTGTGCCAACTGCCGTTCTTCTTTCTGCCGGTGGAAGGGATGTGCGCATAACCCAACGGGGGAAAGAGATAAAAATCGTCCGGCTCCTGCCGGGTCAGCACTTCCAGGTGCGGGTACACGAGCTCCTTGCAGTAGCCGATGATGTCCTTGTGGCACCGGCGGTGCTCCAGCAGATACATGCCGCGTTCTTCAGCGGGCCGCCCATTCAGGATGCAGTGGTACGGGCTGGCGTCCTGGGCCATGCGCATGGCGCTGCCCCTGGACGCGGCAAGACCGATGGGCATGTCCTCCTCGTTCCCGGCATGAATCCCGTGGCGCCGCATGTTGCCAAGGTCAACGGACGTGGGAATCTGGTACACGGGCTCGATCTGGTACACGTCGCCCACCACCAGCCCCCGCTTTGCCAGAGCGAACACCGCAGCGGCCTTGTCCGGCCCCGCCTGGCCCGCCTCGTCGAGGATGAGCAGGTCGATGAACTCGTACAACGGCCCGCCGGACGTGGCGAAAAACTTGGGCACCATGAACAGGGTGGACACGATGCACGGCGTGAGCATGGCGATGCGCTTCAGCCGTTCCGCGCCGCGTATCCTGCCGCGCTCGGGGGCGGACACATCTTCCAGCCACAGACCTTCATAATAGTGTACGGCCAGCAGGAACAGTTCAAAGCGCGCGGTGCGGTCTAGCCGGTCCAGCAGGCGGTACAGCCCCTGACGCGTGAATTCCAGGTCGCCCTCCGCAAGGTGCAGCGTCTCGGCCAGGGCGGCACGGCGCGCGGCCATTTCCTGCAACAGCGCGACCTGCCGCGCATCTTCCTGCCGAAGCTGCGCATCTGCCCGCGCCAGGTCCTCCAGTTCTGCGGACAGCGCGTGGTGGTGTTTGCGAACGGCGTCCAGCAGGGCATCCACGTGCGCGCCCACCTCGCCGAGGTTTTTCGGAGGCGCGGGCAATTCCAGGCGATGCTGCAACACAAAGGCTTTTGCCCGCGCGGCAAGGCGGTCCTTCACGAACCCCATGGCCCCCAGCAGACTTTCGACCAGGGATTGCCCGGCAATGGCGGTGGCCGCCTCTTGCGCCATGGTCGTCGCGCGGTCCTGCTCCCCGGCCACTTGCGCCAGTTCTTCGGCCACGCTCGCGGCCCTTGCTTCCCCGTGTGCCAACGATTCCTTTATTTGAATCCGTCGCGCGTCCACCTCCGCCATGCGCGCGCCGTCGCGCAGGCATTGCGTCCACGCGGCAAGGGCCTGTTGCATTGTGTCAGTCACACGCAACATGCGTGCGCGCAGATCGTCGCGAATGGCGGCCAATGCGGCCCTGGGGTTCCCGGCTGGCGGGGGCGTGCCGGAAAAACGGGAATAGTGGGTCAGGTAATCGGACAGGGCCCGTTCGACATATTCCGGCGTTTCGACCCCCTCGAAAAACCCCTTCAGTTCGTAGCCACCGCCCACCCAGGCCAGCGCCATGGACAGGAAGGGGTTGCCCTCTTTGCCCAGTTCCTTCTGCCTGGCGTCCGAAACGGCATAGGCCCCCAGGCTGTCAACGCCTGCAGGCAGCCAGCGGACCTCCAGCGGATTGGCGGACTCCGCCTTGAGCACCGCGCCGAAATCCCTGATGACGTTGGTCACTGCCTGATTGTTGGACGACGTGGCCACGATGACCGGCGGTTCGGGCCTGCCGTCCCCGGCGTCCACCACCGCCTTCACCCACAGCGAGGCGATGGCGCTTTGCAGCAAGGTGGTCTTGCCGGTTCCGGGGGGGCCATTCACCGCAAGCACCTCGCCATTCCTGGTGGAAAGGAAATGGTGAATCGTCTCCCGCTGGCTGGGCCCCAGCCCGAAGGCACCACTCATCTGGCCAAGGTGCAGCCGCGCCGCCACGTCCGCTTCCTCTTCCAGGGTCAGCAACGGGCGCGGCTTCTGGCAACCCCCAACGAAACTCTGGTAGGCACCGGGAAGCTCGTCCCGTTGCAGCACGGCATCGTACAGCTTCTTGATGTTGCTCGCGGCTCCGGACTGCCCCTTGTCCATATAGACCCGCGGCTCCCGGCACACGGCATAGGGCATGTCGCCCAATTGCACGTTGCCCAGCTCGTCGAAGCCGATCAACTCCTGCAACATGCCGGTGCAGAATTCGTGATACCGATCCCAGCCCAGTTGCGCGAAATGCTGGCTGTTGCGCGCGATGTACTCTTCCACGGCGTCCACGGAGGTGAAGACAATGTTGGTCGTCGACACCACCGGGTCCAGATAATCCCGGATGAACCACGGCATGATGCGTTCCTGCGCGGACAGCCTGCCGTCCCGCAAGAGGACGCACGGCACGAGCATGGGCGTGACGACTTCCGGAGCCCTCCAGTATGAAGAGCCGCGCACATAACCCCGCTGGAACCGCACGGGGGCAATCAATATCCGCTGTTCCGGCGCATTGCCCAGAATCTCTTTCGCAATGTCTGGGGGAAACACCCCCATCCGGAACTGCTCATCCGTGATGGGCAGGTACGATTCGCTGCCCCGACTGCTGTCCACCTTGTCAAGAATCAATTCATCCGCAAGCGTGTCGCGAAAATACCGGGTAATGCTGCGAGCCGGTTCGTGCATGAGAGTGTGCTTACCTGTCGTGACGGTTATTGAATACCACGCAACGCGCACAACCGCGCGATCACCTGAGGCCACCCGCGCACCGCCTATACATGAGAATGCCCCCAGGGGAAAGAAACGCCTCTACGCACTTCCCGCTTTCAGAAGCCCCCCTACGCTTATTTCCGGCTCATGCCGGATTGTTTCAAAATGTTCAGAAGATTGAGCCCCCCAGATAAGACCCGTGTGCGAGTTCGGGATAAAAGTGATGTTGAAAATCAGTCTCAATCATGAGACCTCATCAATAAACGCGAGCAATCAGTTCGGAACCGTCTGCGTTCCGACGGCGATACGCACCTGCCCCATCAAGGGATATGGATGCGCTCAGCCTCGAAGAGAGATGCATGACCATACGTCCAGTGTTTTCATTCTACCCACCAGGCCACCAGCGTGAATGCACCCCGCCGAGTGTCGTCTCGACCATGCTGGTGAATCAGACACATGCGTGTGTTCATCAACTGGCAATCACAGCACACACACCGTGCTGCATGCTGCTTTCGGAAAACAGCGGGGCGATTTCAGCTGTCATTGCCCATGATGCCGATATCCCCGCCAAGGGCGGGCGGCATGAAGTCTCCATTCCATTGACGCCCGGCAGGCCCCACCGTCTGACAATCACGGGTTTGCGCCGTGAAGCGACAGGAGAGATGCAGGAGAATATTCCCTCGCTGATGGTGGTGTCGGCAACTCCCGAGATGCTGCTGCAGATCGAATCGCTGCGTGAAGTCAAGACAAGCAAGCCCCAGTCGCTGTGGGCTGTCGGTCAAACACTGGTACTGCTGGCGTTGGTGGCTGATTCGCTTGTTTCGCATTCAACAAGGTGCAAGCCGGAGCATCTCGCAACCGAAATACTCGAGCAGCATCTTTCCAACCCTCCGTCCATCGCGGAGCTGGCCTCGCTGTGCAGCACCAGCAGGGCGACCCTGGCGCGCAGGTTCCGTTCCGCGTTCGGCATGACCGTCCGCGAGTACCTGCGCAGCAAGCGGCTTGAAGCCGCCCGCGCCCTGCTGGCCCGCGAAGGTATGTCGGTGACCGAAGCCGCCCTGGCCGTGGGCTACGACAGCCTGCCGTCCTTCTCGCGCGCGTTCCACGCCCATTTCGGCCAGCCCCCCGTGGCCGTCCGCAACGCCTCACGCACCCCGGCGGAGCGGTCGCGGTCCATGTAGCCCCTTCCGAAACCCCGGAATGTCGACACGCGGGCCAACGCCCGTCGGCACTCGTCCGTGGCTTACGCGGACTCTTCGGCATCCTTCGCACGCCTTCCAAGGAGCGTTTGTCACCGCCATGTCCATCTCGCGCACCCACGTTCTTCTGCCCGCCCTGTTGGCCACGCTGCTGTGCTGCGCCCTTGCCGCCTGTTCCGGCAGGCCTGGCGCGCCCTCGTCGGCCACTGTCGGCGCGTCCAGTCCGTCCGATGCATCGGGCGCACCCCAGGCCATCCCCTTCAACTGGTACGACGGGGCGTGGCCGCATGAACGCGCCTCCGCGAATGATCCGGCCCTTGCCCCGCACGACGGGGCCCAGTTCGGACGCCTGCCCAACGGCATGCGCTACCTGATCGTGCCCAACGCGCGCCCGGCCGGGCGCGTCAGCCTGCACTTCAACGTGCAGGCCGGATCGCTCATGGAAACCGACGATCAGCTCGGGCTCGCCCATTTCCTCGAGCACATGGCCTTCAACGGCTCCCGCCATTTTCCGCCCGGCGCGCTGATCCCCTTCCTGCAGCAGAACGGCATGTCCTTCGGCGGCGACGCCAACGCCCACACCAGCTATGCCGAAACGGTGTACACCCTTGATTTGCCCGCCGCCGACGCCGCCGTCATCGACAAGGGGCTGCTGGTCATGCGCGACGTGGCCGACGGCATGCTGCTGCGCCCGGAAGAGGTGGACAAGGAGCGCGGGGTCATCCTTGCGGAAAAGCAGGACCGCGACACCGAAAAGAGCCGCTCGGCCCGGGCGCGCCGCAACGCGCTGTACGCGGGCACCCGCTACGCCAACGAAACCATCGGCAGCGAGGCCGTCATCCGCGCCGCCGACAGCACCCGCCTGCGCGCCTTCTACGACGCCTGGTACCGGCCCGAACGCATGGTGCTGGTGATGGTGGGCGACGTGGCCCCGGCCACTGCCCGCGCCGCCGTGGAGCGCGCCTTTGCGGACCTTGTCGCGCACGGCCCGGCCGTGCCCATGCCGGACCTTGGCGTGCCCGCCCACGCCGGGGTGACCGCCTCGTTCGACCCCGCCGACGAGAACGGCGCGTCCGTTTCCGTCACTGCCATGCACGCGCCGCGCGCCTTGCCCGACTCCCCGGCGGTGCAGCGCGCCCAGCTCATGGACGCCTTGGCCCAACACGCCTTTCAGGGCCGCCTGCTGACGCGCGCGTCCGCCCAGGCCTCGCCGCTGCTCGGCGCGCACGTGGCCTTCGCCAACGCCTTCGAGATGGTCGAAACCTCCACCGTGGCCGCCCGGTGCGCCCCGGAACGCTGGCAGGACGCGCTGACCCTGGTCGAGCAGGAACTGCGCGCGGCGCTGGAAGGGGGCTTCACCGACCGGGAATTCGAGGACGCCCGCAAGTTCTACGTGGCCCGGTTCGAGGCCATGCTCCGTGAGCGGGACAACCGCACCAGCGGCGACATCGCCAAGGAGGCCGTGGCCACCCTGAACGCGGACCGGGTGTTCCAGTCCACGGGGCAGACCTGCACGCTGGTGCTCGGCCTGCTGGGTTCCGCCACCCGGGCCGACGTGGAGGCCGCCTTCCGCCAGCGCTGGGCCACCGGCAATCGCCTGCTGCACGTGGCGGGCGCGCCCTCCCTGCGCCACCTGGGCGACGGGGCCGGGCAAGCCATCGTCGAGGCATGGTCGCGCAGTGCCGCCGCCCCGGCGCGGCGCAGCGTGGCGGACACCTCCGTCACCTTCCCCTATCTGACGGAACCGGACCATGCCGCACCGGTGGCGTCCGACCAGCGCGCCAACCTCGCCGCGACCAAAAGCGTGACACTTGAGCGCCGCACCGTGCAACTGGCGAACGGCATGGCCCTGCACCTGCTGCCCACCCCCTTTGAAAAGGGCCGCTTCGCCGCCACCCTGCTGTTCGGCGAAGGGCGACGCGCCCTTTCCGCCGATGACGACCGCGTGGCCCGCGCCGCCGAGCGAGCCCTGCAGGAAGAAGCCCTGGGCCGCCTTTCGCGCGAGGCGTTCCGCAGCCAGCTTGCCTGGCGCCTGAACGGCGTGGCCGAACGCCACGAGGACGACGTGTGCGCCATCCGGGTTGGCGGCAACACCCAGGAACAGGACGTGGCCATCACCGCGCTGTGGACCCAGTTCCGCGACCCCATGGTGACCGAGGCCGGCCGCATGCGCGCAATGGAAGCCCTGAAGGCGGAGCGCAAGCGCGCCACCGCACGGGTGGCCATGGAGGCCTCGCGCGAATTCCTCTACGGCGGCACGCGCAATCTGGACGTACTGGACGAGGCGGACATGGCCGCAGTTCCGCTGGAGCGCATGCAGGCCTATCTTGCCGCCACCCGCGCGGCCGGGCCACGCGCGCTGGTTGTGGTGGGCGACTTCGACGCGGACGCCATGGTGGCCCGCGCCGCGCGCCTGTTCGCGGACGCCGCGCCCGTGCGCCCCGCCCCGTGGAGCGCGCCTGATGTGCCCTTCCCGCACGGGCGCTCCCGCACCGAGCATGCCGAGGACCCCGCAGGCTCCTCGGTGCTCGTGGCGGCCTGGCGGCGCGACCTTCCCGATGAGACGGACCGTCCCGCCCTTGCCGTGCGACGCTTGCTGGCCGCCGCGCTCAACGACGCCCTGCGCGAAGAGGTGCGCGAACACCTTGGCGCGGCCTACGCCCCGCGCGGCATGTACCGGCACGACACGGAGTTCGGCGGCTTCGGCATGTACACGGCCACGGCCCGCACCGACGCGGCCACTATCGGCACAGTACGCGAAGCCGTGCGCCGGGTTGCGGACCGACTGGCCAGAGGCGACGTGCCCAAGGGCACGGCCAAACGCCTGCGCGGGCCCATCCTGACCGCCCTGTCCACCGCCGCCACCTCTAACCAGCACTGGAACGGCCTGCTGACGCAGGAGGCAAGGACCGGCAGGCCCCACCTGGCCTGGAGCGAGGGCTTTCCCGCCCTGCTGCGGGCGGTGACCGACGCCGACCTCGCCCGCGAGGCCGCCCGCGCCTTCGGCACGCCGGGCGCGGACCTGGCCGTGATCGGGGAACCTGCCGCCGTGACCGCATCCGTCCCCAGCCTGTCCGCTACATCCACCACGGCGCCCGGCGTCCCCGCCACCCCCGGCGCCGACGCGACCACGGAGGCCCTGCGATGACGGCCATGATCGAATGCCGGGGCTTGCGCCACGGCTACGGCGAAAAACCCGTGCTGCACGGGCTGGACTTCACGGTGGAGAAAGGCGGGGTATTCGGCCTGCTGGGCCGCAACGGCGCGGGCAAAAGCACCACCATCAACATCCTGATGGGCTTCCTGCAGCCGCAGGCCGGCGAATGCCGGGTGCTGGGCCATTCCAGCCACTCGCTGCCCCCAGCCGTGCGCGCCGACATCGGGCTGCTGCACGAAGGGTTCATCCAGTACGACTTCATGACCATCAAGGAAATCGAGCGGTTCCACGCCCCGTTCTACCCCCGATGGGAAAGCCGGGTGTTCTGGGAACTGGTGGACAGGCTCGACATCCCCCCCGACAGGCGGGTGTCCCGCATGTCCTGCGGGCAGCGCTCGCAAGTCGTGCTGGGGCTGATCATGGCCCAGAACCCCCGCCTGATGATTCTCGACGACTATTCCATGGGCCTGGACGTGGGCTACCGCCGCCAGTTCCTCACCCTGCTGCGCGCCTACGTGCGCGAGCGGGGCACCACGGTGCTGCTTACCTCGCACGTGGTGCAGGAACTGGACCGCTTCGTGGACAGGATGATCGTGCTGCAACGCGGGCGCGTGGTGGCCGACTGCCGCCGCGACGAGTTCATGGCCAACTTCCGCCAGTACCGTCTGCCCTTCGGGCCGGAAGTGGAACGCCTGGTGGCGAATGGGCCAGGCGGCGTCATCGTGGGGGTCGAGGACCAGTCCAGCCACGTGGCCGTATACGCATACGCCACGGCGGAGGAAATGGCAGCCCGACTGACCGGGCTGGGGCTGCCCGCCGACGGGCTGACCGAAGTGCCCATGACCTTCGAGGACGCCTTCATCGGCCTGACCGGACGCGAATGACGCCCCAACAAGCAGGTCCGGCCACGCTCCGGACCATGGAGATCGCACCCATGCTGCGCGCCTTGCTGCTCAAGGAATGGATAAAGCTGCGCCTGCCCGGCTGGCTGCCCCTGGTGGGCATTGCCGTGGCCCTGGCGGACGCATGGATGACCATGCGCGCCATCCGCAACAACCACGGGGCCGTCCCGCTGTGGTCCATGCTCATCTACAAGCAGGACATCTTCTTCGGCATGCTGGTCTACATCCTGCCGCTGTCCGGGGCCTGGCTGGCCGCAGTGCAGTACTGGCGGGAATGCTCTGGCCGTCGGCTGCGCCTGCTGTTCCACCTGCCCGTGCACCACCGCGTGGCCCTGTTCGCCCCGGCCGCCGTGGGGCTGGCCGCGCTGGCCGCGCTGACCGTGGTGGAACTGGGCGGCTTCGCCCTCCTGCTGGCCTCGTTCGACCTGCCCGCGGAGCTGGCCGGGGCCATGCTGCGCACGCTGCTGCCCTCTGCCCTTGGCGGGGCAGTGGCGTACCTTGCCGTGGCCGCCGTGCTGGCCGAGCAGTTCACCCCGCGCCGTCTGGGCATGGGCATGGCCGGGCTGATCTACGTCACGCTGCTCACCCGCACCTTCGGGTACGGCGGCATGGATGCCAGCCTCTGGCTGTACGCGGCGGCCTGCCTGCCGTGGCTGCTGCCGGTAGAGGCCGCCGCCCTGCGCGTGAAGGAGGGGGCATGAACCTGCACGTCGCCCGCCTTGCCGCCGCGCTGGTCATGTGCGCGGCCATGTCCTGGCTCATTCCCGACGCCTACCGCCGGGCCACCAACCCCGAGCGCATGTGGTCCTCCGCCTTCTACAGCGCGGTTATCGACCGGTTCATGATCCGCACGGACACCTCCAGCGCCTCGGAATACTCCGACGAGGACGGCAAAACCTATACCCTGCGCGACTTCCGCCTGTTGCTGCCGTTCCTCTATTTCGCGGACCTCGAGAAGCAGAAGCAGTTCCCGGCCACGGTGACGGGCACGCCCGTCACGCCCGAGGCGGCGCGCCAGGCCATGCAGAGCCTGCAACTGCGCCCGCGCGACTGGAACCGTGACCAGCCGCCCCTGCACGTGCTGCTGGAAGCATCGCCCACGGGGGCGAGCCTTGGGCTGCCCCCGGACGTGTTCCGGCTGGAGGCGGACGGCATCACCTTCATCCGCTGCGCCGACGGCTCCGTGAATGCGGAAAAGTCCGCCAACTTCCGCGACGCCATGAACGCGGCCGGTGTGGCCTGGCCGCTGCGCGGCCTGGGGGGCAACCCCACGCCCCTGAAACCCTTCGACGAAGGCTACCTGCTGGTGGACGGCAAGGGGGCGGTGTTCCAGCTCACCATGGTGCGGGGCGAGCCCGCCTGCCGGGCCACCGGTCTTGCGGTGGAGGGCAGGGTCCGCGCCGTGGTGGTGGACGAGCACCCCCGCAAGGAGTTCATCGGGGCCATCGTCACCGATGCCGCCGTGTACCTCGTCATGTACGGGAATACCCTGACGCGCCTGCCGCTGGAGGGGTTCGACGCTTCCGGCAGCCTCGCGCAGGTGCGCAGCGACCCGCTGCACCGCACCGTGGCCACCGCCGACGTGCGCGACCGCATCAACCTGCCCACGCGCTACGTGGCCGTCACGCCCGCCTACGCGCCCGTGCGGCGCTTCAACCTCGGCCTGCCCGCCCCGATGCGCGAACGGCTGGCCTTCCTGCAGGACATGGGATCGGCCCTGTCGCCCTTCGCCGTGCGCCAGTTCGCACCCGAAGAGGGCCGCATCCTTTTGCGCGTCGAGCCCGCCGCTTCACTGCCGATTGCCACACTGGGCTGCGTGGCCGCCACCCTGCTGCTTCTGGCGGGGCGGCGCTGGCAACGCCAGCGCGTACACCCCGTGGAAATGCTGGTCACGCTGGCCTTCGGCCTGCCGGGCCTTGTGGGCGTGGCGCTCTTCGGCCCGGTGGGGGTCACGCCCCCGCCTTCATCGCCGCCCGGCGGCCGCCAGCCGTCCTGTAGTTGAAAATAACATCCGTTTTCAAGAGGAGGAAACCATGAAACGCATCCCCGCGCTGGCGCTGGCCGTGCTGCTCGCCCTTCCGGGCGCGGCCTTCGCCGCCGAGGCCCCGAGCATGGAGGACATGCCCGGCGTCACGGCCCCGTCCGGTTCGCCGGGCGAAAACGCCACCAACCGCAATGCCACGATGCGGAACGGGACCCTGCACAACGCCACGGCGGCACAGGCCGACGATTCGGGCGTGTACCGGCTGGACCCTCTGAAGGTCACCGGCGAGCAGGAGCAGATGGGCAAGGTGGTGCTGGACGGCAAGCTGGTGAACAGCCTGCCCTCGCCGGGCAGGACAATCAACGACGCCTTGCGCACCCAGTCCGACGTGCAGTTCGACGAAAGCGCCTATTCCAGCATGCAGGGTGGCGAAATCCGCCCGCCGCGCGTCTCCATCGCGGGCAGCCGCCCTTATGAAAACAGCTACCTGATCGATGGCATCAGCACCGAAAACCGGCTCGACCCTTCCGGCGAGGACGAAACCACCGCCGACGGCACGGCCCCCACGGGCGAGGCTCAGTCGTTCTACATCGACACGGATCTTTTGGACAACATCACCCTGTTCAAGAACAACATACCGGCCGAATACGGCGGCTTCACCGGCGGCGTGGTCAGCGCCGACATCAAGAAACCTCGCACCGATGGCTGGCACGGCTTCTTCAAATACCGGCACACCCGCAACAACTGGGCGGAAATCAAGACCGAGGACAGCGAGGATCTGGACAGTTCATCGACCAGCGTGGACGAGCAGATATTCTTCCAGCGCCATGACACATCAATGGCGCTGGAAGGCCCCATCAATGACAACCTGGCCATCCTGCTGAACTACAGCATCAAGCATTCGATCATTCCGCTGAACACCACATGGGGCGACACCAAGAACCAGTACCGGACCAACGAGAACTTCCTGACCAAACTCGCCCTGACGCCCGATGACAGCCCCTTCGAGGGCACACTGACCCTCGGTTACGCCCCGTATTCCCGCGAAATGTACGTGGCCCTGCGCCGCGACAGCGAATTCGACGTGACCGGTGGCGGTTTCATTTCCGCCCTTGAGGGCACCTACGACTTCGGCCCCGTGTCGTGGAAGAACACGCTCGGCTTCACACGCTACGAATTGTCCCGCTACGGCAGCGGTGAGGAAAACTACACCTGGCGGCGCGCCTCCACCACCGGACAGGCCAGCCAGTACGCCACGTGGGCCAGCAATACCACCTACGCCATGGAAGGCTCGTTCGGCGACTACGAGCAGATGCAGGACGAGATCACCTGGAAGTCCGTACTGGAAGGCGATTCGTTCGAAACGGCCTTCTTGTCGCACGTGCTACAAACCGGTGTGGAGTTGAGAAACACGCGAGTAGCTACCGACGTAACCGGAAGCAAGTCATACTCCAGCCCCATCTTCCCCACCTCCGCCGCGCAGCAGGCATGGATCAACGCGGCTGACGGCGCCATCGCCGGGGAACAGTACGCATCGCGCCTGGCGGTGCTTGATCCGTACTCGCGCGAAACCTCGGCCAACGCCCTTGCCTGGTTCGGGCAGGACACCATCAAACTCGGGCGGCTCACCCTGCGGCCCGGCCTGCGCGTTTCCTACGACGATGTGAGCGGCAACGTGGACCCGGCGTGGCGTTCCATGGCCGACCTCGACGTGTTCGACGACGACGTGTTCCACCTCATCGGCGGGTACAACCGCTACTACGGCACGCAGATCCTCACCTACGCCCTGCGCCAGACCCAGGGCTACGACAGGTACTCGCGCACGCTCAGCGCCTCGGGCCTCAGCGACTGGACCCAGTACCAGACGGGCAGCAACAGTTATTACAACCTCGGCGACCTCAAGACCCCCTACGCCGATGAATTGACCGGCGGATTCACCCTGCGGCTGTGGGACATCCTGTTCGGCATGCGCGTGGAAGAACGCGAGCACCGCGACCAGATCCGCACGAAGACGGAAGACGACGGCACGAAAGTGCTCTTCAACGGTGGCGAGTCCGATTACTGGGGCATCACCTGGGAGGCGGAACGCGCTTTCACCAACACCCCTGTTGGCGACCATACCCTGAAAATCGGCATCACCCGGTCGCACACCAAGACAGACGGGACCGACTTCGACAGTTCATTTCTGGAAGGTGACACCTCCAGCGCCGTGGAGTGGGAAACCGTATACTTCAACGGCGCGCTCATTCCCCGCTCCAACCTGCCCGCGGGCAACTACAACCGCCCGTGGATAGGCACCCTGACCCACACCGGAAGTTTCTATGAGAACTACCTGCGCTGGTTCAACATCCTTCGCTACAAAGGGCCCGGAAAATCCCTCGTAAGCGACGGCTACTACTACGATGCGGACGGGCTGCGCTACAACGCCTACGAAGTGAAGACCTTCGGGGACAGCGTGACCATAGACACGGCTGTCGAATGGGACGTGTTCCGCAAGGAAGAACACACCCTCACACTGACGCTCGAAATCACCAACCTGCTCGATGCATACAGCCGGACGGACACCGACGGCGGCTACATCATGGGCCGCCAGTACTACGCCGGTTTCAAGTACTCGTTCTGACGCCATACGGCGAAGCGGCACGGGCGCGCCAGCGCGCCCGGCCGCCTTCGCGGAGAACACGATGACGCAATGTCTGCGCCGTTTCGCGGGGGCCCTGGCCCTCTGCCTGTTCTGGGCCACCGCCGCCGTGGCCGGGCAGCCCGTGCCTGCCCTGACCATTTCCGGCGCGCCCGGCCTGCCCGCCGACTTCGCCCACCTGCCCCATGTACGCCCGGACGCCCCCAAGGGGGGCACCCTGCGCATGGGCAGCATCGGCACATTCGACAGCTTTCACCCGTTCATCATGCGCGGCATGCCTGCGGCCCAGATTTCACTCACGTACGAAACCCTGGGCGAATCGAACCGCAACGAAGACTTCGCCATCTACGGGCTGTTGGCGAACAGCTTCGAACTGGCCCCCGACCGCACTTGGCTGATCTGCCGCCTGCATCCCGAGGCCCGCTTCAGCGACGGCAAACCCGTGACCGCCGACGACGTGGCTTTCACCTTCCGTGCCCTGGTGGAGCACGGCTCCCCCTTCTACCGCGACTACTACGCGCAGGTGGCTGGCGTGGACGTGCTGGATGCGCATGCGGTGCGATTCCGATTTGCCACGCGCGACAACCCCGAACTGCCCGTAATCGTGGCGCAACTGCCCGTGCTGCCCGCCCACTGGTGGCAGGGGCGCGATTTTTCCGCACCGCAGCGCGAGGCCGCGCCCGGCAGCGGTCCATACCGGGTGCGCGAACACCGCCCCGGCGCCAGCATCACCTACGAACGCGTGCCCGGCTGGTGGGGAGAGCGCCTGTCCATCAACAGGGGGCGCTACAATTTCGACGCGGTGCGCTGCGACTACTACCGCGACGTCACCGTGGCCCGGCAGGCCTTCCTGGGCGGCGAATTCGACCTGTGGTCCGAAAGCACCATCAAGGACTGGGCGGAATCCTACGATGTCCCCGCGGTGCGCGACGGGCGCATCGTCCGCGAGGAAATACCCCACGGCCGCACCGAGGGCATGTCCGGGTTCATCTTCAACACCCGGCAGCCCCGGTTCGCCGACGCGCGAGTGCGCAGGGCCGTGGCCATGGCCTTCGATTTTGAATGGACCAACAAGGCCCTGTTCCACGGGGCCTACCTGCGCTGCCCCAGCTATTTCACCAACTCGGAATTCGCTGCGCCGCCCCTGCCTGGCGAAGGCGAGCTGGCCCTGCTCGAACCGTTGCGGGACAAACTGGACCCGGCCGTGTTCGGCGAGATTTCCCGTCCCACCGCCGGAGACGGCAGCGGCGACATCCGCCCCCGCCTGCGCGAGGCCCTGGCCCTGCTGCGCGGGGCGGGTTGGGATCTGCGCGACGGCGTGCTGCGCAATGCCCGGGGCGAACAATTGCGCTTCACCCTGCTGCTGTCGTCCAAGGGACTGGAGCGGGTTGTCCTGCCCTACCGCCGCAATCTGGAACGGATGGGCATCGCCATGGACGTGCAGGTCGCCGACCAGACGCAGTACGTGGCGCGCATCCGCGCCTTCGACTTCGACATGATGTACGCCACGCTCCGCCAGTCCAACAGCCCGGGCAACGAGCAGCGTTCCTTCTGGACCTCGGCGGCCGCCGAACGCCCCGGCTCGCGCAACTACGCGGGCATCCGTGATGCCGCGGTGGACGCGCTGGTGGAGCGCATCGTGGCCGCGCCCGACCGGACAACGCTGACGGATGCGGTTCGCGCGCTCGACCGTGTCCTGCTGCACGGCGCCTACGTGGTGCCCGGCTGGTACAGCGACAAGCTGCGCGTGGCCCACTGGAAGACACGGGTGGCGCACCCGGCCACCCCGCCCAGGGGCGGCATGGACGTGCACACGTGGTGGGCAACCGATGCGAACCCTGCCCCCGGCGAAGGCACCACACCCCATACGGAGGCGGCGCGATGAAGACCACAGCCCGCGTCCCGTCGTCCGGCATGGCGGCCTACATCCTGCGACGCCTGCTGCTGGTGCTGCCCACGCTGCTCGGCATCATCACCGTGAACTTCTTCGTGGTGCAGCTTGCGCCGGGCGGCCCCGTCGAACAGTACATCGCCAGGCTGGAAAACGGCGGCGCAGGCTACATGGAACGCATCGGAGCGGCTCCCGCCAATGACGGCACGCATGCCGCAACCACGCAAACAGACGGATCGGCTCCAACCTACCGGGGTGCCGCCGGGCTCAGCCCGCAAGCCGTGGAGGCCGTGCGCAAGCAGTACGGCTTCGACCGCCCCATCGGCGAACGCTATCTGACCATGCTGGGCGACTTTGCCCTGTTCCGCTTCGGCGACAGCCTGTTCAAGGGGCGCGGCGTGCTGGAACTGGTGGGCGAAGCCATGCCCGTTTCGCTGTCGCTGGGGCTGTGGAGCACCCTGATCATCTACGCCGTGTCCATTCCCCTGGGCATGGCCCGGGCAGTGCGGCGAGGCAGCCGGTTCGACACCGCCTCGGGCGTGGCGGTCATCGCGGCGCATGCCATACCAGCCTTCCTGCTGGCCGTGCTGCTGGTGGTGCTGTTTGCCGGGGGCAGCTATTTCAAGTGGTTTCCCCTGCGCGGCCTGACATCGCCCCACTTCGCCGAACTTTCGGCCATGGGCAAGATGGCGGACTACGCCCACCACATGGTGCTGCCCATCGGCTCCATGGTCATCGGCGGGTTCGCGGGGCTCACGGCCCTCACCCGCAACGCCTTCCTTGACGAACTGGGCAAGGCCTACGTGGAAACGGCCCTGGCCAAGGGGCTGTCGCGCAAGGCGGTGCTGTGGCGGCACGTATTCCGCAACGCCATGCTGCTGGTCATCAGCGGCCTTCCCGCCGCCTTCGTACGGGTGTTCTTTACCGGGGCGCTGCTCATCGAGACCATCTTCTCGCTCAACGGCCTTGGCCTGCTGGGCTTCGAGGCGGCCATGCAGCGCGACTACCCGGTGATGTTCGCCACCCTGTACGTGTTCACGCTGATCGGTCTCGTCATGTCACTGGTGGGCGACGTGGTGTGCATGCTGGTGGACCCGCGCATAGACTTCGAACGCCGCGAGGTGTCCGCATGAGCGCCACGCGCCGCAGATGGGACGCCTTTCGGGTCAACCGCCGGGCATGGTGGTCGCTGATGCTGTTCCTGGCCATGTTCTGCGCCAGCATGGGCGCGGAATTCATCGCCAACGACCGCCCCCTGCTGGTCGTGGTCAACGGGCGGGTGTTCCTGCCCGTGCTGCGCGACCATTCCGAGCGGGAATTCGGTGGAGAATTCGACGCCCCGGCCGACTACCGCGACCCCGTGGTGGCGGATTTCATCAGCCGCAACGGGTGGGCCCTGTGGCCACCGGTGCGATTTGCCGACGCCACCATCAACTACGACGCGGGCACCTTTCCCGCGCCGCCCAGCCGCCACAACTGGCTGGGCACCGACGACCAGGGCCGCGACATACTGGCCCGGCTGCTGTACGGCTTTCGCCTGTCCGTGCTGTTCGGCCTTGCCCTGACCCTTGTAGGCGCGGCCGTGGGCATCGTGGTTGGCGCTGCCCAGGGCTTTCTTGGCGGCAAGGTGGACCTGATCGGCCAGCGGATGATGGAAATATGGTCCGGCATCCCCGTCCTGTACCTGCTGATCATCGTATCCAGCATGGTCCGGGTCACCTTCTGGACCCTGCTGGCGGTCATGCTGCTGTTCGGGTGGATGCGCCTGGTCCCGGCAGTGCGCCTGGAATTCCTGCGCGGGCGCAACCTTGACTACGTGCGCGCAGCCCGTGCCCTGGGCGTGCCGGAATGGCGCATCATGCTGCGCCATGTGCTGCCCAACGCGATGGTGGCCGTGGTCACCTACCTGCCGTTCTACCTGAACGGCTCCATCGTCACCCTGACCTCGCTCGACTTTCTCGGCTTCGGCCTGCCGCCCGGCTATCCGTCGCTGGGCGAACTGGTTTCGCAGGGGCGCGGCAACCTGCACGCCCCGTGGATAGGGTGTTCGGCCTTCGGGGTGCTGGCGGGCCTGCTGATGCTGCTGGTGTTCATCGGCGAAGGGGTGCGCGACGCCTTCGACCCCGCCGTGGCCGTACCCCGTGCGCGGCCTGACGCCCGCACGGCAAACGCCCGCAACGCGCAAGCCGCACAGGAAGGCACGGCATGATCACACCCCTGCTCGAAGTGCGCGGCCTGCGCATGGAATTCGGCACGGGTCCGGCCGCCCACCCGGTGCTGCATGGCGTGGACCTGACCCTTGAGCGCGGTCGCGTGGCCGCACTGGTGGGGGCCAGCGGTTCCGGCAAGTCGCTTACCGCCCGCGCCCTGCTGGGGTTGCTGCCCGCCGGGGCCCGCATCACCGGGGGCAGCGCGCTGTTCCACGCGGGCATGGCGGGCGGCGCGGCATCGCCCTCGCCAGCCCCGTGCGTTGATCTGCTGCGCGCGGGTGAAGCCCTGCTGCAAACGCTGCGCGGGCGGCGCATCGGCATGATCTTCCAGGATCCGCTGTCCAGCCTCAACCCGCTGCATACCGTGGAGCGCCAACTGACCGAACCGCTCGCCCTGCACCGGGGCATGCGCGGCCCGGCCGCCCGCGCACGGGCGCTGGAACTGCTGGACCTGGTGCGGCTGGACGCGCCGGAATCCCGGCTGCGCGCCTTTCCCCACCAGCTTTCGGGCGGACAGCGACAGCGCGTCGCCTTGGCCATGGCGCTGGCCAACGAACCGGACCTGCTCATCGCGGACGAGCCCACCACCGCCCTCGACACCACCGTGCAGGTGGAAATCCTGCGCCTGCTCGACGACCTGCGCGCCCGCCTGGGCATGGCCGTGCTCATCGTCAGCCACGACCTTGGCGTGGTGCGCAGCCTGGCGGACGCCATCCACGTCATGGACGACGGCCGCGTGGTGGAGGCCGCCCCGGCGCACACCCTGTTCACCGCGCCCACCCACCCGGTGACCCGCGCCCTGCTGGGGGCGGAAGGTCCGCCCGGCCCCGCGCCCCTGCCCGGCAACACCGATGGCGCGCCCGAACTGTTGCGGGCCGAGGGCCTTGGCGTTTCCTTCGCCCCGCGCGGCGGCCTGTTCCGTCGGCACCGGCCCGCGCCGCGCGCCCTTGCCGGTGTGTCGTTCCACCTGCGGCGGGGCGAATGCCTGGGGGTGGTGGGCGAAAGCGGGTCGGGCAAAAGCACGCTGGCCCTTGCCGTGCTGCGGCTGCTGGACGCCGAGGGTCGGGTGGCGCTGGACGGCCTGCCCCTGCACGACCTGCCCCCCGCGCGCCTGCGCCCGCTGCGCAGACGGATGCAGGCCGTGTTCCAGGATCCCTTCGCGTCGCTCAGCCCACGCATGACCGTGGGCGAAAGCATTGCCGAGGGGCTGGCCGTCCACGGCGTGGCCCGCGCGGAAGAACGGAGGCGACGCGCGCTGGCCTCGCTGGAAGAAGTGGGCCTGGATGCGGACTTTCTGTACCGGTACCCCGGCGAGCTCTCCGGCGGGCAATGCCAGCGGGTGGCCATCGCCCGCGCGCTGGCGCTCGAGCCGGACCTGCTGGTGCTGGACGAACCCACCTCGTCGCTGGACAGGGCGTTGCAGTTCCAGATCGTGGCGCTGCTGCGCCGGTTGCAGCAACGCCACGGCATGGCCTGTCTGTTCATCACCCACGACCTCTCGCTGGTGCGCAGTTTCTGCCACCGCATGCTGGTGCTGCGGGCGGGCCGGATAGTGGAACACGGCGCCTCGGCGGCCCTGTTCCAGAACCCCGCGTCGGACGAACTGCGGGCGCTGCTGGACGCCGCCCGGCTGTGCGACCCGACCGCACCCACCGGCCCGCCGTCCACAACGGCGGGGTGACGGCGGGCTGACCCCGGCGCGCGACTTTTCAGACAGTACCTTCAAGGAGATTCAGATGGATACCGGCATTATCGGAATGTACGCCCAAGCCACGCCCGTGGCCAAGACGGTGATGGTGGCCCTGCTCGGCATGTCCGTGGCCAGCTGGGGCATCATCTTCCGCAAGGCCCTGCTGCTGCGGGGCGCGGCCGAACGCATCGACGGCTGCATGCACCTGCTGGGCCGCATGGAAAGCCTGGAGCAGGCCATGTCCCGGTTTCGCGATTCCGGCGACAGGATGGCCTGGAGCCTGCTGCGCGCAGGGTACGACGAATATCGCCGCATGAGCGCGTGCAACGCCCCCGCCGCCCTGGTGGCCGACAACGTGCGCCGTTCGCTGCGCCACGCCGTGTCCGACGAGGGCGGGAGGCTGGGGGCCCAACTGCCCCTGCTGGCCACCACCGCCAACATCGCCCCGTTCGTTGGGCTGTTCGGCACCGTGTGGGGCATCATGGACGCCTTCCACGACCTGGCCGGGGCCAAGTCCGCCTCCATCGCCGCCGTGGCCCCGGGCATCTCCGAGGCGCTCATCGCCACCGCCGTGGGCCTTGGCGTGGCCATACCGGCGGCCATAGGCTTCAACCTGCACACCGCCGCCCTGAACAGGGTCAAGGCCCGGCTGGTGAACCTGGCGGGGGTGATCCTGAACCACGTCATGCACGACGTGGGCGCGGCGCTGGGCGGCAACGGCGCGCAACTGGCGGAGGCGGATGATGCGGGCGGCATCTGACGAGGACGGCGGCGTCGTTTCCGAGATCAACGTCACGCCCTTCGTGGACGTGATGCTGGTGCTGCTGGTGATCTTCATGATCACCGCGCCCATGATGCAGTCGGGGCTGGACGTCTCGCTGCCGCAGACCAAAACAGTGGACGCCCTGCCCACCGAAAGCGACCACGTGGTGCTGACCATCCGCGCCGACGGCAGCCTGCTGTTGGACGAGGACGCCGTGGCCGACGCGGACCTGGCCGCCTTCGCGCAGGAACGCGTGGTGACGCCGAACCGCCTGCTGTTTTTGCGCGCGGACGAGACCGTGCCCTACGGCCGGGTGGTGCGGGTGCTGGGTATGGTGCGCGCCGCCGGGGTGCAGAAAATGAACGTCATGGCCGAAGAGGAGCAGCCCGGGGGCGACCAGACGCCAGGGGCGCGGCCATGACCACACGCACGGTTGCGTCCGCATGCCGCGCGGAGGGCGGGACGAGGGGCGGCACATTCGTAGCCACTCGGGACAGCAGCGGTTCCGGAATATTCGACGGTTTCACGCTGTGGGCCGTGGTTGCGCACTGCCTGCTGGCGGCGGCGCTGCTGTTCGAGATGCCGCTGGATGCGGCCAGCGGGCTGGAAGGTGGCGGGCTTGGCGGCGGCAGCCAGATGATGGAACTTACCCTGGGCGGACCAGGCGGCAAGCGCGCGGCCCCGCCCCCGGCGGCGGTGCAGGCGAAGGACGCGGCCAGCGCGCCCACCCTCACGCCGCCACAGGCCAGGGAGGTGAAGCCCGACGCCAAGGCCGTCAGCGCCCGCAAGCGGGACAAGGCGCGCCAGCCCAAACCCGTTGAACGGCAGGCCCCGCCACCGGCTGCCGCGACGTCCCCGGCAGCGCCCCACCAGCCCGCCACCGAGGTGGACGCCCAGGGCAGCCCCACCGCGTCGGGCGAACTGGAAGGAACGGCCCCCGGCAGCGGCGGCACGGACAAAGGCGTGGCCTTCGGGGCCGGGGGCGGCACCGGGGGCGGATCATCCGGCAAATCCGGCCCCGGCGGCGAGGGATTCGGCACCGACGGGCAGGGCGGCGGCGATGGATACGACCGCAAGCCGCGCGCCCTGTACGCGCCGCGCCCCCCCTACCCGGCCGAAGCCCGCAGCAGAGGCGTGGAGGGCATGGTGGTGGTGCGCCTGCGCATCGACACCAAGGGGCGCGTGGTGTCCAGCCGCGTCGTGGGCGGCGAGGCCACCGAACTGTTCGCGGACACCACCCTTGACACCGTGGAGCGCTGGCGCTTTCGTCCCTGCGGCCGCGACGGCCGCGACGTATCCTGCGAAGTGGAGATGCCGGTGGTGTTTCAGATGGCCAGGTAACCGGGGCACCTTCACGCAGCAGGAAGCCTTGGCCCCCTATGCGGCCTTTCCCACGGATACGAGCGGGCACGAGCGGACACGTGCGGCACGTCACCGTCATCGCCGCGCCCGGCACCTGCGTGGGGCACGTTGCGCGCGGCCCTGTTTGCGGTATGGTGCTTCAACCATCCCCCGTCAGGAGGCCCGCCATGCCGCATGCGTCCCCCGACCCCGCCACCCCCCGCATCCACGGCCCCGAAGGCCCGCGACCGCGCAAGCCCCTTCTTCGCGTCCCGCGCCTTCCCCCTCCCCTCGGGCGGCTTGCGGCATGGGTTTCCGTGCTGGCCCTGCTGGCGTCGCCCGCCCTGCTCGCGGGCTGCGGCGACAAGACGCCGCCCGGAGAGACCGTGGTCATGCGGGCCTGCCGCATCTGCCACGGAGCGGAGCGCATCTGCGCGGACATCGGCAAGCTGGACCGGGCGGGCTGGGAAAAGACCGTGGACCGCATGATCACGGGCGGGGCCAACGTTGGGCCGGACGAGCGCGCCGCCGTCATCGACTGGCTGGCCACCCGCAAGCCGGGCGACAAGCCCTTGTGCCCATAGGTCCGCTGCCCCTCCCCCACGCGCTTGTCCTCATCGGCCCGCCCGATTTTCCCCTTTTCCGCATCCCCCCATTGCGCCCGGCGCGCGCCCGCGTGTATACTGGCGGCAATCCCCTTCAACCAAGGAGTTGCCCATGCCCCGCCTGTCCGCCTTCCGTGGCCGGATTCCGGCCGCCCTGCTCATCGCCGCCGCGTTCGTCGGCCTGGCCGCCCTGTCCTTCACCGCGCCAGCCAGCGCGCAGGACCCGGCGGGCACCGTCATGTCCGCCTGCTCCAAGTGCCACAACACCCAGCGCATCTGCGCCAACCTGGGCGTGAAGGACAAGACCGCCTGGAACACCACCGTCACCCGCATGATGGGCAAGGGCGCGCAGGTCAGCGAGGCCGATAAGCCCGCCGTGGTGGAATGGCTGGCCGCGCAGCAGGCTGGCGCAAAGCCCGTCTGTCAGTAACGCGACGCCTGCCCTGACGTGACGTGATGTGATGTGACGTGACGTCAGGCCCGGCGCACCGCCGCGCCGGGCCGGAGACGGCACCCTTGCCGCGCGCCCCCGTACGGCGTAGCAGGGGGCATGCCCACGCCGCAGCACGCCCCGCGCCTGTCCGCCGTCCCCGTCCTGACCCCGCGCATGCTGGCCCAAGGATCCCTGTGCGCCCTGGGCGCGGGCCTGGCCTGGGGGCTGGTGTTCATCGTGCCGCTGCTGCTGGGCGACTACCCGCCCGCCCTGCTCTCGTTCGGCCGGTACACGGCGTTCGGGGCCATCGCGCTGGTGCTGGGCCTGCGCGACCGCGTCCGGCTGCGCCAACTGGACCGGGCCGACTGGCTGCGCGCGCTGGAACTGGCCCTGACCGGCAACATCCTGTACTACCTGTGCCTTTCCGCGGCCATCCAACTTGCGGACGCGCCCCTGCCCACGGTGATCATCGGCACCCTGCCCATCATCATCGCCATCATCTCCAACCTGCGCGACCGGCGGCTGCGCTGGAGGCGGCTGGCCCCGCCGCTGGCGGCCATCGCCGCCGGGGTGCTGCTGGTGAACCGCCACGAAATCGGCCGCCTCGGCTTCGACCGGCCCATGGCCGACTACCTGACCGGCGTGGCGCTGGCCTGGGGGGCCGTGGCCTGCTGGACGTGGTATCCGCTGCGCAACAGCCAGTGGCTGGCGCAACGCCCGCACCTGGGGTCCGGGCTGTGGGCCACGGCGCAGGGGCTGGCCACCCTGCCGCCCGCGCTGCTGGGCATGGCCTGCGCCATGGCGTGGTACGCCCTTGCCGGAAACGGAGCCGTCGGCATGGCGGGCGGCGGGTTCGCCGTCCCGCTGGGCCCCCGGCCGTGGACCTTCGCGGGGCTGATGTTCACCTTGGGGCTGCTGGCCTCGTGGCTGGGCACCACCCTGTGGAACCGGGCCAGCCGCCTGCTGCCCGCCGGGCTCGCGGGGCAGCTGATGGTCTGCGAGACGCTGGCCGCCCTGACCTACGCCTATTGCTGGCGGGGCGAAGCGCCGGACCCCGGCAGCCTTGGCGGCGTGGCCCTGCTGATGGCCGGTCTGCTGCTGGGGCTGCGCGCCTTCCGGTCCGGACGGCCCTGACCCGGCGGCGTTGAGGGGCGACATCGGCAGGCGACACGGACTGGCGATATTGACGGGCGATATTGACGGGCGGCAACCCGGCCGTTCCAGCGCCCCGGCACGTGCCCCGGCCTCCTTGCCGCTTCGCCCGCCGCCCCTTGCGCTGCGGCGCGCCCCCCCTCGTCGGCCAACAAATCCGCCAGACGCGAAAACGGCGGCACGCATGCGTGCCGCCGTGTGGCGCAATGCAGGAAGACGGCCCTTGGGGCCGCAACCGCAGCCGGGGCTAGCCCGCCGCGGCGCCGCCCTTGCTGATCAGGAAGCCCTTGGTGGAAGGACCGGTGGAGGCGGAGGTGCCCGCGATCTTCGACAGGAAGGTGTCGCCCAGATTCTTCAGGTGCTCGCCCACGTTGTCGAAGTAGTTGAAGTGGGTCTGTTCCTCTTCGATGATGGTTTCGAACAGCTTCATGCTGATGCTGTCGCCGTTTTCGCGACACACCAGCAGGTACTGGTTGTAGAAGTCGATGGTGTCGTCCTCGAGCCCGGCGTCATAGGGAAATATGGTCCGCACGTCCTGGCCCTTGACCAGATCACCCGCGCGGTCGGTGCACGGTTCGCCGCCCAGTTCCTTGATGCGTTCCGCGAACATCTCGGCGTGGCGCATCTCGTCGATGGCGATGAGCTTCATGTTGGCCGCCAGTTCGCCGTAGTCCATATTGTCCAGCCCGTAGTGCTGGTTCATGTACTGGGTGATGGCGTTCAGCTCCATGGCGCGCGCCTTGTTCAGCACCTCGATGACCTTGGCCTTGCGGGCATCGCGCGGGGAGGGCGCCGCCGTGGGTTTGGCGGGCTTCGCGGGCTTGGCCTTTGCCGGTTTCGTCGCCTTGTTCATGCGTCCGCTCCTTTGCTTCGATTATGATTTTGCTGTCGCGGGGTTGGCCGCCTTGCCCCCGGCATACCACAGGCATGGCCCCGGCGCATCAATTTCGTGCGCGGGCGGCTCTGCCCGTATCCCCGTGTAGGGGGCGGGTGACGGGGCGGATCGGATTGCACCCCCGCGCGCCCCGATTCATCCCCCAGCACGACGCCGACACCCCACATCACCGCAATTTTCATGTCGCTCCGCGCGCGGTTTCGCGTATACTCCCCACACGCACCACCTTGCGCCGCGCACGGCGCGGCGCGCCACCCGCGCACGGGGAGCCGCCATGCCCAGCATGCATCATTTCGGGGCCGCATCCGCTGTCGTCCGGTTCGTCGCCCTTGCGATGGCGGTCTCCCTGTGCTGGCCGACCGCGCTGGCCCCGGCCGCGCCCTTGGCAACGGCCCGGATCGCAGTGCAAGCCGCCTCGCGGGCAACGGACAACGCCGCCCCCCAGCCTCCCTCGCCCCCCTCCGCCCCGTGGTGGAGCGACGTCGCCGACGACGCCGCGCTGGTCATACCCGCCGCCGCCCTGCTGTTGTGGCTGGCCCTGCGCCTGCACCAAGCCCGCCGCGCCCTGGGCCGGGCCGAAAGCACCCTGCGCAGCATCGTGCAGGTCACCTCGCCGCTGGTGGAGGAAGAGTTCTTCCAGATGCTGGTGCAGCAGCTGGCGCGGGGGCTGGGGGCGCGCTACGCCCTGGTGGGCGAGCTGCGCGACGACGGGGACTACCTGCGCGTGCTGGCCGCGTGGCTGGGCAACGCGCCCGCCGAACCCTTCGACTACGCGCTGCGCGGCACGCCCTGCGCGCAGGCCCTCAATGCACCCGACCTGTGCGTGTTCGCCGACGGGGTGCAGAACACCTTTCCGGAAGCCGAACTGCACGTTTCGCTGGGCATACGCTCTTACATGGGCCTCGGGCTGCGCGACGCACGGGGCAACGCCCTGGGTGTGCTGGCGGTGTTCCACGACCTGCCCATGGCCCTGCCATCGGGCGAGGGCACCGCGATCATGCGCATCCTGGCCGGGCGCGCCACGGCCGAACTGGAGCGACTGCGCGCCGGGCGCACCCTGCGCGAAAGCGAGGCCCACTACCGAAGCCTGTTCGAGAACAACCACGTGGTGGCCCTGCTCATCGACCCGGCCACCAAGGCCATCCGCGACGCCAGCCCCGCCGCCGCCGAATTCTACGGCTGGCCGCGCACCGTGCTGCGCACCATGCACATCTCGGACATCAACACCCTGCCGCCCAACGCGCTGCGGGGCGAACTTTCTTCCGCGGCTCGGGGCGAGAAGCAGCGCTTCCGCTTTCGCCACCGGCTGGCCGACGGCTCCACCCGCGACGTGGAATCCAACACCGGCAACCTGGTCCTGCACGGCGAGGCGCTGCTGTACTCCATCATCACCGACGTCACGGAGCAGCGCCGCGCCGAAGAAGCCCTGCGCCGCAGCGAACTGCGGCTGCGCATGCTGGTGGAAAGCGCGGGCGACGCCATCTATCTCATTGATGGCGCGGGCCGCATCCTGGACGCCAACCCCGAGGCGGAACACCAGACTGGCCACACCCGCGAACAGTTGCTGCGCATGAACCTGATCGACATCGACGAACGGTTGGACCGGCGCGCCTTCGCCCGGCTGCGCGCCAACCTGGAGAAACGGCGCAAGACCACGTTCGAAACCACCCACCGCACCCAGGGGGGAATCCCGCTGCCGGTGGAGATGCGTATGGCCCTGATGGAGGAAGAAGAGGGCGACCCGCTGCTGCTGGCCATCGTGCGCGACAGTTCCACCCGCAAGCAGGCCGAATGCGAACTGCGCCGCGCCAAGGAGGCGGCAGAGGCCGCCAACCGCACCAAAAGCGAATTCCTGGCCAACATGAGCCACGAGATACGCACGCCCCTCAACGGCATCATGGGCATGCTGCAACTGCTGCTGGAAGACCCTGCCGCCGCCATGCGCAAGATGTACGCGGGCGCGGCCATGCAGTCGTGCCGCCGCCTGGGGCTGCTGCTGGGCGACATCCTGGACCTTTCGCGCATCGAGGCGGGCAAGCTGGAATTGCACGACGAGCCGTTCGAGGCGCGGGCGGTGCTGGACGAGGTGCGCGGCCTGTTCGAGGGCCCGGCCGCCGAACGGGGCCTGGCCCTGCGGGTGGTCGTGGACGAGCGCATACCCCGCCACCTGAGCGGCGACGCCATGCGCCTGCGCCAGGTGCTGTTCAACCTGGTGGGCAACGCCGTGAAATTCACGGACGAGGGCGAGGTGGCGGTGGAGGCGTGGCGGGTGCAGGCCACGCGATCGCGGGGGTGCCGCGTGCTGTTCACCGTGCGCGACACCGGCATCGGCATTGCTGACGACCGGCTGGACGACATCTTCAAGCCGTTCGTGCAGGGCGAGACGGCCTCCACCCGGCGCTACCAGGGCGCGGGGTTGGGGCTGCCCATCGTGCGGCGGCTGGTGCGGCTGATGCGCGGCACCATCGCCGTGGAGAGTGCGCCCGGCCAGGGCACCGCCTTCAGCGTCAGCCTGCCCTTCCGGTTCGTGAACAAGGTGGAGGAGACGGCGACGGACCTGTCGACGGCGGACGTCATGACGCTGCGCGGGCGGTCCATCCTGCTGGCCGAGGACGACGCGGTGAACCGCCTGGCGGTTACACGTCTGCTGGAAAACATGGGGGCGCGGGTGACCACCGCCGACAACGGCGAACGCGCCGTGCAGGCCCTGATGGCCGCCGACTACGACTGCGTGCTCATGGACATCCAGATGCCGGTCATGGACGGAATGGAGGCCACCCGCAGGGTACGCGCGCTGGCACGGGGCGAAACGGCGCACCTGGCCGCGCCTGGCGGCGCGCCAGGCACAATGCCGCCGGACACAATGCCACCAGACGAGCCCCCGGCTGCGGAAAGGCGGCACGCCCGCGCAACCCCCGCCGCGCAGGGCTCGCCGGGCCTGGACCCGCGCACCCTGCGGACGCGCTCGACAACGCCCATCATCGCCCTGACCGCGCACGCCATGCGCGGCGACCGCGAACAGTTTCTGGCGGCGGGCATGGACGGCTACCTGACCAAGCCCGTGGAGGCGGCCACCCTGGTCAACGCCATCGCGCGGGCCATCCGCGAGCAGGGACTGCGGGAATACGACCCCGAGGCCACGGCCTGATCTTGCCCCGATATTGCCCAGACCCGGCCCAGGCATTGCCGATCTGGCGTTTCAGCCGCTGGCGTCCGCCCCGAAGGCCGCCAGCAGCCAAACGGATGATGCGGAAACAGGCCCTACAGGTGGCGGAGCAGGTCCAGCGGATGGGACAGCAGCACCGCCGCCCCACTCTCGCGCAGCTCCGCCTCGCCCCGGAAGCCCCACAGGCAGCCCACGGCCAGCATGCCCGCGCCGTGGGCGGTGCGCATGTCCACGTTGCTGTCACCCACGAAGGCCGCGTGCGCCGGGTCCACCCCCAGCGCGCGGGCCGTGGCGATGGCCGCCGCCGGATCGGGCTTGCGGGGCACGCCGGGACGAGCCCCGGCCACCACCGCGAACGGGCCCAGCGGAACATCGTCGCCCGCCGCATCCCCCATGCTGCCCTTCGCGCCTCCCCCGGCCTGGCCAAAAAAACTCGCCACCATCAAGCGGGTGAAGGCGTGCGGCTTGTTGGACAGCACACCCAGGGGCAGCCCGGTGGGAGTCAGCGCGGCCAGCAGTTCACGTATGCCGGGGTAGGGGCCGGTCTTGGCCGACCAGCGCGCGCCGTATTCCTCGCGCATGCGGGCCACCAGCGCGGCCACTGCCTTGTCGGCAGCGCCGCCGGGGGGGATGCCGGGCGGCAGCGCGCGTCGGAACAGGGTTTCCACGCCGTCGCCCACGAAGTGGCGGTAGGCGTCCACGGGGTGCGCTGCAAGTCCCTCGGCCAGCAGGCAGGCGTTGGCCGCGTCGGCCAGGTCCTCCAGCGTGTCCAGCAGGGTGCCGTCAAGGTCGAAGATAAGGGCGCGTATGGGCATGGGCCTCACCTACCGCGTCCGCCCCGGCCTGTACAGGCCGGGTGAACAGAGCGACCGGCGTGGAACCGGCCGCGCGGGACGCGCCAGTCGTTCGCGCCGCTCCGGGCTGAACGCCGGATTCCTTGCTGCCGTGTAAAGAAAGCTGACACCCCGCCCCGTCCGCGTGCCACCAACGCCAACCGCAACCACGAAAACGCACGGGCCGAAGTAGCAACATACTTGTTTCAAACAATTATTCATGAAAAATCGCGCATGTCACCCACCCTCCACCACACCGCAATGCGCAGTCGCCCCCGTTGGGCCGCCCCGCACCGCGCGCGCCCAAATGGTGGTATTGGCCGACTGACGGGCCACTGCAAAGATTCCGGACAGCCGCAGCCCACCGCCACCGCAGTCACACCCCAAGGGGCACGCCAAAACCTGACCACCCTTAACAAGAAATCATTCATTCCACCGGGATATCCGAGATATGCCAATCTCGTTCGTTTTGGCACAACCATTGCTCTCTCCGGTGCGTCCCACTGCGCCGCGAGGGGTGCATGGGGGCGGAGGCTGGGTAGAAGGGTATGCATCACGCATCGTGTTTCACGGAGGAACCATGAGCTTTCCAAGACAAGTCTTCGAATTCCTGAAGGCGAGCTCCATCGCCCACGCGCAGTGGGATATCGAGGTGTCCACGTCCATCATCAAGAACCGGAAGAAACTGATCATCCTCGGCATCCTGCTGCTGCCGATCCTGATGTTCAGCTTCGCCGAGGCGGGCTCCATGCTGGGCAGCAAGACCGCCTACGCGCCCGCGTTCTACTCCACCAAGATCTTCCTGGTCTCCATCGCGGTGGGCCTGGCCGCCGGCCTGATCACCGGCTGCATCGGCGCGGGCGGGGGCTTCATCATCACGCCGGCACTGATGGCCGCCGGGGTCAAGGGCATCCTGGCAGTGGGCACCGACCTGTTCCACATCTTCGCCAAGGCCATCATGGGCACCACGGTGCACAAGAAGCTGGGCAACGTGTCGGTGAAGCTGGCCATCGCATTCCTGGTGGGGTCGGGCGCGGGCACGTTCATTGGCGGGGCCATCAACAAGGGCCTGTACAACAAGGACCCGCTGCTGTCGGAAATGTTCATCAGCTCCATCTACGCGGTGCTGCTGGGCTTTCTGGGCTTCTACGCCCTGTTCGACTTCATCAAGTCCAGCCGCTCCGGCGGCGGCGGTGACGCCCACGGCGGCAGCAGCGGCGCAACCGGCCTGTCCGTCAAGCTGCAGGCCATGAACGTGCCGCCCATGATCACCTTCGACGAAGACCTCGTGCCCGGCGGCCGCCGCATTTCCGGCTGGATCGTCGCCGCGGGCGGCGTGGTGGTGGGCATTCTGGCGGCCATCATGGGCGTGGGCGGCGGCTTCATCACCTTCCCCATGTTCGTGTACATCTTCGGCGTGTCCTCCATGACCACCGTGGGCACCGACATCCTGCAGATCATCTTCACCGCCGGTCTCGGCGCCATCGCCCAGTACGCCATCTACGGCTACGTGTTCTACACCCTGGCCATGGGCATGCTGATCGGCTCGCTCCTGGGCATCCAGGTGGGCGCGCTGACCACCAAGGTGGTCAAGGGCATCCACATCCGCGGCTTCTACGCCATGTCGATCATCGCGGGCTTCATCAACCGCGTCGCCACCCTGCCCAAGAAGATGGTGGAACTGGAAATGATCTCCATGTCCAAGGACCTGGTGAACAACATCGAATTCGTGGGCAACATCGTGTTCTGGGTGGTTGTTGCCATCTTTGGCGCCTGGGTGTTCGGCAAGTTCTTCGCCAACATCGGCAAGCTGAGAGCGGAGGCGTAACATGCTTATCCATAGCAAGAGCAGTTTCATGAAGGGCCTGCTGCTGATGGGCTCCTTCTGCGCGGTCTTCTTCCTGATCTTCATGCCACTGTTCCCCGGTGACGGCGGCAAGGCCATGAACGGCCTGGAATACTCGGATGATCTGTTCAACAAGCTTTCCAAGGGTTCTTCCTACTTCATTCCTGAAGTGCAGAAGCGCGTCGAACCGCTGAAGGGCAAGGCCGTCGAGGTATCCTACTCCTCCAAGAAGGCCGCCGACGCCGCCAAGGTCTTCGCCGCCGCTGGCATCACCGCCACCGCCGACGGCGCAACCCTGAAGGTGCAAGGCGACCTGGGCACCCTGCTTGCCGCCGCTGTGCTCGACGCCGACGCCATGTACAAGAACGACGGCAAGGCCGTTGCGGCCCGCTACGCCGGGATGGACCACATGGTGGTCATGGAAGCGTGGTGGGAAGGCCTGAACCCCATGATCAAGGCCCTGCAGAAGAACAAGATGGTGGAAGAAGCCAACGTCGTGGACGCGGTGCTGAAGCGCGCCGTGGAGACCGGCTACAACTTCTACGGCATCCCGGCCGCCAAGGTCATGGACAAGATGGGCGTGATGGTCGGCCTGCTGATCTTCTACGTGCTGTACACCGTGTGGTACGGCTTCGCCATCTTCGAACTGTTCGACGGCATCGGCCTGACCATGAAGAAGTCCAAGATCAAGCAGGAAGCCTAGCCTCCTGCCCGAGACGGCAAACCAAGGCCCCTTCGCCCCTGGCGGAGGGGCCTTTTCGTTTTCCTCGCCCACGCCCACCGCTGCGTCCACCAGGCCGGACCAGCCCGGGCCCCATGCCCCGGGCCCGGACCACCGCCCTCGGCCGCCGTCCGCTTCGCACGGCATCCACCTGTTGCGACGCACACGTTTCGTGCTATGGTGGTGGTACTTGCCCGCGTTTCCATCGCTCCCGCAGGCTCCCGCCCCGCGACCTTGCACATCTTTCCCACGCGGGCCCTGGCATTCCGGCCCATGCGGGGCCGTCCGCGCCCCGATCCGCCCTGCCGTCCAGCCTTCCGGCCCTGCCGCCCGGCAGAGCGGCCCACCATCATCCACAAGGAGAACGCCATGCCGTCCAATTTCACCCGTCGCTGCTTCATGTCCCTGTGCGCCTCCGCCGCCGTCGTGGCGGCGGGCACCCGCCTGCTTGGACCCACCGTTGCCCACGCCGCCGACGCCCCCGACGCCTTTCCCATGCCGCCGCTGCCCTACCCTGAAAACGGGCTGGAACCCGCCATCAGCGCGCGCACCATCTCGTTTCACTACGGCAAGCACACGGCGGCCTACTACGGCAACATGAACAAGGCCGTGGCAGGCACCCCCATGGCCAGCATGAAGCTGGAAGAACTGGTCAAATCCGTGGCGGGCGACCCGGCCAAGGCCGCGCTGTTCAACAACGCCGCCCAGTCCTGGAACCACACCTTCTACTGGGCGGGCATGAAACCCGGCGGCGGCGGCAAGCCCCCGGCCAAGGTGGCCGACGCCCTGTCCGCCGCCTTCGGCTCCGTGGACGCCTGCGTCACCCAGCTTTCCGACGCCGCCAAGACCCAGTTCGCCAGCGGCTGGGCCTGGCTGGTCAAGGGCCGCGAAGGCGGCAAGGACGTGCTGAAGGTGCTGAAGACCGGCAACGCCGACACCCCCCTCACCCAAGGCTATACCCCCATCCTCACCATCGACGTGTGGGAACACGCCTACTACCTGGACTACCAGAACAAGCGCCCCGACTACGTCCAGGCCTTCTTCGACAAGCTGGTGAACTGGGACGAGGTGGCCAAGCGGTTGTAGCATTACGCTCTTTAAGGTTTTTTAAAGAACAAACCGGGGAGGGGACCTTTTAAAAAAGGTCTCCCTCCCCGGTTCCTTCTTCTCAACTCTTCAACTTCTCAAAAGCTAGGCAACTGGCGCAATCCTCGCCAGGTCGGCGGCGATGCGGTCGCGGATGGGGCCGAACACGCGTTCGTTGTGGGCCACCATGTCGATCTGGCGGGTGTGGATGAGCAGGTAGCCCACGCCGCGCACCAGGGTGAGGATGCGGTCCTTGGGCAACCCTTCGAGGGAGGCGAACAGGGCGTCGTCCTTGACGTCGGCGCGGAAGCCGCGCGCCTCCAGCACCTCGCCCACGAAGCGGGCGCGCAGGGCGCGGCGGTCGGCGCTGGCGGCGCCGCCCTTGAACTGGAAGGTCACGTAGTTCTCGTGCGGGTTGTCGGCGGCCATGGCTTCCACGGTGCAGAAGTGGTAGCCAAAGCGCGCCTGAAGGTTGCAGTAGTCGCGCGAGATCATGAGAAAGTTGCGATTGGCCAGGGTGGTGGCGGCGGTGGGCTCCAGGTCCGGGTTCACGGTGGATTCCAGCATGACGGACAGGAACCCGCGTGCGTCGGTGGCGGGCGGCCCGGCCCAGGGCACGGCGGTCATGCCTTCCCACAGGGCCAGCATGGGCGCGGAGGCGATGTCGGCCAAGTCCACCACGGGGCCGGGCACGGGCTTGCGGAAGCCGCCGTCGATGTCCAGCAGCCAGTACTGCAACTTGGTGCCGTTGACCCGCAACTGCTTGCCCAGCCGCTGGGCCGCGGGGGACGTGGCGTCGGGCGCGCCGAACAGCACCTCCACGGACTTCTCGTGGCAGAAGCGGGTGATGTCGTGCAGGGTGCGGCAATGGGCGGGGGCGAACCGGGGCGATTCCGGGTCCAGCAGATGCAACGGCAGGATGAGCTGCGCGGCGGCGGCCAGCGCGCCATGCACGGGGCTGCCCTCCATCAGGTTGCGGCGCGGGGCGTGGCCCAAAAGGTCTTCGATGCGGCCGGGGTGCACGCGGCGGTTGTCGGCATCCACGGTGACGATGCCCGCATGCTCCAGAAGCTCCGTGGCGCGAGGCAGCCCGAACAGGGCGGGCACGCCGTACTCGCGGGCCACACTGGCCAGGTGCCCGGCGGCACCGCCCGCCTCGGCCACCACGGCGGCGGCACGGGACAGCAGCGGCGCCCAGCGGGGCAGAGCCCGCTCTATGACCAGCACCCCGCCGTCGGGGAAGGACAGCAGGTCCATGTCCTTGCGCACCACGTGGGCCAGACCCGCGCCCGCGCCGGGGCTGACCGGGGTGCCGCCCAGCAGCAGCACCGGCGGGCCGGATTCACCGCAATTGTAGCCGCCCGGCAAGGGGCCGGTTTCGGTCGTCCCGCCGGGATGGGCGTCCGGCCCTTGCTCCCCTTCGGCCCCGCCCGTCGGGACGCATTCGCCCTCGGGCAGTTCATCGTGGCGCGCCTCGCGCAAGGGGCGGCTTTGCAGGATGGTCAGCACGCCTTCGGGGCATACCGCCCATTCGATGTCCTGCGGCTCTCCGTAGAACACCTCGAACCCGGCGGCCAGCGCGGCTATTTCCAGGGCGCGGGCATCGTCGATGCACGGGGCGTCCACGAGGTGGGCGGGCATGTCTTCCAGCCGCACGCCCTCGATGGGGTCGCGCACGAAGCGCTGGGGCTTGGACGCGATCTGCCGCACGGCCACCTGCATGGGCACCTCGCGCGAGACCACGAACACGTCGGGGCTGAAGCTGCCGTCCACCACGGCCTTGGGCAGGCCGGGCACGGCGTTGATGACCACGGTGTTGTCGCGCAGGTCCAGCGGGTTGCGGCTGTAGGCCACGCCGCCCGCCACCGCGTCCACCATGACCAGGCAGCCCACGCACATGGGCACGTCCTCGTCGGGGATGCCGCGCGCCAGGCGGTAGGTCATGGCGGTGACGCCGTACTTGCTGGCCACGATGTCCTTGAAGGTGTCCAGCACGTCTTCGGGCGGCACGTTAAGTTCCGAGCGGTACTGCCCGGCGAAGGAGGCATCCAGCGAATCCTCGCCCACGGCGCTGGAACGCACGGCAAAGCGCACCTCGGCCCCCATGCAGGTTCCGGTGCCGGGATGGGGAGCGTGCAGCGGCCCGGCCAGGCGCTCCACCTGCGCGGTGACGGCGGCGGCCAGGTCGTCGGGCACGGGCGCGGCCAGGATGAGCTGCTGGATGGACGCCGACAGGGCGAACACCTCGTCGAGCCGCGTGGCGTCGGCCGCCTGCACCCGCCGGTCGATCTCCTCCTGCAGGCCGCCCGCCTCCATGAACCGCTGGTAGCCGGTAGCCGTGACCACGAAGCCGTCGGGCACGGTGATGCCGAGGCGGCGGCGGATTTCGCCCAGGTTGGCCATCTTGCCGCCGGTCTGGTCGGCCAGGTCCACGCCGGTTTCGGCAATGGGCAGCACCAGCGGCCCGCCGCCCGCGCGCACGTGGGGTGCCACCACGGCCTCGATGCCCGCGCGGATCTCGTCGAACTTCGCTTCCAGTTCGGGCCAGCGGTCGTCGGACAGCACGTTCAGGTGCCGGACGATCTGGAACACGCTGGCGCACGCGCGGGTGCACGCCCCGCGCACGTAGGTCATGCCGAAGGGGCGCACCCCGCGCAGGGCGTCCTCCATGTCGGCCATGATCTCGAGGGCGCTCTTGTTGGCGGACAACAGCAGCCGGAACCGCGAGCAGCGCTCGCGGTACAGCGCGCGCAGCCGTTCGGTTTCGGCGTCGGGCACGCCGTCGCCCGGGGCAGGTGCGTCCTGCCGCCGGAACAGCGCGCCAAGTGTGTGGAAGAATCCGCCCATATGCTGCCCGCCGTGGTCTGCGTCGTGGCCTGAACCGTGATGTGGCCCGTGACCGGCCTCATGGCGTCCGCCGCCAGCCGGAATGCCGCCGGTTCGCTACGTCCCCGTCCGTGTCCCCTGGGCCGTCCTGCCCGCTCAGGCGTGGCGCACGGCCTCGCCCAGCTTGAAGATCAGCTCGTTGATGGCCACGG
Source organism: Nitratidesulfovibrio sp. HK-II (assembly GCF_003402415.2). Taxonomy (NCBI): domain Bacteria; kingdom Pseudomonadati; phylum Thermodesulfobacteriota; class Desulfovibrionia; order Desulfovibrionales; family Desulfovibrionaceae; genus Nitratidesulfovibrio; species Nitratidesulfovibrio sp. HK-II. The sequence continues at coordinate 4,022,762 of NZ_AP036014.1, forward strand.
GTTTGAGCATGTAGTCGAACGCGCCCAGCTCCATGCCCGTCAGGGCCGCGCCCAGGCTGGCGTGCCCGGTCAGCAGCACCACCGGCACCTCGGGCCGCAGGGCCTTGATGCGCCGCAGCGTCTCCAGCCCGTCCATGCCCGGCATCTTCACGTCCAGCACCACGGCGTCGTAGCCGCCCTGCTCCACGCGCGACACCGCGTCCGTGCCGTTGTCCGCCGTGTCCACCTCCATGCCGCGCCGCGCCAGCCGCTTGTGCATGAGGTCCAGGAATTCCGTCTCGTCATCCACGATGAGAATCTTCATGGCTCCGCCCCGTATGGTTCCCCAAAAATTCTATGCTTCGCACCGGTGGAACGCGGGGCTCTGCCCCGCACCCCGCAAGGGGCCATGCCCCCTTGACCCCTTCCAGGGTTGTCCCCCCGACCAAAAAGTTTGGGGGGATGGGGGTCCGGGGGAAGGAGACCCTTTCCAAAGGGTCCCTTCCCCCGGTCAAATCGGTGCAGGCTCTACCGCAAGTTGAGCAGGGTATCCTGCGTGAAGGCGGGCGGCGCGGTGGGCAGGAACACGGTGAAGGTGGCCCCGTTGCCGGGGGTGCTTTCCGCCACGATGCGGCCGCCGAGTTTTTCCATGATCGAATAGCAGATGGCGAGGCCGAGGCCGGTGCCTTCGCCTGCCTTCTTGGTGGTGTAGAACGGATCGAAGATATGCTCGAGCACTTCGGGCGCGATGCCGCCGCCGGTGTCGCTGACGGCCACGAACACTTCGTCGCCGCGCTCGGTGGCTCCGGTGCGCACGGTGATGGAGCCGCCCTGGCCCACGGCGTCGATGGCGTTGTCGAGCACGTTCAGGATCACCTGCTGCACCTGGGCGGTGTCGGTGGTGATGGCGGGCAGGTCGGCGTCGAAGTCCTTGATGATGGTGATGCTGCGATGCAGGGCCTCGCTTTCCAGAAACTTCACGGTCTGCTCGGTCAGCACGTTGAGGGGCACGTCTTCCTGCATGGGTTCCATGCGGCGGCCAAAACCCAGCATGCGGTGGGTGATGCCCTTGGCCCGGTCCACGTGCTGCTCGATCTTGTTGGCGGCCTCCTCGATCTCGGCGTGGTGGGCCATGCGGGCGGCGTCCTCTTCGGACAGCAGGTCGCGGATCCACCCGGCGTTCTCGCGGATGAGCATGAGCGGGTTGTTGACCTCGTGCGCCACCCCGGCGGCCAGCTTGCCGAGGGCGGCCATCTTGCTGGACTGCATGAGCGAGGCGTCGAGCCGGGACTGCCTGCGGTCGGCCTCGATGACCTTGTTCACGATGACCCGGGTGGTGAAGAAGGTGCCCAGGCAGATCACCGCCACCCCGCCCAGCAGGAACAGCACCACGATGAACTGGGTCTGAGCCAGTGGGGAGAGGGGCTCGCGCGGGTCGTCCATGACCACCAGCAGCCAGGGCATGTTCTCGAGCCAGGTCATGCCGGTGATCATGGGGCGGCCGTCAGCGTTGGCCACGGTGTCCACCACCACCCCGCGCTTGGCCCTGTCGGGCATGGTCATGCGCAGGCCGGGTTTGGTCATGATGGCGCCGTTGTTGCGCGAATCGGATTGCAGGGTGCCGTCGGTGCCCAACAGGAAGGCGTCGCTGTTGGTGCCGGAGTAGGCGCGGTGCAGCATGGCGCTGACGGCGGCGGAATCGATGGTGGCGCGCAGTATCCACGCCCGGCCGTTCTCGCGGCGCATCACCGCGATGATGAAGTGCGGAAAGCGGCGAAAGCCCGTGAACACGTCGCTGACGTACTGGCCCTTCAGCATCACCTCGTGGAACCACGGCTCGTCGCGGTAGTTGGCGGCCTCCAGCGAATAAGGCCCCACGTAGGCCACGTGTTCGCCCTGATCGTTGATGACGCCGAGGTCCACGTAGGAGCGGGCATTGGACTGGATGACCCCGAAGATGGTCCCCAACTGGGCGGAATCGGAGAGTTCGCGAAACGAATGGGTCCAGGCCAGGCTCTTGATCTGCGAGACGCGCTCGGTAAGGAAGGTGTCCAGCGCGCGGCGCTTGCTTTCGGTCACCGCCTCGATGCCCGAGACCATGCGCTCGTGGTAGGTCTTGGAAAACTGGAGATGGATGAAGAAGCCCAGCGCGAAGAGCGGCACGAGCGAAAAGGCGAGCATGGCGAAGGTGAGCCTGCGCCGCAGCCTGGTGTATCCGCCGATGTCCATCCAGCCTCCGTGAGCGGGCCGCCCGCCAAAGGGGCGTCCGGAAAAAGGCCGCCTCGAAAGAGGGGCATGGGGGCGGGGAAGAAGGGACCGCCGCGTCCCGGCTGCGCCTGCCCTTCGCGAAGGGCGCACCTGCCGCACGTGTCTCGCTGGCGACACATCCGCTTCACCAGCGGCACGCCGATGCACCGGAGCGGCAACCTCACGCCCCTCGCGGTGCATCCGTGGAACACGGGCCGCGCAGGGGTCACCCCATGTGCGACAATTACCCGATCATCCTGAATTTTACAATCTCCGGAACCGCCCATTCCGGGAACACCCGTTTCGCCGGGCCGCCTGCGTCAGGAATATGTCCGGCAGCAGCGGGAACCGGGGAGAACCGGGGGGAACCAGAGGGAACCCGGAGGAACCTGACAGCCCCGCTCAAACCGGGGCGGCAGGGTCCACCGCCCGGCGCGGCCGGGCATCATCACCAGACGAGGCCTGGTCGGCCTCTTGTTCTCGTTCGGCCGCGCCAGCCTCCTCCAGCAGGCGGCGGCAGTCGGCCAGCATGGCCGCGCGCCGTTCGGCCAGTTGCGGCCCGTCGTTCATGATCATGTCCAACTGGCGGGTATGGATGGTCATGTACCCGGCCACCAGCAGCATATGCAGGGCCTCCGCCTCGGGCAGGTTCTCGATGCGGGCCGACAGCGCGTCGCGCCGCACCGTGCAGACAAAGCCGAATTCCTCCAGCAGCCCGGCCACGAACTCCACCCGGCGCACCCGGCGCTCGATGTTGGCGGCCCCCCCGCGCAACTGGAAGACCACGTAGTTCTCGGGGGTGCGCTCGCCCACCAGCGACTCTACGGCCACGAAGTGGAACCCGAAGCGCGAATGCAGACTGCAGTAATTGCGTGAAACCATGAAATAATTGCGCTCGGTGAAGAACGCGGTCTGCGCGGCCGGGTCCAGGTGCGGGTTGGCCGTGGCCTCGAACATCACCGACAGAAAGCCTTTGGCGTCCACCGGCGGCGGCCCCTGCCACGGCACCGCGTTCATGCCGCGCCACAGGGTGCGCATGGGCACCGAGGTTATGCGCGCCACCGGCACCAGCGGGCCGCTGACCTCGCCGTCGAAGCCGTCGTCCAGGTTGACCACCCAGAACTGCTTGGGCACGTCGCACTGCAACTGCTTGACCCGCTGCGGCGCGTGGCGCTGCTGCGAACCGAAGCGGAACATCTCGGCCACGGCCTTTTCGTGGCAGAACCGCCCCAGGTCGTGGAAAGTGCGGCAGTTGGCGGACTTGAAATCGGGCGAATCCGGGTCCAGGGTCAGGGGCAGCATGTGGTGGGCGGCGGCATCCAGCGCCTGCAACACCGGGCTGCCGGGCATGAAATTGCATTCGTGCGGGGCCGATTCGATAAAGGATTCGATGCGGCCGGGGTAGATCACGCCCACGTCGCCGTGCACGGTGACCATGGCCCCCTGTTCCAGAAGGTCCAGCGGGCTGCCCTGCCGGAACGGGCCGAACACGGCGGGCTTGCCGAATTCGCGCGCCACGGCGGCCAACTGGCTGGAAATGCGCCCCCGCTCGGCCACCACGGCGGCGGCACGGTCCATCAGCATGCCCCAGTCGGCCAGGTCGCGCGCCACCACCAGCACCGCGCCATCGGGAAAGGCGCGCACGTCGTCCAGTTTGCGCACGATATGCACCGGCCCGGCCACCACGCCCGGTCCGGCAGTGATCCCGCCGTCCAGCAGGGCCGGGGGCGGGCACTCGATCTGGGCGGCGTCCTCGGCCTCCGATTCGGCGTAGCTTTCCGGCAGGTGGGCGCGGGGGGCGGGCAATGGACGGGCATGCAGCAGGGAGACGGAACCGTCCGGCTCCAGCAGCCAGTCGATTTCCTGGGGCAGGCCGCAGCGCTCTTCCACGGCCAGGGCCAGCTCCGCCACGGCGCGGGCCGCAGCGTCATCCAGCACCGGGGCGGAAGCGCCATGCGCGATGCTGCGCAGCCGCACCGAGCCGCCCGCGCGGCAGACGTGGTAGGCGTCCACGTCGTGCGCGCCGTCCTCCACGGCCTCGGACAGGCCGCGCGCGGCGTAGACGTGCACCGAGGTGTCGCGGGCGTGCAGGGGGTTGCCGGTGTAGGCGATGCCCCCGGCCACCGGGGCCTCCACGGCAAAGCAGCCCACGCACACGCAGGTGCCCGCGTCGCGCAGGCCCCGGTTGCGGCGGTAGGCGATGGCCTGGGGCGAATACTTCAGGGCCAGGGTGGCGCGCAGCACGTCCAGCACGCGCTGCCTGTCGGCCTCGGGGTCGGTGTCCGCGAACAGCGGGATGGACGGCCCCCACAGGGTCATGCCGCCCGCATCGTCGTCCGTGTTCTCGCCAGCGCCCGTCGAACCCTGCGGCCACACTCGCCCGCGCAGCAAGAGGCGCATGTCGCGCCCCTGCGCGCCGGGCCGCGCGGCCACGCGGGCCCGCAGCGCGTCCAGCGCGTCCAGCACCGCCCCGGCCACCTCGGCGGGCACATCCGCCTTCAGGATCAGCCCGGCGATGGAAGGCGAAAGGTCCAGCAGGTTGTCCGGCCGGATGCCGCCGGACGCCTGCACCCGCCGCCCGATCTCCTCTTGCAGGCCCTGATGGCGGAACAGCCGCTGGCAGGCGGACGCGGTGACGATGAACCCGTCGGGCACGCCGCCGCCCGGCATGCCGGAAGTGGTCGACATGTCGGACGCGCCGCGCGGGGCCAATGCCGCGCGCAGCGCCCCCAGCCGGGTCAGGGCCGGGTCCGCAAGGTCGGGCAGGGCAAGATCCGGATGGCCGAACGGCAGGGCCAACGGACCATCCATGGTGGCCGGGCGGCCATAGACGATGGCCGAAACCTCGGCCTGGATGGCGTCGAAGCGGGCGGAAAGCTCGGGGTAACGGCCGGGGGCCAGTTCGTCCAGCTGGCGGATGCACTGGAAGACCTGGGTGGTGATGCGGGTGCACAGGGCGCGCACCGTCTGCATGCCGAAGGGATGGACGCAGCACAGGGCCAGCTCCATCTCGGTCATCACTTCCTGCAGCTTGGCCCAGGCGTTGAGCACCAGCTTGAAGCGGTGGTAGCGCGCCGCGAAGGCCTCTTCGGCGGCGGCGCGTTCCTCGTCCCGCCGCTTGCGGCGGAAGGGGAGCCAGCAGAACAGCCCCATGGCGGTGTTCCTAGAGCAGAGTATGTTCGCGAAGCGCCCCGAGCCACGGAGAAACACGGTTTCGCCCGCGTCTGCACGGCGGGCCGGGCCGGGGCGCGGACGGCGCATGACGCCGACCGGGCATGTGCAACAGGTACGTGAAGGCCGGAATGTCCCGGCTGCGCCGCGGGGCCCCTACGCGCCCTTGCGCGCCGCAGCCCTGCGGTCCAGCTGACACTGGGTGTAGGCGTCTTCTATCTTGAACAGCAGTTCGTCGAAATCGGTGGGCTTCATCAGGTAGCCGAACGCGCCAAGGCGCATGCCCTCCACCGCCACCTCCATGTCGGCGTGGCCGGAAAGCATGATCACCTCCACCCCCGGAAACTCGGCGCGAATGCGTTCCAGCGCACGCATGCCGCCCATGCCCGGCATCTTCACGTCCATGACCACCACGTCGGCCCCCTGGCGGGCCAGGTGTTCCAACGCTTCTTCGCCGCTGGCGGCGCGCGCTGCGGCAAAGCCGCGCTTGCCCAGGCGCAGGGCCAGCATCTCGGTGCTTTCGGGCTCGTCGTCCACCAGCAGTATGCGGGGCAGCGCGCGCGGTTCGCCCCGGCCCGAACCGGAATGGGCGTCGCCGGATGGCGCGTCGGAAGTCGGCGTGTCGGTCATGAAGCCTCCCGGCAGCAGAGTGACGGCACGAAGGCCGCCCGCCCTGCATTTCTACCGCTCTTTGGCATGCGCCACAAGGTGGCTGGACGCATGGCGGCGCCACTCTCCCGTCGGCGGCGTGGGCGCGCGGCAACGGCAGCCGCGCCCACGCCGCCCCCCTGCATCTCGTTGTTCCCGCGCGGGATTTGGGCTAGAACCGCCTGACACACACGCTTCAACCCCGCGCTGCGGCACACGGGCCTCGGCCCCGGATACCCTATGGTGAACTGGATACTGCCCAGGGTGGTGCGCTTTCGCCCCAGCCTGCGCGTGCGCATCGGCCTGCTGCTGGCCGCGCTGGCGGCCACCTCCATGGCCGCCGCCGCGCTGCCGCTGCTCATGGCCAGCGGTCGGCTGTCCCTGCCCACGCCCTTCGGCACGTGGACGGCCAACCCGGCCACCGACGCCCTGGGGCTGATGCTGGTCATCCTGTTCCTGGCCGGGCTGCTGGCCGTGGTGGTGTTCCGCCAGGTGCTGGGGCCCATCCGCCGCCTGGCCCTGGAAGGGCTGGAGGATGCCGACGCCTACGGCAACGAGGTGGAGGTGCTGGACCGCCGCCTGCGCCACCTGCTGGACACCATGCACCGCACCCAGGTGCAACTGGAAGAAAGCCACGAAACCCTGCGCCAGACCGAAAAGCTGGCCCTGGTGGGCAAGCTGGCCGCCGGGGTGGCCCATTCCATCCGCAACCCGCTGACCTCGGTGAAGCTGCGCCTGTTCGCGCTGGAGCGCAGCCTGAAGCTGGGGCCGGACCAGCAGGACCAGCGGGAGGACTTCGAGGTCATCGCCGCCGAAATCCGCCATCTGGACGCCATCGTCACCAACTTCCTGGAATTCTCGCGCCGCCCGCGCCTGCGCATGCAGCCCGTCAGCCCGTCCGACGTGGTGGACATGACCCTGCAACTGCTCAAGCACCGCCTGGAATCGTTCAACGTGGCGGTTGCCGTGCACCGCGCCGAACGCCTGCCCGAGGTGGACGGCGACGCCGAGCAGCTCAAGGAGGCGCTGGTCAACCTCATCCTGAACGCGTGCGAGGCCATGGGCTACGACGGCACGCTAGACATCACGGAAGAAAAGGGCATCATCAATCCCCTGGGCCGGGCCGTGGTCATCCGCATAGCGGACAGCGGCCCCGGCGTGCCCCCGCACATCCGCGACGAGGTCTTCCAGCCGTTCTTCAGCACCAAGGAAGAAGGCACCGGCCTCGGCCTGCCCATCGCCCGGCGCATCTTCGAGGAGCACGGCGGCTGGCTGCACCTGCATTCGGCGCACGGCAAGGGGGCCACCTTCGTCATCGTGCTGCCCGCCCGCAAGGACGACTCATGGCTAAGATCCTGATCGTCGACGACGAGCTGCAACTGCGCCAGAGCTTCCAGCGCCTGCTGGCCGGCGAGGGGCATGACGTGCGCGCCGCATCCACCGGCGAGCAGGGCATAAAGCTGGTGCGCGAGGAATTGCCCGACCTCGTGATCATGGACGTGCGCATGCCGGGCATGGACGGCCTGACCGCCCTGCGCGCCATCCGCGAGATAGACGCCCGCCTGCCGGTGGTCATCATGACCGCCTATTCCACCACCGAGACCGCCATCGAGGCCACCAAGCTGGGGGCCTTCGACTACATCCTGAAGCCGTTCGAGATCCCGGACATCCTCGCGCTCATCGAGCAGGCCGTGGAAGCGGGACGCCGCATGCGCGCCCGCGTGGACATGATGGCCGATGGCGCGGACGGCGAAGGCGGCGGACAGGCCCCGCTGGGCGAGGCCCTGGTGGGCACCAGCCGGGCCATGCACCAGGTGTACAAGGCCATCGGCCGGGCCGCGCCCACCGATGCGCTGGTGCTGGTGCGGGGCGAATCGGGCACCGGCAAGGAACTGGTGGCCCGCGCCGTGTACCAGCACAGCCTGCGCGGTCAGAAGCCGTTCCTGGTCATCAACTGCGTGGCCATTCCGGACACGCTGCTGGAAAGCGAGCTGTTCGGCTACGAGAAGGGGGCCTTCACCGGGGCCACCAACCGCCGGGTGGGCAAGATAGAGCAGGCGGGCGGCGGCACCGTGTTCCTGGACGAAATAGGCGACATGCCCATGGGCATCCAGGCCAAGCTGCTGCGCCTGCTGCAGGAAAAGCAGATCGAACGCCTGGGCGGCAGGCAGCCCATCCCGGTGGACGTGCGCATCATCGCCGCCACCAACACCGACCTGGAAGCGGCCGTGGCCGACGGGCGCTTTCGCGAGGACCTGTACTACCGGCTGAAGGTGGTCACCCTGTGGCTGCCCCCCCTGCGCGAACGCCGCGAGGACATCCCCCCGCTGGCCCGGTACTTTCTGGCCCGCTTCTCGCGCGAGATGGACATGCCGAACCCCGGCATCACCCCCGAGGCGCTGGCCTACCTGGAGGCGCAGCCGTGGCCGGGCAACGTGCGCGAGCTCGGCAACACCGTGCACAAGGCGCTGGTGTTCAGCCGGGGCGGCCCGCTGGGCGAGCCGGACCTGATGCAGGCGCTGGAGGCCAGCCGGGGCATCCGGCCCGGCAGCGGAGGCCCGGCCTGCGACCTTTCGCTGGCGGCCGACCAGACCATGCAGGAGCTCATCCGCCGCACCCTCAGCGAAAGCGACGGCGACAACGTGTTCGACGCGCTGATGGACCACGTGGGGCGGCTGGTGGTGCGCGAGGCGCTGCACCTCACCGGGGGCAACCGCACCCGCGCCGCCCGCCTGCTGGGGCTTTCGCGGCCCACCCTGCTGGCCAAGATAGAAAAGTACGGGCTGCGCATCGAAACCCAGGTATCCTGACGGGGCGGCGCGTCCGTCCTTCCGGATGCGTCACGGGCCGCGGGTCCATCGCCCCGTGGGGCGCAGGCCCGGCGGGGGCATGGCCTGACCTGCCTGACCTGCCTGACTGGCCTGACGGGCCTGACGGGCCTGACGGGCCTGACCTGCCTGACTGGCCTGACGGGCCAGCCCGAAGGTTTCGCGACAGATCACATCCGCCTTGCGCGGTTGCCCGGACAACCAATATCGCTGAACGGCCCGCCATGCCCCGCGCCGCGCGGATTTCGCCGTTATCACCCCCTTGTGCTGCGTCCGTTTCTCGGATAGTTGCAAGACAGCGATGAAACAGGTCTGTTATCTTATATTTTTTGCAAGACATGCCCAACAACAGGAAGCCCTCGGCTTCCAGAAGCACCCATAGATGCACATGCCCGTAAAGCCCGCCTTCAACCCCCTGTACCAGCAGGTCAAGGAATCGCTGCTCCGCCGCATCGCCGCCGGTGAATGGGCGCCGGGCAGCTTCCTGCCCAGCGAACCCGTACTGGCCGAAGAATACGGCGTCAGCCACGGCACCCTGCGCAAGGCGCTGAACGAGCTGACCGCAGAGCGCCGGGTGGTGCGCTACCAGGGCAAGGGCACGGCCGTGGCCACCTTCGACGCGGACGAGGCGCTGTTCCGCTTCTTTCGCATCGTCAGTTGCGAGGACAGGCGCACCCTGCCCATTTCCGAAGTGCTCGGGGCCGCCCCCGGCAAGGCCGACGCCGAAGAGGCGGCGGCGCTGGACATTGCCCTGGGCGCGCCAGTGCTGCGCATAGAACGCGTGCGTTCGCTGGACGGCGTGCCGCTGCTGAACGAACACATCACCCTGAGTTGCGCGCGCATGCCGGGCATCGAGAACATTCCCGTGGGTTCCCTGCCAAACACCCTGTACGACTTCTTCCAGAAGCGCTTCAACGTCACCATCGCCAAGGCGGACGAAAGCATCACCGCCCTGGCCGCCGACAAGACCGACGCCGAACGCCTGGGCGTGCCGGTGGGGCACCCGCTGCTGGCCATCCGCCGCGTGGCCATGGACATCGAGGACAACCCCGTGGAACTGCGCCACACCCGCTGCGTGACCGCCAACTTCCACTACCGCACCAAGCTTTCCTAGCCGGACCGGGCGCGCCGCCTGCCCCGGCCGGCCGCAAGAACAGGGAACGGGCCTTCCGCAAGGAAGGCCCGTTTTTGTGCGCCCGCGTTAGACGGGGGGTGGGCAGCATGTGGCCAAAGCGCGGGCCGTTGCCGGATTTTTTTCACGCGCCGCGCGCGCGGCGCACCAGGTCCTCGTGCAGCGACCAGGGCACGGCCACGCCTTCGCGGTGGGCCTCACGTTGCAGTTCGAAGCGCCGCGCCCCCGGCAGGCGGGTGGACGGCTGGTCCAGCACGTGGCCCAGCAGCGCGGCGGCCCGCCCGGCGAAATCCGCACCGAAGGCATCGGGTGAGACGAGCAGCATGCATTGCCCCGTGCGGGGCGGGGGGCCTGCCGCGTCCAGGAACGAGGAGGCCTCGTAGGCATGGTTGCTGCCGGTGAGCGACCCCGCCAGCAGTTCCACCATCAGGGCCAGCGCGGCCCCCTTGGCCCCGCCGAAGGGCAGCAGCATGCCGCCCAGGGCCGCCCGCGCGTCGGTGGTGGGGTTGCCGTCGCCGTCCACGGCCCAGCCTTCGGGGATGGATCTGCCCTCGCGCGCGGCGGCGACGATTTTGCCGCGCGCCACGGTGCTCAGCGAAAGGTCCATGACCAGCGGGTCCGGCTCGGAGTCATCAGCCGGGCCGCTGCCGGGAGCAGGACAGGCAAAGGCCAGCGGGTTGGTGCCGAGCGAGGCGCGGTTGCCGCCCCACGGGGCCATGGCCGCCGGGGTATTGGCGAACAGCAGCGCCACCAGACCCTGCCGGGCGGCCCGCTCCACATGCAGCCCGGCCACCCCGCAGTGGTGCGAATTGGTCACCCCCAGCGCCGCGCAGCCCATGCGCCGGGCAAGGGGGATGGCGGCGGCCAGCCCGGCCTCCATGGCCGGATAGGCGAAACCGCAGCCCGCGTCCACGCGCACGGTGGCGGGCAGCGGGGTTTCCACGCGGGGCACGGCGTCGCCGCGCACCTTGCCCGCCGCCACCTGGTCGGCATACTGCGGCAGGCGCGCCACCCCGTGCGAGGCAATGCCCATGCACTCGGCGGCCACCAACGCCCCGGCCACCGAGGACGCGGCGGCGGGCAGCACGCCCGCCCGCGCCAGCACGGCGCGGCACAGCGCCGCGAGGTCGTCGGGCTTGAGAACCACGGTCATGGTTCCTCCTCTGACAGGTTGAACCCGGGGCTGATCCGCCGGGTTGCTGCCCCCGCCATGCGACAGGATTCAAGGGCGTCTCTAAAGCAGAATGTTCGTTCGTTGGCGAGGAAAACGAGCCTGCCACGAAAGAAGTATACTCTTCGGTATTCGACTGGAGTGGCAAGCGACGTTTGACCGCTCTGCGCAGATGCCCGTAACGCTCGCAGATTCGCGTAACGGGCACGCTCCGCGCCCTTCGGGTCGGTCCAACGGGCGAAAAGACTGTTTGCAGGCCGCCCCTACGTGCGCAGGCGGTGCAACGCCTGCTCCAACTGCGCGGCCATTTCCGACAGCTCGCGGATGGCCACGGCCGACTGCTGCATGCCGCCCGCCGTTTCCGCCGCGATGTCGCTGACCGACTGTACCGTGCGGCCGATCTGCTCGCTGGCGGCGGACTGCTGCTCGGCCGCCGTGGCGATGCCGTTGACCTGCGCGGCCGAGTCTCCCACGATGCGCACGATGGCGTCCAGCGCCTGGCCGGATTCGTGCGCGGACCTGGTGGCCTCGCCCACGGCGGACACGGAATGCTCCACCGCGTCCACGTTGCGCCGGGCCACGTCCTGGATGCCCCGCACGCTGCCGCCCACTTCCGCCGTGGCCTGCATGGTGCGTTCGGCCAGCTTGCGCACCTCGTCGGCCACCACGGCAAAGCCGCGCCCGGCGTCACCAGCCCTTGCCGCCTCGATGGCCGCGTTCAGCGCCAGCAGGTTGGTCTGGTCCGCGATATCGGCGATCATCTCCATGACCTTGCCGATGGCCTCTGCCTTCACGCCCAGTTCCTGCATGTTGCGGCGCACCGCGTCGGAGCCTTCCGCCACCTTCTCAATGGCGGTCACCGTGCGGGCCACCACCCGCGCGCCGTCTTCCGCGTTGCGGCGCGAATCGTCGGAGCTGCGGCTGGTGGCGGCGGCGCTGGCGGCCACCTCGCCCACGGCCGCGTTCATCTGGGTGATGGCGGCCAGGGTTTCGGCCATGCGCTGCTGCTGCACCTCGGCCCCCGCGCCCACCTGCTCCGCCTGGGCGGCCAGTTCCTCTGCCGCGGCGGCGATGCGCGCGGAAATGGCGTGGGCCTCGTCCGCCACGGACTGCATGGTCCGGTTGGCAGCCTCCACCCCCGAGCGCGCCTCGTCCGCCTGCTCCATGGCCTGCCGGGCCCGTTCCGATTCCTCGCGGGCCCGGCGTGATTCCTCTTCGGCGCTGGCCAGGTGGGCCTTCAGCGATTCCACCATGCCCACGATACGCCCATACACCCCGATGTGCGGGCTGCCGTCGTCGATGGCGTAGTCGCCCTCGGTGACCCGGCGGGCGATGTCGGCCAGTTCGCCGGGGTCCTTGCCGAGCTGGCGCACGGTGCCGCGCGGCAGGGCCACGGCGATGCATGCCCCGATGACCATGGCGGCAAAGGCCACCCCGGCCAGCAACCACGTGGCGGTGCGCACGGAGGCGGCGGACGCCGCCGAGGCATGTTGCAGCGCCTCGGACGCGGCGGCCTGGGTGGCGGCCACCACCTCTTGCTGACGGTCCAAGGCCTCGTACTTGGCCAGCATCTGGCGTGAGAAAATGCCGAACAGGCCGGAATAGTTGCCCACGTACCCCATAAGCTCCTGCACGGCGTCCTGGGATGGCGCGTCGGGCTGGGCGTCGCGCGCCGCCTGGAAGGCCTTGCGGGTTTCGGTCAGCCGGGCACGGATGGCGGTGCGCAGCTCTTCTGTGGGGGTATCCATGAACTGCCCGGTCAGCACGCGCACCTCGGCGAAGGCGGCGGACCCGGCATGCAGCATCTGATAGCCCTTCAGCCGCCCCGCGTCGGGGGTGGCCTGCAGCACCCCGGCAAGCTTGCCGTCCAGCGCGGCCGCCGTCTCCACCACCTTGGCGGCGTTGGCGTCGATGCGCTGCTGCATGGCGATGGCCTCGTTCTGCGAGTTCACCAACTGGGCGAAGGCGGTCTTGAAGTTCTCCAGGTTTTCCAGCAGCCCCTTGCCGTCTGCCTGCATCCAGTCGTGCGCAAGTCCTGCGCCCGCCGCCTCGATGACGGCGCGGGCGTCATCCAGCCTTGCGTCGGTGGCGGCGGCGTGGGCCTGCTCGCCGCGCAGCATGAAACGCCCCATGGACGCCTCTGCCGCCGAAAGATGGCGCATGGCCGTTTCTATGGACGTGGAATAGGTGCCGTACACGACCATCTCGTGCATTCCCCGCCAGCCGATGGCGCCCACGATGGCCGTCAGCAGGAGCACTGCCATGAATCCGAGATAGAGTTTGGTCTTCAGGAGCATGCCGCCCTCCGGAGCGTGTCTGGTGTTCTGCCTTGCGGCCAGAGGAGCACGCCCGCGCGATCCGGCGCGGCCCGCTCCTGCTTCGGACCCGTTCCCCCGTCTCTCGCCGCCGCCCGACGCGGACACGGCGTCAAATTTCCCAACCCGCCCGGCTGCCGCGTTTCCCCCAGTGGCAGTGCCGCATTCCACAAGGCCGCATGCCCCCCGGCAATCCGGCCTTGCCTTCGCTACCCGCGCGTTCCGCCCCCCCTTGGGTCTTCCCATTGGCGGGCGGGGGCTGTTCCGTCGCGGCCCTGCTCCATGGCGAAACCGCACTGGCTCCCCGCCCGCCGGTCCAGGAGGGGACGGAAATCGTCGCTGGCTATTTCCGGTAAAAAAACGACGAGTTGGCGTTCTTCACCACGGCCACGCGCGGACTCTGCATCCCCGCCAGCCAGGCGTTCACGGTTTCCTGCATGTCGCCGGGCGTCAGCAGGCATTCGCGCAGCCGGTCGGGGGCAAGGTCGGAATGCACCACCACCTCGAAGCGGGTGGTGGCCCGCGCGAACAAAAAGCCCTTGTGCGCGCCCATGCGGAACGCCCCGGACTCGAAGTCCTTCTTCAGCGCATGCGCGCACGGAAAGCGCCGCACGTAGTCGTGGTACGTCTCGTCGCCGATGCCCTGCCCGCATTTGGCCACCAGCAGCACCTTCGCGCCGGGCGCGGCGCACTGCACCGCCGTGTTCAGCCCCTTCTGGGCCTGGTACAGGCAGATGTCCTTGGGCGCGCCCCCGCACGAGGCAATGACCACGTCGTAGGGCTGGTCGTAGGCCAGCCCGTACACCTGCGCCGTGACCTTGGCCGCCGCGCGCATGACCAGCGGCGGCCAGCCCGCCAGTACGGCCACCGGCCGCTTGGCCGCGTCCAGCACCACGTTGACGGCCAGCGCCACCCCGGCCAGTTCACCGGCCTCGTCCAGGTCGAGCCGCACGGGGTTGCCCTCTATGATCCCCACGGTGGCGGCCGGGTCGCGCATCAGGCGGTGGTTGGCCTCGATCATGGCCGCCGAGGCGCAGCCGATGGCCACGCCCTTGGCCCCCCCGGTGAAGCCCACGAACTGGTGCGCGTCCACCATGCCGATGACGATCTTCAGGTCCGCCGCGCCGTAGGCGGCATTGACCTCCACCGGAGTGCCGCGCGCCGTGGAGCCGAAGCTGCGCACCGGGGAATGCTCCGCGTCGTGGGCCACCACCCGGCAGCCGCGCAGGTCTTCCGGCAGCACGCGGGCAAGCTGGGCCTCGTCCGCCGGGGGATGCAGGCCGCCGCCCACCACGACAACCACGTCTTCCGGCTTCAGGGCCGCATAGGCGGCGAACAACCGGTCCAGCATCGGCGGCAGCAGCAGGCGCACCGGCACGGGCCGCGTTTCGTCGGGCACGGCGATGGCCACGGTGCGCGGGGCCGGGCGGTCTTCCAGGCGCAGGCAGCCCAGCGGGTCGTCCAGTGCGGCATGCAGCGCGGCCAGCGGATCGGCCAGCGGCTCCACGGGATTGGGCTCGAACACATCCACGTGGACGCCCTCGGGCAGGTCGAGGGGCACGTAGCCGTGCCCGTATTTCAGATCGATGCGCATGAAGTGGAACCTCTCGCGGATGATGTCGACTGCAAACCGAATTCCCCCCGGCGCACGCAACCCTTCCGGGAATGCGCACGGCGGGGGGACGGAGCGAACAACGCCGTGCGGATGGCGCTAGAAGAGCATGCCTTCAGGAGTGGGGACGCCCAACAGCATCGCGAACCCTATCCAGACGAACAGGCACAGCACCACGGTAAACGCGGCGGAGGCCAGCGCCCTCTTGCGCGTGGTGCCACCGGCGTCGCTCAGCACCATGGACATGCCGAACAGGTACAGGGCTGAGGCAAGGTAGAAACCCAGCAAGGGAATGATGGCGACGTAAGCGATGGCCCCGGCGGAGATCATCACCACCCGGCCCACGGCCACGGGTTCTTCGTCCTGCGGCGCCTGCCCGCCCTTGCGGCCCTTCAGCATGCCAAGGCCGCACAGGTAGATGCCCCCAAGGGCCATGAAGATGATGAGCATCCGGGGGAACAGCAGGCTGACCCCTTCAAGGTCGCCGCTCTGGGCGTGGAACACGCCGGCGATGACCAGCACGGCAAGACCGGAGGCGATGTCGGCAACGCTGCTACGCATGGGTGGATTCCTCCTTGGGCCGCGCAACGTCGCAGCCGCAGTCGCGCCGCTTGCGCTTCCAGTCCAGCAGGAAGGGGGTCGCCAGTGAAAGCAGGGTGAGCAGGATGAGCAGGACGGCGATGGGGCTTTCGAGGAACACGTTGATCACCGAGCCGCCCGAGGCCTTGGACAGGTGCACGCACTTGCCGAGGTTTTCCTCGATCATGGGGCCAAGGATGATGCCGAGGGCCATGGCCCCGGTATCCAGCCCCACCCGACCCGAAAAGTAGCCCAGAAAGCCGAAGATGATGACGATCCACACATCCAGCATGCTGTTGCGGATGGCGTACGACCCGATGACCGACAGCACCACGATGGCGATGGCCACGAAGGTCAGGCGGATGCTGAGCAGCTTGGTCATGATGCGGGCCAGCAGCAGGCCGATGGGGATCATCAGCAGGTTCACCGCGAACTGCGACATGATGAAGGTGTAGGCCAGGTCGCCCGTGGCGGTGAACACCTTGAAGCCGGGCTGGATGCCCTTGGCCAGCAGCGCGCCCAGGATGACCGCCGCCACCGCGCTGCCCGGAATGCCCAGGGTCAGCATGGGGATCAGCGAACCGCCGATGACCGCGTTGTTGGCGCTTTCGCTGGCGGCCACACCCTCGATCACGCCCGTGCCGAAGCGTTCGGGATTCTTGTCCCAGCGCTTGGCCTCGTTGTACGAGATGATCGAGGCGATCTCGCCGCCCGCGCCGGGCAGCATGCCCACGAGGGTGCCGATGATGGACGAGCGCATCAGGTTGACCTTGCACCGGCCCAGCAGGGCGCGCACCACTTCGCCAAAGGCCCCGGGCGCGGGCCGGTATTCGGCGATGAACGGCTTGTAGCTGCCGATCAGGTACAGCACCTGTGAGAAGGAGAACAGGCCGATCATGGCGGGGATGACTTCGATGCCCTGCACCAGCGGGTAGTACCCGAAGGTGAAGCGCGGCACCCCGGCGTTGGGATCGATGCCCACGGTGGACACCAGCAGGCCCATGGCCCCCGACAGCAGACCCTTGACCATGTTGCCCGACGACATGACCGCGATGGTGGACAGCCCGAAGATGCACAGCCAGAAATTCTCGGGGCCGCCGAACTGCAGGGCGAACCGGGCCAGCGGCGCGGCCAGGAACAGCAGGAACACGGTGCCGATGATGCCGCCGAACACCGAGGACAGCAGAGAGGTGATGAGGCCGATGTCGGCCCGCCCGGACTGGCACAGGGGCCAGCCATCGAAGGTGGTGGCCACGGACGAGGGCGTGCCGGGCGTGCAGATGAGGCACGCGGAGTTGGAACCGCCGTAGATGGCGCCCGCGTAGATCGCCCCCAGCATGATCAGGCCGCTGGTGGCATCCATGGCGAAGGTGGCCGGCACCATGAGGGCAACGCCCATGGTGGCGGTAAGGCCCGGCAGGGCCCCCACGATGATGCCCCCCGTCAGGCCCGCGACCATCAGCAGAATGTTCAGCGGCTCGAACAGGTGCCCGATGGCCGGTCCGATAAATTCCATCATTGTGAAGCTCCTTGGTACGGGCCGGGGAGGGATGGCACCCCTCCCCGGCGGTATCAGGCCAGGCTACTTCAGCAGGCCAGCCTTTTGCAGCATGGTTCTGGCGAACTCGTTCTGGGTGCGCACGTATGCGGCAAAGGCCTCGCCATCCATGTATTCGGTGGGCTGGCCCGCCTTCTTCATGTCGGCGATGTATTCGGGGTCGTCGCTGATCTTCTTGAAGGTTTCGCGCAGGTAGTCCAGCTGGGCCTTGTCGATGCCCTTGGGGGCGACGAAGGCGCGGCGGATGTCGGACACCACGTCGAAGCCCTGTTCGCGCAGGGTGGCCACGTCGGGCAGGAAGGCGTTGCGCTTTTCGGCCGCCAGGCCGAGCACGGTCATTTCCTCAAGGCTGCGCATGACGTCGTTCAGGTTGCCGAACATGACGTCGATCTCGCCGCCCAGCAGGGCCGCGTTCTGGTCGGCGGCGCCTTTGTAGAACACTTCGGTGACGGGGAAGTCGAACTTGCCCTTCACGTCCAGGAACATCAGGTGGTGGCCGCTGTTGGGGCCCACCAGGCCCACCTTGAGCTTGCCGGGGTTGGCCTTGGCGAACTCGAAGACGTCCTTGACCGACTTGAGCTTGCTGTCGTTGCGCACCACCACGGCCTGCGGATCGTTCACGACCTGGCAGATGTAGGCGTAGCTGTCGATGGAGAACATGGCCTTCTGGACCATGGGCTGCAGCACCAGGTGCGGCACGTTGATGCCGCCGATGGTGTAGCCGTCGGGACGGGAGTTGGCGATTTCGCCGAAGCCGATGGCGCCGCCGGCGCCGGGCTTGTAGACGAACACCCACTGCTGATCGGAGTACTTGTTCCAGTACTTCTGCATGATGCGGGCCTGCACGTCGCTGGACCCGCCCGCCGTGAAGGCGATGATCATGTTGATGGGCTTGTCGGGATACTTGGCATAGGCATCACCGGCAACCGCAAGGCCGAGGACGAGCAGCGCCGCAAGGGCCAGCCGCGCAAGGAAACGCACTTTCATGTAGGGCTCCTTTTTCGGTCTTCGAAGTTCAAGGCACCTGTCGATGCTCCCCCTCGGGGGGAGCGAAATTCTGGCAGCGCCCGTACGAACCGGCCCTACGAAAGGTGGGGATGAGTGGCGACGGTTTCCATGCATGCGATGCTGCGCCGCCCCACGGGATCACGCGCGAGGCGGTCCCGTCCCTTGCTGGTTCGCTGTCAAGCCATTCTCCTGATCACTCCGCGCGCTACCTGTCGGTCGCATGTATTCCATGCATTCCGCGGCCCCGCCCCGGCCTGCCACCGGCCGGGGCGGGGCACCCCCTCCGCGACCGTCGCGGAGGGGGCGGCGGAGGCTAGGCGCTTTCGTACAGACGGGTAAGGACGAATTCGCGGTGGCCCAGCACTTCGGCGGCCGTGTTGCGGCCGTTGGCGGTGCGGATGGCCATGTCGAACAGCTTGTCGCCCGCGCCGTCCATGGTCAGCTCCTTGCGCAGGATGCCGGAAACGTCCACGTCGATGTGCTCGCTCATGGTGCGCACGGTGCGCGGGTTGGCGCACAGCTTGACGACGGGAAGGATGGGGTTGCCGATGACGTTGCCCTGCCCGGTGGGGAACAGGTGCACCACGTACCCGGCGGCGGCGCACAGGGTGACCATTTCGGCCGCGGCGGACGAGGAGTCCATGAACCACAGGCCGGGGCCGGTGGGGGCTTCGGCCTTGTCCAGGCAGCCCACGACCGGAGCCTTGCGGCCGATCTTCTGGATGTTGCCGAGCGCCTTTTCCTCGATGGTGGTCAGGCCGCCCTCGATGTTGCCCTTGGTGGGCTGCGAGTCGGAAAGGTCGCTGGTCTTGTGGTCGTCCACCAGCTTGGCGTAGCGGTCGAAGAAGAACTGGAACTTGGCGCGCACGTCGTCGTTGACGCAGCGCTCCGCCACCAGATGCTCGCCGCCGGTCAGTTCGGTGGTTTCACCGAACAGCAGGGTGCAGCCCTTGGCGTACAGCTTGTCGAAGGTGTTGCCCACGGTGGGGTTGGAGGCGATGCCGGACGTGGTGTCCGATTCGCCGCACTTGGTGGACACCCACAGGTCGCTCACCGGGCATTCCACGCGCTGCAGCTCGGTGGCCCAGTGCATGAATTCCTTGGCCTTGCGCGAAGCGTTGCAGATGGTGTTGTGGTCGCCGTTCTGCTCGATGGAGAAGCCCGCCACCGGCTTGCCGGTCTTGGCGATGCCTTCCACGATGCGGTTGGTCCACTGGGGCTCGATGCCTATGACCACCACGGCGGCCACGTTGGGGTTGCTGCCCACGCCGATCAGGGTGCGGAAGTGCAGTTCCAGGTCTTCGCCAAACTGCAGGCGGCCGTAGGGATGCGGCAGGGCCAGGGTGCCCTTCACGTTGTTGGCCACCGCTTCGCTGGCGGCGTTGGAAAGGTCGTCCAGGGGAAGAATGACCACATGGTTGCGAACGCCCACGCGGCCGTTTTCGCGGCGGTAGCCGAAGAAGGTATCAGCAGTCATTTCCCTACCACCTCTTGGTCTTGACGTTGTGCACATGCAGATGTTCGCCCTTCTTGATGGGAGCGACCACCTTGCCGATGTCGGTGCCGTACTTGATCACGGTGTCGCCGACGGAAAGGTCCTTCAGGGCCAGCTTGTGCCCGATCGGAATATCGTTGAGCACCTTGAAGCCGATGGTCTTGTCCTCGGCCATCACCCAGCCGGTCAGTTCCTGACCCGCCTTCACCCCTTCGACAACCACGACGCCGACGGAATCGCCGTCTTCGTGAACCAGAAATTGAATCGACATGGAGTTCCTCCTTGGGGAGCGTTGTTGAGGCATGTGTATGATGTCTTATGCAAGACTGTCAACGCGAAACTTGGGCTTTTTTGCGCAAGCAACGCGGATCATTTACAACACGCCGTCATTCCATGTATTTTTATGCGTCCTCCCGGAAGAAGACTGCGCAAATGCCCCTCTGCGCTTTCGCCTTCATGAGTAATATGCCGGTTTTCATGAGCGGGCGCTACACAGATTGAGCAATCAGTGAAATTTTGGACATGGAAGGCCGCCCGATTCATGTATTGATTGTATAATCAAACATGAGCACGGCACAGCGTGATTGCCGCCCCTGCCCTTTGCTGCGCCGGACACCGCCATCCGCTGGCCGCTGAAAGACTCCGGCCCCGCGCGCCACGCGCCATGCGCACCGCGAGGCAACAGACCGGCCATCCGACCTGAACCGACAGGCGGATCGGGTCACGTTGCTGGGACACGGAACAGGCGGCGTAGCCGCAGGAGAAAGGGGGCGGCAGGAGGGCTGGGAAGGGCATGCGGGCGACGCGCGATACGGACTCCCCGCGTCAGTCTGGTCGGAGGGGGGCTGCCGAGAGGCCGGAACGGCGCTGATACAGGCCCCCGGCGCGCTGCCGAGGCGAGAGTGCGAAGCGAGGAGGTACGAAACGAAAATGGCGGGGGGGGGAACTGCGTGGGGAGGGGCTACCCGGCCTGGGCCAGGATCAGTTCCACCTCGTCCACCGAAAGGCCCGTGGAGCGGGCGATCTGTTCCAGGCTGTGGCCCTTGCGGTGGCCATTCAGGATCACCTCGCGCAGGAACTGGGGCGAACGGCTGATGCCTTCGGCCTGCTCCAGCAGGCGGCGCAGGGTCTCGGCCCGTTCCTCCAGCCGCTGATCCAGATGCCGCAGCTGCTCCTGCCGCTGGGCGAAGGTGGCCACCAGTTCCTGCTCCAGTTCGGCGTTCTGGCGCAACCGGTCCAGCAACTGGTTCTGGTTGGCCTGAAGACGGTTGAGCAGCGCCTCGGACCGGCGCAGCCGCAAAAAGAACGCCAGCAGCACGCCCAGCAGCGCCAGTTCGACCGCGCTGACGAGAAGAATGATCCAGAGGGAGATGGTCATGCGGGTTCCGGTTGGGGTTTCCCGTGGCGGGGCCGCCGGGCGTGCCGCCCGAAGGCGGGCGGAGTTTTCGGCACGATGCAACGAGGGACTCACCGAATGCCGACGCCTGGGCAGGGACGGCCCACGGGTCCGGCTGTCCGGCCGTCAGACCTTGATGTCCAGGATGTTGCCGGACCACGGATCGTCATCGGAATCCGGGGCGTCCGCATCCTCTTCTTCGGCGGCGCGGGCCTTGCGCCGCGCCAGCAACAGGGCGCGGCGCCGCTGACGGTTGCGCTCGCGCTCGTCCACGACCGCAGACTTGCCGCTTTCGTCGGTCTTCTGCACCTGCGAGCGGTCATGCCGCAAGGCCTCGGCCGCGGCCTGCTGGGCGGCCGACTGGGCCATTTCCGGGTGGGCCTGCGCCTCGTGAACCACGCGTTCGGCGTGGCCCAACTGGGCGATGACGACGGGAAGCGTCGGGTCGACGGACACGGCGGATCCTCCATTGCCGCATGAAGCCCCGCGCGACGCACCTGCGCAAGGTGGCGGCGGCTGACGGCGAAACCCGCTGCCGGGGCGGGTCGGCTGTCGGCGGGGGCGGCGGACTGGCGCGTCACCCAAAATCGGGCGGCGCGCAAAGCGCTGCTTCCAAATTAGGATTTTCGTTCGCTGGCAAGGAAAACAAGCCTGCCATGAGGGAGCATGCTTCAGCCGTTTGGCGAGCTTGCGAGCCTTACGGATGAGGACCGCAGCGCGCCCTTCTTGTATTCGACCGAGCCTTAGCCGTTAGGCGAGCGCATAGCGCGAGTCTTACGGATAAGGACAGCAACGCCATGGCAGGCGAAGTTTGACGCCGCCAGCGGGCGAAAAGACAATTTGGAATCGGCCCTACTTGACCAGGTAGTTCTCTATCAGCAAATCCTCCAGCTTACCGATGCTGAGGTATTCGTTCATGATGGCCAGAATGTCCTTCTTCAGCGTTTCGGCGTTGGCCGCATCGGTGAGGTAGGTCAGCGACTTGTTCTTCAGATAGTAGTACACGGCGTCGCGGACGACCACCTTCTTGGCCTGCGCCTCGAACACCAGCTTCTGGTTTTCGGTGGGCGCCGAGAATTTGACGACCAGGAACCGGATGTTGCCCTTGGCGTCCTTCTGCTCCACCCAGAACGGCTCCCAGCTCAACACGGTCTGGGCGGGCTTGGCCGGTTCCGGCGGCGGGGCGGCCTGCTGGGGCACCACGACCTTCTGCACCTCGGCGGACGGCGGGGGCGGGGCCTCCTTCTTGCGCGTCAGGAACCAGATGGCGCCGCCGCCCACCAGCAGCAGCACCAGCGCGGCCGCGACAATGAGCACCAGCTTCCTGTTGCCGAGCAGTCCGGAGAGATCGAATTTCTTCTTTTTGGGGGCGTCGCCCCCGGGCGACAGGGAAAGGGACTGGGCGGAGGGAGGCGGAGGGGGCGGGGCCTTTTCCTCTTCCGGCATCAGGAAGGGGGCGTCCTCCAGGTCCAGTTCCACCTTGTCTTCCACCGGGGACCCCAGCGCATCGGCGTCGAGCTGCCCGGCGTCAAGTTCCGCCTTGCCCGCCTCGCCGGGCGCAAGAACGCCCCCTCCGAGCGGGTCGGGGGCATCGGGGGCTGCGGCGGTGACGAAGGGCATGAGGAGCATGGTCTGGTCCCTGGGCGCGCGGCCCGCGCGTGGGCGACGGACCTTGAGACGCCGGGGTCTGGGGGCGGCCGGATATCGGATGCCCGGGCATCAGGCCGAAGAACGACGGCGCATGGCCCTGCCGACGGAAGCCGGTACGCCCGAACGGACAGGACCGCCGGTACTGGCCAAACTGGCCAGCCCAACGGAGACGAGGCGGCGCGCGTTCCGCGGCCCGTGCGGCACGGCAAACGGGCGCAAGCCCGCCGGATGGCGGCACGCGCCCGGAAGGAACGACGGCCTACGGGAAGATCTTGTCGATCTTCTGCTTCATGGTCTCGGCGGTGAAGGGCTTGACGATGTAGTTGGAAACCCTGGCCTGCACCGCCTCGATGACGTTCTCCTGCTGGGCTTCGGCCGTCACCATCAGGAACGGCATGTCGGCGAATTCCTCGCTGGCGCGCACCTTGCGCAGCAGTTCGATGCCGGTCATCTTGGGCATGTTCCAGTCGGAGATGACGAAATCGATGCGGTCCTTGTTCAGGACCTCCCACGCGGTGGTGCCGTCGTCGGCCTCGACCACGTTGGTGAACCCCAGCTGGCGCAGGATGTTCTTGATGATGCGACGCATGGTGGAGAAGTCGTCCACCACGAGGACACGCATATTGGTGTCGTAGGGCATTGTGCGTACTCCTGGCGAACGGACGCCGCACTCAGACGGCGCCATGTTCTCCGTAGTGGTTTCTGAATTCCTTGCGCAGCCTGTTGAGCGCCTGGGAGTGCAGCTGCGAGACGCGCCCCTCGGTGATGCCCATGACCTCGGCTGTTTCACGCATGTTCAGTTCGTCGCTATAATATAACGACAATACCAGCTTCTCCCGGGGTGTCAATTCGTCGATCAGCGCCGCCACCCGCTCTATGAGTTCCTGCGTCGCCGTGGTCTGGAACGGTTCGCCCTCTCCCTGCACGGATGCATCGGGCGCCAGCGAGTCCTGTATGGCGTCGAGCGAGAGGCACAACTGGTTCTGCAACGCCTCCAGGCCCAGCCGTACATCTTTCTGGTCCAGTCCCGTGGCGTCCTGCAATTCCGCTTCGGTGGGGTGGCGTCCCTTTTCGTGCTCGATGCGCTGGATGGCCTCGTCCAACTGCCGCACCCGTTGCCGCAGGCTGCGCGGAAACCAGTCCAGCCGCCGCAACTCGTCCAGCATGGCCCCCCGGATGCGGCTTTCGGCGTAGGTCTCGAAGCGGATGCCGAGCTGCGGCCGGAACTTGCCCAGCGCCTCCATGAGGCCCAGGGTGCCCGCGCTGATCAGCTCGTTCAGCTCCACGTTGCGGGGCAGCTTGGCCTTCAGGCGCAAGGCCAGAAACCGCACCTTGGGCGCGTAGTGCCGGACTATCCGTTCCTGGTCGGCGCGCGGGAAGTCGCCCCAGGCGACGGCCCCGGACTCCAGCGCCTCCCACGGGTTAGTGCCGGAAGAGGAGCTTTTTCCAGAAGAACTTGATGTTTCCATCCAGGCTCGCCGCCACGTCCCACGTTTGTACCGTTCGGGCCACCTCGCGCACCGCCGCGCAGGCCGGACTGTCCGGCGCCATGACGCAGAAGGGTCGCTGGTTCACCACCGCCTTGCGCACCGCCGGGTCGCGCGGGACGAAGCCCGCGAGGTCCAGCGACACGCCGGAAAGAAAATGGTCGCAGGCCTTGTACAGCCGGGTGAACATGTCGCGCGCGGTCTGCGCGTCGGGCACCATGTTCACCAGCACCTTGAAATGCTCCACCCCGTGGTTGAGCTTCATCACCTTGATCAGGGCGTAGGCGTCGGTGAGGGACGTGGGCTCGGGGGTGAGCACCACCAGCCGCTCCTGCGCCGCCAGGTTGAAGTACAGCACGTTGTCGTTGATGCCCGCGCCGGTGTCCACGATCAGGTAGTCCACCGCGCCTTCCAGGGCGTCCATTGCCTCCAGCAGTTCCAGTTTCTGGCCGGTGGAGAGCGAAAGCATCTCGCTCATGCCCGACGACGCGGGCAGGATGCGGAAGCCGTAGGGCGTATCGCACAGGATTTCGGAAAGATTCACGCCTTCGTGGAACAGGTGGAACAGGTTCAGCCTGGGGGTCAGGCCCAGCACCACGTCCACGTTGGCAAGGCCCAGGTCCGCGTCCAGCAGGACCACGCGCTTGCCCTCCTGCGCGAGGCAGCAGGCCAGGTTGGCGGCGATGTTGGTCTTGCCGACGCCACCCTTGCCGGAGGTGACGGAGAATACCAGGGGAAGATCGGGGCTCATGCGATGCAAGCTCCAGTGGGTGCGTGCGGTGCCGGGCGCGCCTTGTTTCCGCGCCCGTGGATGCCGTGTGCCGTCGGGGCTGCCGCCGGCCTCGGGGCCGTGGTTCAGGGCCTTGCGCCGACGGCGGGCCGGGCGTCGGTTCGGATACCGTCCCGCCGGATACCGTCTGGCCGGATATCGCCTGACCGGACACCCTCCGGCCTTGCGCCGCCGGACCCCAACGGGGACGGCGTCGCGGGCCGGGGTTCGGCCTGCTGGCGCGGGGCGGTTTCCGCCGGGGCCTCGCCGGGCAGCTGCCGCTTGAACAGCAGACGCCACAACGCCGCATCGCTTGCGGCAACCAGCGAATTGCGCATGCCGGGTCCGTAGGAAAGGGCCGACACGGGCAGGCCGCAAGCCGCCGCCACGTTCACCAATGCCCCGAAGGTACAGGCTTCGTCCAGCTTCGTCCAGACAAGGCTGCCCGCCCCCTCGAAGGCATAACGCGCCAGCAGCGCGGACATCTGGGCCGGGCCGTGATGCGGCGGCAGCACCAGGTGCACCGCCACGCCGGTTCCCGCCCCCGCTCCCGAAAGTCCCAGGATGGCCAGTTGGCGGGCCAGGCTGCCGTCGCGCGCAACGCCGGGCAGGTCCACCATGATGCGGGCGGCGTCGGGGTTCTCGCGCAGGATGGCCGCGAATTCGGCGGCGGTGGAGGCCTCGCGGTACACGAGGCCGGAAAGTTCCGCGTAGTGCTTCAGCAAAAGCCGCCCGTGGCCGCGCCCGCAATCGGCGTTGACCAGCACGATCTTCAGGTCCGCCCTCTCGCGGCGCAGGGCCAGCGCCATGCGCAGCATGGCCGTGGTCTTGCCCGCGCCGAACGGACCGGCGAACACCTGGGCCCGCTGCGGCCACGCCGCAAGGCTCCACCCCCGCACGGGCACGATGTCGGCCAGGGCTTCCAGCACGGAGGCGTCGGGGCTGGCCGCCAGCCTGCGGTGCAGGGTCATGGCCACGCCGTCGTCAACGCCTTCGCGCGTCAGGTATTCCAGGGCCACGCGCTGGCGGGGGGTCAGCTCTTCCATGCGCAGGGCGGGTTTCATGAGCGCGAACAGGTGTTCCTTCATCTGCCCCCATTCGCGGTGCCATTCCTCCCATCCGGGGGGGACGGAACCGCCGGGGCCGGCGGAAGGACCGGAGGCGGACCGGGCCGCGCCGGGCGCGGCCGCGTGCTCGACGCCCACGGACATCTCGTGCCACGCGCGTTCCCCCTCGCGGCATTCGCGCGAGGAAAGAATCACCGCGTCGGGGCCGAGTTCGGCCTTTACCCTGGCCAGCACCGCCGTCGCGTTCCGGCCTGTGTACGTCTTGATCTGCATTACTCGAACACCACGCTACCTACGGACTGAAGCCGGATGTCGGAAGGTATCTCGGCCTGTGAAATCACGGGGACGTTGGGGAGAAAGCGCATGAGCAGCTGGGCGAGGTGCGGCCTTGCCACGGGCGAGGCCAGGATGACGGGCTGGCCGTCGGTGTTCACGGCGCGCTCCACCGCGTTGTTCACGCGCTGGATGAGCCGCTGCGCCAGGGCCGGGTTGAGCGCCAGGTAGTTGCCGCCGTCGGTCTGGCGGATGGCTTCCTGCACGGTCTTTTCCACGGCCTGATCCAGGGTGACGATGGGCAGGCCGCCTTCGCTGTCCATGTACGGCTTGACGATGGACCGGGCCAGCCGTTCGCGCACGTACTCGGTCAGGGTGTCGGCGTTCTTCACCGCCGGGCCGTAGTCGGCCAGGGTTTCCGCGATGGTCAGCAGATCGCGGATGGAAACGTTCTCGCGCACCAGGTTCTGGAGCACCTTCTGCACCGTGCCCAGGGGCAGGATGCCGGGCACCAGTTCCTCCACGGCCTTGGGCGCGTGCTTGGCCAGGTTGTCCAGCAGGCCCTGCACCTCCTGGCGGCCCAGGAAGTCGCCCAGGTGGCGCTTGAACACCTCGGTGAGGTGGGTGGCGATGACCGTGGACGGATCGACCACGGTGTAGCCCGCCAGCATGGCTTCTTCCTTCTGTGATTCGGGTATCCACAGCGCGGGCAGGTTGAAGGCGGGCTCGCGCGTCTCGATGCCCCGGATGCGGTGCTTGGCGTTGCCAGGGTCCATGGCCAGGAAATGATCCACCAGGATCTCGGCCGAGGCCACCTGGTTGCCCTTCACCAGCACGCAGTACTGGCCGGGCTTCAGCTGCAGGTTGTCGCGCAGGTGCAGCGAGGGCACCACCACGCCCATGTCCAGGGCGAACTGGCGGCGGATGGAGCGGATGCGCGAGAGCAGGTTGCCGTTCTGGTCCTCGTCCACCAGGGGGATGAGGCCGTAGCCCACTTCCAGCTCCAGGGTGTCCAGGGGCAGCAGGGTCTGCACTTCTTCCGGCGTATCCAGCGAATCACCCTTCTTCTTGCCTTTCGCGCCCTTGCCGCCCTTGGCCGCGGCTTCTGCCTCGGCCTCCTGCTTGTCGCCCACCAGGCGCGACACGCCGTACAGGCCCGCGCCAAAGGTGAGGAACGGCAGCGTGGGCAGGCCGGGCACCATGGCGAACAGCACCAGCACGCCGGACACCAGCTTGAGCGCCCGCGAGTTGTACGACAGCTGGCCCACGAATTCCTCGCCCATCTTCGCTTCCGCCGCCGCGCGCGACACGATGAGGCCCGCCGCCGTGGAAACGATGATGGAGGGAATGGTGGCCACCAGGCCGTCGCCGATGGACAACAGGGTGTAGGTGGTCAGCGCGTCGCGCCACTCCATGTCCTTCTGGAACACGCCGAGCAGGATGCCGCCGATGACGTTGATCATCGTGATGAACATGCCCGCGTTCACGTCCCCCTGCACGAACTTGCCCGCACCGTCCATGGCGCCGTAGAAGTCGGCTTCCTTGCGGATGTTGTTGCGGCGGGTGGTGGCTTCCTCTTCGTCGATGAGCCCGGCGTTCAGGTCGGCCTCGATGGCCATCTGCTTGCCGGGCATGGCGTCCAGGGTGAAGCGCGCGGCCACTTCGGCGATGCGCGTGGTGCCCGCGGTGATGACGATCTTGTTCAGGATGAACAGGATCATGAAGATGACCGCGCCGATGACGTAGTTGCCGCCCACCACGAACTCGCCAAAGGCTTGGATGACCTTGCCCGCCGCGTCGGTGCCTTCGTCGCCGTGCAGCAGGATGAGCCGGGTGGAGGCCACGTTGAGCGCGAGGCGCAGCAGGGTGGTGACCAGCAGCAGGGAAGGAAAGATGGAGAATTCCAGCGGCGAAAGCATGAACATGGAGGTGACCAGGATCACCAGCGACAGCGAGATGCTGAGCGAAAGCAGCATGTCCAGGAAGAACGTGGGCAGCGGCACCAGCATCACGAACAGGATCGTGACGACGCCGCCCGCCAGCAGGATGTCCCCCTGCTTGGCGAAGCGCTGGTAGTCGATCTTCGGTGCGTAGCCTGTTTTGACGGCAGCCATGTTCTTGACACCTGTCGGGGTTGTCGTGGTCTCGCGCAGGGTTGTCGGCGGGGCCCTACGATGCCCGCCCCGCCTTGAATTTCCACAGGCCAGCCAGCACGGTGGCCACGGCCTGGAACAGTTCGGCGGGGATCATGTCGCCGACTTCCACAGCTTTATACAAAGCCTGTGCCAGCGGCTTGTTCTCGCGAATGGGCACGCCGTGTTCGCGGGCCACTTCCTTGATCTTCTGGGCCAGGTTGTCCGCGCCCTTGGCCAGCACGATGGGGGCGGGGGCCTCGGTGGCGTCGTAGCGCAGCGCGATGGCGAAGTGGGTGGGGTTGGTGATGACCACGTCGGCCTTGGGCACGTCCTGCAACATGCGCTTGGCCATCATCTGCATCATCTTGCGGCGCTGCTGCGAACGGACCACGGGGTCGCCCTCGGCCTGCTTGCGCTCGTCCTTGGTTTCGTCCTTGGTCATCTTCAGGTTTTCCTCATAGCTCCAGCGGGTATACCAGAAGTCCGCGATGGCTATGATGAACATGGGAACAAGGGCGTAGCGCACCATGTCCCATCCCGTCTGCAGCATGTACGCGCTCACCCCCTGGGCGTCGGAATAGTACAGCGGCAGAAAGTTGTGCATCTCACGCCGGATGATGAGATACGGCGCAACGCCGATGAACAGGGCCTGCAACAGGCTCTTGCCGAGCCGGATGAACGTCTCGGGCGAGGCGAACATGCGCTTCATGGCGGCCAGGATGTTGAAGCGCGACCAGTTGAACTTGAAGACGTCGGTGGTCCACAGCTTGCCCACCTGCAACCGCAGCACCAGCCACGCCGTGAACCCGATGAACAGCATGATGGGCAGCAACATGGCCGCCAGTTCCCCGGCGATCCACATGAGCAGGTCGATGACGTTCTGCTGGTTGGGGTTGAACCCGAAGGCGTTGCCCAGGAAATGCCGGAAGATGGTCTGCATGTCCTTGGCCAGGAAGTCGATGTAGCACAAAAGGCCCACCGAGCCCGCCAGAATGGTCAGGGCCTTGGTGAGCTCTTGCGATTTCGGGACGTTGCCCTTTTTTCGTGCTTTGTTGCGCCGTTTCGGCGTCGCTTTTTCTGTTCTGCTCGGATCGCTCTGCGCCATGGCGCCACTCCGTCAGGGTTCCGTCCGCCCCCCCTTGCGGGGAAAAGGCGCGGAAGGTGGTCAGCGGTTCAGCCGCTCAACGGTTCAGCAGGGGGCTGGCCGCCCGCAGCAGATGCAGCATCATGGGGTCCATGCCGATGATGAACTCGCGGATCTTGTCCGCCATGATGGTGAACAGCATGCCGATGAAAAAGAAACCCACGGCGATCTTGAGCGGAAAGCCGATCATCAGCAGGTTCATCTGCGGGGCCGCACGGGCCATGAGCGCCAGCGCCAGCTCCACCAGAAACAGCGAGACCAGCACCGGCGCGGCGATCTTGACGGCCAGCACGAACATGGAGCCGGAAAGGGCCAGCACCTCCTTGACCAGCGGCGCGCCCAGCAGCAGGCCGCCGGGGGGCACCAGCTCGAAGGTGCGCACGAAGGCCCGCAGCATGTACAGGTGGCCGTCCAGCACCAGGAAGGTGAGCATGGCCACCATGTACAGGAAGTGCGAGGTGATGCTGACGTTGGCCCCGGTCAGCGGGTCAGCCAGGGTGATCATGGTGAAGCCCATCTGGGTGGCCAGCAACTGGCCGCCGGTCTGGATGCCCGCGAACAGGAAATGCACGGTCATGCCCAGCATCAGGCCCAGGACCAGTTCCCCGGCCAGCAGCACCACCAGCGAAAAGGGGTGCGCGGGCATCTGTCCGCCCGGCAGGGACACGTGCGGCCACAGCGCCAGGGTGAACACCAGGCACAGCGCCGCCTTGACCGGCATGGGGGCCGCCTCGCCCCCGAAGAAGGGCAGCAGGAACAGCACAAGGCTCACCCGCATGAAGGTGAGCAGCAGGCTGAGCATGGCGGCGGCGTCGAGGGCGAACAGATCCATGGCCGCGCCACAGCAAGATGCGGGCCACGCCCCCGGATGCGGCGCAACGCCCGAGACCGGCGCGGCGGGCCCGCGAAGAACCTGGGCGGAAAGGGGCCGCATCGACGGAAACCCGTCGCTTCCGGGGGTGCTGTATCCCTTGCGGGGGCCGTGCGTTCCTGCGTCATCAGTCCCGGCATGCTCGGCGCTGGACACAACGTCCCTTCGGAGGCATCCTGCGGGCATGCTCGGCATCTCCCTGCATTCCGACCGGGAACACCCCCGCCCCCAACGGTGAAACCATGCCCCAGACGCCCGACACGCCAGAGGCCCCCACGCCACGCCCGGCCCCCGCAACAGGGTCCACCCCGCCGCCCCCCTCCGGCCCCGCCTGCCCGGTGCCCCCGCGGGGCCTGGGCGACAGGCTGCTCTGCGCCGCCCTGCCCTTCGTGGAAAGCCTGCGCGGCTATTCCCTGCAGGCGCTGCGCGCCGACGTGCTGGCCGCGCTCACCGTGGCCGTGGTGGCCCTGCCGCAGTCCATGGCCTATGCGGTCATCGCCGGGGTACACCCCAAATACGGGCTGTACGCGGCCATCGTGCCGGTGATCGTGGCCGCGCTGTGGGGGGCCTCGCGCTATCTCGTGGCCGGGCCCACCAACGCCATCGCCATGCTGCTCTTCGCCACCATGGCGGAAACCGTGATCAACGGCGCTCCCCTGTCCACGCTGCCCGAAGAAACGCGCATGGCCTACGTGTTCGGCGTGGCCATCCTGGCCGGGCTGCTGCAGGTGGGCATGGGGCTGGCCCGGCTGGGCGAGTTGGTGCACTTCATCTCCCATTCGGTGATGGTGGGCTTCACGGCCGGGGCGGCCGTGCTCATCGCCGTGGGCCAGCTCAAGAACCTGCTGGGGGTGAGCATCGGGCAGGCCCCCACGTTCATCGGCCTTGTGCTGTCCACCCTGCGCCACCTGCCCCAGACCAACCCCTGGGCGCTGGGCACGGGGCTGTTCGCCATGGCCGTGGCCCTGACCATCGCGCGGGTGCACCGCCGTCTGCCCGCCGCGTTCCTGGCCGTGGCGGCGTCCGGCTTCGCGGCGTGGGCGCTGGACCTTTCCGCGCACGGGGTGAAGGTGGTGGGAGCCATACCCGCCGGGTTGCCGCCCTTTTCGCTGCCCCCCGCGCCCGACGCGCAGGTGATGCGCGACCTGTTCATGCCCGCCCTGGCCATAGCCCTGCTGGGCGTGGTGGAGGCGCTGTCCATCGCCAAGACCCTTGCGGGCGCGCGGGGCGAGCAGGTGGACGGCAGCCGCGAATTCGTGGCCCAGGGGCTGGGCAACATCGCGGCCGGGTTCTTTTCCGGCATTCCGGGCAGCGGTTCGTTCACCCGCAGCGCCGTCAATTTCGTGGCCGGGGCGCGCACCCGCTTCGCCGGGGCGCTTTCCGGCGTGATCACCCTGCTGGCGGTGCTGCTGCTGGCCCCGCTGGCCGCGTACATTCCCATCGCCGCGCTGGCGGGCATCCTGATGATCATCGCCTGGGGCATGATCGACAAGCACGGCATCGCCCTTGCGCTGAAGGCCACCCGCGCCGACCGCACGGTGCTGCTGGCCACCTTTGCCGCCACCCTGCTGCTGGACCTGGAAAAGGCCGTGTTCGTGGGCGTGCTGCTGTCGCTGGTGCTGTTTTTGCGCAAGGTGTCGCACCCGCTGGTGACGCGCATGGACACCTGCGACAGCCCGGAATTGCAGGGGCTGCCCGCCGGGCCGTGCTGCCCCAACCTGGCCGTGTACTCCATAGAGGGCACGCTGTTCTTCGGGGCCGTGGACGAGTTGGAGCAGCGACTGTACGAGTACGAGGATTTCGGCCACCGCGCGGTGATCCTGCACCTGCGCCAGGTGCACTGGGTGGACGCCACGGGGGTGCACGCCTTCCAGCAGTTTCTGCGCAAGTGCCAGCGGCGCGGGGTGGCCCTGGTGCTGAGCGGGGTGAAACCCGCCGTGCGCACGGTGTTCGAGCGCGCGGGCCTTGTGCCGCAACTGGGCGCGGACAATATGGCGGAAACCCTGTCCGACGCGCTGGCCCTGTGCTACCGCCGCTACCTGAAAGGCGCGGTGTGCGACGCCTGCAAGGCCTCCAACAAGGGGCGCTGCCGCCGCGAACATCATGCGGGGAACGCCGGTGGCCCGGATGGGGCGGTCGGCCCAGCCGTGGCCGCCGAGGCGGCCAGCGTCTCGGACCGCCCCGGCGGAGTTGGCCGCGCATGAGCGAGCGCATCCGCCATGCGCCCGGTTCAGGGGCCACGGGGCTTTCCGGGGGCTTCGGCGACCGGCCAGGCCAGGATCCGGCCCGCGCGGCGCGTTTTCGGCGCGCTCACCGGCCCGGCGACACGGTGCGCGGCGTGTTCCTGCGCCCGGTCGGGCAGTCCTCCGCCTTCGCCGCGTCCCCCGCATTCGGCGCGAACCCCGGCGGGCTGGGCTGGGCGGACATCGACGGTCAGGTCCTGCTGGCCTCCATGCCCTCCTTTCCGCAGCCCGGCACGGAACTGCTGTTCCTGGTGGAGCGGCTGGAACCGGACATCGTGCTGCGCCTGCTGGCCGAGGGCGACGAGGCGGGCGCACCGCCCCCTTCGCCCGCCCGACTGGCCGCCGACTACGCCGCCGCGCGCGACCGGCTGGACGTCCGACTAGCCGGGGTGTTGTTTCCGGCGTGGATTCCACCCGGCGCACCGGAGCGGCCCGTTACCGCCGCCGCGCGTCACGGGGCCTTTGCCGCTCACGTGGCCGATAATGCGGACACCGCCGGCCTGTTCCTGGCCTGCCAGCGCGCCCGGCTGGCCCTGCTGCCCACGCTGCGTGCGGCGCACCCCGGCGTGGTGCTGCTGCACCTGCCGTGGCTGTGCCCCACGGCTCGCGCGCTGGACTGCGCCATGGTGCCGCCCCGCGCCGAAGGCGAGGGCCTTGTCAGAATACTGCTGGGCGGTGTGCCCGCCCCCACGCCCGAAGCGTGCCCCGACGTCGACGGTCCGCACGCCGGAGCATCCCCCCCGCTTCCCGGCTCTCCGGGCCGCTTCCTGCTGCACGGGCTGCTGCGGCCCGCAACCCTCGGCGTGCCAGCCCGGTTCGCCTTCCGGGTGATGGCGGAGCGGCCTGCCGGACTCGACGGGCTGTTGGAGCCGTTGATGGACCAATTGGCGCAGGCCGTGCCCGCCACTGCCGCAAACCCTGACGTGGCCCCTGACGTGGCCCTGCTGTCCACCGGTCCGCTGCCTCCCGGCCCGGCCGACCCGCTGGGACTGCTGCTGGCCGCCTTGCACGGCGGCCCCGGCCTGCTTACCTGATGCCGGGTAGCGGCAACATTCTTCCGGGAAGGCTCCGCCTCCCCCGACCCCTCCGGCAAAGGGGCCGCGCCCCTTTGCAAACCCTTTCCGGGGGGCTGCGCCGTATCCCGAAATGCACCGCGTGGCCAACAATTACTCGTAATTTTCCCGGGGATGCGGGGGGCGTTGCCCCCCGCCCGCCGGAGGCGTACAAAACGCCTTCCCGTTCCTGTCCGCTCCACCCCGTCCACCCCTACCCGCACCCCGCATGACCGACATAGCATCCTCCGCTCCCCACCTCTCTCTGGCCCCGCCCCTGCGGGCCGACGCCCCGTGGCTGGCCCCCCTGGCCGGGTATTCCGACCTGCCCTTCCGCCTGCTGTGCCGCGAGCACGGCGCGGCCGCCTGCTGCACCGAGATGGTCAGCGCCAAGGGGCTGCTGTACCACAGCCCCGGCACGCGCGAACTGCTGTCCACCACGCCTCAAGACGCGCCGCTTGTCCTGCAAATGTTCGGGGCCGACGCGGACATCATGCGCACGGTCATGCCGGGGCTGCTGGAACAAGGCTTCCGCTGGTTCGATCTGAACATGGGTTGCTCGGTGCCCAAGGTGGTCAAGACGGGCTGCGGCTCCGCCATGTCGCGTGACATGGACAACGCCCTGGCCGTGGCCCGGGCCATGATCGAGGTGGCCGGGGAAGGCCGGGTGGGCTTCAAGATGCGCCTGGGCTGGCAGGCGGGCGAGGAGACATGGCGCGAAATGGCCCTGCGCCTTCAGGACGCGGGCGCGGGATGGATAACCCTGCACCCCCGCTTCGCGCGGCAGGGCTTTGGCGGCGAGGCGCGCTGGAGCGCCCTGCGCGATCTTGCGGCCGCGCTGTCCATCCCGGTCATCGCCAGCGGCGACCTGTTCACGGCGGACGACGCGGTGCGCTGCGTGCGCGAAACGGGCGTGGCCACGGTGATGTTCGCGCGCGGGGCCATGAACAACCCCGCCGTCTTCGACGAATACCGCGCGCTGCTGGCCGGGGGCCAGCCCCCGCCGCCCGACGCGGACCGCCTGAGGGCGCTCATCCGCCGCCACCTGGAGCTGGCCCTGGCCCATTCCGGCGAACGCACGGCCATGCTCAAGATGCGCACCTTCGTGCCGCGCTACGTGCGCCACATTCCCGGCGTGCGGGCGCTGCGCAACCGGCTGGCCTCGTGCCTGGACCGCGCCCTGCTGGAAGAACTGCTGGAAACCCACCTGACGCCGCAGGCGTTCGCGGAAGGCGGCGACAGCGCCGACACCATCACAACCGTTTCCGACGGGGAGTCCCGGCCATGAAGATCATCCGCGCCCGCACGGCGGGCTTCTGCATGGGGGTCAGCCTGGCCCTGCGCAAGCTGGACCGCGAGGTGACCGAAAACAACGCGCCCATCGCCACCCTTGGCCCCATCATCCACAACCCGCAGGTCATGGCCCACTACGAGGGGCGCGGGGTGCGCTGCCTGCGCGACACAACGCAGGTCATGCCCGGCCAGCGGGTGGTCATCCGCGCCCACGGCATTCCCGTGGCCGAGGAAGCGGCTCTGAAGGCCACCGGGGCCTCGGTGGTGGACGCCACCTGTCCCAAGGTCAAGCGCGCCCAGCTCGGCATCGCCGAGGAACGCGGCCGGGGCGGCACCCTGCTGCTGTTCGGCGAGGCCGACCACCCGGAGGTGCGCGGTCTGCTCTCCTACGCCGGGGAAGGGGCCATGGTCTTCGGTTCGCTGGACGAACTGAAAAGTCTGCCCCTGCGCGACGACGTGGACTATTTTCTGGCCGCCCAGACCACCCAGGACCGGGCCGCCTTCGAGGACGTGGTGGCCTGGCTGCGGCAGCGCCTGGGCCGCGAGATGCCCGTGCTGCAAACCATCTGCGACGCCACCCGCAAGCGCCAGCAAGAGGCCGTGGACATCGCCCGGCGGGTGGAGGCCATGGTGGTGGTGGGCGGCTTCGACAGCGGCAACACCCGCCGCCTGGCCGACGTGGCCCGCGCGCAGGGGGTGTTCACCGTGCACGTGGAAACGGTAGACCAGCTTCCCGTGGACGAATTGCGCAAAAAATCAACCATCGGGCTAACGGCCGGGGCATCCACGCCGAAAAGTCTTATTGACGCCGTGCAGCGATTCCTTGAATCTCTGTAGATACGTTTCCATCGACGCGCCGCACCAACGGAGGGGGCCATGTCCCAGACCAACATCCTGCTCGAAGCCGGGACCAACGAACTCGAAATCGTGGAATTCCACCTCGAGGAAAGCTCCGCCGACCCCGACGCCGCCAACTATCGCGGCTACTACGGGGTCAACGTGGCCAAGGTGCTGGAAATCATCCGCATGCCCAAGGTCACGGGCCTGCCCGAGGTGCAGCACCCCTCGGTGCTCGGGGCGTTCAACCTGCGTTCGCACATCATCCCGCTGGTGGATCTCAGCCAATGGCTGGGCAAGCAGCGCGCCGAAAGCGAGCCGCCCAAGGTCATCGTCACCGAGTTCAACAACGTGACCACGGCATTCATGGTCTCCGGCGTCAACCGCATCCACCGCATCAGCTGGGAAGAGGTGGAGCCGCCGAACAAGTACGTGGCGGCGCTGTCCAACAACTCCATCACCGGCGTGGTCAAGCTGGAAGGGCGGATCATCTTCATCCTGGACCTGGAGAAGATCGTGGCCGACCTGAACCCGCAGTTGGGCCTGCGCCTGGACGAGGCCGTGGACTGGTCGGCCAACACCCGCTACCGCGCCCTCATCGCCGACGACTCGGGCCTGATCCGCGAAATGCTGAAGGACCTGATGCAGAAGGCCAACTTCGAGGTCGAGGCCGTGAACAATGGACGCGAGGCGTGGGAACGGCTGGTGGAACTGAAGCGCAAGGCCGAGCAGGAGGCGCGCCCCGTCACCGACTACGTGCAGGTGCTGGTTTCTGACATCGAAATGCCCAGCATGGACGGCCACAACCTGTGCAAGCAGGTCAAGGAGGACCCGGCGCTGAAGAACCTGCCGGTGGTGCTCTTCTCGTCGCTGATCACCGACAAGCTGCGCCACAAGGGCGACTCGGTGGGCGCGGACGACCAGATTTCCAAGCCCGAGGTCACGGCCCTGGCCAAGCGCTGTCTTGCGCTCATCGAGGCGGAGAAATAGCGCGCGCCGCAAGGACGGCATCCGGATAGAATTCGGGGCGGGACGCCACATGGCGCTCCGCCCCGTTTGCGTTGGTGCCGTGGCGGGGCATCGCGCCCGGCGCGTCAGGGCAGTTCGGCCTCGCCCACCTTCCATTGTCCGGTCCAGTCCGGCAACGCCGAAAAGCGCTCGCCGCCGGGCAGGGTCAGGCGCACGGCGTGCAGCAGCATGCCCTGCCCGCAGGCGGGGCCGCCGTACTTGCGGTCACCGATGATGGGGTGGCCGCGCCCGGCCAACTGCACGCGGATTTGGTGGGTTCGCCCGGTGTGCAAACGCACCAGCAGCAGCGATGCCGCGTCCCCGCGCCGCAGGGGGGCGACGGTGCAGGCGGCGTCGCGGGCCTCGTCATCGGCATCCGGACCGGCATGCCCCTGTCCGGCCTGGGCCACCCGCCGCACCTTCTGTCGTCCGGGTTCGCCCTGCTTCTCCAGCCGGTCGCGCAGGGTTCGTGCATCCTCATGGGGCCAGCGCCCCGCCACCCAGGCCAGATACTCCTTCACCAGCCCCTCGCGCGCGGCAAAGGCGTCGGACAACGCCCGCAGCCGCGCGTAGCTGGTGGCCACCAGCAGCAGGCCCGAAGTGTCGCGGTCCAGCCGGTGGGCGGGCGTGGGCAAAAAATCAGCTCCCACGTACTGCGCGGCCAGCCGGGCGGTGACGCAATCGGCATGGCCGGTGCCGGGCTGCACCGCGAGTCCGGCGGGCTTCAGCAGCACCAGCAGTCCCTCGGCCTGGCCGACCACGGGAGGAGGGGGCGGGAGTGACGACAGGGATGGCGCCGGTGCGGCAGGCGTGTCGGCCACGTCGCCACCGCCTGACCCGCTACCCGGCGCGCAACGTGACGCGTCGTCCGCCACCGCATCCGGGGCGCCTGCCCCGCCCGCCAGCGCAAAGGGCGGCACCCGCACCACGTCGCCTTCGGCCACCCGGTCGAAGGGCTTGCAGCGCCCGCCGTTGATGCGCACCTGCCCGGTACGCACCCAGCGCTGAATGGCCGACTGAGGCGCGCCGCACCGCCGGTGCAGGTACTGCAACAGCTTCTGCCCGGCCTCGGCGGCGGTGACCACGAGCGGTTCGGCCATGGGATGGATTCCGTGGGTTGGGGGTTGCCGCGCGCAACGGCGCGGAAAGGACCCGGGCCGGGCACCGGCCGTCTACGCGAACGCCCGGCGGGTGCGTGGGCAACCCGCCGGGCGTGGTGATCGCATGTGGGCCACCCCGTTCGGGGAGAACCCGTGCCCGTGGCCGGGCTACTGCTGTTCGTTCTCGGTCTTGTCCGGGGCCGTGTTGGGGTCGGCCTTGGCGAGGTCGAGGGGATAGGCCAGCAGCATGGTCTTGCGGCTTTCCAGGCCCAGCGCGCCGGGGTGGGTGTTCACGCACAGCACGATGTCGGTGGTGCCGTCGTTGTTGAAGTCGCCCACGGTGAAGTCGGCCACGGAGCCCTTGATGCGGCGGGTCTTCCACTGCAGGTTCAGGCCCACGCCGTCCCAGTACATGGCGTGGATTTCGCCCTGCGGGAAGAAGCGGTACCGGTCGAAGAACTGCGAGGCCGTGGAGATGGGCCGGTTGACCAGCAGTTCCCAGTTGTCGTCGCGGTCGAAGTTCACGGCGTACATGCGCAGCGGCACGAAGTACATGTTCTTCAACTGCACGCGGTCCTTGCCAAGGCCGGGCATGCCTGGTTCTTCGGGGATGCCCTTGGCCGAGCCGGAGTAGGTCTCGTCGGTCTCGGCCAGACGGGCGCCCCGGTCGGTGTGCACGCGCAGCCGCTCGTTCTCGGTAAGGACGATGCACTTGTCGCCTTCGCCCTTGCCGCCGGGCAGGTAGGCGAAGTTGAACACGTTGGTGCCTTCGGGCAGGTCGAGACGCTTGCCCATGACCAGCTCGTCGCCGCTCTTCATCATTTCATGCACGCCGGGCCGGAACAGGCGGGGGTTGTCGCCGCGCTGGCCGATGAGCGTGGGAATGTAGTCCGGGGGCAGCTTCTCGACGTTCAGGTAGAAGCGCACGCGGCGCATCAGTTCGATGAACTGGCCGCCCTTCCAGTTGAGGATGAACGATTCGGGTTCGCCCTTGTCGTTGTAGGCGCTGACCACGATTTCCTTCAGGCCGTCGCGGTTCCAGTCGATGGTGCGGATGTTCAGGCATTCCACCATGCCCGGCGAACGGTACTCGCCCATGGGGATCAGGCGGCCGCCGTCCCAGCGGTAGGCGTAGACGACGTGGTCGTCCAGCATGAGGATTTCGTTCTTGCCGTCGCCGTCCAGGTCCTCGACAATGATGCCGATGGCCGAATAGGGCAGCGACTGGCTGCGGATGCGGCTGTCGCCCTCGGGCGCGCCCGCATAGCGGAACTGCGGGTTCAGATACACCTGCTGGGGCTGCGTTTCGTTGTGCACCAGCTCGGGGTTCATCTGGTTGACCACCTTGGGCGTGGCGTTGGCCGCGCCGCCCTCGCCGGGGCGCTTGAACACCTCGGCGTTGATGGAATCTGCCACGCCCTTCAGCGCGGGGATCAGCCCGGCCACCTTGGCGTTGGCCGACTTGGGCCATTCCTTGCCGTCGCGGTCGCGCACGCGCACGTCCAGGCTGCAGTCCTCGCCCACCACGGTCACGCTGCCCCACACGGCGTAGTCGGCGCCCAGCGAGGCCTGGGCCGCCTTGGCCTGGGTCTCGCTTTCCGGGGGGGTGATCTTGGCGGCGGCGTCCTTGGACACGGGATGGAAGTTGTCCTTCCAGTACAGACGCGAGACGAGCATCTCGGGGATGGCCCGTTCGAGATACTTGTAGCCGGCGGGGCCGTTGACCTTGAACGGCAGCACGGCGAAGCTCTTGGGGGCGGGCGCGGCCATGGCGGTGGCGGCGGAAAGCAGCAGGGCCAGCACGAGCGCCGCCGAGCGCATGAGCAGTTGCATCAGGTTCTCCTTGGTTCAAGGCCGCATCCCCGCGCATTTCCCGGAAGGGGAAAGGGGATTGCCTTGGCGCTGAAGGCTCTCATAATATCTCTTGATGGCCGAAGCAACCATAAGGTAGGAGCGGCGCTGCGTCGTCCGCCTTTCGTCGCATGGGCCGGAGGGGCGTAAGGCGCGCAACCGTGCCCCGCAGCCGGGCTCGCCAGCGCTGGCGCCTGGCCGCGCCGCACACGCGGCGGCAAGGCCACGGGCATGCTGGTCAAGCAAATGGCCCAAGCATATTAACCCGGTTCCGTTGCCCCCGTATGTCCGGCCTGTTTCCGCCATGTATCGGGCAGGCCGCCGCGCCCGACACCATCAATCATGTTTCTCCGAGCGCCCATGAACGCACCCGCCGCCCGCTCCTTCCGCATCGTGTGCCCGCCCGCCCAGGTGCCCCTGGTGGAAGATCTGCTCCGGGCGCAGGGCTACGATTTTACCCCGGAACCGTTCTCGCCGTGGTGCCGCCGCCTGACCCACGAGCCGCGCCCCCTGGGCGGCAGCCTGGCCGCGTTCTTCGGGCTGATCTACATCCAGGACCGCTCGTCCATGCTGCCGCCGCTGGCCCTGGCCCCCGAGGCCGGGGCCGCCGTGCTGGACATGTGCGCGAGCCCCGGCAGCAAGACCGGCTTCCTGGCCCAACTGGTGGGTCCGCACGGGCTGGTGGTGGGCAACGAGCCCAACCACACCCGCCTGGCCACCCTGCGCCAGAACCTGTTCACCCTGAATCTCGTCAACGCGGTGACCTGCTCGCACCCCGGCGAATCGCTGCCCATGGCGGAAGGCACGTGGACGCGCATCCAGTTGGACCCGCCGTGCTCGGGCTGGGGCACGGTGGAGCGCAACCCTTCCGTGCTCAAGCTGTGGCAGGGCGACAAGGTCAAGCCGCTCATCGGCATCCAGCGGCTGCTGCTGGCCGAGGCCACGCGCCTGCTGGCCCCCGGCGGGCGGGTGGTGTTTTCCACCTGCACCACCAACGTGCACGAGAACGAGGCCCAGGTGCTGCACGCCCGCGACGCGTTGGGACTGGAGGTGGTTCCGCTGGCCCCGCCGCCCGGCTTCGTGTTCGCCGAGCCGGAACTGCCCGGCTGCGACGGCACCCTGCGGGTGGACCCGGAACGCTCGGGCGCGCAGGGATTCTTCATCGCCTGTCTGCGCAAGCCCGGCGGAAATGGAGACGCTGGCCCCCTTGCGCCCTGCCCCCCGCTGGCCGACACCGAGCGGGTGCGCGCCGACGCCCTGCCGCCCTCGGCCTGGCCCGATGCCGGGCTGGATCCGGCCCTGTTGCCCGACGGCGTGGTGGCCCCCTTCGGCGACGCCGCCTACTTCCTGCCCCGGCCCGCCCTGGAGCGGCTGCCCGCCGCATTGCGGTGGCGCGGCTATCCGCTGGGCAAGTGGGGCAAGGACGGCATCCGTCCCTCGCCCCGGCTGCGCGGCCTGATGCCGCAAGCAGCGGCTGCGCGCGGCGCGGGGATCGAAAACATCGCCATCCTGCACATGGACGACCCGGCGGACATCGCGGGGCTGCTCACCGGGCGCAGCATCGACGCGCCGCGCACCGCCTCCGCCGCCCTGCTCTACTGGCGCGACCTGCCGCTGGCCCGGCTGCGCGTCAAGGGCGGGCGGGCCTTGTGGGCGGAACGCTAGCCGCCGCACCCGGAAAAGGGCGCACGACGCCCGCGCCATCCGCCCCTCACGCTCTCTTGGCCACACTACCGCAACGCCGCACTGCGGAAACCGCCTGCCATGGCGCACGTCCCACGGCACACCATCGGCGTTGCGTTCCCGGCCCGGCATTGTCCGCGCCTGCCGCGCGCTACCCCGCGCAGTCCTGCGGGGGGCCTACCGCAAGGATGGGGCCGTTGCGCAGATCGGGCTTGTTGTAGCCCAACGGCGCGCCGTCCAGCAGGGTGACGGCCCCGCCCGCCCCTTCCACCAGCGCCTGGCCGGGCGCGGTATCCCATTCCCAGGTGGGGTGCAGGCACGGAAAGACGTGCG
This sequence comes from Nitratidesulfovibrio sp. HK-II, assembly GCF_003402415.2. NCBI lineage: Bacteria > Pseudomonadati > Thermodesulfobacteriota > Desulfovibrionia > Desulfovibrionales > Desulfovibrionaceae > Nitratidesulfovibrio > Nitratidesulfovibrio sp. HK-II. The sequence goes on from NZ_AP036014.1 coordinate 4,064,697, forward strand.
CCGCCCCTTCCGCCACCAGGCAGAACTTCAGCGGGCCGCCCGCCTGCATGCGCCGATGCGGAAACAGCCCGGCGCGCAGCCTGTCCTGCGCGGCCGTGTCCGGCGGCGGGACCACGTCCGACGGGGCCGCGCGCCACGCGCGGCCGGGAAAAGCCGCCGACCGTATGTCCGGGTGCGCCGCGAGAAAGGCATCCAGCTTGGGCGTGCGGCGCACCCGGCCCTGCACCACCGTGGCGCGGGGCGGAAAGACGCGCGAAGCGCGCACCGGCTCGGGCGGCGCGCCGTGCTCCACCCGCCACGAACCACAACCGCGCCCGCCGTACCAGGTGACGCCCAGCGCCGGAAAATGCAGGATGCCCGCCGTGGGGTGGCCATGCTCCACCAAGGCCACGCACACCGCGAAATCGCCCTCGCCGTTCAGAAAGCCGCGCGTGCCGTCCAGCGGGTCCACCAACAGGAAGCGCGTCCAGCCCGCGCGCTCGGCGTGCGGGGGGATGCGCCCTTCTTCCGACAGCACGGGCAGGCCGGGCCGCAACCGGGCCAGCCCATCGGCCAACACGGCCTGCGAGGCCTCGTCCGCCTCGGTGACCGGAGAATCGTCGGCCTTGCGGCGGGCGCTGGGGGCCGTTCCGCCGCACCAGCGCAGGATGGCCGAACCGGCAGCCTCCACCAGGGGCAACAGGTCGCGCAGGGGAAAAGACGCGGCGGTGACCGGAGCGCCGGAGCACCCGCGCCCCGCCGCACGCCCCCGTGCGTCCGCGCCGTCGCGCCATCCCTTGCATTGTCCCCGCTTCCCGTCGGCCATGGCCCCTCCGCATGCATGGGCATTTGCAGGATTTCGTGCTACAGGGCGGCCATGCGCACCGCACACTCCGCCGACCTGCATCGGCGCGCGCACCCAGCCCTCATCGCCACCGCCGCTCCGCACCCCGCCGGAACGCGCGGCACGACGCATTGCGACCGCCGCATCCGCCGCATCCACCGTACTGGCGGCACCTGCCGTACCGGGCATGCCCCCGTCGGGCAGCGGGTCACCGCCTGCGCCACGGCGCGCCGCGCCGCGCTGGCCTTCGTGCTGCTCTCCGTTGTGGCACTTGCGGGCTGCGCGGGCAAGCAGCAGATCCTCATGGAGCCGGAACAGCAGACCCAGGTCCGCCAGCAAACCGCAACCGCGCCGTCGCAGGCGCTCATCCGCACCGCCCGCTCCGCGCTGGGCGTGCCCTACCGCAACGGCGGACGCACCCCGGTGGAGGGTTTCGATTGCTCCGGCTTCGTGTGGTGGACCTTCCACCAGCACGGGGTGGACCTGCCCCGCACCTCGGAAGAACAGGCCGCCTGCGGCAGCCCGGTTCCGCCCGGCGGCGAGCTGCGCCCCGCCGACATCATCGTGTTCCGCACCGGGTCGGGCCCGCTGGGCCTGCACACGGCCATCTACACCGGGGGCGGGCAATTCGTGCACAGCCCCAAGCCCGGCGGCACGGTGCGCGAGGAAAGCCTGGCCGTGTACTATTGGCAGCGGGCCTTCATCGCGGCGCGGCGCATCTTCCGCACTGCGGACCAGACCACGCCAAGCCTGCCCTGATCCGCCGCCCGCAAGCCGCCCATCCCCGCACCGCCCCCGGCCCCGCATCGCCCACCGCGCTGGTTGCTGCCCGCCGCCAGCCCCGATCGCCCCCAACGCCTTCCGCCGCTCCAAAAAGAAACGACCGCACTCCGAAGGGGAATGCGGTCGTTCGCGTCCGGACGCGATGTAACTGCGAGCGCTACTTGTTCAGGCCTTCGACCAGGGTCTTGGCGGCCATGAACTTCACGGCCTTGCGGGCCGGAATGGAGATGCTCTGACCGGTCTGGGGGTTGCGCCCCGTGCGGGCGGCCCGCTCGGTAACGGAGAACGCGCCCACGCCGGGCAGACGCACGCCCGCGCCATTGGCGACGCCGTCGGAAAGCACGCGGCAGAACGCGTCATAGGCCTTCTCGGCGCTCACCTTGGTCACGAACACATCGGGCAGCGCCTCTTTGAGGGCGGCAACAAATTCAGCCTTGGTCAACATCAGGATGTCCTCCTTGCGCTATGCGGATTTCCCCCCGTAACCAAACCACGGTCAGCATGTCCCACCCTATGCAGTGACCACGTTTTCTTGTCAATCGTTTCACGGCCCGCAAAGCAAGGAAACACGCCATTTTCCCCGCTCAGCACCCCATCCAGTTGCGCTTGGTTCGCATTGCGTATAGAAGGCAGGATGTACACAGCCCCAGAGCAACAGGCATTGCGCACGCCGCCGGGCCGCGCATCCGCCACAACGCCACGGGAGCATGCCATGCCAGACGTCATGCCAGACGCCGCACCGCGCGATACCGCACAGACGCCGCCCCATCCTGCCGACGATCTGCTGACCATCGCCGACATCGCCCGCCGCCTTTCCTTGCCGGAATCCACCGCACGCTACTACTGCAAGCGTTTTGCCGCGTTCATGCCCACTGTGGGCGACGGACGCCGCCGCCGCTACCGCGCGGGCACCCTGGCCATCATCGAAGCCATCATCGAGGCCATGCACACCGCCCGTACCGCCAGCGCGGTGGAGGCCATCCTGGCCCGCAGCTTTCCCCGCAATGCCGCCGTGCAGCCCGCCCCCGGCCGGACGGCTGCTGCGGAGCAAATTTCCGCAACCAGCACCGCAAGCCCGGCCGTCCAGCCGGTGACGGTGACGGAAGGCGCGCCTGCCCCGGCCGCCGCCACGTCCACGTTTTCGGGCGGCGGCATGGAGCCCGGCCATGCGCTGTACGCGCTCATCGAGCACCAGACCCGTGCGCTGGACACCATCGCCGCCGCCCTGTCCACCCTGGCGGCACGCCAGTCGGCCATCGACCTTCTGGCCGACCTTGCCCGCACCGCCGAAGGCGAGGTGGGCAACATCCGCAAGGATGTGGAAACCCTGCGCCTGCTGCTGGATTCCTCGGAAAAGATCCACCAGCAGGACCTGGACCAGTTGCGCGACTGGCTGGGCCGGGTCATCGCCGACCGGCGGCAACGCACCCGCGAGCAGACGTAGCCAGGCGGTCCTCCGTCCTCCCCCCCCCACTCGCGCCCGCATCCCGCACTTGCCCGCCGCGCGCCTGCGTGCACCCGGAGTGCGGCCCCGACTGTGCCGCATCGACATTGCGCGCCGGTTGGGCTCGCCACGTCCGGCAGACCTGCGCAACTGACGGCGCGCCTCGCCCTTTCGCCGCACCCCGCACGCGCAGACATCTGTTGGCCGTGCAACGCATCGTTTTCCCCACCCGCATTTTGTGCATCTTTTTTTCCACTGTGATTCCTGGCCATTATGCCGTATTACAATATGACATCAAATTCGCCTTCAGCACGCCATCCGTGTATTGGCGGTGTCTTTCCCGCTGCATGGCAGACTGTGGAGAATTTCTAGAGACTCTGGATTTTCCCGTCCTGCCGGGTTACACCCTGTTCTGGTCACAACTGCATGCGCGGAAAAATTTTCCGTTCAAATTCAACATATTATAAAATTATCATCGGAAAACAGCCACATGACACTCCCCGCCAACCAGCCCCTGCCCACCCCGCCCCCCATGCCCGATGCCCTGCCCGACGTGGCCCTGAACCCCAACGCCAGGATCGTGCTGGCCAAGCGCTACTACCGCAAGGGCCCCGACGGGCAGCCGCAAGAGGACGCCCGCACGCTGTTCTGGCGCATTGCCGGGGCCATCGCGGCCGAAGAGGGGAAGTACAAGAAGTCGCCTTTCAAGGTGGATGCGCTGGCCCGCGAATTCTACGACCTGATGACCGGCTGGAAGTTCCTGCCCAATTCGCCCACGCTGATGAACGCGGGCACCGACCTGGGCCAGCTTTCCGCCTGCTTCGTGCTGCCGGTGGGCGATTCCATCGAGGAAATCTTCGACGCCGTGAAGCACGCCGCCATGATCCACAAATCCGGCGGCGGCACGGGCTTTTCCTTCTCGCGCCTGCGGCCCAAGGAGGCCCGCGTGGGCTCCACCGGCGGGGTGGCCTCCGGCCCGGTGTCCTTCCTGCGCATCTTCAACACCGCCACCGAGCAGATCAAGCAGGGCGGCACCCGGCGCGGGGCCAACATGGGCATCCTGCGCATCGACCACCCGGACATCATCGAATTCATCCGCGCCAAGGAGCGCGACGGAGAATTCAACAACTTCAACCTGTCCGTGGGCCTGACCGAAGCTTTCATGAAGGCCGTGGAGGCCGACGAGGAATACGACCTCATCGCCCCGCACTCCGGCCAGGTGCGCGAGCGCCTGAAGGCCCGCAAGGTCTTCGAGATGCTGGTGCAGAAGGCGTGGGAAAGCGGTGACCCGGGCATCGTGTTCCTGGACCGCATTAACCGCGACAACCCCACCCCCAAACAGGGCGAGATCGAATCCACCAACCCCTGCGGCGAACAGCCGCTGCTGCCCTACGAGGCCTGCAACCTGGGGTCCATCAACCTTTCCGCGTTCTTCGTGCCCGGCGCCGCCACGGCACCCACTACAAAGGACGGCGGCCTGCCGCATCCCTCGCCGGAAAAGGCCATCGACTGGGCGGAGCTGAAGCGGGTCATCCATCTTGGCGTGCGCTTTCTGGACAACGTCATCGACGCCTCGCGCTTTCCGCTTGAGCGCATTACCGAAACCGTGCACCGCAACCGCAAGATCGGCCTTGGCGTCATGGGCTGGGCCGACCTGCTGTACCAACTGGGCATCCCCTACGACAGCCAGGAAGCCATCAGCCTTGGCGAGCGGATGATGCGGTTCGTGCTGGACGAGGGCCGCGCCGCCTCCAAGGTGTTGGCCAAGGAGCGCGGCCCCTTCCCGGCCTATGCGGAATCGACCTTTGCCGAGCGCGACATGGGCCCCTACCGCAACGCCACCGTCACCACCATCGCGCCCACGGGCACGTTGTCCATCATCGCCGGGTGCTCGTCGGGCATCGAGCCGCTGTTCGCGCTGTGCTTCTCGCGCAACGTCATGGACGGCGAACGCCTGGTGGAGGTGAACCCCCACTTCGAGGCGGCCCTGATGACCACCGGCAGCCACAGCAGGAAGCTGATGGAGGCCGTGGCCGAAAAGGGCTCCATCCAGGCCATGGACCACCTGCCCGAAGACCTGCGCCGGGTGTACGTGACCGCCATGGACATCGCCCCGGTGTGGCACCTGCGCATGCAGGCGGCCTTCCAGAAGTACACCGACAACGCTGTGTCCAAGACCGTCAACCTGCCCAACTCGGCCAGCATCGACGACATCCGGGCCATCTACTGGATGGCCTACGAGCAGGGCTGCAAGGGCGTCACCGTGTACCGCGACGGCTGCAAGGCCGTGCAGGTGCTGTGCACCGGCGAAGGCGAAAAGAAGGACGACGGCAAGGACGACGACCACAAGACCGCCGTGCGCCAGCGCCCGGACATCGTCTACGGCTTCACCCAGAAGGTGCCCACCGGCCTCGGGGCCATGTACCTTACCGTCAACGAGGCCGACGGCAAGCCCTTCGAGGTGTTCGCCACCATCGGCAAGTCGGGCCGGTCCATCACCGCCAAGGCAGAGGCCATCGGCCGCCTGGTGTCGCTGGCCCTGCGTTCCGGCGTGGAAGTGCGCGACATCGTGCAGCAGCTCAAGGGCATTGGCGGCGAGCACCCGGTGTTCCAGAAGAAGGGCCTCTTGCTGTCCATCCCCGACGCCATCTCGTGGGTGCTGGAAAACCGCTACCTGAAGGGCGAACTGCCCCCCCATGGCCCGGTGAACGAACTGGACAGGCAGCGCTGCCCCGATTGCGGCGAGGACCTGGTGTTCCAGGAAGGCTGCTACATCTGCCCCGGCTGCGGCTTCACGAAATGCGGGTAGGAAAAATCAGGTAAGAATAACCGGGGGAAGGGACCTTTTGCGGCAGCCGTTAGATGAGCGCAACGCGCGAATCTTACGGATGGCGACCGCAACGCGCAAAAAGGTCCCTTCCCCCGGACCCCCATCCTCCAAAACTTTTCATTTGGGCTCCCCCATCTTTTTCATACGGTCACGCCGCCCCCTTCTTGCCTCCCTTGCGCCCTTGTTCCCTTGCCTCTTGCAATGTCGCGCGGGCTTTGCTTTGATGCGGCCAGCATGCTCAAGGTCAGCCACCTGTCCCATTCGTTCGGCGCGCACTGGGCGCTGAAGAACGTCACCTTCTCGCTGGAGAAGGGGGAATTTCTGTTTCTTTCCGGGCCTTCGGGCGCGGGCAAGACCACGCTGCTGCGCCTGCTGCACGGGGCCTTGCCGGTGCAGCGCGGCGCGGTTTCGGTGGCGGGGTTCGACCTTGCGCGCCTTACCGGGCGCACCGTGCCGCTGTTGCGGCGGCAGGTGAGCGTGGTGTTCCAGGATTTCAAGATTCTGCCCGAGCGCAGCGTGTACGCCAACGTGGCCCTGCCGCTGGAAGTGCGCGGCCTTGCGCCGCAGCACATCGGGCGACGGGTGCGCGCCGTGGTGCGCGCCCTGGGGCTGGAGAACCGGCTGGACACGCCCGGCGGCGAACTTTCCGGCGGCGAACAGCAGCGGGTGGCCGTGGCCCGGTCCATCGTGGTCAACCCGCAGGTGCTGCTGGCCGACGAACCCACCGGCAATCTGGACCCGGAACTGTCGCTGCGGCTCATGGACATCTTCATGCAGTTCCACGCCTACGGCACCACCGTGGTGCTGGCCACGCACAGCCCGGAACTGATCCGCCGCCATTCGGACGCGCGCCTGCTGCGGCTGGAGGACGGCATGATCACCCACGCCAACTGGGCGGGTGGCGAGGTGTTCCGCTGCGCCGACGGCGGGCTGCACCTGGGAGACGGGGGCGATGGGGGGGGCGGCGGACGCGGCATGGACCCCTGCGGGCTGGACGCGCCGGGCATCCCCGGCGGTTCCGCCGCGCGCCAGGACGACGCCGAAGACTCCAGCGAACGCCGCGACGGGCGGCTGTCACTGTGATGCGCACCCTGTTCCGCCTGCTGGGCCGTGGCGTGGCCGACCTGTTCCTGCATCCGTGGGCGCAGCTGCTGTCCCTGGCGGCGGTGACCCTGGTGGTCTTTCTGTCCGGGCTGTTCCTGATGGCCCTGGCCACGGTGGACGCCGAGCTCAGCGCCTCGCGCGGCGAGACCGTGTACCAGGTGTACTGGCGGCCCGGCACCGACATGGGCCACGTGCGCGGCCAGTGGGAAGAAATGCGCCACCTGCCCTGGCTGGCCAGCGTGGAAACCTACAGCCCCGACGAGGCGCTGACGGCCCTGGCCCGCCGCATGGGCGAGACGGCTGGCGGCGCGGGCGGCGGGCTGCCCGGCGGCCTTGATGTGGGCTTTCTGTCCGGCAAAAGCCCCCTGCCCCCCACGGCCCTGCTGACCTTTGCCCCGCGCGAGGCCGACCCGGAGAAATGGTCCGCCGACACCCAGGCCTACCTCAAGGCCCTGCCCGGCGTGGAGCGCGTGGCCGCATCGCCCCTGCGCGACGAACTGGGCAAGGCGTGGCGCTCGGCCAGCCGCTTCGTGATCTGGCCCACCGTGGGGTTCCTCGGCGTGGTGCTGGCGCTGGTGGTGGGCAACACCGTGCGGCTCACCCTGTCCACCCGCCGGGAAGAAATCGACATCCTGCAACTGGTGGGCGCGCGCAACTGGTACATCCGCCTGCCCCTGATGGTGGCGGGCGCGCTGCAAGGGCTGCTGGGCGGGGGCCTTGCCTGCCTGCTGCTGGCCGCCGTGCACTGGCGCTTCCGCACCGCGCTCAACGTGCCGCCCCTGCTGCTGGAACTGCGCCTGCCCCCGCCGGAACAGGCCGCCCTGCTGCTGGCCGTGCCCGTGCTCATGGGCATCCTGGGCAGCTGGATTGCCGTCCGCAGCCGGTAGGGGTACAAATTTCCACGGGTGACCGGAAGCCCGGCCCTGCTGCCTGCCTTACGGACGCGCTACGCGCCTCCTGACCGCCGCCGCAAGACGCCGCCCCGCTCCCCAGCCCCCCTCTCCCCGAGGCATTTCCCTTGGGGCGACACAGCCACGCGGCCATACCCCCGCAGGCTGACGGCGGTCGCCACACCAATCCGCACCGCCATGCCCACCCAATCAAAAAGTTTTGCGGGGTGGAGAGGGGATGCGGGGGAGAGGAGGGACGCTTTTCCAAAAGCGTCCCTCCTCTCCCCCGCGAACCAACCCTACGAGCCAACGACGCATACAATGAGGACGCAGACCATGCGCAGCAAGAAGATGACCCATGGATTGGAGAAGGCCCCGCACCGTTCGCTGCTGCATGCCCTGGGGCTGACGCGCGAGGAGATCGAGCGCCCCCTGGTGGGCGTGGTGAACGCGGCCAACGAGGTGGTGCCCGGCCACGTGCATTTGCACACCATTGCCGAGGCAGTGAAGGCCGGGGTGCGCGCGGCGGGCGGCACGCCCATGGAGTTTCCGGCAATTGCCGTGTGCGACGGCCTGGCCATGAACCACGAAGGCATGCATTTTTCGCTGCCGTCGCGCGAGATCATTGCCGATTCCATCGAGATCATGGCCACGGCGCACCCGTTCGACGCGCTGGTGTTCATCCCCAACTGTGACAAGTCGGTGCCTGGCATGCTCATGGCCATGCTGCGGATGGACATTCCGTCCATCATGGTCAGCGGCGGCCCCATGCTGGCGGGCGGCACCCTGGCGGGCCGCACCGACCTGATCAGCGTGTTCGAGGCCGTGGGCCGCGTGCAGCGCGGCGACATGACCATGGCCGAACTGGACGAGATGACCGAAACGGCCTGCCCCGGCTGCGGTTCGTGCGCGGGCATGTTCACGGCCAACACCATGAACTGCATGGCCGAAACCATGGGCCTTGCCCTGCCGGGCAACGGCACCATCCCGGCGGTGACGGCGGCGCGCGTGCGCCTGGCCAAGCACGCGGGCATGAAGGTGATGGAACTGCTGGAAAAGAACATCACCCCGCGCTCCATCGTCACTCCGCGCGCGGTGGCCAATGCCGTGGCCGTGGACATGGCCCTCGGCGGCTCCACCAACACGGTGCTGCACCTGCCCGCCGTGTTCGGCGAGGCCGGGCTGGACCTGACGCTGGACATCTTCGACGAGGTCAGCCGCAAGACCCCCAACCTGTGCAAGCTTTCCCCGGCCGGGCACCACCACATCCAGGACCTGCACGCCGCAGGCGGCATCCCGGCCGTGATGGCGGAACTGACCAAGAAGGGTCTGGTGGACACCTCGGTCATGACCGTCACCGGCAAGACCCTGGCCGAAAACCTGACCGAGCTGAACGCCCGCGTGCTCAACTACGACGTAATACATTCCGTTGACGAACCGTATTCGGCGCAGGGCGGCATCGCCATCCTCAAGGGCTCGCTGGCCCCGCAGGGCGCGGTGGTCAAGCAGTCGGCCGTGGCTCCGGAAATGATGGTGCGCGAGGCCGTGGCCCGGGTGTTCGATTCCGAGGGCGATGCCCACGCCGCCATCATGGGCGGCAAGATCAACAAGGGCGACGCCATCATCATCCGCTACGAAGGCCCGCGCGGCGGCCCCGGCATGCGCGAGATGCTGTCGCCCACCGCCGCCATCGCGGGCATGGGCCTGGGCGCGGACGTGGCCCTGATCACCGACGGCCGCTTCAGCGGCGGCACGCGCGGCGCGGCCATTGGCCACGTCTCGCCGGAAGCCGCCGACGGCGGCAACATCGGCCTGGTCAAGGAAGGCGACCGGATTCGCATCGACATTCCGGCCCGCAGGCTGGACCTGCTGGTGGACGAGGCGGAACTGGCCGCCCGGCGCGAAACCTTCGTGCCCAAGGAAAAGCCGGTCACCTCGCCCCTGCTGCGCCGCTACGCCCGTCAGGTGACCAGCGCGGCCACCGGGGCCATGTTCCGCAAGTAGTCTGCCGTAACAGGCTGGATTCTTACGGGGGAGGGACCCTTTTGCGGCAGCCGTAGGCGAGTCCACGAGCCGTACGGATGGCGTCCGCAAAGCGTGAAAAGGGTCTCCTCCCCCGAACCCCCACCCCCCAAAACTTTTATTTGTATTTCCTGCGCATTGCGAGGGCACCCCGAATGAGATCCAAGAGGCGACTGCCGCGCGACGGTCGTCATCCGTAAGACTCGCAAGCTCGCCTAACGGCTTCCGTTCTTGGCCGTTAAGGGCGTCAAAGAGCAAACCTTTTCAATAGCCTGTTAACCCTCCCTCGCCCCCACAGCATTCCCTGACGGCCCGTCGCACCATCCGGTGCGGCGGGCCGTTGTGCGTGGTTGCTGTGGATGGACTTTCGGCAAAATCCGCGCGCCCTCGCTTGACACTCAATCACTATATCAGTATTTGCTGATTTAGTGATGTTATCATCCCCGAGCACGGCAGACCGCTGCATGCTCGGACGTGGAAGGGAAACGGAAACCGGTGCAAATCCGGTACAGGCGCGCTGCCGTGTTCGGGCATGCCGCCCGCCGCCACCGCCAGCGCCATCCCGGCTCTCCCTGCCCGCACGGGCAACGGAGTTGTCGGGCATGGCACGCGGGAAGGTCGCGGGCCACGGCTCCGGACCACGCGATGCCCCTCGCAAGGGCGTTCGCGTGGTTGCGAAGCCTTTCACCCACCGCCCGTCAGTCGGAAGACGTCCCCTCCGCACCGCCCAAGGCCGCGCGAACCGGACCCCGGCATGCGCCCGCCCCACTGCAGGGGCGCGCGCTCGCGAATCGCTCTCACCTGTCTTCACGCATTCCGGAGGTGGCAATGCGTACCCACAACCTTGGCTTTCCGCGCATCGGCGGCAACCGTGAACTGAAAAAGGCCGTCGAGGACTACTGGAAAGGCGCGGCCACGCGCCAGCAACTGGAGAACGCCGCGCGCGCCATCCGCCTGCGCAACTGGACCCTCCAGCGCGAGGCGGGCATCGACGTGGTGCCCGTGGGCGACTTCGCCCTGTACGACCACATCCTGGACGCCGCCCTGCTGCTGGGCGTGGTGCCCCCGCGCTTCCGCCACGGCGACGCGCCCCGCGACATCGACCTGATGTTCCGCATGGCCCGCGGCCAGGGCGGAGAGCACCCCGTGTCCCCGCTGGAAATGACCAAGTGGTTCGACACCAATTACCACTACCTGGTCCCGGAACTGGACGCGGCCACCACCTTCGCGCCCGAGGCCGCCCCCCTGCTGGCCCACATCGACGAGGCGCTGGCGGCGGGCTTCACCCCCAAGGCGGTGCTGCCCGGCCCCATGACCTTCCTGTGGCTGTCCAAGCGCGTGGACGGGGGCACCCGCTGGTCGCTGCTGCCCGCCCTGCTCGACGCCTACGGCGCGCTGCTGCGGCAGGTGGCCGCCCGCTGCCCGCTGATCCAACTGGACGAACCCATCCTGTCTTTGGATCTGGCCGATGACATCCGCTCGCGCTTCGTGCCCGCCTATGCCCGGCTGCGCGTGGCCGTGCCGGACGCCACCCTGCTGCTGGCCAGCTACTTCGCCCCGGTGGGCGACAATCTGCCCGTGGCGCTGTCCCTCCCTGTGGACGTGCTGCACCTGGACCTGGTGCGCGGGCCGGAAGACCTGGCCCCGGCGCTGGACATCCTGGCCCGCGCGCCCCAGAAACCGACGGGCGACCCCGCGTTGCCGCAATCCGGCATTGCGCTTTCCCTGGGCGTGGTCAACGGCCGCAATGTCTGGCGCGTGGATGCCGACTCCGCCGCCTCGCCGGTGCGCGCCGCCGTGGCAGCCCTTGGCCCGGACCGGGTGTGGGTGGCCCCGTCCTGCTCGCTGCTGCACAGCCCCGTGGACCTCGACGCGGAAACCGGGCTGGACCCGGAAGTGGCGCAATGGCTGGCCTTTGCCAAACAGAAATGCGCCGAAGTGCGCCTGGTGGCCGACATGTGCGACCTGAACGGCCGCGCCGACGCGCCGGAGACCGCCGCCGCCCTGGCCCGCAACCGGGCCGCCTTGGTCGCCCGCGCCGCAAGCCCGGCCATCCACGACCCTGCCGTGGCCGCACGCGTGGGCACCGTCACCCCGGAAATGGGCTGGCGCGCCACGCCCTACACCGCCCGCATCGCTGCCCAGCGCGCCGCGCTGCGTCTGCCCCAGCTGCCCACCACCACCATCGGCTCGTTCCCCCAGACAGCCGACATCCGCGCCCAGCGCCGCAAGCTGCGCACCGGCCAGATCACCGAGGCCCAGTACGACGCCGCCATGCGCGAGGCCATCGCCACCGCCGTCCGCGAGCAGGAGGCCCTGGGACTGGACGTGCTGGTGCACGGCGAGCCGGAGCGCAACGACATGGTCGAATACTTCGGTGAGCAGTTGCGCGGCTTCTGCATCACCGCCAACGGCTGGGTGCAAAGCTACGGCACCCGCTGCGTCAAGCCGCCCCTGCTCTACGGCGACGTCTCGCGGCCCGGCCCCATGACCGTGCGCTGGATCACCCATGCCCAGTCGCTCACCGCCAGGCCGGTCAAGGGCATGCTTACCGGCCCCGTCACCATCGCCTGCTGGAGCTTCGTGCGAGACGACGTGCCCCGGCCCGTGGTGTTCCGCCAGCTGGCCCTGGCCATTCGCGACGAAGTGGCCGACCTGGAGGCCGCTGGCATTGGCGTCATCCAGATCGACGAGCCCGCCCTGCGCGAGGGGCTGCCCCTGCGCCGAGCCGCCCACGCCGCCTACCTGGACGCCGCCGTGGGCGCGTTCCGCCTGGCTTCGTCCGGCGTGCGCGACACCACCCAGATCCATACCCACATGTGCTACTGCGACTTCCACGACATCATCGACCATGTGGCCGCCCTGGACGCCGACGTCATCAGCCTGGAAGCCAGCCGGAGCCGCATGGAACTGCTGGAGGTCTTCGCCACCCACGCCTACCCCAACGAGGTGGGCCCCGGCGTGTACGACATCCACAGCCCGCGCGTGCCCTCCATCGACGAAATGGAAACCCTGCTCCGCGCCGCCGCCCGCGTCCTGCCCCTGGACCGGCTGTGGGCCAACCCCGACTGCGGCCTGAAAACCCGCGACTGGCCCGAAACCCGCGCCAGCCTCGCCCACCTCGTGGCCGCCGCCGCACGGGTGCGGGGCAACGCGTAGCGAAAAAAATCGCTGAAGAGTAACCGGGGGAAGGGACCCTTTGGAAAGGGTCTCCTTCCCCCGGACCCCCATCCCCCCAAACTTTTCATCGGGTAAAATTCTTTTCCCATCCTCGTTCCCGCCAGCCTCGCTTATTGTCGTCCACCCCCAATTGAAAAGTTTTGGAGAAAGGGGGTGGGGGTCCGGGGGCGGGGGAAAGAACCTTCTTCAAAAGGTTCTTTCCCCCGCCCCCGGTTCCTTCTACTTCTCCCCACCAGCCCTCCCCCCCCACGTCCTTCCGCACCCCGCACACCCTTTCCGCGCGGGGGGTCTTGGCGTATGGTGCGCGCAAAGCGGGACGTCCAACGATACGGGGAGGCGCATGAACCAGCGGTGGGATGCGGACACGGTGCGGGGCTACATGCAGTGGCTGGAGACGCCCATGGGGGCGTTTGCCGTGCGGCACGAGCAGCGGCTGCTGCACCACCTGGTGTCCGGCTGGCCCCGGCGCGGGCACACCCTGCTGGAGGTGGGCTGCGGCCCGGGGGTATTCCTGGAATCTTTCTGGGAGGCGGGGTTCGACGTCACGGGGCTGGACAGCAGCGAGGCCATGCTGGAGGCCGCGCGCGAACGCATGAACTGCCGGGCGGACTTCCACCTGGGCGTGGCGGACCACCTGCCCTTTGACGACGACGCCTTCGACTACGTTGCCTTGCTGACCAGCCTGGAATTCATGCCCGACCCGGCGGCGGCCCTGGCCGAGGCGTTCCGGGTGGCCTCGCGCGGGGTGCTGGTGGGCTTTCTGAACCGGATTTCGCCCTACTATCCCACCCACGGCATGCCGGCGCCGGGGCTGCGCGGCTCGCTGCTGCGGCAGGCGCGCTGGTTCAGCGTGGGGTCCATGTACGCGCTGGTGCGCGCCACCGGGGTGCCGTGCTCCATCACCATGCGCTCGGTGCTGCACGGCCCGGCGTGCACCTGGCGCGAATCGCGCCTGTTCGAAATGCTGAACGGCTGGATCAGCCTTTCGCCGTTCGGGGCATACGTGGGCATGCGCATGGACTTCGGCCGCCGCATGCCGGTCACCCCGCTGATGCTGCGCACGGGCAAGGCCGCCGTCTCGCGCATCACTCCCGGCCGTCAGCCCGCCACGGGCGGATACTCCTGCCGCGAAAAGCACGCCGGATAGCCGCCCCGCGCCCTTGCGGCGCGCGCGTGACATTCGACGATTTTGACAATACCCGCCCATTGGACTATCCATGGCTGTTTCCGCACCGGCGGGGCGCGGCGTGGAGTTCGCACGCCCCCTGCCGCGCGAGTCTGCATCCGGAAGCGAGCCATGAGCACCAACAATTCCGACAAGACCGCCGCCGACAAGGCCACGCAAAAGGGCACGGGCGACAAGGTGGGTACCATCAAGGGGTTCGCCGACATGTTCAGCCCCGACAGCGACGTGTTCACCTTCATGGAGAACACCGCCCGCGAGGTGTTTGGCCGCTACGGCTACACCGAGCTGCGCACCCCGCTGCTGGAGCGCACCGAACTGTTCTGCCGTTCCATCGGCACCGAGACCGACGTGGTGCAGAAGGAAATGTACACCTTCCCCGACCGCAAGGGCCGCTCGCTCACCCTGCGCCCGGAAGCCACGGCGGGCGTCATGCGCGCCTTCATCGACGCGGGCCGTCACGCGCAGGAGCCGGTCTCCAAGCTGTTCACCACCGGACCCATGTTCCGCTACGAGCGCCCGCAGAAGGGCCGCATGCGCCAGTTCCACCAGATCAACTGCGAATGCCTTGGCCCGCAGGAGCCGCAGGCCGACGCCGAACTGGTGCTGATGCTCATGACCTTCCTGGGCCAGCTGGGGCTGACCGATCTTTCGTTGCAGGTGAACTCGCTGGGCTGCCGCGAATGCCGCCCGGTGTACCGGGCCACGCTGCGCGACTTTCTGGATTCCATCGACCGCGAGGCCCTGTGCGAGGACTGCCGCCGCCGCATCGACACCAACCCGCTGCGGGTGCTGGACTGCAAGGTGCCCACCTGCCGCGAGCTGACCGCCGACGCCCCGCGCATCATCGACCACAACTGCCCGGAATGCCGCAGCCACTTCGACACGGTGCTGCGGCTGTTCGACGCCGCGCGGCTTCCCTACGTGCTCACCCCGCGTCTGGTGCGCGGGCTGGACTACTACAACCGCACCACCTTCGAGGTGGTGTCCGGCTCCATCGGCGCGCAGTCGTCGGTGGCGGGCGGCGGCCGCTATGACGGCCTGGTGGCCCAGTTGGGCGGCCCGGACGTGCCCGGCGTGGGCTTTGCCTGCGGCATGGAGCGCCTTGCCCTGATGCTGCCCGCGCTGGAGAAGAAGCGGCCCGATTTCTACATCGCCGTGCTGGACCCGGCCGCCTCGGACGCGGCTATGCTGCTGGCGCAGGATCTGCGTGCCGTCGGCAGGGTGGGCGAGGTGTCCTTTGCCGCGCGCTCCATCAAGAGCCAGATGCGCCAGGCCGGGCGCACCGGCGCGCGCGTGGCCCTGCTGCTGGGCGGCGACGAGCTGGCCAGCGGCACCGTGGTCATCAAGGACATGGACAGCGGCGAGCAGCGCAGCGTGCCGCAGGGTGAGGCCGTGAGCCACGTATAGTGCGGTGGCCAACGGCGGTCAGCACTACCCCTTTTGAAACGTTTGGGGGGGAGGGGTCCGGGGAGGGAGACCCTTTCCAAAGGGTCCCCTCCCCGATACGCTTTCTGCCTATTTACGACTTGTCATCCTCGGGTAACATCCAAAGGAACCGTTCATGAGCGACCAGAAACTTGACGTCCAACAGGAACACCAGCAGTACATCGAACCCCTGGGCGACTGGGCGCGCAGCCATGACTGCTGCACCCTGACCGCCGCCGACACCGGGGCCGAAGTCTGCCTGATGGGCTGGGTGCAGTACCGCCGTGACCACGGCGGCCTCATTTTCGTGGACCTGCGCGACCGTCAGGGCCTTACCCAGATCGTGTTCAGCCCCGACGTCAATCCCGCGGCGCATGAGCGCGCGCACGTCATCCGCTCTGAATACGTGCTGGCCATTCGCGGCACGGTGCGTCCCCGGCCCGAGGGCATGACCAACCCCGGCATGAAGACCGGCGAGATCGAGGTGTACGTTTCCGAATGGAAGCTGCTGAACACCTCCAGGACGCCCGCCTTCGTCATCGAGGACCGCACCGAGGCCAGCGAGAACCTGCGCCTGCAGTACCGCTACCTCGACCTGCGCCGCCCGCGCATGGCCAACAACTTCATCGTGCGCCACAAGGCCGCGCAGGCCACCCGCCGCTACCTGGACGAGCTGGGCTTTCTCGAAATCGAGACGCCCTACCTCACCAAGTCCACGCCGGAAGGCGCGCGCGACTTCCTGGTGCCCAGCCGCCTGAACCAGGGCCAGTTCTACGCCCTGCCGCAGTCGCCCCAGCTGTTCAAACAGCTGCTGATGATGTCGGGCATGGAGCGCTACTACCAGATCGTGCGCTGCTTCCGCGACGAGGACATGCGCGCCGACCGCCAGTTGGAGTTCACCCAGATCGATATCGAGATGAGCTTCGTGGACGAGGAGCAGGTGATGGCCATGGCCGAAGGCCTGATGGCCCGCGTGTTCCGCGACGCGCTGGACCGCGAGATCGCCACCCCCTTCCCGCGCATGAGCTATGACGACGCCATGGCCCGCTACGGCGTGGACAAGCCCGACACCCGCTTCGGGCTGGAGCTGCAGGACGTCACGCACATCGTGCGCGGCTCCAACTTCAAGCTGTTCGCCACGGCGGAACTGGTCAAGGCCATGCGCGTGCCCGGCGGCGAAACCATGACCCGCAAGGAAATCGACGAATTCACCGAGTTCGTGAAGATCTACGGCGCGCAGGGCCTGGCCTGGATCAAGATCCGCCCCGACGAATGGCAGTCGCCCATCGCCAAGTTCCTGTCCGATGCCGAACGCGCCGGACTGAAGGAAGCCCTTGGCCTTGAAACGGGCGACATCGTGTTCTTCCAGGCGGGCGCGCCGGGCATGGTCAACGCGGCGCTGGGCAACCTGCGCGTGCGCCTTGGCGAGCACCTGGGCCTCATCGACGAGACCGCCTTCAACTTCCTGTGGGTGACGGACTTTCCGCTGTTCGAGTACGACGAGGAAGAAAAGCGCTATGTGGCCTGCCACCATCCGTTCACCTCTCCCAAGGACGGCCACATGGACGTCATGGTCGAGAACCCGGCGGCGGCCCGCGCCCGTGCTTACGACATGGTGCTGAACGGCTACGAACTGGGCGGCGGCTCCATCCGCAACCACACGGCCGAAAAGCAGCGCCGCATGTTCGCGGCGCTCGGCTTCTCGCCCGAAGAAGCGGAAGCGCAGTTCGGCTTCCTGACCCAGGCGCTGGAGATGGGTGCTCCGCCGCACGGCGGCATCGCCTTCGGCATGGACCGTCTGGCCATGCTGCTGACCGGCTCGTCGTCCATCCGCGACGTCATCGCCTTCCCCAAGACCCAGAAGGCCACCTGCCTGCTCACCCAGGCCCCGGACACCGTCTCCGCCCGCCAGTTGCGCGACCTGGGCCTGCGCCTGCGCGAAACGGGCAAGGATGCCGTCAAGGACGGCGCAAAGGAAACGCCGCAGGGCTAGGCCCCGCACATTGTCTGCTCCGCACGGGGGAGGAAGGCCGCGCGCCTTCCTCCCCCGTCGCTTCGCGCCGTTCCAGCCCTTTCCTTGCCCGCACGGCGTGCTTACCGTAGGGTGACCGCATCAAACGCCCACATCACAGGACCGCCCATGATCCGAGAAGTGCTGCAATATCCCGATCCGCGCCTTGCCGTCGAATGCGAGGACATCACCGAGATCACCGACGAGATCCGTCAGCTTGCCGCCGACATGGCCGAAACCATGTACCGGCAGGACGGCATAGGCCTTGCCGCGCCCCAGGTGGGCGAGCACTGCCGCCTGATCGTGGTGGACGTTTCCGGCCCCGAAAAGCGCGAGGCGCTGATGACCTTCGTGAACCCCCGGCTGGAACTGACCGGCGAGAAGATCGACTCGGAGGAAGGCTGCCTGTCCGTGCCCGGCGGCTACCGCGCCACGGTCACCCGCAGCGACACGGTGCGCCTGACCGCCCGCGACCTGGACGGCAACGAGGTGTGCATGGATGCCGACGGACTGCTGGCCGTGTGCCTGCAGCACGAGGTGGACCACCTGATGGGCACCCTGTTCATCGACCATATCAGCAGGCTCAAGCGCACCCTGTACGATTCGCGCCTCAAGAAGATGCAGAAGAACGCCCCCCGGCCCATGCCCACGGCTGCGGCCAAGGCGCGCACGGGAGCGCGCTAGCATGACAGGCCAGGACGATGCGCGGAATGATGCCGCCATGCCTGACGGCGTCGCCAAGGCTGATGGGGCACGGCCGGTGACGGAACCCGCCGCGCCGCGCGCCCCCCTGCGCGTGGTGTTCATGGGCACCCCCGGCTTTGCCGCCGTGATCCTGCGCCACCTGCTGGAATGGGACGACTGCGAGGTCATCGCCGCCTATACCCAGCCCGACCGCCCCTGCGGGCGCGGCCAGCAGTGCCGCCCGCCGGAAGTGAAGCTGCTTGCCATCGAGCACGGCGTGCCGGTGTACCAGCCCCTGAATTTCAAGACCGAGGAAGCTGTTGCGGAATTGCGCTCGCTGCGTCCCGACGTGCTGGTGGTGGCCGCCTATGGGCTGATATTGCCGCAATCGGTGCTGGACATCCCCCGCCTCGGCCCCGTCAACGTGCATGCCTCGCTGCTGCCGCGCCTGCGCGGGGCCGCGCCCATCCAGCGCGCCGTCATGGCCGGCGACGCCGTGACCGGGGTGACCATCATGCGCATGGAGGCCAGCCTGGATACCGGCCCCATGCTGCTGCAGAAGGCCATGGGCATCGGCATCGGCGACACGGCGGGCGATCTGCACGACCAGTTGGCCGAGCTTGGCGGCAGGCTGCTGACGCAGGCCCTGGGCAAGCTGGCAGACGGCACCGCCTTGGCCATACCGCAGGACAACGAGCGCGCCACCTACGCGGCCAAGCTGACCAAGGCCGACGGACTCATCGACTGGAACCGCACGGCCGTGCAGGTACACGCGCACATTCGCGGGGTTACCCCGTGGCCCGGCGCGTACTGCACCATACAGAGGGAAGGACAGAAGGAACTGCGCGTGGCTTTGGGTCCCGGCCGTATCGGCCCGTTGCGGTCGGAGGCCCCGGAATACGAAGGAGCTGCCCCCGGCACCATAGTCGGGCTGGTGGACGAACAGTTGGCCATCGCCTGCGCCGACCGGCTGTACCTTGTGGATTCCATCCGTCCGGCGGACCGCAAGCCCATGGATGCCCGGGCCTTTCTGTGCGGCTACCTGAACGCCTGCGAATGCGACGGCGGCCTTGCCGTGTGCGTGTAGGCAGCTGACGCAAGCGTAGCCACGGACGGCAAGGCATCTGCCTTACAGGTGTGGCGGCCCAGCGGCGCACTCCGGCCTCGCCCCGCCCCCGGACCATATCCGAATAGCACCGGCAGCGCGTTTCCAACCCTTTCCGCATTCCGCAACCACGAAAGCCATGTCCATGCCCCTCCGCAAGAACCCGGATTCCCTCCCGCGCGAAGACTACCACGGCGCGCGCAAACGGCTGTTCATCGGGCTCATCAGCCTGACCTCCGCCGCGTTGTGCCTGGTGCTGCTGGTGGGGTGGATCATCCCGTACATCGGGCTGGGCAACATCCATCCATTGGTGCCGGAAATCACCGGCATGCTGCTGGTGGCGTCCATCGCGCTCATCGTGTGGGCCACTCTGGGCCTTGTGCTGCACATCTACACCGGGCGGCCGTGGTTCGGCTCGCAGCGGGTGCGCGGGGTGGCGGTAAAGCTGTTCCTGCCGCTCATGGAACTGCTGGGGCGACTCTTCGGCGTCTCGCGCGAAGAGGTGCGCCACTCATTCATCAAGGTCAACAACGAGCTGGTGCGCGGCGAGACGGGCAGCTTCGCCCCCTCCGACGTGCTGATCCTGCTGCCGCACTGCCTGCAATCCAGCAATTGTTCGGTGCGCCTGACCTACGGCGTTGACCACTGCAAACGCTGCGGCCAGTGCCCCATAGAACGGCTGCTGGTCCTGCGCGACCGCTACGGCGTCAAGCTGGCCATCGCCACCGGCGGCACCATCGCCCGGCGCATCGTGGTCAAGGAGCGGCCCCGGCTGATCATCGCCGTGGCCTGCGAGCGCGACCTGGCCAGCGGCATACAGGACACCCACCCCATTCCGGTGTATGGCGTGCTGAACGAGCGGCCCAACGGCCCCTGCCTGGACACCCTCGTCAGTCTTGGCAACGTGGAAAAGGCGTTGCGCCACTTCCTGAACGTGCTGCCCCCCGATGACGCCGCCGTACCCGGCGCAGTGGCGGGGGCTACCTTTGGCCCGCAGCACGGCAAGAAGGATGGGGGGGCGGCCCCTCACCCTGCTGCCGCGCCCGCCCCCCCTGCGGAACCGCAATGAGTACCCGCCGCCCCACACACCCTGGCAGGAAGAATGCGCAGCTGCCCCCGGCGCGCGCGGCCGCCCTGTCCGCCCTGAACAAGGTGCTGCGCAAGGGGCAGGAGGTCCAGGCGGCACTTGATGGCGAACTTGCCGACGCCGCTGCACGCAACGAGACAAACACGCTCGCAACCGCAAGCAGCGCACCTGTCGAAAGCAGTGTGCACGCCCTGCCACCACCTACCCCAACCGCCCCTGGCGGCTCCGCATTGCGGCATGCCCGAATTTCGCGCCAGGACGCCGCCCTGGCCACGGAGCTGGTTTACGGGTATCTGCGGTTGGAAATCCGCATTTCGTGGCTGCTGCGGCGCTTCCTGAAGTCCCCGGAGAAGCTTCCGCCCGAGGCGCTGCTGGCGCTCGGCGTGGCCGCGCACGAAATCGTGCACCTGGACCGCATCCCGGACTATGCCGCCGTGGACTGGGCCGTCACCTACATCCGTCAGCGCTTCGGCGATGGTCTCGGCAAGCTGGCCAACGCGGTGCTGCGCAACGTGGCCCGGCTGGGTGGCGCAACCCGCGAGGCGGAGCTGTACCGCACCGAACGGCCCGACCCGGCGGCATTTCTTTCCGTGTATCACGCCGCGCCGCGCTGGCTGGTTGGCCTGTGGTGCGACGCCTATGGCCCGGACCGCGCCGAGGCCCTGCTGGCCGCCAGCGCGCAGGCCCCTTGCCCGGCCGTGCGCGTCAACGCCGCGCGCGAAGGATGGCAGGCGCTGCGCGACCGCTTGGCGGCGGACCATGGCGGAACGCTGTGCGGTCATGCCGGGGTGGCCTTTCCCGTTGGTGGCTTTCCGGCCGAGGTGGCCGCCCTTGAACGCGAGGGCCTGCTGTCGCGCCAGGGAGCCGCATCGCAGGAAGTGCTGGACGCCTTGCGCCCCGAAACCTGGGAAGGTCCGGTGTGGGACGCCTGTTGCGGACGCGGCGGCAAGGCGCTGGGCCTGCTGGAGCGCGGGGTGGACGTGCGCCTGTGCAGCGACCCCAATGCCGGACGGCTGCGCGGCCTGCGGACCGATGCGGCGCGGCTGGGGCTTGCGGTTCCCGCCGTGGCCCGCGCTTCCGCAATGCAGCCTCCGTTCGCAGCCGACGCCTGCCGCACCATCCTCATCGACGCGCCGTGCTCCGGCCTGGGCACCCTGTCGCGACGGCCGGACATCAAGCTGCGCCGGTCCCCGGCCGATCTCGACGCGCTGGCCGCGCTGCAAGCGCGCATTCTGGATGCCGCCGCCAGCGCGCTTCCGTCCGGGGGGCGCATCGCCTACATCACCTGCACGCTGAACCCCCAGGAAAACGAGGCCCAGGTGGAACGGCTGCTGGCCGCCCGCGGCGCAACCGGCGGCCCGCTGTTCACGGTTGAAGCGCAGCACGTCACCCCGGCGGATGCCCCCGCCCGCGAATTCTTTTTCGGCGTGCTGCTGCGCAAGGCATAGCCGCCTTGGCCGCGCACGCGCAAAGGGCCGCCCGGCGTCGCCTGGCGGCCCTTTTTTCTGCTGTCCTCCCCCGCTCTCCGGCCCCATGCCTGATGTAGCGCGTGGGGGTCGGCAACCGCCATTCTTCCGCACAGCCTGCGACTTTTGCTGGTGACCGGGGCTGTTCGGGCGCTGGGCGGGCCGGGGGTTTACTTCTGTCCAGCCCCTCCGTTTTCGGCCTGCCCCGCAACGCGCACGCGATTTACCATGCGCCTGTAATACGCTTCGTACTCCTCGAAGTTCAGAGGCTTGTGACGGCTGGCCCCCACCTTGCGCAGCAGCAGGTTCAGCTTCTGCATCTGACGATATTTTTCGCGCTCGTCCGCGCAGTTTTCCAGCAGGTCCATCACCGTCTGGATCTCGCGCGCCGTGTCCAGTTGCGGCGGCAGGTAGCCCGCGTTGCGCAGCACCTTGTAGGCCATGCGCAGGTCTTCGGGCACCATGGAGTCGTCCTCCAGTTCCAACGGGCGACCTGCGCCCGGCAGGTTATCGAACGCGCCCTCTTCCTGCGCCTCGGCGATGCGCCGTTCTGCGATCAGCGAAATGGCGTCCATGCTGCCTCCTGCGAGTGGGTCCGGGCGCGCTGCGCGCGCCCGGGAAAAATCCAATCCGGCATCCCCGGGGTGACGGGCTCGGATGTGCGAAGGCCCTTTGCGCTCCTTACGCGCATGCCGGGCCAACGGCAACGGACGCCCGCTGAAATGCTGGCCGCCGTGCCGCGCCCTTTCCGACTGCGCCGTCTCTGGCATCCGAAAAGTTCATCAAATCGTATTACGATTTCGGCTGCGTTTACACTTCGTGTTTCACGTGAAATCGCACCTTGTCCTCCCAAACGCACAAGGCTCCCTTGCGGGAGCCTTGCCGAAATCCAGAGCGCCGCACGCCCATCAGGCCCAGCGGTCTACGCTCGGCACCGGCAGGGTCGCAATGGCTTCGCGCAGCTCGTCCGGCCGCACCGATGCAGCCCCCACCTGTCCCACCACGATTCCAGCCGCATAATTGGCCAGCACGCAGCTTTCCAGCAGCCCTATTCCGGCCGCCAACGCCAAGGCAACGGTGGCGATCACCGTGTCGCCCGCGCCGGTCACGTCGAACACGCTGCGCGCCGTGGTGGGGATGTGCCACACCCTGTCGCGCGCCTCGAACAACGCCATACCCTTGGGGCCAAGGGTGGTCAGCAGGTGTTCACAGTGCAGCTTGTCGAAGATGGCCCGCCCGGCGGCCAGGATTTCCTCGCGCGTGCCCGTGGGCAGGTGCGCGCCTTCGCTGGTTTCCTTGGAGTTGGGCGTGGGCATGAACACGTTGCGATACAGATGGAAGTTGGGCGTCTTGGGGTCCACCAGCACGGCGGGACGGCGAGTCCGCCTGGCCCACAGCGCCTCCAGGCCGTCCATGAACGCGCCGGTCACCACGCCCTTGCCGTAGTCGGACACGATGACCACGTCGCAATCGGCGCTGGCCGTGTCCACCAGCGCCAACAGCGCGGCAAGGTGCTGGCCGCCGATGGGGCTGGTTTCCTCGCGGTCTATGCGCAGCATCTGCTGCTGACGGGCGATGACGCGGGTCTTCAGGGTGGTGGGCCTGCCGGGAACTTCCACGAAATCGGCGTCAACGCCCTCTTCGCCCAGCACCCGGCGCAGCAGCGCGGCGCGGGGGCCGTTGCCGCACACGCTGACCAGGCGCGGCACGCCGCCCAGGGTGCGGATGTTCTTGGCCACGTTGCCCGCGCCGCCCACCAGGTGGCGATCCTCGCTCACGCTGATGACCGGCACGGGCGCTTCGGGCGAAATGCGCTGGGCGTCGCCCACAAGGTACTCGTCGATCATCACGTCGCCCACCACGCACACGCGGGCGCCCGACAGTCGGGGCACCAGCGCGCCGAGGGCAGCGCCATCGATGTTGTAGCTGACCATCAAACCTTCCTGCAAAGTGTAATACGCTACGTTAACGTGGCTCCAGACCAAGCCGCGACAGAATGTGCGCAAGCTGGTCCGGTGATTCGAAATTCAGGGTGATCTTGCCCTTCTCTTCGGTGCCGCTCACCGACACGCGCAGGCTCAGCGCCTCGTGCAGGCGGCCTTGCAGGCTGCGCATGGACGGCGCGACGCGCTGCGGCGGGCGGGCAGGGCTGGGGGCTTCACGCTTGGGGGGCACGGCCAGCGGCTCCGGCAACGCGCCCCGGTCGCGCCAGTGCGCGGCGGCGGCCTCCGCCTCGCGCACGGACAGCCTGTCGGACAGGATGCGTCGGCGCAGGGTGTCTTGCGGTTCCGGGTCGGTCACCGTCAGCAGCGCGCGGGCATGCCCGGCGGACAACCGCGCCTCGCGCAGGTCATCGCGAGCGGCTTCCGGCAGGTGCAGCAACCGCAGGGTGTTGGCCACGGCCGGGCGGCTCTTGCCCAGCTTCTGGGCCAGGTCTTCCTGGCTCAGACCGAACTGCTCGCGCAGTTCCTGCATGGCCAGCGCCTCTTCCATGGGGTTCAGGTCTTCGCGTTGCAGGTTTTCGATGAGCGCCACGGCCAGGGTTTCCTGGTCGGTCAGTTCGCGGATGAGCACCGGCACTTCGCGCAGCCCGGCCATCTGGCTGGCGCGCCAGCGGCGCTCACCGGCCACGATCTCGTAGGCCTGCCGCGCGTCCTCGCCCTGCCCTTCCGTGCCGGGGATGGGCCGTACCAGCAGGGGCTGCAGCACGCCCTGGCTGCGAATGGACGCAGCCAGCTCCTCCAGCGCCGCCTCGGTAAACATCTTGCGGGGCTGGTTGGGGTTGGGGTGCAGCGCGCGTATGGGCAGCGTGCGGATGTCCGAGGGCTTCGGCTGTTCCTGATATCCCTTGAACAGGGCGTCGAGTCCCCTGCCTAGTCCGCGCGAAGGTCCTGCCATCGTGTTCTCCTTGACTTTGGGCCGCGTTGCCCTAACTCTTTGGCCTAACTCTTTGCCCTGCCGAACAAACACACCCTTATGGAGTGAAGTCCGAATGACTGAACGCGAAGCGCACGTGGTGCACCTGCACGACCGCCACGGCGAACTCTATGGCGTGCTGGTGAGCCCGCAGCTGTGGGCCGCCGTGCAGCACAAGGTGGCGCCGCTGCTGGAGCAGGCCCTGGAAAAAATGTACCCGACCATGCGTCCCGAGCCCCTTGAGGACTGGCAGACCTTCAAGGACTACTGGGACTTCAAGTATCCCTTCTGCGCCGACGTGCACTGCGACTGCTGCGGCGCGGCGACGGAAGACTGGGAGCACGACCCCTTCCATCCGTTCCGGCTGCGCAACGCAACCCTGAGCGGCATGCTGGTCTTCGACTGCGTGAAGTGTGGCGCCTCGGTGCGCAAGAAGCACTTCAAGGACCACATCTGTTTCGAATTCACGCCCGCCAGCTCCAAATGAACACGGTTCGCCGCGCGCCAGCGCGGCGAACCGCCTTCGAAAACCTGCCTACCCGCCCTGCCCTTCGCGGCGCTGGGGACGTCTGAGCACCACCTCTTTGGCCAGTGCCAGATACGCCTCGGCGCCCTTCGACTTTATGTCGTAGTGGATGATGGACTTGCCGTGGCTTGGGGCCTCGGACAGGCGCACGTTGCGCGGAATCACCGTTTCGAAGAGGTGGTCCGGGAAACACTTGCGCACCTCATTCTTCACCTGCCGCGACAGCTTGTTGCGCACGTCGTACATGGTCAGCACCACGCCCAGCAGCGCAAGGCCGGGGTTCAGCCGCTTCTTCACCTGCTCGTAGGTCTGGAGCAGCTTCACGATGCCTTCCAGCGCGAAAAACTCGCACTGCAGGGGGATGAGCAGCTCACGCGCCGCGCACAGGGCGTTGAGGGTGATCAGCCCCAGCGACGGCGGGCAGTCGAGGATGATGTAGTCAAACCTGCCATCCAGCGGCTTCAGCAGGTCCGCCAGAAAATATTCGCGGGCCATCTTGTCCACCAGTTCCAACTCCAGCGCCACGAGGTCCGTGGTGGACGGCAGGATGGACAGGTATGGCGTCTGGGTGGGGTAGATGGCCTCGACAACCTCTTCGGGCTGGAAGAACACCGAATAGAGATTGTGGCGCACCTCTTCCTGGTCAATGCCAAGCCCGCTGGTGGAGTTGGCCTGCGGGTCGCAATCGACCAGCAAAACCTTCTTTTCCATGATGGCGAGGGAAGCTGCGAGGTTGAGCGAAGACGTGGTTTTGCCCACGCCGCCCTTCTGGTTGGCGACTGCGATGATTCGTGCCACGGCTGCCTATCCTGTTGGGGTAAGAGGCAAAATTCATGTTTCACATGAAACGTGCGCGCGCCGGAGGGGGAAAACGGCGGAGTCTGGCCCCGCCGGGCTCGCCAAGCACTCGCTATAGCTAGTTGAGGGCGGATAGCGTGTCAACACGCAAAACGGAAAGGCAGCACGCCTGAAACTGACATTCGGCCGTGTCGTAAGGCAACACTTGGCTGGAATTGCAACACGATAGAGCAAAAGCAGCGCGACAAAGGGCACGCGTGGCCTTCGCGGTCAGACAGTGACCAACCGGACGGAAACGTCTGGCCGGATTATCCACCGGGACTCTTCAGAAAACATCACTGCGCGAACGCCCTTCACGTATCGCTCTGCGTGGAGCCCCGCCAACGCCACCGCCAACGCCCTCCCGAACGACGCCAAGCCCAACGCATTGCGGAAAATTGCCGCGCACGAGCACCACTGGAGTCAACCCAGAGCCATTACAGGCAGATATAAAGTTTCACATGAAACAACCGGCCATCATCCGCAAGAATGATGGCCGGTTGAGAAGATAGCAATGCGGCCCGCCCGCTTGAATGAGCCCAGCGTGAATGCAGGGGCGGAAGTCTAGACCTTGTAGTAGTCGCGGAACCAGCGCACGAACTCGCCAACACCCTTCTCAAGCGGGGTATGGGGCTTGAAGCCGGTGTCGCGGATCAGGTCGTCCACGTCGGCATAGGTGGCCTCCACGTCGCCGGGCTGCATGGGCATCAGGTTGCGCACCGCCTTGCGGCCCAGGGCGTCTTCCAGAATTTCGATGAACCGGCCAAGCTCGACGGCGTTGTTGTTGCCGATGTTGTAGATGCGGTAAGGGGCCGGGCTGGTGGAAGGGTCCGGGGCATCACCGCGCCATTCCGGATTGGGCTGGGGGGTGCGCTCGGTCACGCGCACAACGCCCTCCACGATGTCGTCGATGTAGGTGAAGTCCCGGCGCATGCGGCCTTCATTGAACACGTTGATGGGCTTGCCTTCCAGAATGGCCTTGGTGAACAGGTACAGGGCCATGTCGGGCCTGCCCCACGGGCCGTACACGGTGAAGAAGCGCAAGCCGGTGGTGGGCAGCCTGTACAGGTGGCTGTAGGTGTGGGCCATCAGCTCGTTGGCCTTCTTGGAGGCGGCATACAGGCTGATGGGGTGATCCACGTTGTGGTGCACGCTGAACGGCATGGCCGTGTTCAGCCCGTAGACCGAGCTGGACGAAGCGTAGACCAGGTGCTGCACGCCGTTGTGGCGGCAGCCTTCCAGAATGTTGCCGAAGCCCACCAGGTTGGACTGGATGTACGAACGGGGGTTCTTGAGCGAGTAGCGCACGCCCGCCTGTGCGGCCAGATTGACCACGTGGGTGAAGCGCTGCTTCTCGAACAAGCCGTCCATGGCCGCGTCGTCGGCCATGTCCATGTGCGCGAAGGTGAAACCGGCGTAGGGTTCAAGCTCCTTCAGACGATCCTTCTTGAGTTGGACGTCATAGTAGTCGTTCAGGCAGTCCAGACCGACGACGGTGTGTCCGGCTTCCAGAAAACGCCGGGAAAGGTGAAAGCCGATGAACCCGGCCGCGCCGGTGACGAGAATATGCATGCTGGGGGTCCTGTGCTGGCGTTATGTGGTGAGTGCGAAATAGGGCGCGTCAACTCAAGCCCGCGCGCAAATCCGCGTGCGGCACGTTGCCTCGGACGCGCCGCTGGCGACACTAGCGGAAGTCGGCGACAAGGAAAAGACGGGCGGCGCGGAACCAGACCAAGGCTTGGCCATCCCGCCCTGCCCGCCCCCCCTTGGGAACAGGCCCGGCCTACCCCTTTCCACCGTCACGCGGCAGCAGCCCCCGCAGCAGGTCCAGGGGCACCGGCAGCACGGTGGACGAACTTTCCGCCGCCATCTCGCGAATGGTCTGCAGGTAGCGCAACTGCAGCGCCTCCGGGTGGGCGGCGATGATGGCCGCCGCCTGGGCCAGCTTGTCTGCCGCCTGGAATTCGCCCTCGGCGCTGATGACCTTGGCGCGGCGTTCACGCTCGGCCTCGGCCTGCTTGGCCATGGCGCGCTGCATTTCCTGGGGCAGGTCGATGTGCTTCAGTTCCACCGACTGCACGGCAATGCCCCAGGCCTCGGTCTGGGTATCGAGCAGTGACTTGATGTCCTCGTTGACCTTGTCGCGGTGGGCCAGCAGGTCGTCCAGCTCCACCCCGCCGCATACGCTGCGCAGGGTGGTCTGGGCCAACTGCGAGGTGGCGTACAAATAGTCTTCCACCTCGTTGATGGCCTTCACCGGGTCCACCACGCGGAAATAGACCACGGCATTGACCTGGATGGATACGTTGTCGCGGGTGATGACGTCCTGGTTGGGCACGTCCATGGTCAGCACGCGCATGCCCACCCGCACCATGCGGTCGATCACCGGTATGACGATGATCAGGCCGGGGCCCTTGGGACGGATGATGCGCCCCAGGCGAAAGATGACCGCCCGCTCATATTCGTTGAGCACCTTGAGCGACGCCACCACCAGAAGCACGACGACGGCAGCGACCGGAATGAACTCGAACATGGGACCTCCCCTGGCGTGACGGGCCTGAACAACGGCGGATCATCCGCCGACCTGAAGCCTGTCGCGAGCCATATGTGGAAAACATAACACAAGAGGGTGGGAAAGGAACGGGGAAGCGCCACGGTGGGGCAGAAACACCGTCGGCACGTCAAGAACGCCGCGCACGCAAGGTGGCGGAAAAGGCGGGGCAAAGGGTAGTGTTACCGCGTTGCGGGCTTGAGGGCCGTGCGCAGGTAAGCGATGACCGCCTCAACGGTGGCCGGAGCGGCGATCAGGTTGTCCATGTCCGGCAGAACGATGAGCAGCCTGCCACGCCACGGTATCTGTTGGTAGGGCCGGGCGCGAAGGTCGGGCGCGAAGGCGCGCAGCGCCTTGGACCCCATGACCACCACCAGGCGCGGCGCAATGCGCTCGAGCCCGGCCAGGAAAAGCGCGGTGTCCGCGACAACGTCCGGGCCTATATTCGGGGCGTCATTTGGGGCGTCGGGCGCGGATTCGGCATCCGCCGGCAAAGAGGCCGCTGGCGTATCGGGCATGGCCACGGGCCAGAAGGCATTGCTGCCCTTGGGCTGTTGCAGCGCCCCCAGGATGCGGCGCAGGGTGTCGCGGCGGGCCGCGTCGGCGCAGCCGGAAAGGTCCAACCCCAGCGCCCAGTACGTCCACAGGACGGGCGCCGGTTGCGGTGTTCTGGCGAACAGGTCGCGCCACTGCGTGGGCCATTGCTGGAGCGGCAAGGGGCTGGCCGAGGGGCCGGTGGGCGCTGGCGGAGCCGATTCCGCCAATGCGACGGCAGGGCGGTGCGCCGCACGGGGGGGTGGAAGAGGGCCAAAACCGGGTTGCCCGCCGCCCGGCGCGCCGAGACGCGCCGCCGAAGCAGGGAACCCGCCAGCCTGTGCCTCGTCGTGCATGGGGTCTGGCGGAATATCGTAGGCATCGGGATCGAAGGAAGGATCGGCGCCGGACCCGTAGCCAGCCCGATCGACAGATCCGGCATGCCCGGCATTTCGTGCGGGCAGTCCGTCACGCAGCCCGTCGGGCGCTTCGCATGCGGCAGGGAAGCCGCGCATGTCGGGAACATCGGAACCATCGTGACCGACAGGCGATTGCGCCCCATCGGCACCGGGGGCGGCAGGGGCATCGGACGCACCCTGCCCTTCGGGCAGCAACACGTGCAGCAGACCGGCCCCGTGCCAGGGGCGCAGGGTTTCCAGCAGGCCTAAAGGCGGACGAGCCAATCCACGATCCTCCATGCCACGTCGGGCTTGGGCAGCACGGGCCATTCCTCCGCGTCGCGGCCCGCCGCCAGCACGGTTACGCGGTTGGTTGCTGAGCCGAAACCGGCATCCGCGCCGCCCACCAGATTGCCCACGATCATGTCCGCGTTCTTGGCGGCCAGCTTGCGGGCCATGCTTTGCGCAAGGCCGGATGTTTCGGCGGCAAACCCAACCACCTTCTGCCCGCCGCGCTTGCGCTGGCCCAAGGTGGCCAGAATGTCCGGGTTGGGGGTGAAGTCCACGCTGAACCCATCCTGGGCGTCTGCCTTCTTGAATTTTTCCGGGCCACGGGGTGCAGGACTGAAATCTGCCACGGCTGCGGTGAACACGCCTGCGTCCATGCTGTCCCACAGGCCGTCGGCGGCCTCGAACATCTGGCGGGCGCTGGTGACGTCGTGCCGGGTGATGGCGGCGGGCAGCCACGGCGTGCCGGGGCCGCACACAGCGTGCACATCGGCTCCGCGCAGCCACAGGGCCACGGCCACGGACGCGCCCATGACACCGCTGGAAGGGTTGGTCCAGTAGCGCACGCCGTCCCATTGTTCACGGGTGGGTCCAAGGGTGACCAGCACGCGCCTGCCCTGCATGTCCTGCGGGGATGCGGCCCGCAGCGCGTGCAGGTAAATGTCGCGCGGGTCGGCCAGCCTGCCCTGCCCTTCCTCCATGCACGCGGTGCGCCCGCAGCCGGGCTCCACCACCACATGACCACGGCGGCGCAACACGTCCAGGTTGTCCTGCGTGGCGGGGTTGGACCACATCTTGGGGTTCATGGCCGGGGCGATGACCAGCGGGCCGGGGTACGCCAGCGCCTGGGCCGACAGCATGTCGTCGGCAAGGCCATGCGCCAGCCGGGCCAGAGTGGATGCGCTGGCCGGGGCGATGACGAAGGCGTGTGCCGACTGGCCGGGCATGAGGTGCCCGAACACGTCGTCGTCGGCTGAATGGGGTGATGCGCCGTCACCGGGGTGCCCGGCCGCGAACATGGTGGTGAACACCGGGGATGCCCCCAGCGCCGCGAAGGTCAGCGGGGCGATGAAACGGCGGGCGGCATCGGTAAGGGTGACGCCCACATCCATGCCAGCGTCGCGCCACATGCGCACGAAGTCGGGGGCCTTGTAGGCCGCGATGGAGCCGCAGACCCCAAGGTGGAGCCTGCGGCCGGTGAAGCGGGTAAAGGCGAGATGCGCGTCCATACGTACTCCAGGCGTACTCCCTGGTACTCCGGGGTGAAG
The DNA here is from genome assembly GCF_003402415.2 of Nitratidesulfovibrio sp. HK-II. Taxonomy (NCBI): domain Bacteria; kingdom Pseudomonadati; phylum Thermodesulfobacteriota; class Desulfovibrionia; order Desulfovibrionales; family Desulfovibrionaceae; genus Nitratidesulfovibrio; species Nitratidesulfovibrio sp. HK-II. The sequence goes on from NZ_AP036014.1 coordinate 4,096,055, forward strand.
CTCCGGGGGGGATCGTCGAAAATCGACGCCAAGCCCGGCACAGGGGGGCGGCATGATGCCCGGCAATGCGCCGGGCACCCGTTGGGCGCGGCGCATTGCGCGCCACTGGACAGCGGACGCCGGACGGACTACTGCGAAAGCCCCTGTTCCTTCACGCCGCCGCCGGAGCCCGAGGGAACCGGCGCGTTGGGAGCAACCGAAAAATTACCGGTGGGGTAGGTGCCCTCAGACGCGGTGCCCGCGCCGGACGATACGCCCGCGCCATCGGCCAGGCGCTGGGTGACCCACACTTCCATGGTGGAATATGCCTGACCGTCGGTGATGCCGATGATGGCGTTGCGGTCGCCCTTCTCGAACAGCAGCACGCTACGCTGGCCACGGAACACCGACCGCAGGGCCCAGCCCTGGCGGGTCATGTTATGGATCATGGCGTTGACCAGCGACTGCCGGTCGATGCGGCCCTCGAACACCTGGGTGCCGCTCTTGGAGCCGTCGGCGTTCTGCGAAACGGCCGTATACTTGGTCTGTTCGCTCATGTCGCTGGGCACGGGCACGTCGCGGAACTCGCCGAAGTACACCTCGTTCACGTTGGCGGGCGGGGCAGGCTCGAAGGGGTTCGGGATGGACGTGGAGGAGCAGCCCTGCACGGTGAGCAGGGTGGCGGAAAGGGCGGCGGCCATGACGAGCTTGCGCATGGGATTCTCCTGTGCTGATGGTGCGGACGGGCGGCGCGCGCCGCAAGGCGGGCCTGCGCTGCGTCCGGCCGGGATGCTGGCGGTCGTGAGGTGACGTTCGGGTGTATCGTTGCGGCCCGCACACGGGCCGTGCGGGGGCATGCGCCCACCGCGAAAACTGCGCCGACACTAGCGGATGTCGTGCCGGACTGCAAACGGCGCGCACCGCGCCGATAACGCCCCACGGGCACACTATGAGCATGGATGAGACGATGGGCAACACCGCACACGAACCGAAACACACCACGCAAGATACCACGAACGTGGCCGACTCCGTCCCCGAGGATGACCGGCTGGAATCCTACCGCTTCCACCTGCCGGAAGCGCAGATCGCCCAGCATCCGTCGCCGGAACGGGGCGGTTCCCGCCTGCTGGTGCTTGATCGGAGCGCAGGCACGCTGACCCACGCCCGTTTCGCGGACCTGTGCGACCATCTGCCGGAAGGCTGTCTGCTGGTAGCCAACAATTCCAAGGTGTTGCCCGCGCGCCTGCTGGGTGTGCGCCCCACCGGCGGCAAGGTGGAATTCCTGCTGCTGACCCCCCTGCCCCTGCTGGAGGAACTGCCCCACGCCTCCGCGGGGCGCGACGGCGTGCGCGACGACGCGGACGGATGGCGCTCCGTGCCTGCGGAAGGCCTGTTGCGCGCCTCCAAGAAGATCCGCCCCGGCGACGTCATGGATTTCGGGCCCCACATCAGGGTCGAGGTGGTCCAGCCCGGCGATTTCGGCCGCAGCGCGGTGCGCCTGCACTGGCGGGGCGACCTGCGCGGGCTGTTCCTGGAGCAGGGGCACCTGCCCCTGCCGCCGTACATCCGGCGCGAGAACACCGCCCAGACGGAAGACGCGCCGGAAGACCGCGACCGCTACCAGACCGTGTATGCCGACGACGCCCGCCTGGGGTCCGTGGCCGCACCCACGGCCGGGCTGCACTTCACGGACAGACTGCGCGATCGCCTTGCCGCCACGGACCGGCAATGGGCGGAAGTTACCCTGTACGTGGGCTACGGCACCTTCAGCCCGGTGCGCTGCGCGGACATACGCCAGCACGCCATGCACCGCGAATACATTGAGGTAAGCGAAGCCACCGCCGCCGCCATCCGCAAGGCCAAGGCGGAAGGCAGGCCGGTGGTCACCGTGGGAACCACCTCCACCCGCACCCTGGAGGGGACGGTGCGCGCCTGCGGCGAGGTGCGCGCCTTCACCGGCTGGACGGACATCTTCATCAAGCCCGGCTACCGGTTCACCGTGGCGGACCACATCATCACCAATTTCCACCTGCCGGAATCGTCGCTGCTGATGCTGGTTTCGGCCTTCGCCGGGCGCGGGCGGGTACTGGCGGCCTACGAAGAGGCGGTGGCGCGAGGCTACCGGTTCTTTTCCTACGGCGACGCCATGTTGCTGTTGTGACAGGGGGTTGCGCAGTGCGCCGCCCCTTGCGACCGCCAGCGCGGCGGCCACGGCGCACCGCCAGCACGCCACTTTGAAAAGCTGCGCGACTTGTCCTATAGGTAGAAGCCCGCGCGGGCCGGACGGAGTGCTGCCGCACCTCCAGGCCCGGCGGGCTCCGCGTGTCACGCGGACAACGCACACACATCCACACGCCTTACGAACCTCCATCCCAAAGGACGGTTTCATGTCACGGGTCGTATTTCTGGACGAGCGCTGCAAGGGGTGCCTGTTGTGCACCACGGTGTGCCCCAAGGGCATCATCGTGCAGTCCTCGCGCTTCAACAGGCAGGGCTACAAGGTCGCCGAGGTTCCGGCGGATGCCATGAAGGACTGTACGGGCTGCGCCTCGTGTGCGCTGATCTGCCCGGACGTCGCCATCCGCGTCATCAAGTCGCGCAAGGCCAAGAAGGCCGGGAAGGAGTAGCCCCATGCCGCACAACACAACCGACACGGGCACGCCGGAACGCATCTTCATCAAGGGCAACGAGGCCATCGCCCACGGCGCGCTGGCCGCTGGCTGCCGCTGCTACTTCGGCTACCCCATCACCCCGCAGAACGACATTCCGGAAATGATGTCCTACGCCCTGCCCGACGCGGGCGGGGAATTCGTGCAGGCGGAAAGCGAGGTGGCATCGGCCAACATGCTGCTGGGCGCCGCCGCCGCGGGCATCCGCGCGCTGACCTCGTCGTCCAGCCCCGGCATCTCGCTGATGCAGGAAGCCATTTCGTACATGGCGGGCAGCGAACTGCCCGGCGTCATCGTGAACATGAACCGTGGCGGGCCGGGCCTTGGCGACATCGGCCCCTCGCAGGGCGACTACTTTCAGTCGGTGAAGGGCGGCGGCCACGGCGACTACAAGCTGCTGGTGCTGGCCCCGGCCACCTGCCAGGAATGCTACGACATGATGGTGCAGGCCTTCGACCTGGCCTTCAAGTACCGCAACCCGGTCATGGTGCTGGGCGACGCCATCGTGGGCCAGATGAAGGAACCGGTGACCCCGTGGAAGCCCGCCGCCGTTGAAGGCACCGAAGCCGCAGACTGGCGGCTGGAAGGGGCCAAGGGCCGCAAGCCGCGCCTGCTGAAGTCGCTGTTCCTCGAAGACGGCGCCCTGGCCGGGCAGAACCGCCACCTGCAGGCCAAGTACGCGGCCATGCAGGCCGAGGCCAAGGCCGAAAGCTTCCTGACCGAAGACGCCGAACTCATCGTGGTGGCCTACGGCTCCATCGGGCGCATCGCAAAGTCCGCCATCCGCAAGCTGCGCGGCCAGGGGCACAAGGTGGGCCTGGTGCGGCCGCAGACGCTGTTCCCCTTCCCCGGCCCGCTGCTGCGCGGCCTGGCGGAACAGGGAAAGCGCTTCCTGACCATCGAGCACAACTGCGGCCAGATGGTGGAGGACGTGCGGCTTTCCATTCGCGGCATCGTGGATTCGGCCTTCTACGGGCACATGCCGGGCGAGATGCCCGGTTCGGACGATTTCCTCGCGCCCATTCTGGACGCCATGGGGGGCAAGTGATGCAGGCTGACGAAAGACTGGCGCTCGCCGACGACGAGCAGATGGCCTTCGAGGTTCCCGACGTGCTGGTGGACCGCGCCACCCACTACTGCCCCGGCTGCCACCACGGCATCGCCCACCGCCTGGTGGCCGAAGTGCTGGAGGAAATGGGCGTGGTGGACGACACCATCTGCGTGGCTTCCATCGGCTGTTCGGTGTTCATCTACAACTACCTGGACGTGGATTCGGTGGAGGCCCCGCACGGGCGCGCCCCGGCCGTGGCCACCGGCGTCAAGCGCGGGCGCATGGACAAGATCGTGTTCACCTACCAGGGTGACGGCGACCTCGCGTCCATCGGCCTTGCCGAAGTGATGCACGCCGCCAACCGGGGCGAGCGCATCACCATCGTGTTCGTGAACAACACGGTCTACGGCATGACCGGCGGCCAGATGGCCCCCACCACCCTCATCGGCCAAAAGACCACCACCTGCCCCGGCGGCCGCTGCCGCGACCGCGAGGGCATGCCCATCCGCATGGCCGAAATCATCGCCGGGCTTGGCGGCGTGGCCTATTCCGCCCGCGCCTCGCTGGACAGCGTCAAGAACATCCGCGCCGCCAAGAAGGCCGTGCGCAAGGCCTTCGACGTGCAGCAGCAGGGGCTGGGCTTCGGCTTCGTCGAACTGCTGTCCGGCTGCCCCACCAACTGGCGCATGGACGCGGTAAAGGCCAACACCCGCATCCGCGAGGAGATGATCCCCTACTTTCCGCTGGGGGTGTACAAGGACGTGACCGAAGGCGAGGGGGTGTGCTGATGGCGCTCTACCAGGACGTGATCATGGCCGGTTTCGGCGGCCAGGGCGTGATGCTGATCGGCAACCTGCTGGCCTACGCGGGCATGAACGCCGGGCTGAACGTGACATACATTCCCGTGTACGGGCCGGAAATGCGCGGCGGCACCGCCAACTGCACGGTGGTGGTGTCGGACGAGGACATCGGCTCGCCCATCATCCAGCGGCCGAAAAGCCTCATCGTCATGAACCAGCCCTCGCTGGACAAGTTCCAGCCCCGGCTGGAGGATGGCGGGGTGCAGGTGCTGAACACCTCTCTGGTGGACGCAGCGCAGGCCGAGGCGCGCGTGCGCACGGTGGCCGTGCCCGCCAACGACATCGCCGACAAGCTGGGCAACACCAAGATGGCCAACATGGTAGCCCTTGGCGCCTACGTGCGGGCCACCGGCGTGGTGGACCTGGAAGTGGTGAAGAAGAGCCTGACCAGCGTCATCTCCGCCCACTACAGCCATCTGATTCCGAAAAACGCGGAGGCGTTGCAGGCTGGCTTCGACCACGCAGGCTAACCTTCGGGAACGGAAGGGAAACACCTGCAACAAACTGCCAACCGCATCGCGTTGCCCCGCCCCGGCCGCAACCGGAGCGCAACGGCAACGCGGGGCATGAAGCCCACCGTTTCCCCTGTCCTGCTAGGATTTCGGGAGACATGCCGAAAAATGACCGCCCGCCGCGAGCATACGCGGCGGGCGGTTTTGCCATGCGGGCAAAGGCGACACATAGCGCCTGGCATTACGGCGGAATGCGGAAAGTGAATTCCGGCCTTCCTCCCGCCCCGGGCTGGACGCGGCCCGTGCAAATGCCTACATCATCATGTGAAGGCGCGGCATGGGGCCGCGCGGATGCCGGACACTCCGGCCCCCCCAACCTCCAGCCACGGGAGTGCAGACCATGCCCAACACCAGGGAAGAGTACATCCGCACCCTTCGCGACAAGCTCGAACTGTGGAAGGCCCAGCTCGAGAAGCTGGAAGTGCAGGCCGCGCTGGCCAAGGCGGAAGCGAAGGTGGAATACCACGAGCAGATCGCCGATCTGCGCCACAAGCGCGAAGAGGCCAAGCGCAAGCTGGACGAATTGCAGCACGCTGGCGAACACGCCTGGAAGGACATGAAGGCCGGGCTGGAACTGGCATGGGATGCCGTGGAGGCAGCCTTCAGCTCGGCCCGCTCGCGCTTCAAGTAGCCTTTCCGTCCATGGCGTGGTCAGTGTGACGGGCAGACGGCCACGTGCCGGATGCCTGACGCGGCCACACATGTTTGCCTGCAATTGCACGCGGGGGGTACGCCCAGACGTACCCCCCGTTTTTCTTGTTGTTCATGCAGCCCGGCCTAGCGGCGGGCTTCCGGCACGCAGCCTGGCGAAGCGCCGCGCCTAGCCGCCCGACTTCATCTTGTCGATCAGGGCGCGCAGGTTCTGCGTCTGTACGGCAAGTTCCGCCACGGCCCGTGCCGACTGCTGCATGGCGTTGGCGGTATCGGCGCTGATACGGTTGACCTCTTCCACCGAGCGATTGATCTGCTCACTGGTGGCCGACTGTTCCTCGCTGGCGGTGGCGATGCTGTGCACCTGGTCGGCGGCGGTGCCGATAAGCTGCACGATCTCCGCAAGGGCGTCGCCGGAACGGTTCGCCAGGGTCGTGGCCTCTTCCACCGTGGTCACGGCGCGCTGGACGTTCTCCAGGTTCTTGCGGGTGCCGCGCTGGATGCCGCCCACGGCATCGCCCACCTCGCGGGTGGCGTTCATGGTCTTTTCCGCCAGCTTGCGCACCTCGTCGGCCACCACGGCGAATCCGCGCCCGGCATCACCCGCCCGTGCCGCCTCGATGGCCGCGTTCAGCGCCAGCAGGTTGGTCTGGTCAGCAATGTCGCTGATCACGTTCATGATCTGGCCAATGCCTTCGGCCTGCGTGCCAAGGGCCTGCATGTCCGTCTTCATTTCAACGGAAACCTGCTGCATGGTCCCTATCCCGGCCACCACCTGATCGACGATCCGGCGGCCTTCCTCGGCCTTCTTGCTGGCTCCGGCGGCAGAATCGGAAGCACGACCGGCATTGCGGGCCACCTCCAGCACAGAGGAGTTCATTTCTTCCATGGCCGTGGCCGTTTCGCCCACGCGCACCGCCTGGCGCTCGGCCCCGCTGCTGGACTGCGCCACCTGCGCGGAAAGCTGGTCGCTGGCGCTGCTGACGACCTCGACGACCTGCTCCAACTGCACGGCGGCCTGCATCATGCCCTCGGCCCTGGCGTTCTCGGCCCTGGCCTTGGCCTCGTGGGCTTCCTCCATGGCCTTGCGCGCGTTCTCCGTTTCGCGGCGGGCTTCCTCGCCCTTGGCCTGCGCCTCGCCGATCATGGTTTGCAGGTTCTGCACCATGGTCCGCAAGGCATCCGCCAGCGTGCCTATTTCGTCATGCTGGCGAATGTCGAGTTGGCGGCTGAAATCGCCCGAGGCCACCTGGCCCGCATAGTCCGCAGCCATGCGCAAGGGCCGTGTGAGCGACCCGGAGAAGAACCACAGAAAGACTATGCCCAGCAGGGCAATGCCCGCGCCCACGCCCACCTGCTGCATGGCCCCGCTGGCGGCCCTGGCGGCAAGTTCCTTGTCCAGGGCGTTGGCGTCGGCCAGCACCACGTCGCTGGGCAGGCGGATCAGCACCGACCAGGGCCGCCCCGTGCGCCCCAGCTTGATGGGCGCATAGGCGACCATCAGCCTGCCGCCTTCGGCATCGCCGACATAGGACTTGCCCGCCTGAATGTTGGCGACGATCTCGTCCGCATCCTTCAGCACGGTCTTCAGCGGCTGCCCCACGGTCTGGGCATCCTTGCTGTTGGCCACGACCAGGCCGTCAAAGCTGAGGATGAACACCTCTCCCTGTCCGGAATACAACCCCTTGTTCACCCGCACGGCCATTTCCTGCAGAAAGCCGAGGCGCAGGTCCGTACCGGACACGCCCAGGAACTTGCCGTTCTGCTTCACGGGCACCGACAGGGTGGTCAGCCAGTCCTTCTGCCCCTGCACGATGTACGGAAACGGATCAAGCACGCTTTCCTTGCCGGATTCCCTGGGGCCAAGATACCAGCCGCCCTTGCGCACGCCGTTGGGGTGCTTTTCCTGGCTTTCGTATTCCACAAGGGCCTGCCGGGCGATCTTGCCCGACGGGTCGCGGTTCCAGTAGGGGATGAAGCGACCGGAGGCGTCGTGCCCTTCCGTGCCAGCATGCCGCGCATCGTTGCCGTCAAGGGCATTGGGTTCCCACGCGGAATACGACCCCAGATAGGTGGGGTTGTTCTCCAGGTTGGCCAGCAGGATGGCGTTGAAGGTGTCGCGCAGCGAATCCCTGTCCAGCCGGGCCCGCAGCACCTCGAAGACCTTGCCCGTGGTGCGCGCCGTGTCCAGGTTGTCCTGCAGGGCGCTTTCCACCACGGCGGCCTGGCTCGCCGCAAGGGATTCCAGGTTCGCCTCCGCGCTGCGGTGCATCAGCGTGCCCACGCGCTCGGATACCATCTGCTGGGTCTGCCCTGCGGAATACACCCCGTACGCAACCAGAATGCCTGCCGTCACCAGGAGGCACACCCCAGCCATGAACGCAATTTTCTGCTTGATGGAACTCAGCCGCATACTACCCCTGCCTTTGGCGACAACACTTCAACCATACGACCATGGCCGGAACACGACACACCCTCATCGCTGATTGTTCAACCAGCGAGTTGGCATTCATATTTCCATGCCTCGCAATGCAAACATGACCAGTTCATATGTTACAGCACTGCTCCATGAAATGTCTATCGGCGAAGCAGTATTTTACATTAATCCATGCGTCACACGACAAACACGAGACACGTTGCATCCCCGGGCGGCATACTTGCGGCACGATCCGAATGTGTGACGGCGTCCATCCATGGGGGAACGAAAAGGAAGCGCCCACACCGGGAACAGTCTGCCTGGCACATCGCTGCAGACGCCGCCTCGCGGGGGGGGGCGGGCGCGGCAATACCGGCATGCACCAGCATCACCCGCATGGCGGACGGATCTCCGTTACCGTCGCTTCGGGCACGCAACTGGCTGACGCCGCGCAACAAAAAGGGGAGCGTGCAGCCCCCCTTCGCATTGCGCAATGGCGAAACCCCGCCAAAAACCGGCTGGGTTCGCGCTGCCCGCCGCAGCGGGCAACCCTTCAATCCTTTCAATCCTACCCGTCCACCATCAGTCCGTCGCGCATGACCAGGGTGCGGTGGGCGCGGCGGGCGTAGTCCGGGTTGTGGGTGACCATCACCGTGGTCAGCCCCTCGCCGCCCAGTTCCGCCAGAAGTTCCATGATGGCTTCGCCGGTGGCGGTGTCCAGGCTGCCGGTGGGCTCGTCGGCGAACAGCACGCGGGCGTCGCGCACCAGGGCGCGGGCAATGGCCACGCGCTGCTGCTCGCCGCCGGAAAGCGCGCCGGGCAGCGATCCTTCCTTGCCGGAAAGCCCCACCCTGCCCAGCACTTCGCGTCCCTTGGCCGCCATGGCGGCGGGCACCGGAGCAAGGCCGTTCATGAACGGCAGCAGCACGTTTTCGAGCGCGGTCAGGTAGGGCATCAGGTGGTGGGCCTGAAAGATCACGGCGAAGTCGCTGTGGCGCAGTCGGTTGCGCCGGGCCTCGGACACGCGGATGATGTCCTGCCCGTCGAACAGCACCGTGCCTGCATCCGGCAGGGTCAGCGAGGCCAGCACGTTGAGCAGGGTGGACTTGCCCGAGCCGGAACGGCCCGCCACGGCCACGAATTCGCCGGGGGCCACGCGCAGAGAAACGCCGCGCAGCACGGGCGCGGGCGCGCCGCCGTCGGTGGCCGGATAGCTCTTGCAAAGGTCGCGCGCCTCGATGATGGCCGGGGCGCTGGCGGTATGGTCTGTGGTCATGCGGTGCCCTTCTTCAACAAACAGAACTGTGCGGGGATGGAAATGGGCGGTGCTCTCCGCGGTCACGGTCGCCTGTCGCCGCCATGAGGATTCAAGGGCCATAGCGGTAGCTGACTACAACGAGACCAGCGCGGCCGCAGGCTCCACGCGCGACGCCTTCCACGCCGGGAAGGCCGCGGCCAGCACGGACACGGCGGCGATTCCGCCTGTCGTCAGTGCCAGCGCGGCAGGGCTGAACACGGGCGGGGCCACGTCGGCCATGTGCAGGAGGTCCAGCACCTTCAGGGCCAGGCCGTGCCCGGCCAGATGCCCCACAAGCCCGGCGGCCACGCCCACCAGCAGCGCCTCGGACGCGAACACGGTGAACACCCCGAAGCGCGAGAAACCCACCGACCGCAGGATGCCGATTTCGCGCCGTCGCTCGTTGACGGCGGAAAGCATGGACATGACCACCATGGCGCAGGCCGTCAGCAGGATGACCAGGCTGACCACCAACGCCAGATGCTGGGCGAAGTGCACGGAATACATGCGCTGCTCCACCACGTGACGCAGGGCCTTGATGTCCTGCCCCGGCAGCGCGGCGCGCAACTGGGCCACGATGTCGTCGATGGGACAGCCCGCGCACAGGGCCGCCACTTCCACGAAGCTGGCCTTGTCCGGCAGGTTGAAGGACCGCTGCACGAAGCCGATGTCGGCCAGCAGCACGTTGTCGTCGTCGCTGCCGGTGGCCCCGATGACCCCGGTGATGGTCACCGCGTGGCCGTTGACGTGCACCACGCTGCCCGGCGCAAGGCCCAGCCGGGCGGCCACGGTGTGGCCCGCCAGCGCCCCTTCGGGCGTTTTGGAAGTGGCACCGCCCGGCGTGGAACCATTGATGGCCCAGTAGCCCTTCAGCGAAAGCTCCTCGGACCAGTCCACGCCCACCACCGCCACCGGCAGCGGGGCCACGGGCACGGCCGCGCCCACGGGCGAGCCGATGCGGGCCATGGTCACCAGCTTGGGAGCCACGGCCGCGATGTTGGCGTTGAATTCGATGGACCGGATGCGCCGGGCGGTGTCAGCGTGGGGCAGATGGCCCTCGTCCAGCAGCAGGTCGCCCAGGGGCAGGCCGCCGTAGCTCACGGTAAGCGTTTCGCGCGCCGGGGAGACCATGATGTTGGCGCCAAAGCTGGTCAGCTTGCGTTCCAGGCTTTCGCCCACCACGGCGGACACCTCGCGCAGAGCCACGATGGAAGCCACCCCCAAGGTGAAGATGCAAAACAGCGAGAGGGTGCGCAGCCACTTCTTGCGGGCGCAGCGCAGCGGAATGGTCAGGATGTTCATGATGTGCTCGCGGGGGGGATTGCAGTGCGGTGTGGCCGGTCCCTGGCTGCCCGGTCAGGCAGGGCTGGAGAACCGGGCCGGAAAAGCCGGGCAGCCACGACAAGACCTGCCTTGACCAGACTTGTCAGGGCCAGAAAGCGCGCCCCGGCCGCAGGGCTGTCCCTGCGGTGTGGGTTATTTCTTCGCGGTGGCGAAATATTTGGCCCCGGCCTTCAGTTCCGCCACGCGCAGCAGCAGGTCGCCGCCCGCATCCACGGTGCGCTCCAACGGATGCGGGTTGCAGCCGCCACGCACCTCGTTGATGCGCGCGGTATTGAAGGCCATGCCGCAATTCTCGCAGACCATGTTGGCCCCTTCCTGGCGGTAGCCCTTGCCTTCGCGCCAGCACACGTCGCAGGCGTCCAGCGCGGCGCGGGGTGCGCCGTCCGGCCCCTTGACCACGAAGAAGCGGATTTCGGTGTCGCCGTCCTTGATGGCGTAGAACTTCGCCGTGGGGGTGATGTCGGCGGCCTTGATGCGAATGGTTTCTCCTTGCGGCTGCACGGTTTCGTACTTGCCGCCAAACCCGAAGAAGGCATGGGCGGCGGTGGACAGAGCCAGCACCGCGAGGGCGGCCAAAAGAATCAGACGGAAAAGCTTCATGCACTGCTCCTGAAAAAAAGGGACGTACCGCCTCACATAGGCATGCCCGCCAAGGCAAGCAACCGCTGACCAGCGCAAAGCCGTGGCAGGCGTTGCGCGCCGGGCGCAACGGCGGTATGGCGCGGTGTCGGCACCCTTCGTCCCCGCCGACCCGGACCAGCTTTCGACCGTCTCGACCGTATCCGCAGGGAGCAGCCATGACCCCGGCCATAGACCGCGCCAAAAAGGCCAAGATCGCCTACACCATCCATGAATACACGCACGACCCGGCGGCGGAATCCTACGGCCGCGAGGCGGCGGACAAGCTGGGCGTGGACCCGGCACGGGTGTTCAAGACCCTGGTGGTGGCCGCTGGCGACGGGCTGGTGGTGGCCGTGGTGCCCGTGTTGCACCAGTTGGACCTGAAACAACTGGCCCGCGTGGTGGGGGCCAAGAAGGCCGCCATGGCCGATGTGGCCGTGGCCGAGCGCGTAACGGGCTACGTGGTGGGCGGGGTAAGCCCGCTGGGCCAGAAGAAGCGCCTGCCCACGGTCATCGACGCCTCTGCCCAGGGGTACCCCACCATCTACGTCAGCGCGGGCCGTCGGGGGGTGGAAATAGAACTTGCGCCCGCCGACCTTGCCGCCCTCACCGGGGCCGCCTTCGCCGACGTGGCGGCCTGAACCGCCCTTCCCCCCACCCAAATCAAAACCACCCGAATAGCGGGTGGTCAGGTTGTTGACAAAGCCTGTTTTTGTACGCCTCCGGCGGCCAAGGACGGCAGCCGTTGGGCGAGCTTGCGAGCCTTACGGATGGCGATCGCAGAGCGGCTGCCGCCCCTTGGAACCCTGTATTTTCGTAATGCACGAAAAGCACAAATAAAAGTTTTTGGGGGGGCTTTAGCCGTTATGCGAGTCTTCGAGCATTACGGATAAAGACAGCAGAGCGGGGGTCCGGGGGAGGAGACCCTTTTCACGCTTTGCGGACGCCATCCGTACGGCTCGAAGACTCGCCTACGGCTGCCGCAAAAGGGTCCCTCCCCCGGAAGATTTTGGATTTGTCAGCAGCCTCACCCACCCCTACGCCTTGGGCCGCAGCAGGCGCAGGCCGTTCATGATCACCAGGAACGAGCCGCCGATGTCGGCCACGATGGCCATCCACAGGCTGGCCACCTGCAACACGGCAAGGCCCAGGAATAGCGCCTTCAGCCCCAGGGCAAAGCCGATGTTCTGGCGGATGACGCCCAGGGTGCGGCGCGAATGGCGCACCAGCCAGGGCAGCTTGCCGAGGTCGTCGGACATCAGGGTGATGTCGGCAGTTTCGATGGCCGCGTCACTGCCGATGCCGCCCATGGCGATGCCCAGGTGCGCGGTGGCCAGCGCGGGTGCGTCGTTGACGCCGTCGCCTACCATGGCCACCCGTTCGCCTTCGGCCACCAGCGCGGCCACGGCGGCGGTCTTGTCGGCAGGCAGCAGGTCCGCCCGGATGTCCGTGACGCCGCAGGCGGCGGCCACGCGGACGGCGGTGGCCGCGTTGTCGCCGGTCAGCATGACCACCCGGCGCAGCCCGGCCGCGCGCAGATCGTCCAGCACGGTGCATGCGTCGGGGCGCAGATCGTCCTCCAGTTCCATGACGGCGGCAAGGCCCGCGTCGTTCCACAACAGCACCGAGGAACCGGCGGCGTCAGCCTGGCCCGGCCCGTCTGACCCGGTGGCATCCGTGGGCAACAGCGCGCCCCCGGCACCGCCGGACGGTCCGTCCTGCTCGAAAAAGCGGCGGTTGCCGATGCGCCAGCGTTCCCCGTCCACCACGCCTTCGGCCCCCAGGCCGGGCAGGGTGCGGTGGTCCACGGCCACGGCGACAGTATCCAGCCCGTCCCCCAGCACCTGCCGGGCATGGTGCACGATGGCCCGCGCCAGCGGATGGCTGCTGGGGGCTTCCAGCGCGGCGGCAATGCGCAATGCGGACGCCGCGTCCCGCACCAGCGGGTGGGCGTCCACGGGCAGCACGCGGGCCACGCGCGGGCGGCCCAGGGTCAGGGTGCCTGTCTTGTCGAAAGCGATGGCCGTGAGGCTGGCGGGCAGTTCGAGGAACGAGCCGCCCTTGATCAGCACGCCGTTGCGGGCCGCGCTGGTGAGACCGGCCACGATGGACACGGGCGTGGAGATGACCAGCGCGCATGGGCAGGCGATGACCAGCACCACCAGCGCCTCGTACACCCAGGCCGACCACGCGCCGCCGAAGAACAGCGGCGGCGCCACGGCCACCAGCGCGGCCACGGCCAGCATGGCCGGGGTGTACACGGCGGCGAAACGGTCCACCCATTGCACGGCGCGGGCGCGGCGCGACTGGGCCGCTTCCACCATGTGCAGGATGCGGGCGAGGGTGGTGTCCGACGCGGCGCGGGTGGTCAGCACCTCCAGCACGCCGCCGCCGTTGATGGTGCCCGCGTACACGGCCTCGCCGGGGCGCTTGGGCACGGGCATGGATTCGCCGGTGATGGGCGACTGGTCGATGTCCGAAGACCCGGCAGCCACCTCGCCGTCCAGAGGCACCCGGTCGCCCGCGCGGATGAGGATGCGCGAACCCACGGGCACGTTTTCCACGCCGGTCTCAATCGGCGGGCCGGGCAGGCCGCCGGGCAGCGCCAGAAGCAGCGCGCGCGAGGGCGAAATGTCCAGCAAGGCCGCAATGGCCGAGCGGGCCCGGTCAACGCTCCACGATTCCAACTGGTTGGCCACGGCGAACAGGAAGGCCACCGAGGCCCCCTCGAAGAATTGGCCGATGGCCGCCGCGCCGATGACCGCCGTGACCATCAGCAGGTTCATGTCCGGCCGCAGCGTGCGCACCGAATGCAGCGCGCGCGGCAGCACCCGCCACGCGCCCGCCACCGCCGCCGCCAGCCACAGGGCCAGCGTGGCCGCGTGGGGCACGCCCGATTCCGCGAACACGGCCAGCAGCGACCCCGTGCGCGCCCATTCCACGCCAATGCCCGCCGCAAGGGCCACCCCGCTCGCCGCGCACAGCAGCAGCGAGGCCTGGCGGGTCCACAGCTCCACCAGCCAGCACGGCAGCAGGGTCGACAGACCGGCGGGCGCGTCGCCAGACGCGGGCGTGGACGTGGCGCACGCGCCGCCGCAGCACGAGCATCCGGCCAGGGCCGGAATCTGGGCGGGGCGGTGGGCGATGCCGGACACATGCACCTGTTCGTGCGCGTGGTCATGTGTGTGGTCATGTGTGTGGGCAGGGCTGCCCAAAGGGACCGGGCGGGGCATTGCCCCGGCGCGGACGGGGGCCTCGGGCGCGGCGCGCATGCCGGTGCGGGCCACGGCGGCCACCACGTCTTCGGCGCGCACCGAAAGGCCATCCAGATTCACGCGCATGCTGCGGGAGAGCACGTCGAATTCCAGCCGGTCGGCGTTGCCCACCAACGGTGTCAGTTCGCGCCGCAGGATGTTCACCTCGTTGGCGCAGTCCATGTCGTCGATGCGGAAGGCGGTCATGGTCGTGTCTCCGTGGGAAAACGGCGGAACGCGCGTGCGTGTTGCCCGGCCGGGGATTCTGCCTGCACATATGAACATGTGTTCATATGTGCAGAGTATGCGGCGCGAACCCCGGTGTCAACCGCCCGGCAGGGTTGGCCCGGCGGAAATCGCGCCCTACACTCGCCCCAACGGCGCAACGACACGGAAAGTGCAAAAAGCCCGGCCTGTTCCAGATACGGACAGCCGGGACTGAAAAGAGGGAGGCGGCAGGGAGAAACGGCATCGCCGCACGCGCCAAAAGACCGACACCCGGCAAAGGTGGCCGGAATGCCATGGAGGATGCGCGAAAAATCGCGCGCGAGTGCGAGTCGCGGGATGCTGCGGACATGACTGACGCCGCCAACGCGGGTCAGTCCGAACCAGACAGACCTGGCAGGACCAGACCCAACCTGCCGCACGGGGCGAAGGGTATGCGCCTACGCCCGGTTCTTGCCGTCGGTCATGGCCAGGGCCAGCTTCATCTCGCGGTCCAGGCGGTTCTGCACGGCGGCCTGCACCCGCTCGGACGAGGACCCGAACTGGCCGGAGCGCACCGCGTACACCTCGCGGATGAGTTGCTTCTCGAAGTTGCGGCCCGCCTTGGCGGTGCCCGCCTGCACGCTGGCCTCGCCCTGCCCGCCTTCCTGCGGCACGGACTGCTGTTCGGCCAGGTTGTCCAGGGCGCGGGCAAAGATGCGGGTTGCGCCTGCGGGGCCGTGCTGCACGGCGGTGCTCCACAGCACCTCGCGCAGCGCGGGCGACAGCGCCCCCTTGTTCAGCCCGGCGGCGCGGCTAACGGCCTGCAAGGCGGGGGCATAGTGGCTTTCATGGATGAACCGCTCTTGCAGGGCCTCGAACCGATCGGGCTGCTCTTCGGCTATTTCGCGCCACACGCGCGGCATTTCGCCGGTCTTTCCGCCGGTGTTGGCGGGCCCGGCCGCCTCCAGGCGCGAGGCGATGTCGGGCGCGGTCTGCCGCGCGAAGTCCAGGAAGCGGTCCATGGTCCCGGCCCGCGAGGAAATCTGGTACTTGCCGTACGAGGTGCCGCCGTGCCGGTCGTAACCAACGGCAGCGATGCCTTCTTCGCCCGACTCGAACTGCGCCGAAAGCCCGCCAAGTTCAGCGGCGGACGTTGCGGCCGCGCCGCCCCCGGCCCGCCGCCCAGCCCTTTCGGTCCTGTCGGCCCGTTCCTGCCCGCGCCGCCCGGCCTTGCCCGCGCCCGCCTGCGCGCCGCCGCGCCCCGGCCCGCCAGCCACGGCAGCCATGGGCTCTCCGCCGCCCATGCCGCCCATGCCAGAGGTCGCCATATCCAGATTGCCGGAAAGGGCCATCAGGTTGCGCGAGGTCATGGCCCCGCGCAGCGAATCCAGCCCGCCCGCGCCGCCTTCCATGACCTTGGCCAGGGTTGCCAGCGCACGGGAATTGACGATGTCCATGGCCGCGCGCGAGGCGCGCTCGTCACCAGCCAGGGCGTTTTCCGTCTGGCCGCCCGCCGCCGTCAGGCCGGGCAGGGCCGCCAGTTGCGGCGACGACGCGGCTCCGCCGCCAAGACCGCCCGCAAGCACTCCCCCGAGGGGCGATGCGCCCCCGCCCTTGGCCAGCAATGCGGCAAAACGCGGGTCGGCGGTGCCGCGCTGGCCCGCCCTGGGGGCGGAACCGGCGCGCCGGGTACCTTCGGTGGCCCGTCCTTCGACCAATGTCTGAAGGGCGTCCATGGAGATGTTCTTTCCGTAGGCCATGCGCAATCCTCCTGCCGCCGGGGGAACGGAGTGGCGGCGCAAAGGACAAAGCAAGGGGAATGCCAGCACGGCAACTCTGCCTTGCATGACGGCAAGTTGCGGACACGCGGCCGGTAAGCGGCGGTGCCGGGCGGGGGGCCTGGGCGGGAACCGCGTCAAGCCGCCGACGGATGGCCAAGAAATGGAGACCGCGCACCGGGTCGACGTTCTGCGGAGCTCCCGACCATGGCCCCGTTCGCCCACGCCCACGCGCAAGACCCCGCGCTAATGCACGGGGCCTTGGCATTCCGAACAACGACGTATGGTTGGCTACTTTCCTGCGGGGGCTGGTCCACCAGGGCCGGTACCGGGACCACTGGCCTTGCCGCCAGAGCCCCCGCCAGAGCCCCCGGAGGCCCCGTCATCGCGCGGGCGGTAGTGGCGCATGGCCTCGGGCAGCATGCCCCGCAAGGCGTCAATGCGCTTGGCCTCGGTGGGGTGGGTGGACAGGAAGTCCGATTTGCGCCCGCCCGACTGCTTGAGCATCTTCTGCCAGAATTCGATGGCCGCATGCGGGTCGTACCCGGCCTTGGCCATGAGCAAAAGCCCGATGTGGTCGGCCTCGTATTCCATCTCGCGGCTGTTGGGCAGCATGACGGCCATGTTCATGGCCCCGGCGTAACCGTCGCCCACGGCCTGGGCCGCCTGCGATGAGCCGCCCGCAGCCGCCACGCCCACCATGGCGGCCAGCTGGCCCACCTGCACCATGCGCGCCCGGCTCATCTTCTCGTTGCTGTGCCGGGCCAGGGCGTGGGCCACCTCGTGCCCCACCACGGCGGCCAGTTCGGCGTCGGTCTCGGCGATGTCCAGCAGGCCGGTATACACGGCCACCTTGCCGCCGGGCAGGCAGAAGGCGTTGACCACGTCCTTCTCTATGGTGTGAAATTCCCAGCGGTACTGGGGGCGTTCAGCCACGGCGGCAATGCGGCGGCCCACCCGCTCCACGCGGGCGGATTCCGGCGTGCCGGTGACCTCCTTTTCCTTCTTCAGCACCTGCTGCATGGCGGCAAGGCCCATCTTGGCCTCGTCCGCGTCGGAATACATGATCAACTGGCTGCGCCCGGTGTAGGGGGCCTTGGCGCACCCGGCCAGGCCCAGCAGCAGCACGCAGAACGCAAGAGCCACCAGCCGAAGGCCGCCGCGGCCGCCACGGGCCGCGCCAGCGCTTGCGGCGCTGTTCGGGTTCCGGTCCATATCCCGGTTCACATCCCTGATATTGACGAACGATTGCATGTGGTTCCACCTCGTGGACCCGACGTCCGCCGCTGCGGGGCGAACCCGCGCGGCTTGACGGAATCGTCGATTGCCGTATTTTCCCCTACCTGACGGGGCCGAACGCGGCCCCCTTCCGGCGGGGCTTCCGGCTCCCTGCCGGAAACGCGCCCCCAATAGCGTATTTTCCCGGAAAGGAACAGTCATGGGCAAGGACCTGATCATCGTCGAATCCCCCGCCAAGGTGAAGACCATCAAGAAATTCCTTGGCGGCAACTACGCCGTGCATGCCAGCGTGGGCCACGTGCGCGACCTGCCCACCAGCGAACTGGGCGTCGACGAGGCCAACGGCTTTGCCCCCCGCTACCAGGTCATCGACGGCAAGCAGAAGGTGGTTTCCGCCCTCAAGGAAGCCGCCGCCAAGGCCGACAACGTCTACCTTGCGCCCGACCCCGACCGCGAGGGAGAGGCCATCGCCTGGCACGTGGCGGAACTGATCCGCGACAAGAACACCAACATCAGGCGCATCCAGTTCAACGAAATCACCGCCCGCGCGGTGAAGGACGCGCTGGACAACCCGCGCGAACTGAACCGCAACCTGTTCGACGCCCAGCAGGCCCGCCGCGTGCTCGACCGCCTGGTGGGCTACAAGCTTTCCCCCCTGCTGTGGAAGAAGGTGAAGCGCGGCATTTCCGCCGGGCGCGTGCAGTCCGTGGCCCTGCGCCTGATCGTGGACCGCGAGACCGAGCGCCGCGCCTTCAACCCCGAAGAGTACTGGCTGTTCCGCGCGCGCCTGGCCGGGGCCACCCCGCCCCCCTTCCGGGCCGACCTGCACAAGCTGCACGGCAAGAAGCCCGTTATCGGCAGCGCGGACGCCGCAGCCGCCGTGGAAGCCTCGATGCAGGGCCAGCCCTTCGTCATCACCGCCATCGACGAAAAGGAACGCCAGCGCCAGCCGCAGCCGCCGTTCATCACCTCCACGCTGCAACAGTCGGCCAGTCAGCGGCTGGGGTATTCGGCCAAGCGCACCATGAACATCGCCCAACGCCTGTATGAAGGCGTTGAACTGGGCGAGGCGGGCACCGTGGCCCTGATCACCTACATGCGTACCGACTCCGTCCGCATTGCGGACGAGGCGCGCGACGCGGCGCGCGAGTTCATCGCCGCCACCTGGGGGGGCGACCACCTGCCCGCCAAGGCCCGCCAGTTCAAGACCAAGGGCGGCGCGCAGGACGCGCACGAAGCCATCCGGCCCGTCGACGTCACCGTCACGCCCGATTCGGTGCGCCACCTGCTGCCGCCGGACCAGTACCAGTTGTACCGGCTGGTATGGCAGCGCTTCGTCGCCTCGCAGATGGCCGCGGCGCGCTTTCACGACACCACGGTGACCATCGCCTGCGGCCCCGTCGAATGGCGCGCCAAGGGCGAACGGCTGCTGTTCCCCGGTTTTCTGGCCGCGTCGCCCCAGAAGGACGCGGCGGCCGAAGGCGAGGAAGCGGCCGAAGGCGACCTGCCCAAGCTTTCCGTGGGCGAAGAGCTGACCGCCCTTTCCGTGGAAAAGGAACAGAAGTTCACCCAGCCCCCGGCCCGCTACACCGAAGCATCCCTAGTGCGCGAACTGGAAGAACGCGGCATCGGCCGCCCGTCCACCTACGCGGCCATCATCTCCACCCTCATCGACCGCGACTACGCCCGGCTGGAGGAAAAGCACTTCGCCCCCACCGACCTTGGGGCCGTGGTGTGCGACCTTCTGGCCAGCCACTTCACCACCCTGATGGACGTGGACTTCACCGCGCAGATGGAAGGTTCGCTGGACAAGGTGGCCGAAGGCGACCTGGACTGGGTGAAGCTGCTGGAAGACTTCACCGGCGGGTTCAACCCGGTGCTGGAACGCGCCGCCCAGGCCATGGACACCGTGAAGGGCGGCCTGCCCAGCGGCATCGACTGCGAGCAGTGCGGCAAGCCCATGGTCATCAAGTTCGGCAAGGCGGGCACCTTCCTGGCCTGTTCCGGCTACCCGGCCTGCCGCAACACCAAGAACTTCACCCGCGACGAGAAGGGCAACATCCAGGTGGAGACGAAGCTGCGCGAGGAGCCGGAAAAGGTCGGCACCTGCCCGCAATGCGGCGGCGACCTGGTGCTGAAGAAGGCCCGCACCGGCAGCCGGTTCATCGCCTGCACCAAGTACCCGGACTGCACCTATACCGCGCCCTTCTCCACCGGCGTGCCCTGCCCGCGCGAAGGCTGCGACGGCGTGCTGGTGGAAAAAAGCTCCAAGCGCGGCAAGATCTTCTATTCGTGCAGCACCTACCCCAAGTGCGACTACGCCCTGTGGGACTGGCCCGTGCCCGGCCCCTGCCCGGACTGCAATTCGCCCCTGCTGGTGGAAAAGACCACCCGCGCCCGGGGCCGCCACATCGCCTGCCCGGAAAAGACCTGCAAGTACAGCCGCGATCTGGACGGCGGCGACGGCGGCGACGGCGAGGAATAGCCCTTCGCTGCGATTTCGGGAAAGAGCGGGGCGCGGGGCAGCGCCCCCATGCCCCCCTTCAGGGGCAAACCATCTGAACATACCGTCATCCCAAGCCCCCGTCACATGCCGTGGCGGGGGCTTTCGCGTTCCCGGCCATGCCGGGGAATGCATTCGGGGCAGATTGGGCAGCCCAGCCACGGGGAGCGCCGGGCAGACGGACACGCGTGCGAATGGCGGGTGCCAGTCATTCCCAGTCATGCCCAATCATACGCAGTCATACGCGGTCATGCGCGGTCCTCGCCCATGTCATGGGCACACCCCCTTCGGACGGCCTTCCCGCCCCCTTCCCGCCATCTTGCAGGCTGCGCCCCGGAGAAACCGTGCGCTAGCCTGCCGGTACACGGCACGCCGCAGCCCGGATTGGCCGGGCGTATCCCGCTGCCCCCAGGCTGGGGGGGCCGAAGTGGCCCCGCCGCGTTGACACCCCCCGGAGAGGACTGCACATATGGAATAGCGGATTGCAGCGTGGCGGCAGGGTTTGGCCAAACCGATGAACTTCACCCCGTACAATGCAAAACGGAGCCAGCATATGGTCGAACGCGGGAACGACGGGCGAAAGCCCGGGGCGGGCACCGCCGAACCTTCGTCCGCAGGGGCCTCCGGCGGTTCGGGAACGGCGGGTGGAACCGACGACCAGCCCGACCAACCCGGGCTGAACGGCACTGGCAGCCTGCAGGAAGGCCCTCTGCAACGGGCGGCGCGCACTTTTCTGGAAGGGGCAGGCCCCGGCCCGCTCACCGAGCCCGAGGAGCCGGAGCAACCCAGAACCGCCGAGCCGGTTGCCGCGCCCGATGCGGCAACGCCCGGCAAAGGCGGCAACGGCGTTCTGGCCACCCCCGACACGCCGGAAGACATCAACCGGCTCACGGCGGAGACGCTGCGCGCACTTGAGGGCAACATCCTGTCCGCCTACATCCCCATGAAGGACGGCAAGCCCATGGACAACAGCAGTGCCACCATCGGGGCGGGCATCGACTTGGGGCAGTGGAATGCCGAAAAATTGCGGGAACTGGGAGTGCGCGAAGACGTGATCAATGCCGTTCGCCCCTTGCTCGGCAAGAATGCCGTGCAAGCCAGGCAGGCAATGGATGACCTCGCGGCTGAGAATGCGCACCTACAACTCACGGCCGAGCAGGCCAGCCAGCTTAACGAAAGGATGTTCACCCATTTCAAGGAACTGGCGCGGCAGCAGTTCAACAGCGCTCCGCACAACACCGACGCCCAGGGAAAGCCGCTTCGCAAGTTCGAGGAACTGCCCAAGGAGATGCAGGCCGCCCTCACCTCCGTGCTCTACCAGCACGGCAGTACGAAAAAATTCCCCAAATTCTGGGAACACTCCACCAGGGGCGACTGGGACGGGGCCATCAGGGAACTGCGCAACTTCAGCTCCAGCCCGGACTACAAGTACCACACCCGCCGCAACAAGGAGGCCGACCTCATGCAACAGGGCCTGGACAGGCTGCGCCAATGACGCGCGCGCAACGAAACGAGGCGGCAGGCTTTGCGCCGCCGCCCCGCATGACAACCGAAACCCAGAACCGACCGAGAAAATCAACGCCCGGCGGGGCACGCCGCAAGGCAGGCGCCAACGCTGACGCCATGCCTCCGCAACCCGCGCTCCCTTGCCTGCCTGTTCCCCCTACTCTCCTTTGATGACAATGGATTCGCCGGTGGAAAGCACCACGGACCGAACCGTGGACCGGCCGGTAAGGCGTTCAGCGTTCAACAGGGGCACGTCGCGGGGTTCGCCCTCGTCCAGGTCGATGACCCACGATTCGGAAAACGCCTCGCCCGGGCGCAACTGGCTGGTACGCACCAGCTTCAGCGTGCGCAGCACCCGTCCGGCCTCGTCCTGCACCGTGCAGTCCACCACCACCCGTCCCAGCGTTTGCCCGCCAAGGTTCACGCCGCTCACCTGCACCACCAGCGTCTTGAAGTTGCCGCCGCCGGACAGGGTGTCGACGCCCACAAGGGTACGCTCCAGGCGCACCAGCCCGGCCAGCCGTTCGGCGATGCGGGCGTTTTCCTCCGCCGCTGCCGCGCGTTCGCGGGCGCGGATGCGTTCCAGCGCGGCGGCGTGCTCGGCCAGTTGACCGTCCGGGTCCGCAAGGCCGGTCACCTTCCAGCCGTCCTTGCCGTCCGTCAGTTGCACCCGCAACTCGAAGGTTGTTTCCAGCGCCTCGTTCTTCACGGGCAGGACCGCCACGGCCTTGTCGCCCGCACGTTGCGCAATGGAGGGCAGGGATGCCCCCACCTGTTCGCGGAAATCGGGCGGCAGCAGATCCTCGCGCTTGCGTTCGCCCGCCGCGCCCACGGGCAGGGCCAGCAACGCCTGGCGCAACACGTCGCGCAACTGGCCCGTTTCGCGCGCGTCGGGGGCCGATGCGCCCTTGACGCCCGATGCCCGCAACTGCACGGCCAGCAACTGGTCCACCACCGCGTCAACGTCCACGCGACGCTCGAAGGCCGCCGCATCGCCATTGCGGAAGGCCAACACCAGCTGCTCCACGGCATGTTCCGGGCTTGTGGTCTTGTACCACCACCAGCCGCCGCCGCCAGCGGCCCCCAGCACCACCAGCCCGGCCGCCGCGAACAGTGCGAGCTGCAGGGTGCGCCTGGACAGCCCCTTCTTCTTGCCGGGGGCGTTCTCCGCCCCGTCAGTGGCAGGCAAGACGGATGCACCCGTCGACGCGGCAGGCTTCGCCCCGGGGGAACCGGCGGATGCTTCGGAAGGCGCGCCATCCAGCGATTCCGGCGCGGCGATGAGCAGGTCGCCCCTGGCGGGCTTCTTCTTGCGGGAAAGAAACGGCAACTTGAACGAAAATCCCATGGGGTCTCCTGTGGCGGCCTTGCGGATGGCGGAGGAACGGCTTCCGGTCACGGTCCGCATCCGATTCACATCGGAATCCGGGTCCGATCACGCACGGCGAGGGGTCTGCGAAACGCGAGGCAGGGGCTGCCGCCGGGAAGGGGTCAGGCCAGCACCTCGCCAAGACCGCCGCACACCGCCGTCAGTTCGTCGGTCCCCACGGCAAAGGACAGCGCGGCGGCAAGGTCGAAGGGGGGCGCGGCGACAAGGTCGGTGGGCAGCGGGGCATGCCCCAGCTCCGCCAGGTCCGCGCACAGGGCCGAGCACAGTTGCGGCCACGGGGCCAGGAAGGCCGCCGCCGCATGGCGCAGGGCGCCGGTGGCCCCCGCCGCCCCGTGCGCGCCGGCCGCGCCTGGCCGCGCGGCCGCGTGGGCCACGGTGTCGAACAGGGCGTGCAGGGCGTAGAGCAGGTCGAAATAGAGCAGGCGCGGGTCTGACGCGCGCGAGCGCAGCATGCGTTCGCGCAGCGAGTACAGCACCACGTTCAGCACCTCGTCCAGCGGGCGACCCTCGTCCAGCGCGGCCTTCATGTGGTGGCCCTGCCAGCGCCAGCCCCGGCGCACCATCTGCAACCGGCCGATGCGCCGCACCTCGAAGGCCTCCACCCCGTCCACGGCCCACAGCAGGTAGCCGTTCTCGCGCAGGCGGCGCGAAAGGTAGGCGTCCTGCCCGAAGCGTTCCGCGTAGCCGGAAAAACCGCCCACGGCCTCGAAGGCGTCGCGCCGGGCAAGCCACGCCCCGCCGGGCAGGAACGGCACGGAGCCGGACGCCCCCCGGTTGAGGGTGTAGGTAAGCTCCAGGTAGCGCGAGAGCAGGTCATCGCCGGTGCGGGGGCGGATGGCCGTGCCCGCCATGCCCACGCCGGGGCGGGCCGCTGCGGGCAGGCACACCGCCAGCCAGTGCGCGGGAAAACGGATGTCCGCATCCACCGAAAGGATGAACCGGGTGGTGGCGCGCGCCGCGCCCAGCGCGCGGGCGTGGGTGTTGCCCCGGTTTTCCGGCACGCGCACCACCTCGATGGGGGGCAGGCGCTCGGCCACCTCGCCGGGCAGGTCGGGCGTGAAGGGTTCCGTCGAGCCGTCGTCGATGACCACGATGGCCGAGGGCATGGCCGTCCATCCGGTGACGGACGACAGCAGGCCGCGAACCAGTTCGTGGTCGTCGTAGGTGTAGGTGACCAGGGTGACGGATACCGCGCGCATGGATGCCTCGTTGCGGGCGTTTTCCCGGTGTACGGGCCGCACGGCCGGGCGGGCCGCGCTGACGACAGGCCCGGCGTGTGGGCCGGGCTGGGCTACCGTGCCGCCGCGCCCTGCGCGTGCGATAAACGGTGCAACTGTATGTATTGAAGCAAATGCGGCCGTTTCC
The DNA here is from genome assembly GCF_003402415.2 of Nitratidesulfovibrio sp. HK-II. Classification (NCBI taxonomy): domain Bacteria; kingdom Pseudomonadati; phylum Thermodesulfobacteriota; class Desulfovibrionia; order Desulfovibrionales; family Desulfovibrionaceae; genus Nitratidesulfovibrio; species Nitratidesulfovibrio sp. HK-II. The sequence continues at coordinate 4,120,697 of NZ_AP036014.1, forward strand.
GCAAGCGGAAACCACGCCGACGGGGGAAATACGCACCCCGCCGGGGCAAGGCGCGCACGGGCCGGGGCGCGCCCCGCCCGCCAAACCGCAATGCGCTTGTGCTGACGACACGGCGCCGCCGCCCGGCTGGACAGCGCCGCGCGCAGGGCGCTAGGGTGCATGCTGCGGAGCGTGCCGGGCCTGCCGCCGCCCGACGCACGCGCTGCTCCGCCCACAGGAGGTCGCCCATGTCCGATCAGCCCGAACAAGCCCGCCAATCACCCCTGGCCGACGCGTCCGCGCCCCCCTCGCCCGCAACGCCCCCAGCGGGCCACGGCGACGCCATTGCCGCCCCCCGGCCCGGCCAGCGCCTGGAACGGGACAGCATGGGCCCGGTGGAGGTTCCGCAGGACCGCCTGTGGGGCGCGCAGACCCAGCGTTCGCTGGACAATTTCCGCATCGGGGCGGACCGCATGCCCCTGGCCGTGGTGTACGCGCTGGCGCGCATCAAGAAGGCCGCCGCGCTGGTCAACCGCGGCCTTGGACTTTTGCCGCAGCCCCTGCCCGAACAATCCGGCCAATCCGGCCAATCGGGCCAGCCAGCCCCCCCGCACATGGCCGAGGCCATCGCCCGCGCCGCCGACGAGGTGCTGGCGGGCCTGCACGACGACCATTTTCCGCTCTCCGTCTGGCAGACCGGCAGCGGCACCCAGACCAACATGAACGTCAACGAGGTGCTGGCCAACCGGGCCACGCAACTGCTGGCGGAAGCGGCGGATACCGCCGCCGCGCCCGGCGGCCAGTCACCCGTCCGTCCCCCCTTCCGAATTCATCCGAACGACCACGTGAACCGCTGCCAGTCGTCCAACGACGCCTTTCCGGCGGCCATGCACCTTGCCGCCGCGCTGGCCCTGCGCGACGACCTGCTGCCCGCCGTGCGCCACCTGCGCGACGCGCTGCGGGCCAAGGCCGCCGCGTGCGCGGACATCGTGAAGATAGGCCGCACCCATTTGCAGGATGCCGTGCCCCTGACCCTGGGCGACGAAATGTCCGGCTGGGCGGCCCAGCTGGACGCCTGCCTGGAAGGGCTGGACGCGGCCATGCCCCACCTGTGCCGCCTGGCCCTTGGCGGCACCGCCGTGGGCACCGGGCTGAACGCGCACCCCGCCTTTGCCCCGCGCGCCATCGCCCTCTTGGCCGACATGACCGGGCTGCCCCTTGTGCCCGCGCCCAACCCCTTTGCCGCGCTGGCCGCCCACGACGGGCTGGTGCTGACCAGCGGCGCGCTGCGCGCGCTGGCCACGGCCCTGCTGAAGATCGCCAACGACGTGCGCTGGCTGGCATCCGGCCCGCGCTGCGGCATCGGCGAATTGCGCCTGCCCGAGAACGAACCCGGCTCGTCCATCATGCCCGGCAAGGTCAACCCAACCCAGTGCGAGGCGCTGACCATGGTGGCCGTGCAGGTCATGGGGCTGGACGCGGCCGTGGGCATGGCCGGGTCGCAGGGCAACTTCGAGCTGAACGTGTTCAAGCCGCTGATCATCCACGACGTGCTCACGTCCATGCGCCTGCTGGCCGACGGGTGCCGCTCGTTCGCGGACCACGCCGTGGCGGGCATGCAGCCCGACCACGCGGTCATTGCCGCGCACGTGGGCCGATCGCTGATGCTGGTCACGGCCCTTGCGCCCGTTGTCGGCTACGACCGGGCGGCGCAGGCGGCGCACCTGGCCCACACGCGGGGCATAACCCTGCGCGAGGCCTGCCTGGAGCTGGGCCTGCTGGACGGCGCGGCCTTCGACGCCGCCGTGGACCCGATGCGCATGGCCCGGCCCCACGACCATCAGGACAGATAGCCGCCAACGGACGAAGGACTCCGGGTGTGCCGCACCCCGACCCGTGAAAGCGCACACTCCCGCGCATCTTGCGCGCTTGTCCGCATCCGGGCATAAGCCCGCCATAGCCCCTCGCAGGGTCCGGCCCGGCAGCCGGACCACGCGGCCCTTCAGGGAGCGGACCGCCAACCCGCCATCCCCGGCCGCGCCACGCCACATCGCATCGTCGTTTCACCGGTACAGGTTCGCCGCCCGCACCGCCGCGCCCATCCCGCATCCATTCGGAGCAGGGGGCAGGCGGGCATTCCTTGCGTCGGCGTTCCGCCATGGTGCGCGCCAGCACGCCGCCTTGCCCGCCACACCGGCGTCCGCAAGGTCCGGCACGCGGCGCACCCCGGCACGCCCGATGCGCCCACCCCATCCGCAGCAACGAGGAAGACAATGGAGACCAAACTGGCCAACCCGGCCCCGCTCGGGCTCATGGGCTTCGGGATGACCACCATCCTGCTGAACATCCACAACGCGGGCTTCTTTCCCATCAGCTCGATGATCCTCGCCATGGGCATCTTCTACGGCGGCATCGCGCAGGTCATCGCGGGCATCATGGAGTTCAAGAAGGGCAACACCTTCGGCACCACCGCCTTCACCTCGTACGGCCTGTTCTGGCTGACCCTGGTGGCGCTGATCGTCATGCCCAAGCTGGGCTGGGCCGAAGCCACCCCGCACGCCTACATGGGCTTCTACCTGGCCATGTGGGGGCTGTTCACCTTTTTCATGTTCCTGGGCACCCTGAAGGGCAAGACCACGCTGAAGTTCATCTTCCTGTCGCTGACCGTGCTGTTCGCGCTGCTGGCCATCCGCGACTTCACCGGCAGCGAACTGATCGGCACCATTGCCGGGTGGGAAGGCATCGTGTGCGGCGCAAGCGCGTGTTACCTGGCCATGGCCGAGGTGCTGCACGAGCAGTACGGGAAGGTTGTGTTGCCGTACTAGGCGGGATATCGCGCTGGTGAGTCCGGCTTCTACGCAGACACGCCAGCCCTGTTGACCACGCACGGTTTCGTTATGCCTCCGGCGGGGAATGGAAGGGGTTGTGCCCTGAAGGACACGGCCTCTACGAAGACACTCCCGCGTGATTGATCCCCGTCGATGGGATAGTGCGCGATTGCACCCGGCTTCTACGAAGACACTCCCGCGCGATTGAGAACCCTCGATTTCGTTATGCCTCCGGCGGGCAGGGGGCCGTGTAACGACGGCCCCCTGCACCCCCGCGTTCCGGTGGCTCCGCCCCCTGGACCCCCGACGTATCCTGCACCGCATTCCTTGCCGGGCAGCTTCCCTCGGCCAAAGCGCCTTCGGGCGATCTGCCCGGCGGAATGCGATGTGCGCCAATCTCCCGCCAACATAACCGCACTTAGAGTGCCCTAACCCCCGCTCCCGTTGCGACGCATGTGCCGCCGTCAAAGCCCGGCGTCACACGCTTCTTCGCACGTCGCATTTCCGTTGAACGGCCTGAACTCCGCGACAGCGCTGCCGGTATTGGAACCAATTGGAGTGGAAAGCCCAATGCTCTCATGGATACTGTTTGCTTCACGGGGGCGCGGATAACTTGCGCGCGGCGATACGCAGCCGCAGCCGAGGTCTTGCGAGGCGGAAGCTTCGGCGTCGCGGATGCGCGCCGCAGACAACGGGGGGATGGAGGCAACCTTGCCCGACCAAGCCGACGAGAGCACCGCACCAAAACGGATTAACACGTCCACGTTCAAAGGAATCGTAGCGTGCGAAGAAGCGTGTGCCGCCGGGCTTTGACGGCGGCACATGCGTCGCAACGGGGGCGGGGGTTAGGTCACCCGAGTGTTGGAGGATCTGCGGAGCATTGCGCACATACGCATTCCCGCCGCCAGATCGCCCGAAGGCGCACAGCGCCGCAGGGAAGCTGCCGCCGAAGGGACGCCGCGCATGAAAACCTCGGGGGCCTGGACTTCAGCCGTTAGGCGAGCGCGAAGCGCGAGTCTTACGGATGAAGATAGCAGCGCTGGCAGAGCCCCCGGAACGCGGGGGTGCAGGGGGTGTTCGTTACAACACCCCCTGCCCGCCGGAGGCATAACGAAATCGGGCGTAATCAACAGCGCACTACTGTCTTCGTAGAGGCCGGGCGCAATCGCGCGCTATCCCTTGGCGTGGCGATACGCGCCCGCAAACGACGTGGGGATGGAGGCAACTTTGCCCGACCAAGCTGACGAGAGCCCCGCGTACATACGCATTCCCGCCGCCAGATCGCCCGAAGGCGCACAGCGCCGCAGGGAAGCTGGCGGCGTAAGGAATGCGGTGCAGGATACGTGCGGGTAAAGGCACCCGTGTGCCATAGAGGCTACGGGAGATTCGTGCGCATTGGCGTCACCGGCGGCAGATCACCCGAAGGCGCTTTGCGCCGGAGGGAAGCTGCCGCCGAAGGGACGCAGCGCATGAAAACCTGGGGGGACCAGGGGGGCAGCGCCCCCCGGAACGCGGGGGTCCAGGGGGCCGTCGTTACACGGCCCCCTGCCCGCCGGAGGCATAACGAGATCGAGCGTGGTCAAAAGGGCACGACTGTCTACGTAGAAGCCGTATCAATGAGGACACACGCCCATCCCCCTCCTACGCCCCCTTCTTCTTCCAGTACGGATTCTGGGTATCCTCGAACGCGGCCAGCGCCGCCGTGGCCCCGCTGCCCACGGCGGTGACGATCTGGCGCACGCCGCCGGTCACGTCGCCCGCGGCGTAAATGCGCGGGATGTTGGTGCGCATGTGGCGGTCCACCTTGATGGAGCCGTCCTTTTCCAGCACCACGCCAAGCTCGGCCGCCTGTTCGGAATTGGGGATGTGCCCGATGGCCACGAACACCCCGTCGAAGGGAAGCTCGCTGACCTCGCCGGTCTTCACGTTGCGCACGCGGATGCCGCGCACCACGCCGGCGTCCGCCTCTGCCGGGGCGGTTCCGGCGGCCTTAGCCTCCTTGCCGTCCCCCCCCGCGCCTTCCACAGGGGCCACGGTGTCGCCCAGCACCTCTTCCACCACGGTATCCCAGATCACCGCAATGCCTTCCCGCGCCAGCGAATCCTGCAGGGCCTTCTCGGCCCGGAAGCTGTCGCGGCGGTGGATGACGGTTACCTCCGCGCCCAGGTTCTTCAGGTGCAGGGCGTCGGTAAGGGCGGAATTGCCCCCGCCGATCATGGCCACCCGCTTGCCCCGGTACATGAACCCGTCGCACGAGGCGCAGTACGACACGCCCCGGCCGTAGAAACGGGCCTCGCCCGGCGCGTCCAGCTTGCGCCACTGCGCGCCGGTGGCGAACACCAGCGCCTTGCACAGGTACACGGCGCGGTTGGTGTACACCTCCAGAAACTTGCCGATCTTGATCTCGTGCACGGCCTCGTTCTCGCGCACGGTGGCGTACTGCCGGGCATGGGCGGAAAGCACCTCCACCAGCTTCAGCCCGGCGATGTCGGTGAAGCCGGGGTAGTTCTCCACCACCGGGGTCACGGTCACCTGGCCGCCCACCACGGCCTTGTCCAGCACCACGGTCTTCATGCCGCTGCGCTCGGCGTAGATGGCTGCGGAAAGGCCCGCCGGGCCCGCGCCCAGCACCACCATGTCGGTTTCCACCACGTCCAGCCCCTCGGGGTCCATGCCGTGAGCGCCGTGAGCCCCGTGAGCATGGTCATGCCCTTCGTGGCCGGGCTCCATGCCATGTTCGCGCATCAGTTCTTCCGCGTTCTTCAGGGTAACCAGTTCCAGTACAAAGCGCTCTTCCGGCATCAGGCCGATGGCCTTGTGCGTGGCGTCGTACTGGGTGTGCGGCACGGAACCCACGCCGAACTTTTTGGACAGGTCGGGGAATTCGTCGGAATTGACGCATTCCGCTTCCACCAGGCCGGGCCGCTCGATGGCGCACTTTGCCGCGTGCATGAACTGGCCGGGGCAGTACGGGCACCCCGGAGAAGAAAACACCCGGGGCCTGCGCGGCTCCTTCAACTCGGACAGGATGCGGCGCGAGGTTTCCGTAAGGCCCGACTGGCGCAGGGACACCAGAAAGATCGATTCCACCAGCGCCCGGCCTTCCTCGCCCAACGGCGCGCCGGTGAAGCGGATGCGGTAGTCCAGGGCCGGGTCCGTCTCGCCCGTGCCCACGAACATGGTGGGCGACAGGGTCACGCCGCGGCGCTTCGCTTCCTCGGAATCCAGCGCATGGTGGTTCATGGAAATCTTGTCCACGATGAGCGATATGTCCTCGGCGAAGCGCAGCGTGTAGCCGTTGAAGGCGTTCTTTGCGTCGCCGTCGGTGAACACGTCGAGCACCACGGGGTTCGGCAGCTTGGCGAACAACTGGGCCAACTGCTTGCGCCCGTCCTCGGGGATGAACCAGTCGCGGTCGGCTGCGGCCTTGCCGGAAGAACCAGAGGGGCCAGACGAGCCAGACGAATTGGATGAGCTGGATACGCTGAGTTTCATGGGGAACTCCTTTGGGTGCTGCGTTGCGGGGCGTGGGCTGCCGGAGAGGGACAAAGGTCCGCCGCATGCCGGGCGGCGGCGGCACGAAGCGCGGGGCGCGATGCCCGGCCGCGAAAGAAAGGGAAAACAACCCGCCACGCCGGGTGCTGCCGACACCATACCATGGTGTAGCCATGCGGAACAACACAGGCAAGTGAGACGCCGCAACGCGGTCGCGCGCCGCTGCCTGCGTATGGCGGGCCCGCGCCGTGCATGCTGCCCATCCTGCGCCCATTCCGGCGCGCCGGACAGCCCCTTTGGCGCACCCGCCAGCCCTTGCGTTTCGCGCCGCTTCCCGGCAAAGAGGGGGCAACATTTCCCGTCAGGAGACACCCATGAGCAATCCCGTCATTCTGCTGGAAACCTCTTCCGGCGATATCCTCATCGAACTCGACGCCGAAAAGGCCCCCGCCACCGTCGCCAACTTCCTCGGCTACGTGGATTCGGGCTTCTACAAGAACACCATCTTCCACCGGGTCATCAAGGACTTCATGATCCAGGGCGGCGGCCTTTCCGTGCGCATGGAAGAAAAGCCCACCAACGCCCCGGTGCGCAACGAGGCCAATAACGGCCTCAAGAACCTGCGCGGCACCATCGCCATGGCCCGCACCGCCGACCCGCACAGCGCCGCGGCCCAGTTCTTCATCAACACCGTGGACAACGCGGACCTCGACCACACCGAGGAAACGGACGAAGGCTGGGGCTACTGCGTGTTCGGCCAGGTCATCGAGGGCATGGACACGGTGGACAAGATCCAGAAGCTGAAGACCAAGCCCCAGGGCATCCACACCGACGCCCCGGCGGACATGGTGGTCATCACCGGCGTGAGCCGCTTCGAATAGCCGCGCCGCGCATACGCGCCGCACGCATCCGCAAGGGAGGGAACGCCACGGGCGTTTCCTCCCTTTTCAATTTCAGGGCGGCAGCGCCGAAGGGGCAGTGCAGGGAACGGCTTGCGGCTTTGACAGTCTTGCCGGGCTGCGGCACCATGGGGGCAGACTGCGAAAACTCCGTCCGCCATCCGCAAGGACCCCCCATGGTCGCACACGCTGTTCCCCCCCACGCCACGCCCCATCCTGACATCGCGGCGGCATCGCCCGGCAACGCCGGGGGCGGTCTGCCCGATCCGGAACTTGCCGACGCCGCGCATCCTTCCCCATCCCGCGTGCGGGGCACCGTGCTCGTAACCGGGGCCACGGGCTACGTGGGCGGCCGTCTGGCCCCGCTGCTGCTGGAACGCGGATGGAACGTGCGCGCGCTGGCCCGCAACCCGGCCAAGCTGGCGGGGCGTCCGTGGGCGGCCCATCCCCGGTGCACCATCGTGCCCGGCGACGTGCTGGACGAGGCATCCCTGCGCGAGGCCATGCGCGGGTGCGACGCCGTGTTCTACCTGGTGCACTCCATGAACCCCGCCGTTGCCGCCTTTGCCGATGCCGACCGCAAGGCGGCCTACTGCATGGTGCGGACCCTGCAGGCACTTCGCGGGACGCAGACTGCCCTGCCGCGGGTCATCTACCTCAGCGGCCTGCTGCCCCCGGAAACGGATGCGGGCGGGCACGGGGCCAGCCGTGTGTCCGAGCACCTGCGCTCGCGCGCCGAAGTGGGCGAGATCCTGGCCCTGTCCGACGCGCCGCTCACGGTGCTGCGCGCGGCGCAGATCATCGGCTCCGGCAGCGCCTCGTTCGAGATCATCCGCTATCTGGTGGACCGCCTGCCGGTGATGATCACCCCGCGCTGGGTCCACATGCAGTGCCAGCCCATAGCCATCAGCAACGTGCTGGAATACCTGGCGGGCTGCCTCGACCACCCCGAAACGGCGGGGCAAGCCTACGACATCGGCGGGCCAGACGTGCTGAGCTACCGGGAACTGTTCGACATCTACGCCCGCGAAGCGGGCCTGCGCCGACGGCTGATCATCCCCGTGCCGTTACTGACGCCGGAACTCTCGGCCCACTGGCTGCATCTGGTCACCCCGGTGCCTGTGGCGCTGGCCCGGCCGCTCATCCACGGGCTGCGCCAGCGCGTGGTGTGCGGCGAAACGCGCATCCGCGACATCATCCCGCAGGACCTGCTGCCCTGCGCAGAGGCCATCCGCCGCGCCCTGGACCGGCTGCGCACCCATGCCGTGCCCACCCGCTGGGCCGATGCGGGCAGCCCCGCCGTGCCCGAATGGGTGGCCTGCGGCGATGCGGACTACGCGGGCGGCCATCTGCTGGGGGATGGATGGGGAGTGCGTTTGGCGGCCACGCCCGATGACGTGTGGAAGCCCGTGGAACGCATCGGCGGCGATACCGGCTGGTATCAGGACGACGCCCTGTGGCGGCTGCGCGGCCTGGTGGACACCCTGGTCGGGGGGCCGGGGCTGCGGCGCGGTCGGCGCGACCCGGAAACCCTGCGCACCGGCGACGCGCTGGACTTCTGGCGGGTGCTGGACGTGCAGCCCGGCAAGCGCCTGCTGCTGCTGGCCGAAATGAAGGTGCCGGGCGACGCCCTGCTGGAATTCATGGTGCGTCCGGTTGCCGAAGCGGCGCACGCCCCCGCTGACGGGGCGACATCGGCCGACGGCCCGGCCACGGAACTGTGGATGCAGTCATGGTTCCTGCCGCGCGGCCTGGCCGGGCTGGCCTACTGGTATGCCCTGCTTCCCGTGCATGGGCGCATCTTCCGGGGCATGCTGGCGGCCATCGCCGCCGCAACGGGCAAGCCGGTGCTGCGCCCCCCCTTCCGCCTGCCCCCGCAACGCAATTTCGCCTGCGCCCTGCCCGGGGCGCCCGCCGCAAAATCCCCTTCGGCCTCCTGAATTCCCCCCGACCCGGCAAGGCCGCTGGGCCTGCACGCTGGCGGGCCAGCAGCCCCACGTGCCGGATCCCCGGCCGCAGCCATGCCTTCCCTTGCCCGATGTTCGCAAAATACGTCCATTATTCCGGTGTGGTGACATACTTGCGCACACAGCATGTCACCATTCGCCCTGGCACTGGCCAAGCGCGGCATCGCCCCCCATGCCATCGTCAATGGTGATAACCACCTGCTGCGTTCATAATTTATCGTTTCTTTACAGCATGTTTCACGCGAAACGCACATCAGGAACAGCCCTTTGTCGTGCCAACTCCAATCCGGCACGCATCGGTCACTTGCCATGTTCCCCCACCCGGCAATCGCAAACGCCGCAACTATCCACCACCAGCGAGAAGCAGGCCTGCCCCTGCCTCCTTCCGACAACCGGTCGCTTGCCGATGGCTTTCCCGTACCCACACGCAAAAGCGCGCCGCCCCTGATGGAGCGGCGCGCCATGTGCGCAACTATATGCCGTGAAATCTAGATGTTGGGCAGCTTCTGCACATCCAGCGTGGCAATATCGCCTTCACCGTCCAGATACGGGCGGATGGCATCCATCTGGCGGCGGAAATCCGGCAGCAGCTTGCGGGCCACCGGTTCGGACCGGGGACTTATGTTCTTGGTGGGGTTGATGAACTTGCCGTCCTTCTTCAGGCGGAAGTCCAGATGCGGGCCGGTGGCCCAGCCCGTGGCGCCCACGTAGCCGATGACGTCGCCCTGCTTCACCATGGCGCCCTTGCGCACCCCGCGCGCGAAGCCGGAAAGATGGCCGTAGTAGCTTTCGTAGCCGTTGGAATGGCGCAGGATGATCAGGTTGCCGTAGCCGTTGCCCCATCCGGCGGAAGCCACCACACCGTTGCCCACGGCCTTGACCGGGGTGCCGGTGGGGGCGGCGTAGTCCACACCCTGGTGCGGCCGCACGTCGCGGAAGATGGGGTGCTTGCGGGTCATGGTGTACCCGCTGGAAATGCGCGTGAACGACAGCGGGGCCTTCAGGAACGAGCGCCGCATGGAGGCCCCGTCGGGCGCGTAGTACTGGGGAAAGCCCAGGTCGTCGTGGAACAGGTAGGCGCGGTGGGTCTGGTCCTGGTTGGTGAAGATGGCGGCCAGCACCCGGCCGTAGCCCTTGAACTCGCCTTCGCGGAAGCGCTTTTCCACCAGCACGGTGAAGCTGTCGCCCTCGCGGATGTCGCGGATGAAGTCCACCTCCCAGCCGAAGATGTCCGCCAGGCGGATGGCCAGGGTGGGCGATTCGCCCGCGTCGGCCACGGACTGGAACAGGTTGGATTCGATGGTGCCTTCCACGCGGATGATCTCGACGTCGTACTGGATGGGTTCCACCCGCGCGGCGAAGGAATCGTCGGTCTTGCTGACGATGAGCTTCTGCGAATTGTCGATCTCGTATTCAAAGCGTTCGATGCCGCCCGCGCTGACGTTGGCCACCACGGTGTAGGGCTGCCCGGCCCGCAGCCTGGCCAGCGAATAGACCTTCTCGCAGGCAGAGACCATGGTGTGCACGTCCACCGAAGAGAGCCACTCTTGCAGGATCTTGGCCGCGGTGTCGCCGGAAGACACGACCCCCTGCACCACCTCCGGTTCGCCGACGCCGTGACCGCCCGCGCCTTCTTCGGCCCGCAGTTCCGGGGGCAACTGGCCGCCCGGCGCGGTGGCGTTGCAGTCTACCGAGGGGGGGCCGTCAGGTGTTTCGGTGGCCTGCTGTCCGTGCCGCAGCATGAACGGCGCGGCAATGAGCAGCAGGATGACCAGCAGGACGATTCCGGAACGCTTTGCGGAAGGCAACTGCATGAAACCTCGTGCGATGGGGCAGGCCCGCGAAACCGACCGGCAACAACGGCGGTGCGAGGGATCGGGGCGGGCTGCGCTTTCGGTGATGGGGAGGCCCCGTGCCGTGCCGGCCCGGTCGCATGGAAGAGGAATGACCGGGAGAAGGGCGGCGCGCGCCGGGTGAAACCCGGACGGCCATGGGGCGGCCGCCTCGCGCATGGTCCGCGCATGGCGCGGGAAGCACTGGAGGCACACCCGAGTGGGGACGGGCGGGACCTGCCGCAAGGAACCGCCCAACCCTAGCCGCGCCGTGGGCAATTGTCCAGACAGCCGACGGATTCTGCACATCGTTGCACAAATGGCCCCAGAGGCGCGAAACCGGACCGGGGCGGACCGAGATGCGGAACCGCGCCCAAACGCGCCCAGCAAGGCCGTACGGACGAAAATCCGGCATGCCCGCCAAGACTCCCCGCCACTGCCTTGCAGATTGCCGCAACGGGCAGGCCTTGGCCCGCTTCGGCGGACCGGCGCAGAGCCGCCGGGGCTGGCACATCCGTCCGTGTGGCAGCCCCACCACCCTCCCGCGCGAAAGCGCACGTCGGCTCCGAAAGGTCGAAACCCGCCAGCCACGCAGTGCGCGGCCCAAACCTGCCCGCCACGTCCGGTCCGGCGGCCGTGCTTGTTCCGGCTCGATGAATATGATAATGATGCGTGCTTGGGCCACGGTCATCCGCACCCGCCCCGTTCATCCGCCGCAACACCGGGCGGGGAGCGAACGGAAGGACAGCAACCGCCTCCAAAGGCCCGTTCCCCGTACCCTCAATGCCCGGCCGCCGGGCTTCATACAGGACCTGTCCACCGCCC